>CABIZX010000023.1 GCA_902363375.1 Clostridiaceae bacterium | reverse complement strand
GAGGTAACCGTAAGGAGCCAGCGGCCGAAGGTGGGATTAGTGATTGGGGTGAAGTCGTAACAAGGTAGCCGTAGGAGAACCTGCGGCTGGATCACCTCCTTTCTAGGGAGTCGACATGAAGTTAATCCTTCATGAAAGCTGGTACTTTAACTCTGTTTAATTTTGAGAGACTATGAAGTTAGTTTCTTAAATAAATAATTTTATTAGAAGCGAGAAAGTCAAGGAAACGACTGAGCGAGGAACAGAGTTTACTACGGTAAATGAGTACCGCAGCGATGGAGTTGACGTAGAATTTCGAAGCCTATAATAAAATTTAATGTTCTTTGAAAATTACACAGTGAAGATTATATTGTTAAACCTTTAAATTAAAGATAAAACAATTTCGTCAAGAATTTTAAATTGAATTCTTTGTAGAATGAAATCTAATCTTAATCGCTTAAGATTAGTAAATGAATAGGTCAAGCTACAAAG
>CABIZX010000022.1 GCA_902363375.1 Clostridiaceae bacterium | reverse complement strand
ACCAAAATGATATATGCAGGTGTGGCGGAATTGGCAGACGCACTAGACTTAGGATCTAGCGCCTTAGGCGTGGGGGTTCGACTCCCTTCACCTGCACCAATCATAAAAAAATAAGCGGGAGTGGCTCAGTGGTAGAGCGTCACCTTGCCAAGGTGAACGTCGCGAGTTCGAATCTCGTCTTCCGCTCCAATATGCGGGTGTAACTCAATGGTAGAGTGCTAGCCTTCCAAGCTAGTTACGAGGGTTCGATTCCCTTCACCCGCTCCAAATATGCGTCTTTAGCTCAGCTGGATAGAGCAACGCCCTTCTAAGGCGTGGGCCAGGGGTTCGAATCCCTTAAGACGCACCATTATGGTGAGCGTAGTTCAGTTGGTAGAGCGCCAGATTGTGGTCCTGGTTGTCGTGGGTTCGAGTCCCATCGTTCACCCCATTAATTTTGGGATATCGCCAAGCGGTAAGGCACCAGACTTTGACTCTGGCATTCGTAGGTTCAAATCCTGCTATCCCAGCCAGATGGTTCACTAGCTCAGTCGGTAGAGCACATG
>CABIZX010000021.1 GCA_902363375.1 Clostridiaceae bacterium | reverse complement strand
GTGTCGTGAGATGTTGGGTTAAGTCCCGCAACGAGCGCAACCCTTATCATTAGTTGCTACCATTAAGTTGAGCACTCTAGTGAGACTGCCACGGTTAACGTGGAGGAAGGTGGGGATGACGTCAAATCATCATGCCCCTTATGTCTAGGGCTACACACGTGCTACAATGGTGAATACAAATAGATGCAATACCGTGAGGTGGAGCCAAACTATAAAATTCATCCCAGTTCGGATTGTAGTCTGAAACTCGACTACATGAAGCCGGAGTTGCTAGTAATCGCGAATCAGCATGTCGCGGTGAATACGTTCCCGGGCCTTGTACACACCGCCCGTCACACCATGAGAGCTGGTAACACCCGAAGTCCGTGAGGTAACCGTAAGGAGCCAGCGGCCGAAGGTGGGATTAGTGATTGGGGTGAAGTCGTAACAAGGTAGCCGTAGGAGAACCTGCGGCTGGATCACCTCCTTTCTAGGGAGTCGACATGAAGTTAATCCTTCATGAAAGCTGGTACTTTAACTCTGTTTAATTTT
This sequence comes from Clostridiaceae bacterium, assembly GCA_902363375.1. GTDB lineage: Bacteria > Bacillota > Clostridia > Clostridiales > Clostridiaceae > Clostridium_J. The sequence goes on along the minus strand of CABIZX010000021.1, from coordinate 172 downwards.
GAGAGACTATGAAATTAGTTTCTTAAATGTTCTTTGAAAATTACACAGTGAAGATTATATTGTTAAACCTTTAAATTAAAGATAAAACAATTTCGTCAAGAATTTTAAATTGAATTCTTTGTAGAATGAAATCTAATCTTAATCGCTTAAGATTAGTAAATGAATAGGTCAA
>CABIZX010000020.1 GCA_902363375.1 Clostridiaceae bacterium | reverse complement strand
GAGGTAACCGTAAGGAGCCAGCGGCCGAAGGTGGGATTAGTGATTGGGGTGAAGTCGTAACAAGGTAGCCGTAGGAGAACCTGCGGCTGGATCACCTCCTTTCTAGGGAGTCGACATGAAGTTAATCCTTCGTGAAAGCTGGTACTTTAACTCTGTTTAATTTTGAGAGACTATGAAGTTAGTTTCTTAAATAAATAATTTTATTAGAAGCGAGAAAGTCAAGGAAACGACTGAGCGAGGAACAGAGTTTACTACGGTAAATGAGTACCGCAGTGATGGAGTTGACGTAGAATTTCGAAGCCTATAATAAAATTAAATGTTCTTTGAAAATTACACAGTGAAGATTATATTGTTTAACCTTTAAGTTAAAGATAAAACAATTTCGTCAAGAATTTTAAATTGAATTCTTTGTAGAATGAAATCTAATCTTAATCGCTTAAGATTAGTAAAAATAATTTCATTAGAATCGAGAAAGTCAAGGAAACGACTGAGTGAGGAACTGAGTTTACTACGGTAAATGAGTACTGAAGTGATGGAGTTGACATAGGATTTCGAAGCTTATAGTGAAATGTAGATAGGTCAAGCTACAAAGGGCGCATGGTGAATGCCTTGGCACTAGGAGCCGAAGAAGGACGTGATAAGCTGCGATAAGCTTTGGGTAGGCGCAAATAGCCAGTGATCCAGAGATTTCCGAATAGGGAAACCTACATAGTTAACACTATGTACTATGCACTGAATAAATAGGTGTATAGAGGTAAACCCGGGGAACTGAAACATCTAAGTACCCGGAGGAAGAGAAAGAAACATCGATTTCCAAAGTAGCGGCGAGCGAAATGGAAAGAGCCCAAACCTAAGCCTTTGGCTTGGGGGTTGAGGACAGGACATAAAATATAACAGGAATTAGCCGAAGATAGCTGGAAAGCTACTCCGTAGAAGGTAATAGACCTGTAGGTGAAAATGGAAGTTATAAAGTTCTGATCCAGAGTACCACGAGACACGT
>CABIZX010000019.1 GCA_902363375.1 Clostridiaceae bacterium | reverse complement strand
TTTCAAATCTTGATTATTCGATGATAGAAGTTACAACTCCTGATCCTACTGTTCTTCCACCTTCTCTGATCGCAAATCTTAATCCTTCATCCATTGCGATTGGAGTGATTAATTCTACGTTCATGTCTATGTGGTCTCCTGGCATTACCATTTCCATTCCTTCTGGTAATTTGATTGATCCTGTTACGTCTGTTGTTCTAAAGTAGAATTGTGGTCTGTATCCATCGAAGAATGGTGTATGTCTTCCACCCTCTTCTTTTTTAAGTACGTATACTTGACCTACGAACTTAATGTGTGGGTGTACTGATCCAACTTTTGATAATACTTGACCTCTTTGGATGTCTGTTCTTTGTACTCCTCTTAATAAAGCTCCGATGTTATCTCCAGCTTGTGCTTCATCTAGAAGTTTTCTGAACATCTCTACTCCTGTACATACTACTTTTCTCTTCTCTTCTGTTAATCCTACGATTTCGATTTCGTCTCCAACTTTTAATATTCCAGTTTCAACTCTTCCTGTTGCTACTGTTCCTCTTCCTGTTATTGTGAATACGTCCTCTACTGGCATTAAGAATGGCTTATCTGTTGCTCTTTCTGGAGTTGGAATATAGCTATCTACTGCTGCCATTAAGTCCATTATGCATTGTGTTGCTTCTGCATCTGTTGGATTTTCTAATGCTTTTAATGCTGATCCTGTTATTATTGGAATATCGTCTCCTGGGAAGTCATACTCAGATAATAACTCTCTGATTTCCATTTCTACTAATTCTAATAACTCTGGATCGTCTACCATATCTGCTTTATTTAAGAATACAACTATGTATTGTACTCCTACTCTTGATGCAAGAAGGATGTGCTCTCTTGTTTGAGGCATTGGACCGTCTGCTGCACTTACTACTAGGATTGCTCCGTCCATTTGTGCTGCTCCTGTAATCATGTTCTTTACATAGTCTGCGTGTCCTGGACAGTCAACGTGCGCATAGTGTCTTGTTTCTGTTTCATACTCAACGTGTGATGTGTTGATTGTGATTCCTCTTTCCTTCTCTTCTGGTGCTTTATCTATATCAGCATAGTTGAATGCTTCTGCATATCCTCTATTTGCTAATACTGTTGTTATTGCTGCTGTTAATGTTGTTTTACCGTGGTCTACGTGTCCTATTGTTCCAATATTAACGTGCGGTTTGCTTCTTTCAAATTTTTCCTTTGCCATTTCTTATTCCTCCTTAATTAGAAAA
>CABIZX010000018.1 GCA_902363375.1 Clostridiaceae bacterium | reverse complement strand
TAAAATGGAACCTATAGAATAGACACTTTAAAAAGACTATTCATATAGGTTCTTTTTTGTGTACAATAAAAAACAGAAAGGTTGTGAATACCATGAGTAAAAAGTTATTCTCGAAAGAAGAAATTTTAATTCTATCTAACAACAAGTATGTAAAAAGAGTAAGTGAAAAAGGAATTACATACACAGATGAATTTAAAACTTTATTTATTGCTGAACGTAGTGCTGGAAAATTACCAGTTGATATATTTCAAGACGCTGGATTTGATGTAGAGATACTTGGTAATCATAGAATTTGGTGTGCTAGTAAAAGATGGCGTAATGCTTATAACAAATCAGGTGAATTAGGGCTTAGGGATACTAGAAAATTTAATAGTGGACGACCAACTACTAAGGAACTGACTTTAGAAGAAATAATAGCAAAAAAGGATGCAGAAATTGCATATTGGAAAGCTGAGGCAGAGCTATTAAAAAAAATCGAGCTTCAAGAAAGGCAGGTGAAAAAAGGTAAATTAATGGCATGCTCAATTTTTGCGATTATTTATAATCTTACAACTAAGTATCAATTTAAAAACATGATATCTCACTTATGTGAATTGACAGAGGTATCAAAATCTGGTTATTATAATTATTTAAATTCAGAAAATCAACGTAATAACCGTGAACAAAGAGATATACAATTAAGGGATATAATTCTTAAAGCATTTAATCATAGAGGATATAAGAAGGGTTCTCGTTCTATTAAGATGGTATTAGAACAAGATTTTAATATGGTTATAAACAGAAAATGTATACAAAGAATTATGCAAAAATATAATATCAAATGTCCAATAAGAAAAGCAAATCCTTACCGTAGAATGATGAAGGCGACCAAAGAACATACAGTAGTTCCCAATCTGCTAAATAGAGAATTTAAGCAAGATGTTGTAGGAAAAGTGCTATTGACTGATATTACTTATATGCCGTACGGCACTTCTCATATGGCTTATTTATCGACGATTAAAGATGCTTCGACAAATGAAATACTTGCATATAATCTTACTAAAAATCTTAGATTAGACATTGTTATAGATACAATTGAAACATTAATGCAGAACAATAGTAATTTATTGCATTCACAAGCATTTATTCACTCAGATCAAGGGGCTCATTATACTAGTCCTCGTTTTCAAAAACTTCTGAAGAAGTATAAATTAGGTCAATCTATGTCAAGACGTGGCAACTGTTGGGATAATGCTCCGCAGGAGTCTTTCTTTGGTCATATGAAAGATGAAATTGACTATAAAGGTTGCGATACATTTGAAGAATTGCAAACCATGATAAATAAATATATGTATTACTATAATAATTTCAGATATCAATGGGGATTAAAAAAGCTGACTCCTATCCAATATAGAAATCAGCTTTTAGCTGCATAGTCTTTTTCAAAATGTCCTTTACATAGGGACCATTTTA
>CABIZX010000017.1 GCA_902363375.1 Clostridiaceae bacterium | reverse complement strand
ACGATCGCAAGATTAAAACTCAAAGGAATTGACGGGGGCCCGCACAAGCAGCGGAGCATGTGGTTTAATTCGAAGCAACGCGAAGAACCTTACCTAGACTTGACATCTCCTGAATTACCCTTAATCGGGGAAGCCCTTCGGGGCAGGAAGACAGGTGGTGCATGGTTGTCGTCAGCTCGTGTCGTGAGATGTTGGGTTAAGTCCCGCAACGAGCGCAACCCTTATCATTAGTTGCTACCATTAAGTTGAGCACTCTAGTGAGACTGCCACGGTTAACGTGGAGGAAGGTGGGGATGACGTCAAATCATCATGCCCCTTATGTCTAGGGCTACACACGTGCTACAATGGTGAATACAAATAGAAGCAATACCGTGAGGTGGAGCCAAACTATAAAATTCATCCCAGTTCGGATTGTAGTCTGAAACTCGACTACATGAAGCCGGAGTTGCTAGTAATCGCGAATCAGCATGTCGCGGTGAATACGTTCCCGGGCCTTGTACACACCGCCCGTCACACCATGAGAGCTGGTAACACCCGAAGTCCGTGAGGTAACCGTAAGGAGCCAGCGGCCGAAGGTGGGATTAGTGATTGGGGTGAAGTCGTAACAAGGTAGCCGTAGGAGAACCTGCGGCTGGATCACCTCCTTTCTAGGGAGTCGACATGAAGTTAATCCTTCATGACAAACTGGTACTTTAACTCTGTTTAATTTTGAGAGACTATCTCTCAGATAACTTTATATTAAATTCCACATGGGGGTATAGCTCAGTTGGGAGAGCACCTGCCTTGCACGCAGGGGGTCAAGAGTTCGAATCTCTTTATCTCCACCATTTGTGGGTCTATAGCTCAGCTGGTTAGAGCGCACGCCTGATAAGCGTGAGGTCGATGGTTCGAGTCCATTTAGACCCACCAATAATTTACAAAGAAGTTTGTAAATTATTTTATTTTAAGTAAATACAAACCACAGGTTTGTATAAGTGATTATTCCAAAATCAAATATTTTGGATATCTGCTTATGTTCTTTGAAAATTACACAGTGAAGATTGAATGTTTAACCTTTAAATTTAAAGATAAACAATTTCGTCAAGAATTTTAAATTGAATTCTTTGTAGAATGAAATCTAATCTTAATCGCTTAAGATTAGTAAAAATAATTTCATTAGAAGCGAGAAAGTCAAGGAAACGACTGAGCGAGGAACGGAGTTTACTACGGTAAATGAGTACTGAAGTGATGGAGTTGACGTATGATTTCGAAGCTTATAGTGAAATGTAGATAGGTCAAGCTACAAAGGGCGCATGGTGAATGCCTTGGCACTAGGAGCCGAAGAAGGACGTGATAAGCTGCGATAAGCTTTGGGTAGGCGCAAATAGCCAGTGATCCAGAGATTTCCGAATAGGGAAACCTACATAGTTAACACTATGTACTATGCACTGAATAAATAGGTGTATAGAGGTAAACCCGGGGAACTGAAACATCTAAGTACCCGGAGGAAGAGAAAGAAACATCGATTTCCAAAGTAGCGGCGAGCGAAATGGAAAGAGCCCAAACCTAAGCCTTTGGCTTGGGGGTTGAGGACAGAACATAAAATATAACAGGAATTAGCCGAAGATAGCTGGAAAGCTACTCCGTAGAAGGTAATAGACCTGTAGGTGAAAATGGAAGTTATAAAGTTCTGATCCAGAGTACCACGAGACACGTGAAACCTTGTGGGAAGCAGGGAGGACCACCTCCCAAGGCTAAATACTACCTAGTGACCGATAGTGAAGAAGTACCGTGAGGGAAAGGTGAAAAGAACCCCGG
>CABIZX010000016.1 GCA_902363375.1 Clostridiaceae bacterium | reverse complement strand
CTTTATCTGGTAATTATGCTCTTGATGGATACACCCGTTTCCATACCGAACACGAAGGTTAAGCATCTAGAGGCCGATAGTACTGCATGGGAAGCTGTGTGGGAGGGTAGGTTATTGCCAGGTCAGATATGGCTCCTTGGTCAAGCGGTTAAGACACCACCCTTTCACGGTGGTAACAGGGGTTCGATTCCCCTAGGAGTCACCATATGCAGATGTGGCGGAATTGGCAGACGCACTAGACTTAGGATCTAGCGCCTTAGGCGTGGGGGTTCGACTCCCTTCATCTGCACCACTTGCGGGTGTAACTCAATGGTAGAGTGCTAGCCTTCCAAGCTAGTTACGAGGGTTCGATTCCCTTCACCCGCTCCAATAAGCGTCTTTAGCTCAGCTGGATAGAGCAACGCCCTTCTAAGGCGTGGGCCAGGGGTTCGAATCCCTTAAGACGCACCATAATATTGGGATATCGCCAAGCGGTAAGGCACCAGACTTTGACTCTGGCATTCGTAGGTTCAAATCCTGCTATCCCAGCCAATAAATGGTTCACTAGCTCAGTCGGTAGAGCACATGACTTTTAATCATGGTGTCCGGGGTTCGATCCCCCGGTGAGCCACCAAATCCTATTGCTTAATGTGATAGGATTTATTTTTTTACTTATGGTTACACATAAATGAAATAAATTTTATTTTATTTCATTTTGTAGATAAAGTATGTTATCATATAATAAAATACAATAATGCATAAAGGAGTAGAAATATGGAAAATAAAATATTAGCTTCAGTTAATGGAAATGATATAACTCAACATGATGTAGATATGGCAATGACTAGATTTCCACAACAAAATCAAGAATATTTCGCAAGTGAGATAGGAAGAGAGCAACTTTTAGAGCAACTAATAAGCTTTGAGTTACTTCATAAATTCGCCATGGATGAAAAGCTAGAAGAAACAGAAGAGTTTAAAACACAGCTAGAATTACTAAAAAAAGATTTATTAATTCAAGCAGCAGTAAAAAAAGTTCTTGATGCAGTTACTATTTCAGATGATGAAGTGAAGAAATATTTTGAAGATAATAAAGAAATGTTTAAAGGTCAAGCGAGTGTAAAGGCTAAACATATATTAGTTGATACAGAAGAAAAGGCTAATGAAATTAAAGAAAAGATTAATAATGGTTTAGCATTTGAAGAAGCAGCAAAAGAATTCTCAACTTGTCCATCAAGTTCACAAGGTGGAGATTTAGGTGAATTTACAAGAGGAAAAATGGTACCAGAGTTTGAAAATGCAGCATTTGAATTAGAGATAGGAAAAGTTAGCGAACCTGTAAAAACTCAATTTGGATATCATTTAATAAAAGTTGATGAGAAATTACCAGAAGTAATGAAGTCATTTGAAGAAGTTAAAGATTCACTTAAGTTAAACTTATTAGGTCAAAAGCAAAACATGGAATATGTTAAACTTATAAATGATTTAAAACAGAATCAAAAAGTAGAGATATATAAATAAAAAGGTATAAATAAAAATAACATTATCTATTATATTTTAGATAATGTTATTTTTTTATTGTTTTACATATAAACAACACCAAGTGTATCAATATAAGAATATAGAAGAAATTATGAGTATTTAAGAGAAATATAATAATAATTTGGCTTAAATACTATAAAATTTAAATTTAAATTATAACTATCATGATAAGATAATTCATGTCGCTAAGTGATGCGATAACAAATAACAAAACTTGAGAAAAAACTTCTTAAGAAAGTTGTTGACAGATAAGAAATTATCTAGTAGAATAGTAAGAGTCGTCGGGAGTAACCGATGATAATGAAAACCAAATGGTCTTTGAAAATTAA
>CABIZX010000015.1 GCA_902363375.1 Clostridiaceae bacterium | reverse complement strand
CTCCTGGAAGACCACCAGGTTGATAGGTGAGGGGTGTAAGCATGGTAACATGTTCAGCTGACTCATACTAATAAGTCGAGGGCTTGATCTAAAAAAAGACGAAATATTTCACTGTGTAATTTTGAGAGAACATTTAACCAATGTTTTCAAATAATATAAATTTTGTAGAAGCGAGAAGTTCAAGAAAATGAAGGAATGAGCAATGGAGTTTACGTAATGGTAAATGAGTAGCGGAGTGACTGAAATTGACGAAGAAATTCGAAGCTCATAGAAAATTTTATCTGGTAATTATGCTCTTGATGGATACACCCGTTTCCATACCGAACACGAAGGTTAAGCATCTAGAGGCCGATAGTACTGCATGGGAAGCTGTGTGGGAGGGTAGGTTATTGCCAGGTCAATGTTCCGCGATAGCTCAACGGTGGAGCACTCGGCTGTTAACCGATAGGTTGGAGGTTCGAATCCTCTTCGCGGAGCCATTTTTTTAGTCTTACAGAGTAAGGCTTTTTTTATTTTTTGCAAATAAATTTTAATTAAATGTATATACTTAAATAAACTCTACCCATCGTTGTACTCAGTATATATCATTAATTTATCTCCATTTGTTTTAATGATAATATTACCATTTATATCACTTCTAAGTATTTTAGAGTTTATAGATTTTAATGTGTCTAAGGTAATTTTATTAGGATGTCCATAATCATTACCCATACCACAGCTTATAACAGAAACCTGGGGTTGTATTTTAGAAATAAATGCCTTGGAAGATGAAGTTTTACTACCATGATGTGCAACTTTTAATACAGTAGATTTTAATGGATTTTTGCTAGCTAATAAAACATTCTCAATTTCTTCCTCCATATCCCCAGTAAATAAAAAAGATATGTTTTTAGTTATATATTTCATAACTATAGAATGATTATTTAAATTATCATCAGAAATATCGCCAGTCCAAAGAAAATCTATATATGCATCTTTGGATAGTTTAATCTTGAAATTACTATTAAGATTTTTTACTAAAAGTTTTTTATTTTTAAGTGCTTTTAGTAAATTATTGAGATCTTCATCTGTGGTTAAAACTTTAGGCATAATAAACTCGCCTATGTCAAATTTATTAACTATGTCATCCATGGAGCCAATATGGTCTTCATGAGGATGAGATGCAATAACATAATCTAATTTTTTTATTCCATTAATTTTTAGATAAGAGATTATATTATCTTTTGCACTATTAGGGCCACTATCTATTAAGATATTAAAATTCTTATTTTCAATAAGAATAGCATCTCCTTGACCAACATTGATAAAATGGATTTTTGTTTGAGAATTTTTTAATGTTGAGGCAAGATTACCTCTAATAACATAACCTAATAGAAAAAGAGTGATTAGTAATAATATGCATGGGATGAATAGAACTCTATTTCTTTTAAAAAATTTTTTCATAAAATCTCCTTTATTATATGTATTAATTAAATTATTGACATAATTTAAAGATATACTTCACTAGGATAAATATTATTGTTATAATTAAATATGAATTAAAAGGGGTGTGGACTAGTTGAGAAAATTGAGATTTGGAATAAAGTTTTTTTTAAAAATGATACAAATTGCCATTAAAAGAATTACATATTCAACATATAAAAATAGGTTAACTCTAGAAAAAAGAGAGAAGTATTTATATGATTTGGAAAAGGATTGGGCAACTTCTACAATTAAATATTCTGAGTTAAAAGTTGAAGTTGAAGGTATAGAAAATTTATTAGCTCAAACTTGTGTTTACGTATCAAATCATCAAAGTATGTTAGATATACCTGTAATAATGATGAACATAAAAGATACGGCTGGAGCTGTTGCCAAAATTGAAATGAAGAAAGTTCCTGTTATATCTTATTGGATGAAAGAATTAGGATGTGTATTCTTAGATAGAGAAAATGGCAGAGAAGGATTAAAGACAATTCTTGAGGCTATCGAAAAAATAAAAAATGGTAGATCTATGCTCATATTTCCAGAAGGAACAAGAAGTAGAGACAAGGGTGTTGGTGAATTTAAAAAAGGAAGTTTGAAATTGGCAGTTAAAGCTAATGTACCAGTAGTGCCAATTACAGTGAATGGTACCTATAAAGGCTTAGAAGGAAATCCAGGAGATTTAAAAGCGAAAGTTATCTTTCATAAACCAATTTATATGGAGAATTTAAATAAGGATGAAAAAGCAAATTTATCTGAAACGTGTAGAGAAATAATAAAACAATCCTTATAATAATAAAAAGCTTCAGAGAAAAATAAAATGGTCCCTATGTAAAGGACATTTTGAAAAAGACTATGCAGCTAAAAGCTGATTTCTATATTGGATAGGAGTCAGCTTTTTTAATCCCCATTGATATCTGAAATTATTATA
>CABIZX010000014.1 GCA_902363375.1 Clostridiaceae bacterium | reverse complement strand
CTTTATCTGGTAATTATGCTCTTGATGGATACACCCGTTTCCATACCGAACACGAAGGTTAAGCATCTAGAGGCCGATAGTACTGCATGGGAAGCTGTGTGGGAGGGTAGGTTATTGCCAGGTCATTTGGTTCACTAGCTCAGTCGGTAGAGCACATGACTTTTAATCATGGTGTCCGGGGTTCGATCCCCCGGTGAGCCACCAGGAAGCACTTCATAATGAAGTGCTTTTTTGCTATATGAAATAATAAATTTAAATTATAATATTTAGTATATGGGAGATTAGAAAATGCATAAGGTATGTGAAGGGGAAAGAGTTTATTTAAGAAACATAGAATTAACAGATGCTAGCTTAATTACTCAATGGAAAGATGATATATTAATAAGAAAGATGTCAGTAGGATTAAATACAGATATAAGTTATGAAAATCAACTTCAGGATATTAAGCTTAGCATAGAAGAGGGAGAAGAAATATATTTAATTGTTATGTTAAAAGATAATAATGAACCCATAGGTTATATAAGAATAAATTGGTTAGATGAAAATAGAGAAATGGCATGGCTTAGATTTGGTTTAGGAAGCCATAGACAAGAAGGTTATGCTAAGGAATCGCTAAAAGTTATTGTAGACTATTTATTTAAACTTGGAGTTCACAGAATTGATGCTGAAGTACTAAGTTTTAATTATCCTAGTCAATTTACACTAAAATCAGTAGGATTTATGCATGAAGGAACAAGACGGCAAGCATATTATAATGGAGAAGAATATATAGATATATTAGTTTTTGGAGTGATAAAAAGTTAGGTATTGGAAATCAATTTATAAATAGGAGGAAAAGTTAATGGTAATAGCTCAATTAGATATATTAACTAATAAGTATGTTCAGATAATATTGAACAGTAAGCTTTTCGAAGTTTGGAAGTCTATTGCAATCGCAGTAGGTATATTTGTACTGCTAATGTTTCTAAAAAGCGTATTTACAAAATATATTATAAAAATATTAGATAGTATATTTAAAGCATTAAAAATAAAAAGTGCTAGAAAAATTTTAACTGCGTTTGAACAACCTATAAAAATGGCTTTTATAGTAATAGGAGTATATATATTTCTTAGTATACTAAACTCATCAATGGAATGGCAAATTAATGGTATAATCAATAAAATGCTAGGTACATCAATTATAGTATTGTTCGCTAATGGGTTAACTAATATTACTAATAATTCTGATGAATTTTTATTTAGAGCCACAGATAAATATGATATTGAAGTCAACACTGTATTAATACCTATGATGGCTAAAGGTATAAAGTATTTAATAATAGCCTTTGCGATTATACAAATAGCTAATATTTGGGGGTTAGATGTAAATGCATTTATAACAGGAATTGGGCTTGGTGGAGTAGTTGTAGCTTTGGCAGCAAAGGATTTTGCAGCTAATATGATGTCCGGAGTAATCATATTTATGGATAGTCCATTTACAATCGGTGATTGGATCAAGTGCAAAGATATAGAAGGAATAGTAGAGGACATTAGTTTTAGAAGTACTAGAATAAGAACTTTCGATAAAGTTTTGATAACAGTTCCTAACTCGTTATTAGTTAATGACCCAATACTAAATTTTAATAAAAGAGAATTAAGAAGAGTTACTATGGATATAGGAGTTACTTATGATACATCAATTGAAAAGATTCAAAAGTGTGTTGATAGTATAAGAGATATACTAAAAAATCATAAAGGTGTAGATAACGAAAGTATTAATGTTAGCTTTAGCAATTTTAATGAAAGTAGTTTAGATATAAGTATGTACTTCTTTATAAATGAAACTGGATTTAATGAATATATGAAGATCAAGGAAGAAATAAACTATAGTATAATGAAAATTTTAAGTGACGAGGAAATTAGTATAGCTTTTCCAACTACAAGTGTATATATAGAAAATAAATAGAAATGTCTAGGTAGTCGTATAATAACTACCTAGACATTTCTGTCTATTCATTTATAAATTCAACAATTTCATTATATAAGCTTCTCACACCATAATGCCAGTTCTGATCAGCAGAATATTTTCTATTCACCCATACTAAGGGATCAACACTATCAGGTCTATCCTTAGAAAGGTTTATAATTGTACGACAAGCAATTTCTGATGCATCTACAATATCAGTGTTGTAGCTTTGCCAACTACAAAATACATTATAAGGATTATTTGCTATTTTAACAGCACTTACATGGTCCTGAGGTACAAAACTTTGCTCTTGACCAGTAATGGCAAAAAGTAAAATAGGATTAATATTAAACTCCCTACTAACTTCCATTATAGAAGAAAAGTAAGGCTCATCTTTAAGTAAAGAAGATCTATTAGCTAAATATGTTTTTAATAAACTTTCATCTATAACCTTATATTTAAACCAATCAGGTAGGTGATTAGTTAACTTTTTAGCATCTTCACTTACTTTTTGATTGTTATTATATAAGTTTTTATATTTCTGTTGAGACTTTTCAACATAATAAGAGTTATATTTTGAAAAGTCATTATTTAATATATTAGAATCATTAGCTCTTCTGTAGGTTATAGATAAAGTACTTATTGAGTTTATATCTTCTTTAGTTAATTCAGCACTTTGATTATTTGTGTTCTGTCCTTGCTCTGTGGTAGATAAATTAATAAGTTGTAATACTAATATAAATATAACAACTAGAGGAATAAAACTTCTTTCTTTCTTCTTCATAAATTTAATCACCATATCTCCCAAAATTTTATTAATAACTATAATCTGTCCAAAGAAAAAAGAAATATTCATTTCTTTGTATAAAAAATTATATTAATAGCTAAAAGAGAAATGATTTTTATAAAAAATAATGATTATTTACTTATAATTAAGGAAAAATACTAGTAAATATATGATATAAATGTATAAATATAAGTAATTGATTAAATAAACAAGTCCTAGTGTATCAATATAAGAATAAATTAGAAATTAAAAGAAAACATTAGAAAAGTAAGGATAATTATATATAATTTAAAATAAAATAATATATATATAATTAAATCATGATAAGATAATCCATGTCGCTGAGTGATGCGACAACAAACAACAAAACTTGAGAAAAAAACTTCTTAAGAAAGTTGTTGACAGATAAGAAATTATCTAGTAGAATAGTAAGAGTCGTCGGGAGTAACCGATGATAATGAAAACCAAATGGTCTTTGAAAATTAAACAGAGAAAAAG
>CABIZX010000013.1:0-2500 GCA_902363375.1 Clostridiaceae bacterium | reverse complement strand
TTGATACACATGGAATAGTATACTTAAATGAAATCAGTTTATATCGCTAATTTACCTTTATATCCGAAATATATCTTTCTAAATGCAATAAATATTCGTTATAACCATTATAAAAACATTTTTCAATCTCAAGTTAATTACTTAGATAAATATATTATATTAGTTAACTTTCTCATATATTTCATCATAATCAATATAATATTTCACTATAAATTATCTCATTTTATTATAAAAATAAGACTAATTAACTATTGATCTTAGTTAATTAGTCTACATGATATTATAATATAATATACTTGTTAAATTCTTCTATAATATTAGTTTCTGATTTATATCCTAAATCTTTTAAAGATTTATCTAAAATTTCTAAAACAAATATGATTCTATCTATTTTAGCATTCTCACCCATATGACCAATTCTAATAACTTTATTTTCAAGATAATCAAAGGATCCCGAAATTAATAAATTGTACTTATCACGCATATGATTAATTAAATTGTTAGCTTCTATTTCTCTAGGAGGCTCTACAACTGTTACTGTTGATGAAAAGCCACTATCCAGATAAAGTTTTAATCCATAATTAGTCAATGCATTTCTGGTAGCTAAAGCAATTTGTTTATGTCTATTATGCACATTATCTATGCCTTCTTCAAGGATATTATCTATTGCAACCCTAAGACCAAATATATCACTTATTGGCATGGTATAAGGGAACCACTTCTTCTCATAGTATCCTTTCCAGATAGTCAAATTGCAATAAAACCCACTAATTGGAGTCTTTCTCATTCTCATAGCTTGATCTGCATCTTCACTAATGGTAACAATACTCAATCCTGGTGGAACAGAAAATGCCTTTTGCGATCCACCCAATGCAATATCAATCTTCCATTCATCTACTTTTATAGGTTCTCCTATCATAGCTGCAACACTATCAACTACAGTTAATATTCCATATTCTTTTAGCATCGGACAAATTTTACTTATATCATTAAGCACACCTGAAGGTGTATCGCAATGAACTACCGTAGCATATTTAAAATCATTGTCTTTTTCCAGAAAAGATTTCAACTCTTTGATATCAACTTCTTTTTTTCTATCCACAGAATATAGTACAGGTATTCCCCCATATATTTTAACGAAATCAGCGAATCCCTCACCAAACACTCCATTATCAATAACTAAAACTCTATCTCCAGTCTCTGTAAGTGATGCACATGCAGCTTCTAAGCCTAATATGCCTTCGCCACTTAAAATAAATACATCATTTTTAGTGTTTAATAATTCTCCAATTTTATTACAAGTATCTTTGTAAAATTCATAAAAATTCTTATCTAAATCTGGATTAGTTGTCTCCATCGCCCTAGCTAATCTTACATTTTCTCTTACATTAGTAGGTCCTGGTGTAAATACATATGGTTTATTCATAATGTCATCCCCCTAATTATATCTTTAATTACTAATAATTACTGATACCAATTAAAATACTTTAAGTATTAGATTGCTATTTTAATATATTTTTTATTTTTACTATCAAATTAAAATTTGTTAAGTCATAATGTAATTGAGTAACCGTTACATATCCTTCTTTAATCATTTAATCATTTAATCATATCCACATCTGTATTTTCTTGTACTTCATCATCCGGATTACCAGTGATTTTATATATTACATGGCTATCGGTTTTCTCCAATTCTACATATCATTAATTCTTCTGTCCCATCACAAGATAAGGCAATAGCAGGTGTTTTATCTAAAGCTCCTTCTACAGCTGCAGATACAGTTCCTGAATATATAACATCTGTCCCTAAATTAAATCCATCATTTATACAAGATACTACTATATCTATTTTTTCTTTAGCGAGAGGTGATATTACTATTTTAGTACAATCTACATGTGTACCACTTACGCTAAAACATGGATCTTCCACACCTTCTATTTTAACACATTAATCAGAAAATTCATCCTAGCATATCATGTTTATTTAATTTTTAATAATTATTTCATATATAATCAATAATAAGTACTATATTTAATTTAATCTAGTATGACTATAAATATTTATAAAAAAAAGACACTGTATCTACAGTGTCTTTGGTGGAGATAAAGGGATTCGAACCCTTGACCCCCTGCGTGCAAGGCAGGTGCTCTCCCAGCTGAGCTATACCCCCAAATATGGTGGACCTTCAGGGACTCGAACCCCGGACCTACCGGTTATGAGCCGGTTGCTCTAACCAACTGAGCTAAAGATCCATATTACTTGGCAACAACCTACCCTCCCACACAGCTTCCCATGCAGTACTATCGGCCCCTAGATGCTTAACCTTCGTGTTCGGTATGGAAACGGGTGTACCCATCTAAGGCATAATTACCAAATTTAATATGGCTCCGCGAAGAGGATTCGAACCTCCAACCTATCGGTTAACAGCCGAGTGCTCCACCGTTGAGCTATCGCGGAACATTGACCTGGCAATAACCTACCCTCCCACACAGCTTCCCA
>CABIZX010000012.1 GCA_902363375.1 Clostridiaceae bacterium | reverse complement strand
TTTCGAGAATAACTTTTTACTCATGGTATTCACAACCTTTCTGTTTTTTATTGTACACAAAAAAGAACCTATATGAATAGTCTTTTTAAAGTGTCTATTCTATAGGTTCCATTTTAAAACTCTTGAAGCTTTTTTATTATATTTAATTATCAATTGTTAATACTATAGATTTAAGTCTAGTCATAGCTTCTATGCTATATTTAATACCTTGAGTACCCATACCAGAAGACTTAACTCCAGAAAATGGAAAGTGGTCTGGTCCTCTTTCAGACTTATTATTTATTTGGACAGCTCCTACTTCTAATTTATTAGCTACATAAAAGGCATCATTTATGTTTCTTGTAAACACACTAGATTGAAGACCATATTGAGACTTGTTAGCAATTTCAATTGCTTCATCTTTATCTTTTACCCTAATTATAGGAAGTACAGGGCCAAAAGGTTCTTCCCAGGCAAGACGCATATCGCTATTTACCATATCAAAAAGAGTTGGATATATTAAATTTCCTTCTCTTTTATTGCCATGTAATAATTTTGCCCCTTTATTTAAAGCATCTTGGATAAGAGTTTCAACAAAATCAGCAGATTTTTTATCAATTAATGGAGTAATTTTAGCACCAGACTCAGGCGATCCAATAGTTAATTTTTTTACTTCCTCTAAGATCTTAGAGGATAATTCATCAGCAACATCCTCTGTAACTAATACACGTTTAATAGCGGTGCATCGTTGACCAGAATAGCTGTAGGCACCTGAAACAATTTCTCTAGCTGTATCATCTAAATCTGCATCTTTAAGAACAATGGCAGCATCTTTTCCACCCAACTCCATTATCATAGGCACCATACCAGCAATTTTAGCTATGTGCTTACCTACATCTGTAGAACCTGTAAAATTAATGAAGTTAATATTATCATTAGTAACAAGATAATCACCTATCTCAGAAGATTTACCTGTGACGGAGTTTAATACTCCATTCGGAACACCTGCTTCTTGAAAGATTCTAATAAGGTGAAGAGCGCTAATGGCACCTTGGGTTGGAGGCTTGAGAATAACACTATTACCACCAACTAATGCAGGTGCTATTTTAGATGCAGATAAATTAATTGGATAATTAAAAGGAGAAATGGCAAGGACTAAGCCGATGGGAACTCTTTGAACTAAACTCATCTTATTCTTTTTAAATCCAGGAAAAGTATCTGCTGCTATGGTTTCACCTTCTAAATTTTTACCAGAATCTGCAGTGAATCGAATGAAGTCTGCAGTACGTTTTACTTCCGAAATAGATGAGTTTATATCTTTTCCTATCTCCATCATAAGAACATTAGCAAGTTCATCACAATTTTCTTCAAGCAAAGTTGCTGCTCTATGTAAAATTTCAGAACGTTTGCTAACTGGCATATCGCTCCAAGATTTTTGACTTTCTTTAGCAAAACTTATCACTTGGTCTACATCAGCTTTATTCATTTGAGGGATAGTCCCTATAAAAGAATTATTACTAGGAGCAAAAATATCTATAGTGTTCTCAGTCGTCATCCATTGACCGTTTACTAAATTACAATAATGATTCTCTTTCTTTACACATTTGAACAAAGAAAAATCACCTCTTTCATAATGATATTTAATACCATTATTATTATCAAAGAGGTAATTTTAAATACTATAAATAAAATATTAAGCCTTATCTTTTAAGTAATTCTACAATTTTTTCTTCAGGAATTTTTGAATTAGAAAGTAGTCCAGAAACACAGGTGACATATTCAGGCCTAGAATCATTACTCCATTGGATTTTATCATTAACAATATTCTCAATTATTCCAGACACATCAAAACCAAGACCTTCTAGAGAATATCTTAATTTATTTGGAAAGATACAAGACATATTATTGCTACGTGAACAATTATTGCAAATCAAACACCTTCCAGAAAAAAGGGCAGTTGTATCAGAAAAATGGGACTCTAATGAAAGCAGTTTATTATCATTAAATTCTCTAAAGCTATAGTATAAACCATTAAATGTATTTGAAAATTCATCATTACCATTACTGATGCTACTATATTTGGTAAGAGCATGCTCTACAAGATTATTTAATTCATCTTCAGGAATTTGATTTATGTAGGTTTTACCACTAATTACATAACAATATTTATATTTGGATATATATTCTAGGTCATTAAAGGATAATGGAGGACATGACCAGAATTTACTAAACTTATTACAGCTTTCACAATATTTATTTATAACCTTAGGGTTGTAATACTTTAGTAATTCTTCTATAGTACATTGTTTAACATTATAAGAAATATATTTTATCATTTTATAACACCTCAATTAGTTTTATTACATCACAGTTAAGTATAAAATATATATAGATATAAAACAATCTTATAAAATTTATATATTATCACAAAACTATCGAAATTATTATAAATTAAAAATGAAAAAAATCCTATATAATTATCAAAAAAATAAAAAAGCCGCAATTGCGGCTGAAAAATTATTCCACATCAGTATATTTACTTTTAGCAAAGAATGATATAGCATAAAGACCTGCTAATCCTACTATTACATAAACAATTCTACTAAATGTGCTTATAGCACCGAAGGCACTAGAGCCTGCAAATAAAATGGCAACTAAATCAAAATTAAATAAACCTATTAGTCCCCAATTTACTGCACCAATGATAACTAAAATTAGTGCAATTGAATCTAATACTTTCATAAATACATCTCCTTTTATATAGATTACAATTGATAGTATTGCCACTGATTATAGTTTTTAAACCGTATAATACAAAAAATAATATTATTAATATTTTGTGAATAGATAAGAAAACAGTCATAGTAAGTACATTTTTATAGATATATATTATATAATACTATTTAGTTATATGAATGAAGGAGGAAATTATATGAAAAATACATTGATTTTTCTAGGAATCATTGCATTATTTGTAATTGTGATATTAGCAATATATCCATTAATCAAGAAATTTATTTTAGATAAAATAAAAATAAACAAATGGATAGTATTAATAATAGCTTTTGCTGAATTTACAATACCGCCATTCCTATTCCCAGAACTACCAGTGATAGTAATGAACTACGTTATACCAGGTATATTTGTTATATTATTTTTATGGTTTTTAGATTTATCGGGATTTATGGGTAGAACTCAAAAAAAAGTTGAACAGGCTGCTTATAATAAGTCAAAAAATAAAAAGAATGATATAGTCATAAAACCAAAAGCAAAGCCTAATAGAGTTAAGAATAATTCTAATAATAAATAGAACATGTATTTTAATTATATAAAAAAGATGCAAATAATAAATAATATTTGCATCTTTTTTTGTAAGTTTAAGGAAATGACTATAGGACTTTTCGCCCATCTACATAGGTTTCTAAAACTTTAATATCTTTAATTTTATTTTTAGGTACAGAAGTAATATCTTGGGATAAGATTATAAAATCAGCTAAATAGTTTACTTTTATTTTACCCTTGTATTCTTCATCAAATGACATATAACTAGGTATTGTTGTATAAGCCTTTAAAGCATCCATCACAGTAACACCTTCATTAATATTAAATCCACCCTTAGGATTATTGTTTAAATCTGTCCTATTTACAGCTCCATGAATTCCTTCAATTACATTAAAACTTTCGATGGGAGCATCGGAGCTAAAGGCTACAGGAATACCCTTCTGTATCATAGAATTAAAAGCATAGCTACTTTTAGTACGTTTTTTTCCTACAGCTTTTTCGACTATAGGATAATCACTCATAATAAAGGCTGGCTGAACATTAGCTATTACACCAATATCTTTAAATCTATTTAATAGAAGATCATTAGTAAATTGACAATGTACGATAACTGGTCTAAGGTTATCAGTACTACCATTAGATATTTTCTCATAGGAATTTAATATCATTTCACAAGCTCTATCGCCTATACCATGAATTATAATTTGAAACCCTTGATTAAACCCCTTAGTAACCCAACTATCTAATTCCTCTTGTGAATAAATACTAATACCATTATCAGATGTATCTTCATAATTATCCATCATAGCAGCAGTACGTGCCCCTAAGGAACCATCTTGAAAAAGTTTAAGGCCTCCAATTTTTATAAAGTCATTACCTAATTTAGACTTTAAACCAAGTTCTTTGGCTTCTTTTAATAACTCATCTGTATTGAGACAAAGTTGTAAAGTTATTCTAACTGGAAGCTTTCCCTCTTCCTCCAGCTCTTTATAGGCCTGTATTAAATTACGCAGATTTCTACAATGAGTTAAATCTTCAGTTTGCACAGTAGTTATTCCACATTTAATTAAGTCATCAAAAGTACTACAAAGTGCAGCTTTGATATCCTCAACTGAGGTAGGCGGAACCTTACTAAGAGCTATATTTAATGCATTTTCACGTAGGACTCCAGTAGGAATACTATTTTTCCTGTCTATAGCACCACCAGCAGGATTTTCCTTGATTTTATCTATGCCTAATAGTTCTATAGCCTTTGAATTAACTACACCAATGTGACCACATATTCTTGAAAATATGATTGGATGCTCATAAGAAATTTTATCTAAATCATATCTGTTTGGAAGTCTTTTCTCCTTAAAACAATTATCATTCCAACCTCTAGAGATTATATATGTGCCTTTCGGAATATTATTTTTAGAAATATAAGATTTAACAACTTTTATCATCTCTTCTATAGATGAAATATTATTTAGTTGAACTGCATTTTTCTGAAATCCATAATTAAGTAGATGCATATGAGCATCGTTAAATCCAGGAATTACAGTATTTCCACCCAAATCTGTAATTTTACATTCATCACTATGAAATAAGGACATGATATCTTTATTACGCCCTACAGCTAGGAATTTACCATCTTTTACAGCAAAAGCTTCATAACTTTTCTCTTTATCTAAGGATATAATATTTCCATTAACATATATATCTATAGACATAAAATCACCACCTTAATTTATCATATTGTATATTTAGTTTCAAAGAAGTATATATAGCATCATTTATAAGTTTATTTATTCTTTAGAATAATATTAAATCCTTTTATATTTATAAAAGATCTTGGAAGTTGAGAAATATTAAATAAAGTGTAGTTTTCTTTATAGATATAACTTGTAAAATTATTATAATATGATAGAATTTAAATATAAATTATTTTAAAGGAGAACATTATTATGTGTAGATGTTGTTGTTGTTGTTTTGGAATGTGTATAATTTAACAAGATACTACTGAGCTATAATAATGTAATTAATAATTTATATAAATTTTAATTGTTATTTAAGCTACAGATAGTTCTGTGGCTTTTTATATTATATACTAATATAGTTAAACTAAGAAAACTAGATGTGATGTAAAGTATAAGTTATAGATCAGTAACTACTATGAAAACATTAACTATGAGAAATATGTAAAGGAGATATGAAATGAGTTTTTATTTATACAATACCTTAACTAGAAATAAAGAAGAATTTATTCCTGCAAATAAAAATAAGGTTGGAATGTATACTTGTGGTCCTACTGTATACAACTATGCTCATATAGGAAACTTAAGAACTTATATATTTGAGGATGCATTAAAGAAATCCTTAGAATATGTAGGGTATAAAGTTAAACATGTTATGAATGTAACAGATGTAGGTCATCTTCAATCAGATGGGGATGAAGGAGAAGATAAAATGGCTTTAGGCGCAAGTCGTGAGCATAAAACAGTATGGGAAATTGCAAAATTTTATGAAGATGCTTTCTTTGAAGATTGCAAAAAATTAAATGTAAAGAGACCAACAGTAGTATGTAGAGCAACAGAACACATAGATGACATGATTAAATTCATTCAGAAACTTGAAGAACGTGGCTATACCTATGAATCAAACGGAAATGTATACTTTGAAATAGACAAATTTGAGGATTACACAAAACTAGCCAATTTGAGTATAGATGAATTAGAGGCTGGTAGTAGAATAGAAATAGATCCGAATAAAAAGAATCCTCTAGATTTCGTACTTTGGTTTACAAATTCAAAATTCTCTAATCAAATAATGCAATGGGATTCTCCTTGGGGTAGAGGGTTCCCAGGATGGCATTTAGAGTGCTCTACTATGAGTATTAAATATTTAGGTGAGTATATAGATATTCATTGCGGAGGAATAGACCATATACCTGTTCACCATACAAATGAAATTGCTCAATCAGAAGCTGCATTAGGACATAAATGGGTAAACTATTGGGTTCATGGTGAGTTCTTAGTATTAGATGGTGGTAAGATGTCAAAATCAAGTGGAGACTTTTTAACAGTGTCTAGACTTGAAGAAGAAGGATTTACACCTTTGGATTATAGATATTTTTGCTTACAATCTAAATATAGAAAACAACTAGTGTTTAGCTTCGAAAGTTTAAAGGATGCACAAAATGGATATAAAGCATTAAAGAAAAAAATAGCTTCAATATTAACTAATATAGATGAAAATGATAGTATAAACAAAGAAATTATTAGTGAATATAAAGAAAAATTTAAAGCACAACTAAGTGATGATTTAAATATAGCTAATGCATTTACAGTGCTTAACGAAGTTATAAAAGATAGCTCATTAAATAATAAAGAGAAAGCTACACTAATAGAAGACTTTGATAAAGTTTTATCTCTTAACCTTATGATTATTGAGAAGGAAGTAGCTTCAGTAGATGAGAAGCTTATAAATGCCCTTATTGAAGAAAGAAATATGGCTAGAAAAGAAAAAAACTATAAAAGATCAGATGAAATAAGAGCACAATTATTAGAGATGAATATAGAAGTATTAGATAGTAAAGAAGGAACTACTTGGAGAGTAAAATAAAGCATTATTAAAAGAAATCCACCTGATATATTTAATGTATTAGGTGGGTATTTATATTTAAAAGTGAGAAAGGAAGATATTATGCCTATTTTAACATTAAGAGCTGTAAAAGAGCATGAAGTAATAAGGATAAGTAGTGGACTTATAGATGAATTAGAGGCATTATTAGAATGTCCACGTGATTATTTTACATTGGAGCTTAAAAGATCGACCTTTATTAAAGATGGAGAGATATGTAATGGATATCCAATAGTAGATGTTAGCTGGTTTGATAGAGGACAAGAAATCCAAGATAAAGCAGCAAGTATCATTACTAAACATATTAGAGAGTTAGGATATGATACTGTTGATGTTATTTTTCATGTTCTTGAAGAAAAATTATATTATGAAAATGGAGTACATTTTTAATAGACGATGAAATAAGAACACATGGCATATAATTGCCATGTGTTTTTTAGTCATCTATATTTGCTTAGAGCAATAAATTATATTGTTAATCTTTGATATTTTAATTAAAGTAAATTAGTAAGATACATAATTATACCTTGCCTAGTGTATCGATATTAGAAAGACATAGGAATTACATGAAAATAGAAGGTATATCATAATAATTTAATTACATTAAATTATTATGATATTTCTAAGAAAATAAATCATGATAATATATGTTTTGTCGCTGAACAAAGCGATAAAACATCAATAAAATTTAAGAAAGAATTTCTTAAAAAAGTTGTTGACAGATAAGAAATTATCTAGTAGAATAATAAAAGTCGTCGGAAGTAACCGATGATAATGAAAACCAAATGGTCTTTGAAAATTAAATAGAGAAAAAGGTAAAACCAGTTAATTCCGATAGAGAAATCTATCAAATAAATGACTTAACAAGTCAGCGAAAAAAGAGCAATTCAAGCTCGGTTTAAAAGTTAGAAGAAGAGTAATGCAAAGGAAACTCAACTTAGTTGAGTAAGATATTGCACGAAATTAAAATTTCTAGCACTATCTTAAATTGAGAGTTTGATCCTGGCTCAGGACGAACGCTGGCGGCGTGCCTAACACATGCAAGTCGAGCGATGAAGCCCTTCGGGGTGGATTAGCGGCGGACGGGTGAGTAACACGTGGGTAACCTGCCTTATAGAGGGGGATAGCCTTCCGAAAGGAAGATTAATACCGCATAACATGTTTTTATCGCATGGTAGAAACATCAAAGGAGCAATCCGCTATAAGATGGGCCCGCGGCGCATTAGCTAGTTGGTGAGGTAACGGCCCACCAAGGCGACGATGCGTAGCCGACCTGAGAGGGTGATCGGCCACATTGGAACTGAGACACGGTCCAGACTCCTACGGGAGGCAGCAGTGGGGAATATTGCGCAATGGGGGAAACCCTGACGCAGCAACGTCGCGTGAATGAAGAAGGCCTTAGGGTTGTAAAGTTCTGTTTTCTGGGACGATAATGACGGTACCAGAGGAGGAAGCCACGGCTAACTACGTGCCAGCAGCCGCGGTAATACGTAGGTGGCAAGCGTTGTCCGGATTTACTGGGCGTAAAGGATGCGTAGGCGG
>CABIZX010000011.1 GCA_902363375.1 Clostridiaceae bacterium | reverse complement strand
AATCACTCCAATCGCAATGGATGAAGGATTAAGATTTGCGATCAGAGAAGGTGGAAGAACAGTAGGATCAGGAGTTGTAACTTCTATCATCGAATAATCAAGATTTGAAATAGGACTGGGTTCTAAACCTGGTCCTTTTAAAAGAAAACTCAATAAGATATCTTTGGTGGTTTATAGTATAATGGTTGCAAGGAATTATTTACAATTGACATAATCACTAAGTTGTGATAAGTTGTTTAAGTAGCAATTGCAGTTAACAATATATTATCAAGAAAAATTATTGGTTTTATAAATAATATTAAATACACATAAACTAGGAGGTGTAGATTGTGAGAGTTAAAATAACTTTAGCATGTACTGAATGTAAACAAAGAAATTACAACACAATGAAAAATAAAAAGAATAATCCAGACAGGATAGAAATGCAAAAATACTGCAGATTCTGCCACAAACATACACTTCATAAAGAAACAAAATAGTTCTTTTAGGACTTGAAATATTTTGGGGATGTGAAAATTATGGCTGAAAAAGTTGAGGTTAAAGCAATTAAACCTAAAAAACGAATGAAATTGATACAGTTTTTTATCGACTTAAAAGCGGAATTTAAAAGAGTAACATGGCCTACAAAAGATGAGCTTAAGAAAGCTCTTACGGCTGTAATATGCTTTTGTCTTCTTTATGCAATAACTGTAGGTTTGTTAGATGCTGGTTTTAAAAACCTTTTTAATTTGATTTTTAAATAATTTAAAAGGGAGGTAAGGGGGACAGTAGATTATGGCCCCTGTAACTATGGCAGGAGAAAAAGCTAGATGGTATGTAGTTCATACATATTCTGGATATGAAAATAAAGTTAAAGCTAACCTTGAGAAAGCTATTGAAAATAGAAATCTTGAAGAATTTGTTCATGATATTCAAGTACCTATGGAAGAACAAGTAGAAATCAAGGATGGAAAAGAAAAGGTTACATTAAGAAAAGTATTCCCAGGATATGTGATGGTTAAGATGGTTATGACTGATGATTCTTGGTATATTGTTAGAAATACTAGAGGGGTTACTGGATTTGTAGGTCCTGGATCAAAGCCTGTACCTTTAACAGAAGATGAAATTCACAATATGGGAATAGTTGAAAAACAAGTAACTGTAGATGTTGAAATAGGAGAACAAGTAAAAGTTATATCAGGACCATTTGAAGACTTTGTTGTATCGATCACTGAAATATCTATAGAAAAACATAAAATTAAGGGATTAGTTAACATGTTTGGCAGAGAAACCTCTGTTGAACTTGATTTTAATCAAATACAAAAACTTTAAGACTTAGTAGAATAAAGTCCATAAGGCTTAATTCTATTTAAGTGGGAGGACTTATAAAGTCCGCTTACCACAATATAGGAGGTGTAAACTCATGGCTAAGAAAATAACAGGAATGATAAAACTTCAACTTCCTGCAGGAAAGGCAACACCAGCACCACCAGTAGGACCTGCACTTGGTCAACACGGTGTAAATATTATGGGATTCTGTAAGGAATTCAACGCAAAAACTGCAGATCAACCAGGTATGATAATACCAGTTGTAATCACAGTTTACCAAGACAGATCATTTAGTTTTATACTAAAAACTCCACCAGCAGCAGTATTATTAAAGAAAGCAGCTGGAATCGAGAGTGGATCAGGCGTTCCAAACAGAACAAAAGTTGCTAAAGTTTCAGCAGCTAAAGTTAAAGAAATAGCTGAATTAAAGATGCCAGATTTAAATGCTGCATCATTAGAAGCTGCTATGAGCATGATAGCTGGAACAGCTAGAAGCATGGGAATAGTAATCGAAGAGTAATTTCAATTAATTCGGTGGGAGGCAAAAACCGTTAATACCACAAAGGAGGATGCAAAATGGCTAAAATGGGAAAGAATTACATAGAAAGTGCTAAGTTAATAGACAGAAATGCTCTTTATACACCAGCAGAATCTATGGAGCTTGCAATAAAAACATCAAAAGCTAAATTCGATGAAACAATCGAAGTTCACGTAAGACTTGGTGTTGACCCAAGACATGCAGATCAACAAGTAAGAGGAGCAGTAGTACTTCCTCATGGAACAGGTAAAACTGTTAGAGTATTAGTTTTCGCTAAAGGAGATAAAGCAAAAGAAGCTGAAGCTGCTGGAGCTGATTTCGTTGGAGCTGAAGAACTAGTAGATAAAATTCAAAAAGAAAACTGGTTTGAGTTTGACGTAGTTGTAGCTACTCCAGATATGATGGGTGTAGTTGGAAGACTAGGTAGAGTGTTAGGACCTAAAGGTTTAATGCCAAACCCTAAATCAGGAACTGTTACATTTGATGTAGCGAAGGCTCTAAATGATATTAAAGCTGGTAAAGTTGAATATAGAGTAGACAAAACAGCTATAGTTCACGTAGGAATTGGTAAGAAGTCTTTCGGAGCTGAAAAATTAATGGATAACTTCCATACTTTAATGGATGCTATTGTTAAAGCTAAGCCAGCTGCAGCAAAAGGACAATACATTAAATCTGTTACTGTAGCATCAACTATGGGACCAGGAGTTAAAATTAATCCAACAAAAGTGTTAGATTAATCTTGCATTAAAGTATTTAATGTGTTATAATACAAAAAGTTGAATATATTCCGTAGACAGTAGGTGCTGAAAAGCGTAACTAGATACCTACCGAGGATGCTAATAAATGATTTTATTGGTCTCTTCGTGTCTGCGGAGAGACCTTAATTTTTAATATACAGTGAAAACTGTAAGGAGGTGGATACACAGTGCAAAGTAAAAATAGATCTTTAAAAGAAGCAAAAGTTGCTGAAATAAAAGAAAAGTTAGAAAAAGCTCAAGGAGTTGTTCTTAGTGAGTATCAAGGACTAAACGTTGAAGAAGATACACAATTAAGAAAAGCGTTAAGAGAAGCAGGTGTTGAATATAGAGTATATAAAAATACACTAGTTACATTAGCTGCTAAGGAATTAGGAATTGAAGGATTAGATCAATATCTTCAAGGACCAGTTTCAATAGCTTTAGGATATGATGATCCAACAGCGCCAGCTAGAGTTTTAAATGACTTTGCAAAGAATCATAAAAAACTTCAATTAAAAGCAGGAGTAATTCAAGGTGAGTTATTTGGTGAAGCTCAAATTAAAGAGATCGCATCAATTCCATCAAGAGATGTACTTATTGCAAAACTACTTGGAAGCTTCAAAGCTCCACTTTCAAACTTAGCATACTTATTAAATGCTATAGCAGAGAAAAAAGGTCAAGAAGCAGCAGAGTAATAAATCTAAACAACAATTTAGAAACTGTAGAGAAAATAAAAATATAATTAAAAAATTCGGAGGTGCATTTTATAATGTCAAGAGAAGAAATAATTCAAGCTATAAAAGATATGAGTGTTTTAGAATTAAACGAGCTAGTTAAAGCTTGTGAAGAAGAATTTGGAGTAAGTGCAGCAGCACCAGTAGCAGTTGCAGGTGGAGCAGTTGCTGGAGCAGCAGCAGAAGAAAAAACTGAGTTCGACGTAGTATTAACTAACGCTGGAGCTGGAAAAATAAAAGTTATAAAAGTAGTTAGAGAATTAACTGGATTAGGATTAAAAGAAGCTAAAGATATAGTTGATGGAGCTCCTAAAACAATTAAAGAAGGCGTAAGCAAAGAAGACGCTGAAAGCATGAAAGCTAAACTTGAAGAAGTTGGAGCTACTGTAGAAGTAAAATAGTAAGTCGATAGATTTACATAGTGGAGTACTTAAATTAAGTACTCCATTTTTGTAACAAAAGAAATTTAAATATAAAGTATGAATTTAGAAAGATATATACAATAAACTAATTTAAATTTCTTTATTTATAGAAAAAATCTATATGATTTACACATATAATTTAAATAAATTAATATGAATAAAATAAGTTTAATGTATATTGACAATAAATAAAAATAATGATATTATAATTCAATGCGAATAAAGTAAAGCAAATCATGATTTATCCAAATTGAAGAAAATTTCTTCTGTATATTTAGATATTATTATAAATGTATGAATATTTTTCTGCATATTGGATAGAATTGCATGATGAATAAGTGTAAGTCCGAAACACAAAGTCCTAGGGGAAGGTGTGTCTTTGGGTTATTTTAGTTTATACAAGGGGTGAAAAATATATGGTACATCCTGTAAAAGTTGGTAAAAGGGAAAGAATGAGTTTTTCCAAGGTAAAAGATACTGCTGTAATGCCGAATCTAATTGAGGTTCAAATAGACTCATATGATTGGTTTTTAGCTGAAGGGTTGCACGAAGTTTTTGATGACATCAATCCTATACAAGATTATACAGGCAATTTATCTTTAGAGTTTGTCAACTATAAATTGGATATGGAAAACATCAAATATTCTGTTGAGCAGTGCAAAGAAAGAGATACTACTTATGCAGCACCATTAAAGGTGAAAGTTAGGTTGCAAAATAATGAAACTGGAGAAATAAAGGAACAAGAAGTCTTCATGGGCGATTTCCCAATAATGACTGATCAAGGTACCTTTGTTATTAACGGAGCTGAAAGAGTTATAGTAAGTCAGTTAGTTAGATCTCCGGGAGTATATTATAATTATACTGTTGACAAGACTGGTAAAAAATTATTTTCTTCAACAGTTATACCAAATAGAGGAGCTTGGTTAGAATACGAAACAGACTCTAATGATGTAATTTATG
This sequence comes from Clostridiaceae bacterium, assembly GCA_902363375.1. Taxonomy (GTDB): domain Bacteria; phylum Bacillota; class Clostridia; order Clostridiales; family Clostridiaceae; genus Clostridium_J. The sequence continues at coordinate 10,454 of CABIZX010000011.1, read as the reverse complement.
TAAGAATAGACAAAACAAGAAAGCTACCTATCACAGTACTTATGAGAGTAATGCTAAACTATGGTAGTGATGCAGAGATACTTGAGGTTTTCGGAGAAGAAGAAAGACTTAAGGCATCGTTAGAAAAAGATAATACAAAAGAGAAAAATGATGCGTTACTAGAGATTTATAAGAGACTAAGACCTGGTGAACCACCAACTGTGGATAGTGCCATTTCATTAATAGAGTCCTTATTCTTTGATGCGAAAAGGTATGATTTATCAAAGGTAGGTAGATACAAGTTTAATAAAAAGCTAGCTGTTAAATGGAGAATTGCTAATCAAACAGCAGCAGAAAATATAATTAATCCTTCTACAGGAGAAATTATAGTTGAAAAAGGCAATAGAATAAGTAGAGAGTTAGCTGCGGATATACAGAACTTAGGTATAAATTCTGTAGACATTCAAGTTGATGATAGGGTTATAAGAGTTATAGGAAATAACTTTGTCGATTTATCTGAACACGTAAGCTTTGATATTTCCGAATTAAATATAAAAGAGTATGTTCACTATCCTACATTAAAAGAGATATTAGAAACATACCATGATGAAAGTGAAATTAAAGAGCAAATAAAAGCTAACATAACTAAGTTAGTTCCAAAACATATAATTAGAGATGATATATATGCTACATTAAGCTATGAGTTAGGATTGCCATACGGAATAGGATATGTAGATGACATAGACCATCTTGGAAATAGAAGATTAAGATCTGTAGGTGAATTATTACAAAACCAATTTAGAATTGGTCTATCAAGGATGGAGAGAGTAGTCAAAGAAAGAATGACTGTTCAAGATCAGGAGATAATTACACCACAGGCATTAATAAATATAAGACCTGTTGTGGCAGCTATAAAAGAGTTCTTTGGAAGCTCACAGCTTTCACAATTTATGGATCAAACAAATCCTTTATCTGAGTTAACACATAAAAGAAGACTATCTGCATTAGGTCCAGGTGGATTATCAAGAGAAAGAGCTGGATTTGAAGTAAGAGACGTTCACTATTCTCACTATGGAAGAATGTGTCCTATAGAAACACCTGAAGGTCCTAACATAGGATTAATTAACTCTTTAGCCACTTATGCTAAAGTTAATGAATATGGATTTATGCAAACTCCATATAGAGTTGTTGATAAGGAAACAGGTAGAGCTACAGATAAGATTGTTTATATAACTGCTGATGAAGAAGATAATTATCTTGTAGCACAAGCTAGTGAACCATTAGCAGAAGATGGAAGCTTTATAGATAAAAAAGTTACTGTTAGAGATAAGTCAGAAGTTATAATAGTACCAAGAGAGCAAGTAGATTTAATTGATATATCACCAAGACAGATTGTATCAGTTGCTACAGCTATGATACCATTCCTAGAAAATGACGACGCTACTCGTGCGCTGATGGGATCTAACATGCAACGTCAAGCAGTTCCGCTTCTTAAAACTCAAGCTCCAGTAGTTGGTACTGGTATAGAATACAAAGCTGCAGTAGACTCAGGTGTATTACCTAAGGCTAAGAATGCAGGGGTTGTATCCTATGTTAGTGGTAATGAAATAAGAGTAAAAAGAGATATAGACGGTGGTACAGATGTATATAATTTAATAAAATTTAAAAGATCTAATGCTGGTACTTGTATAAATCAACGTCCTATAGTTGATAAAGGAGAAAGAGTAGATGTAAATACAGTTTTAGCTGATGGACCATCTACAGATTTAGGCGAAATCGCATTAGGAAAGAATATTAGAATCGGATTTATAACTTGGGAAGGTTATAACTACGAGGACGCTATGCTTATATCTGAAGAATTGGTAAGAGATGATGTCTTTACTTCAGTTCATATCGAAGAATATGAATCAGAGGCTAGAGATACTAAATTAGGACCAGAAGAAATTACAAGAGATATACCAAACGTAGGTGAGGATGCTTTAAAAGATATAGATGAGCGTGGAATAATAAGAATAGGTGCTGAGGTAAGATCAGGAGATATTCTAGTAGGTAAAGTTACTCCTAAAGGAGAAACTGAGCTAACAGCTGAAGAAAGATTGTTAAGAGCTATATTTGGAGAAAAAGCAAGAGAAGTAAGAGATACTTCTTTAAGAGTTCCTCATGGAGAAGCAGGTATAATAGTAGATGTAAAAGTATTTACCAAGGAAAATGCTGATGAACTTCCACCAGGGGTTAACCAATTGGTTAGATGCTATATAGCTCAAAAGAGAAAAATCTCTGTTGGTGATAAAATGGCGGGAAGACATGGTAATAAAGGGGTTATCTCAAGAGTATTACCAGTAGAAGATATGCCTTTCTTACCAGATGGAAGACCACTTCAAATATGCTTAAATCCATTAGGGGTTCCTTCACGTATGAACATAGGTCAGGTACTTGAAGTTCATTTAGGTTGGGCTGCTAGTGAATTAGGATGGCATATAGCGACTCCAGTATTTGATGGTGCATTAGATACCGAGATTCAAGATTGCTTAGAGGAAGCAGGATATAATAGAGATGGTAAAACTGTACTTTATGATGGAAGGACAGGAGAACCATTTGATAATAGAGTTACAGTTGGATATATGTATATATTAAAGCTTCATCACTTAGTTGATGATAAGATACATGCTAGATCTACAGGACCATACTCATTAGTTACTCAACAACCTTTGGGTGGTAAAGCTCAATTCGGAGGACAAAGATTTGGAGAGATGGAAGTTTGGGCACTTGAAGCATACGGATCAGCTCATACACTTCAAGAAATCCTAACAGTTAAATCAGATGATGTTGTAGGTAGAGTTAAAACTTATGAGGCTATAGTAAAAGGCGAAAATATACCTGAACCAGGAGTTCCTGAATCATTTAAAGTACTTATTAAAGAACTTCAAGCATTATGTTTAGATATTAAGCTTTTAGATGAAAATCATGAAGAGATTAAGCTTAAGGAATCAGTTGATGAGGAAGTTGAAGATTTAGATGTAAATATTGAAGGAAAAGAAGATTCAGTTGCAAAAGAACCTGTAAAAGAATATGTTGAGCCTATAGATACTGATTCATCAGAGGAAGATGACGATTCGGATTTTGAAGATATTAAGTTAGATGATTTTGATGATGAATTAGAATCAGACTTAGATATTGACTTAGGTTCTGATTTAGAAAGTGATTTAGTTTTAGATGATTTTAATGATGAACATTAAATTGAAGGGAGGATGTACCCTTGTTTGAATTAAATAATTTTGATGCAATACAAATAGGGTTAGCTTCACCAGAGCAGATCAGAGAGTGGTCTAGAGGGGAAGTAAAGAAACCTGAAACAATTAACTATAGAACATTGAAACCAGAAAGAGATGGTCTATTTTGTGAGAGAATATTTGGACCAATGAAAGACTGGGAATGTCACTGTGGTAAATATAAAAGAGTTAGATATAAAGGCATAGTATGTGACAGATGTGGAGTTGAGGTAACAAAGTCTAAGGTAAGACGTGAAAGAATGGGGCACATAGAGTTAGCTGCCCCTGTATCTCACATTTGGTATTTTAAAGGAATTCCATCTCGTATGGGATTGATTCTTGATATGTCACCACGTTCTCTAGAAAAAGTGCTTTACTTTGCTGCATATGTAGTGCTAGATCCTAAGGATACACCGCTAGATAAAAAGCAAATTTTAACTGAAAAAGACTATAGAGAAGCTGTTGATAAATATGGATATGATGGTTTTGTAGCAGGAATGGGTGCAGAATCAGTAAAGATCTTATTACAGGATATAGATTTAGATAAACTTGCTACAGAACTTAAAGAGGATTTCAAAACAAGCACAGGACAAAAAAAGATAAGAACTATTAGACGTCTTGATGTTGTAGAATCATTTAGAAAATCAACAAATAAACCAGAATGGATGATTATAGATGTAATACCTGTTATACCACCAGATTTGAGACCAATGGTTCAGTTGGATGGTGGAAGATTTGCTACATCTGATTTAAATGATTTATATAGAAGAGTTATAAATAGAAATAATAGACTTAAAAAATTATTAGATCTACAGGCTCCCGACATTATAGTTAGAAATGAGAAAAGAATGCTTCAAGAAGCAGTGGACTCATTAATTGATAATGGAAGGAGAGGTAGACCGGTAACTGGTCCTGGAAATAGACCATTAAAGTCACTTTCTGATATGCTTAAGGGAAAACAAGGAAGATTTAGACAAAACTTGCTTGGTAAGCGTGTTGACTACTCTGGACGTTCAGTTATTGTTGTAGGACCTGAACTTAAAATGTACCAATGTGGACTTCCTAAGGAAATGGCTTTAGAGTTATTTAAGCCATTTGTTATGAAAAAATTAACTGAAAGTGGAGTTGCACATAATATTAAGAGTGCAAAGAGAATGGTTGAAAGAGTTCAACCTCAAGTATGGGATGTACTTGAAGAAGTTATTCAAGATCATCCAGTATTACTTAACCGTGCTCCTACCCTTCATAGATTGGGAATTCAAGCATTCCAACCAATACTGGTTGAAGGAAGAGCAATAAAGTTACATCCACTTGTATGTACGGCATATAATGCTGACTTCGATGGAGACCAAATGGCTGTACACGTTCCTTTATCAGTTGAAGCACAAGCAGAAGCTAGATTTCTAATGCTTGCAGCACATAACATTATGAAAGCTTCTGATGGTAAACCGGTTTGTGTTCCTACCCAGGATATGGTTCTTGGTTCTTATTATCTAACTTTAGATAAAGAAGGAGCTAAAGGTGAAGGAAGAATGTTCTCATCACCAGAAGAAGTTATGATGGCCTATGAAGCTAAAGATGTAGATATACATGCAGCTATTAAGGTTAAAGTATCAAAAATTATCAATGGTGAGAAGCAATATGGTATTATTGATACTACATTAGGAAAGTTAATATTTAATGAGTCAATACCTCAAAACCTAGGTTTTGTAGATAGATCTATACCAGGGAATGAATTTAAATTAGAAATAGACTTCCTAGTAAGTAAGAAGAATTTAGGAACAATTATAGATAAATGTTATACATTGTATGGTCCATCTGAAACATCTAAGATGCTTGATAATATCAAAGCAAAAGGATATCACTTCTCTACTATAGGAGCTGTAACAGTAGCTATTGCAGATATGGAAGTTCCAGAAGTTAAAAAGGAATTGCTTGCAGATGCGGATAATACTGTTGAGAAAATCGAAAAAATGTATAGAAGAGGATTTATATCTGAAGATGAAAGATATGAAAAAGTTATAGATAAATGGACAAAAACAACAGAAGAAGTAGCTGACGCCCTTATGGATAGCTTAGATAAGTTTAATCCGATAAACATGATGGCTGATTCAGGAGCCAGAGGTTCTAAGAGTCAGATCAAACAATTAGCGGGGATGAGAGGACTTATGGCTAGTCCATCAGGAAAAATAATCGAGCTTCCAATTAGAGCATCGTTTAGGGAAGGTCTTGAAGTATTAGAGTACTTTATATCTACTCACGGAGCTAGAAAGGGAAATGCTGATACAGCTCTTAAAACTGCGGACTCTGGATATCTAACAAGAAGACTTGTTGACGTTAGCCAAGATGTTATAGTTAGACAAGAAGATTGTGGAACTAAAGAGGGGTATGAGGTTAGTGAAATCAAAGAAGGAAACGAAGTAATTGAGGCACTAAGTGAAAGACTAGCAGGAAGATATAGTGCTGAGGAGATAGTTCATCCAGAGACAGGAGAAATTCTAGTTAAATGTGATGAATATATGGATGCTGCTATGGCAGATAGAGTTGAAAAAGCAGGTGTTAAGAAAGTTAAAATAAGATCTGTATTTACTTGTAATTCTAAAATAGGAGTATGTTCTAAATGCTATGGTATGAACATGGCTACAGCACAAAAAATTGATATAGGTGAGGCAGTTGGTATAATAGCGGCTCAATCTATCGGAGAACCTGGAACTCAGCTTACAATGAGAACATTCCACACAGGAGGAGTTGTTGGAGCGGATATTACACAGGGTCTTCCAAGGGTTGAAGAGCTATTTGAAGCTAGAAAACCAAAAGGTCTTGCTATAGTAAGTGATTGTTCTGGTACAGTTAGAATGGAAGAAACTAAGAAGAAAAGAACTGTTATAGTAACAAGTAATTCTGGTGAAGAATTTACTTATGAAATCCCATTTGGTTCAAGAATTAAAGTAACGAATGGAGATATAATAGAAGCTGGTGATGAAATTACTGAAGGATCAGTAAACCCTCATGATATCATTAGAATTAAGGGTGTTAAGGGTGTTAAAAATTATCTTCTATCAGAGGTTCAAAAGGTTTATAGATTACAGGGTGTTGATATAAATGATAAGCACCTAGAAGTAGTTATAAGACAGATGACTAGAAAAATTAAGGTAGAAGAAGCTGGAGATACTGATTTATTACCAGGTACTATGATGGATATATTTGATTTTGAAGAAGCAAATGAAAAAGCTTTATCAGAAGGTGGAAAACCAGCTGAAGGTAAAATTGCTTTATTAGGAATAACTAAAGCAGCCCTTGCAACTGATTCATTCTTATCAGCAGCTTCATTCCAAGAAACTACGAGAGTACTTACTGATGCTGCTATTAAAGGAAAAATAGATCCACTTGTAGGATTAAAAGAAAATGTAATTATAGGTAAGCTAATTCCTGCTGGAACTGGTATGAATAGATATAGAGGGATTGAAATTTCTGAGAATCATCCAGTAGAAGAGGTAGAAATTAACGCCTAATCTTAGAATGAGTTCTATTGACATGAATTATATAAAGTGATAAAATACATTTTGTATGTGATTGATAAAATTGTATTTTATCACTTTATGGATTAAAATTATGAGGGGGGATAGTATGGTGACTAGACTTGTTGGGGAAAAGGTTGTTGGTGTAAAGCAAACAACAAAAGCCTTGAAGAACAATTTAGGCAGTAAGCTGTATGTTGCAAAGGATGCAGATGGAAAACTACTAGAACCTATACTTAAATTAGCAGTAGATAAGTCCCTAGAGATCATAGAAGTTGATACTATGAAAGAGTTAGGTGTACTATGCGGAATTGATGTTTCAGCTGCAACTGCACTCATAATTTAAAGATTTGCTAATGACTAATTTATTATAGAGTATCTATCATAATAATATTGTGTGAATAGATAAGCATTAGTGATTATTTTAAGGAGGTGAAATAATGCCAACTATAAACCAATTAGTAAGAAAAGGTAGAATGACATTAGCTTCAAAATCTACAGCACCAGCATTAAAAGAGTGCCCACAAAAAAGAGGAGTATGTACTGTAGTTAAAACTAGTACTCCTAAGAAACCAAACTCAGCGTTAAGAAAAGTAGCCAGAGTTAGACTTACAAATGGGTATGAAGTAACTGCTTATATTCCAGGTGAAGGACACAACCTACAAGAGCACAGCGTTGTTCTTATAAGAGGAGGAAGAGTAAAAGACCTTCCAGGTTGCAGATATCACATAGTTAGAGGAGCTTTAGACTCTGCTGGAGTAGCAAACAGATTACAATCAAGATCTAAATACGGTGCTAAAAGACCAAAACAAAAATAGGTCTTAATTAAAGAGTGCTATGCCTTCGAATTTATATAGATTTACATAGATTATAAGAGCAGAGCACTTTGCGGTAGAAATATCGAGTACCTATGAGTTAATTTTAGAATGTTAAGGAGGGAAGAAAAGTGCCAAGAAAAGGATTTATTGCAAAAAGAGATGTATTACCAGATCCAATGTACAATTCAAAAGTTGTTACTAAATTAATAAACAGTGTTATGGAAGATGGAAAAAAAGGTGTAGCACAAAAAATATGCTATGATGCTTTCGATATCATCCGTGAAAAGACTGGAAAAGAACCTCTAGAGGTTTTTGAGGCAGCTATGAATAACATAATGCCATTACTTGAGGTTAAAGCTAGAAGAATAGGTGGAGCTACATATCAAGTACCTATCGAAGTTAGACCAGAGAGAAGACAGACATTAGGTATCAGATGGATGTTGTTAGCTTGTGAAAAAAGAGGCGAGAAGTATATGAGAGAAAGATTAGCGAATGAGTTAATCGATGCTTCAAACAACACAGGAGCTGCAGTTAAGAAAAGAGAAGATACTCATAAGATGGCTGAAGCAAATAAGGCTTTTGCTCATTACAGATACTAATACAAAAACTGTTTTGGCTAAGGCCAAAACAGTTTTGTCGAATTTGAAATTACTCGTCAAGAGGAGGAAATAGGAATGGCTAGACAATACCCGTTAGAAAAATTCCGTAACTTCGGAATTATGGCGCATATAGATGCTGGTAAAACTACCACAACAGAGCGTATTTTGTTTTATACAGGTAAAACTCATAAAATAGGAGAAACTCATGAAGGTGCATCTCAAATGGACTGGATGGTTCAAGAACAAGAGAGAGGTATAACAATTACTTCTGCTGCGACAACATGTTTCTGGAAAGAGCATGAATTAAATATTATAGACACTCCTGGACACGTAGACTTTACAGTTGAGGTTGAAAGATCACTAAGAGTACTTGATGGAACTGTTACTGTACTTGATGCTAAGAGTGGAGTTGAACCACAAACTGAAACTGTTTGGAGACAGGCAGACAAATATGGCGTTCCAAGAATGATTTATGTTAATAAGATGGATGCTACAGGTGCAAATTTCTTTAGATGTATTCAAACTGTAAGAGATAGATTAAAAGCTAATGCAGTGCCAATACAAATACCTATAGGTGCAGAAGAAAACTTTAAAGGAATGATAGACCTTATAGCTAACCATGCTATATTGTTCTATGATGATTTAGGAACAGATGTAAGAATAGAAGAAATTCCAGCTGAATTAGCTGATAAAGCTGAAGAGTATAGAAGTGCTATGATCGAAGCTATAGCTGAAACTGATGAAGTGTTAATGGAAAAATATCTTGAAGGTGAAGAAATCACTGAAGATGAATTACATGCAGGATTAAGAAAAGCTACAATAGCTAATGAGATAGTTCCTTGTATATGTGGATCATCATATAAAAACAAAGGGGTTCAAGAAATGATTAACGGTGTTGTTGCTTACTTACCATCACCATTAGATATCCCTGCTGTTAAAGGTAACACATTAGATGGAGAAGAAGATTCAAGAGAAGCTTCAGATGAAGCTCCAATGTCTGCTCTAGCATTCAAAATTGCAACTGATCCATTCGTTGGAAAACTTGCATTTACAAGAGTTTACTCAGGTGTAATGGAAAGTGGTTCTTACGTTCTTAACTCAACAAAAGGTAAGAAAGAGAGAATTGGAAGACTTGTTAAAATGCATGCTAACCATAGAGAAGAGGTAGAAGCATTAGAAGCAGGTGAAATTGGAGCAATTATTGGACTTAAAGGAACTACAACAGGTGACACTTTATGTTCAGAAACTAACCCAATAATCCTTGAATCAATGGAATTCCCAGAGCCAGTTATATCTGTAGCTATTGAGCCAAAGACTAAAGCAGGTCAAGAAAAGTTAGGAATAGCATTAGCAAAACTTGCTGAAGAAGATCCTACATTCAAGACTTATACTAATCAAGAAACTGGTCAAACAATAATAGCTGGTATGGGTGAGCTTCACTTAGATATTATCGTAGATAGATTAACAAGAGAGTTTAAGGTAGAGTGTAATGTTGGAGCTCCACAAGTTGCTTATAAAGAAACAATTAGAAAAGCTGTTAAGGCTGAAGCTAAATATGCTAAGCAATCAGGTGGTAAAGGTCAATATGGTCACTGCGTAATCGAAATGGAACCAGTTGAAGGTGATTATGTATTTGAAAATGCTATTGTAGGAGGAGCTATTCCTAAAGAATACATTGCTCCAATTGATAATGGTATAAGAGAAGCAGCTAAGAATGGTATAATAGCTGGTTACGAAACTATAAACTTCAAAATTAGACTTGTACATGGTTCATACCACGAAGTTGACTCATCAGAAATGGCATTCAAAATTGCTGGATCTATGGCATTCAAAAATGCTATGGCTAAAGCTGACCCAGTATTACTTGAGCCAGTTGAAAAAGTTGAAATTACAGTTCCAGAAGAGTACATGGGAGATGTAATAGGAGACGTAAACTCAAGAAGAGGTAGAATAGAAGGTATGGAAGCTGTTAGTGGTGCTCAAGTTATTAGAGCATTCGTTCCACTATCTGAAATGTTTGGATATGCTACTACTTTAAGATCAAAAACTCAAGGTAGAGGTGTTTATTCAATGGTATTTGACCACTATGAAGAAGTTCCAAAGAGTATTCAAGAGCAATTAGCTAAAAAATAATTAAGAATAAATAGGTAAAACATAATTGTTTTCTAATTAAGGAGGAATAAGAAATGGCAAAGGAAAAATTTGAAAGAAGCAAACCGCACGTTAATATTGGAACAATAGGACACGTAGACCACGGTAAAACAACATTAA
>CABIZX010000010.1 GCA_902363375.1 Clostridiaceae bacterium | reverse complement strand
ATATTTCACTGTGTAATTTTGAGAGAACATTAACATTCTCTTTATCTGGTAATTATGCTCTTGATGGATACACCCGTTTCCATACCGAACACGAAGGTTAAGCATCTAGAGGCCGATAGTACTGCATGGGAAGCTGTGTGGAAGGGTAGGTTATTGCCAGGTCATTTGGTTCACTAGCTCAGTCGGTAGAGCACATGACTTTTAATCATGGTGTCCGGGGTTCGATCCCCCGGTGAGCCACCAAAATGATAAATTAATATACTGAATTAGATATGAGCTAAATTAAGTGAGCTAGTATATTTATGATTCAGTTATTTTTATGTTTTAAAAAAAGTTCTTTAGTTATGCGGGAGTGGCTCAGTGGTAGAGCGTCACCTTGCCAAGGTGAACGTCGCGAGTTCGAATCTCGTCTTCCGCTCCAATTTGCGGGTGTAACTCAATGGTAGAGTGCTAGCCTTCCAAGCTAGTTACGAGGGTTCGATTCCCTTCACCCGCTCCAAATATGGTGGATGTAGTTCAGCTGGTAGAGCGCCAGATTGTGGTTCTGGTTGTCGTGGGTTCGAGTCCCATCGTCCACCCCAGAAAATATATATGAAAAAACCTTCTGTTTTTTATAAACAGAAGGTTTTCTTTTTATAATTAATATTAAAATAAAGTAGTGTTTTATGTAAAGCTTATTTTTATTGTAGTATAATTAAATAAAGCTGTGGATAAAAGCTTATAAAATCATGTAATTAATAACATATTATATTTATAAGTGGATAAGTTTTAAAGAGATATATTTAAATGTGGATAAATATTATTAAATAAATATTATATAATAAACTTTAGATAAATATGGAGGATAAAATATGATATTGGATAAAGAAACTAAAGTTGTTGAATTTGTAAGAAGACCTAATAGGTTTCAAGGATATGTTATGATAGATGGAAAAGAAGAATTAGTTCATGTGCCTAATACAGGAAGATGTAGAGAAATTTTAATTCCAGGATGCAAAGTTCTAATAAGAGCAGAAAATGGAGCTAATAGAAAGACTAGATTTAGTTTAATCGGTGGATATAAAAATGGAAAACTAATAAACATAGATTCTCAAGCTCCAAATAAAATAGTAGAAGAAGCATTAATAAATAAGAAAATTAAGGGACTAGAAGAATATACAACAATATGTAGAGAGAAAACCTTCGGTAATAGTAGATTTGATTTTAAACTAACTAATAATTATGGAGAAGAATACTACTTAGAAGTTAAGGGAGTAACGCTAGAAGAAAATGGACATAGTATGTTTCCAGATGCACCTACGGAGAGAGGACGAAAGCATCTTTTAGAATTGATAGAAGTTAAGAATTCAGGTAGAGGGGCAGGAGTTATATTTTTAATTCAAATGAGTAATATAAGTAGCTTCCAGCCAAATGAGAAAATGGATAAAGCTTTTTCAGATGCATTAAGGTTCGCAAAAAGTAACGGGGTTGATATATTTGCATATGAATGTAATGTAGGTGAAAGCTTCATAGAACTAACGAATCCAGTAGAAATCTTATTAACTATTTAGCTATGTAATAGATATAGATGTTACTATTTAAATTTTAAAAGTTATAAGTAGCATTAATATGATAAGATAGTATTGTAATCAGATATCTAAACAATTTCTAAAACATAATATTTTCCTTTTCATTGCTCAACGTATATGTTGGGCTTTTTTGCAGATATTTTGTTTATATAGAAAATTAAAGATTTGAGTAAAGGGTGGGGACAAATGTTTTACATAGGCATAGATATAGGATCAACTGCTGCTAAAGTAGCTATATTTGAAGATAATAGTATAAACGATACTTTTGTAATTCCAACAGGATGGAGTAGTTTAGAAACAGCTAAAAAAATCGAAAATATATTAAGTGAAAAAGGTATAGATAAAGAGAATAGAAAGATTATAGCTACAGGATATGGAAGAGTATCTGTTCCCTATGCAGACAAAGCTGTAACGGAGATAACCTGTCATGGTAAAGGAGCTGCATATATATACGATGAAGACTGTACTGTAGTAGATATTGGTGGACAAGATACTAAAGTTATAACTGTAGAGAAGGGACTTATAACAAATTTTACAATGAATGATAAATGCTCTGCGGGTACAGGAAGGTTTATGGAAATCATGGCTAATACATTAGGAGTAGATATAGAGGAACTATGCAGGCTAGCTGTGAATGGTAAAGATGCAAGTATAAGCTCAATGTGTACTGTGTTTGCAGAATCCGAAGTTATAAGCTTAATAGGAAGTGGTAGAAAAAAAGAAGATATTGCTTTTGCAATTGTAGATTCTATAGTAAGTAAGGTTGCAACTATATGTGGTAAGCATTCTACTTCACAAAATTATTTTTTAACAGGTGGGCTTTGCAACTGTGAATATATAGTAAATAGTTTATCTGAAAAGCTGAATTCACAGGTTAAAACTAGAGATAATGCAAGGTTTGCTGGAGCTATTGGGGCTGCTTTATTATCTAAAAATTTAAAGAGATAAATTAATGTTTAATTTTAAAATAAGTATGGACAATTTTATTGCCTATACTTATTTTTCTTTTATGAAAATTACTATGTTATTATTTTAGCCTAGTTAAGCTGATTTTTAGTATATCATTAGTATAATTTATATTGACTGAATCAGTCATCATTCCAACTAAACTAAGTTCAGAAGCAAAATCATCATCACCATTAAGAGCCCAATAATATTCTTCAATATCTTGCCGTCTTGGCATGTTCAATTGATTAGTTAAATCTTCAAGAGTTTTTTCACTAATATCAGGATTAACACTAGTAAAACTGATATAGGTTATATCACCCTTAGTATTAAAATCTATGTGTAGATCACTACAGCCAATTCTAACTAAGTAGCTAGTTAGCTCACTAAGTATTTTTATATTTCTTTGACGTAAGTGTTTCATAACTAATATTCCTTTCTAAATGCAGAGATTAACGGTAGTAAGAACATACATACAAGGCCTCCAGAGAAACCATTATTATATAAAATCATTCCACCATGTAAATATGTGATATTCATTACCAGACAAGCATGTAAAACCCCTGCAATTATTCCCCATAGCCATCCAAAAGAACCTGCAATTGGAGCTAAGGTAGTACCAAATAGTAGACTTAGAATAACGCCAGGTGAATTTATTTCCCAAATATTAAAGAATGTACATAATATTATACCAAGCATTATAGGAATTATATTTTTTAGATGCTTACCAAAGGCTCCAAATCCAACAATAGTTAATATACCACCTAATGTAGGACCATTCAAGTCACCATTTAATAGAACTACTAAAAACATTGAGAACATTCCAAGAAGGCCCATATTTATTAAGGTAATACCTTCACCAAAAATAATATAAAAATCTGTAATTAACCTACCAGAATGTTTCGTTATCTTAGAAAAGTTCTTAAGAGTATTACCATTATAGTGAAAACCTAAAATTATCATGGTTAAAAATATTATTGAAAATAGTATCATGAAAGGAATATTATTACCTGTAGACCATATGATTCTACTTTGAAAGTCAATACCAAAAGCTCTGAGTAAAGACATTAATACTGTACCAATTAACCCTGCAGCTAAACCTACATTATAAAGACTATATCCTTGGTGTATTCTCATACAAGCTGAAGCTAAGGGTGGAAGTAAAAATCCTATTATAATACTAACAAGAATACCAATTAAGATAGATATGTATACAGGAATTGCATTAGCTCCTACAAGTTGAATTAGGGCTGGAGATAAGGTTGTTCCAAAAAGAGCAGCAACTATATAATTAGAAAAATTCTCTTTCTGAAATCTAGAATATAACCAAATACCGAATATAATAGGCCATATATTTAAAATATTTTTACCAAATAAAGAAAATCCACTTACGGTAAATACACCTGCAATTATAGTCCCAGAAGGTTTAACCTTTAAAAAAATCAGCATGGTAATGTAAATTATAATTAGAAGTGCGCAATTTATAAAAGTAGCACCAACACCGCCAATTTCCATGTAATCTGTTATAAGTATATCTGGATTTAAGATTATAGTTCTTAAACCTAATATTATTTCACTTGGTGAATTAAAAAGAAAAGATACTATTATTAATATTCCACTAAGACATAAAAATAGTTTGTAAGGAAGTGGAATTTTAGCGGTAAAGTCTTTTATAATAATCAACTCCTTTAATTTTATTTACACCTAAAAAATAAAGGTGTATATTTTAAATATATATAAGGCTTTACTTATATATATTATATCAATTTTTATAATAGACAACTATAAGATTTATGCTAATTATACATAGAATTAAAGATACATTTAATATTGTCTTATAAATTAGTTTATTTATGTATATTAAAGATATAATAAAATATTTAACAAAGAAAGAGGAAATAAATATGGTAATGGACATAGTAGTATATAATTGTGAAAAGTGCCCTGATTTCAAGCAGAATAAGTGTGATGGAAAAGAAGTTAACTGTATGTGTAAAAAATGTCCTAGAAATTTAGGACAGTGCCTAACAGTAAGGTATTGTAGAGAAACTGAGTCAGTTTTAGATTGTTTTGATTACTAAACTTAGGGGAAATAGGTATAAAATAGAGCAGAGTACAAAAGATATATTATTATAACGTATAGGGGTGTTAAAGTAATGGTATCTAATGAAATTAAAAGTAGAATTGCTCAAAACTGCTCATTCTATAATGAAAGGTCCTATTATCCAGATAAAATACTTATTCAATTAGAAGAAAGTTGTAATAATTGCTCTAATTTTGTAAGAGGACGATGTGTTAAAGATGTATTTGATTCAATATATGAAAATATTAGATTAAATTAAGGATTATATTTCCATAAAGTTCATAAAAATTTAAATTATAATAATATATCCAAATATTTAATCTATTATGGTTGAGAAAGCTATGGAAAAATGTTAAAATGTAATTGATTTCAATTGAGATATTGGAAATAATAAAGGTTACTTTATTTTAGGAGGGTTAATCATGCACAAGAGATTATTTATACCAGGTCCAGTAGATGTAGCACCAGATGTATTAGAAAAAATGGCTACACCTATGATAGGACACAGAAGCAAAGAAGCATCAAGAATACAAAGACAAATTAGCGATTACATGAGAATTATCTTCAATACAAAAGAAGAGATATTACTTTCAACTACTTCTGGTAGTGGACTTATGGAAGGAGCTATCCGTTCATGCACAGCTAAAAGAGCTGCAGTTTTTGCTGTAGGTGCTTTTGGTAAGAGATGGTACGAAATGGCTGTAGCTAACAATGTACCAGCTGATTTATATGAAGTTGAATGGGGTAAGCCAACAACTCCAGAACAAGTAGACGAAGTTTTAGCAACTGGAAAATATGACTTAATAACAGTTACACATAATGAAACTTCAACTGGTGTTATGAATCCACTAGATGAAATAGCTAAAGTAGTAAAAAAATATCCAGATGTTGTATTCTGCTTAGATACTGTAAGCTCAGCTGCGGGAACAGAATTAAAAGTAGATGAATGGGGAGTTGACATCTGTATAACTTCAACTCAAAAGGCAATAGGACTTCCTCCAGGAATGTCAATGTGTACTTTCTCAAAGAAAGCTATAGAGAGAGCTAAACAAGTTCCACATAGAGGTATATACTTAGATCTTTTAGGATTATATGAATATATTCAAAAGAAAGACTATCAATATCCTTCAACACCTTCATTATCTCACATGTTTGCATTAGAATATCAACTTGACAAGATAATAAACAAAGAAGGTCTTGAAAATAGATATGCAAGACATATAGCAGGTGGAGAAATCGTTAGAGCATGGGCTAGAAAATACTTTGAAATATTACCAGATGAAAAATATATGTCTAATACTTTAACTAACATAAAAAATACTAGAAATATTGATGTTGCAGCTTTAAATAAAGCTTTAGGAGAAAGAGGATATCAAATTTCTAATGGATATGGAAAGTTAAAAGATAAGACTTTCAGAATAGCTCATATGGCAGAAACTACTCCAGCAGAAATTGAAGAGTTATTAAAAAATATTAATGAAATATTAGGACTTGAATAATAAATGATTAAGAAGGGGTAATTCCCTTCTTAATTTTCAATTAGCAATATAGATTTTAAAAAATATAAGATTGTTACTTATATTAAAGGGATTTAGATATAAGATAAAAATAAATTAAATTTATTTTAGGAGGGTGTAATCATGATAAGAGTATTAGTTACTGATGGCATGGAGAAAAGCGGCGTACAGGCATTAAAAGATAATGGATATGAGGTTATAGAGAAGTTCTATGAACCTGAGGAATTAGGGGTAGCCTTACAAAACTTTGATGTAGTAGTAGTAAGAAGTGCTACAAAGGTTAGACAACCAATAATAGATAAAGCTTGTGAAACAGGAAGATTAAAATTAATAATCCGTGGAGGAGTAGGTGTAGATAACATAGATGTAGCATATGCTACTGAAAAAGGAATAAGAGTTGCTAACACTCCTAACTCTAGTAGTGCATCAGTTGCAGAACTTGCATTAGCTCATATGTTTGCAGTTTCTAGATTTGTAAGTACTGCAAATGTTACTATGAGAGAAGGAAAATGGGAAAAGAAAAAATATGAAGGAATTGAGTTAAGTGGAAAGACTTTAGGATTAATAGGATTCGGAAGAATTTCTAAATGCTTAGCTCAAAAAGCTGAAGTATTAGGAATGAAAGTTATGTATACAGATATCCTTGGTAAAGCTGAAGGATATGATAAATATGAATTTGGTACTTTAGAAGAAGTATTAGCTAACTCTGATTATGTATCACTTCATATACCATTTATAAAAGAGCAAGGAGCTACAATTGGTAAAGCTCAACTTGATATGATGAAAGATGGAGCTATACTAATTAACTGTGCTAGAGGTGGAGTTGTTGACGAGGCTGCTTTACTTGAAGCTTTAAATAGTGGGAAATTAAGAGGTGCAGGTGTTGACGTATTTGAAGTTGAACCAACTAAAAATGAAGAATTAGTTAACCATCCAAGAGTATCAGTTACACCACATATTGGTGCAGCTACAGTTGAAGCTCAAACAAGAATAGGTGAAGAAATAGTTCAAACTATACTTGATTTCTTTAAATAATATTAGTTACGTAGGAGGAAATAATATGGCAGTTGTAAGACCTTTTAAAGGCATAAGACCAACAAAAGAGTTAGCTCCAAAAGTAGCAGCTCTTCCTTATGATGTTATGAACACAGAAGAAGCAAGAGAAATGGTTAAAGGAAATCCTTACTCTTTCTTACATGTGGATAAAGCTCAAATAGACTTACCAGCAGAAACTAATCAATACGATGAAATAGTTTATAAAACAGCTAGAAATACATTAGATAAAATGAGAGAAGATGGAACTTACATTCAAGATAATGTTCCTAGCATGTATATTTACAGACAAATCATGGATGGAAGAGTTCAAACTGGTATAGTTGGATGTACTTCTATAGATGATTATATGAATGATATAATCAAAAAACATGAACATACTAGAGCTGAAAAAGAGCAAGATAGAATTAATCACGTTGACTATTGTAATGCAAATACAGGTCCAATATTCTTAACATATAAAAATGTGGGAGAAATCGATGAAATAGTTGCTAAATGGACTACTAAAGAACCAGAATACAACTTCGTTTCTGAAGATGGAATATCTCATATTGTATGGGTTATAAATGATGCCGACACTGTAAAGAGATTAGAGGAGTTATTTAAATCTGTTAAATATCTTTATATAGCAGATGGTCATCATAGAGCTGCTTCTGCTGTAAAAGTAGGTAAAATGAGAAGAGAAGCAAACCCTAATTATACAGGAGAAGAGGAGTTTAACTTCTTCCTATCAGTTATATTCCCTGCAGATGATTTATATGTAATGGATTATAACAGAGTAGTAAAAGATTTAAATGGAAATTCTAGCGAAGAGTTCTTAAATAAAGTTGCTGAGAAGTTTACAGTAGAAGAGTACAAAGGAGAAGGCCAATATAGACCAGAAGGAAAGGGTCATTTTGGAATGTATTTAGATAATAAGTGGTATAAGTTAACAGCTATAGATGGAACTTATAATCCAGAAGATCCAGTTAAGAGTTTAGATGTATCTATACTACAAGAAAATCTTCTAAGACCTATACTTGCTATAGAAGATCCAAGAACAAGTGATAGAATAGATTTTGTTGGCGGAATAAGAGGCCTTAAGGAGCTTGAAAGAAGAGTAGCAGAGGGAATGAAAGTTGCTTTCTCTATGAATCCAACAAGTATCGAAGAGCTTATGAATATAGCTGATGCTGGAGAAGTTATGCCTCCTAAGTCAACTTGGTTCGAACCAAAATTAAGAAGTGGAATATTTGTTCACGAATTAAGCTAATTGTAATCTAAAAAGTATCTTAATAGAGGTACGAAGAAACAATAGAAAATTTAATAGATATTTATAAAATAGAGGATTATATAACATAATACGTGGTTATATAATCCTCTATTTTTGAGTAGAGATAATAATCTCCTATATTAGTGAACATTACAAAATTATATGAATAAACATATATAGTAGACTTGAAGGAGTTCCTTAAATAACTCCTTAAATATGGGGATTAACTCTGCTGTATGTCGAAATATTCATACCAATATTAATGTCATATTTATTGTTAGTGTATATATTATACTATATAATATATACATATGAGCAATTATTCATATGATGTTTGGAGGGGATTTCATGAGAGGAGTTATAAATTTATTTTCATTTTTATTATTATTGATATTTGGTTTTGTATATTTAGCAAAATTGTATATGCTTAATAAAAAATATAACTTGCAAGCAAACGTGCTAGCGAATAAATATAAGAGTAAAAAGGTACAAGTTGTAGAAAGAACTCTACAGATAGCTACATTTACGTGGATTATAGTATGGGTTGGGGAAATTGTATTAGCAAATCTTAATATAAATAATCCATTAAAGTTAATGGATAGAGATTTTATAAGCATATTAGGATTGCTTGTGATTAGTTTAGGTATAGTATTTTTTATAGTAGCAGCAATAACAATGAAAAACTCCTGGAGGGTTGGAATAGATAAAAGTACAAAATCGAAACTTATAACTGAAGGGATATATAGATATAGTCGTAATCCTGCATTTGTAGGATTCTATCTAATGTTTATTGGGCTATTCTTTGTATATATGGATATAATAACTTGTATTATAATGCTTTTAAATATATATGCTATGAACAGATTAGTCAGTGAAGAAGAAAAACATTTAGAAGAGAGTTTTGGAGATGAATATATTATTTATAAAAAGAAAACTCCAAGATATTTATTATGGAGAAAGTAATAGAGGATTATAACAATAAACATTACTCTTTGAATAATTTAATAAAATTTATGTAGTATTTTATATAAATGCGCAAATACACAGTTGAAATATATTACTAAAGAATATAAAATTGATATGTTCAAGTAATAAATTTTATATATTTATTTATAATTTAATAAGATTAGTTAAAAATATCTTTAAGGTTATATAATAAATACCACATATTAAGGAGATGCAAAAATGTTACAACATTCATTATCAAGAACAGAGTTGCTAATAGGAAGAGATGGTTTAAATAAATTAAAAGATAGTAAAGTTATAGTATTTGGAGTAGGTGGAGTAGGTAGTTTTACAGTAGAAGCTTTAGTAAGAGCAGGTGTTGGAACTATTGTTTTAGTTGATGATGATACTATTTGTTTAACTAACCTAAACAGACAAATTCATGCAACTTATAATACTATAGGAAAAGTTAAGGTTGAAGCTATGAAGGAGAGAGTTCTTTCAATCAATAAGAAATGCAATGTAATAACTCATCAAGTTTTTGTTACTAAGGATAATATTGCAGAATTAATTACTGATGATGTAGATTATGTTGTAGATGCTATAGATACTGTATCTGCTAAAATAGCGTTAGTTGAATATTGTAATGAAAAGGGCATAAATATAATATGCTCTATGGGAACAGGAAACAAATTTGATCCTTCACAATTTAAAGTTGCTGATATATATGATACTAAAGTATGTCCATTAGCCAAGGTTATGAGATATGAACTTAGAAAAAGAGGCATTAAATCTTTAAAGGTAGTTTATTCTGAGGAAGTACCAACAAAACCAAAGCAAGAGGATGTAGTTACTTGTAAAACAGGATGTGTATGTACAGGTGGAAGTAAAAAATGTGCAATAAAAAGGCAGATACCAGGTAGCATATCATTTGTACCGCCAGTAGCGGGAATGATAATTGGTGGAGAAGTAGTAAATACCTTACTTAAAGAAGATTAAATATAAAAGTGAAGCATATTTTAATATAAATCTAAATATATTTAATTTTAAATTTAATATATAATAAAAATCCGTCAGTATAAAAACTTGACGGATTTTTATTATATATATATTTATTTAGCTAGTTTATATAATGCTAAAGCATAAATTTCTGTAGCTTTAACTAAATCATGCATAGTTATAAATTCATTAGGTTGGTGCTCTGTTTTTTCAGAATCAGGGAATGCCATACCGAATGCTACACAGTTATCTATAGCTCTAGCATAGGTAGCTCCACCTGATGATTCAGGTATTCCATCATATCCAGTTTCTTCATCATATACCTCTTTTAAAGTCTTGATTAAAAAATGATCTGCAGGAACATATATAGAATCCATCCAATCAAATTCATTATATTCTAGACCGTACTCTAAAGCTTTCTCTTTTATAGGGTTAACTATATCCTCTTTTTTGTAAGTAACAGGAATTCTGATATCTAAAGATAAAGTTTCTGTCTCTTCATTTAAATCAATTTTACCTACATTAACAGTTAACTTACCAGATACGTCTTCACAACTTGGTATTAAATTGTTAATTGCAACATCTTCCCCAATAACATTAGATATGAACTTTATTGAGTTTGAGGATGACCCCATTTTATCTAAAGCTATGGCAAGTCTTGAAATAGCATTTATACCTTCCGCACTATCAGCAGAGTGAACACCTTTTCCAATTACTGAAATAGAGTCTCCGTTTAAAGAATACTTATAATTTAAATTATCTAATATATCTTTTAAAGCATTGATTTCTTCAGAAGTTCCTTTATATGTAGCGTTGTCAGGAACAGAATTAAAAGCATTTCCAGCACATAGAATTAAATCAGAACTTTTCTTACAAGTTAAAGTTGCTTGAAGTAGTCCCTTTTCTGCATTTATACAGAAAAATTCACTATCAGGAGCTATTCCCATAGTAGGAATCTCTTCACCGTTTTCTTTATATTTATTAATGCCTCTCCAAAGATTCTCTTCGTCAGTTCCAAATATAAATCTTATTCTTTTATTAAGTTTAATTCCTAAATCTAATAAAGCTTTTACAGCATATATACAAGCTATAGTAGGTCCTTTATCATCCTGAGTTCCTCTTCCATATATCTTGTCATCAACTATGGTTAGTTCATATGGAGGGTATGTCCAAGAATTTAAATCTCCCTCAGGAACTACATCTAGGTGACCTAAAACTCCAACTAATTCTTCACCTTCACCAACTTCTGCATAGCCATAATAACCATCTTTATCATAGTAAGTTTTAAAACCTAAAGACTTGCAAAGGTTTAAAGTGCTTTTCAGACAATCATCAATATTTTTACCAAATGCATAATTAGGATCATCTTCATCTATGACACTTCTAAAGCTTACAGCTTCTCTTATAGATCCTATGAGCTCAGGTATTAACTCGTTAACTTTTCCTTTTATTTCTTCTTTTTTTACCATCAGACTATCCCCTTTCATTTTACATAAGTTTTACATGTTGTTAATACTATGAAATCAAGGATAACATATCCTATAATTTAAATTAAACATAGATAATAAGATATGTCAACACAGGTAAATTGGGGTATTTAATAATTAATTTATATTAGAGTAAAAAAGAACTCAAGAATTACTTAAAACATTGTAATTCTCAAGTTCTTATTTATAAGAAGATTAATATATTACCATTGATTTAAGAAATCATATAAAGCAGGATATACATTTAGACTACTCATCATATTTATATATTCGTTCATGGCATCTATATCTTCTTCATTTTCTTTAACAGCTCTAATCATTAAATTTTTAGGAGTCTCAAGGGGGGATATATATTCTACTACAGAAACTTTATATCCTTTTGCTTTAAGCATTAAAGTTCTCATACCGTCAGTTAATATATCAGCCATTCTCGCCTTGAAAACTCCATGTTCAAGAATACTTTTAAAAGGAGGGTATGAATATTGATTTAATATTTCCCTATGGCAACATGGCACTGCAATTATTATATCTGATTCTATCTTTATACCAAGAGCTAAAGCCATGTCTGTTGCTGTATCACAAGCATGTAGAGATATTACAACGTTAACCTTTTTATTAGGATTGTAATCTTTTATATCAACAGCATGAAATTCCATGTTTCTATATCCAAGATTTTTAGCCATATTTTTAGAGGACTCTATAACAGATTCAGAATGGTCTAAACCAATAAAATGACACTTACGCTTTTTAACTTCAGTTAAGTAGTAATTTAGTACAAAAGATAGATAAGATTTACCACAGCCACAATCTAATATATTAATAACATTATTCTTAGGAAGATCATCTAGTATGCCCTCAAGTAGTTCAACATAGTGATCTATTTGATTATATTTTCTTATTTTATCATTTTTTATTTTACCTTCTTTGCTCATAATTCCTATTTCTTTTAATAACTCATCAGCTTCGCCAACCTTTATATAATAATTACGATTTAGCAAAGTTGAAGTATTAACATTATGAATAGGCTCTTTATTTATTTTATTATTTTCGCTTGTAAAATTTGAATTACCAACATCAACAGTTTTCATAGTAACATTTTTGTTATCTGCAGTTATTAGAAGAACTTCCCCTCGCTCACTATATGTAAGAGATAAACCTTCATAGTTTAAACACTGTTCCAGTATGTCATCAAAGAAGTTTTCTATAGATAATTTCTTTGTTACACCATTAAAATTATAGATTAGATTGATACCATCTAAAATAGCTTCACCTTTAAAAGATTTTAAGCCAGACACAAATTCTACATTAATATGCTTAAAAATGGATATATTTTCAGTAAATCTGTTCTGTAATCCTATAAAAAATAGATTAAGTTTATTTATATTGTTTTTATTCATAGCTACACCTTCTTTATATTAGTAAATAGATAATCGTTTATTCTCAAAATGATAATGATTAAAATAAGTTATAGAAACATAAATTAAGATAGTTTATATAGTATTATTTATAATGTTAAGTATAACAAAAGGAATAATTTCAGTGAAGAAAAATAATTCATAATTTAAAACTTAATAATATTGTGTCACAGACCATAAAAATAAAGAGATCAACCCAGTAAAGTATACATTAATTATGATATAATATCATTGGAAAAGGAGTGATGTTGTTGGAGAAAAACAAGAGTCTTGCCATAACAATATTCATATTTATTATTATGGCCGTAATTGCTATAGTCGATAACACTAAGGGAATATTTGTCCCTGTATTTAAGGAAAGTTTTAACACTAATAATACAAGCATGGGCATGCTTTTATCAGTATGCTCTTTAGGATACATAATATTTACTTATGTAGGTGGAATACTATGTGAAAAGTTTGGACAAAACAATGTAATCTGTGTAGGGCTTTTTACTATTATAGCATCTGTCTTAATAGTAGCTCTTTCTAAAACTTATGCAATACTGCTAATGGGTATGTTTTTAGTAAATATGGGTATTGCTTTTGTAATGATTGGAGTAAATACCTTAATACCAGCATTATATATTGCATTTCAAGCAATAATGATGAATTCAGCTCATTGTTTTTATGGGTTTGGATCAACTGTAGGACAATTTACAATTGGAAGCTTTTTAGATAAAGGAATAGGCTGGAGAAGTATATTTTTTGGTATAGCTATAATTTTTACAGTAGTATTAATAATATTTTTCTTTATAAAAATACCTAATTTAAGTGTTACTAAAGAAGAAAAAAAGGTTAATGTATCATTAGCTTTTAAAGAGAAATATATGTATATATACGCTATAGCACTTGGAACTTATGTGTTTGCAGAGATGGGTATGTCTAATTGGATAGTTAACTTTTTGATGGAAAGTTATAATTTTACCAGTAGTAAAGGAGCTATGTTTCTATCATCATTTTTCTTTTTGCTTACTATAGGAAGATTATTAGGTGGATTTGTAGCTGAAAAACTAGGTTATTTACAGGCTGTCTTATCTTCTTTAATAGTTGCAGTTATATTACTATTAATAGCTTTAGTAATCGGACATAGTGCTCTTATATTAATATGTGTGGCTGGATTATTTTTTGCAATAGCATATCCTACAGTAGTAGCTACTATAGGTAAGGTCTTCAAAGAGAATAGTTCCTATATAACAGGATTAATTTTAACGATATCTAGTACTATAAGTATGATTTTAAATCTACTTATGGGAAGATTAAATGATATTATAGGTACAACAAAAACCTTTTATTTAATACCGATGAGTTTAGGTGTTTCTATATTATTTATATTCTTCATATATAGAGGGAACTATGATGTTTTCAAAAGAGGAGGTAATGAAGTTGAGCAATGAAAGGGCAGTAAGCATTAATAATGCGACTGATGAAGTAAATAAATATATAATAAGAGATTCATCAGGAATTGTAGTAGGAAGATTTGTAATATTAGATTTAGATGATGATAATAAAGTTGTAATAATAAAGTTGAAGTTTTATAAAAGTGGTAAAGATGCTAATAAAACATTACAAGATGCCCTAAAATTAATATTAAATAATTTAATAAAGAGTAAAGGCCTTCATAAAGTAAATATTATATGTGATGAGAAAATAAGCTTAACTCCTTTTACGAATTTAGGTTTCCAATTGGAAGGATATGTATCAGATAGTATCATAGCGAATTTTAAATATGAAGGTAGCTTATTATTTGGAATAGTAGAAGAAGAATTTTATAATAATTCATACAAAAACGAATTAACGATTCGTGGAAGTAGGATAAGTATACGAGTTCTCAATTCAGAAGATGCTTCTATATTACTAGATTATTATACAAGAAATAAAAGTTTCTTATCTAAGTTTGAACCACATAGAGATGAAAGCTTTTATACAATAGATGTTCAAAAGCAATCTCTAATAGAAAACTATAAAGAGTTTATTAAAGGCGAAGGAGCTCACTTTGGTATATATAAAGATGAGAAGATGATAGGAAGAATACGAATATACAATATAGTGCAAGGTGTATTTAAAAGTGCATTTATAGGATATTCTATGGATGAACAATATCAGGGAAATGGATATATGAAAGAAGCTGTGGGTTTAGTTGTAAGGTATGCCTATGAAGATTTAGGACTTCATAGAGTAGAAGCTACAACTCTAGTAGATAATGAAAAATCGCAAGGAGTTTTAAAATCATGTGGATTTAGTGAATTGGGAGTGTGCAAAGAATATCTATTCATAAATGGAAAGTGGAGAGATCATATTATATTTTATAGGAATAATAAATAATATGCATTAATTACTGGTTACTTAACTTAGTTATTATATAATTTACTATGGGTTGTTTCAGAATAGCTAAACTTTAAATTAATGTTGGGTATATACTTGTTGTATTAAAGTCTATATTCAGAGATGTATAAAGTTTAGTAAATTATTTTGAGATGACCTTATTTTTATTGTAAAGTGGTGTTAATAATACAAAAGTGGCAAAATATATAGTTAGTTTAGAAGTAGTTTTCATGAAAATAATAAGATGAATATAATATAAGATTATAGAATTAGATTAAGGTAAAGAATACTTGTCCTAGTGTATCAATAATAGGATTATATAGCATTTTAGAGAAAATAGAAGTAAGTTTTAAATACATTTAATTTATAAGGATAAAGTAATATATTAGACAAATTAAATCATGATAAGATAATCCATGTCGCTAAGTGATGCGACAACAAACAACAAAACTTGAGAAAAAAACTTCTTAAGAAAGTTGTTGACAGATAAGAAATTATTTAGTAGAATAGTAAGAGTCGTCGGGAGTAACCGATGATAATGAAAACCAAATGGTCTTTGAAAATTAAACAGAGAAAAAGGTAAAACCAGTTAATTCCGATAGAGAAATCTATCAAATAAATGACTTAACAAGTCAGCGAAAAA
>CABIZX010000009.1 GCA_902363375.1 Clostridiaceae bacterium | reverse complement strand
ATATTTCACTGTGTAATTTTGAGAGAACATTAACATTCTCTTTATCTGGTAATTATGCTCTTGATGGATACACCCGTTTCCATACCGAACACGAAGGTTAAGCATCTAGAGGCCGATAGTACTGCATGGGAAGCTGTGTGGGAGGGTAGGTTATTGCCAGGTTATTTTCATATGGCTCGATAGCTCAGTCGGTAGAGCAGAGGACTGAAAATCCTCGTGTCGCTGGTTCGATTCCTGCTCGAGCCACCAAGAACCTAGATTTTATAATCTAGGTTCTTTTGTTTTAAATAAATGACGGTTTTGAGTTTTGCCTACATTAGCAATTATCATACTTAATTTTAGAGTTATAGAAATAATTATATAAATAAATATTTTAAGTAAGACCTATATTAATAGAAAATAAGACTGTTAATATAGGTTATTTTAATATTTAAGAAAAAATAAAGCTAAAAATATATAGCATTTAGTTTTAAATTTTAACCATAAATAAGAAGATGGATAATTATTCTATTAATATAAAGTACAACAATACGATAATAAAGTAAGTGTATTTGGTAGGGGTGAGAGAATTATGGTAGACAGAATATATCTTGACACTGAAAAGATTGCAGTCTATGAAAATAAAACAGTTAAAAAGCTTAACAAATCAAATAAAATTACAAATGACTTTGATAGGGATAAAAATAAGAATTTTAAAGAACAATTGAATAAATTTAAGAAGAAAGATAATAGAGTTAAAATAGAAAAAGTTAATAAAGATATAGGACAAGAAGATATCATTGTAGCAGAAAGCTTAACTAACCTAATGAATGAAAATAGAATAATATCAGAAGTTATGAAGGAAAAAATTTCATACAATCCAGAAATTAGAGAAATTATTTATAAAGAAGAAGAAGAGATTTTAAGCACTATTATAAATAAGTAAGGGGAAATGAAGATGAAAATAAATGCTATGGGAATAAATTTAATGCAAAATAGTGAAATTACTAAAACAAGTCCATTATTTAAAAATGGTAAGGTTGATAATGAGAAAAAGGAAAATAGTAGTTTAAAGTTAAGTGATAAAAATAGTCAAAATGAATTACTTAATAATCTACAAAAAATGAAGCAAGGTTTTTTAGATCAAAAGCAAGCCTTAATGGAAAAAGAGATGACTCCAGAAGAAAAGAAATATAAAATGGAAGAAATAAATAATAAAATTAAAGAAATTGAAGCTCAAATACAACAGGTATTAATGAATGAGAAACAAAAAGAGATAGATAAAAGAAAAGAAGAAGTTGAAGCAAGGAAAGTAGAGGAAGAGAAAAATAAAGTTAGTGGTGATGAGATAAAAGATGGAGTTATAATATCTGCAAGTTTAAATGAATTAATAGAGGCAAGTCATTCTGTAAATAGTATAAATAGATTAAAAGACATAAAAAATAGATTAAAGGTTGAATCAGGATATTTAGTAGCAAATGACAATTCTAATTCATATAGCAATAAGAAATTAGTTAGATTAGGTAGTAGTATATTAAATTTAGAAAATAAAATAGCAAATGAGATAGGAAACATAAATAAAAGCGCTAATAATATGCAGAATAAAATTAGTAATGAAATTGAAAAATTAGAGAAAAGTAAAGAAGACGAGAGAGAAGAAGAAAAATTAAGAAGTAAATAAAACTAAATAAAAAAAGTATAGATAGATTTAAATAATAATCTATCTATATTTTTTATATTTTTTCTTAATTATTTCGTAAACAAATTGTAAGGGGTTTATAAACAAATTGTAATGCATTTGTAATAAATTTACTGATACTATTATGTTAAAATTAAATATGTTGAATAAATTATATAAATGAAATTGTATATGTAATTTTAATGAAATAAAGGATTTTAATGTTATAGAATTGAAGTATATTTACAGAATAAAAATAATTAGGATATATGATTAAATAGGGGGTAAATTAATGGTTTTAAAAAATAAACTAGGGAAATTAAGATTTATATTATCTATATTGAGTATGGTATTTATCTTTATCACTTTTAATTTTCATGTGGTAAGTGCAGTAGATAATAAATACAACATGAATATAAAAGTTTCTTATGGGGTAGAGGGAAGATATAAGATAAATAGTAAAACCCCTATTAATGTAGTAATAACTAATAATGGAGTTAATTTTCAAGGAAAAATACAAATTGAGACATTGGTCTCGGATACAAATAAATATGATTTAAATACTGAAAGTATAAATGTTGCTGAAAATACAACTAAAAGTTTGTGGTATAACTTAAATATCGTAAAGAGATTTAAAATAAGATTAATAACTGAAAAAAATGAAGTTGTACATGAAGAAACTGTTGACATTAATAGAGGAAGGTTGAATGATGGAGATATATTAGTAGGAGTTTTAACTGATGATTTTAACGGATTAAATTATATATCTAGTTTAGATTTGAAAAATGATTATAATACGGAAAATAGAAAAATAGTTCCAGTCACTATATCAAAAGAGCTTATAGAGAATAATGCTAAATCCTTGGATACAATTGATATGATAATTATAAATAACTACGACACAACTAAATTGATGCAAGATAATGTAAATAAGATAGATCAATGGGTAAGTAATGGTGGAACATTAATAGTTGGTACCGGGGAAAATTACAAAAAGGTATTAGGTGGCATTAATGGAAAGATAATAAATGGCACCTTTTCTGAAGCTACATTGAAAAATATAAATGTTGGAGAAAGTAGTGAAAAGGTACTAGCTATAAATATGGATATTAAGGAATCTATAGGATTACTTACAGATAAGGATAGAAGTTTAATAAATAAAGTTATTAAGAAAAATGGACAAGTTATTATATTTCCATGGGATTTAGCTTCAAAAGAAGTAGCTAATTTAAAAGAAAATAATTTAATATGGGCACCAGTAACATCAGGAGTAAATAATACTATTGGTAAAAATGAAGAGAATTTATGGAATATAACTTCACTATTAAGTAAAGTAAAGGATGTAAGACTACCATCATTTCAATTAATGATAATACTATTCGTGCTATATATATTAATTGTGGGTGTACTTATATATATAGTGTTAAGACGATTAAATAAAAGAGATTATGTCTGGATATTAATACCTATAATTTCTATAGGATTTACTATTCTTATATATTTCATCGGCAGTAATTCCAGAATTCAAGATATAATTGCTAATAAGATAAATATTATATCAATTGATGCGGAAGGCAAAACAAAGGCTGAAAGCTATTTAGGTATTTTAACAGCAAAGGTAAGAAAGGTAGTAATTGAAGAACCTGAGGATGTAAATTTAAATCTTATAGAAGATATAAATAATTACTATGGATATGGTAATGAGTATATTAGTAATGAAAATGCTACTATGAGACTAAACACAATAAAAGAAGGAGATAAAATATATTATAACTTTAATGAAATATCATCTCTTAATCCAGAGATCTTTAGAGTTAATAATTTAAATGTTAGATTTGAACCATTAGAAAATGATTTGAAGTTTTCTAATGGAAAACTAACAGGATATATAATAAATAAATTGGATTGTGATATTAAAAAGCTAGTAGTGGTGACTCCTTATAGAGTATGGGATTTAGGAAACTTAGCTAGCGGTGAAAAAATATATATAGAAGATAGTGACAAGTTTACTTCTGCACTAAATATGTGGGAAATAACTAATAAAATTAGAAATGACTATTATAATGATTCTAATAAGAAGAATGAGAAGTATGAACTAAGAACTTGCGAATTGCTAGATTATATTTGTAATTCTTCAAGATATAATTCTAATGAAAATACATCTAAATTAATTGCTGTAACAGAAAAGCAAGTAGACTATGATTTAAAAGTAAATGGTAAAACTCCATTAGAAAAAAATGATACTATATTCGTCAATGCCATAGATATAAGCTATAAGTCTACAGATGGAAGTATAGAGTATCCATATGGTTACTTTTTACCATATATAATCGAGCAAGGTAATGTGGATGGATATTATGATCCAAAGGAAAGGGCTATTACTGGAAATATAGAATTAGTTCTTGGTTACCATATACAAGAAGATAATGTAACTATAAATAGCATTAAATTTAAAAAAGATTACTCAACAGGCACTGCTACAATAAAAGGTGAATATAAAATATATAATTACAAAATTAATGACTATGAATTATTAAAGTTTGACGATGAATTAGATCTAACAAACGTATCAGACTACATCTTAGATGGAAATATTAAAATTAAAGTTCAAGGTATTAATGAAGAATGGACTAAGATTCCGGATATTTCCGTGAAAGGTAAGGTGAATTAGATGTTAACTATAATAAATCTGGAAAAATTTTATGGTAAATATAAAGCCGTCAATGGGTTAGATATGCATCTAAAAAAAGGAGATATATTTGGATTTATTGGTCCTAATGGAGCAGGAAAAAGCACAACTATGAAGATTATTGCAGGATTATTACCTGCGGATGGAGGAGAAATTTATGTAGATGGAATAGATGCTTTAAAGGATAATAAGAAGTTGAAGGAAAAGATAGGATATATGCCTGACTTCTTTGGCTCCTATGAGAATTTAAAGGTTATAGAATATATGGAGTTCTATGCATCTATTTATGGAATTTTAGGAAAAGAATCAAAAAGTTTAATAATGGACTTGCTAGAATTAGTTAATTTACAAGATAAAAAGGATATGTATGTGGATGGATTGTCAAGAGGTATGAAGCAAAGGCTTTGTCTTGCAAGAAGTTTAGTACACAATCCAGAACTTTTAATTCTTGATGAACCAGCTTCAGGAATGGATCCTAGATCAAGATTTGAGATGAAGGGAATTTTGAAAAATCTAAAGGATATGGAGAAAACGGTTATCATAAGCTCCCATATACTTTCTGAAATGAATGAAATTTGTACATCCATTGGGATTATAGAAGAAGGAAAGATGATTTACTCTGGAAATATAGATAGCTTACTCACTAGAATGAGTAATGCTAATCCATTAAAGATAGTAGTTGGAGATAAAGTTAAGGAAGCAAAAATTATATTAAGTGAGCTTCCTTATATAACTAGCATAAAAGAAAATTCAAGAGAGTTAACTGTATTTTTTAATGGTGGAGAAGCAGAAATATCTAATACTATTAAGGCCTTAGTATTAAGAGATATACCAATTGTTTCTTTTATTCAAGCAAGCGAAAATCTAGAAGAGGTATTCATAAAGATTACTGAAAAGGAATCTAAGTAGGAGGAAAGAGTTATGAAAATTAATCCTATATTAAAAAATGAAAGCAAGATAGGTGTTAGAACTTTTAGGTTTAATTTAATGGTAATGCTATATGTAGGAATTCTCTCAATAGTAGTTATGTGGGGATATTATTTTATAAATAATGATAGATATGGTATGGGGCTAGAGCTCAGCAATTTCACAATACTTAATTTTGCTTTAGCTTGTGGAC
Organism: Clostridiaceae bacterium; assembly: GCA_902363375.1. Taxonomy (GTDB): domain Bacteria; phylum Bacillota; class Clostridia; order Clostridiales; family Clostridiaceae; genus Clostridium_J. The sequence goes on along the minus strand of CABIZX010000009.1, from coordinate 12,092 downwards.
AGGCGGTATTATTGATGTTTATAGTACCTGTGCTTACAGCTACATCTATAACAGGAGAAAGAGAAAGACAAACATTAGATATCTTACTTTCAACTAATTTATCACCTATGAAAATAATATTAGGAAAATTAATGTCAACTGTAACGAAAGTTACTTTATTAATTATTAGCACTATGCCAATCTATGCTATAAATTTCTTAGTTGGAGGAACTAGTTTTAAGGAAATAATAATATTAACTATTTTTTTTATTACTACAACTATTTATGTAGGGTCTATAGGTATATTTATGTCTACTATATTTAAGACATCAAAATCTTCTACAGTAGCAAGTATATTAACAGTGTTATTTGTTGTACTAGGAACAATTATAGTTGGTACTGTTGTAATTACTAGAGACTATTATAATGCGTTGCAAAATAATACTATATCAGCCTTTGTGATTAACTTACCATTTTGGATGTATATAAATCCAGCTATTGAATTTATATATATTTTAATAAAACAAACAGGTATATCAGAATTTGTTCCTCAAATAATATCTTATATGAATTTAAATAAAATATTTATAATTTCCTTAATTAATCAAGGAATAATAACAATATTATTAATATTACTCTCAGCATGGAGGTTAAATCCAGTGAGAAAGTCAATTGTTAAGGTGAAAAAATGAATAACCTAGATAAACAAATAATCAAGTTTATAAAACAGGGTGGAAGAAGAATAAAATTAAATATATTTATAGATAATTTACTAGTGTCACTATTGGTGGCATTAGTACTTTGCTCTATAGTTTGCCTAGTTGGTCTATTTATACCTATATATAATTTATTAGAAATCTGTATAGGAATAATAACTATATCAATGATTATATATTTAATTATATACATTTACAGGCTTAGACCTAATCTAAAAAGAATAGCTTTAATGTTAGATTCCAAAGGACTTAATGAGAGAGTAATTACATCATTAGAATTAGTGAATAATGATGAGAATTTATCGATTTCTCAAAAGGAAGATACAATATCAATAATAAAAGAAATTAAGATTTCTAAAATTACTCCATTTCATCTCAAAAGAAAAAATATTTATAGGTTAGTAGCAGTATTGTTAGTTTTAGTAATAATAATATGTATTCCAACTGTTGCTAAGAGTAGAGCTAAGGAAATTAGAAAGATTAAAGTTTCTAATAAAGAATTAATAGAAAGGATAAAAGAAGAAAAAAAGGATACTAAGACAAGTAAAGAACTTGTAGAAGATAGTAGATTAAATATAATAAAAGAATTAGATAAATCTATAGATGAAATAAAGAAAAGTGAAAGTAAAGTGGATACAGAAAAGGCTATAAACAAGTTAGAAAAGAAATTAGATAACATTAAGGATAAATTAAAAGATGAATATAGTAAAAATAAATTACAGAATATTATGAAAAATATAAGTCTTAATAAAGAGAAAGAAAGCGAAAGACTTGAGATTTTAAAAAATATATCTGAGGAATTATCTAAAATAAATAAAATGAAAGAGCTTAGTAAGGCTATAAATTCTACTGATGAGAATAAAATAAAGGAAGCTTTAAATAAGTTAGAAGATGAATTCAAAAGCATGGAGAAAGTAGAAATGAAGGAAATCTCAGATAAGCTTAATGAGATAGCCATTAATATGTCAGATGAAAATATAAAAGCAGCACTATCATCTACAGCATCAGCTCTTAGCAATGGACAGGTAGATCTTAGTAAATTAGAAAATGCCTTGATAGGATTAAGTAATAGTGCTAGTAACTCAAATAGTGAAAGCAACAATATTGGAAGTACTAACAATGAACAAGGAAGTGGCAATGGATCTAGCCAAGGAAATGGATCTGGCCAAGGATTAGGAAATGGAAGTGGATCTGGTAATGGATCGGGGTGGAGTACAGGAAATAAACATAATGGTGAAGGAGAGCTTAATAGTGGAGAAAAAGTATTTCTTCCTGATAGAAAATCTGGTACTGATGGTAATTTGAAAGGAAATATATCAGAGGGAGGAAACTCTCAAAGCATAACTACAGAAAATGGATTAAACATATCTGGAGATGCTGTGGATTATGAAAGTATCATTCATGAATATTCTAAGAGTGAAATAGAAGGATTAAAAAATAAATCAATACCAGTATCACTTCAAGAATTAATAAAAAAATACTTTGAAGAATTAAAGTAATGGTGAGGTGCAGAATGGAGATAAATAAACAATTAATAGAAGAAACGGTAGAGAAGATAAATAGATGTGAATGTGAGATATCTAAGGGAATTATAGGTCAAAAGGATGTAATAAGAAAGGTTTTAATAGGTATCTTATGTGGTGGGAATATATTGCTAGAAGGGGTACCAGGACTTGGAAAGACTCAATTAGTTAAAACTATTTCTAAAGTTTTAAAGTTAAGTTTTTCTAGAATTCAATTTACACCAGATCTTATGCCAGCTGATGTGGTTGGAACAAATCTTATTGTCAAAGATAAGGAGCAAACTAAATTTAGATTTGAAGAGGGCCCTGTATTTGCAAATCTAGTATTAGCTGATGAGATAAATAGAGCTACACCAAAAACTCAATCAGCACTTTTAGAGGCAATGCAGGAGAAAACCGTTACCGTGGGGCGGGTAACTTATGATTTACCAAGTCCATTTATGGTTTTAGCAACACAGAATCCAATAGAAATGGAAGGAACATATCCGTTACCTGAAGCACAAATGGATAGATTCCTATTTAAATTAAAGGTTAATTTTCCATCCTTACAGGAACTAAAAGATATTATGGATATTACTGTAACTAATAATGAAGTAAATTTAGAGTCTATAATTACAGGAGAAGATATATTAACTATGAGAAGTATTATAAGAGAAATACCAATGGCAGAAGCTGTTAAGGAATATGCTTTAAAACTTATTTTAGCTACTCATCCTGAAAGCGAGTACTCTAATGATTTTGTTAAAAAATATGTAGAAGTAGGTGCAAGCCCAAGAGGGGCACAGGGTATCTTTAATGGAGCTAAGGTAGAAGCTATACTAAAAGGAAGACTAAATGTGGCTTTTGAAGATATAAATAATGTGGCATATGCAGTATTAAGGCATAGAATATTCCTTAACTTTGATGCTATATCAGAAGGCATAACTACAGATAAAATTATTGAAGAAGTTATTAAAGATTTGAAGGTTATATAGAATGAACAGTATATTTGATAAAGAGTTTTTTTATACGTTAAATAATATTAGTATAAGATTAAATATTAAACTATCTAAAGGTGCTCAAGGAGGACGAAAATCAAAGGTTAGAGGAACATCAGTAGAATTCTCAGATTTTAGAGAATATGTTCATGGAGATGACTTTAGAAGAGTAGATTGGAATACTTATGGGCGCTTTGAAAAGCTATTTATAAAACTTTTTATGGAAGAAAGAGAAGGAAATTTTAGCATATTTATAGATAGCAGCAAGTCTATGGATTTTGGAAAATTCAATAAAGGAGACTTAGCTTTAAAAATAGCAGCTGCTTTAAGTTATCTTGGAATTAATAATTTAGATAGAGTAAGAATAGGAATTTTAAAGGAAGAAGGAGCTGAAATTCTTAAAGCATCAAGGGGAAAAGAATCATTTTTAAAGATAATAAAGGGGTTAGAAGATTTAGAATTTAGTGGTAGAACAAATCTAAAAAAGTCTATTATAAAAAGCAATTTTACTAGCAAGGGTATGACTATTATAATATCAGATTTTTTAATTCCTGATGGGGAAAAGGATATAGAGAATATAGTTAAGTATCTTACTTATAAAAAACAGAAGGTGGTATTTATACAAATATTATGTGAAGAGGAAATGAATCCTGAAGTTGTTGGAACTAAGAATATTATAGATGTGGAGACTAAAGAAGAAGTTAAGGTTTCAATAACACCAAAGATTATAAAGTTGTATCAAGAAAAAATAAAAGAACAGGAAGATATGATAAGAACTATAACTAGAAAATATGGTGGTATTTTTATAAAGATTAATTCAGAAGAAGATATAGAAAAAATAATTTTAAAAGATTTCTTTAATCATAAACTTTTAGGGTAAGGAGGAAATTTATGAGTTTTTTAAATTTATGGCCATTATATTTTTTAGTAGCCATACCCTTCTTAATTTTACTATATATCTTAAAAGAAAGATCCGAAGATTTAGTAGTTTCATCTTCAATATTTTGGGATGAAATCTATAAAACTTTAGAAGTAAATAGTCCATTTGAAAAATTAAAGAAAAACATTATATTACTGCTTCAAATATTGATTATATTGCTAATCATATTAGGTCTTATGAAGCCATTTTTTAAGTTTATGGGTAAAGAATATAGTGATCTAATAATTGTAATAGACACATCTGCTAGTATGTTAGGAGTGAAAGAGGATAAAACATGTATTGATAGAGGTAAAGCCATAGCTAAGGAATATGTGGACTCCAGCTCTAATGAGACTAAAATATCAGTTATTACTTCTAATAAAAATATAAAAACATTGATTGCAGATTCTAAAAGTAAATCTTTAGTTAAGGAGAAGATAGATAGTATATCTAATAGTTTTAATCCAGGAGATTTAAGTAATTCTATAAAGATAGTTGAATCTATGACTAAAGACTTGGAAAATTACAAGGTATTATTTATAACGGACAAAGAAATAGACATAGGAGAATTAAATGGAGAAGTCGTTTATTTAGATAAAAGTAAATCAAATATATCAATAGATAACATTGCACATAAAAAAGAAAATGGAAAGATATCTATAGTATCAACTATAAGTAATAGGGGAAGTGTTGATTATAGTGGAGATTTTTATCTATATGGAGAGAATGATTTACTAGAAGTTATCGCTTTAGAATTAAAAAAGGGGGAAGAAACTACCCTTAATTTTGATATAGAAGATAAAGATATTAAATATTTAAAAGGTGAAATATCTGGGGAAGATGCAATATTAGAAGATAATACATTCTATCATGTAATGAAAAATAATGATGATAAAAAGATTTTACTTATGAGTAATAAAAATGTTTTTTTAGAGAAAGCCCTATCTGTAGTCAGTAAAGCTGAAGTATTAAAGACTAATAATGTAGATAACATATATGAAAAAGATAATTATGATTTGTATATTTTCGATGGAATATTAGGAAAAGATATACCTAAACAAGGAAATATTTTAATAATTAATCCAACAGAAAATAGTTTATTTGATGTATTAGGAGAGGAAAATGGTGGAGAAGCTGAAGTAGTCGATAAAGATATACCTGAGTATCTCAAGAATATGACCTTTGTAGCATCAAAGATAAAGAAGATACAGGTTCCAGTTTGGGCAAAATCCTTAATAAATATAGGAGAAAATTCTATATTATTTCTCGGGAAACATAATAATCAGAAGATTGCTGTAGCAAATTTTGATTTTCATAACACAGATTTACCTCTTAAATCAGAGTTTCCTATGCTTATTAATTATATATGCGAAGAGCTTATAGAAAATGATATAGTTAATAGCAATTATATCGGTGGACAGGATATAAAGATAAGTGGAAGCTTAGCATATGATAAATTAATCATAACTACTCCAAGTGGAAGAGTTCGTACTGTAGATAATAATAGTATATTAAATGAAAATTTAGAACTAGGGGTTTATTCAATAGAAGATAATAATAATAGGGTTAATGAAAGGTTCTCTATTAACTTTCCATCTAATGACGAAGGGGATGTGATAGATAATATAGTAGAGGGTAAAGAATCTGTAACAAGTAAAAATATTAGCACAAAGGGAATGTTAGATATAACACCTTATATAATAGGCTTAGTAATGGTATTAATTATTATAGAGTGGGTTTTATATAATAAAGGATATTGAGAATATAATATAAATTAATTTAGGGAGGAGGCGTAGAATGAGTTTAGAAGTTGAAAGAATATATTTGTTATTCCTTATACCATTGATTCCTATATTGATGTACTTTATATGTAAAAAGATGAAGTTAAAAGAAAATAATATTAATTTTGTGAACATAAATAGATGTATTATCATAATGATACTTATATTAGCTATGAGTAACATAAATATAGGCATTAAAACAAAGAATTCATCAACAATATTTTTGGTAGATTTGTCTCACAGTATGAGCAATTATAAAGAAGAAACAAAGAAATTTGCTAAAGATGCCATAGAAGCTTCTCCATCAAATAATAAAATAGGAATAGTAACCTTTGGTGAAAATCAAGAGGTAGAACAGTTTCTCACATATTCCAAAAGTTTTAATGATATTCAAACCTCTCCTATTGCTAACACTACTAATATAGAGGAAGCGATAAAGTTTTCTCTAAATTTATTTAAAGATAGTGAGTATAAAAGATTAGTTTTAGTTACAGATGGTAAAGAAAATCAAGGAAATCTACTAGAAACAGCAACATATTTAAAGAATAATCAAATCGATTTTCAAGTATATAAAATAGATAATGGGCAAGTAGAAGATGTTTATATAGAAAATATAGATATACTAGATAAAGTAGCCATAGGAGAAGAGTTTTCTGTAACTGTAAATATTAAATCTAATGTTAAAACAAAATCTAAGATATCAATATATTCAGGAAGAGAGAGAAAAAGTGAAAAAGAAATTGAAATAGAGAAGGGCGATAATACATTTTTATTTAAGGATACTCAGTACAAAGGTGGATTTAAGCCTTATAAGGTCACAATAGATCCAGAACAAGATGGAATATCCTATAATAATGAATATACAACATACACTAATATAGTTTCTAAGCCAGAAATTTTAGTAATAGAAGGAAGTAGTGGGGAAGGAAAAGGCCTTGAAGAAAATTTAAAAACTATAGGAAGTAGCTATACAACAATAAGTGCTAATGCTGCACCAAGGTCTATTAATGAACTAATAGAATATAAGGGAATATTTCTTTGTAATACTCATGTAGATGATTTGCCTAAAGGATTTCTAGATAATGTGGAAAGCTATGTAAAGGACTATGGTGGAGCAGTTATTACTACAGGAGGAGATAATTCATATGCTTTAGGAGGATATAAGAATTCTGTTTTTGAAGAATTACTGCCTGTTAGTTCTGATAAAAAAGGAAAAAATGAAATCCCAGAGATATCATTAACGTTAGTGTTAGATAGATCATCTAGTATGTTATCTTCAGATGGTGGAAGCTTTAGCAAAATTAATTTAGCAAAAGAAGCAGCTACTAGGTCACTAGATAATTTAAGAGAAAGTGATAGTATAGGAGTAGTGACATTTAACACTGAGTACAGTTGGGCGGTACCTATGCAAAAGCTGTCTAATAAGGAAGAAGTTGAAGAGAAAATTAGTAGTATCATAGCAGAGGGTGGAACTTCTATATATTCAGCTGTAAATGAAGCATATAAGAAACAAAAAGAAAGTAATGCAAAAATAAAACACATAATATTACTGACGGATGGACAAGATGGGATGGGACAAAATGAATATAAAGATTTAATTAATAATATAAAGAATGATAAAATAACATTATCTACGGTATCTATAGGTACAGATAGTAATAATCAATTATTAGAATGGCTTAGCAGTAATGCTGGTGGAAGATATTATCATAGCGATATGTATACAGATGTACCAAGGATATTTGCAAATGAAGTATTAATATCTACGGGAGAATATTTAATAAATGAAGAATTTACTCCTAAAATATCTGCTAATCATGATATTTTAAAAAATGTTATAGAAGATAAAAAGTTTACTTCTCTTCTTGGATATGTTGGAACATCTATGAAAAGTACAGCCACAGAGATAATGAGCTCTCATATGGATGAACCAATATTAGCAGCATGGCAGTATGGTATTGGAAGGGTGGTGTCTTTTACATCAGATGTAAATGGTAAGTGGAGTAAAAACTTATTGGCTTTTGAAAAAACACCTCAATTATTTAGTAATATAATATCGTGGACAATGATTGATTATGATAATAGTGGAAGTTTAAATATAGTTCAAGAAGGTAGTAATGCTAAAGTACAATATGAGACTAATAGCTATAAGGGAGATAAACGAGTTAAGGGTGCATATACTTTCGAAGAAAATACAACAGAAGAGTTTGAGATGAAACAGATATCACCTGGGAAGTACGAAGGCATGGTACCTATGAATAAATTAGGATTTTATAGTTTTAATATTACCGAGGAAGTACAAGGAAAAACTATAGCTAGTCAATTAGGTGGATTTGCATATCAGTACTCTCCTGAGTATAAATTCCAAGAACCATCAAATAGTTTATTAGCTTTAGTAGAGGATACTGAAGGAAAAATTATAAGTTCTGTAGATGATATATATAATATAGGAAGTAATAAAGGATATACTAACAAAAACATAACTAATTTATTACTAATTATAGCCATGTTATTATTCTTATTTGATATAACTTACAGAAGATTAGGATTAAGGAAATATATAAATAAGGAGTCACTTTGTAATATTAAAGAAAAGGTATATAGATATAAGTTAAAAAAATATAAAGAAGAGAAAAATATTATAAAAATTGAAAAGGTAGAAAGTATAAGTAGGAGAGAGGAAGATACAAAAGATATATCTAGAAAAGAAATTAAAAAAATAAATTCTATAGATAAAAAATTAGATGTAGAGTATGAAAAAGATAATGTAAAGGGTAGAAGCTTGTATAAAAAGAAGATTAAAGATGATAAACAAAGAAGTAAAAATAGTGGACTAAATACACAAGAGCTATTAAAAAAGAAGAAAGAGCGAAATGAAGATTAAATTAGGAGGTAGTTGTAATTGACAATAAGGCATTTAGAGATTTTTATAACTGTGGCCGATTGTGGGAAAATGAGATTAGCAGCTGAACAATTATTTATATCACAGCCATCTGTTAGCCAAGCTATTGCAGAGATAGAAACTTATTATGGAGTTAAATTATTTGAACGGTTATCTAAAAAACTTTATATAACAGATAGCGGAGAGAGACTTTTAAAATATGCAAGGCATATCGTTGAATTATTTAAAGAGATGGAGATTGATATTAAAAATGCTGGTGAAAATATATATTTACGCATAGGAGGAACTGTAACTGTAGGAACATGCCTTCTATCACCAATAGTTACTCAATTTGAAAGCAAGAATCCTGGAGTTTCTACAAAGGTTGTAGTTAATAACACTACAGCTATTGAAGATATGCTTTTGCATAGCACTTTGGATTTAGCAATTGTAGAAGGAGAGACTATAAGTGAAGATATAATAAAAATACCAATCTATCAAGATAAATTGGTATTAGTGTGTGGTGAAAGTCATACTTTTTCCAATAAAGGTGAAATTACTATAGATGAACTAGAAGGTCAAGATGTCATTGCCAGAGAACAAGGTAGTAGAGATCGAAATATTTTTGAACAATTTTTAAATGAACAAAATATTTCTGTAAATGTAAAATGGAATAGTACTAATACCGAAGCTATTAAAAATGCAGTAATAGCAGGACAAGGATTAGCTATACTATCTAGCCTTATGGTTAAAAATGAATTGCAGTATGGAAAATTAAAGATTGTTCCAATTAAAGATACCAATATTACTAGAGATATATGCTTAATCTACCATAAAAATAAATTTATATCTGAGCAGATGAAGAACTTCCTAGATGTTTGCAAAAATATTAATTTAGATATCTAGAATATTAGATATGCAAGAGTACCTATAATCCCTGACCCGAATATAACTAAAATAGGATTAATTTTAAATTTACGTAATGCTATAATTCCAGATATGAATAATAAAAACTCAATAACTCTAAAGTTAGATAGAACTATTGTAGATTTCTCTGCTTGGAATAAAGCTAAAGTAAGAATTGATAGTCCAGCAGAACTAATTAAAGCAACTACCGCTGGTCTTAAACTACTAAGAATAGTTTGAATGCCTTTAAAGTTTCTATATTTGTAGTATAGATGTGCTAATATAAGGCATATGATGAAAGCGGGTAAAACACAACCTAATGTACAAATTATTGCACCAGGCAATCCTGAGATACGAGTACCAACAAAGGTAGCTGAGTTTATAGATATAGGTCCTGGTGTCATTTCTGCAATAGTAATCAAATCAGCAAATTCTTCTATAGACATTAGATGATGAATATCTACAATTTGATTTTGTATTAAAGGTATGGCAGCATAGCCACCGCCTACACTAAAAAGCCCTACTTTAAAAAAGCTCAAAAATAATTTTAAAATCATATACTATTACCATCCTTTCTAAGGTCTAAAATCAGATTTACAATTCCAATACCAACACATATTAAAATAACAGTCATAGCACTAATTCCAAATACATAAGTCATTAAAAAGGTAATAAACATCATAGCTATATACATTACATTACGAGTTTTAATTATATTTTTTGCAAGATTTAGAACAACATCAAAAATAACAGCTGCTACTCCTGCACGCATTACTTGAAGAGCAATAGCTATAATAGCGTTATCACGAAATTGTTGATAGAACATAGATATTATAGAAATAATAATTAGAGGTGGAAGGGCTGTCCCGATAACAGATATAATTGAGCCTAAAATTCCACTCATGCGATATCCTAATATTACAGATGCATTAATAGGGATTGGTCCTGGGGATGACTGAGCAATGGCAGTAATATCTAGCATCTCACTTTCATCTAGCCATTGAAGCTCTTCTACAAATTTCTTCTTCATCAAAGATACGATCACAAACCCACCACCAAAGGTAAATGCACTTAGGGAAAAGGTTGACTTAAATAATTGCCATAATACTTTTGAATCTTTTCTTGATGTATTTTCCATGATTTTAAATCTCCTATCTTTATTTATAATTGTTATGAAAAATTTTTATCTCACGATTATTTTAAATAGGAGTAATGTATTTGTAAAATATATATATATTATCATTATGATAGGTATTTACTTATAAGTTTATAGAATTAATTCCAAAACAATATAATAAATTAGGTTATTATTTATTTGGAGATTAATATTAGGTAATTAGCTTATTTCAAAATAAATGAAGATATATATAAATATAAATATATATAATTAGAATCGATGTTATTAAGTAAAAATGCAGTAAACCTTTGTTACAAAACAAAAGTTTACTGCATTAATAATGGTAAATAATTAGAAGTAAAATATAAATATATTCTTATTTAATATATTTATATCATATTTTCTTTAATAAAGTTAACTACTTCGTCTACATGACCTGGAACTTTAACTTTTCTAAATTCTTTAACTATGTAGCCATCTTTATTTATTATAAAAGTACTTCGCTCTACTCCTATAGTTTTCTTACCATACATGTTTTTTTCTTTTAAAACATCATATAATTCACAAACAGATTTATCTTCATCAGCTAATAGAAGAAAGTTAAGACCTTGCTTTTCAATAAATCTTTCATGGGACTTAATACTATCCTTACTGATTCCAATAATAACTGTATTTAATTCATTTAAAACCTCATTATTATCTCTAAAGTTAATTGCTTCAGTTGTACATCCTAGGGTATTATCTTTTGGATAAAAATATAAGACAATATTTTTACCTAAGAAATCAGTTATAGAGTGGATATTATTATCACTACCAGGCAAAGAAAAATCTGGAGCTTTTTTTAATTCTAATATATCATTCATTATTATCATCCTCCTAAAGAAAATTAATATTAATAATTAACTAATATTAATTATTAATATTATATCACTAAATATTATTTAAATATACGATAAGTTCAGAAAAAGGGGACCAATATACAATATATAGTAAGCATCAATAAAGATACTTTTCCTGGTGTATCAATACAAGAAAAAAGAAGTATTTTGGTGAAAAATATAGTAATATATGAATATTATCTATTTAATAGGTAAATAATTAAAGTGTAGACATTGAAGATCATGATAAGATAATCCATGTCGCTAAGTGATGCGATAACAAACAACAAAATTTAAGAAAAAAATCTTAAGAAAGTTGTTGACAGATAAGAAATTATCTAGTAGAATAGTAAGAGTCGTCGGGAGTAACCGATGATAATGAAAACCAAATGGTCTTTGAAAATTAAACAGAGAA
>CABIZX010000008.1 GCA_902363375.1 Clostridiaceae bacterium | reverse complement strand
ATAATAATTTCAGATATCAATGGGGATTAAAAAAGCTGACTCCTATCCAATATAGAAATCAGCTTTTAGCTGCATAGTCTTTTTCAAAATGTCCTTTACATAGGGACCATTTTATATATGACTTAGCCTTATATAATATATCCTTTAAGCTTTAATTAAATATTAAATTATAAAATCCTTTGGATCATGTTCCTTCGCTTTTGGTCCATTATATTCAACTTTAGGTCCATTAAATATAGCTTTTGCACTTTCTGTCTGTGGATCATGATTTATATTTTTCTTTTTAAAATGTCCATCTTGTTTTTTATTATTTTGTGTTCTTTTCATATTAGTCATGATATCACTCCTTTGTGATATTAGCGTAACCACAAATCTTTAATTTATACTTCTTAGACCGATTTCTTTGTCCCTTATTTCCTTAGATAGGGTATTTGCTTTCAATCTTATCCTCTCATCATCTACAGTTGATATAATTCCATCTTTAAACACTATTTGTCCATTTATAATAGTGTATTTTACAAAACTTGAATTACCACAACATACTATAGCAACTATAGGGTCCTCACATCCCGCAAAAGATATATCTTTTAAATCAATAATAATAATATCAGCTGCCTTATTTACTTCTAGACTACCTATATCTTTTCTTCCTAATACTTCTGCACCACCCTTTGTAGCCATTTTTAATATTTCGTAGGCACTTAACCCTGTACTTCCATATTTCAGATGATTCAATAAATATGTTCTCCTAACTTCTTCCCACATATTTGAACCATCATTAGAAGCACTTCCATCTACACCTATACCTATAGGTATTCCCACTTTTATAAGCTCGCTGGTCTTACATATTCCACTGCCTAATTTCATATTAGAAGTTGGACAATGAGATATACCTGCGCCTTGAATAGCCTTCATTTCTCTATCACTTAAGTATATACCATGCGCAAACCATACATCACTACCTATCCATTCTAATTCCTCCATGAGTTCTATTGGAGTTTTATCATACATTTCTTTACAATACATTTCTTCATCTATAGTCTCACAGAGATGTGTATGGAGCATTATACCCTTTTTTCTTGCTAAATTTTTTGTTTCCCACATTAAATTTTTAGTTACAGAAAAAGGTGAGCATGGTGCTAAAGCAATTCTTGTCATTGCTAAATCTCTATAATCATGATAATTATCTATTAACCTTTCAGAATCTAATAAAATCTCTTCCTCAGTTTGAATAACTGAGGATGGAGGTAACCCACCTTGTTCTTTTCCTAAATTCATTGAACCTCTTGCAGCATGAAATCTTATTCCAATTTTCTTAGCAGCTTTAATCTCCTCATCAATCAAATTATTACTAGATTTTTGTGGAAATATATAATGATGATCTGCTGTAGTTGTACAACCGGTACGTACTAACTCACTGAAACTAACCAATGCCCCATAGTATATACTCTCGCAATCTAAGTGTTTCCAAAATTCATAAAGCCTTCTTAGCCATGGAAAAAGGCTCATATTCTGAACTTCTCTAATTCCCCTAAATAAGCTTTGATAAATGTGATGATGGGTATTTACAAATCCCGGCAATACAGCCATACCTGTGCAATCTATTACCTGTACTTTATTATCCATATTAGAAATATCTATATTTTTTTCTATCTTTTTTATCTTGTTATCTTCTATTAGTAAATCCATGTTCTCAAATATATTTTCCTTAACATCCATAGTTATCAACCATGAAATATTTTTTAACAACTTCATATTCATTTAAATTCCCCCAAATTTAAAATTAATATCCCCTCATATTTATAGTTACTTATATTCTATATGATAACATAAGATTCAAATATAATAAATCGAATATTTAGAATATTATGATATATTTACAAATAAATGTCTTTATTTATAATTGTATTATGATATAATTATAACATTACACTTATTTATAAAAGGAAATTTACAACTGTAATAAATCGAAAATATTTTAAGGAGGTTATTTTTATGTTAGAATACAATTTATCAACTTTAGAGGCATTTCAAATTTTAGACTCTAATCCAACTTACAGAGCTATTAACCCTGAAGGTCATACTCTTGAACTTAGGGGCCCTGAAAAGTTCATCATTCATAGGCGTGTAAAACTTTCAAAGGACAAACATGTAAGCCTTAATGATAAATGGAGAATAATTAAACCTATTAATTATGAGCTAGCTAATGAGCTTTTTAAAAAGCTCAGAACTATAGAAGTTAGATTTGAGGATGGCTCTAAAAAATTCTATACTAAAATGCCTGATAATGGTCATGTTATACTTGAGAGTGATCTTCCACAATACAAAAACTGTCTATTTTATTGCTTTAGCTATTATGAAGAATAAAATTTCTGTGTAAGATTTATTATAGATACTGATCAGTATATTAATAAAAAATAGGCTATCAAACTTAAATTAAGTTTGATAGCCTATTTTTGTAACCATTCTACATATTAATTAGTATATTATAACTAGATAATAATTTTTAGGAGATTTATATGGATCTTAATGGAAGCCAAACTGAAAAAAACTTAAGAAAGACCTTTACCGGCGAAAGTAAGGCTAACACTAAGTATACATTATTTGCAGAAAAGGCTAGACAAGAAGGTTATCATTATATAGCTCAAGTTTTTGATGAAACTGCCTACAATGAACTTGCTCATGCCAGGAGGGTTTATAATGACTTTCTTGATAAAGTAAAATCTACAGAAGAAAACTTAATGAATGCCTTTATGGGCGAGACTGCTGAAGCAACTGCAATTTATAAAGAATATGAGGAAGTCGCAAGAAAGGAAGGGTTCCACGAAATAGCAGACTTCTATAAAGAACTTGCTGAAGTAGAAACAGAACACGATTTAAGATTCCGTGCTCTTTACAATAGATTACTTAGCTCTACATTGTATAAGGGATGTTCTAACTCTCTATGGCAATGTACAAACTGTGGATATATTCATGAAGGATCCACAGCTCCTAAACTATGTCCACTTTGTAATTTCCCTCAAACTTGGTTTCAGCCATATTGTAATCCTCTAGAATAACTATTCTAAAAATAGCGTAGATACCCACCCCCGGGGTAATCTCGCTATTTTTTGTTATATCCAATTTAAAATAAAAAACACATAGATACTACTTAACATGTCCTAGATTAGAGGGTATATATAAAGGTTTTTAATAATTTTTATAGAATTATTTATATAATTCATTAAATAAAAAATTTCAAAATAGGAGTTATTATGAGTATTAGTGTTTTAATTTGTGACGATGATTCTCTTATAAGAGAAAGTTTAAAAATTATATTATCTATGGATAAGGACCTAAATGTAGTTAGTATTTGTAAAAATGGTATTGAAGCTACTGATTATTGCCTTAATAACCAAGTTGACGTGGCTCTTTTAGATATTCGTATGCCCAAATTAAACGGTGTTGAAGCTACTAAAAAAATCTTTGATAATACTTCTACTAAGATTATAATCTTAACCACCTTTGATGAAGATGAATATATATCCTCAGCTCTAAAAAATGGAGCGAAAGGATATTTATTAAAAAGTAATTCTCCTGATACAATAATCAATACCATTAAGGTTGTCCATAATGGGAATGGTGTAATAGAAAATAAGATAATAGATAGACTAGTTTCTACCTCTTCTAATTTATTTTCTAAAACTTGTAGGGATATATTCTCAAGACGAGAATTAGAGATTATAGAACTAATTGCTGATGGACTGAGTAATAGAGAGATATCAGAAAAGCTCTTTATTACTGAAGGAACTGTGAAAAATTACATCACTAACATATTGACTAAAACTAATCTAAAACATAGGACCCAAATTGCTGTTTATTATTTGAAGGGAGAACTTTAATTATTACTAAAGTCATATGACACTATGACCTTTTCTACTGATTTGTAGAAAAGGTTTTTTATATAATTTAAATATGAACTATTTAACTTTAAGGAGTTGTTTTAATGTTAATAAATATAAAAAATCTTACTAAGAGCTTTGAAGATAATTTAGCAGTAGATAATTTAAGTCTCTCCATAGATAAAGGTGAAATTTTAGGCTTTTTAGGTCCAAACGGAGCTGGTAAAACCACTACTATAAATATGATTACTTCCATATTAAAACCTACGAAGGGTGAAATAGAAATCTTCGGTAAGTCCTTTTTTAAGCATGCGCCAGAAATTAAAAGTCGCATGGGTATTGTTCCTCAAAATATTGCTCTCTATGAAAATCTTACGGTGGAAGAAAATATAATCTTTTTTGCAAAACTCTATGGCCTTAGAAAAAATCTATTAAAAGAAGGTTTAGATTTTGCACTGGATTTCACATCTTTGCAAGACCATAAAAGCACTAAATGTAAACACCTGTCTAGCGGTATGCAACGTAGACTAAATATTGCTTGTGCTATATCACATAAACCTGAAATTATAATTATGGATGAGCCTACTGTAGGAATAGACACACAATCTAGAAATCATATCCTTCATATGGTAAAAAAACTTAATGAGGAAGGTTGTACCATTATTTATACATCACACTATATGGAGGAAGTTCAGCAGCTTTGTAATAAAATAGCTATTATGGACAATGGAAAGCTTATAGCTAAGGGGACTAAAGATGAATTAATTTCTTTAATTTCTGATAATTCTACTTTAGAAATTGAAGTCTATGATATCAATGAGAATTTACTTGAAAATCTTATGCAAATCAAAGGGGTAACTCAATACACAGTTAATAAAGGTAAGGTATTAATAAGTTCAAGTAAGGATGTATCAAACTTAAACCATATTATAAATTTTTTTACTTCTAATAATATAGAAATAAAAAATTTAGGATACAAATCTTTAGATTTAGAAGACGTATTTTTAACCTTAACTGGTAAAAAACTTAGGGATTAGGAGGAAATCATGAAATTTTTGAATGTACTTTATTATGATATTTTAGATCTTATGAGAGACAAGACCTCTATGCTATCAATGACATTAATTCCTATAGTATTAATGACTACTCTTGGGATAACTTTAAGTAGTTCATTTTCTTCAAGTTATGAATTTAAACCTAAAACTATAGTTTATATAAACAATTTTACCTCTTCAACTAATCATGATGAAGAGAATGCTATATTAGATTTATTTTTGAAGTTATGTAAGGAAAATAATATAGATTTTAAAGAAAGTACTTCATTAAATGAAGGAAAAAAAGAGGTTCAAGTCCTTGGTTCCATATTAGTTGAATTTAAGGATGATAATATTATAATTTATAAAAATTCTAACAATCGATATTCTACAGACATTATTGTTAATATACTTGATACTATAGCTAAAAAGGTCTCATTGTCTAGCGATCTTCACGAAAGCATTAATATTAAAGATCAAACTTTCGTCACAACTTCAAGTTTTCAAGGAAAGAGAAGCTTCTCTTCCTATGATTATTACGGAATTGTGGAAATAACCATGATGATACTTTATGGATCTGTCTATGGATTCTACAGTATTTATAATAACCGACGAAGTAATATAGAATCTAGGTGTTTTCAAGGAAACCTTTCTAAAACTTCCTATATACTGACTAAAGTTCTTTCATCATTTATTGTAACAATAGTATTTTTAATTCCTGCTATATTATATTCAATAATGATTTTAAAGACTTATTGGGGGAAAGATTTTTTATCGGTTATACTGCTTCTATTATCTTTAAACTTTTATGGAACAACCCTCGGTGTTTTATTGGGTTATATATTTAAAGAAGAAAGACAAGGTTCATTTTTTCTTAATTCATTAATCATTCCTCTCATGACCTTTTTAGGTGGCGGATATTTCTATATTGGAGATGGAGATAAATTATTTAATTTAGTTCGATATGCATCACCTTTGACACTAATTAATAAATCTATCCTTTCAATTTCTTTTTATGAGGATTATTCTAAGTTTTATATAAGCATTTTATATTGTATATGTTTAGGTTTTATATTTTTAATCTCAACCTTTTATATATCCAATAGTAAGGAGGGGTATTAATGAAAATTCTTTGGACCATAACCGAAAAAAATCTAAAGCTTATATTTAAAGATGATTTCTCTATACTTAAGTTCATCATGCCTATAGCTGTAATCGTGGTAACTTTAAAGCTATTTGGTTTTAATTATGGAACTTTAAAGGTCGGTATTATTGATAATGATGTCTCTAATTCATCTAATTTGATAACAAATTATTTAGATAGAGGTTTTTCAATTGAAACAGTTCATCTTGATGAATCTACTGCTAAATCTACTATGTTAGAAAATCATATACCTATAGCCATTGACATTCCAATAGGTTTTGAAGATAGTATCTTGGCTGGAACACCTAAGACTATAAATCTCCTTGCCGAAGAAAACAACACCATTGGAAGTGCTATTGAATCTATGTTAAATGTTAAAATTCAAGATTTATATACCCTTAGTCTCTCATCTGATAACGACTATAATAAATATAATAAATTGCTTTCAAAATATGATGAAGGCTCAATTAAACTTACTGAAATTTATTTATCAGATTTGCATGATAAGTTTGATCTAACCCAAACTGCTATTGGTTTTATAATTTTTTATTTAATGATAAGATCTTCTTCTATAGCTTATATTATATTATCTGAAAGATGGAATAAAACTTACTTTAGAATATTCACTACTCCAGTCACACCCTTCCAATATATTGGAGGTAATATATTGGCAAATTTCTTAATCCTATCTTTACAATTTCTTATTACTCTTTTAACTTTAAATTATTTAATGGGTATACCAAATGGAATTGATTTTCTTCCTTTATTAACTTTGTTACTAGGCATATCTTTAGTTACTGTTGCTTTTGGTACTTTCTCTATAGCTTTATTCTTTAATTCTAGAGGTCATGGAATGTTTTGCAACTTAGTAATAACTATTACCACTATGGTATCTGGAACCTTTATTCCACTTAAAACTTTTCCTGAAAATCTCAAAGTCATTGCTACTTTTACACCTCAGTACTGGGTTATGGATGGAATGACAAAACTACAAATGGGTATGGGCATACCTTCTATTATTATTAATATACTCATACTACTTCTGTTTTCTCTTGCTCTATTTTCAGCAGCTGCCTACAAACTTAAGTTTAAGCTAGAATGATGCTGATAAAATTAGTACATGTAAGTTTCATATTAAATATTTTTAAAAAGAGATTTCACAAAATAAATTAGTTTATTTTATGGAATCTCTTTGATTTTTATATAAGTATAAAAAATATTTAATTATAATTTTTATTCTAAAGGTAGAGTCATTACTATAGTAAATCCATTATATCCATTAAAACTTATATTTCCACCTAAGTCTATTACTCTCTCCTCCATAGCTTTAAGTCCTATACTCTTTTTTATATTATCTATTCCCCCACCATTGTCATTTAATGATATTCTGACAATCTTATTTAGTACATCAATGTTTAATACAACAAAGTCTCCATTAGAGTGTTTTTTTATATTTGTTATTCCCTCCAGTAAGTTATCAATTATACATTTCCAATGACTATAATTAATCTTATCGATATTTCCAGAGTACTTAAAGCTATACTCATAATCACTATGATTAAAGGCATTATCCAAAATTGATTTTACTCGATTAATCCCTAACTCTTCTTCTGATGGCTTAATTACTTTTAGAGTATTTCTAATTTCATTCATACCGCCTCTTAAAACTTGAATAGTTGTATTTATCATATTTTTAGCTTCATTTATATCTGTATCTATTATTAGCTTAGTTGCTTCTAGATGCATTAAACTAGAAGCTATAGTATGTCCAATTTTATCATGCATTTCCTTAGATATTTTATTTCTTTCTTCTAATTTTGTAGTATACACTACCTGTTTTGAATAATTCTTCTCACTCTCTACTTCTTTCCTATACTTATCTACTTTCTCTTTTAAAATTAAATTGTCTCTCCACACTTTATCCAATGAACCTACTTCATTAATTAGAATTCTTGTAATTATATAATAAAATATTACAAATAATAAATAAATCATCACTAAAGATTTAGGTATTAAAATTATAAAGCAAATACACCATACTAATGAGTAAATAATTTTTTTATTTTTTAATATTCCTATATCAAAAAATGTAAAATTAATTAAGATAAAAAATATATTATTATACTCTTTACCCATAAGATATGAGATTAATAGAGATGCTATTGTTAATCCTAATCTCCATTTAAGGCTGTCTGTATAGTAAAAAGTTATATTTATTATCACGAAGCATAACAGTCCAATAATTACAGATACATTAAAGGAATCATAATTTATATATACATAAGTACTAAATATTAAAGCAATTAATTTTATAGACAAAAAATAATCATCTTTATTGTAAAGCATATAATTTCCACCTTAACTAAATATTATACTTATATATTAACACAATACAAAAGTGATTGAATTAAATAATTCAACCACTTTTTATTATTTTCCTGAATTAGATTGTACTAGTTCAGCAACTTCCTCTTGATCATATAGAGTTATAGTTGCATCATTTGCTAAGTCTTCTACGTTACTTTCTTTTATTGATTTTTTATCTCTTTTTTTATTAACAAGCATAAGAGTTATTATCACAGGAATTTGAATAAAAATAATAGCTGCAAGTATTCCAAATAAACCTGGTAAATTTATATCTACAAATCTTTTATAACTTAATATAAACAACATTAAATTTATAAAAACCATCAATGTAATTTGAAAAGACATTGAAGCTGCTATTAACAAATCGTAGTTTGTTTTCTCTAATTTAAAAGTTAAAAAAACTCCAATAGCTTCTAATATTATAAATCCTAATAAAAAAGCTGATACGTATATAATATATTTTTTTCTTCCTAGATTTTTATTAAGTAAAAATAAGTCATTACTCATTTCACCACTCCCTTAACAGTATTTTACAGCCGCATATTATAATTCTATACATATCTCCAGATATTATAACTAAAAATAATAAACCTATAGAAATTATTTCAAATAACTTCTATAGGCTTATTCTATTGATAGAACATAACTTCATCAATGTATGGATATGAATATGGCAATACTATAATGTCTCTAGCAATAAGCTCATATACTACAGCATAATACATGAGAGCTGTGATTGGAAATATTTTTAATGGATAGTCCCCGAAGTATATAATTATTATACCAGAACCTACTAAAGCATAGATACTTACTCTATCCCAGGTCAAAATGCCTTTAAGTTTCTTTATCATTCTCTTTGGAGTTGGAAGAGTTAATGTTATAAAATACATTTGCTCACCTTAAATATTGCTTTAGTTATATCTATTCTAAATAAATATAATATTATTCTTCACTTTCATATAAATCTATATATTCATTATAAACTACTACAACTTTTTGTATATAACTTACTGTTTCTTTAAAAGGTATTGTGTGAATTACTTCCCCATCATTAGAATATCGTGTGTCTTGAAGCCATTTAAATACATTTCCTATTCCTCCATTATAGGCTGCCAGTATCTCATTTGTATGGTTAAGCTGATCTCTTAAATAATTAAGATACCAACATCCCATCTCTATATTTATATCTTCATTCTTCAGCATATCTGTAGAAAAACCTTCTATGTTTAATTGTTTTGCTATCCATTCTCCTGTGCTTGGCATTATTTGCATTAATCCTACTGCTCCCATATCAGATACAATATCTTTCTTAAATCCACTTTCTGTTTTAATTATAGCCGCTACTAAATAAGGATCTAAGCCATATATTTCACTGTATAACTCTATTTTATTACCAAATGGTACTGGTAGCTGTTTCTCTGCTACCTCCACTTCTTTCACACTAACTTCAGTAGATTTTTCATCTTTCTTTAAATTGATGAAAAATAAATTAACACACATTCCTACTATAAATAAAATAGCTATTATCCTAATAAATTTAAGATTAATGTGCTTTCCTTCTAATATTTCCATTATACCTCCACTAATATGTATAACTTTATTAATTTAGTTAGAATTCATGTATTAATTAGTATTTCAAATTTTTAATAAATTAAACAAAAGACTTTAAAATAAAAATTAATTTATTTTGAAGTTAGGCTACATCTTCTATCTTAGGTACCATATTTAAAACTAAGGATGCAATATTTTTAAACGAATCTATAGCACTGTCTACACTGATTAGTCCTTTATTCAACTCTTCATTCTTTACAAAACACTATCAAGATTTATAATCTTCATTAGCTCTTTTAGTGATTTTAATATAAATTTAAGCTTTATATGATAAAATTAAATAAAATAACATTCAATAGATTAAAAAGCATAGATAACGAGGTGATGCGCTATGAAATTATTATTAGTCGAAGATGAAATCCAACTTTCTGAAGCTTTAAAAGAAATTCTTATTAAAAATAAATATATGGTAGATAGCGTTTATGATGGTGAATCTGGTATTGATTATGGACTTACAGGTATATATGATTTAATTATATTGGATATAATGATGCCTAAAGTTAATGGCTTAGATGTTTTAAAAGAATTGAGAGCCAATAATATAACAACTCCTATTCTGCTTTTAACTGCTAAAGGAGAAATCCAAGATAAGGTAAAGGGGCTCGATTATGGAGCAGATGATTATTTAGTAAAACCTTTTTCTCATGAAGAGCTTCTTGCTAGATTAAGAGCTCTAAGTAGAAGAAAAGCAGAGGTTATAAATGATAACTCCCTTCATTTCAGTGACTTGTCTTTGAATATATCTACCTATGAACTTGAAGGTACTGCAGACTCCATAAGACTTACTTTAAAAGAATTTGAAATATTAAAATATTTTATGGAAAGGCCTACTCTTATAGTTACCAAAGATGATTTAATCACCAAAGTTTGGGGATATGATTCAGATGCCGAATACAATAATATTGAGGTTTATATATCATTTCTAAGGAAAAAATTAACCTACATTGGTTCCAAATCTAAAATCTCTACTCTTCGTGGTATTGGTTATAAATTGGAGGAATAATATGTTCAAAAAACTTAAATTCAAATTTGTCATAATTAATATGTCTCTTTTAACCTTTGTATTTCTCTGTATATTTGGAGTAATATATTTTATAACCTGGAATAGTGGAGAAAATCAAATTAAATTTTCTCTTAATGCTCTAATTCATGAACCTAAGAATGGTGGTCCTAACAAAGGCGTTGGACTTAATAATGGTATAATAATAGATTTAGATAACAACTTAAATATAGTTGCAATCCTTGCTCCTTATAATCTTGATAAGAATATTCTTATAGACTCAGCTACTAATATCTTATCCCTTGACTCTTCTTCAGGGGTTATACAGATTGAGAACACAGATTTTGCATATTTAAAAGATTTAGGTCCAAGATATAATCGAATTGCTCTAGTAAATAAAGCACCCTATCAAACTCTATTAAAAAATCTTTTAAAGACTTTCTTTTTAACTGGATTTGCTAGTCTACTAGTACTATTTATTATAAGTTATTATTTAGCCTATAAAACTATATCTCCAATTAAAGAAGCCTTTGAAAAGCAAAAACAATTTATTACGGATGCCTCTCATGAGCTTAGAACTCCTATTGCCATTATTAAAACTAATCTTGGCTTAGTTCTATCTAATAAGGATAGAACTGTTGAAAGTCAAAGTAAATGGATGAATTATATTAACATACAGACTGATAGAATATCTCTCCTTATTGACGATATGCTATCACTGGCTAGATTTGATCAAGGCGAAAAGGTTCTTAATCTACAGTCCATAAGATTAAATAAGCTCTTAGAAAACTTATTAATGTCCTTTGAGGCTATTTTCTTTGAAAATGGAATAAATATAGAAAGTAGCTTAAGTGATAATCTTTATATAAATGGAGATTTGGAAGAGATAAAAAAGCTTTTTAATATATTAATAGATAATGCTATCAAGCATACCTCTAAGTATGGAACTATTTCCATATCCTCAAATAGATTAAAATCTAAAGTAGAAATTATTATTACTAATACTGGTGAAGGAATTCCATCTAAAGATCTAGAAAAAATCTTTGAAAGATTCTACCGTTCAGATGAATCTAGACAACGTAAAACTGGAGGTTATGGTTTGGGTCTAGCTATTGCTAATGCTATAGTGGCTAAGCATAATGGAAAAATTTATGCTAAAAGTAATTTAGGTAAAGATACATCATTTATCGTGGAGCTTCCGCTCTTAGAAATTAAAAGCTCTACTTTAGCATAAATTAGTTAAATATAAAAAGCTAAAAGCTATCATAGATATATTTAAATATATCTATGATAGCTTTTATTATTTTAAATATGATATTTCTTTCTTTTAAAATTTAATACTATCAATAATGCTATAATTATTCCTCCAGTAGATATAGCATAAGTGATTAAACTAGACTTAATACTTGTGTCACCATAAGTATCTTGAGGAGAAAAACTCTTTTCTCTATTATCTTCCTTAGCATTTTCCATATTGAAGTCTTTAGGCATATTTTCATCTGGAATTTCTCCTTTATTTCCTACTCTATCTCCCCCACCTTGGCTTCCAAGAGCGGCTAAATTTAAGTTAGTAGATATATTTCCTGTAGATGTAGTAGGTTGAGTTCCTTCTAATTGAGCTGATATACTTTTAGCTCTATCTATTCCAAAGGTTATTAGCTCCGAAATAGATGCCGTATACTCGTCATAAGTATAAAATGCAGTTGCATCATTTTTTACATACTCTCCAATTAATTTATCTATATCACTAACTGTATTCGTAAATACTCCACTATTTATATAATTCTCAACTATCTCATTAAGATATTTGTGATACATTTCTTTATATTTTTCAACTTCTAAAAGTTTTCCTATAAGAGGGCTACTTTCTAAACTATCCGATACAGGATTATCAATCGGAAAATTTATAGCATTACTAGCACTTCCTGATTGAAATCCTCCAAAGGATAGATTATAATCCCAAGGAAGTATAGAGAATACCCCCTCCTGTTCATATAAATAGTAATTATGCTTCATATTACATACATAACTATCTAAATTTACAAGAAATGTATTTACAGCAAAGTATCTTAATACTTCATCTACATCTAAGTATTGTTCTATATTATCAATATCTTCATTAAGGCTTTTTATCATAGCTATTACTCTATCATAGTCTTCTTCACTAGTATGATTAAAAATAGCACCTTCAAATATAGTAGAATAATTAGATTGTTCATCCCCAGAGTATACTAGATCTGCGCCACCAACATTTCTTCCCATGGCTCCATTCATTGGTTTATCTTGTTGCATATTAGGTACATTATCATTTTTATCTTCACTATTTTGGCCTGGTGGACCATTAATCCCGTCCATATCCTGCCCCTGAGTACCATTCCCCATTTCTGGTTTTGGTGGTGGAGATTTTAAATTTTCTTCATTATTAAATTCTTTATTATTTTTATTCACCTCATCATTAGGCATACCTATATCCTTATTTCTATCTTCATCCTGAAAATTTATTGTATTCTTATTTGGTTCGTCTATCCCACCTATCGCTCCAATGTTAACTCTATCAGCTCCTGCTAAATTAGTAGTCTCTGGTTTATACAGATTTCCTTTAGAGCTTCCATAATATCTTTCAATATAACTTTCTTCCATAACCTCAATGGCTAGATATAATCCCCATGGTTCTCCATTTAAAGTTATATTAGCATATTGAAATGCGGGAGTAGAAATTCCCATTTTATTTAATAAATCATAGGAAAGATACTCTTTCATATAAGTTGTATCCTGCATCATATTATTTAAAGCTAATTTTTCAAGACCTTTAAGGGTTTGTTCATTAATATATTCATCAAATTTGACTTTAAAACTGTATCTATCAGTAGTATCATCACTAGCTATTTGGGATAATGTAGTATTCCCCTTAGCACGAAGCCCAACATTATAGTAAGTCTCTCCATTAACAGTTATATTTGCATTATAATACTCTTCACTCATAGCATTATTTATTAACTCATTCCATAGTTCTTCATCAATATCTATATTAATTTCCATAACTTCATCTTTATTGAAAAGTTCTGTTATATATTCTGGCTGAGTTATCTCACTAGAATTATTGGAATCATATGTGGAAGTATCTATAGCTACTAATATTCCAGCAAAAATCATACTTAATGTCATAATGATGGCTATAATAATATTTATATATTTATTTGAAATCAATTCATACACCACCTAAATATTAAGACATATATTCTCCATTGTAACTTACTAATACTGCATTATTTACTCCCGACATGCGACTTATTTCATTAACGAATTGAGTAGACATTTCTTTTAATCTTATCTCAACAGTTAATTCAATATTACTACCTGCAGAAACAGTCTTAGACTTAACTACATATTTTTTTACACTTTTTCTAATATACTGTAGCGCATTATTTTCACTATCATCGCCTTGACAACTTATAACTAAAATATAAGGATTATCAGTACTTTTTCTATTTACAAACATCATAATTATAATTCCTATAAATGCTGATCCCAATACTGCAAGTGGTATTAATCCTGCTCCTACAACAATTCCCCCACTTATTGCCCAAAATAAAAATGCAATATCCATTGGTTCCTTAACTGCTGTACGAAATCTTACAATTGATAATGCACCAACCATACCAAGTGAAAGTACAACATTAGAAGTTATAGCAAGTATAATTAATGTTGTTACTAAGGTCATTGCAATTAAAGAAGTTCCAAAACTCTCTGAGTACATTACACCTTTAAAAGTTTTTTTATATATTAAAAATATAAAAAGCCCAATAGCAAAAGCTATACCCATAGCTACAACTACGTCTACAATTGAAAAGCTTGATGCTTTCTCTAAAAAACTTGATTTAAAAATATCATTAAAACTTAATGCTTTATCCATCTTTATTACCTCCAAATAAATTAAATTTATCCATAAATTCTGCAAGCTGCATACTTTGAAAATGCTGAGCTTTCTCTATCATTAGTTTGAATTACATCTTTAATAATTTCTGGTAAAAATTCATCAAACTTTACCTCTAGAATTATAGGACTTGCTTTAGGCATACCTATTGTAGCAAGGTTGCCATCAAAAAAATTTTGTGAGTATAGACCGCTTCTAATATTACTATCAAAAGTAATTCTTACATTCCCAGGTTTAAATATATAGGCCTCTCTTTCATACTCAACTATGGTCTTAGGTCTCAATAAATCATATTTCATCTTAGAATATAGCTCTATTAAAACAGGATCCTTATATTGAAATATATCTTTAACATTATTTTTAATTATAGCTTCACATTGAGCTACAGATACATTTGTCGTAATTTTACTGCATAATCCATTAACTTTACTCTTTTTCTCTAGCTTTATAAAGTCATGGTTATTGTTATAGAATCTTAATCTAAATTTTTCTCTATTATTTACCCCATTAATTTTCTCAACTAAAGCCTTATCATTAACATTATCAAAATATAGACTTCTTATAGTATAAATACCCCTTTCTCCAGAATTTTCATCTAGTTGTGCAATATTCTTTAACCTACTTCTAATTACATAGTAGTCTGAGATATTTATTAAATGTTTTATTTCATATCTCAATTTAAGCTGTTCCATATTAATCACCTCCTTGTATCATCTCCACAAGGATATAATAAATTATTTATCTTAAATTTATCTTAAATTTATGGAATAAATGAATACATAAAAATAGGAGAAGGAATTAAAACAATCCCTTCTCCTATTTATTTAAGATCTTTCTTTATATAATCTTTTGTTAATTTAATATTAGATTTATTAATAACCATCCTAAACATATTATTAATAAAACCTAAATATATATTTTATCCTATTTCTTAAAATTTCTTTAGCTTCTGTTCTATACCCAGCAATAACTACTTTTCCCACATTTTAGTAATACAGTATATATAGCCTATTAGACCTTAACTTACGTGTTCGGAATGGGTACGGGTGTAACCTCTAATAGTATAATCACCAGATTTATACTATTATTATTTACCATAATATTATACTTTAATCTTTATCATGCAATCTTTTAATATCTAATATATTTTTCTTTATACTATCTACAAAATTATGTACATCTTTACTTACTACAAAATTCATAAAGTAAGATCTTTCTTTTCCTGATATAAAAATTTTATATCCCAATTTTTCTTCATGAATTTCTATATCCTCTATATCCCTGTATTCTATCACATCATCATATACTAAAAAAAATCTTTTACCACAAAACCTAATTCGCTCATTGGTAGCTGCTAATAGCCCTGTCATTGTATTTTTTCTCCCATTTACGGTAGTCTCAAAAGCTCCTTCAACATAATAAATAATAACTTCATCCTTATTAAGTCTTTCTTCAATTAATTTTAATAATTTTTCTTCTCTACTCATATAACTACTCCTTAAAAAAATAATCACCACTATATATATTAATATACAGCGATGATCATTTCTATATTTTACACTTATTTATTATAATATTTTATCTATATATCAGGTTAAAATTACATTTCTCCTTAATCAATTAGAAGAAAAATCCTCCAAATGGACACCAACAGAAGAATAATAATATAATTATCAACCACTCATCTCCACTGTTTGAACAGTTGTTATGATTTTGACATTGGCAGTGACATGGAGGGCAGCATGGTGGTGGACATGGTGGTGGGCATGGTGGACATGGCCTTCTACAACGTCTTTCATCTCTACCTCTATATGTCTCTTCATCCCAACATCTTTCTCTTGATTGTCCATATCCTAATTCTTGACCAAAAGCTTCCCTATCATAGCCTCGTTCACAGTTTCCATCATAATAAAAAGATTCATTATTATTTAACATTTTTATACTCCCCACTTTTTAATCAATTTTATAATAGATCTTTAACTTTCCTTAAATATTTTATAGTATTATAAAATATTTTTACCTTTAGAACTATTACAATAAAGTTTGCCTACATAAGATTTAGTTTTAATAACTAATCCTAATAGTATAATATGTGAGTATATTAATTTTGTGATTTTTATTTATATAAAACACTTAAAACAGTAAAATATTATACAAAGAATTAAACATATATACAATGTTATATTATATAATTGCTATATTTTATAAATTTATATTATATTTATCAGAATTAAATATTGGTAAATTTAAATTTAGCTTTATAGATATAGCTCTGATTAATAATATTATTGCAAAACATACCCAAAAAGTTACATCATAATTTATTTTATAAAATCTACAAAATAGAATACTGATGCACCTAGTATAGACGCTACAGCATAAATTTCCTTCTTAAAAATCATTGGAGTATCCTGTACAAAGGTATCTCTTATAATTCCACCTCCAACACCTGTAATTAATCCCATACATACTACTAAAAATACATTACTATTGACTTCCTTAAAAGCTAAATTAGCACCTAATATTGTAAATGTAGCAAGACCTATTGAATCAAATATTAGTATTACTTTTTTTAAAATAGCTATTTGTTTTCTTTTATTGGCTATCTTAAAAATTTGATCTTTACTCATATATTTATTACCTTGTGATTGAGACATTATTTCTTCTCTTTTAGATGTGGTATACATAGTGACCAATTTAGGATATCCATAAAAAGCACCCATAGCTACTACTATACTTATAACAAAATACCTAGGATTTATAAATGCCGCTGGTGGTGTTTGTCCTAATATTAAATCTCTAAATATTCCACCCCCTACCGCTGTAATAATTCCTAAAAATACAACTCCGAATAAATCTAATTTTTTTTGCATTCCTACTAAAGCTCCAGAAATTGCAAAAGCTACAGTTCCCATAACCTCAAAAATTACTAATAACATTATTCTCCACTCCTTAACACTTATATCCAAATATTTATATAAATATTTTCCCAACATAAAAGGAGTAAAAAGCATAACTAATAAATGCTTTTTACTCCCTGTCCTTTTATCTGAAAGATTCCCATATAGGTTGCTTCGTTGATGTCCTTAACTGTATATAATATATTCTCTATACATAAAGGATCTCTCCAGGGTCATGTCCTGTTATTGTATTAAACCTGAAAGTTTCAAGTTAATTAAAAGCTTACAATCAACTCTTTCTCCTACGGTTACTTATTTCTTAAATAGACCAAGTATCTTCAATAACGTTCATCCATATAATATAAAATTTAATTTTCTTCCTTATTTAATTTATATTAATTTTATATATAAATCAATAGGATTTTTAATATTTAATAGTTTTATGAGTATCTATACGATTTCAATATTTTAAAATTAATCATTTTTATAAATGTACAATACATACACTAACTTTAAATTATTCAAAAAATACATAAAAAAACACCTTATAAAATAAGGTGTTGGTGGCTCACCGGGGGATCGAACCCCGGACACCATGATTAAAAGTCATGTGCTCTACCGACTGAGCTAGTGAACCAAACTACCTGGCAATAACCTATCCTCCCACACAGCTTCCCGTGCAGTACTTTTGGCTCTTTGAAGCTTAACCTTCGTGTTCGGCATGGGTACGGGTGTTACCTTCAAGATATGATTACCAGATAAGTACGTAGATAATATAAAAATATCTTTGTACTTCCACAAACTTATGAAAGTTTGTCTTTAATGAAGTTTATTCCAAATCTCCATTAGTATTGCGATAATACTACTAACTTAGTTGTTGATATACGGATATTGCTCATATAGAAAAAGTCTGCAATATCATCGCCCATTGAGAAATATAATATTCTCTCAAAATTACACAGTGAAATATTTCGTCTTTTTTTAGATCAAGCCCTCGACTTATTAGTATGAGTCAGCTGAACATGTTACCATGCTTACACCCCTCACCTATCAACCTGGTGGTCTTCCAGGAGTCTTACTAACTTAACGTTATGGGAAATCTCATCTTAGGGTGGGCTTCACGCTT
>CABIZX010000007.1 GCA_902363375.1 Clostridiaceae bacterium | reverse complement strand
TTAATGTTGTTTTACCGTGGTCTACGTGTCCTATTGTTCCAATATTAACGTGCGGTTTGCTTCTTTCAAATTTTTCCTTTGCCATTTCTTATTCCTCCTTAATTAGAAAATATTATATTTTCACTTTTTTAATGTAAACTTATCCACGTGTGTTGCGAAATAACTGGAGCTCATAACCGGGATTGAACCGGTGACCTCCACCTTACCAAGGTGACGCTCTACCTACTGAGCTATATGAGCATTAAATACATAATGTATTCATTTTAAAATATTTTTGTCAGTTCCTTATTATATATGATTTTTTTTTGTTTGTCAATACGATTTCATTTTTGTTCTAAACACTTCTCTAGTTTACGTTTGACCCGTTGAAGTGCATTGTCAATAGACTTCGCTTGCCTATCTAAATCACTTGCAATCTCCTGATAGGATTTACCATCAAGATAAGAGTTTAGAACTTCCATTTCTAACTCTGATAATACTTCTTCTATCTTGCTTTCTATATTCTCCATTTCTTCTCTGTCTATTATCAGTTCTTCTGGATCAGATACCCTTATTCCCGCTAATATATCTAACAGAGTTCTATCTGACTCTTCGTCATATATAGGCTTATTTAGAGAGATATATGTATTTAATGGAATATGCTTTTGTCTTGTGGCAGTTTTTACAGCAGTAATTATTTGTCTTGTTATGCATAATTCTGCAAAAACTTTAAATGATGCCAATTTATCATCCTTAAAATCCCTTATGGCTTTAAAAAGCCCAATCATTCCTTCTTGATATATATCCTCTTTGTCAGCTCCAATTAAAAAATAAGATTTTGCTTTAGCTTTCACAAAATTTTGATATTTACAAAGAAGATATTCTAAGGCCCTATCATTTCCTACTCTCGCCATAGCCACTAGTTCTTCATCCTTCTTACCCGTAAATATGGAGTTTAATTCATTATTGCCACTTGTATTTCCCAACAATATCCCCTCCAAAGCATAAATGACCTCATTTCTAATTATACCTTAATAAAATTTATGTAGTCAAGATGTATTATGTGCTTCGTCTTATCTTTTCTAGCTTTTCTACCATTTCCTTGTCTATAGACTCCTCAAAAAGATTTTTATTGTGGAAACTATTCTTTTTACATTGCCTAGATATATTTTTCTTTGCATCTTCAATCCAATGGTAGAATTCTAAAGAAGATACCCTATTAGCACCTCTTTGAAATATTAATTGCTGTTCTAGAGAATCAGAGGTAACAACATAAACCTCTGATTTTCTACCTATATGATTTACAGTTCTCTCTATATAGCTGTCCGCAGTTTCATCATGCTTTGTAAAAACTATAGTTAAATTATCTCTTCTTTCCTTCTTTTCTATGCTTCCTTTTACCATATGTGCGTCAAATACCAGTACTACTTTGCATCCCCTAAAGGCCGAGTAGTTAAGAAGTATATCTATAAGCCCATTTCTTGCAGCTTCGTAACTATAGTCTTTTATAGTATTTAATTCTGGCCAGCTATTAATTACATTATACCCATCCACAAAAATTTGCTTCAATTCTATACCCCATTTACTCTATTTCAATCTTTGTTTTAATATTTCATAACTTATCATTCCACATGCTACTGATGCATTTAATGAATTAACCTTCCCTACCATAGGTATTTTGACCAATACATCACATTTTGACTTAGTTAACTTAGAAATTCCCTTACCTTCACTTCCTATAACTAAGGCTACGGCTCCCTTTAGATCAGCATCATAGCAATATTGTGTTCCATGCATATCTGCTCCATATATCCATATACCAGCTTCTTTTAGTTCATCTATGGCTACATTGATGTTAGTAACTTTAGCAATCTTTATATATTCTGTAGCCCCAGCTGAAGTTTTATAAACAGTAGGTGTAACCCCTACATTTTTTCTCTTTGGTATTATTATTCCATGTACTCCGCAAACCTCTGCTATCCTAATTATAGAACCGAAATTATGTGGATCTTCGATTTCATCTAATACTAATATAAAAGGATCTTCTCCTTTTTCTTTAGCCTTATTAAGTATATCTGATACACTACAATAGTTATATGGTGTTACTATAGCTATAACTCCTTGATGTGCACCTGTTTCACTCATACCATCAAGCTTAGCTCTATCAACATACTTAACTACTACTGACTTTTCTTTAGCTAAAGCAATAACCACACTTATAGATCCCTTAGTATCTCCTTGTGCTATCATTATATATTCTATCGTCCTATCAGATTTTAATGCTTCAATAACTGCATTTCTTCCTTCGATCATATCTTCTCTTGCAGTTCCATTAAAACTTTCAGTCCTTATATTTTTCATAGTCTCACTTCTGTAAGGTTGAGCATTTCTTCTTTCCATATTTATATCTTCTACAAATCTATTATTGTCCCTTCTATTTTTACCTATACGTTTGGGCCTATTACTGTTTTTATTACCTCTTTTTTTATCTTCCATATTTCATCGCTCCTACTATCTATTTCTAATATTATTTCTATAAAGACAAATATTTATTTCTTATTTCTACAGGCTTACCACAAGTCATAGCTCCCTCTGAACAACTTCCCTTTACGCAGCTTGGTCCACATACTGCAAATAGATTTGGAGCTACTTCCTTTACTTTCTTTAACATCTCATCAGCTAAACCTCTTATTTCCCATTGAGCTCTCATACAGCATCTGTGACTAAAGAAATTTATAAGCTCCCTAGCATTCATTGTAACTACAATCTTTGTTTCACATGCATTAGGAAACACATATCTAGCATCTTCAATAGCTGACTTCTCAGCTTTAGACTTTAATGACTTTATCTCTTTTTCCGTAAGCTCATTACATTTCTTATTTTCTTTTTGTTCTTTAATATATTCCTCCAAATTTGAAGTCTTAAGTGCATCTACTAATTTATCATAATCTTCTTGATCTCTTCTCATTGCATCAACAAAAATAGCCTTACACTTTTCATCTTTAGCTATTGATGGAGGTATTATGTACTCAAAGGCATCTAATTTTACATATCTTTGACTTTGTTGAGAGTAAGAAGCTATTCTATGTCTTACCAATTGATGCGTTAAGCTTCTAGATACACCTTCAATTCCAAAAGTGAAACTTACATGTTCCATTGGTGAGTGGTGACCATAGCTACTTAGCATCTTTATAAACTTGCTAGTAGCATTTTCATCTAATCCCTCTGTTATCTCATCAATTCCTACTGAACTATAACATAATTTAGCGGCAGCAGCTACTACCTTTTCTGGATTTGGAGTAAATTCCACAAGTTTAACTTTTACCATTCTCATCACTCATTTCAATAATTTTATTAAGCAAATAATTTAATCTCTCATTTTTCCCTGCAATGTATAAATATCCTATAACGGCTTCAAATCCTGTTGCCCATCTATATTCACCAACATCCGCATTCTTAGGTGTGCTAGATTTAGTATTTCTTCCTCTTTTGAACACTGATATTTCATCCTCATCAAGCATATCTAAAATTAACTTAGCATAATTACTCTGTGACTTAGCCTTAACATAATTAACAGTCTTCAAATGTAACTGTTGTACCTTTAAAGTTTTATTTTCACCTACTAAGTAAGTTCTTATAAATACTTCATATACCGCATCACCTATAAACGCAAGCGTTAATGGGTTTATTAAATGTGCTTCTGTTGCACTGAATTTCTCTTTTAGTAAATCAAATTCCATATCCTTCTCCTTAATGAGATAAATCCTATTTTCTGATTAAACATAATCATTATATATTCTCATCATTTTATAGTCAAACTTGCCTTTCAATAAAAAGTCTATTTGCTATTAACATATTATTTTGCGAATTTACTTTATAAATCTTTAGTTTCTAGATCAATATTTTAATTCTTATCTATCTTTCTTAGTAATAAATTTATTACTCTTTAGTATTATTTTTTTAATTTCTAAGAAATATAATTAATTTTTATAATACAATTCTATTAATTTTACTTATGCGTTAATTAATAGAACTGTATATAATAATTGGGTTATTTTTATGGTACAGATTAGTAGGATAGAATTCTTAATTTCTATATTTAAGTAACATTTTAAAATATTAAAATTAAAAAATATTTTCTTTTTGCAATTTTATCTATTTCTATGTGAAATCACAATACATGACAGTAATAAATATATTTCTTTATTGGAATCTCTGTACACATATGAACTTATACGGTACATCTATTTATAATAAAGTATCTTTAAAACTTCACTCCATTTTCTATGAATTCTTTTTCTATTCTAGATACTACTTCCTCAATTTTAATTTCCTCAATATCCTGATTCTTTCTTAATTTAAATTCAACTGTATTCTCTCCTACTTTTTTACCCACTGTTATTCTTATTGGAATTCCTATCAAATCAGAATCTTTAAATTTAACTCCAACTCTTTCATTTCTATCATCTAAAATTACATCTATTCCTCTTGATTTTAGATCTTCATAAATTTTTTCTGCTACATTCATTTGCTCTTCATTTTTAACATTAGCAGGCATTACTATTACTTTATAAGGAGCAACAGCCATCGGCCAAATTATTCCATTTTCATCATGATGTTGTTCTATTATGGCTGCTACGGTTCTATTAATACCAATTCCATAGCATCCCATAACTAATGGAACAGATTTACCATTTTCATCTAAATAGTTAGCTCCCATGGACTGTGAATACTTAGTTCCAAGTTTAAATATATGTCCAACTTCTACCCCTCTTCTAATGTTTATTGGACTTCCACACTTAGGACATAAATCTCCTTCAGCTACAAGCTTATAGTCTCCTACTATACCTTTAAAGTCTCTTTCATAATTTACATTTTCATAATGATATCCTGTATCATTTGCCCCAACTATAAAATTATTCATTTTAGTAACTTCTTCATCTATAAGTAGCATATCTACTTTTAATCCAATTGGGCCTGCAAAACCTATTTCTGCTGATGTAGCTTTAAGTACTGTTTCTGCATCAGCCATCTCTAATTCCATAACCCCACCTAAAGCATTAGAAAGCTTTGTTTCATTTAGATTTCTATCTCCTCTAATCATTACTCCAACAATCTTATCATCAGCTTTATATATTAAAGTTTTAGCAAATTTCTTATTACTAGTATTAAAGAATGCTACTAGCTCTTCAATAGTTCTTACATTAGGAGTTTCTATCTTTTTTAACTCCCTTTCTACTTCTTGCTCTACATCTTCTAATTTAGATGTAGCTTTTTCTGTATTAGCTGCATAATTACAACTAGTGCAAAAAGCTATTTCATCTTCTCCTATATCTGATTTAACCATAAACTCTGCTGAGCCTGAGCCTCCCATAGCTCCAGAATCTGCTTCTACAGCGCTAAACTCTAAATCACATCTAGTGAATATTTTATTGTAGGCTTCATACATCTTCATATAAGATATATCTAAACCTTCATTATCCTTATCAAAGCTATATGCATCTTTCATTATAAATTCCCTAGATCTCATAACTCCGAATCTTGGTCTTCTCTCATCTCTATATTTTGTCTGTATTTGATAAAGATTTAAAGGTAATTGCTTATATGATTTAATTTCATTTCTAGCTAGGTCTGTAAATATCTCTTCGTGAGTTGGTCCAAGACAAAAATCTCTTCCATTTCTATCTTTAACTCTAAACATTTCTGGTCCAAAAACATCCCATCTTCCAGATTCTTGCCATAAATCTGCTGGTATAAGTGCAGAAGCTAAAAACTCCTGAGCACCAGCTTTATCCATTTCTTCTCTAACTATATTTTCTACATTTTTCAATACTCTAACTCCATTAGGCATAAAAGTATATATTCCTGTAGCTGACTTTCTTATCATTCCAGACCTTAACATAAGTTTATGACTTGCTATTTCTGCTTCACCTGGAACTTCTCTTAGCGTACTTATTAACATCTTTGATAATTTCATTTCTTATTCACCTCATAATTGTATTTATTGATAAAAAAATAGAACTCACCCTATTAGGGCGAATTCTATCGCGGTACCACCTAAATTTTTATACTTGATTTCATAACGGCTCATGCCGGTAGTTATAACTACTGTTCAGAAGCAGGTTCAAAACGTGTGAAAATCTTTCAGCCCATGAATTTTCTCTCTGTGGATATGTTTCTACTATTCTTCATCATCACATATTGATATTAATTTTTAATAAACATTATTATATCATATATATTTAAATATTGCTTATACATTTATATTTTATTTTTTAAAATATTCTCTCCAACGATCATATCTTCTGGAGTTGTAAGCTTTATATTTAAATAACTACCTTCATAAAGATATACTTTCTTATTAAACTTTTCTACAATCATAGCATCATCAGTAACTTCAAATTTAGTCTTTTTTAATTCCTCATGACAGTGAAGTATTATATCATATTTAAAGCATTGAGGTGTTTGAACTATGAAAGTATCTTCTCTGTTTAAGGTTTCCTTAGCAAACCCTTCCTTATCCTTAATTTTGATTGTATCCTTTGATTTAACTCCACAAGTACACGCACCATATTTTTTAGCATTTTCAATGCCATCATTTATTATCTTTTCAGTAACAAAAGGTCTAGCTCCATCATGGATTAATACAATATCACAAGTATCTATTGATTTTAATCCATTATATACTGAGTCTTGTCTTTCTTTACCACCTTTTACTAAAGCTTTAACTTTTTTAAAATCATATTTTTCAATTATATGTTTTCTGCAATAGTCTATATTTTCTTCAGCACATAAAACTATAATATCATCTATATTTTCATTATCAGAAAAAGCCTTTATAGTATGATATAATACTGGTTTTCCTGCTAAGGTCAAAAACTGCTTATTAACCTTTGTCTTCATTCTTTTTCCTTGCCCTGCTGCCAATATTATTGCTATATTCTTCCTCATAGTTCCTCCAACAAGTAAACACTAATCTATCTATTATTATAAATTATAGTTATTATAAAAGTTTTACTGTTCTTTTGGTTTAGCAAATATCATTCTTCCTGCTGCAGTTTGAAGCACTGAAGTAACTACTACCATAATATTTTCACCAATATATTTTCTACCTTCTTCTATTACTATCATAGTTCCATCATCTAAGTAAGCAACCCCTTGACCTGATTCTTTTCCATCTTTAATTACTTGCGTTCTCATAACTTCTCCCGGTAATAATACAGGCTTTACAGCATTTGATAGCTCATTAATATTTAATACAGGAACTCCTTGAAGCTCTGCAACTTTATTTAAATTGTAATCATTAGTAATTACCTTACCATTTAAAGTTTGAGCAAGTTTAAGTAATTTAACATCTACTTCCTTAATATCCTCAAAGTCACCTTCCCATATCTCCACATTTATGCTTAGCTCTTTTTGTATTTTATTAAGTATATCTAAGCCTCTTCTACCTTTTGTACGTTTTAAAGAATCTGAGGAATCTGCAATATGTCTAAGTTCATCTAAGACAAAAGTCGGAATTACTAAAGTACTTTCAATAAAACCACTCTGGCATATATCGAATATTCTTCCATCAATTATAACAGAAGTATCTAGCACCTTAGGGCTTATTTTATCACTAGTATTTTTTGCTTTGTTTTCTTTTCCAGTTCCTGGTTTTTTAAAGCTTGCAAATAGATGTATAATCTCATCCCTTTTTCTAACACATATATCTGCAAATAGAACAGTAATTATTACTGTTACAATAACAGATAGTATGGTTATTATTATCGAATCTACTCTTATAAGTGACGATAATAAGACTGAAATTATAAGTCCAATTAAAGCTCCTATACCAGCAAATGCAATGTCTGTTATTGGAATCTTTTGAATGGACCTCTCCAAATACTCCATGGCCTTAACTATTCCTAAATTTATAAATGGTGAAATAAAATAAAATATAAGTCCGATAAAAATAATACATAGTATAACAAATATTATTGAAATAAATCCTGTATTGTTTATTCCCAACCTAGGTAAAAACTCTATCGAGTTTCCCCATATACCTAAAACACCGCCTAATATTCCTCCCATTAAGGTAAATAGTCCCCTTAATATTTTTTTTAACACTATAGCACCTCCTTTAGCTTTTACACCTATATTGTGATTATTTACAATTTTTCTCCATAATATCCTACTAAGTTAAATATATATTATCAATAATTACATTTCAATGGATTATTAGAATATTAACTAAAATTTGATTAACTATATATAATATTAACATTTAAATTACTTCATTTTCACGGCATGAACTTTTAAATACTAATATAACTAAAATATTTAAATTCTTAATTCTCACCTTTTTTACATTTTGTCATAAAATAAATTATTAACAGTAAGATTACCCCCTATGAATAATATTAATATTGATATATTATATATTTAAAGGTATTCCAAGTAAGTAACTTTATTTATAAAGGAGTGAAAGTTATGAAGGATCTAATATTTGATGAATTTCAAAATTCTGTAGATAGTTCTTTACTTAGACATAAAAGTATACTTGACATATTAAGCAAATTGCAAGAATCTGAAAGTAGAGTTAACAGGTCTGTAGTAAAAGCTGTTACTAGTTGCGGTTGCGTTAAAATTAAAGCCGAAAAGCAAAACATTAATTATTCACTAAGCGATGATAATGAAAACAACTTAGATAAATTAACCTTAGATGATTTAGAGATACCCCTTAGTTCCCACCTGGATGGAGAGATTTGTGATAGTTGCCGTAAAATTATTGAAAGAGAAATAGGTAATCATTTATTTTATATAACTTCACTATGCAATAGTTTGGATATAAACTTATACGATGTACTTTTAACTGAATACAAAAATATAACTACTTTCGACAAAATTAATTTAAGATAACTTTTATAGCACAAACTTCTCTGTTTTGTGCTATATTTGTTTATCCAATATAAATTGCTCTCTTAATCTTCTTAGTCCATTTTTAATTGTTTTTGCTCTCGCCTCTCCTACACCATCAACTAAATCCAATTCATCGTAAGATGCTTTCATTACGCCCTGAAGCTCCCCAAAATGTTTGATCAAATTTTCTATAATTGCTGATGGAAGCCTAGGAATTTTGTTTAATATTCTATATCCTCTAGTAGATATTAAATTATCAACTAAAGGAACTCCTCCATATCCTAATACCTTAGCAATCATATCAAGATCCAGTAATTCTAAAGATGATAACTTTTCTATATTCTTATAGACAGTCAAATATTTTTCACCATCACTACAATAGTCTCTCACAAGAAGTACTCCCTCTTGCTCTACCCCTTTGATTAATTCTCCTAATTGCATAGATATCAGTCTGCCTTCATTACCTAATTCACATATGTATGTTTCAATCTCACAAACTATTCTCATAACCATTTCATTCCTTTGAATTGCTGTGACTACATCTAAAAGAGTTGATAAATCTTGTAACTCCAATAGATTTAAATTACTTATGACTCTTTCTAAAACCAATTGATACTTTTCTAGTGTTTGTATTGCTTGATTAGCCTTTGCTAATACTTCTCCACTTTCTCTAAGTACATATTTTATATCATCTTTATATACAGTGATTATATTTCTTCTTTGAGATATAGCTACCACTATGTCTCCAGTTTGTTTTGCAACTCTCTGCGCTGTTCTATGTCTAGTTCCTGTTTCTTGAGTAGATATTGATGAATTTGGCATCAACTGTGTATTCGCATATAGTATCCTTTTCAAATCACTACTGATAACTATAGCTCCATCCATTTTTGCTAGTTCATATATGTATGCTGGAGTATATTCTGATTTTATTGTAAATCCTCCATCTACCATATCTAATATATCATTACTATCACTTAATACTATTAAACCTCCAGTTTTAGCCCTTAATATATTATCTAATCCTTCTCTTAGCAAGGTTCCTGGTGACATTATTTTTAGTATTCCCATAAGCTCTTTTTGCTCTTGTTCCCTCATTATTTCCCTCCATTATCAGTAATCATTTCATTTTATCAGAAAATCTTTGATACTGCCTCTCTAACTGTATCAACACCAATTAAATTTATACCCTTACTATTTATCTTAACTTTGTTTTTGTTTGGTAATATTACATTGGTAAATCCCATTTTTGTTGCTTCATTTATAATTTTCTCTACATGAGCTATAGGTCTAACCTCTCCAGTTAATCCTACTTCTCCTATAACTAATAAATTCTCTATTTTAACTTCTTTTGTTTTACTACTAGATATCAGCGCTAACACGATTCCTAAATCTCCGTATGTTCCATCAATATTAAGTCCACCTACTACATTAACATATACATCGCTATTGTAAAAAGGTATCTTTAGCTTTTTTTCTAGTACCGCTAATATTAAACTCAATCTTTGATGATCAACTCCTACTGCTGTTCTACGTGGCATTACAGCTTTAGTCTCACTTACTAAAGCTTGAATTTCTACTAAAATAGGTCTAGTACCTTCAACTATTCCTATAACCACAGAACCTTCCTGCTGCATTGATTTTTCTTGTAAAAATACTGAAGATGCATCATTCACTTCCTCAAGTCCACTTTCCCTCATCTCAAAAACTCCAATTTCACTAGTAGTTCCAAAACGATTCTTTATGGTTCTTAATATTCTAAACTCTTGTGTTCTCTCTCCTTCGAAATATAAAACTGTATCTACCATGTGTTCTAGTACTCTTGGTCCAGCTAACTCACCTTGTTTAGTTACGTGAGCAACAATAAATAGCGGTATATTTTTTGTCTTGCCTATTCTCATTAAATCATTTGTACATTCTCTAACTTGAGATACACTTCCTGGAGCAGAAGTAATAGTTGGCTTATATAAAGTTTGAATCGAATCTATTATTATAAAACTTGGGTCCATTTCAGATATGTGTTCTTCAATTATATCAATATTAGTCTCTGATACTACATAGAGTTCTTTTCCTGTAGCCTTTAAACGCTCTGCTCTCATCTTTATCTGTTCTTCTGACTCTTCTCCTGATACATATAAAACTTTTCCATACTTTGATGAGATGTTACTAGCACTTTGTAGCAGTATTGTAGACTTCCCAATACCCGGATCCCCAGATATTAATGTCAAAGATCCCTTCACTAGTCCACCACCTACAACTCTATTTAATTCTCCAATTCCGGTATCTAATCTTTCATATTCACTAGATTTTACATCAGTAATGCTCTTTGGTTTATTGCCTGATGACATTGTAACAGATCTTTTAAAATTAGTTGAGATTTCACTTTTGACTTCTTCACTCATGGTATTCCAATTGTTGCATCCAGGACATTTTCCATACCACTTTGGTGCTTCATAACCACATTCATTGCATACATATACTTTTTTTACCTTAGCCATATTTTGCCCCTTAATTCTTTTCTATATTTTTATAATAACTTAGTATTTCTTAATCTCTTAATTAAAATACTTTGTATTAATATTATCGAATCTAAATATTAGATTATACTGTTCCTAGCTATAAAAAAACCACTTATATAAAGTGGTTTAAAACATGTAGTATTAACATATCATAATTATATACCCATTTTTCTATAAACACAATGAAGTAATTAGCTGCACTTAATAAACTTCAATTCTGTGTCTTTAACTGTTATTTCTATAATATCATTGTTTTTAAAGTTTCCTCTAAGAATTTCATCTGATAATTTATCTTCTATCAGATTAGTTATAATTCTTCTTAAAGGTCTAGCTCCATATTCATTATCTTTCGCTTGCTTACTTATAAAAACTTTAGCTTCTTCTGTAAATCTTAATATTATATTGTTGATTTTAGCTCTTTCACACAAATTATTTGTCAATATCTCTACAATTTCTTGCATATGTTCCTCAGTAAGTTTATGAAATACAACTATATCATCAATTCTATTTAAAAGCTCTGGTTTAAAAATATTCTTTACTTCACTAAGTATAACTTCCTTCATTTTTTCATATTCATTATTATAATTTTCTTTATATGATATACTTTCAAATCCTATAGAACGTTGCTTCTTTATCATGGATGCCCCTGCATTAGAAGTCATTATAATTATAGTATTTCTAAAATCTATGCTTCTTCCTTTTGAATCTGTAAGTCTTCCATCCTCCAATACTTGAAGTAGTATATTAAATACATCTTCATGGGCTTTCTCTATTTCATCTAGCAATATAACAGAATATGGCTTCCTTCTTACTTTTTCCGTCAACTGACCTCCTTCATTAAACCCTACATATCCTGGAGGTGCTCCAATTAGCTTTGAAACAGAATGCTTCTCCATATATTCAGTCATATCTATTCTAATTATTGAACTTTCATCATCAAATATAGCTTCAGCCAAAGCCTTAGATAATTCAGTCTTTCCTACTCCTGTTGGTCCTAGAAATATAAAACTTCCTACCGGCCTTTTAGAATCTCTTAGTCCAACCCTTGATCGCCTTATGGCCTTTGATATAGCTTCTACTGCTTCATCTTGACCTATCACTCTTTTATGCAAAATATTTTCTAGATTTAAAAGTCTATCAGCCTCTGTAGATGTAAGTTTGTCTAATGGTATCTTAGTCCATGTTGATAAGACTCTTGCGATTTCTGATTCATCAACTACTATTCTAGTCTCTTCTTTACTTGCTACTAATGTCCTTTTTCTCGAATCTAATTTCTCTCTTAATTCATATTCTTCATCTCTAATAGAAGCTGCTCGCTCAAAATCTTGTATATCAATTGCTTCTAACTTCTCTTCAACCTTTTTCTTAAGTCTTTTCTCTAAAACACTAATCTCATCTTTTTGAGAATTCTCTATTCTTATTTTAGCTCCAGCTTCATCTATAAGATCTATAGCCTTATCTGGTAAATATCTATCAGATAGATATCTATCAGATAGATTTACAGCTGCATTTATAGCTTTATCTGTAATTGTAACTAAATGATGCTCTTCGTACTTATTTTTTAATCCCTTAAGTATTTTTATAGCATCTTCCTTGGATGGCTCTTCAACTATAACTGGTTGAAATCTTCTCTCTAGGGCAGAATCTTTTTCTATATATTTTCTATATTCATCTATAGTTGTAGCTCCTATGCATTGAAGCTCTCCTCTTGCAAGTGCAGGTTTTAATATATTAGATGCATCTATTGCTCCTTCAGCTCCTCCTGCTCCTACTATGGTATGAATTTCATCAATAAATAAGATAATATCTTTACTTTTACTTGCTTCATCCATTAAAGATTTTAATCTATCTTCAAACTCACCTCTATATTTTGCTCCCGCAACCATAGATACCATATCTATACTAATTATTCTCTTATCAATTAATATATCAGGAACATCATCACTTTGAATTTTTTGAGCTAACCCCTCCACAATAGCTGTTTTTCCAACTCCAGGATCTCCTATTAA
Source organism: Clostridiaceae bacterium (assembly GCA_902363375.1). Taxonomy (GTDB): domain Bacteria; phylum Bacillota; class Clostridia; order Clostridiales; family Clostridiaceae; genus Clostridium_J. Next base: position 8,810 of record CABIZX010000007.1, on the reverse strand, counting down.
GCAAGGATTATTCTTTAGTCTTCTACATAATATCTCTAAAACTCTTTCGGTATCAGCCTCTCTTCCTATAACAGGGTCAAGGCGATTCTCACTTGCATATTTAGTTAAATCCTTACCATACTTATCAAGCATTGGAGTTTTATCTTTTCTAGATATATATCGCTCTCCTGATTTTATCTCAGGTTTATTTTCATCAAAACCCCTATTATCACTTACAGATATTTCACACTGTTTTTTATCATATGTTAAAACTTTTAATAGTTCATTAAAATTTACGTTTAAGTTATCTAGTATGATATAGGCTATTCCCTCTTCTGCTTTAAGTATAGCTAAAAGCATATGCTCTGGAGATACAAACTTTTCATCTAATTTTCTAGCTTCTACTAAGCTAGCTTCCATTAACTTTTTAGCTCTAGGCGTAAAATATAAATCTTCTGGATATATATCTTCATCTCCATAGCCAACTAACTGTTCAATTTTATCTTTAATCTTTACTTCATTAACCTTCATATTCTCTAAGGCTTCAGATGCTATTCCACCTTCTTCAACAATACCTAATAGCATGTGCTCTGTACCTACATATGCATGTTTAAACTTTTTAGCTTCCTCCTGGGCATACATCAATGCTTGTCTTGATCTATCATTATACTTATTAAACATTATACTAACCCCTTTATATATTTAGCTAAATGCCATTATTATAGTATCTAGTCTATCCATTTCGAATAATCTCAAACCATAAATTGTAATTTTCAATGCATTTATTATCATAAACATATAAATAAAGTACTTTTCCTATTGGAAAAGCACTTTATTTATATATTTTCTATCTTTGTATAATGTAGATATCGCACTTTCATACTCATAATAATCTATCTTAATACATTTTTCCTCATAACATCTTATTTTAACATTAAGATTATCATTTAGACTTACATCTATAAGAGTTCCTTCTTTATCATAACTAAACTCCTTTAAATCATTTAATAACTTGTCTATATTTTCCTTGTTCTTAATCATCTTTTTCCTCCTATATTGTAAATACTTTTTATTTTATATAATGAATCATTTAAAGTAGACATCATTTCATATGGATTATTCTTAAGTAAATAAATAACCTAATATCTTCTGATTATTAAATGTCATACCTATTAGCAGTCTTATAGTTCTAACTCTGAATCATTAAGATATCCATTAAATTGTGAATTGTATAGTCTAGCATAAATATCACCTTTATTAATCAACTCCTCATGAGTACCTTTTTCAACTATACCTTTATTGGTTAATACCACAATTTCATCTGCATTTTTAACTGTTGATAATCTATGTGCAACCACAATTGTCGTTCTTCCTTTAGATAATTTTTCTAAAGACCTTTGAATTATAAGTTCTGACGCATTATCAAGTGCTGATGTAGCTTCATCTAATATAAGTATTGGTGGATTTTTTAAAAATACTCTAGCAATTGATATTCTTTGTTTTTGTCCTCCAGATAATTTTACTCCTCTCTCTCCTACATAAGTTTCATATCCTTCTGGTAATGACATGATAAAATCATGAATATTAGCATTCTTAGCTGCCTCAATAACTTCATCATCATTTGCTTCTGGATTACCATAAAGAATATTATCTTTTATAGTCCCTGTAAATAAAAATACATCTTGTTGCACTATTCCTATATTTTTTCTTAATGATTTTAAAGTAATCTTTTTAATATCTTCTCCATCAATGGTAATTTTTCCTTCATTTAACTCATAAAATCTTGGAATTAAATGGCAAATAGTTGTTTTCCCTCCACCAGATGGTCCAACTAATGCCAAAGTTTTACCCTTTTCTATCTGTAAGTTTATATTAGAAAGTATTTCTTCACTGTCTTCATATTTGAATGTAGCATTCTTAAACTCAATTGCACCTTGTATATCCTTAAGCTCTCTTGCATTCTCAATGTCAATTATATCTGACTTGGTATCCATTAATTCTACGAAACGTTTAAATCCGGACATTCCTGATTGATACTGCTCAACAAAAGATGTCAACCTTCTTATTGGCTGCATAAAATATGCAACATATAAGAAATAAGTAGATAAATCAATTACTCCTATTTCTCCTTTATATACAAAGTATCCTCCAAATCCCAATACGACTACATTTAACATATCTACAAAGAATCTCATTCCTGACATAAATTCTGCCATATATTTATAGGCAGAAGACCTACTAGTTCTAAATTGAGTATTTCCCTCATCAAACTTTTCCATTTCATATTCTTCATTAGTAAAAGATTTAGCAACCCTTATCCCAGATATGCTATTTTCTAATTTAGTATTAACTAATGCTATTTTCTTTCTAACATCATAAAATGCCTTTGACATTTTCATTCGCCTAGTCATGGTAAATATAATAATTACAGGTATACAAGCAAATACTATTAATGTCAGCTTTATATTTATTGCACACAATAATATAAAAGATCCCATAAGCATTACTATGGAAATAAATACATCTTCTGGCCCGTGGTGAGCAAGTTCTGATATATCCATTAAGTCATTAACAATACGAGACATAATATTTCCTGTTTTATTATCATCAAAATAACTAAATGGTAATGTTTGAAGATGTGCAAAGACTTCTTTTCTCATATCATATTGAAGTCTTACCCCCATAACATGCCCCCAGTAATCCACTATATAGTTCGCTATAAGTTTTACTACATATAATAATGCCAGCACAGATGTAAATATTATTATAGTTCTCAGATTTTTATTTGGAATTGCATCCTTCAATAAATAATTAGTGAACATAGGAAATACTAAATCCATCGCTGCTACTAAAAACGCACATATCATATCTATTATAAATAGCGTTTTATGTGGCTTATAATAGGATATAAACCTTTTTATCATTAAAATCCCCCCTATTTCTTAGTAAAATTTATAAAATTGTTCTATAAACAAGCTTTAAGCCTCAGTAGAAAAATTCATACTACTGAAGCTTAAATTCTCTATAATCTTTTGCACTCAGTCTTTCTTTAATATAAGCAATGATAATTCTTAGAGTAAATGAAATTAATTATTGCTTTTACTCATAAATTCTTCTATATCTTCTACAGTTTTAATTATATGAGCAGAAAGATTTACATACCCATCCTCTGTAACTAAAATATCATCTTCAATTCTAATACCAATACCTTCTTCTTCTATATAAAGGCCTGGTTCATCAGTAATAATCATACCTGGTTTGAGTTCTATATTTCTTGGTCCTACATCATGTGTATCCAACCCTAATGGATGTGCTACCCCATGGAAGTAATATTTATCTAACTCCGAATCTTCCTGTATAAGTCCAATTCTTTTACAACCATCAGCAAGAACCCTTTTAGCTATATTTTGTAATTCTGAAGTGGTTATTCCTGGTTTTACCGATTTCATAACTATTTCATTAGCTTCTAGTACAATGTTGTACACTTCTCTCTGTCTCTCCGTAAACTTACCATTGATAGGGAAAGTTCTGCTTATATCTCCATTATAGTATTTATATTGAGCTCCTAAGTCTAAAAGCATTAATTCTCCATCCTTAGTTACAGTATTATTATCTACATAATGAAGTATAGTTGCATTTTTTCCTGTTGCTGCAATAGTTGGAAATGCAAAATCCTTCACTCCATTTTTCTTTAATATATAATTAAAATACGCTTCAACTTCATACTCCATCATACCAGGCTTAGCATTACTCCACATTTCTTTTATACCATCATATGTTATATCTATAGCCTTTTTAATCATCTCTATTTCTTTTTCTTCTTTTATAGTTCTAAGTAAAGCTATATTATGATATATATTTTTAATTCTTACATATGGATATCTTTCAATAAGTTCTTTTGCAAAATTTTGAGATGCAGTTTTTACTATATCAAATTCTTGTCTTTCCAAATCTAAATATATATTTTGCATATTAAATATATTAAGATAACCTGCAACAACACTTTTAAAATCTTCTAAAAGTCTAATATCCTCTATGCCGGAAACTTCTCTAGCTTTATCTTCGCTTATTGTTTCTCCAACCCACTTTGCCATAATAGGATCATTTTCTTGTATGAATAACATTTCTGATATCTTACCATTAATATTTATCATCATCATAATAACTTTCTCTTCATCAATACCGGTTAGATAATAAAAGTTTCTATTAGGTGTAAATGGATAATTTTCATCTGCTGATTTATAAGGAGCTTGTCCTGCGAAAAATATTGCCATAGAATTATTGTTGATCTCTTTGCCTAATTTTTGTCTATTGTTAGTAAAAAAGTTCTTATTCATAATTAATCCCCTTCTTTTTAATATTTTCTCTAAACCCTAATCAATATTATACAACTTTTCCCAAAATATATCTAATAAATATAAAACCTGCTAAATGTATTGGATAAAATCCATGAAATAATTAATTTCTATTCATTAAATTCTTTAACTTGATATTTATGATGTGTTATATCTGCACACTGTACTATTTTATGCTTGTTATCATTAAATTCTATAGTAGTTAGGCTTGTTTGTTTTATATATGGTTCCATCCAAAAATCTTTTATAGCTATATTCTCCAAGTTGCACAATAATGCTTTAATAGGCATAGTGTGTGTAACTATAAGAATACTTTTATCTGTGTTCTCCATTACAATTTTCATAATTATTTTTTTAACCCTATCAATGAGTTCCGCAATAGTCTCTCCATCACCTATAGGATTATATAGTTCGGGTTTATTCCAATAATTATAATACTGCTCAGCATACTTTCTCTGTATTTCCTCTTGGTTCAGCCCTTGAAACTTTCCCAATTTTATCTCTCGCAGTTGATCTTCTCTTATTAGCTCAACTTTCTTATTTTCATTTATTATTTCTGCTGTTCTATAAGCTCTACCACTAGAACTAGAATATATTTTATCAATATTAACTTCTTCCAGTCTGTCTCTAAGCCACTGTGCTTGCTTAACTCCTAATTCCGTTAAAGGAGAGTCATTCCAACCTTGCATCCTCCCCTCTACATTCCATTGGGTTTGTCCATGACGAGTTAAATATACAGTTGTTGTCACATCTTTTCCTCCTACATTAAATTAAAACTTACTAATATACCAATTTTAATATAACTTCACTAAATATGCAAATCTACTCTATTACTATAGATTTTAAAACTCTAATTTTGATTATTATATATTAAAGTTATACTTCTATATAAAAATATACAAATATATATTACTACTTAAAGTATACATATTTGTATATAGTTTAACTCTTTAATTCTATAAGCATAATGAATATTAATCTTTATAAATATCAAATTCATCTAATTGAAGTCTATTTGGTATTACCTTTGTATCATGAAATATTTGATCTAGTAACATAAGATTTTCATTTAAATCTTCTATTTTATAAGGTCCAATTCCAAACTCTTCTTTTAATAACTTTCTATCTTCGTTTTGTGGCCTGGATGTAATACTTCCCATTGTTTCTTCCTCCTCTCTCAACTATATCAAATTTGTCACTCTCTAAAATATTACATAACACTTTAGCATCTTCTTCCTTTGCATTGCTCATCTCAATTTGAAAGTTATCTAAAGGCTCAATTATTCCCATATAGTCATGAATAGAACTATAATCGCTTAATCTAATTTGTCCATATATATTCATTTTATAATCTGACATAAACAACCCCCTATTATGTAATTAACTATAGTTTGTTAGTTTTTATATATTTTTATACATATACTTATTAAATCTTAAGAATCCTTTTAGTTATAATTTTTCTTAAATATATAATAAAAAAAACTCGTGATAAAACTTAAATTATCACGAGTTTTTTTATTTCTGTTTGTTAGAATCTAATTATAATTAAATAAATATTCTTTTACGCTTCCTTCTTATTTTCGCTTACAATTTTATCAACTAAATCACTAGGAACCTCTTCATACCTTTCAAACCTACTTCTGAAACTTCCCCTAGCACCAGTTATACTTCTTAAATCCGTAGCATAATTATATAATTCTGATTGCGGTACTTCGCCTATTATTCTTTGCCCTTTATTTCCTGGCTCCATACCTAGTATTCTACCACGTTTTTTATTTATATCAGCAATAACATCTCCCATGTAGTCATCAGGAATATCTATTTCTAGATACATTATAGGTTCTAGTAAAATTGGATTGGCTTCTTGAAGTCCTTTTTTATAAGCTATCGAAGATGCTATCTTAAATGCCATTTCTGATGAATCAACTGGATGGAATGATCCATCATGTAATGTAGCTTTTAATCTTATAACTGGATATCCTGCAAGTACTCCATGGAGAATGCAATCTCTAAGCCCCTTTTCTACAGCAGGAATATATTGTCTAGGAACAGCACCACCTACCACTGCATCGACAAATTCTAAGTCATCTTCACCATCATTTCTAGGTTCAAATTTAACTTTTACATCGCCGTATTGTCCATGTCCTCCTGATTGCTTTTTATGTTTTCCTTGTACATCTGCAATTTTTTTAATTGTTTCTCTATATGGAGTTTTAGGAATTCTAAGATTTACATCTGCTCCAAATTTATTTTTTAATTTACTAACAATAACCTCTAAGTGTGTTGTGCCAAGTCCTGAGATTACTACCTCTGCATTTTCTATATCTCTAGATATTGAAAATGTAGGATCTTCCTCTAATAACTTTGAAAGACCGCTTGATATTTTATCTTCATCACCCTTTGCATTAGGTATTACAGCCCTAGAATATACAGGTAATGGGAAACTCATCCTCTCAAATATAATAGGTCTATTAGATGAACATATGGTATCCCCAGTACTAGTAAACTGAAGTTTTGAAACAGCTCCTATGTCTCCAGCTTTTATCTCTGTAGTAGGATATTGCTTCTTTCCCTTCATAAAATATAATGCTCCAAATTTCTCATCCTTATCTTTAGATGAATTATACACTACAGTATCTGCCTTAGCAGATCCTGTTATAACTCTAAACATAGATAACTTACCAATAAAAGGGTCAACTATTGTTTTAAATACTAAAGCTGAAAACGGCTCTTTATCATTAATCTTTATATTTATAAATGCATTATTTTTCATATCTTTAGCCATATAAAGGTTAGTTTCTATAGGAGATGGAAAACATTCTACTATATCCTCTAATAGTGTTTCCGTACCTATACTTGTTATAGCTGAGCCACACATTATAGGACATATATCTCCAGTAGATGATCCTTTAATTAACCCTTGATATATATCTTCTTCACTTAATTCACCATCATTAAAATACTTATCTAACAGAATTTCGTCTGTTTCAGCTATTGCCTCCATAAGCATTTGTTTGCATTCTTCAATTTTATCTCTTAGTTCTTCTGGTACTTCTCCTTCTTCCATAGTATGAGTCTTAGGATTAAATATTCTAGCTCTGTTAGATATAATGTTTACAATTCCCTTAAATTCTGATTCTTTTCCTATAGGATATTGTATAGGTACAACGGACATACCAAACCTATCTTTTAATTGATCTAAAACTTTTTCAAAATTGCTATTTTCACGGTCTAATTTGTTTACAAATATTGCCCTAGGCAACTTATGCTCAACTGCATAGTTCCATGCTTTCTCTGTACCTACCTCTATTCCTGCTACTCCACAAACAGTTACCATTGCCATATCAATAGCACTTAGTCCTTCAATTACTTCTCCTTCAAAATCAAAATATCCTGGCATATCAACTAAGTTAATCTTAACATCCTTCCATTCACAATGAGCTACAGCTGTAGAAATAGATATTTGTCTCTTTTTTTCCTCTACATCATAGTCACTTATCGTAGTTCCATCTTCAACTCTTCCAATTCTATCAATCTCATTAGTGTAATATAGCAAACTTTCCATTAAACTTGTTTTACCGGAACCACTATGACCAATTATCCCTACATTTCTTAAATTATTAATCTTATACTCTTTCATAAGGCGTACCCCCTAAATTAAATTTGGATGTATTAAGTTTATAAAATTGTATTAAATATATATATTTTATTCTATACATTATTAAAATCTCCTCTAAATGTAAGAATATTTATAATATTAAATCAATTTTAATTAGAATAAAGCTATATAATAACCTTATATCTATTTATATTTGTTAAATTAACTAATATTCTTTCCTTATGAAAATATCTTATAACAACACTGTTTGTACTTTTTAATTTTATTTATAATTTATTTTTTAATAAAAAAAAGTAGATAATTTATAAATTATCTACGTAAAATTTATTATTTATAAGAAATGGCTCCGCGAAGAGGATTCGAACCTCCAACCTATCGGTTAACAGCCGAGTGCTCCACCGTTGAGCTATCGCGGAACATTGACCTGGCAATAACCTACCCTCCCACACAGCTTCCCATGCAGTACTATCGGCCTCTAGACGCTTAACCTTCGTGTTCGGTATGGAAACGGGTGTATCCATCAAGAGCATAATTACCAGATAAAGAGAATGTTAATGTTCTCTCAAAATTACACAGTGAAATATTTCGTCTTTTTTAGATCAAGCCCTCGACTTATTAGTATGAGTCAGCTGAACATGTTACCATGCTTACACCCCTCACCTATCAACCTGGTGGTCTTCCAGGAGTCTTATTAACTTAACGTTATGGGAAATCTCATCTTAGGGTGGGCTTCACGCTTAGATGCTTTCAGCGTTTATCCCTTCCAGACATAGCTACCCAGCTGTGCCACTGGCGTGACAACTGGTGCACCAGAGGTCTGTCCATCCCGGTCCTCTCGTACTAAGGACAGCTCCCTT
>CABIZX010000006.1 GCA_902363375.1 Clostridiaceae bacterium | reverse complement strand
TGAGGGGTGTAAGCATGGTAACATGTTCAGCTGACTCATACTAATAAGTCGAGGGCTTGATCTAAAAAAGACGAAATATTTCACTGTGTAATTTTGAGAGAACATTAACATTCTCTTTATCTGGTAATTATGCTCTTGATGGATACACCCGTTTCCATACCGAACACGAAGGTTAAGCATCTAGAGGCCGATAGTACTGCATGGGAAGCTGTGTGGGAGGGTAGGTTATTGCCAGGTCATTTGGATCTTTAGCTCAGTTGGTTAGAGCAACCGGCTCATAACCGGTAGGTCCGGGGTTCGAGTCCCTGAAGGTCCACCATATTTGGGGGTATAGCTCAGCTGGGAGAGCACCTGCCTTGCACGCAGGGGGTCAAGGGTTCGAATCCCTTTATCTCCACCAAAAGCAATCTGTTTAGATTGCTTTTTTTTATATTTACATTAATAATATAATTATTATATCATGAGTTTGATAAATTATTAGTTAAAGATTAATTTTAATATAGGATTGAACTTATTATAAAATGGAGTAATAAACATGAGTAGGGTTAAACAATTTATTAACTGTATATTTGCCAAAATAACAAATGAAGATATTAACTTTATTAATAAATATTTAAATGAGGAAGAAATGAAACTATTATATAAACTGCCTATATATGATATTAAGCATTCAATTAATGTAGCTAGAGACATAAAGAAAAATGAAGATAAGGCTACTGTAGAAAAAAATAATCTTAATTATAATGAGGTTATAAAATCTGCAATATTACATGATATAGGTAAAGCGTATAAGCCATTAAATCCTATAGATAAATCTGTTTTAGTATTATTGAATCATTTTACTAGTACTAAAATAAAAAAGTATAGTGATAAGAATTCTAAAATATATATATTCTTTAATCATGGAGAAGAAGGATATAAGATTTTAAAAGAGAAAGGTTATAATCAAGAGTTTTTAAATACTATAAGAAATCACCATGATTATAAAGTTGAAAATGAGTGGTTGAAAATTCTTAGAAAATATGATGATAAAAACTAAGAAATGCTTATATAATAGTAAAATTAAATATTTGATAATAAAAGTAATAAATACAATAGTATACATATTTATATGATATACTATTATTTAAATGATAGATTATTTTTATATTAACGGAGGGGAGTATGACAAGTTTAATAAGAAGAGAAAAAATAAAAAACTTATTAATAGAATCACAAGAACCAATAAAAGGTCAAGAATTAGCTGAAATGTTTCAAGTTACTCGACAAATAATAGTGAAAGATATAGCTATTATAAGAGCTGAAGGTATAGAAATTATATCTACACCAAAAGGATATATGGCTTTGAGAGAAAATGTTAATAGCGTAAAGAAGGTTATAGCAGTTAATCATGGGAGAGAAGATGTTAAAAATGAATTAGAGACTATTGTTAAATATGGTGCAATAGTAGAAGATGTAATAGTTGAACATCCTCTTTATGGTGAACTAAGAGCTATGCTTATGATTAAAAATATGATTGATATTGAAAATTTTTATAATAATTTTAATCAATATGAAGCTGAACCTTTAAGTATATTAACAAATGGAGTTCACCTTCATACTATAATATGTGAAAATAATAAGGTTTTATCAAATATAATAGATGAACTAAATAAAAAAGGGTTTTTAATTAAAGAATTATAAATAGGAGTGTGAACAATTTGAAGAGGAAGGCTATAGGTATTATAGTTACAATCATAATTGCTATATTAGTTTTAGCTATTGCTGGAATAAATATAATAATTGATTATCAATGGTTTAGTGAATTAGGCTACTTATCAATTTATTTTACTAAATTATTATCTATATTAAAATTAATGGTTCCTACATTTTTAGTAGTATTTATAGGAATAACATTATATTATAAAAGTCTAATACCTAATATAAGAAAGATAAAAAAAGTAGTAGAAGTAGACAAAGTTAAGGAGAAAAAGAAATTTAAAATATTTTTAGCAATAAATTTTGGAGTATCCTTATTCTTTTCTTTAAGCTTTGCTAGCGTATATTGGTATAAGATATTAGAGTTTACAAACTCTACAAAGTTTAATATTAATGATCCTATATTTAATAAAGATATATCATTTTTTACATTTAAGTTACCTTTAATAGAATCACTATATAGTGGCTTGATTTCTTTATTAGTTTTACTTGTAATAGCTACCTTTGTAATTTACATTATTTTGAATGCAAAGGATAGAATTAGTAATCATTTTGATAAATCAAATAAAGTTATTAATTTTAAATCTATGACTAGTGGAATAACAAACTTTGCAGGTAAGCAACTAGCTACAATAGCTGCATTACTTATGCTAGTTATATCTTTAGGATATATGATAAAAGGATGGAATTTAGCGTATTCTTCAAGAGGAATAGTTTTTGGGGCTAGTTATACGGATATAAATGTATCTTTAAAGTTTTATAGAGTTATTTCTATAGTTTCAATAATTTTTGCAATATTGATATTCTTTAGTATAATATTTAAAAAGGTAAAACCAATAGTATTTTCAGTAATAATAGTGTTAGTTTTAATGATTGGAGAGAGTGTTGCAGCTGGAGTTGTTCAACAATTCATAGTTAACTCTAATGAGAAAACTTTAGAAAAACCTTATATATCAAAAAATATAGATTATACTAAGATAGCATATAATATTAATGAAATTGATGAAAAGAATTTTGAGATAAAGAATGATTTAAATGTAGAAGATATTAAAGCTAATAAAGATATAGTTGAAAATATTAAAGTTAATGCATACAGACCGGCTCTAGAGTTTTATAATCAATTTCAATATATAAGATATTATTATAAGTTTAATGATATAGATATAGATAGATATAATATTAATGGAAACTATAATCAGGTATTTATAGCACCTAGAGAAATTGATTTTGAGAAGTTAGATGAAAATTCTATAACATGGCAAAATAGGCATTTATCTTATACTCATGGATATGGTGTTGTTATGAGTAAAGTTAACTCAGTAACAAATGAAGGACAACCAGACTTCATTATGAGCAATGTACCAATAGAGAATGAAACTGATATTTCATTAGAAAACCCAAGAATATATTTCGGTGAGAATACTAATGACTATAGCATAGTTAATACAAAATTAGGCGAAATAGATTATCCTGTTGGTGGGGAGAATGCCACTAATAATTATGACGGTAAAGCTGGTATCCCTATGAATTACTTAAATAGAATTATATTTGCTGTGAAAGAGCAGAATAGTAAATTTTTATTATCACAGGATATAACTAATGAAAGTAAAATATTGATTCATAGAAATATAGTGGAAAGGGTTAATAAGATTGCACCATTTTTAAGGTATGATGAAGATCCATATATAGTTATTAGCAATGATAGACTTTATTGGATTATAGATGCATATACTGTAAGTGATAAGTTTCCATTTTCGCAACCCATGGGAGATATAAACTATATTAGAAACTCAGTAAAAGTTGTGATTGATGCTTATGATGGAACAACTAATTTTTATATAACTGATAATACAGATCCTATAGTTGCAACATATTCTAAGATTTTTCCTAAGTTATTTACAGATATAAACACACTACCTGATGACATTAAATCTCACTTTAAATATCCTCAAGATTTATTTGCAATTCAAAGTGAAGTATTGTCTAAGTATCATATAGATGATGCTGGTGTTTTCTATAATGGCGATGATGTATGGTCTATAGCTAGTGATGTAGCTACAATTGAAGGAGAAGAGGCAAAATCAGAGGCTTCATACGTTACTACTAAATTAGCGGGAGAAGATAAAGAAGAGATGGTCATTTTAGAATATTTTAACACTAAAGGTAGAGACAATATGGTGGGAATGTTCGGTGTTAGGATGGATGGAGATAACTACGGTAAGATGTTTTTATATAAATTCCCTACTGGAGGAACTGTATATAGCCCAATGCTATTTAAACAGAAAATAAATCAGGATCCAGAGATATCTAAACAATTATCTCTTTGGGATACTAAAGGGTCTCAAGTTCAATTTGGAGAAGTTTTAATAATACCGATAGAAAACTCATTATTATATGTAGAACCACTTTATCTAAGAGCCGCTGGTGAAAATAGTATACCAGAAATGAAAAATGTTATAGTTGGTTATGGAGATAAATTGGTGCTTGAAAAAGATATTGAAACAGCTATTACAAAGATGTTCAATCTAAAGGTTGAGGAAAATAATAATTCTAATAATGAAGGATCAGGAAATAGTAGTCAGGGCAATAGTGTAAATTTAGATAGTTTGGGAAAACTAAAAGAAGCATATACAAAGGCTATTGAATCACAAAAAAGTGGTGACTGGTCAAAATACGGTGAGTATATAAATGAATTAGGAAAACTAATTGATAGCTTATCAAAATAAATTATATAAATAACATGACTAGCCGCTCTATAGCTTTCGTAGTAAAATGGAAGATAGGGCGGCTATAATAATTGAATGCATAAGGTGGAGGAAATTATGGATTATGATGTATTGATATTAGGTGGGGGAATTATAGGTTGTGCTATAGCATACGAACTTTCAAAATATAATCTTAATATTGCAGTTATAGAAAAAGATTATGATATATGCAATGATACACCATCTATAAATACTGCTACTATATATGATGGGTTAGAATGTGAAGATGAAATATCATCAAAGCTTATTAGAAAAGGCAATTTATTAATGGAAGAGTATGCATCAAGGTTTAATGTACCATATAAAAGGTGTGGAACTTTATATATAGCTAGAAATGAATTTCAAGCCAAAAGCATTGATAAAATGTATGAGAGAGCTAAAATGAAAAAAATAGATGATGTAAAACTTCTTATAGGAAAGGAAATATTGAAGTATGAACCTAATATAGAAGGAGAAATAATAAAATCTCTATATATACCTAATACAGGAGTAATAAGTTCTTATGATTTAGCCCTAGCTTATGGTGAAATTGGATTCGATAATGGAGTTAATTTTAGGTTACAAGAAGAAGTTGAGTCTATAGATAGTATAAATAAGGGTTTTAAAATAAAAACAAGTAAAAACAAATTTACATGTAAGATCGTTATCGATACTACTAAGGATAAAAATTTACAGCTAGTTAATAAAAATATTAAAGAAGATGATGAAGGAAAATATTTAAAGTATGTAATTATCGACAAATGTTATGAGAAGTTATATTCTAATATAATTTTTGATGTGAGAGAGAATGAAAGAATCTATATAAGACCTACAATTAATGGTGAAACAATAGGAGCTTATAGCAATTACAATAATGTTCACTATGATAAAGTAATTGATAAACTAAAACCTCTTACTAAGGAAATTAGTGAAAATGATATAAAAGTAGTAAGAGATTGGCATCTCTTTGATGAGCCTGTTAACATACAGAATGATATCATAGATAGTGGATATATAAACATTAAAGTTAATCATTATGCTAAGGTGACTATAACACCATCCTTAGCATTAAATATATCAAAAGTAGTTGTTGAAAAATTAAATTGTAAGTTAAAAAAGGATTTTAATGATAAAAGAAGAGAATATTTTAGATTTAAGAATCTATTAGATGATGAAAGAAATAAAATTATTAAATTAGATAATAAATATGGTCGTATAATCTGTCAATGTGAGAATATTAGTGAAGGAGAAATTGTAGATGCAATTAGAAGGCCATTAGGAGCTAGAACAGTAACAGGAGTGAAAAGAAGAACTGGGGCTGGATTTGGAAGTTGTGATGGATGCTATTGTAAAGATAAAATTATTGATATATTAGCAAGAGAGATGGATAAAAGAATTACAGATGTAGTTAATAACTCAAAGGATTCAACTATTTTATTATCTAGAATAAAGGAATTTGATAATATGTGAGGTAATAAAAATGAAAGATAAAGATATATTGACAACCGTAGTAAGAGTAAAAGGATCATCGGAGAGAAAAGTAGTTTCAGTGAAGAGTAGTGAACCTATAGATAAGAGTTTGTGGGTTGAGTGCTCTAAGTGTTTAAGTAGAATCTATGTAGGGCCTCAAACTTCAGAAGGAGATGTTATATGCAAGAATATACTTAATACAGGAGTTGATATAGTATGTACTAAATATGCTTATAAAAATTGATAATAATGTTGACAAAAAATATTTTAGGGAATAATATAAACATATATTTAGAAAAATAAATTATAAACCGTTGACGAGAATAGTAATAATAGTTATATATGTAAGAGAGTCAGTGTTTGGTGCAAACTGATATATATATTATTATGAATCCACCTCTGAGGGACTGTGATGAGCAGTACGGCATAAATTTGTCGTTAATTTTATGAGTGGAATAATTAACTTTATTCAATTAGGGTGGTAACACGGAGCCTTTCGTCCCTTAGGTGGGAAGGAAAGGCTTTTTTATTTATATAAAAATATAATTACACTAAAGTGAGTAGGAGGAATAGTAATGATAGACTTAAAAAGAATAAGAAATAATCCTGATGAGATTAAAGAAAAAATGAAAAATAGAGGAGAAAGCTTTGATTTATCTTTTATAGATGAAGTTGTAGAACTTGATAAAAAAAGACGTAATATATTAATTGAAGTAGAGGAATTAAAAAATAAGAGAAACACAACCTCATCAGAAATTCCTAAATTAAAAAAGCAAGGTATAGATGTGTCAGAAACCATGAAAGAAATGAAACAACTTTCTGATACAATAAAACAACATGATGTAGAGTTAAATGAAATAGATGAGAGAATAGAATATATAATGATGAGAATACCTAATATACCTCATGACTCAGTTCCAAATGGTAATGATGACTCAGATAATGTTGAAATTAAAAAATGGGGAAGTATAAGAAACTTTGATTTTCAACCTAAAGAACACTGGACTATAGGGACAGAAAATAATTTATTAGATTTTGAGAGAGCCGGTAAAATTACTGGATCTAGATTTACTGTTTATAAGGGTCTTGGAGCAAGATTAGAAAGAGCATTAATAAACTATTTCTTAGATACTCATACTGGTAAGAATGGATATGATGAAATACTTCCACCATATATGGTTAATAGAAATAGTATGACTGGAACAGGACAATTGCCTAAGTTTGAAGAAGATGCATTTAAAGTTAGTGATACAGATTACTTTTTAATACCAACAGCAGAAGTACCAGTAACCAATATTTACAGAGATGAAATATTAGAAGGAGATAAACTTCCAATAAAATATGCAGCATATAGTGCATGTTTTAGATCAGAAGCTGGATCTGCTGGAAGAGACACTAGAGGATTAATTAGACAACATCAATTTAATAAAGTTGAGCTAGTTAAGTTCACTAAAGAGGAAGAGTCTTATAATGAGCTTAATAAGTTAGTAGAGGATGCAGAAAGTGTGCTACAAGGATTAGGTCTTCCTTATAGAATTGTAAGAATATGCAGAGGGGACTTAGGATTTACGGCTGCTCTAAAATATGATATAGAAGTTTGGATGCCAAGTTATAATAAATATGTAGAAATATCAAGCTGTAGTAATTTTGAGGACTTCCAAGCGAGACGTGCTAATATAAAATATAAGGATGATCCAAAGGCTAAACCAAAATTTGTTCATACAGTAAATGGATCTGGTGTAGCTATAGGAAGAGCTTTAGCTGCTGTTCTTGAAAATTATCAAAATGAAGATGGAAGTGTTACAGTACCAGAAGTATTAAGAACTTATATGGGATGCGAGAGAATAAGTAAAAAATAATAATATAAAAGAATTTTTAAAAATATTGTTGACATAAGGGTTATTTCTTGATAGAATAACCCTTGTAGGAAATGGAGAGATGGTCGAGTTGGTTTAAGGCACCGGTCTTGAAAACCGGCGTACGTGTGAGCGTACCTAGGGTTCGAATCCCTATCTCTCCGCCATATTTTTAAATTGGAGAAATACTCAAGTGGCTGAAGAGGCGCCCCTGCTAAGGGCGTAGGTCGGGTAACCGTCGCGAGGGTTCAAATCCCTCTTTCTCCGCCATTTAAAAATAGCCTATAAAAATTAAATAAGAAAAGTCATATATATGATTTTTAAATTCTACGGAGAGATGGTCGAGTTGGTTTAAGGCACCGGTCTTGAAAACCGGCGTACGTGTGAGCGTACCTAGGGTTCGAATCCCTATCTCTCCGCCATATTATTTTTTGGAGAAATACTCAAGTGGCTGAAGAGGCGCCCCTGCTAAGGGCGTAGGTCGGGTAACCGTCGCGAGGGTTCAAATCCCTCTTTCTCCGCCAAGATGAAAACCTAGTTTTTTAATAATTATTTAAAAAACTAGGTTTTGTTAATTTAGTAAAGTATAATTTATATTTAAATAAATTATTGAAATCTTGATTATTTTATGTTATTATGTAATAGTTATTAATAACATTTTGGGGTGTTAGTTAAATGGATATAACATACGGCTACGGACCGTATATTGCGGGTTCGATTCCTACACACCCTGCCATATTTAGTCATTGCAAATTATTTGCAATGACTTTTTTTATTATAATAAGTATTTATAGTAAAATACGATTAATTTCGACTTATAATATAAAAAACATTACTATTCATCTAAGAAACAAACAGTTGAATATATAAAAATATTATTTAATTTAACTATTTTAGGTATGGTTAAATATATTTAATATAGGTTGAATAATATGGATAAATAACATGGAGTATATACTTTTATATACGATAATTATTATATGAATTACTAGTATATGGGGGGATATTTATGATCAAAAAGAAGTCTGATAGAACTTTTAGAAAGAGACAAAAAAGTTCATCATTTAGTTTAAAGGGTATATTTAAAAACATAGGTAATGGTGTTAAAGGTATATTTAGTAAGATTAGAATAAAACATAAAGACTCCATTAAAAGTAAAGTAAGAAATACTAATAAAATAGATAAAGATAAATTAAATGATATAAGTAATAACATAAATAGTATGAAATCAACTGCGGAAGCTTACAAAGAAGGAAAGTTACAGGTTGAAGGTACTAGTGTTAAGAGAAAAATATTAATTAGTATGATAGCACTTACAACAGCATCAATGGTAATAACTAGTACAATTATGTACATAAATTCTTCAAAGACTATTTCAAGTCAAAGTGTAGAGAATATGGAAAGTATAACTAAGTCATCTATACAAACTATATCAGTAATGATGGATAAGGTTACAAATGAGGCTTTTGCACTTTCTAGTTCTCAAGATAATCTTAATGCATTATTAAATTATGCTGAAAAGAAAGATAGTAAAGAGGAAGTTAAACATATCAATGAAAGATTTAAAGCATATATATCTGAAAATAATCATGTAGATAGAATATCTTTAGTTAGTACTAATGGAGATATTATATCTGATAGTGAAGAGTCCTTAATTGGATCTAATGAAATAGATAATAGCTATCATAGCACTAGCTCTAGTGGTGGTAAATGGATAAGTAACACTGTAAAATCAGTTTCTGGAGATAGAGGAGTATTAGTATTTACATACCCTGTATTAGATGAAAATAATTATGGTAAATGTTTAGGTTATATAGCACTACATGTATATGCTGAGAGTTTCTCTACGTATATTGAAAATATAAAGATTGGAGATATAGAAAGTAGTTATGCATATCTTATAGATGAAACTGGAAATATACTTTATCACCCCAATCCAGAAAAGATAGGACAAGCAATAGAAATTCCAGAAATAAAATCTATAGTAGATAAAGTTATGAAGGGAAGTAATGTAGACATTGGGTCTGTAGAGTATAAATTAAATGGAAATAAAGTTACATCATCTTATGGCTTAGTTCCTAGAACAAACTGGACAATGGTTATAGATGCTAATAGTAGTGAAATAAGAAAACCTGTAATTACAATGGTTAAACAAATAGCTTTGGTAGCATTAGCGATAGTTATTATAGGCGCAATAGTAATAATGATTATGGCAAATGTAGTTATAAATCCTATAGTAACAGTTGCAGCGTTAGTTAATAAAACAGCTAAGCTAGATTTAACTAATGATAATTTAAGAGTAATTAAATCTAAAGATGAAATAGGACTTATATACAGATCTATTATAAATATGAGAGAGATATTAAGAGAAGTAGTTGGAGATATTGCATCTACTACTGAAGTACTAACTAAGAATGCTAATATAGTAGAGGAATCTACAGAGTCATTAAAAGTTAAAGCTGATGAAACCTTATTTGAGACTGAAAGTGTATCTTCAGGTATAGAGGAAACCTCAGCGACTTCTCAGGAAATTGCTGCATCTTCTACTGAGATGATTAAAAGTGTAGAAAATATAGCAAATGAAGCAGTAGAAGGATATGAAATAACAAAAGATATTCTTAAGAGAGCTCAAAGAATAAAGGCTAGTTCCATAGATGCTAAAGAGAAATCAAATGATATTTATACTAGTGTAAAGAGTGAGTTAGATATTGCAATAACAAGCTCTAAAGAGGTTAAACAAATTGATAAGTTAGCTGATTCTATACTTAAGATAACTCAGCAAACTAATTTATTAGCGTTAAATGCAGCGATAGAAGCAGCACGTGCAGGGGAAGCTGGAAGAGGATTCTCTGTAGTTGCAGATGAGGTTAGGAAGTTGGCTGAAGAATCTGGTAAGACTGCAGCAGATATACAGAGAATTGTTAAAATGGTAAATAAATCTGTAGAGGAATTAGCACTTAGTGCTGAACGCATGAGTAACTTCATTGAACAGCAAGTAATTGATGATTATGATAAAAATATAGAGCAAGGGGCTTTATATGAAAAAGATGCAGAACAATTTAATAACTTTATGAATGAATTCAGCAGTGAAGCTGCAATACTACATCAAGCTATAGAAGGTATTGTTACTGCTATCGATGAAGTATCAGTTACAGTTAGTGAAGGAGCTATGGGCGTGTCATCTATATCATCCAAGACTATGGATATAGTGGGGAATATTGATAGTATAAAAAATACTGCTATAGAAAATAAAGAAAATGCAGATAAGTTAAATAATACTACACTTAAGTTTAAGTTGTAAAAAATAGGAGTAAGAATTTAAATTCTTACTCCTATTTTTTCGCCCATATATACAGAGGTCTCTATCCCTAATTTACTTTGAGAGTAGATATCCTCATCTATTTTTAATATATTTTCCTTTAGTATAACTATAACAGTTGAGCCACCAAATTTAAAATAGCCTTTCTCATCACCGCGATTAACTTCAGAGGACGGCGAGTATGTTTGAATAATCGAACCAACAAATGTAGCTCCTACTTCTATATAGATAATATCATCAAAATTATGGCTTTTTAAGATACTATATTCTCTTTTATTTTCTGAGAATACTTTATTTATATTTTCAAGAGCTACAGGATTAACAGAGTAATATTTACCTTTTATAAATTTAGATTCAGAGCATATCCCAGAATCAACAAAGTGAAATCTATGATAATCAGTAGGACATAATCTAAATATAAGACAAGTACCATTACTATATTCCTTACTCAGGCTTTCATTTTGAAGTAATTCAGTGAGAGTATACTTAAATCCTTTGACTGTAAAGCTAGAATTATCATCAAGTTTATCTATAGCTAGTAACTTCCCATCACAAGGTGAAATAAATGCTTGCTCATCACTACAAATATTACGACTATGATTTGATAATCTTCTATAGAAAAAATCATTAAAGGAAACATATTCATCTATATTTTTTTCATATTCATTCATATCTATATTGAAATTATCTACAAAACCTTTTATATATCTTCTGCTAAACTTAGTATCACAACCCATTCCATAAAGTTTAGTTAGAACTTTTTTACTTGCAATTTTAGGTAAAAACTTTTTTGCAACATTATTACTATATATAAAGTTAAGGATGCCTCCACCAGCTACATTTTCTTTGTCATAGGTACTTTTTCTTCTATCATAGTATTTTATCATAAAATCACCTCCAGATTATTTCAAATTTAGCATAATGATATTATAACAGAAAATATATTATGTACATAAATATATCTCCAATTAAGATATACTTTTTTAAATCTTAATTGGAGATACTTAAATTGATTTAATATTTATTACATAGCTTAGATTACTTCACTATTAGTTAGTTTTCTCATATCGTCATTAGATGGTTTTTCACTTCTTTTCTTAAAGAATTCTTCAGCTATTTGTGGGAATGCTAAGTAAGAAAGAACATCTTCTTCACTAGTTGTTATATCTTTTAATTCTTCTTTTGTTTTTTGGAAAGCTGGCTCTAGAGTGTCAGCATATCTTCCTTTAATAGGAGTATCATTGCCAAGAGCTTTTTTAAGAACTTCTTCATTTATTTTGCCAGGAGCTTTACCATACTCACCTCTGCAATAAGCTTTAACTTCTTTAAGAACCATTTTATATCTTTCACCAGTTAATACGTTAACTGTAGCTTGAGTTCCAACCATTTGACTCATTGGAGTAACTAGTGGAGGGAATCCTAAATCTTCTCTTACTTTAGGAACTTCTGTAAGAACTGCATCAAGTTTATCTATAGAATTTTGAGCTTTAAGTTGAGAAATCATATTAGATAACATTCCTCCAGGTATTTGGTTTTTAAGTCCTTCTGGTTGAGGTGTTAATACTTTTGGATCTAATAATCCAGATTCTAACACACTTGCTCTAACTGGTTTAAAGAAATTATTTATTTGAGTTAAAGTATCTACATTAAGATCAGTAGTAAACCCAGCAGCTTCTAATGCATGGTACATAGTTTCTGTTGGAGGTTGAGCTGTACCACTAGAGAATGAAGAAATTGAACAGTCAATTCCATCTACACCAGCTTCAGCAGCTTTAAAATAAGCCATTTCAGCGATACCGTTTGTACTATGAGAGTGTAAGAATACTGGAATTTTAACAGTTTCTTTTATACTCTTAACTATATCGTAAGCTATAGAAGGCATTATAAGACCGGCCATATCCTTGATACAAATAGAGTTTGCACCCATATCTTCAAGTTGCTTTGCAAGTTTTGTATAGTTTTTAACATCATGAATTGGGCTTACAGTATAAACTATAGTTCCCTGCGCATGAGCACCTTGTTTTATAGTTTCATCCATAGCAACTTTTATATTATCAAAGTCATTTAAAGCATCAAATATTCTTATTATATCCATGCCATGATAAACTGACATCTTAATAAATTCTCTAACAACATCATCTGGATAATGTTTATATCCTAAAATATTTTGACCTCTTAATAACATTTGAAGAGGAGTTTTAGTAACTATTTTTTTTATATTTTTTAATCTTTCCCATGGATCTTCATTTAGATATCTTAGACAAGAGTCAAAGGTTGCTCCACCCCAACATTCTAATGAATAATATCCTGCATTATCTAAGTCCTTAAGAATAGGAGCAAAATCTTCAAAAGGAAGTCTTGTTGCTATAAGAGATTGGTTAGCATCTCTTAGAACAGTTTCTGTTATGTTAATTTTTTTCATTATAAAATCACCTCTGAATTTTTTGTTGCAAAATCACAATATATTAGTATTTTAACATAGTTTTCAATAAAAATCTGCAATAAATCAGTTATTTTTCTGACAAATATATAAAAGATCTTTAATTTTTTATATTATGTGCATATAATCATTAAATTAATATATTATATTAATATATGGTCAATAAATAATGGTAGGAAGAAAAATAATAAGAGAACACATAGAAAAATATAGAAATTAATCTATTGACGAAAAATAAATATATTATTATAATAAAGATTAGATGATATGCGCCCGTAGCTCAGCAGGATAGAGCATCCCCCTCCTAAGGGGAAGGCCGGAGGTTCGACTCCTCTCGTGCGCACCAAAACTTAGTAAGGCTTGCTTTACTAAGTTTTTTTTATATATAATAAATGGGAGTACATTATGGATAATTATTTTTTACAACAAGCAATTATTCAAGCAGAAATTGCACAAAGTAAGAATGAAGTTCCTGTAGGAGCTGTAATAGTAAAAAACAATGAAATAATAGCAGTAGGTCATAACACAAAGGAAAACACTAAAGATCCTACTAATCATGCAGAAATAATAGCAATAAAAAGTGCAGCTAAGGTTTTAGGAGATTGGAGGCTTAACGAATGTGATATGTATGTCACTCTAGAGCCATGTCCTATGTGTGCTGGAGCTATTATTCAAAGTAGGATAAGAAGATTATATATTGGGACTTTTGATCCTAGAGCAGGTGGCTGTGGCTCAGTATTTAATATTACTCAGAGTGAAGATTTAAATCATTGGGTTAATGTCCATTGGCTTTATAATGAAGAATGTAGCAAGTTATTACAGGAATTTTTTAAACAAAGGAGAAGGGAGAGAATATAAATGGATGAACAAACAAAACAAGAAGCATTAAGGCAAGCTGTATTAGATAAACACACAAAGGTTTGTACTTGTAGAGTTATATCTAAAGCTATTATAAAAAAAGCTATATCAGATGGAGCTAAATCTTTTGAAGATGTAAAAAAGATAACAGGTGCTGGAACTGGAAGTTGTAAAGGAATGAGATGTAAACATAGAATAGAAGAATTACTAAAGGAATACAAATAATTGCTTAAATAGATTATAATAATATAAAAAGAAGTAAGGAGGAGAGGATATGAATCCAGTAGCCATAAATATATTTGGTTTAGATGTCATGTGGTATGGTATTATAATATGCGCAGGTACTATGTTAGCACTTTTACTAAGTCAGTATACTTGCAAGTTAAAAGGGATAAATTATGATGATGTTTTAACTATATTTTTAATCGCATTCCCAATATCTATAATAGGAGCAAGACTCTATTATGTATTATTTGAATTGGGGTATTACAAAGATAATTTGATGGATATATTTAATATTAGACAAGGTGGGCTTGCTATACATGGAGGGTTAATAGCAGCAGTTATAGTTGTGTATATATGCACAAAGAGAAAAGGAATAAAGCTTTCATCTGCATTAGATATGGCGGCACCATGTATAATATTAGCTCAAGCCATTGGAAGGTGGGGAAATTTCTTTAACCAAGAGGCACACGGAGGACCTGTAACAGAGGCTTTCATAGGCAAATTTCCGGAGTTTATCCAGAATGGTATGCATATAAATGGAACATACTATCATCCTACTTTTTTATATGAATCAATTTGGAACTTAATAGTATTCTTTATATTATTCTATATGTTACACAAGATCAAAAGGAATGGAGTTGTATTTTTAACTTATATAGGTTTATATTCTGTCGGAAGGTTTTTCATAGAAGGTCTTAGAACAGATAGCTTAATGATGTTTGGTCTTAGAACAGCTCAAATTGTAAGTATAATAGGAGTATTTATATGGATTATAGGATTATTAATAATATATAGAAAAAAAGATAGTACTATTCCTCATATTTAAAAAGTAAGCCTTTCAGATAATAATTAGATGATTATCTGAAAGGTTATTTTTATTTCATCTTTATGAGCATATAATAAAATAAATTAACTATAAGTACATATATAATTTTTAATATAATTAATCTCTCATATTTGTATTACCAGTATTAAGATAGAAAGATAATTTACCAGCTAAATTTTGAAGAGGCATAGTTTGAAGATATACTTTTCCAGGGCCAGTTAGAGTTGTTAAAAATAAACCCTCACCACCAAAGAAAATGTTTTTAAATCCTTTAACCATTTCTATATCAAAATTTACACTTGGTTCAAATGCTGCTACATGCCCAGTATCTACTTTTATTTTTTCACCAGGATTTAAATCAAGTTCTTCAACATGACCATCAAACTCTAGAAGTACTGTGCCAGGTCCAGTTATTCTTTGAAGAATAAAGCCTTCACCTCCAAAGAAACCACTAGACAATCTTTTTCTAAAGTGAATATTGAGGCTTACAGATGCTTCAGCTGCCATGAAGGCACCCTTTTGGCATATTATAGATTCATTTTGTTGAAGTTCTTTGACTATTATTCTTCCGGGTACAGAACATGGAAAAGCTATTTTACCTACATTACCTGAACAAGTAAAAGTATTTAGAAATAAGCTTTCTCCTGATAGGGATCTACCTATACTTTTAAATAGGCCACCTTTCATATTAGTATCCATAACTATATTATCACTCATCCATCCCATAGCCCCTGACTCAGAAATGATTTTCTCACCACCATTTAAGTAACAGATAGCTACTGGCATTGAACCACCTTTAATTTCATAATTAATCATAAGCAATTACCTCCATTCATAATATTTTATGTTAAATATATATTTATTATTAACTTTCATTGAAAAAATTGTTAAGTACAATAGAATTATACTATAATTGGGATATATTTTAAAATAAGTTTTACTTGAAAGTAATGATTTTAAATAGTATAATAATTAATACATGATATGGAGAGATGTCCGAGTGGTCGAAGGAGCACGCCTGGAAAGCGTGTATAGGGGCAACTCTATCAGGGGTTCGAATCCCCTTCTCTCCGCCATGTCGTACTAGATGGGGAGTTAGCGGTGCCCTGTAACCTGCAATCCGCTATAGCAGGGTTGAATTCCTTGCTTAGGTATCAATTTGTATGGTCTGGCCTATATAAGTGGCGTTGAGAATTGGGTCCCACGCAATGGAAACTCATGAACCTCGTCAGGTCTGGAAGGAAGCAGCGATAAGTGAGACCTTCCATGTGCCGTGGACTAACCTGGTTTGAGTTAACTGTATAGGTAACGCATATAAATTGACTATCGAAGCAAGGTGTACGGCTTATTTTTTACTAAGATGTTAAATACATCTTTTTTTTTATATTTTTTTAGGTTACTAACTCTAAAAATGTTTACTTAACTAGAATTAATTTTAAAAATTGAATTATAGAATTGATTACTTAATATAAGTTAGTAAAGAATATGGAATATAAATAGGATAAGTATTATAATAGATAAGATGAGGATAACTTAAAACTATAATAAGATGTAATTATCTAAGATATTAATTTTATATATTGATTAATTTTAAAGTTTTTGTAAGGAGTGAGGATACATGGGGTATAAAGCACTTTATAGAGAGTGGAGACCTAAATCATTTAATGATGTAGTTGGACAGCAACATATAACTACTACACTTAAAAATGCCATAAAAAGCGATAGAATAGCTCATGCATACTTACTATGCGGAACCAGGGGAACAGGTAAAACTTCAACAGCAAAAATACTTGCAAAGGCGATAAATTGCTTAAATCCTGTAGATGGTGAGCCATGTAATGAATGTGAAATGTGTAAAAGTATAAATCAAGGTACAGCTATAGATGTAACAGAATTAGATGCTGCTTCACATAATAGTGTTGATAACATAAGAGATATTATAGATGATGTGCAATATCCACCACAAGAAGCTAAATATAAAGTATTTATTATAGATGAGGTTCATATGTTATCTATTGGTGCAGTTAATGCATTTCTTAAAACTTTAGAAGAACCACCAAGTAGAGTTATATTTATACTAGCTACAACAGACCCTCAAAAGCTTCCAATAACAATATTATCAAGATGTCAAAGATTCGATTTTAAAAGAATAAGTAGTGAAAATATATTTTTAAGACTTAAGCAAATAACAGAATCATTATCTGTAGATATTGAGGAAAATAGCTTACGGTTATTATCTAGAATGTGCGATGGTGCCATGAGGGATGCTTTATCCATATTAGATCAAGCTATATCAATAAATAATGTAGTTAGGTATGACGATTTAGTGGATATGCTAGGAATAACTACTAACGATAGTATGGTAGATATAGTAGATAATATTATAAATAGAGATACGGAAGGCTGTATAAGGGTTATAAATAAACTAATATCAGATGGAAAAGATGTTGGCCTTTTAATTAGAGATTTAATTACTCATATGAGAAATCTATTAATGGTAAATGTAAGTAATAATCTAGAGGATGTATTAGATATGTCTATTGAAAATATAGACAGTATAAAAAATCAAAGTACTAGAATTAGAGTAGAAGAAATAATGAGATGTATTAATATACTTCAAGAAGCAGAAGATAGTTCTAAAGGTACAAAACAAGCTAGAATATATCTAGAGCTTGCAATAATAAAAATGTGCAAAATAAAATATGATACATCTATGGAAACTATATTAGCTAGATTGAATAAATTGGAGGATAAAATTGCATCAGGCAATATAACAGTACAAAGTGCAGTGAGAGAAGTGAAACAGATAAGACCAGATATAAATTTATCTACAACAACTAGAGAAGTAAATAGGACAACAGAGAATAAAAGTGAAAATATAGAACCACCTATATCATCTGGAGAAAGTAAGTTAAATGTTGAAATAATTAGAAAGTCATTTAAAGACATTCAAAATATGCTTAAGCAGAAAAATAATATGGTATTAGCTACTGCTCTAATGATGGGAAAGATTCAAAAATTCCAAAATGGAATCATTACTATTGGATTTACAAAGGAGTATAATTTTCATAAACAGAGACTTGAAAAAGAAGAATATAGAAAAGTTGTAAATGATGTATTTTCAGAAGCTTTGAGTGAACGAGTGCAGATCAATTACGAAGTAGAAAGTGATAATACAAATAATGAGGTTAATAAAGAAAAAATCTTATCAGATATATTTCCAGAAACTTTAGTGGAAATATGTGATGAGTAAAAATTTAATATTTTAATAAAAAAGGGATTACATTATAATATATTATTATATACTAGTTATAATGAAATATAATTTTAGGAGGTATTACAATGGCAAAAGGTGGATTTCCAGGAATGGGTGGAAATATGAATAATTTAATGAAGCAGGCACAAAAATTCCAAAAACAAATGGAGGATGCTCAAAAAGAACTTGAATCTAAAGAGTTTGAAGCATCTGTTGGTGGAGGAGCTGTGACAGTAAAAGTATCTGGTAAAAAAGAACTAAGGGATATTGTTATTAAACCAGAAGTTGTTGATCCAGAGGATGTAGAAATGTTACAAGATTTAGTTCTAACAGCTGTAAATGAAGCTTTAAAGAAAGCTGAAGATGAAACTAACGCATCTATGGGAAAACTAACTGGTGGACTTAACATACCAGGCATGTTTTAATTGAGGTGACTAATTTGGATTTTTATCCTATAGCTATAGAAAAGTTAATTGAAGAGTTTGGAAAATTACCTGGAATAGGAAGTAAGACTGCTCAAAGACTTACATTGCATGTTTTAAACCTTCCAAAGGAAGAGGTTGAGGAATTTGCCAATGCACTAGTAAAGGCAAGAGGTACTATAAAATATTGTTCAGTATGTGGTAATTTTACTGATAGTGATCCATGTGCTATATGCTCAAATCCTAATAGAGATAAAAGTACTATATGTGTAATTGAACAACCTAAAGATATAATGACTATTGAAAAAGTTAGAGAATTTAATGGTGTTTATCATGTACTTCATGGAACAATATCTCCAATGCAAGGAAGAGGGCCAGATGACATAAGGTTAAAAGAATTAATAACCAGAGTAAATAATGATTTAAAAGAAATTATAGTTGCAACAAATCCTAACATAGAAGGTGAAGCTACTGCAATGTATATATCAAAAATATTAAAACCTTTTGGAGTTAAAGTTACAAGAATAGCTCATGGAATTCCAGTAGGTGGAGATTTAGAATATGCAGATGAAGTTACATTATCTAAAGCTTTAGAAGGTAGAAAAGAAATATAGACTATTTATTTAAAAGACTTATGAAGAGACAGTATATTTTCATAAGTCTTTCTTTATATAATTAAGTTTAAGTAAGATGGGTATAATATATTCATTATATGTCAAAAATTACATATAAATATATGTAATGGAGGTATTATAATGAACAGGAATAAAGTAATAGAAATTATATTATCCAAGAATATCTATACACCTGAACAGTGTGAAATAATAAAAGGAATACAGGATTCAATAACAGAAATTGAAGTTGCTAGAAGTTGCTTTGATAATGTAAGTGATAAGAATTTAATAGATATATCTATACACAAGGAAGATGAAGCTAAAGCTAAATATATATACTTTTTAAATCAAGCAAAAGAAAAAGGAATAACAGTAAATGCTGATTGTATGCTAGAAGAATTAAATTATTCTAGTAGGTGGTAATATAAAAATTGATAAATAATAAATTTATTAATATATAAGATTTTGTAATATATTTGAAGAAGTTGATTACAATTAATACAAGCATAAGCTTATTTTAAGCAATAATAGGGGGAATATAAAATGCCAAACATTATATTTTTTATAATAGCTATAATTGCAATATTTATAATAGGTAAGATATTTGCATGGCCATTAAAAATATTAATAAATTTAATTGTTAATGGAATAGCTGGTGGTATATTATTATGGCTAATAAATTTAGTAGGCGGGAGTTTTGGTTTATCAATACCAATTAATGCAATCACAGCACTTATAGCAGGCATACTTGGCATACCAGGAGTGCTATTTCTAATAATATTAAATTATATTAGATAGAAGAAGGGTATAAGAACTTTGTTTCTTATACTCTTTTTTTAATTATAAATCTCAAAATGGTAAGTTGTGTAAAAAAGTAGAAAATATATTTACAGAATATTTTTAAAATGGTAGAATTTATTTATTAAGTGGAGGTGGAGATATGGGATTCAGTGAATTTAAGTATGAAAGGCCTAGTTATGACAAGGTAAAAGAGCAATTATTTATTTTAATAGATAAAGTAAATGAGAGTAATAATTTAGTAGAAGTTAAAGGTCTTATCAATGATATTAATATCATTAGAAATGATTTAGTTACACTAAGTACTATAGCAAGTATCAGATATAGTATAAATACAGAGGACGAATTCTATAGTAAAGAAAGAGAATACTGGGATGAGTATGAACCTTTATATAATGAAATATACTCAGAGTTTTATAAAGCTATTGTAAATAATAAATTTGAGGTAGAGCTAGAAAAAGAATTTGGAACACAATTTTTAAGTATAGCAGAATATAATTTGAAAGCATTTTCTAAAGAAGTAATAAAGGAGCTACAATTAGAGAATAAACTATCGTCAGAATATAGTAAACTTATAGCTTCAGCTAAAATTATGTTCCAAGGAGAAGAAAGAAATTTATCTGGATTAACTCCATTTATGCTATCAGAAGATAGAGATATTAGAAGACAAGCTAGTGAAGCTAAATATAAGTTTTTCACAGATAATGAAGCTGAAATAGATAGAATCTATGATGAAATGGTTAAGGTTAGAACAACCATAGCTCATAAACTTGGGTTCAAAAACTTTGTAGAACTAGGTTATGTGAGAATGCTTAGAACTGATTATAATTCAGAAATGGTAAGTAAGTTTAGAAAACAAGTAAAAGACTATATAGTACCTATTGCCAATAAATTATATGAAAGACAAAGACAAAGATTAGATCTAGACAAACTTAAGTACTATGATGAAAAGTTTGAGTTCTTAAGTGGAAATGCTAAACCAAAGGGAAATCCAGAGTGGATAGTTAAGAATGGTATAAAGATGTATTCTGAACTTTCACCAGAAACTAAAGAGTTCTTTAACTTTATGATAGAAAATCAATTAATGGACTTAGTGACTAAGAAAGGAAAAGAAGGCGGAGGGTATTGTACTTATATACCAAATTATCAAGCACCATTTATATTCTCTAACTTTAATGGAACTTCAGGAGATGTAGATGTATTGACTCATGAAGCTGGTCATGCTTTCCAATGCTATAGAAGCAGATGGATTACTATACCGGAGTGTAACTTCCCAACTTATGAGAGCTGTGAGATTCATTCAATGAGTATGGAATTCTTTACTTGGCCATGGATGAAGCTTTTCTTTGAAGAAGAAGAAGCTAAATATAAGTATGCACATCTAGGAGATGCTATTAAATTTATACCTTATGGTGTAACAGTAGATGAATTCCAACATTATGTATATGAAAATCCAGATGCAACACCAGAGGATAGAAAAAATGCATGGAGAAAAATTGAAAAAAACTATTTGCCTCATAAAAATTATGAAGATTGTGATTTCTTAGAGAGAGGTGGATGGTGGTTCCAACAAGCGCATATATTTAATAGTCCATTCTATTATATAGATTATACATTAGCACAAATATGTGCTCTTCAATTCTGGAAGAAGGATCAAGATAATCATGAAGAAGCATGGGAAGACTATTTAAGATTATGTAATGTTGGAGGTACAATGTCTTTCACTAATCTAGTTAAATACGCTAATTTAATTTCACCATTTGAAGATGGATGTGTAAGCTCTATAACTGGTGATATAGATAAATACTTAGAAAGTATTAATGATAAGAATCTTTAATAGTAAATTAGGTGATGTAGATATATGTTATATCTACATCACCTTTATATATTAGAATGTTATTAAAATATTTGATAATTATATCTATTCTAATGAATAGATAATTATATATTTATATATAGATTCATATTTAAAACTTTCATAGTTATTTATAGATGTTTTTAAATAGAAGTTGATTTATAGTGATTTAAATAATATTTGTAAGTTTATAATATTAGAAATTAAAACTTTAGTAGGCTTAAGATATGATTATTAAAATAGTAAGGCATATTTATTTGCAATAAGTGGTAAAGTGAAAATAATTTATACTTATACCTTGCCTAGTGTATCAATATTAGAAAAACATAGTATTACAGTGAAAATAAGATATATATAAATATAATTTAATATAAAGAGATTATTAGGAGTTTTTTCAATAATTAAATCATGATAATATAATTTATGTCGCTGAGTGATGCGACAACAAACAACAAAATTTAAGAAAAAAATCTTAAGAAAGTTGTTGACAGATAAGAAATTATCTAGTAGAATAGTAAGAGTCGTCGGGAGTAACCGATGATAATGAAAACCAAATGGTCTTTGAAAATTAAACAGAGAAAAAGGTAAAACCAGTTAATTCCGATAGAGAAATCTATCAAATAAATGACTTAACAAGTCAGCGAAAAAAGAGTAAAGCTCAAACTTTTAAATTGAGAGTTTGATCCTGGCTCAGGACGAACGCTGGCGGCGTGCCTAACACATGCAAGTCGAGCGATGAAGCCCTTCGGGGTGGATTAGCGGCGGACGGGTGAGTAACACGTGGGTAACC
>CABIZX010000005.1 GCA_902363375.1 Clostridiaceae bacterium | reverse complement strand
CCAGCGTTCGTCCTGAGCCAGGATCAAACTCTCAATTTAAAAGTTTGAGCTTTGCTCTTTTTTCGCTGACTTGTTAAGTCATTTATTTGATAGATTTCTCTATCGGAATTAACTGGTTTTACCTTTTTCTCTGTTTAATTTTCAAAGACCATTTGGTTTTCATCAATCACTCGACTGACTACTTTTTAAATTTTATCACCATCGATTTATTCTGTCAACAACTTTTTTTATCTTTTAAAACTTTTCTTATTTCTTGTTTAAATAGATTTGAAAGTTGTTTAATCTCGAACTTTGAAGTTCTCATCACTTGGTGACGAAATTTATAATATCATAGAGATAACTACTACTTCTTTAGTTATGTCGCTATTTATAAAAATTATCCTTTAATTTCTTCTATTTTCTTTTTTTTTCTCTAACTTACATATACCGATACACTTGGTTAAGTTTTTATTAACTTATATGAATTTTAGTGCCACACAAGATCTATAAGACCTAAATATAAATCTTCTTTTTAACTTAAAGATCCCAAATCTACAATTCCTATATAACATACAACTATCTACTTACTACATTATTTAAAATAAAAAATTAAATATATAAATAGTTATCTATATAGCATTTTAAATAAATAAAATATTATATAGATAACTACATATATCTAATTTCACACAATTTAAATTTAAATGATTATTTTAAAATGACTAAGTATAAATAAATAATATTTTAAACTAGTATAAGTAGAATGTATTTTTTTCTTTAATCCAGTATATACAATCCAATAAAAATTATATTCCTATAAAACGGTAAATAATCACCATATTATAGGAATATATATTTATATTATTAAGTTTATCTACATAATTAACTGTATTCATTTATACATTTTTATTAAAAACTTTTTTAATTTAAACTTTCAACTATCTCTTTGAATTTATTCCCTCTAACTTCAAAGTTTTCAAACATATCGAAACTTGTACAAGCGGGAGCTAAAACCACTATATCTTCACTCACTGATATTTCCACTGCTTTATCTACTGCTTCCTCTAAAGTATTTACTATATAAGTATCAACTTCGATACCTTTTTCATTTTTTAATTTATCAAAAGCCATTTTAATTTGACCTTTAGCTTCTCCTAGTAGAATTAAAGATTTTATATATGGATATCCTTCATAAGCCAAAGGATCAAAAGGAACTTTCTTATCACGACCTCCAACAATTAATATCACAGGTTTTTCAAAAGCCTTAATTCCAGCTATTGTTCTTGTAGGACTTGAAGCTATAGAGTTATTATAATACTCTACCCCTCTATAATTTCTTACAAATTCATTCCTATGCTCTACACCTTTAAACGTAGTTGCAACTTCTCTCATATATTTTATATCTACATCATCCATTGTTAATGCAAACGCAGCCAATAAATTTTCTATATTATACATTCCTTTAAGTATTACTTCATTTTTATTACATACCTTTTTATCCTTCACAAAAAGTCCTTCATCTTTATAATAAGCTCCAGCTTTTACAACTTTACTCCTACTAAATGTGTATAATCGTCCTTTCTCTTCTCCTTTAATGTTTCTCGTAACATCATTATCTTCATTTAATACTAAAAGATTATCCTCATTTTGATATTTATATATATTCTTTTTAGAATCTATATACTCTTGCATATCCTTATGCATATCTAAATGATTTGGAGATAAATTCGTAATCAATGCCAACTCTGGAGATGTATCCATAGTCATTAGCTGGAAACTTGATAATTCAAGTACAACCTTATCATTTGAAGAAATCTCTTCTATTTTAGCGAACAAAGGAGTACCTATATTACCACCAACCCAAGTTTTAAATCCTGCAGCACTTAAAATACTATACACTAAAGAAGTAGTTGTTGTTTTTCCATCACTTCCAGTTATTCCATAGATTTTAGCAGGACAGTACCTTACAAACTCCTCCATCTCAGAAGTTATATATGCACCTTCATTCTTTGCCATAGTTAATTCTTTACTATCAATTCTCATAGACGGAGTTTTAAAAATAACGTCAAACCCATGTAGATTATCTAAATATTTATCTCCCAACTCAAACTTAACTCCCTGACATTGATACTTGCCTACAACCCCTCTAAGCTTTTCTATATTTTTTTTATCAAACGCAGTAACCTTAGCTCCTAAATTTATAAGAAACTCTATAAGCGGTATATTACTCACACCTATTCCTACAACTGCTACATTTTTGCCCTTAATAAACTTCTTAAATTCATTAAAATCTTTTTTCATTTTTATTCCTCCAGTGATGCTATGTATTAACTTACTTACCCTACTATAATTATATCACTACAACAGCGTTTTAAAAACTCTATAAGACATATGCATTCCATTTATGTTAAACGCCTCTCTACTTTCTATCTTTTCGCCTATTTTCCCCTTGCATTCACTAATTTTTAAATAGTTTTTTCAATTTAATTTATTTTTTTAAGAAAATATGTTGCTATGAGTTTTTTAATATGATATAATGTGTTTGTGCCGTAAGTAAAAATGTTAAAACTTTTCCCCAAAGGTTTAACATTGCACATAACATATCCCCATGATTAAACCCTATTTTTTACCGGATGCAAATCCGGTTATTTTTTTATCTATTTATATATATCTATCTATTTAAACATGATTAATTAAATTCATATCTCTTATATTAAAATTTTAGACTACAATATATTTTTTAAACAATTTTACTCCATACTATTTACTACTTATTCTATGTTCATTCTTGTAAATAGTTCATTTCCATAGCTTATAATAAAAATAGTCCTAAGCAAAAATTGCCTAGAACTATTTAAAACACATATAATTTCTATTAAAATTCCATTTTTTCTTCTATATAAGATACAAGATTACTTATTGGCATTCTTACTTGTTCCATAGTATCCCTGTCTCTTACTGTAACAGTCTCATCTTCCATAGTATCAAAGTCTATTGTAATACAGAATGGTGTACCTATCTCATCTTCTCTTCTATATCTTTTTCCGATACTTCCAGCCTCATCATAATCCACATTGAACTTCTTAGCTAACATTCCATATACTTCAAGTGCTTTTTCACTTAGTTTTTTACTTAGAGGAAGTACAGCTGCCTTAAACGGTGCTAATGCCGGATGAAGGTGCATTACTGTTCTAACATCTCCACCTTCTAATTCTTCTTCATCATAGGCCTCACATAAGAATGCTAATGCAACTCTATCCGCTCCTAGTGATGGCTCTATGCAGTATGGTACATATTTTTCATTAGTAGTTGGATCTAAGTAAGATAGGTCCTCTCCTGAATGTTCCATATGTCTCTTTAAGTCATAGTCTGTTCTATCAGCTATTCCCCAGAGCTCTCCCCATCCAAATGGGAATAAAAACTCTATATCACATGTAGCATTACTATAGAAAGATAACTCTTCTTTTTCATGGTCTCTAAATCTTAAGTTTTCTTTACCCATACCTAAGTTAAATAAGAAATTCTTGCAATATTCTTTCCAGTATTCAAACCATTCTAAATCAGTTCCTGGTTTACAGAAAAACTCAAGCTCCATTTGTTCAAACTCCCTTGTTCTAAATGTGAAGTTTCCTGGAGTAATCTCATTTCTAAAAGACTTACCTATTTGAGCTATTCCAAAAGGTACTTTCTTTCTTGATGTTCTTTGAGCATTTTTAAAGTTTACAAATATTCCTTGAGCTGTTTCAGGTCTTAAATATATTTCATTTTTACTATCCTCAGTTATTCCTTGGAATGTTTTGAACATAAGATTAAACTTTCTTATCTCTGTATAGTTCATCTTTCCACACTTTGGACACACAACATTATGCTTTTCAATATACTCTTTGTATTCTTCGTTAGTCCATCCATCAGCTATAGCCACTTCAACACCTTCTGAAGCCATATGATCTTCAACTAATTTATCTGCTCTAAATCTAGCTTTACATTCTTTACAATCCATTAGTGGGTCAGAGAATCCACCTACGTGTCCTGTAGCAACCCAAACCTCTGGATTCATTAATATAGCACAATCTAATCCTATATTATAAGGATTTTCTTGAACAAACTTTTTCCACCATGCCTTTTTAACATTATTCTTAAATTCTACTCCTAAAGGACCATAATCCCATGAATTCGCAAGTCCTCCATAAATTTCAGAACCTGAAAATATAAATCCTCTATTTTTACATAGAGCTACCATTTTATCCATAGTCAATTCTTTTGCCATATTCATTACCTCCACTATATTTATTTTTATCATTAATTGCAATTAATAAATTAACAGTTATTAAGCAAATTTAATCTTTATACAAACTTTAATTACCTTAATTTAAGTTAATTATATTTATAGGCGATTAAAATTTTAAGATATAAATAAAAAAGCTTTAACCAATTAAGGGACGAAATTAATCCGCGGTTCCACCCTTATTAGCTAAAGCTCATCTTTAAAATTTATCACTAACTCAAAAGCTCCCTTCATAATATCAATTTAATGATTTACACCTACCATCATCTCTCTTTATAATCTTTATTACTACTCTTCTTTATCATCGTTATTATTCAGTTTTTAATATTATTATCTATAAATTATATTATAATTCAAAATAATATTTAAATGCAAATACTTTTACATCTATCTCTATAATTTTATATATGATTTTTAGATTATTAATTATAATAAAATAAGCCGACTTAATAGTCCGCCATAAATAAACTTATAAAAAAATGGCTCCGCGAAGAGGATTCGAACCTCCAACCTATCGGTTAACAGCCGAGTGCTCCACCGTTGAGCTATCGCGGAATATCTAACTTATGTTTAAATTATATCATATTTAATGTAAATTTCAATACTATTTCTATAAAATTTAAAAATAATTTATTTAACTTACATCATATGAATACCTTAATATTTTACCCAAAAATTATTTTAATATACAATAATTTTTGGGTAAAATAATTTTAAATTCTATATATTATTGTAATGGTTTCATTGTAGGGAATAGTATAACGTCTCTAATTGATACAGAGTTTGTTAAGAACATTACTATTCTATCTATACCGATTCCAAGTCCACCTGTTGGAGGCATTCCAACCTCAAGAGCACTCATAAACTCTTCATCAATTACATAAGCTTCGTCATCTCCAAGCTCTCTTTCTTTTGCTTGTTGCTCAAATCTTTGTCTTTGAACTATAGGATCATTAAGCTCTGAATATGCATTACAAACCTCTCTACCATATACAAATCCTTCAAATCTTTCAGTAAAGGCTTCATTACCACGTTTTTTCTTTGTTAGTGGTGATATTTCTACTGGGTAATCACAAAGGAAAGTTGGTTGAATTAAATGCTCTTCAGCAAATTCTTCAAATAAAGCATTTAATACATCTGCCTTTGTACAATCTTTTAACTCTTTTACAAATTCTAAATGCTTCTCTTTTGCAATCTCTCTAGCCTCTTCATCTGTATTAATGTTATTAAAATCTACACCTGCATATTCTTTTACAGCATCAACCATAGTAATTCTTCTCCATGGTGGTGTAAAATCTATTTCAGTTCCTTGATAATTTACTTTAGTTGTACCATGAACTTTCTCGCAAGCATATGCAACTAATTCTTCTGTTATCTTCATCATATCGTTATAATCAGCATAAGCTTCATATAACTCTATCATTGTGAATTCTGGATTATGTCTTATGCTCATACCTTCATTTCTGAAGTTTTTACCCATATCATATACTTTTTCAAGTCCACCAACTATACATCTCTTTAAATATAATTCAGTAGCAATTCTCAAATACATATCTATATCTAATGTATTGTGATGCGTTATAAAAGGTCTTGCAGCAGCTCCACCAGCTATTGGTGCTAGAATTGGTGTCTCAACTTCTAAATATCCTCTATTATCCAAAAACTCTCTTACAGCTTTTATGATTTTAACTCTATTGACAAAAGTATCCCTTACATCTTTGTTCATTACTAAGTCTACTTCTCTTTGTCTATACTTTAAATCTTGATTTTTAAGTCCATGCCACTTCTCTGGAAGCGGTTTTAATGATTTAGAAATTAAGGTTACTTTACTAGCCTTAACAGAAGTTTCCCCTGTTTTGGTTACGAATGGTGTACCTGTAACTTCTAAGAAATCACCTATATCAAAAGTTTTAGCATCCTTGAATTCTTCTTCTCCAACTCTATCTAATCTTATATATACTTGCATTTTCCCAGATCTGTCATGGATATCACAAAATCCAGCTTTCCCTTGAATTCTTTTAGACATAAGTCTTCCTGCAATTGTTACTTCTGTTTCTTGTAATGCTTCATAGTTATCTTTTATTTCTTGTGCATTATGAGTTCTTTCAACTTTATATACATCAAAAGGATCTTTTCCTGCTGCTTGAAGCTCAGCAAGTTTTTGTCTTCTAATCATTACTTGTTCGTTATACTCAGCCTCTTGAGCTTTTAATTGCTCATTATCAACTGCAGCTTCTTGTAAATTATCATTATTAACTTCTGTAGACATAGCTTATTCCTCCTAGCTTTTATTTATAATTATCTTATATAATCTATCTATTTACTTCTAATATCTTATATTTGTTAATTCCATCTGGAGTTGATACTTCAACAACATCTCCAGTCTTTTTGCCCATAAGAGCATTCCCTACAGGTGATTCATCTGAAATTTTATTCTCATAAGGATCTACTTCAGCAGATCCAACAAGATAGAACTCTATTTCTTCATCGAATTCATAATCATGTACTTTTACACATGTTCCTATACTAACTACATCTTTAGGAATTTCACTTTCGTCTACTGCAGATGCATTTCTTAACATATTCTCAAGTTGAATTATTCTTCCTTCAACAAAAGCTTGCTCATTCTTCGCTTCATCATACTCTGAATTTTCACTTAAATCCCCATATCCTAAAGCAACCTTTATCTTCTCTGTTATTTCCTTTCTTTTTACAGTTTTTAAGTACTCTAACTCATCCTCAAGCTTCTTTATTCCTTCATAAGTCATCACGTATTTTTTAGATTCGCTCATGTCTCTCTCCCCTTCATTCTTATTAAATATTTCTATATTATTATAAATACTCAATTGTATCATATATAGTCTCTATAATCTTTGATTATTATAAGTCAGCTACAATTTCTTGTCAACAAAGGTATATCAACATTTAAAATACTATTTTAATAAGTTAACTTATATCTTTCTAATAAACTATACATTTCATTATAGGATATAGCAGAATTAATTTTATCTTTAATTTCGGTACAATTTCTTAATCCTTTAATATACCATGCAATATGCTTTCTCATTTCCCTTACAGCTTTATTTTCATCAAAAAATTTCATGGCTCTATTTAGATGAGTCATGCACATATCAATTTTTTCTACGGGATTAGGTCTTATTATATCATTGCCGCTAATTCCTTGT
The DNA here is from genome assembly GCA_902363375.1 of Clostridiaceae bacterium. Classification (GTDB taxonomy): domain Bacteria; phylum Bacillota; class Clostridia; order Clostridiales; family Clostridiaceae; genus Clostridium_J. The sequence continues at coordinate 253,284 of CABIZX010000005.1, read as the reverse complement.
TTTATTTCTCTGAATATCCATGGATTTCCCATAGCACCTCTAGCTATCATTATACCATCACAATTAGTTTGCTTCTTCAAATTTATAGCATCTTCAGCTTCAAATACATCCCCATTTCCAAGGACAGGTATAGATACAGCTTCTTTTACTTGCCTTATTATATCCCAATCTGCCTTTCCCTCATACATTTGCTCTCTAGTTCTTCCATGTACTGTTATGGCATCTACTCCTGCATCCTCTAAATACTTAGCAAATTCAACAGCATTTATGCTATTATCATCAAATCCTTTTCTAAATTTAACTGTCACAGGTTTATTAGTAGCCTTCTTCATCTCTTTAATAATTTCACTTGCAAGTTTAGGATTTTTCATCAAAGCCGAACCTTCCCCATTTTTAACTATCTTAGGTACTGGACATCCCATATTTACATCTATAATAGAAACTTCGTCCATACCATCAATAACTTCACAGGCAAAAGCCATTATCTTTGGTTCACTACCAAATATCTGAAGTGCAACAGGCCTTTCTTCATCACTTGTTCTCATAAGTGTGCCTGTATTTTTGCTATTATAATATAGTCCTTTTGCACTCACCATTTCTGTATAAACTAATCCACATCCCATTTCCTTGCATATACCTCTATAGGCTATGTCAGTTACTCCTGCCATAGGAGCTAAAAATACAGGATTCTCAAAGCTTAAATTTGCAATTTTCATTTTATCACCTATTCTATGTTCTTTTCGTATATAATTCTAAGTCCTTCTAGCGTTAAGAATGGTTCAACCTTATCTATAGTTTTAGAATCCTCAGCCATAAGATTAGCAAGTCCTCCCGTTGCTATTACCATCGGAGTTTCTTCTCCTAAGGCTATCATTTCATCTTTTATTTTACTAACAATGAAATCTACTTGGCCTATATATCCATATACAATACCAGCTTGCATACTTGCTACTGTATTTTTACAAATCACTGTTTCTGGTTTGATAAGCTCTACTCTAGGAAGCTTAGCTGCCTTTTGGAATAATGCATCTGAAGATATCTTAATTCCTGGAGATATAGTTCCCCCTATATAGTCTCCATTAGCTGCCACTGCACAAAATGTAGTTGCAGTACCAAAATCTATTATAACTAATGGTTTTTTATACATTTCATGAGCCGCTACTGCATTAACTATTCTATCTGCTCCTACTTCTTTAGGGTTATCATACTTTATATTTATCCCAGTTTTTATTCCTGGCCCTACTACTATAGGTTTTTTATTAAAAAACTTTCTTACCATATGTTCTAAAGAGTACATTATATTTGGAACCACTGATGAAATAATTACTCCTGAAATATCATCAACCTCTAACTTAGAGTAAGCAAAAAGTTGAGCTACTTCTATCATATATTCATCAGAAGTCTTTCTATTGTCTGTAGATAATCTCCACTCTACTAATAAATTTTTATCTTTATAAATACCTAATACTATATTAGTATTTCCTACGTCTAATACGAATATCATAATCATGTCACCTCTATATAATTAAAAGCAGCTTTAAAGCTGCTTTTTAAATGTTCTTAATTATTATATCACATTTAACACTTTTACTATATAACTTAATTAACTTTTTTAAGTTATTACTATTTTATGTGTTAAAGAATTTTATTTTATGTAATATTATTATAAAGTAAATTTCTCTTATATAAGACTATTGTTATTAATTATGTCAACCTCATCTTTAAAAATCTCATACAGTTCTCCCTTTAATGTTCCGTCGTTAAAATTCTTCATAATATTCAGATACATCTTTTTCAAACTATCCTCTTTATTACTTATGTAATTACCTCGAAGTTTCTTTTCTTTCTCGCTACCATGAAACACTGGCCCCTACCTCCCTATAATATTTTTTAAAGCTTTAATATGATTATTATGTCTTGTAATCGAATCCTGTGCCTTGCTGTCGATTTCTTGAATAGGTACATTTGCTAAGTAATTTTCATAACTTTTTATAATCTCATTCTCCTTATCAATTAGAGATTGAATCATTGTATCCTTCATAATAATCTCCTCCTTTTTTCTATTATTATCAAATAAAAAAGGGTATATACCTCTATTTTAAAAGTACATACCCTTTTTTGATTTATTAACAATTTATATATTTTATTCTTATATTAAGCTCCAAATAATGTTAATAGTATACCTGCTGCAACAGCACTTCCTATAACCCCAGATACGTTTGCTCCCATAGCATTCATAAGTAGGAAGTTTGTAGGATCTTCTTTTTGACCCACAACTTGAGAAACTCTTGCTGCCATAGGTACTGCTGATACTCCCGCAGAACCTATTAGCGGATTTACCTTTCCTTTAGTTAATTTGCACATAACTTTCCCTACAAGTACCCCTCCTGCTGTCGCTATTGCAAAAGATGCTACTCCTATTATAACTATACCTATAGTCTTAGGATTTATAAACGCTTCAGCTGTAGCCGTTGCTCCAACAGAAAGTCCAAGGAATATAGTAACTATATTTATAAGTGCATTTTGTGCTGTATCAGAAAGTCTACCAACCACTCCAGACTCTTTGAATAGATTCCCAAGCATTAACATTCCTATCAGTGGTAATAAAGCTGGTAAGAATAATGTAACTAATATAGTTACAACTATAGGAAATATTATTTTTTCTATTTGTTTGACTTGTCTTAGTTGACCCATTTTTATTCTACGTTCTTCCTTTGTTGTAAGAGCTTTCATTATTGGCGGTTGTATAAGTGGTACAAGCGCCATATATGAATATGCGGCTACTGCAATAGGTCCTAACAAATGTCCAGCCAGTTTATTTGTTAAGAATATAGCTGTAGGTCCGTCTGCCCCTCCTATAATTCCTATAGAAGCAGCTTCTTGTGGTGTAAATCCAAAAAGAATAGCTATTCCAAAGGCAAAAAATATACCAAACTGTGCTCCAGCACCCATAAGTACACTAGATGGATTAGCAAGTAGTGGTCCAAAATCAGTCATAGCCCCTACTCCTAAGAATATAAGTGGAGGAAATATCTCCCACTTAACTCCTCTTGATAAATAATATAGTAATCCTCCAGCTTCCTTTCCTACAGGCTCGGCCATAATATTTCCTAATGGTATGTTAGTCAGCAACATACCAAAGGCTATTGGTAATAATAAAAGAGGCTCAAATTTTTTACCAATGGCTAACCACATGAAAACTAAAGATACTCCTATCATTACAGCTTGCTGCCATGTTAAAGCTGCAAACCCAGAAGAGGCGAACAAGTCTTTAATTACTTCAAAAACATTCATTTAAGTTAACCTCCTATTATGCAATAACAGCTAATATATCTCCAGTATTAACTGCGGCTCCTTGTGTTACATTTATCTCAACTATAGTTCCATCTGCTGGAGACATAATCTCATTCTCCATTTTCATAGCTTCAAGTACAAATAGAACATCTCCCTGTTTAACTGTTGCTCCTTTAGTTGCAACTACTTTAACTATAGTTCCTGGCATTGGTGCTTCTGCCTTAGCTCCTGATGCAGTTGATGCTACTTTTGCCGGTGCAGCTGTTGGTGCCGCTGGTGCTGGTGTACTTACTGGTGCTGCTTGTGCTACTGGTGTTGCCTGTGCTACTGGTGCTACTGGTGCTACCGGCATCACTGGTGTGGCAAATTCACCCTTTACTTCCTCTACCTCTACTTGATATAAATTTCCATTGACTGTAACATTATACTTTTTCATTCGAAATATCCTCCTAACAATATCTTCTATTTAATAGAAGCACTTCTCCAACTTGAATTATTATTAACTCTTTTAATACTCTTTATATTTAGTTCATCTAGTGATTTGCCAGTATGTGTAGATAGCGCAGCCATTATTGCAGCAACTAATTCATATTCCTTATTAAGATCTACCATCTGTACAGTATCTGTATTTTCTTTTTCTATAGCAACTGGTACTTCTTTAGATTCTTCATTTGTTTTAGGACTTTTCTTATAATCCTTTCCTAATAAGAAGCTTTGCAACTTAATTATATACATAAGCACCAATAATACTCCAAATACTATTATCATAGCAGTGGCAGATACACCTAATGCAAATGTTAAGTTCTCCAAAGTGAAATTTTTCAAAAATGTTTCTATCATATCTTATTCCTCCTAAACTAATGTACTACCATGTGTTTTAGGATACTTTACTTCTCTTTTACTTTGTAGCATATCTAGCATAGCAAATATTCTCTGTTTACTTTCACTTGGCTTTATTACATCATCTATCATTCCAATGTTAGCTAAATTATATAGACTTGTAACTTCGTCATAGTACTTAGCTATTACTTCTTTTTCTCCTTTTCTATGATCTTCTGAGTTAAATATCTCATCTCTATATAAACCTTTAATATATTCTTCTGGATTTGTTAAACATACTTTTGCTGTTGGCCAAGCCATCGTAATATCAAAAGCTGATTCTCTTGAAGCTAAAATTTCATATCCAATACCATAGGCTTCTCCAATAATTAAAGATAACTTTGGAACTGTAGCATCAATTAATGAATACATAAGCTTTCCTATATTCTTAGCAAGACCATCATTCTCTTCCTCTAAAGAAACTGTAACTCCTTTTGTATCTACTAAACTTACGATAGATATATTAAAGCTATCACATAATCTTACAAAGCTTGCAACTTTATTTGCTCCTAGATTATCAATTTCTTTATTCCCAGAGTTTAATATAACTCCAACTGTCAATCCATTAACTTTTCCAAGCACAGTTTTAAAGTTAGTAGCAAATCCTTTATATAATTCTATAGCGCTATTTTCATCAATTATAGAATTTAAAATTTCATCTAAGGAGTAACTATCTTTTTCAACCATTTCATCAAGATTTAACTTGCCTACATTTAGATTTAAATCTTCGTTGTCCATAGCAGGTAACTCTAAGTTGTTTGATGGCATATAAGAAATTAAACTTCTTACCACTTGGAATGCTTCTCCTTCAGTAGTAGCATTTATATGTGCATTACCATTTTTATTAGCACTCTCTCCATTGCTTACCATAGACTTATCTACATATTTGCCTTCTTTTCCAGTAAGCTTTCCTAAAGAAGATACGCTTAAATCGCTTATATCATCTACAGCAATCACTACATCGCTCATAGTTCCAAGTAATGATGTAATTCCATTACATGGTCCACATATAACTGATATTCTTGGAACAACACCACTTAGTTTAGCATATTTATTTAACACTAGTCCGTAAGAAGCAAGTAATTCCATTCCTTGATTTAATTTTCCACCTATAGAATCAATGATTTGAACTACAGGAGCACCTATTTTTGCAGCATTTTCAAGAAGATTTACTATCTTTTTCCCCATAACCTTTGTAAAAGCTCCACCTTCTACAATGTAGTCTAAACTATAAACAAAAACTAATCTTCCATCTATAGTCCCATGACCAGTAATTACACCTGCTCCATTTCCTGAAATAAGAGCACCTATTTCTACAAACGTTCCTTCATCTAATAATGCAAGAACTCTTTCTCTAGCTGTAAGTTTATTTAGGTTATGTTGCATCTGTACTTGATTTTCTCCACCGCCTAAATATGATGTATCTTTAAGTGAATTAAACACTTCAAGTTTATTCATTTTACTGCCTCCTGACATATTAACTTTACCGTATATTATGATAACACATTTCACACCATTTGTACATATTATTTGCAAGTTTTAATTCATTTTTCTGTGAATTTCACATTTCTAATTTATTTATACTAAATCCTTCTTGAATATAGTATTCTGCTTTAAAAAATTTTAATTCCTATTATTAAACTTTATAAAAAAATGCTAATTCCATAAATTATAATAGAATTAGCATTTTAATATAAATCTCTAACTTCATAAAGGATTAATCTTGATAATTAAGCCTTCTAGAATAACCCTTCTATAGTTCCATCTTCATGAATATCTATTTTATTTGCAGCTGGGACCTTTGGAAGACCAGGCATAGTCATTATAGTTCCTGTTAGCACAACTATAAATCCCGCTCCATTTGATACTTTAACTTCTTTTACTGATATATTAAATCCTGTTGGCCTTCCTAATAAAGTAGGATTGTCTGAAAGTGAGTTCTGAGTTTTTGCTACACATATAGGCACTTTATGAAGACCTAATTTTTCTATTTCACTAATTTGCTTCTTAGCTATTGCTGAAAACTCAACATCATCAGCTCCATATATTTCCCTTGCAATAATTTTTATTTTTTCTTTAACATCTAATTCTTCACTATATAAAACTTGGAAATTACTTTCCTTATTCTCTATAGTTGAAATAACTTTATTTGCTAAATCTTTTCCACCTTCTGCTCCTTTCTCCCAAACTTCAGTTAAAGAAACTTCTACATCTTTTGATTTACAGAATTCCTCTATAAATTTAATTTCCGCATCACTATCTGATATAAATTTATTTATAGCAACAACTACTGGAACTTTGAATTTTTGTATGTTCTCTATTTGCTTCTCTAGATTAACAACTCCTTTAGCTAAAGCCTCTACGTTGGAAATATTTAATTCTTCCTTTTTAACTCCACCATGATGCTTTAATGCACGAATTGTTGCAACTAGAACTACACAACTTGGTTTTAAATTTCCATATCTACATTTGATATCAAAGAACTTCTCTGCTCCTAAGTCTGCACCAAATCCAGCTTCTGTAATAGCATAATCACCCAACTTTAACGCCATCTTAGTTGCAAGAATACTGTTACAGCCATGAGCTATATTAGCAAAAGGGCCCCCATGAATTATTGCTGGTGTATTATCTAAAGTTTGTACTAAATTAGGTTTTATAGCATCTTTCATTAACATTGCCATAGCACCTTGTACCTTTAAATCCTTACAATAAATTGGATTTCCATCAAGATCATAAGCAACTAGTATTCTTCCAAAACGTTCCTTAAGATCCATAAGGTCTTTAGATAAACATAATATAGCCATAATTTCAGAAGCAACCGTAATCGTAAATCCATCTTCTCTTAAAAATCCATTTGCTTTTCCACCCATACCAACTACTATATTTCTAAGTGCTCTATCATTCATATCTAAAACTCTTTTAAATATAATTCTTCTAGAATCTATTCTAAGTTCATTTCCTTGATGAATATGATTATCTATAGCTGCAGCTAACAAGTTATTTGTTGTAGTAATGGCATGCATATCTCCTGTAAAATGAAGGTTTATATCTTCCATTGGTACAACTTGAGCATATCCACCACCAGCTGCTCCTCCTTTAACTCCAAAAACTGGACCTAATGAAGGCTCTCTTAATGCTATAACTGCATTTTTATTTAAATTACAAAGAGCTTGACCAAGACCAATAGTTACTGTTGATTTACCTTCACCTGCTGGAGTGGGGTTTATAGCTGTAACTAATATAAGCTTCCCATCTTCTTTATCTTTCCTATTTTCAAGAACATCTAAAGATATTTTTGCTTTATACTTTCCATAAAGGTCTAAGTCATCCTCAGTTAGGCCTAAACTCTTTCCCACCTCTAGAATTGGTTGCATCTTTGCACTTTGAGCAATTTCAATATCAGTTTTCATAATTAACCTCCTAAGCATTATAAATATTTGACTTTATATTTCCAAAATTCAGAAATAAATTAAGTTGTTATAACTATGAATATAGTTCCTGTAGCATTTTCAATATTTTTCTATTTTAAGTTCATTATAACATAATTGTTTTTATAAAAAAAGCACAGCTACTGCTGTGCTTTTAAAACAATGTATTAACTTTCTTTATATGTGTTGTTCTCATTGTCTAAAGTAATGCTTTCATCTTGGTTATCATCTGCTAAGACTTCATCTTTAAGAGCTTCTACATTCCAATCTTGAAATTTATCACTTGAATTATTGTTACTATCTTCTCTTGGAGAATCTAGTTTTTCTTTTTCTTCATCAAACTCTGCAAGAGTTTTTCCTTCCATTATTGCATTAAATTCTTCTGCAGTAAGTTTTTCTCTTTCAAGTAAAGCCTTCGCAACATCATGAAGTTTATCTATATTCTCTTTAAGAATGGTTTCTGTTCTTTCATAAGCTTCATCAATTAATGCTTTTATCTCTCTGTCTATCTTAGATGCAACTTCTTCTGAGAAATCTCTTGTTCTTCCAAAGTCTCTTCCCATAAACACTTCGCCATCATCTTTACCAAATGATATAGGTCCTAAAGCATCTGTCATACCATATTCCATAACCATTTTTTTAGCTATTGAGGTAGTTCTATCTATATCATTTTTAGCACCGGTACTTATATCTCCAAGAATTAACGCTTCAGCAACTCTTCCTCCAAGAAGACCAACCATATCATCTCTTAGTTTAGACTTAGATGTATATGCTGTATCTTCATTAGGTAAGTGAAGAGTATACCCTCCTGCCATACCTCTTGGAATGATGCTAATTTCATGTACCGCATAGGAATTAGGTAGATACTTAGATACCACTGCATGACCTGCTTCATGATATGCAGTCAATCTTTTATCTTTTTCACTAATAACTCTAGATTTCTTCTCTGGACCAGCCATTACTCTAGTTATAGATTCCTCTAGCTCTTCCATAGTTATAACTTTTCTTCTTGCTCTAACAGTTAATAAAGCAGCTTCATTCATTAAGTTTTCGAGATCTGCACCAGTAAATCCAGGTGTTCTCTTAGCAAGTATTCCTAAATCTACATCTTCATTTAAAGGTTTGTTTCTAGAGTGAACCTTTAATATTTCTTCTCTTCCTTTAATATCAGGTACACCAACAACTATTTGTCTATCGAATCTACCTGGTCTTAAAAGTGCTGGGTCTAATATATCTGGTCTGTTTGTAGCAGCAACCATTATTATTCCTTCATTTACACCAAATCCATCCATTTCAACAAGAAGTTGGTTTAATGTCTGTTCTCTTTCATCATGGCCACCGCCCATACCAGCGCCTCTTTGTCTACCAACAGCATCAATCTCATCTATAAATATAATACAAGGAGAGTTCTTCTTAGCTTGCTCAAATAGGTCTCTAACTCTTGAAGCTCCAACTCCAACAAACATCTCAACGAAGTCAGACCCTGATATACTGAAAAACGGAACTCCAGCCTCTCCTGCAACTGCCTTTGCTAAAAGTGTCTTTCCAGTTCCTGGAGGACCAACTAATAACACTCCTTTAGGAATTCTAGCTCCAACTTCCATGTACCTCTTAGGATTTTTAAGAAAGTCTACTATTTCTTCAAGTTCTTGTTTTTCCTCATCTGCTCCAGCTACATTTTTAAATGTAATCTTTTTATCTCCTTCTAGAGGTACTGCCATTTTAGCTTTACTTTTACCAAAGCTCATAACACCACGGCCGCCACCGCCACCGCTTCCACTAGACTGATTCATAAACATTATCCAGAATAATACTACCATTCCTATCACAAGAAGAGTAGGTAAAATTCGCATCCAAACTGGTACTGTTGCAGGTGGATCATAATTTTCATTCATATTAGGATTAGGATTCTCTTTAAGTACTTGTAAGTATCTATCTTTTAAAATATTTACAGTAAATTCAGTGTCATCACTTAGCTTACCTCTTACTGATGTACCATCTGATGATACCTGTATAGCTGATACTTGTTTTTGCTGCATATATTTCTCAAATTCTGTTACACTTATTTCTTTTAAAGTTCCTGTACTATCGAATAATGATAGTGCAGAAAATATAACCAGTATTAGTACTAAAAACCAAATTGTTGCACTAGAAATTTTTTTCATTTGAAGCCCCCCTCTCTCTACGGTTCAATATCACTAAAAATTCTATCATATGAGTTTTTCCTTTACAACATTAATAATATTAATTATTAATGAACTACTATACATTCTACTTTTAAATTGATACATATATAATATAAAGCTTTACTACTTCATATATACATGTTCATCTAATATTCCTATATAAGGAAGATTTCTATAAGTCTCAGCATAGTCTAGACCATATCCTACTAAGAAATAATCCGGAACATCAAATCCAAGATACTTAACAGTAAGCTCTTCCTTTCTTCTCTCAGGCTTATTAAGTAAACATGCTATTTCTAAGCTTCTTGGATTTCTAGCACCTAAATACTTTATAAGATATTTAAGAGTTACTCCACTATCTATAATATCTTCTACTATTAATACATCCTTGCCTTTTATCTCGAAATCTAAATCTTTTATTATTTTCACTATTCCAGATGATTCTGTAGCATCTCCATAACTAGATACAGCCATAAAGTCCATCTTACATGGTATAGTTATGTTTTTCATCAGATCAGCCATAAACATTACTGATCCTTTTAAGATTCCAAGTAGAATTAAATCTCTACCCTCATATTCCTTTGATATTTTAGCTCCTATTTCTTTAATTTTTTCAGCCAAAACCTCTTCAGTTAATAAAACTTCTTTAATGTCCTTATTCATGTTCTTCCTGCCTTTCCACACTTACTTCTATAATATTTTTTACTCCTTCATGGATTTTAAATTTATCACTTATTTTATGTCCTATAATCCATGAGATATCTTCATCAAAACAAAGTAACGGTATAAAATCTCTTTCTTCTCTAGGGATTTTTAAGTCTATAAATATATCCTTTAACTTTTTACTTCCCTTCATTCCAAGAGGTGAAAACCTATCTCCATTTTTTCTAAATCTCAATGATATATGTTTTACATTTGTACTATTAAAATATTTTATATTATCATTAGATTTAAATTTCACATTTTTACTATCTTCTATAGGTCTTATGCTAATTTTAATACCTAATTCTTTAATATTATTATCTCCAAATTTAAGCTCTCTAATGATATTTATATTCTCTTTGCAGCTTTTTTTCTGCCTTGTTATTTCAATATTTCCATATACATTCTTAACTAATATTTCCCTAGGAACAACCGTAAATTTTCCTGTATTAGATTTTTGTAGATCTATGATATTATCGATATGTATACTTTGAATATTATTTATATCACCTTTAATCTCTAATAGAGCTCTTCTTATTACTCTACTTATTAAGGATGGATGAAGATAAAATGCATCTTTATATATTATAACCTTATCTTCTCCTATATCACAATATTTTTGAAAAACTTTGATTACATTTTCTTGAATATAACTCTCATCTCTTTTCATTAACTCACACATTCTATTTAAAGTTGATATTATATCAGAGTTAAAGTTTTGTTGAATATATGGTATTAATTCTAATCTAATTTTATTTCTTGAATATATAGGTTCATAATTTGTTTGATCTATTCTTGCTAAAAGTGTATTTTCTTCACAGTAGTCTTCTATTTCTTTTCTACTAATATTTATTATTGGCCTTATGTATATCTCATCTCTTACTGGTTTAATTCCTACAAGACCTTCTATTCCAGTTCCTCTCATTAATCTCATAAGTACAGTTTCTGCTTGATCATTAAGATTATGTGCTAATGCAACTTTATCTGCATCAAGTTTTTTTAGAAGTTCTTCAAAAAATTTATATCTAGCATCTCTACCAGCCATCTCTGTAGATATATTATTTTCATTAGCCATAGCATTTATGTCTATAGACTTACTAAAAAACTCAATATTATTTTTTTCACAAAATCTTCTACATGTAGCCTCATCTTCATCCGATTCACTACCTCTTAGCATGTGGTTTACATGAGCTGCATATAATTTTATCTCATATCTATCTACCAATGTAGATAATACATGCATTAAACTTAGAGAGTCAGGACCACCAGACAATGCAACTATAATCTTGTCGCCTTTATTTATCATTTTATTTCTGTCAATAGCTTCAATAACCTTATCTCTCATACTATTACTATGCACTTTAATCCGCTCTTTTTCTATCATAAAAAAACACTTCCTAAAAATATAGTTTTAAGTCATAATATCATAAATGTAAGAACTTTAAAATAAATATAAGAAAAAAAGAAGAAATGTTTACACACTTCTTCACTTTTCAATTCATTAACCTTGTTATTTTAGGCTATATGAATTTTAGAAACCATAACTGTCATGTCGTCCTTAACTTTATTCCTTCCAATTTTCTTTGCTTCATTAAGCAAACCCTTAGATAATTCTTCTGGACTTCCATTATCATTCCTACACAAATAATCCAATATCCAATCTACTTTTCCACTAGACTCTTCATCACAATCTATAATTCCATCTGTGAGCATAACAATTATATCTCCACTTTTTACTTTCTTACTATGAATCTCTATATCCGCTTCATCTAATATACCAATAGGGAGACTTCTAGATTTAATAATGTCTATAGTATCTCCACTTTTTATAATGCTAGCTACAGCACCAACTTTCATAAAATCTATTTCCCCACTATATAAATCAATTGCACTTAAATCTACAGTAGAAAACTTTTCATCCTCGGAAAATTTAAGACTCATTATAGAGTTAACTGTATTTATAGCGGTAATTCTACTAAATCCAGCACCTGTAAATTTTTCAATGAGTTCTACCACTGCCTTACTTTCTCGTCCTGCTTGAGGCCCCGATCCCATACCATCACTAAGTACCATCATATAATTACCATCGTATCCTTCTCCAAAATTAAAGTTATCTCCAAAAATAGTTTGTCCATCTTTACATGCTCTAGCTACACTAGTGGTTACTCCAAACCTTGGTACTTCTTCAAACAATGCTGTGCATTTATTAGTTAATGGATTAATTTTGCATCCATCATTCTTTAATTTCATCTTATAATCTACACAATCATTAATTAGAGGAAGCATCTTCTTTGTACATAAATTTCTTCCATTGCAAGAATTACATGTTATCTGTATATTTAATCTTTCATTTTTATCTTTTATAGCAAATACATCTTCCACTTCTATATCATACTTTTCTAGAATTCTTATAATTTTTTTCTCTGAATCCTTATCTTCATTAAAGTCTGATGAAAACTCTTCCATGATTTCATCTACAGACTTAGCCATATTACTAAATTGATTTGCAATTAATTCTCTTCCTTCCGCTAATCTACTCCTCCACATTTCATTTATTATAAACTTATTTATAATATCTTCAGTATTCCTGATTAACGAAGCTTTCTTGATACATTTCTTTTCTAATAATTGTGGGAAGATATTAGTTTTGTTTTGAACACTTTCTAAAAGCTCACCAAAAGCTTTATAAGTGCTAATCATCTCTCTTCCCCAACATATACCACATGTATCGCAATTGTTACACACCCTATTAGCTAAATTCTCTATCAGTCCACTACTCTTGCTACTCATATCTAACTTATCATTATCAGCTAAATTATTTAATGTAGCTGCCATATTTAAAAGTACTTCCGAGAACTTATCTAATCTCTCTGTAAATATACCTTTTACTTTATTAACATACCCATCTTCATATCTTATACTTTTTTTCTCTATATCTAATTCGCTAGATATAGTTTCATATAAGCTACTAGGTATAATTATAAATATCCCCATGGATAAAATTCCTTCTGCTAATATAAATTGCGAAACTCCTTCTGGCATGTAAGTGCTTATATAAATCTTCATTATACAAAATACTATAAATGAAGATAAAGCTGATATCAGTTTACCACCTTCCCTAAACATCCCTGAAGTTAAAGCACATAACCCTAATACTGTTGCATAGCCAAAAATATTTTGACTAGACATACCTACAATGACACCCATAGCAATTCCAGCTGTGGCCCCAACGCTTGTCCCACAAACATATCCTATAATAGATACTGTTGCAATACTAAGCACACTTAAAATTGATATATTGAAAACTTTAATTCCCCAAGTTCCTGCAATTATTAAAGATATTAATATACTCATAGAAACTATTTCTTCATGAGAAAACAGATGTTTTGTTCTTATCTTTTTAAAGCTATTCATACTGTATTCTAATATTAAATATACTGGTATTATTCCTATTCCTTCTAATATAGTATTGCTAATACTTAATATTAAAGAATACTGATTTACTAACATAGTATATGCGAAAATCATTATTAAAGTCACTCCTATAATAATACCCTTCTGGAGTCTCTTTTTAATAAAGCTATTTAAAATTAAACATATTATAACTAAGGTTGGAACTATAGTTATATACATTAAATAATTATCAAGCATACCTATTGTAGTTATGTATCCTAATATAGATCCTAATCCAACAACTAAAGATAATCGATTATCCCCAATAAATAATATAGTAAGCAAAAATGCAATTCCAAAAGGTGCAGATTTGTTTATCATTATTACCCTACTAACTAAAATGGCAACACAGAAGAACATAATGCTCTTTGCTACTATCCTTGTGCCGTCGTTATCCCTTTCATTACTAGTCACTGTATCACTTTTTATTCTTTTATAAGTCCTAATATTCTCTCCATATTGCATAACAATTCCACCTACCTGTATTTTTTTTACAGGTTCATTATATCAACTGCATGTGGAAATAAATGTAATTTACTGGGAGCAAACACAATAAATATTATTACAACATTTTCCATTTTATTTCTCTTTTCTCTATTGATTAAACCCCCTATATTGTTAGTATATTAGGCTTATAGTATAGCTTCACCATCTATATACATATATGCATTCATATATTAATTTTCTATATTTTTATGTCATGAATACTACTTAAAAAAGGTTTCATGGGGAAAATATTTTTCATAAAATAATATTGGAATAATATATTTATATTTTAAATTGTTTTTAAACATAAATATATTATTCCAATTAGGCGCCATAGTTTTATAGATTAAAATAAATCTATTTATTAACACTATTAAAAATTCTTGTCCTATAAAAATATTATTAACCCTTATTAAATTTTATAAGATTATTTTGGATAAAATAAAAATGGATTGAATATGCATTCAATCCATTTCATGGTTGCGGAGGCAGGACTTGAACCTGCGACCTTCGGGTTATGAGCCCGACGAGCTGCCAACTGCTCCACCCCGCGTCATTTGGTGCTGAAGACCGGAATCGAACCGGTACGGTGTTTAACCACCGCAGGATTTTAAGTCCTGTGCGTCTGCCTGTTCCGCCACTCCAGCATGATACTTGGCATTTTATTTATTTTAAAATATGGTAGCGGAAATAGGACTTGAACCTACGACCCTTCGGGTATGAACCGAATGCTCTAGCCAGCTGAGCTATTCCGCCACATGGTTGCGGAGGCAGGACTTGAACCTGCGACCTTCGGGTTATGAGCCCGACGAGCTGCCAACTGCTCCACCCCGCGTTATTTGGTGCTGAAGACCGGAATCGAACCGGTACGGTGTTTAACCACCGCAGGATTTTAAGTCCTGTGCGTCTGCCTGTTCCGCCACTCCAGCATAGTACTTGGCATTTTATTTATTTTAAAATATGGTAGCGGAAATAGGACTTGAACCTACGACCCTTCGGGTATGAACCGAATGCTCTAGCCAGCTGAGCTATTCCGCCACATGGTTGCGGAGGCAGGACTTGAACCTGCGACCTTCGGGTTATGAGCCCGACGAGCTGCCAACTGCTCCACCCCGCGTTATTTGGTGCTGAAGACCGGAATCGAACCGGTACGGTGTTTAACCACCGCAGGATTTTAAGTCCTGTGCGTCTGCCTGTTCCGCCACTCCAGCATTTCTGCTATCACCTTTCAGCGACAATATTTATTATATGGTATATTATTGTCTATGTCAACAGTATTTCTATAGTTTTTTCTATTTTTTTATTCCTTATCTTAAATCTGCTCAAACAAAACATATTATCCATATTTATCTTTAATTTTTGTAGAGCAAATAAGGGTACCTGTACAAGCACCCTCTAATTCTTTAGGTATAAAATTTAATTATATCCTTTTCTACTGTATCCTCTACCTTTTCCACCATCTTGATGTCTCTTAAGATCTTGAAATCTTTCTTCACTATCCTTTAAGAATTTTGACATTCTATCTTCAAAGCTTCCTGCAGCTACACTCTTAGTTTTTTCCTTCTCCCAATCTATGTCTACAGGTTTGCAAGACTTTTTAGGTGTTCCAGCTTGTTTTATTGATAGACTCATCTTGCCATTATCATCTACAGATATTACTTTAACTTTAACTACATCATTTTCTTTCAGATGATCATGCACATTCTTAACAAACACATCAGACACTTCTGATATATGAACTAAGCCTGTTTTTCCCTCCACTTCAACAAATGCACCAAAATTTGTGATATTTACTACTTTACCTTCTATAATGCTTCCAGCCTTTAAGGTCATATTGAAAAGACCCTCCTTAAATTTATAATTTAAATTTATATATACTATAATCAATATTATGAATTATAGCAAATTTTATTTTACTTACTGTCTATTACAGGAGATTCTCCTTCTTTAATTAACCCAAGCTTTTCTCTTGCAAGTTTTTCAATATATCTACTATCCTTTGATAGCTTTATTTCATCCTGTAACTTTTGATTTTTTTCTTGCACCGCCTGCAATTCCGAAGTATAGTTATCAATATCCCTATGCTGTCTAAACATTATTAATTGCTGATTTATAAACGTAAATCCTACATAAAGAGCTATAAGTAAAAGACCTATCTTTTTTAAGCTGAATTTCTTCATATCGATTATCCTTCCTCATCACAAGTAGTGCCTTTGACATACATCTTGTTCTATGTAGCCAAATTAGCCTATAGCTATATTGTAATTTGAATTTTTATTTTCTTCAACCCTTAATATTATTATTTTATATTTTTTTTATTATTTTATGAAAAATAATTCTTATAGGATAGAACAAGTAATAAAACATTACTCTAAAAATAGTTAATATAGCATTCAATATCTTTCCATACCCTAATAGAAATATATGGCTAAATAACTTAAAATAAACAAAAAGTCCAATACCATTATACACAAATACATTAAAACTCATATAAGCATAATTTGTATACATCATAAAAATAAATACTATAATTCCAGTGAGTATCCAGAACAATAAATCTTGTATGGCTGTTATTACAGTTCCCGGCTCTTCAAATCCTCTTATTACTCTATATACATCAAAAAAGATACCAACTAGCATTCCACTAAATAAGGAGAATATAAATAATGTTATTTGTCTACCCATATCAAATATCATAACTTAATCACCTGAATATTTTAGAAATAATGCTACTTTGTTTCTTTGGTCTCTTTTCTTCACTCGTATATACTATATAAGATATTTTACCAGTTATCACCACATCCCCATTTTGAACATCCAGCTTGGTCATCTTTAGCTCTTCACCTCTGATATCCATATCCCCTAGTACCGTAATAATAAGTATTTGTTCATCATTAAAACTTATTATTTCTAAAACTCCATCTAAAGTCATCTTTTTTCTATTTTCCAACGTAATAAAACTTTTTTTATTTTCTAATGATATATCCTTATTTTGTTCCATAATATCCTCCTTAAACCTCAAGAATATATTAGCTTTCTATAAAGATATATTCACCAAAAATTAATTTATGCTATTACTATTATTTATTCCTTGTCTTCTTCTCCACTAATTATATCGTACATGCTTTTTGCATCTTCTTTATTAACGTGATTAGCAATATTTATAATTCTTGCTTTAAGCAATTGATTTGCAAATTGAATTTCTATTATATCATCTTCTTTTACAGTAGTGCTTGGTTTTGCAACCTTCCCATTTATTGATACTCTTCCATTCTCGCATACATCTTTAGCCACAGTTCTTCTTTTAATTATTCTCGAAACTTTTAAGTACTTATCTAATCTCATAATTTACCCCCTTAGGTTATACAAAATTTTTAATATATTTATACTTTATCCAGTATTCCTTAAAATAGAAGAAAAAACCCAGAATATTTCTAGGCTTTTTCAAATAATTATTTATTTACTATATCTTTGAATTCTTTTCCTACTTTAAAAACAGGAACTTTAGATGCTGGGATTTGTATTTCTTCTTTTGTTCTTGGATTTCTTCCTACTCTAGCAGCTCTCTCTCTAGTTTCAAAAGTACCAAATCCAACTAGTTGAACTTTCTCTCCACCTTCAAGAGCTTCTTCAACACTTTCTATAAATGCCTTTAATACTGTCTCATTATCTTTTTTTGTTAGTCCTGATTTCTCAGCCATTTTTGCTATTAATTCTGATTTGTTCACAATAGTACCTCCTTAATGTTAATTTTATGTAATCTATATTTTTATTACATAAAATAATACTTACAATATTCTTACAAATTATCTAGAATCCTTCTTTTTCTTTCAAAAATTTATCTTTTAAGCGATAAATCATGTTTTTTAGATTCATTCCATAGGATTTCCATCTCTTCCAAGGTCATCGTTTTTATATCACTGCCCTTTTTAATCCCAGATTCCTCAATAAATTGGAAGCGTTTTATAAATTTATCTATAGTATAATTTACTGCAAATTCTGGGTCAATGTCAAGAAGTCTTGCAATATTTACTGTAGCGAAGATTAAATCTCCTACTTCTTCCTGTATTTTTGACACATCTGAAGTTTTATATACATCTTTTATCTCTTGTAACTCTTCTAAAACTTTTTCCATAGCTGGTTCTACATCATCCCAATCAAATCCTACCTTGCCAGCTTTCCTTTGAACCTTTTCTGCTCTTATTAACCCTGGTAAACATCTTGGAATATGCTTTAATTCATCTGTATAATTAGTGAAATTCTTTTCTTTTACTTTAATCTGATCCCAATTGTCTAATATCTCCTCTGTATCTCTAACCTTTACATCTGAAAATATATGTGGATGCCTACTTATCATTTTCTCAGTTATGCCTGCTATAACATCATTTATATTGAAATAACCTTCTTCTTTACCAATTTGTGCATGGAACACTACTTGGAACAGTAAGTCCCCCAATTCTTCGATAAGCTTATTATCGTCCATTTCATCTATAGCTTCAATAACTTCATAACATTCTTCAATTAAAGCTCTTTTTAAAGATTCATGGGTCTGCTCTAAATCCCACATACACCCATCTTCACTTCTAAGGATGGACATTACATTAAGCAAATCTTGAAAATCCTTAGGTCCTTTAACATCTTTCGGAATATAGATTGAAGTTAAATAATCTATATCTTCCTGTCTATCTAGATCATATAATTTAATTTTTCTTATACTCTCTTCTCCCTGTATGCCTGCGGCTCTTACAAAGTATATATCACTATCATCACTATAATACTCACATAAAGCTAACTTTACTTCTGATGCAATGAACTTATTGTAGACCTGAGTTATTATAACTCCTAGTCTTTTATCCATAACTTGATCTTTTATATCAAAAGCATCTATTATCTTTACGCCTTCTATAGGATCAAGTTTTAAGCTTTCTATAACAGCATCTACAAAGCTTACTGATGGCATCAATGTAGTTTCTATACCCTTTTCTTTGCAAAGCTCTAATAATAATGTTACAGATTTTTCTGCCACAAGAGGATGTCCTGGTACTGCATATACCAAAGCTCCTTCTTTTTCATGAATTTTTATAAGATCTTCTGCAATAGCCTTATATATATGGTCAAAATTATTATATTCTTCATAAAATCTATCATAAGTATTAAATTTTACACCCATAGACTCTAAGTATTTAATATTAGGGTGCTTCTCTGTTCTAAAGTATATATTTTTATTATTCTTTAAAGTTTCTAGTACACCGATGGTTAATGCCTCTTTAGAACCTGGTCCTAACCCAACCACTGTAATCATTTGAATCTACTCCTCTTTTAGTTTTTAATGAGTTTTCCTTTTACATCTTCAATAGTAAATATTCTGAATATAATCAGTAATACTCCAAATATTACTACGCCAAAGAAAATAGATGTTAAGCAAGATATTCCATTACTCTGTGTATAATTATAGACATTATTATATATAAAAACAACAGATATTATCATAATTAATGACACAAATAAAGGTTTTATAAATACTTCATATATACTTATCTTTACTTTTAACAGTCTCTTAACTTCTATTAAATTTAAAGTGCTAGTTACTGCATACCCTATTATACTTCCAATTATTGCACCATATATATTAAAATTACCATTACCTACTAGAATATAAGTAATAATTATTTTAAATATACACCCTATCCCAAGATAATATACTGGCTTCATATATCTACCACAGCTCTGTAAAAGTGAGGTAGTTGTCTGAGTTATTATAATGAACGGTATTGATAAAGATAACAATTTAAGTATCTCATGACCAGACACGTCCCCCATGAATACTAAGCCCATTATAGGCTTTGATAAATAGAATAATCCTAGTGCACTTGGAATTCCTATGACAAAAGATAGCTTAAATACCATATTAACTCTTCTATATAGCTCCTTTTGGTTATGCATAGAATATACTTCTGACACTATAGGTACTAAGGCTGAACATAGTGCAATGGAAAGTGCTAATGGTATATTTTGAAGAGTCATAGCTTTACCTGTAAATTGTCCATATAATACCGCACTCTCTTGAACAGTGTATCCTGCAACTAAAAGTCTTTGAGGTACTATTATTGAATCAATTAAAGACATAATTGTCCCTACAGCTGCACCTATAGATATCGGAAATGCTGCTTGTGCTAAAGTTGATAATATTTTATTACTCCCTTTGATTTTTATATTATTAGATTTAGGCTTTGTAAAAAAATATTTTATTACTAGATAAATGCTTCCTAGTACTCCCCCTGCTAATGTTCCGAAAGCAGCCCCCGCTGCTGCATACTCAATCCCTTTAGGAAGTAACAAATAAGCCCCTAATACTCCAAATACAACTCTACCTATTTGCTCTATGATTTGTGCCATGGCCGTATTATTCATATTTTGAAGTCCTTGAAAATATCCTTTAAATGTACACATAATACATACAAATATAGGTGCTATAGATATAATCATAAAAGATTCATAAGACTTCTCATCCCACTTTAATAAAGTTATAATATTGTCTCCAAAGTATAACATTAAAAATGAGGCTAATATACCTAGAGGAATCATTATTCTAAATGTTTGTTTAAGTACTTGTCTAACAGCATGAGTATTATTATGAGCATTAAATTCTGAAATTAGTTTTGACATGGCAATAGGTACACCTGAGGCTATTGCTACAAAAGTCATATATAAAGGGTATGACATTTGATAATATCCCATGCCTTGATCCCCAATCAAACCTTGTATTGGTATTCTAAAAAATAATCCTAGAAATCGTGCAAAAATTGTAGCTATACCTAAAATCATAGTTCCTTTTAAAAGCGATTGTTTTTTCATACTTCCTCCTCAAAATACTTTGTATAATTAATAAGTATTTTAAGAAGAAACATTTTATTACTTAATGCATATAATATATCTCTGTATTCTCCAGAATTAATAAAAGAATTACTACCACATATTAACTAATCATAAACATTATCATATAACCATTATGAATTCAGTAATCCATTGATATATTCTCTCTTTATATCTTTAAAAAGTCCTTTTTAATGAAAATAAGCTATATGCAAAATAAAATGTCATAAGATGTGAATTAGCATTCACACTTATGACATTTTATCTGTCTTAATTTCATTTTATAGATAATTATGCTTTTAATCATCTATTGTTCCATTTGTTTCCCTAAGAATGAAGCTGCTGTTTCCGCAAGCTTTAACTCTAATTCACCAAACTTCACATTTTCTTTTGAAGCTATAATTACTGTTCCCACAGTATCTCCTTCTGCAATTATAGGAGCTATAACTTGTGTTGTGTACTCATCTACCGATTCACCTTCACATATAGGTATTAACCCTTGCGAACTCTTATCTAATAGTGTTGCCTTACGCATTTCCATGATCTTATCTACTTCATTACTAATTTTTTTATCTAAATAATCCTTTTTCATACCACCACTTACAGATATAACTGAATCCTTATCACAAATTACAACTATATTGCCAATGGTCTGATGTAGTGCTTCACTATACTCTTTAGAAAACTCACTTAGTTCTTCTATTGGTGAATATTTCTTCAATATAACGCCACCATCTCTATCTGTAAATATCTCAAGTGGGTCTCCTTCTCTAATTCTTAATGTTCTTCTTATTTCTTTCGGTATTACAACACGACCTAAGTCATCTATTCTTCTTACTATTCCTGTGGCTTTCATTAAATATCCTCCTTATTTATGTAAATATTATTAATGCTATTATTATCCTTCTTAACGTAAATTTTATACATCCTAGAAATTTTTTCATTAATAAAAAATAAGATTAGTGCCAAATATGACACTAATCCTATTTTTTATTAAATCTTAACTTATTCTATCTTCATATAGTTTTATGTTTGCATCCTTTTGCCAAGCAGTTACTGTCTCTACCCATTTATTATATTGATTTTGTTCTAATAATGTGTTCTTAATCGCTTCTTTAACTTCATCTATAGGTCTAACTGGATATTCTTCCTTATCTAGACACTTTATAATATGAAATCCAAATTGAGTTGATACAGGTGTTTTAGTATACGTACCCTTTTCAAGACTTATTGCAGCCATTAAGAATGTTTTATCATATTGATTACTTGTATATTCAATCCAATCTAAATCTCCACCATTATCTTTTGTCCCATCAGTACCTTTTTCAGCGGCAAGTTTAGCAAAATCTTCTCCCTTATCTAATCTTGCAATTATATCCTTTGCCTCTTGCTCTGTCTTAACTAATATATGAGCTGGCTTAACCCTATTAGGCTTTTCTGTATATGAATTTTGATTACTATCATAATAACTTTTTATTTCTTCATCAGTTACCTTAACATCCTTAACTACATCTTCATATACTATGTTAGATATTACTGCTGGTTTTAATTCTTCTAAAAAGCTTTCCTCTGTAACTCTAGCAGCTTTAAGTGCACTTTGATATTCCTCATCAGTTTCAAATGATTTTTTTATTTCATCCAATTGCTCTTTTGCTTTCTTATTTACCTCTTCATCTGAAGGTATAACACCTAATTTTGTTCCGTTATTTTTTATAACAATATCATTAACCATAGTATCAAGCACACTTAATCTCTGTTGCTTGATATATTCCATAGCTTCAGTATTTTCCTTATAATTCTCACCATATTGAGCCTTAACCTGCTCATAAACTGTAGCTAATCTACTGTCTACTTCTCCTAAGGTAATTTTTTCTTTATAAACCTTAGCCACTACCGTCTTATTAATACCTGCTTCTGTTTTTTCTATCATTCCGCATCCAACTGCTGAAAGCATTAAAGTGGATGCCATTAGACCTGCCAGAATCTTCTTTAATTTTATCAATTTATTATCCTCCATTCGGTTTTTTTAGTTGTTATCGATATTTAATTTTACCATAAAAATACTATTAAATAAATAGCGGTTATACCTATTTACCTATTATTGATAAATCCTTAATAATATTTATAAGTTTATCCAATAATTCTTTTTTATTCATATCCTTACTCTTATACACTAAAACTGGAACATCTCCCATTTTAAATGTAATCTGCTTTTTATAATTCTCTAATATATATTTCACCATTTCTGAAGTTAAATATGATTTATCCTTAAAGGTTATCATCACTTGGATTCCTGTATCTTTTATCTCGAGAACCCCAATATCTCTAGAAATAGCTTTCAAGTAAGCTATATTCATTAAGTTATAGACGCTATGTGGAATATTGGAATATCTATCTTCAATTTCCTCAATAACATCAAGCATATGTTCATAGGATTCAATGGAGGCAATCTTTTTATAAACCTGTATTTTTTGAGTCTCATCCTGTATATAATTACTTGGAATATATGCATCAATTTTCATATCTACTGTAGTCTCTATAGCCTCCTTATCTGCCTCACCTTTTACAAGACTAACAGCTTCTTCAAGCATTCTACAATATAGATCATATCCCACTGCAGACATATGACCACATTGGGCTGCACCCATAATGTTTCCTGCACCTCTTATTTCCAAGTCTCTCATGGCTATTTTTAATCCTGACCCTAATTCCGTAAAGTCTTTTATAGCTTTTAATCTCTTTTCTGCCACTTCTGTGAGAACTTTATCCTTAGTATAAGTAAAGTAGGCATAGGCTATTCTATTAGTTCTACCAACTCTTCCCCTTAATTGATATAATTGTGACAATCCCATCTTATCCGCATCTGCTATTATCATAGTATTAGCGTTCTGTATGTCTATTCCAGTTTCTACTATAGTCGTGCTCAAAAGTATATCATATTTCTTATCTACAAAATCTATAATAACCTTTTCTAATTCCCTCTCAGTCATCTGACCATGACCTATGGCAACTCTAGCCTCTGGTACAAGTTTTTGTAAATACGTTGCCATATCACTGATAGTTTCTACTCTATTATATACAAAAAATACTTGTCCTCCCCTATTCATTTCTCTAATTATTGCATCTCTTATAAGTTGGTCATTAAATTCAACAACATAAGTTTGAATAGGATATCTTTCTTCTGGAGGAGTTTCTATTATACTTATATCTCTTACCCCTGTTAAGGACATATGTAGAGTTCTTGGAATAGGGGTAGCACTTAAAGTTAATACATCTATATTTTTCTTTATTTCCTTTATTTTTTCCTTGTGACTAACTCCAAATCTTTGCTCTTCATCTACAATTAATAGACCTAAATCCTTAAAGACTACACTTTTTTGTAATAATTTATGTGTCCCAACTATAATATCAAGATTTCCTTCTCTTAATGCATTTAAGGTTTCTTTAACTTGTGAAGCAGTTCTAAATCTACTGATCATACCTATCTTAATAGGGAAGTCAGAAAACCTTTTTAACATATTCTTATAGTGCTGCTCTGCAAGTATAGTCGTAGGTACTAATATAGCTACCTGCTTTCCATCCATAACACACTTAAAAGCAGCTCTAAGAGCAACTTCTGTCTTTCCATATCCAACATCTCCGCAGAGAAGTCTATCCATAGGTTTATCGCTTTCCATGTCCTTTTTTATATCTTCTATAGCTGTTAGCTGGTCTGGAGTCTCCTCATAAGGAAATTCTCCTTCAAATTGACTTTGCCAAGGTGTATCCTCAGCATATTTATGACCTTTCAATGTGGATCTGATAGCATAAAGTTTAACCAAATCTTCTGCAATATCCTCTACAGATTTTTTAACTTTACTTCTTGCCTTCGCCCATTCACTTCCACCTAACTTATTTATCTTAGGAGCCTTACCTTCGCCACCAATATATTTTTGTACTAAATCAAGTTGCTCTACAGGTACATATAAAGTATCTCCAGAGTTATACTCTAAAACTAGATAATCCTTTTTATTTCCTTGTACATCTAATTGATTAATACCTTTATATACCCCTATACCATGGTTTACATGAACTACATAATCACCAAGCTTTAAATCCGTAAAACTTTTTATTTTTCCGGCACCTTTTTTAGTAATTCTCCTTGTGGCTTTTCGTTTCGATTGACCAAACACCTCTGAGTCTGATATAACACATACTTTTAAATTAGGATATTCAAATCCTTTAATAGAGCTTCCAAAGGTTACTACTACCTCTCCTTCTTGTATACTTGAAACTAAATCTTTATAAGTAGCTTCTATACCTCTGTCTCTTAAAGTATTAATTAATCTTTCTCCTCTTGTTCTTGTTCCTGATAAAATTAAAGTTCTATATCCTTTTTTCTTTTTTTCTATAATATCTTCAATAAGCATGTCTAATTGTCCATGATAATCATGGATTGTTATTTGAGAAAATGAAATTAAATTTCTCGGTTTTAATATCTTAGTAGTAGTTGAAATGCTTTGTAATGTAATAACCTTTCTTTCTTCCAAAACTTCTTCAATCATATCTTTAGGTATTAAAAGCTCACCTTGTTTTGGTAAAATATTACCTCGACTTAAAAAATTCTCATAATTCTCTTCAAACTCAAAATATACGCTATCAAGCTTACCCATAGATCTATTTACGTCATCCACTACAATTATGCTATCTTTAAAATAATCCAAAAATGTAGTCTTATTTTTATAAAAATAAGGCACATAGCTATCTATAGTTTCAAAACTCCAAGTTTCTTCTAAGCTTTCTAAATTTGCTTTAACTGTAGAATTTATTCTTTCCAGAGCTTCCTTATCTTTAGATTTTTTAAATCTTGATACAGCTCCTTCTAATTCATCTATAATTTCTTCCTTTGCTAAGTTTACAAATTCCTCTGTAAGAATTATCTCTTTAGCTGGAAATATCTCGATTCCATCTACTTTATCTATACTTCTTTGTGTTTCTTTATTAAAAGTTCTTATAGAGTCTACTTCATCATCAAAAAGCTCGATTCTAAAAGGCATGCTACTAATAGGTGGATAAATATCTATTATCCCCCCTCTTATTGAAAATTGACCTATATTTTCTACGACGCTACATCTTTCATAACCACACTGAACAAGTTTTTCACTTAGTTCTCTTATATCAAGTATACTTCCTACAGAAATTTCAAAAGAAAATTTCTTAAACAACTCCACAGGCGCATAGGATGCTGCTAAAGCTTCTATTGAAGTTACAATAATATTTCTTTCTTCTCCAAGAATCTTATTTAGTACTTTTAACCTTTCCCATCTTAAATCTCCTGATACTGCCTCTATATTATAAAAGGTAACTTCCCTTGTAGGAAAATAATATACATCATTACAATAAAAACTAAGATCCTCATATATGTTTTTAGCTTCCATATCATTATGGGTTAGCACAAGCATACTTTTCTCTATTTCTTCATAAACACCATATAATAAGTAGCTTTTACCTGATTCCGAAATACCATGTATACCTATTGGATATTTATCATTATTTATACATCTATTTATATCTTTAAATTCACTACTTAACTTTAAAGGTGTCATTACTCCCTTTAGTCTCAAAATATCACCTCTTAAATTCTACTACTTCCCTGCATTAAAAGAATTAAATTTATTCATAGACACATTAATTCCTTCTTTTATTATCACACCTACTGCTTCTACAGCTGCTTCAAATGATTTTTCTATAATTACTCTATCCTCGCTAGAAAATCTATCTGTCACAAATTCTACTAAATCATAGGTTGGCTGTCCAATTCCTACTTTTATTCTTGGAAAACTATCAGTTCCTAAATGCGCAATGATATTTTTAATACCATTATGACCTCCTGCACTTCCTTTTCCTTTTATTCTAAGTCTTCCAACCTCTAAACTAATATCATCATATATAACTATAATATTTTCTATTGGTATTTTATAAAAATCTATTATACTTCTAACGCTCTCACCACTTAGATTCATATAAGTTTGAGGTTTTAGAAATATAACCCTTTCACTGTCTATATTGCTCTCACCATATACACCTTTAAATTTTGTCCTATTTATACTAAAGTTATACTTTTTTTCACACATATCAATTACATCAAAACCAACATTATGTCTAGTTTTATCATATCTATCTCCCGGGTTTCCTAAACCTACAACTAAATACATAACTACCTCCAAAATATTTTATCTCATTAATAATTCCATATATAAAACAGTATTTCTATAAAAAATAATCTCCCTTGACTATTATACTAGAAGTTTTCTTTAAAAACAAAAGTAGCATCTTAAATGCTACTTTTTATATTATTCCGGAATTTTTATTTTAAATTCAACATAATTACCCTTTTTAAATACCGTATACTTTATCATCTCTCCACTTTTAAACTTACTCATTATAGAATTTATATCACTAACAGTATTAATTTTGGTGTCGTTAACTTTTACAATTATATCTGTAGGTCTAATTCCAGCTTCATATGCTAGACCATTTCTGGTAACCTCTTTCGCATATACACCTTCGACGCCATCTTCCCTTTGTGAAATAGCTTCCTCTCCGTATACTCCCATATGATTTATAAGAGAATTCTGTTTGTCTAGAATTCCATGAGTAATAGGCTCCAAGTCTTCAGATGATATATAAAAGCTACTTTTTGAGAATTCATTGTGATATGTCATGGTGGTATTATTTACACCTATAAGCTCGCCATCTAAGTTACATAGAGCAGCTCCTGTATTAATAAGCTTAGGAGTAACTGATGTCTTTATCATTCTTAAAGACTCTGACACCTTAGTTTCTCTATTTTTAAACATTATGTTTTCTCTAGTACCTAATACTGTGCTAATCTCTATATTTTCACTAAATGACCTACCTAGAGGATTTCCTACATTAATAACTCTATCGCCTTTCTTAACCTTAGTGGAGTTCTTAGCTATATCTATAGGTTTTAGAGGTTCTCCGTCAATTTTAATCATAGCCACATCATAAATACTGTCAAAACCTATAATTGAAGCATTATATACAACATCATTGTGTAATTTTACCTTAATGCTAGTTGCATCCTCAATGCCTAAGTAGCTAGTTATAACATACTGCCCATCTTCTACAGCAATACCTACTCCAACATTTGTCTCTTTTGTACATTTATTATCCGTAATAACCTTAATGACCGAAACAACAGATTGAGATACTTTTTCAGCTGCAGTTTGAATCTTTAAATTTGTTGCATTAACTTCCAACCCTTGATCATCATTACTATCTTGAACATAGTAATTATCATCTTCATTTTCATTGTTTATTACTAAAGTTGTAACAGCTCCACCTAAAGAGGCTATAAATAAACAAAATATAGTAACTACAACAATCTTACCTTTGTGTCTTCTTTTTATTTTATTAAAAGTTATCTTTGCTCTAGCATCCTTGTAATCATCGTTAAAATTGCTCATAATAGCCCCCTTTCTGCCTAGTCTCGAGATTATTACATGCTCTTCTTAGCTAAATGCAGTGTAAATGTAAATTCAACTCCATTATCTTTATTACATACCCATATTTCTTCATCATGTAAACCAATAATCTTTTTAACTATAGAAAGCCCTAGTCCTGTACTAACTTTCTGTGTTCTTGATTTATCACCTTTATAGAATCTTTCCCATATATGCTTAATATCTTCTTCATCTATTGTAGGACCTTCATTAAAAATTGATATATGTGCCTTTTTACCTTTTTTTCTACATGATATCTTTATAAGTCCATCATCTTTCCCATATTTAATAGCATTATCTAAAAGATTAGTAACAACTTGTATTATCTTATCCTCATCTGTAATTACCCACAGTTCACTACCTTCAAAAAACACCTGTACATCTAAGTTTTTATTTCTTATTCTATTTTCATTTCTTAATATGCATATTCTTACTATCTCATTAATATCTACGGGTATTTTATTTAGTGTATATGTTCCAGATTCGACAGCTGATAAATCTAAAAGATCATTGATAAGCCTTGCTAATCTTTGTATTTCCTCATAGGTTATATTTAAGTAATACTTATACTTTTCTTCTGGAATTACTCCATCTAAAATTCCTCCTATAAATCCTTTTATGGATGTAATTGGAGACCTTAATTCATGAGAAACATTTGAGATAAATTCTTTTCTATTTTCTTCTACCTTCTGTAGAGAATCCGCCATTACATTGAATGCATTTGCAAATTCTTCCATTTCATCATCGGAATGAATTTCAACTCTCTTATCTACATCTCCCTGAGCAATTTTTTTTGCAACAAAACTCATTTCTGACAATGGATTTACTATCATCTTTTGAGAAAAATAATAAATTACAATACAAGAAGCTATTACTGCAAATACTGCCGATAACCAAATAATCTGATAAACATTGGATAATGAGTTATCTAATGTATCCGTTGATACACTAATTAACGTAGCACCTATAGATTGTTCATTGGTATCCTTTATAATCTCCATCATAACATATGTTTTTTCGTCTACGTAAACTCCATACTCATTAAAAGAATTTATATAATCATTGCTATTTACTTTCTCTAAACTTCCATGAAAAATCTGTTTTCCTATAAGTGGGGCATATTTAATAGATGTAACAGAGTAAGCATATCCATTGCTATCAACTAGAACTATGTCTTCACCTATATAAGATGATATAAATTTCATTCCTTTAGTTAAGTCTTCATAATATAGTGAACCTTTTAAATAATCCGTAGCCAATTTTTCAATTATATCTACTTGACCAGCAAGCTCTTTTTGCCTTGTCTTTATAAAATAATCCTGAAACCAAAATGAGAGAAACGCAGCTAAGATAGTAAAGCTTACCGTTATTATAATGGTATAAGTAACAACCATTTTCGAAAACAAGCTATTTTTCACCATCTATTTCACCTCGAATTTATATCCAACTCCCCAGACAGTTTCTAATTGCCAGTTATCTCCTCCTGATATCTTTTCTCTTAATCTTTTTACATGAACATCTACAGTTCTTGAATCTCCTGGATAATCATATCCCCACACTTCACAAAGTAATTGTTCTCTTGTAAACACTCTATTTTTATTACTTGCTAAGAAATGCAATAATTCAAATTCTTTAGGTGGCATCTTAATTTCTTGTCCCTTATATGTTACATTATATGAATTTATATCTATAACTAAGTTATCAAAAGTTAATGTTTCCTTGCTATCTCCTTCCGCTGTATATCTTCTTAAAACAGCTTTAACTCTAGCCATAAGTTCCTTTGGCTCAAAAGGTTTAACAATATAATCATCTGCACCAAGTTCAAGTCCTAAAACTTTGTCAAAAGTTTCTCCCTTAGCAGTTATCATTATAACTGGTGTTTCACTATCTCTTCTTATCCACTTCAATACATCTATACCATCTAAGTATGGTAACATAACATCTAAAAGCACTAAATCAGGCTTATAGTTAGTAAATGCCTCTTGGGCTTCCCTTCCATCATTTGATACCTTAACGTTATATCCTGAATTTTCTAGATACATCTTTATTACTTCACATATATTTTTATCATCGTCAACAACTAATATTTTACCTAAGTTTCCTTCCATTGATATTCCTCCCGAACACTCAAAGTATTTTTATTTATTTTATGAATATAATTGTTATATACTATCTTTTATAATATTATATAACAATAAATTTAAGTCCAAGTACTTTCTTATTAAAATTAATATTTTTAACAGAATATTTATAAAGTCAAAGATAAAAATATTCCAATTTATATCAAAATAGGGGAAGAAAAACTTCCTCCCCTAATTAAAGCTATAATACTATTAACTTTACATTATCAACATTAAGACTATTCATCAAAAAGTTTACTTACAGAAACTTCTTCATATATTCTTCTAATTGCCTCTGCAAATAAAGGCGCTATTGATAATATTTTTATCTTATCTAACATTTTTTCTTCTGGTAAATGAATACTATCAAGCATAACCAACTCTTTTATTGCTGATGCTTCTAATCTTTCTATAGCTGGGCCTGAAAGTACAGCATGTGAGCAGCAAGCATATACTTCTGTAGCTCCCATCTTAACTAAAGCATTAGCACCATTACAAATAGTACCAGCTGTATCTATCATATCATCTATCAATATAACTTTTTTACCTTTTACTTCCCCTATTATATTCATAACTTCAGCTACATTAGCCTTTGGTCTTCTCTTATCAATAATCGCTATTGGAGCATTTAACTTATCAGCGAATTTTCTTGCTCTTGTAACACTTCCAAGATCCGGTGAAACTACTACTACATCATCACAGTCTTTAAAGCCTTTTTCTATGAAGTAATCGCTTAGTATTGGTGAACCAACTAAATTATCTACTGGTATATTGAAATATCCTTGTATTTGAGCCGCATGTAAATCCATAGTTAAAACTCTATCTGCTCCTGCTGCTGTAATTAAGTCTGCAACTAATTTAGCTGTAATTGGATCTCTAGCCTTTGCTTTTCTGTCTTGACGCGCATATCCATAGTATGGTATAACCGCTGTTATTCTTCCTGCTGAAGCTCTCTTAAGGGCATCAATCATAATTAAAAGTTCCATCAAATTGTTGTTTACTGGAGCACTAGTTGGTTGTATAACGAAAACATCAAGTCCTCTAACAGTTTCTCCAATATTTACAGCAATCTCTCCATCACTGAAAGTAGTAACTTGACTTTCTCCAACTGAAAGTCCTAGTCTGTTTGCAATATCTGCAGCTAATTCAGGATACGAGTTTCCTGCAAAGATTTTAATGTTTCTTCCATGGCTTATCATTTATGTAATCCTCCTAAAACTTTATTTGTTTTTGTTTTTATCATATACCCAGTTTTCTTTATTTATCTGCCTAGCTCTTGCTATAGCTAAAGATCCCTCTGGTACTTTTTCTGTTATTGTTGATCCAGCTGCAATATAAGTATCATCTTCTACTTCCACTGGAGATACTAGGTTAGTGTTACATCCTATAAATACATTATTTCCAATTGTAGTTTTGTATTTTGCTTTTCCATCATAGTTTACTACAACAGTTCCACATCCAAAGTTACATTTTTCTCCTACTTCTGCATCCCCTATATAGGTTAAATGTGATACTTTAGTTCCATTTCCGATAGTAGATTTTTTGATTTCAACAAAATCTCCTATTCTTGCATTATTTCCTATAGTTGTTTCTGGTCTTATATAAGCAAAAGGACCAACTGTAGTATTATCTCCAACTGCACTATTTAATACTACAGAATTTTCTATAGTTACATCATCACCAATTGTACTATTAGTTATTCTGTTATTTGAATATAATAAACAATTCTCACCGATTACTGTAGATCCTTCTATTACATTTCCCGGATAGATTACAGTATCTTGACCTATAGTTACATCGCATTCTATATATGTGTTTTTAGGATCTATAATTATAACTCCATTATCCATGTGCTTTCTATTTATTCTATTTCTCATTATTTCATTTGCAACTGAAAGCTCTACCTTTGAATTAACAGCAGTAATTTCTTCTACATCTACAGCAATAGCTCCAACTTTTTTTCCTTCACTCTTTAATATCTCGATAACATCAGTTAGATAATATTCACCTTGATTATTATTGTTATTAAGTTTTCCTAAAGTGTTCAATAAAGTATCTATGTCAAAACAATACATACCTGAATTAATTTCATTAACATTAATTTCTTCTTCGTTGCAATCCTTAAACTCTACAATTTTTTCTACTTCACCCTGAGTGTTTCTAATAATTCTTCCATACTTTAGAGGATCACTCATTATAGATGTCAATATTGTAGCACTACATTTTTCCTCTTCATGATATTTAGTAAGCTTTGCTACTGTTTCTTCTGTTATTAAAGGGCCATCTCCAACAAATATAGCTACAGAACCTTTTTTCCCTTTTAAAAATTCTTCTGCACACATTACAGCATGACCAGTACCTAATTGTTCTTCTTGAACTGAATAGAATACATTTCTATTTTCAGTTTCTTTTCTAACCTTGTCAGCACCTTTTCCAATAACTATACTTACTTCTTCTACTCCAGATTTTCTTATATTATCTATTACATGATTTATCATTTCTTTTCCACAAACTTTGTGTAAAACCTTAGGAGTATTGGATTTCATTCTTTTACCTTCACCTGCAGCCAGAATTATAGCACATTTATACAATTCACACACCTCTTCACTTTAAATATACTAGGTAGGTCATTTATAGAAAGATTAAGTAAAACGTTTTAAACCCTTCACATAAATTACATATAATATTTTCTTTTAAATTATTGCATTGCAATTTAATACTAATATTTCTTATTTTTTTAATATTAATCTATCATAATTATTATATTTATATATTACTTCTATACTTATTATATTGAAACTGTTATACTTTTTCAACCAAAGTATATTTTTTATACAAAACTATAGTTTAACAACACACAAAATAAAAAGGAGTTCTATGCTCCTTTTTATAATTAGACTATTTCATCTTCTACTTGCTCTTCATTTTTAACTTTTTCATACTCGTCAAGTATAGATTTTTGAATTTTCTCTCTTGTTTCCGTATTAATTGGATGCGCTATATCCTTAAACTCCCCATCAGGTGTTCTTCTACTAGGCATAGCTATAAAGTTACCACTTTGTCCTTCAATTATTTTGATATCATGAACAACAAATTCATTATCTAATGTTATAGATACTATTGCTTTCATTTTTCCTTCTGTGGTAATCTTTCTAATTCTAACATCTGTAATTATCATGAAATTCCACCTCCAAGATGTGCTTTCATGTATTATTCTACTAATATATTGTAATTCCTTCTATTTGTCGAAACATTTTCAATTTTATTTGCAATTTATTTGTTTTTTTCATCAGATGGTCTAACTATTGCAACCCCATCTTCTCCAATACCATAGAAATTTACTAAAGAAACGTAGTCATCTACAAGTTTATCACTAACTTCTACATTATCTATTAAAAAACCACTACCTAGTAATTCACTATCAAATTCACTTAAAAGTTCTTTAATTCCCTTTGCAGTTCCTCCACCTCTCATAAAGTCGTCTACAAATACACACCTACTACTTCTTGTCATAGATTTTGTTGATAAAGTCATAGTTCTAAGTCTATTACTTGAACCTGAAGCATAATTTATACTTACCGTTGTTCCTTCTGTATATTTACTATCATGTCTTACTGTAACTAGTTGTACTCCCAATTGTTTTGCAACTTCATAACCCAATGGAATCCCTTTAGTTTCTATTGTTACAACATAGTCTACATTCATATCTTTAAATTTACTTGCAAGTATTATAGCTGCATTTTGAATAATACTTGGATTGTATGCTATATCCGTTATATATAAAAAATTACCTGGTACAACTCTAGACTTTTGTCTTAAAGCTTCACATAAATCTTCTAAAAATTGCTTCTTATCTGCACTAGATTTTTCATTTATAAATCTTATTCCACCTGCAGCACCTGCAACTGTTTCTATTTTTCCCATAGATAATGCTTCTATGACTTCTCTAACTATAACTATATCTTCACTAATAGTAGATTTCGCTGCATTAAATTTTTCTGTAAATAAATTTAATGTTATAACTTTATTAGGATTTTCAGTTAAAACTTTTGTTATACCGATAACTCTCTGGTTTCTACTAAACTTATCTTTAATTTTCTCCATCTAACTATATCCTTCCGAATTTTATCTTTATTTTAAGCTTTATCGTTCATTTTTATTCTATATGTTTTGCTTCTACATTACAATTATTTTCTAATATTTTTATGGAATAATATTAAAAAGTTTTATATTAATATATTCCTTCTTATGTAACTTAATCATAAATTAAGATCTTGAATAGATATCCAAGTTTAAAACGTATATAATCAAACTTTTAATTTCTATTAATATCATCTTCATGAAGGTTATATATTTATAATTGTACCATACAATTACGGTAAATCAAAAGAGCTACCTCAGAATAAAGATTTGATAAATCTTCATTTTGAGAGAGCTCTTAATTTTATGATATATATTAACTGCATACTACTATCTTTGAAGTTAAAGGATTTCTTTTGGTAAACTCATTAGCTTCTTGTATATTTCTAGCTTTAAATAAAAGCTTACCTCCATTTTTATTTAAAACTCCACCACATAACATATATTTTTGCCCACCTATAGTTGTATCATCTTCTAAAAAATTTATACCCTCAAGCCCTTGACCATCTGCCTTATACTTTAACTCAATAAACAAATCTTTGTTTCTCATCTTTTTACCCCCCTATTTGTTATCATACTTATATGATAGCGAACACATGTTCAATTGTCAATATTATTTTTATTCATTACTAAAAATTATAATTGAATCATAAATTAATGAATGTCCGTTTTTTTAATGTATATGTAGATATTTTTAAAATATAACTATTATTTTTGAATTTTTTATTTTATATATAACATTGATAATATTTCTGCTTTGACTTATACTGTAAACGTATAATACTACTAAGAAGTTACTCGTGAGGTGATTTTATGTTTATTAAAAACTATGAACCTATGAATAAAGATTTATGGAAAGGCAGAGTCGATAGTAATGATAATTTTGATGCTTTTAGGTGGCATCAATGGATTAGACCTCTAGATCTTTGTCGAGATGACCTTGAACCTATGGATGGATTAAATTTTGCTCTTTTAGGATTTTGTTGTGATGAAGGCGTGAAGAAAAATAAAGGCCGCACAGGTGCTATGAACGGTCCTATATTCATAAGAAAAGAGCTTTCGAATCTTCCCTGTACTTTTAATAAATCAGTAAATATTTTTGATGCCGGAGATATAATAGTTGAAGATATATCTCTTGCTGAAGGACAAAAACTTTTAAGTGATTGTGTGTCCAAGCTATTGGATTTAAATATATTCCCCATAGTCCTCGGTGGTGGACATGAGACAGCCTTTGGGAACTACAATGGAGCTCTTACCCATATAGATAAAATATCATCTAATCCTAAAATAGGTATTATAAATTTTGATGCTCACTTTGATTTGCGTCCATATAATAATGAGGGTAGTTCCGGAACTATGTTTAGACAGATTTCTGATATATGTCATGATAAAGACATGGACTTTTCTTATTTTTGTATAGGCATACAGGAACACAGTAATACAGTAGATTTATTTAAAACTGCAAATAAACTAGGTGTTAAATATACATTGGCTAAAAATATACTCTATAGTGATGGTTGGCAGCTTTTGAGAGAATTAAATAACTTTATGAGAAATCAGGACTATATATATGTAACTATTTGCTCAGATGTATTCTCTGCGGCCTTTGCGCCAGGTGTTAGTTCTACTCAAACTCTAGGTCTAAATCCCGAAATAGTTATAAAACTACTTAAACATATCTTAAAATCTAACAGAGTCCTAACCTTTGATATATGTGAAGTAGCTCCTAGATTTGATAAAGATAATATCACTTCTAACTTAGCTGGAGTAATTATATTCTCTCTTGTAAATACGATTTGCAAACTTAAAAGCCTAGAATACAATAGTCTTAATTAAAAAAGCAAAAATCCTAAGCTATTATATAGATTAGGATTTTTGCTTTTTTATACTATAGAGACTTTAAAATATATTTCTAATTTACAAGCTAAATTGCCATGATAAATATTCAACCTCTATACCCATAATTTCATCTTCATCATAGATATCAAGTATTTTATCCTTTTCTTCACCATCGATGTTTCGTTGCCAATTAAAATACTCCCCCAACATAATTGTTAACATTTTAACACTCTCCCCTATAAATTTTCTATTAGACATATCATCTAATAGTTATAAAAATTGATATCGAGTATAAATATTTACGATTTTCATTAATACATGTAGTTTTTAAATAATTGTGATTGTTTTAATTTTAACATATTTATTCAATTTAGGAAAGCATTTTTCTGAATTTTCTACCATATTGCTTGTAAAATTTTTTCAATTATATAAATTCAAAGGCTTTCTAAAATATATGTGTTTTTTATGAATGTTTTTGTATATAATCTATAATAGGTATTCATTTATTTTTATACAAACATCATAATTATTAGATAAATCTATAATTATATTTTAAATATATAAAATTCATGAATGTAATATTATTTTGTATGGGAGTTGTTATTATATGAGTTTTGATTTTTTACAAGATAAACATAAAAAGGTTCATTTTATAGGTATCGGGGGCATTAGTATGAGCGGGCTTGCTGAAATCTTGCTTAAAAATGGATATACTGTCTCAGGTTCTGATATGAAAAATTCAAATATAATTGAAAAACTTAGAAATAAAGGTGCAAAAATATATATAGGCCATAGCTCTGATAACATACAGGATTCAGATTTAGTGGTTTACACAGCTGCTATTAGCCAAGATAATCCTGAACTTCAAAAGGCTATCGAACTAAATATTCCTATGATGGACAGAGCTGAATTCTTAGGTAAAATAATGCTTGGTCATAAATATAATGTGGCCGTTGCTGGTACTCACGGTAAAACTACTACAACTTCAATGATTGCTCATATTGTGATTGAAGAACAAGTGGACCCTACCATATTAGTCGGTGGTGAATTAGATATTATACAAGGTAATGTCCTTGCTGGAAATAGTGATTATTTTGTCACTGAAGCCTGTGAATATAAAGAATCATTCTTAAAGTTTCACCCTTATATAGGAATAATTTTAAATGTTGATGCAGACCACCTAGACTTTTACAGAGATATAAATCATATAAAAGATACATTCAATAAATTTATTGATATCATACCTGAAGATGGCTTTCTTGTATGTAATAGTGATGATAAAAATGTTAATAACATACTTGATGGTCATAAATGCAATATAATGACCTATGGCATAAAAAACGGTGAATATACAGCTAAAAATATAACCTATAACTCACTTGGATGTGGTTCCTATGATTTATATAAAAAAGATGAAATTCTATTTTCTATAAACTTAAGTGTACCTGGAGAACACAATGTTCTTAATTCTTTAGCTGCTGTATGTACTTCATTAGCACTTAATATTTCTAAAGATTCCATTATAAAAGGTTTATCTAATTTTAAGGGAACTCATAGAAGATTTGAGTTTAAAGGTTCTAAAAATGGTGTTAGCGTAATTGATGACTATGCTCATCATCCAACAGAAATTCTAGCTACCCTCAATGCCTGTAAAAACTATCCTCATAAAGATTTATATGTGGTATTTCAACCCCACACTTATACTAGAACTATAACTCTCTTTGATGATTTCGTAAAAACTTTTAATGGTGTAAATAACTTGTTATTAGCAGATATATATGCTGCCCGTGAAAAAAATACTGGAATTGTAAGTTCTCTAAAACTTGGTGATGCTATAAGGCTTACTGGCGTAAATGCGATAAATTACCATAGTTTCAATGAAATAGTTGATTACTTAAAATCAAATGCTAAGGATGGAGATCTTATAATAACTATAGGTGCAGGAGATGTAAATCTTGTTGGAGAAATGTATTTAGCAGATTAATTTTTAATATAAATATCATATTATAGCTATCTCTTCTACTGGGATAGCTATAATTAAAATATATATGAGGTGATAAAATGAATTTAAATAAAACAACATACATAGTTAATGCCTTTACTCATAACGGTATTGGTGGAAATAAAGCTGGTGTAGTCATCGACTGTAATGATCTTTCTTCTAATGATATGGCATTCATAGCAAAGGAAGTAAACCTCTCTGAAACTGCCTTTGTTATAAAATCTAACTGTAGTGATTATGATTATGAGGTTAGATTTTTTACACCTTCAACAGAAGTTGATTTATGTGGACATGCTACTATTGCTACTTTTTATACTTTAGCCAAACTTGGCTATATTACTCCAAACACCAATCCAGTAAAATTAAAGCAAAAAACTCTAGCTGGTATTTTAGACATAGAGATTTATTTCGCTGATAACAAAATTTCTTACGTACTTATGACTCAGACAAGCCCTATTTTTTACTCATACATTGATAATATAGAAGAACTCTGCCACATATTAGGTATTAGTGAAGATGATGCAGGAATTAAAGGCTACCAATTAAAACCTATGATAATTTCTACAGGACTTAAAGATATAATGTTCCCAGTGAAATCTTTAGATGTACTGAAAAGGATTTCTCCAAACTTCCAAGCATTAAAGGAGTATACTGATGCCTTAAATTTGGTTGGTCTTCATGCATTTTCTTTAGAAACAGAGAATCCTGAAAGTTCAGTAGCAACTAGGAACTTTGGCCCAAGTGTAGGAATAGACGAAGAAAGCGCTACTGGCACATCTAACGGTGCCCTATGCTCATATATTATGAAGCATAACATACTTAACTTTACTGATACTCTAACTATTTCCTGTGAACAGGGCTACTACATGGATAATCCAAGTGAAATTATCTGTAAAGGAGAATTTAAAGATAATGACTATATAATTAAAGTAGGCGGTATAGGTAGCATAGAAAAAACCATAGAAATACCTTACAAATAGTCATCTATACTTCCAAGACAAGCTGTCCTAAATCAATCTAAATCTTAAATTAAGGTAAAACAGAACTTATAGACACTTTTGTCATACCCATAGAGATATTAATAAACTGATTTAGGATAGCTCTTTTTATTTAAGTATTGCTCTTAAGCTTTCCATCTCTTTTTTTATCTGTCCCTCAACTTCTGATGACGGATTAAATATAGAATCATATCTAAATAGTAATATACCATCATATTTTTCTAGCTTTCTTGAAGCCTCAACTTGTTTTTTCAAAATATCCTTACTATTTTTCCATTCACTCTTTCCATTTCCTGCCCAAGTATCTTCAGTTCCAATTTTGTAAGCAGCTAACCCCACATATAATTTTACTGTAGGCTCTGTAATAAGATCATTAAATTCCTCAATGACTTTTTCAAAATTACTGTTATCATTTAAGAATCCATAATATACTTGAGGACAAATATAATCAATATACCCTGGATTTTGAACCCACTCCTTTACATCAATAAATTGACTGTTATAGTTATTGTTCATGGAGCCTTGTGGGCTTATTCCAAAAGTTACCTTGGGATTTATATCTTTAATAGCTGAATACACCTGTTTTACAAGTATATTAATATTTTCTCTTCTCCAACTATCTAACTCTAAATTTCCTCCCGAGCTTACATATTCTCCGTAGGCTTTTTGGTCTATAGATTCATCACTAGATGGATAAAAGTAGTCATCAAAGTGTATTCCATCAACAGCATAATTCTCTACTATTTCTTTTATACCATTTACTATAAGTTCTCTAACTTCTTTCTTCCCAGGGTTATAGTATATTTCATTATTATATTTTATTATATTATCACTACCTTCTTCTATCCATTTACTAGCTGGATTAATTTCTGACAAAGGTAATTTCTCACTATCAATTCTAACTCTATATGGGTTAACCCAAGCTTCTACCCTGATATTCTTTGAATGTGATTCTTCTAAAATAACCTCAAGAGGATCATATCCTGGATTTTCCCCCTCTGTACCAGTACAATATATTGACCAAGGATAGTATTTAGATTCATATAATGCATCTGAGGATGGCCTCACTTGAACTATTAAAGTATTTAATCCCATATCCTCTACCTTCTTTATTACTTCAGATATATTTCTTCTAAATTCCTTCTCATTTTTACCTTTAAGCATAGAAGATATATCTAAATAAGATAGCCAAACACCCTTTATCTCATCATAGGTTATAACTTCTCTTTCTTTATTAATTGCTTCATTACTATCTCTATCAATATTATCAAAGCATATAATCCACACTAATCCCAAAATAATTAATATAACTATCCCTAAGGTTGCTAGATTCATTTTATTCATCAATGTACCTCCTAATTACAGAATAATATATAGTTATGCTTTTAGGTTAAAGTATAGAATTTATTTATTGTAAACATATTATTTCCGATTTATTGTTATATAACTTTCATACTTGATATCACTAGCATGCACCCATATTTTAAATAAAGGCTATAGTTAAAATTCAATTTAACCATAGCCTTAAAATTTATAAACTAAAAATTATATTTACTTAAAGTCACAATCATATTTACTGATATTTAGAAAATCTCTTCCAAAGTTCATCAATTTCATTTTGCTCTAAAAAACTTGCAATTATTCTATAGTCTCTTTTACCTACGTAAAAAATAATTCCTTTTTTATCTTTCATAGCTTTATTTACGTCTCTAAAGTAAAGAGTTTTTGACTTTTCATTCATATTGTTATTTAATTCAAACTTGTCTTTATATATCTTTATATAAATTAAATCATTAATTATTCTAACCTTTTTAGTAACAAGAATTGTAACTATCAATCCTAAGATAAAAATGGCCAATAAAAGTCTTCCATAAAAAAGATTTTTCTTTATAAATAATCCTATTGTAATTATCAGTAGAAGGCTTGATAAAAGTATACTATTAGATAGTTGTTTTCTCATATACCTCTTTGAAGCCTCACTAAACTTATACTCCTTCATCTTTTGTATTCCTCCGATCTTCATTGCTAGAGATATTATATCAATAGATTCATTAAAGTTCTATACTATATAGTGACATCTTTTATTATTTACAATATACTATTTTTATAGCTCATTTTATGAACTTTAAAATATAATATATTTATAGCAAAAATTTTTGCATAAAATGTGTTGACAATCATTTAAATATATCATATAATTAATTTTGTCAGCGGGGTGTGGCGCAGATGGGAGCGCGCGTGGTTTGGGACCATGAGGTCGCAGGTTCAATCCCTGTCACCCCGACCAAAAGGAACATGAAAATCATGTTCCTTTTTTATTTTCTATTTTTAATAATCATATATTAGAATTAGATGTACTTGCTAAAAATTATATGAATTATCAAAGAGACAATATATATTAGTACTATAGTTTTATGATATCCCTTTAGTTGCCCTTTCTTATCTCTATAAATAAATTTATTTATAGCTCCGGTAATTACTATTAACAGAAGACTTATAAAGGTTAGCATTCCCCAAAAAGAAAATTCTACATTTGTATTCATAAGTAAAATATGGATTGTAGCAGAAATACAAGCACATATTCCAAATACTCCATGATTCTCTTCTAATGAACTATTTATATTTATTGTTAAATTAATAATCCTCTTATACTTTTTCTTTGATAATCCTCTAATAAATTTATCATAAAATCCAGAAGATATTAATCTTGATAATGCTGCTAAAGTGAATATGATAGAAATAACACCCCAAAAACCTCCTAAAAATTTCATAGTCTCCCCCTTGTATTTTACTAATACATTATATGTCCTTAATTTAATTACATTCGCTTTTATATTTCTTATTAGGTTAGATTACATAGTTTTAGTTATTCCATATAATTTCCTTTACATTAAAAGTTTTATTTGTTATCGTAATATGCGGGGGTGATGATATATGTTTAAAAATATAGACGCTGCAATTTTTGATATGGATGGTACTTTAGTTGACTCTATGTGGGTATGGAATGAAATTGATCGAGAGTACCTAGCTAAACATAATTTAAGTGTGCCTCCATCATTAAATCAGGATATTGCTCATCTTAGCTTTAATGAAGTAGCCATTTACTTTAAAAATGAATTTAATTTACCTTATGATATAGAAGAAATAAAAAAGCATTGGAATGATATGGCCTATGAATCATATTGTAATAAAGTGAGTCTAAAGCCCGGTGTTAAAGATTTTCTTGATAAGCTTAAAAAAAATAATATTAAAATTGCACTAGCTACAAGTAATAACCATCTACTTTTGGAAGCTTGCTTAAAAGCTAATGGAATATATGAATACTTTGATACAATAACATTAACTAATGAAGTTAAAAGAGGTAAAGATTTTCCAGATGTTTATCTTCTTACAGCCGATAAATTAGGGGTTTCTCCAAATAATTGTGTGGTCTTTGAAGACTTGCTTCAAG
This sequence comes from Clostridiaceae bacterium, assembly GCA_902363375.1. Taxonomy (GTDB): domain Bacteria; phylum Bacillota; class Clostridia; order Clostridiales; family Clostridiaceae; genus Clostridium_J. The sequence goes on along the minus strand of CABIZX010000005.1, from coordinate 209,925 downwards.
CTATACAAGGAGCTAAAAAAGCTGGAATGAAGGTTATCGGTGTATATGATGAACACTCTAAGAATCAACATGATGATATGAAGATTCTAGCTGATGACTTTATATTAGATTACATCAATTATTCTTTAGCTATATAATTGTTTTTAAAGGTTGCCTTACTAAGAACTAATTTCTTTTGTAAGACAACCTTTTATTTTTATATAAAACCTATAATTTAACTCGTAATAGAACTTGTTTTTGCATTTACTAATCTAATTAAATCTTTAGGATTTATTTCAACCTGAAATCCAATTTTACCGCCACTTACAATGATTCTATCTAAGTCCACAGATGATTCATCAATTACAGTAGTATAAGCTTTTTTCATTCCTATAGGCGAGCATCCACCTCTTATATACCCAGTTATTTTGAGCATATCATTAACTTTTATCATCTCAACTGATTTTTCTTCTACACTTCTTGCTGCTGCCTTAAGATTTAATTCTTTTGCTACAGGAATTACAAAAACATAAAAATCTCCACTATGTCCTTTTGTAACAAGGGTCTTAAATACTTTTTCAACTGATATTCCCAGCTTATTAGCTACCGATATTCCATCTATAGAATTATCCCTTACTTCATATGTATATATATTATAAACTATATTCTCCTTATCTAATATTCTCATAACATTAGTTTTAACGTTAGCCATTTCATTCATCAACTCCTTATTTAAAATTATATCACCAAACTTTCATTGTTTTTAATAATATTACGTATTTCCTATATCAATTCTATTTCATAAATATGATGAATATATTTATACTAGCAAGCTCTTTTATGGAGGTATATTCGTGATAAAAACTTTTTTTATTTATGTCCTACTTCTTACATCTGGTGGATTGGGAATTCTCTATTATCTTTTAAATGATAAATATAATAAACAAAATATTCAGGTAAGAGTTCTTACAAAACAAAATAATAGTTTAACCTCTCAGTTAAATACTATTAATAAACCTAATGATAGTCTAAAAATATATTATCATCCAATAAAGTTTTATACAGGTGAGACATTAAAACGTTGCTCCCTCTATATATCACCTCTCAGCAATAGTCCTATAATTCGCTCTATATCTATGAATACAAAAGTAGAGATTCTAGATGCAGTTGAAACCCTAGAAACTCTATGGTATGAGATAAGAGTTATAACTTCAGATAACGTCAATACAAAGGGCTTTGTTAGACAAGAACTAATCAAAGAACTTCAAGTTATAGAAACTCACATTATAAAAAATTAAATCTTTATATAAATAAACTAAGCCTCATATTTCTTAAGCTTTAAAATAAGGGACTTTTCTAAAACATATTACTAATATTGCTTATATTAGTTTATTTTTAGAAAGCCCCTTATTCTTTAAAATTATTTATCCATATATTCTCTTGTAGGTGGCAGGTCATTCTTGGCTCCTTTAGTAAATAGCATTTGATGTAAATCTATTACACCATTATTAAAGGAAGCTGCACAGGAGCATAGGTATATTCTCCACATTCTTATAAATCTTTCATCTACCATTTTTTTTATTTCATCAATATTATCTTCAAAGTTTTTATACCAATAAAGTAGCGTTTTCTTATAGTGAAGTCTCAAACTTTCCACGTCAATGGTATAAAACCTATAGTCACAAGCAGTATCCATTATTTCTCTTATACTTGGGATTACACCACCTGGAAAAATATATTTCTTAATCCATGGATCCCCTGGAGACTCACGAAGACTACTTATATAGTGTAATAAGAATTCACCCTTAGGCTTTAATACGGAAGTTACATTATCAAAAAATAAACTATAGTTTTCCCTTCCAACGTGTTCTATCATACCAACACTAACTACTCTATCAAAAGTCATATCTGAATCCTTTAGATTTCTATAATCTAAAAGTTTAACCTGTAGATAATCCTCTAGATTTTCCTTTTTAATTAACTCCATACATCCCTTATACTGCTCTTCACTAAGAGTTATCCCAACACCATGAATCTTATATTTCTTAGCAGCTTCTACTAGTAAATAACCCCATCCACATCCAATATCTAATAAACTCATACCTTCTTTTAAATTAAGCTTATTAAGTATATGATGTATTTTATTCATCTGTGCCTCTTCTAATGTATCATTATCATTTTTAAAATAGGCACAGGAATAGCTCATAGTTTTATCAAGCCACAACCTGTAGAATTCATTGCCTAGATCATAATGAGAACATACTTCTCCCTTTTGATGTTTTATAGATGTAGATGTATTAAGGAGCTTTTTTAGCCCCTTAATATCTAAGGTGAATTTATCTATATGGCTTAATAAAGTATCTAGAACATAATATAAATCCCCTTCTATTAAATCTATATCTCCATTCATATAAGCTTCTCCTAGAGCAAGAGAAGTACTTTTTAGTAAATCCGCTTTACTAGGTAGCTTTTTTATAGCTATTTTAAATCTAGGTTCACCTTCACCTATAATAAATTCCTCTTCATCCTTATACTTTACTGTAAAAGGAACTGTATCAAATTGTTTTAAAAATCCTTGAACTAAACTTTTTTCTATTGCCATAATTTCCTCCATTAATTAACAAAATCTTTTTATATTATGGACAATATTATCTATAAGAATACATAGGTTAATTATTGTTTACAATTCCTTTCTTAGATTCCTTCTGTATTTTTTTAAGCGCTTTTTTTGAACCTCTTTCTATATCATGTTCTAGTTTTCTCTCTTTATATTCTACAAAAATCTGATTTAAATCATAATCTTCAGGATATAATTCAGAGGCACTAACCTCTAACTTTAATCTCTTATAATTTACTTCAATGAATTTACCATCTATAAATACTACTATATTATTAAATCCATCTTTTTCCTTATATACAACTCCTGAAAGCTTCTCATCTAGTACTATAACTCTATCTCCCTTTACATAATTATAAATCTTCTCCTCTTTGCTTTCTACTTCCTTATCTTCGATAACCTTACTTTCTTTTAATAATTCATAGTTATAATCCTTAGTTTCAATATATTTTCTTGTTCTTTCTATTATCTTATCTGAAATTCCCATCTTCTTTGAAATATAAAGAGCATTACTATTTCCACTCTTCCCAATAGAAAGCTTATATAGCGGATCTAAAGTCTCTTTTTTAAATTCCATCGCTGCATTTTCAAAATCCGGATGACTCTGAGAGAAATTCTTAATTTCACCATAATGGGTAGATGCAACAGTAATACACCCCTTATGATAAAACTCCTCTAAAATTGCAATTGCAAGTGCTGCCCCTTCATTAGGTTCTGTGCCACTTCCTATCTCATCAAGAAGAAGAAGAGTATTTTTATTGCCCTCCCTTAAAATTCCACTAAGATTCTTAACATGAGAAGAGAATGTACTTAAAGCATTCTCTACACTTTGGTCATCTCCAATATCTACAAATATATTATCAAATATAGCTATTTCACTACCAGCCTCTGCCCCTATATGAAATCCACTTTGTGTAGCTAAAGTAAGAAGTCCTACAGTCTTTAATACAACAGTCTTTCCACCTGCATTAGGTCCAGTTATAATCAAAGTTCTATAGTCATCACCTATATTAAAATCTAGTGGTACTGCATCTTTGATTAGAGGATATCTACCCTTAATTATATTTATATATCCATGGTTATTTAAAATTGGTTGTATTCCACATATATCCTTACTATACTTTGCTTTTGCTAGAATCATATCATACTCTGCAATTATTTCTATATTTATTTTTAAATCCTTAATCCTCTCAAATATCATATCCGTTAAGGTTGCAAGTATTCTATATTCCTCCATAGCTTCTTCTGATTTTAATGTAGTTAGTTCTGTAGTGTACTTTGATATGGAATTAGGCTCTATAAATACTGTAGTGCCTTTGGGAGATACCTCCACTATAGTACCTTGAACCTGGTTCTTATAAGAAGCTTTTATAGGGATTGTATATCTTCCATTCCTTTGACTAATAAAAAACTCTTGAATATATTCTTTATTAGCACTACTTTTTATGAATTTATCTAACTTTTCCTTTATTTTATCTTCACAACTTTCAATGTGCCTTCTAATCCTTTTGAGTTCTTTACTTGCATTAGAATCTACTATACTGCCCTTTATAGATATCTCTATTTCTTCCTCTATATATTTTAATTCCGTAATACTTTCCCCATATGCACTTAAGGTTGGTGCATACCCATCTTTATCCTTTATAAAAACTTTAACCTTTCTACATCCACGCAAGAAGTTATCTATTGTAGTTAATTCTGATGGTTCAAGAACTGAGCCTTTCTCTATCTTTTCTATTAAAGGTATAATATTGAATATTCCTTTTAAAGGCATATGATAAGAAGCATCTATAAGCCTCCTACCTTCTGATGTTTCCTCTAACATCCTTTTTACTTGTTTAATATTATTACTAGGTTTAAGCTTATCTAATAATTCTCTTCCTAGTCCACTTACACAATATAACTTAACTATTTCTTTAATTTGATTATAATGTAATTTTTCCAATGTACTAATATTCATTTTCACGATTCCTTTACTTATTATTAAGTCCATGAAACCCTTCATAGATTTCTAAAATAAAAAAGCTATGGATACTCCCACAGCTTTAAACTTGCCATTAATAAAGATAGCTATTGCTATCCTAAGGTAAATTTCGTGGACTTGTATCTCTAATAGTTGTAATTAATCCCACAACAAATAAAGGTAATAAAATACCCTAATTTTTAGATTAATATTTAATTACTATTCTAGATACTAAACACTCACAAAAAAACCTCTCTTTTCTTGAAATCTATGTAATTTAATATTAAAACATTAGTTAATAAAAATCAACCTATATTTTCTATCAGCAATTGAATATCTTTCCTTCCATTGTTTTACTTATATGTAATATATGATATAATCATCTTAACATTAGTATTACAAGGAGGGTTAAGTATGTTGTCTCTTATATTTTTTCTACTCATGCTAATATCACTAGGATTTCTAATATACTTTAATTATCATCCTCACGGCTATAGAATGCCCATTATTAAAACAATTACTAGTCTATTGTTTATATCAATTTGTGTATGCGGCTATAAATCAATTTATTCAAATTCACAATACTTTATTTTTATACTTATGGCATTAATAGCTTCCCTAGTTGGAGATATATTTCTTGCTTTTAATAATAATCAGTCTGACGAAATTAGTAAAATGTTCATATATGGATTAATTAGCTTTTCAATTGCCCACATACTCTTTTCTCTAGCCTTTGCTACTCTTACACCTGTACTGATAAAGCATATATTGTTATTTATATTAATCTCATCAATCTCTATTTTACTCTTAAAACTAATAAAAGGATTTAACTTCAAAGGTGCTTATAAATTAGTTATCACTTATTCTATTATAATTAGCTTTATGCTTACACGAGCTCTATCTTTAACTGAACTAATTCATAAAGACTTTTTGAGCATAACCCTTATCATAGTAGGAGCGTGTCTATTCTTTATATCTGATTTAATCTTATGTTTCATATATTTCCACAAAAAATCACCTTCTTATATGACAGCCTTAAACTTATTATGTTACTATGTGGGGCAAGGTTTTATAGCTTTAAGTCTTACATTATAGCAACATTATTAACACCTTAATTTCGCAATAATTTAATATATTAATCCATATAAATAAAAATAGTAATAACCTTGAGTTATTACTATTTTTATTTATGATTAACAGGAAATTTGCCTGCTTACATCTTCTTTATAATCTAATGAATTATATTCTATGCTAATTTCAAGAACCCTTGTGTAATTTGTTTTTGTCACTGTAACTAATAAGTTTTCATATATAAAACTATCTCCGGCCTTAGGTATATGACCAAATTCCTCCAATACCCATCCACTCACTGTATTAGATTCATAATCATCATTATAGCTTAAATTAAACTTATCAAACAAATCCTTCAAATCAGCTGAACACATTACTAAATATTTCTGCTCATCTATCTTTTTAAAATACTCTATAATTTCATCATGTTCATCCCAAATTTCTCCTACTAACTCCTCTAATACATCTTCCAGCGTTACAATTCCTTTAGTTCCTCCAAACTCATCAACTACAACTGCCATATGCGTTTTATCCTTTTGAAAGTTCTTTAGCAATTGAGATATCTTTGTATTAGGTGTGACACAGATAATTGGTTTTATTATATTTTTGATATTCAAATTTCCACTTTCTATAGACTCATAGAAATCTCTTTGATGTATAACTCCAACAATCTTATCGATAGTATTCTCAAATATCGGAATTCTTGAAAAACTATTATTTTTAAATACCTCTTTAATTTCATTTATCGAAGCCGTACTTGAAATAGCAATTAAATCTACTCTTGAAGTTAATATTTCTTTTGCATCAAGATCATTAAACTCTATAGCCGATTGTATTAACTTACTCTCATGCTCATCAATTCCACCATCATTCTCTGCTTCTTCTACAATTGTAAGTAATTCATCTTCCGTGATAAATTTACGATTTTCTACCTTAAATATTTTGTATAACAACCTTTTCCAAATCCTAAATAAATAGTTAAAAGGAGTAAATATAATCACAAATCCTTTTAAAATTGGAGTAGAAAATATTGCAAACTTTTCAGGTGATTCCTTAGCAATACTTTTAGGAGATATTTCTCCAAATATTAATACAAGAATCGTCATTACTACAGTTGATATAGTAACTCCGGAATTACCAAAGTGCGTAGTAAATAATATAGTAGCAATAGATGCCGATAATATATTTACTATATTATTTCCTATTAGTAAAGTTGAAAGTATATTATCAAAATCCTCTGATAAAGCCAATGTTTGTTTAGCTCTCCGATTCCCACTATTAGCCATACTCTTCAATCTTACTCTATTTAAACTTGAGAATGCAGTCTCTGTTGCAGAAAAATATGCTGACATTAAAATTAGTACTGCAATACTAATAATCAGCATAATACTACCATCGTCCATTAATACTCTTTCCCCCTAAATACAATTGTTTAATTTTTTATATCATTATAACTATAATAATATACACGTCTAATACAATATAAATATTAACATATTCCAATATTTAATTTTACATATACCATTCCCCTTCTGTATTATTACTTTAATTATACCACGCTTAATATTTTCATTTACATATAATAGTTTTTATTTTATAAATATTTAACATCTTTATAGAATGATAGTACTCTCCATTAATTTTTATTTGAAATCTATCTATTATACAAAGAATATTAAAAAATATTTTTTAAAAAACGTATTAAAGATGTCACCAATATATTTAAAAGGTCATAGTATATAATATGCCGATAAGGCACTGGGGGGTAAAATTAAATGAGCAATAGATATAATAATTGGGATAATTTTAATAATAACTTTGAAGACTTCGATAACTTCGATCAATTTAATGATTTTGATGAATATGATAACAATTCTTCTAGATTCTTTGATAATGACTGCGACAGAGACAGAGATAGAGATAGAGACGATGACAGAGATAGAGACAGAGATAGAAGAGAGCAAAGGCACGTTCATGAATTCCAAGGTAGTACAAAATTTGCTTGTAACGATTGCTATATCCACAACCATAGATTCTGTGGTGTAACTGGCGAAGCTATACCTCGTGGTAATTCACACGTTCATAGACTTGAAACAAATACTGATTTCGCTGATCGTCACTTCCATGAAATTTGTGATACAACTGGCCCAGCTATTTATGTTGGAAATGGAAAGCACGTTCACTTTGTAAAAGGAAGAACTACTTGTAGAGATGGTCATACTCATGAATATAATTTTGCAACTTTAATTGAAGCACCAACTGAATGTGAAAGAAGAAGATACTAGTCTACAAATAATTTGATTTAATATAGTTTAGAATGACTACAGCCTAGTATATTCTAGGTTGTAGTTTATACATACTCTAGGTTCATAAAATTCCCTTTAAAATTTATCCCCCCCAGGAATTTCTAAAGGAAATGAAGCTAGAGTCTATTACAAGCCCAAAACTTATTGGAAATCCCTGTAATACATTTGTATTACAGGGATTTCAGCATACAATTTATTAAGTTTTATTTTTCATATCACACTATGTCTTCAGATTGAATTATAACTTTTCTTTATTAATTAATTTATTTATGGCATCATCTATACGCTTCTTTCTTGTTTCTTCCTTTTTAGCAGACTCTATATTAGATACATATTTCTTCTGATTAGAGTAAGATAGACTATTCCAAAAATCATGTATTTCCTTTGACTCTTCAATCCTTATTTTAAAATCCTCTGAAAGCTCAATTACTCTTTCTTCATCATCTTTTTCAACCGTAACTTCAACATAATCTCCAATATCTTTCTTTATCTTTTTCCTTATATCCTTAGTAACTCCTATTATATGACACTCTGTACTCATTCTAACTATGGAGCCTCTATAAGGTACATTATCAAAGGTTGCTTTTACTTTAACTCTCTTGGCTCCAAAAACCTTCTCTACATCAAAAGGTATTTCTATATATGCTCCACCTTTTCCCATAGCTTCTTTAAGTTGTCCTTCAAATTTTTCCATCATTTTATCTCCTAAAAAAATCTAGTATGTTTTACGTTTATTAATTAAATTTATTATTCACAAATTATTTATTATTATCTATAGACTTAATTACTTGAGGAAAATCAAATATATTTTTAGGATCATATTTACCTTTAATGCTTCTTAACCTACTCATATTCTCTCCATAATACTGCTCCTCATAATTAGAAAGTTCTTTAAATGGGAAATTAATGAATGAACCCTCAGTAACTGATTCTATATACTTAAACTTCTCTAGGACCCATGTCCTATTAAAGGGTGCATACTCTGATTCCTCCCAAACGGATTGTAAACCCATAATAGCTATAGAATCTCTATAATAGAAAGCAGTTTTTTCTTTATCTACCTTTGCAACAGCTCCACCTAATCCATACAATGATAAAGCTGTATAAATAGACCCCTCTGCTCTATTTTCAATTAAATCTATTAACGACTCCATCTCTTCCATTGTATAAATTCTATTTACAAATCTTCCTGTAGATTTATAACTTTCATAATCTGGATGGCTATCTTGGATCTTTCTGTTTACTTCTAAAACTGTAGTATATTCCATAGTTATATTCATATTAGTTGCAATAGCTTTAAAAGACATCAAAATCTCGTTAGCTTCTTCTAGTTTACCATAGAAAACTCCAGTTATTTTAGCTCCCATACCTTTATATTTTGAGTTGTATATAGCTAGCTTTATATTCATTCTTTCATCTAGGCTATTAAAGTTCTCCTGCCAAACATTAAATATATTAAACATACTATCCTTGGTCATATTAGGATAATCTATATTTATTAAAGTAGCTTTATCTATTTTTTTCGGTAAAGCAAAAGTCATGCTAACAACTACGCCAAAGTTACCACCACCACCTCCAGTACAAGCCCAAAATAAATCCTCATTGCATTCCTTATTTAAAGTTATAATTTTGCCTTCATAATCTATAATCTCTACTTCTTTTAAACTATCACATCCAAGTCCTAGAAATCTACAAGAATAACCCCATCCACCTCCTAGGGTAAATCCTACTACTCCAACAGTTGGACATCCTCCTCCTGGAAAAGGATATCCCTTAGCTCCTAGTGCTTCATACATTTCTCTATTTCTGACTCCACCATATATTTTAACTATACTTTTCTCTTCATCTATATAAATTCCATTCATTCTGCTAACATCAATAATCATTACATCATTGCCAGTGGAATATCCTTCATAGTGATGTCCACCTGATCTTATCCTAATAGAAATATTGTTTTTCTTAGCCCATTGTATTGAATTTTGAACATCTTCATAACTGTAGCAATATACGATTACTAAAGGATATTTCTCAATAGCTCTATTCCATTGTTTTCTATCTTTCTCATAGCTGTAATCCTCTCTTGTAACTACATCTCCAGTTAATTCACTGTAGTTAAATTCCATCAAATATTTCACCTTCCTTTAAAACCTTCACCTATAGTAACATAATATCATACATTAATTATAAATATATCTTAGCAGTTTTTAATAATCAAATATATAACTTAGTCTATTAAAAATACTTACAGTACATTATATTAAAATTCCTATGTAAGTAATTCTCTATATTCATATAGTTTCCTATTTAAAATTTTATATATTTATATGGTAAACTTTATACACTCTTATATATGTAAAATTTCATGTGTTTAAATATGTACCCTTTTAAAATTAGCATATACATCTAATTATAAAATATAACCTAGTAAGGATGATAAAATTTTATGCTCTCATCCCCACTAGGTTACTAAGCTTTAATATACTTATTTACATAAATCAATAATTACTTGAGTAAAGATTTTAGCACTAAGTAGAAGTTCATCTATTACAGCAAACTCATCATCACCGTGTAAATTATTATCAGTGCCAGGCATTGTGCATCCAAATGCTACCCCATTTTTAAGATGATGAACATAAGTACCTCCACCTATAGCTATGCATTTTCCTTTTTGTCCACTATATTCCTCATAGCATCTTAAAAGGGTTTGTATAAACTCAGAGTTTTCATCAACATGGTGAGATGGATATACATCATCCTTGGATAAAATTATATTATCCTTAACCATATTATCTCTTATAACATTACGTAAATTTTCATTAGTTGCACAAAGTGGTGCTCTACAGTCAAAAGTTCCACTTAATTCTGTAGTGTTATATTTAAATATATTTAATGACATGGTTAATTCACCGGAAAGCTCATCACTCATCTTAACTACACAAGCCTTTCCTTTAAAATCACCATGAGGGAATAGCTTATTAACAGCACATAATCTTTTAAATCCTTCACTTTTAGCACATGGCATAGCTGCAAGCAACTCTAACATTCCTGTAAGAGCATTATTTCCATTTTGAGGAGTAGATGCATGTGCTCCTGCTCCTTTAGCATTTATAACCCAAGTCTCACCATCTTTGCTAAAGGTAAACTTCAAGCCTGTATTCTTACCTGCTTTTTCACAGTATTTACTTATTTCTTCTTCACTAAATCCTTCTACTACTGCTGTAGCTGTATCTGGAACTACATTTACTTTTACTCCACTTGTCATAGAGACAACTCTTGGGAGTTTATTATCTTCTTCAAATTTACTTTCAAAAGGACTATGTAATCCGCCCTTTTCAATGTTTATAACTGGGAAATCTGCATCAGGTGAAAAGGTCATAGGTGCTTCTTTTTCTTCTTTATAGTAATGTGCTATATCAGAGCTTCCACATTCCTCGTCTGTACCTAATATAAGACGAACATTCTTACTTAAAGGTATATTTAAATCTTTAACTGCTTTTAGAGCATAAAGTGCTGCTAAAGCTGGTCCTTTATCGTCTGCTGAGCCTCTTCCATATAGCTTTCCATCTTTTATAAGTGGTTCAAAAGGTTTTGTAACTGTCCAATCATCACTAACAGGTACTACATCTAGATGTGCTAAAATATCTAGTTGTTTTTCTTTATCGTTAAAATCAATAGCGCCTACATAATTATCATAATTTTTAGTTTTAAATCCCATTTTATCTGCTAAAGATAATGCCGCTTCTAGTGCCTTTGCAGGTCCTTCTCCGAAAGGCATTCCTTCCTTTGCCTCTGACCTATCACTTCTTATTCTTATCAAATCACATATATCATTTAACATTTCATCCTTATGATTTTGAAAGTATTCTTCTATTTGTTTTTTATACATCCTAATCCCCACCTTCATTTTAAAATTTAACTTTAATTCCATTTTAGTACTAAATATGTTTAATTTCTATAGATGTCACAGTTAATTTACTTTTAATCTTTCTTACAAATTTATTAAAATTTATTCTATGGTATACCAATATGAAATATAATATATATAATTAGTTATATAAAGTATATTACTTATCTTTTAAGTATAAGGAGAATTTAATATGTCAAAGAAATTTTTTAAAAAATTAGCTATAACATTAGGTATTATTACATGTATATCTATACCTACAAGTGCCTTTGCAGATATTCGTGGTGAATATCCAAGTGGTGAAATTCTAAGTTTTGGTTCAGATTTAAGCGATAGTCAAGAAGCTGAGTTACGAAAAGCTTTTAAAGCCCCAGATGATATTGAAGCTATATATGTAGACAGTAAAATGGCCTTAAAACAATTTGGTCTTGATGAGAAAGAACTAGCCAACTTTACAGGTGGATGGTATTCAAGTGCCTATGTTAAGTTGCTTCAAAAAGAATCTGGCGTAACAGTTACCTCTTCAAACCTAACTTTAGTAACTAATGATATGCTTGCTAATGCATTAATTACTTCTGGAATATTAAATGCAGATGTTATAGCTTCTGCTCCTTTCCCAGTAACAGGAGAATCTGCTCTTGCAGGAATACTTGCTGGTGCTGAGAACATAATGGGTGGAGAACTATCTACATCTAATAAACAAGCTGCACAAAAAGAAATAGACGTATCTTTAGACTTAGCTGAAGAAGTTGGTGATACAGAAGCTTCTGCAATTATTAATGAAGTTAAAACAGCCGTTATTAAAGACAAGCCTTCTACTGAAAAAGAAATTAAAAAGATTGTAGAAGAAGTGGCAAATAAATATGACGTGGATATAAGTGCTAACATTGAAAATAATATGATTTCATTAATGTCTGACATAAATGACCTAGACTTAGATTATTCTAAACTTAAAGATACTCTAGATAAAAGTGCTTCTAAGTTCAAAGAAGAGATGGCATCATTAGGTAAAGAACTTAAAGATTCCGGCTTCTTTGATAAATTATTTACATGGATCAAGGACTTTTTCTCTTCACTTTTCAATTCAAATGAAGGTTAGGTTGATTTTATAAAATTTATAATTCTATAACTAAAAAAGAGGAGAACCTAAATTATTTTGGTATCTCCTCTTTTTTAGTTTTCATTTATTACTTTATTAATGTATTTCTTTTATATTAAATTCTCTTTTTCCTTGACTTTCCTGTGAAACTTGTTGATACTATCCTAAAAACAGTAAGATTTCTTACCACAGACTCTTCAAATGCAAAGTCATCTTTATCTGTCTGATGCTTCATAATTGCTTTCAGTGCTATTTCTTTTTCCTGTAAATCTTCAATAAATTCTACTTTTCCATCTCCAATTATGCTAGCATATGCATATCCATAAGAACAAGCTGTTTTACCCTCAATTAATTCATGCATACAATCCATTTCAAAGCATACTTCATTATTTGATGTCAATGCATTAATTTTTCTACCTTCACTTGAGCAATGTAAATATAGTATAAGTTCATGGCCTTTAAACTCATATCCAAAGTTTATTGGTATAACATATGGCTTTTCCTTATCTATCATAGCGATTCTACAAACTTTACACTCTTCTAAAACTTGCACATAGTCTTCTTGATTAGTTAACTCCCTATCTTTTCTTCTCATAGCTTTCCCCTCATCAATATAAATATTTTATAATAACATATAAGATTTAGTAAAGAAACTCCATCTATGCTATTTAGCATGATCTATATTAAATAATGATATAGATATAAACCTCCAATTAAACCATATATAGCTATATTATTTATACTATTATAACATAATAATTATTTCCTACTTCTACAACTTATTTGAAAATTCTATCATATGATGATATAGATTAACTATATTATCATGATTATCTACATAAAATTTATATAACTCATTAAAATCTATGCTCCTTATTGATTCCTCGCAATGTCTAAAGCCTTTTAGGTAGTTATAAAAATCTGTTGATATTTCAGGTAAAAATCCAGCATCTACAGACTTATCAATACTTACACTATATAAATTTTCATTATAAGGTTCACTTATAGTAACTAAACACTTACTCATATACTTTTCTAGAAGTTCTATGAATTTAGTAAACTCTAACTTGAAACTATCTTCTATTGAATCTACTTCTGTTTTGTTTATCTCTATAATATCATCTAAACTTCTCAAGCTAATTAATACATCTGATGCAACTAACGCTAAACCCTCTTTATCAAATTCAGCTCTTTTCATATCTAATCACTCCTAACTAATAATTAAAAACAATATCTTATTAAAATAAAAAAAACCTTTTAGCTACTAAAACTAAAAGGTTCTAAATCATATTTATCATAAATTTATCACACCCTTCCATCTCTCGTAGAATTATAGCGCAAAAAGTAGGCAGGTATTCTGGCTTGAGCATCATCATTTTCTTCTGCCTTCCCATAAAAACAGTGGCATCTTAGAAGAAAACTTCTCTCTTACAGCGGCGGGACCGCGTGGGATTTGCACCCAACTTCTCTTTTAATCAGTTATATAAAATTATAACTAAACCCATTTTTCATAATATTCAATTCTTAATATCATATTATCCTATGGTAATTTTTATGTCAAACTATTGATATAACTTTAAATATTGTTTATTGCTTTCGATGCAAAGATTTAATATTTAGTTTTTACTAAATACCCCTTAACTCTATTATAGATTAAAAACAAAGTAAGGCATATATCCTAATACACCTTACTTTTAATTATTAATCTATATAAATATAAAACTTTGAACTATTATACAAAAGTCCCACTAAATAAAATCATATTTTTATCTTGATAATGGCTATTGTGGTTTAGAAGCTGTAGTTTCTTTAATATATATTAATCCATCAAATAAATTTCTCGGTATATATTGAAAACTTCTTGGTATTGTATCATCATAATATGAAGTAATAAGATTAAAAGTTTGGTTCTTTGATAGCATTTCTGATACCTCTTTACTCTTAGATGCTGAATTGAAATCTAGAAATGATATAGGTATCTCGGTTTTATAAAATTTATAAGCTAAATATTCAGGAGCATTATTATCTATATCAAATTTTGTCAAAATCCCAGTAGACATATTAGTTGCATTAAAGCTTCCTCTAGAGAATTCAAAGTCTAGAGAGTAATATTCATCTTCATACATTTCCTTTAAATTTCTACTCATATATTTAAAATTACCATCCATATATGATACATGTAAGTTGTGTGCCCACAGCATAACTTTATCATTTCCTAATCTACTTTCATACTCCTGTATCCACTTAACGTTACTAGCCATATATTTATCTCTCAAATTACTTGCTGTAGGTGATTGATTCATCAAATCATTACTCTTACTACTCTCTACATAGTACTCTGTATATTGAGTTATCAGACTTAGATTCCATAATGCTAGCTCATATTCATTCTCTAAGTTATTATTTAAATATTTTTCTTTTGTATTCTCCATATCTTTCTTAAATTCATTTATATCAGCTAACATATCATGAATTTCTTCATTATTAAGCCCTATAATATTGCCCTTATATAGTGAATGAAGAATATCTTCTTTTACCTTAGCCTGCAAACCTTTATCAAGCTTTCCTAAGTAATAACTAAGCTTAGGAAGAGTACTCTTTATATTTTCCATATCAAATCCATAAAATTTAATCTTTTCTTCATGAGACGAATCATCATTATACTTCTTCATCCACTCTATCATATCCTTTATTTCCTCGGCTTTAAACACTTCATACTTTATAGATTCCATAATTTCATCTAAGTTACCTTCACCATTTAAAATATAGTCATTTATGACTTGTCCTCCACCACCATCACATTCCATAGCAAATACTCTATATCCCATCTCTTCTACTAAAAATTTAAAGAACCTATGCTTCATCTTAAAGAATTCACTAGTCCCATGTGTTGCTTCCCCCATAGCAACTATCTTCTTATCCTTTAATATATCCTTAAGTGGCATTAAATCTTCAAAGCCACTACCAGCTTCTACTGTACTTATTGGTATTATATTTTCTTTCAATGCTTTCACTTCCGGATTTTCTTTTTCTTTTGCACATCCAGTTAAAAGAATTATAAATAATAAAAATAATGGTATTAATCTTAATCCCCTTTTCATATTCTCCCCAATTACTATACAAATTTATTTATAACATATTTTACTATATGAATAAATTATCGTAAATAAATCTCTTTATCTTATTGTATATATAATAAAACTTTATATATTTATAATTAATGCTATTTAATATATATATATCTATATTTATAACTATATATAATTTTAGAAAATCCATAATGTATAAACGAAAGCGAATATTATAATAAAAAACTGAAATCACTATGAATTTTTCCTGCGATATAAACAAGATACTATTCATTAGATTTCAGTTTCACTTTTAATATATTAAGTTTTTATATAAACTTTTTTAATTTATTATTTACTTTGCTTAAGGTAGATACAAGAACTTTTAGAATGCCTGGTAAAAATAAAGAAGCTACAAAGCCCACAGCACATAATACAAATATCTTATATTGAATAGCATGTCCAATATAAATTTGATATCCATGAATAGCAGATATAGCTATAGCTGCTATTATTATAATCTTAGATGCAACCCAAGATATTATATTTAATATTTTGCATATAAATATTATTATTGATAATATAGCTACCACAGGCATGAACAATATCTTAAGTGACAATTGAGTAAGGGAAGATTCATTACTCTTTTTATTACTTCCTGATTTTCTACTACTGTCCCTTTTACTTTGTTTTTCAGATTTAATATCGTCTCTATCTTCTGTAGACTTCTTTTTAGATCTTTTTTGTTTTCTTATTGATGTACTCTTTGAAGATGATCTCTTCTTTTCTCTACTAAATGTAGATTCTTGTTCATATTCATTAAAGCTTTCATATCTATTACTATCATCTTTATGAAAGTTATTATTTAAATCTTTCACTTGATTATCTATAATCACAGTTTGCTGATTTTGTTCTCTCTCTTCCTTTATCTTCTCATAAGCTTCATCAAATACTTTTATAAAGGACTTTGCTCTTCTTTCATCTTCTATCTCTTCTTTAAATTTATTTACTTTATCTTCATAAGCTTTTGTTATCTCTTCCATAGATGCATTTTTATCAACGCCTAAAATTTTATAATGTTCCATATCTCTCCTTCTCCATACTATAACTTTAACCTTTTCATTTGTAATCTAATATTTTAAAATCGAAGTAGCTAAATATTACTTAATTATTTAATACCATATTTTTAGTTCATTAACATATTTATAATTCTATCTTCTTTAAATACAGAATTAGTTTTAAAACTCTCTGCCAAGGTGTCTATATTCTCCTCTAAATGTTCAATATCCTTAGAATAAGTATGACTTATATCTACAATATCTTCATCATTAAAGTCTCCACTTTCTATCCACCTTACTACACATAACTGCTTAATCATTAAATAGCTCACCACTGCAGTCTTTATTTTGGCAGCCACATCATAATCAAAGACAGCTTTCATAAAATATCTAAACACAAAGTAAACTAATATATTTTCAAACTTATACATATTATCTTCATAAAAAATATTAAATTCTTTGTATTTATCTAGATAAATTTTTCTCTCCTTGGAACTACCTTCAATATAAGATAACATCTTATCTAACCCTAGTGGATCACTATCATTTATATGCTTCAAGCTTTTAAATACATTAAGATGCTCTTCTATATCATTATACCACTCTTCTTTATCATTGATATTCTTATCCAAATCATTAATAGTATTATTTATAAAATTTTTATCTATATATCTTTCTTTAATGGCCTTTAAAGTAGCTAAATCGGCCTCATCTATCCTATCTTGAATTTCCTTTCCAAAGTTAAGAATTATAGATGCTCTTATATTTAAATCAATATTACGATTTTGAAGTATATTAAAAATTATACTTCTACATTGCATAAGTTCAATAAATAGCATGGCATCAATATCGTTATAAGAAGTTATGAACTCATCATTTTCACTTAACTCAAACTCCACTTTATTAGAATCACCTAGCATTATTCTTGCTGCTTCTGGACAAGAAAGTGATATACCTATTTCTCGTAAGCTTCCAAACTCCTCTATATATCTAGGATACTTCTTGCAAGTATAGCAAAGGCCATCTTCCCCAAGTTCATTATATATATCACACAATTTGTTTTCATTTAGAAAGGCACAATTGCCATTTTTCAATACAAATATATTATCTTCTCCATCATTAACTATCTCACTTCTTAGTCTTTCACCAAAGCTACCACTAAGATTTTCATAGTAATCATAAGTTTCTTCATCAATAACAATTTCCCAACCAGCGCAACATGTATCCTCACATTTATCTGCTATACATTTGAATTTATTAAGATATTTTGGTACTCTTATTTTCATTTTTCACCTCAAAGTTTTTATTATATATTTAAGGTATCTGAAAATAAATAATAAGTCAGAATGTTCGTCTATTTTGTGTTACACTGCGTCAACAGAACCCTTAGATAGTGCTACTATCTGCGGAACCTGTTTCCTTGTCTAACTCAAAATATACTTCCTATTTTTGACTTATTTATTTTTCGAAGATACCTCATGTTAAATTCTATTTTATCATATTCTCTTAATTTTATATTGTAAAGGAAATTACTTCAAAAAAAGAGCTAGATTTGATTCTAACTCTTTTTTGTGTTTCTATACTATTTTAGTTGTCCATTCCTCACAGTTCCATATATCTGTTACTACATCTTTATAAAACTCTGGTTCGTGGCAAACCAATAATATAGTTCCTTTATATTCTTGTAATGCTCTTTTTAATTCATCCTTAGCTTCTACATCTAAGTGGTTTGTAGGCTCGTCTAGGATTAATATGTTTGTTTCCTTATTTATAAGTTTTGCTAGTCTTACTTTAGCAGCTTCTCCTCCAGATAACACCATAACCATACTTTCTATGTGTTTTGTAGTTAAGCCACATTTAGCTAATGCTGCACGAACTTCATATTGAGTGCAGCTTGGGAACTCTTGCCAGTATTCTTCTATACAAGTGTTTTTATTCCCTGATGCTCCCTCCTGCTCAAAGTATCCTATTTGTTGATAATCCCCTAGAGTTACTTCTCCACTTATAGGCTTTATCTCTCCCATTAAGCTCTTAAGGAGTGTAGTTTTCCCAAGTCCATTAGCTCCAACAAGGGCAACTTTTTGTCCTCTTTCCATGGAAATATTAAGAGGCTTTGTTAATGGACTATCATATCCTATAACTAAATCTTTAGTTTCAAATATAACCTTACCTGATGCTCTTCCAGTTTTAAAGTTGAAGGTTGGCTTTGGCTTTTCCTTAGAAAGTTCTATTCTATCCATTTTATCTAATTTCTTTTGTCTAGACTTAGCCATGTTAGATGTAGCAACATTGGCTTTATTTCTTGCTACGAAATCTTCAAGCCTTGCAATCTCAGCTTGTTGTCTTTCATATGCTCTTTCAAGCTGCTCCTTCTTTGCTTCATATACTCTTTTAAATTCTTCATAGTCTCCTACATATCTACTTAACTTTCTATCTTCCACATGGTATATAAGGTTGATTACAGAGTTTAAGAAAGGAATATCGTGGGATATTAGAATAAATGCATTCTCATAACTCTGTAGATATCTCTTAAGCCATTCTATATGAGCTTCATCTAAATAGTTTGTAGGCTCGTCTAGAAGTAAAATATCTGGAGTTTCTAGTAGAAGTTTTGCAAGTAAAACCTTAGTTCTTTGTCCTCCACTTAGAGCTGTTACATCCTTATCTAGTCCTACATCAAGAAGTCCTAATCCTTTAGCAACTTCCTCAACCTTTGCATCTATAACATAAAATCCATTATTATCTAACATATCTTGAATAACTGCCGTTCTCTCTAAGACCTTATTCATTTCATCTTCGTTCATTTCTCCCATTTTTCCATAAAGCTCATTCATTTCTACTTCTAGGTCAAATAGATATTTAAAGGCATCTCTTAATACGTCCCTTATAGTTAGCCCCTGCTCTAAAGCAGCATGCTGATCCATATATCCTACTCTCACATTATTAGACCATATTACTTGTCCCTCATCTGGCATAAGTTTACTAGTTATTATATTCATAAAAGTAGATTTACCTTCACCATTAGCTCCAATTAAACCAACGTGCTCACCTTTTAATAATCTAAAGGATACATCTTCAAATATTGCTCTATCCCCAAACCCATGACTTATATTTTTAACTGTAAGTATACTCATCTATTTTCCTCCTATATCCTTGTGACTACTCTATATAAATAATGTTTAATCAAAAATTCAAACCAAGAATATTATACTTTACTCATAAAAAATTTTCTATGGTAAAAAATAAATAATTTATTTGCAAAATCCATTATATAAATTTATACTATAATAAGTCTAAATAAAGTTTAATTTTTAAATCTAACAATATGAGTTATTATTAATAATCAGTTGTTTTAATAATAGGAGGATATAAATGACTTGCAGATTCTATCTACTTAAAGGAAAAGGAAAAAGTGTTGAAAATGGCCATCTTTGGGTTTACTCTACTGATATTGAAGAATTCGAAGGTGAATATGAAAATGGCGATATTGTAGAAGTATATAATTGCAGAGAAGAATTTATAGGTAAAGGATATATAAATGATGTTTCAAAAATAGCTATAAGAATTATGACTAGAGATATCAATGAAGAGATTGACGAAGAGTTTTTTAGAAAAAGACTTAGAGCAGCTTGGGAATACAGAAAAAAAGTTATAGATACATCTAGCTGCAGATTTTTATTTGGAGAAGCAGACTTTGTACCTGGTCTTATAATTGATAAGCTAGGAGATTATTACGTTATTCAATCTTTAGCTTTAGGGATTGATAAATATAAGGATATAGTTGTAAAAATTTTAGTAGAAGAATATGGTGCTAAGGGAATCTATGAGAGAAGCGATGCTAAGGTTAGAATTCTTGAAGGCATGGAACAAGTTAAGGGATTCTTGACAGAGCCTTTTGATACTATGGTTCAAATAGTTGAAAATGGTGTTAAATATTATGTGGATATTGAAAATGGTCAAAAAACAGGATTTTTCTTAGACCAGAAAGAAAATAGAGCTGCTATACATAAACTTTGTAAAGATGCTACTGTTCTAGACTGCTTTACTCACACTGGTTCCTTTGCACTTAATGCTGGAGTAGCTGGTGCTAAATTAGTATTAGGGGTAGATATATCAGAGCATGCAGTAGAATTCTGTAGACGTAATGCTGAGCTTAACAATTTACAAGATATTGTTAAGTTTGAATGTCACAATGCTTTTGATGTACTTCGTGAATGGTCTGATGAAGGTAGAAAATATGATGTGGTTATTCTTGACCCACCAGCCTTTACAAAATCTCGTTCAACTATAAAAAGTGCTACAAGAGGCTACAAAGAGATAAATCTTAGAGGTATGAAATTAGTAAATAAAGGTGGTTATTTTATAACTTGTTCATGCTCTCATTTTATGAATCCTGAGCTATTTAGAGATACTATTGCCAGTGCAGCTAAGGATGCAAAAGTTACTTTAAGACAAGTAGAATTTAAAACACAAGCCCCTGATCATCCAATTCTTTGGAATAGTGATGAATCATATTATTTAAAGTTTTATATTTTCCAAGTAGTTTAAATACTTTTAAATAGGGTAGATATCTTATTGCTAAGATATCTACCCATTTATTTATGCTTAATCTGATTTTTTACTTTGTTTTATTAATTGGTGAGCATATACACTAGCTCCAGTAACTAATATACCTTGAACTATAGCATCAGCACTAATGCTGTGCATAAGTCCCATAGATAATAATATTCCTATAGGAAGTAATATTATTGGTATATATTTATTGTTTATTTTCTCGGACCCCTTTAAAATCATACCAACTATAGATAGTATTGGTATTAGAATCAATGCATTTTCTGTAATATAATTTAAAAAATCCATAGATATTCCCCCTCAATAATATTTTATTCAGCTTGTCCTTATATGAACCTACTTTATTAAATTTTTTATAGAAATACATAAACTATGATTTTATATATGCGCTTTTATTGTCGTATCCTATGATTTGAACTTATTTTTACATAATATAATCTTATCCCTTAGTTTTTTTAAAATATAAGAATTATCTAGTATGAATTTGTTATACAGTTTTTATTGAATGTAGGTTCTAAACGTGTAACAATATTAATATAGTAATATTTGGTAAAAGGTGATGTTATGAAAGGATTATCTATACTCCGATTTGTTCAAATTGTTTTCTGTTTCCCTATAATAATATTGTTTGCTACTGCTAAAATGAGTGGTATTGAGCAGATTGTTTTCATAGCTCTCTTTACCTTATATACTGTTATATACGAGGTTATATTCTTGACTTTAGCTAAAAGAAAAAGAACTACTAAAAGTAGTAGCTCTTAAAAGAAACTTTAAATCTTTAATTTTATTGTTTAATTTTTTCTTTTTAAATAGATAAAAAGTAATTTGCATGATTTAATAATAAATTTAATCTATTATTATTCATATATTTTTATTTTCCCATCCCTGTACTCTGGAACTATACTTACTAAGTCCTTTGAAAGGCAATACCTTAAGTCATTGTAATAATTAAGCTCCTTCATCCTTTTATAGTGAAGTGCATCTTTTACGAAGCTGATTATGCTCGGATTAGTTTTATAAATATATTCTGAGGTTTTAGCTATATCTGTTAAGGTGCACTCATCTTTTATAATATCTTTTAAACAGTCAATTATATATCCACTAGTTATAAAATCATCCATGGAGAACTCTCCATCGGTTCCTGCATTTACAAAGGTTACATCCTTATTTAGCTTAGCTAACTTTTCTGCTACTGCTCTTCCATTAATTAAAGAAGCAATAAATATTCTATCTGCTTCCTCACTATTTTTAATAGCTCTAGTTCCATTTGTAGTAGTCATTACAAGACTTTTTCCTTTTACTATTTCCCTAGTATAATCTAGAGGCGAATTAGAAAAATCAAAGTTTTCTATTTTTACTCCTCCTCGTTCTCCTCCTAGAAGATAATAGTCTCTATCTTCCCTTGCAATATCTATAGCCTCTTCTATCTCTTTTACAGGTATAATTTTATCACAACCATTATTTAATGCAGTAACCATTACTGAAGTAGCTCTTAGTACATCAATAACAACTATCACCCTACCTTTAAACTTTTCTGGTTTAATATGCTCTGCAGATATAACTACATCAATGTTCATGTATTATCCCCCCTATGATTATATAAATAAATAATATTTATCCTATTTATAATATTTTCCTTGATATAAGTCCTCAGACTCTAACTTGTCATCTATAGCATTTAATACTTCCCATTTCTTTAAGCTCCACATAGGTCCTACTAATAAATCTCTTGGAGCATCCCCTGTAAGCCTGTGAATTACTACATCCTGAGGTAGTATAGTTATAGCTTCAGTTATAAGATCAATGTATTCGTCCATTTCTAATAACTTAAACTCACCTTCATTTAAAAGTTTTTCAAGTCTTGTATTTTTCATTACATGAAGAAGATGCATTTTCACTCCCTTTATAGGTAATTTAGAAATATATTTAACTGTGTTTAGCATATCTTCCTTACTCTCCCCTGGAAGTCCAAAGATTATATGTGCAACCACATCTATGTTTCTCTTATGTAATTCCTCAACTGCCTTTTTGAAAACCTCTAACTTATACCCCCTGTTAATAAAAGTGGCTGTATTGTCGTTACTAGTCTGAAGCCCAAGTTCCACCCAGGTATATAGCTTATTTGAATATTCCTCTAATAAGTCTAATACATCTTCCTCTAAGCAATCTGGTCTTGTAGCAATAGCAAGGCCTACTACATCATCCTGTAATAGAGCTTCATCATATTTTTCTCTTAGTACTTCTACAGGAGCATAAGTGTTAGTATATGCTTGGAAGTAAGCTATATATTTTCCATTTTTCCACTTCTTATTCATCATTTCCTTTATATCGGTGAATTGATTTGTTATAGATGCCAATCTATCTCCAGCAAAGTCTCCTGACCCTCTTTCAGAACAGAATATACACCCTCCTCTAGCTACTTTTCCATCCCTATTGGGGCATGTAAATCCTGCATCTAATGATATCTTAAAAGTTTTTTGGCCATCAAATTTATTTCTTAAAAAGTAATTTAAACTATGATATCTCTTTCCGTTAAAATCTTTTTTCATATTCAATCTTCCTATTCTTTAGTTCTATATTTTTAAAATCTACTACTATTATTTAATTATAGTTTAACTCTTTTAATTTTTAAAATCTACTAAATGAAAATTTACTAACAATAGTTTAAAAAGTTGTCCACATATTGATAGTTTTCCACATAATCTTCTGTGGACTTCAATATAAATATATAAGCTATTATAATTTGGAGGGATAACTTTGAAGAATATTAAATTAATTTTTCAGGCTGCAACTGTATTTATTGGTACAATTGTAGGTGCTGGTCTTGCTTCTGGACAAGAAATAACTCAATTTTTCTCGACCTATGGATTTTCAAGCTTTTATGGACTTTTACTCTGTGCAGTTCTTTACATAATAATAAGTTCCATCATAGTCTCCATAAGTATAAAATATGATTTAAATTCCTATACAGACTTTATAACCCTTGTAAGCCCCGGTTTCTTTGGCAAAATCACTGATTATCTTACCAGTTTCTTTTTAATATCAGGTGCTGCTATAATTCTTGCTGGAAGTGGAGCTTTACTTTATCAACACTTTGGTATTCCGAGATTCGTTGGAATACTATTAATGGCTGTAATCGCTCTTATTACTTTATTAAATGATACTAAAGGCTTGATAGCTATTAATTCCATAATAGTACCTAGTCTTACTACTATAATTATTACTGTATTTGTGCTCTATCTTATTTTTTCAAAGGATACCATGTCTATAGATTATATGCGACAAGTACCTATACACAAAAATCTTATCATAGATAAACAATGGATTATATCCTCACTACTCTATGCAGGATTTAATATGTTATCCTGTAGTGGCGTTCTTGTGCCAATTAGTAAGGAAATAAAGAATAAACGTCTCATTATATGTGGACTAACCATAGGAGCTCTTGTACTCACTTTGCTTGCTTACCTAATTAATTCTATGCTAATTGCAAATATACCTGAAATTTTTAAATATGAAATACCATTACTTTTTGTAGCTAGTAAATTTACACCTCTAATACAGATACTTCTTCTCTGTGTTATTTGGTGTGAAATGTTCTCTACTGAAGTTTCAGATATCTATAGTGTCGGCAAAACTCTTGAAAATAAATATAACATTCCTTACAAGAGAGGTGTCATACTTATTCTTTTAATAGCTCTACCAATATCTCAAATAGGATTTAAACAACTAATAACCTTCCTTTATCCTGGTTTTGGGATAATAAGTTTA
Organism: Clostridiaceae bacterium; assembly: GCA_902363375.1. GTDB lineage: Bacteria > Bacillota > Clostridia > Clostridiales > Clostridiaceae > Clostridium_J. The sequence goes on along the minus strand of CABIZX010000005.1, from coordinate 184,517 downwards.
ATATTTATTATTCAATGCATTATCTTTTATTTTAAAATGAAAAAAGCAAGAAGATAATTAAATCTTAAACTTTCCTTCACTTTTTGCACTACTTTAATTATACTGATGTTATATAGGATGAACACGACTTAAGAAAGTGGTGTTCATCCATTTTAAAGACATAAACTTTCACAATATACTTGATGTTTTGTGAACTTCATATAAGGAGATAACTATGAAAGATTTAACAGCTCTTAACAATTGTAATGTATGTCCTCGTAATTGTGGTGTAAATAGAAATGCTGGAAAGATAGGTTTTTGTAAAAGTGGAGGTACCGTAAAAGTTGCTAAAGCCTACGGGCATATGTGGGAAGAACCTTGCATATCTGGACCTAAAGGGTCTGGTACAGTTTTCTTTTCAAACTGTAATCTTAGATGTGTGTTTTGTCAAAACCATGATATTAGTCAATCTAATATAGGTAAAGAAATTTCAATAGAACGTTTAAGTGAAATCTTCTTAGAACAACAATCTAGAGGATATCACAATATAAACTTAGTTAATCCCACTCATTATATACCTCAAATAATAAGTGCTTTATCCATAGCTAAAAAAAATGGATTGACCATACCCATAGTGTACAATTCTAATGGGTATGAAAATATAGAAAGTATTAAAGCTCTAAAAGAATACATAGATATATATATCCCTGATTTAAAATATTTCAATGATAAATATGCAATCAAATATTCCTCTGCTCCTAATTATTTTAATATAGCCTCAGAGGTTATTGAAGAAATGGTAGCTCAGGTAGGTAGTCCGATTTTCAATGATGATATAATGGTTAAAGGAGTTATTATAAGACATCTAATGCTGCCAGGACTTTTATTTGATTCTAAGAAAATAGTTGATTATATATATAAGACTTTCGGAGATTCTGTATATTTAAGTTTAATGAATCAGTATACACCTATGTTTAAAGCATCTGAATATGCTGAAATTAATAAACCTCTTAACCCCGCTCACTATGATTCATTAATAGATTATTGTGTTGATCTAGGTTATAAAAATGCTTTCATACAAGAATCTGGCACTAACTCAACAGTATATATACCAGATTTTAATTTACAAGGAATTTAGAATGGATTAAACTTTTCATATTTAATATATAAACTGCATAAAGAATCAAGAAAAGCATCCTTAGATATAAATCAATAAGATTTACTTAAGGATGCTTTTAAATTAATTATATATCTAATGTGCTTCTAAAATATTCTGTAATTCTTTGAACTTCATCTATAGCTTTAGTAAGCTTAATCATTTCATCAGTATAAGTAGTTACACTTGCACTAACCTCTTGAGATGAAGCTGAGTTTTCTTCTGCTATAGCTGCTAATGACTCTACATTATCATACATTCCTTCTATTGCCTTAACTTCTCTGCCTAAATCATTAATTGTAGCAATCATTGACTCTGACACTTTACCAATAGCCTCAGTTGTACCAGTACTTATATCTCTAATTCTCTCTAATCCATCAGTTTGTGTTTGCAGAGCTACACATTGCTCTTCTATACTATCAACAGTATATTTAATATCTCCTACAAACTCCTTAAGGTTTAAGTTGATTTCTTCAACAGCATCCTTAGTTTGTTCTGCAAGTTTTCTTACTTCCTCTGCAACAACAGCAAACCCTCTACCATGTTCTCCTGCTCTTGCCGCTTCTATAGAAGCATTTAAAGCTAGAAGATTAGTCATATCAGAAATTTGAGCTACTATTGATACTATATTAGTAATATCATTAGCTTTATTATTTAACTTAATTCCCGTATCTTTTACTTCCTGGAACTTATCTAATGTTCTTTGAATATTATTACTTACAGTTTTTATCTCATCAAAACCCTTACTTATTTTCATTACAGTCTCTTCCATAGAGGCTTTATTCTTATCTTCACTATTCACTACGTTATTTAAGGCTCTGATATTATCATTTAATCCTGAGGCAACGCTTTCTGTATTATTAGCTTGATCCACACTGGTTTCTGACATTTGTTCTACTACTATTGATATCTCTTTAGATGAATTCCCCATCACATCTGATATAGCTTTAACCTTATTAAGGTATTCTACCATTTCACTAACATTAGCATCAAATTCTGTCATATCCATTGAAGAAGTAGAAGCTCCTATTTTAATATTTTCATATAATTCTTCAAGCTCATCTTTAGTTCTTATAGCATCATATGCTTTTCCACCTTCCATGTCTTCTTGTAGCTGTTTCATAACTTTAATAGGTTTTAATAATAAATATGTACCTATAAATGTCACTACTGTAGCTAATGCTGTAATTCCTAAAGCAGGAACTATACTTTCAAAACCAAGTATTAATATTGATCCAATAAGAGTTAGTACAAAAGTAAATATTGATGCTTTCGCTGACAATGATTTTATAAAGCCAAAAGATAAAACTTTATTAAAGTTATAGCTTTTTTTACTATTAATTTCATTTTCAAAAGTCATTTCTACTTTCATCACCTCTCCTGATTTCTCTAAAATCTTAAATTCTAATGGTTCATTATAATATTCAAAGGTACCCGCAAGCATGCCTAAGAAATAATCAAACATTTTTCTTCTAGATGAGTAAGTAATCGTTGCTTTTGTTTTAGATATCTGAACAACATCTACTTTAGGAGGCTTAGCTCCTGGAATTTTCTTAGTTATTGCAATATGTATATCATTTAATGTTTTTAAAAATTCATATGCATTTCTTCTTTTAAAGTATACCGGATATACTTTAACAAAGGATTGTATATTATCTCTACCTATTTCATTCCATAACTTTTCTTTAGTTAAACTTCTTGATTCTGATAGCTTTGATATAAATTTAGCTATTACTTTATCATCTACTTCTTCTAGCGGCGAAAATATCTTACTTGTCTCCCAGCCAGCATAATTCATAGCTTCATTCACTTGTGAATCACTATATATTTTTCTACAAGTGTTTAACCATATTGATACAACTGTACCTTTCATAATTAATACCCCCTCTTTTCTATGGCTATAACCTTTAACATTTTTCAGGTAATGTAAAGTAGAATTTCACACCTATATTAGTATTCTCAACTCCACATTGTCCTTGATGTAACTCTACTATATTTTTAACAATTGATAATCCAAGTCCTGTGCCTCCATCTTTCCTATTTCTTGATTTGTCTATCTTATAAAACTTATCCCATATTTTATCCAAGTATTCGTTTTTAATTGGCTCTCCAGTATTTTCAAAGGATACTTCAATCATATTTTTATTTTGGGACATTTTTATAAATATTCTCCCATCATGAACAGTGTGCCTTATGGCATTGGTAAGGAAATTTGTTACCACTTGTTCTATCTTAAATGCATCTCCATAAACTTGCATTTCGTATAGTTCCATATTTATTTTTATATTTTTATTATCGATACTATGATGTAATTTCTTTACAACGTTTTTTATTAAATTATTAATAAAAAATAATTCTTTATTAAGTATTACTTTCCCACTTTCCAAAGATGATACTTGGAGCATATCCTTTACTAAATTACTCATTTTCTCAGATTCTTCTATAATTACATTTAATGAAGAATCAATATTTCCTTCTAAGAATACTCCATCCTTAATACCTTCTGCATACCCCTTTATTAAAGTTATTGGAGTTTTTAACTCATGGGATGCATCCGCTATAAATTCCTTTCTCATATTCTCTATTTTTCTCTCTCTCTCAATATCACCCTTTAATTTCCTATTAACTTCCTTTAATGAATTTAAAGCACTATCCAGGTTTTCCCCTAAAAAGTTTAAAGTTTCTCCAAGATTTCCAATTTCATCTTGAGATACTATGTTACACTTCTCACTGAAATCTAATTCACTCATCTTTGCAGCTACTTTATTTATTTTTTTAAGAGGGTTTGTAATAAATTTTGAGTATATTAGGGCTAGCACAACTATCATAACTATGGCCCCTAAATAAAAATACTTATAAAATATTTCTATGACCCCCATAGCTTCTTTTACATATTGTAAAGATGTAAAACCAACTATTATATTATTATTTTTATCTAGAATAGCTGATGCTATATATTTATTATTCTCTTGATCGTTAAAGGAAATAGTCACCTGATCTTTTCTTAACATTTCATTTAATAAATCTAAGTCTGTTTTTATAGCATTAATTACATAATTAAAAATTTCATTGTTTTTATTATCTATAGTTTGGGATTCGGTTTTGAAGGTTGCCATTATACCACTCTTCAGATTTACCACAGCTATTGATGTATTGTAATTGTTTTCGAATTGTTTAATACTCTCTATTACTTCACTCTCATCCTTAGGATTACTTAGAGTCTCCCTAAACTTCATAACATTACTTTTTATATCTGCTTCTTTCTTTTCATTATATATTTTTTCAAATAATGTCCTTTGACTTAAAAGTGTAATAGTTAAAAATGTGATAAATACTATAGTTGTTACAACAAACATTTTTATGGTAATACTATTTTTTATAAGTGTCTTTAGCCTTTTATAGTAATTAATTATCCAACTCATTTTAAACCTCTATCTTATATCCAAAGCCTCTAACTGTTACTATGATTTTACTCATATGCCTTAGCTTTTCCCTAAGTCTCTTAATTGTAGTATCAACCACCCTTATATCTCCTTCAAAATCATAACCCCATATTTTTGTAAGAATTTGTTCTCTCGTTAAAACTATATTTTTATTTTTCAGGAAATATATTAATAGTGAAAACTCTGTTGGTGAAAGATTAATATCGTCATCACCTAGCATAACTCTATGCCCCTCTTCATCTATATAAAGATTTTCTATAATAATACCGGAGCTTTTATCTATGTTACTTCCATATAATCTTTTTATTAATGCCTTAATTTTAGCTACCAAAACCTTTGGGCTAAAAGGCTTTGTTTCATAATTGTCAGCACCAAATCCTAAAGCCAGAAGCTTATCCTCTTCTTCTTCCTTTGCACTAAGCATTACTACTGGCATATTCCACCTATTTCTTATAATTTTCAATGTCTCAAACCCATCTAATACTGGCATCATTATATCTAATACTACTAAGTTTATAGATTCCCTTTCTATAATTTCTATAGCTTCCTTACCATTGGAACTATGAAATATATTAAATCCTTCTTTCCTAAGATAGGCATCTAATAAATTTCTAATGTTTTCTTCATCATCAACTAATAATATATTTATATTCTCCATATATGTAACTCCTTGTATTTTCTTCTTAATCATAATTATACCTTAATTTCGCACCTTATAATTATTGACTTAGATTTTTTATTTAAATAAAAAATGAACCCCGACTTTAATTTCGAAGTTCACTAATAAATCAAGTAATTACTTTTTAGGATATCTAATTCTAGGTAAATCTGGTGCTCCACTATATGGCCAATGAGGAATAAAATAATCATATTCAATTTCTTCATTATCAATACTTCTTAACTCTGCAATCTTAGTTACACCTGTATATATAGCAGAAATTTTATACCAAGTAGCATAGTCTACCTGCCCTGTTTGTGGAAGTCCAAATATCTGTTGAAAAACTCTCACTTGCTCGGCAGTTGATTCACCATACCGTCCATCTACAGCAACCTTAGGTATTAACGGATAATTTTGTGATATCCGGTTTAGAAATGTTTGAGTAGTTCTAACCGGTTCTCCACTAGCTCCTTGCTGAAGAGTATAACCTGGATAAGATCTTGGGCTTCCTGAAACACTTCTAGCCCTTTCAAGAACAATATCATTACCATAGAAATTTGTTAATATATCATATGGAACATATCCTTGCTCTCCTAAAGCTTTACTACCCCATTGTGTAAGCCATCCTGGACATTGAACATTTCTTCCATCACAATATTGTGTAAGTAAAGGCTGCTTAGCTCCTGATCTCTTTACATAGGTTGAGAATAGTTCATCTACTACCCTACTTATGTTGTCAAATATGTTTCTTCCGTATACAAAAGCTTGGTCGTAGGCTGTAGAATTTGTTACATCAAAATTAAACCCCTTACTTCTATACCATTCCGTATATATTCTATTTAATGTAAATGAAATTATACAATATACATTTGCTCTTATAGTTGATTCTGGCCAAGTTGCATAGATTTCACAACTAGCTACATTCTTTATATAATCTCTATATGGAACAGTATACTCTGGTGCTGCTGTATTAGTTGGCGTACCAGCATGAACAACTATAAATTCTGGTATAACAGGCTCTGGTAATACTACAAAACCACTTGGTGGTGGTGGTAATGGTTTGTCGGGGTCTTCAGGTATCTTAGGTGGGAAGTCACCAAATTGAACATTAGGTGGAATATCTATAACCCTGATTTCTTCTACTTCCCCCTCTTCTGTAGTTTCCCTATTAAGACTTGTTGGAATTAAATTAAATACTTGTAGAGCTGTCTCTCGAGGTAATATCTGACATCCCCTTACAATTACATCATCAAAACCTTCTGCAGTTGCAGTTATATCATATAGTGCATAAGGTATCAAGGTATTCTCAGGATTTAATGATCTTTCTAGGTCTGGAGTTTCTACTTCGATAGTATCTGTTTGTCCTTCTTCATTTGTGGTAAGTGTTGCAACTTGCTCTCTAGTTTCTCCATCCGATCTTGATATGGTAATACTTGCATTTGTTACTGGTATAGATGTATTGACTCTAAATACTTGAACCCGTAGTCTACCTATATCCGCCATAACTTTCTCCTTAAAATAATACTTCAATATATATATTATGATAGATACTATAGAAAAGTTACATATTCTCTATATTAAACTTTTTATTTATTGTTATCTTGAAGCTACCTCATTATTCCATACTTGAAACGCTCCAGCAAGACAGAGAGTACCATATCCCCAACTATTGTTAGGATACTGAACATCAATTCTACTTCTATTTGCTCCCTTTAATAAGAAATATTTAGCTCGTTCTCCATATAGGTAAGGATCATTTCCTTTTACAATTCCAAACTCCATTAAAAGCCCACAAGCTCCCGCAACTTGTGGTGCTGCCATAGATGTTCCAGACCGTGGTTCGAACCCGCCACCTGGCGTAGATGATTCTATCCCTTCTCCTGGAGCAACTAAGTCAGGTTTTACAGGATTTAATTCAGCATTTCCTCTTCCTGAAAATGTTGATATAGTAGAATTCACAAAATTGTAGCTACCAACAGTAATTACCTCTTCTACAGTTCCAGGTATGCCTACTGTATTGTCAGTGCTCGGTCTTAGGAATCTTGTAGCTATATTTAATCCTTCAGCAATAGGTAACCACATATCAAATCTCCCTTGAGCATTAGGATTAGTTGTCATATTCATAGTCCATATTCCACTAGCAATAGTTCCATCTCCTACTCCTGAAAGCACTATTAGTATTTCTCCATCTATATTAAAAGGTGTGGGGCCTGTATTATATATGAAATATTCCGTATTACCAATTCTTCCTCTATTCACTGCATTAGTAAGTCTTAAATCACCACTATTACTTCCATTAGGTGATATAAGGTTTAAAGTTATATCCTTTAAGAAACTCTTATATAATTGTATTATTAAAATTCTTTCATCAACTCCTACATTAAACTGTACTTGTTGTACCGCACCTAATTCTCCACCAATATGGTGTGCTCTATCTCCTTCATTTCCTGCTGCTACAACTATACTAACTCTTTGTACTGTAGATACTAAAGCTATATACTGTTCTAGTAAGCTGTCTCCATTATGAGCTCCATCATTAGTACTAAAACTTATATTTATAACTAGAGGTTTATTTAATTCATATGATCTATCAATTAAAAATTTAATTCCTCTCATTAGCTGAGTACTCTTTGCCCCTCTTCCTCCAACTTCTCTTGTCATCTTTACCATAGCAATGGAACTTAGAGGCGCAACTCCATAGAATCTTCTAGGTATATTTCCTCCAGCACAAGCTATCCCTGCTACATGTGTTCCATGCCCAGCCCTATCAACATGTGGCACCAATGAATAAGGATCTGGACTCCTTAACGCTGCATTTATTTCCTCTCGTGTATATACCCTTCTACCTGCATCTAAGTCATAAATAAAGTCTATTCTTGTATCTCCGTTTTCTTCCCTAAAGGATTGGTTTACATAATCTATACCGGAATCTATAAATCCTATAAGTACCCCTTGCCCTTCCAACCCATAGTTTAAGTTTACTTCTGTTATACAGGATGCCCTATTACTTGGCTCGAAAGATATAAATAGATTTTTAGGTAACTCTATATAATTAATTTCTCTTATGGTTAATAATTTTTCAATATCAGTATTAGGTATAGTAACAATACCATATCCAAATCCTAAATCTTCAAAGGTACCTCCAATAGCGCTCACACTTTCTGCCATTGCCTCTGGAGTTCCACTATAAAGAATAACTAGTTCAATGGTATTATCTTCTAAATTACCTATACCATATCCATTTATGATCTTATCTCTTATGTCACTAGGTACATTAATAAGTAAATTTAGTAATCCATCAATTCTCTCCACTCTCATACCTCCCAATTCTTATATATATATATAATATGGATTGGTCTTGAAAGTGTTATTAAATTAATATATTCAACGATCTAACGTATCTATAATTGTAATAATGAAAAGCAACCTTAAAAATCAGTTAAATAATTTTAAGATTGCTTTCTAATTATAATTCAATTTCTAATCTATTTAATTTTGCAATTACTTTTATATCTTTTGGATGAGCTGTTTCTGTACGAACCATATTTTTATTACTTATAATTAATACCTTATTACTATCTAATCTTTTTAATTGTCTAATTACTCTTTCTCCATTTATATCTATAAGATATATTTTATTGTTTTCTATTTCAGAAGTTAAATTAGCTAAAGCTAAATCACCCTGGCAAATTCTAAATCCTAGTAAATCATCATTTTCAATCTTAAGATATAATACCTTATCCTGTGCATAGCCCTCTATTTTATTTGATATAACAGGTAATTCCTTCTTTCCTATAGGCTTGTTTAAATCATAATTATAAATTCCTACAGATTTAAGAACTGAGCTAAAGGCATCATTCCATACTTCATTTATAGTTTCTTTAACCTTATTACTCTTAGTTACTCCTTGAATTTTAGTACCAGACTCTGCTACTTTTCTTTCCTCATAAGCTATACTATCAAATAAAGTAGTCATTTCGGCTAAATCCCCACCTAATACTTTACCTACTCTTTCAATAAATTTTTCTTCTACAACTTTTCTTCCATTTTCAACATCATTTATATAATTTTCTGATACTCCAAGTTTTTTAGCTAATTGCTTTTGAGTCATTCCTTTTGCATTTCTTCCTTGCTTAATTCTTTCTCCTACTGTACTCACAGTATTTCTCCTCCTTACCTATCCCTCATATAAAGAAGCTTTCGCAAAATACATTACTAATATTATGTAAAATATTTAAGATGCCTTTAATATTTCTCTATATTAGTTCATTTCGCGAAAGCCCCTTTTATTTTTTGTTATAATATTCTCTTTCTTTTACTAAATGATCTACTAATTCGTGAAGAGTCATCTTAATTGAATTCGGTGTAGTAGATGCAAGTATAGGTTGTGCTCCTAAAACTTCTCTAACCTTTTTAACAGCTTGTTGAAGATAAACCCCTAAGAAACCATTAAATACAATAACTTTTTCTTCTGGTAGTTTAATATCACTATCTTCTAGCTTCTCTTCCTTTAATATATTTTCTAATGTATATCCACCCATATTATCATTTATCAGTAAACATGATTTTGTGCATATGTCCTTAAATTTTTGATTTAGCTTTTCAATTTCTTCATCATTAAGACCATAGGCTATTATTAATCTTTCTTTAAGTATATCCATATTACATACCTTCCATTATAATTTTTCTGGTTCTCCGTAATTTACGCCAAAAGTTTCCACAGTTACAGATTTTATAACTTGATCTTCATATGGTCTATCTCTTCTATCTGTTTGAGTGCTTACTATTTCATCAGCTACTTCTTGCCCTTCTGTTAATTTACCAAATGCAGCATAACTTCCATCTAGGTGTGGTGCATCAGCAACCATTATAAAAAATTGAGAACCAGCTGAATCTGGATGTTGAGCTCTAGCCATAGATAAAACCCCTTTAGTATGCTTTAAATCATTCTTAAAGCCATTTCCACTAAATTCTCCTTTAATTGAATATCCTGGACCACCCATTCCTGATTTTTCTGGGCATCCACCTTGAATCATAAATCCTGGAATTACTCTATGAAAAATTAACTCATCATAAAATCCTTTATATGCTAAGTCTATAAAGTTTTTTACTGTGTTTGGAGCTATCTCAGGATATAATTCTGCTTTCATTATTTTTCCGTTTTCCATTTCAAAAGTTACTATTGGATTCATATATATTCCTCTTTTCCTTTTATTCTTTAACTATGTTATGTATTTTAACATATAATACCATGAGTATAAAATATCTTTTATTATATATTTATATATATTTTCTTAAAACTTAAAAATGTTAACATGTTAAGACGATAAAATTTTAAAATGTTATCTTATTAGCTATCAAGTAAATCATTAGATAATTTTATCAATCTCTCATCATTTCCAGAGTTCAGTATTTTAATAACTCCTTTTTGATTATTATTATTTAATAATCCCTTATCTTTAAGTTGACGCTTTAACTGTTTTACTGTACCAAAACTCCCATCTATAATTGCAACATCTTCATTAATAACTTTTATTAATGCATCTCTTATAAATGGATAATGAGTACATCCAAGTACCACAGAAGATACTCTTTCCTTAGGAATATCAATAAATTTATTTTTTAAATATTCTTCTACAATCTTCCCCTTAGTATTTCCACTCTCAATAATTTCTACTAACCCATCACAAGGCATTGGAATTATGTTAGAAGTCTTATTATATCTTTCTCTTAACTTACTAAATTTATTCTCAGCTAAAGTCATTGGTGTAGCCATTATAACTATAATTCCATCACCATAATTTTCTACAGCAGGCTTTAATGCAGGTTCTATTCCAATTATGGGTATATCCCTGTATGTTTTTCGCAAATCATCTATTGCAATACTAGTAGCAGTATTACATGCCACAACTACAGCTTTAACTTTCATAGATATAAGTTTTTCCACCATGTTAAAGGTTAACTTTCTAACTTCTTCTGGCGATTTTATTCCATAGGGCGCATTCATCGAATCTCCCATATATATATAATTCTCATTAGGTAGAAGTTTTACTGCCTCTTTTAGAACACTAATGCCTCCAACCCCTGAATCAAAAAATCCTATACTAAAATCAGTTTTATTCATACTTCATCACACCACGCTACGTACTTTTATATAATTATTTATATTCTCTATATTATAATACTACAGCTAAACTCTTATTAAAAGTGGTAGACATGCATTAATTTAAAATGGGCTGTCTCAAACTCTTGTTCCGAGGCAACCCATTTATTTATTATGCTGATAGTAGTTCTTTAACTTTCTCTTTAATATATTCTATTATTTTCATATCACCAATAGTTGCACTTCCATCCATTAAATCTATTTTAATTCTAAAGAAGTTTATAACTAACTTATTTTCTGAAACTATATATTCATCAGAATGTAATGGTGAGAAAATAACTTCTACCTCTTCATAATTATTTTTATTTTCTACATCTTGAAGTTCACTGGCTAGTGAATCTAAGTTTAATACCTTAAGTGGTGCTGCCATAGCTTGAGTAAACTCTAAATCTTCCATCATCCACATATTATTATTCCAAAATTTCTTTTCTTTTTTAGTTCCATCAAAGGGCTCTCTATTTTTTATAGCACTTAAAGCACGTCTTACAGATTCTCCATTAAATTCATTATCATAGGCAATAGTTAGCCCTGGCATTTCTGCTACATCGTAGAAAAATGATTCTGCAATGTTATCCTTTTCAGATGCTGCTTGCCAATAATAAAGCATTGCTTCTACTGCTTCTAAATTTAATCTTACTCTACTTAACATAAAATCTCTCCCTCTCATAATCAGATTAAACCAAACTTCATAGATAATTATACACTATGATATATAAACTTTCCATGTTTTGCTTCACTTTATGACAATATAGACTTTTTTATTACTTTTCAGTTATTACCCTTACCTAAATCAATTCTAAATCATATACTATAATAACCTCTTATAATTTACTAATAATACCTTTTAAGTGAGGTGAATTTTATGAAAAATATATCAACTAGAACTACCTTAAAATTAATTGTTTATGGTATATTATGGAGTATTATTACTCTAGTTATCGCAAGAGTATTTACCCCTCTAACCAGCTTTTACTTTAAGGATGTTGTATTTGTTGAAGGATTGTTAATGTTAGTAATGTCTATTACTTCAGTTATAAATAGTAAAGCCTTTGGTATGTCTTTTTATATTTTAAATCAGATACATTCTCAATACATCTCTAATACAGAATTTAAAAATAATGAAGATAAATTTTTAATTTCTTTTAAGAATGTAAATCTTCAACTTTTCTTAAGCTGGATTGCAATAGCCATAGGTGGATTTATAAATATGCTGTTGATCTTTGTTCTATAAACACTATTAAATTTACGAAATAAAAAGGTAGAGTAATTATGGTTAACTCTACCTTTTTTATAATGCTATAAATTCTTAACCTACAAGAAATTTATTGTAAAATTTAGTAATCACTTGATATTTAGCTAGTAGCTTTAATTAACCCAACGGCTTTTCCAATTATGTAAGCATTATCTTCTTTAATTTCTATAGGATAATACTTGTCATTTTCTGGCATTAACACTGCCTTATTTCCTCTCAACCATAATCTCTTAAGTGTGGCTTCTCCATCTATACTTACTGCAACTATCTCATTATGATTTGCCATGGTCTGCTTATTTATAACTACATAATCTCCATCTTCAATATTAGCATTAATCATACTATCCCCTTTTACCTTTAATATAAAAGGTTGTTGCACACCTTTAAGCCAATATATAGGAATGTTAAATTCACCTTCTACCTCATCATTTATAGAAATAGGTTGTCCTGCGGCAATCTCATTATATACCGGTACTTTATTTATTTCCTTATCTCCAATTATCTCACTAGTGGTATCAGGATTTAAAATTACTTCGTTATAGCTACTAGTATCTATGGCGAAATCATGAGATATATTATGTTTAAGATCAACATATTTATAGGTTTCAATATATTCATTATTTTTTACCATACTATTTTCTATAACCTCTTCATTAACTTCTTCTTTATCAGATTCCTCTATAGATTTTTGTATATCATTTTTTCTTTGTAATTTGCTACAATTAATAACTTTATATTTATTACTATCAAATTTAGCAGTATCCCTATTTCTCTTGAAATACTCTAACCATGGCTTTGATTTATTCTCAGCATCATTATCTTTTAGCAAAATAAAATTGCTATAAGTAAAGTCTTTTAAGAGTCCACGAATGAACTCCACCTCTTTAATAGTTAGCTGCTCTACATTATCTATTATTATATGTGCATACTTTAAATCTTCAAGTTTATCCATATTGTCATGAACAATTCTAAGTTCATCAACATAGTCTAAAAGTCCATTTTCACTCATATAATTGCAGTACCATAAATATAGTTTATAAATTGCCTCTCTACTTTTAGAGTTTTTTCTTAAAGAGATTCTTCTCTTTTTTCTATTTAACTGTTGATACTCTTCAATAGATTTTATATTTAAATGCTTTATGTATGAAATCTCTTCAAATAAGAATTCTATATTCTTTGTTAAGATAATTTTATTTATCTTCTTCTCTTTTTGACGTAATTGGCCAATTCCCTCTAAAATAAATGCCTTAGTTACATCTTTATCACAAAATCTTTTATTACTACCATCAATATCTTCTCTCATATGTTTAAAACATTTATTTATTAATTGTTTTTTATTACATATCTCTATATTGTTATTTAAATATGCAAAGAGGGTATTGTTCCTATTTAAATTATACTTTAATTCTTCTAAGGTATCCTTTAAATTTTCATTAGATACAAATAATATATTTTCATTCTCTCTAATACAATAATTATCCTGTAAAAATACAGCTCTGGATAAAGCTGCTCTAGTCTTTCCTACTTTCTCTTTTCCAGTGACTATAAAAAATCTATGTTTTTTATCATTTTTGAATTTATTAAAAATACCTTCCATCTCCATAAAATCACCTCCATCCTTCATTTACATCCTCATAGATATCTGATTAAGATTCTCATCTTCTTTACACTTATAATATACATACTATTATACCATAAACTCTAGAATCCTTCTTCAAAATGTTTTAATAACTAACATATATCCGTATAAACTTTAAAATTCTACTACCTCTATAATTCCTATTTATCTTTAAATTCTATAGTTATTGAAGATGCATGTAATAATAAGTTATAATTTAAATAATGATACATATAGGGAGTGATATATTGTCTAGAAACATATTAGATTTTATTAAGAAAGATTCAAAACGAGATAAAGAAAGGATTCGTAACTTTAAATCTATTAGAAGATTATTTGATATCCAACCAAAAACTGAATATTTTTTAGATGAACAAAGTTTTAATGATTTAGATATGAACACAGTTTATGAAAAAATTGATAGAACTTATAGTAGTGCAGGTGAGTCTGCTTTATATTCTATGATAAGAAATATTATCACTGATGAAGATATTCTTAATAAGAGAAGTAGCTTAATTGACTTTTTTAAGGAAAATGAAGATATAAAGTATAAAATACAGGTGCATTTTTTTAATATGGGATTTGATAATAAGGATTGTTTTATAGAGATGTTAGAAACCTATCTTAAAGTAAATAAAGCTAAATATTATTTATATACATTTTTAGGTAAAGTTCTTCCTCTAGCTATGGTGCTCACTGCTATACTTACAAGAAATATTAAGTATATGGTTGCTTTATTTGTTATTCTATGGATTAATACCTTTATAAATATAGCTGAATCTAAAAATATTAAAGATAAGGGATTATTGTACCTAAGAAAAATAATCATTGCTTCTAAAAAATTAAAAAATCTTAATATTCCTCAACTTAAAGATTATAAAAGTCACATTAATGATATTTTAAATAGTATAAAGGTAATTGATAGAGGAACTAGATTTCTTGAATTTACTACTATGTTTGAAGGTTTCTTTGAATTTATATCCGCACCCCTTTTATTAGAAGAAACTACTTATTATAAGCTAAGTAGTGAACTTAAGGATAAAAAAGAATCTATTCTAGATCTATATTACACCATTGGAGAGATAGAAGCTTTAACTTCCTTAGCAAGTTATCAAAGTGGACTTGATATACAATACGTTAAGCCAAAGTTTTCTAAGGATATAAAGTTAGATATATGTGAAGGAGTTCATCCTCTTGTTAAAAATCCTGTTGCAAACTCTATTAATATCAATAAACATGGTATTATTCTTACAGGTACTAATATGTCCGGAAAGTCAACATTTTTAAGAATGCTTGGAATCAACATAGTATTTGCACAAAGCTTCAATTTTGTACTAGCTAAAAATTATGAAGCTAGCTTTTTCAATGTTGTATCTTCAATTAGTCCTAGTGATGATGTAAATTCTGGAAAGAGCTATTATATGGCTGAAGCTGAATCTATCCTTAGAATTATAAAAGCTACCGAGAAGCAGCTTCCTATTTTCTGTGCTATAGATGAGATCTTTAGAGGTACAAACCCTGTAGAAAGAATTGCATCCTCTGCTGAGATTTTAAAATATATTAATTCTAAGAAAGTAATATCTATTGTTGCCACTCATGATAGAGAATTAGCTGATATTCTTAAGGATAATTATGATTTCTTTTACTTTAGCGAGGACGTTAGTAATAAGGAAGGTCTTTCCTTTGACTATAAACTGAAAAAGGGTGTATCTCAAACTAAAAATGCTATAAAACTTTTGAAATATCTTGGATATCCAGATGAAATAATAGAGAATTCCTTTGAAAGAGCAAAACATATAGAAGGTTTTATATAATAAAAAAGTAAGGTATGGAGCCTTACTTTTTTATTATTTAGTGTGTGTATAATTACTATAATACCTAAGGTATTAAAGGTATTAGCTTTAATTATTTAATTTTTTTAGTTTATATTTTTATATCATATTAAATATGTAAATACAATTAACATTACTATCTCATTTGTAAATTATATGCGGCATATAATATTAACGTAAATTATTATGCAAAGTTTTAAAATATACCTTTTTATAGACAATAAATAATATTATATTATTCTTATACTTTCCCTGTCAACTCTTATTTCTTTTAAACTTTTCATTGAAGTTTTTAAAATTTCTATCTGGTCATTTTTCTAACTAAGGTTGATGTCCAAATTCCTACCATTATAACTCCTAAAAGTATTTCTATACTTGTTAATATTACTCCCGCCATGTTGTATGGCAATAAATCCCCATACCCAACTGTAGAAAAGGTAACTAAACTAAAGTGAATGCAATAAATCATATTCTCTATAAGAATTCTAATGGAAAAATTATCTCCTAATTCTCTAAGTCCAATTGTACCACTTGCACAATTTATACCAGTAATCATATATAAGAAAGCAAATATTAAAATTATTATTAAGGATAGCATAAAACTTCTATATGGCTTTTCTCCATATCCGCAAACTATATTAGCTACATAGGAATAAAACTTTTTTCTACCTTGAAGAGTTTTATGGAAAGCTAACTTGCTTTGATAAAAACATCTTCCATATCTTCCTCCAATATGATTTCTTAAGAATTGCTCACCAAAATCCATATAGCTAAAACTTATATTTAAATAGTTTGCTTTATCTGCACAATTACAATACTTATTTTCAGTTATACAATTATGATTTTTTTTCATACTTTTATAATTAAATTTTCCTATATAAGACCCATAATTAAGTTTTGTATAGGATTTTTCATTAATAAATTTTATATCCATAGCTCCTTCTACATCTTTTATAATACAATCCATTAAGTTACAATCATCAATAAATCTAACTTCATCATAGCTATCTTTTATAAAGTTGCACCCTTTCATAAAGGTATCTTTAAAATCTACCTTATATAAGATACAATTCCTTATATATAAAGATGAAAAATCACAAGAATTAATAAGCATATTATCTAATATACACTTATTAAATTCTAAGAAGTTTCTTAAACTTATCCTTCCATGAATAAACCTACAATTTATAAATCTGCAATTTATAAATACTACATTTGAAAAATTACTATTCTTAAAATCTATATTTTTAAATTCACAATTATTATAAACCACATCTTCTAACTTAATATTAGCATTCTCTTCCTTTGTATTCTCATTAAAATTTAAATTTTCGTAATGAGATTTTATTATTTTATCGTAATCCATACATTTGATACATTTATCTCTATAATTGCTATTCATATATACTCCCACCAATATTTTTAATAATATTATTTTATGGAAATGTATATAATATATTCTTCCATTTCATTCTAAATATATCAGCATCTAATGTACCTAATCTTAAAAATTTTCTATCATCTCTTTGATTTTCATGATATAATTATTATGTCGATATATATACTTTCTTGGAATGCTTAATTTAATTTTTATTCCAAGTCAATTAGATATAATTTAAAATCAAAGTGTAGGTATATTAGGTGATTGTATGGATCGTAAGCATATTAATTTCTCAAAAAGAAATAAGTTTATATATATCTTAGTTGGTTTAGCTTTAACTGCGATTTTGTTGCTTAGCTCTATCACGACTTTTGCTGCGCCTTCAAGTAGTATCGAACAGCCTATCATTAAATATAAGGAAGTATTACTCTTAACTTCTCAAAGTGAAGCTGAACTTTGGGAATCTAACTTATTAGATAATCTTAAAAACTTACTAATATCAAGCAATTTAAATATTCACGTAAGAACAGAATCTTTATCCATGTCAAATAACGATAAATCCTATTTAGATAAACAAGCAGATTTATGGTCATTAAAATATGAAGACACTAAATTTGATTTAATTATTCCTTTAGATGATGAAGCCTTGGCTTTTATAGGTGACTATTATAATAACAGTATATTTACAGATATCCCTGTAGTATATGGTGGTATTAATGATGTTGCTAAGTTATCTTCTTATCCCTTCAATAACTTTACAGGAGTAATGGAATCAATTAATGTTCCTACTTTAGTTGATTTAATGTTACAATTAGACCCCAAAACTTCCGAAATCAATATTTTATTAGATGCCACAATGAAATCTAAATGCATAGAAAATCAGGTCAGAGATACTATTCCTTACTATGATAATGTTGTGAAATTCAACTTTATTAAAAGTAACTCTATTGATGATTTGTGTTATCAAATCTCTCAACACCCCAATAACATACCATCTATAATTGTTGGGAACTTCAAAGATAGTTCAAATATTATAATTTCACCTAAAAGTACTATAAATGTTATAAATGAATATTCTGATGGACCGATATATTCCTTTGATGAAACCTATGTCGGTAATGGTGCCATTGGTGGCTATATATTATACGCCAAAAACCATAGTAAAATCATATATGAAACTTCTATCCGTGTGTTAAATGGTGCTATTCCTAAGGAAATATATGACGTATATGATCCAGGTAGTACTCTTGTATTTGATGCAGCTGAATTAAAAGCTCACGGCCTTTCTAGATCTTCACTCCCTGAGAACACCATATTTATCAACGATAGTTGGATAAATAAAGGGGTTTCTATAGGCATAGTAATTGTTTTACTTTTGATATTATTTATCTGTATGATAATGTTGGCTATTCAAACAATCCAAAAAACTAATAATGCTAAAAATATGATAGATGCTAAAAAGAGATACGATGAACTTCTAATAAGTGATAAAATTAGAACAGAATTCTTTGCTAACTTCTCTCATGAAATACGTACTTTACTTAATGTTATACTTTCTGGTCTACAACTTTTAGATATATATAAAGATAATGGTAAACTTAAATTTGCAAATAAAGAAGATGAAGTGAAACTAGTTTATATACGTCAAAATGGCTTTCGCCTCCTTAAGCTTATCAATAATTTAATTGATATGACTAAAATTGATTCTGGGTTTTATAACCTAGAACTAGAGGTAAAAAATATAGTAGAAGTCGTAGAGGATATTACTATGTCTGTTGTAGAGCATGCCTCTGCTAGAGGAATTTCTATAATATTTGATACAAATACAGAGGAGACTTACATGCCCCTTGATTCTGAAAAATTGGATAGAATTATATTAAATCTCCTATCTAACGCTATAAAATTTACTCCTAAGGGTGGTTCTATATATGTAACTCTAAATTGTACTGATAATTCCATCTCTGTTTCAGTAAAGGATACTGGGATTGGAATTCCAAAAGATAAACAAAGAAGTATCTTTGAGAGGTTTACTCAAGTTAAAAATGAGAAGGTTAAAGATAGAGAAGGCAGTGGTATTGGACTATCTCTAGTAAAGTCTCTAGTAGAACTTTTAGATGGATCAATTATTCTTAAAAGCGAACCAAATGAAGGTTGCGAATTTATATTTACTCTTCCTATAAAAGAATTCGATAAAACTAACATAGAGACTTATGCTTCTCAAAATATCACTGATAATAGCGATAAGCTAATGGTAGAGTTTTCAGATATAGATTCTAATATAAATATGTAAAACTATATAATTATTCTTATACTAAAATAGGCTATAGAGTACCTTTTATATTGTGTACTCTATAGCCATTATATTTTATTGCTATAACCTTACTTCCTCTTTTGCCTTAACATAATCCTTCCAAGCATATAGAACTAGGGATACACAAATTACACCATAAGCAACAAATACTCTGAAATATTCTCCAATTTGAGCATTATTGAATAGATTTTTTCCTGCTGTTGGAGATACAATAAATAAAGTATGGAACAATATCACACCCAAAATAGCTTGTTTATTAGTTGCTTTAGATACTGTAGCCCCACCTATAAGAATAGCTGCTATTGCAAACATTCCAACTTGTTCATGACTTCCATAAGTATTTAATGTCCCTATATTCTGTAAGAATATAATCTGTCCCCAGGCTGCTAGTACTGTAGATATAACTATAGCTTTTATTCTAGTTTTATCTACATTTATTCCTGAAGCATTAGCCACTACAGAATTTTGACCAACTGTTCTAAAATCTTGGCCGAGTTTAGTTTTAAATATAAGTATATTGAATATACATAGTGCTGCTATTACAAGCATTGTTACAATTGGAACACTTACATAATCTAAAAGCACAGCTACACTTCTCACTTGACAACCAACAAATACTATCAACGAAATTATAGCTTTAAATATCAAGACTTTTAGATTCTTTTTCTTCTTAACTAATGAGTATATTATTAAAGCAATAAATATAACTAATGCTATTAGAGCCATATTATATACAACATAGTATAGGGATTTATTAAATATATTATCTAAAGCATATTTAATTCCACCTGTTAAATCTACAGTATTTTTAATTCCTACCCCACCGCTTATCATCAGTACTGGATTGTTCATAGGTATTATAGTTCCAACTAAGAAAAGGAATAATAATTGATATAATCCATTTGCAAAATAGCCTAGAATCATACTAGTTATCATTTCTTGTCCCTTTGTTTTATTAAGCAACTTTCCTGTAAAGTATCCAAAAATTATAGCTACAGGGGTTGTAAGTAAAACACATAGCAAGAATCCAGGAACCCCTACTATTCCCCAATGTGTAACTGCAATTATTATAATTTGAGCTGCCATAGCTCCAATTACAATACCAAAGTTAAGCCCCATTCCAGCAATTACTGGTATTATTAATGCAAGTACTAGGAAAGAGTTTCTGGCGATTCTAATTACTAGCTCGTTTAATACTAAAGAAAGAGGTTGCCCTGATAAGCTTAGTCCTATCAAGCAGAAAATAACAAAAAGTATAGTTACCATGTTATTGAAAATATAGTTTTTTGCTTTTCCTATAAAACTACCTTTATTCATGTGCTGCACCTCCCCTAGCTTTAGTTAATGCATAAATTATAATACCATTACTAACTATTATTCTTATAACTTCTGATAGGTTACTTTCCTTTATCATTTGATTTATTACTGGAAGACCTACCGTTAGCAATCCTTGAAATAAAAAGGTTCCTATTATTACATGGGATATTTTAGCTTTAGTTGTAGATGCTCCTCCTATAAGAATTGCTGCTACTGCCGCAAATCCCATCATCATAGGTGCTTGATATAACTGTATAAAGCCATAGCTTTGAGAATAGACCATTATTCCTATAGAGCCTAAAACTGTTGAAAGAATAGTACCTATAATTCTCATTCTATCTACTGGAATAGATGAAGCCTTGGCAAACTTAGGATTACTTCCTTCTGCTGTCATCATAATTCCAGTCTTACTCTTAGAGAATAGCCATACTATCACACAACCTATAAAAAATAGTAATAATAATCCAGTAGGAATCGTTACTCCCCCTATCTTAAATGCTAAAAAATTATCTAAAATCTTAGCAAATCTGCCTTCCAAAGTTATAGTTGTTCTCAACCCTTGTCCTATTGGCCATTTAATTTCCGTGCTATTAAATGGTAATAGTAGCCACCCAATACACATTAATGATATAGCTGAAAAACCGGCATAAGTGGCTATCATCATTTCAGAACCCTTGACTTTATTAAGAAGTTGACCATATAAATATCCAAATAATATGGCTATTGGAATTCCAATTATGGTTCCTACAAAAAAGCCTAATCCACCACTAAGATTTAACTCTATACTTATAAGCCCACCTAATATTCCAGCAAGGATACCTATAGGTAATCCGAAATTTAGACCTATGCCACATAGAATAGCCGGTACCATAGCCAAAACTAAAATTCCATTCATACCAAATCTAACTAGTATGTCAGAGACTAACATAGGAACTGATAAATTCAATGGTATAGCCAATACACACAACAATATGAAAAATCCAGCTATTATGATTCTTGGCAGTCCTACTTTTCCTATAAAGTTTTTTATTTTTTCCTTCATATTTAATCAACTCCTTGCTCTCTCGGTATTTCTAAACCTGACATTAACAATCCAAAGTTTGCATCCTTATCTTGTGGTTTCAATATTCCAGCTACCTTTCCTTCAGTAATTATTGCAATTCTATGACAGATACTTCTTAGTTCTGCCAATTCACTAGAAGTTATAACTATAGTCATACCTGTTTCTTTATTCAAATTTACAAGAGTATCTAGGACTAATTTTTTTGCTCCTATATCTATTCCCCTAGTAGGCTCTGATACAAATAAAATACTAGGACTTAATGCTAAGGCTCGAGCGATACATACTTTCTGCTGATTTCCTCCACTTAAGCTCTTAGTTACTTGTGTTGGTCCTGTACATCTTATATCTAAAGCTTTAATCATTTTATCTGCATAAGCTCTAATTTCTTTAGAGTCTTCAAATTTCATAAAACTAAAGGACTTTAGGAATTTATTCTTAACTTCCATAGCTGTTACTGCAATATTAAGTTCTATAGACTCGTCTAATAATAAGCCTACTCCTCTTCTATCTTCTGATACAAAAGCAAGACCGCTTTTTAAGGCTTCTTTAGGGTTATTAAGCTTTAATAAATTTCCTTGAAATGCAACTTCTCCATCACTAGGGTATAATCCCATTACTCCATTAGCTATACCTATCTTACCTTGACCTGCAAGACCTCCAAGCCCTAATATCTCTCCTTTTAACACATCTAAATTAATGCCCTTAACTCTCTCTCCAGGCATATCTACACTTAAATTTTTAATCTCTAAAATCTTCTCGCAATGCTTTTCTACCTCTTCTTTATCTGTTCTTTTTAGAATTTCTAATTTGCGTCCTACCATAAGCTCTGCAAGCTCTATTACATTAGTATCAGACTTGCTCAATGTCTTTACATATTCCCCATCTCTTAGAACCGTTACATTATCTGCCACTGCCATAACTTCATCTAATCTATGAGTTATAAATATAATTGCTATACCTTTACTTGATAAGATCTTCATAGTATCCATTAAGGTTTCTGCTTCACTTTCTGTAAGTACCGCTGTAGGCTCATCAAATACTAAAACCTTCATATTACTTTTATCTATTTCTCTAGCTATTTCTACAAATTGCATATATCCTACTGGTAGCGATGATACATATGTTAATTCGTCAATACCGATTCCTATAGTATCAAGCGCCGTTCTAGCATCTTTATTCATGGTCTTAAAGTCTAAATTCTTTAGATTTTTACCAAAAATCTTGCTAATGAATGTAGACTTTGTAATTTCTCTATTTATTTTTATATTTTCAGATACAGTAAAACCTGGTATAAGCATAAATTCTTGATGCACCATTCCTATACCTAGTTCCATAGCATCCTTTGGTGATTTTATGTCTATTTTTTCTTCATTTAGAAAAACTTCACCTTCAAACCCACCAGTGGCATGTATTACAGGCATACCAAACAGTATATTCATTAATGTAGATTTTCCTGCTCCATTTTCTCCAAGGAGAGCATGAATTTCTCCATGTCTTAGTTTTAAATCTATTCCTTTTAAGACTAAATTTCCAAAATACTCTTTCTTGATATTCTCCATACTAAGTACATATTCTTTACTCAAACTATATCCCCCCATCTTAATGACTAATTTCTTAAACACATTAAAGTCAAATTCTTGACTCTATAAATCAATAGATAAGATTTTAACTTTTTAAATAACTGCTTTTTAAAAATCTTCAAGAGGTAATCCTCTTGAAGATTAAAGCACTTCTAAAAGTCTATATAGTCAGATAAAATTAGGTAGTAATTATCGTAGGTTTTATCTGTTCCTTCATCTTTATATTGAGTAATTGTAATTTTGCCATCTATTTTACTATTTAATATTTCTGAAAGTTTATCTTTGTCATTCTTACCACTAGTCTTTCCATCTAGGTAAGCCATAGCATATTCTGTTCCTGCTTCTACAAATAACATATTTACTGGTACCGGCCAAGTAGAGAATCTACCTTCTCCACCTTTTTCTTTAACCTTAGTTCCAATTTCCTCAACTATATAATTAACATCTCCTTTTTTATCTTCTGGAATTTCTATTCCTAAAGCACCTGGATACGCATGATAAGGTGATGGACAACATTGTTGAGGCATTATAGCACCTTCAGTTAAAGTTGATTTTATAAGTGGCTCTTGCATTGAACAGTTAGTTGCAAAAAATGCTGTTTCTTTTCCATATTCTTCAACTTTTCTAGGCACATCCTCTAATATAAATTGTTGTGCTCCTGGTACTCCTGCATCCCCTGTTGGGTCTGGAGCTGTAGCATCAACAAACTCTAGTCCTAGTTCCTTACAAGTTTCTTTTAATAAATCCCTTCTCTTTGCTAGCATTTCATAAGACATATGCCTTGGAAATGAATAATGCACTAAAGTCTTAGCCCCTTGCTTTTTAGCTTGCTCTACTATACTTTTTCCCATTCCAAGTTCATCTGCCTGTAAAATTACATCAGCTTTTCCACCTATCATAGCAGGATCTTCTCCTGGCACACCTGCTATAAATAACATATCAGGATTCTTCTCTCTTACTTTATCAATGGCTGCAGACGCTCCTGGTACTGCCTGCACAAATACTATTGCCTTTACATCTGGATCTGCTGCTAAACTAAGGGTGTTTGCTATAGTTGTTTCTTGTTCCTTCATAAAACTATCTGGGTATGTTTGTAGTACTATCATGTCCCCATATTTTGCTTTCATATTTTCTGCGGCTCTGTATTCTTCTTCTCCTTGTGAAACTGTACCTGTAATTATTCCAATTTTATAAGCTTTTCCTTCAGTATCTCCTCCAGATGTCGGATCTTTCGGCGTACAACCTACTATACCTAGCAACATTGCTCCTGCTAGGATAGATGCTAGCAACTTTTTCTTCATACAATTGCCCCCTTAAATTTATTATTAAAATATATTACATAGTTAACTTATTTATTACAATTTGTTAATTATATTTAATGAATAAATTCATATTCTATAAACTAGGTAAATATTTCATGGTTTAAATTAATGTAAAACAAAGGACTCAGCCAATGTATACCATTTACATTGACTGAGTCCTAATTTCCTTCAATCTTATAAATTACCTTACTCTATTTATAAGATCTTGAATTGCAGGAGGATTTATTCCTCCTCCTACTTCATATATATTTGAAGTTTGTTTTGCACTTAAGGCTTGCTTTTGATTATTATTAAGCTGAGAATCCATAAGTACTATTGGCGCTTTTAGTTTCGCAGCTAATGGTCCTGACGTTAATGCATCAGCCAAAACATAAGCTTTAGCTGCAAGAATTCCAGGTTGAGTACTATTAGAATAAAACTTATTAATCACAGCAGCATTAGTATCTAACCTATGAGCTCCTCCAACTCTATTTCCACTAACATTTGAAGAAGTTATTCCATTAACTTGTGAAATCAATGAGTTTGATATTATACCAGTACCACCAATGAAATAAGCTGTATTAAGACCTTCTTCTTTTAACCAACTATATGTTTCACTAGATAAACTATCAATATCTGATAAAATTATAGGTGATTTATCTTCGCCTGCCTTTGAAGATATTGATAAAGCATCAGGCTCACCATGTCCATAGCAAATATATGCTTTACTTACATCAACCATAGTATCTAATCTTTTAGCAACTAAAAGAGATGTATCATATCTTGTTGATCCACCTAGTCTTTCAACGGTTATACTTGAGTTTATCCCTTTTATTTGTCTAATTAAGTCATCATATAGTATTCCGTTCCCACCAACTAAAATTACTCTAGATGGATTTAATCGCTTTATCTCAGCTTTTATGCTATCTGGAACTATATCTGCACCAGATAAAAGTATAGGTGCTCCATAAGCTGAAGCTAGTGGAGTTGCTACAAGTCCATCTGCATTAGCATGTGCATTTACTAATATAACAGTATTAGATTTTTGCCATCCTTCTTTACTTACCATTACTGAAGTTTCGTATCTAGTTGAACCTATGAACTTTTTATGGGTGATAGAATTTAGTTGTTTTAATTTTGATTGCAACGTACTATTCTCAGCTATAAATTTTGCTCTAAAATATATACTTCCATCCACATTAGAATTAGCTCTATTATGATTTACTTGTTTTTCTATCTGGTTAATAATTGAATTATTGGAAACATCATGTCCTATGTAAAGTTTGACATTTGTTCCTTGTACTTGTTTTGACCACCAATCTACAAGAACACCATAAGGAGCGGCTGTATTTTCAAAAGTCCAATATATTTGAGGATTTATATAATCAACCCATCCACTTTTTATCCATTTTACAGAGTCACAATATATATCATAGTAACTTTGTCCACCATTTGTAGCTGAACCCGCAGGATCACTTGATGCATTTTTCCATATCCCTCTTGGGCTTATGCCAAATTCTACTGATGAGTTTATACTTTTAATCTTAGTAAATACATTTTTAATTAATGTATCTACATTGTTACGTCTCCAATCATCTTTATTCATTCCATTACCATATTTGCTATAGCTAGTATTATCATTAAATGATTTGCTTGGATAGAAGTAATCGTCAAAATGAATTCCATCTACTTTGTAATTTTTCACCACTTCAGCTACAGTTTCTACTAAGTAGTTTATTACATCAGGATTACCTGGATCATAATATAATGCATCATTATATGCTACCACCCAACTTGGATTTTTTCTAGCCATATTATTGGCTGCTAATGCGTTTATATCCGTACCTGAAGTCGTTACTCTATATGGATTAAACCATGCATGAAACTCCATTCCTCTTCTGTGAGTTTCCTCAATCATAAAAGATAATGGATCATATCCTGGATCTTTTCCTTGTGTTCCTGTTAGTACATCAGACCATGGATTAAGATTAGATTTATATAGCGCATCACCTTTAGGTCTAACTTGTACTACAACGCTATTTAGTCCTGCTAATTGTAGCTTGTCCAACAATGTTATAAATTCTTCCTTCTGTTTAGCTACATTATTCCTAGCACCTGTAGTCGGCCAATCTAGATTATATACAGTGCTAATCCAGGCACCTCTCATCTCTTTACTATCTGCAAAAGCAGTAGTATTAATTACCCCAAATGCTAAAAACATACCTATTAAAATAGTTAATATTTTTTTCATATTGCCTCCTTTATTAATATATAGTTTTATCGAAGCTTGTACATCTATTCTATTATTAACGTCTTTATATTTATAAAGTTAATATTTGGTTGTTAAAGTTAACACACAATTTACATATAATAGATATTTTTGTAAAAGTAAATCCTTTTCCCACATAGTTATGTATTTTCATCTTAGAATATGGAAATATTTACTTTAATATTGATAATATAATTATTATTTAATGCAAAATACTAGTCTCTTAATTTATATAAATTAAGAGACTAGTATTCTATTTAATTTTGAAAGAACTCTTTAAAGATACTATTCTATTAAATACTAACTTATCCTCTTTAGAGTATTTAGAATCCACATTGAAGTATCCATGTCTAAAGAATTGGAAACTTTCACCTGATTTTACACCTTTCATGTTTTCTTCAACATACCCTTGTAATACTTCTAAGGAGTTTTGATTAATGCACTCTAAGAAAGTCTTGCTATCATCAATTTCTTCATCCTTTATTAGAGGTTCATATAATCTAAACTCTGCTGGTATTGCTGACTTAGCATCTACCCAGTGTATTGTTCCCTTTACTTTTCTTCCAGTAAATCCTGTTCCACTCTTAGTTTCTTTGTCGTAAGTACAGTGTATTTCAACAACTTTTCCATTTTCATCTTTTATAAAATCATTACATTTTATAAAGTATGCTCCCTTAAGTCTAACTTCATTTCCTGGGAATAATCTAAAATATTTTTTAGGAGGTTCTTCCATAAAGTCTTCTTCTTCAATATATATTTCTCTTGAGAATTGAACCTTTCTTTTACCCATAGATGGATCATCTGGATTGTTCTCAATCTCTAACATTTCTACTTCATCTTCTGGATAATTTGTTATAATTACTTTTAAAGGTCTTATAACTCCCATGGTTCTTGGAGCTTTGGCACTTAAATCTTCTCTAATAAAGTATTCTAATAACTGCTCATCAACAGTACTATCATTCTTAGCTACTCCAATTTCTCTACAGAAGTTTCTTATAGCACCAGGAGTATACCCACGTCTTCTTAATCCAGCTATAGTTGGCATTCTTGGATCATCCCATCCATCTACAATTCCTTCATCTACTAATGCTTTAAGTTTTCTCTTACTCATTACAGTGTTAGTAATGTTAAGTCTTGCAAACTCTATTTGTCTTGGTACACTTTCCATTTCACAAGCTTCAACTACCCAGTCATAAAGTGGTCTATGATCTTCAAACTCTAAAGTACATATTGAATGAGTTATTCCTTCAATAGCATCTTCTAGTGGGTGAGCAAAGTCATACATTGGATATACACACCATTTATTACCTGTATTATGATGCTCTGTATGAGATATACGATAGATTATAGGATCTCTCATATTTATATTAGGAGAACTCATATCAATTTTAGCTCTTAAAACCTTTTCTCCATCTTTAAATTCACCTTTCCTCATACGGTCAAATAAATCTAAGTTTTCTTCTACGCTTCTGTTTCTATATGGACTCTCTTTTCCTGGCTCTTTTAAGCTACCCCTATATTCTCTTATTTGTTCCGGAGTTAAATCACACACGAAAGCTAATCCCTTTTTAATTAAAAGTACTGCCTTATTATACATTTCTTCAAAATAATTTGATGCAAAATATAAGTCATCCCACTCAAACCCAAGCCACTTTATATCTTCTTTTATAGATTCAACATATTCTGTATCCTCTTTAGTTGGGTTTGTATCATCAAATCTCAGATTAGTCTTTCCATTAAATTCATCTGCTAATTCAAAGTTTAGAACTATAGATTTTGCATGTCCTATATGTAGATATCCGTTTGGTTCTGGTGGGAAACGAGTAATTATCTTATCATGCTTACCGCTCTGCAAATCATCCACCACTATTCTTTTAATGAAATTTGAAGATATGTTTCCTACATTCTCTCCCATAATAATCACTTCCTTTTATTATTTTGATTTTGATTATTATCAAATAACTTGGTAATATCACTCTATTTATACACTTCCATTATCGAAACATAATTCATATTATGAATTGATTATCTAATTATTTCGACTTACTCAATCTTAAATATATCATAATTTGAGAACTTTTTCTATTATCTTTAAAGTAGCTATAATACACTTTTATTTTAATTATACCCTATTATCTCTTATTCTAAGTTAGCTTATACCTTTAGCATTGATTATACTAAATAACTATAATTCTATATTTATATACTTATAAAAATTAAACTTATTATTACCTTCCAATTTAATCATTAAGTAGATTGGAAAGATCATTCTTGTACATCACATATTGAAGATGTAATGCTCTAGTTAAGGATACATAAAGCAACTTTTTATCTAACACATCATCTTTGTACACATCATCATCACAATTGTAAATAATTGTAGCATCAAACTCTAATCCCTTAGTCATATAACTAGGTATAATCAAATTATCTGTATCTAGTTTACTTTGATTTTCTTCAATTAAATCCCACTTATATTTAGATTGTTTTTTTAGCTTTTTATGTAGTTCAATACACTCTGTATAAGTCTTACAGATGATTGCTACTGTTTTTTTATTCTTACTATATATACTTTCTAATAAGGAATCAATGATATCTACTTCCTCGTCCACTTTAGCACAGATAACTTCTGGCTTATCTCCATGTCTCAATATAGGAAGAGCCGGTTTTATATCTAATTCTTGCTTTTCTAGCACCTTATTTGCAAACTCTATTATTTCCACCGTGGACCTATAGCTTTGAGAAAGAGTTATATAAGAAGCATCATCATTAAATACCTTTTTGATTAATCCTTCCCACGAATTAATTCCTTTATAGTTATAAATACCTTGCCCTAAATCTCCTACTATTGTCATAGAATTATTCTTTGATATTTCTTTTAATACATTAAACTGCATAAAGCTATAGTCTTGAGCTTCATCAATGACAGTATGAATATAGTTTTCTTCTCCAACCCCTTCTAGTTTTAATTGTAGATAGGTTAAAGCTGTTAAATCATCACAATCTATATTTTTATTAGCTAGATTGTTATTTATTTCATCCCTCATATAATTTGAAAGCTTTTTAGGTATACAGTTATCTGTTACTTCTGAAAATACTTCTTCATCATTGTATAATCCTATATAACTATCTAATATACTTATCTTTTTCCAATGGCTAAAGAAATCTTTCAGTACCTTACTACCTTTAGCTTTTAATCCTCCTATGATTTCATCTCTTTCATCGTAGGTCTTAATTATTTTCTTTCTCTTTTCTTCCTCTGAAATATCTTTTCTATCTTTTATATCTTTTATCTTAAAAAAGTATGCATTTTCTACCTTTTCTTTAACTTCTTCAATTCTCCCTTTTAACTTGCTTTTAAAGTACTTATTTATCTCATCTTTTCTTTTGTTGATAGGCATGTTTCCTAAATCTTTTAAATAAAGTCTCTTTATTTCCTTGGATGTAAATAATACATATTCATCTACCAGTATATCATCCACCTCAGAGCTTCTTCTTTCTAAGTATCTTATAAATCTATCCATAATAGTTTTATAGGTCATTGTACCTTTTATTTTGCTTGAGGCAGTAATATATTTAATTTCTTCTTCATCCTTACATTCCATTATGTGCGCAAGTTTTTTATCCTTAGTAATTATTTTATATTTTGTATTTAATATTTCACCACAAAGCTCCTCAAAGGTTGATTGCTTCACATTACTAACACCTAAATTTGGTAAAATATCTGATATATAATCTAAAAATAGCTGGTTTGGTGCTACAACTAATATGTTTCTATTATTCATTTCATCTCCATAGGTATATACCAGATAAGCTAACCTGTGTAATGCCACTGTTGTCTTTCCAGAACCTGCAGAACCTTGAATGATTATAGGTTTATTCTTATATGCTCTAATAATTTCATTTTGTTCCCTTTGAATGGTATTTACTACATCCTTCAGCTTTTTACTCATATTTTCTTCTAAATTTATCTTTAAAAACTCATCTACTAGTTCTTCTCCATCTTCTGATACTGGAACTATTAACTCATTTACTCCCTCATCAAAGATATTTACTATTTTCCCATCCTTAACTTGGAATTTCCTTTTTAATAATAGGTCTCCTTGAATTTCTCCCATGGGGGCAGTATAGGATGCTGCTCCAAAAGTTCCACTATAATATAAATTGGCAAGAGGTGCTCTCCAATCAATGACAACCTCTTCGTTGTTAACTTCATCTATAAGTCCAAACTTACCAATATAAAAGCTTTCCATCTCTCTTATCTTTTCCTTGAAATTAATTCTTGCAAAGTATGGATTATCTTTGCTTTCACTATACTTGTGCAAATCTTTATTGGCGAAGTCTTGAATGTTTTGGGCTAAAATTAGTTCTGTACTAAAAGTCCCTCTTGAAGATTTTTTAAGAGTTGCTACTTTCTTTTCATACTCTTCACACTTTTTCTCAGTGTTTAAAAGTTGCTTTTCTATCCATTCCTTAGTACTACTGAATTTCATTTCTTCCTTCAAAGTCTCTTCTCTATTAATTGTCATTGTTTTTCACCTCTCACTTCTTGTATTTTTGAAAAAATATAGAGGAAAAATCCTTTGGATTTTTCCTCTTTGCTTATAATGTAATATTACTTTTGTATTAATTGTATAATTTTCTAAGAACATATCATATCATAATGAAATATTTCTTTATTTATGAGTTGCCTGTATATTATACATTAAAATTTTACAAATTCATAGAAGTTTTTTAATATTTGTTATCTATTTAAGCCTAAATGTCTTAGGTGCTAATTTATACACTAATGTTAATGCTATAATCATATATATTACAGTGAATATGATTACTCCTATACTAAACATATATGAAGAGCTATCAATTCCTGAACACATATAACAAACTACATACATTACTGTATTAATTCCTCTGAATAGTGGACTTTTAACCTCTAAGTTAGCAGTATATGGCTGAATTATATAATATACGGCTAAATGATGTATGGAAAAAAAGCAAGCCAAGGCTATTATACTTAAAAATAAATAACTTAATTCTAATATTGCCTTAGGGTCTCCAGATGCTATTACTATGAAAATTATACAACAACAAATTACTAAAGCAGGAAGAATATTAAAGACAACCACCATTTTTAACCTAGATTTAAAATTAGAAAATATAGCTTCCCTTTGTCTATAGTACCCATATCTAAGTAAGCTTATATCACAATTAAAAAACATAGCCTTACAAATTCTTTCTGTAGTAGATAAAAAGTACATTACAAATATCCAACTAGAAGTTTTATTCTTGAAAAAATCTATAATACCCCCTTTATCACTTGGTTTCCACAATATAAATCCAATGGCAATCATTGTTACTATAAGGCTTCCTATAATTATATATTTTGAAGACTTTGATAAAAGTTTTTTGTATCTTTTGAAAAATATAGCATTAAGATATTCATAGCCTTGCTTATTTTCATAGATATTGGAATTCAAGTCTTCTACTTTTATCTTCTTCTCATTTATTTCTACATCTTTAAACTGAACATCTTTTACTAATTTTTGTTTCTCTAAAACATTATCCTTAGTGCATATAATTTTACCAATATCCTTAAATCTTTTGTATTTAAAGATATATCTAAGAGATAAAACTGACAATAAAAATAATAGGATAATAATCCTGTAATCATATATCCACCTATGAAGTCCTATATTAACATGAAAAAATAAAGGAACATAAGCTAGTAAAGGACAAATAATCACCAATGTCCCAATAAATATATCCATATTTGATATCATCTTGTTAAACCTACTAAATACAAATAAATGTATAAACTCCCATATGAACCTAATGAGTATAAACTCAAAGGTCAAAATTAATCCCTTTACTGAAGAAAAAAGCAGCATCATCACGGGAGTAAAATGTATAAAAGCTAAAACTCTGGTATAAACCATTTCACTTATAAAATACTTTTTAGCATCCACCCTCATTAATCTTATCATGTTGAAAGGTTTTTCATCTCGTGGCATTAAAGTAGTATTTATAATGGGTCCTAGAATAAAGCTTAAAATAAAAAATATTTGAAGAGCTACTTCCTGTAAATTTCCGCTTTCCTTTGAGAAGTACAGAGCAGGAAGTGCTATCATCACACCTACATAAATAGCCTTTTTAATAAAACCAAATAAAAAAGACATTATTTCAAATATAATTCCAAGGGTTATTTTAGCCTTTGTTTTACTATAAAGACTCTCTGGAACTTTTTTACCTATTAGCGGAATCCTCTTGATGAAATATATGAATGTATTTGCACCTTGTACAAAGGAGAATTTGTATGTATTAGTAAAAGTTCTAATCATAATTGTCCTCCTTTAAAATTTCCATGATGCTTTCCTCAAACTTTCCACTTCTTATAAGTTCACTTGGAACTTGCTCTAATATTCCATGATTAAGAACTACTATTTCATCACATAAATCCATGGCAAGTTGTAATATATGGGTTGAAAATATAATTATATGCTCACTCTTTATTTCCTTTAATAAATTTTTAATTTCTAGCGCCACAATTACATCAAAAGAACTTAGTGGTTCATCTAATAAAATTACAGGTGGTCTACTTATTAAAAAGCATAACATCTGGAGCTTGTTCTTCATTCCGTGAGAATAGGTTTTAATTAATCTATGACTATCAACCTTAGATATTTTTATGATATTTAAATATTCCTCTACGGTCTTAATGTCATTAATCTTATCCTTATTTATATCTATATAGAATTTAACAAACTCATAACCTGTTAAAAACTCTGGTAATACTGGATCTGCAAAAACAAATCCTATATTAGAATAATCTAACTCTCCTTCATTACCCAATCCATTCTCTAAGATGACCTCCCCTGAATCTTTGCTTAGCTCTCCACTTATACAATTAAATAAAGTAGTTTTACCTGCACCATTTCTTCCTAATAGGCCATATATCTTTCCTTTTTCAAAGGTAAAAGATGCTCCTTTTAACACCACTTTATTTTCAAAACTTTTTTGTATATCCTTTAATATTAACTCCACTTTTCTCCCCCTAATCTTCTCAAACCCGCATGGGCAGAACAACTATTTAACTATTTAAATAGTTAAATTTATAAATATTAAACTAGTTTCCTATATAAATATTTATATAGGGTAATTTTTTCATATATCCTATTAACTATTAAATCACATATTTTACAAATTATCTATTTAAAATTGTAGGTTATTATGAAATAATAGGATAAAGGTTATCCTTATATTATAATTTTCTAAGTAATAACTTAGAATCAAGAATAAATGTAAACTAAGCTCGTTTATGAACATTTTACTTTTTAAGGAGTTGTATTTAATGGAAAATATTGAGAAATTGCGAAACTTTATGAAATCTAGCTTTTCAACAGAAGAGGACGAAGGGGAATATGAGTTATCTGATCAACAAAAAAAATTACCTTACTTTAATTTATTAACTACTAGAGATAATTTCCTATTAAGTAATAGCATTTCTTCAATATTTATAAATAGTATAAAATACAAACACCAATTTATATAAATAGTCATATAAATTGGTGCTATATATTCTTATATATTTATACTATCCATTAAATTATACATATCATATAAAATTAAGTATTTATAAAGTTAATGGCTTATTGTATTTTGGAAGGTGTAGTATCTTTTATATATATTAACCCATCAAACAAATTTTTAGGTATATATTGAAAGCTTTTTTGAATACTCTCATCATAAAATGCAGTAATAAGACTAAAAGTTTGATTCTTTGATAGTATTTTTGATACCTCTTTATTTTTGGAAGCTGAATTGAAATCTAAAAATGATATAGGTATCTCAGTTCTCTCAAATTTGTATGCTAAATATTCAGAAGTATTATTATCTGTATCAAATCTTGTCATAGTCCCAGTAGACATATCACTTGCATTAAAGCTTCCCCTAGAAAATTCAAAGCCTATAGAATAATATTCATCTCCATACATTTCCTTTAAATTTTTACCCATATATTTATAAATGTCGTCCATAGATGATACATGTATATTGTGTGCCCATAACATAACTTTATCATTTCCTAATCTACCTTCATGCTCTTGTATCCATTTAACATTTGCAGCCATATATTTATCTCGTAAATTCATTGCTGCAACTGATTGAACCATTTGATCTACACTTTTATTAACTTCTATATAATATTCTGCACATTGTGATACGAGGTTCAGATTCCATATAGCTAACTCATACTCATTCTGTAAGTTGTTATTAAAGTACTTTTCTTTTGAATTCTCCATATCTTTCTTAATTTCATTTACATTTAATAGTATACTATCAAGTTGTTCATTCGTAATAGCTTTAATATCATTTCTGTATATTGTGTTTAGAGTATCTTCTTCTATCTTAGTCTGTAGCTCTTTATCAAGTTTTTTTAAATAATAACTAAGTTTAGGAAGTGTATCTACTATATTGACATTATCCATCCCATAAAATTTAATCTTTTCTTTATGAGATGGATCATCATTATATTCCTTCATCCACTTTATCATACTTTTTACTTCTTCAGTTGTAAAAACATCATATTTAACAGCTTCTAAACAGTCATTTAAGTTACCTTTTCCATTTAATATATATTCATTTATAACTTGTCCAGCTCCTCCATCACATTCCATAGCAAAGACTCTATATCCCATTTCTTCTACTAAAAATTCAAAGAATCTATGCTTCATCTTAAAAAATTCACTAGTTCCATGGGTTGCTTCCCCCATGGCAACTATCTTCTTATCTTTTAATATATTCTTAAGTGGCATTAAATCCTCAAAGCCATTACCATATTCAACTGTATTTATAGGTATTATACTTGCTTTTAATGCTTCTATACTTTTTTCATCACCGCTCTTTGAACATGCTGACAGAATTAATATAGATAATAGAACTATTGATATAAATCTTATTTTCTTTTTCATATTAATTAACACCCCATTAATCTTTTTTATTTTAGTATACATTCTTAGTTTCTGTTGTTTCACTTATATATATTGACCCATCGAATAAATATCAAGGTGAATGCATAAAAGAATGTTATACTTCACCGCCTAAATAATTTTCTTCAAATAAATGAATATACTGTCTGTTACATAAAAATTTAGATTTAACATTGTTTGAAGAAACAGATTTTAAATCTAAAAATGAAATAGGTATCTAGGTTATATCAAAAGAATAGCATAATTAATTTGAGTAATTATTATCTATATGAACTTCTAAAGCTTTCACTATGTTAAGTAACTTATTCCCCTGAAAATTCAACTCTTATAGAGTAATACGCCTCTTCATATTTATCACTAAGTCTTTTTCCCATATATATACTCCTCCTCATTGTAAGTAACAAGTATATTATGAGTCCTTAACATAATCGTATCATTTCTTTCATCCATTCTATCATATTTTTTTATTTCTTCTGTTCTCCTTACAGCAAATTTAGTATATGCTAAAGCTTCTTCTAAACCTCCTTTACCAGATACTACTGTAATTATTTGTATTTAACTTATTCTCCTTTAATAATTAACTTTAACAATTTGTCCACCTTCTAATTTATAAATACTGTCACATATTGAAAGAGCTGCCGGTCTATGAGTTATTATTATACATGTAGGTTTATAGGATAATTGACTTAAGTAAGAAACAATTTTACATTCTGTAACCTCATCTAAAGATGACGTAACTTCATCCAATAAAAGTATAGGCCGTTTTCTTATCAATGCTCTAGCAATAGCTATTCTTTGTGCTTGTCCTTCAGAAATACCTATCCCATTCTCTCCAATTAAAGTATCAAATCCATTGTCTAACTTATCAATAAATTCTAATGCACAACTCTGAATAGCCGCCTCTTTTAATTCATCAAAAGTTGCATCACTATTGCCATATCTTATATTTTCTTCTATAGTTCCTGAAAAAAGAGTGTTTCCTTGAGGAATATAGGAGATTAATTCTCTATAATTAGTCTTTATACTTTCATTCATATTTATATCTGTTGGTATACTTACAATTACTTCACCTTCACTACATTCTAACAGTGAAAGCATTAATTTAGCTAAAGTTGTCTTTCCAGACCCTGATGGTCCTACTAGAGCTATTATTTCCCCTTGATTTATACTTAAATTAACCCCATCTAATATCTTAGCTTTATCATCATTGTAATTAAACGTTACATTTTTTAATTCTATAACTGACTCTGAAGAAACTTCTTCTTTAACATGTACATTTTTATCTTCAATTGATATATTCTCAATCTCTCTAATCCTTTCTACAGCTGCTTTGCATTGTGCAAATTGTGGAATTATTTCTGCAATTGATGATATGGGGTACTGAACATTACTATAAAGCTGAAGTATTGCAGTAAGTGTGCCATAAGTAGTTTTTCCACTACAAATATTAATTACTCCCCAACTAAATACTATAAAATAAATAAATGTTGAATAAAAGTTTATAGAAAGTCCTGACAAAGAACTTATTTTAACATTTTTTATATATAAACTTAATTTATTTTCTTGTATAATTTTAAGTTTACTAATACTTACTTTTTCTTTGCAAAATGACTTTACTACAAGTATATTTTTTAATGTTTCCTGAATAAATGAATTATACTTTACTTCTTCATTTTGAATTTCTTTATAAACTTCTTTTAACTTAATACTTATCTTGGAATTAATTATAAATAGTAATGGTGCAGAAATTAATGCAATAATACCTATTTGAAAAGACAACCTTATTAATACTAATAATGAAATAACAAATGTTATAATTAATGAAATTAAATTAGGGATAGTCTCTAAAATAATTGAAGATATAATATTTATATCTGATGTTATTCTTGTCAATAAATTCATACTATGATATTTCATTATACTTCCATATTTACTATAACAAATATGTTTAAACATTTTATTTTGTAATAAATTTTTAAATTTTAGGGAAGACTTCGCTGTAATGATTGAAATTAATGGAGTTAAAAACACTTTTACAAATGTAATAATTGAAAATATTATAAGGCATAACCACATATTTTCTCTATCCTTATTTATGGCGTAATCAATAAGCGATTTTGATAATAAAGCTGTATATATTCCAGTAATTGATACAAAACTATTAATTATGATTATTGTAATTTGATATGGAATTATAGGTATTGACTCCATTAATAACCACTTTTTAGTACTAAATGATTCTTGTTTAACCTTTCTTTTCTCATTATTTTTTGAATAAATAATATCTTTTTTAGATATCCTTATATCATTCATAATTACTCCCCAGTCTTCTAATTATTATAAACTTACTATTTATCTAAATTAATCCCATATGTCTTAACCAGATAGGTTTGTCCCATTTGTAAGTTACTAATAAAGCTAATGCTATTCCTACATTTCCTTCTAAAAAGTTAACTTTATCTTCTTTAATTATATTATTATTGTATTTATCAATAATAATATCTTGAAATCCATATTTATTATTCGTATTAAAATAACTAACAATAGTATTAGAATATTTAAATATAGCATCTTTAAATATTTTATTCTTGGTATCTAAATACATTGTATAAATACATGCTAACAATCCAGCATATCCGTGGCATACTATAGGTGAACCTAAATTTAATTGCTTATAATTCATATTGCATATATTAATCATAACTTGAGTAGCTAAATCTTTTCCTTCATTATCCCCTAATTCATTAGCTGCTAGAAATATCGCTCTTGCAATACCTGGAGTTCCATAACACCAACTGGCTCCATTGCTAAACCTTCTATAATCATGATTAACATAATCTTTCAAATCTAATATTCCAGGCCAACAATATTTTTTATTTTCAATATACATAGTATTTTTTAATAAATCTAGTATCTTTTTCATGCATTGTCTTTGTCCTTGAACTTCAATTTCTTCCTTTAAGCAAATCGATAAAGTAGCCAATACACCAGATATTCCATGTGATAAACTAAAGTTCAAACTACCATTTGGAAAAAAATCTTTGTTAGGGTAATGCTGATTTTCTGATTTTATATAAAACATAGGTACATTATATCCATCTACATTTACTTCATCCATAAGCAAAATTAACCATTCTATGATCTCAATAATAGTTTTTCTTATATGTTTATGTGATTTAAATTGTATTAAATATAAACATATTCCAGCCAATCCACTAATTAAATCGTAGTCTTCCAATAATATTTCTTTATTATTCTGTTTTAAACTTTTCAATTTTATTTTAGTTTGTTCTAGAATCAAATTATTTAATCCTTCTAAAAAAACATCATAGTATGTAGTTTTTTTAGCTAGTGCATATATACTAAAAGCTACATCGGAATTTCCTTCAAAGTTGCAAGGCGGTGTATAATATCCCATTTCATCAAGTATATTTTTTACTTTCTTCATGTTATTAAGAACTATGCCATCCCAATCAATATCTTCGCCTAATACATCTTTACTTTCTGCTAATAATAAACATATTGCAGAATAATTAAATAAGTTAATATACTTATCTTCAAAAGTCAAACTTGAGTTAGATTCTAACTCACCCATTAATTTGGTTATTATGAAATTAATCATATCTAATATTTTCTTATCATATTCATTTTTATTATATAATACAGATTTAATATAATTCATGGTCTCACCTTCTGTTTCAAAATTTATCATTTATAATAAACACTAAAGTATTTACCAATTTAGGTATTGACTATAATTTTTAAAAGCAACTCATTATTTTTAGGGCTCTAAAATATGTACATTTTCATGCATAGTATATTTATTTAATTTGAAACTTAATAATAATTTATATCCAAACTCTTATTCTTGCTTAAAAATATTATTATGTACCTTTTCACCTATAAATCTTATAGTCCGCTAATTTCAGTTCTTTACAAATATACCTATAAGCTTAATATTTTTCTAATTACTTACTTTAAATAATTTAAAATACTCAACTAACAGTATATATACTATTAGAACAATACTAAATCTTAACCGCATTATTCTAATTTAATATTGAAAAGAGATTCATATATATGAATCTCTTTTTTAGTTTTTGTTTTAAAATTGCCCACACTTCACAAATATGCTATTTTTAGTTATAGATTGAGTTGTGGGTGAAGAACAACCACTATTAGTAGGACATGGACCAGTAGGCCAGCAAAATGAAGTTATAGATATACCGCTACCTGCACTGCCCCCACCGGAATCTTGAGTTGGAGTTAAAGCATTACTCCCAATTCCTTCATTCTTTTGTAAATCTAAACTGAAACTATTATTATTCATTTAATCACCACCTTTCAATAAATAATTATGTAAACTTTTCCCTTGTAATAAAGTCTAACAAAACAAAGTAAGGATACAGTTAAAATTATAGTTAATATCATCAAAAATTTATCATTAATATTCTGTATATTATTAAGATAATTACTTAGTTAATATATCCATATAATCTTTATCACCTATCAATACTCTTAATATCTTAATACCCTTATGCATTAGCTTGTCCATAATCACCTTATTAACAATAAAATAAAATTAATATATTACTTTAATTTTATTAATATCACCACTTTATAAATAATACTCTATATTCTTAAACACAATTTCTTAACACACTTTATTAACTGTTAGTTATCTTCTACAAGTTACATTATATATATAATTTCCATAAATGTAAATACAATTATTTGAAATTTTACAAATAAAATCTTATAATACGATTATTTACAAATATTTTTTTTTAATATATAATGTTGTTTAACTATTTATAATTCTCTATATTTCTTAAATATATTTAAATTAAACACTAATTTTCTGTAATTTTAATTATTCATATATAAATTTCATACATGAGGTTCATTTATATATAAAATTCAATATAAATATAGAAAGAAGCTGAAAACATGAATTTAGAATTATTTAAAGCTGCAGACTTTTTTATGATGAGAACACCGTTATACCCAATAGACTTATATAAAAATTTATTCAGAATTAATGAATTAAATTATAATGAATTAACTAATCTTTTTAGTAATAAAATTATCATTGAAGCTATTAACGTTTCTAGCTTGTCACTCTATGAATCAATGAAAAATTCAAATGTATGCATTGACAATAAATGCAACAGTAAAATCGTAGATTCTTTCATCAAATATTTAATAAGGATGAGTACAAGAACTACTCCATATGGTCTTTTTTCAGGAATTAATGTAGGTTTTTTTGATGATTCCTCTGATATTAAATTAAGTAATCAAGAAAATTTTATTAAAAGTACTAGAATAGATATGGAATGGTGTTATAAAGTTATTAAAATGATAGAAAAAGATGAGTCAATAATGCAAGAATTAAAACTAACTAAAAATAATATAGTTTATGAAACAGGTTCCAGACTTAAAATACCATACATTAGTAATATGGGAGATTATGTCACAGACAAAAAAACAAGATCCCAAACAAGTTCTATTACGAATTCAAATATGGTGAAATATTCAATGAGTTTATGTGAAAATCCTATAAAGTTTATAGATTTATTCAATCATTTAAAAGACTTAAATAAAGATGTGGAAGATAGCACAATAAAAAATTTTATATATCAATTATTAGAAAATGAATATCTCATATCCGAACTAAGACCTCCTATAGTGAATACTAATCCCCTAAATTATATTCTTGATATTTTAAGTAAACTTAAATCTAACCCTAATATATATATTAAACTTATAGAAATTAAGGGTCTTATTGAAAAATATAATAAAACAAGTGTTGGACAAGGGGAAGATATCTATAATAAATTAATAACTAAAATGAAGTTAATTATTGAAACTAAAGACTATGTTCAAGTTGATATGAAATTAGTTTCTAAAAATGATATTAAGCTTAATAAAAAAATTAAGCAGTCAATAGAGGAGTTTGCATCTTTATTCTACTTAATTAGTGAAGATTCTAGCAAAAAAAGTCTCATGGTTTATAAGCAGTCTTTTGAAGAGAAATATGGAATATATAGAGAGGTTCCATTACTGGAGCTTATGGATTCTAATATAGGTCTAGGTTTTCATGACAAATATGCAAACATTGAAAATATACATGATTCTCGTTATTATATCTCCGTTGGAAAAAGGAAGTCTATAAATAAGTATTTATATGATAAAATTATAAATGCCTTAAAGAAAAATATAAATGAAGTAAAAATTGAAGCTTTTGAACTAAAGACTATATTGGATAAATACGAATTAAATAGATTTACACCGATTCCCTCATCTATGGAAATATATGCAAACATAATTGCTAACTCTTGTTCAGACATTGATAATGGAGATTTTTTAATATGTTTAGGTCCCACAATAGGTTCTAATGGAGCTGGAAAAAGCTTTGGAAGATTTTCAGAGTTACTGGATGATAGTATTCATTATTTAAAAGAGTTAAATGAAATGGAATCAGACTTAAATGATAATGAAATACTAGTAACAATTAATGAAACTCCAATGTATGGCAGACATGGAAATGTAACTACTGTATCTTCAAATAGAAAATATGAAATTAGTCTTTCTACCAATAATTCTAATGATATAAAATCAATAGCGTTATCAGATTTATATGTAGGTATAGATAATGATAGATTTTTTGTTAAATCTAAAACAATGAATAAAAAAATAAAATTCAAATCTGAGAGTATGATTAATCCTATATTCTGCAGTGACATCACCAAGTTCTTAATTGAAATATCAGATTGTTCTTCAAAACAATTATTTTCATTTTTATTAGATGATGATTTCTTAGAACTTAATTATATACCTAGAATATCATACAAAAATATAGTATTACTTCCAGAGCAATGGAAACTTTCTCTAAATGCATTAAATCTTGATTATAAAAGTGTAGATAAACATAACTTTCATACTAAAATAAACGAATGGATTTCTAATAATAAAATTCCTCAATATATATTTATGAAAGAAAGTTCATATTCAGATAATCGATTATTATTAA
Source organism: Clostridiaceae bacterium (assembly GCA_902363375.1). Lineage (GTDB taxonomy): Bacteria > Bacillota > Clostridia > Clostridiales > Clostridiaceae > Clostridium_J. The sequence goes on along the minus strand of CABIZX010000005.1, from coordinate 141,177 downwards.
ATTTAGATATCTTAGAACATTTAGATATATTATTTGAAGTATTAAAGAAGGATGCTAAAGAAATTATAGTTACTGAAACCTTAGAAATGGAAAATAATCTAATTGCACAAGGAAGTGATGGAAAATACTTTTCTGAATTTATAATTCCTTTGGTATTAAATAAAAATTCACAACCTAGCCATAAAATATTTTTAAACTATTCTACAAATTCTAACTATATAAACAATAGAGCTAATACTCCGACATTTAGTCCTGATAGATGCTTTCTACCAGGTAGTGAATGGGTATATATGAAACTATACGGATTAGGAGATAGAACAAATGAATTTATAGGATTTGAATTATTACCTTTCTGTGAAACATTAAAAAGCAATAATGACATCGAAAAATTCTTTTTCTTAAGATATAGTGACAAAGGTGGAAGCTTACGCCTTAGATTAAAATTAAATAAATCGCATAAAAAAAATGATTTATTAGATAAATTAAATATATGGTTTAACGAATTGATTAATAAACAAATAATATATTCAATAGACTTTGATTCTTATTTTAGAGAAATGGAACGCTACGGAGGTAATCAACTAATAGATTATGCTGAAAATATATTTTGTGATGATAGCATATTTGTTTCTAATATTATAAAACTCATAAGAACTAATGCTTTAAATCTAGAATTAGAGGAAATTGCCGTTATAGGTATAATCAGTATATTAAATGAATTAGGTCTAGACTATTATACTCAGAAAGATATATTCATAACTTTATATGATAAAAATGAATATAGGGACTTGTTTAACAAAAAAAGAAATCTTTATTTGCAAATATCAGATTTTAATATTACTTTACCATTTAGAGATGAATTTACTGATCGTTCTCTTATTATAAAATTACTAGAATTAAGAAAAAAAAGTTTAAATTCTTTTGCTGAAAAAATGAACTCTGTTGATAACTCTGGTAACTTAACTAATAGTAAATTGGATATAGTGCTAAGTATCATTCATATGTTTTGCAATAGATTAAATGGTAATCTTGAGTTTGAAAATAAAGTAATGTGTTTAACAAGGCATTGTCTACAATCATTACAATTTTGGAAAGATAAACAAAATAATTTAAAATAAACTATAAATAAAACATCTAAACTTATACTTTGTGTATAATTAGATGTTTTATACTTTATACTTGAATCTTTGAAATTTATATATAAGTTCCTTAAATTAATTCAAGCCTGTATTACCGAAAATACATTTAACATAAATTATACTAATACGTTCACTAATTGCGTATTTAATTTCCTTTTATTTCAAATAATTATTTATACATCTTTCATACTTATTACAAGCATAAAATTCCTCCATTTTACCTAAGTAATATTAAGGTGTCCTTTTTATATGAATTAACCATAATTATTAATGATAATTGATATTTATAAGGTGGCATTAATACTTTCTTTCTACATATAAAATGTATCACAATTTAGTATATTAAAATAATTCTATATTTTCTTTTAATATATTCAAAGATATTTAAATAAAATTCAACTTATATTTGACATAAAATTATTATGATGATAACATTTATTAGTACTAATAAGCTTTTTAAGTAATATTGAAAACCTTATTATTTGTGGCTCTTATATTACAAATTAAAACCCATCATATTAGATTCATTTTAATTTTATATTTTCATAGAAGCTACTAATTTATTTTTATTAAATAAAACTTTCTATAAATAATACTAATTATGTATTATTTATAACGGCATTACTAAAAATAAATCAATTGAAGTTCTTATTTTATTTTACATACTGCTTCAGTTGTTTTATTAATTTTATAAAAAATTTATAGGGGGATTTTATTATGAACAATCTTATCTACGTATGTGTAGCTGCTGGATTGCTTGCCTTAATATCTGCCTTTTTACTACTATCAAAAATTAATAAAAGTAGTGAAGGTACAGATAAAATGAAAGAAATTGCTTCAGCTATCAGCGAAGGTGCTACTGCTTTCTTAAAAGCAGAGTACAAAGTGTTAATTATTTTCTGTGCTATTATTTTTGTGTTAATTGGTTTCGGAATAGGAAGTTGGGTTACAGCAGTTTGCTTCTTAGTTGGAGCATTCTTCTCAACCATGGCAGGTTATATTGGTATGCATACAGCAACTAAGGCTAACGTAAGAACTGCTGAGGGTGCTAGAACTTCTGGTATGAATAAAGCATTATCAATTGCATTCTCTGGTGGAGCTGTTATGGGACTATGTGTTGTAGGTCTTGGTCTACTAGGAGTAAGTGTAGTTTATTTTATTACTGGTAATGTAGAAGTGCTTACTGGATTTAGCTTAGGAGCATCTACTCTAGCTCTTTTTGGCCGTGTTGGTGGTGGAATATATACTAAAGCTGCTGACGTTGGTGCTGACCTCGTTGGTAAGGTAGAGGCTGGTATTCCAGAAGACGATCCTCGTAACCCTGCAGTAATTGCAGATAACGTTGGTGATAACGTTGGTGACGTTGCTGGTATGGGAGCTGACTTATTTGAATCTTATGTTGGTTCTATCATATCTGCAATTACATTAGGTGTAATTGCCTTCGGAGTAAATGGAGCTATTTTCCCACTTATAATATCTGCAGCAGGAATCTTCTGCTCTATAATAGGTATTATACTTGTAAATAATAGTAAGAACCAAAATCCACACAAAGCTTTAAATAGTGGAACTTACTTAGCTAGTGTATTAGTTGTTATATCTTCTGCAATACTTAGCAAAGTATTCTTCGGAGACTTCTTACCATTCTTTGCAATCATTTCAGGAATTATAGTTGGTTTATTAATTGGTAAATTAACAGAAGTATATACTTCAAGTGATTATAGATCAGTAAAGAAAATTGCTGAACAATCTGAAACTGGTTCTGCAACTACAATTATATCTGGACTTGCTGTTGGAATGGAATCTACAGCTCTACCTATAATATTAATTGCTATTGCTATACTAATAGCTTATTATTTCTCTGGACTATACGGTATAGCTCTTGCTGCTGTTGGAATGTTATCAACTACTGGTATTACAGTTGCTGTTGATGCTTATGGTCCAATTGCAGATAATGCTGGTGGTATTGCAGAAATGTCAGGTCTTGATTCATCAGTTCGTAAGATTACTGATAAGTTAGACTCTGTTGGTAATACTACTGCTGCTATGGGTAAAGGATTCGCTATTGGTTCTGCAGCTCTTACTGCATTAGCATTATTCGCTTCTTACTCTCAAGCTGTCGGATTAACTACAATAGACTGCTTAAATCCTAAAGTAATTGTTGGTTTATTAATTGGAGGTATGCTTCCATTCTTATTCTCAGCATTTACAATGCAATCAGTTGGTAAAACAGCTAATAAAATGATCGTTGAAGTTCGTAATCAATTTAGAAACATTCCAGGTCTTCTAGAAGGTACTGGAAAACCAGATTATAAAAGATGTGTTGAAATTTCAACAGCTGCAGCACTAAAGGAAATGCTTCTTCCAGGAATAATGGCTGTAGCAATGCCACTAATAATTGGTATCTTACTTGGTACTGAAGCTTTAGGTGGACTTTTAGTAGGTTCTCTTGTTTCAGGTGTTATGCTTGCTATCTTCATGTCTAACTCTGGTGGTGCATGGGATAATGCTAAGAAATATATTGAAGAAGGTACTCACGGTGGTAAAGGTAGCGATGCTCATAAAGCTGCTGTTGTTGGAGATACCGTTGGAGACCCATTCAAAGATACATCTGGTCCATCAATCAACATATTAATAAAACTTATGACAATTGTTTCTTTAGTTTTTGCTTCACTATTTGTTTCAATAGGTGGACTTTTATAAAAACTTGATATAAAAATATTAAACCTCTTAATTTAAAGTTTTAACTTCAAATTAAGAGGTTTTTCTTATGATAATATATAATTAAAATTTAATACTTAGTATTAGAAAAAGTGATTCTTAACCCATCTTGAGTTTAATCTAGAAATTCCCCATCATACTCTTCTAAAAATGAATGTTTCTCTCCATCTTTCTGCCAACCTAAAATAGCATCCATATTTACATTCTCCGCAGATTTAAATATAGATTTATCTACATCTTTAAAAGTTTTTTTCATTTCTTTAATCATATCTTTTATTTCATGTCTCTTGTTACCAATCTTCTTTGCAGCTACCATGCATGCACAATTTAACGGCCATATGCCACTACTTTGTATAAAGTTTTCTATGTAACTTTCTTCTACATAATAAAGAGGACGTATAAGCTCTAATCCTTTAAAGTTAGTTGCCTTAAGCTTAGGTAGCATGGTTTTGAAAGTTCCTCCATAAAGTACATTTAACATTGTTGTTTCAATAACATCATTAAAGTGATGACCTAAAGCAAGTTTATTACACCCAAGTCTTTCAGCCTCGGAATATAATGCCCCTCTCCTCATTCTAGCACACATATAACATGGATAATCCTTTGCTATTTCATCTATAATATCAAATATTTTAGAATCAAAAGTGTGTATAGGTATATTTAAGTACTTACAATTATCTAGTAATAATTCCTTAATCTGCGGATGATATCCTGGGTCCATAGCAATAAATTCTAGTTCGAAATTTACCTGTCCATGGCGTTTTAACTCCTGAAATAATTTAGCCATTATTATGCTATCCTTGCCTCCAGATATTCCAACAGCTATTCTATCGCCCTCCTCAACTAAGTTATATTCTCTAACAGCCTTTATAAACTTTGACCATACAGATTTTCTATATTTTTTTATTAAACTTCTCTCTATTTCTTCCAAGGGCTTTCTCTCATTAAAAGGTACTAATATCTCACAACCTTCTCCTGCTATACCACTCATTTATATCACCTCATATATTTATAATATCTATATTTTTATATCTTCAATCATAGAAAGTTTATAAAATTGTTCTATAAACTCACCTTGATATTATAACACCTTTATATATTTTTGTCTTGTTACTATAATGATGTTCAGTATTCATCATAAGTCTAAAATAAAAAATTATTTATATCAAATTCATTTTTTATATAGATAATTTTAAATTTATTTAATCTGTAACTACTTTATATCCTTTTGAATACTATATGTAGATAAATAAGTTTTGGAGATGTGTTTTTTATTAATGGATATTTTAAATATATCTAGGGAGATTAATTCATGTAAAGAAGCCTATCTTAGTGAAGATTTCATTACTCTTTTTATTAAATATGATAAGGATCTAATAAATGAACTTAAAGACATAGACTATGCATGTGCATACCGAGTAAATCCTACAGTATATATAGTTTCTATACAGGTTGGTAAATATGATGAATTTATTCGTAGATTTATAAATATACTTGATATAGATGTTAGTTTTCCTTATACTTTATCAGCAATAGAACCAGTAAATGCTGCTAACATAACACAACTTCACGGAGAGGGATTTTTAAACCTTACAGGTGAAAACACTATCGCTGCAATTATAGATACAGGTATAGATTATTTAAATCCTCAATTTCAAAATGATGATGGTACTACAAGAATCGTAGCTATATGGGACCAAACCATTCAAAGTAATACTACTACTGAAAATGCGCCATTCTTTGGAACCGTATATACACGCGAGGATATTAATAGAGCCATTCTCTCCTCTACCCAAGGGGGAAATCCCTACGATATTGTTCCTTCTCGTGATGAAATAGGTCATGGTACTAGTATGGCTGGTTTAATCGGTGCTAAAGGATTAAATGATGTAATAGGTGGTGCACCTGAATGTGAGTTTTTAATAGTTAAACTCAAAGAGGCTAAAACAAGCAATCTTAGATTAATTGGAGTCAATGACAGAAAAGATCTACTCATTTATGAAGGTATTGATATTTACCTTGCAATACAATTTGTAGCTGACTTTAATTTAATTTCAAGAACACCTATGAGTGTTCTATTATCTGCTGGAACAAACTGGGGTGGTCATGAAGGACTTTCTTCCTTAGAACAAGATATCGACTTTTTTTCTTCTAGAAGGGGTCTTATCTTTGTTACTAATACGGGAAATCAATCTGGTAATTTAATACATGCATCTGGCAGATTTTTAAAAAGTAATTCTCTAGAGTTAATTGAGTTAATTGTAGCTGAAAATGAGGATAATTTAATTCTTATGCTTTGGACTCAAAGACCTGATAAGATATCTATATCTATAATTTCTCCTAGCGGCGAAATTGTTCAACCCATTGAACCTAAGCCACCTTATGGTAAATTCGAACAAGTTAATCTTACTGTTGAAAATAGTATAATAAATATAACATTTAATCTTTCCGAATTTGCAACTGGTAATGAAGCTATATATATAACCATAAAAAATCCTAAAGCAGGCCTTTGGCGATTAAGGCTTAGAGGCGACTATATAGTTCACGGTGGATATAATATGTGGTTACCACAAAGACCTATTATCCAAATAACTACTAGAGTTTTAAATGCTGATCCATATGTCACATTACAAGCTCCTGCCAATGCGCGTAACGCAGTGACTACATCCTTCTATAATCAGAATAGCAATACTATAGCCGTAGAGTCTGGAAGAGGATTTACTGCTGATAATAGGACTAAACCCAATATAACTACAGGTGGTGTTAATGCATTAACTACAGGATTAAATAATGAAAATACCGTTCTTTCTGGTGGTTCGGTAGCTGGGGCTGTCCTATGTGGTGCTACTTTACTTATGCTACAGTGGGGTATTGTATTAGGAAATGAACCTAACCTTTATGGTCCTACTATGATTTCTTATTTAACAAGAGGAACTAGTAAAAGAGCTGGAGACATATATCCCAATCCTGAATGGGGCTATGGTATGTTAGATCTACAAGGCTCCTTTGAAATTCTTAGATCTTCTCCCCTATATAGAAATTCTATAAATCATAGTAATACTATAGAAAATCATCTCCCTTATAAATGTTACATCAATAGTCCTAATGAATTATATAGAAGAATAACAACCGCTTCTGAGGAGGTTTAATTTATGAATTTAAATGATTTGAGGGAAATAACTCAGCAAGTATATGATCCATCTCAACATACTAGCTATATAATTTATTATAGTGGAGATGTAGTTGGTTCTATAGCAACAATTCCACAAGCTAGTGTTATAATTCTAACTCCCTATATGGCAGTTATATTTGTAGAAGTTGGTTATGAAAACTTAATTTCTAATGTTCCGAATATCAATATAATAGAGCCTTCTAATGAATTTATTCTCACTCAATTATCTCCTTTAGAAACATCTAATATAATTCAATTCACAGAAGGTAAGCCTATTGATTTAACTGGTACTGGAGTAATCATAGGTACTGTCGATACTGGTATAGATTACTTAAATATAGAATTTACTAGAGAAGATGAGACAACAAGGATTTTATCTATCTGGGATCAAAGTGACAATAGTGGTATACCACCAGAAAATATAGGATACGGTAGTGTATACTCTCAAGAACAAATAAATGCTGCTCTCCGCTTAAGTAGAGAAGGTGGTGATCCCTATTCTATAGTACCAGAAAGAGATACCAACGGTCATGGTACCCAATGTGCTGGTATAATAGGCGCAAGAGGTTATAATGATGTAAGAGGTGCCGCTCCTAACTCTGATTTTATAGTAGTAAAGCTAAGACCTGTTAGAGAGTTTTCTGATATATCAGACTTCTCACAGCGACCTATTCCAATTTATTCTAATACAGATATTGCTACAGCTATGCTCTATCTTTTACAAGAGCGTAACAAGTATCAAAGACCTATGGTAATATTTTTGCCTATTAGTAGTAATTTAGGTGGACATGATGGTACTAATGCCCTTGAACAACTCATTGATTATTACTCCTTTGCTTCAACTGTGGCCTTTGCTGTAGGTACTGGTAATCAAGGCAATTCTGAAACTCACTCCTCTGGTTATATAAATAATACTGGAGAAACTGTATCTGTAGAATTATCAGTTGGTGAAAATCAAAATGACCTAAATGTGTCTATATGGTGCAGCTATCCCGATAAGATGTCCTTAGGAATAACTTCTCCAAGTGGTCAGGTATTTTCTAGAATACCTATAAAGCCAGGTCAGAATACCGAACTTAATTTTCTATATGAGAATACTACTACTACTGTTACTTATTATTTCCCAGAAATTATATCCGGTAATGAATTAATGTTTTTAAGATTTTCTAATATAGCTACTGGCATATGGACCCTAAACTTATTTGGCGATTATATTGTAAATGGCTCATTCAATGTTTGGATTGACCAAAGGCCCTTATCAAGACCAGGTACAGCTCTGTTAAATCCAGATAATTTTATAACCCTCACTATACCATCTACTAGTAATTCAGCCATTACAACTGCATTTTATAATCAAAATACCAACACTATAGGTTCAAATTCTGGCGTTGGATTTACAGTAACAAATAAAATTAAACCTGAAATAACCTGTGGTGGAGTAAATGTATTAACAACTTCTTTAAATAATACTACTACAACTATTTCTGGCTCTAGCGCCGCCACTGCAGTATTAGCTGGTGCTATAGCTTTAATGTATCAGTGGGGCATAACTGATGAAAATATGCCTACTATGTCTTCTGAAACTATAAAGACCTTTTTAATTAGAGGAACTCGAAAAAGACCAAACGAGGCATATCCTAATGAATTTTGGGGTTACGGCATTCTTGATATGCTTGGAGTTTTTGATGCTATTAGAGGTATCTATCATCAACAAGATCTATTGGCTCCTCCTACACTCACACCAAGACCGGTTAATTTATCTAGACAATTTGATGATACTGTAGAAATTACAACACTTCCGATAAGTCTATTAAACAGATTAAAGTATAATAAATAATTTAAAGTTATAAAAAGAGCTACAAAATACTACTAAACCTGAGTTTAGTTACTATTTCGTAGCTCTCTTTTTAGATAATTATATGAAGTTAAAGTAAATCTTAATTAGAAATAATTATAGATAATTAAAGCCAACTAGTGTTCGTCACTTTTTATTTCCCAGTGAATAACAAATGTTAATATAGCTCTAAGTAGTATTATTGCAGCTAGTATATACATCTCATCAAAGTTTCTTACTATTACAGTTTTTAAAATCTCTGATGCTAATTTAAACTCTAGTGCAAGAGCTAGCGCTTGTGCAAAATCTACTTTTATAGATCCATTTAAAGGTTTAAATAAACTTAATACATATCTGTAGAAAGCTTTTAATCCCGCTACTAAGATTACTATTGTTCCCATTAATTCTAGTAATTCAATAACTCTAGGTATTATTACAGTAGCAATAAGGTGTTCCACTATTAAAATTCCCCCTTGTATAAACTTATTATTACTTGTATATATTATTATATTAACAACAACTTGTCCAATTATTAATAACCAGTTATGTAACTGATTACTATTTATTATCATAGAAAAATATAGCTTAATATTTAAAATTATATAATTTATATGTTAACCTTTAGAAAATTAAAAAGAAAGATTTATATATCTCTATAACTAATATTAATCTTTCTTTTTCACATTTAATATACAATACTTATACCATTTTTAATATATCACTTATTACTTTTTCTTCACCCAATCTATCCATTACATAACTTATTCGCTCAAGAGGTTGTCCATTTTCTCTATAATAAATAAGTATCTTTTCTACTACATCAAAAATCCTATCCTCCTTAAAAATTATTCCTAAATCAGTTCCAAATCTATAAGCTCTTCCAAATCTTCCACCTATATATATTCTAGCTCCATTTTCCTTTATCTCAAATCCACCTGTTTTACATGCTCTTACACAATTCCCACAGTTAACACATTTAGATTCATTGAATTTTATTTTTTTATCTACAAGTGTTAATGCGCCTTGCCTACAGGTTTTTATACAGATACCACATCCAACACATTTATCATCATTGTATTGTGGTACAGTTAGTCCTATGATTCCTATATCATTAAGATTTGCTTTAGCACAATTATTAGCACATCCTGAAATTCCTACCTTACACTTATGAGGAGTTGCTTCTCCAAACTCCTTATCAGATAATTTATTACATAGCCCTTGAGTATCTATATTACCATGCAAACATATACTTCCTTTACATGCTGTTAAAGGTCTCAGCTTTTTCCCCGTTCCGCCATGTCTTAATCCTAATGCTTTAGCTTCTTCCATAAGCGCATCTACATTATCCCCATGTATCCAAGGTACTTCTACTGAAAGTCTAGTAGTGAATCCCACATATCCCCTTCCATACTTTTTGGATAATTCTGCAATATGTATCATTTCCTCAGAAGTCATGTTTCCTGCTCTTGATAAAAATCTTACTGAGAAATGTTCCTTGTCATTTTGAAGTAAAAATCCTAATTCCTTTAATTCTGCGATTCTTTTACTGCTATACACTTATCTACACTCCTTTTAAATCTCTATGTATTCTCCTATATGGATTTAATCTTTTATACTATCTCATTAAATCTTACTATATATCTAAATTTATGTAAATTATATAATAATTTATAATTATATATACAATAAAATTTATATAAAAAATTAGCCCTAAGCTTAATATTTCTTTAAAACTTAGGGCTTACTATAATTCTATATCAAACTTTAAGATATATAACTTTTTATTAGCTTCATATTTCCTACTATTGTATATTCTCCTAAATATGCTGGAATTAAAAAACTTTCTAAAGTCGTTATACTTACCTCTTCTCTAACTCCATTATCTAGAAAACTTATTTTTCCTTCACCCTCTATACATGTGAATATATAAAACTTATCTTTATTACTAGTCTCACTAAGGCTTCCACTTACATTATATACATCTACATTAAGTTTGTCTAAATTAATGCATTTCTCTACTGTTCGGTCATTATTTATAAATATCCTCTTAGGCTCACCTTTAAAATTAATCACATCTAAGGCTTTCTTCATATGGAGATTTCTCCCCCTACCATAGTCATAAACTCTATAAGTCGTATCGCTATTCTGCTGTATTTCTACCAGTAATATTCCTTTACCTATGGAGTGAAGTAACCCCGCCTCTATTAAAAATAGTTCACCCGGTTTAACTGGTATTCTATTCATATAATTTTCTATTGTACCTTCATTACAACTTTTCTTAAATTCTTCCTTTGTACATTTTCTGGTACCAACAATTATTTCCGCCCCTTCTTCACAGTCTAAAATATACCATGCTTCTACCTTACCATTATCACTTTCTACTCTGTGAGCATATTCATCGCTTGGATGAACTTGAACAGATAGATTCTCATTAGAATTTATAATTTTCATCAATAGTGGAAAATCTCTTTCTTTAAAATTATCTATATATACCTTATCTCCTATAATTAAATTTTTATATTTATTAATTACTTCAATAAGTGTATTCCCCTTATATTCTCCATTACTAACTATACTCATTCCATTTTTATGGCAGGCAATCTCCCAGCTTTCTCCTATGTTTCCTTTGGGAAGATTTCTTCTATAATTCTCTAATTTTCTTCCCCCCCAAATTTTTTCATAATATAAATTTTCAAATTTAATAGGATACATATTGCCCTCTAATATAAGTGTTTATATTTTAGAGTATGCTATGTATCCTAATAAGGTTAATTAAATCTTTTAATAATGCACCCTTACAAGCCAGAACTTAATATTTTTATCACTCCATCCCAAGTCCCAAGGTACATCATTTCTATCAGTATTATGACAAGTAACTAAAGCATATCCTCTAGAGTCAGCGTTAGTTACCGTAGATATGTGCTTAATATCACCCTTTTTCTCATAGGCTACGAAATCTCCTGGCATAAGTTGATATGAAGCTTTATATACCTTATCATAAGTTCCATAAGCTATTACTGAAGCTCTACCACTATATACCCAATAATCTTTAAATTTATCTGCATTTACCCACGAACCTGTTGCTTCTCCTTTAGAATAATTCCATGCTGAGTTTTTCTTAAATTTACCACCTTCATGCAATATCTGAGAAGCAAAGTTAGCACAATCTCCACCTTCTGGATTGAAGTTTCTATATTCTTTATTATACTTATATCCAAATTCCTCTTCTGTGGCTGCTCCACAATATTTGTTAGCATATTCTATAGATGATTTTCTCCTTTCATCTAAATTAGAAAAATCCTTAGGCTGCTGTGCTAATATAAATTCCTTTACATCATCTACTTTTAGCTTTTCTAAGTTTAATGAATCAGCGAAAGGATCTGTATACCATTCCTTATTTATCAGAAAACTATCATCTTTGCTAATTAAGGTAAGTACATGGTATGTTCCTATTCTTGCAGCATTAACTTCTTCAGGTTTATCTTCATAAACATATCTATATTCTGTAGAACATGTGAAATTAACTTTAAATCCATTGTCCTTTTCACTTATACGATTTACTACTACCTTAGGAAGTATCTCAGTAATTTTTACACCTTGCTTTTGCTCCCAATTATGAAGATAAATCATTTTTTTCTCTTCATTCTCATAAGCCCACTTTCCATATTTAGTTCCCATGTCATAGACAGACTTAATACTTTCTTCTTCTCCTGTTACTATTGCCCTATTTCGTTTTGTAATAGTCTCTTCAATAAAGTTTCTAATCTCTGATTTTACTTCTTCATCTACATCCTCAGCATTAACTCTAGATGAAAGTAAATTTGCAATAACAATGGCTAGTAATATTCCAAATATTAATTTCCATGTAAGTAACTTTTTTATGGATCTTATAATACTCATAAAGGTCCTCCTTATCTAAAGTCTCTCATTAATATTAATTTAAAGTAGATTCTATAATCCTAATATATTCATTTATTTTTTCATCTCTTGGAATTTCACCAAACCATTCCATACTGTTATTGTAAGTCTCTCCAAAATACTTTGCCTTGATTATTATCTCTGGTCTATATTCAAAATGAAGAATATCAAAATGGCCCCATTTTCCACCCCAAACGAAGTTATTTCTTTCAAAAGTTTCTACTAGCTCTCTAGGGTATGATAACATTCTTTTTTCTCCAGCTTCTCTAGACGACCATTTCCAGTAATCACTAGGATTACTTTTTATATCAATAGCTATACCATAAGCATGAGGACTTAATTTTCCTGTACCTGATATAACTCTATAGTTAAAAGTACCGTTAACTGGATTTATGAGCGCTGATACAGCATTATTTCCTTGCGACAATTGTTTTAGCTCTTTCATGGCAACTTTTAAACTTTCCGCTGCTCCATTATTTTTATTAAATTGATAACTTTTATAAGGTGATGGAACCCCTATTAAGTTAGATGAAACCTCTCTTTCACTGCCTCCATAAACTTCATTTAATAAATTATAATTTCTAAATCTACCAGGATCCCTATTTATATCTAAAAGTTTATCTGGCATGCTAAGAGGATAGATATCTTCTAGTATATCTTGTAGATCCGCATTATCCATCTTTCCATTGAAATCCTTACTTTGTTTATCATCATAAAGTATTTTTTTACCTGAAGCTGTTACAATAAAAACTTTCCCTTCTTCGCTTTTTTCAACTCCAGTTATATATTCTGGGTATGCCATCATTAAGGTTAGAATATCTTGTTTCATCGTAATATTATAATTTGAATTATTATTTTCTTTTGCATCATCTGCAATGGCAATCATATTGCTAACCGGAGTAAGTAATATAGTTAAAATTATAAATCCACATACCAATAGCTTTTTCATATATATCCTCCCAAGAAAGAATTTAACATAAAAATTGACCTTATTATTCTATTTAAAATAAAAATAGACTAAAGGTGTTCTTTAGCCTATTTTGTGTAAGTATATAATTATTTATGACTGGTAAATTAATGAGTTTTTAAATAAATTTATTTTTATTATTTTTTTCAAATTCAAGAAGTTTACTTTGTATATCTGTATGATTTCCAGCATACCCCACTAATTTTCCACCTTTACCAATAACCCTATGGCATGGTATTACTATAGGAAATTCATTTGCTTTATTTGCACCACCTACAGCTCTTACTCCTTTAGGATTACCAATTGCCTTAGCAATATCACCATAACTTCTTATCTCTCCATAGGGTATATTTATAAGCTCATTCCAAACTTTCTTTCTGAAGTCCGTAGTATTTATTAATAAGGGTAAAGTGAAGTTTTTTCTCTTCCCATTAAAATATTCTTTTAGCTGAGTTGTAGCATTTAAGCACCTATCTACATTATGTTCTAAATTAACTTTATTAAGATTATAATATTCATTCCAATGTTCTTCAAAAAGTTCTATCTTTAGCACTCCATTTTCCTCTACAACTACATATACAGTTCCTATAACAGAGTCAAAGTAATCATACCACATACAAACCTCTCACTTTCACCATAAATAAAATTAGAAGATGTTAACTTACTCTTATATTAACATCTTCTTAATTACTTTATAACCCATTTTATTTATCTAAGGTCCTGATTGTAACCTAAGTTCTTCTTCTACCTCAGTTTCTATAGTACATAAATCTAATCTAGAGTTTATATATTCAGTTTTTAATTTCATATAGTTACTCCAAGTACATATACTACAGTCTAATGCATCTATAAGCTCATCTATTATACCTCCAACTTCTCGTGCTCTTTTTATAGCATCCTTAACATCACCTTTATTGGCAAGCGTAATAGAATTTATACTACTCGCTGTATCAACCAAAGTTTTATATGAACCTATAAGCTTACATAATTGCTCTATAGTAAATCCAACGTCTCTTCCATAACTCTCAATAATTCTCCTCTGTGCCATAAACCCCTACCTTAAAATGCTTCATAGTAAATATACTATTTATATATATATATTATTCTTTATTGATTTAAAAATATATTTATTTTTATATTAGATACTTTTTCTTAAATTTCTAGATGCCACTACATCTACTCCTGTATCTAAAATATTTTTCACTATAACGTCTCCCATCTCTAAAGGAGCTTCTACTTCTATAGAATTTAATATTTCCATGGCTTTAAAGTTTAAGTCTTTTGGAATAGCCTCTTTTGTTTTTACAGGTATAACTGGCAATTCTCCATTTTTTACTTTTACAGTAGTAGTTATAACTCTTACTGGATTTGTAACTTCATTTAATCCGTAAACTTTACCTCTTCTACATGTATTTCCTGTAACCTCCATTTTTTCAGTATCCACTTTCAGATGACATCCCATAGGACAACTTATGCAAATTAACTCTTTTATCATATTATTCACCATCCTCTAGAGAAATTGTTATATCTCCTGTAATATTCTTCAATTGATCCTTACTCAGTAAAATCTTTTCCATTTCTGATGGAGCTAAATGATTTCTCTTAAAGCTTGCTATTTTTTCTTCTCCACATCTAACTACAAGACTTTTATTATGATAAATATTATTTACTCTCATAAATATAGTTAATTTATCATCAACAGCTTCCACATTTAACTTTTGAGGAACAGTATAATTAACCTTGTCACCATTTATTATATTTATATAATTTCCTTTTATATCTTTCTCTTGAATATATTTAGCAGCACAAAGCCCAGCATGCTTAGATTCAGCGCTAACAAAGTCTACCAAGTCGTGTACATGAACAACATTTCCACAAGCAAATATTCCCTTAACTGATGTTTCCATACTCTCATTTACTACAAGTCCATTAGTTCTTTTATCTCTCTCAATACCGGCTTTAGAAGATAATTCATTCTCTGGTATCAATCCAACAGATAATAGTAAAGTATCACAATTAAATTCTATTTCAGTACCCTTTATAGGTTTCTTATTCTCATCTACCTTAGCAATTATTACTTTTTCCAGTCTCTTTTTGCCTATAACTTTAGTTACGGTATGAGATAAATAAAGGGGAATATCATAGTCTTGTAAACATTGAACAATATTCCTGTTAAGTCCATTAGAATATGGCATAAGTTCTACTACTGCTTTTACCTTTGCCCCTTCTAAGGACATCCTTCTAGCCATAATAAGCCCTATATCTCCTGACCCTAAAATTACAACTTCTTTTCCTGGCATATATCCTTCCATATTGATATATCTTTGAGCAGCTCCTGCTGTAAATATTCCTGACGGTCTATCTCCCGGCATATTTATAGCTCCTCTTGTTCTTTCCCTACAACCCATAGCAAGGATGATAGCCTTTCCTTTTTGAACTAAATATCCGTCTTCTTCATTTATCATATGAACTTCTTTATTATCGTTGATTTCTAATACCATAGTATCAAGCTTAACTTCAACTTTAGTATCGCTTACCATATCAATGAATCTCTGAGCATATTCAGGGCCTGTAAGCTCTTCTTTAAAAGTATGGAGTCCAAAGCCATTATGAATACACTGATTTAGTATTCCTCCTAGCTCCTTATCTCTTTCTACTATTAATATTTTTTCTACTCCATTATTATAAGCTTCATAAGCTGCTGCAAGTCCAGCTGGACCTCCACCTATTACTATTAAATCATACATAAATGTCTCCTCCTATTTAGTTCTACCAATTAAAATATATGAGCCATCACTTTCCTGAACTATATCTTCCATTGGAATGTTAAGTTCTCTTGCAATTATTTCTTGAACTCTAGGACCACAGAATCCACCTTGACATCTTCCCATTCCTGGCCTACATCTTCTCTTTACACCATCTAAGCTTATCTTTCCAAAGGATCTTTTTATGCTATCTATGATTTCACCTTCAGTTATACTTTCACATCTACAAATTATCTTTCCATATCTTCTATCCTTTTTAATAAGCTCTTTCTTCTCTTCATTAGACAACTCCATAAAGTTAATTTGCTTTCTGGTATTCTTAAAATCCTTTTTTGCTTCAGCCTTAAGGCCAGAATTTTTAAGAATCTCTACCACATCTAAAGCAACTGCTGGTGCTGAAGAAAGTCCTGGAGACTTCATTCCTGCTGCATCTATAAATCCACTTACATCTGCTGCTTCTCCTACTATAAAATCTCCACAATCAGGATTTGCTCTAAGTCCCGCAAAGTTTCTTATGCTCTCTCTAAAATTAATCTTATCTGTAGTTTTTGTAGCAGTATTTCTTATAAATTCCATACTCTCTGCTACAGTTGCTACATTATCTCTATCCTCCACAATTTCTGCATCTGGACCAACTAATAAGTTGCCATGAACTGTAGGAGTAACCAATATACCTTTTCCTAGTTTAGATGGACATTGAAATATAGTATGGCTAACTACATTTCCTTGACTTTTATCCATTACAAAATATTCTCCTTTAATAGGATTTATTTTAAAGCTTTCTCTGCATATTAAGTTGTGTATCTTATCAGCATAAACTCCTGCTGCATTAACCACATATTTACTTTCTATAACTTCACCTTCAGCTGTATTTATAATAAAATGTTCCTTTTTCTCTATGCCAACTACTTTTCTATTTAACTTAACTTCTCCACCATTTTCTACCCCATTCTCAACAAGGGCTATGGTATATTCAAAAGGACCAACAATTCCTCCTGTAGGTGCATATAAAGCTCCTAAAACTTCTTTATTTAAATTTGGCTCTTTTTTAAGTACTTCTTCCTTACTTAAAATTTGCAGTCCTTTAACTCCAACTTTATTTCCATTGTCGTATAATTCTTTTATAGTTTTCATATCTTCTTCATTAAAGCCTATAACTAAAGATCCATTTCTTTTAAAGGGTACTGATAGTTCCTTACATATATCTTCAAACATTTTATTTCCTTTAACATTATACTTCGCCATTAAAGTTCCTTCCCTAGGGTCATAGCCTGCATGTACAATTGCTGAGTTGGCTTTAGTTGTTCCCATAGAAACATCATTTTCCTTATCTATTATTGCTATTTTTAAATTGTATCTCATAAGTTCTCTAAATATTGAAGCTCCAATTACTCCAGCACCTATTATGGCTACATCATACATTAAAATTTCCTCCTTTAATCGCAAAAAAGACAAGACAAAACGAGGATATAAATCCTTATTTTGTGCTTGTCTCTACATCTCTTATCAGCACTAATATTTCATTTATCGACCACCAGCTCTAATACCCTCTCCTTTTTCAAAGTGAGAGTAAAGGGCTGCTACATCCCTGGATAACGATTTCTAGCTTTCAGATTGAGTAAAAAAACTCCCTCTGACGCAAAGAACTCTGTCTATACTAACAGTATATCACTTTTTTAAAAAAGTGTCCATGATTCTACTAATCCAATAAAATCCTATAAATATTCACATTTATTTTTTATATAGCATTTCTACATGTGGAATATCATCTTCTAAGTACTCTTCTGATACTTGTTTAAATCCTAGACTCTCATAAAATCCTTTTATATATACTTGTCCAGAAAGTCTAATTTCAGTAGAATTAAGCTCTTCTTCTATAAATTTAATAGCCTCTAGCATGATTTTTCTACTAATGCCTCTATTCCTATGACTTTCCTTAACTAATACTCTTCCAATAGATATCTCATCATAAGAAATCCCCTTATTAACTATTCTTAAATACCCAACCATTTCATTTTCATCTTCTAAATATAAGTGATATGAATTGTAGTCTTTATTATCACAATCTTGATAAATACAAGTTTGCTCTACTACAAAAACCTCATTTCTTACTCTTAATATTTTGTATAACTCTTCTACGGTAAGCTCATTAAACTTTTTTATAACTAACTCCATAATATCCCCCCTAAAATAAGTTTAATTAATCCTCTTCCCATTGTCTAGTCCTTGATACAGCCTTTTCCCATCCAGAATAAAGTCTATCTATAGTTTCTTTATCGAAGGTTGGCATATAGGTTTTGCTAGCAAACCATTTCTCCGAAATCTCTTCCTTACTCTTCCAAAACCCTACCGCAAGACCAGCTAAATATGCAGCACCTAAGGCTGTAGTCTCTGATATTATCGGTCTAGTAACTTCTTGCCCTATTATATCTGCTTGGAACTGCATTAAAAAGCCATTTCTACTCGCTCCTCCATCTACCTTTAACTTTTCAATCTTATATCCGGCATCTTCGGACATAGCATCAATAACAGCCTTTGATTGATATGCTATAGATTCTAATCCAGCTCTAATAATATGGTTTCTGTTAGCTCCTCTAGTTAATCCGAAAATAGCCCCTCTAGCATACATATCCCAGTATGGTGCTCCAAGACCAACAAAGGCAGGAACTATATACACTCCTCCATTATCTTTTACTTTATTAGCAAAATACTCCGTATCAACTGCATCATTTATCATTCTTAATTCATCACGTAACCATTGAATAACTGCTCCTCCAACAAATACAGATCCTTCAAGAGCATACTGAACCTTTCCATCTATACCTATTGCAATGGTGGTTATTAATCCATTTTTACTCTGAATAATTTCATCCCCTGTATTCATCAAAAGAAAACACCCTGTACCATAAGTATTCTTTGCACTTCCTTTTTCAAAGCAAGCTTGGCCAAATAAAGCTGCTTGCTGATCCCCAGCTATTCCTGCTATAGGAACTCTAATTCCTCCATTTCCACCTAAGTTAGTGTGACCATATATCTCTGAAGAGTTTTTAACCTTAGGTAGCATTGATTTAGGAATCTGTAATCTATCTAGTATTTTATCATCCCACTTTAATTCCTTAATATTATAGAGCATAGTTCTTGATGCATTAGTATAATCTGTTACATGGACTCTTCCATTAGTCAGCTTCCAGACTAACCAAGTATCTACTGTTCCAAATAAAAGCTCTCCCTTTTCTGCTTTTTCTCTAGCCCCTTCTACATTATCTAAAATCCATTTTATCTTAGTTCCTGAGAAATATGCATCAATTAATAATCCAGTATTTTCTCTTATATAGTCACTAAAGCCTTCATTTACTAGTTCCTCACATATATGTGCTGTCCTTCTACATTGCCATACAATTGCATTATATATAGGCATTCCAGTATTTTTATCCCACACAATAGTAGTCTCTCTTTGATTCGTTATCCCAATGGCCGCTACATTTTTCTGTGTTATGTTGCACTTTGCCATAACTTCTTGAAGTACTGAATATTGACTACTCCATATCTCCATAGGATCATGCTCCACCCATCCTTCTCTCGGATATATTTGAGTAAACTCCTTTTGACTTACTCCTAGTATATTTTGTTCCTTATCAAAAATTATAGCTCTAGAACTTGTAGTACCTTGATCTAATGCAATTATATAATCTGACATGTTAATCCCCCATCCATAAATTATTTAATATGTATAAATATTCATATTCATTAAAACAAAAAGGCACATAAAACTAGCATTCTAGTCTTATGTAGCCTCTCTCATTTCTCTTCGCCTACATAGCCCAAATCTCTTTCTTTGTAGTAGATACACAGGTTGCCCCTGATTTTAAAGCAGTTATTATCTCTTCTTTACTTTCAATAAGTCCTCCTGCAACTATAGGTTTATTAGACTTCTCTGCAAGTTTTTCTATGACCTTCGGTATAACTCCTGGTAATACCTCTATAACATCACACTCTTCACCAAGATGCTTTATTGCATTGTTTAGTGAAAGAGTATCAAAAATAAACACTCTTTGAATCGCCAATAAATCATAAGCCTTTGCATATTTAATTACTTGTGGCTTTGTGCTTATTACACCTTTGAAATAAGTTTCTTTCTTTAAGTACTTTATTCCAACCTCTCTACTCGTAATACCGTCTACTAAATCTATATGAACTATACCTATCTTATTCTTTGAGTTTATCTTTTCACTAATCTCTTTAATATTAAGTATATCACCAAATAGTACAAATATTACCTGAACATCCGAATTTATTGCTATATCTAATTCTAATTCATTTTTAACTGCAGCTATTATAGGATTTTCCTCTAATAAACTTCTTAAATCCATATATGACTCCTTCTTGCAACTGTTTTCATATGTTTTTTTAATTATTACATGTTTATTTTTTTTTGTCAATTCAGTTAAACTTTTAGGAATAAATATTCCTCACTAAAATATAATCATTAACATAGTATGTATAGTAAAAATTTAAAGGAGATATGCTATGGATACTAAAAATATATATAAATCAGATTTATCTTATCCAGAAATATGTTGTGTGGATAAAAATAAATCTTATGCTAATCTAATACAAGTTAACTATGCTGGTGCTATTTCAGAACTTACTGCTACAAACCAATATATGTACCATAGCCTAGCTATATCTGAAAAATTTGAAGATGCAGCATGCTGCTTAAAACATATAGCCCAGGTAGAAATGGAACACTTAGAGATTTTAGGTAAGCTCATAATAGCCCTTGGTGGCAATCCAAAATTTGAAATTATTAAAGGAAATAGAGAGCTTGAATGGTCCCCTAAATTTATTGAATATGGATCTAATCTAGCCTCCATGCTTCGTGAAGATATAGATGGTGAAAAGGCTGCCATTAGACAATACAAGGAAACTATAAAATTAGTTAAGGATGAGAAGGTTACAGAAGTACTTGAAAGAATAATAAAAGATGAGGAAGTTCATATCAGAACTTTAGTTTTACTTTATAATGAGGTTTGTAAAAAGAGATAGACTTCTTTGATTAATCATTAAAGATTAGACGATAAATTTTACATCTTAATTTACCGTCTAATCTTCTACTTATAAAACTAGTAAGCTTAATATTAACCAAGTTTACTTCCATTGTTTTTTCCTTCATAAAGTTTTGTCCCGGGCAATATAACTTTAAAGCAATCCTCAGCTCTAGAATTAATAAAGGTTACATTTTTCTTAAAAGAACTTTTAATTATTCCAAAACCACCTTCATTATTTAAAAATCTCTTATTTTTATCTAAGGTTGTTAGTTTCTCATAAAGCCACATGTTTCTTCTATTATAGTTAATTCTTTTTCCTGTAGAATTATTCTGTATCATTTGTCCTGGGCTATTAATAATTATGCTATTTCGAGAAATTACCATCTCTATAACCCTATCTATGGAAGAATACTCTCTATATAGAACAGCATTATTTATTGCTTCTACTACAGCTTCTATTGGGTAATTTTTAGGTAATATTTTTTTCAATATATCTTCACTTTTATCTATCATTGCTAGAAGATTACCTTGTACAATATTTACTCGATCTTTGCCTTTTCCTAATTTATTAGTTATTCTAATCATATTTTGAGGTATACAGATGCTATTATTATCAGAGAATACTAATAGTCCTCCTAGGGTGCATTTCTCTTCTCCAGTATCCTTGTCTATATATGATATACCAGCACTCCTCATAAGGAATTTTTCATTAGAATCATTTATAACTATTCCCTTATTACAAAAATATCTTTTCACTATATCCATATTTATAAGACTAATATCACTTCTCACAACTTGTGAAGTCTCAATGTAAAAATCTAAATTCTCTTCAAAAGCTTCTACCAACTCTTGCTTTCTCATAGTATCAGTTGTAGATCCTCTTCTAATATAAAATGCTCCATGTTCTTTAAGTTGATATGGTTTTTGCTCTCCATCATATATGGTTATTATACAAACTCGTTTATTTCTTATATTATATTCATCTACAGAAATTGGAATTGGTGGTTCACATCTAGATGATACTATTTGCTGTACTTGCTCCTCTGTAAAAACTTCACTTTTATCTAAACCTATTATAGCTTTTGTTTTATCTTCAATACCCACAACAATATATCCTCTTCCACCTTTAGAATTAGCAATTGCACAAATATCCTTAGCTAATTCTTTTTTACCACTTTCAAATTCTAAAGATAGTTTCTGCTTAAAATCCAATTTAAGCCCTTCTTGACGTTTTATTATAGACATTACCTTCTTAATATCCATGACATCACCTCAATTCCTATATATTAATATAATATTTAAATAGATATATATGTGACTTTGTAAGCAAAGAAATCCTTATCCAGGGACGTCACCGCTCTTTATTCCTAATTTAAAGAAGATGGGAGTATTAGAGCTGGTAGTCATAGGATAAATATATAAAAAGATAAGAATTTAATAATTTAATATTTTTAAATTTAATATTTTTATCTTTTATAAAATTTATCATTAATTATATTCTTTAAA
Source organism: Clostridiaceae bacterium (assembly GCA_902363375.1). GTDB lineage: Bacteria > Bacillota > Clostridia > Clostridiales > Clostridiaceae > Clostridium_J. The sequence continues at coordinate 118,110 of CABIZX010000005.1, read as the reverse complement.
TTATTAATAGTTTTTTCTTTATTGCCGTTGTTATCTACAATAACTTGAGCATATTTCTTGTATAGCTCATATCTTTCCTTATGTAAATCATATAATTTTTCTTTTCCCTCTTTCAAAAGAGGTCTATTTGATATATCTAATGTGTCTATTATATTTTCTGGAGTTCTATCTATAAATATTATACATCCACTTTGGGACAAAATGTCCATATTCTCTTTTCTCTTTATAACTCCTCCACCAGTAGAAATAATAGTATTATTCATTTTAGAAACTTCCTTCACTACCTCTGATTCCTTATCTCTAAAAAATTCTTCACTGATATTAAACATTTCTTTTATAGTCATATTATTTTTTTCTTCCACATACTCATCTAAGTCAATAAACTTTAATCCTTCATCTTTACTAATTGTATTGCCTAGACATGTTTTCCCACATCCTGATAGACCTATTAATATGATATTATTCAAAACTATTCTCCCTTCTAGAATATCTATAGATTATTCTGCTGAAGTAGCATATCTAAAATAGCAATAGCTGTAACACCTTCTACCACTGGTACTGCTCTTTGAACTATACATGGATCATGTCTTCCTTTAATCTCTAATATATCATTAGCTCTCGTTTGAAGATTCACAGTTCTTTGAGGTAGTGCTATAGATGGAGTTGGCTTAAATGCTACCGAAAATGTTACTGGCATTCCAGTTGTTATTCCCCCTAGAACACCTCCATTATTATTTGAATAAGTCTTTATACCATTATCATCTATATAATATTCATCATTTGCTTCACTGCCCCTTAGTGTCGTAATATTAAATCCTTCTCCAAACTCTACTCCCTTTACTGCCGGAATAGAAAATAGCATATGAGATAGTACACTCTCTACAGAGTAAAACATTGGGTCTCCTAAGCCTACAGGTAGGTTAATAACTGCCGTCTCTATAATTCCACCAATAGAATCCCCTAGAGATTTAACTTTTAAGATTTCATTTTTCATATCCTCACCAATAACCTCATTTAAAGTAGGAAATCTATTTGCTCTTAAATCTTCTAATAGGTCTTTGGTTATATCTACCCTATCAAAACTATTATCCCTTATGTTTCCAATAGATTTTATATGGGCTCCTATATATATGTTATGCTCCTTTAAAACATCTTTACATACAGCTCCTGCAAATACTAAAAGGGCTGTAAGTCTACCTGAAAAATGACCACCACCTCTATGGTCGTTAAATCCTTCATACTTAACCATAGCTGGATAATCACAGTGACTAGGCCTCATTTTCACTTTAAGCTCCGAATAATCTTTAGATTTTATATTATTATTCTCAATAATAGCTGATAGGGGTGCTCCTGTGGTTCTTTCCTCAAAAATACCACTTAAAATTTTAGGTATATCACGCTCTGAGCGTGATGTAGATAAAGAATCTTTACCTGGTGCTCTCCTTCTCATTTCTTCATAAACAAATTCAAAGTCTATTTCATGACCAGCAGGTAATCCATCAATTACAACTCCTATAGCCTCACCATGAGATTCCCCAAAGATTGATACCTTTATTTTACTTCCTATAATCGACCCCATAACATTCACCTCCTAATTTAGTATAATCCTTAAAGAAATTCGGATAAGACTTTTCTATAGCATTAGGATTATTTATAATAACTTCTCCTTTAGCTCTTGTAGCTGCTATTGCTAAAGCCATAGCTATTCTATGGTCATTGTGAGAATCAACTTCTCCACCCTTTAATTCTTTAACTCCTGATATTATTAAGGAATCTTCTAACTCTCTTATATCTGCTCCTAACTTATTTAACTCTGTAGTTATTGCATGAAGCCTATCACACTCTTTAATCCTAAGTCTCTTAGCATTTACTATTTTAGTTGTTCCATCTGATAGACTAGCTAAAACCGCAAGAATCGGAACTAAATCTGGACAATTAGAAACATCTATTTCTATACCTTTAGTCTTAGAATGTTTTACTCTTATCCCTTCATCATTTTCCTCTATATTACATCCCATATCTCTTAAAATATCTAATATAACCTTATCTCCCTGAAGAGAATTTTTATTTAATCCAGAACATATTATAGAAGAACCTAAAGCTCCAGCGATTAGGAAAAATGCTCCTTGAGAATAATCACCTTCAACACAATAATTCCTGCCATTGTATCTTTGGTTTCCTTTAATATTAAATTCATTATAATTATTATTCTCTATCTCTATTCCAAACTCTTCTAAAACCTGCAATGTAAGATCTATATATCCTTTAGATTCCAGCTTTATGGTTACCTCTATTTTAGAATTACCTTCTAAAAGAGGAAGTGAAAATAGTAGTCCTGTTATAAATTGTGAACTGATGTCTCCTCTAACTCTATATGTGCCACTAGTTAATTTTCCACTTACCTTCAATGGTAATCCACCTTCTGTAGTTGAGTATTCTATTCCCTTTTCCTTAAAAATCTCATAATAAGGTTCTAATGGCCTTGAGACTAGCTTTCCTTCTCCATAAAATACATAGTCTCCCTTTTTAGTTAAAGCTAAGGGAATGAGAAACCTTATAGTTGAACCAGATTCATTACACTTTAAATGTAAAGTCTTCTCATAAGAAAATGTATTTCTTCCATCTACAATTAAACTGTTATTCTTAGTATAAATAATTGCTCCTAACTCCTTCATAATATCTACAGTAGCTTCTATATCCTTAGATAGCTCAATATTATCAATCTTAGAAATTCCACTACTTAAAGCAGCAGCAATTATCCCTCTATGCCCTAAACTCTTAGAAGGCGGAACAACAACATTTCCCTTTAATAATTTAGGCTTTATTATAATTTTATCCACCATTTTTCCTCCTAAATAAACCTCTCTAATTCTTCTGGACTAGCTTTATATATATAAACCTCTCCTATATCCTTAATAAGAATTAAATTTATAAAATTTCCTATAGTCTTTTTATCTACCGAAATTGCATCAATAATATCTTCTCTACTTTCTCCCTGTAATGTGTAAGGTAGATTAAATTTATCTAGTAGCTTCTTTATTCTACTGGTTACTCCTACTCCACATATATTTAATTCTTCGCATTTAAGTGATATTAAATGCATCCCTATAGCTACTGCTTCACCATGAGAAACTCCTTCGTAATTTTGAAGTTTTTCTATAGCGTGGCCTATTGTATGACCAAAATTTAATACCATTCTTTCTCCAGTATCTTTTTCATCCTTCTCTACTACCTGTTTTTTTATGTTACAACATCTATATATAATGTCTCCCATATTTTCAAATAGCTCATCATAGCTTTCTATATTCTCAAACTTCTCAAATAGCTCTTTATCTTTTATTAGTCCATACTTTATAGCCTCTCCTAGACCATCATTTACATATCTTTTCTCTAGAGTTTTAAGTACTCCTGGATCTATATAAACAGCTTTAGGATGATAAAAGCTCCCTACTAAATTTTTGCCCTTTGGTAAGTCTATAGCTACCTTTCCACCTATTGATGAGTCTATTTGTGCAAGTAGTGAAGTTGGAACTTGAATGAAAGGTATTCCTCTCAAAAGAGTGGCTGCACAAAACCCCACTAAATCTCCAATTACACCTCCACCTAAAGCTATAATTAAATTTCCTCTATTCAATTTAAAATCTAAAAGTTTATTATAGAGCTCTACTAAGCTATCCATGGATTTACTTTCTTCTCCTGGCTTTATAACCACCTTTAAAACTTTAAAATTCATATCTATTAATGATTTTTTTACTATATCACCATAAAATCTATCTACATTTTCATCAGTAATTAAAGCTACTTTATCTCCTGAATATATTTTCGAAATCTCTTCACCCATATTATTTATAATTCCTGATTTAATAAAGATTTCATAATAATTATTGGGAAGATTTATTTCTAACCTCTTCATACTTCTTCCTTTCTATTTAAGCGTTAAATACCTAAATATAAAAACTGTCTTATACATTAAATTATATCCTAAGGCTCCTATTTCATCTATTAAGTTTTAAATTAATATTAGATAATTATTGATAGTTCAATAAATGGATAATTATTTATCTAGCTCTTTTATAAATTAAAGCTGCCTTAAAACTAAAGTTTTAAGGCAGCTCCATTAAATTCAGTACATTATAAATTTCCATGTATATTCTAATTCTATTTGTTTAGAAATTCTCTATAATTATCTTCTTTAAAACCTACTAAAACCTTATCTCCATCTATAAGTAAGGGTCTTTTTACTAACATCCCATTAGTAGAAAGAAGCTCTATGCACTCTTCCTTTGACATATCTTTAATCTTATCCTTCAATTCCATCTCTTTATAAAGCTTACCTGATGTATTAAAGAATTTTTTAATCTCAAGACCACTCTTATCAATCCATAGAGTTAATTCTTCCTTAGTTGGATTATTATCAACTATATGCCTATCCTCAAAGTCAACATTATTCTCTATAAGAAACTTTTTAGCTTTAATACATGTAGTGCACTTTGGATACTCAATAAATAATATACTCATATATGTTCTCTCCTTATACTTAAAATATTTATTTTATTGCTTTAATAATCTATTTATTATTATACATTAATCCATGATTTTTCTATACATTGCATTTTAAAATTTTATAAATTTGTTCAAAATATTGTAAAATATAGTATAGTGTTGAATATAAATTATTATAGTTATATTTATATTGGAGGATCTTTTATGAATTTTTTTAATACCCCATCCATAATGATTGATGAAGCAAAAAAAGCTAAGCGCCAATTTAATCCTATAATTAATCTAATCATATCAATAGCTCTTATATTTTTAAGCCAACTTCTTCTTATAATTCCTATGGCTATGATAACTATTATAAAATTGATTAAATCTAATGGATTATCTTTCTTTATGGATAGTAAAACAGTTGGGATTATAAGTTTATTTGGTACAGCCTTTTTAATAGCACTTTGCATTTTGTATTGCAAATTTATTGAAAAACGAAATCTTCGTTCTATAGGCTTAATAAAAAAAGGTGCTTTTAAAGAATATATAATTGGACTAATAGTAGGTCTTACTATGTTTAGTGCCGTTGTATTAATTTTAGTGCTATCAGGGCAATTATCATTTATTAGTATTACCCTATCTTCTATTCCTATAATTATTATCTTTTTCCTTGGATTTATGGTACAAGGAGCAAGTGAAGAATTCTTATGTAGAGGTTTTTTACTTAATTCTATCGCTGCTAAAAATGGAATCATTCTTGGTATTATTTTAAACTCTTGTCTATTTGGCTTTCTTCACATTTTTAATGCTGGATTTTCTCTATTGCCACTTATTAATATTATTCTAGTTGGAGTATTCTTTTCTGTATATGCTTATCGTGCAGATAACATTATAGGAGTATGTGCAATTCACTCTATGTGGAATTTTGCTCAAGGAAACATATATGGAATACCTGTTAGTGGAATGAACATGGGTGCTTCAATCTTACAAATCAAAAATTTCAACAATTCCTTACTTTCTGGTGGAACCTTTGGTGCAGAAGGTGGGCTAGCTTGCACAATTGTACTTATTATATCTATATTGCTCGTTATTTTTACACCTAAATTATCTAATAAGTGCAATTAAATTTATATTTATATAATTATATATAACTTTTTTTATATTTACCTATTTAAAGTTCTATTTTAAACATCTATAAATAAAAATTTTCAACTTTATTTATAGATCTAAAAAGACTATACCATGATTATTAATTAAATTTCATGATATAGTCTTTTATTATGATTTTCTATTCTTGAGTTGCTAATTTCTTATATGTGTTATATCTTTCCATTGCATCTTCTTCTGTTTTTGCAAACAATTCTTCTGCTACTTCTGGGAATACCTTAGCTAAGGATGCATATCTAACTTCACCTAATAAGAAATCTTTAAAGTTTCCTTTTGGTTCTTTTGAGTCAAGAGAGAATGGATTTTTAGTTCCTTTCAAATCAGGATTATATCTATAAAGAGTCCAATATCCGGATTCTACAGCTCTTTTTTCTTCTTCTTGTGAGTTAGCCATACCGCCCTTGATACCATGACTAATACATGTAGAGTAAGCTATGATTAAAGATGGTCCATCATAAGCTTCTGCTTCTGCGATAGCCTTAACAGTCTGATTTTTATCTGCTCCCATAGATACTTGAGCTACATATACATAACCATAGCTCATAGCCATCATACCTAAATCTTTCTTCTTAGTTCTCTTTCCTGAAGCTGCAAATTTAGCTACTGCTGCTGTTGGAGTTGATTTAGAAGATTGACCTCCTGTATTAGAATAAACCTCTGTATCAAATACTAATACATTTACATTTTCTCCTGAGGCTAATACATGATCAAGACCGCCATATCCTATATCGTAAGCCCAACCGTCTCCTCCAAATAACCATTGTGATCTCCTAACGAAAAACTCCTTATCCTCTAATATCTTTTTAGCTACTTTACTATTTTCTTTTTCTAATACTTGTGTTAACTTAGTTGCCCTATCTCTTGTGCCTTCACCTTTATCCATATTTTCAAGCCATTCTTGTAATACTGGTTTAGCTTCATCTGAAATCTCATTACTATTAAGAGCTACTCTTACATTCTCTGCAATTCTTTCTCTTATAGTTTTAACAGCCATATACATTCCAAATCCATACTCAGCATTATCCTCAAATAATGAGTTGGCCCATGCTGGGCCATAACCTTGTTGGTTAGGCCTATAAGCTGTTGAAGGACCTCCTGCTGCCCATATTGAAGAACAACCAGTAGCATTAGCTATCATCATTCTATCTCCAAATAGTTGAGTTACAAGCTTAGCATATGGAGTTTCACCACATCCTGCACACGCACCTGAGAATTCAAGTAATGGTTGCTCAAACTGGCTACCTTTAATAGTATTCTTATTGATTGATGTCTTCTTATTTGCAACCTTCTCTACTGCATAGTTCCAAACTTCTATTTGATCATGTTGGCTATCTTGTGGCTTCATCACTAAAGCTTTTTCTTTAGCTGGACAAACCTCCGCACAATTTCCACATCCTGTGCAATCTAAAGGTGTAATTCCTATATGGAAGAACATAGGGTTTTCATTTTTAAGCCCCTTAGCTTCTAAAAGCTTCATATCCTTTGGAGCATTTTCTTTTTCATTTTCATTTAGCAAGAAAGCTCTAATAGTTGCGTGAGGACACACATATGAACATTGATTACATTGGATACAATTTTCTGGTATCCACTCTGGTACATTTACCGCTATCCCTCTCTTTTCAAAGGCAGTTGTACCAGCCATGAAAGTACCATCATCTACCCCTTCTCTCACTAACGTAGAAACTGGTATGGCATCTCCTTCCATTCTGTTCATAGGCTCTACAATATCTTTAATAAATTCAGGATATTCTTTCACCATATCTAATTTATCATCTTTAGCTCCCTTCCATTGACTTGGAACATCTATTTTAACTATAGAATTTATTCCTGCATCAATGGCAGCATGATTCATATTTACTACTTGCTCTCCCTTTTTACCATAAGATGTTATAACTGCTTCTTTTAAATATTTAACTGCATCTTCAATAGGTATTATGTCGGCTATTTTAAAGAAGGCAGCTTGCATTATCATGTTTATTCTTCCGCCTAAACCAATTTCTTGGGCAATCTTAACAGCATTTATTGTATAGAAATCTATATCATTTTCTGCAATGTATCGTTTTAAGTCAGCAGGTAATCTATCCTCCAGGTCTTTTTCTGTCCACTGAGTATTTAAAAGGAACTTTCCTTTTCTCTTTAATCCCTGTAATAAATTATAGCTATAAACATAAGATTGATTGTGACATGCAACAAAATCAGCCTTATCAATGGTATAGTGAGACTTAATTGGTTTATTCCCAAATCTTAAGTGAGATACTGTTATACCGCCTGATTTCTTAGAGTCATAAGAGAAGTATCCTTGAGCATACATATCTGTATGATCTCCAATGATTTTTATAGCACTCTTATTTGCTCCAACAGTACCATCTGAACCTAATCCCCAGAATTTACAAGAAGTTGTTCCCTCTGGAGTTGCATCTATATCTTCTTTTGGCATTAGAGATGAGTTAGTAACATCATCAATTATACCTATAGTAAATCTATCTTTAGGCTTATCTGCTTTTAAGTTTTCAAATACAGCAGCAATATGAGCTGGAATTGGATCTTTTGAACCAAGACCAAATCTTCCACCTACTACTAGTGGAGCATTCTCTTTTCCAAATAGAGCTCTTACTACATCTAGGTAAAGAGGCTCTCCAATAGAACCTGGCTCCTTAGTCCTATCAAGTACGGCTATCTTCTTAACTGTGTTTGGTATGACCTTTATAAATCTTTCTATAGAGAATGGTCTATAAAGTCTTACTTTTACAAGTCCTACCTTTTCTCCTTTAGCTCTCAAGTAATCTATCGTTTCCTCAACTACCTCTGATACAGAGCCCATAGATATTATTATTCTATCTGCGTCAGGTGCTCCATAATAGTCGAAGCAATGATATTCTCTTCCTGTTAACTTAGTTATTTCACTCATATAATTTTCTACTACAGTAGGAATATCCTCATAGTATCTATTAAGTGATTCACACATTTGGAAGTATAAATCAGGGTTTTGAGCAGTTCCTCTTGTAACTGGATGGTCTGGATTCAATGCACTTTTTCTAAAATCCTCAATAGCATTATAATCTACGAGCTTAGCTAGTTCTTCTTGCTCTAAGACCTCAACCTTTTGTATTTCATGAGAAATTCTAAAACCATCAAAAAAGCTAAGGAAAGGCATTTTAGCCTTTATAGCACTTAAATGTGCTACTGCTGCTAAATCCATAACCTCTTGAACAGAACCTTCTGCAAGCATTGCAAATCCAGTTTGTCTTGTAGCCATAACATCTTGATGGTCACCAAATATACTTAATGAGGAAGTAGATACAGCTCTTGCAGCAACGTGTATAACAGCTGGTAATCTCTCTCCAACCATTCTATACATATTAGGTATCATAAGTAGTAATCCTTGGGATGCTGTATATGTAGTAGATAAAGCTCCTGCTTGTAATGAACCATGTAATGCTCCAGCCGCTCCTGCTTCTGACTGCATCTCAACTACTTTAACAGGCTGACCAAATATATTTTTTCTGCCCTTTGCAGACCATTCATCTACAAGCTCCGCCATAGGTGTAGACGGCGTAATTGGAAATATAGCAGCTACTTCTGTAAATGCATAGGATATATGAGCTGCTGCTGTATTACCATCCATAGTCTTCATTTTTCTCATCTTATTACCTCTTTTCTTACAGTTTAAATATATTAATGATGAAAATATTTAGACAGGTGTCTAATGCCATAACAAACCCTTTTAGCTTTACAAAATCTATTTAGGAAGTTAAAGCTATTTAATATATAACATATTATTCTTATATCACTTATATGTTGGGCTAAATAAGCAGATATTATGTATATACATAAAAAATAAGCACTTATAAATAGTAAGTGCTCATTAAAAAAATTATTTAATTCTATTGATATATTATATTTAATTCTTTATATAGTAGGTTCATGACTATTCATTGACCAACCATCAATTCTTACATCATGTATATCTATGAACTCTTCTTTTTCTTCTATCTTTTTAAGTTTTTTAACAACTCCATATGGCTCCTTTAAAGATAACTTCTCTCCTCTTCCAGATATCACCCATAGAGTTCTAAACCCCTTAGGTGTTATCTTTAGTCTATCTTCGCCTTTACCATCAGTAAAATATATAAGTAAATTAATATCACTATTATTAATGTATTCAAATACAGGTGTAAATAATGTTCCTCCCCCTGTAGCTACTCTTTCTCTTACATCCTTTATAGATTTAACCTTATATGCTCTTTTTATATTACTGTCACATTCTATTATAGTAACTTCACTATTATAATTTTTTACTATTGAAAGAACTTCCTTCATAGCCTGCCTAAACTCAGTATCACTTATACTTCCACTTATATCAATAGCTACAGCAATTTTAGCCCTATGGCCTCTCAATTCGCCTCTTAAGTCTAACCTATTTGGCTGTCTTCTATTCCTTCTTGTAACAGTTTTCTTCTTACTACTCTCCAAAGTTCCCATTAGCTTCTTCAAATATATATTCCACGGAATCTCGTTTTCATTTCCTTTTAAAGCCCTTAACATAGCTTCTACTTGTATCGGAAGCTTTCCTTTACTAGATAACTCTGCAAACTTCTCTGTAAAAGACCTCATGGTTTTGTCATCTATATCGTCAGATTCATCCCAGGTATCATGAGTTTTTTTAGGATCATATTCATCATTTATATCTCCTTTAGAGTCATCTTCTTCTCCTTCTTTATCTTCTTCTAATAGATCTAATTCTCCTTGAATTTCCCTTACATAATAATCCATAGAATTATATGGTTCTAGCTTTAAATTATATTTTGTGTTCACCCATTCTAAAGTAGTTGCGTATGGTGGCAGATGATCTATATATTGATTAGAAACTATATCCATTGCCATATTAACTGCTAGTGTGCTATACTTCTTCTTTAATTCTTTTGCTCGTGCTAGATGTAATGCTAAAACATGATGGATTTCATGTTTTATACTTCCCTGCATCTGGCTCATATCAAGCTGTAAAAATATAAGTGGATTGAAGTAAATTACATATTTAGCACCTTTAAAATTTATAGCTGTAGGTGTGGCTATATCATACCTTATTTCTCGTCCAACTTGAAATAAAAAATATCCATAGAAATTTTCTTTGTCTTCTATAATGGCTAAATTCACTTTATCTACTAATTTAAAAAATTCTATTGATAAATCCCCTGGCATATCAACTTCAAACTGCTCACCGTCTCTTTTGGCTTTAAACATTTCCCCACTATTAATCAAGTTAGATATTCTGTCATAAAGATTAATTCTTAATTCTTCAAAATTTTTACTCATAATTAACCTATCCTTTTATTTCGGTATAAGCAGCAAAGTAAGCTTCTACAAAATCTTCATTATTTAATACTAAGTTATATATATTACTTTTACTTTCTCTCATATCTTGCATAATTCCAATCATCAAGTCTATTGGATATAACTTTAGAAACTCAACAAATCTACTTATAATTTTGTCTATATCTTTTCTTTCTACATCTTGAATTTTTTTATTGATATAATTGATTATATTGCTTGATGTTAAATATAATCTGGTATGGCTTTCCTTTGATATCCTTTCCTTAGTCTCTTCCTGTAAGTTTTCTTTTTCGAATATCTCTTCTGGAGAAATTAAAGCTACATTATCTGAATCTATAAAATCCATAAGCTGCTCCGCTATAATTCTCCCAAGGTTTCCTTTTAGAACATTTAAAAACACTCTTCTTGGTATGCTATCTTTATTTTCTTTGTATAGCTTATAGCTCTTAGATACTCTCTCAAAACTTCTTGGAGTAGCTCTTATATCATCTTCATTAATACTGTGAAGGTGCTCTGGAAAAGTAGATATAAATTCTATAATTTTATTATCAATCTGATTTTCTATTGCCCATTTTATCCACCCTTGTGCATCACTTTCCATGTTCAGCCATACAAATCTATTCTCTTGTGCTGCATCCATATCTACTACTTGATAATCAAAATCTGAACCATATTTACTAGATGGATTCATCGCAGCTAATATTTTAACTTTATCATGAAGCTTATATCCATTTATCTCCCTGTTTAAAATTAGGTTCATAAGCTCTTGTTGCACACTATGCTCGCAACGATTTATTTCATCTATAAACAAAAGTACTTCTTTACCTTTTAGGATAAGGTTATCTATTTCTCTAAGTTTTGTGTGAACAGCATAAATGGTTGCCTTTTTACTAACAGCTCTTCCCTTGCTATCTTTTATCCTATATTCTTCAACTGTAGGTAATCCTCCTATCTCTCCTTCCTTCAAAAGATTTCCATCTATAACAACGAAGCTCCATCCATGCTTTCTCGCTAAAGTTTTAGCAAGGGCTGTCTTACCTATACCACTTTCTCCTACAATAAGAGGTACTTCATTTGTTGCTATAACTAATTCTGCACTTTTTAATGTGTCATTGAAATTCATTTACCATATCCTCCTACATCATCTTTAGCTTTTCATCTATAGCTATTCTCTTTGCTCTACTACTTCCATACTTATGAATAAATACAATTTTATCTATAGAAATATTATTGTATTTCTTGCTTATACTCTCGCAATTAATAAAATTTCTTACATAGCTATCTTCAATATCATCTCTTGATAATTTTTCTTTTAATACTCCTTCAAGCTCTTCCATAGATACTTCTTTTATAAGATACTTAATTACTAATATATTTTCTTTTAGAAATTTTATTATATTTTCTTTATTCAAATTAGAAATAAACTTAATAGCTGCTTCATTATTTTTAATTGCATATATTTCCGCTCTTTCACTAGGATTATTAATGTATCTTAAAGCATCATAGCTTATATTAACAGCTAGCTCTTGAGCCTTTTCACAAGGATTCTCTATATATTTAATAGAATCATAATTTTTTTCTATAGCTAATGTTTGAATCTCACAACTTGGATTCTTTAAATACTGAATAGCCCAACCCTTTTGCTCAATGCCTAACTTCACCAATTTTTCATCTGGATTATCTATAAATTTTAACGTGTTCCAACTTTCTTTAACTGCATATTCCTTCATTGCTAAAGTTGGTTCATCTATAAATTCAATAGAATTTACATTGCTTCTAAGAGCCTTTCTTTTCATTTCTTCTGTTGGGTTCTTTATATACTGTAGGGCCATACCATCCTTTTCTACAGCTAAAAGCTTCATTCCTTCTGTTGGATCTTTAATTGTTTTTATAATAATTGGATTTCTTTTTACCATTTCAATAGCTCTATCATAATTCATAATGTTATACCTCCTGATTAGCTATTTATATAACAATTATCCTAAAAATTTCATGCTTAGCTAACTCTTATTAAATAACATTTTATTAAGTAATAATAATTCTCCACTTAATTATATCATTTTATAAGACATTTTAAAGCTTTTGTTTAAGTAGTTTTATTTTAATTATTTTAAGTTATATTTTGTTTATTTGATAGACCAATTAAACCTTACAATAAAAATAAAAAGACTTTATACCTTTCAAATAGATATAAAATCTTTTTGCTTCTATATACTTTTAATTCTACTTATATTAGAATTTTTCCTATAAGATATTATAGTTAACTTATCATTAATTTTCTTTTCCTCTCCTAATTTTACATATCCCATTTTTTCATATAGATGACAATTTCTTTTCTCAGCCTTTATTGTATCTAATTCCCACTCATCTTCTTGCGGGTACATAAGCTCAAGTCTCTCCATCACTCTCTGAGCTATACCTAGATTCTGATATTCTTCAAGGATATTTATAATGTGAAACCTCATTAATCCTGGCTTTTTTTCATACACGAATACACTTCCTACTAAATTTCCATCATAAAAAATCTTATAGAAATCTCCTATATCAAACCTTTTTAAGAACTTGTCTAAAGTTTGCATCACTGGGCTTATCTCATGATCTTGATATTTTTTATATATAGGCATAAAAACCTTCTTCTGAATTGCTAATAATTCTTCAGCCTCATATTTTTTAGCTTTTATAAGGGAAATATTTGAGCTTATTAATTGAATTAACTTGCCAAAATAATCATAGTCTATAAATTCCTTTTTTCTTATCATCTCTTCTATATCTTCAAATCTAACCCACTTGGCATCTGCTACTTCTTCATATTGAAGTTTTAAATCACTTATATTAATATTTTGCCTAACAAGCCAGATATCATCAAATCCACAAGAAAACTTAACAGTAAATAAATGTTCAGCACTAGATATGTCTAAGTCTATGCCAATCTCTTCTTTAGTCTCTCTTATAGCTGCTGATATACTATCATCCCCTTTTATTGCAGAACCAGCAGCTGCACAGTCCCACATATTCGGCCATCCCACTTTCCATGGTTGCCGTTTTTGAATTAGTACTTCCCCTTTATCATTCACAATCCAAATATGCACTACTATATGATAATCCCCTTCTTTCATAGGGGTCCCTCTTTCATGTATTCTTCCTGTTTTACACCTATATCTATCATAAACATCCCATATCTCCATAAATATCCCCCTTCTACAACATAACTTAAGCATAATTAATTTTATTATATTCTTTAACCTTCATATATATTTTCAATATTATAACACACAATTTATTTAAATATATAAAAAGTAGATATCGAACTTTGATATCTACTTTTTATATATTTAAATATCTATTTCAACAGAAATCATATCATTATCTGTTTCCATTAAAATATTGCCCTTATTGCCACTAACAATTTTTTGTACATTATAAAGACCATAACCTCTACTTGATCCTTTAGTTGAATAGCCCTGATTAAACATAGCTGTAATATTCACTTCATTCATATCTTTGACAGAGTTTTTTACAGTTATTATATATCTCCCATTGGTAGAATAATTTTCATCTATAAAGAGCTCAACTAATTTATCATTACTTTCTTTCGCTGCCTCTATGGCATTATTTAATAAATTAGTTAGTATTATAACCATATCGGATTGGCTAATTTTTATATCTTTTAAGCTATTATTAATTGTATATTTTATTTTCACATCAACTTTTTCTGCTTCACAAATCTTACTATAAATAAGAGCTCGTAGAATTACATTATCTATGGTCATTAATTTTGTTAATGTGTCTTTATATCGTATATCTTCGATATATCGGTTTATTACTTTACTTACTTCATCATAATCTCCTATTTGAAGAGTAGAGTATATTATATTTAAATGATTTTTGTATTCATGCTCATTAGCTCTTAATTTTTCAATATACTCATTTAAAATTAAATTATATTTGTTTTGAATTTCTAACACTTCATTTTCTTTAATTATCCTATAGACATCTTTAAACAATATCATAGTTATAGCAATAAATATCAGTAAAGATGAAAATAAGCCTATTCGTAATTCATTATTCATAAAGTCATTATTATTTATAAAAATTAATATGGTTAAAATTAAAAGTAAATTACCTATTCCCATTATAACTATTTTAATATTAAAATTTGAAATATTAAAAACATTTAACTTTATATACTTAGCAAAGTGATGTACAGCAATCAATGTAATAATGAACACAAATAGTAGTACTAGTGTTAATTGTATACTCTCAGTATCAATATTTAATATACCTACTATAATTCCTATAATACTTTCAGATATCATTAAAATTAATAAAGATATAATTACCTTAATTAATGCCTTGTAAAAAGTATCTTTGTATAAAAACTTTGTTATCAACGCATATATTACCGTTAGCATTACAAATGTAACAACTGGTATCTTTATTGTAATGCCTAGAATATATGCCAATACAAAAGAAGTCAGTATATTTTTTATACTAACCTTATCAAATAAAATATTGCAAATCATCCCTAATGTAAATAGTTCTAAGAAACTATTCGTAATCATTTACATACCCTAAAGTTTCAAAAACCTTGTCCTTGTAATTTATAGATATCTCAGCAACTTCATTACTATTAATAAAATAGACTTTCCAGAGTTTAGCATATAGCTTATCTATCTTTTTTATATATCTAGTATTTACAATAAAGGATTTATGACATTGCACTATATTATTTGATTCTATCATACTTAAAACTTTACCAAGAGATAGCTTTACGTAAATTATTCCGTTTTTAGCTGTAACAATTTTGCATTTTCTAGGTATATACTCAACAAAAACTATATCATCATGATATAGTTTATATGTTATCTTATTTTCTAAATTTATAATACTATACTTACGATTATTACTTTTCTTTACTGTGTCCTTCATAAATACATCTATAATTTTCTTAATATCTTCTTTATTATATGGCTTTATTAAAAAATCATAACAATGTGTATTTTTAAAGGCATCTATCATTTGGAATCCTTGACTTGTTATAAATACTATTCCCTTTAGCTCATAACCTTCTATGTTCCTAATATTTTTGGCCAAGTCTACACCAGATCCATCTGGTAGATTGATATCAATAAGAAACAAGTCAATTTCTTTTTCATTAATAATTTTTAATGATTCCTCAATAGAATATGCATTTAGGAGCTCCACATTATTATAGCTTTCTTTTATTAAAGTAGATAAATTATTACTTTGAATAATATCATCTTCTATCAGCAACAGCCTCATCTTCATCACCCCTAACAATTATACCATAGTTTTGTATAATTGTTATTTATTTTTTTCTCTTAAATCTAATGGTGCTTCAACCTCTCCCCAGAAAAATGCTGAGGGTTCTTTTATTGCAACTTCACTTACATTAATACTAGTTGTAGTTATTACATTACTCATAAGTCTTTTTAAATCAAATTTCTTTTCTAAACTTTCAGTTCCCTTTTTCATTTTCTTTTCCCCCTATTATTCATATAATATTCATAAATCATGTATACTCCAAACAACGATACAAGATTTATGTATGTAGAGATATTAATAATCCGAACCAAAATATATGTAAATAAGTATATACAGCTTGTACTTATCTTTATTTTTAAAAGTTTCTTATCATCTTTTATTTCCTCAAGTTTATTTGTGTATTTTGCTGTGAATACTGTAACTATAAGGAACATTAAAATTAATAATCCTACAAAAGTTGATATATTTACTTTGTCAGATAAAAAATACATAATTAAATAAACACTTATGGTCTTGACGAAACATTTTATAAAGCTATCACAATGTCCCCCACCAAGCTTAGTTCTAACTCCAAAAATTAATATAGTTATTATGCAAAATTCCGTTAATCGATTAATCATAAATGAAATTAAAAACATAACAATGAATTTAATACCTTCACTTATAATAACTTCTAGTCCGTATCTAACTCTATCAAGATAATATATATCCTCTATATTGGATTCTATAGCTACAAAATTTACTATTTTTTCTACTAAAGCTTTAATCATAACATACCTTCTAGCCTTCAGTTTTAACAAAATTATACACCATATTTAGATATTCTGTTTCAAATTTTCCCAAGATTACTTATTTCTTACCTAAGATTACTTTTTATCTACTAGGAAGGTTATTCATTCTAAATTTATTCACTTTGAAGTTCTTCTTTGGCATATTTAAATTTATGAAATCAATATTTTCGTAATTCATTAATTTACAAAAATATTTGATATAACTTTTATCAATTAATTATATTTACCAACCATAAAATTACAGTAGTTGCATTGCATTTAACCATTAAATTCAATAACTTTATTTTATTTCCACATAATTTAAACTTACATGTTCTATATTTAACCTTTCATTCCAAAACCAACATTATATGATTATTTTTAGTTATAATTGTATGTGAATAACACACTTTCATATATAGAGGTGTCTTGCTTACAACACCAGTAAAATAGTAATAGAAATAGTAATCTCAATTCCCTTTCATTAATATATAAAACACCTCTATATCCATTTTAAAAACTTATACTAAAATCTTTTATTGTGAGGTGCTTCTGATGAAATCTATAAGAAAAGATTTAAAAATTGACTTAATCGCTTCAATTATAGCTATAGTAATTTTTTTATTTGCAGTTCCTAAATTAACAAAAACCTCTCAGCCTACTACAATTATATTTTTAGGTGTCTGCGTATTACTACTTTTTATACTTAATTTATATAAAATTCGCAGTACTACTTAAATAATTTATTTATAAATTTATATAAAATATCAAACTATATATCTACAAATCTAATTTGGTAATATATAAAGTAATATCCCTTTTATGAAAGATAAAATGCAGTAACCCTATGAAATTTCAAAAGGTTCACTGCATTTTATTTATAACTTTATATTTGCACTATTTATTTTTAATATTTCTTAGATAAAATAACTTTTTTATAGTTTTTACTACTGAGTCATTTTGATTATCACCTATAATCTGTAAAGCGCTTTCCTTAACTTCATTAGGAGCATTTGCTACTGCATAGCTCTCATCTGCTACCTGCATCATAGAAATATCCTCTTTTACTCCAGTAAATATACATATTTTTTCACACTTAATGGTATCTTTCAACCTAATTAACGCATTTCCTCTTGATACCTTATTACTATATATCTTTAGCACATAATAGTCTTCATTATATTGTTCATAGGTAACCTGTATATCTTTATAGTCATCGCAACTTATAATCTTATTATAAAGTTTTTCTATCTTATCTAGATTATCAATGGCCATAAAGCAGATTACATCTACTCCCTGTGGTAATTTGCTATATATATAGTTTTTTAATGGGAGAACTTTTTCTAAATTATAAAATCTCTTTTCCTCTTCATTTGTAAAGTCACCATAATATACATGCATTACATCATTAATGATAGTATGAATAAAGGTATTTATGGATAATTCATTAAATATATTTAAAATTCTTTGAGATGTTTCATAGTTTATTCCTTCATGATAAATGTAACTTTTTTCCTTGAAACTATATATGGCAGCACCATTCATTGTTATTACTGGTAATTTAATATCTATACTTATAGCTATAGGCTCTACTGTTTCTGGAGTTTTATCTGTTACAAGTGTTACCATTGCACCTTCTTCTATCATTTCCTTAAGCTTTACTTTTGCATAGGAACTAACTTCACCTTTAGAATCCATCAATGTATTAGATAAAGTACTTACAAATAAAACTTTAGTATTTCTTCTCTTAGGTACTCTTATAGAGTTAATACCTAAAGCTACAAAAATTCCAATTAAAGTATCTATAACTCTATTTAAGGCAAAAGCATAAGGGACTACATCACTTCCATGATTCACTGCAACACTTAAAAATACTACGCAACTAATGTATGATGCTGTCTGTTGTTCAAGGACTATAGTAGTGTAAATTAAAGGTATAATAGTTACAGATGTCAGCAAATATCTTAGTTCGGGCATAGCTTCTGGTATAAATCGCCTCTCTAATAATAGTACAATAACCCCAAAGGCACCTCCAATTAAAGTTCCAATAGTTCGATTTAAGCCAACCTTCTTAGTACTTTCTATACCTTGTTGTATACATAAGATTGCTGCTATAGCGGAATAGAATGGCATTCCTTTCCCTCTTACTAAATAAATTAAAAAGCATATAAAAACTGCTACTGCAGACTTTATAATTCTCATTCCTATTCTAGGCATTAAACTCTCCCTCTTTAAATTATGATTTCCTCTACATTATAACATGAGAATTTAAACTTTTTTATATTTAAACGTATTCTAATTTTACATATGAATTAGACTTTTATTAATCATGATTCTCTTTTATTTTATAATAGTATATCTTAATATTGACATACATTTTAGCTAGCCTTTATAATTATTCAAAATACTTATTATTTTATTGGTATTGATTTTACAAATCGCGTATACATATAAATATAATAACAATCTAACATATTTAAAGGAGGGACAAACTCATGCTAGAATTTTTTAAACTTATTCCTATAATTATTATGATAATATTTCTTGGCATCGGAGTTGGTGTCTTTCTACTTATCAATAAAATCTTCAAATAATAACATAAGAAGCTTTAACTTACCTGTTATAATGAATAGATTTATATTTCTTGTGATAATATAAATCTATATGAACTTATTATATAAGATTTAATGGGAGGTTTATATGATGAATGAATTTAATTCTAAAGAAGAGCTTTTAAAATTAATTAATACTTCCGATTTACTTTTATGCTTCTTTACAGGAAAATGTTTTTGAGGAAGTGAGGACCTACTTTGTAAAGTAGATAATGTACTCTCTAAGTATCCTAAGATTAATTCTATAAGAATTGATATTGATGAATCACCTTCCTTATGTGCAGAGTTTTCAGTGTTTATAGCTCCAACAGTTCTTCTTTTTGCTCAAGGTAAGGAAACCTTAAGAGAATCCAGATTTATCCCTCTTAATGCTTTAGAAAAAAACATAAATAGATATTATAATTTAATATTTAAATAGTATGAGTTTAAATATTATGTTCATCTCTATATCACAGAAGGTATTTTTTATTATTTATTTCAAAGGTATTCTCATAAGTTCTATTGTAATTTAGAAATTTACCCTATACTTAACTTCACCTCTACTTATTGAGTAACATTATTAATATTAGATCTTAATCTTATAAAAAATAGGAGACATTTATTGTCTCCTATTACTAACACTGTTCTAAGATAATAGTTCTACTACGGAATCCATATCTTTCATAAAACTTAATTACATCCTCATTTCCTACAGCTACTCCTATTATTTTTTTATTTACATTACTATCCTCTAACCATTTAATAGCTCTTTTAATAAGTTCATCACCAATTCCATACCTTCTATATTCAGGTTCTATATATAAAGAACTAATTTCTCCCACTGAACCACTATTTACTGTAGAGATACAATATCCAATATATACACTTTTATCCTTATCCTTAACTAAATCAACATGGATATTTTCCTTTTTATAGGCAAGAAATCCATTTCTTCTTTCTCTAAAAGAGAAATTCTCATATCTCTCTTTAAAATCTATAGAATTGCTTTTGTGGTGATTATTAAGGTTATCCCATAATGGACCAACATATTCTAATAGCTCCTTTGAACCTGAGACAATTTCACTATTAAACATTTTACTCATCTTCTTTCAGTACAAAATATCTATTTTTTTAAGTAATATTCCATAACATTTTTGACCATAGACGTTGGTATTAAACTACCACCTCTATCCTTAACATCCTCTATTATCATGGATATGGCAATCTTAGAATCATCTGTATTTACAGCTGCAAACCAACCGTTTTCTTTTCCTGATACATCCTTTTGATCTTTTTTTATCTCTGCGGTTCCAGTTTTTCCAGCAATATTAAATCCATTTACTCTTGCAGTAGTAGCTGCTCCGTCTGAGTCATTTATTACTGCAGAAAAAGCATCTACTATAGCTGGTACTTTTTCTGCCTTTATAGCATTTTTCCATACCTTTGCTTCTGGATTGTCCCCAATATTAAGTCTTGGCTGCATTATATCTCCATTGTTTCCTAGTGAACTATATGCTAAAGCAACGTCTAATGGTGACATAAGCACCTCACCTTGGCCATAGCCAGTATCTGCAAGCAGTATTTCTTTATTCAAGGTTTTATCATTGCTAATCTGAGAAGCTTCCATTGGATATTCAAAGGATAACTCTTCTCCAATACCAAAGTTTTTAGCTCCATTTATAAAAGCATCTGCTCCTATATTTAATGCTACTTTACCAAAGTATATATTATCTGAGTATTTTGTAGCCTCTCTTAAGTTTATTGCTTTGCCTGGATCCTTTACTCTTGTAATTTTATACCCTCCCCATGAGGAATCCTTCTGCCACTCTAAACCTTTAATGTCTATAGCTTCTTCTGGATTAATTACATCTTCATCTAATCCTATTGCAGCTGTAACTAGCTTCATTGTAGAACCTGGCGCATATACATTATTAAATCTATTATCGAATTGTTCTCCATTAAGTTTTTCCCATTGAGCTTTTAGAGTTTTTGTTGTATAGGTTACAAATACGTTTGGATCATAGGAAGGCGAACTTACCATAGCTAAAACTTCTCCTGTTTTAGGAGCTACTGCAGTAGCTGCTCCTTTTTCACCCTTCATTTCACTATATATCTTAGCTTGAAGCTCTGGGTCTATTGACAATTTTATATCTTCACCATTTTTAGCCTCTGTTTTTGCTATAGATATTTTTTCTTCTCCTCTTTTGATATATATTTCTCCACCATCTTGTCCTCTTAATCTATCCTCATAAACCTTCTCAAGACCTGCTTTTCCAATAAGGCTTGTCTCAGAATATCCTTTATCCTTATTATTTTCTAGTTCCTCTGCTGTAATTGCGCCTACATATCCAACTAAATTTCCAATTGCTTCTCCGCCAGTATAGACTCTAGAATTCTTATCATTGATTTGAACCCCCTCTATACCTGATAATTTATTCAACTTTTCAGAATCTGATTGAAGTACAGATACTATAGGAACAAAATGTTCTGGATTAGTATTGGCTGCAAGCTGATCTTCTATATAAGACTCACTTATGTCTAATATAGTTGCTATGGACTTTATTTTCGCAGCTTTTTCATTTTCAAACTTACTTGGATGAATTCCTACAGATTTCACAATATCATCTTGTGCTAAAAAATTTCCATTTCTGTCTAATATACTTCCACGTTTAGCATAATAATCATCAACTCCAACCTTATCTTCTGCTTGTTGCATTTGAGGAAGTATTAAGCTCTCGTTCCACTTTATCTTGTACCCATCATCTTCTTTAACCAAAGTTGCTTTAAAATCTTTAAGTTCTACTTTTCCCGCAATTGTATTCATAGTCATTGTAAATGGTATCTCTAGTGACTTTTTATCTCTATCTTTTTCTCCTACTATCTGAATTTCCATATCGTTAGCTTCCATAGCACTATATACATTAGTATATCTTTCTAAAAACTTTTCTTCAGCTATATAAGCTTTTGAATCAACTGATAGCATATTATACATACTTTTAAAATCTTGCTTAATCCAAGCATCCTTATAAACATTAAAAGCATCCTTTATCTCATCTTTCTTAGAGCATCCTGTTAATATAGCTAGTCCTATAATTATAGTTCCGATAAACAGACTCAATTTTTTCAAATTATTTCTCATTACATCCTCCTTATAAAATATATCTGTATTCTGCTTATTTTTAAGCTGAAATACAATATATTATCCTTGTATTTACGAAAATTTCTACTATGTCTATTGTAAGTTTATATATAATTTTATTCAATAAATTTTCTTTAAAAGAATCTAAAAGTTTTGAAAACTTCTAGGAAATTATTGTATAATATATATATAATAGAAGCGACTGGAGGAGTTATCATGGGTATCCAAAATGAAAGCAAACTTTATCTTCAACGAGAGGAGAGAACTAAATGGTTTCAAGAAGCCAGGTTGGGAATGTTTATACACTGGGGATTATATAGCATTCCTGCTGCTGGTGAATGGATTATGACCAATAGACAGATGACCGTTGAAGAGTACGAACCATACTTTAAAGAATTTAATCCAACAAAATATAATCCTAAAGAATGGGCCAAACTTGCAAAGAAAGCCGGTATGAAGTATGCAGTTATGACTGCAAAACACCATGATGGCTTTTGTTTATTTGACAGTGCCTATACTGATTACAAATCTACTAATACAATGGCTGGAAGAGATTTAATTAGAGAATACATAGATGCCTTTAGGGAAGAAGATATTAAGATTGGATTGTATTATTCTCTTCTTGATTGGCATCATGAAGATTATCCAGCTTATGGTGATAGACATCATCCAATGAGAAATAACGAAGCTTTTAAAAATAAATCTCATAACTTTGATAATTATATTGAATATTTTCATAATCAAGTTAAAGAGCTAGTCACAGGATATGGTAAGATCGATATTATGTGGTTTGACTTTTCTTATGATGATATGACAGGTGAAAAGTGGCAGGCAACTAAATTAGTGGATATGATTAAAAAGTATCAGCCTGATATAATTATTGATAATAGATTAGATGATAAGAAAAACATTAAAAAAGCCACCCTTTCTCCTTATACTGGTGATTTTGATTCTCCAGAACAAATTATACCTCCTAAAGGTGTTTTAAATGAAAATGGGAATCCAGTACCATGGGAAGCTTGCATTACTCTTAATAATAATTGGGGATATGCCTCTATGGATAGAGACTATAAGTCCCCAAAGCAAGTTATTAGAAGCCTAGTAGAATGTGTTAGTAAAAATGGAAATATGATTTTAAATGTGGGACCTAATGCAAAGGGAGAAATTCCAAAAGAGTCTATAGCCATTCTAGAAGAAGTTGGAGATTGGCTTGATGATAATGGAGATAGTATTTATGGCTGTAAGGCTAGTGAACTTTCAAAGCCAGAATGGGGAAGATATACTCAAAAGGGCAACTTACTTTATGCACACATTTATGATAGAGGTATTGGCTATACTAATTTAAATAATCTAAGAGGAAAAATCAAAAAAGCTAGATTACTTAGAGATGGTTCTGAAATTAAAGTAGAGTTTCCATGGATGGCAGAAGAATTTGTAGATGATGCCTTTATAAACTTAACTGGATCAATTCTTCCTGATCAAAGAGATACTGTAGTAGAATTAGAACTTCTTTAATTTATTATATTTAATTATATGTAGAATTAATCAATTATTTTTGTTAATAAAAGATATATGCCATTTTAAAATTTTGCACATTTAACATTTTGGAATGGTATATATTGGGTTGAATATATTTCCACATAACTTTGTAATCCTTGCACTGGATACTTATTTATACAAACCTGCAGGATACAAGAACTTTCTTGCCCTGCTACGTAACATTTTCTCATAATATAAGAGAGGAGAAAATCACTCTTAGGGTTTTCCCCCCTTAATTACCACATAATAGCGACAGGCGAGCTTTTGTCAATTGTGTTGTAACCTTTTATCTTACTATTGACGAGTACGGCTGGCTCTACTACTATTGTATGAACTGCTCATTTTACGTACATTCATCTTTTTATTTTAATTTTATCGGTGTAAGCAAATCAAGCTGAATAAAATTCACTTCCTTGTCGTCACACTCATAGTATGAGTATGCATTAAGTTGTTCTTCCAAACAACCTCCCATTCCAAATGGTCCTCGTGGGTCATAATCGTATTCTGTACTATTTTCTACCCAATTACTAAGAAGTTGCCATTCGTGGAAATCACCCATTTTAATACAATGTGCCGCGTATAAACCACCAGCAAAATGTTTCTTTTGAAGTGGCTCTGATACTTCTAAATCTTCAGGAATCGTAACCCAAAATTCATATCCATATGTTTCATTGCTCTTTGGAGATGGATTGTTAAATCCAAACAGCCTCAAATTGGGTTTAATTTTCCAAAGCTCAATTTCTCTGACAAACTCATATAAGGATTTACATGCATTATCTTCAGGTTTCTCACCAAAATAGTGACTTGCAGCAACGGTGAAGGGTGGTAAATGAATAATACGAACATTCTTTAAAGTCGATAAGGTTTCATTGGCCTTATTTAGGTCGTTCATTGAACGTTCCTCCTTTAAATTGATTTTAGAAAGGCTTAATGTTTAAATGACACTCATGACTTCAACATCATCCAGTATACCGAGATTGATATTTGTATGTGCTGTAGAATTTAAACGTGTAATGAACATACGCAAAACATCTCGAATTGTTTGAAGCGCTGATATCTCATCATTGAGTTCGCTTATGCTATCCTCAAACACCTCAATAATTTTCATCTGTTCAGTATTTTCAAGAATCAATGCAATCTTTTTCAATGGAATACGTAGCTTTCGCAGTGTAAGTATCTGCTGTAGGCGCCTTACAGCAGCTTCATCATAAACACGATAAGCATAATTTTCCATGCGAGTACTAGACAAAATTCCAATTTCATCGTAGTACCGAAGCATTCTCGTTGTAACATTAAATTTTTTTGTTACTTCGCTGATGGTCATAAGTTTCATTTTCCCACCTCCCTTCTATGATCATTGTAGTGTACGACACGACGTCAAAGTCAAGGATATTTTTTAAGATTATATAAACTTCTTCATACCGTCTTTGATTCTTATAAATATTGTACCATATTTCCCGAGCTACTTTTTTAACTATGTAACAGGCATTCCTTTCATATAACAATAAAAAAATAATAGCTATACTTAATAATACAACTAAGTATAACTATTATTTTTAAGCCATATTAAAATAAACTTATTTATTCCCTTGGAAATTAAAGTTATTTATATATATTTTGTACCAAATATTGATTTAATTACATATAGGGTATAAAATTTAATATATGCTATATAGAGGGGGATTTTTATGCATATTAATAAGAGTAAACTCAATGGCGTTTTTGGTACATATATAGGCCTACCTAAAGAGGTATATATACTTTTTTTAGGCAAAATGATTAACTGTATAGGTGCTTTTGTTTATCCTCTACTCTCCTTAATTATCACTCAAAAGGTTGGTTTATCTATCAAGGAGGCTGGAGCAATTTTAACTCTTACCGCAATACCTCAAGGTCTTTGCATAATATTAGGGGGTAAGCTAGTAGACTCAATCGGTCGTAAGAAAGTTATGGTATTTTTTCAAAGTCTAGCTGCTATTTTCTTTATAATCTGTGGCTTTATAGAACCTTCTAAAACTTTGATTTTATTTATAATATTAGCCTCTTGCTTTTCATCTGTGGCTCAACCTGCTTATGATTCAATGGTTGGTGATATTACTACAAATGATAATAGAAAGGCTTCTTTCTCTTTAATTTATATGGGCCTTAACTTAGGCTTTGCCATTGGTCCTTTTATAGGTGGCCTTCTTTTTGAAAACCATCTTTCTTTAATATTTATTGGTGATGCAATAACAACTTTAGTTTCTATTGGGTTGATTGGCTTCTTCATTAAAGAAACTCATCCAAAATTCATTAATGAACCTGACAACTTCAAATCTCAAAAGTTAGATCTAGAAAAAGAAGAAACAGGCTCCGTATTTAAAGTATTTTTAAAAAGACCTATTCTTATATACTATGCATTACTCATGCTCACTTTCCAATTTGCCTATGCTCAATGGGGATTTGCAATTCCTCTTCAATTAGGTAAGATTTTTGGTTCTGGGACTGGTGCTAGATATTTTGGAATACTAGCTAGCTGTAATGGACTTATTGTAATTTTATTAACTCCTATAATTACATCTCTAACCAAGAAATTCAAACCTCTTAGTGTAATTGCTAGTGGTGGAATATTATATGCTATCGCCTTCGGTTCCTGTAGCTTTATATCTGCATTTCCTTTATTTTTTATAGTTGTGCTAATAATAACTATTGGTGAGATTGCTGTATCTATAAATTCTGGAACATTTATAGCTAATTTAACACCAGCCTCTCATAGGGGCAGAGTTAACGCTTTCTTGCCACTTATATATGGACTTGGAAATGCTATTGGACCAAGTGTAATGGGTTCTATGATAGATTCAATCGGAATGAATAAAGCTTGGAGTATAGTTGCATTAATAGTTGGGATCGGTGCACTGCTTATGTACTCATTAAACTCTATTAAAATTACATCTTAAGAATATAAAAACCCTTTAGTTTATACTAAAGGGTTTTATATTTCACACATAATACTATATATCATTGATTCAGCTATCTTTATATGAATATTAAGTCACATTATTAAATTTGTTTGCTCTTTTATTCTAAGCTTTGTAGTAAATTATCTAAATTCTGCTTAAGCTCATTTGCTTCCTCACTAGAGATATTAAGTTTACAAAATACTTCTCCTGGAACATCTAAAATTTCACCTTTTAGCTTTAATCCAGCGGAAGTTAATTCTATTACAACCACTCTATCATCATTTACATCTCTATGTCTTGTAATTAAACCCATGCACTCTAACTTTTTTAATAATGGAGTCAAGGTACCTGAATCTAAGTGTAGTCTTTTACCAATTTCTTTAACCGTCATCTTTTCTTCTTCCCATAATACTATCATAGCCAGATATTGGGTATAAGTAAGATTATGCTTATCAAGAATTGGTTTATATAGTTTTATTACCTCTCTAGAAGCCGCATACAGAGAAAAACATATTTGGTTTTCTAATTTAATACACTCACAACTTTTCATATAAATTCTCCATTTCACAGAATGATTTATCAAAATTAGCTTTTAACAAATCATATTGTTTGATATTATTTTATAATTTTAAAATTTATATGTCAATGAAACAAATAAATTGAATAACATTACAAATAATCCATATAAATACATTTATCTTTATTTCTTCTTTGAATCCACATAAGAAACTGCTGACAATGCAGCTACATTCCCCTCACCTGCAGATTTTATATATTGATAAGGTCTTCCTACTATATCTCCTGCTGCAAAACATCCCTTCAGATTAGTTTCCATATATCTATCAACCTCTACATGATTATCTACGATTTTTAATCCTGGTACTAATTGTCCTGGAGATATACTGTCTCTTAATATAAATAGTCCATCAGTGATTATTTCCCTATTTTTTAATATTAACTTTTCTACCTTACCTTCACCAACTATCTCTACTGGTGTATCTTTTACTATTTCTATAGCGGAATCAACCTCTACTTCTTCTTTATACATAGGAATGTAGTATACCTTTGAAGCTAAGTCAGCAATGAAGTTTGCTTCCTCCTCTTCTTTTTTAGTATATGCTATTATTGTAACTACTTTATTCTTATAAAGAGGAGCATCACATGTAGCACAGTATCCTACACCCTTACCTAAAAGCTTTTCTTCTCCTGGGAATAGCTTGCCATATTGAATTCCTGTAGCTAATATTACAGAAGTTGCTTCATACATTTTGTCATTTACCATTAAAGCAAAATAATCTCCCATAGCATATAT
This sequence comes from Clostridiaceae bacterium, assembly GCA_902363375.1. GTDB lineage: Bacteria > Bacillota > Clostridia > Clostridiales > Clostridiaceae > Clostridium_J. The sequence goes on along the minus strand of CABIZX010000005.1, from coordinate 89,548 downwards.
ATTGTTTACTTTCTCTTCTGTTATTTTTATATCCATAGATCTTAAATGCTTACTAAACTCTTCTTGAATTTCTTTACCACTTTTGCCATAGAACCCTAGATAATTATTAATCTCATGAGCCTTTACTAATTTATTTGAAAGTTCATTGTTACCAAATATTATAAAGTTCTTATTTCTTATTTTCGCATTCAAGGCTGCAGATACCCCTGCTGGTCCACTACCAACTATTGCAATATCAAATCTTTCACTCATTGCTTTGTCCTCCAACTTATAAATTAAAAATATAGGAGAATTCTCCTATACTTTTATTATATATAAGCTTCTACAGTTTCTTTTATTTTTTCCTTTGGTACAAAACCTACTGTAGTATTTACATTTTCTCCATCCTTAAATACTATTATTGTAGGAATTGAAGCTACACTATACTTCATCGCTACATCTGGGCATTGGTCTACATCAACCTTAATGAATTTTACCTTTCCGTTCATTTCAGTTGATAATTCCTCAAATATTGGAGCTAACATTTTACATGGTCCACACCAAGTTGCGAAAAAGTCTACTACTACAACACCATTTTTTATTTCTTCATTAAATTCACTTGAATTAACTATCTTTGCCATTTCTATTCCTCCTAAAATTCATCTTTAAATTATGATTTATATAAATTAAATTTTACTCAATTTAATTTGTTAATATTAATTTACATTCTTATAATACAATTGTCAAGTGGTTGCTTAGAAATTATCTTTATTATAATTCATAACTTAAATTTATATCATAATATTTAATAACATTAAACCCGCCAAACTTATTATTTGATACTTAGATAAGTTTTATTTACTTAAATAATATTTTTTAGTATGAAGTTTTTAACATTTTATAATCTTTAACCATAGACTATAATTCAATAAATAAATTTTTCCTTCATAAAATTTAAAATATGACTATAAATAAATTCAATAAAATAAACTTCACTTTAAGAATTACTTTACGGTTATCCTTAAAGTGAAGCTTTAATCTTTGTTTTAATATATCATTTTTAAAATTTATTGAAGATCATTTAAGTATTGTTATTAATATAACTAAATTTATAGCCCTATCAAAAGTCCCGCAATAGTTGCGCTTAGAAGATTTGCTAGGGTACCCGCAACTATTGCTTTTACTCCTAACTTCGCAACTTCATGCTTTCTTTTTGGAGCCATTCCACCAATTCCTCCTATTAAAATAGCAATCGAAGATATATTTGCAAAGCCACATAATGCAAAAGTCATTATAGCTGTAGTTTTTTCTGAAAGTTCACCTATTATAGGTCCTAATTTGCTAAAAGCAACAAATTCATTTAAAACTATTTTTTGTCCTAAAAGTGATCCCGCAGTTAAAGCTTCATTCCATGGAACTCCTATAATTGCTACTACTGGTGAGAATATATATCCAAGTATCATTTCTAAGCTTAGCCCATTAATACCTATAAGTCCACCAATAAATCCCATTATGCCATTTACTAAAGCTATTAGAGAAATAAAAGCAAGTAGCATCGCACCTATATTTAAAGCCAAGCTTAATCCTTCTGAAGCTCCCTTTGCTGCTGCATCCACCACATTAACTGAATCATCTTTTCCTAATTCAATTTTCTCATTTAATTCCTTCGTATTATTTTCTGGGAATATCATTTTTGACATTATAAGCCCTGCTGGAGCAGCCATAAAACTTGCTGATATAAGATATTCTAATGGAATTCCCATAAGAGAATATCCAACTAAAACAGATCCAGAAACGGAAGCCACACCACCGACCATGACAGTAAAAAGTTCAGATGTAGATAACTTCTGAATATATGGTTTTATTAATAGTGGTGATTCTGTTTGTGATAAAAGTATATTAGCTGCTGCTGATAATGTCTCAAGCTTAGAAGTTCCTAAAAGCTTTGCTAATGCCCCACCTATTATTTTTACAACAAATTGCATTATCCCAAAATAATATAACACAGAAACTAAAGACGAAATAAATATAATAACTGTCAGTACTTGAAACGCAAAAATCATCCCTCCATCAGTGGGTATAACCGTTCCAAATAAAAAGTTTATGCCTTCATTTGCATATCCTATAATTGCTGTTGCTATCGTAGCTACTTTTTCTAAAACGCTCTTTCCAACAGATGATTTTAGAACTATAATTGCAAAACCTAATTGTATTAAAAATCCTATAATAATAGTTCTCCAATTTATTTTTTTCTTATTATTTGATAATAAAAAAGCTACTACAAATATAAATATAATTCCTATAATACTATTTAATATTCTCATTGTTCCACTTTGTCCTTTACAGTATTTCTACTATATTGTGCTCTTCAATAAATTTAACTATTCATTAGAATATTAAAAATGTCTTAATTAGTAAAATAATCTATAGAGTATTCTGGGAGAATTAAACACATATAATCTACAACTTGTTCTGATTTTCTCAGTTTTTCTTTAAATGAAATGTAATATAAGTAGTTCTCTTATTATTTTCATCATTAATCTTTTTCACATAAACAGAGATTCCTAGTCGTGTCACTGCCTGAAACAGTACCCCTTGCTAAAGAGATTTAATCGTACAATTGAGATATATCATATACTCCAAATATAAATAATATATCTCCGTATAAGTTCTATTTAATTAGAGTAAACTAATTAAAATTTATACATAAAAGGAGTATATAAAATGGAAAAATTTTTTAAATCCTCATTATTTCTCTTATTCATTATGTTTTTATTCTCTATTAATGTTGAGGCTACAGAGAATATATCCTTAAACGACAATTCCTATACTAAATCAATGGCTGATTTGCAAATGGCAAAAAGAAGGCTATGGATTGATCATGTTGCTTGGACTAGAAGTTTTATTATAAGCGATATAGCCTCCCTAGAAGATAAAGATTATGTATTAGAAAGACTTCTTAGAAATCAAGATGATATCGGCAACTCAATTAAACCTTATTATGGTGAAGAAGCTGGAAATAAACTATCTTCTCTATTAAGGGAACACATATTAATTGCTGGTAAAGTTGTCGACGCTGCTAAAAGCGGCTCCAAATCTGACTTTGAAAAGTACAATAAATCATGGTACAAAAATGCAGATGATATAGCTGATTTTTTAAGTAGCATTAATCCTAATTATTCAAATAAAACTTTAAAAGACATGTTGCATAGACATCTACAACTACTTACAGATGCCGTTACTGCAAGATTAAATAAGGATTGGAAAGCTGATATCAGAGCATATGATCAAGGTGAAGATCATATCATAAGGCTAGCAGATGTCCTTGCTGATGGTATAATTAAACAGTTTCCTGAAAAATTCAAGCAATAATTATAATTTTATGGAGGAAATATGAGAATACCAGAACATATTGGAATAATTCCTGATGGTAATAGACGCTGGGCTTTATCAAATAATCTAACCAAAGATAAAGGATATCAACATGGTATAAATCCAGGTCTTGAAGTATTTAAACTTTGCCAAAAGGAAAATATTAAAGAAGTAACTTTCTATGGTTTTACTATAGATAATACAAAACGACCTTCTGAGCAGAAGCTAGCATTTATACAAGCATGTATAGATTCAGTTATGCTATTGACAAAAGAAAATTGCGAAATATTAGTTATTGGAAATACCGAATCGACTGCTTTTCCAAAAGCCTTGCTCCCATTCACCACTAGAAAAAAATTTGGCCATGGTGGTATTAAAGTAAATTTCTTAATACATTATGGATGGGAGTGGGACTTAAATTTATTAAAGAGTTCTAATTCCTCTAGTAAACATATCCTGCCCTACATACATTCAGAGGATATTTCTAGAATTGATCTTATTATAAGGTGGGGTGGTAGAAAAAGACTTAGTGGTTTCTTACCAATTCAATCTGTTTATTCTGATTTCTATACAATAGATACCTATTGGCCTGATTTTACACCTAAAGACTTCTATAACGCTTTAGAATGGTATAATGAGCAAGATGTTACCCTAGGTGGATAAATAAATTTATTTTGGACATTTTATTTCTTAATAATTTAATATATAATATCTTACTAAATAACTTGCACTTATTACATCATAGATAATCATTGTAGATATATACTGTATCCAAATTTTCATATTTTCATATCATAATATTAGGATACATTTTAAATTTAAGTAGTTTATTTATGTATTTTAAATTCATTTTTATATTACATACTCCCAAAACATAAACTTAGGAGTAAATATAAAAAAATGAGGTAATATATATGGGTAGTCATAGAAAACATCATTGTAATTGTAGATGCGAATGTGATTGTTGCTGTAATACACATTCATGCTGTGACAGATGTCCGACCTTTTGTTGTACAGGATTCCCAGATCGTAATTGTAATTCCAACTTTGGTTGTGATTGCGGCAATAACCAATGGTTACTATGGTTAGTATTATTGGGTTGTGGCGGTTTCGGAGGCTTTGGAGGCAATTGTGGTAGACGTGGATTCTTCTGGTAGTAACTTAAGGGAACTTCATCATTATGATGGAGTATTAATCTAATATAAAAAACACCCGAGTAGCTTTTAGCTAATCGGGTGTTCTTAATTCTTATTAAACATTTATATATTCTTATTACCTTTTTACTAGAATAATATATTTATAATATGATTTTAAGTATTTATTTAAAATCTATATATTAATACCATTTATTAACAGTTTAGTCAACTTTAGATTCCTCTTCCTTTGATAAGTCCCTCATATCTCTAGCTCTATCTTTAAGTTTTTGATCCGCTCCACTTAAAATCACTTTACTAAGCCATAGTTTAGCGTTTGTATAATCTTCAGTTCTTCTATACAATTCACCTATAAGATATTCTAATGAATATCTATTTAATCCATATATTGGAGTTCGTTCATTTTCATAAGCTATAAGAAACCCTTGAAGAGCCCTTTTTAAAAAATCATTTTCTTCTTCTTCATTTCCTAGAAGCCTGTACATCCATGCAATCTTTAAGCAAAGTATTGCCTTTGTACTATCTTTAAATTCTCCCAATACTGCATTTAATAACGCTAATTTATAACGTTCGATAGCAATCTCTTCATTATAAATCTGAGGATATTCTTTTCCATGCCATTGGTTTGATATCTTTATAAGTATACTCTCTCGTTTATAAGGTTCTATTTTTTGAAAATCACTTTTTAAAGCAGCATATCCACATGTTGGACATGCTATTACCTCATAAAAATATGGATTTATACCTTCGTATCTTATAAACGCATCCGTATCCTTTGACTTCATTCTTGGTGCATATGCTCTAACCACTCTACTACTAAATGTTTGTAAACATACCGGACAATTAACTTTTTTATCATAAAGTAATGTATTTATATCAGTTTTAGTATCTTTTGTTCCTTTATCATGTTTATCGTCTTTATCTTCCTTTTTTTTATATAGTTCTATGTTATCTTCATAATTCAGACCTAGATATTCTAAAGAAGAAAAAATCTTATTTCCCATAAGTTTCCCCCCGTTTTGTCCATTTCATATCTATTATACTATATCTAGACTTTAAAACTAATAAAAATTATATTTACTAAAATATTAAGTTTAAACATAATCTATACACTTATTTAAAATACTTATAATTTAGTCTTATCTACGTGTTATAATTAATTCATATTTTATGATTGAAGTAAAAAATGATATACATAGAGATATGATGTTTCCATTTTTCAATATATCTATGAATGAATTTACTAATAATTCTTTTGATTTAAATCTTATATCAAAAGAACTCTCAAATAGAATATGCTGTAATGAATTCTAGCAGCTTTGATGAAAGATTCAATTTTATAAATAATCTATTACTTGAATATATATTTAATAACTTTAATCCTACAAATAAAACTATAGAGAAATCTATCGCTATAATTAATTACTCAAATGGTCTTATTCGTATTGAGATCCTTTCTAATAAAATTGGTATAGGTACACGACAACTCGAGAGGCCATTTAATCATTACTTAGGATTAACTCCTAAAATGTTTAATAGATATTTAATGAGAAGAAGGTGAAAATGATGAGTAATTTAAATCTACGTCCCATGACAGATCCAGAAATAAAGTACTGGTATACGGAAGAATTTAAAAAGGATTTTAACCTACAGGAAAGAAAGCCTTTATCAGATATCATAGGACTTCGAAATTCTGGTCACTATGATTTACTAGGTCTATTTAGCCCTATTGATAAAAGTCATCCTGAGAAAATGATTGGATATGCAACTATCTGGAAGTCTCCAAATATAGAATTGCTGCTTTTAGATTACCTAGGAGTATCTTCAACCTTGCGAAATAAGGGATTCGGAAGCCAAATCCTATCGTTCCTTAAAATTTACTACAAAGATCAATATATAGTTGTAGAATCAGAATTGCCTGTTCCTGGAGATAATCCTAAGGAGAACTATATACGTGAGCATAGGATAAACTTCTATAAAAGAAATCGATTTGAACCTGTGTATGAAATGGCAACCTGTGGCATGCGTTGGCAAGCCTTGCTTTTTAGCACTACTTCATTAGACTCATCAAAAATATCTCAAATAATGCATGACCACAAAACTTTATATGGTCCATCGAGAACAGATGTAAAGATTCCATTAGGACTAGATGAAACTCCAGACATGCCTTATTGGATGTTAGAAAAAGAATATTAACAGTAAAATAAAAAGTATTGAGATATGCAATTCACTCAGTACTTTTTATATATTTTATAATCCTTACATACTGTGGATATTGAATCTATTTCCTTTACTAATAAATCTTTAATTAAAACATAAAAGATATTATACTTAAATTGATGTTTCAATTTTCAAGAAGATTTATATCTATGACTTAATTAAATAAATATATAATTATAAAAGTAGATTGAGGGGTTTATATATGAGAAAAAAAGATATACTTGAGTTAAAAAAACGTTTTAAAAAAGATCATTGTACCTTCACTAAACTGTGTGGTTGCTATGTAAATGGAGAAAAGCATATTCTTTTAAAATTTAGAGAGACCTTTCTAAATTTAGATGACGACGAATACTTTAAATACTTAGAAATTGCTAAGAAAATACTGTCTGGAACTATTGGGAATAATATCCTAGAGCTTAACTTTCCAATCAATGATGATTATATAAATGAAAAACAGATTTCTCTTATGCAACTAAAAAAAAGTCAATTAAAGGATGATGCTCTCCTTGATGATTTTTATAAACTTATTATAGATAATTATAATTATACCAGTAACTTTTTAATACTTATTTTTCATGATGCTTATGATGTTATTACTAAAACTACTGACAATATGAAGATAGATGAATCTGAGGAAGTCTATGAATATTTACTATGTGCAATATGTCCTGTTTCACTTTCAGAGCCTGGTCTTAGATACTTTGAAGAAGAAAATAGAATAAAGGCACGTATTAGAGATTGGGTAGTTGAGGCTCCAATTAATGGTTTTGTATTTCCTGCTTTTATTGACCGTAGTGCAGATGTTAACTCTATTATGTATTATACAAAGAATGCCAAGGATACTCATCCTGAATTAATGGAAGATGGCTTAGGCTGTTATTCTAAGCAAACTGCTACTATCCAAAAGGAAACCTTCCAATCAATCATTAAAGATTCTTTTAGCTCTAATGAACAAATAGCTGATAAAACCTTTATGGAGATACAAGATAACTTAAATAATATGATAGATGAATATAATTCAATGTATGAGGATACAGATTGTGAGCCTATAACATTAACAAAAAAAGATATTCAAAATCTTTTAATAGAAAGTGGAGTTCCTGAGGAAGTTACCACTAAAATTGAAGAATCTTATATAGAAAACTTTGGTGATGACCTTCCTTTAGCTGAAAATTTAATTGATACAAAGATACTTAAGGTAAATGAACAGAGAAAAAGAGAAGAAAGTCTTAAGAAACAAGTAGAAGTTCTACAGACTAAACTAGATGAAGTTAATCAAAAATCTTCTGCAGATGATGAAACTCATTCTACTATGGAAGTTAATGATAACAATCTAGATTTAGAAGAAACTTCTGAAACTAATTTAGAAAACATCCCTAACGAAAATTCAGAAGTCAAGGAAGCTAATTCTCACTATGATGTTATTTTAAAGGTAAAACCTGAAAAAATACCTCAAATAAAATCTCAAATAATCGACGGTCAAAAATGTATAGTTATTCCTATTGACGAAAATGAACAAACTACAGTTAATGGCTTAGATGATTTAATTTAAATTATATAAATAAAAAGTAAACCTAGCTTCATTTAATAAATAGTGTGGATAAGGCTAGGTTTTTATACTGTTCTTATATATAAATATATTTATTAAATATTGTTATAACCATCAGTTTATAATCTATTTACTATTAGAATTCTTTTCGGAGTACTTTACCCATGTATAGAACATAAGAATTATGCCTATAACAAGGCATCCACCACTTATAGCTTGAATAAATCCCGAGAAAAATTGCTCATAAGCTTTCCCACCAGGTTTCCATATAACAGAATAAATTGCTGTAATAAACGATATCACTATGGCACATACAGCCCCTACCAAGGATTCATTTCTTTTTAACTTTTTAATTTCATCAAGTAATGAAATTATAGTTTTATTATTCACTATCTCTACATTTTCTTCTGTAATATATTCACCCTTTAATAACTCATTCATTGAAACTTCTAATACCTTACTTATTTCTTCAAATAATGAACTATCTGGTAGACACTTACCACACTCCCATTTTGAAACTGCTTTATCAGTTACTCCTAAATATTCTCCAAACTCTGTCTGCGTCATTTTTTTATTTTTTCTAGCCTGAGCTATAAATCGTCCAATTTTTACTGTATCCATGATCACCCCTCCTTCAATAATATACTACCTTCAAAGCCACTATATCTAAACCTACTACAAGTAGAATAGGTAGAGTAAAGGTAGAGTTTTAAACAAAACTCCACTTCTCTTCGTTCGGTGGAGTAATTTCCACCAACCAAATCAAAGATTTGGAGGAGTTTTAAATGAAACTCCTTCTCACCTTCGTTCGAATGAGTAAGTGCGCCTAGCCAAATCAAAGATTTGGAGGCTTACTTATGGTACGGTTCTCCTTTTATTATCCTGTATCCTCTATATATTTGCTCTAAGAGCATTACTCTGAATAATTGATGTGGGAAAGTCATTTTAGAGAAGCATATCTTATAGTTAGCTCTTTTTGTAACTTGTTCAGATAAGCCTAAACTTCCCCCTATTATGAATACTAGGTTAGAATTTCCTTCTAGACCACAGTTATCAATGAAGCTGGCAAACTCTTCTGAAGAAATTTGCTTTCCCTTTAAGTCCATAGCTACAACATAGGCATTATCTTTTATCTTAGATAATATGTTTTGACCTTCTTTATCTTTTATTTGAAGCTCTTCCTTTTCTGATGCATTATCTGGTATCTTCTCATCAGGTAGCTCTATTATCTCTAACTTACAATATCTTGATAGCCTTTTCGCATATTCATCTATTGCATCTCTTAAATACTTTTCTTTTATTTTTCCTACTGTTATAAGTGTTATATTCACAAGATTTCCTCCTAGAATGTTTTAATATAATTACTAAAATTAGTATATATCTAAATCCTATTTATTAAAAGTAATTTATATTTGTATTTAATTTATCTACGGCTTTATTAAACTATAATAACTGTATTAATTAATAAATTTTATTGAATATTTTACTATGAATAATTTAATATCACATAGCTAAAATTATAGTACAGACTTAACTAAAATATTATATATGAGGTGCTTAGATATGAAAAAAGTTACTAAGTTTAATATGTTTATATTACTGACTATATTTTTATCTATATTATTCTCTTTTAATGTTATTGTTTCTTATGCTAGTCCACTTCCAGATGTAAACATAGTATTAGATTCTTCAGGTACTCATGGATTACCTAATCATTTTCGTAAAAGTACAGATAATATTTCCTCTTCTAAAGCTCAAAATTTAGATTTATCTGGATTAGATAAGCTCAATATCTCTGGTAGCGGGCAATTTTCAGAAGCTGGACTTTCTTTAATAAAAAACTCTATAGGTAGTGATTTTCCTATAACAGTTATTGATTTAAGAGAAGAGTCCCATGGATTTATTGATGGAACTCCTATAAGCTGGGCAAATGCTAAAAATAAAGCTAATGAAGGTTTAACCTTAGAAGGTGTTATTGCTGATGAAAATTCAAAACTAAATGCTATCCCTCTTAATAAGCCTTTGACTTTACATAATAGTAGTACTGTTATAATTCCATCTAAGACCCAGAATGAAGCTGATTTAACTAAGGCTAATTCATTGTCCTATATCCGTATTCCTGTAACTGACAGGCATTTACCTTCTGATGAAACGGTAAATTATTTTATTAATTTTGTAAAAAAACATCCTGAAAATGGCTGGCTTCATTTTCACTGTAAAGAAGGTATTGGCCGTACTACCACCTTTATGATAATGTATGATATTATGAAAAATTGTAAAGAAGTTAGCCTAAATGATATTATCACAAGACAAGTATTATTATCAAAAATCAATGAAAAGGATGCTAACGACTTCTTCATAGGAAGAAGACTTGAATTTTTAACTAATTTCTACAACAAGTGTAAAACTGATGATTATAATACTATAAATCAGTGCTATAACTCTTATAGCACTGATTCTTATATAAAAAACTTGATAATACCAAAGTATTTATATGTTATATCTCAAGATGGCATGACTAAAGAAGAAAAAACTATGATCGCTACTCTCCAAGGAATAGTCGCCACTAAATCTGAGCAGCAAATTTATACTCTCAGTTCTACAGAACCTGACTATAAAATATGGCTTGAAGATTTAAAAGATAATTATGGTGTTAATTATGAAATTATAAAGGATCCTTGGGTATTGTTAAATAAATTTAGTTCCTACGTTAATGGATATATTTTATATAATAATATAGATAAAAATCCATCTATAAATAATGCATGCTCCCTTGCTTCCTTAAAAGATTCTATAGCTATTGATGAAGGCATAGAATCCAAGGCAAAGGATTATGGAATTACAAATTTAATTCATGATTGTAGAAATACAGATAAGTACTGGGCATATAACAATCTATGGAACTCTGGTTTAAATCATTCTACTGTTATTGAACTCTCTCCTAATAAGCCTATATCTTTAAGAGATTATGGAATTATATCAAAATCACTAATTTTCTATGAAGATGATTTAGATGATTATACTTTAAGACAAAAGATTTTTAGTTCCATGGATGATGGTGGGTGTTGTCTTGGCTGGGGACCAGATGAATATAAAAATGTAAGCACAGCTTCACAATATGGTATTGATATGATTGCTTCTGATTGGAGTTTCAATTTATCTGCCTTAAGCTCATTTCCTACAAAAACTCAAATTCAAAACACTACTAATAATATTCCCATAGAAAATGATGTTCATTATGTAACATTTATTATGTCAGATGGAGATAATCAGCAATGGTACCTTGGAAGCAACTACGGGGCTGAAAAATGGTATGGTTCTCCTTATAGGGGTAACTTCAATCTAGGTTGGACTATTAGTCCCTCCCTGTATTATCTTTCACCTACAGTTTTTAATTTATATTATAATGCCGCTGCTACTAAAAATTATACTGATAATTTCTTAGTACCGCCTTCTGGAAATGGTTATATATACCCAAGTAAATTTCCTATAAACAAGCTAGATAGCTATACAAAAAAGTTAAATAGTTATATGAAAGAAGTAGATCAAAATTATGTAACGATAATAGATGATAACTCTTTTTATAATAAATCTCTATGGGATAAGTATACATGCCACTCCAATATAAATGGTATCTTTTATCTTGATTATCATAGGCATAATCATTATAATGGAGAAATTATTTGGTCAAATAATAAACCTATAGTATCTTGTCGTGATTTACTTTGGGCTGGAATTGAGGAGCAGTCACAACTAGTTGAAAATATAAATAATAGAATAAAAGAGGGCTATACAAATATACATACTCCTGAAGCCTATACCTTTGTTTATGTCCATGTCTGGAGTAAAACAATGAGTGATGTACAAAATTCTATAAATGAGTTAAATAATAACCCTAAAGTTAGAGTTGTTACTCCAGATACATTTATGAAACTTGTTAAAAATAATTTAAGCCAAGAGTAATATAATTTGTAATCTATATTTTAGTCTTAAATAAATTTAAAACTTATAATAGTATTTATCATATTAATATAGCTTACTTATATTGTAAAAAAACAACTCATCATAGTAATTATGATGAGTTGTTTAAAGTTATAAATCATTAGCTTGTTTTTATAATGCTTTAAGCGCTATAGTATTTAATAGACTCCATGGCTTGTTAAAGTGTGGTTGGAAGAAGAAATCTGTCATAGCTAATTCTTCTATAGTCATATTGTTTTGTATTACTACAGATAATGTATTCATGTGTTGAGTTAAATCTTCATCAGAGATAATCTGTCCTCCAAGAATTCTTCTAGTATCTTTATCGTATACAAGTTTTATAGTTGCTTCTTTATAGGTTGGCATAAATTCTGGTCTATTATTTTCACTAACAATTACTGAACCAATATTCATAGAAGTAGTTTTTTTAGCAACTTCTTCAGTTAGCCCTGTAGACGCTATACATTTATCATATATTTTTATTCCTGAAGTTCCTTGAGTTCCCATATACTTAAGAGTTGGATTTATTAAATTTTTAGCTACTAAAGTTCCCATTCTAACAGCATTAGTTGCAAGAGGAATATATCTCTTATCTTTTGCTGGATTATATTCTACAACACAGCAATCCCCAGCTGCAAATACATCTTTAACACTAGTTCTCATATATTCATCTATTATTATAGCTCCATTAGGAAGAGTATCTAGTTTACCTTTTATTAAGTTTGTACTTGGTGCAAATCCTATGCAAAGAATAACTAAATCAGCTTGATAACTTCCTTTATCTGTTACAACTTTAGATACATTTCCATTTTCACCTTCAAATTTTTGTACCTTTTCTCCTAAAGTTAATCTTACTCCGCGATTTTCGAATTCTTTTTCAGCTATGTCTGTAAACTCTTTATCAAGATATTTACTCATTATCCTTTCTTCTGCATCTACTAAAGTTACATTTTTACCTTGTATTTCAAAAGCCTCAGCAAGCTCTACTCCTATATATCCAGCACCAATAACAACCACATTCTTAGCATTAGTAGATCTCTCTATAATTACTTTAGCATGATTATAATTTTTACAAAGCAACACATTTTCAAGTTCTTTTCCTTCAAAGTTAGGAACTATTGGCCATGAGCCCAAAGTAAGAATTAATTTATCGTACTTTTCCTGAACTACATCATTTGTTTTTAAATTTTTAGCTGTAATAGTCTTACCTTCTATATCAATATCTGTTACATCATAATTCATTCTCATATCTACTCCAAGTTTTTTCAAGTTTTCTGGAGAATTATAAAATAGTTTTTCTGGTTCACTTACTACATTAGATACACTTAGGGCAATTCCACAAGAAAGAAAAGATACATTATCATTTCTCTCGTAAACTGTAATTTCACTATCTGGATAAAGTTGTTTTGCATTTACTACTGCTGCTGTTCCTGCATGTGTACATCCTATAACTGCAATTTTCATATTATATGACCTCCTATTATCTTCACCTACACAAAAATTTATTCTTATACTATATTGTGAATGTTGTTTTGATTATATTCATAAGACAACGTTTATTATTTAACAATTATTATCTAATAATATTTTACCTCTATTGTGTTTAAATTCAATACTCATACTAGTATATAAAAATGAATAGGGTTTCATTCCCTTAATTTATCTTTAATTTTCGTCAATTATCATAGAGTTCTAAATAATTAAATAGAAAGAGCTCATGACTTTAATCATAAGCTCTAATATATAAATTTAGTTTTTTAATATCCTAATTCTTCATTTAAGAAAATCACATGAATTCTATCCTTATTTCTTTGTGTTTTTATTATGGTATATTCACTACAAATTCTCTCTTCACTAGCACAATTTACACAGTGTCCTACTTTAACACAAGGAGTATTTCTATTTAACCTTTTACAGTTTGCAGGTGCAGATATTCTTTCATTTCTTATTACTGCATCTTCAATATCTTTTACAATTTTATTTATCCCTGCTATAACTATAACTTTATCTGGTCCATATAGCATAGCCGCTACTCTGTTTCCGTTACCATCTACATTGTATAGTTCACCTTTCTCTGTTATAGCATTGGTACTAGTAAAATATACATCTGCAGAAAAAGTATCTCTATATAATTTTTTTAAATCATCTTTACTTAACCCTTTAACATATCTATCTAGAAATTTGTATTTACCACTTCTTAAGTAATCAATTACTCCAGTTTCAAATAAAGTAATTGACCCTCCACAACTTACAATATCACCATCTTTAGTAAGTTCATTAATTTTATCTATTAGCTCTTTGTGATTATTCACTAAGTATCCATTTATTCCATTTTTCTTAAGTGACTCAATTGTGGTATTAATTCTGCTTTCATTTAACCATTTTATATTTTTATCCATATACAAATCTCTCCTATAAATCCATTATATAAATAATTATATCATAGACTAATCTATATAAAAACCTTATAACTGATATATACATATTAACCATATATTTATAATTAAGTATATAGTTATAAAATAAAAAACCTAATGAAATAATATTTCACTAGGTCTAATAAGCTATATTACTATTTACCACAACATTTTTTATATTTCTTACCACTACCACAAGGACATTCATCATTTCTACCAATCTTAGCTTCGTTTACTATAGTTTTTGACTCTCTCCAAGATTTTTGTATTTCTTTTCTCTTTTCCGGTGAGAATATTCTATCCCATTGTGGTAATGTATAAAGATAGTCTGCTTTAGAATCAAGCATATTGAAGTATAATTTTTCATAATCTATTTTAAAACTGATCTCTGAATCACTCTCAATAGCCTCAAGGTCTAGCTCTTTATCTATACTCTCATTAATTCCATCAAGGAATCCCATAAAGTAAATTTCATTAACATCAAATTCTTTAGCTAGTTCAGAGAACTTTCCAGTAATAACACTGTTATCCATTGATAAAACTTTAGTATATATTGCTTTTTCAACCTTTGCATATTCCTTCCAAAATGCAGGTTCCCCATTTTCTTTTACAAATTCTACAACATAATTTGTCCAATTGCTATATACGCTCATGTTATTTTCTCCTTTTTCATACCAATATTTATAGTATTTGTTTTTTTCATTATATTAGATTTTTATATATGTTTCAATAATATCTTAATTCTGCATCTTTAAAGTAACTATTTCATCCTTACTAAATGGCTTAGATATATTATAGTTTCCACCTAAACTTTCCACTCCTTGATTGTCTATTGTAATCATTACCTTACTAACAGATTTTAGCTGTCCCAAAGAGTTTGTTATAGATTTAAGTATAGTTTCTTCCTGTACTGCTGGCATCTCAAACATGGCTTCATTACTTAAATTAATATAAGCTATACCATCTTTAATAGAAAAGTTTAAGACTCTTGTCTCTTTTGGTAAAACAGGCTTACTTGAATCACTAACTATAGCTGGTCCTTTAATAAGTTCTTGCATAATCATCTCACCTATAAGTTCTTCGCTATTCATTAGTCTTTCTTCCTTTATAAGTTCAGATTTTTCAGCGCTTCCTCCAAAGTATAAAGTTATATCAATATATCCTTCCTCTGATTTAGCCCCCTTAGCATTCTCAAGTTTTTCCTTACTTAATATACTTGCTTTATCCTTTTTTACACCTATTGTTTTTGCAAGATAAATTCCGCCTACAACTAATATCACTACAACTATTACTAACGTTAATACTAAACTAAAGGTCTTCTTTTTCATTCTACACCTCCCATTACTAACTAAACTATTCTTATACTTCTGATAATGCACTATGCCTATCTCTATTGCACATCTTTAAATCTATATCTTTTTCTACACTAATATTGTTCTCTCTTAATACACCTGCTACAGTTTCATAAGCAAGTTCAGGATAGTTGTTTGTTTTACTAAGGTGTCCTAAATAAATAGTTTTATGTCTCCCTTTTAGAATATCAACTATAGCTTTACCACAGTCCTCATTGGATAAGTGCCCTTTTGAACTTAATATCCTTTGCTTCAATGGATATGGATATGGTCCAAACTTAACCATTTCTATATCATGATTACTTTCTATTAAAATCATATCACTACCTTCTAGAGCCATCTTCACTTCCATAGAAAAATGGCCCAAATCTGTAGCTATACAACATGATTTCTTTGAACCATGTATTTGATATCCTCTAGGTGATGCAGCATCATGAGGTATTGGAAAATTTTCAATGGTTAAGTTGTTGATCTCTGTAAACTTACCATTTATTACTTTTATATTTTTTTCTTCAATATTCCCAATTTTTCCTTCCATAGCTTCCCACGTTAAACTAGGTGCATATATCGGTATATCATATTTTCTTGAAAATACTCCTGCACCTTTGATATGGTCTGAATGTTCATGAGTAATAAATATACCATTAATAGATTTAGGATTGACTCCTATATCTATTAATTCCTTATCTATAGCTTTTCCAGGCATACCTACATCTACCAGAATATTGCTATCATTTTCCGACACAAATATACTATTCCCACTGCTACCACTAAATAATGGGCAAAATTTCATAATTATCTCCTCAATCTAGTATCTAAATTACTACATATTTACTCTATTTATGTCCGCCCCTAGAGCTTTAAATTTTTCTTCTATATATAAATATCCTCTATCAATATGTTCAATTCCCTCTACTTCAGTTCTTCCTTGTGCTGCAAGGCCTGCAATAACTAAAGCTGCTCCAGCTCTTAAATCAGTGGCTTTAACATTAGCTCCACATAGATTCTTAACTCCATCTATTATAGCTATTCTACCTTCAATTTTAACATTTGCACCCATCTTCTTTAATTCATCTATATGTTTAAATCTAGATTCATATATACTTTCATTCACAATGCTTCTACCTTGAGCCATAGTTAAAAGAGTACTCATCGGCTGCTGTACATCTGTAGGAAACCCTGGATATGGTAGTGTCTTTATATTCACTCCCTTTAGATTTCCTCTGCTCTTAACTATAACTTTATCGTCTTCCTCTATAACTTCTACTCCCATCTCTACAAGTTTCGCTGAAATAGATTCTAAATGCTTTGGTATTACATTATTTAGCTCAACGTCTCCACCACAAGCTGCTGTTGCTATCATAAAAGTTCCAGCCTCAATCTGGTCTGGTATAACTGAATAGTTACATCCTGAAAGTTCGCTTACCCCAGTAATTTTGATTACATCAGTACCAGCACCTTTTACATTGGCACCCATAGTATTTAAAAAGTTAGCAACATCTACAACATGAGGTTCTTTAGCTGCATTCTCTAGCACAGTAACTCCTTCAGCAAGAACTGCTGCAAGCATGATGTTTATAGTAGCCCCTACGCTTACTACGTCAAAATATATAGTTGTTCCAACTAATTTTTCTGCGCTAAGATTTACTGCACCATGTTCTATAGTAACATTAGCCCCTAAAGCTTCAAAGCCTTTAATATGCTGATCTATCGGCCTGTCACCTATAGGACAACCACCTGGTAGTTCTACTCTAGCTTTTTTAAATCTAGATAATAAAGCTCCTAGCAAGTAATATGACGCTCTCATATTTCTTACTTCTGGAATTGTAGCATTAGTTGTAACTATATTTGTACTATCAATCTTAATTGAATTACAACTTAGTTCTACTTTACATCCTAAATATTTTAAAATAATTTCTAAACAATTTATATCTTCTATATTAGGTACATTTTCTATTGTACAAATTCCCTTAGATGCTAAAATTGCTGCTGGTAAAATTGCTACAGCTGCATTTTTTGCGCCATTAATGTTCACGTTCCCAAATAATGGATTGCCTCCATTTATAACTAATTTTTCCATACAGGTATCATCCTCACTATTTATATAATGTCCATATTTTATATATGTTAACTGCTTCCTTGCGTATCTATGTCAATTAAATCCATTTTTTAAATATCAAAATCTCATAATTATAATTATATCACAATGTTTATGTATTTTAATAAAAATTTTAAATTTCTAACCTTATTTTTTATATTATTTTCTATATTATAGATTCCCTTCAACAGAATAAAAATATAATTCACCACATATGTCTATTATAACCTATTATTATATGTTATAATACTGTTAATTGTAGCGTTAAAGTATTTTATAATAATATAATACTTTATAATAAAAATCTACATTTGGGAGGAAAAAAATGAAATATTATTTAGTTGCATTGGTAGATGATGGTTCTGTTGATAATATTGTATCTATCCAAAAATTTTTAAATAAGAAATATAAGTTATATAAAAACATATCTAATTTATACATTCCTCTAGGTTCTGTTTCTAATGCAGAACTTGATAAGTTAGATGAGATAATTTCAAAAATCTTATCTCCTTATAAAAAATTTAAAGTCGGAATAGATAATGATATATACATTAATGATACATCTAACACTGTAAATTTAAAGGTTAAAGATAAAGGATACATAAATAAGATATCTAGAAGTATGTTTGATATGTTTAATACTCACGGTATAAGTGTTAAAGATTTCTCGAGTTTATCATACTTTAATATGCCTATTTCTAATGCTAACAATGCTATTAGAAAAGCTTATTCTAATAATTCATTTACCTTAGATCAATCTAAAGATAAAACAGAATTAATTAATTTTACTAAGATAAATAAAATTGAGGTTTGGAAACAGCTAAACAATAGGCGAGATACCTTAGTTAAAAGTTATGATTTAAAAGAATTTTAACTTTATAATTAAAACCTTTAATAAATTTAAAACTTTATTGCTAATAAAATTAAACATAGATATCATCCTTAAAATTTAAATAATTATGCTCATATTAGGGTAAGCTATCTTTAAAAGGACGGTGAAAACTTTATGTGGGGTATAATTTTCTCGATAATTGCAGGGGTAACTATGAGTGTTCAAGGTGTATTTAATACAGAGCTCTCAGAAAAAATTGGATTATGGGAGACTACAGTATTAACTCAAGCTATTGCACTTGTAACTGCACTAATAGTATTATTTTTTGCTGGTGATGGTAGTTTTAGAAACTTAAAAGATGCTAATAAGCTCTATCTCCTAGCAGGAGTATTAGGTACTGTCATTACTTTTACCGTAATTAAAGGTATGTCTAGTCTTGGTCCAGCTGTAGCTGTAGCAACTATTCTAATTGCTCAACTTATTGCTGCTGCACTTATTAATCATTTTGGCTGGTTTGGTGCTAATGAGGCTGGATATGGAATGCGTGAATGCATTGGTGTTATCATAATGATAGCGGGAATTATAATTTTCAAGTGGAAAGGATAGTCTCTATCTTTTCTATTTTTGCGTAAGGATATTTTTGATTCAATAAATAAAAAAATCTCTACTTTATATAAATTGTTGTATTAAATCTTATATTATTAATAGGGGGTAGACTATGGATTTCAAACAATTAGAAGCATTTATTACAGTGTCTAAACTTAGAAGTTTTTCTAAAGCTGCAAATGCTATTTACCTATCTCAGCCTACTATAAGTTCACATATTTCTAGTTTAGAAAGAGAACTTAATATTCAATTATTTGATAGAACATCTAAGGAAGTTAATTTAACTCCTGTGGGCGAATCCTTTTTGCAATATGCTAATGATATTATAAATATAAGGAATAATGCTATTACAGATTTATCTAATTTTAATAATAACATTGCTGGAGTGTTAAATATTGCTGCTAGTACAACGCCTTGCAACTCATTATTACCTTCACTTGTCTCAAAATTTAGTGATCTCTACTCAAATGTTAAGTTTAATATTAAAGAACAAGGTTCTGTATCAATAATTAAAGACATAATAGATCTTAAGTGTGAAATTGGTTTAGTTGGTACAATTATAGATAACTCAAAGATAAATAGTTATAAAATAACAGAAGATGAACTTGTTATTATTTCAAGTCCCAAAC
The DNA here is from genome assembly GCA_902363375.1 of Clostridiaceae bacterium. Taxonomy (GTDB): domain Bacteria; phylum Bacillota; class Clostridia; order Clostridiales; family Clostridiaceae; genus Clostridium_J. The sequence goes on along the minus strand of CABIZX010000005.1, from coordinate 69,359 downwards.
TAAATCTTCCTGATATTATTTCTATTAACGATTTGCTAAAATATCCTTTTATAATAAGAGAAAAGGAATCTGCAACTCGTCATACTTTAGAATCTCAACTTCATGCTAACAAATTAGACCCTAAAAAGTTAAAAGTTCTATGTGAAGTAAATAGTGTACATGCTCAACTTAAATTTGTTAGCCTAGGTCAAGGAATTTCCATAATCAGCAAAAGCCTGTGTGATGATGGATTCATAAATGGGGACATGCGTATAAGTAGAATAGAAAATATAAATCTAAAGAGAGATATCTTTTTAATAGTAAGCTCTAAGAGAACTCTTACACCTATTGCTAGAGCCTTCTATTCTATGTGCAAAGATATATATAACTTATAATAAAGTTTCCAAAGCTAAGACTAATTAATTAGTCTTAGCTTTTATTTTATTTCAAATTAATTGTAAATAAAATAATATTGTTACCGCAAACATATCTTATACATTAAAAAGCATATAAATTTATTCATAATTAATTCTTCAAATGTCAAGCTCTAATAACTCAGCATATAGTTCTAAAAGCTTTAACAAATATTTTTAGTTTACATATACTGATAAGTGTAATAAGTAATAAGGAGTATTTCTATGCTTTTTAATAAAAAACTTGACCCAACACTTAAAGATATGATAAATAATGATATTTATAATAGATATAGAATAATAATTAAATATGGAAGCATTAAAGATTCAATAGAAAAGAAAATAAAATCTTCAAAGGGCGAAGTTTTATATAATATTAAATCCTTAAATTGTATATGTGTACTTGCTACTAAAAAGTCTATAAAAAGAATTATGGAACTTCCTGAAGTAAAATATATATGTCCTGATGACATAGCATTTTTATGTAATAAGAATATACTTCACTCTAATGGTATCTTTCTAGACAATAAAAAGTTTGAACCTCTTAAAAATAAATCTATCTCTGGTAAGGATGTTGGTATTGGTATAATCGATAGTGGAGTATATCCCCATATAGATTTATCCACTCCTTCAAATAAAGTGAAGAAATTTATTGATGTAATAAATGGAGCAACATATCCTTATGATGATAATGGTCATGGAACTTTTATCTCTGGATTAATATGTGGTGAAAGTACTAATAAAAAAATCAAACAACGTGGAATTGCCATAGATAGTCACTTAGTCATGATTAAAGCCTTTAATAAATTTGGGAGAGGATATATTTCAGCTACCCTATTTGCATTAGAATGTCTGTATAATAATATCGATGAATTTAATATAAAAATAATATGTGCACCTTTTGAAATAACTACTTTAAATAAGTTTATTTTATCCTTATACGATAAGCTTTTTACTATGCTTAGAAATAAAAACATAATAATAGTTGTACCTGCTGGTAATAATGAAGATAAAGAAGATACTATAAAAGGTATAGCTCTATCTGATAAAGTACTTACCATAGGTGGAATAAATACAAACTCTACTTATAAAATAAGCGAATATTCTTGTTGTGGTTCAACAAAGATATTAAAAAAGCCTGATTTTGTTGCAGCTAGTGATGATATTGTATCTTTAAATTCTGATTGCAATTATGTATCAGAGAGAGATGGCGAAAAAATATATCCACCACCACTTACATCCCCTTATGCTATTCGTAGTGGTACTTCCATTTCTTGTGCATTCATAGCAGGTGTCTGTGCATTATTATTCGAGCTAAATAATAACTTTACTTTTGACGATATCTATACTTTATTAAAAATAAATTCAACTCTAATAAATGATAAGAAATATAAGCAAGGAAATGGATATATAAATATTAATAACTTAATTAATACTGATTTTAACTTAATAATGAATGCTAAAAATAATAATAGCAATAAACATAAGCATAAACATAAAAAGTGAAACATCCCTCATTAATATGGGATGTTTCACTTTTATATTAATTACCTACTTATCTTTTAATAATTCACGTCTTAACATATCTAAAATATTTATAGTGGATTTTTCTCTTATTTTTTGCCTATCTCCTACAAGATTTAACTCTTTTGTAGTAATCTTTCCCTTATAATATAATCCTATATATACTCTTCCTACTGGCTTCTCTGCTGTTCCTCCTCCTGGACCCGCCACTCCAGTAGTTGAAATTCCTATATCAGATCCTGAGGTATTTGCAATACCTTCTGCCATTTCTGCTGCTACCTCATAACTAACAGCTCCGAACTTTTCAAGAGTTTCTTTTTTTACATTAATCCTATTCATCTTAGCTTCATTACTATAGGTTACTACACCTTCAAGTAAACTTTGTGATATACCAGGATAATTAATTAACCTAGCTGCTACCATTCCACCTGTACATGATTCTGCAGTAGAAATAGTTAATCCTCTACTAACTAGCATATCTCCTATTACCTCTTCCAAAGCAACTTGTCCTTCACCATATATATTATCACCCAATATATCTCTTATCCTATTCTCTATAGGGACAATTAATTTATTAGCTTCAACCTCACTATTTGCCTTAGCCGTAATTCTAAATACCATTTCTGAATTTTTAGCATAGGGTGCTACTGTAGGATTCACATTATCTATAAGATCTCCTATCATTTCTGCTGCTGAACTTTCTCCTACTCCAACTACTCTAAGCACCTTAGATACTAATATTTCATTTGAAAATTTCTTTAAGTAAGGTATTACACTTTCTTCAAACATTAACTTCATTTCTTTAGGAGGTCCAGGTAACATAACTAATATCTTATTGTTTTCTTCTATTATGCATCCAGGGGCAGTACCATTATTATTTTTTAATATAATAGCATCCTCTGGAAAATATGCTTGTTTCTCATTAGTCTTTCCCATTTGTCTTCCTGTCTTTTCAAAGTACTCTTTAATATATTCCAAAGATTCTTTATGGCAAACAGAAGATTTATTAAAGTATTCAAAGGCAATCTCTTTAGTTAAATCATCTTTAGTGGGACCTAAACCTCCTGTGGTTATAACTAAATCTGCCCTTGAAAAAGCTAATTCATATGCCTTTTTCAACCTATCTGGATTATCTCCTATAACAGATTGATAATAAACAAAAATTCCTTCTTCATTTAACCTCTTAGCAATATATTGAGCATTAGTGTTTACTATATCTCCTAATAAAATTTCTGTTCCTACCGCAAGTATTTCACACTTCATATGCTTATCTTAATTAGAAGCCATGATTAAATCATGGCTTCTAATTAAATTTCTCCCCCCTTATTTAAATACACTTTCTAAGTTTTTAAATACATCTTTATTGTCTTTAATTTTACTATCATTTCCAAGAACCACCACATAATCCATACTCATAACATCTGCTACTAACTTTGAAAAGCTATTAATGTCATTAATTGTAGTTGATAGCACATCTTTTCTTTCTTGCTGTCTATCACTCTTAGAAATTCTTCTTATATAATAACTAACTGCTGCATCTCCTGCCATCGATGGAGTTAATGGCATATCTAATTCACTTATAGTTCCTATAATATATTTTAACATTTCTCTGTCTGTAGTTGTAAAGCCTTCTAAATATTGCGCTGTATTATCATAAGCTTTTATAGTTTCTTTTATATTAGGGTCTCTATAGCTAGCAAACATGAAGTTCCCACTTCTCACAATATTAGCAAATGCACCATAAGCCCCACCTTGGACTCTAACTTTATTCCATAGATAATCCATACCAATTATAGTTTTTAATACTAATAATTTACCTGTATACTCATATCCTAGTTTTTTATAGTTATATCCTTTAGCTACATATTGAACATTAGATGGAGTTAACATTCCTTCATTTTTATTTTCTTCATGGAAGTTATATTCATTAAACTTTATCTCCGCATCAGATAATACATCTAGTACCTTACATATATTTTCTTTAACAACATCAACTTCTTCATCCTTACATGTTACTGTAACTATTAGACTGTTTTTATTAAATACTTTCTTCATTATAGAATCTAATTTAGATATAACATTATCTATTTTCTCATCAAAGTTATTTTCTAAATCTTTTAAGAACCTATAGTACTCATAACCTGAAGTTTTTTCTATATATGCATATGCAGGTGAGAAATAAGCTCCTAATCTTGTAGTTGCAACTTGATGTCCTCTATCAATAAGCTTCATTTCTATTCTTGATATCAAAATTCTTATAAGCTCTCTTATTCTTTTCTTATCTTCAAAAGAAGTATTCTCTATTATCTCAGACAATATTTCCAAAGCTCTTGGAATCCTATCTACAACTACACTACAATGACCCTCAAGATAAGGACTATATTTAAGAACTTCCTTGCTATCTCCATATACTTCATTTTTAAAATATACTCCGCCTGTATTTATTAATATTTCATTTGATAAATCTACATAGCTATAATTTTTAGTATTAATCTTTCCTAGCAATGTACTTAATAAACTCAAATATGAAATATCTTCTTGAGCTATAGATCTACTATCAAACATAAAGCTTAAATAAGCAATTTTACTTGTAAATGCATCATGATGAAGTATTTTTATTCCACAAGCTTCTTCTTCTATAATACCTAAATCTTCAACTTTATCATCTATATCATCTATGGATAGTACTGGGATAGTTTCTAATATATCATCAGGGTCTGGAGTATTTTGTCTATTTATTAGCCCCCTTGTTTCATTAACAATATCCTGAATTTCTTCTAATGATAACTTCTCTTTAAATTCTTTTAACTTATTCTTTAATTTTTTTTCTTTCTCATCAGCAAGGCCTTTTTTAGGAGCTAATACTAATAGAGAGCTATGTGTATTATTTAATAGATATTTTTCAATTAAATCTTCAAAATAATTTGTAGTTAAAGCTTCCTTTATTTTCGCAATGTTTTTCTCATATTTTAGATGCATTAAAGGATCTCCATCATGAAGCCAGCTATCCATAGCTGTCATATAATAAAATAATCCTTTAGGCATTCCTTGAAAATCTGCTTCTCTTAACTTAAACTCTGTAATATTAATACATGCCTCTATAAGCTTTTTATCAATTCCATTTTCCACTAAAGATTTTAAAGTATCAAATACTATTTTCTTAAATTGTTCTTTTTTATTCACTTCACTATTTTTTAATACTATACTAAATACAGGCTGTAAAATTCCATTATCAAAACTTCCATATACATCTTTACCTAGATTAGCATCAAGTATTGCTTGCTTTAATGGAGCTCCTTGGGTTTCTAATAATAGATATTCTAATATACTTAGACTGAGATATAATTCATCATCAGTACATTTTCCTGTAACAAAGTTCAGTGCCATAAAAGTCTTCTCATTTTCATTATCTTCTCTTGAAATAGAGTATTCTGTTATAACCTCCTTCATTTCTTTAAAAGGCTTTTCTGGTAATATTTCAGAATCTATATCTTTTCTCTCAAAATTACTTAAATAATTATCATTAATAAATTCTAGCATCTTATCTAAATTTCCATCGCCATATAAAAATATATAACTATTAGATGGATGATAATATTTGCTATGGAATCCTAAAAATTCTTCCTCAGTTAAGTCTGGAATAAAATCTGGGTCTCCACCAGATTCGAATCCATAAGTATTATGTTCAAATAATGATTTTTGAATTCCTCTCATCAATACTCCATCTGGTGATGAGAATGCACCCTTCATTTCGTTATAGACTACGCCCTTATATGTTAAATCATCTTCAGTATTTTCTAGTTCATAATGCCATCCTTCTTGCATTAAAATTTCCTTAGTATTATAGATATTAGGATAAAAAACTGCATCTAAATATACATCCATTAAGTTAAAAAAATCCTTTTCATTTTTACTTGCTAATGGATATATTGTTTTATCACTAAATGTCATGGCATTGAGAAACGTATTTAATGAACCTTTTATAAGCTCTACAAATGGCTCTTTTGTAGGAAACTTTCTTGAACCACAAAGTACACTATGCTCTAGTATATGTGCAACACCGGTGTCGTCACTTGGAGGTGTTTTGAATCCTATAGCAAAAACTTTATTAGAATCATCATTTTCTAAGTGCATTAATCTAGCTCCGGTTTTTTCATGCACGAAAATTCTAGCTATAGAATTTGCCTCCTCTACTTTTTCTTCTCTATCCAATTTAAATCCATGATATATCTTTCCTATATTATAATCCATCTTTCTCCTCCTACTAATTTTTAAATTTATCTTTTAATAGTATTACTATTATTTATCTCCTAAACTTTAATATTCATTATTACAGTTTAAATAAAATACTTAGAAAATTATAAATATATTTCATAATATTTAATAATAAAGCACATTACTTATATTAAAATTATTCCTTAATTAAATTATATCTTAAAACTACAAATGTAAAAATATAGATTTCTAAGTTTACATTAATTAATTCAATAATAACAAAAGTATGAAACTGGATTCCTAATTTCATACCTTTGATTTTATCTTATTCTTTTAGTATAGGAACAATTATTTTGCCTAGTGTATTAATAAAGTTTAATTCATCATAAGTAAATTCTTTATGGTGAATTACCGCTGTTAACCATATTGCTCCCACTGTACTTACTTTATCTTTTAATAACACTATTATATTAGATCTTAAATCAGGAATGTTTTTTATTTCATCATATTCTTCTAAATACTCCCAATCTACTCCACAAATATTTTCGCCAGAATCTATAGCAGACATAATCATATTGTAATTATATATTTTATCTACTTCGTTATTAGGCTCCTCTATAACTTTAGAGTATTTATTTATTAATTTTCCTTCTTTTAAGATAAATAATGTACATAAATCAGCTTCTGTAATTTCTGCTATTCTATTAATCATAGTAGTAACTTTTTCATCTATACTTCCTTTTTCATTTATAAAGTCTATAAATTCAATTAAAGTGGAAACATTTTTAAAATCTTTATTTTCATTACCTACAAATATACCACTTAACTTATTAGTTGTGCTTATTTTAGATCCATAGGCTTCATCCCATACTCTAGTTGCATTTCTTCCACTATTTTTAGCTGCATATAATGCTTGATCTGTCTTTTCTATAAGTTCTTCATAAGTAGTTGTATGATTTGGATAATTAGCTACTCCTAAACTTACTGTTACTGGTCTCTTATCTCCCATAACCTTAGCTTCATCAATCTTAACTCTAATTCTTTCAGCTATATTTTTTGCCTCTTCTATACCTGTATTAGGTAGTACTATAATAAATTCTTCTCCACCGTATCTTCCTATTGCATCATCTTGTCTTATGTTCTTAATTATAACTTCACATACTTTGCTTAATACTTGATCACCAGCCCTATGACCAAAGGTATCGTTTATTGTTTTAAACTTATCTATATCTACCATTATAGTTGAGAATTCTAAATTAAGATTTAAAGCTCTATCTATTTGCTCATGAATAAATGACTCCAAATATTTTCTAGTTAATGTGTTAGTTAACTTATCTATGGTAGAGTTTCTCTTAATATTAAATTTATCAATTATTATATATAAAATTCTACCTATTGTAACACACTTGTGCATTGTATATTCATTTATATTATTTAATTTTCTATTACTCTCTACATATATATATCCTAACACATCATGGTTGTAGTCATATTTATTTAATCCTCTACTTGTTCTAGAGATTTGAGTTATTGGTATACACATAGCCGCTTTTATATTATTCTCAATATCATAGCTTAATATATTGCCATTAGCATCATTAATAAGCTTTCTACTCAATCTTATTGGCATTCCCTTACTTCTGGCTATATTTATTATAGACATATCCTCTGGCAAATCCAAAATATTGTCATTGCTTGCTACTACCGAAAATTTATTATTATATTCTGTTATTATACTAGTTTTAGTTGATAAACTAATACAGCTTATATATTTACATATAAGATTCATATTCTCTTGACTATTTCCATATAAATTATTTAATAAATCTTCAATACTATGGATATTCTTTAGATAGTCTTGTGATGAGCTCTTTAGAGATCTTATAAAATCATCATTTATAAAATCACTTTCTACTATAATTTGAAATAAATCTTCTATATCATCAATTTCATCAATATCTATTTTAGCTAATTTTATACCTTTGCTTTGATTATAATAACTCTTTATCTGTAGTAACACTTCGAAACAGGTTACCATGGTCTGTTGATTGTGTAAAAAAGCTTTTCTATGGCTTTTAGGAATCTGTAATAAAATTTCAAGTATTATATCACAAGCTTCTGATATATATATTGCTGCATTGGCCTTATCTCCACTTTCATGGTAACTATATCCTATCTCAGAATATATTCTCCACATGAGATTAGGATTTTTAATATCCTTATATTCATTTAATGCTTTCTCTAGTATATCTATATCATCAGAAGTACCTTTACCTATTACTTTCTCTATATATATTAAAGTTAATTTATTAAAATTAGATTTTATTTGCTTTTCTAATCCTTTAACGTAATTATACAATTTTACAGCTACTTCATTTAAATTCTTATCAAAGAGTTGTAAAATTGCATCATTCAACATTGATACTCTTAAATCCACATATAATATTTTTTTACTAGCCTCAATTATATCTTCAATCCTATTTAATTCTTCATATAAAAGCATATTATTTATAATACAAAGTAATTCTATCTTATACTTCATTACAGAGTTAGTTTTGTAGAATGCTTTCTTACCTTCTAATAAAGACTCCATAGCCTCTTCTCTTTTACCAATTAAACTCTTTGTGTAATAAACTAATATGCAATATGGTGCTAATTCTTGTCCAAAAATAGAATTGCTTTCTATATAATTATTACATATATCTACATATCTAAAGCATTCTGAATATTTTCCTTGTTTATATAATGTAGATGCTATATAAGTATAATTATAGAAATTCATATATATTAACTCATTTTGAGTTGCTATATTTGAAGCTTGATTTAGATATTTATATGCTTCATCATAATTTACTAAAATATAATTTGAAAATCCTAAGTTAGATAGAGCTGTCACTTCATAATACTTATTTCCCTTACCTTTGCTTACTTCATAAAGCTTTTTAAACCAACTTAAAGCTTCTAATCCAAATTGTATATAATCACTATATATTACACCTATACTATTGTATAGCCTTGGTAGAGCATTAGTGTGATTTTTTTCACAACATTCTTTAACAGTTGACTTTAATATATTTAAAGCCTCTGCTTCTTTGCTCTCAGCGATTAATGCATTACAATAACTATTATAAAATCCAGCTTTATGATCCATATGTTCTTCATTACAAAGACTTATACCATAATTACATACATCTTTAAGCTTATCATTTTCACCCTTGTTATATAAATTACTTGTTACAATTCTTAGATATTTTATAGTTCCTGTTAGATAATCTATCTTTTCTAGTATTTTAGATATTTCTTTAGTATAATATTCTATCTCCTTATCATTTCCTAAGTCCATGTATATCCATATCATTTCTATCATAATATCTACACTAGAAACTAACATATCTTGATCCTTACATAATTCTCGAGCTTTAATATAATATTCTATAGCTACACTTTTTTCAGATATACTATTATACAATTTTCCTAAGTTCATATTAGCATTTATTTCATCTTGTATAAATTCATGTCTGTCTTCAAATTTATCAATTACCTCAAGAATCTTAAAATTGCATCTTATAGCCTCGTTTACGCTATTAATATTTTCTAATCTTTCTTCATTCCTTTGATAATAATGTATTAACTTCCTGCTAAATCCTAAAATTTCAAGATGATATATAATCTCTTCTATATAAATATTTAAATCTTCATAGCAATACTTTTCAAGTACCCTTACTATCTTTTTGTGAATATCCTCTTTTATAGAGTTCTCTAAATCCTTATATAGATAACTTCTTAAAAACTTATTATAAAAGGCATATACAAAGCCGTTATCTCCTATACTACTATATAGTATACCTTTATCTACTAGCTCTTTAACAACATCATCTATGTATGGTTTATCTATTTTAAGTATATCCTTTATTACTTTTACTGGCATTGGAGTATAAAAGAATGACATTATTTGTAAAATATCAAGAGATAGCTCGTTCACATCTTTTAATTGGCTTTCACAAACCCTCTCCATATTAATTGGCATATACATATCATGATTCTTAAGTTTATGCCACTTCCCGTCTTCTTCATTTATATATATAACTTTTCTATTACATAAATCTTTTAGAGATTCCTCTATAAATAATGGGTTCCCCATAGAATACTTATAAAATATATCTATAAATTCATCGGATATTTTATCTACATTTAATATATTTCTTAACATTTTAGCAGAATTATCTTCAGTTAACGATCTAAGGTGAATATTTAAAGCTACTCGCTCATCAATGTAATCTATAAGTTCTGTAAAGTTATTATTATTAAGACAATCACCATCTCTATATCCTATGATAAAAATAATGTTATTTGTAGATGATTTACTCAAAATATAACGTATTACATTTAATGTTAATACATCGTACATATTCATATCATCAATCATGATTATCCCCGGATTATCATGATAATATTCTTGTAAAAATGAAGATATTTTTGCTATAAGTATAAGTTTCTCTTTGTTGCTTAATCTAGAGTAGTAAAAATTTTCTTCGTATTCATCACCATATGTTTCTGGTATTAAGAGCATTAATTCCTTTTTATATTTGCTAGTTAAATTTTTATCTGCAAACTTAATTATTTTTTTCAATAATTGTCCAATAGTAGCTTTTGTAGACTCTTCTTTATTACTTTTCATATAAAAACATTTTAATCCTTTATTTCCCCTAATGGTCATGATGTATTTTATATGTTTTAGCAATCTAGTCTTACCAATTCCTATTTCGCCGTGAACTAAAATTACATTTTTAGGTTCATGATACTTAACTATATGATTTATAGAATTTATTACATTTTTTACTTCTTCAGCTCTACCTATTAAAGGTATATTAAAATTTAATTTTTTTTCATCTTTATTAACCTTATATTTATAATCTATGTTATATATATAATTAACTTGCTTAACAATATCCAATATATTATTTATTGAACCATCTTTATTGCAAAGCTTATATATTAAATTATATAGCTTTACTCCAAATAACTCTTCGTACTCTCGTCCTTCACCATTTCCTATATGTTTTAAAGTTACTTTGCAAGTCTTAATATCTCTGTATCTACCTTTATTTTTTAATGATATATTTACTAATATTTCAGATAATCTATTTATATAGTATAAATCTTCATTAAACTTACTAGAAGAGCCCTCTATAAGCTCTTCTATATCTTCTGAATGGGTAGTTATACCAATCTCTCTTGATTGTAAAAGTGCTGTTAATTTATCTTTTAATTTAACTTTAAAATTTGAGCTTACATATATATTTTCCTCATGTAATGGCACTATTTTAGTATAATTATAATTTTGGTTATGGGCCACTATACATATTTCTAAAAATATTTGAATTAAAGTTTCTTCAGAAACTCCTTCTATAGAGTCTAATAACACCTTATAATTATTGTAAAGTTCTGTAGTATAATAATAATTATTTCTCTTCTCTTTACTATCAATATTATTTACTATGCCAAAATCTAAGATTTTCAAAGCATCATTTTGTATAGTAGGTATTTTTTCATATTCAGATATACAAAAATCAAGTAACTTACTTTCTATATTTGAATTATTTAAAACATAAATATTCACCCTAGACATATCATTACTTATATCTATGGCTTCATATACAGAATATGTTCTATTTTGATTTAATAGCTCAACAATTTTATATCTTTCATTAATTATCTTCATATTTAGTACCTACCTACTTAAAATAATAAAAAATTAATATGTGTTATTTTAAATAACTCACAACAATTTATTTATATTACATATTATACCATGTAATGTCATAATACAGTACAAATGTATACTCCAAATATCAAAACAATTTTATCTATTTTTAGACAAGAATTTTCAATTAATCTTAAACTTTAAAATTATTATATATACAAATTAAGTTAATATTTCGTATCCATCTTCTGTAACTAATATTGTATGCTCCCATTGAGCAGATAATTTATTGTCTGCTGTAACTGCAGTCCAATTATCATCTAGTACTTCTGTTTCAGCAATTCCTTCATTTATCATTGGTTCTACTGTAAATACCATTCCTGGTAGAAGTACCATTCCTTCTCCTCTTTCTCCTATATGAGGTACAAAGGGCTCTTCATGAAATTCATTACCTACACCATGACCACCATAGTCATACACTACAGAGTAACCTTTACTAGTTGCAAACTGACTTATAGCAAAACCTATATCTCCTAAAGTATTAAAAGGTTTTATCTCATTTATCCCTAATTGTAAACACTCTTTAGCTGTCTCTACTAAATCTCTCGCCTTATCACTTACATTGCCTATAAGAAAAGTTCTATTAGAGTCACCATAATATCCATCTAAAATGCAAGTCACATCAACATTAACTATATCTCCATCTTTTATTATGGTTTCTTCATCTGGTATGCCATGGCAAACTACACTATTTATAGATACACATGTGCTCTTAGGAAAACCATGATACCCTAAAGGTGCTGGATATGCTCCATGAGATACAGTATATTCATGAACCCATCTATTTACTTCTTCTGTAGATATTCCCGCTGTTATCCTTTGCTCTACCATATCTAATATTTCTTTAGTTAAAGCACAACTTTTTCTTATACCTTCAATATCTTTTTCTGACTTTATTATTTCTCTTGGTATTTCATAACCATATTGTTCACTTAACTTTTCTAAATATTTATCTTGCTCCATATGGCACTTTTTATATTTTAATCCACTACCACACCAACAACTATCATTTCTATTTAATTTATCCATATTAACCTCCACTAAATAAAGTATCTTACAAATCAGTCTATTTTATATACTATATATTCTACATATATTATACCACTTATTCCGTCTTACCATATTTTAAAAGCATATATTATAAAAAAAGTTTTGTAGAATTAATTCTACAAAACTTTTAAACATTTTAAAAATGATAAATATAGACATATCTACCCTTTTTATCTTTTAATAATTTTAAATATTCATATAAAGACACATGTTTTCTATTTATTGTATGCTGGGCTACAAATAAATCATTTCTATTGAGTGCTACGTTAAACTCCTTAGCATGAATGACTTGCGAATGATATATTTTTTTGTTACTGTCTGCATATTGTATAACATCACCTATCATCAAATAAGTATATAGTTCATCATATTTAGATATAGCTTCTTCTACAGTTAATTCTCTATATTCGCTAGCCATATTATTGCCTTCTTTACCTTTACTGCCCCAATATTTTCTAAAGTATTCAGCACTTCTCCATGTTAATGAAATTTTCTTTAAAGCCATCGGATCTTTAGTATAACAAAACCAATCTGTAAACTTTCTATAATCTGACCCCGTCATCTTCATACCACCAGCCACTAAAACTTGACTTACAAAGTTAGTACAATCATTATCCTTAAATAGTGGATATTCTTTTATATTTGGAGTCTCAGCATAAGCCTCGGCATAAGCTTTAGCTCGTGCTCTATTATAGACATAGTTCTTCCTATTGATTATCTCATCTTTAAGTTGGGATTTTCGCTTAATTTTTTTGATTATTTTAAGTAACCTCTTACTTTTCATAATCAACCTCCCATCTTAAATATTAATTAAAATATAAATTAATATAATATCTATATAATACCTATATACTCATAATCTACTTATTTGTTTACTCTTCTCTATTATTTCCAATAAAAAATAATGATAATAGTCCTGCTCCAGTATGACTACCTATAGTAGGCCCTAAACTATTAATTATACACTCCTTAACTCTCCCATCTTTTCTGCACAATTCTTCTAATATCTTTGCATCTTCTAAACAATCTCCATGAGAAATAGTTATTAACTGCTCATCTCCCACACTTCTTTCTGCAAATTTCTTTGCAAGCTCTAAGATAGCTTTTTTTCTACCTCTAACCTTATTAAGTGGAATTAGCTTTCCTTCATTATCCATATGTAGTACTGGCTTCACATTAAGTAAGGTTCCTACAGTTGCAGCAGAACTAGATACCCTTCCACCTCTTTTTAGATGTTTTAAATCATCTACTGTAAAATAATGATTTATTTTTAATTTTATTTCCTCTATAAATTCAATAATCTCTTCCTTGGATTTATCTTTCTCCATCATTTCATAAACCTTATATGCTAATAGCCCTATACCCATACTAGCTGATAGCGTATCTATTATGGTAATATCACTATCTGGATATTCTTCCTTTACATTTAAAGCTGCACTTCTTGCATTATTTATAGTTCCTGATAATCCTGATGATAACCCTATATAAATAATAGATTTTTCTTCCTTTATAATACTTTTGAAAGCCTCCTCAAATTTATATACATTTATTTGAGATGTAGTATACATTTCTCCAGCTCGTAGCCCATCATAAAATTCTTTAGTATCTAAGGTTTGACCAAAATAATCCTCTATATCTCTACCTTTAAAATTACACCCAATAGGCAATCCTACCACATTAGGCTTATTTATAAATTCAATAGGTAAGTCACTACCTGAATCAATTACTAAAACTAATTTATTATTCATATCTCATCTTCCTCTCATTTATAAATTTATATAACTTTCTACTTCTCATTTTAAATTATTAATTATTCCTTATTTCTTCTTCATAATAAAATAAATACTAAATAAATTATTTTATTATATCCTATTTAAAATAAAATAAGACTAATTACTATTAGCATTATAATCATTTTACTATAAGTTAAAACAATTTACATTAATACTATATTATAATTAGTCATATATTACCATATTTTATTAATCTATTCTATATATTTTCCTAACTTTCTAAATTTATAATATCTCTTAGTTAATAAAGACTCTATAGGTTCTTTACTTACTCTTTCTATCGTTTCCTCTAAATTGTTCTTAATACTTAAAGTTATTTTATTGGGATCTTCATGTGCTCCACCCTTAGGTTCTCTAATAATTCTATCAATTACACCTAAACTTAATAAGTCTGAAGATGTTATTTTCATTTGCTCAGCAGCCTCTTTAGCTCTGGATGCATCCTTATATAAAATAGATGCAAAACCCTCAGGAGATAAAACAGAGTATATTGAATTTTCAAGCATCCATATTTCATCTGCAACGGCTAATGCCAATGCTCCACCACTTCCACCTTCCCCTATAATGATAGACACTATAGGTACTTTCAAATTGCTCATAGTCATAAGATTTTTAGCAATAGCTTCCCCTATACCTCGCTCTTCTGATTCTACTCCACAAAATGCTCCTGGAGTATCTACAAAAATAATTATAGGTCTTTTAAATTTTTCTGCTTGTAGCATAAGTCTTAATGCTTTTCTATATCCTTCTGGCTTTGGCATTCCAAAATTTCTTTCTATATTTTCTTTTGTATTATTTCCCTTTTGTATTCCTATAACTGTAACACTTCTACTTTGAAATCTAGCTATGCCTCCAACTATAGCACTATCATCTCCATAGCCCCTGTCACCTTTTAATTCTATAAAATCTTCAAATATATCATTAATATAGCTAAGTGCTGTTGGCCTTTTAATATTTCTTGCTATATTTACCTTTTCCCATGATTTAAATTTACTATCCATCTACTTTTAACATCTCCAATCTTTAAGATTTCAATTAATATGCAGTTTTATAATAGTACTAAGAGTATTTTTCATATCTTTTCTTGGTACAACTCTATCTACATATCCCTTTTCTAAAAGAAATTCTGCTGTCTGAAAATTCTCTGGTAGTTTTTGCTTTATAGTTTGCTCGATAACCCTCCTGCCAGCAAACCCAATAAGTGCATTAGGTTCAGCAAGGATTATATCTCCTAACATTGCAAAACTTGCTGTTACTCCACCAGTAGTCGGATCCGTTAGTATAGATATATATAGTAGCCCTTTATCATTATGATAAGATAGCGCTGCTGATGTTTTTGCCATTTGCATAAGAGAAAAAATTCCCTCTTGCATTCTTGCACCACCAGAGCATGTAAATATTATTATTGGTAATTCTTCTTTGGTAGCTAATTCTATAGCTCTTGTAATTTTTTCTCCAACCACACTTCCCATGCTCCCCATAAGAAAGTTACTATCCATTACACATATAACTACATCATTACCATCTATCTTTCCTATCCCTGTTATAATAGCTTCTTTCATATTTGTAGCTCTTTGTATCTTAGTTATCTTCTCATTATATTCCGGAAAATTTAAAGGATTATCAGAAACCATATCTGCAAACAACTCTTTAAAAGTACCTTCATCAATGACTTGTTTAATTCTCTCTCTTGATGTAAGTCTAAAATGGCCCCCACAGGAATAGCATACCTTTAAATTGTTTATTAAATCTCCTCTATATATAGTCTTACCACACTTTGGACACCTGATCCACATTCCATCAGGTACCTGTGGCTTGATCTCAGATTTCTTATCTTTATTATTTACTTTTACTTCTATATAAACATTCTTTTTAAATAATGACCTTAAATCTTTCATATAATTACCTCATTTAGATTTAGACTACTTAACTCCATTGAGATATGCTTCTAAAAAACCTGTATGAAAGTTTCCTTTCACAAAATTCTCATTAGCCAAAATATCAAGTTGCAAATCTATATTAGTATTAACCCCTTCTATTATAAATTCACTTAATGCTCTTTTCATTTTACCTATAGCTTCTTCTCTATCTTTTCCGTGAACTATAAGTTTACCTATCATTGAATCATAGCAGTGTGGAATTTTATAACCTTGATATACTGCAGAGTCTAGTCTAACTCCATTTCCACCGGGTACATATAAATTCGTTATCTCTCCTGGACATGGCCTAAAGTTTTTATAAGGGTCTTCTGCATTTATCCTACATTCTATAGAATGCCCTGTAATCCTTATATCTTCTTGAGAAAAGCTTAATTTTTCACCATAAGCTATTCTAATTTGTTCCTTTATTAAATCTATTCCTGTCACCATTTCTGTCACTGGATGTTCTACTTGTATTCTAGTGTTCATCTCCATAAAATAGAACTTTTTATTCTTATCAACTAAAAATTCTATAGTTCCGGCATTTATATAACCTATAGACTTAGCAGCTTTAACTGCAGTTTCTCCCATTTTCTTTCTCATATCGCTATCTATAAATACTGATGGAGCTTCTTCTAATACCTTTTGATTTTTTCTTTGAATAGAACATTCACGCTCTCCTAAATATACTGTGTTTCCATAACTATCTGCTATAAGTTGTATCTCTATATGTCTTGGTTGTTCTATAAACTTTTCTATATACATAGAATCATCATTAAATGAAGTTTTTGCTTCTCTCTTAGCTGCATTAAAATCACTTATAAGCTGATTCTCATTATTTACAATTCTAATTCCTTTTCCACCGCCTCCACTGGAAGCTTTTATCATTACCGGATAACCTATTTTTTTAGCTATTTCTATCGCTTCTTCCTCAGTCTTTACAATGCCTTTTGAACCTGGTACTACTGGAATATTCGCCTTCTCCATAATCTCTCTAGCCTTAGACTTATTTCCCATGTTGCTTATATTATCTGCTGTTGGTCCTATAAATTTAATATTACACTCTTCACACATCTTAGCAAATCTAGTATTTTCAGATAGAAATCCAAACCCAGGATGAATAGCCTCTGCCCCTTTTAAAATAGTAGCACTTAATATATTATTTTCATTTAGATAACTATCTTTTGAGGCTGATGGTCCAATACAAATACATTCATCTGCCATTTGAGCATGCAACGCCTCTCTATCACTTTCAGAATATACAGCTACAGTTTGTATTCCCATTTCTCTACAAGCTCTAATTATTCTAACAGCAATTTCCCCTCTATTAGCAATTAATATCTTTTTAAACATATGGCTACCTCTCTTATTTTTATACTCCTACTGCGAAGGTTAATTCACATTCACAAGCTACTACTCCATCAACGGTTGCAACACCTTTTCCAATCCCCATTGGCCCTTTTATCTTTATAATTTCAACTTCTAATTTTAATCTATCACCAGGTACAACTTTTCTTCTAAATCTAGCATTCTTTATTCCTCCAAAGTAGGCTATCTTTCCTCTAAATTTTTCATCATATAATAAAGCAATGGCACCAACTTGTGCAAGGGCCTCCACTATTATCACCCCTGGTAATAAAGGTTCATTTGGAAAATGACCTTGAAAAAAATATTCATTCATAGTTACATTCTTATATCCAATGGCTCTTTTCATTGGCTCTAGATTTTCTATTCGATCTATAAATAAAAAAGGATATCTGTGAGGTATTATCTCTTGTATTTCTCTTATGTTAAGCTTTATTAAATTTTCTTTCACAACATCTATCATTATTTATATTACCTCCATCTAAACTTATATTTAAATTTTTATAGTCATTATAGGCTGACCAAACTCCACTATATCTCCATTATTAACTAATATTTTAGCTACAGTTCCTTCAACCTCACATTCAATTTCATTCATTAATTTCATAGCCTCAATTATACAAAGAATAGATTCTTTTGATACTGAATCTCCTACCTTTACATAAGGTTCTCCATCTTCTGTTGGTGAAGAATAAAATGTGCCTACCATAGGTGATTTCACTGTAAAGCATTCTTCTAATGAAGTCTCTTCACTAGCCACTTCTTCCGTAATTATTTCTTCATGCTTTGTATTTGCTCCTAAAGTTGTATCTAAATTATTATTATTAATAAATGGAGTATTAAAATTATCTTCTATCACATGTCTATTTGCCATTCTATCTTCGGTATAAATAACCTTACTAGAATCATTTTTGCTCATTCTTATTTTAAGTCCAGCTTCTTCTAATTCTAGCTCTTTAAGTTCTGAATCATTTATCAATTTAATAAGCCTTTCAATTGCTTCATAATTCATAATTTATTCCTCCCATTTTTTAAATAAAAGTGTAGCATTATGTCCACCGAATCCTAGTGAGTTAGATAAAGCATATTTAAGTTCAGCATTTCTTCCACTATTAGGAACATAATCTAAATCACAGTCCTCATCTCTTTCTTCCAGGCCAATTGTAGCTGGAATAAAGCCTTCTTCTAACGCCTTTATACATACAATTGATTCCACTGCACCTGCTGCTCCAAGTAAATGTCCTGTCATCGATTTAGTAGAACTAACTGGAATTTTATAAGCCTGCTCTTTAAATAAATTCTTTATGGCAATGGTTTCAAACTTATCATTATATGGTGTACTAGTTCCATGAGCATTAATGTATGATATATCTCCTAGCTTTATATTACCTTCTTCAATGGCAAGACTCATAGCTCTTGATGCTCCCTCACCATCCGCACTAGGCTGAGTTATGTGATATGCATCACAAGTAGCCCCATATCCAATAATTTCACCATATATTTTGGCTCCTCTTGATTTTGCATGTTCAAATTCCTCTAAAATTAGTACTCCAGCACCTTCTCCCATTACGAATCCACTTCTATTTTTATCAAAAGGAATAGATGCTTTTTTAGGATCTTCACTCTTACTTAATGCTGTTAGTGCAGTAAATCCCGCTAATCCAACAGAAGTTATAGATGCCTCTGTTCCACCTGCAATGATTACTTCCGCTCTATTGGCTTTTATCATCTCAAAGGCCTCCCCTATACTATTAGTTCCCGTAGCACATGCGGTAACAACAGACAAGCAAGGTCCTTTAGCACCATATTTTATAGCAACATTCCCTCCTGCCATATTCTCTATCATCATAGGTATTAAAAATGGTGATACCTTAGTTGTATCTCTCTCAAGCATCCTTTTATATTCATTTTCTAAAGTCCCAAGCCCACCAATTCCTGAACTAATTAAAACTCCTACTCTATACATATCTATATTATTTAAATCCAACTTTGAATCCTTCATTGCTTCTTCTGCTGCTGCCATTGCCAATTGACAATACCTATCCATTTTCTTACTTTCTTTTCTATCAATAACTTCAGTAGGATCAAAATCTTTAACCTCTGCCGCTATTTTAACCTTAAACTTCTCTACATTCATAGATTTTATATAATCTATACCACATTTTCCTTCCTTAATTCCCTTCCAAAAAACATCAACATCATTACCTATAGGTGTAATTGCTCCCATTCCCGTAACTACTACTCTTCTGCTCACTTACATATCCTCCTTCAATAACTACATTACCATTCCGCCATCTACATTTATGACCTGACCTGTTATATACTCTGCACTTTCAGAAGCAAGAAAAGTTACAGTCTTTGCTATATCTTCTACAGCTCCAAATCTACCTAAGGGAATTAAGCTTAGCATACCGTCCTTCACTTTTTCACTTAATACATCTGTCATATCGCTTTTGATAAATCCAGGTGCTATAGCATTTACAGTTATACCTCTAGACCCAACTTCTTTAGCTATAGATTTGGTAAG
The DNA here is from genome assembly GCA_902363375.1 of Clostridiaceae bacterium. Taxonomy (GTDB): domain Bacteria; phylum Bacillota; class Clostridia; order Clostridiales; family Clostridiaceae; genus Clostridium_J. The sequence goes on along the minus strand of CABIZX010000005.1, from coordinate 48,810 downwards.
ACCTATAACTCCTGCTTTAGACGCTGCATAATTTGCTTGACCTGCATTTCCTATAACTCCTACAATAGATGAAATATTTATTATTTTTCCATTTTTCTGTTTAATCATATGAAATACTGCACTCTTACAAGTATTAAATACTCCTTTAAGATTTATATCTAAAACCTCATCAAACTGCTCTTCTTTCATCCTCATAATTAATCCATCTTTTGTTATTCCAGCATTATTAATTAATATATCTATAGTTCCAAAGGCCTTTACTGTTTCATCTATTAACTTTTTCCCTTCATTAAAGCTACTTATATCACCTTTTATTAAAATAGCATTTCCTCCAAGGCTTTTTATTTCCTCGGCAACTTTTTTTGCTTCTGCATCACTATTAGCATAATTTATAACAACATTAGCTCCATTTTTCCCAAACTCTAAAGCTATTGCTCTTCCTATTCCTCTACTTCCACCAGTAACTACCACATTCTTTCCTTTAAACATTTCCATATCATCTCCTATGCACTAGCTTCTTTTAAATGCCTTAATGTATTATAAATTGATTCTTTATCCTCAATATTTAATACTTTTACTTCTTTATTTATTTTCTTCACAAACCCACTAAGTGACTTACCGGGGCCAACCTCTATAAAGGTGTCTATTCCCATATCTATCATATTTTCTATGGTCTTTTGCCATTGAACTGGGGATTTAACTTGGGCTTTTAATAAGTTTTTTAGATCCTTTACATCCGATAAAATTTCGCCAGTAACATTAGATATTACATCTATATCACTCTCTTGAAAATCTACATTATTCAATACAGCATATAACTTCTGTGATGCATTTCTCATAAGTTCTGTGTGGAATCCTCCACTTACTGATAGCTTAATGATTTTCTTAGTACCTTTTGTTTTCAAAATCTCCATAGCTTCTTCTATTAGATAATCTTCTCCTGAAATTACAACTTGAGAGCTACAATTATAATTGGCTATACCAATTATGCCCTTATCACCAAGCTCCTTACATACCGCTTCTATAATTTCTATTTTCCCACCAATCACAGCCGCCATAGAACCTTTAGTACTATCACTATCTTCTTTCATAAAGCTTCCTCTTTTTCTTACTACTTCTAAACCTTGTTCAAAGTTCATAATTCCACTTGAAATTAAAGCTGAATACTCTCCCAGACTTAGACCTGCAACAACTTTTGGTTTTATTCCATAGGATTTTAAAACTTTAAATAGAGCTATTGAAAGGGTTACTATCGCAACTTGATTATTTTCTGTAGATGTTAATTCTTCTATTGGTCCATTAAAGCAAAGATTTTCTATATCCTTATTTAATATGTTATTGGCTTTCTGAAATATTTCTTTAGCTACTTCAAACTCTTCATATATCTCCTTTCCCATACCTACATATTGACTACCTTGGCCTGGGAAAATAAATGCTATATTTCTCATAGTTACACCTCAAATTTAAAACATATTTATCATAGATTTAAGCAATCTTTCAGTACCTTCCATAAAATCTTTAATTATCTCTTCACAACTTTCTTGCTTCTTTACTAACCCTGCAATTTGTCCTGCCATTACAGAGCCATTATCTACATCTCCTTCTATAACCGCTTTTCTAAGCCCTCCAACACCTAATTTTTCTAACTCTTCAGGTGATGTGCCTATCTTCTCAAGCTTTAAATATTCTCTAGATAATCTATTTCTAAGAACCCTCACAGGATGCCCAGTACTTCTTCCTGTAACTACTGAATCTATATCTTTTGATTCTATTACTTTCTTTTTATAGTTTTCATGAACTTTACATTCACTAGCTGTAAGAAATCTAGTGCCTACTTGAAATCCTTTAGCCCCTAATGCCAACGCAGCTAGCATTCCTCTTGAATCTCCTATACCACCAGCTGCTATAACTGGTATATTTACAGTATCAACCACCTGAGGAAGAAGCGCCATAGTTGTAAGCTCACCTATATGCCCACCAGCTTCACACCCTTCTGCAATTACCATATCAGCTCCACTTTTCTCCATTCTCTTTGCAAGTCCTGTGGATGCTACTACCGGAATAACCACAATATTATGACTCTTCCATATATTCATGTATTTCCCTGGATTCCCAGCCCCTGTTGTAACAACTTTTACACCCTCTTCACAGACAATCCTAGCAACCTCATCTGCATTGTCACTAAGTAACATTATGTTTACTCCAAAAGGTTTATCTGTAAGCTCTTTTACTTTTCTTATCTCTCTTCTAACATTCTCTGGAGAGTTATTTCCTGCTGCTATAATTCCAAGCCCCCCTGCATTTGATACACTACTTGCTAATGTACTATCAGCAATCCAAGCCATAGCTCCCTGGATTATAGGATACTTTATTCCTAAAGATTCACATATATCTGATTTAAACATATATACCTCCTATGGTTAAGGTCAGATAGTTATCTATCTGACCTCTACTCTAGTTAACCTTACTTTCTATATAACTTGAAATATCCTGAACGTTTTTAATATTTTCTATATCCTCATTTGGAATTTCAATATTAAATTCTTCCTCTAAACTCATAACAATTTCAAATATCTCTAAAGAATCTATTCCTAAATCATCTGTAAAGCTAGCATTTATATTTAATTCCCCTACCTCCATATCTAACTCTTTTGCTATAACATTTTTAACTCTTTCTAATACCATTTTTATTCCTCCTATTATTCTTTTAATTATTTATTCCATTCTAATAGTGCACTTCCGTAGGTTAGCCCACCACCAAATCCTATAATTACGATGTTATTTCCTTGTTTTATTCGACCATTTCGATTCGCCTCATCTAAAGCTATTGGAATACTTGCGCTAGATGTATTTCCTTTTTTATCTAAATTAATTATAAATTTAGATAAAGGTATATTGACTTTTTTACTAAAGCTATCTATCATTCTTATATTTGCTTGATGTGGAAGTATAAAATCTATTTTTTCCTTTAATATATTTCCTTCTTTAAGTATTCTATTAAATTCATCTTCCATAACTTTAACCGCAAACTTGTAAATATCTCTTCCATTCATTTTAATCTTACTATCTTTTATTTTATCTTCTACATACGGATTTGAAATAGGAAGTATGTTGCATGTAAGAGATTCCCCTTTAGAACCTATACTCTTACAGTTAATATAGCTTATATGTTTTTTAGAATCATCTTCTAAAACTATAGCACCTGCTCCATCTCCAAATAGTACACAAGTATTTCTATCCTTCCAATTTACAATTTTGGATAGTACTTCTGCTCCAATTACTAAAGCTTTCGAGGCCCTGCCAGTCTCTATATATCCATTAGCTATATCTAATGCAAATATAAATCCACTACATGCAGCATTTATATCAAAAGCCATGGCATTTATAGCCCCTATCTCTTTTTGTACATTGCAGGCAACTGACGGCACTAGGCTATCTGGTGTAACTGTAGCTACTAAAATTAAATCAATTTCTTTACCATCTATATTGCTATTTTTTAAAGCTTCTATAGCTGCTTTAGTTGCTAACTCTGATGTATTCTCTGAAGAAGATATCCTTCTTTCAGATATTCCAGTTCTTTCTCGAATCCAGCTATCTGAAGTATCTACAATCATCTCAATATCTTTGTTATAGACTATATTAGATGGTGTATAAGAACCTGTTCCTAGTATTCTTGAACCACTCACAATTTCTCTCCTTTATTTATTCTTAAGATTATACTTTGACTTAAAGAAGTTATTTACTTTCCCTAAAGACCTTATTAGAACTTCTTCCTCTTCATTTGTTAATCCATTTATAGTTTCATTAATCATATCCTGATGGAACTTCTCATGAACTCTATAGGCTAATTTTCCTTTTCTAGTAAGGGCTATCATTACAGACCTTCTATCTTCTTCTCCTCTTGATCGTTCCACATACTCTTTTTTTACTAACTTTGTTATTGCTGTAGTCAATGTACCTACTGTAATATTTAAATCATTTGCTACCTCTGTCATAGTTCTTGGACGATACATTCCTATAGCTTCAATAGTATGTATTTCTGTAACTGATAAATCATTAAGTACTCCCTGCTGTAATGCTGTCTGTTCAATCTCTAAAATATCATTAAATATAGTTACTAATAATTCATTTAACACGTGTTTATTTGAATTTAAGGACTTCATTTTATTTTCTACTCCTTTTATTTGACTTTCAAATATTTTGATAATCAAAGTATATTACTAAAAAAAACTAAAGTCAATATAAATCTTACACTTTTATTTTTACAAATAATTTAACTTGTTACAATTTATTTACTTCCATAAAAATAAAGTCTAGCTAAAACTAGACTTTATTAAATCCTTAATATCCTGTTACACCAGTATAACCTAATGGGTCTATTGGAGCTCCATCCACCTTAATTTCAAAATGTAAATGTGGACCTGTACTATCTCCTGTGTTTCCAACTTCTGCTATAACTTGACCTCTTAGAACTTGCTCACCTGCGGATACATTTAGTTTGTTACAATGAGCATATACAGTCTGTAAATTATCACTATGATCTATTATTACTACTTTTCCATATCCATCTGCAACCCCTGAAAAGCTTACGGTTCCATCTAATGCAGCTTGTATTTTAGTTCCAGTAGTTGCAGCTAAGTCAATTCCCTTATGATAGTATCCTTCTCTTTGTTCACCAAAGGTGGAAGTCAGTATACCTTTTATAGGTGTTGTTATTGAATTGTGTAAAAAAACCTCTCTATTTAACTCTGTATTTCCCCTACTAAGAGTTGTAAAAGCAACTTGCGCATTCGTCTTTTGTATATACTTAACCGGATTTTCTTTTGTAACTGTAAAACTAACTAAACTATTATCATTTGCATCGTTATGCTCTACTATTTTATTAGAAATTTCACTTTCATTTAAAATCTCCTCTTTATTACAAGTTATTTCTTCATATTCTATTTTATTATTTACAGTAACATCTTTAACATTCTCTATATTACTCTTGTTTATATAGAGATCTCTTACTTTATTAAGGGCACTATTACCTGTAGATTCATCTGCAACTGCTCCTATACCTACACCATCTGACTTCATAATGAATGCTCTTACTTTTTTATCTGTTTTTACACTTTCTTTTGCTTCTACCTGATTAATGGTAACCATAGTTAAAATACATAAGGCTGATACACTCACTATGATCAATTCTTTTAATATATTTTTTTTCATAGTTTTACCTCCCTACTACAATGATAATATACCCCATTGTGAGTATTTTAAACATAATCCATAAATACACAATCACTTTTAGTATTAATAAAGTATTAACTTTATATACTTATGTATATATGTTTGTTAATTATTAAATTTTACTTTTAATAGGTTTACTATATGCTATACTAAGGTTATAATATAATTCTTAATTGAAACTTACTCTAAAAGGTTATAAAAAATAAGTATTAAGATATAATTTACATAGTAAGTAAATACTTTATATAAGAATTTATTTACGTGATTAATCTGTATTATAACCTTAGTTTTCAACAAGAATTTAATGTAGTACTATTACATTACGATAACATGGAAAGGTTGAGATTCTATGAGTACTTTTATGTTTAAAACCAAAAATTTAGATTATACTCCCGTAAGTAATGTGTTTATAGATAACTTTATGGTAAAAGCTAGGGGTGAGTATATAAAAGTTTATTTACTTGGTCTTAAATATTGTGTTAGTGGAGAAATAGGTGTAAACTCAACTCTTATAGCTTCTGCTCTCTCTTTATTAGAAACCGACGTAATAAATGCTTGGAATTACTGGAATGATGAGGGTGTTATAAGGTTAGTTCCTATTGATAATATGGGAAATTATAATATAGAATTTCTAGAGTTAACTAAGGCTCCAGATAGCCGAAAATCTGTAAACTTATTAAAAGAATTAGATAATTCTATGGTTAAAGACATGCTACAAGATATAGAAAGGTTATTAGCACGTCCACTCTCACCAAAAGAAATGACTACTTATCTTGGATGGCAACAAGAATTTAACTTTGCTCCTGAGCTTATACTTTTGCTTATAGAATATTGTGTATCTAAAGGAAAATCTGACTATAGGTATATTGAAAAAATAGCTATATCTTGGAATGATAGCAAAATAACTAATATAGATGAAGCTCAAGACTATATAAAAAAACATGAAGATAAGTGGATTAATATAAGAAAAATTTTAACTTACTTAGGATTAAAAAATGGTGATGTAATGAAACCTCAAGAGGAACTCCTAGAAAAATGGTTAAATACTTATAACTTCTCTCTAGAAATTATATATAAAGCTTGTGACATATGTTTTGAAAGACTTAATAGAGCTGATTTCAAATATATTGATGGTATTTTAAATAGCTGGTTTAAAGATAATATTAAAACTCTTCAAGACATTGAACTAAAAGATAAAAAGAAAATTAATTTTAAACCTATTATTAGTGAAGCTTCTAATAATACAAGAAAAAGTAAAGGTAAATTTCATAGTTATGACCAAAGAAATTATGACTTTGAAGATCTAGAAAGAAAACTTTTAGGATGGGATAACAATGACTAATAACTATCATTTAGAAATTATGAAGCTTTATGATGATATAAAGGAAAAACAAAAGAATGCCTTAGAGGCGAGGAAAGCAGAAGTAAGGAGACGTGTTCCTGAAATAGATAGCATTGAAAATCGTATTGGTAAATTATGTATTAAAGTTTCTTTAGCAGCATTTCAAGATTCCACTAATAGGGAGCAGCATTTAAAAGAATTAAGAGAAGATATAACTAATTTAAGAGTAAAAAAGTCTGAATTATTAGTATCAAATGGCTATCCTTTAGATTATCTAGATATGCATTATAGTTGCAATAAGTGTAAGGACACTGGATTTGTTGGACTACAGAAGTGTAACTGTTATAAACAAAAACTTAATACTATCTACTATAAAAATAGTGATTTATTTATAGTTTCTTCTGATCACAATTTTACTAACTTTAACATGGACTTTTATAGTGATAAAAGAAATGGCCGTGAAAAGTATAGTCCTAAAGAAAATATGAAAAACATAGTAAATCAATGCTTTAGGTATATAACAAACTTTGATTCTTCTAATGAAAATTACCTTTTCTACGGTAACCCTGGAACAGGTAAAACATTCTTATCTCATTGCATTGCAAAAGAATTAATAGATAATGGCTATTTTATAGTATATAAAACATCTGAGGAATTAATAAAAAATTTAAAAGATATAAGATTTAATAATAATTCCACTCTAGAAGACCACTTAATTAATTGTGACTTACTTATAATAGATGACTTAGGTACAGAGGTTTCATCCGAATTTGCCATATCTGAATTATTCAATCTTTTAAACACTAAGCTCTTAAGAAACAAAAAGATGTTGATTTCTAGTAACTTTTCTTTAGATGAACTCTTATCTATATACTCAGAACGGATTACATCTAGACTTTTTGGTAATTTTACTTTATTTAAATTTTATGGTGATGATATAAGACTTCAAAAAAATTTAAATAGCAAGATATCACCTAAATAATTAAATAAAATGAGGCTATCACATTGCATATTTATTTTATGCTAATGCGATAGCCCTATTTTATTTAGAAGGAGTCGTAAAGTCCTCCCATCATTAAATAATCTTCATTTTTTTCTTCTAAAATATTTTTATCATTTGAGTTTATAAAGGTAGACCTCATTATGGATAAGTATCCATACTTTTCTCTAATTTTATCTATAGTATTATCTAGTTCTCTTTGTTTATCTATTTTTTCATCATCAAATAAAGATTTCTGATATATTGCATTGTCACTTAATTTAGTTAATCTAACCCCTAATAATCTTATAGGTTCTCCTCGCCACATTTCATTAAAAATTATTTTTACTAACTTAAAAATTTCTTCTGTAGAGTCTGTCGGATTTGATAATTTCTTCTGATGAGAATAATTAGTAAACACATTAGACTTTACTGATACAGCTACAATTCCACATAAAGATTTATTCATTCTAAGTCTCTTAGTTACATTTTCAGTAAGTGACAATAATACCTTAAGTGCTTCATCTCCACTTAAAATATCTTTACTCGTAGTGGTCGAATTTCCTATTCCTTTTACATCCTCATAATTATCACAGTTTATAGGTGAATTGTCTATTCCATTAGCATATTCATAAATCATATTAGCATAGCTTTTAAATATATTTCTTAGAATATTTAAATTGTAATTTGCTAAATCTCCAATGGTGAATATATTTAAGTCCATAAGCTTTTTCTCTGCAACCTTCCCAACCATGAATAAATCTCCAACCTTAAGGGGCCACATTTTTGTTTTTATTTCCTCTTTAAATAATGTATGAACAGAATTTTTCTTTGAAAAGTCACTAGCCATCTTAGCTAATAACTTATTATTTCCAATTCCTATATTTACAGTGAACCCTAAATCTTTTTCTATTTTATTTTTAATCTCTGTAGCTTTTTCCATATAATCATACTTAAAATGACTTGCATCCATAAATACCTCATCTATAGAATATCTCTCAATAAAATCAGAATATGATTTTAATAATTTAAACATATCATTACTAAACTTTTTATATAATTTATGCTCTGGTGGATAAACTTTTAATTGAGGGCACTTTTTTAATGCGGATACAATCGGTTCACCTGTTATTATATTAAACTTTTTAGCTGGAATTGACTTTGCTAAAACTACACCTCGTCTATCTTCTATACTTCCACCTATTATAGAAGGTATTTTTCTTATATCTATTAAACTTTCTCTACATCTCAACAAATTTATAGCTGTCCATGATAGAAATGCAGAGTTAACATCTATATGAAATATTATTCTTTCTGATTTTCTATCCAAAAATATCACATCCTAAAAATTAAATCTCACTTTCATTTTATAGAACATATATTCGTTTGTAAAGTTATATTTATATAATATTATAATTTATTTTTAATACAAAAATAAAAAAGGTTCTGAATAAATTCAGAACCTTGGAGCTGGCAATAGGAATCGAACCTACAACCTGCTGATTACAAATCAGCTGCTCTACCGTTGAGCCATGCCAGCATAAGTGGCGACCCAGAAGGGACTCGAACCCTCGACCTCCGGCGTGACAGGCCGGCACTCTAACCAACTGAGCCACTGGGCCACATTAGATTATGTGGTGGTCGCAACAGGGATCGAACCTGTGACCCCCTGCTTGTAAGGCAGGTGCTCTCCCAGCTGAGCTATGCGACCTAATATGGTGACTCCTAGGGGAATCGAACCCCTGTTACCACCGTGAAAGGGTGGTGTCTTGACCGCTTGACCAAGGAGCCATATGTTTTACATTTTATCAGATTTACAATCTGTTGTCAATACTTTTTTAAAAAGTATTTTGGCGACCCAGAAGGGACTCGAACCCTCGACCTCCGGCGTGACAGGCCGGCACTCTAACCAACTGAGCCACTGGGCCATATTAGATTATGTGGTGGTCGCAACAGGGATCGAACCTGTGACCCCCTGCTTGTAAGGCAGGTGCTCTCCCAGCTGAGCTATGCGACCTAGTATGGTGACTCCTAGGGGAATCGAACCCCTGTTACCACCGTGAAAGGGTGGTGTCTTGACCGCTTGACCAAGGAGCCATATGTGTTTTAGCTTTTGTTTTATGTTTGCCGGGCCATCCGACATTTATTATAATACAAAACTTTTAAACCTTTGTCAACAAAATTTTAAAAATAAATTTTTTTATTTTTTTCCCCATATTTTTATATGCTAAATATACTATTTATCCTCAGTATTATAATTTAATAATATACTTATAATATAGTTTCAATATATAGTATAATTTCTATATACTATAGTTAATATATTAATTAGTATGTCAAAAAATATTTAAAAGCCTGAGGTGATTTTATTTTGTATCATGAGTTAATTATTGTTGGTGCTGGGTCCTGTGGTACAGTATCTGCAATTAAAGCAAAAGATTTGGGTATAGATGTAGCTATAATAGATAGTAGTGATAGAGTAGGTAAAAAATTATTAACTACTGGTAATGGTCGTTGTAATTTAACTAATGAAAATTTAGCCTTATCAAGATTTCATAGTGACAATAATAATTTCTTTAATGATATTATTAATACATATGATTTAGAATATACCCTTAACTTTTTTAAATCTATAGGAATATATACATGCACTTTAGAATCAGGAAAGATTTATCCATTATCTCTCCAAGCATCTTCTGTAATTGATATCCTTAGAATGAACTTATCTGAGAGAGAGATTCCTACCTATGTGAATGATAAAGTTTTAAATATTGTAAAATCAAAAAAGGGATTATTTGAAATAATTACTTCTTCTAATAAATATACTTGTAAAAAACTTCTACTATGTACTGGTGGAAAAAGTTATCCTAGAACTGGTTCTGATGGTTCTGGTTTCAAGCTTGCTAAAACTCTTGGTCATAGTATAATAAATCCTACTCCTGGTATAGTTCAATTAAAGTTAAATTACGATAGACTTAAAGCTATATCTGGAGTCAAATTTGAAAGTCAATGTAATATAGAAGTAAATGGTGAAGTCAAAAGAAAAGAATTTGGCGAAATTCTCTTTACTGAATATGGTATATCAGGCCCCCCAATTCTACAACTTAGTAGAATTGCTTCCAAAGGAATTTTAAATAAATCTTCAGTTTATATACATGTAAATCTATTAAATTCAGATTATGACCATGTACTAGATTTTTTTGAATCACACTTTGCTGTATTCTCGTATAGAAGTATTTCTGATAATTTAATAGGAATTATCAATAAAAAGCTTATTCCTATTATTTTAAAGGAATGTGGAATTACTGATATCCACATAGCTACCTACTCGTTAGAATATGAATACAGATATAAACTCTATAGGCTTTTATGTGATTGGAAGTTTGAAGTTATTGATACTAATTCCTTTGAGAATGCACAGGTTACAGTTGGAGGGGTAAACACCCAAGAAGTGAACCCTATAACTTTAGAATCTAGATTAACCCCTGGTTTGTATTTTGGCGGTGAAATACTAGACGTTGATGGTGACTGTGGTGGTTTTAATCTGCAATGGTGCTGGAGCTCTTCTAGCGCAGCTATAAATGGCATTTATTCATCTCTAAAGGGAAATATCTAGATATCATCTAAATTATACTCTCAAATGAATTTAGAAGTTATTTAGATACGACCCTAAACTGTTATTATTCTAAAATAAAGAGGCTTTTGCAAAATGAACTAATATTTATTTATATTAGTTCATTTTGCGAAAGCCCCTTTATACTTATATTATGTTAAACTTAATAATCTACTTATAGATCTGCTATTCTCATAGTTTGATCTCTTTTTGGTCCTACTGATATTATAGATATCTTAACACCAGTAAATTCTTCTATTCTCTTTAGATATACTTTTGCGTTTTCTGGAAGATCCTCGTATTCCCTGACATCTTTTATGCTTTCATCCCATCCATCAAATTCTTCATAAACAGGCTCACATTTTGCTAAATCTTCAAGGCTAGCTGGGAAGTAATCTATTACTCTTCCATCTAATTTATATCCTACACAAACCTTTATTTTATCAAGGCCTGCCAGTGTATCAATTTTAGTCACACCAAAACTAGTTAAGCCAGAAACTCTAGCAGCACTTTTTAATATGACAAGATCAAGCCACCCACATCTTCTACTTCTTCCGGTAGTAACCCCATACTCAAATCCTTTTTCCCTTATCCAATCTCCAACTTCATTCTCTTGCTCTGTTGGAAAAGGTCCTTTTCCAACCCTAGTTGTATATCCTTTTACAATACCTACAGCACTATCTATCATAGTTGGTCCTATACCCGCTCCTGTACATATACCACCTGCTACTGTATTAGAAGATGTTACATATGGATATGAACCAAAGTCTATATCAAGAAGAGTTCCTTGTGCTCCCTCAAATAATACGTTTTTATCAGCTTTTATGCTATCAAATACTCTAACTGAAGCATCATCTACATATGGTTTTATTCTCTCACCATAAGCCTTGTACGTAGTATAAATCTCTTCTAAATCTAGAGCTTCTCCACCATAAAGCTTAACTATTTGATCGTTCTTTCCTGGTAAATATTCTTCTAGCTTAGATCTTAAAACTTCTGGTTTAATAAGATCACAAATTCTTATTCCACATCTTTCAACCTTGTCAGTATAACATGGACCTATACCCTTTTTAGTGGTTCCAATATCATTTTTTCCTCTAGCTTCCTCTTTAAGGGTATCTAATATCTTATGGTAAGGCATTATCACTTGAGCCCTATCACTTATAATTAATCTCTCAGGAGTTATATTTTCTCCTAATCCTTTTAAATAATCTATTTCCTTAAAAAGAGCCTCTGGATCTACAACAACTCCATTACCTATTACATTGAGTTTATCTTCATAAAGTATTCCTGATGGAATTAAATGTAACTTATATTCCTTCTCTCCTACTACTACAGTATGACCTGCATTGTTTCCTCCTTGGAACCTAACAACTACATCTGCATCTTCTGCAAGATAGTCAGTCATTTTACCTTTACCCTCGTCTCCCCATTGAGCTCCTAACACTACAAATGATGGCATACCTTTCCTCACTTTCTTTTACTATATTAGTAAACCTTACTATAAATTAAACTAACTTATCGTATTTGTCATTTAGTATTCTAGCAACATAAACTCCACTAGCGGATGCTTGTGATAGTGAATGTGTAACCCCAGAACCATCTCCTAATACATAAAGATTTTTAACTTTTGTTTCTAAATTATTGTCTACTTCTATATTAGAATTATAGAATTTAACTTCTACACCATATAATAATGTATCTTCATTAGCCGTTCCAGGTGCTATATTATCTAACGCATATATCATCTCTATTATAGCATCCAATTGACGTTTAGGTATGACTAAACTTAAATCTCCAGGTGTAGCTTTTAATGTTGGAATTGTAAAACTTTTTCCCATTCTATGGTCATTAGTTCTTCTTCCTTGTACTAAATCACCAAATCTTTGAACCAATACTCCTCCACCTAACATATTGCTAAGCTTTGCTATAGATTCACCATATTCATTACTATTTTTAAATGGCTCTGTAAAATTATTAGTAACTAACAATGCAAAGTTTGTATTTTCTGTATGAAGTTCTGGGTTAGAATAACTATGTCCATTTACTGTAACTATTCCATTAGTATTTTCACTAACTACTTCACCATGTGGATTCATGCAAAATGTTCTAACTAAATCTCCATATTTCTTCGTTCTATATACAATTTTACTTTCATATACCTTCTCTGTTATATGCTCAAATACAGCAGCAGGCAATTCTACTCTGACCCCTATATCAACCCTATTACTTCTGCTCTCTATTCCTAGTTTGGTGCATACATTAGATATCCATTTAGAACCAGATCTCCCTGTCGCAACTATTATATCTTTACATCTAAATTCTTCATCATTAGTTTTTACTATAAATTCTTCACCTTGTTTTTCTATATCAATAACTTCTGTATTAAACTTCATTTCTATACTATCTTTTATTTTATTATATATATTACCTAGTATTTTCACATTTCTATCAGTACCAAGATGTCTAACCTTAGCATCTAAGAGATGTAAATCATGTTTAAGTGCTTCAGTCTTTAATGTACTATCTGCAGTTGAATAAAGCTTTGCATCACTTCCACCGTGATCACATAATACTTTATCTACATAATACATAAGGTCTAGTGCTTCTTGCCTACCTATATATTTATATAAGTCTCCACCAAAGTTATTAGTTATATTATACTTACCATCTGAAAGACTTCCAGCACCACCATAACCGTTCATAATGTCACAAGATTTACAATGGACACAAGACTTTACCTTTATTCCATCTATAGGACATTTTCTTTTCTCTAGTTCATTACCCTTCTCTATCATTAGTACTTTAGCTTTTGAGCCTAATGAAGTTAATTCATAAGCAGCAAAAACGCCACTAGCTCCTGCACCAACGATTATAATATCATAATTTTTATACATGTTGATCACCCCATAAATATATTAACAAAGAGAAGTGGTATTTTCAACAATAATGCGAATTATTTTTTGAACTCTAAAAAAAATATTCGTAATTATAATTTCATCCTAGCTTATTTTCCCCAATACTTATTGCCTTTATTCTTTTCTAAAGCATATGGTTTATTTATCTGTAATAAATAGAAAATATAATATATATAAGTAGAAAATATAAAAGTGTAATATATCCCATAGAATATATTACACTTTTATATTTATATCATTCGTATTTATATAAATGACTTATATATATTTATTCCATCTAAGCTATATATCTTCTCAGAGAATTCCCCTGGATTTAAATCTTTAGTAGCTTTACGCATATCATACATTCTAGCATCTAATACATCTAAATGATGTAGCATTTCTGCCTCAGGTATCATAGGCTTTTTAGGGCTTCCATATTCTGGTTCATAGTGATGTGTTAATATCATATGTTGCAATAACATAACTATTTCCTTATCAGCATTAACCTCTATAGCCACATTTTCAATTAAACTAATACCTTGTATTATATGTCCTAATAACTGTCCCTCTACACTATATTTAGATACAATTCCTAATTCACTAGATTCCATTTCCATAATCTTAGCTATATCATGAAGAATTATTCCTGAATATAATAAATCTCTATTTAAATAATCATATATATCTAATAATTTTTCTGCAGCTTTTAGCATAGTTGTTATGTGATATAAAAGTCCACCTTTAATTGCATGATGATTTGATTTAGCAGCTGGATAATGCATTAATTTATAGCTTAATTTACTTATAATATTTTCAGTAATGCTTTTTATATCTTTATTCTCTATCTTTTCTATATAATCCAATAGAGTTTCAAACATATCTTCAATCTTATAAGGAGCAACCAGTATAAATTCATCTATATTAATATTATCTTCTTCTGTTGATGGTCTTATTTTTTCTATTTTCAACTGTAACTTTCCTCTATATTCATTGACCACAGCCCTTACTTTTACGAGCATATTATCTTTTATTGAAGCTTCTATGGTTTCATTACACTCCCATAACTTTGCATTAATCTCACCAGTTGAATCTATTAACATAAGATCTAAATATTTATTTGTAGTACTATTGTTAGTTATTTTGCACTCTACATTTTTTACTAAGAAAAAATTTTCAATCCTATCTCCTTTATTAAACTCACCAATTTTTTTATTTTCCATAACTGTTCTCCTTAAATTTTACTTAATGTACTATATAAGATGAATATTATCAAATATATATAAATTATTCAATAACACCTAAAAAAAGATATGTTTTACCACATCTTTTAATTTACCTCTATAACATCTCTTCTCTTAACAACTTTACCTTCCTCATCTGTAAATGAGTTTATTATTATTGATACTAAATCTACTACAATCCATATTCCAAAACCACCTAGTGTAAGTAGCATTAATATTGCAGTACCCGCCTTCCCAACATAAAATCTATGAAAGCCTATAAATCCTAAAAGTATACAGAATGCCAAAGTTGCTCCCCAACTTTTTTCACTGTAATCCTCATCTTTAGAATCTAAATTATCTCTTGTTTCTTTTCTTTTTAAGACTTCTTTGTGTCTACCTTCTATAGCTTCTTCCTCTAGACTAGTACTATTAGATGTAATTCTTACATTCGTATTATTATCTATACTTACACCATTATCATCATACTCTTTTGTTATAGTAACATCATCTAATTCTGAGTAGCTTTGAAGGTCTGTGTCTTTTTTATTGTTAAGCTTAATATTTGTTAATTTATCATTGGTTAATTTATTATTTTTTATTTTATTTACCATGAGTAATATCACCTCACACAAAGTATAAACTAATATATCTTTATGTAATAAGGCTTTAGTATATGCAATAAATATAAATCTTAATATATTTATTCTTATTCCTATTTTGTATAAAGTTTCAATATAATCTAAAAACTATTCTTGATGTACTAAATCTAAATTACCAAATTTACTATACTTACCTATCCATGCTAAGTTTACAGTTCCAACTTCACCATTTCTGTGCTTAGCCAATATACATTCAGCTATATTCTCATCTTCTTTTTCTTTACTATAATAATACTCTCTATATAAAAACATAACTATATCTGCATCTTGCTCAATAGATCCAGATTCTCTTAAATCTGATAACATAGGACGATGGTCTGCCCTTTGTTCTGGTGCACGAGATAACTGCGATAGTGCGATTACTGGACACTTCATTTCTTTTGCTAAAGCTTTTATACTTCTTGATATTTCTGACACCTCTTGTTGTCTATTATCAGAATTACTTCCAGACATTAACTGTAGGTAGTCTATAATAATTAAATCTATACCATGTTCTATTTTAAGTCTTCTACATTTAGATCTCATCTCCATGACAGAAATACCTGCAGTATCATCTATATATATCCCTGAAGATGCCAGTGGTCCTGAAGCCCTAGCTATATTTTCCCAATCCCTATCATCTAAATCCCCGTTTCTAAGCTTTACCATATCTACATTAGCTTCTGCACAAAGGAGCTTATATGCTAACTGTTCCTTACTCATCTCTAATGAAAATATAGCTACTTTCTTTCCATATCTTATTGCTGCATTCTGAGCTATATTAAGACAGAATGTGGTTTTTCCCATAGATGGCCTTGCAGCTATAAGTATCATATCTCCACTCTGAAATCCTGAAGTCTTAGCATCCAAATCTTTAAACCCACTGGCCACTCCATTCACTTGACCCTTATTATTGAATATCTTCTCTATTTCTAAGAAACCTCTTTCAAGTACGGCGCTCATAGATTCAAAGTCACTAGTGCTTCTCTTTTCCGATATGTTAAATATATTTTTCTCTGCTAAATCTATTACTGATTCTACATCATCTTGTTTATTATAACTATTTTCTATTATTTCTGTGGAGCTTCTTATAAGCCTTCTCAGTGTTGATTTATCCTCAACAATTTTTATATATGAAGATAGATTAGCTGTAGATGGTACAGACGTACTTATCTCCATAATATAAGTTACCCCTCCTGATTGATCCAACATATCATTAGATTTTAAATAATCTACCAAAGTTATCATATCTACAGGTATATCTTTATTATATAAATCTCTTATAGCCTTAAAAATAGTCTTATGAGCATCTTTATAGAAATCTTCAGCTGAAAGAACCTCAGTGGCCTGTGCAATAGCGTTTTTATCTATCAACATGGAACCTATTACCGACTGTTCTGCTTCTATATTTTGTGGCATTGTTCTAAGTGAGTCATTCATATTATTCCCTCCTGCGATATATTAAAAGAAAACTCCTATATGTACTCTTAAGGAACAAATATAACTTTTTACATACTTTAATAAAAAGTTCTTACTCCTTATTATAATAGAGTTCTAAAAAAATCCAAATAAAATATTTTTAAAATTAAACTTACGTGTTAAATCTCGTTAAATAAAATTAAAACCCTGTATAAATAATATCACAGGGTTTTAATAATTACATTACCTAGAATACCAATTCTAAAAGTTCTTCTATTGTTGATACAGCTGTAACCTCTATATTTTCAATATTAGCTGGAACATCCTTTAAGTTATCTTTTGGGATTATTACCTGTCTTATACCCTTTCTTTTTGCTCCATATATTTTTTCAAATACTCCGCCTACTGGTTTCACTTTACCTTTTATTGATATTTCACCAGTAATGGCAATATCCTGTCTTAATGGTTTATTTAAAATGGTACTTATAATACATGTTGTTATAGCTGCACCGGCTGATGGTCCGTCAATTTTTCCACCACCAATTACATTTACATGAATATCATAATCTCTAATTTCCTTATCAGTAACTTTTCTTATTACAGAAGCCGCATTAAATACGGAATCCTTAGCCATGGAACCAGCAGTCTCATTAAATCTAATAGTTCCCTTTCCTTTTTCTCTAGACTCAAATGCTGCACATTCTATTTCTAAAGTTGAACCTAGGAAACCAGATACACCAAGGCCAAAAATCTGTCCAACTTCTTTAGAATCTAAATCACTAATATCCTCATATGGCCTTAGTCTATTATTAGATGCTACTTCATTAAAATCAGAGATAGTTATGATTATATTTTCTCTATCTTCATTATTCAATAACACATATCCATATACATCTGCAAGTATATTTACAGCTTTTCTACCTTCTATAGTATATCTACTTATTTCTTTTGCTAAACCCTCTTCTAATTTAATATTTAACTTTTCAGCTGCATTTAATACAACTTTTTCTATATCAAAAGAAGAAAGTGGCTCAAAATAAACTTCTGTGCATCTTGACCTTAATGCTGGATTAATTTCGCTAGGTTCTCTTGTTGTAGCTCCTATTAAAACAAAATCTGCTGGAGCACCTTTTTCAAATAGATATTTGATATATTTAGGTGTACTTTCATCATCTGGGTCATAGTAAGATGATGAGAATTCGACCCTTTTATCTTCTAAAACTTTTAATAATTTATTTTGAAGAGTATAATCTAACTCACCTATTTCATCTATAAATAAAACTCCACCGTGTGCTTCTGTAACTAATCCAGTCTTAGGCTCTGGAGTACCACTTTCTGCTAAATCTCTCTTTGAACCTTGATATATAGGATCATGTACTGAACCTAATAGTGGATTTGATATCTCCCTTGGATCCCATCTTAAAGTTGTTCCATCTACTTCCACAAACTTTGCATCTTTATTATAAGGAGTGTGTTTTAATTTTTTAACCTCTTCAAGAGCAATTCTAGCTGCTGTCGTCTTACCTACCCCTGGTGGTCCATATAAAATAATATGCTGTGGATATGGAGATGCCATCTTTGATGTTAGAGATTTAATGGCTCTTTCTTGTCCAATTATTTCTGAAAAACTTTCAGGTCTAAGCATACTCATAATATTTTGAGTTAAATGTTTTGCATCTAAGCACTCTAACTCTGCATATTTCTTAAGAGTTTTACTATTTTCAGGCCCTCTTTGCTTCTTTATAATTCCTAGTCTAACTTCATCTATATACTTGTCCTGTTTTTCTATTATCTGCTTTTCTACTTCTGCATCCAACTTATTTTGTACATATCTTTTAGCTAAAAGCTCACTTATTTCTAAACTAGTTTCTTTTAGAACTTCTTCTACATTGCTTTCATTTGGTGGAATACTAATCCCCTTACCATTTGTAACTATTTTATTTATAGCATATAGCTTTCTGTACATATCTTTGCTATTTAGATGCTTTTGAACTTTAAATTTTACTGCTCGACCTCTAATAGTTCCTTCATCTAGAAGCTTGTACATAACCTCACATAAGACTTCTATTTCTACTTCTATAGTTAGTTCTTCTTCTAAGCTAAAATTATTTAATTTATCAACTGAATTTATATTCAAAATTATTAGCATAGAAGGATCTTTATTCCCTCTATGCTTTCCTCCCCTCGGTTTTTAGAATCTATTGCTGTTCTTTTATAATAACCTTTATTTTAGTTGATATTTCAGGATATAGCTTTACCTCTACATCGTATGATCCCATTGTCTTAATGGTATTAACTACTATTTTTTTCTTATCCACTATGACATTTAGCTGTTTTTCCATTTCCTGAGAAATATCCTTTGTTGTTATCGCTCCAAATAATCTTCCGTTATCTCCTGATTTAGCATAAATAACTACTTCTTTATCCTTTAACCCATTTGCAACCTTTTGAGCCTCTTCTATTTCAGCTAGTTTCTTCTTTCTATCAGCTTCATTCTTTTTATTTAAGATGTGCATATTAACATCATTTGCTTCCTGTGCTAACTTCTTAGGAAATAAGAAATTTCTTGCATATCCATCAGATGCATTAACAACCTCACCTTTTTTCCCAACTGATTTTACATCTTGTAATAAAATAACTTTCATTATTATTCACCCTTCCTTAAGTATTTTTCTATAGCATCATTTAATAATTCTTCTGCTTGCTCTTGTGTTGTGTCTTTAATCCTAGCCGCAGCCATTGTTAAATGTCCTCCACCACCTAAATATTCTAGTATTACTTGAACATTTATTTCACCTAAGGATCTTCCACTTATATAAGTGCCCTCTTCTATTTTAGCAATAACAAAGGATGCTTGAATACCTGTAATATTTAGCAATTCATCCGCTGCCTGTGCAGGTAATACAGAATTTGTTATCTCAGGTGGACACTTGGCTACAGCTATTTTATCTCTTACTTTTGCAGTTTTTATTATATCCGCTCTTGTTATATAAACATCTAGAGCTTCACTAAAAATCCTTTTTACATCTACAGTGTCAGCACCCAATCTTCTTAAAAATGCTGCTGCCTCAAAAGTTCTTACTCCAGTTTTAAAGCAGAAGTTCTTAGTGTCTAAACATATTCCTGATAATAGGGCTACTGCCTCTATCTCTCTTAATTTTGGTTTTTCAACCATGTATTGAATTAATTCTGTTATTAATTCAGATGTTGATGATGCATATGTTTCTACATAACTTAACAATGCACCTTGTATAAAATCTTTTGTTTTTCTATGATGATCTATGATTACTATTCTATTAAAGCAATTTACTACTTCCATAGAAAGTACATAGCTTTCATTATGAACATCGACTACTATTAATAAACTTTTATCATTTTTTATATTTTTAGCTTTATTTATATTTATAAATGTATCTTTATAGTTTTCATCTTCATCTAACCTATCTAACATGTACTGTACAGCATCATGAGGTTCACTCATAACTATATAACACTCTTTATTTAAAGATCTTATAGTACTATACATACCTATTGCAGCGCCTAAACAATCCATATCAGGATTATGATGACCCATTATGATTACATTACTACTTTCATTTATAAGCTCTAAAAGTGCATGGGCAATAACTCTAGCTCTAACCTTCGTCCTTTTTTCAACTTCCTTAGTCTTTCCACCATAAAAAGATACCTTTTCAAAGCTTTTTACTACACACTGATCTCCACCCCTACTAAGAGCCAAATCTTTTGCTATTGTTGCAAATTCATGATTTTGAGCTGGCGTCTCTCCACCTCTACCTACCCCTATACTTAATGTTACCGTAAGTTTATTTCCACTACTTACCTCTCTAATTATATCTAATATATCAAACTTCTTATTCATTTCGTTTTCTATATTGATATCTTTAGTAGTCAATACATATTTATTGGATGAGTATTTTCTTATCATAGCTTGAAGACTATTGGCATAATTGTTTATAGTTCTATCTATATCAGCTATAAGCTGCGGTCTTAAGTCTTCTTCCGTTGTTTTAATAACATCATCTAAATTATCTACCTCGATAAGCATTATACTTTCCTTAGATTCGTTAATTTGCTTTATCAAATTAATATTATTAGTAATATCATCAAAACAGGCTATTATAAGCTTATTTTCTTCATTAATATCATGATTATCAACAATGCTTAAGTAAATATCATAATTTCGATTAATAAAAGCGATTTCTTTATATTCTAACTTTTTTCCTTCTAATACTAATTTTATATTTATCTCTTTTATTACTTCCTTTATATTTTTGCCTATAATATCAGTATTTTCTAAGATTGAGGATAGTTTTTCATTACACCAAACTATATCTCCCTGTTCTGACAAGAACATAGTTGGAAATGGAACCTTGGAAAAAGCTGTAGATTTAACTGTGCTAATCTCATATATTATATTTTCAGCATTACTATTAACTTTTTCCCTACTATTATAAGAAATAGAATATAACAATAAGGCTATATATATTAAAAGAAGTATAATAGAAAAAATTACTTTACCTGTTATAAAAAATATTATAGTTAATATAATCACTACAAATATACATATTTTACTTTTTATGAAGTTAGATAATATTTCTTTAAAATTTTCTTTATTCATATATTACGCCTTTCTGATTCTATATGGATCCAATTTTCTAAAGTCTAACATCATTTCTATAAAACCTATTATACCAAAAATTATAGGTGATCCAATCATAAATAAAAGAGCTAATAAAAATATTCTTACGCCATTAGACATTCCAATCTTATTTCTTAAAAAATAATCAGTTGTAGCTACCCCATTGACAGATAATATAATAATTGTTAGCAAGAGGGTTGAATTATATAAAAATAGTCCACCTTTAATTCCTCTACCTCCTATTATTCCACCAATACTAATGATAGCAATCAATGTAGCTCCTACTAAGTTAGATATATAAAATTCTGAAAACCTTAAGAATTTTACTTCTGTATATTTAAGCTTTTTAAATATAATCTGTGCAAATAATTTAGTAGCATACGCCTGTATAAATCCAACTATAAATATTGCTGCTGGTATAAACATAGATAAAATTTCCACTGTAAATATAGATGATATTTGATCCAATATTTGTAGTTGTGCACTACCCATACCCATACTACTATAAACTGTTTTAGTTTGAGCTATATATTCTTTGAGTCCATCTGCATATGTATTTAACTCATTATTCATAAACTGAACTATACTTATATTACTAATTAATTTACTAGTTAACCATACTTGAACTATCATAGATATTATATATGCTATAATTAACAGTACTAACGTATTATATTTGTTTTTATTACTCTTTAAGCAATAACCTAAAGTTATACCTACTATTCCATAAGACACACCGGAAATTATAGCTGAAACTGGATTAATTGATATGGCAACTATTATGGCACTTACCACTATACTTCCTATAGAATATTTTATTCCATTTCTATAATACACGATAGCTACTATGATTGGTAATACTATTAGACCTATTACATCTAAAAATGGAATATATAGTGTAGCAATATTTATTATAGCTATAATCCCTGCCATAAATGCAGCTTCGGCTAAACTTTTTGTACTAATCTTTTGTTCCATAACATCCTCCTTTTAATTCCTTTCTCGTATATGATCATAAAGCTTACTTAACTCTTTACCATTTTTTTCAAGAGGATCTCCTTCTACTATTCCAACTTTTAACTTTTTCTTCATAGTCTCATCAATTGCTAAATGAGAATACCCTAACTTTTCTGCTAAAATATATAGTATTATTATTGCTCCTGATATACAATCTAATATTGCATCTTGCGCTATATTACTACCTCTACTTAATAACTTAAAAAAATCACCTACAATACAAACTAATTCTGCCTTCAGTCCTTCTATCACTTTTATATTGGACATAATATTAAACTCTTCTCGTCTCATAAGAATCATCCTTTCTTTAGGCTATAAGTCTATTGTAAAATTTTTTTAATATTTATGCAACTGATTATAGATATATTTACCTTTATTTCACAGTTAGATATAGTTAAAATAAAAAACTAGTGAATGACAATGATTCACTAGTTTTATATCAATTATATGTTTTTAACCAAATTGATTACTACTATTCAGTTGTGAATGGTAATAATGCTATGTTTCTAGCTCTTTTAATAGCTACAGTTAGCATTCTTTGGTGTTTAGCACAGTTTCCAGAAATTCTTCTTGGTAATATTTTACCTTTTTCTGTAACGTACTTTCTTAATTTATTGATATCTTTATAATCTATAGAAGTTGCTTTATCCATACAGAAAGCACATACTTTTCTCTTAGTTCTCTTTCTGTTTCCGCCTTTTCTTCTATCACTTTTATCATTTCTATCATAAGCCATTGCACTTACCTCCTTACCTAATTATTAAAATGGCATATCCTCACCATCATCAATCGGAGTCATATCTCCACCACCAAAATAGTCTGATGGTATTGATGAATTATTATGAGAAACTGCTCCAGTATTCATTTCTGATGTTTTATTGCCACCCCATTCAAGGAAACTTACTTCATCAGCTACTACTTCAGTAACATATCTTCTTCCACCGTCTTTAGCTTCATAAGAACGAGTTTCTATTCTGCCAGCTACACTTATAAGTTTACCCTTACTCATGTAGTTTGCAGTACTTTCAGCTTGTTTACCCCATACTACTACAGGTATAAAGTCTGCCTCTGGTTGACCTTCCCTCTTAAATCTTCTATTGACTGCAATTGTAAATGTGGCTACAGCTGTACCTGTACCTGGAGTAAACTTTAACTCTGGGTCTTTGGTTAATCTTCCGATTAAAACAACCTTATTCATTATACCACCTACTTGCTTTCTGGATTGATTATAATATGTCTTATAACACCATCTGTAATTCTGAATACTCTGTCTAACTCTTTAGGTAATTCAGCATCAGCTTTAAAGTTGATTAATGTATATACACCTTCGTTAACTTTTGCGATTTCGTAAGCTAGCTTTCTTCTACCCCAAACATCAACGCTTTCAACTTCTCCACCATTGTTTTCTATTACACCTTTAAACTTTTCAACGTTAGCTTTAACAGCCTCCTCGTCTAATGATGGGTGTAATATGAATATAGTTTCATATGATCTCATTAGTTTCACCTCCTCCCCCCGGACTAACGGCTGTGATTTTCACAGCAGGGATTACATCATCAAATTATATCATAATAAATTTATTAAGTCAATATTCCTATGTTAGCTTTCTGCAGTTTTAATAACCTTTTTTATACTCTTTTCAAACTTGCTTCTAGGAATCATAACAATTCTATCACATCCAGTACATCTAATTTTTATATCTGCACCCATTCTAATTACTTCCCATTTATTGCTACCACATGGATGTGTTTTTTTAGTTTCTACAATATCATTTAAATCAAATTCTTTCATATATTTCTCCTATATTAGTGTTTCCAATTATAAACATACATAAACTATATTGTTCTAAGATTATTAGAATTAATTTTTACTCATTATACTAGACAATATTTATCTCAGTTAATTTATTATCTTTAAAATGGTAGATAGTTTTATATTCAATTTCTTTATTTTCTACCATCTTTTTAAAATTATCTATAATGTCTATATTCGCTCTCAAACTTATTCCACAACTCTTTGTTATATATGTTGGTGTTGGCATCATAGTAACTTTAATCCCTTCATTAACACAAGCTAATTCTGCCTTCATAGCTTCATGAGTATTATTAAAAGTTACAATTAAAAATTCCTGCATTTCTTATATCTCCTAAGTCTACTTAATTATAGTTTTATTGTTTTACCATTGTTCATCATTTCAATTATTGCATACATATTGGTAATTTCTCCGACTGCAATATTTTCCTTTAATCCATAAAAATCTAGACAAAGACCACAGCTTTGTATATTTACACCTCTTTCTTTTAATCGTTTTATACTATCAAGAGTAAGTGCCCCTTCAACTACTAATTTTACTCCACCATTTAAAAATAGTAAATTATCTGGAATGACTTCTGCTTCAGATAAAGCAAATAAATAACTCTTCATAAGAGCTACCCCTAATTCGTCATCTCCATTTCCTAACTTATCCGATCCTATTACTATAGTAAATTTTTCTTTGTTATTTTTACTTGCTAAATTTATAGCCTCTACTTTAGCTTCTCCCTTGGTGATTGTTATATAGAATAAATTTCCTTCTTTCACTTCAACTTCGTATGTAAACCCATTTCCTTGTGCAAATTTAACTATATTATTCTTCGCAACCTCATTATCTACAATAGTTACGCCAACTCCACTTTTCAAGTTATCAAAATACTTTTTAGTATTTACTACTGGAATTGGACAATTTAAGCCTTTACAATCAATTATATTATTAATATTTTCCACAGTTATTTTCCCCCTATCAAAATTATTATCTTTTATAAAATGATTATTATCTACTAATTTATTATCACTAAACTAATCTCTAGACATAATGTTGTATATCTATATTATAATGTTGTATCATTGAGTTATACTAAATTATTTAAATAAATATTATTATGTATAAGACTTATTTAAATCTTTAACTTAAGTTTATTTTAAATTCTAACTTAGCTGATATATATAATTAATTTAATATATTAAAATTTATACATTAAATTAATTATATCAAATGTATAGAATATATCATATTTAAATTTAAAATATATAAAATCTACTTATTATGTATTTCTATATTATAAATTTAACCTAGGAGGTAATATTATGCAAATTTATGTAGACAATGCAGCTACATCGTTTCCAAAACCTGATTGCGTTTATAATGATATGTTAAATTATATGAAAAATATAGGAGGTAATCCTGGAAGAGGTGCATCCACATCATCATTAAAAGGAAATAAGATAATCTTTCAGTGTAGAAATGCTATATGTGACCTTTTTAATTTTCCTGATACTAAGAATGTAATATTTACATCTAATATCACTATGTCTTTAAATATCTTGATTAAAGGTATTGTTAAACCTGGTTGGCATGTTATAACATCCTCTATGGACCATAACAGTACTCTTAGAACCTTAAACGAGTTAAAATCTAAGGGCATAATTGAATTAGATATACTTAAGTGTAATGAGTTCGGTGAAATTGATATATCAGATTTTAAAAGTAAAATCAAAGATAATACTAAACTTGTAACTCTATCTCATGGTTCTAATATAATTGGTACTATTCAACCTTTATCTTTAATCGGTGAAATATGTAAAAATAATGATATATTCTTCATTATTGATAGTGCACAAACTGCTGGAGTTTTAGAATTAGACTTTCATAAATTAAATTGTAATGCTTTAGCTTTCACTGGACATAAAAGTTTATTAGGACCTCAAGGCATAGGCGGATTTATTATAGATGATTCAATGAATGATATTTGTTCCCCTCTAATAGTTGGTGGTACAGGAAGTGTTTCATCTGATATAATTCAACCTAAGTTTTTACCTGATAAATTTGAAAGTGGTACTGTTAATGCTCCTGGTATAGCTGGACTCCTTAGTGGAATAAATTTTATAAAAAATGAAGGGGTATCTACAATTAAAGAATATGAAGATTATCTAACACAAAAGTTTATTGATGGTATATTAAACATTCCTACTATGAAGGTCTATGGTTATCTAAATACCGAAAATAGAACTTCAACTATATCTGTAAATTCATCTAAAATAGATAATAGTGAGCTTGGATTTATTTTAGACTCTGAATATAATATTATAACTAGAACTGGCCTTCACTGTGCTCCTTTAGCTCATAAAACTATAGGAACTTATCCTAATGGAACTTTAAGATTTAGTTTTGGATACTTTAATGATGATAAGGACATATCTTATATTTTATCTTCTCTAAATTCAATTATCAAAAAACTGTAATGTTTTAATGATACATGTATTAAATTCAGCCACATGGTAATACTTCCTAATATAGGATGGTGTTGCTTATGGTAAAAAAAGTTATTCTTGATGCTTTATCTAATAACTGTATATATGACATAAGAGAAGTTCTTTCGCAAGAATTAACTAAAATTATTAAAGATAATAGAGATATAGTTATTTTATGTATTGGTACAGATAGATCTACTGGTGACAGTCTAGGACCAATAGTAGGTGATAAACTAAAATTTTTAGTTAGAGATAAAGTATTTATATATGGTAATTTAGAAAACCCTGTACATGCTAAAAATATTTCTGAAACTAATGATTTAATAATTAAGAATCACAATAATCCCTATATTATAGCTGTGGATGCATCTTTAGGTAGTCTTCAAAATGTAGGAAAAGTTATAATAGAATCTAAAGCACTTTCTCCTGGGGCAGCTCTTAATAAAAACCTCCCTTCTGTTGGAGACTTAAGCATTGTAGGTATTGTTAATATATCTGGATCCTTAGAATTTATGGTGCTTCAAAATACTAGACTATATATAGTAATGAAATTAGCTGAAGTAATTTCTTCTGGAATATACCATTCCATATTAAAAACTATAGGTGGTCGAAAATCTTTCCCAAAAATTAATGATGAAGATATTCTAAAGGTTTTAGATGCAGATTAATATTCATAAAAAGAGATAATAAGTGTTTCATGTGAAACATTTATTATCTTTTTTAATTCATAATAACATTATTCAATTTTTAATTATCACACTTTTTATAAACTTCTTATATAAGAGATTTATTAATCAAACATCTTAAATAGAAAACATTATTATGATTAGTTTGTACGAATCTTAGTCATTTGACTCATTGTACTAATAAAAATTATAATAAAATAATTCTATTTGAAGTTAAAAATTCAAGGAACATCACAGAAAGTAACCTTTCAGACTCTGAAATTATAACAATCAGTTTAGTTAATGAAGCTGCAACTATCGACTCTGAGAATGCTTTGTTTAACTTTGTTAAAAACAACTTCAAAGAGTTATCCCCTAAAATTGGTAGTAGAACTAAACTAAATTTATATACAGTTATCAGGGAAATCCAAAGCAGATTTCTTGAGTTAACTGGTATGTATAACTCATCTATAAAAATTGCAGATAGTATGTACATATCCCTATGTAAGTTTGAAAATCATATTTTTCTAAATGCTTTAAAGATATAGCTACCTATAGTTACAGTACATCAAAGAAAGAGACTTGTTTAGTATTAAAATTGCATAAATTTATTTCCTTATTATCTTAAGTATTCGACTAGCATAATAGATATATTGGTATGGTTTTAAAATGTAAAATAATTATATAGTATAATTATTTTAATTTAGCTTTTCCAATAGCTATATATAATCTACATATTAAATATAAAATAAATGAGCTATTCATTTTATATAGCTCATTTATTTTATCCCTATTCTTTATTAGAATTTATAGCTCGATGAAGCACATTGCTCTCTTCCTCTGACAAGTCATATCTAGAAATTCCATTATCGATAGGTTTTGCATATGTAATGCTTTCATTTCTTGAATAGATGCTGGTTATTACTACTCCATTATTATTGCCATCTAAAAAAGCAATTGAATAACTTAAATCACTTCCTATATCTTCAAAAGCTTTATACCTTTGCATAGCTACTTTCTGAACACAGGAAGTAACTGTGTCAGATGTTTTATTACAGATAGACTTAACTTCATTTGTTATCTCTTCTATGCTATCAATTTTATCAATTGAATTTATTAATAATTCTTCTAAATTTTTATTATTAGTACCTTTCATCATTTTTCTATATTTATCTTTCATTTTACCTGTAGAAATTAATAACGATATTACTAATATAATTAATATAAAGACTAATATAATTAATCCTATAGTTATAAATACATTATATTGATCAAGAAACTCTATGAGTTGTTCCAAAAGCATTCATCCTTTCTAAAAATGTTTCACGTGAAACATTATATATTTAAAATCTCTATTATTCTTTGCAAATCTTCCTGAGAATAGTATTCTATTTCTATTTTCCCTTTATTTTTTGAATTATTACTAATACTTACTTTTGTATTGAAATGATTTTCTAACTTTGATTTTATATCTTTATAAAATATATTATCTTCTTTTTTTATGATTTCCTTCTTATTATTATCCTTATAATAATTTCTTACTAATAATTCTGTCTGTCTAACATTTAAATTTTCATCAATAACCTTCTGTGCTACTACATATTGGTCATCCTTATTTTCTAATGATAATATTGACCTACCATGTCCTTCTGAAAGTACTCCTTCAATCAAATATCCTTGTATTCTTTCATCTAGGTTTAGTAATCTTAAAGAGTTTGCTATAGCACTTCTAGATTTTGATACT
This sequence comes from Clostridiaceae bacterium, assembly GCA_902363375.1. Taxonomy (GTDB): domain Bacteria; phylum Bacillota; class Clostridia; order Clostridiales; family Clostridiaceae; genus Clostridium_J. Next base: position 19,091 of record CABIZX010000005.1, on the reverse strand, counting down.
TGTTTACTTATATTCTCTTGAGTTAAATTAAAATCATCTAGTAGCCTTTTATATGCTGTTGCCTCTTCTATAGGATTTAAATCTTCTCTAATTATATTTTCAATCAAAGAAATTTGTACAACTTCAACATCTGATAACTCTTTAGTTATTACAGGTACTTCTTTTAGGTTTAGTAATTTTGCTGCTCGCCATCTACGCTCACCAGCAATTATTACATAGACTCTATCTTCTTTTCTAACTACGATAGGTTGTATTATTCCATGTTCTTTGATAGAGTTAGCTAATTCTATTAGTTTTTCATTATCAAAGTGCTTTCTTGGTTGGTCTTTATTTGGCTTGATTAGATTTATATCTACATTTATAACTTGGTCATTATCACTATCTTGAAAATCATTTTCTGGAATTAATGAAGATAACCCTTTCCCTAAAACACCTGTTTTTTTCATGCTACTTTCCTCCTTGTCTATTAATAAACTCTTCTGTTAAAGCTTCAAAAGCTTCTGCCCCTTTACATTTATCATCATATAGCATTATAGGAAGTCCAAAGCTAGGTGATTCTGCTAATTTAATATTTCTTGGTATAAAAGTATCATATACTTTATCATTGAAATATTTTCTTATTTCATCTACAACTTCATTACACAATCTAGTTCTACTATCGTACATACTCATAATTACACCTTCTATTTCAAGGCTAGTGTTAAGATATCTCTTGATTAGTTGTATAGTGCTCATTAACTGTCCTACTCCTTCAAGTGCATAAAATTCACATTGAATTGGTATCAAAACTGAATCAGAAGCTGTTAATGCATTAATAGTTAAAACTCCTAATGAAGGTGGACAATCTATGAAAATATAATCATAATCATCTTTAATCTCATCAATTTTATTTTTTAAAACCTTTTCCCTCTGATCTTGATTTATAACTTCAACTTCAGCCGCTGCTAAAGTCATAGTTGAAGGTGCAATATAAAAGTTATCTACTATTTCGCTTTTCTTGATAATTTCTTTTAAAGAAACATTACTTGTTAACACATCATACATAGAACAATGTATTTTCCTTTTATCCAATCCTATTCCGCTAGTTGTATTTCCTTGTGGATCTATATCTATGGATAGAACTTTATATCCATTCATCGCTAAATATGAACATAAATTTATATTAGTAGTTGTTTTCCCAACTCCTCCTTTTTGATTAAAAATACATATTACCTTCATATTATCCCCCTTACCCATTAGTAGGTTTACATAAAATAATAAATTTACTTCTATCTTTATCTTATTAACACATTTTAATTTAAAATTCCCTATGTATCTATATTATATATTGATATAGATTTTATTTAAAGAGATTATTATGTAAATTGATAAGTATTTATATTTTTTTATCAATTTCTATATAAAAAAGTAAAAAAATATATATTATACTTCATACTGCTTAAACATATATTTACACTTATAATAATTTATAAGGTAAATATTATATATACTTTATCTTCCATAATAAATTAATTTCTATAAAAATTAATTTATTATACTGATCTAGTATATGAATAACTTTACTGAACTTTTTATTTATATATTTCATTGTTTATAAAAGTACATAAATTGATAAAAGACTACAAAATGTTTCACGTGAAACATTTTGTAGTCTTATGTATAAATAAATTATTATATCATTTCTTTTTTATTGTTATAGTAACTTGTATACTATCATCTAGCTCTTTTGATCTATACTTAGCTTCTACCCCATATTTATCAAAAACTTGTTTTACAGTGTTAATATATATAGCTGGACTAAAGGAACCTTTTATTCTTTTTTTACCATCTGAAGCAACTTCACTATGCGCTAACTTTAGTAATTCTCTATCTATAAGTTCTTCTGTCTTTTTTACATTTAATCCATTCTTTATTACTATCTCTAATATCTGATTGCGTAATTCTTCAGTAGGTATTTTTAATAAAGCTCTAGCGTGTCTCTCAGTTAATTTATGATCTATTATTTTGTTAATCATCTCTTCATTTAACTTTAAAATTCTTAATTTATTTGCTATAGTAGATTGCTTTTTACCTATAACTTCTGACAATTGCTCTTGAGTATAAGAGTGTACTTTAATTAAATTATGATATGCTAATGCTTCCTCATAGAAGTTTAAATCTTCCCTCTGCAAATTTTCCAATAATGCAATTGCTGCAGAATCCTTATCATTAATATTAGCTATTATTGCTGGTACTTTTGATAATCCAGCTTCCTTAGCTGCTCTTAATCTTCTTTCACCAGCAATTAATTCATAATTATCTTCATCTATTTTTCTAACTGATAAAGGCTGAATTATTCCATAAACCTTTATTGACTGTGCAAGTTCTTGTATTGATTCCTCATCGAACACTTTCCTTGGCTGATAAAGGTTAGGACATATTGAGTCAACCTCTATATAATTAATAGTATTTTCCATTTTATACCATCCTTTTATGAAATTCCTTATCTTTAATTAAAATTCTATATTAATCTTAAAAATCCTCTTTATATTTTACAATTAATATAAATATTTCTATAAGTTTATTTTATAGGACTTTTATTTGCAGTTCCTGCTTTTCTTGGATACTTTTTAGGTGTCTCCTTAACCTTCTTTACTACTAATAAGTTATGTTTAAGATCACTATCCGCTATATCAACTTCTATTACTTCTTCAATAGTTCCACCCAATACTCTAAGTGCTACCTTTGCATCTCTTATCTCATCTTCTATAGATGGTCCCTTTAATGCTACAAAATATCCTCCAACCTTTACATAAGGTAAACATAATTCTAGTAGAACAGTTAGATTTGCTACTGCTCTAGATACAGCTATATCAAAACCTTCTCTATATTCTGCTTTTTGTGCGAAATCTTCAGCTCTACCATGAATAGTCTTTATATCTTCTAGTTCTAATTTATCTATAACTTCATTTAAAAAGTTTATTCTCTTATTCAGAGAATCTAAAAGTACTATTGAAGAATCTGACTTCGTAATTTTCATAGGTATTCCTGGGAATCCTCCACCAGTACCTATATCTATAATTTTCTTAGCTTCTTTCACATATGGAAATTTAAATACTTTAATAGAATCAATAAAGTGCTTTTTTATAATCTCTTCATCTTCTGTTATTGCTGTTAAATTAATTTTTTCATTCCATTCCTTAATTAAACTTTTATATTCAATGAAATTATTATACATCTTTTCATTAAAGTTTAATCCCTCATTCTCGCAAGCTTCTTTTAACATATTAAAATACTTCATTTTACTCCTCCGTATATTTAATTATTATATGTACTAATATATTTTCAATATATATTTATTTTAAACTAATACCTACTAATTATAAACATAAATAATTAGTAGGTATTTAGTGTATATATCTCATTACATATTGAGATACTATATATTATTCTTCTATGTTTAGACTTCTTTTTCTTTGTTCTAGAAATATTAATAAAACATTTATATCTGCCGGAGATACTCCTGATATTCTAGATGCTTGACCTATATTTATAGGTCTTATGGCTGCTAACTTTTGGATAGCCTCTGTTCTTAATCCTTTAATTTGATTATAATCTAATTCTTCAGGAATAAGTTTATTTTCATATTTCTTAAATTGATTAATTTGTTCTAACTGCTTCGTTATATAACCTTCATATTTCGATACTATATTAACTTGTTCAGTAACTTGTCTACTAAGGTCTTTTCTATCTAAATCTAACTCCTTAATATTATAATAATCTAATTCTGAACGCTTAATTAATTCATATAGTGAAGTTGGCTTCTTAAGTTCGGCTGATCCCATATTCATTAAGAATTCATTAACTTCCTTTTTCCCAGTTATTTGTACACCCTTTAATCTTTCTATTTCCCCATTAATCTCTTCTTTTTTCTTAATAAAGGACTTATATCTTTCCTCTTTAACTAGCCCAACTTCATATCCTATTTCTGTTAATCTTAAATCAGCATTATCTTGTCTTAATAAAAGTCTATATTCAGACCTTGAAGTCATCATTCTATATGGCTCATTAGTCCCTTTTGTAACTAGATCATCTACTAAAACACCTATATAAGCATCAGATCTTTTTAAAATCAAAGGATCTTTTCCTTTAATCTTAAGAGCTGCATTTATTCCTGCTAAAATTCCCTGTCCAGCTGCTTCTTCATATCCAGAACTTCCATTAACTTGGCCTGCTGAGAAGAATCCATCTATATGTTTAAACTCTAGTGATAATTTTAACTGTGTAGGGTCTATACAATCATATTCTATTGCATAACCTGTTCTCATAACTTCAACATTTTCAAGTCCTTCTATTGTTCTTAAAAACTCTAACTGAACATCTTCTGGTAGAGAACTACTCATTCCTTGAACATACATTTCCTCAGTGCTTTCGCCTTCTGGTTCTATAAATAATTGATGTCTTTCTTTATCCCTAAATCTCATAACTTTATCTTCAATAGATGGACAATATCTTGGACCTGTGCTTTTTATAGATCCATTATAAAGAGGCGATCTATCTATATTTTTTAGTATTACTTCATGTGTCTTACTATTAGTATATGTTAGATAACAAGATACTTGTGATCTTTGTATATTATCACTCATAAATGAAAATGGAACAATATCTTCATCACCTTTTTGCTCTTCCATCTTGGAGAAATCTACTGATCTAGCATTTATTCTAGCAGGTGTTCCGGTCTTAAATCTTCTTAATGAAATTCCTAAATCTATTAATGACTTCGATAATTCGTTAGCTGGAAATAATCCACTTGGTCCTTCATTTACTACTATTTCACCTATTATTACTTGTGATTTTAAATAAGTTCCACTTGTTAAAATAACCGCTTTACAACTAAAATAAGCGCCATACTTAGTAAGCACACCTTTAACTATATTATTAGGTGCATCAATACTTATAACCTCAAGTTGTTTTAAATCTAAATTAGGTTCTGTTTCTATCACATGTTTCATTCTTTCAGAATATCTCTTTTTATCAGCTTGAGCCCTAAGTGAATGCACTGCTGGACCTTTAGATATATTAAGCATTCTAGATTGAATGTAAGTATTATCTATATTTATTCCCATTTCTCCACCTAGTGCATCTACTTCTCTAACTAGATGCCCTTTTGCAGTTCCCCCTATGTTAGGATTGCATGGCATAAGAGCTACACTATCAAGATTCAATGTACACATTAAGGTTTTTAAACCCATCCTTGCTGTAGCTAAAGCTGCTTCACATCCAGCATGCCCAGCACCTATTACAATTACATCGTATTCTCCTGCTAAGTATTTCATTATCTCACCTCTATTTACCTAGACAAAAGTCTTTAAATATTTTGTCTATAATATTTTCTTCTAAAGAATCTCCAGTTATCTCACCTAAAAACGTCCATGCATTTCTTATATCAATAGATGCAAGGTCAATAGCAAAAGTATGATTTAACGTATCTATAGCACTTACAATGCATTCATAAGCTCTGAGGAGAGCTTCTTTATGTCTTGTGTTTGTTATTATAACATTATTTGTACTAATCTCTCCTTTAAAGAACATATCCTTAATAGCTGCTCTAACTTTATCTATACCTTCACCAGTTTTAGCTGAGATACTATATATATTTTTGCAATTAATATTTTCTAAATCAACTTGAGTTAATTTATTATTTAAATCACTTTTGTTTAATAATATCATATATTTTTTATTACTTATATGATTAATAATTTCCTTATCTTCCTCACTTAACTCATTACTGGAATCTAATATAAGAATAACTAAATCTGCATCATTAATTTTAGCCCTTGATCTTTCTACTCCTATTTTTTCTACTACATCATCGGTTTCTCTTATTCCAGCAGTATCAATTATTTTTATAGGAATTCCAGATATATTGATGTATTCTTCTATAACATCCCTTGTAGTACCAGGTATATCTGTAACTATGGCTCTATTCTCTCTTGTTAAAGCATTTAAAAGAGATGATTTTCCTACATTAGGCTTTCCTACAATTACAGTGCTTAATCCTTCTCTTAATATCTTCCCTTCCTCTGCTGTTTCTATAAATCTTTTAATTTCCTTTTCTATTAATTCTAAATCCTTTATAGCCATTTCAGCTGTAACTTCTTCTAAGTCATCTTCTGGATAATCTACCGTTGCTTCTATATGAGCAATAGTAGATAATAAATTTTCTCTTAATCCTTGTATTTCCTTGGAAATCGCCCCTTCACTTTGCATTAATGCTGACTTCATACTTAAATCTGTTTTGGCATTAATTATATCTATTACAGCTTCTGCTTGTGATAGGTCTATTCTTCCATTTAAAAATGCTCTTTTAGTGAATTCGCCTGGTTCCGCAAGTCTAACCCCTTGCCTTATAACTTGTTCTAGGACTTTATTTGTAGCAACAACTCCTCCGTGACAACTTATCTCTACAGTATCCTCAGCTGTAAAACTTCTAGGTCCCCTCATAAAAGAAACTATAACTTCATCAATGTGATTATTATTTTCATCTATTATATAACCATATCTCATGGTATAACTTTTCATATCTTTAATTGATCTACCATTCTTAGCTTGAAATATTTTATCAACAACATCTTTAGCCTTATCTCCAGATATTCTTACAATGGCAATTCCACCTTCACCTATACTTGTTGATATAGCCCCTATTGTATCAAAATCCTTCATGTTAGCCCTCCTTTTTAATACTTAAATATAACTTAATAATATAAATTGTACCCACAAATCATTATTGTATCACATTATTAGCAAATATAAAAAGAAAGCCTTTAGGCTTTCTTTAATTCAATAACTACTCTTCTATATGGTTCTTCACCTTCGCTATGAGTAATTACATATGCATTGTTTTGTAGTGTTGAATGAATAACTCTTCTTTCATATGGATTCATAGGCTCGAGCTTCAAAGTTTTTCCGTTAACTCTAACCTTATCCCCCATCTTTAACGCTAACTTTTTAAGTGTTTCTTGTCTATTATGTCTATAGTTAACTGTATCAAGAATTACTCTCTTATATGTTTCCTCATGGTTCTTGTTTACTACTAGACTTACCAAATATTGAAGAGAGTCTAAAGTTTCTCCCCTATATCCTATTAATACACCCATATTAGGACCCACTAAATTGATATTTATTTCATTATTTGCTTCTTCTATATGAATTTCAGCTTTTATATTCATAGCATTAAGAATATCTCTTAAAAACTTTTTAGCATCTCCAATATAATCTCTCTTTAGTGTTACTCTAACCTTTGCTGGCTTGACTCCTATTATATTTAAAAATCCTTTACTACCCTCTTCTAATACTTCTATAGTAACCTTATCTTCTGTAACATTTAATTCTCTTAAGGCATTTTGTACAGCTTCTTCAGCAGTTTTTCCAATTGTTTCAATACTTTTCATGCTTTAGATACCGCCCTTTCAATAATAAAATGATTCTACTTCACTGGTTTAGTTTCAGGCTTTTTATAAATTTTATTTAATATCATAGATTGTGCCATTTGAATTAAGTTTCCTATAGTCCAATAAAGTACTAATGCACCTGGGAATTGTAATGACATGAATCCGAAGAAAATTGACATACCAATATTCATCATGCCAGTTTGTTTAGCAGCTTCTCCAGTTGCTGGTTGCATAACCTTAGTAGAAAAATAAGTTGTTAAACCTGATACTATTGGTAATATCATAGTTGGATCTTTTTGTGCTAAATCTGGTACCCATAAGAATCCAGCCCCTTGATAATCTATTGACTTAAATACATAGAATAATGATATTATAATAGGAAATTGAATAAGCATTGGTAAACATCCACTAAATGGTGAGACATTATTCTCTTTGTATATTTTCATCATCTCAGCTTGTTGTCTTTGAGGATCATTTTTATACTTTGCCTGAAGTTTTTGTATTTCAGGTTGAATTGCACTCATTTTAGCTGTAGCTTTAGTTTGCTTTAGAGATAGTGGTAATAAACATATTCTTGCAAGTAATGTAAATAATATTATTGCAACTCCAAAAGATATGTCTGGATTCGTTGTAATCAACTGAACAAACCTATGCACCGCATAAAATATTTGTTCAAATATACCAGATAAGTAATTTGTCAAATTAACCCCTCCTAAGATTTTCTATTTAACAGGATCATATCCACCTTTATGGTATGGATGACACCGCAAAATTCTCTTAATAGCCATAAAGCTCCCTTTGATTGCACCATATTTTTCGATAGCTTGGATTGCATATAAAGAACAACTTGGTTCATATATACAACATGGTACTTTCATGGGAGATATATATTTTCTATAAAATTTAATTACTATTAGTAATATTTTTTTCAACATTGTTAAGCCCTGATTTCTTAAATAAATACTTTACTGAGTTTTCAATTTCTTTATAACTCTTATCCTTTGAAGCACTTCTTGCAACAAAGACTAGATCATACCCTTGTTTTAATCCTTGTTTATTTAATCTAACACTTTCACTTATGAGCCTCTTTACTCTACTACGAATTACGCTCTTACCCACTTTTTTACTTACGGATATCCCAACTCTATTAATTCCCTTTTTATTTTTGAATACGTATAACACTAATAAAGATGTAGATAAAGATTTTCCTCTTCTATATACTAATCTAAACTCAGGGTTTTTCCTTAGCCTTTCCTCTTTCATAGATTTCTGTTGCTCTCTTTCTTAATTACAGAAAAAGGCCACATTAGCGGCCCTTATGCTGTCAATTTTTTTCTTCCTTTTTGTCTTCTTCTCTTAAGAACAGTTCTTCCAGAAGCAGTACTCATTCTTTTTCTGAATCCATGCTCTTTCTTTCTGTGTCTTTTTTTAGGTTGGTAAGTCATGAACATGCGCTTGCACCCCCTTCATCTTATATGTCATTTATAGCAATTAAATTATCACTACTTTATAAGTTTCACTATTAGATTATAAATGTAAGTATCTCTTATGTCAAGATAACTATTTTGAACATTTTCTAACATTATTAATATGTCATTTTTTTATGTTTTTAAACAACCTTGTTAATAAAAACTCCACAAATTTATATTTTTTGTGGATAACTTATTGAATAGCTTCCAATCTTTTGATATCATTATGTAAGGATGTTGATAAGTTATTTTTCGAACAAGTTATGCACAACCTGTTGATTATTTTGTGAATAACTCTTATTTTTTCTCATTTTTTTGTGTTTTTTTATGAAATTTTAATGTTTTTCATCAAATTAGTCTGTGTATAACTTATAATTATATATTGTTAATAAGTATATTTTTTATTTTTATAAAACACAAATTATAAACATGTGAATAAAAATTTTAACAATGGTAAACAACTTTATATGTATCTATTATTCTGTTGATACTCTTGTGGATTTTTATCTTTTTTTCTATTTAAAAATATATATAAATATTTTAAGAGGAGGATATAAAATGAGCACCTATGTAAATGAAATTTGGGATAAAGCCTTGGAAATACTTAAAGCCGAGCTCACAGAGGTTAGCTTTAATACTTGGATAAAAAGTATTGACCCGCTAAAAATGACCGACTCATCCATAACTCTTGGTGTTCGTAATGACTTCACTAAGGATATCCTAGAGAATAGATATAAAGACTTAATAAAAAATTCTATTCAAGCAGCGTGCAATAAATCATACTCAATAAATTTTGTCATCCGCTCAGAAGAGGCATCTGATTTAGATGCGTCACCTAATAAACATATAAGCAATAAGCCTAATCTTGTTGTAAATGATGAAATGTCAGCAACTCTAAATCCTAAATATACCTTTGATTCTTTTGTCATAGGAAATAGTAATAGATTTGCTCATGCCGCTTCTTTAGCTGTAGCAGAATCACCTGCAAAAGCTTATAATCCTCTATTTATCTATGGAGGGGTTGGGCTTGGAAAGACTCACCTAATGCATGCTATTGGAAGTTACATACAAACAGTTAATTCAAAATCTAAGGTGGTTTATGTTTCATCTGAAAAATTTACAAATGAGCTTATTAACTCTATTAAAGATGATAAAAATGTTGAGTTTAGAAACAAATACAGAAATGTAGACGTACTTCTTATAGATGATATTCAATTTATAGCAGGAAAGGAATCTACTCAGGAGGAATTCTTCCATACTTTTAATGCTCTTCACGATGCAAATAAGCAAATTATTCTTTCAAGTGACAGACCTCCTAAGGAAATTCCTACATTAGAAGACAGATTGAGATCTAGGTTTGAATGGGGACTTATAGCTGATATACAACCCCCTGACTTTGAAACTAGAATTGCTATATTGAAAAAGAAGGCCGATGTAGAAAATCTAAATATCCCTAATGAAGTTATGGTGTACATAGCTACACAAATTAAATCTAATATTAGAGAACTGGAAGGCGCTTTAATCAGAATAGTAGCCTATTCATCTTTAACTAATAAAGATATAAGTGTAGATCTAGCTTCTGAAGCCTTGAAAGACATTATATCAAACAGAAACTCAAGACAAGTTACTATTGAATTAATTCAAGACATTGTCTCTAGTTATTACAATCTAAAAGTAGATGACTTTAAATCAGCTAGAAGAACCAGGAATGTTGCATTTCCAAGGCAGATAGCTATGTATCTTTCAAGAAAACTTACCGATACCTCTCTACCTAAAATAGGGGAAGAGTTTGGTGGTAGAGATCATACAACTGTAATACATGCATACGAGAAAATATCTCAAAACCTAAAAAAGGACGAAAGCCTTCAATCAGCTATAGCTGAGTTAACAAAGAGGATAAATCAAAAATAACTAGTAACAGTTGTTATTAATTTTAAAAATGTTTCCTGTGGATTGTTTTGCAAAAAAAATATATTCTTAATACTGTGGATAACTACTGAATTTTAAAATTAGTTTATCCACAATTTATTTTACACAGAATTTGTTGATATTATTAGCGTATAGGTACTTATCAACAAATCAACAGCCCCTACTACTACTACTACTAAATATTATTTAGTTATCTAAGCTATTTATAGCAATTTTTTATGTGAATAAGGAGGATTTAATATGAAATTCTTAATAGAAAAAAACTTATTGCAAGAGGCCATTTCAGATGTCCAAAAGGCCATTACAGGAAAATCAACTTTACCTATACTTCAAGGAATCTATTTATCTGCAAAGAATGGAGTATTAACTTTAATTGGATCTGATATAGAAGTTAGCATAGAAACAAAAATACCAGCTAATATCATAGATGAAGGAGAGGTAGTTCTTGACTCTAAGTTATTTGGAGAAATTATAAGAAAGCTACCTAACGATACGGTTGAAATAACTGAACTTAGTAATAACGAAGTAGAGTTAAAGTGCCAAAGATCAAACGTTCAATTAGTATATTTTAATTCAAGAGAGTATCCAACATTACCTAGTATAGAAGAAGATGTGGTTTTATCAGTATCTCAAAAAACTTTAAAAAATATGATAAAATCAACTATATTTGCTATAGCTCAAGATGATACAAGACCAATACTAACAGGTGTATTACTTGAAGTTAAAGAAAACAAATTAAATATGGTTGCTCTAGATGGTTTTAGAGTAGCATTAAAGAGTGAATCTATGGATTGTATGTCTGATAAAGAATCAGTAATTCCAGGAAAAACTCTTAATGAAGTTTCTAAAATTCTTAAAGATACCGATGATAATGTTGAAATTACATTTACTAAAAACCATATATTATTTAACTTTGGAAATACTAAAGTCATATCTAGATTACTAGAAGGTGATTTTATTAAATATGAATCTATTATACCTAAGGAACATAATTTAAAAGTTACGGTTAATAGAAGTGAAATTCTAGGTTGCATAGAAAGAGCATCACTTATGGCGAAGGATGGAAATACTAATCTTGTAAAATTCGATATATTTGATGATACCTTAGTTGTAACATCGAATTCTCAATTGGGAAAGGCTAGAGAAGAAATGCAAATAATATTGCAAGGTGAAGGAATAAAAACTGCATTTAATTCTAAATACTTAATAGATATATTCAAAACATTGGAAGATGAAAATATAACCATGGAATTTACATCGTCAGTTTCTCCTTGTATAATAAGAAATCAAGATAATGATAATAGTGTATATTTAATACTTCCTGTAAGAATTGCCAATAATAATTAGGATGTGAGAAGTATATGGTAGAAATAAAAATAGATACAGAATTTATAAAGCTAGACTCATTTTTAAAATTTACTGGAGCTACTACTTTAGGATCAGAAGCTAAATTCTATATACAAAGTGGAGAGGTTCAAGTTAATGATGAAGTAGAGGTAAGACGAGGCAGAAAACTTTATAAAGGTGATAGAATAAAATTTCAAGAGCAAGAGTATATTATTGTATAAAACATAAGGCTGATAAATATTTCAGCCTTTTGAGTTTTGTATTTATTATTATAATTGAGAGTTAGCTATATTTATATTTTTACAGTAATTTTCACACTTAGAATGTATATTATGATATAATTTTAGGTGGGTGTTTTTATGTATGTTAAATATTTAAACTTAATAAATTTTAGAAATTATAGAAATATGAGCTTAGAATTATGTGATGGAACCAATGTTTTTCAAGGTGATAATGCACAAGGTAAAACTAATATACTTGAATCTCTATATTATTCAAGTGTAGGAAGGTCACATAGAACCAATAAAGATAAAGAGCTTATAGAATGGAATAGTAATGAAGCATATATTAGTGCTTATGTTGTAAAAGAACGATTAGATAAAAAGATTAATATAAAACTTTTTAAAGACGGTAAAAAGGCTATAAATATAAACTCAATAAAAATATCAAAACTACAGGATATGGTTGGAATCCTTAATGTAGTTATATTTTCACCAGAAGACTTAAATATAGTTAAGGACTCACCATCATTTAGGAGAAGATTCCTAGATATTGAGCTTTGTAAGTTAGATAAGAAATATTATTATTGTTTATCTTCGTATAAAAAGGTTTTAAATGAAAGAAACGTTATCTTAAAGAAATTCAGTGGAGACATAGATATGTTGGACATATATGACATTAAGTTAGCTGAATTTGGAGGTTACATAATCGCTCAAAGGTTGAGATATATAGAAAAGCTGAATGAGTTTTCTAAAAGTATTCATAGTGACATAACCCAGGGGAAGGAATCTATTAAATTTAACTACTTAATGCAACTTAAAAGTAGTGATAATATAAAAGATAACTTATATGAATTGATAAAAAGTAGTAGAAAAAGGGATTTAGAAAAACGAATTACATCCATAGGTCCCCATAGAGATGATTTTTCTATATTTATAAATGGAAAAGATGTGAAAATATTTGGATCACAAGGACAACAAAGGACTTCTGTCTTAACAATAAAATTTGCATCATTACAAATCATAAAAGAATTAATTGGAGAATACCCACTATTATTACTTGACGATGTATTGTCTGAATTAGATACAAAAAGGCAAGAATATATATTAAAGTCTATAAATGGGATACAAACATTAATAACGTGTACGGGAATTACGGGAATAAAAAAATATTTAAAAGGCAATAACATGAAAATATTTAATGTTGAACAAGGAAGCATAGAAGAAATAAATTGATGTAGTTAGGGGGAAATACTATGTTTTTACACTTAGGCGAAAGTATAGTTGTACCAATCAAGGATATAATAGGAATTTTTGATATAGAGTCAACTATGTACAGTCCAGATACTAGTCAATTTTTAAGATTAGCGGAAGAAGATGGTTTTGTACAACGTATAACTAACGATAAACCTAAATCGTTTATTATCGCGGAAGTAAATAAGAAAAGTAAGATTTATTTGTCACCTATATCATCATCTACTTTATGCAAAAGGACTAATATGTCATACTGTGAACTTTAGGTAAGTTAGGAGGATCGCTATGGTTAATAATGAAAGATATGATGAAAATCAGATACAAGTGCTTGAAGGACTTGAGGCGGTTAGAAAAAGGCCTGGAATGTATATTGGAAGTACTAGCGTCAGGGGATTACATCACTTAGTTTACGAAATTGTTGATAATAGTATAGATGAAGCATTAGCAGGTTTCTGTAAAAATATACAAGTTATCATTCATAAAGATAATTCAGTTACAGTAACAGATGATGGAAGAGGAATGCCTGTAGGAATACATCCCAAGATGAATATACCAACAATTGAAGTTATAATGACAGTGCTTCATGCTGGAGGAAAATTTGGTGGTGGCGGATACAAGGTATCTGGAGGTCTACACGGTGTAGGAGCATCTGTTGTTAATGCCTTATCGGAGCTTTGTGAAGTTACAGTAAAAAGAGATGGACACATATGGCATCAAAGTTTTTCTAGAGGTAAAACAGTAACACCTTTTGAACAAATAGGAAATACAAGTGATCATGGAACAGTAATTCATTTTATGCCTGATCAAGAAATTTTTGAAACTATTGAATTTGAATATGATACACTATCTCAAAGATTAAGAGAATTAGCATTTCTAAATAAAGGCATAAATATTAAAATTACAGACGAAAGAGATGAAAAGAGTCATCAATTTCATTATGAAGGAGGCATAAAGTCCTTTGTTGAGTATCTGAATAGAAATAAAGGTAAAATTCATAATGAACCAATTTATATAGAGGGAATAAAGAATACAACTTCAGTAGAAATAGCATTTCAATACAATGACACATATAACGAAAATTTATTTTCCTTTGCAAATAACATAGATACAGTTGAAGGTGGAACTCATTTAGTTGGTTTTAAGACTGCATTAACCAGAGTTCTTAATGATTATGCTAAAAAGTTTGGATTTTTAAAAGAAAATGATAAGAATCTAAGTGGTGAAGATGTTAGAGAAGGTCTGACTGCAGTTATATCTGTTAAACTTACAGACCCTCAATTTGAAGGTCAAACTAAAACTAAATTAGGAAATAGTGAAGTTAGAGGTATAGTTGAATCAGTAGTTGGAGAGGTTGTTAGCTCATTCTTAGAGGAAAATCCAGCTATAGGAAAGAGTATTATAGATAAGTCCTTGAATGCAGCTAGAGCAAGAGAAGCAGCTAAAAAGGCTAGAGAATTGACAAGAAGAAAGTCAGTGTTAGAGAGCACTAGCTTACCTGGAAAACTTGCTGATTGCTCTTCTAAAGACCCTTCAGAGTGTGAAATCTATATAGTTGAGGGAGACTCCGCAGGAGGCTCTGCTAAACAAGGCAGAGATAGAAAATTCCAAGCGATATTGCCACTGAGAGGAAAAATAATGAATATAGAGAAACAGAGACTTGATAAGATATTGGCATCTGACTCTATAAGATCTATGATAACAGCTTTTGGTGCAGGCGTTGGTAAGGAATTTGATATATCTAAGATTAGATATAATAAAATAATTATAATGACAGATGCTGATGTTGATGGAGCTCATATAAGAACTCTGCTACTAACATTCTTCTATAGGTATATGAGAGAGCTAATAGATGATGGTCATGTATTTATTGCTCAACCACCTCTTTATAAAGTAAAAAAAGGTAAGGTGGAGAAATACACATATAGTGATGAAGAGTTAGATATTATGATAGAAGAATTAGGTGGAAAAGATAATAGCATGGATATTCAAAGATATAAAGGTCTTGGAGAGATGAATCCAGATCAATTATGGAGTACTACAATGGATCCAACAACAAGAACTCTATTACAAGTAAATGTTGAAGATGCCATGGCTGCAGATGAGATATTTACAATTCTAATGGGAGATAAAGTAGAGCCACGTAGAGAATTTATACAAGAAAATGCTAAAAAAGTTAGTAACTTAGATATATAGCATTAAGCTATAGTAAAGGTAGGTGTAAATATGGATACTATAGATAAGATAATACCAATAGATATAAAGCATGAAATGAAAAAATCATATATAGATTACGCTATGAGCGTTATTGTTGGAAGAGCATTACCAGACGTTAGGGATGGATTAAAACCTGTTCATAGGAGAATTTTATACTCTATGCATGAATTAGGAATAACTTATGAAAAAGGATATAGAAAATGTGCCAGAATAGTCGGAGATGTATTAGGTAAATATCACCCACATGGAGATAGTTCGGTATATGATGCCCTAGTTAGATTAGCACAAGACTTTTCAATAAGATATATGCTAGTTGATGGACATGGAAACTTTGGATCTGTAGATGGTGATGGTGCTGCTGCAATGAGGTACACAGAAGCTAAGATGAGTAAAATTGCTAGTCAAATGCTTCGTGATATAAATAAAGAAACTGTAGACTTTATACCAAACTTTGATGGTGAAGAGAAAGAACCTACAGTTTTACCAGCAAGGTTTCCTACATTACTTGTAAATGGATCTTCAGGTATAGCCGTTGGTATGGCAACTAATATACCACCACATAATCTTAATGAGGTTATAAATGCTGTAATTATGCTTATAGATAATCAAGAAGCTACAGTTGAAGATTTAATGACTGAAATAAAGGGACCAGATTTTCCTACAGGTGGAATAATACTAGGTAGAAGTGGTATTAGAAGTGCATATGAAACAGGTAGGGGAAGGATTTTAGTTAGATCAAAAGCTGAAATTGAAGAACATAATGGTAGAAATAGAATAATCGTTACAGAAATACCGTACATGGTTAATAAAGCAAATCTTATAGAGTCTATAGCAAATTTAGTAAAAGATAAGAAAATAGACGGTATATCTGATTTGAGAGATGAATCAGATAGAGAAGGTATGAGAATTGTTATTGAGCTAAAAAGGGATGCAAATGCAAATGTTGTTTTAAACAGGCTTTACAAACATACAAAGATGCAGGACACTTTTGGTGTTATAATGCTTGCTTTAGTTAATAATGAACCTAAAGTACTTAATTTAAAGCAAATTTTAGTTCATTATTTAAATCATCAAAAAGATGTAGTAACAAGAAGAACTATTTTTGATTTAGATAAAGCTAATGCAAGAGCTCACATACTTGAAGGATTAAGAATTGCTCTTGATCATATAGATGCAGTAATATCTTTAATTAGGGCATCTAAAACAACTCAAGAAGCTAAAGATGGATTAATTGAAAAATTTAATCTTTCAGAAAAGCAAGCTCAAGCTATTTTAGACCTAAAACTACAAAGATTAACAGGGCTAGAAAGAGATAAAATTGAAGAAGAATATAATGAGTTAATGAATACAATAGCTTACCTACAATCAATACTTAACAGTGAAGAAATATTACTTAACATAATAAAAGATGAACTAAGTGAAATAAAAGCAAAGTATGGGGATGATAGAAGAACTCTTATAGAAAAGAATCCTTATAGCTTTGAAGATGAAGATTTAATAGATGATGAAGATATAGTAATAACTTTAACTCATGGAGGATACATTAAGCGTTTACCAGCAGATACTTACAATGCTCAAAAAAGAGGTGGAAGAGGTATACAAGGTATTACTACAAAAGAAGATGATTTTGTAGAACACTTCTTGATAACTCCAACCTTAAATAATATATTATTCTTTACTAATAAGGGAAAAGTATATAAATTAAAAGCTTATGAGATACCTGAAGGTGGAAGAACTGCTAAAGGAACTAATATAGTTAATATGCTACCGATAGATTCAGATGAAAATATACAAGCAGTTATGTCTATAAGAACTTTCGATAGTGATAATTATCTATTAATGGGAACTAAATCTGGAATGGTTAAAAAGACGTCATTAGATAAGTTTGAAAACATTAGAAAGAATGGACTTAATGCTATAAACCTAAAAGAAGACGATGAAATTGTTGGTGTTAGAATAACTAAAGGCGATGATGAAGTATTATTTGTAACCAAAGATGGATACTCTATAAGGTTTAGTGAAGAAGAAGTTAGAAATATGGGAAGAACTACTACAGGGGTTAGAGCTATAACGCTAAGAGAAGGTGATATTGCTGTATCTATGATAATAGCAAAACCAAATGAAGAGCTTCTTGTAATTAGTGAAAAAGGTTTTGGTAAGAGAACTGCTATAGAAAACTATACACTCCAAAGAAGAGGTGGAAAGGGAATAAAAACCTATAAGATCTCAGACAAGACAGGAAATGTTATTGGTGCTAGAGTAGTTAGAGATGTAGATGAAATTATGCTTATAAATAATAATGGTATAATAATAAGAATCAATGTAAGTGATATATCTACAACTAGTAGAAATGCTATGGGAGTTACCCTTATGAAAACTGGAGAAGATGTAAATATAGTAGCTATAGCAAAAATTAATTATAGTAGTGAGGAAGAGAAGAAGCTAGATAAACAAGTATCTATAGATGAAATTATTAATACTGAAGGTGAATTAGATGAGCCTAAAGATTCAATAGAGGAATTAGAAACAGCTAATGAGCTTGAAGAAAATGAAGATAATAATATAGAATAATTTAATATATTCATTTAAAAAGAAAGACTGATATTATATCAGTCTTTCTTTTTTATTTAAGTATGTATAATTGATAGGTTCATTTAATCAATCTAGATAACGTCATAGTTAATTAGATGGTTACCCAAAAAATAAAAATTGACTATATTAAGTAAGCGATAGTTTGTTATTAAAGGTTAGATCAAATTTTAAAATATTAAATATTTATATAGTTTAAGCTATAATATTTTAAAATGTTTAATGTGAATAAAAGAAACATATCCAGGTGTATCAATACATGAATAATGAAGAAAAATGATAAATTTAAGAGAAAAATCATTATAATGCTATATAATACGATATATATATAGATATTGGTATGAATAATCATGATAATATATGTTTTGTCGCTGAGAGATGCAACGATGTGTGAACAACAGATTAAATTAAAAATATTTAAAAAGGTGTTGACAACATAAAGTTTATATAGTAAACTAAAAAAGTCGTAAATAGTAAGCGATAAACCAAATGGTCTTTGAAAATTAAACAGAGAAAAAGGTAAAACCAGTTAATTCCGATAGAGAAATCTATCAAATAAATGACTTAACAAGTCAGCGAAAAAAGAGCAAAGCTCAAACTTTTAAATTGAGAGTTTGATCCTGGCTCAGGACGAACGCTGG
>CABIZX010000004.1 GCA_902363375.1 Clostridiaceae bacterium | reverse complement strand
ATAATTTCAGATATCAATGGGGATTAAAAAAGCTGACTCCTATCCAATATAGAAATCAGCTTTTAGCTGCATAGTCTTTTTCAAAATGTCCTTTACATAGGGACCATTTTAAATTATTACTAGCCTATTTTTATACTACCATAACTAAAGATAAAAACTAATTAAAGTATTAAGTAATAAGGAGAAGACAGCCTTAAATTCTACTCTTTCATATGCACATTGTCTAACCTTCTATATAATTCTTTAGGCATTTCAATATGACATTTATATGGAAGATGAGACACTTCATTATCAGGGTTAAGAGGTGAAGAAGATCTAAGAAGTTCAAAAGAACCTAGAAGATTTAACATGCCATAACCCCATTGAGGATTTGGATATATATCTCCAACCCGCTTACTGGTACCCCTTGTTAAATACGAAATAATTGTAGGTCCATACATATTAGGGTCATTTCCAAGTACAATACCCCACTGTAGCATAAGTAAAGTAGCACTACACAATACAGCACCGGCAACAGACCCACCAGAGAGTTCAGTGTTTTGATTATTCAACCCTGTGGTTAATGCATTAACACCACCTGTAGCTAGATTTGGTTTAATGTTATTGTTAGCAGTAAATCCTCGCCCAGCTGCCACAGCTACAGTGTTATTATTCTGATCGTAGAATGATGTAGTAACTGAATTGATAGCATTTGAAGGAGCTTGTAATGTAGTATAAGGATTAGGATTTATAACTCTAGTTGTGGGTTGTATTAGAGGTCTTTGTGGTAGCCACATATTATAATTACCATCAACAATATAATCGCCTTTAAGTCTTAATTGCCATAGACCAGACTTAGGATTGCTAATAGTTATATATACGGATTGATTACCAGTGGCGAATTCATTAGGGTTAAATGCTATATTTATGATACTGTCTTCAAGAACTAAATTAAACTCGTCATATTGATATGGAACACCAGGAGTTGATGGTTCTATAATTTCACCGCTAGGAGAAATTATAGATACAGATATTCGGTCTGGTCTTGGAATCCATAGCATAAGAACCAAATTATCTTCATTAGGACCAACAGTAAATTCTATGATTTCTAATGTGTTACTTCTTAAAAATCTTCCAGTAGCATGAATCATACTGCCACCTTGATTTCCAGTATTAGTCACAAAGACAAGTCCACGCCTAGAAGAAAAAAAGTCAATATCTTGTTCTATAGAAGAAAGACCTTCGTGTCCACCCCAATTTGTTCCAGCAGATATTAAAACACTGGTAGGAGTATGTGCAATTAAATTAAATTGAGTTACAAATTGTAATGCAAGATAAATATCAATGCCCTCATAAATAAGTAGATTTTTTCTGTTGTTTATTCCAACAAATCTAAGATTACTAGTCTTAGCCTCTTTAAGTTTTACTATCAAAAATTCACATTTAGGAGCACCACCAATTACATTGTTTAGTCCCTTTGCACCAACTAATCCAGCCATACTCGTACCATGGCCGTGTACATCTTGAGAAGGAACAATATCATATGGATTTCCACCTTCAGCAGCAGCTTCTAAGGCTCTGTTGATATCTTCACGAGTGTATACTGTTCCGAAAAATGGAGCATTAACATCTGTGGATGGAGTGCTCTGAATAGTTTGATCCCATATAGCTGCAATTCTTGTAGTTCCATCATCATTTTGAAATTGCGGATTTAAGTAATCTATACCTGTATCTATAATGGCAGCTATGGTACCTTCTCCTTTAATATTTAAAAAGCTTTCCCCATGAAATTGAGTTATATTAGCAGCATTTACTGGTTCAATAGCTGATAATGTATAAGGATAGCTAACATCTATTTCTAATATATCCCTGAACCTACCAATGAAATCTGCATAATTATCAGTATGTACAGAAACTATGTAGACTCCAGGATTTATTTGATAAGCACAGACATAATCTATATTCTGAAGTTCAGCTATTAAATCTCTATCATATTGTACATAAAGAGTAATATACTCTTCGCTAAGATAGGCATCCCTACATGAATTAATCTCCCTTGATGAATTTAAAATATTCATTAATAAACTCACATCTCCAAAACTTATTTATTTATCATATTATTCTATGGTGATTAAAGTAGTTCCAAATATTATGTTATATAAATAAAATTATATTATTAAAAAGTTAATGCATAGCAGAAATTGTTTGTCTTAGAAAAATTTACATGGTAAAATTTATATAATAGAATTATATAAAATCTATGGGGGAAATACTAATGGTTAATATGTTATTTAGTTTATACAATTTTCATGAACAATGGGCAAAGAATGAAGTAAAAAAATATATGAACTTTAATGGTAAAGTTTTAATAATACCATTTTCATTTGGGAAAAAAATAAGTAATGATACGGAATGGCAAGATGCCTATAATAAAGGCTATGGAATGTATTACAAAAACGTTGTTTTACCATTTTTAAGCTATGGAATTAAAGAAGAAAATATAAAATGGATAAATTATTTTAAGGATACAAAGGAAGAAGCAAAAGAAAAAGTAAAGAATAGTGACATAATATTTTTTACAGGAGGCTTACCGGATAAAATGATGTGTCGTTTAAAAGAGTTTGGATTAGTAAGTGAAATAGAAAATTTTAAAGGAATCATCATTGGAAGTAGTGCTGGGGCAATGATTCAGACATCAGAATACCATATTACTCCTGATAAAGATTATAATACATTCTCTTATAATAAGGGATTAAACTTAATTAAAAATTTTAATATCGAAGTTCATTATGAAGAAACAGAAATACAAAAATACTCTATAAATAAAGTATTAAATGAAAAAATAGATATAGTATATGCAATTAAAGATGCTGGAGGAATAATTGTTGATAATGAAAGAATTACACTGCTTGGGGATGTAGAGATATTTAAGGGTGGGATACTTTGAAGAAAATAGAAACAGATAGATTAATTTTAAGGGTATTAGATGAAAGTGAAGCTGATAAAGTATTAGATTACTTGGTGAGGAATAAAGAATTTTTTAGTGAGTTTGAACCACAAAGAAAGGATGAGTTTTATACAATTGATTATCAGAAACAAGAATTAAAGGGAGATTTTAAATATATTAAGGATAGAAGTCTCTTAAAACTTTGGGTATTTGCTAAGGATAATC
Source organism: Clostridiaceae bacterium (assembly GCA_902363375.1). Classification (GTDB taxonomy): domain Bacteria; phylum Bacillota; class Clostridia; order Clostridiales; family Clostridiaceae; genus Clostridium_J. The sequence goes on along the minus strand of CABIZX010000004.1, from coordinate 298,238 downwards.
ACAATAGTATTATTGGACAAGTTACCTTTTATAATATTGTTCCTTACGTCTTCTTATCCTGTCATATTGGATATAAATCAGATAAAGATATTGCTAATAAAGGTATAATGACAGAGGCAATTAGAGCTGGAATTACGATTATGTTTAAAGAATATGAAATACATAGAATTGAAGCTAATGTCATGGAAAATAATAAGCCATCTATAAAAATTCTGGAGAAATCAGGTTTTATATATGAGGGTATAGCAAATAAGATTTTAGAAGTTAATGGTGAATGGAAAGATCATCTGCACTACGCTTTAATTAATGAAGAGTTGTGATTTTTATACAGCTATTGGGGAAGTGTAAGGTGATTCGTATGTTTAATATTCAAATATGAAACTACATAACTATTTTAAATTTTAAAAAAACTATATAAAGAGTTATATAACATTTAATTATATGAATTTAATGAAGTTATTATCTGGATAGTGTGAGAATTATTTATATCTGTAGAGGAGAAAAAGATGAAATATGCAATAGAATTATATTTTGATAAGGATACAGAAGAAAAAATCATTAAACTAGCTGAAGGTATTGCCAAGGAAGGCATAAGCAAAAAATATTTAGAGTGGAAAACTCGTCCTCACATTACAATAGCTATTTTTAATGATATAGATATTGAAAAATGTGACCAGATATTAAAAAAAATTGCTAAGGAGACAAAGCATTTCAAAGCTTTATTATCTAGTATAGGAATTTTTAATAATACAAAAACTGTATATCTTGCACCAGTGGTATGTGATGAATTAATAAGCTTACATAAAAGAGTACACAAAGCTTTTGATTTCTGTGATCACAGTGGATGGGAATATTATACTGCTGGACAGTGGGTTCCACATTGTGCAGTTATGTTAGGTAGTGAAGGTGAAAAATCTGCATTAATAGAGGCAACAAGACACGTTATTGAAAATTATCAAGTCATTGAAAATAGTAGATATGAGGAAATTGGTTTTGTTGAGATCACAATGCCAGTAAAGGAACTTAAGGTTCATAAGTTAAATCTTATATAAAAAATAGTGAGGAAAAAAATATGAAAAAAATTAATATGACTAAGGAAGAACTAAGAAAGTTCTTGGTGGTGTATCAAGGTTTACATGGGACGAAGCCATTTAACGGTGAAAAGGGAATCAAGGAGTTTATAAGTAGAGTAGGATGCATACAATATGATCCTTTAAATATGGTAGGCAGAAATGCGGACCTTGTACTTCAATCAAGAATTGATGATTATACACCTAAAATGTTAGAAAGTCTTCTTTATGAGCAAAGAGAGCTAATAGATGGCTGGGATAAAATGATGGCTATATACTCTGTTAAAGATTGGCCTTATTTTGAAAGAGTTAGATTAAAAAGGACAGAAGAAGTTGAGAGGGTACTACACCATAGAAATTCAGATGAAGCAATTAATTACGTAGATGAAGTAAAAAAATATATAGAAAAAAGTGGTGCTACGATGCCCTCAAAGTTAGACCTTGGACGCGTAGAAAGTGGCGTATGGGGTCATGGTAAGCTTTCTAGTGCTGCTATGGATTATATGTGGAATAGCGGGATTTTAGGTATTAAAGAAAAGAAGAATACTCAGAAGGTCTATGATTTCGTGGAAAAGCTATTACCTAGAGAAATTCTAGAGATGAAGGAGCCATTTAGAAGTGATGATGATTTTTATAAATGGTATTTTAAAAGAAGAATAGGAAGTATAGGAATCTATTGGGAGAGAAATGGAGAAGGATGGCTTGGTCATTTTGTATCTAATAAAAGCCTCAGAAAGAGGATATTAAGTGAGATTCTTGAAGAAGGGGAAATAACCCTTATAGAAGTAGATGGATTAAAGGAAACTTTTTATATCAGGTCTGAAGATATTGAATTATTAAATAGTATTCAAGGTGAGAGTCCAAAGAGAGTAAGCTTTTTAGCACCCCTTGATAATCTTCTTTGGGATAGAAAATTAGTTAAAGATATTTTTGACTTTCAGTATAGCTGGGAAGTCTATAAGCCAGCTTCAAAAAGGCAGTATGGCTATTATGTATTACCTGTTCTATATGGAGATCAGCTTGTAGCGAGATTTGAGCCTGAAATGCATAGAGGAAATGAGTCATTAATAATAAAGAATTGGTGGTGGGAAGACAACTACCAAGTGACAGAAGAAGCTATAGAGGCTGTTAAGGAATGTATTGAAAGATTTTGTAAGTATTTAAAAGCAGATGGATTGGAAGAAAGTTCATGGAGAAAAATAAGAGTTTAGAATATTATGTAAAGTGATAATTAGAAGGTAATTGAGGAGTGATATTATATGATTATTCCAACACATATTGTTACAGGGGCAGGCGTAGTTGAAAATGATAATGGAGAGATTTTATTAGTTAAAACTCATCATGGTGGATGGGTTTTTCCAGGTGGTCAAGTTGAAGTGGGAGAAAATGTTATTGAAGCAGTGGTAAGAGAAATAAAAGAAGAAAGCGGAATTAATGTTACAGTAAAGAAACTTTTTGCCATTTCTTCAAATACAGCAACTCACGCAGGCTATAATGGAGTTAAAACAGTACCTACAAAGGTAATGATGGATTTTATCTGTACATTTGTAGATGGTGATTTATGTATTTCAGATGAGAATTCAGAATCATGTTGGGTAAAGAAAGAGGAAGCTCTTGATATGATTACAACACCAGCCATTCGTCAAAGATTTCAAGCTTATTTAGATTTTGATGGGAATGTCCAATACTTAGCATATGTTACAAAGCCAGAATTTGATTTGCAGGTTAGTAGAAAGATATAAGGCAGCACTATGTGGTGTGAAATTGATGGGGTTAATAAATATATATTGCAAGAGTAGATGATATGTCTGGTATTCATTTTGATAATTCAATGAAGTTGCTAAATGGACAAGTTAATATAAATTAAAACTTTAGATATTAAGAAAAGGAGATTAAAATGTGTAAAAAGTATCCTGATAAAAAGACTGCTATAAAAATTCTTGAAGAAGGTGAAAAACTGAATCCTGGACAATGGAAGCAGCATTCAGAATTCGTAGCCTTGGCTTGTAAAAATATAGCATCGTATTGTCTCAATTTAGATGAAGAGAAAGCTTATATTCTTGGTTTATTGCATGATATAGGTAGACGAGTTGGAGTGGTTGCAGAACGCCATATGATTGCTGGATATAAATATTGTATGGAATTAGGTTACGATGAAGTAGCTAGAATTTGTGTAACGCACTCATTTATGATACAAGATATTAAATCATCAATAGGTAAATGGGATACTACAAAAGAAGAGTATGAAATGACTGAAGCTATTATTAATTCCGTTGTTTATGATGATTATGATTTGTTAGTACAATTATGTGATGCCCTAGCTTTACCAACAGGATTTTGCTTACTTGAGAAAAGATTTGTTGATGTTGCTTGTAGGTATGGTGTACAAGAATATACTATTCCAAGATGGAAGAAAACATTTGAAATAAAAGAGTATTTTGAAGAGAAAATTGGATGTTCAATTTACGAGATTCTTCCTAATGTTAAAGAAAATACTTTTAAATAATAAGCAGCAAAATGAGTAATAAGAAATATCGCCTATTCTTAAAATAAGATGGGCGGTATTTTTATTAATTGTTAATTAAATTCACACATATAAAAAAGAACACCCACATAGTGTTCTTTAAGATATATATACTTGGCCGTTACCAACTATAACAATTCTATAGTCAGGTTTAAGTGGAAGTAAATTATATTTTCCAGATTTAGGCTCTAAACGCATAGCCTGAATTCCTAACTGATTTTCATCAAACAGGATTATATAAACACTATCTGTTGATGAAACGTTTTGAATTGTATAGGCATTATTTGGAGAAAAATTGAAATCCTCTGATTTATAAACACCCTCATTAAAGAGATTATCAGCCAATACGGTTGGCATTATCATTGCATTTAAAAATAAACCTAATAAAACTAAGAATATAGTAACTATTTTTTTCATCACAGAACCTCCTTTCAAACTTATTTTGTGTAGCATATGCGAGAATATACTTATATTAGAAAGTGAATACTCTACACCTAGAGGGTTTACAGATATATCAAACAAAACTTTTGGAAATTTATTTAGAAATTATGCAATGAAATAAAGAGTAATACATAAAAAGTAAGAGAAGATAAATCTACAGTTAAGTATATTTATCTTCTCTCTTTTATTTAGGTAAATCTATTATTTTTATTAATTTCTATATAAAATACATTTTACTTTTTAGCACTTTTCATAAATTCTTCAATATCTTCAATAGTTTTTATAATTCCATCGGATAAAACCTTGCAACCATTCTTAGTTATAACAACATCATCTTCTATTCTTATGCCGATACCTTCTTCTGATAAATATAGTCCAGGCTCAACTGTTAGTACCATGCCTTCTTCAAATGGGGCATCATAATCTTCTACATCATGGGTATCTAATCCAAGATGGTGACTTACTTGGTGATAGTAGTAATTAGATAATTCACTTTCATCCTTCATTATACCAAGTTCAATTAATCCATCAGCTAAAGATTTTTTTGTAACTTCATTTATAGATATAAAGGTATGTCCAGGTCTAAGGGCTTTTATAGTTTCTAACTCAGCATTTAAAACTACATTATATATTTGTTTTTGTCTTTCAGTGAATTTGCCGTTAATAGGGAAGGTTCTTGTTATATCTCCGTGATAATAATTCCAAGCAGCGCCAACATCACATAGAACTAAAGAATCATCTTCAATTTCACAATTGTTATCTTCATAATGTAGGATTGTTCCATTTTGTCCACTTGCAATTATGCTTGGAAATGAGAAGTCTTTTACACCATTATTTTTTAACTCAAAGTCAAAGTAAGATTCAAGTTGATATTCCATCATATTAGGTTTAGCATTCTTCATCATGGCCTCTATTCCTAAGCGTGTTTTGTCTATAGCAATTTTAATTTTTTTAATTTCTTCTTTTTCCTTACACATTCTTAGAATACATAACTTAGGATATACATTATGCACGAAAATTTGAGAGTATCTTTCTTTTAGATCTTTTGCAAAGAAACCGTTAGGAGTTAAGTTATCTTCATAGGAATCTTTCTCTAAATCTAGATATATATGAGTTAAATTTTTAGTTGAAATTAGACCATTTAAGTCGCTTTTAAAATCTTCTAAGTATCTAATATCATCTATTCCTGATATCTTTTTAGCTTTGTCTAGACTAATGCTTTTTCCAACCCATTTAGCGCTCTTCTCATCATATTCTCTGATATAAAGTCTTTCTTCTATATTTCCACTTCTATCTTTAATGACTACAAGATTTATAAGCTCTTCATCAATTCCACATAGATAATAGAAGTTTCTGTTTGGGGTGAATTTATAATTATAGTCATTTGACTTCTTTGGTGCTTTTCCAGCAAACATTATTAATATTGACCCATTAGCTAATTCCATCGATAGCTTCATCCTATTTTTCTTGAAAAAATCTTTATTCATCTCCACAAATCCTTTCATTACATAATAGATAACTAGATAAGGTTAATTTATAAAAAATAATTATTTACATATATAATATACATCAATTACATTCTATAGTAAATGATTACATTAACAGAAAAATAAAAAATGTTCACAAATATAAATTGAATTATAGTTATAGTAATATATAATGAAAGTTAATATTAAATTTTAGTCGTATAAAGTTTCGGTAGAACAACTCTAAAACAAAGCAGGAGAAGAGTGATAAAAAATTTTGTATATGTTGAAGAACACAAAATTAGAGGTATATATATTGTAATATCCATAAAATTAACTCCTCAATTTTATAATATATGAAAATAATATAGTTAATTTATTATAAATATAATAACATAAGCTACATATATGGTAGAATTTTATTATAAATTTTATTGGTAATTATAGAACAACTAGATTTAAGGAGATGTTGAAATGAAAGAAAATAGATATGATGATGAGAGCTTTTTCAATCAATATAAGCAAATGGCTCGCTCAGTAAATGGATTAAAAGCAGCAGGGGAATGGCATGAACTCAAAAAGATGCTACCTGATTTTAATGAAAAACGTGTCCTAGATTTAGGTTGTGGTTTCGGATGGCATTGTAGATATGCGATTGAACAAGGAGCAAAATCTGTAGTTGGTATTGATATATCAGAAAAAATGATAAAAAAAGCAAAGGAGATGACTAAATCTCCATTAATAGAATACATAGTAAAACCTATTGAAGATATAGATTATGATTCAAATAGCTTTGATGTTGTAATTAGTTCTTTAGCTTTTCATTACATAGAATCCTTTGATGACATATGTAAGAAAGTAAATAAGTGTCTTCCAAAGGGTGGTGAGTTTGTTTTCTCAGTGGAACATCCAATTTTTACGGCTCAAGGACTTCAAGACTGGCATTATGATGAACAAGGGAAAAAGCTACACTGGCCGGTAGATAGATATTTTACAGAAGGAATTCGTAAAGCCAACTTCTTAGGAGAAGAGGTTTTAAAATACCATAAAACCACAACAACCTATGTGAATGGATTGATTATGTCAGGATTTGAAATAACAGGTTTTATAGAACCAATGCCAGAAGAATCCATGCTAAAGGATAATGATGAAATGCAAGACGAGTTACGCAGACCGATGATGTTACTTATCTCAGCAAGAAAAAAATAGATTTTATAGGATTGATTATAAAATATGATAATATTCAAATTAGATTATTATGGTATTTTATTTTGAAATTAGATCAAAGAAATTTTTCACATATAAGGTAAATGTCACATAATACATAACTTTATTTAGTATTGAATAAATGAATGTATTGTTTAAAAAATTGAATAATAGTATATTTATGGTACAGTGAGAAGAAAGTTATAAATTATGAGGTGAATAAATGATAAAGTTCAAAGAAATAACTTGTGAGATAGCTTGTAATAAGTTAAAAAGAAAAATACCCTTTGCTTGGGATTTGAACATATATCGAGGCTGTGAACATGGATGTAAATATTGTTATGCTATGTATTCACATGAGTACTTAGATTCAGATAAATACTTCGAAGAAATATATGTAAAAACTAATGTAGTTGAGCAATTAGAAAAGCAAATTAGTAGCCCTTCTTGGAAAAGGGAAGTTGTGAATATTGGAGGGGTAACGGATAGTTATCAACCAGCAGAAGCTAATTATGAACTTATGCCGAATATATTAAGACTTATGATAAAGTATGAAACACCATGTATTATTTCAACTAAGTCGGATTTAATTTTAAGAGATTATGATCTGATAGATGAACTTTCTAGAATTACTTATGTAAATATAGCTGCTACAATTACTTCTATGGATGAAGATATTAGAAAGCTAATTGAACCAAATGGGGTTAACTCCTTAAAGCGATTTGCTATGTTAAAGGAATTTTCCAAAACTAATGCTTCTACAGGTCTTCATTTTATGCCAATCATTCCTTATATAACGGATACCTTTGATAATATAGACTCATTATACTCCAGTGCTAAGGAAAGTAGGGTTGATTACGTTCTTCCGGGAACCTTGTATTTAAAAGGCACTACTAGAAAGATATTTTTAGATTTTATAAAAAAAGAATTTCCTAATATATATGATGAATTGTTACTTTTATATAAAACTGGTGGAGCAGATAAAGAATATAAAAATAATTTATATAAAACTGTTAATGCTTTGAGAGAAAAATATGGTTTATCAAATAGTTACTCTAAACCAATGAAAGAAAAGTTAAATCAAAAGGAAGATGTTCAATTATCGATTTTTGATTGAAACTCATGAATGTAATACAAAGAGTGAATTATTAGAAATTTTGGGGATAGTAGAGAGGAATTATAATTATGATAAAGATAAAAAGTAGCAATGAAGTTACAATTAGAAAGGCAACTGTTGAAGATGCTAATGAAATTGTAATGCTAGTTAAACAAGTAATGGGCGAGGTAAGTTTCTTTCCTAAGGAGCCAGATGAATTTGACATAACAGCTGAAGACGAGGCAAAGTATATTAAAAAAACATCTTTATTTTTAGTAGCAGATATGAATGGGAGAATAGTAGGTTCTACTACATTGCAAAGGGGAAGCACTAAAAGGACAAGTCATGTTGCAGATTTCGGGATAACAATTTTAAAGGAATACAGTGGGGTAAAAATAGGAACTTTGTTAATGGAAGAGGTTATAAAGTGGTGTAAGGAAAATCAAGTTGAGAAAATTGAATTAGAGGTTTTTGAAGAAAATACACCAGCTATAGCACTTTATAAAAAATTCGGTTTTATAGAAGAAGGAAGAAAGAATAAAAATATAAAAATTAAAGATGAATATAAAAATACATTATTAATGGCTAAATTTTTATAAGTGAACTAGAATAAAATTAAATGACTTTTAATAGTAAAGGAGCTTTTGAAAAGTGTATCTTAAATATTTTACATAATATTAGGTTACATTGCAAAGGCTCCTTTTTAAGTTAATTTTTTAATTTTAGTATTACATAATTTATTAAAGTTTTTGAAATTGAGCCCAAGGTATGAGAATCTAGACTATCTAATCTATTATCACCAATGACAAAGTATTCATCAGATGGAACTGTAAGGGTTAATTCATCTGTACTTGCTTCACTATAATAGGCATAGGGCTCATCTAGAAGATGACAATTAATATATACTTTGTTTCCTTTAATTTTTATATTTTCGTTAGGTAATGCTATAACTCGTTTAAGAAAGTCGTGCCTACCTTTATTATCATAAGCCTCAATTGAAACTAAATCTCCTCGCTTAATTTCTTTAAAATCAGCTTTTACAAGAAGTAGCTTGGAATCATCAGATAAAGTTTTTTTCATAGAATCTCCAGAAACAGTTGAATAGTGTATATCTATTTTCAAAACTAAAAGTCCTCCATGTAGAGCAAAATCAGTACATAATAAAATAACTATTAATAAAAATACTGGCTTAGAAATAGATCTTCGTTGCAACCATTCATTCATATGAAAAACCTCCAACATTGAATTATAAACATAATTACTACGCCTAATAAGTAAGAGAGGGGAATAGCAACTAATAAACATTTACCTAAATCTAGGAAAGAATAATTTTTCAAATGAACACATCCTTATTCCACATAATATTTTTACATAATAAAAGATAAATATATTAAGGTTTGACTAGATGCATTATTAAATTATCTTTATACTCACCTTCATGAAGCTCTCTTTTTTCTAGAATTTTAACAGCCTTAAATCCACATTTTTCATAACACTTAATGGCGCGTTTGTTCCAAGTTTGGGGATCTATAAGAATAATATCAGCATTTTTAGTTTTAAATAGATATTCAATTAAAAGCTTTAATGCCATGGTTCCTATACCTTTATTCTGATAACTAGTTTCCCCTATAAATACATCAATTCCATAAGGATTTCTATAACCCTCAATCCCAAGTTCGTCTTTATCATTTTCATAATAATATTGAACATATCCAATTGGGCTATTATTAAACTCAACAATACAGGGATTGACAGATTCTTTACCTAAAATCCTTGGAGAGTATTTTTCTTTAATTCGTTCTATGGTAAAAGAATTATCTCTTCCTTCATAATAAAAAAGAACTTCAGGGTCACTTAACCATTTTGTCATTAAGGTGTAGTCAAAATGTGTATCCTCCATCTTACGAATTGAAATTTCCTCAGATGCACATAAAATTTTATGATTTTTACTTTTAATATTTGATATGAATTTCGCTATCTTACTCATTATAATATCCTCCTAAAATTTAATAGAACTATTTAATGAACTTATAAAATTAGATAAGGAGGATCTCTACAAAGATTACATTTAAAGAATATATGTTATTTAGGAGGTTTAAAAATAATTATTTTTATATTTCTCACAATAATAATTTCCCCTTTCTTACTTAATATTTTTTTATTCCAGTTTTTATAATTTTAGCTAATGACTAGTTAATATTGTTTTTAGATAATAACTAATAAATTTATTATACTATTATTTACCATATTATAGTATCTATATTTAATTTTCAGCATATTTTTATGATTAGTTAAAGTTACTAAATATTGAAGCCAGAATATAAAATATATTTATTACTTATAGCATATAAATATAAAATATTTGTAATAAATTCAAAGCTTTTGTATAATCAAGAATAAGTAATTAAGATAAAGATGAAATTGATAAAATCACTCACAAAATATTTCCCAGTGAATAATCTGTCAATATACTTATTTCATTGATGGAGGTAGGAAGTGGGGTATTATATTAAAGTTGAATCAAACGTAAAAGTTTATGTAGAGGATCTTAATCCAAAAGGAAGAAAAACAATTCTATTTTTGCATGGTTGGCCTGGTAGTCATAAGTTATTTGAATATCAGTTTAATCAACTTCCTAAACATGGGTATAGATGCATTGGAATAGACACTAGGGGCTTTGGTGATTCTGATAAACCTTATGATGGATACGATTATGATCGTTTATCTGATGATGTTAGATGTGTAGTAGATGCACTAAATCTGAAAGACTTTACTTTGGCAGGACATTCAACGGGTGGAGCTATAGCTATTAGATATATGGCTCGTCATAAAGGGTATGGAGTATCTAAGTTAGTTCTTATATCTGCAGCAGCACCTAGCCTTATAAAACGTAAGAACTTTCCTTATGGATTGGATAGAGAAGAAGTTGTTAAAATAATTGAAGGAACATATAATGATAGACCAAAAATGTTAAGAGATTTCGGGGATATATTTTTCTTTAAATATATATCTGAACCATTTTCTCAGTGGTTTTTTAATCTGGGATTGCAAGCAGCAGGGTGGGCGACAGCGGCTATTGCAAATACTTGGCTAGATGAAGAGAGATTATTTTCTGATTTAGAAACTATAAGAGTTCCAACATTAATTTTACATGGTATCCATGATAAAGTTGTTCTATTTGAATTAGCTGAAGTTCAGTATCAATGTATTAGAAATTCAAAACTGGTGCCATTTAACTATAGTGGACATGGAGTGTTCTATGATCAGAAAGAAAAATTCAATGAAGAATTAATGAGGTTTGTTGAAGAATAGGAATGGACAATAGTAATTATTAAAGTTGGTTACTAAATATTTAATTTAGATACACTATCTTAATAATAAAATAAAAATACTTATATAATTTAATTACATGGAAATACCGTATATCTTCTTTTGAATGAATACGGTATTTTATATCTTATATCGAAATATAAATTTTAAAATGTTAAATCTATATATTTTTTTATAAACAAAGAGTTAATATTTTAAACATATAACTTTTTAACTAGGAAAATATTAAAATTGAAACATCTGTGAGAGTGGTATATTTTCAATTATATAATACTTATTGAATGTTAAAATAATTACATGCATAAATAGAAAATATTGTATATGATACGAATATTTTGTATAATAAAATAATTAGAGCTGTGATGAGGGAAGGATAATGTTTCAATTTCATAGTAATTATGATATTTATCAAATGAAAAAATTACTTTAAAGATATGAGAAAAATATCAAGGTGATAATATTATGATTCCATCATGTAAAGTGCTATTTATTAAGGATATACGATGTTTTTTGTATAAAATCATTAGTGGAGGTAACCATGGATGCAAATAGTATTAATAGTTTAAAAGAAAACTTTAGAGTGAGAAATATAGAGGTTGAATATTTTGAAACCTTAGATCAAGTTAAAAATCACATATTAAAAATCATAGGTGAAGAGTGTACTATTGGAATTGGGCATTCAGCTACACTTCAGACTATGGACATAGTAGAAAAACTTATTAGTAGAGGAAACCAGGTGTATGATAAGGAATTAGCAAAAACTAAAGAAGAGAGTAAACTCTTGAAAAAGAAGGCTCTTACAACAGATTGGTATATTACAGGATCAAATGCTATAACTCTTGATGGAAGAATTATTAATGTAGATCACAGTGGCAATAGGGTGGCAGCAATTACCTTTGGCCCAGATAAAGTTATTGTAGTTGTAGGTAAAAATAAGATTGTAGCAAATGTTGAAGAGGGTATAAAGAGGGTTAAGAATATAGCATGTCCTTTAAATGCGAAGAGGGCAGGTTATAATCCACCTTGTGTATCACTAGGAAAATGTGTAGATTGTATCTCAACTGAGAGGGTTTGTAATACTCTTTCAATAATTGAAGGACAAGCAGATAAAAATAGAATGAAGTTATTTATAGTAAATGGGGAGTATGGTTACTGACATTATAGTTAATTTTAGTTTTTAAGATACTGGAGAGGCAGAAAATGGACTAAAGGTGTTAATGGTTAACATTTATTAGAAATGGTTAAGCAGGTGCGAATTAAAAATTACTTTATAGAATAGCTATAAGTAATTCGCTGAAAGAAGGAAGCAATATGTTAATTAGGACAGGCTCATTAGAGGAATTAAAGAGATTATGGAAAAATGATACACCAACCAAAGAATATTTTATTGAGGGTATTAAGAGAGGAAATATAGAATTTTGGACAATTGAAAATGAAATAGATAGTTCTTTGATAGGTGAGCTTTATATATTTTGGGATTCAGAAGATAAAGATGAAGCTAATGGTATAGATAGAGCTTACCTTTGTGCTTTCAGAATAGAAAAGAATCTTAGAGGTCTAGGTCTTGGAAAAAAGTTAATGGAAAAAGTACTTCAAAGGATTAAGGAAAAAGAAATTAAGGAAGTAACAATTGCTGCTGATAATGATGATGCAGAAAGGTTAACTGCAATGTATAAGTCATGGGGTTTTAATGAATTAGTAAAGCTACAAAATTATGATTATCATTATATTGATAATCATAATAATCCAATCTACTATGAAATACCATTTGGCCTATATTTAAATAGATTAGGGTAGTAGTTTTATAGTACCCGACTATAAGGAAGAGAATATATATCATAATCTAAGTAGTGATAAAAGAAAAAGTGTTATTAAGACTTATATAAGAGAAATTGAAGATTAACTAAAAATAATTATTAAATATAAAGGAGAAAACGACATGGATGATAAAATGATATGGATAATTCTAGGATGTATAATGTTGGGAGTTATATTTACCATTGTTAATCAATTACAGAGTGATATTGCCAGGATAAATGCTACTTTATATAGAATTGAAAAACATATGGGAGTAGTGAATGAAGAAACTGAAAACATAGATGAAGAGCTAAAAGCATTTATTTCTGAAGGAAAAATGGTTAAGGCAGTTAAAAGGTATAGAGAGGCTACAGGGCTTGGATTAAAAGAATCTAAAGAATATGTTGATAGATTAAAGGATAGATTGTAATAGACGAGTCTTAACCTGTAGTAAGGCATCGTACAATAAAAGGAATTTCTATTCTTGTAGGAGATAAGAAAGATAAATTTTAAAAATATATAGAAGATTATATTAAAGAAAATGGTAATATCTCCATAACTACAAAAGCTGGTATTTTAGAAGCAAGAAAATAAAATAGGAAAATTAATTTATAGTATATTATCTAGGGTATTAGAAAATATCTTTGACATATAGTTTAGGATAATAATTAATGGGGGAATATGAAATGTATCTAGAAATGAGTGATAAAGTCAACTTATATGTAAAGCAATCAGGAAAAGGTATCCCATGTATATTTGTTCATGGAGGACCAGGAGAAGGAAGTCTGGATTTTGAAGAATTGGGTGGAAATACTTTAGAAGATTTCATGAAAATTATATATTTTGACCAAAGAGGAAGTGCTAGATCAGAAGGGGATGAGGAAACTGATTATTCTATTGGTAGACTCGTAGAGGATATGGAGGAAATTAGAATAAAATTAGGCATATCAAAGTGGATAGTTATGGCACATTCTTTTGGTGGTATAATTGCTGCAAACTATGTTCATAAGTATGGAGAATTTGTGGACAAACTTATCCTATTAAATTCTACTCTTAGCATGGAAGAATCTTTTAAGGCACAAATATATTATGGAGAAAGATTATTATCAGATGAAGATTTAAAGTCTATAGATGGTAATTCAGATATGGAAAAATGGCAACAGACAGTCAATATACTTCTTAGAAAACAAATATTTTATAAGCTTCAATATAGAGAATACAACAACTTTGTAAAATTGGGAGAAGTAAGTAATGAAATAGATAGTTTCAATGCAACTATGTCAAATCAAGCTTTTAATAATAAAGAATATTTTAATAGCTATTTCCATGTTACTGAAAAAATAACTAATCCAGTTCTTGTAGTAGCTGGCGATGAAGATTATGCAGTTGGACCAAATCATCATGAAAATTTTAGATTTCCTAATATGAAGATTAAAGTTCTTTCAGGAAAGCATATGCTATATATTGAGAATCAAGAAGAAGTTAAATCAGTCATTGAGGATTTTGTGAAATAATATAGGAATTAAGATTAAAAATCAATAAGTTTGTAAATTTTAGAAAGGAGTTTGATTAATTGGAGGTTTTTGGGTTAGTAGCATTTGTATTAGTTATGTCTCAGATAGGATATTCATCAAAAATAAAAAAATTAGAGAATGAATTAAAAAACTTAAAAAGAAAAATTAAGGGGGAAGATGCATTGTCAAAGTTGCTAAAGGATCTAATAGGAACTAAATGTATTATTAATTGTGAGGGTACTGTAATACTTACAGGAAAAAATGAAATGGAATGTGAAGTTCTTGATGTAGATGATGAGTGGGTTAAGATAACTTATAAAGATAAAAAGGGTGTAACTAAAACTAGTATTATTCGTATTGAAAGTATAGACAATATAGAATTGATAAATTAGCTAATTGAATATAATTTTAAAATTAAGAGGCTTTTGCAAAATAGTTTATTTAGATTAATAATCTGTTTTGAAAAAGCCTTTTTTAATATTTTATGATGTTAGACATCTATTCTTTGTTCTGTATCTTTATCAAAGAAATGAAGTTTATTTAAGGCAATTGCTATAGCTATTTCTTCTTCTGACTTACACTGAAAGGAAACAGAAGCTTTAGCTATTAACTTAATGCCATTACAATCTAGATGCAGGTATACTTCTGAGCCCATAAATTCAGCTAACTCAATTTTAGCAGGTATTGTATTGCTTGAATTATCTTTAGGGATGCTGTTTTTAATATATATATCCTCAGGTCTAAAACCAAGAATAACAGGTTTATCTATATATTTATCAAATAACAGTTTAATTTTTTCATTATTAGGTAATTTAACAGCACTTCCATGAAATTTAGCATAAAAGATTCCATGCTTATTAACTAGATGAGCTTCTAAGATGTTCATTTTAGGTGAGCCTATAAATTCAGCTACAAATAGATTACAAGGTTTACTATATAGATTTATAGGTGTGTCTACCTGTTGAATAAGGCCATCCTTCATTACTACAATTCTATCACCCATAGTCATTGCTTCTGTTTGATCATGAGTAACATATACAAAGGTTGTACCTAAGTTTTTATGTAATTTTGTTATTTCAGCTCTCATTTGAGTTCTAAGTTTTGCATCTAGGTTTGATAAAGGTTCATCCAGCAAGAAAACAGAAGGATTACGAAGGATAGCACGTCCTAATGCAACCCTTTGACGCTCACCACCTGATAACTGCTTAGGTTTACGATGAAGAAGTTCTTCAATACCTAGAGTTTTAGCAATTTCAATAGTTTTTCTACGAATTTCATCCTTTGGTACATTTCTCATTTTAAGACTAAAGGCTATGTTTTTATAGACAGTCATATGAGGATATAGAGCATAACTTTGGAACACCATAGCTATATCTCTGTCCTTAGGAGCAACATCATTTACTAAATTATCATCAATAAATAGTTTACCCTCTGTAATACTTTCAAGTCCAGCAATGATTCTTAATGTGGTAGATTTCCCGCAGCCCGATGGTCCAACTAAAATAATAAATTCTTTATCCTTTATCTCTAAGTTAAAGTCTTTGATAGCAATAACATTTCCATCATATTTTTTCATAACGTTATTAAAGGTTATTTTAGCCATTTTCATGCTCCTCTCAAATAAACATTAATATTTACTTATTGATTAATTTACCTTTATTTGTAAAATATATAAAGATACTTAGGAGTATATATAATACTTATTTTATAATCAATGAATGGATTCAAAGCAATATAATAATGCAAAAATAAAACTATACTTTATTATCATATATAATATGGTTAATTTTCAATATATTTTCTTATAACTATAAAGATTTATAAGTTTTGGTAGAATATTATAATATGGCATAGTAATTGTGAATATTTCTACAAACACTATAAAAATTTAGCTAAAAAGGGGTTAAAAGTAAATTAGATTGTGAGGGGAAAAGGGTGTTTCAAAATTTAAAAGATAGTAAGTTAATTTTAGGAATTATTATAATAGTAGTATTAGCTTCATTATGCATATTTTTATTTTCAAAGATATTTGATGGGACACGTTTAAAGAAAAAAAAGAAAAAAGAAAACTATGTTGCAGAGGTAAAAGCTACAGTAGAGGAGGAAAAGCCCTTCGACATTAAGGAAGATATAATGGAGAAGGTAACTAATCAAATAAGTAAGGTTAAAAAAGAAGTTATAGAGTATGCAAAAGATACAATAGATAGTAATGTATCAAGCGCTTTAACAACATCTATTAAAAACAAAAAAAGATTTACTGAGAAAGATGTAGTTAGTGAAGTAGATCAAGCCATAAATAAAACTTATGAAGATGTAATGAAAGAAGCTAGAAATAAATTTGCAGAGAATAATGAGGAATTAATAGAAATTGTAGAAACTAAAATAAAGAACTATGTTAGTGACAATAATGAAGAAGATTACGAAAAGCTTAATGATGAAATAAATGAATTGTTAAGCGAAAGTATGGGTATTTATAGTAAAGAAGCAGAGCAAATTTTAACAAGGCAAAATGCTTCATTAAAGGTTCAAATAGGAATAGATATAGATAAGCAATTAAAAATAGTAAAGAATGAGGTTAAGGATAATAGTAGCATAAATGTAGATAGTCTTATAAAAAATTTAAAGAGTCATACTAATAATATTATGGATGTTTGCATAAAACAAAACGAGAAACAAATTAATCAAATTGTAAACAATATTACTGATGAATTTAAAGGATTACAGGAAAATGGTAGTTATGAAAAAATAAGTGAAAATATTAGAAAGAACATAGAAGAATTAGAAGAAAGTTATATGACTACAGTTCAAAAAAATGTAGATTATACTGTAGAAATAGTAAATAGTTTATCACGCCTAGGAGTTACAGATTATAGTACTTTGAAGGATGATGATATTATAGAAAAGTTTAAGGAAACTTTGATTTCAGCTAAAAATGAAATTGATATAATTAGTCCTTTTATAAATAACCATGTTATGTATAAAGAGAAGATTTATAATCTTATAAAAGATGCTTTAGATAGAAAAGTAAAGGTTAAAATAATTTATGGATTAGGTTCAAATAAGAATTCAAAGATGGAAGAAATGGAGAAGGGGTCTGAAAAAATAGCAGATATCCTTAACGAGGATTTTAGCAATTATGGAGAACTCTTTGAAATAAAGAAGGGTGATGCTAATGAGAAAATATTAATTTGTGATGAAAATTTTGCACTCATAGGAAATTTTAACTTTTTATCTTTTAATGGGAAATATGCGGAGAAGAAAAACTTGAATAATCAAATAGTTGCAATTATTAAAGAAAAGAGAGTAATACAAAAGCTTAGAAAAGAAAAGATTGGACTTAAAAGTTAGAAAGAGTATATCTTGAACACAAAAATAATAATCCCTAAATTGAATAAATATATAAATTCAAAGATAAGAATAGAGATTAAGTAGAAAAACTGTTAGTTTATGCTAGCAGTTTTTCTATTTGATTAAGATATGTAATAGAAAAGTTCTCCGTTGGTAACTTAATTGTCAAATCTCTATATAATAATAAGAGATAGAATTTATCTTTATATTATGGAGATTCTATAAGTAATTTAATGAGGAGAACTAGTATGAACATAGACTTTCATGTCCATGGGCTACTGAGCAAAAGAAAAGATTTTAATGAGAGATTTTTTATTGAGGAAATTGAATATGCAAGGTCAAGCAATTTACATGGAATAATTATGTGTGAACATTTCAATGCTATAAATTTTATAGAAATATATAAATATCTCAAGGAGAATTATGAGTATCAAGGAGATAGGTATCTAGTTAAAGGTATTTCAGTTTTTCCAGCTATGGAAGTAAGCATAAAGGATAAGGGGCATGTTGTCTTAGTTGGAAATAGAGAAGCTATATTAGAAATTCATGAAAAATTAAAGCCACATATGGATAGAGAAAACTTAATAGAATTTAGGAGTTTATTAGAATTAGCGGATGAATATAATTGCTTAAAAATAGGAGCTCATCCTTTTAGAAGAGGTCATAAATTATGTAATCATCCTGAAGAGTTATTAAGGCGATTAGATGCTATAGATTTAAATGCTAAAGATATATTTAAAAAAGGTGAAGAAGCAGTAAGGGAAGAATTATTTGAATTATCTAATAGGATAGGAGTTAATGTAATTACAGGTAGTGATAGTCATACTCCGTTGCAGCTGGGAGGAATATATACTGAGTTAAACACTTCATGCTATACCATAGAGGAGCTTAAAGAGGCTATTATTGATAAAAACTACTCTATAAAGGTACAACCTTCTTTAGATTTTAGAGTATACAGTTCTAAAATTTTAAAGAGATATTTAATTGCTAGAACAGAGTATGATAAAAATATGGAGTTTATTATATAAAAGTATTTATATAATCCTTTGAAAATATAACTATAACAATAAGATATTAAATGGATGATCTATAAACTTTACGGAGGCGTTTATATGAGAGATACAAATTTGTTTTTTCGAGGGAATAGAGAAAATAGAAAGAAATCAATCGATAGACATATGAAAAGAGAGGAAAGAAAGAAAGTCAAGCAAGAGGAAGCTAGAAGAAAAAAACTTGAAGAAGAAATGATAGATAGGCAAGAGATAATGAATGAAATCATGGAGGAGAAACTTTTAGATATCATAGAGGATGAAGTAGATAGAATGGGTGGCATCAATGGATTAGATGGGGAAGCTGTAAGTGACATTTTAAGTTATTATATAGCTAACGATCCAAGACTACAACTTAAACTACAGAGAGAATTAAGGAGAAAAGGTAGATTGTAATATTATTTAAATAGATTATGGAACTATATGAAATTTAATGAGTTTTTAGTATTTAAGACTTAAAAATTATTCATATAGTTCATTTTATATTTTTAAATTTATAAATATAGTTATTTTAAATTTGCCGTAATAAATAGTATTTTAGACATAAATAAAGAGATCAAAGAATTTGTGCAATACAAGTACTTAAATTAAATATTACAAATAATCGAGAGATAAAGCAAAATACATAATATAGTAAAAAGGTAGATATTATATAGGCAAAGGTGGTAAAATAAGGGTATGATAAGTTTTGGAGGGGAAAAATGGAATTAGCTGAATTATTTTTACAAAATATACCATGGGCTATATGGATTGCAGATATAGATAAGAAAATCATATTTATTAATAATGCCTGTGAAAAAAATTATAATCTAAATTTAAAAGAAATAAAAGGTAAAGTTTATGAAGAAGTCTTTCCAGAAAAAATTGCAAGTGTGTATAATAAGAGAGTTAAAGAATGTTTAGATAAATTAGAAGTCTCTATCCATGATGAGGCTATTAAAAATAAATTAGAGGAATGCCATATATTTCCGATTACAAACGAAAAAGGTGAAACTAATGCTATTGGTGGAGTAATCATCAATGTTGAAGCTGAAAAAAGAAGAGAATTTGAACTAGAAAATCAGAAAAGTATTCTTAGAACCATCATTGATTCATTACCAGAAGCAATATTTTACAAGGATAAAGACTCTAAATTCATTGGATGTAATAAGAATTTTAATGATTATTATAAGCAGTTTGGAGTAGATAATGTAATTGGGAAAACCGATCTAGAGATTTTTCCAGACAAAGAAATTGCAGAAGATTTTATTAACATGGATAAAGAAATAATGGAGAGTAGACAAGCAAAATATATTGAAGGAATAACTTTAGATGACAAAGGAAATAAAATTATAGAAGAAAGCTTTAAAGCACCTGTAATAAATGAGAATGGTGAAGTATGGGGAATTGTAGGACTTGCTAGGAACATAACTAATCAAAAGAGATTGGAAGAGAGACTCAGATATTTAAGTTACAATGATACATTAACAGGAATATATAATAGAACATACTTTGAAGAGAAGATAAGAGAGTTGAACAAAGAAGAGCATCTTCCGTTAGGAATAATTATGGGGGATGTAAATGGGTTGAAGCTAGTCAATGATTCATTAGGACATCTTGAGGGGGACAAGCTACTACAAAGTATAGCGAGTGTACTTAGTAAAGTTTGTAATGATAAGGGATTTGTCTTTAGATGGGGTGGAGATGAATTCATGATACTAATACCTAACTGTAATGATTGTTGTTGTGAAAGATTGGTAGAGCAAATAAGAAGTGAATGTAAGAAGGATGAATATAGTTATATTGAACTTAGTATAGCTCTTGGAAATATGGTTAAATACTCAGTTGAAGAAGATATTTATAAGTGCATTAAAGAAGTTGAAGATAGAGTATATAGACAAAAGCTTCTAGAGCATAATAGTGTTAGAAGTTCTATGATGAATTCACTTAAAAAGAGTCTGGAAGCTAAAAATATGGAAACAGAGGAGCATACTGAAAGAGTGGAATCATATGCATTAGAACTAGGTGAGAGATATGGATTTAAGAGCTCCCAAATGGATGAACTAATGATAGTGGCTAGACTTCATGATATAGGGAAAATTGCCATTGAAGAAGATATACTTTTAAAGCCTGGACCATTAACACCTAATGAATTTGAGGTAATGAAAACTCATGCAGAGAAGGGATTTAGAATTATAAATGCATCTAATGAAATAGCTAATGTGGCAAAATGTGTATTAACACATCATGAGAAGTGGGATGGTACTGGATATCCGTTAGGTATTTCAGGAGAAGAAATACCATTAATGGCGAGAATTATTGCTATCGCGGATTCCTATGATGTTATGACTCATGACAGAGTATATAAAAAGGCTATGAGCAAAGATGAGGCTATTAAAGAATTAAAGAGATGTGCTGGTACACAGTTTGATCCAAAGCTTGTTGACATATTTGTGAAACACTTAAATGAAAAGAAAGCATAAGTATATAGAAGAGTTTTTGGATATTCTAAAGAAGAGTTAAGTTGATAGCTCTTTTTCTTTCATAAATTTGCAATTTAAGATATAATTATGGTAATAGTTTATTATATATGAATAAACGTTATAGGCTCAATTGATAAAATAATATATAAATAAATTAAGAATGGAGTGTATTTGATGGCAGTTTTAGTAACTGGAGGAATGGGGTACATAGGTAGTCATACCACTGTAGAGCTATTAGAAAAAGGATATGAGGTTATTATAGTGGACAACCTAAGTAATAGCAAAGAATTAGTTAAAGATAGAATTAAAGCAATTACAGGAATAGAACCTAAATTCTATAAATATGATGTGCTAAATAAAGAAGATATGGATAAAGTATTTAGTGAAAATAATATAGATTCAGTAATTCATTTTGCAGGATTTAAAGCTGTAGGTGAATCAGTAGCTAAACCATTAGAATATTATCATAATAACTTAACTAGTACCTTTGTACTTTTAGAACTTATGAGAAAATATGGAGTTAAAAATTTTGTATTTAGTTCTTCAGCCACAGTATATGGGGATGCAAAGATTATTCCAATTACTGAAAATTGTCCTCTTTCTGCAACAAATCCTTATGGTAGAACTAAGCTTATGCTAGAAGAAATTTTAAGA
Source organism: Clostridiaceae bacterium (assembly GCA_902363375.1). GTDB lineage: Bacteria > Bacillota > Clostridia > Clostridiales > Clostridiaceae > Clostridium_J. The sequence goes on along the minus strand of CABIZX010000004.1, from coordinate 276,281 downwards.
GATGTATATAAAGCTGATGATTCAATGAACATAGCATTACTTCGTTATTTTAATCCAGTTGGAGCTCATAAAAGTGGAACTATAGGGGAAGATCCATGTGGTATCCCAAATAATCTTATGCCTTTTATAACAAAAGTAGCAATAGGAGAACTTAAGGAGCTTAGTGTATTTGGAGATGACTATGATACACCAGATGGAACAGGAGTTAGAGACTATATTCACGTGGTAGACTTAGCTAAAGGTCACTTAAAAGCATTAGAAAAGTTAAAAACTGATTCTGGACTTGTAACTTACAACTTAGGAACAGGAATAGGATATAGTGTTTTAGATATGGTTAAGGCCTTTTCAGAAGCTAGTGGAAGAGAAATTCCTTATAAAATTACAGCTAGAAGACCTGGGGATATTGCTACATGCTATTCAGATCCAAGTAAGGCTAATGATGAGTTAGGTTGGAAGGCTGAAAAAGGTATAAAAGAAATGTGCGAAGATTCATGGAGATGGCAAAGCCAAAATCCAAAGGGATATGAAGAATAGAATAAGATTTATATAAATTGAGCATGTACTTATGTTATTGATGATTAGCGTCTTATGTGGTGACGCAGACTCCAATAATATTAAAAGTATATGCTCAATATTTTATATAAGATTAAAGTTTCATAGAAGCTAAGAGATATGTCTACCTTATGAAGTTAGTTCTTGCTCTTTCTTCTTTTTTAGGTAATGATATTCCAGCTTTTTTACCAGCTTCTATAGATTTAAGCATCCAAGCCATATTTTTACCTAAAGTTCTCATTGTTTGCATACCTTCAAGATCTTGTTTTACTTCTTCTGGAGTATTTCCATGAACCATATTCCAATATTGAGAAGAAACTATTGGCATACTAGAAATTGTGAAGTATTTGTTTAGTTGATCAAAGGCAGCAGAGGAACCACCTCTACGGCAGCTTACTATAGCTGCTCCAGGTTTATATTCAAAGCCACTTCCAGCATAAAAGAATCTATCTAAAAATGATGTAAGCATACCAGAAGCACCAGCATAGTGAACTGGAGAACCAAAGATGAATCCATCTACATGCTTAGCTTTTTCTAAAGCAATATTAACAGTATCATCATTAAAAATACATTTGCCACTACCACTTCTAGAGCAATGTCCACATCCCATACATCCTCTAATAGGATCTTTTCCTACATGCAATATTTCTGCTTCTATGTTTTCTTTTTCAAGTTCCTTTGCTATTTCACATAAAGCAGTATAAGTACATCCTTTTTCATTAGGACTACCGTTTATTAATAGTACCTTCATTTTAAATCCCCCTTGATATAGTAAAAATTTGGTAAGAAAATATAAATCTCTAAGTCAAGACTAAAACTTTAAAAGAGATTATTAATAATAATAAATTATATCACTATTTATTTTAAAGTATATACTTAATACTAATTAAAAATGATTGATTTATAGCTAAATATTTTTAAGTTCTAAAAGAAGAATTTTATGTTAAATTAATAGATGTTAGATAATTATATTTTACAATAAACTTATATTGTAAAATATAGATATATATAGAACTAGTACTTAGGTTATGCTTAAGGACTATGTTAATCAATTGATATGTTCTTTAAAAATTGAATAATACGGTGAGGATATCCTATAATAAAGTAGATATTAATATGATATATAAGAAAGGATTAAAGTAAAATGCTAAAAAATATTGCACATGTAGGAATTACTGTTTCTAATTTAGAAAAATCAATTGAATTCTATAAAAATGTTTTAGGATTATCCTATCAAGGTCAAATGCTCATGGAAGGAGAGGCCACAGAAAGATTATTTAGAATATCTCCATGTAAAGTAAGAGTTGCTTACTTAAAGGGTAGTGAAGAGTTAATGTCTCCACCAGTAGAATTACTTCAATTTCTAGAAAAAGATATTGAGGATAAGGAAAATAAGCTTAATCAGATCTCGATTTCTGAAGTATGCTTTAATGTTTTAGATATTGATAGTGTATATAAAAGATTGATGGATAAAGGAGTTGAATTTTTATCTGAGCCACAATACTTTGATTTTACCTCTCAAGGTTTCGGAAAAAGTAAAGCTGTGTATTTTAAAGATCCAGATGGAATTATTTTAGAATTAATTGAGTATATAAAATAAATGATTTTGTTACCGTATTATTCATAGTAGAATTTTACGGTATTTTTTATTTAAATTAATATGATTATGTAGAAGGAGATTATTATGAAGTTTGATTATTCAATAGCAATACCTAGTATTGTTAACATTATTGTATATCTGGTGATTATCGTAGCTTTATATAAGGGGATACAGGAATGGAAGAGTCTAATTAGAAGGAATAAAGAGATGGATAAAAAGCTAGATGATATTTTAAAAAAGTTAGAAAATGAGGATACAGATACTATGAAATAAAGCCGGAGAAATGAAGATATCAAAATCAGATACTAGAACTAGAATTGTAGATATAGATAAAAAAGAAGTTGAAATTAAATAAGGAGCATTTTAAATATGTAGTTTTTAGAATGTTATATTTAAAGGTTTATATAATCATATATAAAATGTATGGGCAAAAAGAAATCTTAAAATAAAAAGTGTCCAATGCTAATTAGCATTGGACACTTTTTATATATGGTTCTTAATAACTATATAAATTTAGATAAAGAGATATAGTGACTTTAATCATCATTGCCCTCATCAATTTCTTCAGTATTTAATAAGCCTGCATCTAAATATTCACTTCCAAAGGAATGCATCATTTCAAGAATAGGTATAATTTCTTTACCAACTTCAGTTAAACTATATTCAACCTTAGGGGGTACTACAGGATAAACTTTTCTAGATATAAGTTTATCTTCTTCTAAGCTTCTCAATTGTGAAGTTAACATCTTTTGAGTTACATTAGGTAGCCTATTTTTAATATCACTAAATCTCAAGGTACCATAACTTAAGTACCATAAAATTAATATCTTCCATTTTCCAGATAAAAGGTTTTGTACCACCACCATGGGGCACGTGGAGTATTTAACTCATTGATTTCTCATATGACATTCTTCATGTCTAGGAAATATGCATATCAAATTCTTATTCATTAAGTTCACCATCCTAATAGTATGTTTACTATATTATAGTACAAAAGAGTAACTAAATATAATAAAGTCTATATATTACTCAGAATTATATCATAAATTTTATAAAGGTTAAAATTTAAAAGCTACTATATAGTGTATTAAATAAATATTTATATTAGTAAATATTTTATTTTAACCCATAGTATCATAAAAGATACTATGGCACAAAAAGTATAGTTAGTAAGAATAAAGTGCCTACTTCCTAAAAAGTGATCTTATGACTATAATAAAATTAAGTTAAGAAATTGAAAAAGTAAATCAAAAATGAATTTAAAAGATGAATTAAGGAATAAGAATTTTAAGAGGACGTAAGGAGGATTTTCTATGAATATAAAATTACAAGAAAAATATAAATTATATATAAATGGTGAGTGGAGAGATGCTTCAGATGGTGGAGTTTTAAAAACTTATAACCCAGCTAATGGAGAATTTTTAGCTGAAATTGCAGATGCTACAGAAAAGGATGTAGATGATGCAGTTGAAGCATCCCAAAGAGCTTTCATAACTTGGGGTAAAACAACAGTTGCTGAGAGAGCAGAGATTTTAAATAAAATTGCAGATATTATTGATGAAAATGCAGAGTATTTAGCTACTATTGAAACCATGGATAATGGAAAACCAATTAGAGAAACTACAGGAGCTGATATACCTCTAGCAGCAGATCACTTTAGATACTTTGCGGGAGTTATTCGTTCAGATGAAGGTAGTTCAACAATGCTTGATGAAAACACTTTAAATATAATATTAAGAGAGCCAATTGGGGTTGTAGGACAAATAGTACCTTGGAATTTTCCGTTCTTAATGGCTGCATGGAAACTTGCTCCAGTACTAGCAGCAGGAGATGTTTCAGTGTTTAAACCATCAAGCACAACTTCTTTAAGTGTTCTTGAGCTTATGAGATTAATAGAAGATGTAGTTCCAAAGGGAGTAATTAATCTTGTTACAGGTAGAGGTTCTAAGAGTGGAGAGTATCTACAACATCATAAAGGACTTAATAAATTAGCTTTCACAGGATCTACAGAAGTAGGTAGAAAAATTGGACTTGCAGCAGCAGAAAATATTATTCCTGCAACTCTAGAGCTTGGAGGAAAATCTGCTAACATATTCTTTAAGGATGCAGATCTAGATATAGCCCTAGAAGGACTTCAACTAGGAATTTTATTTAACCAAGGTCAAGTTTGCTCAGCAGGATCTAGGATTTTTGTACAGGAAGATTTTTATGATGAATTTATAGAGAAAGCAGTTGAAGCTTTTAATAAGGTTAATGTAGGTAACCCATTAGACAATAATACTCAAATGGGAGCGCAAGTAAGCGAAGCTCAACTTAATAAAATTCTTAGCTATGTAGAAATTGGTAAAAATGAAGGAGCTAGAGTAGCTGTAGGTGGTGAGAGATACACTGAAGGCGATGCCGCTAAAGGGTACTTTATGAAACCAACTCTTCTTGTAGATGTTACTAATGATATGAGAGTTGCTAGAGAAGAAATCTTTGGACCTGTAGGAGTTGTTATTAAATTTAAGACAATAGATGAAGTAATTGATATGGCAAATGATAGCGAATATGGCTTAGGTGGAGGAGTATTTACCAAAGATATTAATAAAGCTATACAAGTTGCTAGAGGAATTAGAACAGGTCGTGTATGGGTAAATACTTATAATAGCTTCCCAGCTGGAGCGCCATTTGGAGGATATAAGAATTCAGGAATAGGTAGAGAAACTCATAAATCTATCCTAGACGCTTATACTCAAATGAAAAATATTATGATTAATTTATCTGAAAAACCAAGTGGAATGTATGTAAAATAGGATTTAATCAATATATAAATGAGGCTATCAACTTTAGTTGATAGCCTTTTTATGAGTTTTTAATTTGTGTAAAAATAGTATTGATTAAACCTATTGAAAAAAGCCATCCATGGCATTTTTCTTTATACTAAGGTAAAGTATGGTATAATACAAAAGATAAGATTTAGTTAATAAGTAAATAATACTTTATATAGATACTAAAGGATAAGGAAGGAAGTAAGAAATGGGAAAAATATTAGTATTGGCAGAAAAGCCATCAGTAGGAAGAGATTTAGCAAAGGTTTTAAAATGCAATCAAAATAAACATTCATATATAGAAGGAAACAAGTATGTTGTAACTTGGGCATTAGGTCATTTAGTTGGACTTCAAGATCCAGAAGATTATGATGAAAAATATAAAAAGTGGAGTATGGAAACACTTCCTATGATTCCAAAGCATATGAAACTTACAGTTTTAAAAAAGACTCAAAAGCAATTTTATGAAGTGAAAAAGCAAATGTTACGAAATGATATAGATGAAATTGTTATTGCCACAGATGCAGGAAGAGAAGGGGAACTAGTAGCACGTTGGATAATTGAAAAAGCTGGAGTTAAAAAGCCATTAAAGAGGTTATGGATTTCTTCACAAACGGATAAAGCAATTTTAGATGGATTTAAAAGCTTAAAGCCAGGTAAGGATTATAACAACTTATATAAGGCGGCGGTGTGTAGGGCAGAGGCAGATTGGCTTGTGGGACTTAATGTAACTCGTGCCCTTACTTGTAAATATAATGCTCAGCTTTCAGCAGGAAGAGTTCAATCACCAACTCTAGCAATGATAGTTCAAAGAGAGGATGAAATTAAAAACTTTGTTCCAAAGGACTACTATACAATTACTGCAAAAGCTAAGGAATTTTCTCTTCAATGGGTAGATAAAAATAATTATCAGAGCACCTTTAACGAAGAAATAGCTAATAAAGTTTTAGTGAAGGTAAGAGGTAATGAAGCAAGTATTATTGATGTAAAAGAAAGTTTAAAGAAAAAGCCATCACCTGCTCTTTATGATTTAACAGAGCTTCAAAGGGATGCAAACAAAATTTGGGGTTATTCTGCAAAGCAGACTCTTTCTATAATGCAAAGGCTTTATGAGAATCATAAGATATTAACTTATCCTAGAACAGATTCAAGATATATAACTACAGACATAGTAGCTACTTTACCAGAGAGATTGAAGGCTATATCTATAGGAGCATATAGAGTAGCAGCTACAAATATCCTAAAGGGAAAGATTACTCCAAGTAAGAGTTTTGTAGACAATAGTAAGGTTTCAGACCACCATGCTATTATTCCTACAGAGCAAAGCCCTAATATGTCTAATTTAAGCTCTGAGGAAAGAAACATTTATGATTTAGTAGTTAAGAGGTTTTTAAGTGTTATGATGCCACCTTTTGAATATTTACAAACTAATATAGTGACAGAAATAGCTGGAGAAAAATTCATAGCCAAGGGTAAAGTTATAAAATCTAAAGGCTGGAAATCTCTATATGACAGAGAAGATATGGAAGATTCAAGTGAAGAAGATGGACTTAAAGATCAAGTGCTTCCTAAGCTAAATATTGGTGATAAGTTAAAAATAAATGCTGTAGATATAAATAAGGGCAAAACTAAACCACCTGCAAGATTTAATGAGGGAACATTACTTTCAGCTATGGAAAATCCTCATAAATATATAAATGTAGGTAAGGATGCAGCTAAGACTTTAAATGCTACTGGTGGATTGGGTACTGTAGCTACAAGAGCAGACATTATAGATAAATTGTTTAACTCCTTCTCTATAGAAAAGAGAGGTAAGGAAATACTTCCAACCTCTAAGGGAAAGCAACTAATAGAATTAGTTCCAAGTGATCTTAAATCACCACTTTTAACAGCTAAATGGGAAAGTCAACTAGAAAATATCAGTAAAGGCAAAGAAGATGCCATGGACTTCATTGTAGAGATGAGAAGATATTCAAGAGCATTAGTTGAAGATGTTAAAGGAAAAGATAGTAAGTTTGTACATGAGAATGTTACAGGATCAAAATGTCCTGAGTGTGGGAAATACATGTTAGAAGTAAAAACTAAAAATGGAATAATGAATGTGTGCCAAGATAGAGAGTGTGGACATAGAGAAAGTATAAGTAGAAATACTAATGCACGTTGTCCAGAATGTAAGAAAAAGTTAGTTGTAAAAGGCCATGGTGAAGGTGAGATATATGTTTGTCCAGGAGAAAATTGTAACTTTAGAGAAAAGGCATCTCAATTCAAGAAGCGCTTTGAAAAAGGTGGAAAAGTAGATAAAAGAGATGTTAAGAACTATATGAAGAAGCTAGAGAAGGAAGCAGAAGCAGCGAAGGATAATCCTTTTGCAGCTCTTGGGGACTTATTTAAGAAGTAAGGAGATTAACTATGGATGGAACTATAAGAGCAGATATAAAAGTAGGTTCAAAGGTTTTAATTGTTAAGAAGGAAGATCAACGAACAGGAAAATTAACTTCTGGAATAGTCATGAGATTGCTAACTAATTCTGCCGTGCATCCAAGAGGAATAAAGGTAATGCTTGAGGGCGGAGTCGTTGGAAGAGTGCAAGAAATATTATAATTTATAAATGTAGCTTTGAATACTGAGCTTAGTATTCAAAGCCCATTTATTTTTGGGGCTTAAAATAGATGAAAAAAACTCTAGATATTAAGTTGTAAATCTAGGGTTTTTTTTAATATAAAATCATATCTTATTTAATTAAAAGAGAATTAGTGAAAATAAAAATGATTTTTTATAATAAATAATAAATATTACTTTAATATATATCTGTAAAATACGATAATTATAATAACATGAAGATATATAAATATATAATTCAACAAATTGGAAAAGAGGGTATAATGAGAAGACTTAAAGTGTTGTGTTTTACCTTAATATTTTTAATAGTAGTAAATATAGCCGTACCAATGACTGTGTTTTCTGATACTCAGAAAAAGACGATAAAGGTAGGATATTTTGATTATTCTTCTTTTATAGATAAGGATGAAGAAGGAAATTTTACAGGATATGGAGTGGAGTATCTTGAAGAAATATCTAAATATACTAATTGGGAATATGAGTATGTTTACGGTACATGGTCAGAATCCTTAGAGAGACTATCAAAAGGAGAGATAGATTTACTTTGTACAGCACAGTATACAGAGGACAGGGGTGATCTATATAATTATGCCCGGTATTCAAATGGAGTAGAATATACTGCTATGTATGTTTCAAGCAAAAATACTAATGTATATTATGAGGATTTTGAAGCATTTAATGGACTAAAGATAGGACTTTTGAAAGATAGCTTTCAAAATATTGTATTTGAAGAGTATGCAAGGGAAAATAACTTTAAATATGATGCTTCATATTTCGATTTTGCGGAGGAAATGGTAGATGCCATGGAATCAGGAAGTGTAGATGCAATAGTTTTAGGAAATATATCAAATCAAAATACTGGTAGGTTAGTTGCTAAATGTGATTTTCACCCATTTTATTATATAACTAATAAAGAAAATGAAAAGCTTATCAATAAACTTAATAATGCATTAAAAAAAATAAAGCTAAATGATACTTACTTTGATATTAAATTACAAGAAAAATATTATGGAGATAGTATTTTTCAAAGACAACCATTATTTACTCCAGATGAGATTGAATTTATAAAGAAAAAATCAGTTTTAAAGGTAGCATATGAAGACTATTTAAGTCCTATAGAATATAGCGATAGTCAAGGTGAGTTTTCAGGGATAATAAAAGATATGCTGGAGTATATATCAGAGAAATTAGGTATAAAATTTGAATACATAAAAGTAAAAAATAATGTGGAAGCAAAGAAATTAATGGCAAATGGGGAAGTAGATTTAATAGCTAGTAAAGCTAATACTGAGAATAATATATTTTCTAGCGATGTTATATTAACTAATCCATATATATTATTACCCCTAATTATGGTTGGAAGAGATGAGGGTAGCATAGTAACAGAAGATGTAACAATGGCATTACCTATAGATATGGGAATCAATAAAGAGATCTTTGAAGAGAAATTTAAGAATTATAATATTAAATACTACAATAACTATATGGAATGTATAAATGCAGTAAAATCTAAAAAAGTAGATATAGCAGCACTAGATAGTTATACAGCTAGCATTACTATTAATAATATACAAGAAAATAAGTTAAGAGTAATAGATATTGGAAATCTAAGATATGGTTTATCTATTGGTGTGAATCCTAATATAGATCCAATTGTAATATCTATATTAAATAAAGCTATAGACGTTATAGATGAAAAAAGTAGAGTAGATATAATGATGAAAAACTTAGTAGAGGAACCTAGTCCTATAACATTATATACAGTAGTAAATAGATATAAATCAGAGATTATTATAACTACAGTTTCACTAGCTATAATATCACTTTTTATATTCTTCTATTTAAGGCAGAAAAGAATTAAATATTATGAAAAGATGGCATTTACAGATCCACTTACCGGATTATGGAACGAAAATAAATTTAAAGAAAGAGCAAAGAAAGTTCTTGAAACTAATAAAGAAAAAACTTATGCTCTGATTTACATCGATATAGACAAATTTAAGTTTTTAAACGATAATTTAGGGTATGAAGAAGGGGATAAAATTATTTGTGCCATATCTCATGGGTTATATAATTCAATGGGAGATAATGAGATATTTGCAAGGATATCTGCAGATAATTTTTTAGCGCTTATAGAGTTTGCAGATAGAAACGAATTTAATCAGAGATTATTAAAATTTGAGAAGGTAATTACTGAAATAGAAGAAAATATTGCAAAGAACTATAGGGTTATAGTTGTAGGTGGTATATGCTTAATAAAGCCTAAAGAAGTAAATGTAGAAGATATTATTAACAAGGCAAATTTGGCACGTAAATCAATAAAAGGCTCTCATAAAAGTAAAGTTGCTTTTTATGATGAGTGTTTTGCCAATAAAATAAAAGAAGAAATAGAGATAGAAAACAAAATGTATAAGGCACTTATGCATAAAGAGTTTAAAGTTTACTATCAACCTAAGTATGACTTAGAAACAGAAAAAATTGTTGGTGCAGAAGCTTTGGTAAGATGGCAAGATCCTGAAAAAGGGTTAATTTCTCCTTTAAAGTTTATATCCTTATTTGAGAAAAATGGATTCATTGTAAGTTTAGATATGTATGTATATAAAAGTGTATTAGAATTTATGAGAGAAAGATTAGATAGTGGAAAAAATATTGTTCCTATATCCTTAAATGTATCTAGAATTCATGTTAATAATCCTAATACAATTAAGGATATTGAAGAGTTGGTTAAAGAATATAATATAGAACCTAAATTATTGGAATTTGAATTAACAGAGAGTGCTTTTACTAAAAACCCAGAAAGACTTATAGAAAAGATGATAGGTTTAAAATGTATAGGATTTAAAATATCTATTGATGATTTTGGCTCAGGATTCTCGTCATTAAATCTTTTGAAACAGTTTCCTGCCAATACTTTAAAAATAGACAAGGCATTCTTAGATGAAACAAGTAATTCAGAGCGCAGTAGAGATATAGTGAAAAGTATAGTAAATATGGCAAAGGATATTCAGATGGAAGTAGTTTGTGAAGGCGTAGAAACAAGGGAACAAGCTGATTTCTTAAGGAGTATAGGATGTGAGATGGCCCAGGGTTATCTATTTGCAAAGCCTGTACCAAAAGAAGAATTTAAAAAGCTATTAGATTTAAATGATGAATATATATAAGAACAAAGTTTAAGCTGGTATATCACGAAAATGGCAAGATATATCAGTTTTTTTATATGATAGTGTATTTATGAAAGTTTTAGAGTAGACCATAATAAAATATAAAATATTGGTAAAATCATCCAAAAGATCGATATTTGTATTTATAAAAGTGGAGGTATATGAAGGATAACATAAAAGCATATAGAATAGATAAAAGTAACGAAAATAGGAGGGGATAATTGTGACGAAAATTTACAAGGGTGTAGCTAAATTATTAATAATAACATTATTAACTACAATGATGCCAATAAATATAATTAAGGCAAGTGCTGAAGAGGCTACAGAAAGTGTAACACCTGAAACACAAGGGGATACGGAGATTATTAGGGAACTTGAAGAAAAAAGGAATGAAAACACAAAATACTTTCTTAAGAATGATGGAACTTATGAGGCTGTATTATATGAAGACCCTATTCACTATTTAAAAGATGGAAAATGGGCAGACATAGACAATTCCTTAGAAGATAAGGGAAATCATTATGAGAGTAAAGAAAATGACTTTGTCGTAAAGATAGGAAAAAATGCAAGTGATAAAGAACTTATTTCAGTGATAAAGGATAAGTACAGAATATGGTGGAATATTGGAGTTGGTAAGGGATTAAAGCTAGAGGAAAATTCGACGATTGAAGATAAAGTAGATAATAATAAAGATTCAGAGATTAGTGATAAGGAGAATAAAAAAGAAGATGAATCTAGTAATGAAAATAATCCAAAGGATGAAGTAGAAAAGCCAAATACTGATGATAAAGAAGATACTGATGTTGAAAATCCAGAGAGTGGTGAAGTGGAAAAGCCTAGTGGGGAAACGGAACAACCAACAACAGGAGAGAGTAAAGAAGATGACAATACTGAAAAAGAAAATACTAAAAATGGTGAAGCTGAAACAAAAGTAGATAAGAAAGATACTAATTTAGATACGAATAAAGAAGATAATGCAAATAATGATAAAACTACTGATGGAGATGAAAAAGCACCTACTGAGAAAGAAAAAAAAGATGAAATACAAAAAAATGAAATATCAGAAAGAATTAAAAAAATATCTAATATAAGTAAATCGAGTAGGGCAAGAGTAGAAAATACAGATATAAATAAAGTCATTGATGAATTAGTAGGAAAAGAACTAGAAAATAATAAAAAAACTAAAATGTCAGCTGACTATAAAAAGAATTTAAAAGATAAAATAAAAAAGAAAATTGATAAGAAGTTTTTACCCAATATTAAATCACAGGTAGAATTTAAATCCATATATGAAAATATAGATTTAGAGTATAAATTAATAGGAAAAACTTTAAAAGAAAATATAATATTAAATAATAAAATAGATAATCCTTCGATTCTATTTAATATGGATATAGAAAACTTAAAGCCAAGAGTTGAAGATAATATAATTATATTTGATGATATAGATACAGGAGAAGAAATATTTCGTTTAGATAAGCCATTTATGTATGATGCAAAAGGAGAAGTATCTGAAGAGATTGAACTTGTGTTTGAAAAGGCAGAAGATGGTGGATATATATTAGAAATAATCCCAAATAATGAATGGGTTAATGATGCTGAAAGGGAATTTCCAATCACAGTAGATCCAATAGTAAGAACGGAAACTAATACTAATAATATAGAAGATACATTTGTAGCATCCACAGATACTGAGAATAAGTGGAATAATCTATTCTTAAGAGTTGGAAATGTAGCAGGTATAGGAACAACAGAGACTTATGTTAAATTTAACAAGCTGCCAACCCTAAATTCTGGGGATATGGTAGTAAATGCACAATTATCATTAGCTAAGCAAGACAACTATAGTGGAGCTGATGGTCAAATTAACGCATATACTGTTACAACTCCTTGGTCAGCTAATCAAAGTAGTGGTATAGTATGGGGCAGTAAACCTAAAGTAGAAAGTAGAATACTTGATATTCAAACAGTTAAAAATGGATGGTATTCATGGGATATAACTAAGGCTGTAAAAGGGTGGTATACAGAAGGAAATAATTATGGAATAGCTTTAAAAAGAGATAATCCATCATCAGGAAATACAGCTTTTTTATCTTCTGATTCTCATAGTGCATATAGTTCAGGATGGCCTTTGGTATTAGTCCAATATGTTAACAATACAGGGCTTGAAGGTTATTGGACATATCATTCACAAGATATGGGAAGAAGCGGGGTAGGTTATATTAATGACTATAATGGGAACGTTGTGTTTACTCATAGTGATTATGAAGCCTCAGATAGTAGATTAGCTTTAAAGATAGAACATGTTTATAATAGTAACGATAAAAGTATTGATATAGGTTATGGAAAAGGATGGAAGCTTAATGTTCATCAAAGAATTACTGAAGAAGTTATAAATGGCACAACCTACTATAAATATTTTGATAGTGATGGAACTAATCATTATTTCTATTATGACTCAGCATCTAAAACTTATAAATGCGAGAGCTTAGAAGGAATAAAATTTACTAAAAATAGTGATGGAAGCTATGAAATTACAGATAAAGATAGGAATAAACTATACTTTGTTTCTAGTGGATATCTTAAAACTATAACTGACACTAATGGAAATGCAAATACTATACTTTATGATGGTGCTAAGATAAGTGGAATTAAAGATAGTCTTGGAAGAACTACGACACTACAATATACTTCAGGAGGAACATTAATAGGAATAACTGATTCAGCGGGAAGAACTACTAGTTATGCTTATAATGGGATACAACTAGATAGAATAACTTATCCAGATGGAAAGGCATCCTATTATGCTTATGAAAGCAATAATAACTTATCTTCAGTAAAAAGTTTAGATGGAGCTAAGTTGCTATATACGTATTATAGTGGAGCTACATCAAGAGTTAAGACTGCTGCATATGTAGATCCGGCAGGGACACAGGGACAAAGTCTTACTTTTAAATATACTTATAATGAAACAGAGATAAAAGATGCTAAAGGAAGAAGTAATACGTATCAATTTAATAACTGGGGAAATACAATATCTATTAAAGATTCAGATGGAAGTGCACAATACTATAAGTATAATAGTAATGAAAAAACTAGAAATAGACTAGAATTAGAATCTAAGGTTCAAAAGACCAGTAATAACTATTTAGTTAACCATAACTGTGAGATAAAAGATAAAGAGTGGAGTCTTAATTCTTGGACTGGATCTTCAGGAACAGGTGAATTTACTAGTACAAAAGCAAATATAGGAAGTAGTTCTTTAAAAGTAAATAAGACTAACAAAACTAGCAGAACATTTTATAGCCAAGGTATTACTTTAGAAAAAGGAAAAACGTATACATTCTCAGGCTATGTATCAACTGATGGAGTAAGCAATACGAATAAAAAGGGAGCTACTCTATTTGTAAATTATACTGATAATACAGGAAATTATATAACAAAAGATTCTAAATATATCAGTGGAACTACTGGATGGAATAGGGAATCCATAACATTTACATTACCAGCAGATGCTACATCTAATCTCGTATATATTAGATGTGGGATGATTGAAGAATCAGGAACTGCATACTTTGATAATCTACAAGTAGAAGATGGAGAAGTTGTAAATAGATATAATTTAGTTGAAAATCCTAACTTTGTAGTTAATGGAGCTCCTAATGCCAGCTTTTGGACTACAAGTAACTGGGAAAGTACAAATGGATTATATACAACTACAGACTCAACTTATCCATCAAATCTAGATAAAATAAAATCTGTTTATAAGATGCCTGGTAACACTACAAAAGATAAAAGTGTATATCAAACCATAAATATTTCAGGAAAAAAAGGTGATGTTTTTGTAGTAGGAGGTTGGGCAAAGGCAGAATCGCTTCCTCTAATAGGCAATGGTAGATATTTTGCTTTAGATGTAGGAATAGAAAAAACAGATGGTAGCTATGAATGGACTGTTATTCCTTTTAATGGAGACTCATCAACATGGCAATATATATCAGGAGAAGTTATAGCTAAGAATGATTATAAAAGTGTAAGAGTATATGGAATTTACTATAAAAATGCCAATATAGCTTATTTTGATGGATTTCAATTGTATAAAGAAGAGTTTGGTGCAAGCTATCAGTACGATGATAAGGGAAATATAACATCCACAGAAGATTTAATAAAACAGCAAACTAATTATAAATATGATGGTGATGATAAATTAACTTCTGTTACAGATCCAAAAGGAAATACAACTAAGTATTCATACGATAGTAATAGGAATTTGATTCAAACGACTACTGCGGAAAATATTGTAAGTTCCTTTGTTTATGATGAATATGGAAATGAGATAGTATCAAAGGTATCAGGTAGTGGATTATTTATGGAAAGTAGTAATATTTCAAGTGATACTGCTGGATACACAAAAAGAAATATAGATGCTAGTGGAAATGAAGTATTAAATGTGTATAGTGAATCTAAGGACAACTTAGATGTAACTATTAATTCACAAGGAGTTTCTAGCTATTATGGATATGATGAAACAGATAAGCTTATAAACACAAGTGCCTATAATCCATATGGTGAGAAAAAGACAGGAGAAACTTTCCTCGTAAATGGTAATAGTAGTGGAGATTCAGGAAGTAAATCCCTTGGATTAGGTGCCACTCCAGTAAAAGATAGTAATGGGCATTACACTTTCAAAGTTCAAGATGGAGGAGGAATTCCATATAACTTAGGGCTAAGTAAAAATAAAGGGACTATTGCATTAAAATTCAAGCCACAGAGTAATGGTAGTCTTAGGTATTTACTTTGCAGTTCATCGCCTAGTGGCGGGTCTTTAGCTGTATATGTAAATACGAGCAATAAATTATGCTTGGCATTTAAAGATAGTAGCGGAATTTGGAAAGAGTCCATTGTATTAAATAAAGCTATAAGTGCTAACACTTGGTATTCTATGATAGCACAATGGGAAAATACATCTTCAGGATTAAAAGCTACATTAGCTATAGATGATGAAGTAAAGAATACTACTGTTAGTAGTGTAAAAGACTTTACTGGTGGTAAGGTTATAGTTGGAGCTGATTTTAATAATAAAAATGCATTAAATGGAGAAGTTGAAGAATTGTACTATTCAACTAAACTAGACAATATAACAGAATTAAAGGCATACTATAATAGACTGAAGAGTGGTAACTATGGATATTATAAAAATTGGGATGAATATATTCCGCTAAGAGGAAATTCTTCAAGTATTAGTGGGCTTAGAGCACTTCAAGATAAGACTAAATATGATGTATCAAATGAATTAACTATGCAGGCTATAGCTAATAGATATGCTAATTATAGCTCAGGAATAAGAGAGAATTCTGGAACAATTAATCTTTGGCTTAAACCTAGTGCAAGTACTAATACAAGATATATATTTTCTGGAACAACTAGAGAAAATATTGGTGTAATTGAGGCATATTTAGCTTCAGATAATAAAGTAAAGTTATCTGTTAAGAATAGTAGTGGAAATATTGTAGATGTAATAACATCAAGTACAGCCATAACCACAGGACAGTGGAATATGATAACAATATCTTGGAATAAAAGTGGGACAACTATTACAGCTAATATGTACATTAATGGAAATAAAGAAAAATCAACTTCAGGTACTTATAAAGATTTTTCAGGTGCTAATATATGTCTAGGACAAAAAGCAACAGGGAATCCTATGGAGGGTAATTTAGATGAACTAATTATTTCGAGTAAATGCTATGATGATAATACTATAAAAACAATGTACAGTAAAGGTAGAGGAAAGGCTGTTGATAAGGTTGGACAAAACAATTATACTTATAATAATGATAGATTATCCAATGTATCTAGCAACAGTACAAGCTATAATTTCGTTTATGATGGTAATGGAAATCAAAAATCAGTATCAGTGGGAAATAATACCCTTATAACAAACAACTATGACAATGTGTTAGGTGTATTAAAAAATGCTACCTATGGAAATGGCAATACAGTAGCCTATGCTTATGATAATTTAAACAGAGTAACTAGTAAAACATTAGATGGTAAAACAGCTTCAAAGTATACCTATGATAATGTTGGAAATTTAGCAATATCACAAGATTTAAAAAGTGGGATAACTAACAAATACACCTATGATTTAGCAGATAGATTAATAAAAACAGAGGATTCTAATGGAAACTGGTTTAAATATGATTATGATAAGACCAATAAAGTTAGTAAAAAAGAAAACTATATAAAAGGGAAATTATATTCATCATCCTTTGAATTTGATAAGGATGGCAAACCTGTAAATGGATCAGTGCCTTCAGGAAAAACTTATTTTTATATTTATGATTCTATAGGAAGAACTACGTCTAGAACGCTAAACTTAGATGTTGCTTATACTTATGATACAAGGTATAAATATAAAGCTGGTTATGCAGGCTCCACAACTTCGATGGTATCATCAATAACCAATGGAGATAGTGAAATAAAATATACCTATGATGACTTAGAAAGAATTGAAACTATAGATAATGGTACTGTAATAAAATATTATTATGATAGCTTAGGACAAGTTGTAAGAGAAGATAATGGGGAAATTAATAAAACTATAGTATATACCTATGACCAAAGTGGAAATATTCTAAAGGTTACAGAGTATGTGCTAACAAGTAACACAACACTAGGAGCAGCAACTAAAACTATAGATTATAGCTATGGTGATAGTAATTGGAAGGATAAATTAACATCTTATAATGGAAAGGCTATAACTTATGATGCCATAGGAAATCCATTATCTTATGATGGCTATACCTTTAAATGGGAAGGTGGAAGAACACTATCTTCTATAGCAGGAAATGATAAGAATATTAGTTATAAGTATAATAGTGATGGAATAAGAACAGAAAAAACAGTAAACGGAGTAAACTATAAGTATACATTAGAGGGAAGTAACGTAGTTTATGAAGAAATAACTAATGGAAGTAATGTAGAAAAAATTTTATATAACTATGGAGATAAAGGCCTTGTAGGCTTCATGTTAAATGATACTGAACAATATTTTTATGTTAGAAATGCTCAAAGTGATATTATAGGAATAATAAACTCTATTGGAAAACAAGTTGTTTCTTATACCTATGACACCTGGGGTAAGTTAATATCTATAACAGGAGATAAAGCCTTAGGAGAGAAAAATCCTTATAGATATAGAGGTTATAGATGCGATAATGAAACTGGATATTACTACTTACAATCAAGATATTATAATCCTGAATGGGGAAGGTTTTTGAATGCGGATGCTATTGGTGGAGATGTAGGAGCATTGCTATCACATAATATATTTGCCTATTGCAATAATAATCCAGTTATATCAAAAGACCCTAATGGGTTTAGACCTGTATATACTCAGGGTGAAGAAACTGATGCAATGAGAAAAGCTTCGTATGATGCTATGAAGAAATATGCACAGGCACAAAGTCAAAAAGTTAGTCCTGTAACTGTGACAAAAACTAGTAATGGATATACAAGATATGTAGCTGATGCTGAGATTGCAAATGTTACTGGAATTTATGGAAAGTCCGGGGTGTTTGGAAGTTGCGAAATAAGCACTCCTGATTTCCCGGTACAAGCCTATATGGGTGGAGCAACAGGTATTGGAGCTGTATGGAACGGTGAAGGAAAATGGAATATTTATGAAATTGGTTTACATCTTACGCCAGTTAAAGCTGGCGTAAGATTAAAAGGAGGTATTGGAATTTTCCACTGTGAGTTGCAAGGTGGAATAGGAGTAGGCATTGGAGGTAGTCTTACGGCTGGAGGATATGCTGACAATAGCGGATTTGGTGTAGCATATGGAGGAGCAGTTGGTATGATCTTTGGAGCAGAAGTTTCTGGTAAAATATGGATTGAGTGGTGATGAATGAGGAAATTTCAATGGCTTTGAGAGGAGATGAGGTAATGGTTAAGGTTTTAGTAAATATTCTCTGCTTTATAATAAGTGCATGTTTAAATGGTAAGTGGGTATATCACATGTTGAGAGGCATTATGCCGCAGATTAACTTAGAAAGTAAAAAGAAAAAGAGTGAGTTTAAAAAAGCATTAAAATATTTATTTATTACTATTTTATATACTATTATAATAAATAGATTAGTTTAAAAAGGGTTTAACCTTAATTATTTATCAATAAAACAAAAGTCATGCTAGCCTATAACTTCAATAAGTGGTTTAGAAGATTAATATTATGCAAATTCATTATACTAAGTAGAATTGAAACTATAAGACTGAAGCTTGTAAAAATAGCAGCGAAGATAGTAGATATTTAAACTTCAAACTTTGCAGCACCTGTGCTTATAAAGAGGCATTTTGAAACACCTTAGATAATATCAATAAGATCTCAAATCCTTTATATATTTAAGTTGCGTTGTTATTAAGGTATATTATAAAAAAATATACAGGTTTATAAGTATGTTAATATTTCAGCTTTTATTTTAAATACTATAATTTTGAAGAAAGATGTTGAAAAATAAACTTAGTGAATAATTTGGGTTTAAATGTATAACGACTGTTAAATATTTTTATAACTATAAATTGTACTTATAAGGGGAGGGTTAATTATAGAAAATTTAACAATAAAAATTTTAATAAACATAGTATATATAATTTTATTACTAATGTTATTATTAATTGGATATATAGCATTCAAAGAACTTTCTAAAAGTGCAAAAGAAAAGAAATGGGAACCAATATATAGATTTTTTATAAATTACTGCAAGTTTTTGAGTATTGCTTTTATGATTTTTAGTATTTCTTATATAGGTAAATTGATATTAGAAATACTAAGCTGGCTTGTATGATTAAGTGAAAGATAGGGGATAAAATAATTTAAACAAAGAAAGAGTACAGGTAAAATAGGAAATGTACCCTATATAATGGTGAAAAGTCGCGATGAGACAAGCTTCATATGATGCTATGGCAGAGATAGCAAAAGTAATTAGTGCTAAGATCGGCTCCACAAGTACAAAATCAAGTAGCGGTATTATAATGTCTGGGGTTACAGCTGCTACAGATGCATGTGCGGCTTATGCAATAAATTCCAAATTAAAAGCATTTAAATTTAGTGGTAAATTTACTGAATGGAAATCATCTAGTACTTGGACTATGGGTACCTATGAACTAAAGACAGGAGTGAAGATTATCAAAGGTGCTGAAGATATTGTAGGCATAGAGACTATGGGAATTAGTGCTGTGAGTATAATAGGAACTTTATTGAAGGAAGAAGTATATGGTGCAGCTGTTGATCTTGGGGCTACAGCACTTGGGGTTGGAGCAATGTGTGGAACAGGATATATAGTCGGTGGTGTAATTGCTGGACTGTCACTAGTTGGAGCATCAGCAGCGATAGTTACAGGAATGGGTGTTGGGGTAGGCGTAGCTATATCAATAGGTATAAATACGATAGCTGAAAAAGTGAAAGACAATCATTATGGGAGGTAGGAATATTGAAGGATAACATAAAATGGTTATACATTATTATACCAGTATTAATAACAGTAATAGGAAATATATTATATAGCGTATATAGGAGTAAAGTAAAACATAAGATTTTGCAATAATATGTGAAGTAATAATATTATTAATGTTGATAGGGATTGCATATTTATTAATAAAGAAATATTATTTATTGTCATTATGGTGCTTATGTATTATAGTCCCATGTATAATTATTGCTATAGGAGTATATATTGAAAAGATTAAATTAGTTATTATAGGAATTATATTAATTGCTATTGTTTTATCAGTAATATATATAGTTCTAAAAATGTATAATAGAAGCAAGAAATAATAACTTTATAAGCTATTTTTTTAGTAATATCTAAAATTAATAAAAACTAGAATATGTTGAAGAATAATTACAAGCGTTAGATGGTGTTTCACGAAATTTTAGAAGTTAGCCTTATAGTTTTTGAGTGTATAACTCAAAAATAAGAATTAAAATAATAGAGATATATAAAATGTGTAAGTTTTAACTAGTGTATGGAATCAAATTCTAATGAATAACCTAAGTTCTGTAGTGAAACTTGACTCAAGTTAATATTAATAAGCCAATGAGTACTAAAAATACTTGTTGGCTTTTTAAATAAGATATTGAGGTATTATTTACAATGTATGTTAATGATGATAGATTAAAGTTTATATAGGGAAATAGATATTTGTATATAATTTCTAATAAATAAAATCTGTTAAAATATGATTATGATAAGACTAATAAAACCAGCAAAAAAGAAAACTATATAAGTGGAAAATTGTACTCTACAGGCTTTGAATTTAATAAAGACAGAGCAACTACTAAAGGAGCATTGCCTTCAGAAAAAAGCTTAACTTATAGCTATGACAGTATAGAAAGAGTTAAATCTAAGACATTAAACTTAGACAATAGCAAAACTTTCAATATCCAATATGGGTATAAAGCTGGTTATACAGGCTCAACAACTTCAATGGTGTCATCTGTTAAAAATGGCAGTAGTGAAATAAAATATACCTATGATGCCATAGGAAATCCATTAACCTATGATGGATATACCTTTAAATGGGAAGGTGGAAGAACACTATCCTCTATAGCAGGAAATAGTAAAAACATTAGTTATAAATACAATAGTGATGGAATAAGAACAGAAAAACAGTAAATAAATGTTGAAACTCCTTTTCATATACATTCAAATGAGTAAGTTCCACTAATCAAATTGAAATTTGGAGTGTCACTTAAGTATATATTAGAAGGAAGTAACGTAGTTTATGAAGAAATAACTAATGGAAGTAATGTAGATTAACAGAGTTCTTAGCTTGTGTGAGAATGGTTTTATCTCACATAAGCTTAGAAATCGTTATCTAGGGGCGTAGTAACCCTTAGGAAATTTAGGGATACTAGCCCTTAGGGAAAATTTTATATAACTATGGAGATAAAGGTCTTGTAGGCTTCGTTCTAAATGACAATGAACAATATTTTTATGTTATAAATGCTCAAAGTGATATTATAGGAATAATAAACTCTATTGGAAAACAAGTTGTTTCTTATACCTATGACACTTGGGGTAAGTTAATATCTATAACAGGAGATAAATCCTTAGGAGAGAAAAATCCTTATAGATATAGAGGTTATAGATATGATACAGAGACTGGATACTACTATTTGCAATCAAGATATTATAATCCTGAATGGGGAAGGTTTTTGAATGCTGATGCTATTGGTGGAAGTATAGGTGAATTATTATCACATAATACTTTTGCTTATTGCAATAATAATCCTGTTACATCAAAAGACCCTAATGGGTTTAGATCTGTATATACTCAAGGAGAAGAAACAGTTGCAATGAGGGATGCTTCATATAAAGCTATGAATAAGGTCTCAAAAGCACAGGCTACAAATAAAAAATTATATAAAGCAAAGACATTTTATTTGGAAGGCGAAGGACCTAAACTTAATTTTAATAAAAAGGATTTATCAGTAAAAGCTCAACTAACCTCAGGAGAGGCAGGTTTAGCTACAGTTTATGATGAATATGAATATGGCAAGTGGGCTTTGAAATCACCATATAGTAGTGCAGATATAGGATTAGAAATATCTGATCAGCCTAAAGCATCACTGTACGGTAAAATATCATTATTCAGTGCTGAGGGTTCAATTTTCATACCAATTCCATTTACTAATGCTAAGTTAGAAATAGGTGTAGAAGGAGATTTCATTTCAATTGGTGGAGGTTTAGTGGTTGATTCAAAAGAAAGAAAAATAAAAGCAGGATATCATCTAGGAGTTGGAGGTGATATAACATTTGGAATAAATTAACAATATGATAATTATTATTAAAGGAGAGATATTGAAAATGAAAAGAATAGTTAGTCCTAAATATCAATATTATTTATTGCCATTAACATATGTATTTATTTGTGTAATTGCATCATTTAATTATACACTTATGAAAAATATTAGAAAAGCAGTCTATACACTAGCTATAGGAGTTTTGAGCTCAGTTATATTTTTTTTAATTATACCATTTGTTAGTTCAACATTATTTAATAGTAAATTGTTTGAAAGTAGATTTCTATTAATTTATTTTTATTTTATAAGTACAGTTATAGGTATATATATAATTAGAGATCAAAAGTTATATATCAATAATTTGAGTTAATAAATTTAGAGGTATTATTTATGGAGTTAAGAATAAGTCAATCCAGCTTTAATTATAATTATAATTATAAAATATTTAATCAAAATGAAATAATGTATTATGGTAAAGCAAATAGAGTTATATTACCTAAATTTCGTAATATACAAATATTTAATTATAAAAATGAGCATTTACTAAGTGTTAAGCAAGAAAATTTTTTTAAGATGTTACTATCTCATTTGCCTATAATTAGTTTTTTTAGTTTCTCTGTTTGCCCATATATTCTTTATTATAAAGATTCTAAAATTGGATACATGGAAGAAAAATGCAATAGGTCTAGTATTGTTAGAGGTGAAATCTATGGAGTTGCTTATGAGTTAATTCAACATACGGGAAAGTATGTTGCAATTTATAGTGAAAAACAGCAAATAGGATTAATTGAAAGAGAAATATCAAAGATAGGTGATGGTGACCAATATAGGATTAGATTTAATAACGGTTTTAATGAAGAAATAGCTATTTGTTTTTGTTTATTGGCTGATATATTATGGTACACTTCAGATACAGAAATTTATGGAGAAAAATATGAGTATTCAATTGGATTTAAAGAAAGAGAATTAAATTGTAATTGGAAACCAGATGAAAAGTAGAATATTGATACAAGTATAAAGTATAGCCTAACAATAATTTAACATTTACGAATTAAGAAAGATGTTCCTTTTTAAGATATAATAATGTATAGAATAGGTTGAATATTTTATGTAAGAAGTAAGAATAAGTAATTTGGGGAACTGAAAAGTAAATATATATGAAAGTGATAGTTGTTCCAATTAAGTGGAATAACTATCACTTTTTTAATAATATATAAAGTAAGGATCAAAGAATCTCGGACTATTAAAGGCTAATTGCCTTTGTTAGACTTAAGATATAAATTTAAGTTAAGGAAGATTGTGTACAAATGAGAACCCGGTTCTTGGTATTCAGAAGTATTAAGAGTAGTTATAAGTGTAACTACTGTCTTAGTGACTGGTGTAGCAATAATTTGGGTTGTTAGAAACGATGTTACCGGTATTGGAGTTGCTGATGATATGAGTATTATACCACTTGGAGGTGCCTTTAGTAGAGGGTTTATTATGATTTTTGGAGGATAATTATGAGAGGAATTAGTTTTATACTTAATAAATCTGAACATTCTATACTAGCAAGTATTTTAGATGGTATCGATATTACAAGTTTATATTGGAGTGTATCAGAAGATGAGATATATGTTGATGAAGGCGAAAATTTATATATAGAAAAGAATATTGATGGAATGACATTTCTAAATATAATAAATACCGATTATTATTTTGTGTATTTTGCTAATATTAAAGCATATCCAGATAATAATTATTCAGATAATATTAATTGCTATGATGATTTTTTAAATAGCAATTGTGAATTAGTCATATTGTGTTCTGATGGTATTTATTATGAAATATATTCGAAAAGTGAGGAAGTGATAAGGATAATTAAATCCAATTGCATTAAAAAAGGTTTTGATGAAATTGAATATATTACTGATAAAAATGATTATAGAACAATATTTAGTGTAGAGTAATATTTATATATTAGTTAAGATAGTAACTCAATTTATTGGATGATATATCATGTAATTTATGTGATATATCATCTGTTTTTTTGTTAAAACTATTATTTTACAAGCTGAGTAACAATCAGAGAAACTATAACTTATGATGCTATAGGAAACCTTACAATTTATGATAGCTACACATTTAGAAGGGAATAATGTAGTTTATGAAGAAATAACTAATGGAAGTAATGTAGATTAACAGAGTTCTTAGCTTTTGTGAGAAGGGTTTTATCTCACAGAAGGTTAGAAATCGTTATCTAGGGGCGTAGTAACCCTTAGTGAAACATAGGGATACTAGCCATCAGGAAAAATCTTATATAACTATGGAGATAAGGGTCTTGTAGGCTTCATGTTAAATGACACTGAACAATATTTTTATGTTAGAAATGCTCAAGGTGATATTATAGGAATAATAAACTCTATAGGAAAACAAGTTGTTTCTTATACCTACGACACATGGGGTAAGTTAATATCTATAACAGGAGATAAGGCATTAGGAGAAAAGAATCCATATAGATATAGAGGATATAGGTATGATACAGAGACTGGATATTACTATTTACAATCAAGATATTATAATCCTGAATGGGGAAGGTTTTTGAATGCTGATGGATTAGTATCTACAGGACAAGGAATGTTAGCACATAATATGTTTATTTACTGTTTAAATAATCCAGCATCAAATAAGGATGATAATGGATTTCTTTGTAGTTCGATTACAGATGGAGCCACTAGCAGTAGTTCAATAGACCACAAAAATAGTCAAGATCCAATAAGCAGAGGATCAGCTTTTTATGGTGGCTACTATAGTGTAAAATCAAGCACTGGTAGTGTTCGTACAGTAATAAACGGAACTGCGGCTCATAGAGGAAAAATAATGATATATGGAAGAGGAACTACTGATAGATTCGTTTCAAAATTTGGATATATTGTAGATGAAATGGAAGATGCATTCAAAGGTAGTTTTAATTTAAAAGGGAATGGCTTTAAGGGCGCAGCAAAAGGCATTGTTGCAGTTGGAATGATAGCAAATGGTGTTAATAATTATATAGAATATGATGGAAACATTAAACATGCCATAATAGGATGGTCAGTAGATACTTTATCAGATATATTAACAGGTTCATTAACAGCAGGAGCGGTAGCTGCGGTAATAGCTTTCACTGGAGTAACAATGCCAGTATGGACAAGTGTAGCAGTAGTGGCTACCTTTTCTTATGGAATATCAGAGTTATCTAGTGGCGTTATAGGTGGAATAAAGGATTCAATTATTTCAGGGTTTTAGGAGGATAAGAAAATGAAATCAGCTAAATTTAAGCAAGCAGAAAATATGGAAATTAAAGATTTAAAAAAATTAAATATCTTTATTTCAGTAGCATTTACACTAGGATGTATATTTTTAAATTTTATGTTAAGTTATAGTAAGGAGGTATATCATAGTATAGCTCCCATATTAGTAGCAATTACTATACCATTAAATATTATAAGTATAATATTGAGCTTCAATAAGAAAACAATATATATGAGTGGATATATTCTAATTCCTATGCAAGGAATTTTGGTATTCTTGTCATTATACCTCAATGCTGCAAATTGCTTAACACCAGAAAGTATAATTACAAAAATAATAATATTCGCTAACTATATATTAGTAAGTTTGTATATTTTTTTTAAAAGAATAATAGTGAAAAATGAAGATTACATTAGTAGTGTAAAAAAAGGTACTCATGGAACATACGTGAAGAGAGATTTAATTGCTTCTTTAATTTTAACTGCAATATTATTAACAATTGCTAAAGTTATAGACTCTAGTCCAATTATAATTAAAAAAGGAAAAAGTGATAAATTTACCACAGGTCTTTTTTTAATAGGGGGTGCTATATGTTTTAGTATAACCTACATTACAGCAATAGCTAATTATTTATATAATGTTAAGGATAAAAAGTCACCAAAGGGATATTAATCCAGTAGAATATAAACGTCATACTTAGGAGGCTTAAAATGAATAATGGAATTTTTGCAGCAATTTTCGGAGTAGCAATATTTTTACTTATTGCAAAGAAAACTAATATGATTAAGAAATAAATAATATATAGAAAAAAGCTAATGAATGCAGAACTTTCTGGATTTATTAGCTTTTGTTTTATAATTTTAGGATTAAACTATGTATATAAAAAATATATATAGTTTCAAATATAAAAAGTTATCAAAGAGAAATTGATTATAAGATATGTATTCTTTGTTGAAAGTTATTGGTATCATACAAGTGTAAGTAAATTAAAAAAACAATTTCTATTAAAATCTTACTTAAGAAAACTCTTCAATAGCTTTTTCTAAAATTATACTAATAAATCTATCCTTTTCTTTAGTGTAAGAACCTCTATCATCTGAAAATTTTAAGGCTAATTCATTTTTTATCTTCGAATATTCATTAATGTAGTTTCTATATAGGCGAAGGTAGCCCCTAAAATAAATATGGTTTATCCACATCTTACTATTGAAAACTTCTACATGAAGGTAGTGAGTTCTTGATTCTTCACTTCCTTTAGCAAATAAAATTCTGCCACCATCTCCCCTATAGTTATAACCAACAGACTCTAGAAGTTCTCTAAAGTTATCTACTATATCTAAGGAGCTAACACCCATGGCTATATCGATAATAGGTTTAGAGTCTAGACCTTCTATAGATGTACTGCCTACATGTTCAATTGCAAGTACATACTTTCCAACTATTGAATTAAGAAGTTGTTTTTCTTTTAAAAATTCTTCTTTCCATTTATCAGTATATGGAACTAATTTAACAATTCCTCTAGATAATCCAATCATCATTTTATACCCCACATTATTTATATAATTTTACAATAAATTATTTTATACATTAATTATAATATCAAGGAAGGAATACTGTATAGAGCTTCATATATAAGATTTTAATTAAGAACTGTATATAATAAAATAGAATACAATTTTAAATTTACAATAGTAACAATTGTTACAGACTTTATATGAACATTATTATAAACTCATAAGTGTAAGGATTAATAAATATAAACTGCTTAAAGAGTTTAATATGAATTAAGTAGGTTACAATATATTTAGCAAAGAATTATGTTTTAAAAATATATTGAGTTTAAAATTATGAATAAGTTTAGTATGATTTCAAAATGTAGTAATGAGCATCAGTGCATTGAAATAAGAGGAGGAAAAATTATGAGTTTATATTTAGGAAAGATACATTATTGGTTATTTAATAAGATTTTATGGTTTGAAGGATTGGAAGAAGAAATAATTAATTTAGCTAAGGATGAAGGCTTAGACATTGATTCACTGGCTAAAGAGATTAATGAAAAACATGGAGAGAAACTTCCAAATCTGCCTTTAGAAGATATGATAGACACAAGCAATATTCATGGATGGCTACAAGGAAAGATTCATTCAGCAGAAGGAAGAATGGCTTCTTGGACAACTAAATTACTTAATAATGATGAAAAAGTTAAAGATAAACTAGAAAATATTTATACTTACCAAGGAATAAAGGCTGCAAAGGAAGTTAAAGGAAAAGGGGATGCAGCAGCTAATGCAATGGATATATATGATAGAGTAAATGATTATATATTAGATGGAATGCCATGTGATAGAGTAAATGAAATTCTTGTATCTAATGAAGATACAGTACAGTGGAAGAGAAGAATTTGTGTTCATAAAGATATATGGGATAAAGAGTCAGGAGATGTTTCTTACTTCTATAACTTAAGAGGACTATGGATCAAGGCTTTTGTAAGTGAAGTTAATAGTGATTTTAAATATATAGAAGTTGAAGATGAAATTCAAGAAATCAAGAGAAAGTAAAGATAGGAGGAGAGAGAATGAAGGCTATAGATTTAATGATGGAAGAGCATAAATACATTAAACGCATGCTTACTGTAGTTAGAAGAGCTACTTACAAAGCTTTAGAAGAGAAAGATGTAAATTATGAAGATTTTTATAAAATCATAGATTTTATAAGAAACTTTGCAGATGGTCATCATCATAAAAAAGAAGAGGTAATTCTTTTTAATAAGATGGTAGATGAACTTGGCCTTGTAGCTGAGAAGACTATAAAATACGGGATGCTTGTAGAGCATGATATGGGAAGACTGTATATTACAGGATTAAATGAAGCTCTTGAAAATTTAAAAGCTGGTAATAAGGAAGCTATACTTGATGTTATTGCAAATGCTATC
Source organism: Clostridiaceae bacterium (assembly GCA_902363375.1). Lineage (GTDB taxonomy): Bacteria > Bacillota > Clostridia > Clostridiales > Clostridiaceae > Clostridium_J. Next base: position 247,531 of record CABIZX010000004.1, on the reverse strand, counting down.
TCTTATACCCATCTATTAGAGAGGCATATAGATAAAGAGGATAATGTTATATATAAGTTTGCAGCTAGAGAGCTAAAGCAAGAAACTATGGATAAAGTAAATGCAGATTGTATTGAGTTTGAAGGTGCAAATACTGAAGCTATGGAAAAGTATGTGGTAATATTAAAGAAATTGGAAGAAAAGTATTTATAATATTTATGGATAGTTTTAATAAAGATAAAGTTAAAATAATTTGGGCAACTTTGCGTAATGCTTAACTAAATTTCTTATATGAAACCGAGTAGGATTAAATTGTTCTACTCGTTTTTTATATGTATATATAAATTTTATTATATTTTTATTTTCTGTAACACTGGTTACGGATTAAAGTTGAGTACTTTAGTATACTTTAACTTGTAAGAGATACTAATAGTTAAAGATTATTAGTTTAAATAATAAATATTAAAATCATAGGGGGAGAAGAATATGATAAATAAAGATATGACAATTGGTGAAGTTATTAGAGCAAAAGAAGGAGCAGCAGAAATATTAATGAGCTTTGGAATGGGATGCATAGGGTGTCCATCAGCTCAAGCTGAAACTTTAGCAGAAGCTGCATTAGTTCATGGTTTAGATATAGAAAAATTACTAGCTGCATTAAATTAGTATTTTGTAGATAGTAATTACTTATAGAATATATTCAATATAAATTTATACCAAGTGAAATAAGAATCTATAATTAATATGAAAAGAGGAAGTCAAAATGAGTTCAGATAATAATATATTAGCGCCATTGAGTATGGATGACATAGATGTTAGAACTAAGGTTATAGCTTCTAATGCAAAATTTAAGACTATATTTTTTAACTTTGCAGCAGGAAGTGGTAAACCCTATCATACCCACAATGGTTATGCATCGGTTCAAGTTTATGAAGGTGATATAACTATGGAGTTTAAAACAGGAGAAAAATTTAGATTAAAAAAAGGTGATTTTCTTCCTTTCGATGCAAGGGTGGATCACAGCATAATTGCCGAGGTAGATAGTAAAGTACTAGTAACGATTTCAGAGGTTTTAAGTTAGAACTTAAAATACAATAACCATATTTAGAGGGATATTAAAAGATTATTTTTAATATCTCTTTTCTATGTTTGAACATATTTTAAATTTATTTGAATAATACTTTTAATTCAGAGTATTATGGTAGACAATACATAAAGGATGATTTATATTATATAATTAGGAAAGTTGTAATTTGAACTCAAAAAGTAAATAATAGAATAGAAACCCATATAAAAAAGAAAAATAATCTTAAGTTAGGTTTTAGTCTAGAAGAGTACAAGTCTAGATTTGAGAATAATAGACTAGAAAGGATATTATAAATGATAGAAATGATAGATAAAATAAAAAATTTAATTGATAACAAAATTCCTCTAGGAAGTTTTGGTATAGAGAGAGAAGCTTTAAGAGTAGATAGTGAGGGAAGATTATCTTTAGAGCCTCACCCAAAAGGACTGGGGGAAAAGAGTAAGAATCCATATATAACTACAGACTTTTCAGAGAGTCAAGTGGAGGTAATAACTCCAGCTTTTGATAATGTAGATGAGGTATATAATTTTTTAAATGTGCTTTATGACATTGTAGTGGAAGAGATAGGAGAAGAGTACTTATGGCCACAATCAATGCCTTGTATAATACCTGAAAATATACCAGTAGCTGAATTTGGAGAAGATGAATCTTCTAAGGAGGCTACAAAATATAGAGAAAAACTATTAGATAAATATGGTGGGAAAAAGCAATTAATTTCAGGAATTCATTATAATTTTTCCTTCAATGAAGAGTTAATTAAAGAGTTTTATAAAGAGGTTTCAGATAAGTTAGATTATAAGACCTTTAAAAATCATATTTATTTAAAAATTACAAGAAATTATCTTCGTTATAGGTGGCTAATAGTGTATCTATTAGGTAGTACTACAACTTTACATTCAACTTATATAGAAGAATGTGAATGTAGAAAGTGCTTTAAAGAAGTAGCTATAGATAGTTATTCCCATGAAGGTGGTATTTCTTATAGAAATGGAGAATGTGGATACAAAAATTTAGTGGATTTATTTCCAGATTACAGTAGCGTAGCAGGATATGTACAGAGCCTTAAGGACTTTATAGGGGATGGACTTATAGAGAGTCATAAAGAACTATATAGTCAAATAAGACTAAAGCCTAGAAATCCCAAAGATTTCTTTAATTCACTACTTCAAGGTGGAATTAAGTACTTAGAGTATAGAACTATAGATGTTAATCCTTTTGAAAAGGGAGGAATAAGCTTAGGTGATTTAAAATTCCTAGAAATATTTAATTTATTTCTTCTTTTAAAAGATGAAAGCAATTATGATATGTGGCAAGAAGAAGCTCTAGAAAATCAAAATTTAATAGCTAAGTTTGGTAAAAAAGATATTAAACTTAAAAGAGATGGGGAATATATATCAAAATCTCAATGGGCTTTAGATATTTTAGAAGAAGTAAGGTGTATTTGTAAGGAACTTAGACTAAGTAATGATGAGACTATAGATGAAATGGTAGCTAGAGTAAAAGATATAAATCTAACTTATGCCCATAGAATTGAAGAAAAAGTAAAAAAGGAAGGGTATGTAAATGCTTATTTGACTTTAGCAAAGAAATATAAGGAATGTGCTAAGAATAATACTAATAAATTACCAGGATATGAAAATTTAGAATTATGGGCACAAAAATTAATTAGAGATGCGATTAAAGATGGTGGAAATAATTTTCAATAGAATAAAAATATATTAATTTAAATTAATGTTGAGGCTATACTTATCTTGAAGTACAGCCTTAATATTTTATAGAAAATAATAAATTATTTTTGATTTCATCTTAAACTTTAATGACAAGAGAAGCCGCCGTTAAAATTTTGATTATTAGAATCCTTAGAAGGATAGTAGAATTCATTATCAATATCATTTTGTATAGTAGAATCATCTACAGAATTTAAATCATCTACAACCTTTATAGTACCTCTAAGCATACCCATCCAGCAGCTATAGTTTATATCTTTATCTTCAGGAGTAAATTCTATTATATTCTCTCCTGAGGATAGGCTCTTTTGAATATTCATAGAAGGAATAACAATTTTATTGTTACAGAAGTTAATGCTTTCTCCATCTACTATAAATTCAGTAGGAACTCCCTTCTGAACATAGACTATGCTTGGTGTATAGCCTTGATTAGTAGCAGAAATTTTTATGGTTTGCTTTCCATTGGATATAGTTGCTTTATTGGATGAAGCTTTTTCAGATATAGCTGAATTATTATTTCCACCTAAAGATAAAGAGTTAGGCATTGCATTAATCCCCATTAAAGATAACCCACGATTAGCCATGATAATCCCTAGAACTATGATGATAGCACCACTGTATTTAACTAATCTATTAGAGTTTTTCTGACTAAGTAGGTTAGCAATGACTCCGAAGCCAAGCATTAAAGGTATTGTACCTAAGGCAAAGAAAAACATTGAAGTTGCACCAGCTATAACACTACCAGAAGCTAAAGCATAAAGCTGCATAGTTTGTAGTGGGCCACAAGGCATAAACCCATTTAATAAACCTACTATAAGTGGATTTCTAGATTTTTTCTGAGAGTTACAGCCATTCCATGGCAACTTTACAGAAAACTTTCTAAAAGCTTTAAAGCCATATAGGTTTAATCCCATTATTACCATAAATATTCCTACAATTATTGCTATAAGACCTTGAGCTCCAAAGGAAAGGGTAAATACTTCACCGATACCTCCTACAATACCACCTAGAATGGTGTAAGAGATTAAACGACCTAGGTTATACATAAGGCCTGGTTTAAATTTATTTTTTTCAGGTACCATTTGAGATGTGATACTTTGAGACATCATTATTCCACCACACATGCCTACACAGTGTAGAGAAGTTAAAACTCCAATGGTAAATAAAGCAATATAACTAACTTTACTACTTAAAGCAGAAGACATATCAAATACTCCAGTACCTTTACCAAGACGTATCATAAGTAGAGCTATGAGCACTATTCCAACAATGGGAAGAAATTCAGATTTACTATTTTTACTATCACCAGTAACCTTATAGCCAGCCTTTTCGATGGTAGCAACTATAGTAGAGTAAGATACTTTTTCAGCATCATACTCAATAGAGACCGTTCCATTATTGTAGCTTGCCGTCACAACTATAATCCCAGAGAGTTTTTTTAAGTGTTTTTTAATAATATTTTCACAAGAGTTACAGACCATGTTATCAACATTTAGAATTAAGGACTTATTAGACAAAATTATCACCTCATACATAATTTAAAGATAGTAACTAAAGTATATATTTAAGTTATGAAGATTTTATGGAGGAATTCTACATATAATCTTCATAATGATTTATTATAATTAAGAGAAAGATTTTAAGAAGCTTAATATTTATGGAGGTATATATGGAAATTAATATACTTATAGTAGAAGATGAAGTTAAAATATTAGAAGTATTAGAGGCTTATTTAAAAAAAGAAGGCTATAGTGTTATAACTGCGCTAAATGGAAAAGAAGCCTTGGATAAATATAAAAAATGTAGTCCTAAGTTAGTAATATTAGATTTGATGTTACCAGACATATCAGGAGAAAAAGTTTGTGAAACTATAAGGATGGAGTCAGATGTACCCATAATAATGCTAACAGCAAAAGTTGAAGAAGATAGCATTCTAAATGGTTTTTCATTAGGCACAGATGACTACATAACGAAACCATTTAGTCCGAAGCAAGTGGTTGCTAGAGTAAATGCCGTATTAAAAAGAACATTGAATTTCAAAGAGGATAATATCTTAAAATTTAATGATGGAAGCTTAGTTATAAGTTTAGATACTTATGAAGTGAGAAAGGATGATAAATTGGTAGAATTAACTCCTTCAGAATTTAAAATACTCCTAGCACTATGTGAGAGTCCAAAGAAGGTATTTACAAGGGGGGAACTTTTAGATAGAGCCCTAGGTGATGATATTGATGTTTATGATAGGATAATAGATTCACATATAAAAAACTTAAGAAGTAAGATAGAAGATAATAGTAAAAGTCCTAAATATATTCTAACAGTTCATGGTATCGGGTATAAGTTTGGGGGTGAGTAATTCAATGAAGCTAAAACATAGACTTACTTTAACCTTTCTACTATTTTCAATGACAATAATATTCTTAATAAGCTTTGCATCTCATATCTTCATGAAAGAAAATTTTAATAGGTATTTGGTAGATATAATAGACGAAAGAAAGAAAGTGCTTATTAGAGATATAGGCAACACTTATAAGAATGGGAAATGGGATACAGAGAATATAGAGAAAATAGGGCTAGAAGCTATAGATAATGGTTTTATAGTAAAGGTGAAGGACACTTCAAATAATGTTATATGGAGTGCTAGAACTCATAATAGTAGTATGTGTCAATCGATGATGGACAAAATGGGATATAATATGAATATTGTGAATCCAGGATATCAAGGAGATTATACTGAGGAAATATACAATTTGAGTATAGACAATAATTTAGTTGGAACTTTACAGATAGAATATTATGGACCACTTTATTACAATGATTCTGATGTAGGATTTTTCAAAACTTTAGATAAAATATTAATTTTTGTAGGAATTTTTTCTTTGGGAATTTCAATATTTATAGGTGTTTTAATTTCTACATCTATAAGTAAACCTATAGGAAGTGTGGTTAAAGCTACAAATCTTATAGCTACAGGAAAATATAAAAATAGAATTAAAGAAGAAAGCAATATTAAAGAAATTAAGGAAATGATTAATTCTGTAAACACTTTAGCTACCAGTTTAGATGAAGAGGAAAAGATAAGAAAGATTCTAACAAAGGATATATCCCATGAGCTTAGAACTCCTTTAACTACTATGCAGGGGCAATTGGAAGCATTGATAGATGGAATTTGGGATCCAACAGAAGAAAGATTACAAAGTATCCATGAAGAGGTTCAAAGATTAAGTAGGCTAGTAGGCTCTTTAGAACATCTATCTAGATATGAAAGTGAAGATTTAACCTTAAATAGAAGTGAAGTAAATATGAAAGATTTAATAGAAATGATTTTAACAAACTTTGAGAAACAACTTCATGATAAAGAAATTAATGTAAAAAGTGAATTAGAAACAACTATTATAAATATAGATAAAGATAAAATTACTCAAGCATTAGTAAATATTATTTCAAATGGAATAAAATTTACTGAACATGGAGGAAAACTTAAAATTATTTGTAAAAATGAAGATGATAAGGTGATAATAAGTATACAAGATAATGGAATAGGCATATCTAAAGAACATTTAGCATATATTTTTCAACGCTTTTATCGAGCTGATGAATCAAGAACAAGAGCTACAGGAGGAGCAGGTATAGGACTTACTATATCTAAAGCAATAATAGAGGCTCATGGAGGTGTAGTAAAAGTAAAAAGTAAATTAAATGAAGGAACAGAATTTATAATCGAAATCCCTAATGTATAGCAAATTTTAATAAGAAACTTTTATAAATAGTTAATTTGAAATTAGTAATGAATAATATGTTCAATGTTTTATAATAATAAAAACGATATAAATCATTTTTATCAGTGCTTATATGGATAAAAAGTGGTAAAATATAAGTATATGTTATAAATAGAAAGGTTAGGTGGATTTAAAATGACATATGATAAAATACAATTACCTTATGAGTACAATGGTTTAGAGCCATATATTGATGCTTTAACAGTTGAAACTCACTACAGCAAACATTTACAAACTTATGTGAATAATCTTAATAAGTTGCTTGAAGGACATGGAGATATTACTGAAGGTAAAACTTTAGAGCAACTATTAGAGAATTTAGACAGTATTCCAAGTGAAATTCGTCAAGGTTTTATTAATCAAGGTGGAGGGGTTGCAAATCACAACTTCTATTTTAGTATCTTAACACCTGATGGAAAAGGAGAACCAAAAGGAGAATTACTTGAAAAAATTAATAAGGCATTTGGAAGCTTTGAAAATATGAAAGAAGCTGTTACTAAAGCTGCTATTGGACAATTTGGTTCAGGCTATGGATGGCTCGTATTAAATAAAGATGGCGAACTAGAAGTTATGGCTACTTTGAATCAAGAATCACCTTTAAGCGTAGGTAAAAAGCCAATTCTAACTATAGACGTTTGGGAACATGCTTATTACTTAAAATATAAAAATGTAAGACCAGACTATGTTAATAACATTTGGAACTTATTTGATTGGAATAAGATTCAAGAAGTATATGAAAGCTATAAAAAATAATAAGATTTAATTAAAGGGGCTTTCTTAAATATTTTACATAATGTTAGTAATATATTTTGAGAAAGCCCCTAAAATATGCAATATTTTATCTATAGAAATATATTGATAAGTATATAGAATTTTATATTTAAAATTCAAAAATGCTAATTAATTTAGTTAGAGTAGTTTTATAGTATTTAAATTCAATATCTTTAGAAAATCTTAAGATTTTCTAAAGATATTTTTAATTTATAGCTATTGTGTATAACGTAATACTATGATAATATAAGGATATAAGGGTACTACGCAAAACGTAGTACTAAAAATTTAAAGAACTACTACGTTTTACATAGTAATCTCCAAAATTTTTTTAGAAGGTATTGTTTAATATACAATAACCTCTATATTTTTGATAAACTATTGTGTTTTACATAGTATGAAGTATAGGCCTATTTTAAAAAGTATATTATTAAAACTTAATAAAGGAGGAAGCCATATGAGTACACAACTCAGAAAAGGTGTAATTGAAATTTGTGTTCTTACGCTTATTAATGATAGAGATATGTATGGTTATGAAATTGTAGAAAATATTTCAAGAGTTATGTCTGTAAAAGAGAGCACCATATACCCACTATTACGAAGACTTACTACAGAAGGAAATTTTGAGACCTATATGGTGAAGTCAGAAGGTGGACCAGATAGAAAATATTATAAGATAACAAGCTATGGAAAAGATAACTTAAGAACGCTAGTTCGGGAATGGGATGAATTCGTAAGAGATGTTAATTTAATCTTAGAATGTTATAGGAAGGAGAGCGGTAATAATGACCAAAAATGATTTTTTAGATATACTTAGAGATTATTTGAAAGGAAGCTTTAGTGATCTTGAAATAAATGATATATTAAGAGACTATGAGGAGTTTTTCTTAAATGGAGAACTTCAAGGAAAAAGTGATGAGGAAATTATAAAAAGTTTAGGGTCTCCTAAAAGTATTGCTAATGAGCTAATTGAAGAGATAAAGGGGCAAAGAAAAACTGCAAGTAATACAAATAGTGAACTAAAAGAGAAGTTTTCTAAGGATGTTAAAAATCTTTGGAAAAATGTAAATAGGCAAGGAAAAAAAGTGGGCAATAAAACTAAAGAATTTTTAGATTCTAACTCAGTAATTAACGGTAAAATATCTTCTGCTGGAGTTAAATTGATAATAGTTATAATAAGTGTTCTATTATTTTTCCCAGCGTTAACCATAGCCATGTCTATGATAGCTAGTGGACTAGGACTTATTGGAATGTCAATTGCTAACTTTATAGGTTATCTAGGAGCTGCATTTCTTTGTGGGATTAATATATCCATGGGTGTATTTGGATTCTTTGCTTGCATAGCATGGACTGGGTTTATTATCTTAGGTTGGACAGTATATTGTTTAGTGTATAAAGGATTAAAATATCTAGTAGTTCAGTATATATCTTGGATTAAAACTAGAAATATGTATGTAAGAGTGAAAAATGAACAAGAGAGCAACAAATACAATAAGGATAATAGTGATACTAATAATGAAAAAAGTGAAGAAGCAATTAATGAAGAATATATAGGAGAAACTTCAATGAATAATGAAGTTTCAGAAGAAAAAACTTATGATGAAAAGCTTGTATTCACAGAAGTTGTAGATGCTGACTATGAAGATTTAGAAAGAAATGAAGATGATAAGGAGGTAAAATCTAATGAATAGATGGAAAAAAGCCCTTATTGTAGCGGGAGTTTTTATAACAGTAGGAATTACAGGCTCTATAATAAGTGGAGTTTATATAATGCCTAAAATCATGAATGAGGTTTATAGAGTGCAACGAGAAATAATAAATGCAACTCCAGTTGAAAGAGAAGTATTTGTAACTGAAGAACAGGTCAATTCTATTGATATTTCTTCCTTGGAGAGTAAGGGATACAATGTAGAGGTTAAATCTTCATCAGATAAAAAGACTAGGGTTAAGGTTCTAGAATATCTTAAAAATGATATGAAGGTAGAGTCTTTTTATGATGCAAATACAAAGGAACTGAAAGTGGTTGGTGATAGAACAGAGTATAAATTTTTTGAAGCAGAGAATATAAAAGGATTCTTTGAAAAGTCTTATGATGCATTTATATATACACTTATGGAAGAGAAAAATGATAATGCTCAAATTATTATAGAAGTTCCAGCTGGAGTAAATATTAATTTTAATAGTAATTATTACACAAATCTAATAATAAAAGATAGTAAAGTTTTAAAGGATACATTGAATTTTACAAGCCCTAGAGGCGGATATGTAAATTTACCGTATAATAATACTCTTAAGAATATAAGTATTAAAACTAGTAACTATCTAGAGATGGATTTAAGAGAATTTATAAATGCGGAGAATGTTAGAATAGACTGTCATAATGTAAGAATATATTCAGGGGGAACTTACAAAGATTATCAAGGAGGAGCAGTACTACCTAAGGATGTTATAATCAATGCTAACTATATAGATATAGAATCTTACATGCCAATAGGAAAAAATGTTGTATTAGTTAGCCATGATGTAGATTATAAAACTAATTTTGATGAATATGCTATGAAGGTTAATTTAAGAAGCAATAATAATGGTCAATCACACTTTGATGATGAAAATTTAGAAAATGATAAAAATTTTAATTCTATGACCTTTAATGGAAGTTATGAAGGATATTTAGGTAGAGGCGAAAAAAAGGATTTTAACTTAAATGTATCAGGCTATGACATATGCGAATTTGAACATTCATCAGCTTCAAGCTTAGAAATAGATTTATATGATTAATATATAGTTTTAAACATAATTGATATGAAGACTGTTGTAAAGTAGATTGTTAATTTTTATAAAGTGTTGAATATAAATTTTAAGATAAAGTTATATTCAATATTTATATGGATTAACTTATTTTACAACAGCTTTTTTATGAATAAACTTTAATAACACATATTGGTAGGGGTAAAGTGGTTGACATTTAATTTATAAGAAGTTAGTATATATCCATAAATGCTTGGACTAAGGAGGTGGCATGGAATAAATTTAAAAATTAAATAAAATTAAAAGAGGGAAACTAATGAATAAGAAAATAAAATTAATTATTTCAGTACTTATATGTACTAATTTAATTACCACTAGTGCTATAGCAGATGAAATAAGTGATAAAAAACAAGAATCAAACAGCATTAAAGAAGAAATAGGTAGTGGTAAGGAAAAAATAAAAGAGCTAGAAAGAAGTAAAGATGATGTGCTTCAGGATATGGAAGATCTTAATAAAGAGATAGATGCTTTAGATAATGAAATCTATAATCTTAAGTTAGACATGGATAAAGCTACTACCAAAATAGAGGATCTTAATGAAAAGGCCAAAAAGTTAGAAAAAGATTTAGAAGATAATAAGGATATTATGTATAAAAGAATGAGAACACTATATAAAAATCAAGGACAAGGCTATATTGAGGCTCTTTTTGAATCTAAAGGATTTTCTGATTTTTTTAATAAGCTAGAAGTAATTAAAACTATTTTAAACTTTGATAAAGGAGTATTATCCGATTTTGCGAATAGTAAAAAGGAGCTGAATGAGACATTACAGGCAGCATCTGAAGAAAAAGAAAATTTACAGCAAAATATGGCTTTAAAAGAAGCAAAATCAGACGAGCTTGATAATAAAAGAAATGAAAAATCTGTAATGATGGCTAAAATAGAAGAGGATATAGATGTTCAGGAAAGAATGATAGCTGAAAAAGAATCAGAATTTCAAGAAATTGTTGCTATAATTAATAATATGGAACAAGAAGCTACAAGACCAAGTAGAGGAAATTCGGGAAATTCACAAAGTGGACAAGTAGTATCTAATGGTGAGATTTATTCTATAACTGGGAATATAGCTTATCCAATTACATCAGGATATGGATGGAGAATAAATCCTATTAGCGGAAAGGAAGAATTCCAAGCGGCTGTAGATATTGGAGCACCACAAGGAGCAGGTGTACATTCATTGATGGATGGTACTGTGGCTTATTCAGGATGGATGAATGGTTATGGTAATGTAGTAGTAATAAATCATGGTAGCATTAGTAGTTTATATGCCCATAATTCAAAACTTTTAGTTAGTCCAGGAGAGAGCGTTAAAGGTGGACAACAGATTGCCTTAGTTGGAACTACTGGATATTCAACGGGACCGCATATACACTTTGAGGTTACTAATGCTAGTGGAGAAAAAATAGATCCAACACCGTATTATATACATTAGTATGCTAAAATTTACAGTTTAAAATTAGATAGAAAAATTAAAAATTATTTTGAACAAAATAAGGGATGTAATAAAAGTTGAGTTTGACAATTTTTATTACATCCTTTTTATATGACTAAATTGTAAGATAATTATTAATTATGTAAGATAAGTTTTATGGTTAAAGAGACTTGTAATATATATAATCATATTTGTAGAGAAGATGAATAGAGAAATATGATTTAATTAATAGAAGTATTAACTTCACTGAGATTTAAATTATTATCACTATAAAATGAAATATAGAATAAAGGAGAAGTGAATATGGAGATTTTAAGAGTTGAAAACTTAAAGAAATATTATGGAGAAGGAGATAATCAGGTTCGTGCTTTGGATGATGTTAGTTTTAGTATAGATAAAGGTCAATTTGTAGCTATAGTTGGAGCATCTGGTTCTGGAAAATCTACATTGTTACATTTAATAGGTGGATTAGATATGCCTACAGCTGGAAAGGTATTTATAAATGATATAGATATATATAAACAAAATGAAACAGGACTTAGTATTTTTAGAAGGAGAAATATAGGGTTCATATTTCAATTTTTCAACCTAGTTCCTATTCTTGATGTAGAAGAGAATATTTCTTTGCCAGCGCTTCTTGATAGTGAGAAAGTAGATAAGAAGTACTTAGATGAGATTATATCTATGATTGGATTAGAGGACAGAAGAAAGCATATTCCATCAGAGCTTTCTGGAGGGCAACAGCAGAGAGTGTCTATAGCAAGGGCTCTTATTAACAAACCATCTATAATTCTTGCGGATGAACCAACAGGAAATCTAGATAGTAAAAATTCTAAAGAAGTTATAGAACTTTTAAAGATGACAGCAAGAAAATATAATCAAACATTGATACTTATAACTCATGATAGTAAGATAGCTGAGCAAGCTGATAGAGTTATAACTATAAGTGATGGGAGAATAGAAAGTGAAAAAACTATGTAATAGGGGGAATAAACATTGATTAATAGTTATAAAGCTTTAAGTGGAAGATACTTAAAGGATAATAAAAAAAGAACCATATTAACTATAATAGGAATAATATTGTCAGTGGCACTTATAACATCCATTTGTACCTTTATATTAACAGTACAGAATTCCATGTTAGAAAATACAAAGAAAACAATAGGAGCTTTTCATGTGGCTATAACAAATGTGTCAGAGGAGGAAATAAATAAGATTGAGACTAATCCTAAGATAAATGCTATAGGAGCTATGGTTAGTGAAGATAAAGTGCCCTTTATTAAAGATAAAAGTATTCAGTTAAATTATTTAAATGAAGCAGCATTTAGACTTATGAATATAAATTTAGAAGAAGGACAATTGCCTAAGGTGGATAGTGAAATTGTTATTGAGAGATGGATTCTAAGATATTTTAATAAAGAAATTAAGGTTGGAGATGCAGTTAAAATACAAGATGAAACTGGAAAAGAGAGAAATTATATTTTATCTGGAATAGCTAAAGATAATTGGGAAAACCAAGCAGAAGGAATATCAAAGGCTTATTTAATTAAAAGTAGTAGCAATATAAAAATGGATTCTACAGTATTAGTTGAAATTAAAGATGAAGCTAATAAACAAGAAGTAATTAATGAAATATCTAATCTTGTTAGTGATAGAAGCAAGGTAGAGCAAAATAAGGAACTGTTAAGAATTACAGGGGAATCTAGTAATGGGGAACTAAATAGGTCTATATATGGTGTAGTTTTTATTGTCATAGGAATTGTTGTTTTAGCTACAATAGTAGTTATTTATAATGCATTCCATATTAGCATAGCAGAGAGGATTAAACAATTCGGATTGTTAAGAGCTATTGGAACTACTAAAAAACAAATTATAACCTTAGTAATTAGGGAAGCATCTATTATGATACTTATAGGCATTCCACTTGGCCTGTTCTTTGGAATAATAGCTGTATATTGTATTGCCATTACCTTTAATAAAATATCAGGTTATGGAGAATTTTCAAATCTTAAAGTAATAATATCACCGTTAATGTTATTACTGAGTGGAGGCATAGGCGCTATAACTATATATATATCAGCTTACTTACCTGCTAGAAGTGCAGGTAAAATATCACCTTTAGTAGCTATAAGTAGTCAATCTTTAATAAAAAAAGAAAAGAAGAATAGTAGCGGTAGATTTTTAGGAAAGTTCCTTAAAATAGATACTTCAATGGCTTTAAAAAATGTTAAGAGAAATAAAAAAAGATTTTATATAACAGTATTATCTATGGCTATAAGTGTAACTTTATTTGTAACTTTTACGAGCTTTGCTAGGTTTTCAAGTAATTTTACAGAAAAGGTTACAGAAGATAATGAAATGGCCTTTAGTCTATATAAGAACTATAATACTGATGAATCACAACCGATAGGTGAGAAAATCATTGACGAAGTAAAGAATATTTCAGGAGTAAAGGAGGTATATACAAATTATAATTATATTTTAACAGAAGGATTTGTTGAAGAATCTTCTATACCAGAAGAAGTTAGACAATGGGCAGCGGAAAGTGGTAGTGAGGATTCATTTAACAGTAAGGTAGATGGAGAAAAGAAGTCTAAAATTAATGTTGTATTCCAAGCCTATGAAGATACTAAATTAGAAGCAACTAAAAAATATATTAAAGAAGGTAATATTGACACTCTTAAAGATGGAGAAGTAATTGTAGTCAGAGAAACAACATTCTTTGGGGAGAAAAGAAGTCTTATTGCGCCTATGGCTAAACTTAAAGTAGGAGAGGAAATTTTAATTAGTAATGTTGAATATTCAGAGGGAAAAGAGAATTTTAACAGTAAAGACCTCAGGAAGGTTAAAGTAGCAGCAATTGTAGATGTACAGCCCTTTAATTTTGTTGATTATCAGGGGGTATTAAATGTAATAGGAAGTAAAAATACTGTTAAAAATGTAATTGAAGGTAATCCACAGCAGATGGAGAATTTTAGAATTGAGGGTGTGGGTATAAAGCTCAGTAATGAAAGCTATGTTGATAAAGTTGATGAAGGTTTGAAAAAGATAGAAAATACAAATGCCGGAATTAGTTATTATAATAAAATTGAAGCTGCAAGAAGTGATAAAGCGTTTAAATTACAAATGAGTATATTACTTATGGGCTTTACAATAGTAATAACTTTAATAAGTTCAGTAAACATAATAAATACAATAACTACAAACATTTTACTAAGAAAAAAAGAAATAGCGGCACTGAAAGCTATTGGAATGACTAAAAAACAAGTGAGAAAGATGATAACTTCTGAAGGTGTATTGTTTGGATTATATGGTGGTGTTTTTGGAGCTGTAGCTGGAACTGTATTATCCTATATACTATATAATCCAATGTCTGATATTAGAGAGTTTAAGTTTATGTTACCTTGGGAAAGTATAACAATATCAATAGTAGCTGTAATAGCTATAGGTTATCTTTCAGCCTTAATACCTCTTAGGAAAATTAGTAAAGAAAATATAATTAATAACATAAGAGGAGAGTAATTATTTTAGATTTAATAGTATCTTGATAGAAATTGAAAATATTATTAGAATGAAATAGAAAATGGATGTAATAAAGGTTCAAGGAGAATTCCTTGAACCTTTATTATAGGTATTGGATAAACTTTCTAAAAGTATAATAGTATTATATGATTATAGTGATAATATTATTAAATACATAAGCTTAATAGCATAATGATAGGAAGATAAAAAATAAGTAATTTAAAAATCTTTATACAGGGGGTTAAGATGAATAGGATTTTATTAGTAGAAGATGATGAAGCATTAGCATTAGGAGTAGAGTATACATTAAGGGAAGAAGGATATCAGGTTTCCGGAGTAGGTTCTATAGAGCATGGAAAAGAAGAATTTAATAAAGAGGAGTTTGATTTAATACTTTTAGATATAAATTTACCCGATGGTAGTGGATATGATTTTTGTAAATATGTAAAAAGCCAAAAGGATACTCCTATAATATTTTTAACTGCTTTAGACGAAGAGGTTAATGTAATTTTAGGGTTAGACATGGGTGGAGATGATTATATAACAAAACCTTTTAGAGTTAAGGAGTTATTGTCAAGAATCAGAGTTGTTTTAAGGAGGGTTGGAAGAGGAGAGAATAATTCAAATTTTTTAAGATCTGGAGATATAGCTATTAATACTGGTAATGCAGAAGTATGTAAAAATGATGAAAAACTGGCGTTGACAGCAAAAGAATATAAGCTTCTTTTAGCATTTTTACATAATCCGGGTACCTTACTTAGTAAAGAAGAGATGTTGAATGAGTTATTTGGAGATGAAGGGGCTTATGTAGAAGAGAATACACTTTCTGTTTATATTAAAAGGCTTAGAGAAAAGATAGAGGATAATCCGAGTAAACCTGAATATATAACTACTAAAAGAGGATTAGGGTATATATGGGTAAGGGAAGTTGTTAATGGAAAGTAGGAGAAAAGGGTGAAGAATTTTATAAATCCGGAACTAAAAAAGAGTTCCATAACTCTAATTATAATATTTATATTATTTATAATTATGATCAATATAGGTGTAACATTTAGTTTTAAAAATATAAAAAATCAATATATAGGTGGAAGAGCTGCTATGGTGGCAACTATCATAGAAAAATACCCTGAAATGGAAATAGATTTAATGGAACTAGCCTTTAAAATACCGACTAAGGAAGAGGTAGAAATAGGAGAAAGAATTTTAAAAAACTACGGATACAGTAATACCCTAGATATAAGGTACTTAGAGGGAATAAATGAAGCTTTTAAAAATAGTAGATTTATATTAATATCTATTGGGGCTATTTTTGCAGTTATATTAATTCTTTTAAATTATATCCAATATAATTATATATATAAACGTATAAGAAATTTAACTAAAGCATCTAAAGAAATAGTAGAAGAAAATTATGATATAAATATTTATGAAGAAAAAGAAGGAGATTTCGCAAAGCTTTCCTATGGGTTTAAGAATATGAGACAGATCTTACAAAGCCAAATGATAGATTTAAAAAAAGAAAAAGAGTTTCTAGTAAATATATTATCAGATATATCTCATCAATTAAAAACCCCATTATCGGCCCTTATTGTTTACAATGATATTTTAAGTAATAGGGAAATTAATGAAGAAAATAGAAAAAAGTTTTTAGAAAGTAGTAAATCACAATTAAATCGTATGGACTGGCTTATAAGAAGTATATTAAAATTAGCCAAAGTAGATGCAAGGACTATTAATTTTAATATAAAGGAAAATAGCTTAGTTAATACTATTTATGAAGTTATGGATAATGTTGCAGTGATGGCAGCTGAAAATAAGGTGAATATATCCTTTGAAAATAGTATAGGGGTAGAAGATGTAGATATTGATAAAAGTTTAATAGATAAAGATAATAAAAAGTATAACAATAAATTCATATTTAATTATGATGAGCAATGGTTAGGGGAAGCTTTAATTAATATAGTTAAAAATAGTATAGAGCATAGTCTAGGTGGAGAAGTTTATATACAACTTGAAGAGAATCCGATAAATACAAAAATAATAATAAGAGACAATGGAGAAGGGATTAATGAAAAAGATCTTCCTAATATTTTTAAGAGATTCTATAAAGGAGGAAAATCTGACTCAGTTGGTATAGGGTTATCACTCAGCAAATCCATTATTGAAGCACAAGGTGGATACATTGAAGTTAGAAGTAAGGTTGGAATCGGGACTGAATTCAAAATTGTACTTATGAGAAATACTTAAAAATTTGGAGTCAATGCTAGTGAATATTTGCAAGCATTGGCTTTGGTCAATATAAAGTAAAAGTACATAAGCTTGTATTTATTGGATTTGTAATTTTATCTTGAGAAGTGATATAATGCTTTAATAGAGCATATTTTCACATTTATTAGATTAATTAAAAAAAAGAATTAAATAAATAGCATGTAAATTATAGGTGCTTTGAATAATAGTTTTATGGATGCACCTTGTAGATAGATTTGAATATTGAGTTTAAATTAGGAGTTGAGAATAAGTTTATGGAAATTCTATTAGGAATTATAATTGTATTACTAATTGTATTACTAATTGTAAATATATATTTGACTTTAACCTTAAACAATTCTAGAAGTAGAGCTAAAAGAGGAAGTTCAGCGGAAGTGGGAAATGCTGTTGTTCATATAGAACAAAAAATAATAGATATAGATAAAGAAATTGATAAATTAGAAAGAGCTTTTAGAGATGAAATCTCTAGAAATAGGGAAGAGACTAGAAAAGGAGAAAAGGAGGCTAGAATTGAGCTAAATCTTCAAATACAGAGACTAAGTGAGTCTATTCTAGCTAGAATGAGTGAAATAGCTAATTTGCAAAAGAATCAACTGGATATTTACTCTAATACTATAGAAAAATCTCTTAAATCCTTTGAAAACCAATTTTCTAAAAGTGTAAATGAGTTTAATAATCTACAGAAAGAGAAATTTAGTGAATTATCTCAAAAACAAGGAGAATTACTTAAATCCACTGAGGATAAGTTAGAAAAAATGAGAGAGACTGTGGATGAAAAGTTACAAAGTACGTTAGAAAAGAGATTAGGAGAATCCTTTAAGTTGGTAAGTGAAAGACTAGAAGTTGTACATAAAGGATTAGGGGAAATGCAAAGCTTAGCTATGGGTGTAGGAGATCTAAAGAAAGTTCTTTCTAATGTTAAAACTAGAGGTACACTAGGAGAAATTCAATTGGAAAGAATTCTTGATCAAATTCTTACTAAGGATCAATACGATATAAATGTGGCAACTAAAAAAGGATCAAGGGATAATGTAGAGTTTGCAATAAGACTTCCAGGAAAGGACAAAGCTTCTGATGTAGTATATCTGCCTGTAGATTCAAAGTTTCCACTAGATGTATATCATAACTTGGTAGATGCTTATGATGTAGGAGATCAAAGTTTGATTGAAGAAAATTATAAAAAGTTAGAGGGAGCTATAAAGAAGTCAGCTAAGGATATTAGGGATAAATATATAGATCCACCATATACTACAGATTTTGCAATTATGTTTTTGCCCATAGAGGGACTCTATGCAGAAGTAGTTAAGAGAACTAATTTAGTAGAAATTCTTCAAAGGGAATATAAGATTAACGTAACAGGACCAACAACTTTAGCAGCACTTCTTAATAGTTTGCAGATGGGCTTTAGAACTCTTGCTATTGAAAAAAGGTCAAGTGAAGTTTGGAACGTGCTTGGAGCAGTTAAAACAGAATTTGGAAAGTTTGAAGAAGTACTTAAAGCCACACAGAAAAAGCTAAATCAAGCAAGTACAGATTTAGATAAACTTGTGGGCACAAGAACTAAACAGATTAATAAAAAACTTATGAGTGTAGAAAGTTTAACTGAAGATACGTCAGACAAATATATAGATGTATTTCCAATAGAAGAGTAGGAAAAGTATATTTTTCATTACGTTTGTTTAACGTATAATCAAGATACTGTAGAGAGAATATTATAATTAAGTACTTCATTAAACTATAAAGATATACAACAAAAAAGGATAAAGCTATATTTTTGAAAGGAGGTTTTTAAATTATGGATATAATAGATAATATTAAGGATAGACTTTCAGTTTTTAAAAATATGTACGATATTATAAGAATAATTGACCCTATGAAAAACAGAGTACTGTCGACTAGTGGTGAGAGTATAAAGGCTGAAGGATTCTGTTATGAATTGTGGAATAGAAATAAGATGTGTGAAAATTGTATCTCAAAAAAAGCCTATGAAAGTAATGAAACTGTAGTAAAGATTGAGTATAATAGCAATAGGATTTTTTTGGTTATAGCATCACCGGTTAAAATCAAGGAAAAAACTTATGTAGTTGAGATTTTAAAGGATATATCACAAGGTAGCTCTATAATAAATAGAAATAAGGAATATGAAGAGTCTATAGAGAAGTTCCTTAAAGATATAAAGGAAACTACATTAATAGATGATTTGACAGGGGTATATAATCGCAGATATATAAGAGAAAGATTAGAGATTGATATTGAAAAATGTATAAGAGAGCACAAGCCTATGTCCGTTATAATGGCAGATATAGATCATTTTAAGGAAATTAATGATACCTATGGTCATATAATTGGAGACAATGTATTGAAGGACTTTACTAAAATAGCATCAGATTACATTAGAAATAATAGTAGTGATTGGATTGGACGTTACGGTGGAGAGGAATTCTTAATAGTCCTAAATGATACAGATGAAGATAAGGCAGAGATTATTGCTGAAAGAATTAGACGAAAGTTAGAAGAAACAACCTTTGAGTATAATGATAACAAATTTAGTATAACCTGTAGTTTTGGAGTATATGGTTTTAAAGGATCAAATGTAAATACGGAAGAAATAATACATAGAGCAGATAAAAGTCTATATAAAGCTAAAGAAAAGGGTAGAAACACTACAGTAGTTAATAGAAATGAAATAGAAAACAGTAAAACATAATAAATAAAATATAAACAGTATTTTAATACATAAGAGAGAAAAGATATGAATTTATTAAATTAGAGTTTAATAAATTCATATCTTTTTTATTCATAACTAACTATGCAATTATAAAGATATAAATATTATTTATTAATTACATTTTGTTGAATCCAATTTAGCCTATCGACTATATTTAGCTTTTGGGTACAAAGAGCTTCACATTTCTTACAGCCAATACAGTCATTAGGAGACATATCCTTTTTAAAGTCAATATCACCATATTTAGATAAAGTTTCATATACTTCTTTTACACCTGTAATGCCTTTTAGTACATAGTGATTATATAGATCCATGTATTTAGGAATATTTATACCCTTAGGACAATGTTTGCAATATTGGCAGGTAGTACAGAGTTGATTCATATCTTGTTTCAGAGAAGACTTTAAGGCTTCTATCTGAGAATTTTTAAGAATAGTAAGATTTCTTATGGCATCTACATTATGTTTAACTTCTTCTTTACTCCCCATACCAGAAAGAGTTACAGAAATACCTTCATGAGAAGCATTGAAGCGTAGTGCTGCCTGTACAACACTTTCATCTTCATTTTCTTTTAAAAAAGAGAAGTAATCTTGGTTTTCAGGAATTAAACCGCCGCCTAAAGGATTCATAGTTGCAACTCCTAAGCCATGCTCATAGGCAGCTTGAATACCTTCTTGACGATAAGGAAAGTTTAGAATATTATATCCTAGAGTTACGCCTTCAAAGTAGCCTTCTTCTACCATAATTCTTATTTCTTCACCAGAGGCATGAGTAGAAAATACTAAATGATCAATTAGTCCTTCTTCTTTAGCTTTAAGAGCTCCCCAGTAAGGTCCATCCTTTGCCATAACTTTTCTATAGTGATCTAGATTCATAATACACCACATATGATGAAAGTTAATTTTATCTACGCCTAGTCTTTTAAGAGAATTTTCTATTCTGCGTCTTACGGAGTCTGCATCTGGTTCACTGCCAAGGCTACTTTTCGTAGATACATAGAACTCACCAGGCATATTTTTAAAAGCTTCTCCAAAGATATCCTCACTTCTATCTTTGCAATAGTTAGGTGCAGTATCAAAGTAATTTATACCAAGGCTATTTGCATATCTAACTATTTCAGCACCATCTTCAATGGAGCAATCATCTTTAAATCGCATGCCACCAAATCCAAGGGCAGATACCATTTTACCAGTTTTACCATAGGGTTTATAAATCATTTTATACACTCCTTTAAATCTCTATTTTTAATAAATGTATCAATTGTGTTGAATCCTTCTAAAGGATCTATTATATTGTCTAAAGAGGCTTCCATGGGACATTGTCCATCTTTTTTACGATTATTTATAAAAGGAACAATTTCTTCATAGTCAAATTTAATATTATGATAATTTAATATTTCTATGGCACCCTTACTAATTACTCTTGTGTAAATATATTTAACCCCCACATGAACAGCTAAAAGTGCAACAGCTTTTCCTACAATTTTATCACCCATGATTAAAGGATTAGAAGATATGCCATTTCTTTTAATATATTTATATAGAGGATTAATTCCTTTATCAAAGGAAGTCATTATGATTTCTTCATTAGCTATAAGGATACAGCTATATTTATACTCTTCAAGCAAAGTTTTTATACTATCATTCATTTTATTACTCCTTTAATTTTATTCAGTCATCAAGTTTTTAGTATAAGGTAGCTTACATAATAGATATATTATTGGTGGAATAATTAATAATTGAAGTATTATTCCAGGTATACCTTGAGTTATGGCTATAGAGATACCCATAGCAGGTGGAAGTATAATTCCTAAAAACTTTGTAGCAACAACAAAAATTAGACCTCTAGTTACTCGACCTGCAATCATAGAAATTATAAGAGATACATATACATTAATCTTAAATTTCTTAAATATAAGTCCTGTAAATAAACCATAAGTACCAAGCTCAACTATCATAAGATATAGCATAGGTATTGCAGGCATGGTTCCTCCCGTATATAAAAAGCTACATATAGGACTTACAACTCCAATCATTAGACCTGAAATAGGGCCAAGAATAAAACCAGCAATTAGCACAGGAATATGCATAGGTAGTAGTGTAGTGCCAAGGCCAGGTCCTCCTACTAAATGAAATAGTTGAGGAAGTAAAACACTGCAAGCAATTAAAAGCCCACTATAAACTATTTGTTTTGTTTTCAATGATACCACAACCTTTTTTATAAATATTTTTGGTTCCTAAATAATTATATCATTATAAGCAAAAATAGTTCTACAAATATTTCGAAAATTTAAAACATTGATATGTTATTATAATGATTAAAAAACTATACCTATATAAGATTAATCCTATAATACTATTAATTAATAAGTATTATATTATTTAATTTAATGGTAATAATATAAAATAGAAGAGATAAGGAAATATAATCAAATTTAAACGCTGGCAACTTAATATCCTCTTAAAAGAGAAATTAAGTATAATAAAAGAACTTCTACACTGATGAATTTGCACTAGTTCACTGAATAGAAGTTCTTTTAATTATATATATTAAATAAATTTCTCTATATTGTCTGTAAAAATACCATCACAACCAATTTTATCAAGGTGTGAAGCAATAAAAGGCTTATTTACAGTATAAGTAAACACCTTTAAATTATTATTATGGGCAAGATTTATTAAGGCCTCATCTACTAAATGAAAATTAGGGTTTAAGGAGTAAGCACCTAAATTTTTAGCATAAGCAACTATATTGTCTATTTTTTTATGAAATAGAACTCCTAATTTTATATTCTCATCTATAGATTTACAAATTTCAAGAGATTTATGATTAAAACTAGAAAGTAAGGTATTATCCTTAATATCATATTTTCCTATTAAATCTATTACATCTTTTTCTATATCTTGATAATGAACAACATCAGTTTTTAATTCTATATTTATAAATGCTTTACTTGGTTTAAGTAGTTCTAAAACTTGACATAAAGTTGGAATTTTGCATAATTTACTATTTTCATACTCACTATCCCTAGATTTCAAAGAGTTTAATTCAGCAAGGGTTAAGTCTTTTATAAGACCCCGTCCTTGATAAGTTCTTTTTACATCTTCATCATGGATAACCACTAGCTTGTTATCCTTTGTTTTATGAACATCTAGTTCTATAGCCTTTGCACCTGCCATAATAGCTTTATCAAAGGCAAGCAAAGTATTCTCAGGATAATTTTCGCTAGCACCTCTATGAGCAAAATAAATCATAATTAACACACCTCCGTATATAAATATAATACTACAGTTTAAGAAGGTTGTTAATACTTGTAAAATGATAATGGGTAATTCATGTAAATGGCTAAATAAAATTAATTGTTAATTTATTTATAAAAATAAATAAAAGAAGGGTAATATAAGTATATATAAAATATTACATATGAATCTATTAATTAGATATAAGGCATAACTAAAGCTAAAAATTAAGATATTTATAATTTAGGAGGGGTTATGAAAGTTATTTCTAAAAGAATATGCCAGTGGATATGTATTTTTATATTGATATTTCTAATATGTATAGTTAATATAGACCCATTTAGAAGATTTATTATAGGTAGAATTGAAGCTAGCTTTTGGAGTATAGAAAAAGTATTAGGAATAGACTCAGATAATATTGAAGGCAGCGAATATAGTAAAATAGATACAAATAATAATATCTCTGATGCTATAGATTTAGTTAAGGGAGCAAGAAAAGAAGTAAAAAATAAAACTAAATATAAGAGTACTTACTATGACGGCGGTTATCCACCTAAAAAAGAAGGAGTATGCACTGATGTAATATGGAGAGCTTTTGAAAATATTGATATAAATCTTAAAGATTTAATGGATAAAGATATAAGGAATAATGTAGATATGTATCCTAATGTTAATGGAAAACCAGATCCTAATATTGATTTTAGAAGGGTCCCTAATCAATTAGTATTTTTTCATCGATATGCAGAATCTCTAACTACAGAGATTAACTGGAAAGATGAAAATATCTTAAAACAGTGGCAGCCAGGAGATATAATAATTAGTCTAGAGCCTTATGAACATGTAGTTATAATTTCAGATAAACGAGATAGTAGAGGAGTTCCATACATAATTCACAATACTCCACCACGAGCTTCAGAGTGTCCATTTATTTTTAATGAGGGTGAAGTAGTAGGACACTTTAGATGGAAATATTAAAAAGGGCTATCTCAAAATAAATTGCTAGTCCTGTATAAGATATTAAATATGAATTTTATTAATATAAGTGTATATTTAATACTTATTTAGATTAGTTTATTTTTCGAAAACCCCTAAAATTTAAGATATAAGGTTAGTTTATATGTGGACTTTGGAATCCTTCTCTCTTAATGGAGTGTTTTTTAGCAGTCCTATTATGATTTTTCCCAGTTTCACTAGTAATTGGTGTCTGGTAATTGCATTTCTCCATTCTAGCTTGTTTGTTATCAGGTTGACTATCTTTTGCCATAAAAATTCCTCCTAAAAATAAATTAATTTGGATATAATTTTAGTGTGGTTTATTTCGTATATTTTATTATAGGAAATTAAAGGAGAGTAAGATAATGAAGATAAATAAAGGTAAATTTATAAATAAACTAATTAAGTGTATGAAAATAGTTATAATTATGTCTACTATAGCTATTTTCTTATGCGGTTGTAGTGTTATAAATAAACATTTAGAAGACAAAAATGAAGTAGAAACAGAAGAGAAAAATGAAAAATCCCCAGAGTCTAAGGACAATGTAGGTAAAGAGGAAGAGGAGGAAAAAGAAGTAGATTTAATACAAAAGCAAATAGATAATATGACTTTAGAAGAAAGAGTAGGACAGATGTTTATTGTTGGACTTGATGGTTATGAGGTTGATGATAATATAGTAAACCTGATAAAAAATAAAAAGGCTGGTGGAGTAATATTATTTAGTAAAAATATTAACACTGTAGAGCAAACTAAAAGATTAATAGGAGATTTAAATGAATTAAATGGTGAAAGTCAGCCTAAACTTTTCATGTCAGTAGATGAAGAAGGTGGTATCGTTAGTAGAATTCCCAAGGAGATGGGGCAGTTTGAATCTGCATGGGATGTAGGAGCTACTGGTGATTTGAGTTATGCTTTTGAACATGGAAAAGCCATAGGGAAAACCATAAAGTCCTTAGGTTTTAATATGGATTTTGCACCTGTACTAGATGTAAACTCTAATCCTAATAATCCAGTAATAGGAATTAGAGCATTCTCTGATGATCCACAAATTGCTAAGACTATGGGCACGGAAGTATATAAAGGTTTAAGAAGTACTGGCGTTTTAGGAGTAGGAAAACATTTCCCAGGACATGGAGATACGGATGTAGATTCCCATGTAGCAGTACCAATTATAAATAAATCATTAGATGAACTAAGAAATTTAGAGTTAATTCCATTTAAATATGCAATAGATAATGGTATGGATATGGTGATGGTAAGTCATTTATATTTGCCACAAGTGGATGATGAATACGTGGCAAGTTTGTCTAGTAATATAGTTACAAAGCTATTAAGAAAGGAATTAGGATTTAATGGAGTAGTAGTAACGGATGATATGATTATGGAAGGAGTTAAAGGTAAATATCCTACTAGTGAATCAGCAGTTAAAGCAATAGAGGCAGGAGATGATTTAATAATAGTATCCACTGGCATTGAAGATCAAAATAGCGCCATAGATGGGGTTATAGAGGCTGTTAGAAATGGTATCATTTCTAATAAAAGAATTGATGAGAGTGTTTATAGAATTTTAAAAATGAAAAATGATATATAAAAAATAAAAAAGAGCAAAGTATATAGTATTTTTATAAATACATCTATATGCTTTGCTCTTTATAATATGACTAAGATTTCTGTTCTGAAATCCACTTAGAATAAGGAACTTTATAGTTATCCTTAGAATTTTGAAGAGTGTAATCATAGAAAGATTGAAGAAATTCAGCCCTTTTAACATTCTTTGTAAGGACTATTCCTCCAGCATCTAATTGTTCTTCTAAGATTTCATCTAAGGTCTTACCATTTTCATTATTCATCATTTGAAATAAAGCCATAAATGTAGTAGTTCTTCCTTTTCCATGAGCACAATGAAAATGAAGATGTGTAGTTTTAGGAGTTGTTTTAACAAACTCTACAAATTCATCTACTACTTCAGGTGTAGGAATATGACCATCTCTTACAGCAAATAAAATATAATTTAGTCCATGTTTTTTTACTAAATCAGATTCGGTTTCTGAAGTTTCTACGGTGATGGTATCTTTAAGTTTCCCTTTTTTATTATATATATTAATTTTAGAACCAGGAGTAATGGCTTCAAATCTACTTTTTTCATCAGCAAGAGTTTCAGCAGAGGTGAGGCCTTTATTTAATACTGTATCTGGATTATAATGTCTAACTGCAATATTATTTATAAATCCATGAGGCTCCTGTCTTAAGTCGACTATATAAATATCGTCTTTATTTATAGACTTTTTTATATTTTCAACTTGAGAAGGATGAAATTGGGCACTACCAGATATATTCAAGGATGGAATTATCCTAAAATTACTTGGTAATGGTTGTTGTTTATTTGTATCAATAATAAGAAAATCATTTTTAAGTGAAGGCTCATCGATGGCTATGGATTCCGATGAGATAAATATGGCTGTAATAAGGGGAAGTAAAAGTAAAAAAATTTTTAGGTATTTTTTAAAATATTTTTTCATAGTATGCCTCCTTTAGTGGATAAATTTATCCATAATATGATATAGATTAGTCTTATTATGCTATAAAGATTTTATTCTATTCAAAATTAAGTTGTAAAATACAAATTGTAAATATTGAATTACTTTTACAATTGTGATATAAGTAATTATGGGCAGTATAGAAATAACTGCACCTATATTTAATTTATATCTATAGTTGTCTATCTTTAGAAAACTATAAAAGAAAAGTTTTACGGACAGCTCATATCTTTTAGAATGAGACTTAGATAACAAATTACTTCACATAATTTTTAGTTCTATAAGAAAATATTAAAGAAATTATTTTAATATCAGCTAAAAATATAAATAAATGAGGAGTGATTGTTATAAAATTTGGGTTTATTGGAGCCGGAAAGGTTGGATTTTCCTTAGGAAAATACTTTAAAGAGAATGATATCTCACTTATTGGGTATTATAGTAAGAATCATAACTCAGCTAAAGAGGCCGCAGAATTTACTGGCACAAAAGCTTTCTTAAGCTTAAAGGAATTAGTGGAAGAAAGCGATATAATTTTTATTACTACCCCTGATGGAGAAATTGAAGGGGTTTGGAATGCAATTAAAGAGTTGTCTATAAATAATAAATTGATATGCCACTGTAGTGGTTTGTTATCTTCGGAAATCTTTTCAGATATAAGTAAGTTTGGTGCTTACCCATATTCTATACATCTTATGTTTGCCATATCAGATAAATATGAATCCTATAAAAATTTTAGAGAAGCTTTTATAACTATTGAAGGACATGAAAAATATATCAATCTATTTACTGAGCTTTTTAAATCCTTAGGAAACTCAGTAAAGGTAATAGATAAAGAAAATAAGAGTTTATATCACTTAGCATCAGTTATTAGTAGTAACATGGTTTTAGGTCTTATTAATAGTGGCATAGATTACCTAAAGCACTGCGGTTTTAGTGAGAAACTAGCAATTGAGGCTCTATATCCTCTTATAAGTAATAATATCGAAAATATAAAAGCGGCAGGTACTACGGAGAGCCTTACAGGACCTTTAGAAAGAGGAGATTTATCTACAATAAAGACTCATATGATTTCTTTAAATGAAGAAGATAAAAATTTATATATGGTTCTAAATAATAATCTATTAAAGGTGGCAAAGAAAAAAAATCCAAATAGAGATTATAGGAAAATAGAAGAATTTCTAAGAGAGGGAATATGAAATGAAGAATACTGTTATAACATTTAAAGAAGCAAAAGCAAAGGGTGAAAAAATTACCATGCTTACTGCCTATGACTATTCTATGGCTAAGATTATGGATAATTCAGGCATCAATGGAATTTTAGTTGGAGATTCTGTCGGAATGGTATGCCTTGGGTATGAGGATACAATTTCTGTTACTATGGAAGATATGATTCATCATACTAAGGCTGTATCAAAAGGAGCACAAAATGCCTTAATAGTTGCAGATATGCCATTCATGTCTTATCAGACCTCTGTATATGATGCTGTTTTTAATGCAGGTCGTCTTATGAAAGAGGGACGTGCTCAAGCTGTAAAGCTAGAAGGGGGAATTGATATGTGTGATAGAATAGAAGCTATAACGAAGGCTTCTATTCCTGTAATGGCACATATAGGGCTAACTCCACAATCAGTAAATTCATTGGGTGGATTTAAGGTGCAAGGTAAAAGTGAGGAAGCTGCTAAAGAGCTTATAGAAGCTGCTAAAGCAGTAGAAAATGCAGGAGCTTTTGCAATAGTTTTAGAGTGTGTACCTGCTAAATTGGCAGAGATAATTAGTAAAGAGATATCAATCCCTACTATAGGTATTGGGGCAGGGGCCAATTGTGATGGACAAATACTTGTATATCAAGATATGTTAGGAATGTTCAGTGATTTTACACCTAAATTTGTAAAGAAATATGTAGACCTAGGATCTATAATGACTGAAGCTTTTAAGAATTATATTGAAGAGGTTAACAATGGAGTTTTCCCAGCAGCAGAGCATGGGTTCAAAATAAGTGAAGACGTTATAGCTAAACTTTATTAAAGATATTTAGAGAAAATACACTAATAAAATTAAACTAAAAAGAAGGTAAGATTATGGAAATATTAAATGATGTATCAAAGGTAAGAGAAATAGTTAAGAAATGGAAATCAGAAGGCTTAAAGGTAGGTTTAGTACCTACTATGGGTTATTTACATGAAGGTCATGAAAGTCTAATTAAAAAGGCTGTATCAGAAAATGATAGAGTAGTGGTTAGCGTGTTTGTAAATCCAACTCAATTTGGCCCTAATGAGGATCTTGATAAATATCCTAGAGATTTAGAAAGGGACTCAAAACTTTGCGAAAGTGCAGGAGCGAGCTTAATATTCCATCCGAAAAGTGAAGATATGTATTATAAGGATGCTTCAACTTTTGTAGAGGTAGAAGGCTTAACTACTGGACTTTGTGGAAGTAGTAGACCAACTCATTTTAGAGGAGTTTGTACTGTAGTTTCTAAATTATTTAATATTATACCAGCACATAAAGCTTATTTTGGTGAAAAGGATGCTCAGCAGTTAGCAGTTATTAAAAGAATGGTAAGAGATTTAAACTTTGATATAGAGATAGTAGGGTGTCCAATCGTAAGGGAAGAAGATGGGCTTGCTAAGAGTTCAAGAAATACTTATTTATCTATAGAAGAGAGAAAAGCTGCTTTAGTACTTAATAAATCACTATCTATGGCTAAAAATCTTATGAATGCAGGTGAAAGAAATGCTGAGAATATTAAAAAACTAATTAAAGAAAATATAGAGAGTGAAAATTTGGCTAGGATTGATTATATAGAAGTGGTAAGCAGTAATACTTTAGAAAGTGTTCATGAAATAGAAGAAGATGTTCTGGTAGCGTTAGCAGTATATTTTGGAAAAACAAGATTAATTGATAATTTTACTTATCACATATAATTGGGAGGACAGACAATGACAATAACGATGTTAAAGGGAAAAATACACAGAGCTACTGTAGTTCAAGCAGAATTAGATTATGTAGGAAGTATTACAGTTGATGAAGATTTACTTGATGCAGCTGGAATTCTTGAATATGAAAAGGTTCAAATTGTAGATATAAACAATGGAAGTAGATTTGAAACTTATACCATAGCTGGAGAAAGAGGTAGTGGTCTTGTATGCCTTAATGGAGCAGCAGCTAGATGTGTTCAAGTTGGAGACAAGATTATAATTATGAGTTATTGTGAAATGAATGTAGAAGAAGCTAAAACTCATAAGCCAACAGTAGTTTTTGTAGATGATAGCAATAAAGTAAAGGAAGTTTCACACTATGAGAAACATGGTGAGCTTAAATAAGAAACTTATGAATTTATAAAAATATCATTTAAATTAAAGGTTAATTTAAAAAAGTTTCCTATACAAAGATTTAACTTTTGTATAGAGGAAACTGTATAACTATATAAACATTTATATAATTACACTTGATTATGTGAAATTTTAAAATATATTGTAATATAAGTAGACCTACGGAATAATATAAGTATAAAAGAGAAAATTGAGGGTGTTTTATGAATATTTATGAACCACATAAGTCATCTATAGGTAATATAGATGCTAATCTTATGGCACTAATTGCTTATGGAGCAGCTATAGTTGTAATTTTTATTCCAGGAATAAAATTTATATCATGGCTGGCACCTATTATTATATATGTATTAGAAAAAGATAGTTACTTTGTAAGGTTTCACTCCATGCAGGCTTTTTTAATAAATATAATAGCGATTATATTTAATATTACTATATTTATGATTATAGGCGGAAGTATTGGAATATTATTTTTTAGACCTTTTGCATATGGTGCTTTGGGAACTATCCTTTTAACAGGACTTATTACAGGTATAGTTGCTATACTTATAACCATATTTGAAATTATTGCGATGATAAAGTGCTATCAATATAAAGAATATGAAATTCCATTAATAGGAGTATTAACAAGAAAAATTGTAAATAAAAATAATTAGTATATAAAATAAATATTGGGCTTTCTCAAAATAAACTAATATAAATCAATATTTAAGACTCACTTATATGATTAAAGTGCATCTTAAATATTTTACATGATATTAGTAATATATTTTGTGAGGCCCTTTTTATAATTTAATTTTATATTCATAATCCTAATTAAACTTTATGAGTATAATGAAGTTAGGAGTTTAGAAATACATATAGTTTGTATTATCTTAAAATTATGGAGGAGAGGTTAGTGGGCAAGTATATAGAGTTTGTAGATGTTAGAAAGACTTATAAAATGGGCGAAGTTGAAATTAAAGCATTAGATGGAGTAAATTTTTCTATTGATAAGGGAGAGTTCGTAGTAATTGCTGGAGCTAGTGGAGCAGGAAAGAGCACTATTTTAAATATATTAGGAGGAATGGATAAATGTACTTCTGGTGAAATTCACGTAGATGGTAAAAGAATAGACCAGTATAGTGATAAGGAATTAATTACTTATAGAAGATTTGATATTGGATTTGTGTTTCAATTCTATAACTTGGTTCAAAACCTAACATCAATTGAAAATATAGAGTTAGCAACTCAAATTTGTAAGGAGCCTCTAGATGTTGAAAAAACTTTAGAATCAGTAGGGTTAAAGGAAAGAAGAAATAACTTTCCAGCACAACTATCAGGGGGAGAACAACAGAGAGTAGCTATAGCTAGGGCTCTAGCTAAAAATCCTAAGCTATTACTTTGCGATGAGCCTACAGGAGCACTAGATTATAATACTGGAAAAGCAATTTTAAAACTATTACAAGATATGAGTAGAAGTATGGGAATGACCATTGTAGTTATCACTCATAATCTAGCCCTTACTGCCATGGGAGATAAGGTTATAAAAGTTAAAAATGGTAAGGTCCATAGTATTACTACTAATGATAATCCGATTTCTGTAGAAAGGATTGAATGGTAATGATGAGAAGAGCATTATCTAAGGATACTTTTAGAGATATTAAAAAGAGTTTAAGTAAATTTATATCTATGGTAGCTATAGTAGCCATAGGAGTAGCATTTTTTGCAGGAATAAAAGTTGCATCTCCTGATATGAAAATTACAGCAGATAATTATTATGACAAGCAAAACTTTATGGATATACAACTTATTTCTACATTAGGGCTTACTGAAGAAGATGTAGAAGCTATAAAAGAGTTAGAGGAAATAGAAGGGGTATTTCCAACCTATTCTTTAGATGTGCTTACTAATTTAAAAACGAAGGAACTTGTATTAAAGATACATGGAATTTCTTTAGAAAGTATAAAGAATCAAGATGAAAATTATATAAATAAGCCATTGCTAGTAGAGGGGCGGTTTCCAGAAAAATTAGGAGAATGTGTTATTGATGCTAGCAAAATGTCACACTATAACATAGAAATAGGAAGCACTATAGAAGTTACTTCAGGTACTGATAAAGATATAGGAGAGAGTTTAAAAACTAATAAATTTACGGTAGTAGGAACAGTTCATAGTCCTCTTTATGTATCCTTCGAAAAAGGAAGTAGTTCCATAGGAAATGGTACTGTTAGTGGGTTTATAATGATTCCCAATGAAGATTTCAATTTAGAGGCTTATACAGAAATGTTCGTTACTGTTAAAGGTGCAAAAGAACTTCAAACTCATAGTGAAGGATATGAGGAATTAATTGATGAGGTTGAAGATCAAATTAAACCTATTGGAACACTGAGAAGTGAAACACGTTATGAAGAAATCATGAAAGAAGCTAATGAAAAGCTTAATAATAGCAAAAATGAATTAAATGATGGAAAATCAAAGGCTGAGAAGGAACTGAAGAAGGCAGAAGAGAAGCTAAATAGTTCTAGGCAATCACTAGTTTCAGGAGAAGAAGAGCTTTCCAAAAAAGAAAAGAATTTTCATATCTTTGCATTAGAAGCAGAACAGAAAATAAAGGATGGAGAAAACAGTGTTCAAATTGGAGAAGCTGAATACAATAAAAAATATAACGATTTTTTTGATACTAAAAAATCTGCAGAAGTTCAGTTTAAAATAGCAGAAGAAGAAATAAGAAAAGGGGAAGAAGGACTTAAGACATCACAAGATTATTTAGGAATTTTGAAGGAAAAGATTAAAGATAATAATATATCAGAAGTTGAAAAACAACAATTACAGATAGAGATAGAAAAGCTTAAGGCAATCATTTCTACTACAGAAAAAAATATATCAGAAGGAAAGAAAGAGTTAGAGGCTAATAAAGCTAAGATATCAGAAGTAGAAAGGCAGTTAGCTGCTGCTAAGACTAGAATTGAAGCTAGTAAGACAGAATTAGAGAAGAAAAAGTCTGAGTTAGAAAAAGGAAAAGATGCAGCAAAAAATGAATTTGCTCAGGCACACAGAATACTAGAAGAAGGGAAAATAGATTTAACAAAGGGAGAAGAAGAATATAGTAAAGCTAAATTAGATGCAGAGAAAAAAATTAAAGATGGAGAGGTTCAAATAACTGAAGCAGAGAAAAAAATTAAGAATATAAAAGAACCTAAGTGGTATGTATTAGATAGGAATACTAATTACAGTTTTGTAGATTATGAGGGATCAGCAGATAGGGTTAATGCTATAGCCCAGGTTTTTCCGGTATTTTTCTTTTTAGTAGCGGCGTTAGTTTGCTTAACTACTATGACTAGAATGGTAGATGAGCAAAGGGGAAATATAGGAATATTAAAGGCTCTAGGATATAGCAAGTGGGCTATTATATCAAAATATATAATATATGCATCTTCTGCAAGTATTACAGGAAGCGTTATAGGTCTTGCAATAGGATTTACTGTATTCCCTACAGTTATAGCTAATGCCTATGGTATTATGTATGAGCTCCCACCGGTTATACTAACTTTTAATGTGAAATATGCTATATTATCTACCCTAGCAGCTGTAATTACTACAACTATGGCAGCAGTATTAGCTTGTTATAAAGAATTGGTAGAGACTCCAGCACTTCTTATGAGGCCAAAAGCTCCAGTGGAAGGAAAGAGAATTTTGTTAGAGAGAATACCATTTATTTGGAATAAGTTTAGCTTTATTAAAAAGGTTTCTGCCAGAAATATATTCAGATATAAAAAGCGTTTCTTAATGACCGTTATAGGCATAGCAGGATGTACATCCTTATTACTAGCGGGATTTGGAATCAAGGATTCCATAAGGGCCATTGTGGATAAGCAATTTAGAGAAATTTATAAGTTTGAGATGACCCTAGATTTAGAAAATGGTCTAGATCGAGAGGAATACAAAAATACCTTGAGTAATTTATCTAGGAATAACAAAGTTGATGAATATATGTCAGTTGGGAACTTTAATGTAAAAATTTATAAAGAGGGGGTAGAGAAAGAAGTAAAAGTATCTGTACCAGACAAGCCGGAAAACCTTGAAGAATTCATACAACTTAGACAACGTAAGAGTGGAAAAGGTATAAAATTAGATGATGAAGGAATTGTAATTAGTGAGAAAGTTGCAAAGATGATAGACGCTAATTTAGGAGATACTGTTTATATCAAGAGAGACGATGAAGAAAAAATACCAGTAAAAATCAATGGAATAACAGAGCACTATGTATTCCATTATATCTATATGACACCAGCTCTTTATGAAAAACTTTATGGAAAAGAAATAGACTATAACCAAGTTATAGCTAAAATAAGTGATACATCAAAAGTGTTTGAAGATAATTTAGCTAAAGATATGATAGAAATGAAAAATATCAAATCCGTTAACTTTAATTCAGGTATTAGAAATAATTTTGAAGATACTATAAAAAGTTTAAATTATGTAGTATTAGTAATGATAGTATCTGCAGGTTCCTTGGCCTTTGTTGTTTTATATAATCTTACTAATGTTAATATAAGTGAGAGAATGCGAGAAATTGCGACTCTTAAAGTTTTAGGTTTCTATGATAAAGAAGTATCAGCTTATGTATATAGAGAGAATTTTATACTAGCTTTTATAGGAATGCTGGGTGGACTTGGATTAGGTGTGTTGCTTCATAGATTTATTATGATAACAGCAGAGGTTGAATCTATAATGTTTGGAAGAATTATAACATCATTCAGCTATTTATGGGCGGCCTTACTTACATTGCTATTTACTGGTATAGTGAATATGGTAATGTACTATAAACTAAAAAATATTCATATGGTAGAATCTTTAAAATCAGTAGATTAGTAATAATTAAAAAGTGATTTTTAAAGCTATAGGAGGATTATGAAATAAGAAATATAATAAACAGGGAATGCTTTTAAAGTTTATGTATTTATAGTAAAATAAAGGTATAAACATTTAATAAATGGGAGGACATTTGTTATGAAAGTTATAGATGAAAATAATTTTGAACGTGAAGCAGGAAGAGGATTAGTATTAGTAGACTTTTTTGCTACATGGTGTGGACCATGCCAAAGATTATCTCCAGTTTTAGAAGATATTGAAGGGAATTTTGGTGGAAAGATTAAATTTTTAAAATCAGATATTGATAGAAGTAGATATCTTGCCAAAAAATTCTCAGTTATGAGCGTACCTACTATGGTAGTACTAAGAGATGGAAATCCTGTAGATAGAATGGTAGGATATATGTCTCCAGAAGATATTAAAGATAAACTTAAAGCTCATCTTTAAAAGTAATATAGAATAAAAAGGCTTTTGCAGAATATAGTAATCTTAATATGTGCTAATAACTTATTATGATGGTAATTTTAAGTTTAGCATTTATAAAAATTAGAATATATTTTGTGAGGGCTTTTTTATTTATTGAGTATCACAAATTCAAGAGTGTAGCACATATATTAGTAATATATAGATATTTTTTAATATAATTTAATAAATTTACTGGCAAATTTAATATTTTTTACATAAAAATAATTATGAAAACGGTAGCAAAGTGAAGAAAAAAAGAGAAAACCATATATTCCAATGTAAAATCAATAAAAAATATGGTGCATTATATTTGACACACTTTCTAATGTGATATACTATATTAATATAAAGAGTATAACAATGAATAGCGGGGGTTCAATTATGATAAACGTTGGAATAAATGGATTCGGAAGAATCGGAAGAACTTTTTTAAGGATAGCATGTGAAAGTCAAGAGAAGGATTTTAACATTGTAGCTATAAATGCTAGAGCCGATATAAAGACACTTGCACATTTATTTGTTTATGATTCATGCTTTGGTACCTTCAAGGGAGAAGTTAAGACAACAGATGATTCAATAATTATTAATGATAGAGAAATAAAAATAACAAGATGTAATTCACCAAAGGAAATTCCTTGGAAGGATTTAGAAGTTGATTTAGTTATAGAGTCTACTGGAAAATTTAAGACAAAAGAAGAACTTATGGATCATGTAAAAGCTGGAGCTAAAAAAGTTATATTAACAGCACCAGGTAAAGATGAGGATATTACAGTAGTAATGGGTGTAAATGATTCTGAATTAGATTTATCAAAACACACAATTATATCAAATGCATCATGTACTACAAATTGTCTAGCACCTGTGGCTAAAGTAATAGATGATAAATTCGGCATTAAAAAAGGATTTATAACTACAGTTCACTCTTATACAAATGACCAACAAATTCTTGATAAGAGTCATAAAGATTTAAGACGAGCAAGAGCAGCAGGTGAATCCATAGTACCAACTACAACAGGAGCTGCTAAAGCAGTTGCAAAGGTATTACCTCAATTAAAAGGTAGACTAGATGGTTTTGCTTTGAGAGTTCCAACAGCAGCTGTATCTATCACAGATTTAGTATGTGAAGTTGAAAAAGAAACAACAGTAGAAGAAATTAATAGAGTAATTAAAGAGGCTTCTGAAAATGAGCTTAAAGGAATATTAGGATTATGTGAATTACCATTGGTATCTGTAGACTTTAAGGGGGATAGCAGATCTTCTATAGTAGATGGATTATCAACTATGGTAAATGGAAATATGATAAAGATAGCATCTTGGTATGATAACGAGTGGGGATACTCAGCAAGAGTTGTAGATTTAGCCAACTATGTTGCACAGATGTTATTAGAAGAAAAAGTTACTAAAATAGCTTAGAAACTATGCGTTTTTAGTAACAATATAAATTAATTTAGCCAACTATTATAAAATACCAATATATTTAATTTAGAGTCAGGAGATTATTTTGTAAAAGAAATAGTCTCTTGATTCTTTTTATAGTATAATTAAACCTTGAGTTGAATTATACGTTTGAACTATATTTGAGTAGGTGATAAAATGTCGGGAAATAGATTTTTACCCATTTGTAAAGAAGATATGATAGAAAGACAATGGGAGCAATTAGATTTTATTATAGTAACAGGAGATGCATATATAGATCATCATAGTTTTGGCACGGCTATAATATCTAGAGTTCTTGAAGATGCTGGTTTTAAGGTGGGAATAATACCTCAACCAGATTGGCATACAACTGAGGATTTTATGAAGTTAGGAAGACCTAGACTAGGATTCCTAGTTAATGGTGGAAATATGGATTCCATGGTAAACCACTATACTGTGGCGAAAAGACTTAGAGAGAAGGATCTCTATTCTCCTGGAGGGAAAATGGGATTAAGACCAGATAGAGCTACTATTGTATATTGTAATAAAATTAGAGAAGCATATAAGGATATAACAGTTATAATTGGTGGTGTGGAAGCTAGTCTTAGAAGATTTGCTCATTATGATTATTGGAGTGACAAAGTAAGAAAATCTATGTTAATAGATAGTGGAGCTGATTTACTTATTTATGGAATGAGTGAAAAGCAAATAGTAGAAGTGGCGAATTGTTTAAATGATGGATTAGAAGTGCAGTACATAAGACACGTACCAGGAACATGTTATATAATAGATGATCTTGACTATGTAAGTGATTATATAGAGATACCTTCTTATAAGGCTGTGTCTATAGATAAGATGGAATATGCTAAAGCCTTTAAGATTCAATATGAGGAGCAAGATCCAGTTAGAGGAAAGACTTTAGTACAAAAGCATGCTAATAGGTATGTGGTGCAAAATAGGCCGGAGATGCCTCTTACAAGAGAAGAGCTAGATCATGTTTATGGATTACCTTATACAAAAAATTATCATCCGTGCTACGAGGAAGCTGGAGGAATTGCAGCTATCGAAGAGGTTAAATTTAGCATAGTAAGTTCTAGAGGGTGTTTTGGTAGCTGTTCCTTTTGTGCTATAACTTTCCATCAAGGGAGAATAGTTCAGAGTAGAAGTGAGGAGTCTATTTTACAGGAAGCGGTAGAGATAACTAATTTACCGGATTTTAAGGGATATATTCATGATGTGGGAGGTCCTACGGCAAACTTTAGACGTCCAGCTTGTAAAACTCAGCTTAAGCATGGAGCGTGTAAGCATAAGCAGTGTCTTTATCCTAGACCATGTAAAAATATAGATGCAGATCACACTGAATACCTGGAATTATTAAGAAAGATAAGAACTGTACCTGGAGTGAAAAAAGCATTTGTACGATCAGGGTTACGTTATGATTATATAATGGCAGATAAAAATGATACCTTCTTTAAAGAGTTGGTAGAACATCATGTAAGTGGACAATTAAAGGTAGCTCCAGAACATGTTTCTGCAGAAGCACTAAAGTATATGGGAAAACCATCTGGGAAGACTTATGATAGATTTGTAGAAAAATTTTATAAGCTTACTGAACAAGTTGGAAAGAAACAATATATTATACCGTATTTAATGTCTAGTCATCCAGGAAGTACATTAGCATCAGCTATAGAGCTAGCAGAATACTTAAGAGATATTTATTATCAGCCAGAACAAGTTCAGGATTTTTACCCAACACCAGGAACTTTATCTACAGCCATGTTCTATACTGGAGTAGATCCTTTGACAATGAAAGAAGTATATGTACCTAAAACTAAAAGAGAAAAAGCTATGCAAAGAGCTTTGCTTCAGTATAGAAATCCTAAAAAGTATGATATAGTATATGAAGCTTTAATAGAAGCTGGAAGAGAAGATTTAATAGGAAATGGACCGAAGTGTTTAATAAGACAAAAAACACAGAAGAGAAATTCTAAGTATACTGAAAATCATAATAGACGTAATAGGGGAATTAAAGATCAAGGTAGTGGTACTTCAATTTCATCCAAAGAAAATCAAGGAAGAAATCATTTGAAAGGTAAAAAGGCTAAAAGCAGCACAAAGAATGGGAGTATAGGAAATAAAAAAGAGAATTTAAAAGGTACAGGTGGAAGAAACAATAAGAAATCTGATACTAGGAGCAAGATAAATGATAAGGGTAGATATAATCTTGATAGTAGGAAAGGTCAAGGTTCAAGTAGAAAGAAATCTATGAAAAAAACCCGTCAATAGTATAAAAATATAAGAATTAGTATATTAATTTACAATAAATATAAAGCAAAAGTAGTAATGGTTATAGGTCCATTACTACTTTTGCTTTGCTTATTAGGGCTATATTTAAGTTACTTATGTGTTTATAAAAAAATATACATAATATTTATAAGATTCTTTAATTTAATGTTTAGAATGAAAAGGATTAGTGTTAAAATAATGGTAATAGTTAAATTGAATTTAAATTATAAGGATAGGGGATGAAGACATGAACGAAACTATAGACTTAATTAATAAAAGAGTGTCTTTAAGAAAATATGCAGACAAAGAAGTTAGTGATGAAGTTTTAGATGTAGTTTTAAATAGTGCAATGCGAGCGCCGACAGCAGGAAATGTAATGATGTACTCTATGATAGTTGTAAGGGATGAAGAGAAAAAGAAAAAGCTATCAAAAACCTGTGATAATCAACCATTTATAGCAAATGCTCCAGTGATAATTATATTTCTAGCAGATGCTCATAGACTCAATAGATATTTCAAGGTTAGTGGAGTAGAGGAATACTGTGCTAAGAAACATGAAGAGATTAGAACTCCAGATTTAGCTCAACTTTTCTTGGCAGCAGGAGATGCCTTTATAGCAGCGCAAAATGCTGTAATTGCAGCAGAATCTTTAGGACTTGGTACTTGCTATATTGGAGATATAGTAGAAAATTATGAGGTGCATAGAGAAATGTTTAATCTCGAAGATTGGACAATGCCAGTAGCTATGTTATGTTTAGGATATTATCCAGAAAATTATCCAAGAGTAATACAATCTAGATTTGATAAGAAATATATAGTTTTTAATGAAAAATATAGAGATTTATCAAATGAAGAATTTGAAGATATGTATAAGGATTTAGAAGCAAAGATGCCAAAGACCAATATTTATGGTGCTAAGAATTTTGGCCAAAATCTTTATGGAAGAAAATTTGGAAGTGACTTTATGGAAGAGATGGATAAAAGCCTAAAATTAGCCGTAGATAAGTGGCTTTCTAAGAATAATATATAGTAAATAGTGAATAACCTTGCTAGAGTGTATTATAGCAAGGTTATTTTGATTTTATATATCTAACAATGACTAAAAGTTATCTGATTTAACTTCAAAGAAAGCTTTTGGATACTTACAAACTGGACATGTATTTGGAGCTTGTTCACCAACATATATATAACCACATTCTCTGCATATCCAAGTAGTTTTTTCTTCTTTTTTAAATATCTTATCATTTTTTAAATTTTCTAGAAGTTTTAAGTATCTTTGCTCATGTTCATGTTCTATTTTTCCAACAGCTTCAAACAAGAGAGCTATTTTATCAAAACCTTCTGCTTTAGCATCATCAGCAAATTGTTTATACATATCAGTGTGTTCGTAATTTTCACCACCAGCTGCATCCTTTAAATTCTCTTCTGTTGAAGGAATACTTTCGTTATTTAGAAATTTAAACCAAAGCCTAGCATGAGACATTTCATTATGGGCAGTTTCTTCGAATATATCAGCAATTTGTTCATAACCTTCTTCTCTAGCTTTGCATGCGTAATAGGTATATTTATTTCTAGCTTGAGATTCACCTGCAAAAGCTGCTTTTAAATTTCCTTCAGTTTTAGTTCCGTTTAAATTCATATAAATACCTCCTAAGATTAACAACATTTATTCGATGGACACCACAGCTCTAACACTTCGATTTTATTTAAATTTGAGAAAGAGTGATATGTTTCTGGAGAACCATTTCTCCTAAAGGACAATGAGTTCTAATTATCAAAAGTACTGACACTAAGAACGTTGTTTAGTAAGTTTCAGATGAATTAAAATTTCCTCTGAAACAAAGAATTATGGTTATAGTTTTTCTTATAGACACTATAAATATGCAATTTGCAAATTGGAATAAATTTCAATGTTGACAATTTAGTACGATGGATGTACTATTGAATTAAAGAAAAAGTACGAATGTCGTACTAATTAAATATTATTTTTAGTAAATAATATTATCAGTTGTAATCTAGAAACTTAAAATTTATCTAGGTAAATTGAAATATAAGGTGTTTTAAAGGAGTAGATGGAATGGATGAAAGGGATGAATTAATTGAAGAATTTAGTAAGTTATGGAGAATATTCGTAGCAAGTTCAAATCAATATAGAAATAAAGAAGAATTTCCCAAAATAGATAAGCTTACAACAATGGAAATAGGTATTATAAGAATAGTTTATGAAAGGGAAGATATAATTTTAAAAGAAATTTGCACTATGTTAGATATACCAAAAAGCACTTTAACTAGTGCTATTGATAGACTAGAGAAACTTAACTACGTAAATAGAACTATAAGTAAAAGAGATAGAAGATCCTATGGGTTGCAGCTTACAGATGAGGGTCAGGCTGTAAAAGATGAACATCTAGCTTTTGAAAAAAAATTATATGGGTATATTTTAAGTGCTTTAGATACAAAGGATGAAAGAGAAGAATTCTTAAAACTATTTAAAAAGATAGTAGAAAATATTTAAATGAAAATTTTATGAAAGGAGAATGCTACTTAAATAAAATTTAGTAGCTAGGTACTATTATGGAAGCAGAAAAATTAACTATAAGAGTTCAACAAAGTTTAAATGATGCATATGATGAAGCTGTGAAAAATAATCATCAGCAAGTAGATATCATTCATTTATTTTCATCTCTTTTAAATCAAAGAGATGGTTTAATACCTAATGTATTTGAAAAAATGGGTGTGGATGTAGATGGACTTAAGAGAAAGGTAAATTTGGAATTAGAAAAAATGCCTAAAGTCTTAGGTGAAGGGGCGCGTTCTTCTGGTGTGACTGCAACTAGAAGAATTAATGAAGTTTTAGTTAAGGCACAGGATATATCAGAAAAGTTTCATGATTCATATATAAGTGTAGAACATGTCATGCTTGCTATTATGGATATAGACTCAAAAGGAATAGTAGGTAAAATTCTTAAAGAATATAAAATCAATAAAGCAAGTTTTATGGAGATTTTATCTCAAGTTAGAGGAAATCAAAGAGTCGATACTAATGATCCAGAAGGAACTTATGATGCTCTTGCTAAATATGGAACTAATTTAATAGATCTTGCTAAAGAACATAAGTTAGATCCTGTTATAGGAAGAGATGAAGAAATAAGACGTGTAATTAGAATTTTATCTAGAAGAACTAAAAATAACCCAGTACTTATTGGTGAACCTGGTGTAGGTAAAACTGCCATAGTTGAAGGATTAGCAGAAAGAATTGTACGTGGAGATGTACCAGAAGGATTAAAGAATAGAATAATCTTTTCCCTAGATATGGGAGCTTTAATTGCAGGAGCTAAATATAGAGGTGAATTTGAAGAAAGACTTAAAGCTGTACTTAAAGAAGTAAAGAGCTCTGATGGCAAAATAATACTATTTATAGATGAAATTCATACTATCGTAGGAGCAGGAAAGACTGATGGTGCTATGGATGCAGGAAATCTTATAAAGCCTATGCTAGCTAGAGGGGAACTACACTGTATTGGAGCTACTACCTTTGATGAATATAGACAGTATATAGAAAAAGATAAAGCATTAGAAAGAAGATTTCAACCAGTTATTGCAGATGAGCCTACGGTACAAGATACAATTTCAATATTAAGAGGACTTAAAGAAAGATTCGAAATACATCATGGAGTTAGAATTCATGATTCAGCTATTGTAGCAGCTG
This sequence comes from Clostridiaceae bacterium, assembly GCA_902363375.1. Classification (GTDB taxonomy): domain Bacteria; phylum Bacillota; class Clostridia; order Clostridiales; family Clostridiaceae; genus Clostridium_J. The sequence goes on along the minus strand of CABIZX010000004.1, from coordinate 204,598 downwards.
CAAAATTATCTCATAGATATATTCAAGATAGATTCTTGCCAGACAAAGCTATAGACTTAATTGATGAAGCTGGAGCTATGATAAGAAGTGAAATAGATTCCCTTCCTACAGAGTTAGATATGGTTAGAAGAAAACTATTTACCTTAGAGACAGAAAGGGAGGCACTACTTAAAGAAAGTGATGAAGCATCTAAGAAAAGGCTAGAGGAGTTACAAAAAGAATTAGCAGAATTAAAAGAAAAAAATGATGAAATGACTGCTAAATATGAACATGAAAAAAGTAAAATTCTTGAGGTTAGAACTTTAAAAGAACAGCTGGATGAAGCTAGAGGCAAGGTTGAAAAATATGAAAGAGAATATGATTTAAATAGTGCAGCAGAACTTAAGTATGGAGTTATACCACGATTAGAAGAAGAAATAAAAGAAAAAGAAGAGAATATGCATAAGAATTATGAAGCAGCTCTTCTAAAAGAAGAAGTTACAGAAGAAGAAATATCTCAAATTGTATCTAAGTGGACTGGAATACCAGTGACTAGACTAGTTGAAGGAGAAAAGGAAAAACTTTTAAGGTTAGATGAAGAACTTCATAAGAGAGTAATAGGTCAAGATGAGGCAGTAACAGCTGTTGCTAATGCAGTAATTAGAGCTAGAGCTGGTATGAAAGATGAAAAGAAACCAATAGGATCATTTATCTTTTTAGGACCTACAGGAGTAGGTAAAACAGAATTAGCTAAAACTTTAGCAAGAAACCTATTTGATAGTGAGGATAACATTATAAGAATTGATATGTCTGAGTATATGGAGAAGTATTCAGTATCAAGGCTTATAGGAGCCCCTCCAGGATATGTGGGATATGAAGAAGGTGGTCAGTTAACTGAAGCTGTAAGAAGAAATCCATATTCAGTAGTTTTATTTGATGAAATAGAAAAAGCACATGAAGATGTATTTAATATATTCTTACAGATATTAGATGATGGAAGACTTACAGATAATAAGGGTAAGACTGTAGACTTTAAAAATACAATTATAATAATGACTTCTAATATAGGCAGCAGCTATATGCTAGAAGATAATGGTGCTATTACTAAAGAAACTAGAAATTTAGTAATGAATGAAATGAAGCGTAGATTTAAACCAGAATTTTTAAATCGTGTAGATGATATTATAATGTTTAAATCATTAGATATTGAAGGTATTAAGAAGATAATTGATATATTTATTGATGAAGTTAGAGAGAGATTAAATGATAAGAATATAGGTCTAGAGCTTACAGATAAAGCTAAAGAAATATTAGCAGAAGAAGGTTATGATCCGATTTATGGAGCAAGACCACTTAAGAGATATATCGGAAATACATTAGAAACTACGATTGCTAAGAAGATTATAGCAGGAGAAGTTTATAATGGATGTAATATTTTAATTGATGGTAAAGACGAGCAAATAGTATTTAAAATAAGTAGTAAAAGTTTAGATACAATGTAAGATTAAGTTGTTTATATCTTAATTATTTCTGGCTTTAATGAAGTTATTATTAATATCTTCTATAGCCAATATATAATAAAAGCTTGCATTATATTATAAGTATATGCTATAATGAATATGTGGTTGACACAAAAATAAAAATAAAAATAAAGATTAACATATATAATAATTTTCTCCATTTAGAGGATTTGTTAATAATAGTTGAATCTTTAAGATGGAGGAATTGTAAATGGCAGATAAAACATTAACATGTAGAGATTGTGGAAGCGAATTCATATTCACAGAGGGAGAGCAAGCTTTCTACGCTGAAAAAGGATTTGAAAATGAGCCAACTAGATGTGCTGATTGCAGAAGAGCAAGAAAATCAGAAAGAAATAGAAGATAATTAATATTTAATATTTCAATGGAAGCTATAAGAAGTAATTCTTATAGCTTTTATTTTTGAAATGGAATTTAATAAATAATATTAATACTATTGATGTATAAAAGTTTTTAGAAAAGTAGAAATATATAAGTAAATACGCTCACATAACATATGGAATGATGATGTGTGTATTATATATTAAATATTGAGGAGAAGATTATGAAAAGTGGATTTAGTAAATATAATTTAGATGAAAATATATTGAAAGCATTGGAAAATTTAGGATTTGAAAATCCTTCAGAAGTTCAAGAGGAAACTATACCAACACTTTTAGAGGGTAAAGACGTTATAGTAAAATCGCAAACAGGTAGTGGAAAAACAGCTAGTTTCGGTATTCCTATATGTGATTCAGTTAAAGTGGAAGAATCTAAAGTAAGTGCATTAGTATTAGTACCAACTAGGGAACTTGCATTACAGGTTAAGGATGATTTATCTAATATAGGAAGATTAAAAAAAGTTAGATGTGCTGCTGTTTTTGGGAAACAACCTTTTAATGAACAAGTAAGAGAGTTGAAGCAAAGAGTACATATAGTAATAGGAACTCCGGGAAGAATAAACGATCATATGAACCGTGGCAACTTAAATTTTGAAGATTTACAATATGTAATTATTGATGAAGCAGATAAAATGTTAAATATGGGATTCATAGATCAGGTAAGTGATATATTAAATAGATTACCTAAAAAGCGAACAACGGCTTTATTTTCTGCAACAATATCGGAAAGTATAGAGAAGTTATGTAGTAATTACATGATAAATCCTAAGCTTTTAGAAATAGAGTCAAGGGTATTTAACAGAGAAAAGATAAAGGAAATATATTTAAATATTGAAGATAAAGATAAGTTTAAAGCTTTGTGGAAGAATTTGTATGCACATACCCCTGATGCAGCTATAGTATTTTGTAATACTAAGGATAAGGTAAAAAAAGTCTATGAGAATTTAAAGGATGAGGGTATTTCAGTAGAGCAACTACATGGGGATATGGAACAAAGAGTAAGAATCGAAACTATGGAGAGGTTTAAAAATAGAGAGTTTAAGGTGTTGATTGCTACAGATATAGCAGCTAGAGGTATACATGTAGATAACATAACTCATGTATTCAATTATGAAGTTCCAATGGAAAGAGAGAGTTATGTACATAGAATAGGTAGGACTGGTAGAGCAGGACGAGAGGGGATTGCCATTTCTTTCGTCTCTAATTATGAAAAGAAGTTTTTAAGCGCTATAGAAGAATATTTAGGATATAGTATTACCAAGGGAGAATTCCCAAGTGACTTACAAGTTAAAGAGGGAAGAACTATATTTAAAGATAGTCAAAAACAATTAAAAGAAGAGAAAGTAAGTAGAAAAAAAGTAATTCATAAGGATATTATGAAAGTTTATATCAGTGCTGGTAAGAAGAAAAAAATAAGAAATATTGATATAGTGGGAGCATTAAGCAATCTCCAAGAATTAGAGGGGGAAGACATAGGTATAATAGATATACAAGATAATATTTCTTATGTTGATATACTTAATAACAAAGGTAATATACTACTAAAAAAATATAAAGAAATAGTTATTAAAGGAAAAAAGGTTAAATTAGAAAAAGCAAGAAAATAAATTTAATATGTATTGTATTATTCTCATTATCATGATATACTGAAAGAGTAGTAAATACAAAATAAAAGAATAAAGATTTAAGATTAATAACACTTTTCTCCAGTTTTAGAGAATCAGTTAGTTAAAAGTAAATCTTTAAAAATGGAGGAATGAAAAATGGCAGATAGAACATTAACATGCAAAGATTGCGGAAACGAATTCATATTCACAGAGGGAGAGCAAGCTTTCTACGCTGAAAAAGGATTCGAAAATGATCCAGTAAGATGTGCTGATTGCAGAAAAGCAAGAAAAGCAGAAAGAAATAGAAGATAGTAATATTTAATATTTCAATAGGAGCTATGAGAAGTTATTCTCGTAGCTTTATTTTTTTATGAAATTATAGTTATAAATTGAAATATAAAATTAAGGTTGTATATTGAAATATAAAGGTAAATTTACTATATAAGATAAAAATTATCTGAAAAATTGAATAGACTTATAATTTATGCAAAAAAGGTGGAAACTATTCAAAAAATACTTGAAATTTAACTAGCAAAGTGATAAACTGAAACCATAAAATAAAAAGATTCACATCTATTATAACTTTCTCCGTTTTTAGGGAATTAGTTAATTGAATGTAAATCTTTAAAAATGGAGGAATTGAAATGGCAGATAAGACAATAGTATGTAAAGACTGTGGTAAAGAATTTTTATTTACAGAAGGAGAACAAGCTTTCTACGCTGAAAAAGGATTTGAAAATGATCCAGTAAGATGCCCAGAGTGCAGAAAAGCAAGAAAAGCAGAAAGAAATAGAAGATAGTATATATTTTCTATGGAACTACAGACTTGAGGTCTTGTAGTTCTATTTTTATTATCTATATTCTATATAAAGAAAAAGGCTGTTTTAGAATTAACTAAGGTCCAGTTAATTTTAAAACAGCCTTTTAGTCATTTTGAGTTAAACAGCTAGATTTAATAAGTTCACAGATAGTGTAAAGTATAGTGTTAAAGCTACAGCATCTACTATAGTTGTGATTAGTGGACTAGCCATAATAGCTGGATCTAGTTTTAATTTTTTAGCTAATATAGGAAGTATGCCCCCTATTATTTTAGCTACAACTACAGTGCAGAATAAGCTGATACATACAGTTATAGAAATCATAAGACTAGTTTTTTCAAAAAAGTATATTCTTAAGAAGTTCACAAATGCAAGAATAGAACCAGTAATAATACTAACTCCAAGTTCTTTAAACATAACTTTAAATCCATCGGATAGTTTTATGTCTCCTAAAGCAAGCCCTCTTATAACAAGTGTTGAAGATTGAGAACCTGCATTACCACCAGTATCCATAAGCATTGGAATAAAGGCTGCTAGAATAACTACAGAGGATAGAACATCTTCGAATCTTCTTATAATATTTCCTGTAAAAGTTGCTGAAATCATTAATACAAGAAGCCAGAGGATTCTATGCTTAGCTAGGCTCCATACACTAGTTTTTAGATATTCTTCTTCATTAGGTTCCATACCTGCCATCTTTTGAAGATCTTCTGTATTTTCTTGATCTATAATGTCCACTATATCATCAATGGTAATTATTCCAACTAGTTTTTTTTCGTTATCAGTAACGGGAATAGATAATAGATCATACTTTTTAAATAGTTGAGCTATATTTTCTTGGTCATCTAGGGTATTAACATATATAAATTCGGTTTTCATTAAATTTTCAATTAATACATTACCATCGCTTAAAATAAGCTTTCTTAGTGAAATGATTCCTTGAAGCTCTCTATTGTCACCTAAAACATAGCAAGTATTAATTGTTTCTTTATCTATGCCGGTTTTCTTTATATGGGAAATAGCCTCATTTACAGTCATGTGCTTTTTTAAGTCAGCATACTCTATAGTCATTATACTTCCTGCTGAACTTTCAGGATACTTTAAAATTTGATTTATTATTTTACGAGTATTTTCATCAGTATTTCTTAAAACTTTTTTTACCACATTAGCAGGTAGTTCTTCTAAAAAGTCTACAGTATCATCAATAAATAAGTCATTTATGATATTTGAAATTTCAATATCAGTAATAGAATTGATTATAAATAGTCTTTCTTCATGGTCTAGATATGCGAAGACATCTGCTGCCATATCTTTAGGAAGTACTCTAAAGATTTTAACTACAGACTCCTTATCCATTTCTCCAAGCAAAGTTGCTATATCTACTACATTCTTGTTTTCAAGAGTTTTTCTTGCATCAATGAATTTTTTTTCATTGATTAGTCTGATTGTATTTTCCATTGCTACCCCTCCTATTAATTCAATACACTATAATTAGTCAAAATAAGTATTGACTAAAATTGAAAAATTATAATTTTTAGGTTGTAGTGGGTAAAAAACAATGAAGATATAAAAATGCATTAAATTTAATATTTAATGCATTGATAAATAACTATGTAATATTTTTATCCATTTATGGAATTTATCATAAATAGATAATAGATTATTTCATAAATAATCTATTTCATTTTATACCATAAAGAGGGTAAGAATCCACATAGAATTTGCTTGTCGCATTAAACAATATATATATCGAATCTTCATTGCTAATATTACTACTACCATCGTCCATGTTTCTTACACCTCCTAAAATTTCTCAAATAAAAAAACCTCCGTAAACTTAAACGCAGGTAAATACTTAAAAAGTATGACTCGTTCAAGTTTTAGCTCTGCAAGGCAATGAAATTGCATTAGATTAAGCCTTCTTTGTTCGGCAAAACCTGCTAACCAGTTAAGAATGTTTCCACTCTTTTACGGCAGCAACCCGTATCCTTGTAGTAACCTCACCTACCGAGGTATATAATTCTTTCTACTAATTAATATTATTACTTTACTAGTTAAAAGTCAACAGTAATAGATAAGTTTATTAAAAAAATTTATATTAAAGAATATAGAACTATTAATTATTCAATAAATAAAGTAAATTGAAAATCAATAATTCTATATCTAATATCATTAATTTATGTTTAATCTTGCATTTCTAATAAAGACTTACTAAAAAACTTTATTCCAATAGCTCCTAAAGGAGCTGTAACTAAAATGGACAATACTGATATAGCAAGAATTAAATCTCCAGAAACAACTCCTAGGGATAAGGGCAATGCCCCCATAGCAGCTTGAACTGTTGCTTTAGGAATATAAGATATAACACAGAAGAGTCTTTCTTTTATATTTAAATTAGTACCTATTAGTGAAATAATTACACCAACACTTCTACCGATTAATCCTATAAAAATAATTAATATACCGATTGCACCTGATGAAAAAGCTACAGCAATATTTACTTCAGCTCCAACTAATACAAAAAGTAAAATTTCTGCAAATACCCATAACTTATTTAATCCTTGTGAAAGGGGTGTAGATATTTTAGGGAGTTTTTCAGTAAGAATAAATCCAATAGTCATAACTCCCAATAAGCTTGCAATCAATATTTTGTCCTTAAATATAGTTTCAAGAGTAGTTAGAAGTACAGAGAGAGCTAAAATAATTAATACTTTTTTTACATCATTTATATTAAAATTCTTTAATAAATATATTAATCCAAGACCAAATAATAATCCTAATCCTATACCTAGTAATATAGATATGGGAATTTGTATAAGTTGAGAGAATATATTAACACTTTTACCTGAATATAATGCAAGAAAACTACTTAATATAGTAATCGCAAACACATCATCAATAGAGGCGCCGGCCAATATTAATGTTGGAATGCCTTTGTTAGTACCGAGTTTATTATCCATTAAATTAATCATCTGAGGAACAACTACAGCTGGTGAAACAGCTGCAATTATAAATCCAAGTATCCCTCCTTGAATAAAGGTAAATCCTAAAAACTTAGTAGATATAAAGGCTATGGTAAATCCTTCTAATATACCAGGAATACAACTCATTTTTATTGCGGGACGTCCTATTTCCTTTAAATCGGATTTTTTAATACCAAGTCCTGCTCTCAATAAGATAACAATAAGAGCTATTTTACGTAGATCAGGGGAAATACTTAATAGGTCTCTACTAATCAAGTTAAACCCATAAGGACCTATAAGAATTCCTAGGATTAACATTCCTAAAAGTCCAGGAAGTTTAATTTTTTCAAATACAGTATTAAAAATAATAGCAAGAAGTATGATTATTGCTATGCTAGTAGCCATGATAGCCCTCCTTTAAAAATAAATATTTAATTATTTTAAACATAAAAAACTCCTACAGATGCAACTATAGCGTTGTCTGTAGGAGTCATTAGCAATTGCGGTTAAGGTGAACTCCATCACCATAAATTATATTGTTAGTATAGCAATATAAAATTATAAAATCAATAAATTTTAACTATAAATCTTCATGAAAATTTTAAATTTCGATATACGAAGTTTTTATAGAATTTGATAGAATATTATGATAACATATATAGATATAGAATAAATTTACATATGTAGGGGGTAAATATTATGTTATTAGAAAAATTAATTAATGCTTTTGGTGTTAGTGGATATGAAAGAGAAATAAGAAATGTAATACGAGAAGAAGTAAGAAATTTAGCGGATGAGATTACAGTAGATGCACTTGGAAATTTAATAGTTTATAAAGCGGGGATAGGGGAAAATAAGAAAAAAATTATGGCCTCTGCTCATATGGATGAAATAGGATTTCAAGTTGTAAAAATAGAGGATAAGGGAACTATTAGAGTAAGAGCTTTAGGTGGCATTCCAGTTATTGGTACATCCATGAATAGAGTAAAATTTAAAAATGGAGTAGTTGGTTTAGTAGCAAGTACAATTAAAGAAAAGGAATTAGCTACAGATACTAAAAAATTATATATAGATATAGGAGCTAGTAGTAAAGAAGAAGCAGAAAAGTATATTAAAGTTGGAGATGTAGCATCATATGTAGGTGATTATGTAGAGCTAAAAGAAAATAATGTAACAGGTAAGGCTTTAGACGATAGAATTGGCTGTTATATATTGATTGAAGCTTTAAAGAAAATTGATAAACCATATAATGATTTATATTTTGTATTTTCAACACAAGAAGAAGTAGGACTTAGAGGAGCAACTGTAGCATCTAATAGAATTAACCCAGACTTAGGGATAGCTTTAGATGTTACTACAGCCCATGACTTCCCAAATTGCCCAGAAGGTAGTAATAAAGTTGGCGGAGGTACAGCAATCAAAGTTTCTGATGGTTCAGTTATATGTAATGAATATTTAGTTGAAGAAATGGTTAATTGTGCTAAAGAAAATAATATTAAGTATCAATTAGATGTTATAGATGGTGGAGGAACAGATGCAGGAGCTATTAATAAATCTAACTTTGGTGTTAGAGCAGCAGGAATATCAGTAGCAACTAGATATGTACATGGACCTAATGCACTAATAAGCATGGATGATACTAATGCATCTATCGAACTTTTAGTAAACTATATAAATAAAGAGTTTGATTTTGATAAAGAATAAACTATAGATAGTGTTAGTATAAAATTCTATTATGAAAAGTTTATAGTAAATAAAGGAGTTATCTCAAAGTTTTAGAGATAACTCCTTTAATAAAATGTTAGCATATATTAATATGTATTTACTTTATTAATAAAATATAGGAAAATATATCTTAAAGAAGAAAAGAAGTTAATAGAATTCTTAATTAATATACTAAGTTTTAATAAAGATAGTAAGTATATGCAAAAGATAATAAAAGATAATAAAAGATAAGAGGAGGAATAGATATGTTAAATTTTACACTTTATAATCCAACTAAATTAGTATTTGGAGAAAATACTATAGATAGTATAGGAGATCATTTAAGTAAACATAAAGTTAAAAAAGTATTAATTGTTTATGGAAAGGGCTCCATAATGAAAAATGGAGTTTATAATACCGTAGTAGAATCATTAAATAAGAATAATATAGAGTTTATTGAGCTTTCAGGAGTTAAGCCTAATCCAGTATTATCAAAGGTTCAAGAAGGAATAAAGCTAGCTAAGGATAATGGCATAGATGGAGTTTTAGCTGTAGGTGGAGGAAGTGTAATAGATTCATCTAAGGCTATAGCTGCAGGAGCTTGTTATGAAGGTGATGTATGGGAGTTCTTTGAAGGAGCAGGAAAGGTTAAAGTGGCATTACCACTATTTACTGTATTAACTCTTTCAGCCACAGGATCTGAAATGAATTCAGGTGGTGTTATAACTAATGAAGAACAAGGGAAAAAGTGGAGCTTTGGTTCACCGCTATTATATCCAAAGGTATCAATACTAGATCCTTCAGTACAAAGATCTCTTCCAGCAAATCAAACAGTTAATGGTGCAATAGATGCTATAAGCCATGTATTTGAAGCATACTATGGTGGAACAGAAAGTACAGATATGCTTGATGAACTTTCAGAAGGTATCATTAGAACTGTAATTACTCATACTAGAGAATTATTAAAAGATAATGATAATTATAAGTCAAGAAGTGAACTTGCTTTTGCAGCAACACTTGCTTTAAATGGATTAAATGGAGTTGGAAGAAAGGGAGATTGGGCATCTCACTCTATAGAACACTCTCTTTCAGTACTTAATGATATTGCACATGGTTCAGGTCTTGCTATTATAATGCCAGCATGGATGAAGTATGTATATAAGGAAGATGTTAAAAAGTTTTCAAAATGTGCAAGTCATGTATTTAATATAAATGAAGGTAGTGACGAGGAAAAGGCTCTAAAAGGAATAGAGGCTCTAAGAAGTTTCTATAAGAAAATAGGTGCTCCTATAACTCTAAAGGAGGTTGGAGTTAGGAGAGAAGATTTAGATTTTATAGCAGATAATGCTGCTATACTTGCACCCCTTGGAACGCTTAAGCCTTTATATAGAGAGGATATATATAAAATTTTAGAGATTGCATTTGAATAAAGTTGTGAAAATATAATATCTGAGGATAACTAAGGGCTTTCGTAAAATAAACTAATATAAAGAAATATTAGTAACCTATTTTGCGAAGGTCCTTTTGTTTTTTTATTATGTAAGGGAATGGATAATCAGATATACCAACGCAGAAACCTTGTAGTAATGAGATGGAGAAGTCAACTTATGTACATTATAGGGAGATAAGAAGGAATAACAAATTTTTTATAGAATATATAAGAAAATGTTGGGTTATATTTCTAAAATTGGGGGGGATTTGATGTTAGAAAGTTATAGATATGCACGGAGGGAAAATGTTACAGTTTGCTACACTGGAAACGATAGAAGGTTTGTGGCAGAAATTATGGAAGAAGTTCTATACGCATATAAAGATTTGAAAGAATATTTCCAGTTGGGAGATAAAGAATTTTCTATAAGAGTTATTTTAGCTATGAGTAGAAGAGAATATGATTATATATGTAAGGAAGTCTTAAAAGTAAGGAAAAATGAAAAATCTAAAAAGAATGAAGTAGCTATTGTATCAAAAAATGATTTGTTAATATTATCACCTTTTGCTTATGAAGATGAGTCCACTTACATTTATGAAAGGAAGAAGCTTCAAAAGATTATTTACAACCAGGTTGTAAATATATTTAACGAATTCTTATCTTTAGATCCTAAAGCTTCATCAAGATGGTTTGGGCAGGGATTGGCTATATACTTGTCAAATCTATGGAATGAGGATGGCACTAATACAATATTAAAAAATGATATACAAGGGGATACGTTACCATCACTAAAAGAAATTCAAGAGAATGAGAAGCTATATAAAATATGGGCATGGACTATCGTTAAATACATAGAAGAGGTTTATGGTAAAGAAATCATAAATAAAATTATAAGGAGTAATGATGAAAATTATGTATTTAATATAATAGGCACTTCTATTACTGAATTTGAAGTTCAATGGACAGTTTGGTTAAAAATGAATGATAATATATTATAGTAAAAAGGACTGTTTCACGCTTGAGACAGTCCTTTTCTTAGTAGATTAAATACTCTCTTTTTTACCGAGAATATATGTAAGGATAAAACCTATGACAAAGGTTAAAATCGATATGACACTAGATAAATTAAAAGTAAAACCAGGATATACTGGAAATACAGAACCTAAAACTAATCCACAAATAGCAAAATATGCTGGTTGAGGGTGTTTACTTAAAAAAGATTCTATAAGTTTTGTCATAGTTAATATACCAACAAGAATACCTAGGCCACCTGGAATAAGTAATGGTATGTTGAACGTAGAAATAGCATTAGTAAAGGTAGTATATAATCCAAGGATTAAAAGCACTAAGGAACCACTTACCCCTGGAAGAATCATAGTTGCTGCAGCAATGAAGCCTGCTAGAAATAGTGATATAAATGATTTAGCATTTAAGCTAGTCATGGCTATGGTACTGACTTCTACATCACTGAATATAGACATGATTATCATTAACACAAAAGTTAGAAGAAACCAAAGGTAGTTTACTTTTTTAACCTTTCCCTTAGAGGCCCTCTTATATAGAATAGGAAATGAACCTAAAATTAATCCTATGAAGAAGAAATTAGTTGGTTCTGGATGATTATTTAGTAAATTTGTAATTAGTTTACTAAATAATATTATTCCTAGTCCAGCTCCAATAGCTATTTCTCCGAGAAATAAAATATTTTTCTTCCAATCTTTAAAGAAGTGATTTACGGTAGATATAAGCTTATCATAAATACCTAAAACTACTGCCATGGTCCCACCACTAACACCGGGAATAATATTTGATATACCAATAACCATTCCCTTTAAAATAACAAATATATTTTCCATTTCTTATCTCCTTTAAATTTAATTCAAATTTTACATATAACTCTTATAATTATATTTACAATCTTTCCAATTTGCAAATTAATTATTTGAAAATATATATTAGTGACTTCTAAGAAATTTTAGTACCAATAATACTTCATATATTCATAGGTTACATTGTTAATAAAGAGGATATCTAAACTATAAGTGAGATAAATAGAGAATGAATTAAATTAAAAAATTTAGTACATACTAAGTTAAGCTTAATATGTATAGGAAGTGATTAAATGAATTTTTCGAGAAGTATCGAAGAAAATTTAGCTTTGGTAAAAAGTAAATTAAATGTAGATAAAAGCTTTGACGTAATACATAGATCTGTATATATCGGTAAACGAAAGGCATCCATAATATTTATAGATGGTTTTATAAAAGATGAAGTTATGGAAAAAATCATGGAAGGATTTTTTAAAATTACTAAAGAAGAAATGGATGGATTTGGAACAGCTAAAGCTTTCAGCGAGCATACTATACCTTATGTAGAAGTAGATACACAAAAGGATGTTGATAAAGTTATTTTTACTATTCTATCTGGTCCTACAGTAATGCTCATAGATGGATATGATGAGGCTATAATATTAGACCTTAGAACTTATCCAGCAAGAGAAACAGCGGAACCAGAGACTGAGAAGGTAACTAGAGGATCAAGAGATGGCTTTGTAGAAACTATAGTTTTTAATACTGCACTAATAAGAAGAAGAATTAGAGATCCAAAGTTAACTTTTGAGATGCTATCAGTAGGTGAGAGAACAAAGACTGATATAGCTGTTGGATATATTGAGGGTTTAGAAGATAAATATCTACTAGATGAAATACGAAAACGAATATCTTCATTAAAGTTAGAAGGTATTACAATGAATCAAGAAAGTTTATTGGAAGGACTAGTACAATATAAATTTTATAACCCTTTTCCAAAGGTTAAGTATACTGAAAGGCCAGATGTAGCTTCAGCTCATCTTCTGGAGGGAAGAATAGTTATAATAGTAGATAATAGTCCGAATATTATGATGTTACCTTCTTCATTGCTAGACTTTGTACAGGAAATAGAAGATTTCTATTATCCACCAATTACTGGAGCATATCTAAGGCTTATAAGAAACCTTGTTTTAATTCTAACTTTGGTTGCAACGCCTACTTGGCTTTTAATTATGCAACATGAAGATATGCTCCCATCCTACCTAAGTTTTTTAACGGTACAAGAAATGAATTCGGTGCCTTTAATTGTGCAATTTCTCATACTTGAGTTAGCGATAGATGGACTAAAGATGGCATCATTAAATACTCCTACGGCACTAGGAACTTCACTAGGTATAATTGGAGGCCTAATACTAGGTGATTTCGCTGTAAGATCTGGATGGTTTGTACCAGACACTATATTATATATGGCATTTATTGCGGTAGGAAGTTTTACTCAACCAAGTATAGAAATGGGGTATGCCATAAAGTTTTGCAGAATTATTTTGCTTATCGCTACTTGGGGATTTGATGTATACGGATATGTAGCTGGGCTCATATTAATTTTTGCTATAGTAGCATCTAATAAAACTCTTACTGGAAGAGGATACTTGTATCCACTTATACCTTTTAATAAGAAAGATTTAAAAGGCATAATATATAGAAAATCTTTAGTGGATAAAAGTAAAGAAGAAAGCAACTAATAATTATAAAATATAATACTTAAATTAGCATAATTTCAAGAGGGACTTTTTAAAATGGAGTTAATAGATTTTAACTAATTGTGAACATATTCTTTAATATTGGGATATGATTGCTCTTTATTTAAGATTGACTTATTAAAAAAGTCTCTTTTTATGTTTGTAAAATAAATATATTAATAATATATTTATTTTTTGTTAAATTAATACTACTCATGGTATAATGTATTCATACATAATTACGTAAGATTATTACTAATATTAATTAATATAAGGGGGTCCTTATAAAGGAGTAAGAATAAATGTTGGATAAATTTAGAATAGATAAGAAGTTAGGTATAGATAGAAAATATATAAATATCGGAATTGTGGCAGTCATTGTAGGAATTGCACTTTTCGCAGGCTATGAAGTAGTTAGTAGAAGTGGTGCATTTATTAATATAACTAAAGAGGCAATATTAAAATTTTTAAGCATAATAAGACCTATAGTAATAGGAGCTATAATTGCGTATTTATTATTTCCTGCAGTAGAATATATTGAAACCATTATAAAGAAATGCGTTAACATAAAGAGTAGTGAAAAATACAATTGGATATATAGAATTATAAGTATTGTGATAGTATTTGTTTTTATTATTCTATCAGTAGTGCTAATATTTAACTTTATAATCCCACCTCTTTTAGAAAATGCAAAGGCATTGATAAATAATATTCCACAATATGAAAGTGTAGTTAGAAATGGAATAAATAATTTGAATTCGTATTTTGCAACTTTAGATATAGATTATCAACAGGTTAGCACCTATATAGAAAAGATAACGGCGGTATTTGCAGTTATTGGGCAAGAAATAGTTAACTTGATTACTAATAGTATATATGGATTTGGCTCATTTATAGTAGATTTTGTTTTAAGTGTTATATTTACATTCTATTTCTTAAAGGATAAAGAAGTGCTTTTTAAAACTATAAGAAGATTTGGAAGAGCTTTTATACCAGGAAAGTTAGGAAAAATACTAAAACAATTTATAATAGACCTAGATGAAGTAGTAGGTGGATTTGTTAAAGGGGTGTTATTAGATGCTGTTATTGTAGGTGTAGTTTCATCTATACTTATGCTAATGATACATCATCCTTTTGCAGTATTAGTTGGAGTAGTAGCAGGAATAAGTAATGTAATTCCATATATAGGACCTGCAATTGGAGCTATAGTGGCATTCATACTAGGAATGTTTTCAAGTATTACTTTAGGTATATGGGGCTTTGTACTTTTAATATTATACCAACAAGTTGATGGAAATATCATACAACCTAAAATAGTTGGCAATAGTGTGGGACTTTCAGCAGTTTGGACATTAATTGCATTAACTATTGGAGGAGGATATTATGGAGCTATTGGAATGATAATTGCAGTTCCTATTGCAGCTATAATAAGCCTATATATTCATAGATACTACAAAGCAAAATCAATTATAGAAGAGTAATATTACTTAATAAATAGTAATTATATAATAATTTGAAGCTAATAAAACAATCTACTTAATTTTATTAGTGAAAAATGTATAGTTGTTAAACATAAGAGGAAGGAAGAACTTAATATGAGAAAGATTTCGTCAAAGGAATTAAAGAATAAAATAGATAGCAATGAAGATATAATAATACTAGATGTAAGGGATGAGGATGACTATAAAGAAGGCCATATAAAAAATTCTATCTTCATGCCTGTAGGTGATATTTCCCATGAAATTGAGGATATAGTACAAGATAAGGATACAATGATATGTGTATACTGCTATAGTGGAGCTAGAAGTGCTAGAGCTGCAATGATGCTTGACTACTTAGAGTATAATAATGTATGTGATTTGGGCGGTATTACCGATTGGAGTTATGAGCTTGAAAAATAACTTTAATTTATTTAAATTAGCTAGTAAGTAAATAAAAATAATAATATAAAGGTGTATGAGCTTAGTCTCTACACCTTTATATTATTTATAATTATTTTACTAAATAGTTCACTTTTTATATCTATATTTTCCACCTTGAATATTGTTTTAGGATCATTAGCAATGGCGCATATAGAAAAATAAGGTGGGAGCCTAAAACCTTTATTTATGTTTAGAGCACCTATTAATTGTTTGGAAACGGAATCACTGCCAGAATTTCCTGACACTATTACAGCAAAGATAGATTTACTATAAAAATTACTTCTTCTATATAATGCAGTAAGACGGTTTATTACGGCAGTTAAGTTAGCAGCAATAGCGTCGTTGTAGTTGGGACAAAGCCAAACTATAGCATCACTTTTTTCTATAGCTGGAAGGACATTTTCTGTCATAACCCCACCATAGAAACATCCTTTTTCCTTTCCGTAGTGAAGACAAAGCTTATAAGGGCATCCAATACAATCCAAAACTTCTCCTCTTTCAATTTGTATTTCACTAATTTCGAAAGAATTAATATGTTTAGATACAAGATGCCATAAATCTAGGGTATTAGAAGTTTTATGAGGACTAGAGTAGAGTACTGAAATTTTACCTTTTTTAAGAGCTTTGGGTTTATCTACCATAAGTCTTTTAACTAATTTTTTGCTGAGATTATAGCATATATCTTCTAAGGACATTTTCATAGTTTTTTGCCAAGTAGAGAAGTTTTTTAAAGAGTCGGTAGCCTCTACTAATGAATGACCTATAAATGCACATCCCATATTGTTGGCAATATATATAATATCCTGGGCAAGGCGCTTTGTACCATGGTCATCAATACTATGTACAAAAAGAGCGCCAGTAGATCCAACTAAGGAATCTTTACCACTCTCAAGGAGTTTAGCTAGAAGATTAATTAGAGGAATATCGTAACCAACATCTTCTACCTGAGCTACAAAAAGTAATTTTTTGTAGGTTAAATCAGGAAGATTATCTGCATCATCTATTAATATATGAGGTATGTTTTTAATTGAAGAATATACCATATTGCTTAATGTTGATGATATATTTTTATTTGGTAATATAACATATAAATATTCCACTAATGCACCTCCTAACAAAAGATTACAAAAATAAATAAAAATGATTGTTTAAATAAAATGTTATCTTAATATATTTTATTCTTACTATTTTTTATTATACAAGTAATTTAAAAGTTCATAGGTGTTTTCTAACTTAGTCATTAATTTTTTAGGTATATTTAATATCTCATTTTCTGTGCAATTATTTAAAAATCTATTTTTACATCCCATATAAGTTCCGCCAATAAAATTTGATGAATAGTGATAATTACCTTTAATAGTATCAATGATACTAAGAGCACCAGAAGATAGAGCTGGAGCTATATAGGGTTTAAATCCAACAGCACGAACTTCTAAATTTGCAGTCTTTGTTTTTTCAGTAAGAAAATCAGAAGCCTCTTCATTGAAATTTTCAATGCTATTAGCTATGATTAATCCTTCACCATGGGGACCAAAAGCTCTGCCTTCTTGTAAATAATTCTTAGTATCTTCCCTTAGGTTACTGTAGTAAGCAGCTCTAGCATTCATAACACCTAAACCATATCCTCTAATTTGTTCAGGAGCAAGACCTTGAAAATCTAAAAGTCCATTTTCATTCTTATTACTATCTTCGAAAAGTGATTTACATAGTAAGTCTACAGGATCTGATACTACTGCAAAGATTCCTTTAAACTTTGCTTTTCTTGCCATTTGGCCATAAACTTTAAGAACATTTCTATTTCCGGTAAACTGTACAAGTCTTACATCTTCTTGCTCTTTACCTACAGGTGGTATACCAACAGACACACAAAATACAAACATATCGCAGTTAAATAAGTCTTCTTCTTTTAAAGGTACTATAGAGATATTGTTTTCTTTGCCATCACAGGAGAGAATCTGAGAGAGTTCAAAATTAAGACGATGAATTTTTTTTGAATCCTTATCATAAATACCCAATGTGGATATAACATCATGACCAAGGAGTCTAAGACCAGTAAGAAGAGTAGCTCCTACATCCCCTAAACCAACTACATTTACTCTCCATTTCTTAGGTGAAGAATAGGTTATTGCATCTAGAAAATTTGGATAGTTAGAGTTTAATGAAATAACCCTTTTTTCTTTAATGGCAGTTTCTAGCCACTCAGGAATAATTATATTATTTCTAGAGGAAGATTTAAGTAAGTTTAAATCTTCCTCTTCTAAAAATAATAAATCTTTATTGGATACTATAAAGGATCTTCTAGAAATATTACAATCCATAGAGGTTAAAACAAAGATTTTACCATGGTAATTTTTGCACCAATCTTCATCTATAGAAATAAAATTATCTCTATCTATAGTAGTATTACTTATAATTAAATTGTTATTAAATGTGTAGTAAAACATATATATTACTCCTTCCTATAACATGTTTTCTAGTCTAGTAAGTAGCTCTAAATCTTTTTCTACTAGAGCAGATGGAGTAGAAGATAAATCATATTCAATTCCTTTTCCAATATCAGGACTACGAGGTGTCGTTATAACTTCACCTAGAGAAGAAAGAGTTAGATTTCTTCCATAAATATTATGATACTCTTTTTCAAGTACTCTTAAAATTTCTATGGAATTTTCAAGACAGACCTTAGATAAGTTATAGATATTTTCATGAGAAGTATTTTTTACAAATACAGGATAGGTATATGGCAATATATTATTAATTGATGGTATCAAGTTTCGTTTGGGAAAGTCACCTCTCCATATAGCATCTCCACCTAAAAATGGGTAAAGTGCATTTTCATTGAACCAAATCTTAAGTCTAGGTATGAAATATACACTAGATACCTGTCTATTCTTCATATCCATTAAATCTTTTCCACGACCAGAGAGAATTCCACAGAGAATTTTCTTTACATCAATTCCTTGGTTGACTAGTAGAGGGTCTAAAGCTCTCATTCTATAACCTTTATGAAGAATATTATCTACTAATAATATTGGACGATTAAATGATTTTATCATTTTTAGTTGATTCGCTAAAGATAGATAATAAGGTGACTCACCTATAAAAAAGTTTTTTGCATTACCATAATAATATTTTTCTGTATGAAGAGATTTAGTAACTGTATTAGGAACCACATATCTATCTAAAATATCACCATAAGGAACGCACATAACTTCACCATATTCCTTAGAGGATTTTATATGAGTAGGAACATTGTTTTCATGACAAATATTTTTTATCATTTTTTGATGAAGAACTTCGCTATTAAAGCATAATAGGAGTTCATTAGGATATAGTCTTGAAAGTGTACTCTGCAATATTTTTCTTCTAGTGTTAATTATGTTTCTAACCTTAGAATTGCTTCTGAAAGGTTCTTTTAAAATATTCTCAAGATCTAAATTTAAAATGCAAGGACTAGTCATATTAACTGCTAACACTGGGAATTCACTATTTTCTGAGCCTATATCTATAAAGCCTTGAGATAGCATCAAATCTGTAAGTGTTGGGCTAGTTAAAGAAATATGATGTGGATTAAACACAGCATATTCGTAGTCTTTTGCAATTGCATAGGCTAATACCTCCGTTAAAATAATCTGTTCAAGAAATTTATTTTTCTCACGATTTGCCACATAAATACCATCTATAAATATCATTCTTCCAGTAGACAAAGAGCGAAGGCGTCTAGAAACTATCTCATCTTTAATCTCTGCGTATAGGTTATTGGAACGTACCCAATGCATTGAAGCAATAGCCAAAATTTCACTACTTTTAGAGTCCCTAATTATTACTAATTTGGGAGCTTCTTTATCCTTAAATTGAGATAAAAGAGAGTTTGCATCAGTATTAGAGTCTAGATGAGATCTAAGATTGAAAACTATGTCATCAGTGACTTCATCGATGAACTCAAAGTCTAAGTGGCTTTCAGTTATAGAGAGCTTATCTAGAGGTTCTCTCTGATAAAAGCCATTTTCATTAATATATTGAGATACTAATGGATCTACTAAAGTTGATACATCTCTATTTTTGTCTATATAATTTCTAATTTGACTAGAGCTTATCATAGAATATTTAGCTGGCAATTTTAATACTTCCACAGTGCCTTTGATAAGAGATTTAGCAGTTAGAAGTTTTTTAGAACTACCTCTTTCAAAAATTATATGATTAAAGGTATGAATAGAATCTTCTTCTACAGGCTTACTATAGCAAGAAGCGTTTAGAAGTACATCACTACCAGAGACAAAGTAGATTTGAGAGCCAGAAAATGAATTCTTAAGCCTTCTTAAATCTTTAGGGTTAGCTATGTTTACTTGCATTGTTTCAGGATATATATATATATTAAATTCATCACAGATTGATAAATTAATTAATATTTTTCTTAAAAGATTAGGTAAAGTTTTTTTAGACCAAGAAAATTCATCTACAGCTAAGTATACTTCATAACCTAGATCACGAATGGACTTAGAAATATTTTTATGTCCAAGAGAAAATGGATCAAAGGTACCTGGAAAAAAAGCTATTTTCGTAGGTATATCTATAGAAAATTCTCCTCTAAAAAAGATATAATCTGCTATAAATCTATATATGTGATTTAAGGCTGCAGCATTAGTTAATAGAAGTAGTCTATTATCATCATCTTCACCTATGAGAGTAAGGAGTTTTTTAGCAGTCAATTTGAAAATATGAAGTTTTTCATCTAAGGATAGATCGTTACTTCCGAATACATCCTTGCCAAGGGTGATTATAGCTGCCTGTTTAACTTTAGATTTATAATCACCTATTCCATTTAGAACAATAGATAGCATTGATTTCAATCTTTCATTATAAATTTTCTCATTCTCACTAAATCTAGATTTATATATACCATAATTAGATAATGATATTCCAATAGCCTTAAGAATTAATATCTTAACATCTTCATTAGAAGTTTTTATTTTATTCTTTAAGTCAGCTATAATTTCATCTAGTTCACTAGGGGCTAACCAAAGAATTACTTGGCCTAAAAAAGGAGATATATATTCAGTGAATTTTTGTCCTTCGATTTCCAAACCACGTAAAAGCTCTATAGCTACCTCATTTCTTTCGGAATCATTTAGGCTAGGCATTATTTTAAGAATAGAATAGCCAGCTTTATCTCTAACTGTTTCGACAGCACTTACCTTTAACATATTACAAAAATGAATACAAGTGTGAAGTCCAGTGGTAGGGGCAACATCTAAGGTATAGTTAAGCAATATATCTATCTGATGTTTTTTTACAACCCAGTTAGTAGCCGTTTTTAAGTTACTAAGAAAGATTTCAGGCACCCTAGCATAATCTTCTTCACAGTAGGTTTTAAAAAGGAATATATGATCATTCATATAAAGCATGTTAAAAGTTTTTAGGTATAAATAGTTTTCTGATGGGCTCTTACTTTTAGTTCTAATAAATTCTAAACTTTGTACGATAAAATCTCTGATAGAGTGGATTGATGGAATTTTTGGAATTACCTCTGTTAAGCTCTCAAGAGCAGCTAATCTTATTGCTAAACTCCTCTTTTTAACTTCATCAATAATAAATTCTATAAGTAAATCTAAAGTTTCATCATAAGACTCAAAAGATATATATTTCGCTGTATCAAGTAAATATAGTTGGGTTTCAAATGAACTTATATTTTGAGAAGTATAATGCTTTAAGAGAATATCTCTATATATCTTCAAAGCTGGTTTTCTAGAATTTATAAAAACTGAATTTACCATGATTTTAGTATTATATCCAATCCAATTTCTATGAGCATTAACTAATTTACCACTAGGGTAAAGCATTAATGAAAGATACTCTTCGAACAGATTATAACTATTGATGGTGGGCTTTTCTATAGACACATTTTTAGGAAGTTCTTTACTATAATCCTCGTCATAAAGGGCTATTAACTTTCCTATTAAATAGGCACAATGTCGGCGGATATCATCTTCTCTATGAGCTAAATTATCGTAGAGAAATTCTAAAGTCTGCAATTTTTGTTTTTGAGTAAAGTAAGTAGAGTATTCTTCTAATACCCTTATATATTGGCGCAGATTTTTCCAATTACGTTCACTTCTACCTTGCTCCAATATTTCATTTAATGAGTACTCATCACGTAATAAATACATAAGATTTATATTATGATTTATTGCTAGATTTTTCATGCTAGTAGTTATTTCATTACCACGGATTAAAGAGTATACGGGAGAGGATACATGAACTACTTTTTCATCCTCAGAATCTAAGTTAACCTTTACATTTATACTCCTTAAATAATCTTCGAAGTCTTTCAATTTACCGTATACTCTGTTATATCTAGCTTCCTTTCTAGTATCTACGTTTTCAAGTTTTTCAAGAATAACTTGAAAAGAATCAGCTAGAGAAAAAATATGCATGGTAGGACCATTGCTAGTAAAGATATTTTTAACTCTAAAATCACAGTAGATTAATATTAAAGACTCTAATGAGAGGTTTTCAAGTTCTAAGTCCCAAGTAGAATGGTTTATAGCAATGTTTCTAATATAATTTATATTATGCTTTTTAAACCATTGATCCGTATAGTAGTAGTGAAGGTGAGGAACTCGTTTCAACTCTTCTCCCTTGCAACCATATTTACCAATGTCATGTCCAGCGGCAGCACCTGAAACTCTTCCTAAATCGATAGGTAATCCTTTAGCTTTAAGTTGACGAGATAAAAACATAGCTAAATAGTGTACTCCACATATATGGTCTAAAGTATTATATTTAAATATCTCTCCATTAAGCTTCATCATCTCATATACATAATCACGATTAAAAGCCTTAGTAAATCTTACATATTCATCTTTTCGTTCAAGCTCTTCAACTTCATGATCTTCTAGGGTAACTAAAGGGTATTTTGATTGCCAGCTGAGGGAATCAACTGTAGACTTTTCTATATCACACAAAACCTTATAAATTTTAAGAAAAATTTCACAGCCAGTAGTGAACCTAGTTTCTAATTCTATGGTTACAGCATCTTTAAAATTTTTACTTAAAGTATAATTATATATATACATTAACCAATTATCAGGTCCATCTTTATATAAATTATTTAGTAAAGGGAGACATAGATAAAGAACTTTAGACGGAGAAAAATCCTTCTCATCTAGAATATCTTGAAGATTATATAGAAAAACTGGTGAGTTTATATATTTATCTAAAAACTCTTGAGATATGTTAGATGATTTTAAAAATTTGGGATTGTAAAGTTTTCTCAAGATTTTCTTTTTGATTTCTTTTAATTGTAAAATTTCCATAGAGTCCTCCTAACTATAAGTATATAATATGATAAAAACCTATTTATTATAAATATTTTATCATTTAAAATGCAATTAACCTATTAAATATACTATAATAATAATTTCAATGATACGTTTATTAGAATTTAATTTTTTATAGTAAAGAAATTATGAATTATTAATTATATAAAGAATTAAAACAAAAAACTTTTAATTTATCTTATTTTTATATATAATTTATTTATGATATTTCTAGGAGGACTCTATGATAGAATTAATAAAGAAAATAGATATAATATTATTGCAATCTATAAATAAAAAACTACGATGCAAATTTTTGGATAGAATTATGCCGTATATAACGTTTTTAGGGTCTGCCACATTTTGTATGATATTTGTTGTGATAACGGTTATGTCTAAAAATAAAGGAATAAAAAATTTAGGGTTTTTGGCCTCTTTATCTGTTATTACATCTGGAGGCATTACTCACTTTTTGAAAAGAATAAAAAATAGAATAAGACCATACATAAAGTTTCCAACTCTAAATATAAAAAAGATTGGTGTAGATGATTATTCATTTCCATCTGGGCATACTACTGCAGCTTTTTCTATAGGAGTTAGCATTGCTTTAAGTTTTACTGGATTAGCCATAGTATCTATAATAATTGCTAGTCTTGTAGGCTTTTCAAGGGTATATCTTGGGGTGCATTATCCAACAGATGTAGGTGCAGGAATTGTAGTTGGAACTTTAAGTGCTATATGTATGCATATGATAGTATAGAATGAGATTTAATATAATAATTAGTAAAAAAGAGATAAGAACCTGAGGTAGATTCCTATCTCTTAACTATTTATAAATCAAGGTATGGTTAATATACTGTCAATTACTTGTCCATCACATTTAGGAAATTTTATTCCTAAAACTTTTGAAAGAGTAGGAGCTATATCAACTAAATTCATTTTATCTATGAAAAAGTTTTGTTTAAATTCATCGCCACATCCTATAAATAAAGTATGGATATTAGGGTTATCAGGATGATATCCGTGATTTCCATTAGATTTACCTTCCTTAGGGTTAGTTGAAGTTATTATATTGTCAGTAAATTTATCTGTAAAAATAAATCCTTTTTTAGCTTCAATCATAAATGTAGCTTTAGGGTCACCGCCTAAACTTATAATATCCTCATTTTTATATATTGTCTGAATACCTTTATTAGAATCTAAAGATAAAGAATTTAAAACACTATAAATTTTTGAAGAAAGGGCTTTATTAAAGTCATCTTTAAGGTATATATAGGCACTTCCATCACAAGACTTTGCATATACTCTCCAAGATTTAATTTTATTTTTTTCATCAACACTTATTAAATCTTGATTTTTAAATAAAGTATTTAAGCTAATAATTTTATTAAAATCCTGAAATCCATGATCGCCCAATATAACTATGGAAGAATTTTCATATATATTGGCTTCCTCTAAAGCACTAATAATTTTAGATAATCTTATATCATGACGATGGAGTGCATCTATAGCCTCTTTAGAATCAGTGCCATATCCATGCCTTTGACTATCCAAATCTAATAAATGAAGCAAAAGTAAGTTAGGTTTATACTTTTTTATAGTTTCAACGGCACAGGTTGTAGCGAAGTTATCTAAGTTAGGTTCTTTAAATCCATCTAGCATATGTCTAAATTTTCTATTTAGGCCAAGTTGATATAGTAGACTTCCACCCATGAGAGACGACATCTCTTGAGATATATATTTATTATTAGAAAAAATTTCTGGTATGTTATATTTTATAGAAGCTTTACCAGTTACAGGCCAAAATATGGAGGCTACAGACAGTCCTTTCTCCTTTGCAACATCATATAAAGTTGGACCATTTACATACTTCCTAAACCAAAACCAATCTGGAGTAATTTTTTTTGGCTCTAATAACTTATTATTTACAACACCATGATTTTTAGGATATTTACCAGTAACTATAGTAGTGTGAGCCGGATAGGTTAAGGATGGATATATAGACTTAACATTTCTAACTACTGTACCTCTTTGAATACAGCGCGAAAAATTTGGTAAGTTATTTATTATATCAAAGTCAGCTGCTTTTAATCCATCAATAGAAATAACAACTAAGTGCTTATTTGTTAAATTATTCATAACTTATTCTCCTTAACTTTATGTTATATATAAATTATGATATACTAATTTTGTTATTAAATCTACAAAATAAGATAATAATATGAGATTAAGGAAAAAAGAGCGTAAGAAGGTGTAATTTTGGAACTAAGCTATAAAGAAAAGTTTGCTATAAAGTTTCATGAAGGAGACTTTAAAGGAAATGTAAAACTATTTACCATAATGGATTATATCCAGCAAGTTGCAGAAGGTCATGCTCAGATTTTAGGTGTAGATTTTGAGTCTATGATGAAACATGGTCTATTTTGGGTAGTATCTAGAGTAGAATTAACTATAGAGAGATACCCTAAAGTTGGAGAAGATATAACTATAGAAACTTGTTTAGGTGGACGAGAAAAAGTCTTTATGAAAAGAAGATTTAAGATTGAAGATAAAGATGGGCAGGTTATTGGTAGAGCATTGATATATTATTTAATTGTAGATATTAACACTAGATTTCCACAAAAGCCATCGGCATGTCCTGTAGATATAGATATTAATGTAGGAAATGTTAACGATAATAAACTTAATAAAATAAGAATGCCAGGTGAACCTATAGAAACTATTGAAAGAAAGTTATATTATAATGATATAGATATCAATAATCACGTTAATAATGCCAGGTATATTTCTTTTATAGAGGATTTCTTTTCTTTAGATTGGCATAGGGAAAAGCATATATCTTATATGCAGCTTAATTTTATTAAAGAAATTAAGTTTGATGATGTATTAATAATGAATAAGTTTATTGAGGATGAAGAGAATAGTTGTTATTGTATCAATGGAACTTCTAAAGTATCAAATCAAGAGTTCTTTCAGTGCAGGTTAAAATTTTAAACATATAGAATTAAATATGATTTGTATAGGAGTATCTAGAAAATTAAATTCTAGATACTTTTTATTGTATTAGAAAACCCTGTGTTAGACGTGGGGTTTCATAAAGTTTTCAGCGGTGAAAAACTCCTTCTGATTATTAATTGTGATCTGGCAACTACAATTAATAATCAAGAAGAGGTCATTTAAATGAGTGATATACATAGTTTATCACATACAAAATGGAACTATAAATACCACATTGTATTTGTATAGAGGTATGTTTACAAATTGTTAACAAGGTAAAAATAGAAAAAAGTGCAAACGAATACATTAATAAAGATAAAATTTATAAAAATGGAAAGGTGTTTTATTAAACTTTCATATATAAAATTGTATGCAATATATTTATATAAATGAAATAAAATTGAAAATAATTTACTAATAATAATTATTGACAATAATTGATAAATAATTCATAATATAGATGGAATATTCATAAAAGATTTAAAATCTAAGATAGGGGGAAAAATAATTGACGCAGAAGAAGGGTTTAAAAAAGTCCGTTAGTAAAGAAGGGATTATATTTCTAATTATATTTTTAGGTGTTTTTATAGGTATGGGAAGTATTATGGGAACCATAAATATGTTTAATACCCTAATGGAGACTGCCTATAGCTTATTACTTAACACAGTTTTTTATATAATGGCTATTGCTGTATTAGCAGGTGCTATATCTGCACTTCTATCAGAATTTGGTGTAGTATCTTTAATTAATAAATTACTATCACCACTAATGAAGCCCCTTTATGACTTACCAGGAGCAAGCACTATAGGAGTTCTGACTACTTATCTTTCTGATAACCCAGCTATACTTACGTTGGCAGAAGATAAAGGGTTTAGGAGATATTTTAAGAAATATCAACTGCCAGCTTTAACTAATTTAGGAACAGCCTTTGGAATGGGATTAATTATTACTACCTATATGATGGGACAAAAATCACCTACAGGAGAGAGCTTTATATTGCCAGCTATAATAGGTAATATAGGAGCTGTGATAGGAAGCATTGTAAGCACTAGGCTTATGCTTAGACAAACATCAAAAATATATGGAAAAGAAGAGATGTGTGTACAAGATAGTGACACTAGCTTTGACATGATGAAGTATAGGGAAATTAGAGATGGTAGCGTTGGAGAAAGATTTATGGCTGCCATGCTTGAAGGCGGAGAATCAGGGGTACAAATGGGACTTGCTATAATTCCAGGAGTTTTGATAATTTGTACTTTAGTTCTAATGCTTACTAATGGACCTTCGGCTACTGGAGTTTATACTGGAGCGGCATCAGAAGGAATTGGACTTTTACCATGGATTGGGGAAAAATTACAATTTATATTAGTTCCTCTATTTGGATTCCAAAGTCCAGAAGCTATAGCATTTCCAATAACATCTTTAGGAGCAGCTGGAGCTGCAATTAGTTTAGTACCTGAAATGTTGCAAAAGGGTTTAATAGGAGGCAATGAAATAGCTGTATTTACTGCTATGGGAATGTGTTGGAGTGGGTATTTAAGTACTCATGTTGCGATGATGGATGGACTGAAATGTAGAGAGTTAACAGGTAAGGCTATTTTTAGTCATACGTTTGGTGGACTAGCAGCTGGTATAGTGGCTCATTTTATATATTTGATCATGTCAAGATTTATATAATAATAAAAACCAAGATGTTTTATCTTGGTTTTTTATTATTTAGGATTAATATACTTTATTATTTATAAAGTTATTTAAATTACTATGAAGAAGTATATGGAAGCTTGTATTAAGTTTTCTATGAAAACATATAAATATTTAACTTTTTAAAATATTAGATATCGATGGTGGATTCAAGAGAACTTAATGTTTCATTAAGATTTTTATTATTAAAATTTAAGTAATTATTTAATATTCCAGTTCTTAAACCCTCGTTGCATATAATAATATTGGAAAAGTCACAGTAATTTATAAAATGATTTATTATTTCACATCCGCCTAATATAATATCAGTACGTTTTTTAGAAAGACCTCTTAAATTTCGCCTGTCTTTAAGACTTAAGACTTTAAGGCTCTGACAAAGGTTTTTTAGTTCAGAAGGGTTAGAAAGTTCTATTATGTTATCAGATATACATGTTTTATTTAAATAATTATTATATACTTTACCAAGGTTTTTAAAAGTTCCACCAATGCCAACTAAAGTGCTCTCGTAAAAATCATTAATCCAGGGTATATTAGAAAATATTTTGTAAAAAAAGTCTTCAGTATAATCGCAACTTAAATATCTACCACGATTATCAACTTTTATTTTCTCAGTTAGATTAATAGAACCGAGAGGAATACTAGTGTAATTTGTAAACATACCAGCTTCTACAAAAATTAATTCAGTACTATTCCCCCCGGTATCCATTATGATACCTTTTTCTAAATTACAAGTAGAAAGGGCGCCGAGATATGAAAAATATGCTTCCTCTTTAGGGGTGAGAATTTGAACTAAGATTCCTGTATGTTTTTTTATTAGATCTAGTATATAGGTACTGTTATCAGCTACTCTTAAAGCTTCTGTAGCTACGGCAATGACTTTAGAAACCTTGTTTATAATACAAGAGCGTAGAAACTTTTTCAAAATAGTTATTAAATCTAAAATTTTTTCAATGCTTATAGTTTTATTAGTAGCTAAAGTAGCACCGAGCCTTAAATGGTCTTTATCTTCATCAATAATCTTTGGATTTGAATTATCATCTACATTAACAATTAATAGATGAATCGTATTGGAACCAATATCTATAATACCAATGTTATTCATATGCTAAATACCTCCAACAAAAAGCTCTTTTATTAATTATACGATGAAAACAATAAAATATCACATAAATAAACATATAATATAAAGAAAGTGGGTAACCTAAATTTAGGTAAATATCATTATGACTTATGGGGTGCTCAAAATGAAACATACAGTAGTGAATTGCAAAAAAGTTTATAAATATTTTAGTTGGCTGAAATTTAATGAAAGAGTTTTATCAGAAGCTACGGAAAGAGAAAATCCTATATTGGAGAGAGGAAAATTTTTAGCTATTTTCAGTTCTAATTTAGATGAGTTTTTTGAAGTTAAGCTTGGGAGATTAATTAATGAAAGAAGAATTAATAAAAAAAATAATAGTGATATTGATGAAGATATTAAATCTTTAATAGAGGATATAAAAGTAAATATAAACAATGAATATAAATATTATAATAGCCAACTTATTAATTTATATAGGAAAAGTGATATTAATATATGTAACATAGAGGAGTTAGATGAAAAAGATATTTATTATCTAAGAAGATATTTTAACAGACATATTTTTTCAGCACTTACGCCAATAACTATTGATGGTACTAAACCATTTCCTAAAATTGAAAGCAAGTCACTAAATATATGTATAACAATAGAAGAAGATTATATTAAAAGAATTTGTGTTATAACAATACCTAAATTTTTAGATAGAGTTATTAAGTTGCCTTCAAAGTCTAGTATGTTTAGGTATGTATTAATAGAAGATTTAATAAAAGCAAATATAGATAAGTTATTAAATAAGTCTAAGATTTTATCTATGATAGTATTTAGAATAACTAGAAGTTATGATGTTAATATTAAAATAAATAGGGATGAAGACATTTTAGATGCCTTGTCTGAGAATATTAGAGAACAAAAGCAGAGTACAATACTTAGGTTAGAAGTAGAAAAAAATATAGAGAAAGATATTTTAAGGATATTAACTTCAAAATTAAAAATCAGCAAAGAAAATATATACTTAATTGATGGACCTATAGATATGAAATTTTTAAATTTTATATATTTAGACTGCAATTTATCAGAGTTAAAATTTGAAGACTATAAAAAGAACTTACCTATAAATAATGATAAGAGTATATTCAAAGCTATAGATGAAGAGGATATACTAATTCATCTTCCATTTGACTCCTTTATCCCAACAATTAAGTTGATAGATGAAGCAGCTAAAGATGATAAAGTAGTGGCTATAAAATTAACTCTATATAGAATTAATGAAAATTCACCTATTGTAGAAGCATTAAAAATAGCTGCTAAATTAGGAAAAGAGGTTACGGTTATAGTAGAGGTAAAAGCAAGATTTAATGAAGAAAAAAATATTAAATTAGTAAATGAGTTAAGATCAATAGGATGTAAAGTTATATATGGAGTTAATGGATTAAAGACTCATTGTAAGTTAATGATGGTAGTAAGAAAAGATAAATTTGGATTAAAAAGATATGTAAATATGAGCACTGGAAATTATAATGAAATCACGGCACAAGTGTATACAGATTTGAGTCTTTTCACTTGCGATCCGTATATAGTAGAAGATATAAGTAGAATATTTAACATGATTACGGGAACAAAACAAAATATAGAGTTATATAAAACCACTATATCACCATATAGTTTTAGAGATAAAATTATATCATTAATAGAGAATGAAATAAATAATGTTAACAGAGGATTTAAAGGAAGGATAATTTTAAAGGCAAATGGCATTACAGATAATAAGATTATAAAAAAGATTATTGAAGCTGGAGAGAAAGGTGTGAGTATAACACTTATAGTTAGAGGAATGTGTACCTTAAGTGAGATTGTAAAAAATTACAACACTACTAATATAGAATTAAAGAGTATAGTTGGAAGATTTTTAGAGCATAGTAGAATATTCTATTTTTATAATTGTGGTGAAGAAGAAATATTTTTATCTAGTGCAGATATGATGAAAAGAAATTTAGATAGAAGAATAGAAGTAATGATTCCAGTAGAAAGCTATAAAAATAGAGAAAGAATAAAGAGAGTTTTAAGACTATATATGGAAGATGAAGTCAATAGTAGGGTATTACTAGAAGATGGTACATATAAAAGGATTGATGGAAATAGCTCCAGTGATGTATATAATAGACTAATCTTAGAATGTAATCGAGGAAATGACAGGATTAATAATTACATCTTTATAAAAAATGAATTTTTATAAAGTGAAAAATAGTGATACTTTTTGATAGTTATCTCG
The DNA here is from genome assembly GCA_902363375.1 of Clostridiaceae bacterium. Lineage (GTDB taxonomy): Bacteria > Bacillota > Clostridia > Clostridiales > Clostridiaceae > Clostridium_J. The sequence continues at coordinate 173,343 of CABIZX010000004.1, read as the reverse complement.
TATTAAAGGTGTAATAATTAATAAGTATTTAACTTAAGGAGGAAATTCATGAAAAAGATAATTAGCATTTTGTTGACTGGAATTATGATTTTAGGATTAGTAGGGTGTTCGTCTCAGGATGGAGATTCAAATCAGAATACTAACAAAAATGTACCTACTTCTGAAATTGTAAATAGTATTAAAGAAGGTATAGAGATAAGAATGACTGGGCCTGTAGATGAGGAATTAGTGAAAAATCAATTTCATTTAAATTTAGATGATGTTGAGGAGTATACTATAGAAAAGGGAATGGTTAATACAGGATTAGAAACATTGGCAGTGGTAAAGGCTAAAGAAGGAAAAGTAGATTCAGTTAAGGCTTCTTTAGAGAAGGTTATAGAGGATAAAAAAGCAGAAGCATTTTATCCAGGAGAAGCAGAAGCTATTGAAGGAGCTAAAATTCAAGTAGTAGGAAATTATGTTGGTTTACTCATAATTCCAGATTATGAAGAAGGATTAAATAGTTCACAAAAAGCTATAGACATATTTAATGAAGCTTTAAAGTAGTAGAAATGAATGGGGCTTTCGTAAAATATATTACTAATGGTATGTAAAATATTTAAGGTATCTCTAATATTCCGAACAGTATGAGCGTTAATAATATAAGAGTAGCTTAAATATTTATTTAGATTAGTTTATTTTGCGAAGCCCCTGTTTTAATAACATATAATTTAAGAGGAAGCGGTATGGTATTTAGTAGTATTGTATTTATATTTAGATTTTTGCCAATAACATTAATCATATATTTTATTTCTCCTAGGAAATATAGAAATTTTATACTATTAGTAATTAGTTTAATATTTTATTCATGGGGAGAAGCAAAATACTTTTTTATAATGATTGCATCAATAGGAGTAGATTATTTTGTAAGTAGAGGAATAGAAAAATATAGAAGAAAAAGATACATGTCCATAGCACTTTTGTGTATTTCTATTCTATTTAATTTAGGTATATTAATTTTCTTTAAATACTTTAATTTTTTTGTAGATAATATAAATTTATTATTTGGATTGAGCTTAAGTCAAATAAAAATAACTTTACCTTTAGGTATAAGTTTTTATACCTTTCAAACTATGTCATACACTATAGATGTATTTAAAGGAAAAGTTGAAGCAGAGAAAAATATAATAAATTTTGGAGCCTTTGTATGCTTATTTCCACAGCTTATAGCTGGTCCTATAGTAAAATACACAGATATAAATGAAGAACTAAAGGAAAGAGTAGTAAATAAAAATCAAATAGAGAAAGGTATAGAATTATTTATATTTGGTTTAGGGAAGAAGGTTTTAATTGCTAACAATATAGGTATGCTTTGGAGTGAAATAGAAGCTATGGGTATATCCAATATATCTATGCCTTTAGCTTGGTTAGGTATTATTGCCTTTGCTTTCCAAATATACTTCGATTTTAGTGGATATTCCCTTATGGCTATTGGATTAGGAAATATGCTAGGATTTAGCTTTCCTAGAAACTTCAATTATCCATATATATCAAAAAGTATATCAGAATTTTGGCGTAGATGGCATATAACTTTGGGGGATTGGTTTAAAGAATATCTGTACTTTCCATTAGGAGGAAATAGGGTAAAAAAATCTAGAATGATTTTTAATTTATTTTTAGTATGGTTTTTAACAGGCTTCTGGCATGGAGCTAGCTATAATTTTATACTTTGGGGGTTGCTTTTCTTTTTATTAATTTCCATAGAAAAGTTTGGATTTATAAAATTCTTAGATAAGCATAGATTTATTTCTCATGTATATGTGATTTTTTTTCTGTTAATAGGATGGACATTATTTGCTATAACAGATTTATCTGTTGCTAAGGAATATATTGTAAAACTATTCAGTTTAGATTTTAGATTAGATATATACTACTATCTAAGAAATTATGGAATAATTTTAATTGTAGCTACTATATTTTCAATACCTATTATAGAAAAGCTGTACGAAAAAATCATGAAAATAGATATATTAAAGACAATATTGTTAATTATAATATTTTTAATATCTATAGCTTATTTGGTAGATTCTACTTACAATCCATTCTTATATTTTAGATTTTAGGAGGATAACATTGAAAAAAAATTATTTATTGCATGTTTTTCTTAGTATAATTTTAGTGTTCACACTTATAGATATGGTAACTCCAGATAAAAAATTTTCAGATATGGAAAATAGAAATTTAAGAGCCAAAGTAAAATTTACTATAAAGGACTTCCTTGATGGAACATTTCCTAAGAGATATGAGGAATATATAAATGATCAATTTATAGGTAGGAATCAATGGATTAACTTAAAATCTAGAAGTGAATATATTCTTGGTAAAGTCGAAAATAATGGCATTATTTATGGTAAAGATAATTATCTTTTTGAGAAACTTAATGATATTAATGAAGATAGATTGAAGCATAATATTGAAGGGGTAAATAAGTTTATAGAAAAACGTAAAGAACATATTTCATTTATGATAATTCCTAGTTCCTATGAAGTATATAAAGATAAACTTCCTATAGGTGCACCGGTGGTAAATCAAGAAAAAGTTATTGAGGACATCTATAACAAAGTAATAGAAGCTAATAACATTAACTTATTAAGTATTATGCAGAATAATAGGGATGAATATATTTATTATAGAACAGATCATCATTGGACTACTTATGGAGCATATTTAGGATATAAAGAGTTTATAGAAAGTATAGGAGGAACACCGATAGATATAAATAGATTAAATAAAGAGTCTATAGATAATTTTTATGGAAGCTATTTTTCAAGGTCAAAAGCTTTTAATTCTATAGCAGATACATTAGAGTATTATGAATTTAAAGACATAGAAATGAAAATAGAAGACGAAATATATGATAATTTATATGATTATGAGTATTTAAATACAAGAGATAAATACTCTATGTTTTTAAGAGGTAATAATGGACTTACTATCATAAAAAACAAAAGATTTGATAATGGTAAAAAGCTAGTAATTTTTAAAGATTCCTTTGGAAATTCTATGATTCCATTTTTAACTATGAACTTTGAGGAAATTCATGTGGTAGATTTAAGAGCGTTTATGATAAATGTAAACACTTATATAAGTAATAATGATTTTGATGAAGTTTTAATTATGTATAGTTTACCTAACTTTCTTCGAGAAACTAATATTATTAAACTAAAATTATAAAAAGATTTAAAAAGGCTTTGACAAAATATTAGAATAAATTTTTAATGATTTTGTCATAGCCTTAATTATTTATAAATTTATAGTTTCAATTAAAAGTATATTACTAGGAATAGTAGCTCTTATTTCAAAATTTTCATTAGAAATATAGACACTTCCTGCACCAGTTAGAGTAATACTTTCTAAATTGCTGGTTGTAATTTCACTTTCACCGTAGCATTGAAATAAATAACTATGTCTCTCTTTTCCAATACTAAAGTTTAAGCTTTTATCAGTACCTAGGCATGCAGAGTAAATATTAATGTCACAAGCAGATTTGATAGGAGCTAATCCATTTAAAGAACTAACTGCGTAAACCCATTGATCTGAGGCAGGATTTTTAACATTAAAATTAATGAATGAAGTATCTTTACTTAAAAACTTTTTAGACCTAATATCATATTTAGGTGCTAATGTGATTTCTATAATGTCTAAAAAATCAGTACCGTTATTAAAAATATCATAGGTTATTCCATCTAAAGAATTAATATAGAGAAAATCTCCAGATGAAAGGGTTTCTAAATTACCAATACTATCACTGTATAGCAAATCACCGCCTATAATATATATAATAGTTTCTTCCTTTGTTTTAAAATTGTTATGTGTTCCACTTCTAGGAACTAAGGTAATATTCTTTAATTCTTTGATACAGTCTTCTACATCCATATAATTTACAGAAGTAGAAAGAATGGAAGTAGACTTTAAATAAGAAAAATCTTCTTTACTATCAGGGGAGACAATCCTTTTATTAATCAAAATATTACCTCCTAATTTAATATTTTATGAATATATAAATTCATTTAATGAAAAACTACTATAAATATATTTTCAATATTATTATTTGCAGTTTTCTTTATTTAATAGTAGGTATGTTTTTCACATGCTATTAAATACATTAATAGATGGTAATAAGTTAGGTATTAAAATAATATATGTAATATGACTTTTATTGCTTTAAATGTGGTTATATAGTAATATAAAACTAACTTTAAATACTTTAGGGGGAATAATTAGTGATAAAATTTTTAAAAGAATGGATTATACCAGCAGTAATTGCTATAATTTTGGGATTTTTAATAAATAAATTTATATTTTTTAATGTAAATGTTCCGACTAAATCTATGTATCCTACCATTACACCAGGAGATAGAATATTTTCACTTAGAATGCATAAGCCATCATCTATCGAAAGAGGCGATGTTTTAGTGTTTCACTCTGAAGAATTAAATAAGGACTTAATTAAAAGAGTTATAGGACTTCCTGGGGAAACTGTAGAAATTCAATCAGATGGTAGTGTCTATATAAATGGTGAATACTTAAAAGAAGATTATGTAAGTAGTTCAAGTGATATTACAGGTAGCTTTAATATACCCCAAAATTGTTATCTATTTCTTGGGGATAATAGAGGAAACTCTATAGATGCTCGTCTATGGGAAAATCCATACATACCATTTGATCAAATACAAGGAGAAGGAAAATTTATTATATTTCCATTTAGTAGATTTGGTAAGTTAAAATAATAAATATAAGAATGAATTAAGTGATGAAATAATAATCATCACTTTTTTTTATTTAAATTTCCATATGGATAAATTTAACCATTTTCATTTGAAAGTAATTTATAATTTTATATTAAATAAAATTATAATTAAACGATATTTAGGGAAAGATAAATTCATAGCCATAAAATATGTTCAAATTATAAAAATAATTTAAATTATATTTAAAGTAGATATTGAAAAATACAAAAAATAATTTAAATTAAGACTTTTTCAAAAAATATACTCAAAAAATGTCGAATATGTTACAATGATTTTGAAAAAATATATTTACAAAGGAGGAATTATAAATGGAGGATAATAAAAGATTATCTCACACTGCCTATGGTGGTATAAAAGGTGACGATTATATGCCATTTATATCAACTAAAACGGCAATGCCAGAGTTAAGTATTTACTCTATTATAATGGGTGCAATATTTGCAATGATATTTGCAGCTGCTAATACTTATCTTGGATTAAAGGTTGGACTTACTATTGCAGCAGGAATTCCAGGAGCAATACTTGCTACAGGAATTTTTAAAGGAGTATTTAAAAGAAATAATATATTAGAAGCTAATATGGTTGCATCAATTGCAGCTGTAGGAGAATCTATAGCAGGTGGAATTATATATATACTACCAGCAATTATCTTATGGGGGCTTAACTTAAAGGTTTCTACAATTGTTATTGTTACACTTTTAGGAGGACTTTTGGGTATATTCTTTGTTACACCACTAAGAAAATTCTTAATAGTTGAGGAACATGGAAATTTAGTATATCCGGAATCTATGGCCGCAGCAGAAGTTTTAGTTAATGGAAGTGAAGGCGGTAGCGGATTTAAGATGGTTTTAATGGGACTTGGAATTGGTGGAGTCTATAAATTAGCTTCTGGTGGATTTGCTCTTTGGAGTGAAAAACCAGAGTGGGTTATACCTAGTTATCAAAATGCAGTATTTGGAATAGATACTTTAGCATCCCTTCTAGGTGTTGGATTTATAGTTGGTACAAAAGCATCAGCATTTATGTTTGGGGGATCTCTTGTAGCATGGCTTGGATTAATACCTCTTATTAAATATATAGGAAGTACAGTTCCAGAACCATTATTCCCTTCAACTATGCTAATTTCAGAGATGGGGGCTTCAGATATATGGAGTAAATATATAAGATATATAGGAGCAGGAGCTGTTGCTGCAGGAGGATTTATTTCCTTAGGTAAATCTGCACCAACTATTGTTAGGTCATTTAAAGCAGCGATGGCCGGTATAGGTAAAAAAGAGAATGGCACAGTAACTAGAATAAATGAGGAACCACCAATAGTATGGGTAATAGCATCAGCAATTTTAGTATTTGTTCTTGCATGGTTATTACCACAAATCAGAGTAGGATTTATAGGATCATTAATGGCGGTAGTGTTTTCATTCTTCTTTGCAGTAGTTTCTGCAAGAATGGTTGGAATAATAGGTGCATCAAACAACCCAGTATCAGGTATGACTATTGCTACCTTATTATTTGTAACAGCTATACTAAAAGTAACTGGTCATATAGGTCAAACTGGAATGATTACAGCAGTTATGGTAGCTGGTATAGTATGTGTAGCTATAGCTGTTGCAGGTGGTACAGCTCAAAGTTTAAAAACTACATTTATAATAGGTGGATCACCAAAGAAAGTACAAATTGGAATGTATTTAGGTCTAATATTTGGTGCTGTAGTTTCAGGGTATGTATTATTGATGCTTCATAATACATATGGAATTGGATCACAAGCGGTACCTGCACCACAAGCTACTCTTATGTCTATGGTTATAGAAGGTGTTATGACTGGTGAATTACCTTGGGTACTTGTATTTGTAGGAGTATCAATAGCAGTGTTTGCAGAAATATCTGGCCTTCCAGTACTTCCAGTTGCTCTTGGATTATATTTGCCGATACACTTAAATGCAGGTATATTATCAGGTGGTATAATTAGAATATTTGTTGAGAAGAGATTTAAGAAAAATGAATCTCTTATGAAAGAAAAGGTTGAAAGAGGTATCCTTATATCTTCTGGATTAGTTGCAGGAGATGCTCTAATGGGTATAGTAGTTGCAGGATTTGCTACATTAGGACTTGATGTAGCTTTTGGACTTAACTTTGCAGGGTTAACCCAAAACTCCATATTCTCAACAGCTATATTTATAGCACTTGGAGTGATTATTTACGTTATTTCCTGTGGTGAAGATAAAGAAAGCGTATAAAGTAAGTGATTTTATTAATTACTTCTTATAATATTATTTTATGTGGATATAATTATAAATAAAATTAAAGTTAAGAGCCTTTTAGGCTCTTAACTAATTTGTAGGTGATTTATATGAAAAGTAAAGAAAAATATAATAAAGAAGAAAAGAATTTTCTTTTATATATACCTGAAATTAAACATAGTAACTATAAAGTTGATGAAAATAATATAGTTACACTATATTTTGAACATAATAAGTTTATGGAAAGAGTTGCTAGGTGGCTAGTAAAGAAAAGTAATATCAGTGATATGATATTTGATGAAAAATCATCGTTAGTATGGCTTTTGATAGATGGAGAGAAAAGTATCTATGATATTGCTATGGAGATGGCAAAAAAAACAGGAGATACGGAAGAAGTAGCTATAGAGAGACTTGTAATGTATATGAGATATATTGCAAGGAAAGGGTGGATAAAATTTGCCGGAATAAAGTCTAAGAAGGATTAATCTTGAGAAACGAGTAATTATTAAGAGTAATATGTAATATTTAAATAAATTAAGCAAAAACAGACTAATAGATGGCTTGACTCCTTTATGCTTTGGTGTATAATTATTACTTGACTAGATAGAATTCTTCGCAAAAGCGTGAAGTTCTATCGTATTTTATTTTACTTATAAATATATTCTTTGAGAATAAAATATAAGTAGTCTTAGTAATATAAAAAGGACAAATTTATAAATAGTAGAGGTATAAAAATGATTATTGCAGATGTTAAAGTTGGTAGGATTACAGTGCCTTTGAAAAAGCCATTTGTAACTAAAAATGGAGTATATAATTACTCAAATGAAGTAGTTGTGAAAATATTTACAGAAAGTGGAGCTATAGGCATAGGAAGTGCAGCTCCAGCACCAAGGGTAACAGGTGAAACAGAGAGTTCAATTGTAGGAGCTATTAAGCATATTGCTACTTTTATCAAAGGAATGGATCTTACTTGCCTTCAATGTATTTTTAAAGTCATGGACGAATGTATTAAAGGAAATAATAGTGCAAAAGCAGCTGTGGAAATCGCTATATATGATCTTTGGAGTAAAGGGATGAATACTCCACTATATAAGCTGTTGGGAGGATTTAACTCTACAGTATTTACAGATATAACTATACAAGATGATGACAAAATGGAAAACATGGTAAATGCAGCTTATGAAGCTACTAGAGATGGTTATACTAATATAAAAATAAAACTTGGAAATAATGTGGAATCAGACTTTGAAAAAGTTAAATTTATTAGACGTGCTATTAGGAAAGGAATAAAAGTAAGAGTTGACGGAAATCAGGGTTGGTCACCTAAAGATGCAATAAAAATAATTAAGAAGATAGAACAACTAGATTTAGACATAGAATTTGTAGAACAACCTGTTAAGGCTTGGGATATAGAAGGGTTAAAGTTTATAAAGGATAATGTAGATACTATGGTCTTAGCTGATGAATCAGTGTTTGGATCTCCAGAAGCCTTTAAGGTAATTCAAAATCGAGCTTGTGATTTAATTAATATAAAACTGATGAAATGTGGTGGAATACAAAATGCCATAAGAATTTATAATATGGCGGATACTATGGGAATAAGATGTATGGTTGGATGTATGTTGGAGAGTAAAATTGGTATTACCGCTGCTGCTAGTTTTGCGGCTTCAAGAGGTAATATGATAACTGCAGATTTAGATACAATGCTGTACTTTGCAGAAGACCCTATAGTTGGTGGAGCAATCTTTGAAGGAAATAAAATCACATTATCTGATGAGCCAGGACTTGGAATAACTGATATAAAAGGCTGGGAAGAAATATTATAAGCTAACTATACATCTCTGAACTATATGGAATTAGATAGATAAGAGGGGTTAGTTCTAGAATATAGAACTTATAATAAGAAACCTTATAAATCAATTATAAGAATCTAATAAAGGAAGTGGTTTTATGTCAAAGGATCTTAAACAAGAATTAGAAAAACAGCTAGAAGTGGCAATAGAAAAAGAAAGATTAGAAGATGTTATTAAAATTATTAATAATGAAATTCTTAAGTGTATAGAAAAAAGAAAGCATATAACCAATGCCATATTAGAATACAGAAAAAATGCTTTAGAAGAATTTAAAGATGATGAAGATAAAATAATTGAGTATTTTGATCATGAAAACTATGTTAAGGAAGAGAGTTTTAAGAGTACCGATAGAAAATTAAAAGAATTGACAGTATTAAAATCATCTCCTTATTTTGGTAAGGTAACATTTAGAGAAGAAGATTATGGTATAGAAGATATATATATCGGAAGATTTGGTGTTACACTAGAGGAAACATTTGAACCATTAATCATAGATTGGAGAGCTCCTGTTGCAGCACTTTTTTATAATGGGTCAGGAAATGTAGGACATTATGATTCACCAGATGGAGAGATTATGGCTTCTATTTTAGGAAGGATTCAATATATTATAAAGAAAGGTAAGCTAGAGGGCTTATTTAATTCTAATATTGATATAAAAGATGATATTCTTCAAATGGTGTTAAGTAAAAATTCTTCAGATAAACTTAAGGATATAATTATGACTATACAACAAGAACAAGATGAGATTATAAGACAAGAAAAAAATAGAGTTATTGTTGTAGATGGAGTGGCTGGAAGTGGTAAAACAACAATTGCACTTCATAGAGTAGCTTATTTAATATACAATTATAGAAAGTTGTTAGAAAATAAAGTTCTAATATTAGGACCTAACAGAATATTTATTGACTATATATCTAATGTTCTTCCAACCCTAGGAGAGACAGGTGTATTTCAAACCACATTTTTAGATTTAGCTCTAGATTTAGTAGATATCGATGATGTTATAGATATTAAAGAAGTTATGGAAAGAATCCTTAATAAAGATAAAAGTTTTGAAGATAAAATTATATATAAAAGAACATTAAAGTTCAAGGATGATTTAGATAAGATCATTAATAAATTAGAAAAAGAGAGTTATATTTGTGATGGCATTTTCTTTAGAAATAAAGTTATAGCAACTAAAGATGAAATAAAAGGTATGTTTACTGAAGATTTTATTTCCTTGCCACTATTTAGAAGAAGCAAAAAGATTAAACGAATTTTATTTTCTAGAATTAGCGATGTGAGGGATGAAGAATTTAGAGCTATTGAAAAAAAATATATGGAGCAAAAAGAATCCTATAGTCAAGAAGAATTAGCACTTCATATAAATGATTTAGAATTTAAAAGAAAACTAGAGATAAGAGATTTAATAAGTGATGTAATTGAAATTAAGTCTAAACTAAGTTATTTAAATGAGAAAAACATAGAAGAAATATATATGGAGTTTAATGGTAGTGAAGAATATACAGAAGAAGATTTAGTAGCTATTCTATACTTGAAAATTAAGCTTAAGGGATTAAAACTTAACAGAGAAATCAAGCATTTAGTAGTTGATGAAGCTCAAGATTATTCGCCACTACAATTCATAGTATTAAAAGAATTGGTAAATACAAAATCTATGACTATAGTTGGAGATAGTAATCAGCAATTAATATCTACTGGAGATAAGTCTTCTTTAAATAGTATTAAGGATATATTTAAAGAAGATATAGTAGATATATTTAACTTAAATAAAAGTTACAGATCAACTCAAGAAATCATGGAATATAGTAATCAATATATAGATGATGTTTCTATAGTTCCCGTGGTAAGAAGAGGTGACCAGGTTGAAGAATTACATGTAAGTGATAATAAAGAACTTAAAGAAAATATTATTAGGTCGTTAGAAAAATTGAAAGAAAAAGACTTAGATAATGTAGCAATAATAGCAAAAAATTTAACTAAAGCTAAGGAAATATATGAAATGTTAAATGAAGATATTTCTTTAAAGGTTATAGATAAAGAAAATATTCATATTACAGAGGGCATTATGATTATGCCTAGCTATTATGCAAAGGGCTTGGAATTTGATAGTGCAATTATAATTGAAGAAGAAATTGAAGATGGATATAAGAATAATCTTATGTATATAATGTGTACTAGAGCACTTCACAATTTAATAGTTATTAAAAAGTTAAAAAAATAATAGCGCCAAAGCGCTATTATTTTTTTTATGATATTTTTATTTATCTTCGTATCCTTGAATCTTGGCCAATACTTTTTCATAGATTGCATCAGATTTATCAAAATCCATGTTAGGAATATAGAATTTTTCTAAATCATCATGTAAATCTTTAGCTTTTGTTATACAGTCAAGACCCTTTTGAAGCAGAATATAGAATATTGAAGAAACATCATCTATAGAATCTTGTTTTGATTCAATGTAATTTCTATCCAATAAACTATCCATATCATATTGCTCACCATCAAATTCTATTTTAGTAATTTCATTTGAAGTTACTATAGCAACCTTTAACTCAGGAATTAACAAGTGTTCTATTTTTTCTGGGGTTAGAGGAGTGTGTAAGATTTCTACATCCAGTCCTCTTCTAGTAGCTTCCTCTGCAAGGTATTCAAGAACACGAGTTTTACCAGTTCCAGGTGCTCCTTTAAGTACATAAACATTAGGTATATCTTTTATTATATTATTAATATAAGTTATAACGCCCTTTGGAGTGAAGCCTGTTGCAAACAAGTGACGCTTTTTACCTAATGAAGAAAATGTATTTGGAAGAATCCTATTTTTTAAGTTTTCTTTTAAAATATTAAGCTCATATAGATTTAAAGCTTCATTGTTAAAAGTGTACCAATCGTCATAGATAGATTTAGCAGCAGCAAAAAATCTATAAGCTCTCCTAAAGGAGTTTCCGATCTCTTTATTTACTGTTAAAATGTCCAACTTTATATCTTTAAAGTTATCTTCCTTTAGACATACTCCTAGATTTACTATATCATCTACAGCACCGGGAGTTATAGGGTCTATCATATGGGGAGATGTACCGTCAAGCATAGCTACATTTAATTCTTTAATTAAGATGCCATCTAAAGAATCACTATCAGAAGAGCAATGGTGAAACTCAACATCATATCCTTTCTCAATATAATGTTTTCCTATCTTTTTCATAAGGAAGGATTTGCCGGTTCCAGGACCACCTTTTAAACAAATTATTCGAGTAGCGTCTTTCTGAGAAATAATATAATTAAAGTGAGAATAAAATCCTTTTCCAGTATTACCACCTAAAAAGTAGTTAGTTGATACTCCAGTCATAATTAAACCTCCAATGATTTTCTACATTATCATAATATTAAAAAACTTAAAAAAGGTTAACGAAAAGCGTAGATTAATTATATGAAGGAGGCATCTACAGTGATTATAGCGTTATGTCTTGGAGAAATACGCTTAATTTCTTCATTTATTTGTTTTTGTAACCTAAGTTCTGAGTCTTGAGTTATTATAAAGTCATTTGTAACTACTACATCAAAAATCAAGTTTTTATAATCACCCTCACCAACTACTCTAAAATCATGAAATGAAGATACATGCGGAATTTTGCTTAAGACCTCCTCTAACTCTCTTTTGGCACTGAGAATTTCTTCATCATTTGTAGTTACTGGATCCATGTGAATAAGTAGATATATACCTAATTCAGCGGAAATTTCCTTTTCCGCTCTATCTATAACTTCATGGGCAGCCACTACAGATATATCAAGAGGAATTTCAGCGTGAATAGAAGCAATTATTCTTCCAGGACCATAGTTGTGAACTAGTAAATCATGGGTACCATCTATATGTTCATAGGAAAGCAACATTCTATGGATATCTTCAACTAAATCTTCATCAGGAGCAACTCCAAGTAGAGGATTTAAAGTATCCTTAATTAAGTTATATCCAGCGTAAAGAATTACTAAGGAAACAGCTAAACCTATATATCCGTCTATAGGTATTACTGTAAACTTAGAAATTAATAAAGATATAACCACTGTACTAGAAGAGATTACATCACTGAGTGAGTCTACAGAAGAAGCTTTAAGAGCAGAGGAATTTATTTTATTACCTATATTCTTATAGAATTTACTTAGCCATACTTTGAATAAAATTGATATTATTAAAAGAAGAAAAGGAACTAATGAGAATTCTACAGGAACAGGATTTCTAATTCTATCAAAAGAACTTTTTATGAATTGAATACCAACTAATATTACTAAAAAGGCTACTATAAGTCCGGAAATATATTCAATTCTCCCATGGCCAAAAGGATGTTCCTTATCTGCTGGTTTATTTGAAAGTTTAAATCCAAAGATAGTTACTAAAGAAGCCCCTACATCTGAAAGATTATTAAAGGCATCAGCAATTACAGCAATACTATTAACTAAAAGTCCTGATGTAATTTTAATGGTAAATAAAATTATATTTATTAAAATACCTACAATTCCTCCAAGATATCCATAACGTTCTCTAACTTTTTTATTTTTAATATCTTCACTATTACTAATGAACTTTTTTATAAGTGCTTGAGAAATCAATTACTACACCTCACTATCAATATTTTTATTATAATTATAGTATAACACGAGAAGCTAACATCAATTAAGGAAAATTGTAAAATTCGTAGGAAATGTAGTAAAAGTTTGGTATAATATCATTAGTATTTTATTTAAATGGGGGGGTAATTATGTCTAAGGAATTAAATTTTGCAAAAGAACTTATAGATTTTTTGTACGATAGTCCTACTGCTTTTCATGCAGTGAAAAATATTAAAAATTCGCTTAAAAATAGTAATTTTAAAGAGCTAAAACCAGAGGAAAAATGGAATTTAGAAAAGGGTGGAAAGTATTATACAACTCAAAATGATTCTGCACTAATAGCTTTTACTGTAGGAGAAGGAGAGATCGAAGAGCAAGGCTTTAAAATTATAGGTGCACATACAGATTCTCCTACATTTAGAGTAAAGCCTAACAGTGAAATTATATCAGAAAATAATTATGTAAAGCTAAATACAGAAATTTATGGTGGGTTAATAAGAAGCACATGGATGGATAGACCTTTATCTATAGCAGGTAGAGTTGCATTAAAAGGTGAAAATTTACTTAATCCAGAGTTAAGATTAGTTAACATAAAGAAACCAATATTAATAATACCTAGCCTAGCAATTCATATGAATAGAGAAGCTAATTCTGGTGGAGAGTTAAATCCACAAAAGGATACATTACCATTATTAGCAATGGTAACAGAAGAATTAGAAAAAGATAATGCTTTATTAAACATATTAGCAGAGGAATTAAAGGTAAATAAGGAAGAGATTATAGATTTTGACTTATTCCTTTATGAATTTGAAAAAGGATGTATTGTGGGACTAAAAGATGAATTTATATCTTCAAGTAGATTAGATGATCTTCAAATGGTTCATGCTGGAATTGAAGCTCTTAAAGGGGCGCCAATAACTCAAGGTATAAATGTAATGGTATGCTTTGATAATGAAGAAGTTGGCAGTGCTACAAAACAAGGGGCAGATTCAGATATGTTAGCTAACATACTAGAGAGAATAGTTGTTTGCCTAGGAAAAGGCAGAGAAGAATTCTTTAGAGCGCTTAGCAAATCATTTATTATATCAGCAGATAATGCTCATGCAGTTCATCCTAATAGTCCAGAAAAGGCAGATCCAACTAATAGACCAATTATAAATAAAGGTCCTGTTATAAAGATAAATGCAAATTGTGCATATACTAGTGATTCTGATTCTTCAGCTGTATATGAAGCAATTTGTAAAAAATCTGGAGTACCAGTACAAAAATTTGTAAATCGCTCAGATTTAAGAGGTGGTTCAACTATAGGACCAATATCTTCAACACATTTAAATATACGTTCTGTAGATATTGGAAATCCAACTCTTGCTATGCACTCTGTAAGAGAGTTTGCTGGAGTTAAGGACCATACTTATGTAACAAAATCCTTTGAAGAATTTTATAGAATATAGATGTATAAACTCCTTCTAACATATATGTGGGAAGGAGTTTATATATTGAACAAAAGATACAATGATAATCAGGAGAAGTGATGACATGGGAGTAAGACATAAACCAAATAACAAATTAGTAAGCATAATAATTACACTTGCTATAATATTCTTAACAGGAGGCTTTATAGGAAGCACTGTAGAAGACAAAATTGATGTAAATAATGATACTGTTACCGTGCTGCAAGGGGAAAGTACTAAGGAAAACCATAAAAATGATAAAAATGAAAATATATCAGTTAATGGGGAACTTAAGGTTCATTTTATAGATGTTGGGCAAGCAGATAGTATTCTAATAGAAAATAAAGATGAATATATGCTTATTGATGCAGGAAATAATGCTGATAGTGATTTGGTTGTAAATTATATTAAAGAAAATAATATTAAAAATTTAAAGTATGTAATTGGAACTCATCCTCATGAAGATCATATTGGAGGATTGGATAAAGTTATAGATAATTTTAATATAGGTACGCTGTATATGCCTAAGGTAACAGCCACAACTAAAACATTTAAGGATGTTGTAGCTTCAGCAAAATCAAAAAAACTAAATTTCACAGTACCTAAAGTGGAAGAAAAATTTACAGTAGGGGATAGTACATGTACTATATTTGCACCTAATAGTGAAAGTTACGAAGATATGAATGAGTACTCTATTGTAATTAAACTAGAATATGGAGACACTTCATTCTTATTTACAGGAGATGCAGAAACAGTATCGGAAAAAGAAATGATAAATAAAGGATTTAATTTAAAGTCTACAGTGTTAAAGCTTGGACATCATGGAAGCCATACTTCTACTAGTGAAGAGTTTTTAAATAAGGTTAATCCAACCTATGGGGTAATTACTGTAGGACAAGATAATGATTATGGACATCCAAGACAAAACGTAATGGATAGATTAAAAAATAAAGGAATAAAAGTCTATAGAACAGACGAGCAAGGAACAATAATTGCTACTAGTAATGGAGCAGAAGTTAAATTTAATGTAAAGCCTGGTAGTTATAAAGGCTTAACAAAAGGAAAATCTAAATAAAATATAAGATTATAAGAGAAGCCATCTAAGAATAGTAGAGGATAAGTTACTATTTTTAGGTGGCTTTTGTATAAAATAAGAGTAAACATTGAAGAAAGATTAGATAAGAAGATTTACGATTATAGATTTGTGCTAATTTGGCAATAATAATAATTGAGCATCGTTGAAAGGGGTTAGCACCATGGATTATGTATTTATTTTAATAAATTTAACGCTTATATTAAGCATAGTTCTTTTTATGTTTTTAATTAAGAATAAAAATAAGCGGAGAGCTTATATTGAAATCAATGACAATAGTTTTTTAGCAGAAAATAAAGATAAGTTAGAGTATGCTATTGATAATATTGCTAGAGACCATAGAGAAATTGAAAGAAAAAGTAGGACTGATTTAATTTCTAATTTAGATAAATATTATAATAATATACTAAAATGTCATGACTTATTTGAGATAGATGAAGATAGAGAATATAGAAAAATAAAAGGAACACAATGGATATTAGATAATATTTATGTTATTGAAAAAGAGTATAAGTTTATAAAAAAGCACTTATCAAAAAAGTATCTTAAATCTTTGCCAATATTAAAAAGCGGAAGTTTAAAGGGGTATCCAAGAATTTATGCTATATCTAGAGAAATTCTTGGATTCTATAAGGATAAAGTATCGATAGAAAATATAAGTGCATTTTTATCCAAATATCAAAATACAACAATATTGACTATGGGAGAATTATGGGCCTTACCTATAATGCTTAAAATTTCTTATATAGAATTCATAGGAAGAAGTGCTACTTTTATAGTTAATAAGGCTAATGATAGGCATAGAGGTGAAGAATTAGCAGATAGAATTATTAAGTATCATAATGAAGATAATATGAAGAGAGCCATGGATTTTATAGCAGAGAATAATATTAGATTCACAGAATATTTTGCTGATGCTTTAATAAAAGTTTTAAGAGATAATGGAGTTAATTATGAAGATTTAAATTTATGGATAGAGGATAAATTAAGCGAAAATGAAATTAGTATAGATAGAATTATAACAGACGCTAATAAAATTGATGGTATTTACTCTACAGCTATTAGTAGTAGTATTACAGGACTTAGAAATTTAGAGAATATAAACTGGGAAGATGTATTTAGTAGTAATAGTAAGGTTGAAGAAATATTAAGTAAAGATCCGTCTGAGGTTTACAGTACTATGGATTTTTACTCTAAGGATTATTATAGGCATACTGTAGAAAAAATAGCTAGACAAAATAAAATTTCTGAAACCTTTTTAGCTAGAAAAGTATTACAATGTGCAGAAAAAAATAGTGGAAAAGAATTTGAAAATCATGTTGGATACTATCTAATTGACATTGGAAGAGAAAAATTGAATTCTCTTTTAAATATTGATTTTAAAGGATTCGAGAAACTAAAAAATTTAATAAAAGGAAAAGCAGTTGGTATATACATAGGTACTATAGGTATCTTAACAGCCATATTATTAGGAATCTTTGTAACTTGGAGTTATTTAAATGACACCAATATATCAATAGTTAAATATATATTGGCTATATTAGTTACTATAATACCGCTTAGTGAGGTTGTAATATCTATATTAAATTGGAGTATTACTAAGTTAAGTACACCTAATTTATTACCTAAAATTGATATTTCTAAGGAAATACCTAAAGTAGGAACGACATGTGTGGTAGTACCTACACTAATAGAAAGTATAGAGAAAGCTAAAACTTTAATTTCAAGTTTAGAAACTTATTACTTGGGAAATAAAGATAAAAATTTATATTTTGCTCTATTAGGAGATTTTAAAGATAGCGATAGAGAAAAAGAGGCAGAAGATGATGTAATAGCTGAATTTTGCATAAATGAAATTAATAATTTAAATATAAAATACAAAGGAAATAGTAATCATTTTTTCTTCTTATGTAGACATAGAAAATTTAATGAAAAGGAAGATAAGTGGCTTGGATGGGAAAGAAAAAGAGGAAAATTAGAAGAATTTAATAAGTTTATAAGGGGAGATAAAAATACTTCTTATACTATTTTTAGTGAAGGTGCAGAAAAGCTTGAATCAGTAAGATATGTGATAACTTTAGATGGAGATACAATACTTCCAAGAGAATCTGCAAAGAGCTTAATTGGAGCCATGATGCATCCATTAAATAAAGCTTATATAAATGAAAAGGGAATAGTGTGGAGAGGCTATGGCGTAATGCAGCCAAGGGTTTCTGTGAATTTAGAAAGTGCCAATAAAACTTATTTTTCTAAGGTGTTTTCAGGAGAAACAGGTATTGATAAATATACATTTGCTATATCTGATGTATATCAAGACCTTTTTGGAGAAGGAATTTTTACTGGCAAAGCTATATATGATGTGGATGTATTTACAAAAGCACTTCATGGACAAATTAAAGAAAATCAAGTTCTTAGTCATGATTTACTAGAGGGGTCACTAGCAAGGACAGCTTTACTTACAGATATAGAGTTAATAGATGGATATCCATCAACTTTTATTGCAAGTTCTAAGAGGCTTCATAGGTGGGTTAGAGGCGATTGGCAGCTTTTACCTTTCATGTTTGAAAAAAATAAATTAAATAGATTATCTAAGTGGAAGATGTTAGATAATTTAAGAAGAAGTTTAATATCACCTTCTATGTTAATCTTATTACTTTGCTCATTAGGTGGAATTCTTCCAGATGGCATTAATAAGTGGTATATGGCAGCTTTTATTGCCTTGATAACGCCTATACTATTTGATATATCAGAAAATATGGTTTCACCTGTAAAAGGGATAAGTTTAAGTGGAAAAATACAAAATTTCCAGATGGCTTTAAAGCAAGTATTCTTTATATATGCATTTCTTCCATTTAAAGCTTATTTAATGCTTGATTCTATTATAAGAACTTTATACAGATTGGTAGTAAGTAAAAGAGGCTTACTTCAGTGGCAAACCGCTGAAGAAGCAGAGAGAACATCAGGAAAAAATATTAGTAGTTATTTTAAGTATATGTGGCAAGAAATAATTATAGCTTTAATAATTATGGTTGTAGCATGGAGTAATGGAATAGAGACTTTTTATGTAATGATACCAAGTTGTATTATATGGGTTATTAGTCCAGCTATAGCTTATATTATAGGACAGAATATTAATGATGAAACGGTAAAGTTAAATGAAGAAGATAATAATATTTTAAGGAAATTAACAAGAAGAATATGGGCATATTTTGAAGATTTTGTTACTGAGGAAACTAATTATTTAGGAGGAGATAATTATCAAGAAGAGCCATATAGAGGTTTAGCAATGAGAACATCACCTACTAATATAGGAATGACACTAATATCTAACATAGTTGCTATAGATATGGGATATATTGGAGTAGTTAAAGTTATAGAAAATTTAAACAAAACAATAGATTCTTTGAGCAAATTAGAAACCTATAAAGGACATTTTTATAATTGGTATGATGTTAAGACTTTGATACCATTATCACCAAGATATGTGTCAACAGTAGATAGTGGAAATTTAATATCCTATTTATATACTATAGAAGAAACTTTAAAAGAATTAAAAAATACTCCTTACTTTAATCATAGGGTTAAGGGAATTGAGGATACCATATGCCTTGCAATGGATGAGTTACACGATGAAAGAAAAAAATATTTATATTTTACAGCAACTGAGCAAATAAAAAAAGAAGGAAAGGATGTTTTAACTTTCTATAATATACTTAATAACTTCAAAGATATTGTAGAGGAAGATATAGAAAAAATAGATGAGTCTTATTGGAATAAAAAATTATTAAATAATATAACAGATTATTTGATGGAGATAGAATTCTTATTTCCATTTATAGAAGATATAAAATTACTGCCTCAAGATAAATATGAAAACATAGTCAGAGTTATTAGTATTGATAGTTTAAGCCGTATACAAAGCATTATAAAAGATTTTAATGTTGTATCGAAAAATTTAAATGAATTTCAGTTAGAAAGAATAAATAAAAGTATAGACTTATGTAAAGAAAGAATAGGCTTACTTTTACAAGAATTTGACCAAGTTGAGGATAGATTAAAAAAGATTATAGATGATACAGATTTTAAATTTTTATATAGTGAGGAAAGGAAGTTATTTCATATAGGTTATGATGTGGATAATTCTACATTAAGTAGTAACTATTATGATTTATTGGCTTCAGAAGCTAGAACTACAAGTTTTATAGCAGTGGCAAAAGGAATAGTTCCAACATCGCATTGGTTTACTTTAAATAGAGCTTTAACTTTAATGTATGGTAGAAAGGGATTAGCTAGTTGGAGTGGAACCATGTTTGAATATTTTATGCCAAGGATTTTAATGAAAAATTATAGAAATTCTATGTTAGATGAAACTTATAGATCTGTAATAGAAGGCCAGATTAAATATTGTAATAAAGAAAGTGTACCTTTTGGAATATCAGAAAGTGCTTACTTTAAATTTGATGTGGATTTAAATTATCAATATAAAGCCTTTGGAGTACCTAAGGTTGGAATTAAGAGCGGATTAGATGAAGAACTAGTAGTATCACCATATTCTACTATAATGGGGCTTATGGAGAATATACCTAGATCTATGAAAAATATAAAAGAATTATTAGCACTTAAATGTGAAGGCCGTTATGGATTTTATGAAGCTATAGACTATACAAATAAAAGAGTAAAAAATAAAAAGTTTGAAATAGTAAAATGTTATATGATACACCATTTAGGTATGAGTATGCTAGCATTAGACAATGTAATGAATAATAATATTCTTCAAGAAAGATTCCATAGAATTCCTATGATTAAAGCTACAGAAATATTGCTTCAAGAAAAAATAAGCAAAAATGTAGTTTACGATAGGCGTCAGGATAAACCAGAATTAATTAGGGAATTACAAAGACAATATTCAATACGTAGGACATTTAACTTTGGAGAAAGTAAATACCCAGAAACTACAATCTTAGGGAATAGCAACTATAATATCTTATTAAATACTGCAGGTGGTGGCTATTCTAAGTTTAAAGATATTATGATATATAGATGGAAAGAGGATTTGATCCATAGTAGCTGGGGAAAGTTTTTCTATATTAAAGATTCTACTACCAATGAATATACATCTTCCACCTACGAACCTTGCAAGGAGCAAGGAGATAAATATGAAGTGAATTTTTATTTATATAAGGCAGAGTTCGTAAAAGTGTGGAAGGAGCTTGAATTAAATACTACCATTCAAGTAATTCCTGAAGATAATTGTGAAATAAGGACAATATGCATAAAAAATAATAGTGATGAAGAAAGAATAATAGAAGTTACTAGTTATAGTGAAATAGTTTTGCAAGGATATAATGGAGATATAGCACATCCTGCATTTGGAAATCTATTTATAACTACAGAATATATAGATGATTTAAATGGAATACTTGCAAAACGTAGACCACGTAGTGAAAAAGAAAAAGATATATATACTATTGAAAGTACCATGTGTGAATGCGATTTTCCAATAGAGTATGATACCGCAAGACTAAGTTTTATAGGGAGAAATAATTCAAAGGCTAATCCTATTGCACTACAAGAAAATAACCCTTTAAAAAATAATATAGGAAATGTATTAGATCCTATAATTGCAATTAAGAGGAAAGTAAGAATTAATAAAGGGGAAAGTAAGGTAATAAAATATATCACAATAACAGGAAATTCTAAAGATGAGGTAATGAGTAAGTCAAGAGCCTATCAAGAAAATGTTATTTTAGAAGAAAGTATTTTGAAATCCTCACTAAGTTTAGAGGATAATCTTATAGCAAAAGGAATAAAGTCAACGCAAGCTGTTATTTATGAGAAAATTGGTAGTAGTATACTATTTAACAATCAAACATACACTAAAAGATTGAATAATCTTATGAATTTAAATCGAGACCAAAGAAATTTATGGTCCTATGGAATTTCAGGAGATTTACCTATAGTATTACTAACTGTTAACAAAGAAAAAGAAAGTGATGTTTTAAGACAGCTTATAGATTGCCATAACTATTTAGAAGATAAAGGATTAAAGTTTGATATTGTAGTAATTAATGAAGAAGAAATAAGCTATGAGAAGCCGCTAGATAATGCATTAAAGAGAATAATATTAAACAGCTCCTTAAACGGGCGAGAAAATACTTCCGGTGGAATATTTATAATTAGCAATGAGAATATGCCTAGGGAAGATTTAAATTTATTCTATTCTATTGCTGCTATAATTATAAAAGGTGAGGAAGGAGTCTTATGGAAACAAATTGATAGAACTATGGAAAATGAAACCTATAAAGATACTTCAAGAGGATATCTATGGGAAGCACATGAAATAGAATTAGATAAATTTAATTATGAACATAATAATATTCCTAAACTCGACACCTCTGAATTGCACTTTTATAATGGATATGGAGGATTTAATAGTGAAGGTGAGTATACAATTATACTCAAAGATAGAGAATCTACACCAGCTCCATGGATTAATGTTATAGCTAATAATAATAGGTTTGGATTTAATATAAGTGAATCTGGTAGTAGCTATACTTGGTATAAAAATAGTAGAGAATTTAAAATTACTCCTTGGAACAATGATTTTATTGAGGACACTCTTAGTGAAGTTTTATATCTAGAAGAAGAGAGTAAAATTTGGTCTATAACTCCAGAACCGATGAGAGATGATGGAGAATATATAATAACTCATGGTTTGGGTTATTCTAAATTCACTCATTGTATTAATGGAATATCAGGAGAAGTAACCTTTTTTTCTGCTAAAGAGAAGAGTGCAAAATTCATTAGAGTTAGTTTGAAGAATTTAGATAATAAAAATAGAAACATAGGAATTACTTATGTTGCAAGGTTATGTCTTGGTGACTTAAGAGAAAAAAATTATAAAAAAATTTATACTGTTATAAATAATGAAAAGAAATTTATCTATGGAAAAAATCCATATAGTAGTAACTTTTCTTCAAGCCATGCTTATCTAAAAATAATTGGTGGAGTAAATGAAAGTTTTAGTGGAGATGAAAGAGACTTTATCGTAAGCCGAGAATCCATAGAAGTATTATATGAAAAGAGGAATGATAAGCTATCAGGAAAATGTGGCTCAGGATTAGAACCTGTGCTTAGTGAGAAAGCTTATTTAAATATAGGCCCTCATGAAGAAAAATCCATTGTTATAATTTTAGGAGCAGAAGAAAGTATTGATGAAATTCAAAATACCCTTGAAGAATTCTCAAGTATAAGTAGAGTGGAGAAAGAACTAAAAGAAGTAAGGGAGTATTGGAGAAATCTTATAAATAATATAAATATAAAAACAGAGGATAAAGCCTTAGATTTTATGATCAATGGATGGCTACCTTATGAAACAATAAGTTGTAGGTTGTTTTCGAGAACGGCATTCTATCAATGTGGTGGGGCTTATGGCTTTAGAGATCAATTACAGGATTCTATTCCTATGATTTATATAAATCCTGAAATCACTAGAAATCAAATTCTTTATAGTGCTACTAGACAATTTGAAGAAGGAGATGTTCAGCATTGGTGGCATCCGGTAGTGGACAGTGGAATAAGAACAAGGTTTAGTGATGATTTATTATGGCTACCTTATGTTACTTGTATATATGTAAAGGCAACTGGAGATTATGGGATTTTAGATGAAGAAGTAGGATATTTAAAAGATGAACCTCTAAAAGAAGGTGAGGATGAAAGGTACAATGTATCTCCTAAATCAGATCTAAAAGAATCATTATATAAACACTGTATAAGAGCTATAGATAGAAGCTTGAAGTTTGGACCTCATAATATTCCGTTAATGGGTAGTGGAGACTGGAATGATGGAATGAGCACCGTTGGAAATAAGGGAAAAGGTGAAAGTATATGGCTAGGCTGGTTCATATATAGTATATTAAAAGATTTTAAAGATATTTGTAGTTATAAGAAAGATGAAGAGTACTATAAAAAATCTATTAAAGTTATGGAGTTTGTAAGAGAAAATTTAGAAACTTATGGTTGGGACGGAAATTGGTATAAACGTGCTTACTTTGATGATGGAACTCCACTGGGATCTCATGAAAACCAAGAGTGCAAAATAGATGCTCTTTCACAATGTTGGTCTGTAATATCTGAAGCGGGAAACGAAGAAAGAGCTAACATAGCTATGAGTTCTTTAGAAAAATATTTAGTTAAGCCAAAAGAGAAGATTATATTACTACTTAGTCCGCCTTTTGATAATTCAAGCTTAAAGCCAGGATATATAAAAGGATATGTACCTGGAGTAAGGGAAAATGGAGGGCAGTATACTCATGGTGTAACATGGGTAGCTTTAGCCCTTGCAAAACTAGGTAGAGGGGAAGAAGCTTATAACATATATTCAATGTTAAATCCTATAAATCATAGTCTAACAACTAAAGAGGCTGATATATTCAAGACAGAACCGTATGTTATGGCAGCAGATGTATACTCTGTAAAACCTCATGAAGGAAGAGGTGGATGGAGCTGGTACACTGGAAGTTCTGGATGGATGTATACTATAGCCTTAGAATATATATTAGGTTTTAAGCTAATTGAAAGGAAAGGTTTTAAAATTAAACCATGCCTACCTGAAAAGATTAAAGAATATAGTATAGATTATAAATATAAAGATGCTATATATCATATTAAAGTGAGAAAAAGTAATATCTCAACTATAATATTAGATGGAAGTGTATTAGAAGGAGAGACAATACCTCTTTTACCTAATGGGGAACATGAGGTAAAAGTGAATTTTAAAATAAATATATAATGATAATTTGTACTTAAATATAATAAAAAAATATAGGAATTGCAATGAAGCAATTCCTATATTTTTATTTAGTTGGAGTGTTTTTATTTATTGATGCTAAGGGTTGATCTTCGAAATTTAGAAGATCCGAATCCTCGTTATAGGTATAGTCAAATTCGACATTAGATATGTTGTTTGCCACAATTGGGTCTACAACATGATTTGGAAGCAATACATAATCGTTAAGAGAATATGCCTTTACTGGCGCTGTACTAGCCTCTAAGAAGTCTCTTTCATTAGGACCATAAGGTTTTGAGTCTTTAGATTGTCTAGAATTATTTTTTGAATCCATATAAAATACCTCCTTAAAATAAAGTGGTTCTTATCTAAACTTGCATATTAAATATATGAAAATATTTAATTTATTTAATACATCTAGTTTGCTTCAATGAAACAAATAAATACTAGAAATTTATGGTGTGAAATTTATATAAAGATAATATAAAACTTATGAAAAGTATAAAAATTATGATATTGACATAATATAATATTAGAATTATAATAACTTTAATATAATATTTTAAAATAGTAATGAATTGATCGTTGAGACGAAGTAAGTAGTATTAAAAACAAATTTTCAGAGAGCGGTAGATGGTGTGATTATCGCAATTATGCTTAATATGAATGGGTCGTTGAGATGTTAGGTGAATTTGTAAGTAGTCTAACACGGATGCTCACGTTATAGAGCTAGGATATGTTTGTGTCCGATAAAGATGAGATTTTATTATCTTAAGATAGGTGGTACCGCGTAATTTATGCCCTATGGATTTTTCCATAGGGTTTTTATTTTATGAAATTTGCTATTAAATAGTAGATAATGTATTTGATAACTGAAGATATAATAAGACTATGCTCAGATAATAGTTATACTAGAATTGAGATGGATAAGAAACAATAATCTGAAAGATCTATTATTAGTAAATATTCAATGCTGAAAGGAGAACAGAAAATGGAAGATAAGAAAAAAATTATGTTAAGTGGAATTAAACCTTCTGGTGATCTAACGCTAGGAAATTATTTAGGAGCTATAAAAAATTGGGTGAAATTACAAGATGAATATGAATGCTATTTCTTTATTGCAGACTTACATGCTATTACTGTAAGACAGGTACCAGCCGAATTGCGAAAGAGAACTTTGGAAATATTAGCTATTTATATTGCATCTGGAATAGATACAGAGAGAAATACATTATTTATTCAATCTCATGTACCAGCTCACTCAGAAGCAGCATGGATTTTGACATGTCACAGCTATATGGGTGAATTAAGTAGAATGACTCAATATAAGGATAAAGCTAAGAATAGTGGAGAAAGTATAGGGGCAGGACTATTTAGCTATCCAGTAATTATGGCTGCTGATGTATTGTTATACCAAACAGACGTGGTACCTGTTGGCGTAGATCAAGTACAACACTTAGAATTAGCAAGAGATATAGCAGAGAGATTTAATAGATTATATAGCCCAACATTTACCATACCAGAACCTTATGTAGGTAAGGCTGGAGCAAAAATAATGGACCTACAAAATCCAGATAAGAAAATGTCTAAATCAGAGGAAAATCCTAATGGATATATCTTGATTCTAGATCCACCAGAAGTTATTAGAAGAAAAATTGCAAGGGCCGTAACTGATAGTGTTGGTGAGGTTAAGTATTCTGATGAACAACCTGGGGTTAAAAATCTTATGACAATTTTAAGTACTATTGAGGGGATGTCCATGGAAGAAATAGAGGAAAAGTATAAAGGACAAGGATATGCTCAATTTAAATTAGATGTGGCAGAAGCTATAGTTAGGGAATTAGAGCCAGTTCAAAAAAGAGTTAAAGAGCTTTTGGAAGATAAAAAGAGTCTTGAGGAAATTTATAAGGCAGGAGCACAAAAAGCAAACTATGTAGCTAATAAAACATTAAAAAAGATACAAAAGAAAGTTGGATTAGTTCAATATTAAATTTAATAACAGTGCCTAATACAGACTTAATTTAATAAGTTTATATTAGGCACTGCTAAAATTGTTTATTTAGATTCTATATCACTTGCTGCTTCAGCATTTATATGTAAAATATCAAGAACTTGTCTTGCTCTTTCCTTTGTAGAACCTGTAAGTGTTATATAGGAAACAGCTTCAGATTCAAGGAATGAAAGAATTGCACTATCTACTGCTTTAGCAACTTCTTCATCTTGCCATCTTACGCCATCTTTTGAATATCCAAATTCTCTTCCTACATAAAATATATGGTCGTAATTTTGGATATCTTTGATAGCAAGGCCATATAAATCTTTTAAAATCTCAATTTCCTTTACAGTGCGAGTTTTATTACCTAGCATAAAACGAGCGTAAATGTAAGGAACGAAGGTAGCATAGTCAGTAATTGCATAGTCAAAGGAAGAGAGTTCAGATTCAAGTTTAAATTGGCCAAGATAAATTCCATATTGCTCTGAAATTGTCTCTATCATACCTTTTTCTCTTAAATAATCAGTGCTGTATTCTGATGCACATCCTACATTTAACCCAGCAATTTTCATATCTACATAAAGTTGTTGCATAAGAGTGGTTTTTCCGCAACGGGGTCCACCTAAAATAGCTACTCTAATAGTCATAATCACAGCCTCCATATTCTAATAGACTTTAATTATATCAAGGTGTAAAGAAATTTTCAACAAAATACGAACAAAAAACTAATTTGATATAAATATACACGGATGCTAAAGAAAATGAAGGAAAACTTAAGAAATTGTAATAATTTCTTAATGTATTTATAAGATTTTTCAATTATAATATATATAGTATAATTGAAAATGTAATATACATATTAAATAATTTAATTATAGCAAGTTAATATTTTATAAATAATCATTGGGGTGATTAAGTGAACAGAAAAATATATGTTGTACTAACACAAACAGGAACGGTTTTTTCAAGAGCTATAAAACTATATACTAGATATAACTATAATCATACTTCTATAGCTTTAGATAAAGAATTAAAAGAATTATATAGCTTTGGAAGAAGAAAAATATATTTTCCACTTAATGCTGGATTTGTGAGAGAGCAAATTGATGGTGGAATATTTAAACTATACAACAGGACAACCTGTAGAGTTTATGAGTTGAGTGTTACAGAGGAAGAATATGACCAAGTTAAAGAAGTGATAGATAGGTTTGAGAGTGAATACGATAGGTATAGATACAATTTTTTAGGAATTCTAGCTATGATGCTACATATACCTTATCAAAGAAGATACCATTTTTTATGTTCACAGTTTGTGGCCTATGTATTAAAGGAAGGTAAAGTGATAGAATTTGATAAAGATATATCCTTAGTAAAGCCTGAAGACTTTGATATCATAGAAAAAGGACAAGTAGTTTATAGTGGATTGTTAAGTCAATATGCATGTTAGTTAGATAGGTACATTTTTACTGGAATTATTTTTTAATATTTATTTTATTAGCAGTAGGATATTTAATATCTTGCTGCTGTTTTTTATGAAATATTTGAATTAAGAAGATATAAAATGGTTAATAATATTTGTGTTTGCATTGATAAATATGATATTATATAAATTGTGTTAAAAAGAGATACTATATAATTGAAGGTAATTTTAAATTTAAATAAAGGAGTTAAAGTAATGAGTGATTATATAAAGGAGATAGAGAAAAGAAGAACCTTTGCTATAATTTCCCACCCGGATGCAGGTAAAACTACACTTACTGAAAAGTTACTTTTATATGGGGGAGCAATAAGACTTGCAGGTTCTGTAAAAGCAAGAAAAACATCTAAGCATGCCGTTTCTGACTGGATGGAGATTGAGAAGAAAAGAGGAATTTCCGTTACATCTTCAGTAATGCAGTTTGGATATGATGGATACTGTATAAATATATTAGATACTCCAGGACATCAAGACTTTAGTGAGGATACATATAGAACGCTTATGGCTGCCGATAGTGCAGTTATGGTTATTGACGGAGCGAAAGGTGTAGAGGATCAGACTAGAAAGTTATTCCATGTTTGTAGTATGAGAGATATTCCAATATTTACATTTGTAAATAAAATGGATAGAGAAACAAGAGATCCTTTTGAGCTTATGGAAGAAATAGAAAATGAGTTGGGTATAAAATCTTATCCAATAAATTGGCCAATAGGTACAGGAATGCACTTTAAAGGTGTTTATGATAGAAATAATAAACAAATTCAGATTTTTAAAGCTGGAGATCATGGACAGCTAGAAGTAAGCGAAACTGTTATAGATTTAGAAGATGAAACAGCAGCTAGAGAAGCAATAACAGATAATTTATATGAAAAACTACTTGAAGATATAGAATTGCTAGACATAGCTGGAGATGCCTTTGATAAAGATAAAGTGAGAGTTGGAGAACTTACTCCTGTATTTTTTGGTAGTGCATTAACAAACTTTGGTGTAGAACCATTTCTGGAAAACTTCTTAAAGTTAACTTCAGCTCCATTAGGAAGAAATTCTGATATAGGAATGATCGAAGCTACAGATGATAAGTTTTCTGCATTTGTATTTAAAATCCAAGCTAACATGAATAAAGCTCATAGAGATAGGATAGCCTTTATGAGAATATGCTCAGGGCAATTTGAAAAAGGCATGGAAGTGTATCATGTTCAAGGTGGTAATAAAATAAAGTTAGCACAACCTCAACAGTTTCTAGCTCAGGATAGAGAAATTGTTGAAAATGCCTATGCGGGAGATATAATAGGAGTTTTTGATCCAGGTATATTTAGCATAGGAGATACTCTTTGCTCACCAAGCAAAAAATTTAAGTTCGAAGGAATTCCAACCTTTGCGCCCGAGCACTTTGCAAGGGTTAGAACTGTAGATACAATGAAGAGAAAACAGTTTATAAAAGGGGTAACTCAAATAGCCCAAGAAGGAGCTATTCAAGTATTTAAGGAACTCCACATAGGAACAGAACAAATAATAGTAGGTGTTGTAGGGGTACTTCAATTTGAAGTTTTAGAATTTAGGTTAAAAAATGAATATAATGTAGATATTAAAATGGATATGCTTCCATATAGAAATATTAGATGGATTGAGGCTCTAGAGGGGAAAGTTGAAGAGTTAAGTTTAACAAGTGACTCTAAAGTCGTTAAAGATCTTAAAGAGAGAGACTTGCTTATATTCCAAAATGATTGGGGTATTAGTTGGGCTTTAGATCATAATAAGGGATTAGTTCTATCTAATATAGGAAAAGGTGAATAATTAAAGGATTCCTCGAGTTATCTTGAGGGATCCTTTAATTTTATCTATTAAATTTATTTTTTACAGTTATATACTCTTCTATATAGTCCATGGCGATGGTTAGAAGAGCTACTGCAATTATTAAATTAATTAAGTTTCCTCCGATAATAAAGAATAAACCAATTAAAATTATTAATAGTAAAAAGCTACTAAACCAACGAAGATACATCATGTAATTCAATCCTTTCTACTTCAAGTAAAGTTATAAGTTACATCTTTTAATTATTTTATTAAAGATCCATGAAATTTTAACATGAAAAATCAAAGCTAAAATTATTTTGTACAAAAAATCTAATAATATTCTAAAAGATTAGAAAAATAAGGTTGAAATTCTTAGTATTTCATGTATAATTAAATTGTACTGATACTAAAAAGTTTGTACCCATACAGTATGGCGGCGAGCATAAAGGGGGATTTTATATGAAGGAAAAAATATCTATAAAAACATCAGTAAATAGTTCTAAAACTATTGAAATAGTTCAAATCGGATTAATGGCAGCTCTAACATATATTGCAACTGCGGTTATAGCGATACCAGTAGGAGATAATGCAGTTTTGCATCTAGGTGATACTGTGTTATTTTTAAGTGCAGTCTTACTAGGAAAGAAAAGAGGAGCTATTGCAGCAGCTATAGGGATGACAATTTTTGATTTATTTTCTCCATACTACATTTGGGCACCATTTACTTTTGTTATAAAAGGTATTATGGCATATGTAGCAGGAGCTATAGCTTATAGAAGTAATTTTGAGGGAGGAAACTCTTGGAATAATTTATTTGCATTTATTGTATCAGGAATAGTTATGATTTTAGGATATTTTCTTGCTGGAGGTTGTTTAAATCATTTTGTATATGGAATACCGACTCTTGCTCAAGGATTTATAGTGGCTATAAAAGATATACCAGCTAACATCCTACAAGTTGTAGGAGGTATTGTTATAGGGTTACCGCTTTCAATACCACTAAAAAAATATTTAGCAAAATATTTATAGATAAGTTAAGCATCATTGAAGTGATGCTTTTATTTTTTTATTTTTTGGGTAAACTAAATTTAAAAATAAATATGATTAACTAAAAGACAAAAGTTAATTTATATGTTGACAAGAAATAAAACTAGTACTAATATATAGATATACCCCCGGAGGGGGGAGGGGAGGTTAAAAATGAGTGAAGAAAGAAAAAAAGCCCTTCAGTTGTTAAAGACGGCAAGGGGACAAATAGACGGAATCATTAAGATGATAGAAGATGGTAGATATTGTATTGATATTTCTAATCAGATTTTAGCATCACAATCATTATTAAAAAAGGCTAATTTGGGAATATTAAAAGGACATTTAAATCATTGTGTTAAAGACGCAGCTGTAAATAATAATATCGACGAGAAAATTGTAGAAATAAATAATATATTAGAAAAAATAATTACAAAATAAAGTAGGTGATAAGATGAGCAATAAATCATTTAAAATAGAAGGTATGACTTGTTCTGCTTGTGCTAATAGAGTAGAAAGAGCAGTTAAAAAGTTAGATGGTATTGAAAAAGCTAGTGTAAATTTTGCTACAGAGACTCTAACCGTAGATTTCGATAAAGAAAAATTAGACACAGAAAAAATTGAGGAAACTGTTGTTAAAGCGGGTTACGGAGTGAAGAAAAATATAAAAAGTTATGATTTTAAAATAGAAGGTATGACTTGTTCTGCTTGTGCTAATAGAGTAGAAAGAGTAACTAAAAAGTTAGAAGGCGTAGAGAGTTCTACAGTAAATTTTGCTACAGAAAAGCTTACTATAAAATTTAATGAAGATGAGCTATCCTATGGAGATATAAAGGCTGCAGTTGATAAGGCTGGATATAAATTAGTTAAGGAAGAAGATAAAGTAGAAGAGAAGGAAGGAAAGAAGAAAGATGAGGCTAGTAAATTACTTACAAGGTTTATAGCTTCCATTATATTAACAGTTCCTTTACTTATAATAACAATGGGTCATATGGCTGGAATGCATTTACCTAATATAATATACCCCATGGCAAATCCATTGAATTTTGCATTAATTCAATTAATATTAACTTTACCAGTAATGATAGTTGGATACAAATTCTATAAAATTGGACTAAAAAATCTTTTTAAATTAAGTCCTAATATGGATTCATTAATATCTATAGGAACTTTAGCTGCATTCTTATATGGTATATTTGCTATATATAAGATAATGCAAGGCAATCATGAATATGCAATGCATTTATATTTTGAATCCGCAGCAGTTATATTAACACTGATAACCTTAGGAAAATACTTAGAAGCAGTATCAAAGGGAAAAACTTCCCAAGCTATAAAAGCTTTAATGGGATTAGCACCTAAAACAGCAACAATTATTAGAAATGATGAAGAGATAGTAGTGCCAGTGGAAGAAGTTATAGTTGGAGACATAATACTAGTCAAACCAGGGGAAAAGTTACCAGTTGATGGAGAAGTTATAGAAGGAAATACATCTATAGATGAATCAATGCTTACAGGAGAAAGTATTCCTGTTGAGAAGTCAGTAGGAAGTAGTGTTATAGGAGCTAGTATTAATAAAACAGGTTTTATTAAATATAAGGCTACTAAAGTTGGTAGAGATACTGCTCTTGCACAAATTGTTAAGTTAGTTGAAGATGCGCAAGGGTCGAAGGCGCCTATTGCTAAACTAGCTGATGTTATATCTGCATACTTTGTGCCTATAGTTATAGGCCTTGCTATAATTGCTTCAGTAGGTTGGTTAATAGCTGGTGAAACGCCTATATTCTCTCTTACTATATTTATTGCAGTATTAGTTATTGCATGTCCATGTGCCTTAGGTCTTGCTACACCAACTGCTATTATGGTGGGCACAGGAAAAGGTGCTGAGAATGGGGTTTTAATTAAAGGTGGAGAAGCTTTAGAGACTACCTATAAATTAAAGACTATAGTATTTGATAAAACAGGAACTATAACAGAGGGCAAACCAAAGGTAACAGATATCGTAACTAAGGGTATATCTGAAGATGAGCTTCTCATCTTAGCGGCTAGTGCAGAAAAAGGTTCAGAGCACCCTCTTGGAGAAGCAATTGTTAAAGGTGCAGAAGAAAAGGGATTGACTCTTAAAAACATTGATAAATTTGATGCTATACCTGGTCATGGGATAGAAGTAGAAATAGAGAATAAAGATATTCTTTTAGGAAATAAAAAGCTTATGGTAGAAAAGAATATTGACATTTCAAGGTTAGGTGAAACTTCTGATAGATTGGCATCAGAAGGTAAAACACCAATGTATATAGCTATAGATGGTAGTTTAGCTGGAATTATTGCTGTAGCAGATACAGTTAAGATAAGTAGTAAAAAGGCTATAGAAAGTCTACATGAAATGGGTATAAAAGTAGCCATGATAACTGGAGATAATAAGAGAACAGCAGATGCCATTGCAAAACAAGTTGGTATAGATATAGTATTATCTGAGGTTCTTCCAGAAGATAAAGCAAATGAAGTTAAAAAACTTCAAGAAGGTGGTAATAGAGTAGGTATGGTTGGAGATGGAATTAATGATGCCCCTGCCCTTGCTCAAGCAGATATAGGAATAGCAATAGGATCTGGAACAGATGTAGCCATTGAATCAGCAGATATAGTTCTTATGAGAAGTGATTTAATGGATGTAATCTCAGCTATAAAATTAAGTAAGGCAACTATTAAAAATATAAAAGAAAACTTATTTTGGGCTTTCGGGTATAACGTATTAGGAATACCAGTTGCCATGGGAGTACTTCACATTTTTGGTGGACCATTATTAAATCCTATGATAGCTGCAGGAGCTATGAGTTTAAGTTCAGTTTCAGTTTTATTAAATGCATTAAGACTTAGAAGATTTAAGGCTTAGACTATACATTACAAGATACAAATATAAGAATATGGTATAAATTGCAAAATGTATAAGCAGATAATCTGGTAGTAGTCTTGAATAATAAAAATTATAGATTATTTACTTATAAATATAAATAAATATTTTAGGAGGAAGAAATTATGAAAAAGAAGATATTAATCGAAGGAATGAGCTGTAAGAATTGTGTAGCTCACGTAAAGAATGCATTAGAGGAATTGGCTGGAGTTTCAGAAGTTGAAGTTAACTTAGAAGGTAAATATGCTTTAATAGAAACTACTGAAAGTGATGATGTATTAAAATCTACTATAGAAGAAGAAGGATACGATGTAGTAGGAATAGAATAAAATTATATTAAATAGATAAAATTAAATGTCTTAAGGCTTATTGAATTTAAAATAGATAAGCTTTAAGGCATCTTTATATTTAAAGCTTATCTATTTAAAAAGTAAAAATTTTAAATAGTTCTCTATGTAAAGTTTTAAAATGCTTTCTATACAAAATGGAAACTTTTTATATTAAAATATGGATTTTATAATTAGTAGCTTGATTTATTATAAAATATTAAATTAAAGGAGCATTAATTAATATATATTTTTATAGGCTCAAAACCTCGATTGAATTAATATAATAATATATTAGAAGTAGTTAAATTTATAATGCGTTATATAAATAATTAATAATAATGCATCAATTATTCACATATAATTAATACAACAGATATATATAAGTTAGGAGGAACTATTGATAAAATATTCTGAATATTATATAATATAACTAATTAAAATTAATGTATTTATTAAAAAGTTTGGGGGCGTTTAAGATGATTCAAGTATTTTGTAAAGAAAAAGGCTCTGGAAAAACAAAAGCATTAATGAGTTTGGCTAATTCAAAGGCAAATAACTCTAAAGGTAATCTAGTATATATTGATGATGATACTAGAGGATTATTACAAATCCATAAGGACATAAGATTTATATGTTCAAAAGACTTTAATATCCATAATTACAAAGATTTCTATGGATTTGTATGTGGCATAATATCTAAGGATTACGATGTGGAAAGTATATTTATAGATGGTGTTTTAAGTGACATATGTAATAATGCAGATGATTTTAGTTCAATATTAAATAAGTTAGAATATTTATCAGAAAAATTTAAAGTTGACTTTTATGCCAACGTTAGTTGTGAAGAAAATAATATACCAGA
Source organism: Clostridiaceae bacterium (assembly GCA_902363375.1). Taxonomy (GTDB): domain Bacteria; phylum Bacillota; class Clostridia; order Clostridiales; family Clostridiaceae; genus Clostridium_J. Next base: position 138,137 of record CABIZX010000004.1, on the reverse strand, counting down.
TACTATTAAAAAATATGTTGTTTAGAGAAAATTAGTATTTACTCTTGAAAAATGATAATAATAATAGTAATATGTATTTAAAATAAAATATCGTAAAAGGCGATGAAGAAAAGAAGTAGTTAAATGAATTTTAAAGAGAGCTGGTGGTTGGTGTAAATCAGTAAAGGAGTTTAATGAAATACATTTTAGAGTCTTAGGTTGAAGTAGTAGTAGGCTGTTACGGTTTCCTAACGTTATTAAGGAAGAGAATAATTTAGAATGATTTATAGATTTTAAATTATAAATTTGGGTGGTACCACGGAAATTTTCGTCCCTAGTATATTTATACTAGGGACTTTTATTTTTCTTAATTTATTAAATAAATATTTATTTTAAGATTATAGGTTTTGAAATAATGATACAGGATTACAAAAGAGAAAAGTTTTCTAAGTAACCTATATTATGAAAAAATAAAAGTGTATAGTGAGTTTATATAGCTAGCATAAACAATATAAACTATATAAATAATATAATTTTAATTATAAGAGAAAAGGGAACCATAGCTGAAGGGTAAAGCAAAATAAAAACTAGAATATATTGGAGGAAAATATGGAAAATCGTAATGTATATGATGTTCTTAAAGAACGTGGATTTTTAAAACAATTAACACATGAAGAAGAAATGAAAGAAATATTTGCAAAGGAAAAGGTAACCTTTTATATAGGATTTGATCCTACAGCAGATAGTCTTCATGTAGGACACTTTATAGCTATGATGTTTATGTCTCATATGCAAAAAGCAGGGCATAGACCAATAGCTTTAGTTGGTGGGGGTACTGCTATGATAGGAGACCCATCAGGTAGAACAGATATGAGAAAAATGCTAACTAAAGAAGAAATAGAACACAATATTTCTTGTATCAAGGATCAACTTTCAAGATTAATAGATTTCAGTGATGGTAAAGCAATATTAGAAAATAATGCAGATTGGCTTTTAGATTTAAACTATGTAGATTTTATAAGAGATATAGGAGCTCACTTCTCAGTTAATAGAATGCTTACTGCTGAATGTTTTAAACAAAGACTAGAAAAGGGATTGTCATTCTTAGAATTTAACTATATGTTAATGCAAGGTTATGATTTCTATGTATTAAATAAAAAATATAATTGTACAATGGAGTTAGGTGGAGATGATCAGTGGTCAAATATATTAGCTGGAATGGAGCTTATTAGAAGAAAAGAAGGAAAATCAGCTTATGGAATGACTTGTTCACTACTTACAAATAGTGAAGGAAACAAGATGGGTAAAACAGCTAATGGAGCAGTATGGCTTGATCCTAATAAGACATCACCATTTGAATTCTACCAATACTGGAGAAATATTGATGATGCAGATGTAGAAAAATGCTTACGTCTATTAACATTTGTTCCTATGGATGAGGTAAGAAGACTTTCAGCTTTGGAAGGTTCAGAGATTAATGAAGCTAAAAAAGTTCTTGCTTATGAGGTAACAAAACTTATTCATGGAGAAGAAGAAGCAGAAAAAGCTAAAAAAGCAGCAGAGGCTTTATTTAGTGGTGGAGCAGACATGAGCAATGTGCCTACAGTAGAAATAGGTGAGGACATGAAATCAGCTTCAATTCTTGATATCATATCACAAACTGGAATAGTTCCATCTAAAAAAGAAGGAAGAAGACTTATAGAGCAAGGTGGACTTACTATAAATGATATTAAGATAGAAGACATAAATGCAATATTTAATGAGAGTTACCTAGAAAAGGATGGATACGCTCTGATAAAAAGAGGAAAGAAGAAATTCTATAAATTAGTGATAGCATAATAAATAGAGGCTGTTTCAAAATAAATCAAATTCTATATTAATGTTGAATGTGGTCATATATAATTAAGTTGCCAATCGATATTTTATGGAAAATGGAAAATTATTTTGAAACAGCCTATTGTTTTAGAATATACTTCACTAAAATGAAAATGATACGATTAGTTTAATAGGGGGTGGAGTATATGTCAAATGTATGGAAAATCAATATGGTCCAAAACTATACAACTAAAGATGATTTTAACAAACTCACCTTTAAAAAAGGAGATTCATTTTCTGCAAGAATTTTAAGATTAGAAGGAAATACTACAGATGTTATAATAAAGTTATTAGATGGAAGAGTATTCCCAGCAAAGGTTTATGGAGAAATACTTCAAGAGAATTTAGAAAATTATATGTTTAAATTTCAATTAGATGGGTTTGAAGGTGGAAAATTTCTGCTTAGAGTATTGGAATCAAACATTATAGATAATATGGGAAATAGAGAAGATTTGACCATTAAAGATCCTCTAATGGAAGAACTTCTTAAGAATTTAGATTTTCCTGTAGGAAAAGAAGATGTACCTATACTAAAATCTATGCTTAAAAATAATATTCCTATTACAGAAGAAAATCTTTTAGAAATTAAAGGGCTTAGGGAGTTTATAGATCAAAGTAATAATTCGCCTAAGGAGTTAAATAAATTTATAGATAAATTTATAGAGGCTAAGGGAATACCATATAATAGTTCAGATGGTGAATATATAAAATCCACTATAGGAAAAGTTATAACCGAAATTAAAAATTTAAATATAGATGATATATTTGTTATGAAATCTCTAGATATAAAATTAAATGAAGATAGCATTAAAGCGTTTTCTAAAGTTATATCTGATGGATATAGTGTTTTGCCAGAGGTGAAGGAAACTGCTAGTGTTATTAAAGAACAGATTTCTGGCAATATTAATAAAGATTTGCAAGATGAAAATAGTGTTAACAGTACTTCTACATTCAAAGAAGCTGAGAAGGTATTATACTCTGAACAGGATAAAACTCAGCCTATAGCAATAGAAAAGGACAAAATAGAAAGTAAGGAAGCTATATTATCGGCGGATGGTGTAGTCTCTAAGGAGAATAAGGCTATTACAGATATTATAAATGAAAAAAGAGTAGATATTATAAGTGATGAAGGCGAAATTCAATCTAAAACTATGTTACAGGAAAAGGAATCAGGCGTTAATTACTCCAAACTTGTTAAAGAACTTAAACAAGATCCTATGATAGATAGAGATATAACAAGTCATATGGTAAAAGATGAATTAAAGGAAAAAATATCACTTATAAAGACAAATTTAATGGAAATGATTAAATTATCACAAAAAGATCCATCTGCATTTAATAATGTGGTTCAGAATTTAGAGAATAAGTTTCATGAATTTAAGATGTTTAATACTATAAATAATAATTACTATTTTCTTAACATTCCAATGGATATGCAAAATAAAGAGTTTGATTGTAAACTTATCATTAAAGATGAAAGAGGAAAAGGAAAGAAAATAGATACTGATAATATAAAGTTAGCCGCAAGTGTAGTAACTATGAATATGGAAAAAGTAGATGCTTATTTAAATATTAATAAAAATGTAGCAACCATAGAAATTGAAAGTGAATCAGCCTATGTAAAGCTATTGGAAAAGTTTAAAGGAATTTTGATTAGGGACTTAGCAGATAGTAAATATATGTTTAATATTTTCATTAAAGAAAAAAAACATGACTTTTCTTTTTCAAATTGTAGAAGCTTCTTTGAGGATGATGATTTTACCACAATAAATACTAGAGTATAGCTAGGAGAGTGCTTGTATGGAAGAGAAAAAGAGAAAAAAGGCCGCAGCCTTAAAATATGAATATGGGCAAAATGCTCCTAAAGTTACAGCAGCAGGTATGGGAAATGTAGCTGAAAAAATTCTTCAGGAAGCTGAAAAAAGTGAAGTGCCTATTGTATATAATGAAGAATTAGCAGATATGCTAACTAAAGTTGATATAGACAGTGAAATTCCTCATGAACTTTATGAGGTAGTAGCAAAGGTTATAGCATATATTATGGAAGTAGATAATAAGTGTAAATAACATAAATAGATGTAATAAACAAATGATTATGAAATAGATAGTAGGTGATTAAGTGGCATTATATGCGATTTCAGATCTTCATCTAGCCTCCTCAGGAGAAAAACCAATGGATATATTTGGTGAGAAGTGGAGAAATCATGATGAAAAGATAAAAGAAAATTGGAGTAGACTTATAAAGGATGAAGATACGGTATTAGTTGCAGGAGATATTTCATGGTCTATGAATATGGAAAGTGGCAGAGAGGATTTAGAGTTTATAAATGAACTTCCAGGAAGAAAAGTATTTGTGAGAGGAAACCACGACTATTGGTGGACAGCGATTACAAAGCTTAACTCTATGTTTGATAAAATGGAATTTATCCAAAATAATTTCTTTGTTTATGGGGACTATGCTATATGCGGAAGCAGAGGATGGATATTGAAAAATAATCCTAAATTTAATTCCCATGATAAAAAAATATATGATAGAGAAATTATACGATTAAAGTTATCTTTAGATGAAGCTATAAGAAATGGATATAAAAAAATAATATGTATGATTCATTATCCACCAATATTTCCCAATATGCAAGAAAATGAGTTTTTAGACATATTTAAAGAATATAATGTGGATAAGGTTATTTATGGACATCTGCATGGTGGAGGACTTTTAAATGTTTTTGAAGGAGAAAAAGATGGAGTTGAATATATTTTAACTTCATGTGATTATATAAATTTTGCTCCAATAAAAATTTTAGATTAATAAAATTCATAGAAAATACCATAAAAAATACCATATATGATATAATTAAATACGTATTAATAGAATTGCTTAGTAAAGGAATGACACATATGGCAGTTATTGAATGGAAAAGTTTTTTAATTCCCTACGATCAAGCAGTAGAGGAATTGAAGGTAAAGTTTAGAAGTATAAGAAGAGAGCTAAGAAAGAAAAATGAATATTCGCCTATAGAATTTGTAACAGGAAGAGTTAAAGAAGTTTCTAGTATACTAGAGAAGGCTAATAAATTTGATATACCTTTAGATAGAATCCAGTATGAGATGGAGGATATAGCTGGACTAAGAATAATGTGTCAATTTGTAGATGACATTGATAAAGTAGTAAATATAATACGTGAAAGAAAAGATATGCAAATAATCTATGAAAAAGATTATGTTACTAATGTAAAATCTAGTGGATATAGAAGCTATCATATGATTATAAAATATCCAGTTAATATGGCATCAGGTATGTGTGAGGTGCTTGCTGAATTTCAGATAAGAACTCTAGCTATGAATTTTTGGGCTACAGTGGAACACTCTTTAAATTATAAGTATAAACATGCCATACCTACAGATATTAAAGGAAAACTAAAAAATGCGGCAGATGCAGCCTTTAATTTAGATACAGAAATGTTAGCAATAAAAGATGAGATAAAGGATGCACAAAAACTTTTTGAGGTAAAATCATCTTTAGTAAGTAATATAGTTGAAAATATACTAACAATATCATCTCATGGTAAAACTAGTGAGGCATCAAGGTTTACAGAAGAACTTAATAAATTATTAGAAGTAGGAGATGTATTTGAGCTTACAAGTCTTTTAGAAGAAACTAAAAAGGTCCTTGAGAGGTACAAATAATATTTAGTGGTACGAAAATTTTAAATTCCTCATATGATGTTATATAACAATATTTGGTGAGGGGATAGAATGAGCGAACAATTAATTAAGTATCAATCAACTACTTATGGAGATAGGTATGTAGATGCTATAGTTGAAACTGGTGATGACAATAGAGGGGTTATCTATGGAAGAGTTGTTAATAAACATAACAAACCTGTAAGCGACGCAGTAGTAAAGTTAATAATACTTCAAGATGCCAATGACCCATTAAGTATATTACCAGTAACTCATACCTTTACAGACGAATATGGTCAATTCTTATTTGGTCCATTACCACCAAATAAGAATTATTTAATAAAGATATGGCATGATGATATCTTTATTAAATCAGTTACTGTAAAGGAAAAAGAAGCAAGACATAGCTGCATAACAATAAGAGAAGGTAAGAACTTAAATACTGAAAAGAAATTACCAATAAATCAGAGTGAAAAATAAACCAGAGGATATTTTCCTCTGGTTTTTTTAAATTATATAAATTAGTATTGAAGGAAATATGATGATTTATTAATTAGCAACTATATTTACAAGTCTACCTTTGATAACTATAACTTTCCTTACAGTTTTTCCTTCAAGGTTAGCTTTAATTGTTTCATCATTTAAAGATGCTTCTTTTATTTCATCTTCAGAAGAAGAAGTTGAAATATTTATTTTTGCTTTAATCTTACCATTAATTTGAATAGCAATCTCTACTTCATCTTTAATTAAAGCAGCTGGATTAAATTCAGGCCACTTTTCATTAAATACGGAGTATTCCATTCCAAGGTTTTCCCATTGTTCTTCACTGAAGTGAGGAGCAAAAGGAGCTAAAAGTTTGATATAGTCAACCAACACTTCTTTTAAGAAATCAGTATTTTTAATATCTTCATTTAGATACTTATTAAGAGCATTTGTAAGCTCCATAAGTCTTGCAATAGCAGTATTGAATTGAAGTTTTTCTGCATCTTCGCTAACACCTCTAATTGCAAAGTGTCTCCAATAGTTAAGCTCTTTCTCAGCAGAGTCCATAGTGTCCTTAGTAGATTTTTTACACTTTATTTCTACAATAGCATTATCTAAAGTTCTTTCTATTCTATCTACAAATTTTCCTATAGATTTAATACCATCATCGCTCCAAGCACCACCATCAGTATAACCAAATCCAAACATTAAATACATTCTAAATACATCAGCACCATATTCTTTTATATAGTCATCAGGAGATATGGTATTACCTTTAGATTTACTCATTTTTTGTCCATCAGGTCCTAAAATTAAACCTTGGTGAGTTAATGATAGGAATGGTTCATCAAAGTTTAAAAGTCCCATATCTCTAAGAGCTTTAGTTATAAATCTTGCATATAGAAGGTGCATACAAGCATGTTCAGGACCACCTACATATTTATCTACTGGAAGCATCTTATTTATTATTTCACTATCAAAAGCTTTTTCAGTATTTTTATTATCAGCATATCTTAAATAATAGAAAGATGAACATACAAAAGTATCTAAAGTGTCTGCATCACGATGCGCAGGACCTCCACATTTTGGACAAGTTACGTTTATAAATTCTTCAGATTTTGCAAGAGGTGATTTACCATCTGGAGCAAACTCTACGTCGTATGGAAGTTCTACAGGAAGCTGGTCCTGTGGTACAGGAACTGTTCCGCATTTATCACAATGAATCATTGGAATAGGTGCACCCCAGTATCTTTGTCTAGAAACTAGCCAGTCACGTAGTCTATAGTTGACTTGTTTTTTACCAAGACCTAATTTTTCAAGTTCTTCAACCACAGCATTTTTAGCTTCTTCTCCCTTAAGTCCATCAAATTTATCGCTATTCATCATTGGGCCATATTCAGTAAATGGAAGAGAATCTCCACCTTCAATAACTCTCTCTATAGGTAGGTTATACTTTTGAGCAAAGGCATAGTCACGGTCATCATGAGCTGGAACTGCCATTACCGCACCTGTACCATAGGTATTTAGTACATAGTCTCCAACCCAAATTGGAATTTCACGACCATTTATTGGATTTATAGCGTAAGAACCTGTAAACACTCCAGTTTTTTCTCTTGATATGGATTGTCTTTCTATATCACTTTGTTTTGCAGCAGCCTCTTTATAAGCTTCTACCGTAGATTTATTATCTTCAGTAGTAAGTTTATCTACTAATTCATTTTCAGGAGCAAGAACTACATAACTAACACCAAACAAAGTATCAACTCTAGTAGTAAAGGTATTAAATTGGATATCTGAATTTTTAACTTTAAAAGTTACCTCAGAACCAGTTGACTTACCAATCCAATGCTTTTGCATAGATTTAGTTTTTTCAGGCCAATCAAGATCATCTAGCTTTTCAAGAAGCTCATCTGCATATTCAGTGATTTTAAGGAACCATTGAGTAAGATTTTTCTTTGTTACTTCGCTTTCACATCTTTCACAATGACCTTCTACAACTTGCTCATTAGCAAGCACTGTGTTACAACTAGGACACCAGTTTACTGGAGCATTTTTTCTGTAAGCAAGACCCTTTTCATATAATTTTAAGAATAGCCATTGAGTCCATTTGTAATAATCTGGTCTACAAGTTACAACTTCATTATCCCAGTTAAACATAGCACCCATAGCTTTAAGTTGCTTTTCCATGGTTTCAATATTTTTATCTGTAGAATCTTTAGGGTGTATTCCAGTTTTAATTGCATAGTTTTCTGCTGGAAGTCCAAAGGCATCAAAGCCCATTGGTTGGAATACATTATATCCTTGCATTTTCTTCATTCTAGCCCATGAATCCACTGGTCCATAGTTAAACCAGTGACCTGCATGAAGCTGGCTTCCTGATGGATATGAGAACATTTCAAGAACATATAATTTTTTATCTATATTGTTTTCATCAAATTTATATAGATTTGTTTCTTCCCATTTTTTCTGCCATTTTTTATCGGTAGCAGTTCCATATCTAGCCATAATAATCCTCCTTGTTTTATAAACATCAAATATTTTATTAAAATAAAAAAAAGTCTTCATCTCTTATTACAAAGAGACGAAAACTATAATTCCGCGGTACCACTCTATTTAGACCATAAAGGTCTCACTTAATAAGATAACGGTTTATTCCGTACTTGCTTTTCACAAGTAAGCTCCTAGGCAAGTTCATATAGGCTTATTACTACATTACACCAAACTGTAGCTCTCTTTGAATAAGTTGATATATTACTACTCCTTATCACTGCAATAATAATTTATTAAGTTTTTAAAAATTATACATTAACATTGAAGTAAATGTCAAGTTATTTAAATCGTCTATTTCTTACATTGTTCACAAACACAGTAAGAACATAGTCGAATACAAAAAAGGCTATATTTCCAGCTATAATTATAATAGGCAATGAATATTGCAATTCAATATTAGCCATAAAGAGTTGTTTATACAAAATAAATGTTATAAAAGTTATTATATTAAAGTAGAGTAGTTTCAATATAATTTCTATAGGAACACTTCTTTTTTGCTCTATAAAAAATTTTGCTATACCATAGGGACCGAAGATCAAAACATAAAAAAGACAAAGAGTTTTGTCTGGAATTATAAAGTAAGCTAATATTGAGGACCCTATATATACTAATAGACTAGTCTTTAGATCAGCAATGAGTATAGCTAAAGGAATAAGTGCTGAAGTTAAACCTAATAAAAATAAAGTGTTAAAGGTAATAAAGTTAGCGGCATATAAGATAATAAGAGTCAAAGCAATAAGCATACCGCCCTTTGCTATATTCGAAGCCTTATTTTCTTTCATAGGAACCTCCTTTTAACAACAACTAATACAATCTCCACCCATGCATTCACAACATGTGTCTAACATCCAGATATTTAAGCATGTATTACACATGTCATTTGAAGCTGTTCTTTGACCATAGTAGGTACTTCTATAATTATTTTGTGCATTACTTAATTGATTAAGGGTTTGTCTGTATTCAAAATTATTAGGATCCATTCTACATGCAGTATTAATCAAGTTATAGGCGCTATCATACCATCCTTTTCTAAGATGAACAACTCCCATTAAGAAGTTCCATTCAGCAGTACGGCTAGTAATAGCATTAAGCTTTGCTTCTGCACCGCCAATATTTCCTCTATTAATATCCATTCTGATAGATTGTAGATTAGGGTCATTATAAGTATTAGACCTTCCACTATAGCTAGAGGAAGAGCTTCCATAACCAGAAGAAGTATTTCCGGCATTACCTTTTTTACTTAATATATCGTAAGCTTCGTTTATTTCTCTAAGTTTTTCTTCTGCTAAGTCTTTAAGAGGATTATTAACATACTTGTCTGGATGGTATTGTTTTACTAGCTCTCTATAAGCTTTTTTGATTTCATCTTGAGAGGCATTTTCTTTAACTCCAAGTACTTCATAAGGATTTTTCATGTTTCTTGTCACTCCTTGATTTTATAGTTTCTATTTTATTCATAAGTCCTAATTGTAGTATATTAAAGAGTAAATCTTTATTTTTGTTTATAGGAAGTTTATTTAGAGCTTCCACAGTAGTATTTGCGCTCATTAATAAATTAAATTCAATTCTGCCACTTTGTTCATTTATTAATTCTTCATAGGATAAACCTTCAGTATTAAAAGCTTTATTTATAGCATTAAATTTATCTTTTTCCATATCTTCCTTTAAATCATCATATGCATCTATTATATAAATCCATCTACCTAAATTATAGCCTAAATCATATAAATCATTAAAAAAATCTTCATTTTTATAATAATAAGATATTATAAATGCTGTTAAAGAAGCAAAAGGGTCACTTAACTCATCAATAGAGATACTCCCTGTAGATTTCTCAAGAGTACTTAACTTCTTAATATTCTCATCTATGCTTACTAGTATTGAAGATAAGTCTTCTGGAGATTTATCTATAAATTTTTTTATGTACAGAGAAATAAGTTTTTTATTTAGAGAATTATCATCATTATAGTCATCTAACAATTTATAGTATACTAAAGCTACATTGCAAAAAGCAGCATAATCTAGGGCTTTGTTACTTATAATCTTAGGCTTTTTTTTCATAGGATGAGCAATGCATTTAGTAACCACATATTCATGTTTGTTATGTTCTAAACTGTCTATAAGTATTCCTAAGAAGGTCATATCATAATTTAAGGACATTCTACATAAATTGGAAAAGTTGTTTTTTATAGATACACATAGTCCGCAATAGTAAGCCTTAAACATTTCATAGTCTTTAATTTTTAATTCCATTTTATATGGTGTTACATAACCAAACATTATATTCCTTTTACTGACCCTTCCTCATTTAATATTTCAAAGATTGTCTTAGAGGTAGTATCCTCCATTGTATATCCAAGTAAAGCTACAATTTCCTTTATTTCTTCTTCATTAGTTGATTCTATTTCTAAATAAGGAAATGGACAGAAACTTTTATCATTTATATCTATTTCAATAAGAGAATTCTTATATTTATAGCTTTCCCTATGTTTTTTTATAGACTCTACTAACTCAAGGCCAAGAGAAGTAAAAATTCTACTTCCAACTACGCTATCATCTATAATAACCTCATTTTCTTCCATAACTTTATATTTGTCTTGGCTTAGAAGCTTTTTAGTAGTCATATAGTTTACTATAATGTTATTTAAATTGTCTTCAACAATTCTAATTCTAGCATAGCCCTTTTTATTTAACATACTTCTATCGGGAAAATCATAAAGGTTATTGATTTGATTTTCATCTTTGACTTTTTTACAACCTAGTTTATTTAATTTAGACTTTATTTCATCTACATTTATTTTTAAAATTCTAGTTTCCATCTCTTGCAAGGTTAACACCCCTTTTTATTTAATGATGACATTATACCTTATGTTTAAGATTATAACAAATTTTATTGATATTGTTAAAAAAAAATATATAATTATTCTTATGTGATAAAATCTATAGTAGACTAAGTAAGTTTGCGTTTTAAATTTATGGAGGAAAGTAATGGAGTATATAAATGAAATTAATATAAATGAAGCAGTTATCCATATCTTAGATAATAATTCAGATGAGCCGGTTTTGAATGAATATCCACTAGAATTAACAGAAGAAGTGTATACCTTCATTTTTAAACATATTCAAAGGTGCTTAAAGGATGAAGAGCTTAAGTATGCTTTTTTTAATAAAGAAAGAAATATAGTAAAGGAAGTATGTCAAGAGTATTTAAACGGAGAAAATAACCTAATAAATGTATCAAAGGAATTAGCTAGTCAAATGTTTATATTGATGAGGTCAAAGGGGAATATACCTTCCTGTGATCTATTAACAGTGTCATTCACTACAGAATATGGTGCATTTATAGGTATATTTAAAATGGATTATATTAAAAATTATATGCATAATGTAGAATTTGTAGATGGAAAAATTGGTATAGACATAGTACCTCAATTTACGGGACTTCCTTCAAGTAGTTCTAGAATACAGAAATGTGCATTTATTAAGACCTTAGCTAGCAATAATGAATATGACTTGTTAGTAATTGATAAGCAGAATAAGAGCAATAAAGAAAATAATGAATATGGCGCTAACTATTTTATTGATAATTATCTAGGATGTACTATTATAGAAAATGAAAGAGATAAAACAAAACAATTTCTAAAAGTAGCTGAAAAGTGGACTCAAAATGCTTTAAATGAGAATGCAGAAGGGCAAGAAATTGTTCGTAGAGAAGTTAAGAAAAGACTTAAAGAAGATGATGCTATAGATTTAAATAATTTTGTAGAAGAAGTATTTAAGGACAATGATGCTCTAAAAGAAAATTTTAGAACCTTTGCCATTGAAAGTGGTGTTAGTGAAACTGTAGCTTTAGATAAGCAATGGGTAGAAAAAAAATTAAAGAGAGTTCGACTTAAAATAGATAAAGACATAGATTTATATATATCAGAAGAAGCTTATAATGACATTAATAAGTTTGAGATTGAAAGAGTAGGAGACGGTAGTATTAATATGATAATAAAACATATAATTAGTTATACAGAAAAGTAGTAAAAATAAAAACATGGAATAAAAATTCCATGTTTTTTATTTTTTATATTATTTTAAAGAATCAGTTGAACCTAAAACATTTGTAATTTTATCTTCTACTAATTGTTGAAGGTTAGTCCTTGCAACACCAAGATACTTTCTTGGATCAAATTCACTTGGTTTATCTGAGAATACTTTTCTGCAAGAACCAGTGACACAAAGTCTTAGGTCAGTATCCATGTTAATTTTGCAAACAGCCATAGATGAAGCTTTTCTTAACATTTCAATAGGTACTCCTTTAGCACCTTTTATTTCTCCACCATTTTCATTACACATTTCAACGTATTTTGGATCTACAGCAGAAGCGCCATGAAGAACGATTGGATATTTTTCAAAGCCAGCTTCTTCTAATTTTCTTGTTATAGTCTCAAGTCTTTCAAAATCAAGCTTAGCTTCTCCTTTAAATTTATATGCACCATGACTTGTTCCAATAGCTATTGCTAATGAATCAACGCCAGTTCTTTTAACAAAGTCAACTGCTTGGTCTGGATCAGTATATGTGGCATCTTTAGCAGATACATTTACAGCATCCTCAACTCCAGCAAGTTTTCCAAGTTCAGCCTCAACAACAACTCCATGAGCATGTGCATAATCAACAACTTCTTTTGTAAGTCTTACGTTTTCTTCATAGTCATAGTGAGAACCATCAAACATAACAGAAGTAAATCCATTTTTTATACATTCTTTACATAGTTCAAGAGAGTCACCATGGTCTAGATGTAGAGCTACATCAACTCCACTTTCTTCTACAGCTGCAAGTACCATATGTCTTAAGTAAGCTGGTCTCATATATTTTATAGCTCCACTAGAGCATTGAAGTATTACAGCAGAGTTTTGAGCTTTAGCGCCATCTACAATTCCTTGGATTATCTCCATATTATTAATATTAAAAGCTCCTATAGCATATTTGCCTTCAAAAGCCTTTCTAAACATTTCCTTAGTAGTTACTAATGCCATAACATTATTCCACCCTTCTATTTATAAGATTAAGTCTATAATTTCATTATAATTGAAACTTTAGTTAAATGCTATATAGAAAACCACATTTTGAAAGTATAACTAAAAACACATCAAAAAATATTACCTAAAGTTATAGATTCTAACTCTTTAACATGATTAATTAGAGTTTTAACTACATGAATAGAAGAGAGCGCTTCATCTTTACTCTCACATTTAGAATATTGACTCAGTTTTATAATTTCGCTATAAATATTATCAAAGTCTGTATGATTTAAAAATAGAGTTAAGTTTGCTATATGACCTTCATAAATATTTAGAAGTTCAAAAGATAGCATATAACTTTCATCCCAATTATCATTTACTATATTTTCTTCTATTCGTGATGAAACATCCAAAAGCTTATCACAAGTTAATACTATATATTCACTTGCAAAAAAAAGAATAAAGAGCATAAAAAAGAAGATGATACATGTGGATATCATATTTTTCATTTTATATAAAACCCTCCTTAGTTATTTTTTGTATTGTTCCTAGTATTTGTAGTTTCATTTTTAAGTTGAAAATAGATCTTATGGTTATTTGAATAAACTATTGCCACTAACACATCTTTATGACTTTTGATATTATTATGAGACAATTTCTTTTCTAACCAATATACATCCTTACCAATTGCTTTAAGATTAGATTTGTTTATAACACCATCTAATATTACAGGCATAGGAAGTGGTTCATCTTCTGTTTTTATTTTTAAGTCTTGTCTTGTAGGAGGTTCATAAGGAGTATAAGGAACTATTGATAGAGAACCATCAGTTTCCAAAATTGCATAATGAATTTCCTGTAGATTAAAGTAGCCATTTTGTCTAAGTTCCGCTAAAAGATCATCAAGATTATATCTAAGTTGTCTTAATTCCTCTACATTTACTAATCCGTCCTTTATAAGTATGCTAGGTTGACCGTTTAAAATAGTTCGGATGTGTTCACTTTTAAGTTCCAAGAACGAAGTCATTACTTGAAGGAAAACTAAGGTAGTTATAGGAACTATAGCATATATTAAAGGAATTCTATTATCTCCCATAGGAAGAGTAGCAAGTTCAGAGATCATTAGCGCAACTACAAAATCTACAGGTTCTAATTGGCCAAGTTGCCTTTTACCCATTACTCTCATAATTAAAATTAAATAAACATATAGAATAATTGTTCTTATTATAAGTATAAACATAAATATCACCTGTATTTCTAATATAATGCTAATTATAGTATGCACAGAATATAATAAATTATTTGTTATTTGTTGGTTTCATATTTACAATTATGTAATATAATAAGTAATACAAATATATAATTTTATTTAAATTAAAATTTTATTAGGATTATTATGCAATTATATTATTAATAAGTTAGGGAATAGAAGATATTTGAAATAGTAATAATTGTAATAGAGGTGAAGGCATGAGCAAAATCAGAATAAGAATACAAGAAAACACTATAGAAGTTAATAGAGGAATAAGTTGTTATGATTTAATGAAAAAGTATAAATATGATAAAGAGATACCTATAGTTTTAGTTAAGGTAAATGGGGTACTTAAAGAACTATCAACACTTCTTCAAGAGGAATGTAATTTAGAATTTATTGATATTACAGATAAGCAAGGAATGATGTGTTATATAAGAAGTTTACAATTTGTTTTAATTAAAGCAACTAAAGATTTATTTCCAAATAGCAGAATCACAATTGAACATTCCCTGAGCAAGGGGCTATTTGGAGAAATATATAAAGATGTGCATTTAGGAATAGATGATGTATATGCGATAAAGAAGAGAATGCATGAAATAATAGATGATAATATGGAGATTGATAAGAATAGTTATACTAGAGAAGAAGCAATAGCATTATTTAAAGAAGCTGGAATGAATGATAAAGTAAGTCTTTTTAGCAATATGAATCAGAGTGATTTAGAAATATACAAGTTAGATGAAGAGATAGGTTACTTTTATGGACCAATGATACCTTATACTAGCCTGCTAAAGTATTTTGATTTAATTTATTATGAGCCAGGATTTATTCTAAGATTTCCAACCCAGGAAGAACCAACAAAAATCCCACGATTTGAAAAACATAAGAAGTTGGCAAAAATATTTTATGAAGCAGAGAAGTGGGGAGACATATTAAATATTGCACATGTAGGTGCTTTAAATAATGAAATTGAACATGGTGATATTATAACTTTGATAAGGGTGGCAGAAGCGTTACATGAAAAGAAAATTGCTAATATTGCGGATAAGATAAAAAAAAATAAAAATATAAAACTAATTTTAATAGCAGGACCATCATCCTCAGGTAAAACCACATTTTGTAAAAGGTTAGGAATTCAGATGAGAGTTAATGGTCTAGTTCCAGTACCTATATCTTTGGATGACTATTTTATTGATAGAGAGCATACACCAAGAGATGAATTTGGCGAATATGATTTTGAAAGTATAGATGCATTAGATTTAAGACTATTTAATGAGCAGCTTCAAATGTTACTAAATGGAGAAGAAGTTGAACTTCCAAGCTTTAACTTTATAACAGGGAAAAGAGAATGGCTGGGAAATAAGGTTAAACTTCCTGATAAAGGGGTAATAGTTATTGAGGGGATACATGGGCTTAATGAAGTTTTAACGGCTTCTATTCCTCATAATCATAAGTTTAAAATATATATTAGTCCTTTAACTCAAATCAATATGGATGATCATAATAGAATAGCTACTACGGATGTAAGAATGATTAGACGAATAGTTAGAGACTATTTGTCTAGGGGGTATGATGTAGAATATACCCTAAAAATGTGGGCATCAATAAGAAGAGGTGAAGATAAAAATATTTTCCCTTACCAAGAAGATGCAGATGTAATGTTTAACTCAGCTCTTATATATGAATTGGCAGTTTTAAAGAAATATGCTTTGACAGAACTTTATAAAGTACAACCAGAAAGCCCAGTTTATAATGAAGCAAGAAGACTTATAGAATTTTTACATTTTTTTAAAGATGTAGATAAGGATGTTGTTCCAACTAATTCTTTAATTAGAGAATTTATAGGGGGAAGCTGTTTTTATAAATATTAGACTATATATATTTCAATTAAGTTTCCATATCCAAATTATTTACTAACTTAGAGTGTGGGAAGTAGCATAGATGAAAGCTTTTTTATTAAAACTTATATAAAGAAATATGTTTATATTATAATAAACTGTTATTCAAGCTCAAACTTAGGTAAAGTAGATAGTTGAAATTTTTGACTATCTACTTATTTTTTTAATAAATCCCTCTAGTTACAATAAATAGAATTATACAATTATACCATATACATAATAATATTATCTAAGTTTTATCTGTAGTAAAAATAATATTTATTATCTCTATGAAATTGTGGTATAACTATAATGTACATATATTGATATTTAATTTTTGTTAAAAAGTTAGATATTTTTAATGTTTGAATAATGGTATTATATTAAATGGGTATACTAATTAGAACTGATTAATTGAGGGGTCAATGAAATGTTTAAGTTTGGTATATTCTATAGTGGTATTTTATAGGAGGAAATTATGAAAAGTTATAGTGTATTTGATATTATGGGGCCTATAATGATTGGACCTTCAAGTTCACATACAGCAGGAGCTGCAAGGCTTGCAAAATTAGCTGCAAAGATTGCAGAAGATGATGTTAGAGAAGTGAGATTTTTACTTCATGGCTCCTTTGGAAAAACATATAAAGGTCATGGTACAGATAGGGCACTGGTAGCAGGAATTTTAGGAATGGATCCGTGGGATTATAGATTAAAAGAATCTTTTGACATAGCAGAGGAACAAGGCGTAAAATTTACATTTGAAGAAGCTGATTTAGGTGATGTGCATCCTAATACAGTAAAATTCATAATGAAAGATTCTAAAGGTATAGAAACTTCAGTTACAGGTTCATCTATAGGAGGAGGAAATATAGTTATATTTGAATTAGATGGACAAAGTATACACTTTACAGGCGAATATCCAACTATTATAATCACTCATCTTGATGTACCGGGAATGATATATAAGGTTAGCAATCTTTTGTTTAATGAAAATATAAACATAGCGTCAATGAACGTATATAGAAAGGCCAAAGGATTAGAAGCTTCAACAGTGGTTGAAACTGATGGTGTAGTGAGTCGTGATGTAGTAGATAAAATAAGGAATATAGAGAATGTGAAAAATGTAGAGGAAATCTTACCACCAATGAAAGGAGAGTAGATTTAATGTTTTTATCAAAGGCAAGTGAAATAATAGAAGTATGTAATAGAGAAAATATATCCATTGCAGAGTATACTATAAGAGAGGAAATGGAGTCTTCAGAAAGTTCTAGAGAAGAACTAGTAGAAATGATGAGAAATAATCTAAAGGTTATGAAATCAGCCACTCAAGAAGCTATGGATAAAGAGGTTATATCTATAAGTGGACTTATAGGTGGAGATGCAACTAAGCTTAGAAAATATTTTGAAAAAAAAGAGACACTATGTGGTGATTTTATAGTTAAAGCTATGGCGAGAGCTTTATCTTGTTCTGAAGTTAATGCTGCAATGGGAAGAATAGTAGCAGCACCTACTGCAGGTAGTTGTGGTATTATACCAGCAGCTATTATAACAGCAGGAGAAAAATTAAACAAAACTGATGATGAGATGATAACGGCGCTATTTACAGCTTCAGGTGTTGGTATTTTAATTGCAAAAAATGCTACTCTAGCTGGTGCTGAAGGGGGATGTCAAGCAGAGTGTGGTAGTGCAGCTGCCATGGCGGCTGCAGCTGTTGTAGAAATGATGGGTGGAACTCCTAAGATGGCATTTGATGCAGGAGCTATGGTAATAAAGAATGTAGAAGGATTGGTTTGTGATCCAATAGCAGGGTTAGTTGAAATACCATGTGCAAAACGAAATGTGGCAGGAGCGGTAAGTGCTCTTACTATGGCAGATGTGGCTATGGCAGGAGTAGAGAGTAAAATTCCATTTGACGATACAGTTATGTCTATGTATAAAATAGGTAAGGGATTACCTAGTGAATTAAGAGAAACTGCATTAGGTGGCCTTGCGGTAACTCCGTGTGGTCAAAAATTAAAAGAAAAGGTATATTCACAAAAATAAAGATTTAAATAGAAAGTATTTCAATTCAGTTACACCTTAAGAAAAAATATAGGTGTAACTGTTTCTTTATAATATGAATAGAGTAACTATATAACTATGTAATATTATGGAGGAAAACATGAAAGACTTTAAGAAAAACGAAGTTAAGCCAAAAGATTTCATTGGAAGAGAAGATGCAATTACCTTAGGGATATTATTGGTTTCTGTAGTATCACTTTTTATAGGTATAGATTCAAACATAATAAATGTTATATTTTATTCATTAATAATGATTCCTTTGGCAATTCTATTAGGTAGAGGAACTTCGAAAATATCTGATTACATCGGAGAGAAAAGAGGTGGACTTATTTCTGCCACAGCAGGAAATGTACCAGAGCTTATGATGGGACTTTGGTCTATAAAATATGGAATGATATCTATGGCAAAAGCTGGACTTTTAGGGGCTGTTATCACTAATATGTTACTTGGATTAGGAATTGCTGTGTTCTGTGGTGGAATAAAATACAGAGAGCAGAAATTTAATAAAATAATTGCACGTACAAATTTAAATATGCTATTTTTAGTAGTGTTTACTATAATAATTATATCAGCGTTGAATAGATATTCAATTGTTGATAATGGTAATTTTCAAAAATTAAGTTTAATTATAGGTGGAGTATTAATCTGCGTTTACATGTTAGGATTAATATTTTCACTATATACTCATAGTAATCTATTCATACTGGATGAGAAAAAAATATGCTCAAAAGATATAAGTAAGAATGAGACTAAAAAAATTTTTATATTAATTATAATTATAACTATACTTTTATATTTTATAAGTGAAAAGTTAGTTAGTGGCGTAGGTGCTATTGTAGAACAGTACAAGGTTTCCCAAGAGTTTTTAGGAATAATTTTAATCCCTCTTTTAGGTTCCTTTGGAGAAAATGCATCTAGTATAGTTTGTGCCTTAGAAAATAAGATAGATGCTAGTTTGGAAACGGCAATAGGTTCAAGCATACAAATCACTATGTTTGTAATTCCTGTATTAATTATTTGTTCTTCTTTTATGGGATTGCAGATAAACCTATTATTTTCAGTATTTCAAATAGTAACCATATCTATAGCTATGGGTATGTCTTATTTTGTATTTCAGGATGGTAAAACCTATTGGTTTGAAGGAGCATTGCTTATTGCTGTGTATATAGTAGTTACTCTCTCTTATTATTATGTGGTTTAAATTTCATTAGTAATAATATTAAAAGCAACTATAAAATAGTTGCTTTTAATATTATTACTCTATTTTTTCTTAATTTGAAAATGACTAACCATAAGATATGAAAGAAGTGTCATAAACACCATAGGAATTATTGATGGAATAGGTCTTACAATAGAAAAAATCTCAAGTACAGCTAATAAGCTACCAGCTATAGTTATTGGTATACCAGTGAATACATTGTTAAATTCAGTACAATTATATCTAGCTAAACGGAAAGCTCCTGCCACAGGGAATAATACTAATAAAATTTTACCTAAAAGTCCGAAATTACTAAATCCATATAATGAAAATGCTAAAATGGATGGAGCTACACCAAAGGATACTAAGTCTGCTAGAGAATCAAGTTCTTTTCCAAGTTCACTATGAGTGTTTAGGTATCTTGCAACTGTACCATCATATCTATCGAGAATGCCTCCTAATAAAATTAGAATTCCAGCCGTAGTAAAATCATTATTTATAGTAAATTGTATAGATAAAACACCACAAATTAAGTTACCCAAAGTCATAGAATTTGGAATAATAGATTTATTCACATTATCACCTCTATTTTATTATATACATTTTAATTACCCTTGTAAAATGTATATTCAGTTAAAGTTAAATTTAATTATCAAGTATTAAGATACGAATAAATTTAAAAGATTTGAAAAAAGGTTTTTTAAATGGTAATATGATATAGATTAAGGTAAATAAAGTATAATATGATGTATACTTATAGAATAATATTAATGAAATAATTAAGTTGATAGTTCATATTAGTTATAAATAATATAGGAGGAGATTATGAAAAGAGTTAAATTTATTTATAATCCTTATTCGGGAGAAAATTCAATAATAAACGATATAGATAAAGTAATAAAAATCCACCAGCAGTATGGTTATACTATAGAACCTTTTAGAATTAGCAATGATGTAGATATTAGAGATGCACTTATTGAAATAGATGAAAGTTATAAATATATATTAATAGCAGGTGGAGATGGCACTATTGATTCAGTAATCAATAAGATGAAACAAAACAATATAGATCTCCCAGTAGGTTTTTTACCGGTAGGAACAGCTAATGATTTTGCTAAATTCTTAGGGGTGCCTAATGATATTACAGTTGCTTGTAAGCAGATTTTAGAAGGAAAGGTCAAACGTTTTGACCTTGGCAAAATAAATGATAAATACTTTGTTAATGTAGCTAGTACAGGTCTATTTACTGATATATCCCAAAAAACTGATAATAATCTTAAAAATACTATGGGAAAATTAGCTTACTATGTAAAAGCTATAGAAGAAGTTAAAAATTTGAAGAAGATAGATGTGAAAATAACTTCTCCAGTAATAAATTTTGAGGGAAAAATATATACTCTGTTAGTGTTTAATGGTCAAACAGCAGGAAATATTAAGCTTGCAGACCATTCAGAAGCTGATGATGGATTACTTGATGTAGTAGTTATAAAAAAAGAAATTATAAAGAATGCTTTTAATAATTTAATTATTATGATGAAAAAAGGTCAGGTTACTGATTTAGATGGAATACTTTATTTTAAGTGTAAGAATGTAACTATAGAATGTGATGAGAATGTAGTAACTGATATTGATGGAGAAAAGGGACCAGATTTTCCTCTGGAAATTACCTGTGAGCGTAGGGCTATTAAAATAATAGGGTATAAAGAAGTATAATACTTTCATAAAACAAGTAAAAAAATAATATATATAAATATAATTATTTTTTTGGAGTGTGAATAGTGAATATTTATATATACTTGTTTTTAATTTTATCTATGATGTTTTTGATTTATGAATCCGTAACCTCAAGTATAAAGTATTGTCCTGTTAAGATAAAAGAAGTTCTTATTATATCGTTTGTTTTACTTATATCTAGAATAGTTAGTTTGTTAGTACTTTTATTAGCCGATAATATGAAAAGTGTGTATTTAATGAAAAATTTAGTTTTCCTAAATATAATTTATATTCCTATAATTATATATACATGTTTATATATTTTTTATAGAAATACCAGAATGGATATAAAATGGTTTTATGGAATCTTTATTATTGGCATAATAGCTTATTTTGCATGTATTTTTAAGATACCTATGGAATACTATATTTCCTTATCTTATGGATATAATATTATTCTAAATAATTCTCTGCCATATAAAATATTATTATGTGTTAATGGATTATCCTTTTTTATGGCAATAAAGAGCCTTAGATATAAGCATAGTGTAAAATGGGGAACAGCATTAATTGGCATAGCTTCCTTAGTATTTGTAGGAGCTACTGCAATGGCACTAAAAAGTAGTGAAAATATAGGATATTTATTAATAGGTGATTTAGCATGGGTAATAGTGCTGTATGGAAGTATAAGAACTTTTAAGAAGAAATTAGTTAAAAGTACTAAATAAATCATTAACTTATTTAAAGTGAGGAGAATATGAGTAGAATAACCAATATAATATTAATTTATTTAGTTGCAATACTACCATTTTTATATTTTTTATATTTTGTTATAAAAAAGGCAGTAAAAGATGCTCTAGAAGAACATGATAAAAATAAAAATAAAATATAGAACTGAGAATTTAAAGGATATCTAGGATTTAAATATAAATCTTAGATATCCTTTAATAAATTTAGATTATTTTCTAGTAGAAACTTTTTTAGAAGTTCTATTTCTAGAGGTCTTTTTTTGAGCAAAAGTTTCATTAGTAACTTTTTTCTTATTCTTAGAATTAGAGGAAGATTTTTTCTTTTTAATAGGACTAACAGGTATCAGGCAGTTTTTGCCATTACCTATTAAATCTTCCCTATGACAACTAACTAATGCGGTCTTTACTATGTTGTGATTTTCAGGGTTACCAAATTGTAAAAGAGCTCTTTGCATATTTTTTTCCTTTTGACTCTTAGCTACATAAACCTTTTTATTAGTAAATGGATTTACACCTGTATAATATATAGTAGTAGATAGGCTCCCAGGTGTAGGATAAAAATCTTGAACTTGCTCCGGCATATGTCCCATAGATTTTATGTATTCACCTAATTCTATAGCAGTATTTAAATCACTACCAGGATGGCTAGACATAAGATATGGAACCACAAACTGTTTCTTTCCTAGTTTTTTATTAACAGCATGATACTTAGTTATAAATTTATCATAAACCTCTTTGGATGGTTTACCCATTTCACAAAGTACTCTATCACTTATATGTTCAGGTGCTACTTTTAATTGACCACTTATATGGTGCTCACATAATTCATGAAAGAAAGTTGGGTTTTTATCGTATATTAGATAATCGTATCTAATACCAGAACGAATAAAAACTTTTTTTACCTTAGGCAAGTTTCTAACTTTCTTTAAAAGACTTAAATATTCAGTATGATCTATTATTAGATTTTTACAAGGAGTAGGAAACATACATTGTCTATCTTTACATACTCCATGCTGTATTTGTTTTTTACAAGCTCTCTGTCTAAAGTTAGCTGTAGGTCCACCTATATCGTGGATATATCCTTTAAAATCCTTATCCTCAGTCAAAAGTTTAGCTTCTGATACTATTGAGTCTTGACTTCTGTTCTGAATAACCCTACCTTGATGATAAGTTAAAGCACAAAAGGAGCAACTACCATAGCAGCCTCGATGGCTAGTTATAGAGAACTTAACTTCCTTGAGAGCTGGTATACCACCAGCTTCTTCATAAACTGGATGATAGGTTCTAGTATAAGGCAAATTATAAACTATATCCATCTCTTTAGTAGTTAAAGGGTTTTGAGGTGGATTTTGAACAACAAATCTATCACCATATGGTTCTACCAAAGTTTTTCCCCAAACTGAGTCTTGCTCTCTTGAAGAAGTATAATAACTTTTAGCATAAGCTCTTTTATCAGAAGTAATTTCTTCAAAAGAAGGCAATAGAATATAGTCCTTAAGACCATCTAATTTATTAATAACATAAGATGTGCCTCTGATAGAGGTGATACTATTTATAGATTTTCCATATCTTAATAAGTTAGCAATTTCAATTATGGGTTTCTCACCCATACCATATATTAAAAGATCTGCTTTAGAATCAAGAATTATACTTTTTCTAACCTTATCATCCCAATAGTCATAATGAGCAAATCTTCTAAGACTAGCTTCAATACCACCTATAATTATAGGAACATTTTTATAAGCTTCTCTAGCTCTGTTTGAATATACTATAACGGCCCTATTTGGTCTAAATCCACTCTTACCACCAGGGGAATAAAGATCATCGTGCCTTTTCTTTTTGGCAACAGTATAGTGATTTACCATGGAATCTATATTCCCAGAGTTTATAAGAAATCCATATTTAGGTTCTCCGAGTTTTTTAAAATCCTCACAAGAATCCCATCTAGGCTGGGCTATAATACCGACAGAAAATCCTTCACTTTCTAAAAGTCGTCCAATTATAGCTGTTCCAAAGGATGGGTGATCTATATAGGCATCACCAGTTATTATTATAAAATCAAGTTGAGAAATACCATCTCTCTTCATATCTTCTTTAGAAATAGATAAAAATTTTGTATTATTTTTCATGATTTTTCTTATATAAACTTACTTCGAGTAATTAAAAATTAAAAGAGAATACTAAGGATAATATTAAATTCATTAATATTAGTAAGTTAATAATAAGATGCCTCCTTCCGTACTAATTTGTACATTAAACTATATTAACATAATAATGGAGAAATATGAATAGGACTATTATGGCAAAATGACATATAAAAATTAGATTAGATTAGTATAATGTAGCAATTTGAATGAAAATAGAGAAAAATCATGATATTAAATAAATATGAAGAAATTTCACCAAATTTGAATAATATAGTTACAAAAATTGATCTGTAGATTATAATAAATATATGAAATATATTTATTAGGTGGTGAGAATTTAATGGACAGTGGGCCTTTGTTGTGCACGGACGACGATGATATTTATAAATCAAATAAAAATAGAGGAATACTGTTTATTAAATTAAAAGATTAATATGCAAATTCCTCTATTTAAGGAGGAAAGAATATGGAAAAACTATCAGAATTTTATTTAAGTAGTATTCTAAACAAGTGGGTTTATGATGAATTAAATTACTGCATAGGTAAGTTAGAAGATATTTATGTGACTACAGATCAAGGTTATCCAAGAGCTATAGGATACAAAATTAAAAATGGAAGAGAAATTGAGAATTTTGAGTTTAGAAATATAGATGTTTATAAAGATGATGGCAAATATATAATTAGGGTTGTACAGGTTAAAGATATAATTCCAAGAAAATATTCTTATCTCTTATCAAAAAACTTACTAGATAAGGATATAGTAGATATAAATGGTAAAAAGATAGTTAGAGTTGTTGATTTAAAGATGGTCAAGAGTAATGGTTATCTAACTGTGGTAGGAGTAGAATCAGGAACTTTAGCAATTGCAAGAAAACTAAAGATTGAGAATCAAATAAAGAATATATATAGTTTATTTAACAAAACACCAAAAGAAAATTTAATAAGCTGGGAGAGCGTTCAATCTTTGGAAATGGTAGATTCATCATTAAAACTTACTACACCATATAATAAGCTTAGTAAGTTACATCCAGCAGATATTGCTAAAATTATTGAAGATTTATCATTAGAAGATAGGGTTAAAGTTATAGATGGATTAGATATTACCTTAGCTTCAGATACCTTAGAAGAGATGGAACATGATATGATAAAGGATATTCTAAAAAACTTAAGTGAAGATAAGGCAAAGAAAATATTAGATATCTTGCCTAATGATGAGATTGCTAACATACTAGATGATATGGATGAAGAAACTACTAACAGAGTATTAGTTAATTTAGATGATGATGATGAAAATGAAATAAGAGATCTTATGAAGTATGAGGATGAAGTAGTTGGAAATATAATGAATACTGATTTTATATCTTTTAACATAGATATAACTATAGAAGAAACAATTAATGTGCTAAGAGAGCTTAAACCTGAAGAGGAGGTAGCACATTATATATATATTATTGATAAGAATGAAAAATTGCAAGGGGTGGTATCACTTATAGACCTAGTAATAGCAGAACCTAAAGATAAGCTAAAGTCTATTATGAATATAGAAACCTTTAAAGTATTAGATACAGATGAAATTGATGCTGCCATAGCAACTGCTGTAAAGTATGACTTATATTCTGTACCAGTGGTAGATGAAGAAGATAAATTATGCGGAGTTGCAGTGATGGGAGATATCATAGATCAAATTTTATCACCAAGTTGGAAGCGACGAATTAAAAAAATGGCATAAAGAATTATATGTATAATAATAGATTAGAATAAAACTCTAGATTAAATCTTTAATCTGGAGTTTTATTTTGAAAAAATATAGATTTTAATATTATAATAACCTCATAAGCCTCATATATTTACATATGGAGGTGAAAGTTTTGAAAAAGAAGTTTATAAGCATAACTTCGCTGCTAGTGATGGTATTAGCTATTATAATTGCCTTTATAGTAATAAAGGTACAATTGATTGTAAAGAGTCATGAAAATCTTATATATAAAGGAATTAGTATTAATAAAATAGATGTTTCTCTATTGAGTAGGGAAGAAGCCATAAATAAAGTATATAAGGATATAGAAGATATTAATGAAAGTAGAAATGTAAAAGTTCAAGTTGATGAAAAAAGTTATGAAATAACTTTTAATGAATTAGGGATTTGTGAAAATATAGAAGAAATAGTCGATATGGCGTTACTTTATGGTAAGCAAGATGGGTTTATACGTAGATACAAAAATATTAAAAAAGGGGTAAACAGGGAGTTCTATACATTAACAACTTTAGATGGGGAAAGTTTTGATAAGTTCTTCAAGAAAATAGAAAAGGAGCAAAATAAAGCAGCGATAAATGCCACCATAGATCATGAGTGGAATGGATTTATTATAACACCTCATGAAATTGGAAGAAAGATAGATAAAGAAGATTTAGATAAAAGTATTAGAGAAGCTATAGATAAGAGTTTAGATGATGATGATATTATAGTAAATGTAAGCTTTAATAAGGAATATCCTAAAATTATGGAAGAAGATTTAAAAAGTATAGATTCTAAAATAGCTTCATATACAACTAATTTTGTGAATTCCAGTTTTGGAAGATGTAGAAATATTGAATTGGCAGCTAAATATATAGATAATACAGTAGTTATGCCTGGAGATGAATTTAGTTTCAATAAAGTTGTAGGTGCAACTACCCCAGGAAAGGGATTTGCATATGCCAAGGTAATAAAAAATGGCACTTTTGTGGATGAAATTGGAGGAGGAGTTTGTCAGGTTTCTTCAACTTTATATAATGCTGTATTAAAAAGTAATTTAGTTATAACAGAGAGAAGAAATCATAGCAAAATAATATCTTATGTTCCAATGGGACAAGATGCAATGATATCTTATGGTGTTTCAGACTTTAAATTCAAAAACAACTTTGACTATCCTATTTTAATTGAAACTATAGTGCAAAATAAGCAAATAACCTTTAATATATTTTCTAATGAAGAAGAGCGAGAACCACATTATGAGATAAAAAATGAGATAGCCAAGGAAATCAAACCTAAAAAAGAAATTATTTATGATTATAGATTAAGTGAAGGTAGGATAATAATAGAGCAAAATGGTAAAAGTGGATATATAGTAAATACGTATAGGGTTAGATATGATAATGGCAAGGTAGTAGAAAAAATTTTAGTTGGTGAAAGTATATATGCTGGCAAAAATACTATAGTTAGAATGGGAAAAGATTAAAATTTTACCCAGGTATAGGCAGAGAATGTCTATACCTGGGTAAAATTTTAAAAAAATTCCGAAAATTAGAAGGTTTTTTTACAGATATTAACGAAATAGTAAGAAGAAAATAATGGACGAAATTTGAGGAGGATTTAAAATGACAAACAATGTAGAACTTATAGAGAGTATCGTAGAGAATATAGAGAAGGTTATAGTTGGAAAACAAAAAGAAATTTATAATATTATAAAGGGTATGATTTCAGGTGGACATATATTAATAGAGGATGTGCCAGGAGTTGGAAAGACTACGTTAATAAAGGCTATAAAAGAAAGCTTAAATTTAACTTATAGTAGAATTCAATTTACTCCTGATTTACTACCTTCGGACATTACAGGGATATCTATTTATGATGCTAGTACAGGAAAATTTACTTTTAACAAAGGACCTATATTTTCAAATATAGTCTTAGCGGATGAAATTAATAGGACATCTCCTAAAACACAATCTGCTTTATTGGAAGTAATGGAAGAAATGCAAGTTTCAGAAGGTGGAGTTACATATAAGGTAGATGAGCCATTTTTCATAATGGCTACAGAAAATCCTATTGAATATGAAGGAACCTTTTCTTTACCAGAAGCCCAATTAGATAGATTTATAATAAAGGTTAACCTTGGATATCCAAGCAAAATGGATGAAGCATATATCTTAAGTTTATACAAAAGTAAAAACCCATTAAATGAATTAACTCCAGTGGCTAGTAAGGAGGACATAATAAATATACAAAGACAAGTCAAGGAAATAAAAGTTAATAATGAAATTAATAAATATATAGTGAATATTATTGATGCCACAAGAAACCATAAGGAAATAGTATTAGGTGGAAGTACAAGAGCATCATTAGGATTACTTAGAATTGCTCAAGCTACGGCGTTAATAAAAGGACGAGATTATGTAATCCCAGAAGATGTTAAAGAAAATGTTAAGTTAGTTCTTTCTCATAGGTTGATACTAACAAATGGATCTATTGCGAGAGGGATAAAGGCAGAAAGTATTTTAGAAGAAATTTTAAATGTGGTAATAGCCCCAAAGGTGAGAATGTATGGTGAAGGTTAAAAAATCATATTTCATATTAATAATTTTTGCTTTTATCTTTACTTTATTTTCTGGTGGAAATTTACCATATTCTATTTTCTATTGTCTTCTTTTAGTACTAATTCTTACAGGTATATATACCTATTTTGTAAGGAAGGGATTGAATATTGATGTAGTTAGTAATAAAGAAGAAATAATTGCTGGTCAGAATAATAGTATTATGATTAAGGTATATAATGATTCCATACTTCCAATACCTTATATTGAGATAGAAAATTCACTTTTAAAAGAAGTCATGAAGAGGTATAGGGGAGATATAGTATCTATTAATATAAATAGTAACAAGTTTATCAAAAAAGATATAAATATACCAATTAGAGGCGAGTATAAGTTAGGTAGTACAACTAGTGTAGTGAGTGATATATTTGGAATCTTTACTTGGAAAAATAAATATGACCATAAGGAAATTATAAAGGTATATCCTAAAATCTACCCTTTACAAAATATTAAAATAAGAGGCGCTAATTTAAGAGAATTTAATACTAAAGCTGTAATGAAGGAGCTGAATAAAGGTCCAGAAAGTTTAGAGACTATTAAAAATATTAGAGAATATAGGATAGGAGACAGCTATAGAAGAGTAAATTGGAAGGTTACTGCAAAACATGGAAAGTTATTCGTGAAGGAATATGAGAGCAGTGAAAGCCCACGTATACATGTATTTTTAGATTTAAGGGAAGATGCTTTTTTGATTGATAAAGAAGGAGAAAGTGAAGAAGTATTGGTAGAGTTCTTTTTATCTTTAATAAAATATATGCAGGAGCAAAATGCTAATTCTCAGGCTATAATTCTAGGGGAGATAACTGAAACTTTTAATATTGGAGATAAAGGACAGCTAGAAGGTTTAAAAACTCGTATGGTCAGTAAATATAGAGAGGGAAGAGGAAAATTACCATTTTTCATGAAAAAGCTTATGTTCAATGTGAATAAAAAAAGTGCAGTTGTAATAGTAACCCATGATATGAGTAAAGAAAATATAGAGTACTTTGTAGATTTAGCTACAGAAGGATATGAGGTTACGTTATTTTATTTAGATAAAATACCAAAGGTTAGTGATGATACTATATTTCAGATGTTAAATAAAGGTATAAGCTGCTATAGTATAGAAGAAGTAAGGTGATACTATGAAAGTAATTGAAGAAAAAATCTTAAAATTGTTTTTAGTTATAATAAATTTTTCATTGGTGATGAAGCTTATAGTAGATTGTTTTAAAATAGATAAATTTAACCTTGTATTTTTAATTTTATTAGTTGCTATGGGTATATTAGTTTACTTATTTTTTTCCAATGTACTTAATAATATAAAGAAAAAAATAATTTTTTTTATATTAACGCTGATTTTAGTAGCATTAGTAATATACAAGACTTCTGGGGTATTTATATTAAAGGAAGTTGAAATATTGTCAAGCAATTTACAAAATATAAATAACGCAGCGTTAAAAGCTAAAAGTATTAATTTCGAAGAGTTTATACACATATTTTCTATAACTATTCCTTTAATTGTTGCTATTCTTATAGCTTTAACACAGAGGTTTATATATGCTTCTTTAATTTTTTCCATAAGCATTTTTCTAGTTTTTTGGTTTCAAATATTCTATAAAAATGTTATTCCTAATATCCAATATTTATTAGGAGTAATTATTATTACATTAGGAATAGGAGAATATATTAAAAGGTGTAAAGAGTATAAAAGTAGAGAGATTAAAACAAATATTAACATAAAGTACATGATTGTATTAGTTATTATACTTTCTTTAGTGATCCCACAGATAGTGTCAATTTTGCCTCAAGAATATAAGGGTAGCAGTACAAACAGTATTATTACTTATTTTAAAAACGAATTTGCAAGTAAAAAGGAAGAACATAAAGATCCGTATAAAGAGGCTTTAAAAGGCAGTTTCTCTATTAAGCAAAGTGGATATAGTGATTCATCTACAATTTTGGGGGGATCAATATCTATAAATCATAAAGATGTATTCAAAGTAATTTCAGATAAACCTTACTACTTGAGAGGAAAGGTTATGGATCTATACACAGGAAGATCATGGATAAAGTCTGAAGAAAAAATAATGAGAAAAGGTGAAGTTGATGCAGTTTCAAATATGCCGATGTATAAGCTTATACAGGCAACAAAGGATGAGAGTTTCAATATTAGAGAGAAGACTTTAACTATAGTTCCAGAAAAAAATTTTAAAACTACATCTTACTTTACTCCTAGTAATAGTAATAATATTATTGATAATAATAAAAATTTGTTTATAGATTTAATTCCAGTATTTATGAGTGATGTAGAGATAAAAGAACCATATAATGTAAGTTACTTATCCTATGGAGAATTTGATAGTTATCTTGAAGGAATTCAAAACTCTCAATATAAGCAAATTGCCATTGATGAAAATTATATATTACCGCAAAGAGAATTTGGAGTTGATGACTATTCATATAAAGAACAGCTTATTTCATCTATAGATACAACTAAAGGACCAGAAAGTGTAAATAAGGAAAGTGTTTTTTTAAATCAATTTATGATACATTACATGAAATATCTTCAGTTAGATGGACCTGTAAATGATGGAGTATATAAAATAGTGGAAGACATACTGAGAGATGAAGCTAAAATTAGAGGAAAATCAGTAGAGGAGTTAACATCTCATGATAAGGCTCTAGCAATTAGAAAGTATTTAATGGATAATTACAAATATGTAACTAATGTGAGCGGTAATGATGAATATAGTGATTTTGTTAGCAATTTTTTATTATTGAATAAAAAAGGATATTGTACCTACTTTGCTTCAGCCACTGTAATGATGTGCAGAATTGCTGGAGTTCCTGCTAGATATACGGAAGGATTTAAAATGTCAGATAATAAAGGTGAGGATGGAAGTTATAAGGTTACTAATGCAGATGCTCATGCTTGGGCAGAAATACTTGTAAATCCATATAGAGATCATTGGGCAATAGTAGATTCTGCACCTACTCCAACGGAATATGAGGAAACACAACAAGAGATTGAAATAGAAAATACATCTACGGAAAGTAATAACAATGCATTAGAAAAAAATCAACAGGATAGAAATCAACCTGGATTTGATAAAGATGATAGTGGCATGGAAGAGAATAGTATATTCAATCAATATACTGGAGTGTATGTATTTATAGGATTAGTAGTTATAATAATAGCTACATTTATGTCAATCTTTGAAGTTAATAAAATAAGAATTATTAATAATAAAAGTATAATACCATTATATAATTATTATTTAAAAAGACTTAGGACTCAAGGTATAATAAAAAGCAAATGCAGCGGTGATTTAGAGTTTGTAAAAAATATTAAGGATAAAGAATTGCAAAGCAGGCTGGAGATTATTGTTGGTTTAGTATATGATGAGTTTTATGGAGAAATATTGCCTGTAAAATTTGAAAAAAAGGATTATTTCATGTATATTGAGAACTATATTAAGGAGAGAGAAAAATGGTATAAATACATTATTAATAAGTACCTTGTATTTATTCGATGGAGGGACTAATGAAGTATAAATTAATTTGTGTTGATATGGACGGCACATTATTAAATAGTAAAAAGAGAATATCTGAAAGAAATTTAAAAGCAATTAATCAGGCTCATGATAAAGGAGTGAGGTTTGTAGTTGCCACAGGTAGAATATTTGTATCTGCTAATTATTATGGAGATATAATAGGGGTTAAGACTCCTATTATAGCTTCAAATGGGTCATATATTAGAGAAAAAGATATGGATAAAGCTATATATGAAGAGTATTTAAATAAAAGTGAGTGTACAATAATATTAAACTTATTAAAACAATATAATATTATGCCACAGTTCTATAGTACAGATACAATATATACAGAAGAGATAAAGCATTCAGCATTAATATATAGTAAAGCAAATGAAACACTACCTAAAAATAGGCAGGTAGAAATAAAAATTATAAAGCAATGGGAGAATCTCTTTGATAAAAGTCTGGATTTAATTAAAGTTATGGTAGTAGATGATAATAAAGAAAATGTTAAAGCAGCTAAGGATGACTTTTTAAAGTTAAATAAATTTGAAGTAGTAAGCTCTATGAATGGAAGTTTTGAAATTATGAAGAAAGGAACATCTAAGGGCGAAGCAGTAAAAAAAATATGTGAGTACTATGGAATAGATAAAAATGAAGTAATTTGTATAGGTGATAACGAAAATGATCTTTCCATGATTAAATTCGCAGGATTAGGCGTAGCAATGGGAAATGCAGAGGAGTTTGTGAAGAAGCAAGCTGATTATATAACTCTTAGTAATGAAGAAGATGGTGTAGCTCATGTAATTGAAAAATTTGTACTAAAGGAAGATTAAGAAAGTTTTTGAAGCTATGAACTTTACATAAAAATAGAATTGAGATATTATATTTTTATCAAGCCTTAATGGGTTTATTTTAGGAGGACATAATAGTGAATTTGAATATAGTGTTATTTCAACCAGAAATTCCTCAAAATACTGGGAATATAGGAAGGACATGTGTGCTTACTAATTGCAAGTTACATTTGATAAAGCCACTAGGATTTAGTTTAGATGAAAAAGCACTAAAAAGAGCTGGTCTTGACTATTGGCCACAGTTGGATTTGGAGATACATGAAAGTTATGAGGATTTAAGAGAAAAGTATAAGGACGGAACCTTTTATTTTTGTACTACTAAGGGAACTAAATATTATCATGAAGCTAATTTCAAGGAAGGGGATTTTTTAGTTTTTGGAAGAGAATCTAAAGGGTTGCCTGATTATATAAGAGAAGAGAATAAGGAAAATCTTATAAAAGTACCTATGGTAGATACTACAACTAGGTCTCTTAATCTTTCCAATACTGTTGCCATAATCGCTTATGAAGGATTAAGACAAATAGGATTTAAACATATGAAATAGGAGGTAAAAGTGGTTTGAAAAAAGTAAAGATAGTGACGGATAGTACCTGTGATTTACCAAAGGATTTAGTAAATGCTCTTGATGTTCATGTAATACCGTTACAAGTAACTATTAATAATAATACTTATCTTGATGGAGTAGATATAGATATAGAAACGTTTTTTAATGAAATGGATAAGACTGATGAAATGCCAAAAACAAGTCAAATACCACCAGCTAAGTTTGAGAAAATTTACAATGAATATGTAAATGAGGACTATGAGGTCATCTCATTACATTTATCATCAAAGATGAGTGGTACATATCAGTCAGCTTTAATAGCAAAAGATATGTTAGAAAATGACAATATACATGTTATAGATTCACAAAATGTTACCTGCGGATTAGGAATATTAGTTCTTAAGGCATGTAAGCTTAGAGATGAAGGTAAAGATGCTAAAGAAATAGTTTCAGTAATTAATGGCACAATTTCCCGTGTAAAAAGCACATTAAACTTTCAATCTCTAGATAATCTAGTTAAAGGCGGAAGGCTTAGCAAAACCACAGCATTTGTAGGTGGACTTTTAGGAATAAAATTAAATCTTGCTGTTGAAAATGGTGAGATGGTTGTAAGAGATAAAGTACGAGGAAGTAAGAAAGCACTTAAATATCTAATAGATTATTTAGAACAATATGGAATTTCAGAAGAGGTTACACCTATAGTTGTGAATGCCGCAGCAGATGAGGAAAATAGAAGTGTTCTTAATGGAATTATAGATTATTTAAATGAAAATAATATTGAATTTATAGAGTCAGAAGTTGGATGTGTAGTAGGAACACATTCAGGAAAAAATGCTTGCGGTATTTTCTTTATTGAAAAAAGTGTTGAATAATTAGAAAATGTTTGTTTATATATTTAAAGGAGTATGGCTTAAGTTATATTCCTTTAATATATTAATAGAATTTTAATATATTATCATGTACATAGTGTAATATTTATATATGAAGCAATTTTAAATGTAGAATTAGAAAAAATCTTCTAAAAATCAATAATTATATTTAACAAGTTAAAAAAATATCAATACAATTTTAAATATGTATAAATAGAAATTTATTTTTCTTTAGCAAAACATATTAAAAATGTCCTGATATTAAATAATTAGAGAAGAAAAAGTTCATGAAATACGTTGGAATTAAAGGGGTTGACTCTATTAATAGAGTATAAGACTAAAGAAAGAACAGCTTGAGAATAATTGACAGAATATTTCCATTTGAAAAACTTTATAGAAACTATAGATAAATTAAATAGCAAAACAATAAAATTATGTAGAATATTAGACAAATTTATTATATACTAATAGTAAAGAAAGCAATCAAATAAAATATAGAATTTGGATGACATTTTCGGGAGATACCTATTAAGTTTGGTAGCCGAAGAAGCAAGTGTTTATTTTGCCAAATAAATATGAAACTCTCAGGCAAAAGGACCGAAAATGGACAAAACTCTGGAAAGCGTATATTGCACCGAAGGAGCAAAACTCTCAGGTTAAAATACAGAGGCATAAGGCAAAGTATATTTAATATTTTGTCTTATGCCTCTTTGTGTTCACTAATTAGGAGGTATTTAAGTGATAGAGCCACTATTTATTGTAACTAATAATCCCATGTCTAAAGAAAAATTTAGGAAAAAGTATAAGGTCGAGTTTATAGATGTTCCTCAGTTGGATATACTAAAAAAAGTGAGAGATTATATTCATAAGGGAAATAGGCTTCTTACCCATCCTTTAATGGGAAGTGTAAAACCTAATGAAACTCCTTATAGAACAGTTTGTATTTCTATAGATGTTGTTAATGGAGTTGATTTGCAGTCACTAGAAATCATAGAAAACTCTATAGCTACAACAGAGAAATTTTTAAAAGATTTTAACATTCCAAAATGGAGTGAAAAAATATTAGCAGATTTTCAATTAATAGATTCAGACTTAATAGATCATGCTATTAACTAAGGGAGGTATATTAATATGTCACAAATTTATGATACTATAATAATTGGAGGAGGACCTGCAGGACTATCAGCAGGATTATATGCTTCAAGATCAAGAATGAAAACGTTAATCATTGAAAGAGCTAAATACGGCGGCCAGGCGACAACAACTGATGAGTTGGAAAATTATCCGGGTTCAATTGAAGAATGTACTGGAACAGCGTTAAGCCAAAGAATGAGACAACAAGCAGAAGATTTTGGTACAGAGTTTGTTAAAGATGAGGTAGTGGAAACAGTTTTAGAAGGTAATGTTAAAGTTATTAAATGTAGAAAAGGTGAATACCAAGCTAAGACTATAATAATAGCAACTGGAGCAACTCCAAGACTTGGTGGATTTAAAAATGAGATAGAGTTAAGAGGAAGAGGAGTTTCTTATTGTGCTACTTGTGACGCAGACTTCTTT
The DNA here is from genome assembly GCA_902363375.1 of Clostridiaceae bacterium. Classification (GTDB taxonomy): domain Bacteria; phylum Bacillota; class Clostridia; order Clostridiales; family Clostridiaceae; genus Clostridium_J. The sequence goes on along the minus strand of CABIZX010000004.1, from coordinate 101,866 downwards.
ACTGATTTAGACATTGCTGTAATTGGTGGTGGAGATTCAGCTATTACTGAAGCTATATATCTTGCTAAGTTCGGTGAAAGTGTTACTGTAATTCACAGAAGAGATTCTTTAAGAGCAGCCAAATCACTACAAGAAAAGGCTTTTGCTAATCCAAAAATAAAATTTATTTGGGATTCTGTTGTTGAAGAAGCTAATGGTGAAGAGATACTTGAAAACTTAACTATTAAAAATATTAAAACTGGTGAAGTTAGCACTTTAGATGTTAATGGTTGCTTTGTATTCGTTGGATACTTACCAATATCAGAATTATTTAAAGGCAAGATAAATATGACTGAAAGAGGAGACATTATAACTGACGAAGAAATGAGAACAAACATACCAGGAGTGTTTGCTGCAGGAGATGTTAGAGAAAAATCATTAAGACAAGTAATCACAGCAGCAGCAGATGGAGCAATAGCAGCTACTAATGCAGAACACTATATAGAAAATTTACATTAGAATATAATTTATTTACTTTAGGTAAATTATATAACATATAAATATTATTTAAGATTATGAAAGGCAGGTAGAATGTAATGATAGAATTAAACAAAGACAATTTTGAATCAGAAGTTTTAAACAGCGATAAACCAGTTTTCGTGGATTTTTGGGGAGATAAGTGCGAAATATGTATTTCTTTAATGCCAGGAGTTCATGATTTAGAGCCAAAATATAGTGACAAAATTAAATTTGCTAGCTTAAATATTGGTGGAGCAAGAAGAGTAGCTATAGGACAAAAAGTTCTAGGACTTCCAACTATGAAAATTTATAATGGAGGAGCTTGTGTTGCTACAATAACTCCAGACAAAATTGCTACTTTAGATGATATCGAAGGATTCATTAAAGAGTACTACGAAACATTATAGTTTAAATTATCAAAAGGTTTAAGTTTTAAAATGGTTATTAGATGAGGAGGTGTACCTCCCATCTTTTAATAAATAAAAAGTGACCTATATATTTTTAGGAGGTGAAGGTTTTGCGTCTAGAGATTGGAAAAATATTTATTAAGGATCTTCAATTTGGAGCAGAAACAAAAGTTGAGAATGGAGTTCTTTATGTAAACAAAGAGGAATTATTAAATGAAGTATCTGGAGATGAAAGAATTGCGAGTATCGATTTTGATATAGCAAGACCAGGTGAGGAAGTTAGAATAATACCTGTAAAAGACGTAGTTGAACCAAGAGTTAAAGTTGAAGGAAATGGCGGAATATTCCCAGGCTTCATTAGCAAAGTGGATACAGTAGGTTCTGGTAGAACTCATGTTTTAAAAGGAGCTGCAGTTGTAACTACTGGTAAAATTGTTGGTTTCCAAGAAGGTATAGTTGACATGAGTGGAGAGGGTGCTAAATACACACCATTCTCAAAAACAAACAATTTAGTAGTAATATGTGAACCTAAAGAAGGTATATTACAACACGATCATGAAGAAGCAGTAAGAACTATAGGTTTTAAGGCAGCTACATACCTTGGAAAAGCAGGAAAGAATGTTGAGCCTGATGAAGTAAAAACTTATGAAACATTACCACTTTTACAACAAGTTCAACAGTACCCAGAATTACCTAAGGTTGTATATGTATACATGCTTCAAACACAAGGATTATTACATGATACTTATGTATATGGAGTAGATGCTAAGAAAATAATTCCTACATTTATTTATCCAACAGAAGTATTTGATGGAGCAATCGTAAGTGGAAACTGCGTATCTGCATGTGATAAAAACCCAAGTTATGTGCATATGAACCATCCAATAATAGAAGATTTATATGAAAGACATGGTAAGGACTTTAACTTCTTAGGTTGCGTTATAACAAATGAAAACGTATATCTAGCTGATAAAGAAAGATCATCAAATATGGTTGCTAAATTAGTAGAATTCTTAGGAGCAGATGCTGCAATAATCTCTGAGGAAGGATTTGGAAACCCAGATGCTGACTTAGTTATGAACTGTAATAAGATTACAGCTAAAGGCGTTAAAACTGTTTTAGTAACAGATGAATATGCTGGTCAAGACGGTATGTCTCAATCATTAGCAGATTCAACTCCAAAAGGTGATGCGGTAGTAACTGGAGGAAATGCTAACGAAGTTATTATTTTACCACCTATGAAGAGAGTAATTGGTCATGTAGATGCTGCAAATATTATTGCTGGTGGACACATGGGAAGCTTAAGAGAAGATGGATCAATCGAAGCTGAAATTCAGGTTATAACTGGAGCAACTAGCGAAGTTGGATTCAACTACTTAACAGCTAAAGGATATTAATTCAAAAGTAAGACTAAAAGTTTAGTTTATTGATTATAAACACAGTGAAAAGGAGATAGATATTATGTTACAAGGAAAAAAAGCTATCTGTATAGGAGATAGAGACGGAATACCAGGACCAGCTATAGAAGCTTGCGTTAAATCAGCAGGAGCAGAAGTTGTTTTTGCATCAACAGAGTGCTTTGTCTGAACAGCTGCAGGTGCAATGGATCTGGAGATCCAACAAAGAGTTAAAGATTTAACTGAAAAATATGGCGCAGAAAATATGGTTGTAGTAATAGGTGGAGCAGAAGCAGAAGCATCTGGATTATCTGCTGAAACAGTTTCTGCAGGTGACCCTACATTTGCAGGTCCTTTAGCAGGAGTTGACCTTGGATTATCTGTATATCACGTTGTAGAGCCAGAAATTAAAGATGAGTGTGATGCAACAATCTATGATGAGCAATGCGGAATGATGGAAATGGTTCTTGATGTAGATGCAATCATAGAAGAAGTTAAAAATGTAAGAGATCAATTCTGTAAATATCTTTAATAAATAATTTTAATAGAAAATATTAAATTTAATTGGCCAAAGAAAGAAATTTCAAGAGGGCAAGTCCCATGAAAGGGGGAAAACCTATGTTAAAAGTTGTTCATTATATAAACCAATTCTACGCAGGAATAGGCGGAGAAGAGAAAGCAGATATTAAACCTGAGGTTCGTGAAGGGTTTGTAGGACCAGGACTTGGGTTAAATGGATTATTAAAGAAAGAAGATGTTGAAATAGTAGCTACAGTTATTTGTGGTGACTCTTATTTCGCAGAAAATACAAAAGAAGCAAAAGCAGAAATTATCGAAATGGTTAAAAAATACAGCCCAGATTTATTTATAGCTGGACCTGCATTTAATGCTGGAAGATATGGAGTTGCTTGCGGAGATGTATGTAAAACTGTTAAAGAAGAATTAAATATACCAGTTTTATCTGGAATGTACATTGAAAACCCAGGTGCAGATATGTACAAAAAAGATGTATACCTTATTTCTACAAAAAACAGTGCAGTAGGTATGAGAGATGCTCTACCTAAAATGGCTAAATTAGCTATTAAATTAGCTAAAGGTGAAGAAATAGGTTCTCCAGTAGAAGATAGCTACATCGAAAGAGGAATAAGAAAGAACTACTTTGCAGCTGAAAGAGGATCAAAGAGAGCTGTTGATATGCTTGTTAAGAAGTTAAAAGGTGAAGAGTTCGTTACTGAATTTAAAATGCCTGACTTCGATAGAGTTGATCCAATGCCAGCAATAAAAGATATAACTAAAGCTAAAATTGCTATAGTTACATCTGGTGGTATAGTTCCAAAAGGAAATCCTGACCACATTGAGTCATCTTCAGCTTCTAAGATCGGTAAATATGACATAGATGGAATTAATGATTTAACTAGTGAAACTTTTGAAACAGCACACGGAGGACACGATCCAGTGTATGCTAATGAGGATCCAGATAGAGTTATCCCTGTAGATGTTCTAAGACAACTTGAAAAAGAAGGAAAGATAGGATCTTTACACAGATACTTCTATTCAACAGTTGGTAATGGTACTGCTGTTGCATCTTCTAAAAAATATGGTGAGTATGCAGCTAAAGAATTAATAGCTGACGGAGTAGATGCAGTTATATTAACTTCTACGTGAGGAACTTGTACACGTTGCGGTGCAACGCTTGTTAAAGAAATAGAAAGAGCTGGACTTCCAGTAGTTCATATGTGTACTATTACTCCAGTATCTTTAACTGTTGGAGCTAATAGAATAGTTCCTACAATTGCTATTCCTCACCCACTTGGAAATCCAAACTTATCAAAAGAGGATGAATTTGCATTAAGAAGAAAACTTGTTGAAAAAGCTCTAAAAGCTCTTGAAACAGAAGTTGATGGACAAAAAATATTTGAATAATTCAAATTATAATTTAGTAATTAGGGGTTATCCCCTAATTACTAAATATATGAATATAGAAGTGATTAGTTTGCACAATGTACAATGAATAGATTATCTATTTATTATAGATTGTGCAAATTACAAAATTAATTTAAATAAGGCACATTATTAAGGGAGGTTGAATTGAAAATGAATTTTCCAGTTATAAAGAAAGCATCTTATATTTTAGTGAATACTCCAGATATGGTAATACATAATGGGACTACACAAACACTAGAAAAACAAACAAATCCCAATTCAGAATATTTAAAGGCTATAAAAGAGCATTTAAGAAGTTTTGAAGAGGTAGTAGGGTATGCACCAAACCAAACTTATATAGGAAACATTACACCAGAAGAGCTAGGCGAAATGCCAAGACCATGGGTTGGAAAGAATATAGAGAATGCCAATAGATTTGGTAAACTTGGAGAAATAATGCCACAAGATGAATTCTATGGTTTAATGAAAATCTCTGATGTATTTGACTTAGTAGTATTAGAGGCATCATTTGCTGAAGGTATAAAAGAAAAGTTAGCTAAACATCCATTATTAAATGCAAAATTAGATAAAATTACTGGCGACGAAATGACTAAGGTTGAAGATTTGGTTAATAATTCTGGAGCAGAAGGATTATATATAGATGGAAAACTTGTAGGATGTGTAAGAAGAGCTCATGAGTTTGATCCAAACCTTTCAGCTCACTACATGCTTGAAAACTTAGCAGTTAAATCTTCAGGAGTGCTTGCTGGAATGCATCTAGTTGACAATTTAGATATTCCTGTAGAAGAGATAGGATATATAATAGAATGCTCAGAAGAAGCAATAGGTGATATGAACCAAAGAGGTGGCGGAAACGTTGCTAAATCTATAGGTGAGGTTATAGGACTTTCTGGAGCTACTGGCTCAGATATGAGAGGATTCTGTGCAGGACCTACTCATGCTTTAATTAATGCAGCATCACTTGTTAAGAGTGGAATATTCAAAAATGTATTAGTAATTGCAGGTGGAGCTACTGCTAAACTTGGAATGAATGGTAAGGACCATATAAAGAAGGAGTTACCTGTACTTGAAGATTGTCTAGGTGGATTTGCTATCCTAGTATCTGAAAATGATGGAGTAAGTCCAGTTTTAAGAACTGATATAATAGGAAGACATACAATTGGTCATGGAGCTTCTCCACAAGCAGTACTAGAAGCGTTAGTACTTGATCCATTAACTGCAGCTGGACTTAAAGTTACAGATGTAGATAAATATGCACCAGAAATGCAAACACCAGATATTACTGAACCAGCAGGTGCTGGAGATGTACCAACTCAAAACTATAAAATGATTGGCGCTTTAGCTGTTAAAAAAGGTCAATTAGATAGAAAAGAGTTACCAGAATTTATAAAAGCTCATGGATACCAAGGATTTGCACCAACTCAAGGACATATTCCATCTGGAGTGCCAATAGTAGGACATGGAATAGAGCATATTAAAAACGGAGATTTAAATAACTTTATGATAATAGGAAAAGGAAGTCTTTTCTTAGGAAGAATGACTAACTTATTTGATGGAGTTTCTATACTAGTTGAAAAGAACACTGGAAAACTAGAAAATGAATCAGGAGTAAGCAAGGAAGAAGTTAAATCAATGGTAGCAGATGCTATGAAAGATTTTGCAAGCTTTTTAATGAACTCTGATAAATAGAGCCTTTAAATTCAGAAGGAGGTTACTCCTTCTGAAATTTAAAATTATTAATTTATCTCTTTAAATAAAAGAGGTTATTAAAGAAACGGGGTGTAGAAATGAGTCAAAATGCTACTAAAGCAATGATTGCTGAAGTATTTAATGATATAGCAACAGGAATAAAAAGCGGACAATTTAAGAAAAAGGTTAGAATAGGCTTAACTATATTAGGTTCTGAACATGGAGTTGAAGAAATGGTTAAAGCTGCCGAACTTGCAAAGGTAAAGTACGGTGATTTTGATATAGTTTTAATTGGAACTAAAGTAGATGCTGATTTTGAAGTTGTAGAAGTAGAAACAGCTGAAGAAGGGCATAAAAAGATGACAGCTATGTTAGAAAGTGGAGAGCTAGATGGCTGTGTTACACAACACTTTGATTTTCCTATAGGAGTTTCAACAGTAGGTAAGGTAATGACTCCAGGTACAGGAAGAGAAATGATAATAGCTACAACTACAGGAACTACTTCTACAAATAGGGTTGAAGGTATGGTTAAAAACGCTATATCTGGAATATCTGTAGCTAAAGCTAATGGAATTAAGAATCCAAAGGTTGGAATATTAAATCTTGATGGAGCTAGACAAGTAGAAAGAATTTTAAGAGAAGTTCAAGAGAGTGGATATGATATATCCTTTACTGAGTCACTAAGAGCTGATGGTGGAGCTGTAATGAGAGGAAACGATCTTCTAGCAGGAACTCCAGATGTTATGGTTTGCGATTCATTAACAGGAAATTTATTAGTTAAAGTATTCTCATCATTTACTACAGGGGGAAATTATGAAACTGTAGGAGCTGGATATGGACCTGGTATTGGAGAAAATTATGATAAATTAGTTAACATAGTTTCAAGAGCATCAGGGGCACCTCTTATTTCAGAGGCTTTAAGATTCTGTGCAACTTGTGCGGAAAATAAAGTTTTAGATATAGCTAGAGATGAATTTAAAGTAGCTAATGGATTTGGATTAAAAGAACTTATAGATAAAACTACAAAAAAAGCTAGTAAACCGCAAGAAGAGGAAGAAGTGAAAATGCCACCTAAAAAGGTCGTAACTTTCTCTATAGCAGGAATTGATATACTTGAACTTGAAAACGCATGTAAAGCACTTTGGAAAGAAGGTATCTATTCAGAGAGTGGAATGGGCTGTACAGGACCAATAGTACTTGTAGCAGATGAAGATGGAGTAAAAGCTCAAGATGTATTGAAGAAGGCTGAATTTGTTTCGTAAAATATAAGTAGAAAAATGAAATTGACTGTAAATTTACAGTCAATTTTATTTGATTTTTACAGAAAATTATGGTATATTCAGCATATGAATATATGAAATTAAATAGTATAGCATATACGATTATGAATGATAAAAAATTTTTATTAGGATATAATACATACTATAATAAAAATTTTATATATTTATTACTTATTTATTTCAGGAGGGTTTAAAATGAAAATGAAAAAAATAGTTGCTCTTATGGCAACAGTTGCTATGACAGCTTCACTATTAGTAGGTTGTGCTGGTAACGGAGGCGATGACAAAGGTACGGCAAACGAAGGTAAGGATACTCCTAAAACAGAAGTGTCAATAGGACTTTCAACAGATGAAGGTGGATTAAATGATAAATCATTTAACCAATCAGCAAATGAAGGAGTAAAGAAAGCAGAAGAAGAGTTTGGTATAAAGTATAATCCAGTTGAAGCACAAAAGAAAGAGGATTATGAGCCAAACTTACAAGCTTTAATAGATAATGGTTCTGATTTAACTTTCGCAATCGGATATCAATTAGCTGATGCTGTTGCAGCTGTGGCTAAAAATAATCCAGATTCAAAATTTGCTATCATTGACTCAGTTGTAGATGCTGAAAATGTTTTATCTATAACTTTTAAAGAAGAAGAAGGTTCTTTCTTAATGGGAGTTATAGCTGGTTTAACTACCAAAACTAACAAAATTGGATTTATAGGTGGAAAAGACACTGAAACAATTCAAAAATTTGAAACAGGATTTGCAGCTGGAGTTAAAGCTGTTAACCCAGAAGCTGCTGCAGGACTTATAAGTGCAGATGGTAAAAACCCAGGAACAACTGTTAAATATGCAGACTCTTTTGCTGATACAAACAAAGGTAAAGAGTTAGCTATATCATTATATGGAGCTGGATGTGATGTAATATATCATGCAGCTGGTGGAGTTGGTATAGGAATGTTCCAAGCAGCTAAAGAATTAAAAGACTCAGGTAAAGAAGTTTGGGCTATCGGTGTTGATATGGACCAAGCAATTTCACTTCCAGAATTCAAAAGTGTAATTCTTTCTTCAATGTTAAAGAGAGTTGACAATGCAACTTATAATGCAACTAAATCTATCGTAGATGGTAACTTCAAAGCTGGAAGCCAAGTTCTTGGAATCGCAGAAGGTGGAGTAGGTATGGCTGAAACAACTAAGGACAATACTGATGCTGAAGTAATCAAAAAAGCAGAAGAATTTGAAGCTCAAATTAAAGATGGTAAAATTACAGTACCTACTACAAGACAAGGTGTTATTGACTTTAAATAAAGTAATAGAAAAAGCTAGATACTACATCTAGCTTTTTTTTATTACTTTTGATAATATGTTTCTATAAGAATAAAGTTGATGGAAATAAAAAATACTAAATAAAATAATTTTATGGTATAATAAAGAATGAATTCTATAAAGTACATAATAGTATTTTAGCTAATATTAGGGTAATATTAAGTAATTTAATGTAGGATGTAAACGTAGGTAATATTATAAGGAGGAAGGGAAATGAAAAAAGTAATTGAAATGAAAGGTATAACTAAAGTTTTCCCTGGCACCATAGCAAACGATAATGTGGATTTCGACTTACTTCAAGGTGAAACTCACGTATTGTTAGGAGAGAATGGAGCAGGAAAGACTACCTTAATGAATATACTTTATGGCTTGTATCAACAAGAAAAAGGTGATATTTATGTTAATGGAAATTTAGTTAACATTAACACTCCTAGTGAAGCGATAAAGCTTGGAATAGGAATGGTTCATCAGCACTTTATGTTAGTTCACAACTTTACAATAGCTGAAAATATTGTACTAGGATGTGAGCCTAATAAAGGATTACTCATGGACAGGAAAAAAGCATATAATGATGTAAAGGAATTATCTGATAAGTATGGATTTGCTATTGATCCAAATGCAGTTATTGAAGATATTTCTGTAGGACAACAACAAAAGGTAGAGATTCTTAAAGCTCTTTATAGAGGAGCAAAGATTCTTATACTTGACGAACCTACGGCGGTTTTAACACCACAAGAAATTGAAGAATTAGGTAAAATACTAGATAATTTAAAGAAAGAGGGTAAATCTGTAATCCTTATAACGCACAAGTTAAAAGAAGTTATGAGTATGAGTGATAGAGTTACTATAATTAGAAGAGGAAAGGTTACTGGCATCGTTAACACAGCTGATACTAACATTGATGAATTAGCAGAGCTAATGGTTGGAAGAAAAGTAAACCTAGTTGTAGAGAAGAAACAACCTAAGTTGACAGGAGAAATTCTTAAGGTTGAGAACCTAACTGCAAATAATCAAAGAGGTATACCTGCAGTTAAGGATGTTTCCTTTACCGTTAATGGTGGAGAGATTTTAGGAATTGCTGGAGTTGATGGGAATGGACAGACAGAGTTATTAGAAGTTCTTACCGGCCTTAGAAAAGGCCATAGCGGGAAAATATCATTAAATGGAAAAGATTTATATGGTAAATCACCTAGAGAAATTATAGATTCTGGTGTTGGACATATTCCAGAAGATAGGCATAAAAGAGGGCTTATACTCAAGTATTCATTATTTGAAAATTCTATTCTAGGAATTCATAAAAATAAACAGTTTAATAAGGGTATTATGATGGATTATAAAGCTATAAAAAAACATTGTGATACACTTATAGAGGAATTTGACGTAAGAACACCAAACAATGAGGTTAATGCATCTGCATTATCTGGTGGTAATCAGCAGAAGTTAATAGCAGCTAGAGAGATTTCAAAGGATCCAACATTATTAATTGCTGCTCAGCCTACAAGAGGTATTGATGTAGGTGCTATTGAATATATTCATAGTAGACTTGTAGATGAGAGAGATAAGGGAAAAGCGGTTCTACTAGTATCTCTAGAACTAGATGAAATTTTAGCTCTTTCAGATAGAATTGCAGTTATGTATGATGGTAAAATAGTAGATATTTTAGATAGAAAAGATGCAGATGAGCAAAAACTGGGTATATTAATGGCTGGTGGAGACTTAGATAAGAAAGGGGAAGAGAAATAAGATGAATAGTAAAGTTAAGAATGCGATGAAAGCTATCCTCTTTCCGGTAGTAGCAGTTATACTTTCTTTATTTATATCAGTATTTTTCGTTATGTGGGCAAAGGGATATTCTATAACTCAATACTTTACTGCATTAACGGATTTAGTTTCAACTATATGGAATGGTAGCTTTGGAACACAGAGAAATGTTATGGCTACATTAGCAGAAGTAACACCGTTAATTTTTACAGGGGTTGCTAATGCAGTGGCATTTAGATGTGGATTATTTAATATTGGTGTTGGTGGACAGTTTGTATTAGGTATGCTGGCAGCGGCTATTGTCGGTGTGATTCCTGGTCTTAGTCCGATAGTTCATATACCATTAATAATATTAAGTGGTATAGTAGCTGGAGGGCTTTGGGGTGGAATACCAGGATATCTTAAAGCTAAGTTTGGAACTAGTGAAGTTATAAATACAATTATGATGAACTATATTTCTATAGCTCTTGCAAACTATGTTATTCTGAGAACAGCCTTTGGAGTTCAAGGAAAGTCATCAACTCCAACAATACAAGAAAGTGCAATGTTTGCTAGATTTGTTCAAGGAAGTTCAGCTAATATAAGTTTGTTTATAGGAATTATAGTGGCTATTCTTATGGCGTTTATATTATGGAAGACTACAGTTGGATATGAAATTAGAGCTGTTGGAATTAATCCTTATGGAGCAGAGTATGGTGGAGTAGATATAGCTAAAAAAGCTGTATTAGCTATGGTGTTATCAGGAGCTATTGCAGGTCTTGGAGGAGCTACTCACGTAGCTGGTGTTAAGCATCTTATTCAGGATTTTATGGTTGTTCCTACTTATGGATTTGATGGTATAGCAGTAGCGCTTTTAGCTAAAAACAATCCTATAGCATGCATTTTATCAGCAGTGCTGTTTGGAGCTTTAAATAGTAGCTCAAGAGCACTTCAAATAAGCGGAATACCAAAAGAAATAGTATTCTTAATTCAAGCAGTAATTATCATATTTGTAGCTACAGATTATATTGTAACTTACTTCGAGAATAAGAAAAAGAAAGGGGAGATAATGAATGGATAGCATTATTTTTGCAAGTATTATAGCTTTAATACCATCTACATTGAGAATAGCTACTCCACTTATCTTTACAGCCCTTGGAGGAATGTTTTCAGAACGTTCAGGTGTAGTTAATATAGGACTAGAAGGTATGATGACAATAGGGGCATTCTTTGCAGTATATGGGACACATATAACTGGAAATCCTGGCATGGGAATTATTTTTGCTATAGTAGCCGGTGGATTACTTGCCTTCCTTCATGCTTTTCTTAGCATTCATTTAAAGGCAGACCAAGTTATTTCAGGTACAGCTATAAACTTATTTGCAACAGCATTATCTAGTTTCTTAATATATATACTTTTTGGAGGAAAGGGAGGTCAAACAGACCTAGTAACACTTCTTCCTTATAACCTACCAGAATTTATTACTAATATACCGGTTCTTGGAAAGATATTATCAGGGTTAAATTGGTTTGTAGTATTAGCAATAATTCTTGTGTTTGTATCTCACTTTGTGCTTTATAAAACTTCTATTGGACTTAGAATAAGATCAGTGGGAGAACATCCAAAAGCTGCAGATACATTAGGAATAAATGTTTATTTAGTACGATATTTATGTGTAATATTATCAGGAATGTTAGCAGGACTTGGTGGAGCTGCTCTATCTATTGGTATTACACCAATATATAGAGAAGGGATGATAGCAGGTAGAGGATTTATAGCTCTTGCAGCTGTAATATTCGGTAACTGGACACCAATTGGTTCTTTTGGAGCTTGTTTACTATTTGCATTTGGTGAGTCATTCCAAATATTTGCTCAAGGACTTGGATGGTCATTACCATCTGAAGTATTTACAATTATACCATACTTATTAACTATGCTAGCACTTGCTGGTTTTGTAGGAAAAACAAGTGCACCAGCTGCATCAGGTGAAGCATACGAAAAGAATGGAAGGTAATACTTAATATTTCAAAGTTATAATGTAATTTAGAGGGTTAACTTATTAAGAGTTAACCCTTTTTACCGCGTATAGAGAAGGTTAGAGTTAAGGTTTTGTATTTAAAGTATTCTATGGAATAATGGCTATAATAAGGAAATGATAACTTTTAACAGTTGTTTTATGATCATTGAAAAACAAAATAGAAGAGTAGATTATTGTCAGGGAAATAAGGGTGTATTCTTTGATTAGAAATATAATAGTTTTTATGGTATGATAAACATAGGGTATAGGAGGGATATTCATGAAATTAGGCTTTGATTTAAGATTATCGCAGGAACAAAAATTAGTTATGACAATGGAGATGCAGCAATCAATAAAGCTATTACAAATGTCATCCTATGAACTTTTGCAGCATATTGACAAAGAACTACAAGAAAATGTTACATTAGAAATTGATGATAATTTAGAAACACCTAAAGAAGACCTATTAGATAGGGAGCTAAGAGAATATAGGGAACTGATTAAAGGTATGACTATAGATAATCATGGTGATAAATACTATTTAAAAGATGAAGAGAGTGACTTAGTGTCTCCATTTAATTATATAAGTAGTAAACCTACTATAAAAGATTATTTAAGAGATCAGATTATGTATAGTAATCTAGAGAAATCACAGGAGATTGTTTGTAACTATATTATAGATAGTATTGATTATAGGGGATATTTAGATGAGAATATCCTAGATAATTTAATAGAAGAATTAGATATTTTGGGAGAGTGTGCTGATGAATGTTTAGGTATAATTCAAAGCTTAGAGCCAGCAGGAATAGGTGCAAGATCTCTCAGTGAATGCTTAATTATTCAATTGCACAGAAAGGACATATATAATAGTCATATTGAGGAGATAGCAAATAACTATTTGTATGAATTATCTAAAGGAAAATATCAATTTATAGGTAAGAAGCTAGGAGTTAGTGCTAGACAGGTTCAAGAATATGAGGATATAATAAAAAAGCTAGAACCTAAGCCAACTAGGGGTTTTTTCACTGGTGAAGAGGTTGGATATTTAATTCCGGATGTATATGTAAAAAAAGTAAATGAAGAATATATAGTCCTTATGAATGATAATTTATTGCCTAATTTAATAATTAATAACACGTACAAAGAGGTAATAAATAGTAGTAATGATATAGTAGCTATAGATTATGTAAAAGATAAAATAAGTAGTGCTATGTTTCTAATTAAAAGTATACAGAATAGAAAAAACACATTGTGCAGAGTAATGGAAGAGATAATTAAAAATCAATATGAATATCTAGAAAAAGGGGATAATTATATAAAGCCTATGACTATTAAATATATAGCTCGCAGTTTAGATATGCATGAATCAACTGTCAGTAGAGCAGTTAGGGACAAGTATGTAGCACTTCACACAGGAGAAATTAAAAGAATAAAAGATTTATTTACTAATAGTGTAAATGTTTTAAATGAGGATATATCGTCTAATAGTGTAAAAGATACTATACGAAATATAGTAGAATCCGAAAATAAGACAAAACCATTATCTGATTCATCTATATGTGGACTGCTTAACAAAAGTGGCATAGATATATCTAGGCGTACTGTAGCTAAATACAGGGAAGAATTGGGGATAAAATCTTCATCTCAACGTAAAAGGTTAATATAAAATTAATGGGGTTATATCAAAACTGAATAATAAGCCTTAAAATAAAATGACCAAATTCTTAAAAATGAATTTGGTCATTTTTGCGCATAATATTATTATGAAACAACTAATTAATCATAAAAATATTATGGGTATCCATCAGTTATCATTGTTAATTTCTTTCGAAATATAATACCAAATGATGATTCAGTAGGATTACTTTATAATGTTAAGGAGGGGTTAAGTTATTCAGAATTTTATAATACTTACGCTACTAATGGTAGAAATCCAGTAATCTTACATGAAACCCTGTTTAGGATTATGGTCATATGCAGAAATATAATTTATATAAAATTTTCTTATGAATTATATATTGATACTTCACAAATAATAAATATTATTATATAATATAATCAGTGGTTTAAAATATTATTGGGACAATTTTAGTCCATAGGGACGATAATTGTCAATGGGGTGGAATATGGAGAAATTATTAAATCTACAACAGAAGATAGTACCGGAATTGTTAGAGGTTTTAGATGTAAGATATACTATATTAAAAAATATAAAATATAGAGAACCTATTGGCAGAAGACTATTATCAACTATAGTAAATTTAAGTGAGAGAGTCTTAAGAAGCGAAACAGATTTTTTGAAAATGCAAGGATTGATAGATGTTAAATCATCAGGAATGTATATCACTGAAGAAGGGGAAGAGGTCTTTAATGGGTTAAAGGCATTTATGAAGGAAATAAGTGGTTTGAACTCTATAGAGGAAGAATTAAAAGAACTTCTTAAAGTTAGAGAAGTGATAGTGATTAATGGTGATGTAAAAGAAGATAATACTCTTTACACAGAGCTTGGAAAAGCTGCTGCTAATTATTTAAAGAGTATCATTAAAGATAATACTACAATATCGCTTACTGGAGGCCGTACAGTTAAAGAGGTTATTGATAATTTTGTTCCCATAACTAAATTTAAGAATATAAGGATTTTACCTGGAAGAGGTGGTATGGGAAAGGAAATAGAGATACAGTCTAATACTTTAGTAGAGAATTTAGCAAATAAATTAGGTGCTACCTATGAGATGTTGCATATTCCAGATAATATAAGTAGTGATTCCTTTAAGGCTTTAATTAAGGAGTCAGATATTAAAGAAACCTTTGAAAATATAAGTAAATCAAATATTCTTATTCATGGTATAGGTCTAGCTAAAGAGATGTGTGATAAGAGAAGCTTATGCAAGGAGGTTAAGGATAGAATATTAGAAGCAGGAGCCATAGGAGAAGCTTATGGACATTATTTTAATAATAAAGGTGAAATTGTATATTCTATGCCTTCCATTGGAATAACTAAAGATAGAATAAAAAATATTCCTAATATTATAGCTGTAGCTGCAGGAGTTGAAAAAGCAGAAGCTATTATGGCCATACAAAAGGGAAAAGAAAATTCTACACTAGTTACTGATGAAGCTACAGCAAAAGAGATTTTAAAATTATTTTCAAAGGAAGTTAAGTATTAATGCTTATTGATTTTATCTAATAAATATTTATTTTGTATTAGCATTGAATAATAAAACAAATATCTATATTAAGATAATAGTTTCTAAGGTATAAAGTTCCTAAGAAATTAAATATATCAATTAAGTTTCAATATAAAAATTATTAAATTAAATGTTGGAGGTATTTTACAATGGTTAAAGTTGGAATTAATGGTTTTGGAAGAATAGGAAGAAATGTTTTTAAGGCTTTAGTAGACAAATATGAAAAGGAAATTGAGATTGTAGCAATTAATGATTTAACAGATCCAAAGACACTTGCACATCTTTTAAAATATGATACACTTTATGGAAAATTTAGTGGAACAGTTGAGGCTACTGAAAACTCAATTATTGTTAATGGAAAAGAGATAAGAATATTTGCAGAAAGAGATCCTAAAAACATACCATGGGGGCTTCAAGGTGCAGATGTTGTAATTGAATCTACAGGTTTATTCACTGATGCTACTAAAGCAAAGGCTCACATAGAGGCAGGAGCAAAAAAAGTATTAATTTCTGCACCTGCAAAAAATGAAGATATAACAATTGTTCTTGGAGTAAATGAAGATAAATATGATGCTAAAAATCATAACATTATTTCAAATGCTTCTTGTACAACTAACTGTTTAGCACCTTTTGCTAAGGTTTTAGATGAAAAGTTTGGAATATTACAAGGACTTATGACTACAATACACTCTTATACTAATGACCAAAAAATATTAGATGCACCACATAAAGATTTAAGAAGAGCTAGAGCAGCAGGAGAAGCAATGATACCAACAACTACAGGAGCAGCAAAAGCAGTTGCATTAGTTTTACCTCAACTAAAAGGAAAGTTAAATGGAATGGCAGTAAGAGTTCCAACTCCAACAGTTTCAATGACTGACTTAGTATGTGAACTTGGTAAATCAGTTACTGTAGAAGAGGTTAATGCAGCTTTAAGAGAAGCAGCAGAGGGAGAACTTAAAGGTATCCTTGGATTCTCTGATGAGCCATTAATTTCAATGGACTTTAGAGGAGATGAGAGATCTTCAATTGTAGATGGACTTTCAACTATGGTTATGGGAGATAATTTAGTTAAAGTAGTTGCTTGGTACGATAACGAGTGGGGATACTCAAATAGACTAGCAGATTTAACAAAATATGTTGCAGATAGATTATAATCTTTAAATTATGTTAAAATAGGTATGTAGTAAAAATCTAGTTCTTAGATTCTTAAATGAACTAGATTTTTACTACAATAAGTTTATGAAGGAGATTTTAATATGTCATTTAACAAGAAATCATTAGAAGACATCAATGTGAAAGGTAAAAAAGTTTTAGTAAGATGCGACTTTAATGTACCTATAGTGGAAGGTAAAATTACTGACGAAAATAGACTTCTAGGAGCTATACCTACTATAGAATACTTAGTTAACAATAAAGCAAAGGTTATTTTATGTTCGCACCTAGGAAAACCAAAAGGAGAACCTAAACCAGAACTTTCACTAGCGCCAGTGGCAGCAAGATTAAGTGAATTATTAAATAAGAACATAGTTTTTGCAGCGGATGATAATGTGGTAGGAGATAATGCAAAAGCAGCTATTTCAGCTATGAATGATGGAGACATAGTGTTATTACAAAATACTAGATTTAGAAAAGAAGAAACTAAAAATGAAGAAAACTATTCTAAAGAATTAGCTTCACTTTGCGATATATTTGTAAACGATGCTTTTGGAACAGCACATAGAGCGCATTGCTCAACTGTAGGAGTAACTGAATTTGTAGAAGAAGCAGTGTGTGGATACTTAATTCAAAAGGAACTTAAATTTTTAGGCGAAGCTATAGAAAATGCTGAAAGGCCATTTACAGCAATTTTAGGTGGATCTAAAGTATCAGATAAAATTAATGTTATAAATAATCTTTTAGAGAAAGTAGACAATCTTCTTATAGGTGGAGCTATGGCATATACTTTCCTTAAGGCTGAAGGATATAAAATGGGGATATCTAGAGTAGAAGAAGATAAGATTGAATATGCATTAGAAATGATGAAAAAAGCTAAAGAAAAAGGAGTCAGATTATATCTTCCAATAGACCATGTAGTGGCTACTGAATTTGATAAGAATGCAACTCCAGTAATAACTGAGAGTGAAAATATTCAAGATGGATATATGGCTTTAGACATAGGACCAAAGACAAGAACTCTATATGCAGAGGTTATAGGAAATTCTAAGACTGTTATTTGGAATGGGCCGATGGGAGTTTTTGAGTTTGAAAACTTTAATAAGGGAACAATAGCAGTAGGAGAGGCTATGGCTAATTGTGATGGAATTACAATAATTGGTGGAGGAGATAGTGCTGCCGCTGTTAATATATTTGGATTAGGGGATAAAATGACTCATATATCTACAGGTGGTGGAGCTTCACTAGAATTCTTAGAGGGAAAAGAACTTCCTGGAATTATTGCTTTAAACGATAAATAAGTATAAAAATTTATAAAGAAAGTAATAAACAAGATAAAATCTTGTTTATTTACTTTCCTTTTTGAGAGTAATATATTATATTTGAGTTATAAGAAAAATGTAATATGTCTTTTAAAGGGAAGCTTCAATATTTTTAGCTTTAATAAGGATATGTTGTAAAGTTATTAATAGGAGGATTAATCATGAGGAGAGCAATAATAGCAGGAAACTGGAAAATGAATAATACTATACATGAAGCATTAGATTTAGTTAGGGAATTAAAGCCTCTAGTGAAAGATGCTAATTGTGATGTAGTAGTTTGCCCAACTTTTCTATCTTTACCAGCAGTAATTGAAGAGTGTAAGGATAGCAACATTATGGTTGGAGCTCAAAATATGCACTTTGAAGAGTCAGGTGCTTTTACAGGAGAAATTTCTCCATTAATGCTTAAGGAATTAGGAGTAAAGTTTGTTATAATTGGACATAGTGAAAGAAGACAATATTTTAATGAAACTGATGAAACTATAAATAAAAAATTAAAGACTGCTTTTGAATATGAAATTACACCTATATTATGCGTAGGTGAAAGTTTACAACAAAGAGAATTAGGAATAACAGAAGAAGTATTAGCAGCTCAAATAAAACAAGATTTGGTAGATATAACAAAATATCAGGTTGAAAATATGGTAGTAGCATATGAGCCTATTTGGGCTATTGGAACAGGAAAAACTGCAACTGCAGATGATGCTAATAACACTATAGGATTTATTAGAAATGTTATAGGTAAATTATATGGTGAAGATGTTGCAGATAAGGTTAGAATTCAATATGGCGGATCAGTTAAGCCATCAACTATAAAAGAGCAAATGTCAAAAGAGCACATAGATGGAGGCTTAATAGGTGGAGCTAGTCTTAAAGCTTCAGACTTTGCAGCAATTGTAAATTACTAATAAAGGATGGATCAAATAATATGAGTAAAAAACCAGTAATGCTAATGATATTAGATGGTTTTGGAATAAGCGACAATGTGGATGGAAATGCCGTTAGAGAGGCCCAAAAGCCTAACTATGATAAATTAAAGGCTGAATATCCTCATACCACATTATCAGCTTCTGGTCTAGATGTAGGTCTTCCTGAGGGACAGATGGGTAACTCTGAAGTAGGCCACCTAAATATAGGTGCTGGAAGAATAATATATCAAGAGTTGACTAGAATAACAAAATCAATTAAAGATGGAGATTTTTTTGAAAATAAGGCTTTGAATTTTGCTATTGATGAAGCATTAAAAAACAATTCGGCTGTTCATTTAATGGGATTATTATCAGATGGTGGAGTGCATTCACATATAAACCATCTAAAAGCACTTATAACTCTTTGTAAAAAAAGAGGAGCAAAAAAAGTTTTTGTTCATTGTTTTTTAGATGGCAGAGATGTATCGCCTACATCTTCTAAGGATTTTATCAAAGATTTGGAAGAACATATGAAAAATGAAGGCGTAGGTGAGATTGCAACTATTTCTGGTAGATATTATGCAATGGATAGAGACAATAGATGGGAAAGAGTGCAATTAGCATATAATGCAATAGTAAAAGGTGAAGGAAATACTAATACATCTCCTTATGCAATTATAGAAGATGCTTATCACAACAATAAAACTGATGAATTTGTAGTCCCTAGTGTGGTTTTAAAAGATGGCAAACCAGTAGCTACTATAAAAAATAAAGATTCAGTAATTTTCTTTAACTTTAGACCAGATAGAGCTAGAGAAATAACTAGAGCCTTAAAGGATAAAGAGTTTAAGGGATTTAAAAGAGAAAATTTAGATATATCTTATGTGTGCATGACACAATACGATAAAACTATTGAAGATGTACAAATAGCTTATAAACCAGAACATTATGAAAATACATTAGGTGAGTATGTAAGTAGTAAAGGATTAAAGCAGCTTAGAATTGCAGAAACAGAGAAATATGCCCACGTAACATTTTTCTTCAATGGAGGAGTTGAGGAGCCAAATAAGGATGAGGATAGGGTGTTAATCCCATCTCCAAAAGTGGCAACTTATGACTTAAAACCAGAGATGAGTGCTTATGAGGTTACTGAAGCTGTATTAGAAAATATAGAAAAAGATGAGTATGATTTAATAATATTAAATTATGCAAACCCAGATATGGTTGGACATACTGGTGTTATTGAAGCAGCAGTAAAGGCTATAGAAGCTGTAGATGAGTGTTTAGGTAGAGTAGTAAATAAAGTTCTTGAACATAACGGTACTGTATTTATTACAGCAGACCATGGTAATGCCGAGTCTATGATTGATTATTCTACAGGTAAACCTATGACAGCACATACAACTAATTTAGTTCCTTTTATCTATGTTGGAAAAGAGGCAAGTGAGCTTAGAAGCGGTGGAATTCTTGCTGATATAGCCCCTACAATATTAACAAAGATGGGTCTAGATATTCCAAGTGAGATGAGTGGAAAATCATTAATTTAATTTATTTAGTTAGAATATTTAGCTATGCTAAATTATTATAAACAGAATATAAAGGAGGAAAAGAAATGAAACAATACGTTGAAATTATTGATGTCTATGCAAGACAAATATTAGACTCTAGAGCATTCCCAACAGTGGAGGTTGAAGTTGTACTTGAAGATGGTACAGTAGGAGTGGCTGCAGTGCCATCAGGAGCATCTACAGGACAATTTGAAGCTGTTGAATTAAGAGATGGAGATAAAGCTTTATACAACGGAAAAGGTGTATTAAAAGCTGTTGATAATGTAAATAACATAATAGCAGAAGAGTTAATAGGAATGAACATATTCGATCAAGTTGCTATTGATAAAACTATGATAGAATTAGATGGAACACATAATAAAGAGAAATTAGGAGCTAATGCAACTTTAGGAGTATCTCTTGCTTGTGCTAAAGCTGCTGCTAATTATTTAGGATTAGGATTATATCAATATATAGGTGGAGTTAATGCTAAAGTTTTACCAGTACCTATGATGAACATATTAAATGGTGGAAAACATGCTGATAATAACGTAGACCTACAAGAGTTCATGGTTATGCCAGCAGGAGCTACATCTTTTAGTGAAGCTTTAAGAATGGGAGCTGAAGTTTATCATGCATTAAAAGGCATATTAAAAGCTAAAGGTCTTGGTACTGGAGTTGGTGATGAAGGTGGTTTTGCACCAGATTTATCATCAAACGAAGAAGCAATAAAAGTAATCATTGAAGCTATAGAAAAAGCTGGTTACGTTCCAGGAAAAGATGCTTTCATAGCTCTTGATCCAGCATCTTCAGAGTTCTTCGAGGATGGAAAATATAATCTTGCTGGAGAGGGAAGAATATTAACTCCTCATGAAATGGCAGATTACTATGTAGAGTTATGTGAAAAATATCCAATAATATCCATAGAAGATGGTATGGCTGAAGAAGATTGGGAAGGTTGGAAGTATCTAACTGATAAAATCGGTAAAAAGGTTCAATTAGTTGGTGATGATTTATTTGTAACTAATACTTCAAGACTTGAAATGGGAATTGAAAGAGAAACTGCAAACTCAATTCTTATAAAATTAAATCAAATAGGAACTTTAACAGAGACTTTAAATGCTATAGAAATGGCTGCAAGAGCTGGCTATACTGCAGTAGTTTCTCATAGATCAGGAGAAACAGAGGATACTACAATTGCTGATTTAGTAGTGGCTACAAATGCAGGACAAATAAAAACTGGAGCTCCAGCTAGAAGTGAAAGAGTTGCTAAGTACAATCAATTATTAAGAATTGAAGAAGAACTTGGCGATATGGCTGAATTTAGAGGATTAAAATCTTTCTATAACATAAAAAGATAATAATTCTTATCTTAAAAATATCGAACAAATACTATATTTGTTCGATATTTTCTTTATAGAAGCTCACAAAATGTATTTATTTTATATATTTATTTACATTCATTACTGTTATCATTGTAAAAATATTTTCACTATGATAAAATATATTACATGTATAAAGGATAAAGAAATAAGGGGGTATAATAATGATAACAGCACTTAAAGTTGTAGTAATTATTTCCGCATTAATAGTTATATTAACAATATCTCTTCAAGAAAGTAAATCATCAGGATTAGGTGGTTTAGTTGCTGGAAGTTCAGAAACTTTTTATAGCAAGAATAAAACTAAGACAAAGGAATCATTCCTAACTAAGCTTACTATAATATCAGCAAGTATATTTGCAGCATCAATTATAGCAATAAACATATTGATACTTTAATCATAAGCTATCCGTGGGGATGGCTTTTTGTATTTAATTCCTCGCAAAGGTGGATTTGAAAATTTAATATTTACACTTTAGTACGATGATTTTATAATGTATATGTGGATGAATTTTTAATTAATAGGGGGAGAAAGTAATGGGTGATTATATTTCAAAACTTGAAACTCCAGAAATGGATTATCTTGTTGATGCTATCAGATCTCTTAAAACAAGAGAAGAAGTATACAGATTTCTTGAAGATGTTTGTACAATAAATGAAATAAAAGCTATGGAACAAAGACTTCAAGTTGCAAGAATGCTTAAAGACAGAAGAACTTACCTAGATATTGCTAGTAGCACTGGAGCTAGTACTGCTACTATAAGTAGAGTAAATCGTTCTTTAAACTATGGTAATAGTGGATATAAGGTAGTATTTGAAAGAGTAAATTGGAAAGAATACGAAGATAAAGAATAGAAAATTATATATTAGATAGAATAAAGAGCCATACTCTAAATGCAGTAAGGCTTTTTCTATTTATACGATAAGTATGAATAGAAATTGAAATGTAATAGTAATATGATAAGGATAAACCATTTTTAGTAATTATTTATATGTCGTTTATAAATGTTCAGTATATGGTATAATAAAAAATAGGGTAAATTTTCATATTATATTATTAGAACAAAGAGGGTTACTATTGTATTAGATAACTATAAATTTAGGAGTGATTAGATGGATTTAAAAAGTCTATTAAATAGAGAACAATACGAAGCTGCTATTACTGTTGAAGGACCACTATTAATTTTAGCAGGCGCAGGATCAGGAAAGACTAGAGTACTTACATATAGAATGGCACATATGATAAATGATTTAAACATATATCCCTCACAGATACTAGCCTTAACATTTACTAATAAAGCTGCAGGAGAAATGAAGGAGAGAGTCAAAGCTCTAGTTGGAGATGTAGTTGATAATATGTGGGTTTCAACTTTTCATTCTAGTTGTGTGAGAATCTTAAGAAGAGAGATTGATAAATTAGGATATAATAAAAACTTTACTATATATGATAGCTATGATGCAAAATCCTTAGTAAAACAATGTATGAAAGAACTAAATATTAATGATAAAGATATCACAGACAGTGAAATTATTTCTAAAATTTCAGATGCTAAAAACAAGTTAATTTCTGCTAAAAGTTTTAAAAAAGAAAATGAAAGTAATTTCAGAATGAATAAGATTGCAGATGTTTATTTAACTTATGAAAAAAAATTAAAAACTACAAATTCTTTAGATTTTGATGACTTAATATACCTAACTGTTAAACTATTTAAAGAAAATGAAGAAGTCAGAGATTTTTATAGAAGAAAATTTAGGTACATACTAGTAGATGAGTACCAGGATACCAATAAATGTCAATATGAATTAATCAAGCTTCTAGTAAATGAAAATGAGAATATTTGTGTAGTTGGTGATGATGACCAATGTATTTATGCTTGGAGAGGTGCAGATATTCATAATATATTAGACTTTGAAAAAGACTTTCCAAGAGCAAAAATTGTTAAATTAGAGCAAAACTATAGATCTAAATCAAATATATTAGAAGCAGCAAATAAAGTTATTAGAAACAATGCACAAAGAAAAGATAAGGTATTAAGAACTGAAAGCGAAGCAGGAGAAAAGTTAAAGGTATATAGAGCATACAGTGACATAGATGAAGGAAACTTCGTAGCGACTCAAATTAAGAGAATGATGAGTGAGGAAAATAGAAGTTTAAAGGACTTTGCTATACTTTATAGAATGAACTCTCAATCACGTATTTTTGAGGAAGCTTTTAGACGAAATGAGATAACCTATAAAATAGTAGGTGGATTAAGATTCTATGAAAGAAAAGAAATTAAGGATATTATGGCTTATTTAAAGGTTATAAATAATCCACTTGATGATATAAGCTTAAAAAGAATTATAAATGAGCCTAAAAGAAGTATTGGAGATACAACTATAGCAAAGGTGCAGGAATTTGCAGTGGAGAATGATATATGTATGTATGATGCTCTTTTAGATGCAGAATTTGTACCAAATTTATCTGCAAGAGCTGTAACATCAATAAATAAATTTGTTAGCCTAATGAATACTCTTATAGTAGATGCAGAAAATATAAGTGTATCTGAATTAATAGAAGATATTTTAGATAGAAGTGGATATATGAAGATGCTTAAGGCAACAGGTAGTGCTGAAGATGAAAGTAGAATAGAGAACTTAAAGGAACTTGTATCTGATGCTGTAGTCTTTGAAAACTCCTCTGAGGATAAATCCTTAAGTGCATTTTTGGAAAAGGTAACATTAGTTTCAGATATAGATAATTTAGATGAAGAAAATAATGCAGTAGTAATGATGACTGTTCATAGTGCTAAGGGACTTGAATTTCCAGTAGTTTTCTTAGTTGGAATGGAAAATGGGATATTCCCAGGAGCTTCATCTTTAAACAGCTTCCATGAGATGGAGGAATCAAGAAGGCTTTGCTATGTTGCAATAACTAGAGCAGAAGAAATGTTATATATATCATCAGCAGAACAACGTATGGTATTTGGTAGAACTGTTGGATACCCAGTATCAGACTTTGTAAGTGAAATACCAAAAGAGTTAATGACTAATCTAAATAATAATGGAGGAAATCAACCTAAGGTAGGCTTTAATAATACTTTTAATAAGGCTACAAATAATAATCCTCATTCATTTAGAAATAGTTTCTATAATAACTCAAAACAAAATATGTCTTCAACTTTAAACAATAGTATTGGAAGTGAGCATGTTAAGCCTGCATCAAAAGAAGATT
Organism: Clostridiaceae bacterium; assembly: GCA_902363375.1. GTDB lineage: Bacteria > Bacillota > Clostridia > Clostridiales > Clostridiaceae > Clostridium_J. The sequence goes on along the minus strand of CABIZX010000004.1, from coordinate 76,863 downwards.
TAACAATAGGAGTAAAGGTAAGACATAGTAAGTTTGGAGTAGGAACTGTAGTGTCAATGGTTTCAGATAATGGAGAGACTATAGTTACTATTGCCTTTAATAATATGGGTATTAAAAAACTTATGCTTAATAAAGCTGGTCTTGAATTAGCATAAGGTATTATAAAAAAATTAAAAAAATAGTAGAATAGTTATATAGGCTATGTTTTAGATGTTAATAAAACATAGCCTATAATTAGATTTAAATATATATTTTTTATTTGAAGCTATAGGAGGAAAATTTATAATGGGTGAAGATAAGCATAATAGAATGTTAGAGCTTGTGAAGGAGTTAAATAAATATGCCTATGAATACTATGTATTAGATAATCCTACAATATCTGATAAAGAGTATGATAAAAGATATGATGAGCTCAGAGTTTTAGAAATTGAACTTAATGAAGTATTGCCTTATTCACCAACTTTAAGAGTTGGAGATACAGTTTTAGATGAATTTAAAAAATATAGGCATAGAGCACCTCTTTGGAGCTTAGATAAGGCTCAGTCTATAGCGCAGATTAGAGACTGGCATAATAGAAATATCAAAGCTATAAAGGAGTATAATAATAGTCACGAAGATAAGCTACCAGAGGTTAAATATATAATTACTAAAAAATTCGATGGCCTTTCTATAAATTTAACTTATGATCAAGATGGGGTTTTAACAGTGGGGGCATCTAGAGGAACTGGGGAGATTGGTGAAGATATTACTAGTCAAGTAAAGACTATAAAATCTATTCCACTTATAATAAATAATCATAATATAATTGAGGTTCATGGTGAAGCTATTATGACAAAGGAAGCCTTTGAACAATATAATAAAACAGCTACGACACCATTAAAAAATTTAAGAAATGGCGCTGCAGGAGCCCTTAGAAATTTAAACGTGAAGGAGACTGCTAGGAGAAACTTATCAGCATTTTTCTATGATGTAGGATATAATGAAGGTAGTCCATTCAATACATATAGTGAGATGATGGAATTTATAAAAAAAATGGGATTACCTATAGATACCTACATGGAAACATGTACTAATATTGAAGAAATAGAAAAACAGATTGAGTATATTAATAGCATTAGAGGCAATTTAAATTATGATATAGACGGAATAGTTATAGCTATTGATGATATCAGAACTAGAGAGATGTTAGGATATACTATTAAGTTCCCAAAATGGGCAATAGCCTATAAGTTTGAAGCAGAAGAAACAACCACTAAGCTTTTAGAGGTAGAGTGGAATGTAGGAAGAAGTGGTAGAGTGACACCTACAGCAATTCTTGAACCGGTAGAGTTGGGTGGGGTAACGGTAAAAAGAGCCACTTTAAATAACTTAGATGATATTGAGCGCAAAGGGGTTAGAGTAGGAGCTACAGTATTTGTAAGAAGGTCTAATGATGTAATTCCAGAAATTATGGGTGTAGTAGAAAGTTCTTTAGAAGATAGCACCCCTATTGAGGAGCCTAAGGTATGTCCTAGCTGCGGAGAAGAATTATTTAGAGAAGGAGTACATTTATTTTGCGAAAATACATTAGCGTGTAAACCTCAAATGGTTAAAACCATAGTTCACTATGCTAGTAGAGAAGCTATGAACATAGCAGGATTTAGCGAAAAGACTGCTGAGCAATTATTTGAAAAGCTAGGAATAAAATCTATAGCAGATTTATATAGAATAAAAAAAGAGGAATTAGTTGAACTTGAGAAGTTTGGAGACAAAAAGGCAAGTAATCTTTTAGTTGCATTAGAAAATAGTAAGAACTGTGAATTAGCTTCATTTGTATATGGATTAGGGATTGCTAATGTAGGTAAAAAGACTGCTAAAGATTTGGCAAAAACATTCAAAACTTTAGAGAATATTGAGAGAGCAACTTTTGAGGAGTTAGTATCCGTACCAGATATAGGCGATGTAGTTGCAAAAACTATAGTTGAATTCTTTTCACTGGATAAGTCTATAGAAACAATAAATGAACTTTTAAGATTAGGTGTAACTCCAAAGGAAGAGGAAGTTCAGGAAGTAGTTGAAAATCCTTTTAATGGTAAGACTGTTGTAGTTACTGGAAGTTTAAAAGCATTTTCAAGAAGTGAAATTAAAGATAAGTTAGAAGAGCTTGGTGCGAAGGTAGCTGGTTCTGTAAGTAAAAAAACAGACTTTGTTATTGTTGGAGAAGATCCAGGGTCTAAATATAATAAAGCAGTAGAACTGGAAATTAAAATAATTTCTGAAGATGAATTCAAAAGTATGATCTAGTTTATAAGCATTACCCACATGGATATAGAATTCCATATGGGTAATGCTTATAAGTTATTACTTAGTAATTTATCAGACGATTAAACAATAGATATTATTTATTGTTTGAAATATATCTATATTAATTAGAAATTTTATCTGAATTACTACCTGATGAGTTGGAAGAAATATTAGTAGTTACGTATTCTGATTCGGAAGCTTCATTAGTTGATTCAGATTTTTTCAATTGTTCTTTTTCTTTTGTCTGCATATCAATACATGAGATATTTAATATGTGTGAGATTTTTTCAAGGATATAATTGTTATATCTCAGTTGACTATATATAGAATTGAAAATAACAAAGCCCCAAATAATTATTATCATAAAAGTTATAAGGGATAAAATCCCCAAAATCTTTAATATAATATCTAAGTAAATCATAAGATACCTCCAATTTATTTACACATTATTATAAATATTATATCACATGTTTATAATTGAAAAAGAAAAATTTTGTGTTAACTTATTTACAGCTGTTTATTTTGGAATAAATAAGTAAATAATTTTAATAAGGAGGTGTCACGGTGAAAAAAATAGTATTTACAGTAATTTGTATTATAGTAATTTTAGCAGGTATATCTGTTGAAAAGGAAAAAATAAATTCTATAAATGATGAGATTATTAATTATATAACTTACAATATGAACGTAAATCCTAAGGATTTACAATTAACTCAAACAGATAGTATAAGAGATAAGGATTTACTAGTAACACTCTTTGAAGGATTAGTAAAAGAAAATGAAGATGGAGAAGTAGCACCAGCACTTTCTAAGGAAGTAGAAATTTCGGATGACGGTTTAGAGTATACTTTTAAATTAAGAGATGATATATATTATAGTTCAGGAGAAAAAATAACTGCACAGGATTTTAAAAGCTTTTTTGAAGCCTTTTTAAATGATAAAGATAATGTATATGCTAGCAGGCTAGATTGCATATATGGAGCTAAGGAATTTAGAGAAGGTCATGGTAACTTTTCAAATGTAGCAATAAACTTAAAAAAAGATAATGAATTATCTATTAGATTAAATTACAAATATCCTTACTTTATAAATATTCTTGCAAATCCAGTATTTAATCTTAGAGATTATGGAAGTTTGAATGGGTATAAGGAGAATTTTGATTCCATAAGATACACTGGTCCCTTTACAATCAAGGAGGCTAAGAGTGAAGAAATCTACATAGAAAAAAATGAGAAGTATTATAATGCTGGAGAAGTTACTAACGAGGACATTAGAATTACTTTTCTAAATAGTGAAGAAAATGCCCTTGCCATTTTTGAAAAATCTACAGATACTGATATAGATGGATTTGTAGGAAACATAGATGTAATGATGGATGCTCCTATAAGTGAATTATTAAGATTATCTCAAAATTCGATGATAAAAGGATTTGATGGTTCATCAATGTATTATTTAAGCTTTAATCCAGATAAAGATACTTTGGGTGGAGATTTAAATTTTAGATATACTATAAACTCACTTTTATCAAGGGAATATTACTCACAACTTATATGCAAAGAACTACTTACACCGGCAACAACCTATAGTCTTGAAAAAGAAAATGCACAACAAGTATTTTCAAACTTTGGAGATATGGAGTTAGCTAAAGAGTTTTTTAATAAAGTAAATATAAAAGAGAAATCTGAAATAAAAATAATTTATGAAAAAAATAATTTAAATAGAAGAATCATCGAAGATTTGAGTAGTAATATCAAGGAGAGTATAGGTCTAGAATCAGTTTTAGAAGAATGTTCTGATGAAGAATTTAAAAAGGCTATAGATAATGGAGATTATGATATAGTACTACAAAGGTTTGATTTCAAATATGGAGATCCAATAGAATATTATAAGAGTTTAAATAGCGGATCTAAAAATAGCCTAATAATAAATAATAATGAAGAATACGGTAAATTGATAAAAGAGTCAGCCTATGAAATGGATGAAGGAAAAAGAAAATCCATATATAAAGAATGTGAAAAAATACTGAGAGGTCAGTTAGTATCCATTCCTATTTATAACATTAACAATGCTATTTGTGTGAAACCGAATATAGATAATGTATATGTAACTACTATTGGAAATATAAGATTAGATAAAGTTAAAGATAAAGAAGTACCTTAAATTTAAGGTACTTCTTTATTAAAAATCTAAAACTGTATTTAAATAGATGATGGTAAAGAAGTTAAACATATTTTTACAAGAATCAAAACTATGCTTATAATGTTTATAGTTTTCTTTTTTTCTATTTAAAGATACATTTTTAACGAAAATAGGTGCTAAATCATTTACATCATTATTTACATAAGATGAAAATCTAAAATAGTTATCATCCAATAAATCTTCAGCTTTACAAGAAAAGTTTCTATATCTTTCGGGATTATCAAGATTAGGAGCTTCTGGCCATCTAAGTATGATTCCAGAACTAACTACTTGCTTTTTATAAAGAGTATGAATTTTAGAAGCAAGCTCTGCTTTTTCTTTGTCGGTTAAGAAAGACTCATGGATCATAAATACATAAAGATAGAGAATTATTTCGTCAGAAGAAAATTTATTTTCTTTCTCAGATATGTCTTTTATAAATATTCCATCATCGTTATTATATAGTTTTTCTAAATTATTAAATATCCTAAAAGCTGCCTCCTTAAAATGTGATAAGTTAGTGTTTTTATAAGTTAATATAGAATTAATATAGCATAAACAAGATATATCTATATTATCTCTAATAACAGAAGGTGGCATGTGGTTGATATTTTCAATCATCAACTCAGAAAAATCTACAAGCAATTCTTTGACTTCATCTAGTTTTGAGCATTCATAAAGAATATTAAATGCCAAACAAATCTTTACTAATTCATCATGAGAAGTATTATATATTTCCTGCTTCAAACTTGAAAATAAATTTAATATATCTAAGGCAAAGAATTTAAAATTTTCATTATCACCATCTTCAAGAGTTGCACATTTATAATATGCTGCCATTAAAAGAGCTTGAGTTGAAAATTTAAACTTCATATCTTTATCTGTAAGGAAATAATCCTTTTGAAGAGGATCTGTAGAGTCATATTTATCAACAAAAACACCCTCGCTATTACGACAATAAAGAGCAAAAAATTCTAGTTGATCGATAGCTAGGTCAATATAATATTTGCTTAGTTTATATTTATCTTCATCGATATCTTTAAATTTTCTATAATAATCAGATAAGTACAGTAAACCAAGGGTCATATACCCGTTAGCACATATGTTTATTTCTTTTTTAAATTTGCGATGATTCCAAAGTAGTTTATCTTTATCCTTTAGAAGTTTACCATCAGCTTTTCTATATACACATAATAGTGGAGAAATAACGCTATTTGTGATATCATCATCATTAGGTAAAGGTTTAATTTTTAAATCTGAATTTTTAGATATAATTCCACATCCAGAATGCAGAACTATATGTCTTAGGGACTCTTTAGAAAAGTGAAACAATTGACTTTTGATATTGTCATTGTTTAGTATGTTAATTCTTAAAAAAGGTCCTATATATCTCAAAAATAACACCACCAGAATATTAGTTATATTTAATAATATGATGTGAGAAGTGAAAATGTGCTAAAAACACAATAGTTTTTTTAGGTTAGGAGAATTTTTATATGAGGGTAGGAAAACTTAATTGGGATGAGTTAAATTACATAATAAATAACCATAAGGGGAAATTAAGAGAGGAGGTAGAAGTATCTAATGGTATAGGAGAAGATTGTGCCATAATAGATTTTGGAATCAATCAATGTGTCATATCTACAGACCCTGTAACAGGAGCAGATGAAAATATAGGTAAGATTGCAGTTAATATTAACTGTAACGATATAGCATCTTGCGGAGTTGAACCATTAGGTATTTTAGTTACTATATTAGCACCACCAAAGACAACAATAGATGAATTACATGACCTTATGAATGAGATTCATGAAGAAGCTTGTAAAGTAAATGTCCAAATCATTGGTGGACATACTGAAATAACTGAAGCTGTAAATAAGATAGTCGTATCTTGTACAGCAATTGGAAAAAGTAATGGATTTAGTGCTATTAGCACAGCAGGAGCTAAGCTTGGAGATAGCATAATAGTTACTAAAGACTTATGCCTTGAGGGAACATCAATATTAGTTAATGACTATGAAGAAAGGTGTAAGAAAATATTAACTGATGAAGAAATTAAAGAAGCTAAAGGATATGTGGAAAATATAAGTGTGGTTAAAGAAGGAAAAATAGGTGGAGTAGAAGCAGCTACATCTATGCATGATATAACAGAAGGTGGTGTTCTAGGAGCATTGTGGGAAGTTGCAAATGCAAGTAAGGTAGGATTTAAAGTATATGAATCTAAAATGCCTATAACAGAAATTACAAGTAAGGTATGTAGAGAATTTAATGTAGATCCATTAAGACTTATATCATCAGGAAGTATGCTTATAACCACTAATGAGCCTGAAAAATTAATAAGGGCTCTTGGGGATAATGGAATCAAAGGAAGCAAAATTGGAGAAATAACTGCAAGAAATGGTATAGTAATAGATCAACATGGAGTTAAAGAAGTAGCGCCACCAGAGGCGGATGAATTATTTAATATACAATAGACAGTTTAAAAGGAGAAGATACTATAATGAAAAAAGTAATAGTTGCTAGTAATAATCAACATAAGATTTTAGAGATAAAGGAGATACTTAAAGAATTTGATTTAGAAGTAGTATCTTTAAAAGAAGCAGGGATAGATATAGATGTAGAAGAGACTGGAACTACATTTATGGAAAATGCGTGGATAAAAGCTAAAGCAATTTATGATATATGTGAAGATGCGTTGGTTTTATCTGACGATTCAGGATTATCAGTAGAAGTGTTAAATGGAGCGCCTGGTATATATTCAGCTAGATATAGTGGGGAACATGGAAACTCTATAGAAAATAATAAAAAATTAATTAGAGAATTGAATGGTGTACCTTTTAATGAGAGAAAAGCTAAATTTGTATGTGCTATGGTTTTGATAGTTGATGAAGAAAATATTATTAAAGTCCAAGGAGAAGTAAATGGGTTAATATTAGAAGAATATAAAGAATGTGAAGGTTTTGGATATGATCCATTATTTTATGTACCAGAATTAAAGGCTACATTTAATGATGTACCTTCTCAAGTTAAAAATTCCATAAGTCATAGAGGAAATGCATTAGCTAAACTTACAGAAGAAATGAAAAAATATTTATAGTAATAATTATTATAACTTGTTGATTTAGAGGATATATTAACTTTCATAAAAGAGGTATTCAGATTATATATCTACATTATGTATAAATATATAATTTTATATAACATTATAGCTTTTTAAAAAACTATAATATAATCTAGTTACCATTTTTAACTTTTAAAATGGTAACTAGATTATAAGAACTTGAATTATACTGTATAATATAATGTATTTTACTAGAATAATAAATTATAAAGTAGTGTCTTTAAGCATAGACTTTAAGATAGTATAGTTTTATTTAAGGTTAACCTTACTATGATAATCAAATTTTCCAGTTGATGATGTTACAAAATGAAATAATAAACTATAATATAAATTAACAATGGGATATGAGGTACATAAGAGAAAAGAAGGTAAATATAGGTCTTAAAGATAGGTTACAATAAAAACTGCCAAAATTTAATTAAAAACTTCAAAAAAGGTGTTGACTATTTTAAAGGAAGTCTGTATAATAAATTTTGTCGTTAAGGTTATTAAATAAACGGCACTGATTGAGAAATATCGGGGTGTGGCGCAGATGGGAGCGCGCGTGGTTTGGGACCATGAGGTCGCAGGTTCAATCCCTGTCACCCCGACCACTTTAAATCAAATATATGCGGGTGTAACTCAATGGTAGAGTGCTAGCCTTCCAAGCTAGTTACGAGGGTTCGATTCCCTTCACCCGCTCCAAATATGCGTCTTTAGCTCAGCTGGATAGAGCAACGCCCTTCTAAGGCGTGGGCCAGGGGTTCGAATCCCTTAAGACGCACCATTATGGTGAGCGTAGTTCAGTTGGTAGAGCGCCAGATTGTGGTCCTGGTTGTCGTGGGTTCGAGTCCCATCGTTCACCCCATTAACTTTGGGATATCGCCAAGCGGTAAGGCACCAGACTTTGACTCTGGCATTCGTAGGTTCAAATCCTGCTATCCCAGCCAGATGGTTCACTAGCTCAGTCGGTAGAGCACATGACTTTTAATCATGGTGTCCGGGGTTCGATCCCCCGGTGAGCCACCAAAATGATATATGCAGGTGTGGCGGAATTGGCAGACGCACTAGACTTAGGATCTAGCGCCTTAGGCGTGGGGGTTCGACTCCCTTCACCTGCACCAATCATAAAAAAGTAAGCGGGAGTGGCTCAGTGGTAGAGCGTCACCTTGCCAAGGTGAACGTCGCGAGTTCGAATCTCGTCTTCCGCTCCAATATGCGGGTGTAACTCAATGGTAGAGTGCTAGCCTTCCAAGCTAGTTACGAGGGTTCGATTCCCTTCACCCGCTCCAAAATATGCGTCTTTAGCTCAGCTGGATAGAGCAACGCCCTTCTAAGGCGTGGGCCAGGGGTTCGAATCCCTTAAGACGCACCAAATATCGGGGTGTGGCGCAGATGGGAGCGCGCGTGGTTTGGGACCATGAGGTCGCAGGTTCAATCCCTGTCACCCCGACCACTTTAAATTAAATATATGCGGGTGTAACTCAATGGTAGAGTGCTAGCCTTCCAAGCTAGTTACGAGGGTTCGATTCCCTTCACCCGCTCCATTTTTTTTATTTTTCGGTATATATTTTATTTATACACCCATAGCTCAGCTGGATAGAGCGCTGGACTTCGAATCCATCGGTCGCAGGTTCAAATCCTGTTGGGTGTACCATAAATACAGTGATATCAACGGTTTCAGACATTGAGATTGTTGATATTTTTTTATTATTTTCATCATTTATCACATTTATTATGCTAAAGATATCTACACTTTTTTCTTTATGTTCCTTTAATACATGAGTATAAGTATTAGCTGTAATATAAATATCTGTATGACCTAATAATTCACCTTGTCTTAGATCAATACTAAGAGTAAAAATAAATAACATTTCTAACTTAGGGCCCTTTATAACTGCAATAAATTTCTTTTGCTTTTCTAAGGTAAGTGGGGCAACTTTATCTTTATTTTTAAATTTTTCTTCTTCAGTTTCTATAGGCAATATAATATCTCTAGAAAAATATTTAATAATTAGATTATTGTTATAGGCATATCTGATACATAGAGCTATATTTTAAGTATACTTAGAAAGATATGAAATAAAATTAGAATTGATATTATAATGTTAAGTTGAAAAACAACCATTTCGTGTATTTACTAAAGAAAATAAGCACACTTATGCAATAATGTAGTAGAATGTAATTTTTAAAATGTAAAAAAAGGGGGGATTAATCAATGATTAATTTTAAGAAAAAAACCCCAAATAGCTGCAATAACTCAATTAACTTTAATTACAGTAGGAAATTTTACTACAATATTTGGTTACAGTAGTAATTTTTCTGCATCATATCAAGTTTATAATAATGGACGAGGGTGTGTGGATGGTTCTCAGAATGGTATTTTTTACGATCTAGCGAATAAAAAATAACTTTATAGGTTGATTCGAAAACAGGCTCTGGGACAGTAAATGTAGATCTTAAGAAGGGACTTGTTATACAAAATCCCATTTCTTTTAGCGGTAGTGTCTACTTTCGCAATGGGAACAGTTCCGGCGGAGAAATATCATTTATTTATATCTGATGGCACTCCCAATACTTATATAACTGTGAAAGGTAGAATTACTCAATAGAGTTGTTCTAGAATGAGGAATATACTAATATGGAGATAACAGGAATAATTATAGGCGGAAGATTACTCTTAATATTCGGCATTATTGTATGGATTATAATTAGAGCTGCAGTATTTATTAAGAACAAAAAATTTATATTAAAGAATGAAATATTATACATGATATTTTTTGTATATATTATTTCCTTAATATCAGTTACACTTTTGCCGATACTTATATATTTTACACAACAAAATTATACAATTGAGCCATCTATTAATTTAAATATATTCGATTTTATAAGCACATATAGTAATACAAATAAATTATTATTTTTCAAAAACACTATTGGAAATTTAATACTTTTAGCGCCTCTAGGTATCCTATTGCCACTAGTATGGAATAAAAGATTTAAGAGTTTAAAAAAAGTAACTATAACAGGATTTTTTACATCTCTTACAATAGAAATACTGCAATATTTTGAAATATACTTTGGAGTAACAAGGGGTTATAGGGTGTGTGATATTACAGATTTGATTTTTAATACCATTAGTATAATATTAGGCTATATGATTTTTCAAATATTATTTGATGATGAAAAATTTATAATTTCAAAATAAAACTAGTAATTAAAAGTGCGATTTATAATATAAAAATAAGAATTAGAAATATTTAAGTATAAATGCAAAAACGTAACTTAGGAGTAATTTAAAATAATTATTAGTGGATTAGAAAATATAGAGTAAATTACTATAAAATTTATAGAAGATAATAACTAAAGGCTAGTAGGGAACAAAATCCATACTAGCATTTTTTCTTTTGTAGCACATAATCAAATAAGAGTGAACTTAAATAAGATATATACATTTAATGTAAATTGTGTACTTGTAATAATATATTTTAAACAATTTTGTAAATATTGCAATAATTCATTAAAAAGTATAATAGAAAAGAGGGGGATTTTTTATGTTTAAAAGGAAGTATTTAAAAACGATAATTGCTACAGCACTATCTCATTATCTGTAAGTTTAATTTAGATATATCTTTAATAAGGTATTGATAGTCCAGCTGTAGCTTATGCAGATTCTAAAAGCTTTAATCCACAAGGGGCTAGATTAAAAACAGATACAGGTTGGATAACAAATAGAATTACTTGTGAGGATAATGTTCCTGAAAACTTAAGATAAAGTTCAAATGGATTATGTTAATTTAGTGTTATCAGAAGTAAATGCGGCTAAAACTATAGAGAAATTAAATGTAGCTAAAGCTAAGTATAATTATTTATTAACTATGAAAGATGAAACTCTTAAAGTAGCAGTAATGTCTAATATAGGAGCAGCTATAGAAAGTAAAGAAAATGAAATTAATAATAATGTAGATGAAAATACACCAATGTGGATTGCAAGTAAAACTAGTACTGTATATCATGATTCTAAAGAATATAGCAATATGGCAAGTCTAATACAAATAACATTAAAGCATGCTAGAGAAAGAGGATTAAAACCTTGTAGTAAGTGTAATCCTCCTAGATAACTATTGGATTAATGATAGAAAGGTTGAGTAAATTGAAAGCACTAATAGCTCTTATCTGGTGACTTTAAGTATACCTAATTTTAGGGTTATTAATATTTTTTCTCTATAAGTGCGTATACTTTGTGTTGATTAACTTTGAAAATTTTTGCTATATCAGGAATAGTATAAAGCAACTCATAATTGCTCAAATCACCATAATCCACACTAGAATAAGTTATTATCTAAGCAGTAGTATTATGAAAAAATATATAAGTTTAGTTATGAGTTTATTTTTAATTTTCATGTTTCTAATGTCAGCGTTTGTTGATGATATATCAGCAAATGAACGTAAATATACTGATAAGGAAAATATTATAGAAATATGTGGAAATTTCATTGAAAAGATTATATCTAATGATGAAAATACAGCTTGAACAAGAGAGATATCTATAGATAATATAGTTGAGACTTATGATATTGATGGGAAATATTAATGCATATATACTTAATCTTAAAACAAAAGGTAATCGCTTTGATACCGGGTAGAAATAGAGTTAATCTTCTATCAAATTTTATAACTAGATTATATAAGGAGAATTTATATATGAAGAAAAAAAGCGTTTGGCTAGTAATTATATTTGTGATTATTATAGGATTGATTTTGCAATCATTTCTTATACCAAAGAATTTCGAGAATATACTAGACATAGATTTTAAAAATGTAGATAAGATACTCATGAGCTCTGGAACCTATGGAAAAACTGTAGAAATAACGGATAAAGATGAAATTGAACGATTTTTAAATCAATTTGAGAATATTAAAGTTAAGAAAAGCTTTAGCAAATCAAGAAAGGATGGATATTGTTTAGAAGCTAGATTATTTATTAATGATAAACAAGTAGGTTCATTTGATTATGGTTACGATAGAATTAGTATATATAAAAATGATAAAGAAACAAAATATATTTCTAATACAAATATAGACAAAGATAAAATCAATGAAATAGAAATAAATTATAATTTAAGAAATTAAATAGAAGATACTTAAGTAATTTAGTGTGAAATGTAATTTAAATGAATCTATAAAAATCTGTAAATTGAAAATAAAAAAGAATATATATTATATGGCCAAATATCATCTTTTGAAGTAAGAGAATATGAATAGTGAATAAGTTCAAGGGTAGTGAGATTAATTTCTTATTACCTTATTTTTCATTTCACTGCTATAGGTAATAAATAAATGAAAACATTTCTATTATAGAACTCAGAGTTAAAATCGTCTTTGATAATGCTTTTAAAAATATTTCTATATACTCCACGAAATAATTTTGATGAAATCTTTTTTATAAAAGAAAATAATATACTATTATTACCTTATACCAATGTTTTGGTCAAAGTAAGTATTGTCTTTTGAAGGAATGAAGTCTTATAATTTATATAAGCATAAATAAATTATAACTAGGAGGTATAAGTATGAGTAAAAATCCTATAGCTACAATTGTAATAAATAATAAGGAATACATAAGGCTTGAATTATATCCAAAGTCAGCACCTAATACTGTTAATAGCTTCATATATGTAAGTAATGAGGGCCTTTATAATAATAGAGCTATAAAGAGAATAGTGAAGGATTTTGTAATTCAGCCTAGTTATTGTAACTTTGAAGATCCACGTTGTGATTTTTTTATTGATGGTGAATTTGATGATAATGGATTTCATAACGACATTAGACTTGATAAGTGGACAGTAGCTATGGCTGGAGATGGAGAGAGAATTGCATCAGGCAGTGAGTTTTTTATTACTATAGGGGATAATGAGGAAAGACTTAACGGAAAGTTTGCAGCATTTGGGAAAGTTATTGAAGGGTTTGAAGTACTTCAAAGACTTGCCGGGGTAGAAACAAAAGTAGTTGAAAGCAATATGGAGGGAGTAATTATAAGGGAACCAATAAAACCTGAGATAATTACTGAAGTATATGTAGAGACTTTTGATGATAGTTATCTAAGACCGGTAATATTAGATAGATTAAATTAATAATATAGATAACTTTAAATTAAGCAGTATTAATTGAATTAATACTGCTTAATTTAAAGTTTACTTCTCAACTGTAATCTCTGGAGCATTTTTATTTATCCAATAATTATAGAGATTTTTAATAAGGATTTTAACAATATTATATATTGGAACAGCAAGAAAAGCTGCAAAGAATCCTCCAAAATATACACTTATAGTAACAACTAAAATAGTAGTTAGTGGATGCATGTTAAGCTGATTACCAGTAATATTAGGTGTTATAACATTACCTTCTAATTGTTGTACAATTATGGTTAGAATTACTATTTTAATAACCATTCCAAAGCCCATACTTAGAGATATAAGTATAGCTGGAAGAATTCCAAGTATTACTCCTAAAAAAGGTATAAAAGCAGTTATAAGAGAGAATAAGGCAAGAACTAGGGCATTAGGCATGCCAATTATTACATAGCCTATAAACATAAGCACACCAATTACACAGGCAACCATAATTTGTGAAGTAATATACTGTCTTAATACGGTGTCAATTTCATGTAAGATTTTTAATATAATAGCTTTAAATTTCTTTGGAAGAAAGGTAGCAAAAGCATTATAAATTTTTTTATCATCCTTAAGTATATAGAACATTATAATTGGAATTAAAACCATTTGAGCTATAAAGTTTCCTATAGAACTAGCAAATACATATATATTTTTTGTTATGTCTGTGAAGGAATTTACTAAATAATTAGTAGCTTTCTGAAGTAATTGACCAATATTTAAAAATTCATCTATTTGTGGGAATATATAGCTATATTTATCAGTTAGGCTTTGTACAGAATCTATAATGGCTACCATCAAACTTTCTCCTTGGTTAGCTATGATTGATGAAGAATACATAAGCATATACACTATTAAAATTATTATTAATAAGATTGAAAGAGCTGTAGCGATACCACTTGATAGTTTTCTGTTTTGTAAAAATCTTTTTACAGGTCTTACTAAATAGTAAAGGAAAACAGCTAAAACTATAGGTATAAACATAGCATTAATAACTGTAGTTATAGTAGATAGTACAAAATTCATCTTACTAAATAGAAGAATAGCAACAAGAATTAAATTTAAAATTAAAAGAAGTTGTATGATTTTGTTTGCATTTTTGTTTGTATTCATTTTTTCCTCCTTATAAATTTAGTGTAACATCTTACTCAATTAAGATAATACTATAATATAAATGATTAAAAAAATACATGCTAGAAAGTTAAAACTAGCATGTTGTTTTCAAAATTTATTTAGTCATGTAAAGTGGAGAGTATTTTAGGATATTCTTCATCAACAGCTCTAAATATTATAGAAAGCATTTGAAAAACTAAATCCGAATCAAAATTATTATTAAATGGTAAGGATATTTTTGCGCTTATAACTTCATTATCTTCATAAAAGGATACATATTTATATGTAGAGTTTAATTCATTAAATAAAGCATATAGTTTATATTTATCCTGAGTTTTAGATATAGAAGCTATATTAAAGCAAAAGATATCTGCCAATGTATCATCATCTCTTAGCGATATAACAGCCCTTCTATCTTGACCACCACCAAGAACTGGTTTAGTAACTCCATTTATAGTAATCTTTTCAGGAAAAGAAAAGATGGTAAATTCATCTACGTTAAGTCCTTTATTTAAAGGAATTCTATGCTCTTCTACATATTTTTCGAATTCTATGGCATTATTTCTCATATTATTTCCCCCTTAGATGAAATTAAATATAAATATATTTTTTGAATATTATTTATATTGTAATGTATTAGTAATTATCTCATAAAAAATGAAGTTAGTAAATAGAATTGAACAACTTATTAGTATATGTTCAAACTTACAAGATTATTACTAAACTGTGGATAAAGTTGGGGATAATGTGGAAAAAAATGTAAGTGAGATGTAACTAAGAGATTTTCCTCTCTTTATACTGTTGAACTTTAGATATTAAATAATCTTGAAGTTTATTACAGGCTTCTTTGTCCATTTGCTTCACACCATCTAATCTATATTCAAGTCCTAAGCTTTCGTATTTATTTACACCTAAAAGATGATATGGTAATAATTCTATTTTATCTACATTAGGAACTTCTTCATTTATAATATTAGCTATTTTATCCATATGTTCTAATGTATCAGTGTGACCAGGAACAACAACATGTCTAACCCATACACGGGTGTCAGAATTTCTAAGAGCTGCTAGAAATAAATTAACATCTTTTGTATCCCTACCAGTAAGAGTTACATATCCATCACTGTTGATATGCTTTATATCCAATAAAACTAGATCTGTATATTTTAATATCTCATTATAATCACCATGTCCATAGCCGGCAGTATCGATAGTTGTATGAATGCCAAGATCCTTACATTTTTTTAAGAGCTCTAGTAAGAATTCAGGTTGTACAAGTGGATCACCACCAGAAAAAGTAACTCCACCACCGGAAGATTGAAAATAAGGCCTAAATCTTACAATTTTATTTATAATTTCATCAGTAGTAACTTCCTTACCGTCTTTTAAATTCCAAGTATCTGGATTATGGCAATAAGCACATCTCAACTTACATCCTTGAAAAAATACTACAGTTCTTATACCGGGTCCATCTACTAAGCCCATACTTTCTATTGAGTGAATTCTACCAGTTTTCATTACAGATCCTCCTTAAGATTTATCTAGCAGATACAATTAACTTTATACAGAAATAACTTAGATAATTTTTCTATAAAATTAATTAGTATATAGTTTTTATATTAAATATAGTAGAGATATCTTAAGAGACATCTCCACTATATTATTAAAATAAAATATTTAAGTCAGATTACATTGATGCATGGAAGGTTCTGTTAATAACATCTAATTGTTGTTCTCTTGTTAATCTAATAAAGTTAACAGCATAACCAGAAACTCTTACAGTTAATTGAGGATATTCCTCTGGATGATCCATAGCATCTAATAGGGTTTCTCTGTTAAATACATTTACATTTAAGTGATGGGCATTTTGTCCGAAGTATCCATCCATTAGGTTGCTTAAATTTGATATTCTATCTTCCACAGATTTTCCTAGAGCATCTGGTATGATTGAGAAAGTATTAGAAATACCATCTTGAGAATATTCATATGGTAATTTAGCTACAGAATTTAATGATGCAAGAGAACCACTACTGTCTCTTCCGTGCATTGGGTTAGCTCCAGGAGCAAATGGTTCACCAACTTTTCTGCCACAAGGTGTTGTACCAGTTTTCTTACCATAAACTACATTTGATGTTATAGTAAGGACAGATTGAGTATGGTATGCATTTCTGTATGTTTTGTTTTTTCTAATTTTCTTCATCATAGCTTCAACTAGATATACAGCTATATCGTCTACTCTATCATCATCATTTCCGTATTTAGGGAAGTCGCCTTCAACTTCAAAATCTACAGCTATTCCTTCTTCGTTTCTGATAGGTTTAACTTTAGCATATTTAATTGCTGATAGAGAGTCTGCACATACTGAAAGTCCAGCTATACCACAAGCCATTGTTCTGAATACGTCTCTATCGTGCAGAGCCATTTGTAAGGATTCGTAGGAGTATTTATCATGCATATAATGAATAACATTTAATGTATTAACATAAAGCTTAGCTAACCACTCAATCATAACATCAAATTTCTCCATAACCTCATCATAATTTAAGTACTCAGAATCGATTTTCTCCATTTTAGGAGCAACTTGAACTCCAGATTTCTCATCTACACCACCATTTATTGTGTAAAGTAATGCTTTAGCTAAGTTAACTCTAGCTCCAAAGAATTGCATTTGTTTACCAACCCTCATAGCAGATACACAACAAGCTATAGCATAGTCATCTCCCCAATAAGTTGCCATTAAATCATCGTTTTCATATTGAACAGAGCTTGTATCTATTGAAACCTTTGAGCAGAAGTCTTTAAAACCTTGAGGTAATCTTGTAGACCATAGTACAGTTAAATTTGGTTCAGGAGAAGGTCCTAAAGTATATAGTGTATTAAGCATTCTAAAAGAGTTTTTAGTTACCAAAGATCTTCCGTCTAAGCCCATACCACCAATTGCCTCAGTAACCCAAGTTGGATCTCCAGAGAATAGGTCATTGTACTCAGGAGTTCTTAAGAATTTAACTAATCTTAGCTTCATTACAAAGTGGTCAACTATTTCTTGAGCGCCTTCTTCTGTAAGAATACCATTATCTAAATCTCTTTGGATATATATATCAAGGAAAGTGGAGATTCTACCAAGAGACATAGCTGCACCATTTTGTTGTTTTATAGCTCCAAGATATCCGAAATATAGCCATTGAATAGCTTCTTGAGCATTTTTAGCAGGAACAGCTATATCAAATCCATAGCTAGCTGCCATAGTTTTTAATTCTTTAAGAGCAACTATTTGATCAGAAATTTCTTCTCTTAATTGGATAATGTCGGCATCTATAGTGCTAACCTCCAAACTTTTCTTTTGCTCTATTTTATCTTCTATTAATCTATCTATACCGTATAGAGCAACTCTTCTATAGTCACCAATTATTCTACCTCTTCCATAAGCATCTGGAAGACCTGTAACTATACCGTACTTTCTAGCTAATTTCATTTCATCAGTGTAAGCATCAAAAACTCCTTGATTATGAGTTTTTCTATGTTTTGTAAAAATTTCAGATATTAGAGGATCTATTTCATATCCATAAGCTTTAGCTGCATTTTCTGCCATTCTTATTCCACCTTGAGGCATAACAGCTCTTTTTAATGGAGCATCGGTTTGAACACCTACAATTTTTTCAAGGTCTTTATCTATGTATCCTGGATTATATGCATCTATCTTTGAGATGGTTTTAGTATCAAGATCTAAAATCCCGCCATTTTCTCTTTCTTTTTTTAATAATTCACTTACTTCAGTCCATAATTTATTTGTAGATTCTGTAGCACCAGCTAAAAATGATGAATCACCTTCATATGGAGTATAGTTTGATTGAATAAAATCTCTTACATTAATTTCTTTTTTCCAAGTTTTGCCCTTGAAGTTATCCCATTGAGTAAACATATGTAATCCTCCTAAAATTATAATTTAAAATAAATGACATATATATAACAGTATAAGAAAACTGTTATATATTATAAAATTTAAATAGTTAATAAGTTAAAAAGATAATAAATACCTTCTTCATCTGTTATAATTGTATTACTATAACAGATGAAAGGCAACTATTTTTTTTACAGAGAATAAAGTTTAAATATTCTGAAAGTAAAGGATTAAACGAGTGAAAAATATGATAAAAACAATTGCAAAAAGGTAAAGAAGAACTTTCATTAAAATATAATTAAAATAAAATATAACAGATGGAATGGAATTTTGAAACAGAATTAGATTAATTAACTGTAAAATACAGTTTAAATCTAAAACTAATACAGAGATATATGTATAAAAGTTTTTAGATGAGATAAATTAGAATAAAGATGATAAATAAAATAATTGTAAATTTAAATTGATTTCGTATAAAAAAATGTTAATTTATGATAAGTTGAGTTATAATAAGTATATAATTAATAGTTAAAATATATATTAATTAAGAAGAGAATAAAATAATGAAGTTACTATGGAGGTATAAGCTGTGGGTAGGAAACCAAGTATGTTTAGTAAGGATTATCGCAGGCAATTAAAGCTGAGGCGTATAAAATATATAGTTATATTTTTAGTTGTAGTTATTATTATAGGAGTAGGTGGCTTAGTTATTACTAATAAGGATAGTATATTAGCTATAAAGAAATTTTTCATCATAGAAAATAGAAAAGAAGATAATAAGACAGATATAAATAGTGAAAAGAACGAAGATAAAAATAAAGAAAATCTAGAAAATGAAAATCAAATAGAAGAGAAACCAATACAAACTTCATCAGAAATAGCCCTTGAATCTGGAAAGAAAGTTACTATTAATTATGAAGAAAAGGAAGGCATTAAAAGAATCAATACAATTGATTCAGAATCACAAATAAAATATAGCATATCTCCGTCTCAAGAGATGATTTTAATCCTAGATGAAGAGGCTCAGGATATGTACATTTTAAATAATAAAGGAGAACTTAAGAATATTACAAATCCCCAATATGTATCAACAGATAATGAAGTATTTAAAAAGGAAAATGTACTAAAGCATAATCCTTCTTATAAATGGGTTGAGAGTGCGCAATTTATTGATGATACTCACATAGCATATTCTAGTAGCTTACCTTGGATAAATAGCAGTGATGATAGATACTTATGGATATTTAATATGGAAACTAATAGTCATAATGGATACTACAATATTAAAGGAAAAACTTTCAAGGTAGGTCAAATAACAGAAAAAGGTTTAACTATCTCTTTAGATAATAAGGAAATAGTGGTGAATAAAGACGGTAAAATAGTTCAGTAAATATATCAAAGGAAAAAGTATTGTACATAATAATAGTATTATTGTATAATTTATTAGGTAATATTTAATTTATTATCATAAATTTAGAGGATGAGATTGTATCCTAGTAACAGTTAAATGATGAAATATACTATTTACTTTGCTAAATTTATGTTATAATTTTAAGAAATACAGAGTTGGTAATATTAGGAGGAAGAAACAATGAACGTTAAAATGGAGAAGCTAGAGAAAAACGTTGTTAAATTTGAAATAACGGTAGGAGCAGATAAATTTGCAGAGGCTGTTAAAAAATCTTATGCAAAAAATGCAAAAAAATTCAATGTGCCTGGATTTAGAAAAGGTAAGGCTCCAATGAATATAATTAAACAATACTACGGCGAAGGTGCATTATATGAAGATGCAATAAACTACATATATGAAACTACTTATCCACAAGTATTAACTGAGAATGATATACATCCAGTTGACTATCCATCAATAGATATAGTTCAAATAGGTGAAGGAAAAGAGTTTATATATACTGCTTTAGTACCAGTAGTGCCAGAAGTTGAGTTAGGCGCGTACAAAGGTATAGAAGCAAAAAAAGAAGTAGCAGAAGTTACAGATGAAGATGTAGAAAATAGATTAAAAGAATTACAAGCTCAAAACACAAGAGTAGAAGTAAAAGAAGGAGCTATTGAAAAAGGTGATATAGCTGTTATTGACTTTAAAGGTTATGTAAATAATGAAGTTTTTGAAGGCGGAGAAGCTAAGGACTATGAATTAGAAATAGGTTCAGGAAGCTTTATAGATAACTTTGAAGATCAGCTAGTTGGATTATCAGCTGGTGAATCTAAAGATGTAAATGTTACTTTCCCAGAACAATATGGCAAAGATGAATTAAACGGTAAGCCAGCTAAGTTTGAAGTAACTGTTAACTCAGTTAAGAAAAAAGAATTACCAGAAATAAATGATGAGTTTGCTAGTGAGGTTTCAGAATTTGAAACTTTAGAAGAACTTAGAAAAAGTGTAAGAGAAGAATTAGTTAAAGCTAATGAAGTAAAAGCAAATAATGAATATGAAATGGCTGTTATAGAGACAGTAGTAGCTAATGCTAATGTAGAAATACCAGATGCTATGATAAATAGAGAGTTAGACGGAATGCTTCAAGATTTAGAAAATAGATTAAAATATCAAGGTTTAGATATAGAAAGCTATTTCAAGTTTACAAATACTTCAGAAGCAGATTTCAGAGAGCAAATGAAGGATATAGCAGCTAAAAATGTTAAAAATGAATTAGTTTTAAATGAAATCGCTAAAGTTGAGAAAATTGAAGCATCAGAAGAAGAAATAAGAGAAAGAGCTACTGAAATTGCTAGCAAATACGGTGAAGTAGATAAATTAGAAGAAACTGTTGATCGTTTAATTCAAGTTCAAAGATCATATCTTGGAACTCAAATAGTGAATGAGAAAATTAAGAACATGATAATGGAAAATAGTAAAGCTATTTAAGTTGATTAATGATTGCCAGTATATACTGGCAATTATTTTAAATAAAATAGGTTAAAATAATTTTAATGAGGATATAATAGTAAATATTCTAATATATTTACAATAGTAAGGAGGTTATATTTATGAGTTATATACCAATGGTTGTAGAGCAAACTGGTAAAGGTGAACGATCTTATGATATATATTCTAGATTATTAAAAGAAAGAATCATTTTTTTATCAGATGAAGTCAATGATGTGACTGCTAGTTTAGTGGTAGCACAACTTTTATTTTTAGAATCAGAAGATCCAGATAAGGATATACACCTGTATATAAATAGCCCTGGTGGTTCAATAACTTCTGGAATGGCAATTTATGATACAATGAATTATATAAAGCCAGAGGTTTCTACAATCTGTATAGGAATGGCTGCATCTATGGGAGCTTTTTTACTTGCGGCAGGTCAAAAAGGAAAAAGATTTGCACTTCCTAATAGTGAAATAATGATACATCAGCCATTAGGTGGATTTAAAGGTCAAGCAACTGATATTGATATTCATGCTAAAAGAATATTAAAGATAAAAGAAACTCTTAATGAGATATTAAGTGAAAGAACAGGTCAGCCTTTAGATAAAATAAAACAAGATGTTGAAAGAGATTATTTTATGTCCGCGGATGAAGCTAAAGAATATGGATTAGTAGATGAAGTAATTATTGAAAAGAAATAGCTTTAAAGGGGTGTCAACATGCCAAGAAATGAAGAAAAGAAAAAATTCAAGTGTTCTTTTTGTGGAAAAAGTGAAGAACAAGTAAGAAGACTTATAGCAGGACCAGGTGTATATATTTGCGATGAGTGTATCGAGCTTTGTTCTGAGATCATAGTAGATGAAAGAGAAGAAGATGTCCAAATTGACATGGGCACATTACCCAAGCCTAAGGAAATTAGAAAATATTTAGATCAATATGTAGTAGGACAGGATGATGCTAAAAAAGCTTTAGCTGTAGCAGTATATAATCATTATAAAAGAATAAATTCAAATGTTGTAGATAGTGATATAGAGCTACAAAAGAGTAATATACTTCTTTTAGGACCAACAGGTTCTGGTAAAACTTTATTAGCTCAAACATTAGCGAAAATGTTGAATGTACCTTTTGCAATAGCAGATGCTACTACTCTTACGGAAGCAGGTTATGTAGGTGAGGATGTAGAGAACATCCTATTAAAATTAATTCAAAACTCTGATTATGATATAGAGAGAGCTGAAAGAGGAATTATCTATATAGATGAGATTGATAAGATTGCACGTAAATCAGAAAATCCATCTATAACTAGAGATGTTTCCGGAGAAGGTGTTCAACAAGCTTTACTTAAAATCCTTGAGGGGACTGTGTCTTCTGTACCACCACAAGGTGGAAGAAAACATCCACATCAAGAGTTCATACAAATCAATACCTCTAACATACTATTTATTTGTGGTGGAGCTTTTGATGGATTAGAAAAAATTATTACAAAGAGAACTCAAAAGTCTGCTATGGGATTTGGTGCAGAAGTAATGTCAAAAGAGAAACAAGACTTGGGTGAATTATTTAAACAAATAATGCCAGGTGACCTATTAAAATTTGGATTAATTCCAGAATTTGTAGGAAGGATTCCTGTCATAGTAACGTTAGATAACCTAGACGAGGAAGCTCTTGTGAAAATATTAAGCGAGCCTAAGAATGCATTAGTAAAACAATATCAAAAATTATTAGAAATTGATGACGTTAAACTTGAATTTGATGAGAATTCACTTAGAGCTATAGCTCAAGAGGCAATAAAGAGGAGTACAGGAGCAAGAGGACTACGAGCAATAATAGAAGATATAATGCAGGAAATTATGTATGAAATTCCTTCTCGTGAAGAAATAGAGAAAGTTATAATTCACGAAGATACTTTAAAGACAAAGATTCCAGAATATATTATTGCAGAGAGTGGAAAAAGAGAACCTTTAAAATTAGAAAGTAAAAAAGGTGCAAAGAGAGCACCAGAACTAGCATAATATAAAAACTGCTGATTTTCAGCAGTTTTTTCTTGTTATAGAATATTAATCCAATATATTGTGAATAATACTATTGTGACTTAAATAATTAGTAAGAGGAGGGCAGGTTAGTTTGCTTAGGACAGTAAGCTAATATTTATATGGAACCAATAGCGATTTTAATTATGCTAATACAACTATTAGTTACAATAGTAATGGGAATTTATTTTTTTAATGCCTTAAAAGGGCAAAAATCATCTAAAGTTACAATTAACAAAGAAAATACAAAAGAAATTGAAAAGCTAAGAAAATTAAAAAGTATAAGTTTAACTGAACCATTAACGGAAAAGAGCAGACCTAAGAATTTCGAAGATATAATTGGTCAAGAAAAAGGAATTAAAGCACTTAAGGCTGCTATATGTGGTCCCAATCCACAACATGTAATAATATATGGGCCACCGGGAATCGGAAAAACTGCAGCAGCAAGACTTGTGTTAGAGGAAGCAAAGTTAATTTCGTCATCACCATTCAAACTATCCTCTTCATTTGTGGAAATTGATGCTACAACTATTAGGTTTGATGAAAGAGGTATAGCAGATCCACTAATAGGATCAGTTCATGACCCTATTTATCAGGGGGCTGGTCCTTTAGGAGTTGCAGGTGTGCCACAACCAAAACCAGGGGCAGTTACTAAGGCTCACGGAGGAGTTCTATTTATTGATGAAATAGGTGAGTTACATCCCATAGAGATGAATAAGTTATTAAAAGTTCTAGAAGATAGGAAGGTATTTTTAGATAGTGCTTACTATAATAGTGAGGATCCTAATATGCCATCTTACATAAAAGAGATATTTGAAGAAGGACTTCCAGCAGACTTTAGGTTAATAGGTGCAACGACGAGAAGTCCAGAAGAAATAGCTCCAGCAATTAGATCTAGGTGTGTAGAGATATTCTTTAGAGCACTAGATGGTGATGAGGTAGAGATAATTGCAAGGAATGCAGCTGAAAAGATTGGTATAACTATAGACGACGAAGCTGCAAAATTAGTTGGCATATTTGCAAGTAATGGAAGGGATGCTGTAAATTTAGTTCAACTTGCCTGTGGTATTGTAATAAATGAAAATAGAGACAATGTAGGGGTAAAAGAAATACAATGGGTAATAGAAAATGGTCAATACTCACCAAGGCCTAATAAAAAGATATGTGTAAAACCTAAAGTGGGCTATGTAAATGGCCTTGCAGTATATGGTTCTAATATTGGTTCTGTTATGGAAATAGAAGCAACGGCTATTAAAGCAAAGGAGCGCGAAGGAGTAGTTAAAATCACAGGTATAGTGGAAGAGGAAGAGTTAGGGGATAAGGGTAGAAAGTTGAAGAGAAAAAGCACAGCGAGAAACTCTATTGATAATGTAATTACAGTATTAGAGAGATTATATAATATAGATACAAAAAAATATGATATTCATGTGAATTTTCCAGGAGGAATGCCTGTAGATGGTCCTTCAGCTGGAATAAGTATGACTGCTGCTATTTACAGTGCAATAACAGGTAGATGTGTAGATAATAAAATAGCTATGACTGGAGAAATTTCTATTCATGGAGAGGTAAAGCCGGTTGGAGGAGTTACGGCTAAAATTACTGGAGCTATAAAAGCTGGTGCCACAAAGGTTTTAATACCGAAAGAAAATTGGCAAGAGGCATATAAAGATTATAAAGATATAAAAGTAATGCCTGTAAATAGCATAAAGGAAGTTATAGATGAATCTATAATAAAAGAATCAATTCTTCATATAAATGTGGATAAAAAAGAGCAGCCTTTTGAATTAGGAGTATCACCACAACTTGATGCTTAATTATAATCCCTATATAAGTTTTATGTGTAAAACTTATATAGGGATTATTTAATTGAAAAATTATATTTTTATAGGTATAATATACTAGTCTAACTATAATAATGACATATCATTTAGATATTTTATATAAAGTATCTTTAGCTTTACAAACTGTTATATAACACTTTGTCTTAGGTAAAGAAAAAGTTGCCCTAAAAGATTCCTAAATAAATTATGAATATTTACAGTTAAATTATTTAGTTAAAGTAACTAGAGAAAATTTAAATGAAACTAAGTAAGATTAGATGATATATTAGATAGAAATGAGGAGATAGTATGGAGAATACAGTAATTACGCTTCCATTAATTCCATTGCGAGGATTAAGTATTTTTCCGCATATGGCTTTAAATTTTGATATAGGAAGAAGTAAATCAATAGAAGCGATTAATAGAGCTATGAATGAAGATCAGAAGATATTTGTAGTAAGTCAAAGAGAAGCGGCAGTGGAAAGTCCAGTTGAAAAGGATATATATAGCATTGGATGTGTGTGTACAATAAAGCAATTTATGAAGTTGCCAGGGAATCACTTAAGAGTATTAGTTGAAGGAGAATATAGGGCTAAGCTTGTAAATTATTTAGATGAAGATGATTGTATAAGTGCAGAGGTTGAAAAAGCCGAAGAATTGGATATAGAAGATGAAACAGAGTCACAAGGATATAAAAATTCATTAAATGATATGTTTATTAATTACTTAGAATTAGCCGGAGAAGAATTTAAGGATTTAATAGTAGAATTAGAATCTGAGGAAAATAATAGTGTATACTGTGATGTTATAAGTGCATTTTTACCAGTAAAAGCTGAAGTTAAGCAGGAGCTGTTAGAGACCATATCTATTAAGGAAAGAATGGAGAAGTTATTAGTTATTCTAAAAAAAGAGATAGAAGTGGTAAAGGTAGAAAAGCTTATAAATAATAAAGTTAAAGCTAGAGTAAGTGCATCTCAAAAGGAATACTATCTTAGAGAACAACTTAAAGTAATTCAAGAAGAACTTGGAGAAGATGACGAGACTGCAAAGGAAATATCTAAGTACGAAAAGAAATTAGGGCAAATTAAGGTATCTAAAGAAATTAAGACTAAAATAGAATACGAAATTAGTAGACTAAAAAGTGTAGGGCCATCGTCTCAGGAGGGGTCGGTTATAAAAACTTATTTAGATACAATTTTAGATATGCCTTGGAATAAGCTTACTAAGGATAACCTAGATTTAGCTAATGCAAGAACAGTTCTGGATGAAGAACATTATGGATTAGAGGATGTAAAGGAAAGAATTATAGAGTACTTAGCAGTAAGGAAAATGAGTAAATCATTGAAATCACCTATAATATGTTTAGTTGGACCCCCAGGTGTTGGTAAGACTTCTATTGCTAAATCTGTAGCTAACTCGCTAGGAAGAAAATTTGTAAGAATGAGTTTAGGTGGAGTAAAAGATGAGGCTGAAATTCGTGGACATAGAAAAACATATGTAGGAGCAATACCGGGAAGAATTGTGTCTGCATTGAAGGAAGCAGGATATAAAAATCCAGTGTGTCTTTTAGACGAAATCGATAAAGTATCGAAGGATTATAAAGGAAATGTAGAAGATGCTCTTCTTGAGGTTTTGGACTCAGAACAAAATAAGACTTTCAGAGATCATTATCTTGATGTAGAATTCGACCTATCAAAGGTCTTATTTATAACTACAGCAAATACTTTAGATACTGTATCTAGACCTCTTTTAGATAGAATGGAGATAATAGAGGTTTCTGGATATACAACAGAAGAAAAATATGAAATTGCAAAGAGATATTTGGTTCCTAAAATTATGAAAGAATATTCAGTAGAAGAAGGTCAAATCATAGTTAATGAAAGTGCCTTAAGAACTATAATAGATAAATATACAAGGGAGTCAGGCGTTAGAAATTTAGAGAGAAAAATATCTTCAGTAATAAGAAAAGCTATAACAGAAATAATGGAAGGCAACAAGAAAAAAATATCAATAAACTCTATGACAGTAAAAAAATATTTAGGAGCTGAAGTTTATAGCTACGATGACTTAGTAAAGGAAGATAAGATAGGGGTAGTTACTGGACTTGCTTGGACTGGATACGGTGGAGATACACTTCCAGTAGAAGTTGCTGTAATGGAAGGTGATGGAAAGCTTCAACTTACAGGACAATTAGGAGATGTAATGAAGGAATCAGCTAAAGCAGGATATAGTTACGTAAGAGCTCACTGCGATGAATATGGGGTAGATAAAGAATTCTATAAGGATAAAGATATTCATATTCATATTCCAGAAGGGGCTATTCCAAAGGATGGACCTTCTGCTGGAGTTACTATGGTTACAGCAATGATATCTGCTTTAAGTGGAAGAAAAATAAAATATTCAGTAGCTATGACAGGAGAGATAACTTTAACGGGTAGAGTATTACCAATAGGAGGGCTTAAGGAAAAAAGCCTAGCTGCATATAGAATGGGGATTAAGACCATAATTATTCCTAAGGCTAATGAAAAAGATTTGAAAGATATACCAAAAGTAATTAAAAATAAGATAGAATTTATACCAGTAGAAAAGATAGAAGATGTATTGAAAAATGCATTAATTGGAGAAGATAAAGATGGAAATTAAACAAGCAGAATTTAAGACTTCGGCAGTAAAGCCTACACAATACCCAGATGATGGAAGATGTGAAATTGCTTTTGTTGGTAGATCTAACGTAGGGAAATCATCACTTATAAACACTTTAACTAATAGGAGAAAGCTAGTTAAAGTAAGTGGCACACCTGGAAAAACAAGACTTATAAATTTCTTTACAATAAATAATAAGTTATACTTCGTAGACTTACCTGGATATGGATATGCTAAAGTATCTAAAAGCGAAAAGGCTACTTGGGGAAAAATGATGGAACAGTATCTAGTTAATCGACCTGAGTTAAAGAAAGTAGCTCTTTTAGTAGATTGTAGGCATAAACCTACTGGTGATGATGTAATGATGTATGATTGGATTAAACATTATGGATATGAAGTTATAGTTGTAGCTACTAAAAAAGATAAATTAACTAAAAATGAATTACAGAGAAGTAGTAAGGTAATAAGAGAGACTTTAAATCTAAGTAAGGAAGATAAGATATTATTTTTCTCATCCTTAAAAAAGGAAGGAAAAGAGGAATTACTAGAAGAAATATTTAAAGATTTAGAGATTGAATAAAGTAAAGGTAGCTGATTAATAAGTCAGCTACCTTTATTTTATGTTATAATAATATTAAGTTGTATTTATACATATAGATTATATGTATAAATAAAGATGGAGGGATTATTTGAATCTAGAAGGTTACTTTAAATTGTTAGGAAGTCTATTTGCTATATTTATGATTTATATCTTGCCATTAGTATTCTTTCTTAAAACCATATTTATAGAAAAAAATTCTAAATTAATCAAAATGTTAGTTACTATATCATATATAATACTATTTTTCCTATTACCAGAACTTTATACGAATATATTACCTTTTATTTTAATAATTTTTATTATAATTAGTTGGAGAAATTTCAAGAATAGGAATGAGGATTATATAACATATGAATTTTCATTAAGTAATTTTAAAATGAGCAAAGGAATTAAGTATGTAGTTATTAACTATGGGCTAGTATACTTATGTAGTATCATATGGTATATGGTACTTGCTAGTTTTAATATACCTATTGAACAACAAGATGTAGTGAATACATTAAGCAGTTATGATTTAGTTTCATTTATTACCACGATTCCCTCTACTGTAGTTTTTGCACCAGTAGTTGAGGAATTTGTCTTCAGATACATGTTTTATGGTAAATTATTAAGAAAGAGATTGAGGGGAAAGCTAGGATTTATTATATCGGCAGCTATTACAAGTATTCTGTTTGCTTCACTTCATTTTAGCGTTAGTGCTTTTGTCACATTATTTGTAATAAGCTTCTTTAATTGCTACTTAGTTGAGAAAAAGGGATTTTGGTACCCTGTATTTGTTCATTTAATTTTTAACGGATTCACAACTAGTATTTTACTTTTACAGAAGATAATTTTATATTAAGTATTATAGAAAAAGTCATGCCATAATTTTCTTTATTGGAAATTATGGTATGACTTTTTTTATCACCGATTTCATAGAAAAACATATATTATAGTATAAACACTTAAGAAAAAGGCATAAAAATACTCATGAAAAAATATGAATAACAAACTTTGGAAATACAATTATCAGTGTCAAAACTTAAGTAAAATCATATAGTGTATTATACAAATGATGATATAAGAATGTAAATAGAATAGGAGGATGAAAAATATGAGTGACTATTCAAATCTATACCAAATGTTTGGTGGACAATGCGCAGATGGAAGCAATTCTCAGAACTTTGGATTTGGAAGCGGAAGAATAATAATTTGGATAATATTAATACTACTTTTCTCTAGATGGGGAAGAGGTGGAGATAACTGCGGATTTGGTGGAAACAATAATGGTGGAAACAACTGTTGTTGTAATCCTTGTTGTGACCCTTGTTGCTGTAACCCTTGTGATTGCTGTGATAACTCTTCTTCCTGCAGTTGCTGCTGTTGTGAACCTTGCTGCTGTAAGTGCAAAGAATATTGCTGCTGCTGTGGTGGAGTTATAAAGCATCGTAAAAAGCAAAAGAAGTATATCATAGAAACTGCTTCATGCAATCCATGTAATCCATGCAATTGCTGCAATAACAATAATAACTATGGTTATGGTGGAAATTCTGGATTTGGAGGTTTCGGTGGCTTTGGTGGATGCAATATATGCCAAATAATTCTTATAATAGCTATTTTCCTTATAAGAAGAACACCTAGTCCAGTTTGTAAACCATGCTAAAGAATAAATAATATAAGAAGCTTATAGATAAGAAAACGATAAATAAAGATTGGAGGAATGAATAAATGGGTGGATATTCAAATAACAGAAATAACTCTCAACCATGCACTATACTTTTAATAATAGTTATTCTTGCAAATCAAGGATTACTAGATGGTTCACCAAAGTCTAAAAATGCATTAACATTGCTTTTCTTATACTGGTTATGTGGATTCAATAGTGGATGTGGAAATAATAACTGCGGACAAATGATGTCAGGAAGTTGCAACTATGGATCAATGGGTGGAAATCAATGCTCATGCGGATGTGGATGTCAATGTAAATGCAAATGTAAGTGTTGCAAATGTAAATGCAAAGAAAAAAAATGCAAATGTAAAAGAGTAAAAATTTGTTGTGCATAGGATAATAAAAAATAGAGGTTAACAGAAGTTATATTAACGATAACAAGATAAAAGCAAATTAATAAATACTAATAAAATATTTTAATTAGCGATAGATAAAATAAAATAGATTTTAACTAAAGAGATTAAGTAATTAAATTATGATAATTAGAAAATATAATTCACAAAAAGGAGGAATTTATGATGTTTGGATGCGGAAATACAGGAAATTCAGGTTGGGGTTTTCAACCATGTACGATTCTACTAATAATCGTAATTCTAAAAAATCAATGTCTATTAGATACAGAGTGTAATTCAAGTGCTAGAAATGCATTAACTTTAATATTCTTATATTGGTTATGTGGATTTGGCGGAAGTGGAAACTGTGGATTTGGTGGATTCGGAGGCAACAGAGGAAGTTTTGGATTTAATTGCAATAACTTTAATAGTGGATGTTGCTGTAAAAAACAATGCTGCTGCAAATGTTGCTGCTGCTAATATGTAATAAACTTTAACAAAAGAAATGACTGCTTAAAATGGTATAAATTACAAAGGGAAAATTAGAATGTAAACCATGGCCCGTTGTAGGGGGGTTTCTAGAAAAGTAAGAAAACTAGCAGTCCATGTTTATTCATGGATTGCTTTTTTAAAATTTTATAATTAAGTGAAGAGGTGAGCTAATGGGCAAGCATAAGCATAGAAGAAGAGAGAGAGAAGAAAATTATGTACAAGAGCAATCTAATAATGGATATGTTGGAGGATACAATGGTAATAACCCAATAAATAATAATATGGCCATGAATGCTATGAATATGGCAGCTAATTTAGGTGCTATGGGGATGAATAACCCAATGGGAATGAATAACCAGATGGGAATGAACAATCCAATGGGTATGATGGGAATGAATAATCAGATGGGAATGAATAACCCAATGGGTATGATGAATGGAAGTAATCCACTAGCTAGTTTATTAGGAGGTATGGGTGGAGGAAATTTTAATGGAATTCTAGACTTAATTAACTCCTTAGGCATAGGCGGAGAAAGCAGTGGAAACAATGGTGGTGACCTAATT
Organism: Clostridiaceae bacterium; assembly: GCA_902363375.1. GTDB lineage: Bacteria > Bacillota > Clostridia > Clostridiales > Clostridiaceae > Clostridium_J. Next base: position 45,039 of record CABIZX010000004.1, on the reverse strand, counting down.
GGTATGATATCTTCTCTATTAGGAGGTAGTGGTGCCTCAAATTCCAACAATAATATAAATAATGACCAATCAAATAACTATAGCTCTATAGAACAGATTTTGTCTCAGATTAAACCAGAAGATATAGAACAATTAAAAGTATTGCTAGATAATATGACTACTAACAATGAGAATCAAGAGAGTATGGGAGAAACTAGAGAGGTAAAAAAAAAAGCTGAAGAATCAGTAGAGGAAATATTAGCGAATCTGGACTTTAATGCCATATTAAATAACATGAATAATACAGAATTTTCGAGAATAGATTTTTCAAATATTGATTTAAATAATTTAGACATAGATGATATTATTAAAGATGATGAACTTTCAGAAGAAAATATTACTATAGTAGATGAGGCAGATATAATTGAAGAGAACATATTTAGAGATGAAAAAGGGTTAACACAAGAAGAATACAATAAGCTTATAAATATGCTAATAAGACTTATTGATCCAAATAAGATTAAATTATTACAAAAGATTTTAGATGAATATAATAATATAGAAAAAGACTAAAAAATATTTTATTATGTATATAAAATATTTTTTAGTCAATAATAAAAATGTAATGGAAGTTAAAATCTCCATAAACCTCTAAAATGATTTTAGAGGTCCCCCCCATCCCCCTTGGGACCGTTAGGTCCCATTTTAATTTTTTGATTTATAAATTTAAATAATAGGAACAGGATAATTGTTAGAGATAAATTACATTAATATATATTAATAGAGGTAATTTTAAATGGAAAATCATCATCATTATATTTATTTAACATCAAATTTATAGTTATATTCCCTACTTTTTTGCTATCGGAAGTGCTAATGGTTCTAAAATTTAATATCCAATTTTCACAGGTTACATTACCAGAATTATCCCAAGCCAAATCAGTAAAGTATCCGTCTTGAAATTTATAGTAATTAGAGTTGTTAGCAAGTCTAAAAATACTTTCTAAGTCAGTTCCACTTATTTGAGAATAGAAATAGTTAGGAATAGACAAATAAGGATCGGGTAAACTTTCTATTAAACATATAAAATTATTTATAGTGTCCTTACCTGGGAAGGAATCGATTAAATTACTATTAAATTCTTTTAGTGAACCTTTATTATATAAATACCCCTTTAAACTAATATCATTATCTTGAAAATTCCCAGATATAATTTTGGGTGTTTTACTATTAGAGCTATCCATGAATCCTATTATGTTATTATTAGAACAAAATATGTCATCATAACCATATCCATTCCATGAGAAAATATGTTGTACGGCTTTGTTGTGGAATGAGCTTTGAATAAAGATTTCCTTAGAATTATCCCTAGATATATCTAGAGTAGATACTCTAACAGGCCAATATTCACAATATTCTCCAAGTGTTTGAAGATTTTTATCATAGTCTAAACTATAAGTTTCATTATTATTTAAGTTTATCTGAGCTAATAAATTAGAATTAGATTTCTTTATAAGTATAGTATCTTTTTTATTATCATTATTTAAATCCTCATGGATTATACTATCTTCTTTAGATAAGTTAAATACATTTTTAGCATTTAAATCACCTTTTATAAAAAATAATTTAAAAAAACATAAAATAGCTAATATTAATAAAAATACATTGAATAGTTTAATATTCAAATTATTTTTCTTATACATTATAATCACCCCTCCATAAATTATATGTACAAAAGGTGATAATAATTATTAAAAATGAACAAATAAAAAAGAGATTAGATTAACTAATCTCTTAATTTGATTTCTTGCACTGAGGGCATAGTCCATAAAAATATACTTTATTGGAAATAACCTCATAATTTGTATTATCTTTTACACTGGAATTTAGAAAATCAAGGTTAATACCCTCCATATCATCTACTCTAGAGCAATTTATACAATTTATATGAGGATGTGGATTAGAAAATCCATCGTATCTAAAATTACCTTCTCCAACATTAAGTTCTTGAATTAAGTTAACGTCTACTAAAACCTTTAGCGTCTTATATACCGTTGCTAAACTCATTGTCGGATAAGCTTCTTTTAAAGCCTTATGAATAGTTTCCGCTGATGGATGTTCTGTGGTTGACTTTAAGTAATTATATACGGCTATACGCTGAGGTGTAAGTTTCAGTTTTTTTTCTTTGAAAACTTGGGTAAAATTAATATCCATTGAATCACCTCTATAGTTATTTGGTATGAATATTATATAATAAAAATTATCCATTGTCAAAGGAAAAACGTGGATAATAATTATTATGTAATATTCCAATATTACATAATATATTATAGCAATAAGAAAAATATTTATATAAATTTGAAAAAGTAATTCAATTAATAAGAAGTGATTCATATATTATAGTATAAGAGAGGAGGAGAATGACTTGAAAAAAACATATGTTTTAGATACTAATGTTATATTATACTCATCAGGAGCCCTATTATCTTTCGGAAATAATAATGTAGTAATACCAGAGGTGGTATTAGAGGAATTAGATGATTTTAAAAAGAACAATACAGAGCTTGGGCTAAATGCTAGGCAGGCGTCAAGACTTATTGATGGATTAAGAAAATTAGGAAATTTGAGTGATGGAGTGCCTCTTCCAGGTGGAGGAAATCTAAGAATAGAAACTAATTGTTTAAATACTGAAGTTCCACAATTTTGGGATAAAAATAAAGCTGATAATAGGATACTTCAAGTATGCAAAGCATTAAAAGATGCAGGGGAAGATGTCATACTAATTACAAAGGATACCTTTGAAAGAATAAAAGCAGATATTGTTAATGTAAAGAGTGAGGATTTCTATGAAAAGGTAGTTCCAGCAGGGGATGATCAGTATACAGGAAGAATTGAGGTTTATGTTTCATCAGAGAAGATTTCAGAGTTCTATTCTAAAAAATTTATATCTAAAAATGATGTAGTTTGTTACATGGAAGATAGAGATGAGTATTATACTCCTACCCTTTATATAAATCAGTTTTTAGTTATGCATTCTTTAGAAAATAAAAAACAGAGTGCATTAGGTAGATTTGACGGAGAGAATATAGTGAACTTATATTATAAGGATAGTAAGCCCCTTGGATTAAGTGCTAGAAATGTAGGACAAAGATTCATGTTAGAATGTTTATTTTCATCGTCCAATGAGGCACCTTTAAGTATTATAAAGGGTCCAGCAGGTACTGCAAAAACTTTATTTTCCTTAGCAGTTGGATTACAAAAAATAATTGAAGAGGAAACAGGAGAATATAGAAAAATATTAGTATGTAGACCTAATGTAACTATGGATGAAGAAATAGGTTTTTTACCAGGAACAGAAGAGCAAAAAATATCTCCATTTATGAGGCCCATTTTTGATAATTTAGAAGTGTTAGTTGATTCAGATGAAAAAGAAAGATATAGTAATGAAAAAGAGTTACAAGATAAGGTTAATGAGTTATTTGATAGAAGAATTATAACTACTGAGGCTATTGCATATCTAAGAGGAAGATCAATAATAAGACAGTGGGTTATTATTGATGAGGCTCAAAATCTTTCACCGAAACAAGTAAAGGCGATCACTACTAGAGTTGGAATTGGAACAAAGCTTATACTTATTGGGGATCCAGACCAAATAGATCATCCATTTATGGATTCAAGATCTAATGGATTGTGCTATGCATCTGAAAGAATGAGGGGCAGTAAGTTATGTTATCAAGTTACATTGAAATATGATGAATGTGAAAGGTCTCCATTATCTTTTGAAGCAGCACAACGTCTTTAAAAAGTATAAAATATCATTATTTAGGATATAGTAATTTTTATATAATTTAAGATATGATGAAGAACCAATAAGTATTTTAAATACTTATTGGTTCTTTTGTTTTATAAATAAACTTTTATAATAATAAAACAATTAAAATATTTAGCGAAAATATGATATACTATGGATATTGTAGAAGGAGTGAAAAGCATGAATGACAACTATTTATTAGGAAGAATCCTAATAATACCGGCAATCTTAGTGGCATTTACTTTTAAAGGATATATTCAATCTAAAATTGCTATAAAACTTGGTGATGACACCCCTAAAAAGTATGATAGAGATACATTAAATCCTTTGAAGCATATCAATATATTAGGTTTTATAACTATGCTTGTAATAGGTTTTGGATGGATAAAACCCGTAGAAATTAACAGATCAAATTTTAAAGATCATTATAAGGCTGATTTAAAGATAAGGATAGGGGGACTTATTACCACACTAGCGATAGGCTTTATAGCCACTATAATTTTAGCTTTATATGTTAAAGTTATACCAGGAAATAGTGAGATTAAATATATTATATATTTAATCATTAAGCAGATAGCTATTATAAATTGTTCATGGTTCATATTAAATTTATTGCCTATACCAGGGTTTGATGGATTTAATATAATAATTGATGTATTACGAGGTAAATCACAAAGATTTGAAGATTTCATGTATAAAAATAACTTAATTATATTTATTATATTAATACTTCCAATTATAAGTGGAATTTCAATTTTAGATTTAGTAGTTGGAATACCAGGACAATATATATATAATGTTTTTGCTGCTATAGCTACATATTTAATTTTGTAAAACTTACTATAATAATAGCTAGTATAATTAAAAATTAGTATCAAGGAGAGAATTTTATGAGACTTAGAAAAAAACATTGGGCAAGACCAGAATTAGAAGCTAGTGATATTGTAATATATGATAAATATAATCATTGCGGAAAATGGAAAGAGGAATTTAAAAATAATAACCCAATCCATTTAGAGCTTGGTTGTGGAATGGGAGGACATATAAGCAAGAGATCAGCTGAAAATAGAAATATAAACTATATAGGAATAGATTTAAAAGATGAAGTGGTAGTTTATGCTTTAAGAAAGGTTATGGCTGAGTCAGAGGGGATAGAGATACATAAAGATATAAATGCAAGATTAATGGTACTTAATATAATGCTTATAGATGATGTATTTGGAAAGGATGAAATAGATAGGATATATATAAACTTCTGTAATCCTTGGCCTAAGAAAAGCCATAACAAAAGAAGACTTACATATACAAAGTTTCTACAATCGTATAAAAAATTTCTCAAGGCAAATGGCGAGATATGGTTTAAAACAGATGATGTAGATTTGTTCAATGATTCTCAAGAGTATTTTAAAGCTGAAGGTTTTTCTATAGAATTTTTAACTTATGACCTACATAACAGTGATTTTAAAGATAATGTGATTACAGAATATGAAGATAAGTTTACGGCTATGGGAATGAAAACTATGTTCTTAGTTGCTAAACTAAAATAAGAATAATTAGGCAAAGTATAGTGATATGTATACTATACTTTGCCTTTTATATGCAGTAATTATAGGAATTTCAAATAGAAATTAAGTGCTCTATAAGTATAATAAATAAATTTTGACTGTAAATAGTGCCTCTGCTATATTTATGTAGGTATATAAAATAAATTTACAAGACTATAATATTAACAGGAGGATACTATGGAAAATAAAAATAGTTCGACGAAGAAAAAAAGAAGTTTAGGTAAGATTTTGACTATAGTAATTATAGCATTAGTAGTTCTATCATATTTTTTTATACCAAGATTTAATTCAAAAATGAATAATATATTTAAGCTATTTAGCTCTATGAGTATAGAATCCATAGCAGAATATATAAGATCTTTTGGAATATATGCTGTTTTAGTTTCATTTTTATTAATGGTACTTCAATCAGTAGCAGCACCTTTACCAGCATTTTTAATAACTTTTGCTAACGCTGCTATTTTTGGATGGTGGCAAGGTGCACTATTATCATGGATTAGTTCTATGGCAGGAGCAGCTTTATGTTTCTATATTGCGAGAATTCTTGGACGAGATGTGGTTGAAAAACTTACTAGTAAATATGCTATGGCAAGTGTGGAAGGCTTTTTCGAAAAGTATGGCAAACATACAATTTTAATATGTAGATTATTACCGTTTGTGTCTTTTGATTTTATATCTTATGCAGCGGGACTAACTTCAATGGGATTTGTAGAGTTTAGTGTTGCTACAGGAATTGGTCAATTACCAGCAACTATAGTTTATTCTTATGTTGGTGGAATGCTGACAGGTGGAGCTCAAATGATTGTAACAGCACTATTAATACTTTTTGCGATAACTATTTTAATTTTTATGTTTAAACAGATATATAATGATAAATACAAAAAAATAGAGAGATAAAAATAAAATGCGAGGTGAAAATTCACTCGCATTTTATTTTTATAATGAAAATTATTTTTCTAACAATTCATCGTATGGCCAACCTTTTTGACCTTTTTCTAATATAAACATTCTACTAGCATCTACACCTTTAGTTGTTAAGTAGTCGATAGTTTTTTTAGCACCACCGCCACCTCCAGGGCAAACAACAATTACTGGTTTATCTGAGTTGTTGATATCATCTAAAGTAACATCAAGTTTAGATGTTAATTCTTCAGTGTCTACTGGATAAGCATAAGTTGGAACTGTACCAACGATATGATGTTTATCATAATCTTCTTTAACTTGAATATCTAATAGATAAATATCATCTTTGTTTTCAATAGCAGTTTTTAATTGTTCTGCTGTATAATATTGATATTGTTTTTCTTCGCCTTCTTTTGAAGCATCTTTTGGTTTACTGCAGCCCATAAGCATAGTTGATATAATTATGCAAAGAGCAAGCACAAGAGTAAGTTTCTTTTTCATTATTTATCCCCCCATAAATATAAATGGTGTTTTGATTTATTACAAAAATCATTATATAAAATGAATATGTCAAAAGCAAATAGGGAAATATAATTGATTTTAATGGTTGTATTATATATATCTATAATACATTGACAATAATTAAAATTGAGGTTATACTGTTTCTGTTAAAATAGGAAAATGTATTTATTAAGAGGTACTATACCTCTTATTTTTATGTTTTGGAAGGGAAGATTTTTAAGAGGATGATTAAAGGTGAAATAAGTATAAAGACTCATCAAATTCTTAGCTTTAGTTACATATTTGCAGAGCTTCCACTAGGTGAAGATATATTTTGGCCAGGTTGTTCCATTTTATCTATGGGAGAAGATATAGTAATGAATACCTATGAACTTTTAAGGGAGCAGATACCTGGTTTGAAGCTAAGCACCATGTGTTGTGGAAAACCTTCTCTTCATATTAATGATGGAAAACCTTATGAAAAAAGAAAGCAATTTTTAAATGAAGCCTTTAAAAAAAATAATACAAAGAGAATTTATACTTTATGTCCAAACTGTCAAAATACGTTATCTCAACATAGCGACTGTGAGATAATTTCGGCATGGACAGTTTTAGATGAAGCAATACCAAAGGAAAAGTATAATATATATGAAGGAAAAAAGTTATCTTTACATGATCCTTGCCCTATAAGAGAACATTTAGAGAATACCGTTGCTGCAAGAAATATATTAAGTAAATTAGGTGTGGATATATTAGAATTCGTAAATAATAGAGAAAAAGCACTATGCTGTGGTAAAAAGAATATGATTATGACTCTAAAGCCAGAAAAAGGACAAAAGCTTTTTCAAATTCGTGCAAAGCAAGCCCCATCGAAGGAAATAGTTACATATTGTGCCTCTTGTGTGGATACCTTTAGACAAAATAATTTCGAAGCATATCATATACTAGAATTACTATGGGAAACTAAGACAATAGGATCTTGGAAAAATAGATATAATACAGTTAAGAAGATTAAGAGGGAAGATAAATAATGTTAGATACAAGAGGAAGAAAATATTTTGATAAAATATTTGATAGAAGTGGTAGGCTACTTATAGATAAAGGATTATCACCAACTAATATAACTATTATAGCAGCTATAATTGGAGTAGTAGGAGCTGTTTCTTTTTCCGTTGGTAATGTTATTTTATCAATAATTTTACTATGGGTTTCCGGTTTTTTGGATGCTGTAGATGGCTCTATGGCAAGACAAAGCGGGAGAGTTTCACCTGTAGGTACGTTGCTAGATATATGGCTTGATAGATTGGTTGAAATTTCATATATAATATCCTTTGCTATTGTATGTAGTGAAGCAACTTTTAGCTTAATGATATTAGCTTGCACAATAATTTTATCTATGACTGTATTTTTAACCAGTGGGATGCTTATAGAAAATACAGGTATAAAAAGCTTCCACTATCAAGCAGGTTTGATGGAGAGAACTGAAGGCTTTATTATGTTTACTATTATGATAATATTTTATGAACATATGAATATATTGGCGTTTATTTATGCAACATTAATTTTATATACAGCTATACAAAGATTATGTATGGCGATTAAAGTATTAGGAGGGAATAATGAAAAATAAAAAATTAAAATCTATACTTTTAGTTTTTCTTTCAATAGTACTTACTTTAGGACTTGTAGCATGTGGAAAGAAAAATGATGTAGCTCAAACTGTAAATTTATATGGATGGGGTGGAGATGAAAGATTTAATACTTGGATTGATAAGGAATTTTCAACCTATATAAAAGAACAGTATAATATTACTTTGAATCGGGTTCCTATGAACATTGATGAAGTTTTATTAAAGCTTACTAATGAAAAAAGCTCTACAGATAAAGGATCTATTGATCTTATTTGGTTAAATGGTGAAAATTTTTATTACGCTAAAGAAAATGATCTTCTATATGGACCTTTTTTAGACAAATTAGAGAATATGAAAAAGTACGTAGATACACAGGGAAATGCTGCTACAAAGGATTTTGGATACCCAATTGAAGGATATGAAGCACCATGGGGAACTGCTCAATTTGTATTAAACTATAATAGTGAAAAAATGGATGCACCACCAACCAATGCACAGCAGTTAAAAGATTACGTAACAAAAAATCCAGGTAGATTTACATATCCTCAAGCTAGTGATTTTACAGGTTCAGCTTTTGTTAGAACAGTACTTTATGACCTTATTGGGTATGACAATCTAAGGGATTTACCTGCGGATTATGATACAGTTAAAGAGGCTATAGCACCTGCATTAGAATACTTTAAAGAGATAGAACCATATCTATGGAAAAAAGGAGAAGTTTATCCTGCAGATTCTGCTCAATTAGACAGTTTGTATCAAGATGGAGAAGTAGATATTGCTATGGATTATAATGCAAATAAGGCTTTAAGTAAAGTTGCAGATAAAAGCTGGCCAATATCAACTAAATCTTTTGTATGGGATAAGGGTACACCATTTAATACACATTATTTAGCCATTGCAGCTAATGCACCTAATGTTGATGGAGCTTTGAAAGTAATCAATGCAGCATTATCGCCTGAAATGCAAATATCAAAAGCTAATTTAACGGGGTGGGCTGATTTACCTTCTATTGAATATGAGAAGTTAAGTGAGGAGCAACAGAAGGAGCTTGATGAAAAACTTACTCCTGATAAAGAGTATGAGCATACAATCTTAAGTTATGAGGAACTTTCAAAACACCAACAAGCAGAATTAAGATCAGACTTAGTAGTAATTATAGAGAAGGTGTGGGAGGACGTGATTCTTTTTGATAAATAATAAGAATAGAAAAAAGATTATTGGTGGACTGATGATTCTTCCATCTTTATCTGTAATAATTACAATTACTATGTTTGTTATTATAAATACTTTTATGGAAAGCTTAGGATATATTCCTGAGCTTTCCTTTAATAATTTTACATTTAAATACTATGGAGAATTATTTACTGATCCTATATTTTTAAATAGTCTATATTATAGTTTTAAGATATCTTTAATATCTGCAGTAATCGCCACAATTTTAGGGAGTTACTTAGGGTACTATATATCAAAGTCAAATAATAAGTTCTTAAATATCTTATATAGATTACCAATATTATTATCCTATGTAGCAGCTGCAGCACTTATATATACAACTTATAGTGATAAAGGCTTATTATTCCATATAGTATCATTATTGGGATTTACTGAGGCTGATATAAATGTAATTTTTAATTCTAGTGGAATAGCAGTAATATTTTTAAATATTTTTAAAGGCATGCCTTTTATAGCTTTTAGTGTTGCTCCTATTTTCATGAAGGCAGATAAAAACTATAGATTTGTAGCACAAAATTTAGGTTGTACAAAATTTCAATATGTAATAAAAATTCTTTTGCCATTAGCAAAAAGAGCTATATTTACCTCTTTCTTAGTAATATTTAATTTTAATATGTTTACCTATGAAGGCTTTTACTATTTGGGTCCATCAAATCCTATATCTATAGGTGTTTATGCGTATAAAACCTACTTAAATGCAGATTTATCTAATAGAATCTATGGAATGGCTATAAATATGATAATGATTTTAATATCTTTAATATTATGTGTCCTTTATTATAAGATGATAAAGGAAGATGGACAAGAGGAGGTAAGGTAGTGAGAAAGTGGATTAAATGTATATTAATATTTTCTATAATAGTATTTTTACTACTTCCTATAATATCTATGATAATATGGTCATTTTTTAGTAGTTGGAAGGCCAAAGATATTTTACCTAGTAACTTTACTTTAGATGGATTTAAATATTTTTTTACATCAAAGGATTGGTATATTGGTATTAGGTCTGTTATATTTTCTATGGAGGTAGCGTTAATTTCTTTAATCCTAAGTATAATTGCTGCTAGATTTTTTATAACTAGAAATATAAAATATAAAATAATATTGGAAAGTATTTTCTATTTGCCTATGCTACTACCCGTAATAAGCATATGCTTAGGTAGCCACAAGTTGTTTTTAAAATATTTTTCATCTTGTGATATTGCAATTTTACTATTACACATTTATTTCTCGTTACCCTATGCTTTTAAGTTAGTTTACTCCTATTATACTGTTTGGGGAATAGAAGATGAGCTTGCAGCGAGAGGTTTAGGAGCTTCGTTTTGGCAAGCCTTTAAATATATAAATATACCAATATATATTCAAGGATATATATCAAGCTTTTTTATGGCATTTATAGTATCTTATTCTCAGTATTTTATAAACATGTTTATAGGAAATAATAATCATGTTAACTTCTCTATGATTATGACTCCATATGTAGCTAATTCTAATAGAAATATATCAGCAGTATATACTTTAATGTATATACTTTATAGCGTAATAGTAATGATTATAACTTCATTTATAGCAAAGAGGTACAATAGTAAGTATATAGAAAAGGAGTAGTCATATGAGCAGAATAGAACTTCAAAAAATATATTTTTCTATCGGTGATAAGGAGATTTTAAAAGATATTAATTTAATTATTGAAGATGGAGAGTTTTTTTCCATATTAGGTCCTAGTGGAGTAGGAAAGACTACAATTTTTAAAATTATCACAGGCGCAGTATTACCTAACAAAGGAAATGTGTTAGTGGATGATAAAATTATAAATGATTTACCTATAGAAAAAAGAAATATAGTAATGGTACATCAAGGAAAACAGCTTTTCCCACATATGACGATCAAGGAAAATGTAGAGTTTGGATTAAAAATGAGAAGATTGCCAAGGAAATACATTGATGAAAAGGTTAATTTTCTTGTGAAATTCTTTAATATGGAAGAGCATATGAGAAAATATCCTCATCAACTCTCAGGTGGACAGCAACAATTAATAGCGCTAATGAGAGCTTTAGCTGTAGATCCAAAGGTGCTTTTGTTAGATGAACCTTTCACAGGATTGGATAATAAATTAAAGAATTATATAAAAAGTTACATAATGAAAGTACAGGAAGAGTTTAAAATTACTACTATAATGATAACTCATGAAAAAGAAGATGCCTTTTCTATGAGTAGTAAGATAGCTTTCCTATTTGAGGGAAATATAGCTTTAATAGAGAGAACTGAAAATTTAAATGGGGTAACAAACGTGCCTTGTATTGACGAATACCTAGGTGAGATTACTACATTAGAAGATGGAAGAATTATTTTTTCAGATAGAATCATAAATGTGAAAAAAGAAGGAACCGACTAATTTAAAAGGTCCCTTCTTTTTTATATTATCTATTTTAAGTGTTGATATAAATTTTATAAAACACTATTTTAAGAATTAGTTTTACCTAGCTTTTTTCCAAGGATTAAGGAGAAAACAGTTAATAATATTAAAAGAATAATTGATACTATAAAAGCGGGGTTACGGATATCTAAAGCCTGATTTCCTATATTTAAGAATACCAGTGTACCTGGTAAAATTCCAAGAAAAGTAGCTACCATATAACTACTAAACTTTATTGAAGTTAATCCAGCACCATAATTAATTAAATTATAAGGAATAGCTGGGATTAATCTTAGTATAAATATAGCTCCAAATCCTTTTTTCTCATCTAAATCAACTAAAAAACTATTCCAATTCTGAGGAAGTTTTTTCTGTAGAAAACTAGTAACGGCATCTTTAGCTAATACCTTAGCCATGAAAAACATTATTGAACTATTTAAGAGTGCTCCAATCATAGTATATATAGTTCCAGGAAGAAATCCAAAGAGAAGTCCTGCAGCAAGAGCGAGCACTGGTACAGGGAAAAAAGCTATAGGTAATAGGGTAAAGCATAATATATAAATTAATGGAGCTAAGTAACCAAAATCATATATATAATTTCTTAAAGTCTCCGGAGTTAATCCTTTAAAAAATATAAAATATGTAGCAATAAGAGAAAATAGAATTATTAATGAAATTATAAGTTTTTTATTTTTTTTCATCGTTTTATCTCCTTGTAATGATAGTATGTCTATACCATATAGTATATAAGTTAAGGTAGTAAGTCAATATATTGAATTTACTATAGAAACTTTCTATAAATAAAATAAAAGTATTAAAAAACATTACATTTCATAATTTTATTGGATCTATAAATGATATAGAATTTAGAATTTTACATTTTGCATATTTAATTAAATAGTTGATATTTAAAGAATAATATGATAATATACAACACAATAGAAGGGGGTATGAAGCATGGACTTTAAATTGTTACCAAAAATAGAATTACATTGTCACTTAGATGGAAGCGTTAGACCTGAAACAATATTAGATATAGCTACTAAAGAAAATATAGAAATTCCAACCTATGATTTAAATGAATTAAAAAACTTATTAGAAGCACCATTAGATTGTAAATCCCTAGTAGAATATTTAGATAGATTTAATATTCCAATAAAAATAATGCAAAGTAAGGAAAGTTTGAGAAGAATTACTTATGAACTTCTAGAGGATGCTGCTAAGGAAAATGTAAAATATATAGAAATTAGATATGCACCAGTTTTACATACAGAAAAGGGACTCACTATAGAAGAAGTTATTGAAAGTGTATTAGATGGAATTAACCAGGGAGAAAAAGATTTTAATATAAGTGCAAACCTTATTTTATCTTGCTTAAGACATAGAGGTGCTAATAGTGCAGCAACTGTGGTGGAAGCTGGAAAGAAATTTTTAGACAAGGGTGTAGTGGCTATAGACCTTTGTGGAGCTGAAAATGAAGGATTTGCTAAAGAGTTTGTAGACGTAATAAATATAGCTAGAGAGTACGGCTATAGAGTTACTATACACGCAGGGGAGACAGGTATAGGAGTAAATGTAGTAGATGCAATTAAATTACTTCATGCAGAGAGAATTGGACATGGTGTTGCTATAGAAAACCTTAAAGAGGCTTATGAATTAGTTAAAGAAAATAATGTAACTTTAGAAATGTGTCCAACTAGTAATATGCAAACAAAGGCCGTTAGAAGCTATGAAGAGCACCCATTATTTAAGTTTTACAGAGATGGTATAAGAGTTACTTTTAACACAGATAATAGAACTGTTTCTGCTACAAATGTAACAGGTGAGTGTGAGAATATAGATAAAGTTGTGAACATGACCTATGAAGATTATAAAAAGATATATAATGATTCTGTAGATGCTGCCTTTGCAACAGATAAGGTTAAGGAGTATTTAAAAACTTTAATATAAATATAGTTGTGTTAAAGAATATAAAAAATAGCTATAATTTTAGGAGTACCTAAGAAATATAGCTATTTTTATTTTAATTTTTGAGCCTAAATGTATATTTGAATATAATAACTAATATTAATACTAGAACAGATGTCAAGGCTATAGTACCACCTGGGGCACAATTTATTATATAAGATAAAACAAGACCTAATATTATATCTATAAATCCAAATAAAATTGATAATAATAGAGTTAGCTTAAAGCCTTTATTTAGTTGAAGAGCAGTAGCTACAGGCAGTGCAATCATAGATGACATTACAAGAATACCCATTATACGTATTGAAACGGAAATAGTAGCTCCTACTAATAATGAAAATATGTAATTTACTGCTTTTACATTAACACCAGAAATTCTAGCTCCCTCTTCATCAAAGGTAGTATAAAGAAGTTTATCGTATAAAAAGTATATGACTATAATAGATATACAACTAAGAATTATCATAGTAACTAGGTCTGTTTTAGTAACAGTTAAAATACTTCCAAATAGATAACTATTAACATTTCCACTGGCTTTTCCAGTACTTATAAGAGTAATTCCAATACCTACACTAAAGGTAAGAATTATAGAAAGAATAAGCTCTGCGTATTTCTTATAGTAATCCCTAAGATACTCTATAGCTAAACCACATATAGTTGTAAATATAAAGGCACATATTATTGGATTAAGTCCCATTACTAGACCGATAGCAACACCAGCGAAAGCTGAGTGAGCTAAGGTATCTCCCATCATTGAATGTCTTTTAAGAACTAAAAAAACTCCTACAATTGGACACAGTATGGATATAAAAATAGCTGCTAAAAAGGCATTTTGCATAAATTCATATTGAAACATCAGAAATCCTCCTTATGTACTCTTCATTAGTATATAGAGTTCCGGAACCATTATCCATGGCGAGGATATGGGTTGAATTTTGAAGAGCTGTTTCTAAGTTATGTTCCACGGATATAACAGTAACTCCATTTTTTTTATTTAAGGAAGCTATAAGACTATAGATTTCTTTCATGCTTTTACTATCAATACCTGTTGAAGGCTCATCAAGGATTAATATGTCTTCATTAGCTAATATGGATCTTGCTATAAAAACCTTTTGCTTTTGACCACCAGATAAATTTCCAATAAGAGAATTTTTAAATTCAATCATTCCAACTTTTCTTAAAGCTTCATCTATAGACTTTTTATCTTTGATTTTTAAAACAGTTCTATGAGCATTAAGCATCTCCCAAACAGTTATAGGAAAAGAACTATTAAAGCTTTCTACTACTTGAGGAACATATCCAATCTTTTTAGAATCTAAGTTAATATTTCCTTTTTTAGGGGTAAGTAAATTTAAAATTAACTTTATTAGCGTGCTTTTACAACTACCATTAGCACCGATTATGGATACATAACTCTCTTTATCAATGGTTAGTGATAGATTATCAATGAGATAATTTTGTGAATTATTATATGAAAAACATAAGTTTTTAATTTTTATCATCATTGTTCCTCCCTTCTATTATTATAAGTTTAACCATAATATTACATAATATAGTCATGATTTATATAAATTAATATAAAATTAAGTTTTCATGAATGTTTTTTAGTTAAAATGATAATATTTTAAAATGACTACATGTAAACTATTAACACTTACCTAGAATTAGTATAGATCTAGATCAGTGTTGATAATAAAAGCAAAATGATATAATCAAACTACATATGAAGATCATTTTCAATTGAAGGAGAAAAAGTTATGAAGAGATTACGAATTTTAGGGATATTAATTTTACTTGTTATTATGTTGACAGCATGTTCTAATAAGGAGTCGAAAGATAATGTACACAATGCTGAAGGAATAAATGTAGTTACCTCCTTTTATGGGATGAAAGCTTTAACTGAAGAAATAGGTGGAGATAAGATTAATATAAAAAATATTATACCAGAAGGTAGCGAGCCGCATGACTTTGATATTAAAGCTAAAGACATGCAAGATATAGAAGAGGGGGATATATTTATCTACAATGGAGCTGGAATGGAGGAGTGGATTGATGACGTTGAGGCAGCTATAAGTAACAAAGATTTAATAACTGTAGAGGCTAGTCATGGAGTAGAACTTATAAATACTGAAGATGTAGATAAAGATTTAGAAGAGAATAATGATGGACATAATCATTCAGGAAATGATCCACATACTTGGTTAGGATTAACCACAGCAAAGATTCAAGGTGAGAATATTAAAAATGCATTAGTAGAAAAGGACCCTAAAAATAAAGATTATTATGAGAGTAATCTTAAGAAATTTAATGAGTCAATTGATATATTAATAAATGAATATACACCTAAATTTAATGAATTAACAAATAAGAACTTTGTTACAGGTCATGCCACTTTTGGATATATGTGTAGGGATCTTGGACTTAAACAAAAGAGTATAGAAGGGGTATTTGCAGAAGGTGAACCATCCCCAAAGGAATTGCAAAATCTTATAGAATATTGCAAGGATAATGATATAAAATCTATTTTTGTAGAGAAGTTAGTAAGTCCTCAGCTATCAGATATATTAGCTAAGGAAGTTGGAGGAGAAACTAAGCAGATATATACGTTACATAGTAGTGAAGATGGGAAATCTTTTTCAGAAGTTTTAAAGTATAATGTAGAAACTATATATAGTGCTATGAGTAGTAGAAAATAGATGCATAATGGTAAAAGTATAGTGTGTACTTAGGTATACGCTATACTTTTATATAATTGTAATATAAGAGCAATTGAAAATGAAAGAATATATTATATAATATAAACAGCTGAAAGGATAAATGAACTATGTTATCTTTAGTGATTATAGTATAGATAGTAAATACTAATATAACTATATAAAATAGTAGAGATATACAAGGATAAGAGAGTATAGATAGGAAAGAGTTAAAAGAGAGTAAGTACCATACTTAGAATAGATATTAGTAAGAATATATTGCCATTAGAAAATGCAATAAAAGGATTGTACAATAGTAATATGAGCTTATTAGATATAGAAAACAAGTATGGAGTAACAAAAGAAATATTTTTAAATTATTCATTATGGCTTAAAGAAGATAAAAAAGTGGCTAAAAGAACAGGATATTTATATTGCTTAGTAGTTGAAGAAATAATTAAAATAGGTCAAATAAAAGATTGGAATGTACATAAAACGAATATCTTTGTAGATTTTACTTCTAGTGAATTATGGGATACTAAAAAGACTAAAAAAGAAAATAAAACTAAACCTATTCCTGAAGATATATTTGATAAAATACTTCAATGTGCATTAAAAGAGAAGAATATCTTAACTAAAGCAGGGATAATAATTCAGAGTCAAACAGGACTTAGAATTAATGAAGTATTATCTATCCGACAAGGTTGTGTTCACACAACGAATGATGGATATGATTATATGGAAGTTACTCTTGGTAAAACAGAAAAAGGTGAGCCTATAATTCATAAAGTTTTTATTAATGAGTTGGTCAGAAATGTAGTTGCAGAACTTGAAGAATATACTAAGAAATTAAGAGTAGAAAGTGGATTAAAGGAACTATTTTTAGTTAGATATAATAAGAATTTTGAAGTTTTAAAAGTAGATAAATTCACAAGTAGAAGATTACCTAGCTTCATTAAAAGATGGAATATAAGAGACAACAAAGGAAATTTATATCCATTAAAATCTCATCAATTTAGAGCAACATTTGTTAGAGAACTTATTAAACAAAAAGTTCCAATAGCGCATATTATGAAACAATTTTCTCATGTATCTATTGAGATGACTTCACATTACCTTACTTTAAGGGATGAAGAAGTTAAAGATATATATTCAGATATGATACTTGGCAAAGATTCTAAAATTGCTGGACTTAGAGCAAAGGAAATTAAATCTAAACTTAATGAACAGTTCCGTGGTAAAACGGAGCAAGAAATTGATAATATAGTATCTAATTTATCAAAATCAATGAGCTTTAATCCATTACCAACAGGCGTATGCCTATATGACTTTAGAAGGGGTAACTGTTCTGATGGTGATGGGTGTTTCTTCTACAATTGCCCCAACTACGTTACGGAGGTTAAGTTCTACCCCATTTTAAAGAAAGAATTAGACCTTATGGAAAAGGAAATGGCAAGGTATAAAGAGTTAGGTCAACAACGCTCTTGGGAAAGACAATATGTTAAATATAAGTATTTAAAACCATTAGTAGATAGTTTGGAGGTGCAAATGAATGGTAAAGAAGCCTAATAGAAATACAGAAGGTTTAAAGGAATTTGCAGAAAAGAAGAATCAAGAAACTATTGAAAAGGTTAATAAAGCAATAGATAAGTTAAAGCGTTCTAAAACAAAGAAAATCAACTTTAAAACAGTAGCCGAGGAAGCAGGAGTATCTAAGGCTACTCTATATAATAATGACATTCTAAAAGAACGCATATTAAGCCTTAGAGCTATAGAGAAAGGTGTTCCTAATAATAGTATAGTTGCTACATCTAAAGATAAAATAAAGGCTAAAGATGATAAGATAAAACAACTTTATGAGGAAATTAAAAAACTTAAAGAAGATAAAGAAAAGCTAATTATCCAATTAGTTGAGATGGAAGAACTTAAAGACGAAAATAAAAGATTAAGAGAAAATTTAGATAAGATTAAAAGTATGTAGTTATTACACAGTAGGGTTAAAATGTGACACAACTAATGAGATTTAAAATATGAATAATGTTCTTTGAAAATTGAATAATGCGGTATTAGAAAATATAAACTATTTCTACAAAAATAAAAAACAATACAATAAAATGTAAAATGTGATATAATTTACATGTAACTTAAGGTATAATTTTATTATATATTATAAAATAACTATATGTTTAATTAGATAAGTTACAACATAGATTTTCTATGATGCAATAAAATTTGTTTTGAAAGGATGATTTGATATGAAAAAAAGTATAAGCAACAAAATAAATAAAGCCTGGAGGGTGACTATATTTTAACCCTCCATTATTTAGGGAGGATAAATATGATAAAAAAGTTTGAATTAAGAGACTTGACTGCATGTGCAGAAATTATGATGTCAGTATATAATAATGAGCTTTGGCAATGTCGTTGGTCATTGGATACAGCAAAAGACTATTTGATGGATTATGTGGAATGCAAAAAATTCATTGGATATATATTATGGCTAGACGATGAAATCAAAGGTGCTATATTCTGCCATGAAAAAATTTGGTGGAACAATAGTGAGATTTTCATTGACGAAATGTTTATATCCCCTGAACTTCAAAGACAGGGATATGGAACAGAGTTACTAAATGTAATTGAAAACTATATTAAAGAACATAACTTAGCTGGTTTTACATTAACAACAAACCGTTTTACGCCTGCACCGAAGTTTTACAGGAAAAATGGTTTCTCAGATGCAAAACATGTTCTTTTCATGTTTAAAGAAGTATAGAAATAATTTTTAGTGAGCATTTTTCTTATTTAATAATTAAACTATAAAATCGAATATTTTTCTAAATGCCGTATTGTTCAGAAATGAATTTTACGGCATTTTTATGTCGCATTTCAAATACAATGTGAGCTAATAACTTGTTATACATAAGAAAGTGTATAAAGTGAAAGGAGGTGAACTTTAGTGAGGGTTTGGTACTTACAATACACTCTATCACTAAAGATAAATCATGGGAAAGAAAATTAGCACATGTAAATGTAATGAAGGACAAGAACAGTTAGTTAAAGAATTAAAAGAGCTTCTTGGAGATGAGCATAAAGTAACAGAAAACATGTGTATAGGAGCATGTAATTTATGTAGCCATAAATATATTGCAAGAGTGGATGGAATACTTATAGAGGGTGATACCTTAGAAAAGGTTTTAAATTCTATTAAAGAAGAAATTAATAAAATATAGTATATATGAGTAAATTATAAATTTTAGACAAATAAGTTTAATAAAATTGCATATAATATTATCACTTCTGATATATCACTATTGATAATATACTCACTACTGATATATAATAATAAGAGAATACATATAGGAGTGATAATTATGGAAAAAATAGCTTTAATTACAGATAGTGCTAGTGACATTACTAAGGATATAGTAGATAAGTATAATGTAAAGGTATTACCTTTTAAAATAATATATAGAGATAGAGAATATAGTGATGGAGTAGATATTACATCAAAATATGTATATGATACGCTAGAAATAAATGCTCCAACTACTTCCTTACCATCTATGAGAGATATGGAAGAAATGTTTGAAGAGTTAAAAAAAGAAGGCTATACCCATGCAATTGTAGTTACAATTTCTTCAAAATTATCAGGTTTTAATAATGCAATTAAGCTTATATCAGAGGATCACCCAGAGATTAAGACCTATGTTCATGATTCTAAGTCCATATCTAAAGGTGAAACTATACTTATTGAAGAAGCAGCGGAAATGATTAAAAAAGGAAAAAGCTTTAATGAAATAGTAGCAGAGCTACCTAAAATAAATGATAGAATAGAAATATATTTTGTTATAGGCACTTTAGAATATCTTATAAGAGGGGGAAGAATTGGAAAGGTAGCTGGAACTATAGCTCAATTTTTAAATCTTAAACCCATTGTAAGTGTAGATAAAGAAGGAGAATATTATACTTATTCAAAGGTTAGGGGAAGAAAGCAGTCCTTAAATAAAATTTATGATATCGCTATATCTAAATTGAATAATAAAAAATGTGATATTCATGTAATGCATGGTGAGGCAGAAGAAGAAGCCATGGCATTAGTGGAGAAGTTTAAGATGCATAAAAATGCTAACTTTGTAAATTTTGGAGGCTATTTAAGTCCAGTATCAGGAGTGCACTCAGGACCAGGATTCATAGGAGTACTTCTCTACGAAAAGGAGTAGGAAAATATGGGAGAAAATGAATTAAGTAATGATATAAGTGATATAAAGGCAGAAGAAAAGAAGCTTTATGAAGAATATAGAAAAAAACTTCAGGAACTTCGTAAAGTGAAAACAGAAAATGAAGCTGTAGGGCAAGTGTTTACTAAGGGATTATTGCCAATATACACTTTATATATACTAGTTCAGGGAGCCACTAATGGTAATGATATATCCCATCAAATAGGAAAACGAACTAATGGATTTTGGATACCTAGCACAGGGGGGATATATCCATTGCTTAAAAAATTAGAGAAGCAAGGCTTTATTGAAGGTAGTTGGGATGAAGGTAAAAAATCGCAGAAGATATATAGAATTACTGATGCGGGGATTAAAGAATTCGAACATAAAAAAATGTTACTAAAATCAAATATAGAAGAGGCTTTAGAAGTATTTAAAATAATAAAAGAAGATTTATATAGCTAAGAAAAGGCTTTTGCATAATGGTTTAATCTTTATAAAATGTTAGGTATATCTTTATACCTTATTAAATAGCATTTTAAAAGAGAATAAATTATTTTGCAAAAGCTTTAGCTTTTTTGCGAAAGTTTAAAACAATCATTTCCAAACACAAAACTTTCGCCTTTCTAATTAAATATATTGAAATAAAAGGTAAATTCTTGTATTATATATCTATATAAATAATATGAATTATATACATCTCATTGTTCTTAAATTTTGGGGTAGTATCATAAGAATAGGGAGGGAAATATGAAGAAAATTAAAGAACTATTAAAGTATGCAACACCATATAAGAAACAGTATTTTATAGGAATATTTTTTCTTATGATAGTAGACTTTTTACAACTTGTTCCACCTAAAATTTTAGGCTCATTAACGGATAGTTTATCATTAGGTAGTGCTACTAAAGACATCTTAGTTAAATCCATAGTATATATATTACTTATTGCATTTATTATAGCCTTTGGAAGATTTATGTGGAGAATATATGTAAATGGGACCTCTAGAAATATAGAGTATGATATAAGAAGTAAATTTTTTAAACATCTACAAGGATTGTCTTCGAATTTTTATAATGATAGGAAAACAGGAGATTTGATGGCACTTGCCACTAATGACTTAAACGCTATAAGAATGGCATTAGGGCCTGGTGTTATTATGTTTTTTGATGCAGTAGTCTTGACTATTGCTACCATCGTTATTATGCTAACCATTAATGTTCCACTTACTTTGTTATCATTAATACCACTTCCCTTTGTAGCTCTAGTATCCCGTAAATTTGGAAAAACAATACACAGAAAGTTCGGAAAAGTGCAAAGATATTTTTCTAAACTTACAGATGTGGTTCAAGAGAATTTTTCTGGAATTAGGATAATTAAATCTTTTGTTCAAGAAGAAAAAGAATATGAAAAGTTCATGAGGGAGAATGATAAGAACTTCCAAGCTAATATGGAATTTATAAGAGTATGGGGAATATTTTCACCTTTAATAGAATTTATTGCATCTCTAAGTTTTGCTTTATTGATTGTGGTAGGTGGAACTTTTGTAGTTCTTGGGCAAATATCATTAGGAGATTTTGTAACCTTCAATATGTATTTAGGAAATTTAGTATGGCCAATGATGGCTATTGGCCAAGTGATTAACACTTTGCAAAGGGGATTTGCGTCTCTTGAGAGAATAGAGGAAGTCTTAAACACTGAACCAGATATAGTAGACCGTTGGACATCAGATGTGGATAGTTTACAAGGAGATATAGTTATAAAGAACTTAACCTTTAGCTATAATAATACCGCTACCCCAGCCCTAAAAGATGTAAATTTAAGGATAAAACAAGGAGAAACTCTTGGTATAGTAGGTAAAACTGGGAGTAGTAAAAGCACTCTTATAAATCTATTGCTTAGATTATATAATGTTAAGGATGGAAAGATATTTATAGGTGATAAAGATATAAATAGAATATCATTAAATAGTCTTAGAACTAATATTGGGTTTGTGTCTCAAGATCCATTTCTATTCTCTACCACCTTAGCAAATAATATAGGGCTTGCTTTTGATGAGGTAGACATGGAGAGAATATATGATGCCACAAAGAAAGCAGATATATATGAAAATATAATAGATTTTCCAAAAGGATTTGAGACTATTGTAGGAGAAAGAGGAACTACACTTTCTGGAGGGCAAAAGCAAAGAAGTTCTATAGCAAGGGCACTTATAAAAGACCCTGATATATTAATTTTAGATGATTGTTTATCAGCAGTAGATGCCAAGACTGAGGTTAAAATTCTTGAAAATTTAAAGGAAGTAATGAAGAATAAAACTTCTATTATAGTATCTCATAGAATTTCAGCAATTAAAGATGCCCATAATATTATAGTTCTGGATGAGGGAAAAATAGTTGAAGCAGGAACTCATGAGGAACTTAAAAATATACCGGGTATTTATAAAGATATATATGAAAAACAGCAAATCGAGCAAGAGATTATGGAAGAGGAGGAGATTTAATTATGGAAAACTTTAATCAGGAAGATGAAGTATTAGATAAGCAATATGACTCCCTTTTAATGAAAAGACTCTTAAAGTTTGCGCTACCATATAAATGGATTATAGGAATAGTAGTAGTTATCATGTTTTTAGTGGTATGCTTAGATTTATCTGTTCCTATTATAATAAAAAATGTTATAGATAATAATATTAATCCTTTAAGCAAGAAATACTCTATTGTGGATAAAGTTGAGAATAATGCTATCCCTATAGGAGAAAAATTTGTAGTAAGAGGACAAAGAGAAGGATCAGTAGAAGCATCTATAGTGTATGACAATAATAATAGACCTCATGTTATAGAAGGTGTAGCAAGTGAAAATACAGTTTATAGAATAGAGAATAATAAGTTTATTCAAGGTGATAATGAGTATGAAGCTTATGATATAACTGCAGAAGATATAAAAATATTAAGAAGCAATGATTTGAACTCGATAAAGTGGAGTGCAATTATAATATTACTTATTTATATAGTGATATTTATATTAAACTATATTCAAATTTATATGTTACAGTATACCGGTCAAAAAATTGTATATAACATAAGAGCTTCTATATTTAAGCATGTAGAAAGCCTATCATTATCGTTTTTTGACAAAAGTCCAGTGGGAAGATTAGTAACTAGAATTACTAATGATGTAGAAACATTAAATGAGATGTACACATCCGTATTAGTATACTTAATTAAAGATGCATTTTTAGTTATAGGCATTGTTATTGCTATGTTTTTATTAGATGTAAAATTGGGTATAGTATCAATTATAACTCTTCCACTTGTAATTGCATTAACATTTATATTTAGAAAATATGATAGAGAAGCGTATAGAAAGGTAAGAGCTAGATTGTCTAGAATAAACTCCTCTTTAGCGGAGAATATAAGTGGTATGAGAACTGTGCAAATTTATGGGGTAGAAGATAAAAAATATAAAGAGTTTGATGAGATAAATACATCTTACTCCGCAGCTGCAATGGATCAAGTTAAGGTATTTGCTGTATTTAGGCCATTGATGGATATGACTTATCAAATTGCTTTATGTATACTAATTTGGGTTGGAGGTTCAGCAGTTCTAGATCTAACATTAGAGTTTGGTGTACTGTATGCATTTATAACATATATCCAAAAATTATTTCAACCAATATTCGATTTATCAGAAAAATTTGATATACTACAATCTTCTATGGCGTCATCTGAACGTATCTTTATGCTATTAGATAATGATTCTATAATAAAAAATGTAGAGAATCCAACACATATAGGACGAGCAGAAGGAGAAATCGAATTTAAAAATGTTTGGTTTGCTTACAATGATGAAGATTGGGTATTGAAAGATGTAAGCTTTAGAATTAAAAAAGGTGAAACTGTGGCATTTGTTGGAGCAACTGGAGCTGGAAAGACTTCGATAATAAGTCTTATTACTAGGCTTTATGATATTCAAAAGGGTGAAATACTTATTGATGGTGTTAATATTAAGACAATGCCTAAGGAGGAGTTAAGAAGAAATGTAGCAACTGTGCTTCAGGATGTATTTCTTTTTACTGGTGATATAAAAGGAAATGTAAGATTGAATAATGAGAACATAACAGATGAAGAAGTTATTAAAGCATGTAATTATGTAAATGCTAATGTATTTATTGAAAAGCTACCAGATAAGTATGATGCCAAAGTTAATGAAAGAGGAACTACTTTCTCACAAGGCGAAAGGCAGCTTGTTGCCTTTGCAAGGGCATTAGCTTTTAATCCACCAATTCTAGTGTTAGATGAAGCTACAGCTAATATAGATACCGAGACAGAAAGTTTAATTCAAGATGCTCTTGATAAGTTAACTAAAGGAAGAACTACTATAGTAGTAGCACATAGATTGTCAACTATCAAAAATGCAGATAAGATCATTGTAATGCATAAGGGGAGAATACGAGAGATTGGAAATCATTCAGAACTATTAGAGAAAAAAGGACTTTATAGTAATTTATATAAATTACAATACGCAGGGCAATAGAAATCTATTAAAATTAAAAGCTAGCCTAGAGCTAGCTTTTAATTTATATGAATAATTATATGATTAAGACTAAATAAATATATATATACATTTATACATAAATATTTATATATTTAAATAACTGATACCATCTAATGGAATCAACATCTGAGGCGATGGGAAGTTATTAACTAGCCCAATTAAATAAAGGGTATAGTATTTGTCTGACCTCAGATTTATATTTGGAACATATAGCATATCAATATCAGTATCAGCCAGCTTCAATATCATTGTATATCTACCAATAGGTAATTCAATATAATTTGTTATATCTTTAAAGTTTACATTCCTATAGAGTACGGTACCATTAGAAAGTAATACATCTACTGGTGGAATGTTCTCGATAAATTGAGCAATTCTAATTTTAGCCTTACCTTCTGTTGGAGAAATTAATGGAGTTTCATCTACAGGATATAGTCTTAGTAGACTTCTTTGCCTATAAGCTGCTATAGTAGTAACACTTCTAGGAGCTATAAAAACATCTACATTTGCTAGTGGAAAATCTCTATTATTAGCACGATATATTTTTATGTTATAAGTACCGGAGGGAACTTTAATGTATTCAGTAAATTCCCGATACACTAAAGAAGGAATTGTTAGTTTATCATTGATATAGAAATCTAAATCAGGAGCTCGAGCTGCAATGTGTACAAGTCTAATATAGGCTGACATATTATCTCCAGGATTAATTACATCATCTCTTCTTGTGAAAATATCAGAAGGAAAGTTAATATATTCCATTATATACCTCATATAAAAATGTTTTCAAATCCATTATATGAAATAGATTTGATGAGTGTTACAAAAAAATAGAAGCTAATTAAATATCTATATATGAGTAATTAATAATTTCATATACAGATTTTAATTAGCTAAATAATATTTAAAACATGTCTTTTCGTCTAAGATAAATGGTTACAGCTATAGTTATTAATGCAACAATTACGCACATATAAAAGAAACCATTAGCTGAATTGAAGAAAGGTATTCCACCAACATTCATTCCTAGAAGACCAGATATTAAAGTTGGAATAGAAATAACTATAGTTACTGATGTTAAATATTTCATTACTTGGTTTTGGTTATTAGAAATTATAGATGCAAAGACATTCATAGTACCAGTAAGTACATCACCATATATATTACACATTTCGATAGCTTGACGATTTTCTATCATAACATCATCTAAAATATCTCTATCTTCATCATACTTTGTAAGAATCTCTTGTTTTAAAAGTTTTTCTAAAGTTAAATCATTAGATTTCAGTGAGGTAGAAAAATATACTAAAGACTTCTGAAGAGCAAATAATTGTATTAGTTCTCTATTCTTTAATGATTTATATAGGGTTTTTTCAATTAATAAACTTTTTCTATTTATTTGTCTTAGATATAGCAAATAATAATTAGATGCCCTATATAATATCTGAAGCATAAATCTAACCTTCTTAAAAGTATAAAATGAAGGAATCTTCTCAAGGGTAAAGTCTGATAGAACAGGACTATTTTTGAGACAGACAGTAACAATTACACTTTCAGTATATATTATGGCCAGTGGATATGTATCATATGTTAATGAATTATCATCAATTTCCGTGAATGGAATATCTATAATCACTAGAGTAGAATTGTTTTCAAATTCAATTCTAGAACCTTCTTCTTCATCTAATGCTGCTCTTATGAAATCTTGAGGAATATTAAGTTTTTGAGTAATAAGAAGAACCTCTTCATCTGATGGATTAATCATGCTAATCCAAGAGCCATGCTCTATAGAATAAATTTCTCTAAGAAGACCAGAGGTATCGCTTTTAAATATTGTAATCAATGGTATCACCTCATAAAATAAAACTCATGAATATATTTTAACACTATATTTCTAATTGACAACTACGTATTTAAAAGTGATAATTATTATAGTGCAAATAATTTAATTTATAATCATAATTTAGAAAAATTAGAATTATAATATTAATGTTAATATTATAATCAGAATAGAAATTATGCAATAATTAATTTATTTGATAGGGGGTCTTTTATGACAATAGAGGAGTTGCTATTCATAGCATTAGCAGTTTCATTAGATGCTTTTGGCGTTGCAATAGCCATTGGGTTAAATAAGGGGGCTAAAACAAGGCAAAAGTTATCTTTTGCAATCTCTTTTGGTTTTTTCCAATTTTTGCTTTCTATATTGGGGGGATTAGGAGGTAAAATATTTACAGAGAATATTGCTTGTGTTCCTGAAATTATGGGAGGAATAGTAATTGCAATAGTTGGCATACTTATGATAAAGGAAGGAATGACAGAGAAAGAAGAAAATATTGTCTTAACCTTCAAGATGTATTTTATATTAGGGATATCTGTAAGTATAGATGCCATAGTCATTGGATTTATTGCTTTTTCAAGAATTGGAAATATGATAACCCTGACACTCTTTACTGCTATTGTTGGTGTGATAACATTTATTATGAGCATACTGGCATTTATAATAGCAAAGTATTTAGGAAAAATCCATATATTACGAAAGTATGCAGATTATATAGGCGGTATAATTTTAATTATATTTGGATTAAAGATGATTTTCTTTTAAGAAAGGATGAGTAAAATGATAGAAACATTAAAAAACTTAAAAAGCTTTGGGGCAATAAAATTTTTCAAAGAGATGAATGAAATACCAAGAGGTTCAGGAAATGAAAAAGGTGTTAGTGATTGGCTAGTTAAGTTTGCTAAAGATAGAAATTTAGAGGTTATACAAGATGAAGCATTAAATGTTATTATTAAGAAGCCAGCTACTAGTGGATATGAAAATGCTCCCCAAATAATTTTACAAGGTCATATGGATATGGTTTGTGAGAAGAATCAAGGAACTAAGCATGATTTTGATAAAGATCCAATAGAGTTTATTATCGATGGTGACTTTATAAAGGCTAATGGAACTACTTTAGGTGCTGATAACGGTATTGCTGTAGCGTATGCTCTTGCAATTCTTGATAGTAAAGAAATATCTCATCCTGCTATAGAAGTGTTAATAACTACAGAAGAAGAAACAGGAATGGGTGGAGCAACAAACTTAAATCCAGATCATTTGGATGGAAGAATATTAATAAATATAGACTCTGAAGAAGAAGGAGTACTTTTAGTAAGCTGTGCTGGAGGTGTCAGAGTTAAATTCTCTGTACCAACTAGTTATGAGAATGTAGCTGAGAATTATAGTTCTTTATCTATTAAAATAAGAGGGCTAAAAGGCGGACACTCTGGTATGGAAATTAATAAAGAAAGAGGAAACGCTAATAAAATGATGGGAAGATTCTTAATGGATCTTAATTCAGTGGTAGATTTTAAATTAGCATCTTTAAATGGTGGTGCTAAAATGAATGCTATTCCAAGAGAAGCAGATGCTATTATAGCTGTAAGACCAGAAGATATAACAAAAGTTAAAGAAAAAATTGAAGAGTGGAGTTCTATATTTGCAAACGAGCTACAAGGTATAGATGACGATTTAAAATTAACTTGCGAATCTACAAATTCTGTTGACAAAGTATTTTCTGATGAAACTAGGCAAAATATATTAAGAACATTATTTTTATTACCAAATGGAATACAAACTATGAGTATGGCAATACCAGGGTTAGTTCAAAGTTCTACTAATGTAGGTGTAGTGACTACTACTTCTGAAGCCGTAATATTTGAAAGTGCAGTTAGAAGCTCTGTAGCTTCTTTAAAGGAATCAATAGTAGACCAGATGACAGTACTTGCAGAAATAATGAATTGTGTTATTGAACTTGAGTCAGATTATCCTGAATGGCAATACAATCCAAACTCTGCAATAAGAACTATATTTACACAAGTTTATGAAAATAAGTTTGGAAAGAAACCAGAAATATCTGCTATTCATGCAGGTCTTGAATGTGGATTAATTGGAGATAAATTTAATGGAAATATAGATCAAATTTCTTTTGGACCAAATATTTTTGATGTTCATACACCAGATGAACATATAAGTATTTCTTCACTAGATAGGATGTATGATTACTTATTGAGTGTATTAGCAGAAGTAAAATAGAAAGAATAAATGCTCCCCTTAAGGTAACTAAATATTATCTTAAGGGGAGTGTTATATATTATTGTATATTTATGGCTGCTAAGGTATACTAAATAGGTATTATGATGATAACTAGTTTATAGGAAAATAATTACTTCTGATCGAGAGAAATTTCAGATAACTTCCATTTCCCGGATTTGTTCTTTGCTAAGTGAAGTGTATAGGTTACGGTTTTATAGGGTTGAGTTCCTTCGATACCCGTTACTTCGGCTATACATATATCACCATCTGAAAATCTGATTTTAAACTTTTCTAAGGAGTATAGTTTATACTTATTAAAAGGTCCAGAAGTAGAATATTTTTCTATAGCATAATCTAAATTTTTATATTTTGAAGTCGAATAGATAAAAATAAGCATAGAAGTAATAGAGAGAACAATTAAAAATGAGAGGAAAAGAGTTTTGAATTTATTTACTTTTTTTAGATAATTCATAATTCACACCCCTTTAAAATACTAAAAAGATTATAACATGAAAAGAAAAATATGTAAATATTTTACATAAAGTAGGAGGAAATAATATGGATTTTTCTGCAATTGTGCTGATGGAAAAAGATAAAGATACAAAAATTTTTACTAAAGAACTTGGTAGCTATGAGGTTAATGAAGGTATAGAATATATTACTAAACTATTTTATGATGGAGAAAATGTAAATTTATATTTCGATACAAATAGAGATGTAGAAGATTGGGAATTCTCAGCCATATATGACTTATTTGATGAAGAAAGCTTTAGCAATATAGTAAAAACCATAGAACCTTATGATGAAGAGTTTAACCCTGCATGGATTGTAACTTTTGATTATGATGAAGACCATGATATATTAAGTAATAGATTAAATGAAGTATGTGCTAGAATTAAGGATGCAATGGAAAAAGTATTTAATGACATTGAAGGGAAAAGAGCAGAATATATATAGCGGATAATTTGGGGGAAATCATGAGATTAGAAAATATAAGTAGAGTTCGAGATGAAGATATATTAGGTAAACATGTATATGGTGATGATGGCAGAATTTTATTAAAGGCTGGTATGAAACTTAATAGTATGTACATAAAAAGACTAGAAGAGCTAGGAGTATATTATGTCTATATTGAAGATGAACGTTTAAACGATATAGATGAAGTTGATGAGGAAATAATAGTATTAAAACAAGCAACTATGAAAAGTTTAAAAAATATATCAAGAGGCATAGGAAGCATAACAGGTTCAGCAGGAGATGAATATTTAAATAATATAGATAATTTATTAAACTATATAATGGAAATTGGAGATGTAAATAAGTGTTTAAATGATGTAAAAACTCATGATAATTATACATTTCTACATAGTATAAATACAGGAATAATGTCAGTGTTTTTAGGCATGAGTGTTGGAATGAAAAAATGGTCAGTAAGAGATTTAGGCATATGTGGAATGCTACATGATATAGGAAAAATAAAAGTGCCTATAGATATAATTAATAAAACCGAAAAACTTACCGATGAAGAATTTGAAATTATGAAGAAACATCCAATTTATGGAGGACAAATATTAAGTAAAAATTATAAAATTTCGGCTGATGTTATTGAAGGTGTAGAGCAGCATCATGAGAAAATTAATGGTAAAGGATATCCTTATGGATTAGAAGGAGATCAAATTTCAAGATTTGGTAAAATAGTGGGAATATGCGATGTGTATGATGCAGTGACAAGTGATAGAAGTTATAGAAAAAAATTTGAACCAAATCAAGCTTACGAACTTATACTTTCAGGATTGGGAAGTCAATTTGATGAGAAATTAGTACATGCTTTTAAAGAGACATTTTCCGTATATCCATTAGGATGTTGTGTAAAACTTTCTAATGGAGTAGAAGGATATGTAATAAGGCAAAATAAAGGATTTCCGGATAGACCAATCATAAGAGTGCTATATGACCATGAGACTAAAAAACCAGTTAAATTTTATGAGATTAATCTGATAGAAAGAATTAATTTAGTTATTCAATGCGTAATTTAATAGATATATACAATTAAGGAGTACTGTTTCTAATTATGATGTATAATTGTGGTATGCCATTTTTGTTTTAATATAAAGATTTAATTACAATCATGATATAATCTAATATTATGATTAAAATATAAATGGAGGTGCTTGAAATGAAAATATCTAATATAAAAGTTACAATAACAGAAAAAGATCTATATAGTATTGTTACAGAAGTATTAAGAGATTATATAACAGTAGAAGGACTTAAAGTCGATAAAATATTGATTGATAAGGATATTAATATAGTTGGAAGTTATAAACATAAAGTGTCTATACCTTTTTCAGTGAATATATCTATATATAAAGTTGAAGGTAATAAATTATACTTAAGTATAGATAAAATTAATGTGAAAAGCCTTAAAATATTTAAAAGTATAGTTAATGTAGCATTAAAGGTAATTAGTTCAAAGGTTATTAACCTAGGAATAGAATTTACTGATGATATGATAAGTATAGATTTATATAAATTGTGTAAGGTTATACCTATGGTTGATTTTAAATTAGAAGCATTATCAATAATTCCCTATGGACTAGAAGCTGAAGTTAGCAATTTCAACTTTGAAAATGAAAAAGATAAATCTAATGATGTTAGTGAAAAAAAAGATGAAGAAAAAGTTAAATTTTCAGAGTTGGAAAGCACTAAAAAAAATTTAGGTAATTCTAAGGAATATACTTATAGAAGATTTAGAAAAGAGCTTAAAGATAGATTTTCTACAAAGTTTGAAAGTTTATATCCATATGTGGTAATTATCCCAGATATAATTGCTTTATTTATGAGATTATATAAAGATGAAAGAGTGACAAAAGAGATAAAATTCAATATCTCAATAGCACTGGGATATCTTTTATTTCCGTTAGATATCTTACCAGACACATTGCCTATTATAGGAAAAATTGATGATTTAGCGGTAACATTTTTTATTCTTCAAAAGGTACTTTGTGATATTCCAGAGGAAGTAATAATTGACAATTGGGAAGGACAAAGTAATATTATAGAGATATCTAGAGAAGCTATGTCTCTATTAAATGATAAATTTGGAGCAAGAGAAATAAAAAAAATGGTGGATGTAGTAAGAATATCTATGAAAAAAACTATAACATTTTTTACTAAGTAAGTCTGCGTTAGGGTAGGAGTTATTATGGCAAATAAATATTATGCAATAAAAAAAGGAAGAGATTTTAAGAATAATATTGATATTACCAATATTATTGTAACAAGTTGGAATGAATGTCTTTGTTATGTAAAAGGAGCTAAGGGGGCTATATATAAAAGCTTTGCCACAGAAAAAGAAGCTAAAGATTATTTAGAAAGCACCCCAGAATTGAAAAAAGGTATAGATAATTATCCAGAATATATACCACATATTTATGTAGATGGAAGCTACAATATAGCTACAGAAGAATTTGGATATGGATTAGTTGTAGTTGAGAATGAAATAATTACTCATATTAGCTATGGTGGAGGAAAAAATAAAGAATGTAATCAAAGACAAGTAAATGGAGAATTAAAGGCTGCTATTGAAGGGGTAAGATATGCTGTAGATAATAACTATAGAGAGATTGTATTATTTTATGATTACGCAGGAGTTTGTCAACATGCAACAGGTGCCTGGGAAAGAAATACAGTTTTGTCTAAAAGCTATTATGAGGATATAAATAAATTAAAGAAAGAAAGAAATATAAATATTATCTTTGTTAAGGTAGATAGCCATACTGATGATTTGTATAATGATATTGCTGATGAATTAGCTAAAGCGGGTGCAGGAGTGGAGTCTGATGCTGTAGTTGATAAGGCTATTAGAAATAATAATATAAGAGTAATGACTGAAGAAATAAAAGAAGAACTTTCTGTAATTATTAAAAAAAATATTAATAATATTATATGTACAAGTAATGATAAAGATAGTAAAGTTGAATATAAAATTGCCAATGTAATAGGGTATTTAAAGAATTCAGATGAAGATTTAAGAAAAAAATACTTAAAGGATTTGTCGGAAGATTTTAAGGAGAAGATTATATTAGAATTGATTAAGAGTTAATACAAATTTAACGTATTATAATAAGATTTTAGGCATATAAATTGTAAATATGCACATCATATAAATATACTTAAAATCTACTATTATTTATCAATAAGTATAAAATTGAATAGTTTATTGAGATAAATTTATTAATATTAAATAATTTAATAAATTTTAGTAGATAGGTGTATAACTAAGAAGGGATGTGTATTTTATGAAAATGTTATTAAAAGTTATGGTATTGATGGCAAGTTTAGCACTGGCTGTTAGTTACATAATGCCTTCAATGGATGGAAGAACTAAAAGAAAGATAAGGAAAAGGGCAAAAAAAATTCAACATAGAGCTGAGGATATGTTAGATAGAGCAATGATGCCTTTAAAATAACTGGAGCAGATATCTGCTTCAGTTTTTTTGTTAATTTTGTATTAAAAAGAATGAGATTTCATGAAATGCTACAAAAAAACAGTATAATGTTACAAATTTTATTTAAATAGGTATATTTAATAAAATTTTAAAGCAATTATTTTTGTGTATTTTGTTAGTTTATGATACAATATAGTAGTATAATTATCTAAAGTATTTTGAAAGCATTTGCTAAGAGAAGAGGATGAATTTATGGAAATTTTATCTTTAGGGGAAAAAATTAAAAAAAAGAGAAAGGAACTTGATTTAACATTGAAAAATCTGGCTGGAGATAGAATAACTGCTGGTCAAATAAGTTTAATTGAATCAGGTAAATCTAATCCTAGCATGGACTTGTTAGAATATTTAGCAAGTGCATTAAAAGTTTCGGTAGAACATCTTATGGAAACAGAGGAAACACAGGCTAGTAAGATTTGTATATACTACCAGAATATTGCGGAGGCTAATATATTAAACAATAATTTGGACATAGCATGGAGGGCATTAGAAAATTCATTTGAGTATATTGAAAAATATGAGCTTGAATTAAATATGGCAACTAATTTATATTTAAAAGCTTTAATACATGAAAAGAAAAAAGAATATGATGAGGCTCAAGAATTATTACTTTCGGCTAATAATATCTATATTAAATATAATTGTAGCGATGAAATTATTAAGGTTTTTATATCATTAGGTAAAATCACTCTTGAGCTTAATGCTTATCATTCTGCTTACAGTTATTTCCAACAGGCGGAAAAGGTATTTCAAGAAAGTGATGTATACAATGAAGTTGCAATAGGTAAGGTGTATTACTATATAAGCAAAACTCTTAATAAGATGGGAATTGATAAAGAGGCAGTTGAATATATGAAATATGCCGAGGAGAAGCTCTTGAAGCTGAAGGATTCAAGAAATTATGGTGAATCTTTTATGAAGATTGGACAAGAAAGGTTTAATGAGGGTAACTTAAATCAAGCCATTGCTTACACTGAAAAAAGCTTAAGTCTTTTTAGAAATAGACAACAGAATCTTTTAGTTACAGACTTGATGTGTGGATTAGGAGAATTATTTTCTGAATATGGCTATGTTGATAAATCTTTTGATCATCTTTTGGATGCTAAAAATATTAAGGAAAATTTACCAGAAGAATCTATTGTTAATACTTTGATGTTGATTTGTAACAATTATATAAAGCTAAAAGATGACATTAATGCTAAAAAGGTATTAGATCAAATAGTCATAAATATGCAGAAATTAAATGCAACAGATTGTACTTTGATGTGTAAATATCATATTCTTAAGTATAAGATCGAGTTATTAGAAAAAAAATATGAAGAGGCAGAACGAACTTTAATAGATACTTTAAGCTATACAGAAAAAATGAATTATCATAAGGAAAGTGCTGAAATTGCTATTACCTTAGGAAAGTTTTATATGGATTTAGGAAGAGAAGAAGAAGCAGGAAAATATTTAGATGAAGGGGTTAAGATTCTTGAACAAACAAATTGCTTAACGGATTTTTAAAAATGGGGGATAGCTATGGAAATATTATCGGCTGGAGAAAAAATAAAGAGGACCAGAATATATAAAGGTCTAACTTTAAAAGATATATGTGAAGATAAAATTTCTGTTTCTAAAATGAGCTGCATTGAAAATAATAAGGTTGAGCCAGAGGAATGGATTCTAGAAATTATTGTAGATAAGCTTGAATTAGATATGGATTATTTAAAACATGGTGTTAGAGAACAGATAGAAGCTAATATTGAGAAATTTAACTCAATAACACCTTTAATCTCTTTAGAAGATGTGCTATATAATGTAGATTATGCAGAAAAATATCACTACTACGATTTGAGTTGTAAACTATTTCAAATACTTTTTGAATATTATTTGAATCATGGTATGTCTGCAGAACTGAGCACTACCATACCGAGATATTATAACTCATGTCAAAAATCAAAAGATGAAATTTTGCATATTAATTATTATATGTATATAGCAAAATATTTGTATACTAATGGCGAATATTCTCAAGCAGGTAGTTATATATCAACAGTAAGAAAAAAACTTATTGAATTAAACAAAAAAGATTCGATAGAATATATAAAGGCTACTTACAATCAAGTAGTAGTTTATATAATGTGCAATAATATAAATAAAGCAAAAGAAATTAGTGAAGATTTAAAAGAAATACTTGAATTTAATGAAAATGAATATGTAAATGCAGAAATATATAAAGTATTGGCTATAATAGAGATTTACTTAGGTGGAAACCAAGTTAAATATTATGAAGAACAGGCATTGAAAAGATATGATGATTTATTAGATAAGAAGGCAAAAGCATACTACGATTTAGCTAAAGCTATGTTTGAAAATGGAATTAAAGATGAAGCTTTAAACTATGTAGAGAAGGCTTTAAACGAGTATCCAAGAAATAATAAGGAGAAACTGTGTGAGTTTTTAATTGTGGGTGCTAAAAGTTTAATGAGATATGGCTATTATGATCTAGTTTTAGACTATATAGAAGAGGTATTAAACCTATCCATTGAATTGGAACTTACTCCTGTAATGGAAAAAGCATATTACTATAAAGCAATAATATTTGAAAAAAAGAAGAATTATATAATGGCAGAAACATATATGATGCTTTCTTTAGATGCGTTAATGAAATATGGAACTAAGAGTGAAATATGTAAGAGGTATATGAAGATAGGAAACATGTACCACGATATGGGAAATGTTAATGATTCGATTAAATATTTTAGCCTAGCGTTTAAAGAAGAAAAGAGTTTTTATTAAAGCGTAAAGTTATTATAAATTTAAATAAGATTAAAGAGTATCTATTAAAATGATAGATACTCTTTAATCTTATTTAATAAACCGACTAATGATATGGTTTTTAGC
This sequence comes from Clostridiaceae bacterium, assembly GCA_902363375.1. Classification (GTDB taxonomy): domain Bacteria; phylum Bacillota; class Clostridia; order Clostridiales; family Clostridiaceae; genus Clostridium_J. Next base: position 8,094 of record CABIZX010000004.1, on the reverse strand, counting down.
TTTTATTTCAAAGATATCATCTAAAGGAGCAAGTTCTATCTTTCCATACTTATTTTCCAGAGCTAAGGATAACAGCCTATCTGTAAGCTCTGGGTTCTTAGATAATAAGCTACCATGAAAATATGTGCAGAAAGTATTTTTATAAATACAACCTTCTTTTTTATCCTCACCATTATTACCAAACCCATACTTTACTATACCTAAAGGAGTTAAATCTCCTATGTAAGTTTTACCAGAGTGATTTTCAAAGCCTACATAGGTTTCGTCAAAAATTTCATTATAGATGATTGAATTACCTATTAGTCTTTCATTAGATGCTTTAGTATAGATATCGAGCACACCTAATCCTTCTAAAATTTCACCTGTAGAAGTTTCATAGGTTTTTCCTAGAAGTTGATATCCTCCACAGATACAAATAAATACTTTGCCAGCTTCTATATAATTAGTAATACTTTGCTTTTTGGTTTCTACTAGATCCTTAGAAACTATAGATTGTTCATAGTCTTGGCCACCACCAAAAAATACTATATCAAAATCGTTTGGATTGAATTCGTCTCCTATTGATATGTTTTTTATAGTAACACTTATACCTCTTTTTTCAGCTCTATGTTTAAGGATTAGAATATTTCCTACGTCTCCATAAACGTTTAATAAATCGGGGTATAAATGACATATATTAATTTCCATAAGCTCACCTTGCCTTACCAAATTTTATTTATATAACCTTTACTGTGTAATAATTTTCTGAGATGTAACATGGCTGTGTATGTAACAAGTACATAAATAGATTCTGATCCAGTGTTTACTATATTATTTATAAGTTCATCATCTGACTCGCATATCTTGAAACTTTCTTCCTTAAGATTAGCAATCTTTAATCTTACCGCCATATCATAAAGACGGATACCAGAAATTATAATATTGTTTATTTCAAGTGAATTTAATTTCTCAAAATCCACATCCCATATCCAAGAAACATCTGTACCATCTGCATAATTATCATTTAACATCAATGCTAAATCTATAGGTTTATCGTTAAGGAGTAAAGTATTTATGGCTTGATTATAGCCAGCAGGGTTTTTCACAAGAATTATTTTTAATTCTTTACCATTTATATTTACGGTTTCCTGTCTTCCAAAACTACTTTCTTGACTTTGCAAAGATGTTTTAATAGAAACTGACTCTATACCAAGTTCTTGAGCCACAGATAAGGCGCAAAGGGCGTTGTATATATTGTATTCTCCAGATTGATTTACATAATAACTTTCATTATTAATGATAACTTCTGAACCTTCAGATGTTAATGCTGTTATTTCATCTACATGATACTTAAGTTCAGGTCTCTTATAGCCGCATTCAGTGCAGAAGTATTTTCCAAGGTGATTATAGGTAATGTATTCATAACTATAAGGTGTTTTGCAGAACTTACAAAACTTACTATCTGCATTTACATTTAAAATTGTACCCTCTTTGATGGGAACGTTGAATCCATAATAAGTCACAGGATTATCTGTATTAATTTTTCCCAGCAAGGACTCATCACCATTTAGTACAAGGAGAGATTTAGGAGACTTGTGTATGCCTTCTAAAATTTTGTTATAAGTAGTATGTACTTCACCATATCGATCTAATTGATCTCTAAATAGATTAGTTACAGTAATTATTTCAGGCTTTACACTTTCTGTTATAAATTTCAGGTAAGCCTCATCTACTTCTATGACTGCATACATATCTTTAAGCTTATTAAAAAATCTAAAATTAGAAATGAAGGATGCCACTATCCCTGTATTCATATTTGCACCAGTATTATTGGTTACAACATTTTTCCCATCTTTAATAAGAATGTTATAAATCATACTAGTGGTTGTAGTTTTACCATTCGTACCAGTTACTAAAATTACCTTATACCCTTTAGTCACCGTTGATAATATATTTTTATCTAGGGCCAAAGCTACTTTACCGGGGAAGTTTGATCCCCTTTTAAAGAGCTTAGTACTTAATTTCAATACGATTTTTGAAGCAATTATTGCTATAAATGAATTAATCTTAATTTTTCACACATCCTTTAAATATTTTTCTAAATTATTTTAATAAATAAACATGAGTAATTATAGAAAGTATAATTAATAACAATTAAATAAATATGTTATATACTTAATGATATATCAATTTTATATTATAACATATATCTAGATTGTTGACATCATTGGAGAAAGGAAAAAACAGATGATGACTTAAAATGTTAATGGAATTAAAAAAAGAAGAAAAAATGAGGTATTTTTAAAATAAAGTGCTACTCTATATAAAGATGAAATATCAAAAGTGCAGTATAATGAATTTTAACTTGCAAAAATGAGAGAGTGAATATGATTACACAAAAGAAAAATAAAATTTTTATTGCATTTTGCTGAAAAAGTAGTATTATGATATTAGGAAATAAAAAAATGTGTTACATTAATTCCTATAAGATATTTGGGGGTAGTAAAATGGATTTTAATTTAAATGATTTAAAGATTAATACTAGCAAGGAAGCATATAGAAATTTAAATTATGCTGAATTAGTTGCCCATGCTATTAAGAATGGAGAGGGTACGCTTGCTGATAGTGGAGCTCTTGTTGTAAAAACAGGTAAATATACAGGTAGATCTCCTAAAGATAGATTTATTGTAAGGCAAGAGAGTATTAACGATTTAATTAATTGGGGAGCGGTTAACTTACCTATTGAAGAGAAAATTTTTGATAATCTATATTCACAGGTTATAGATTACTTGATGGATAAAAATTTATATGTATTTGATGGTTATGTTGGAGCTATGAAAGAATACAGCATGAATATAAGAGTTGTTAATGAATATGCATCAGAAGCTTTAATGTCGAACCAATTATTTAGAAGATATAAAAGAGAAGAGTTAGATAACTTTAAACCAGAATTTAATGTAGTTGTAGCGCCAGGATTTAAGGCTAAAGGTAAAGAAGATGGAATAAACTCAGAAGCTTTCATAATAATAAATTTTGAAAAGAAAATAGTTTTAATAGGGGGAACTCAATACTCAGGAGAAATTAAAAAATCAATATTCTCAATAATGAATTTCCTATTACCTAAAAAGGGAGTATTTCCAATGCATTGTTCAGCTAATATAGGAGAGAGTGGCGAGACTGCTGTGTTCTTTGGACTTTCTGGAACTGGAAAAACTACCTTATCTGCAGATCCAGATAGAAAATTAATTGGTGATGATGAACATGGATGGTGTGATAAAGGTGTATTTAACTTTGAAGGCGGATGCTATGCTAAGACTATTAAATTAGATAAGGAAAAAGAAAGAGAAATTTATAATGCTTTAAAATTTGGAGCGTTATTGGAAAACGTAATATTAGATGAAAATAATAAACCTATGTTTGATGATGATTCTTTAACAGAAAATACAAGAGGGGCATATCCTATAGAGTTTATTGAAAATGTAGAGATAAGTGGTGTAGGTGGAAACCCTAATACTGTGATATTTCTAACTGCAGATGCATTTGGCGTAATACCTCCTATATCTAAATTATCTAAGGAGGCTGCTATGTATCATTTCATGTCAGGATATACTAGTAAACTAGCAGGGACAGAAAGAGGTATAACTAAGCCAAAAGCTACATTCTCAGCTTGTTTTGGAGAACCTTTCATGCTAATGAAGCCAGAAGTATATGCTAAACTTCTAGGAGAGAGGATTACTAAAAATAATACAGAGGTTTATCTTGTTAACACTGGATGGTCTGGCGGAGAATACGGTGTAGGTAAGAGAATGAACTTATCCTTTACAAGGGCTATGGTTAAAGCTGCGGTAGAAGGGAAACTAAGAAATGTAGAGTTTGAGAAAGATAATAATTTCAATGTTCTTATTCCAAAGACAGTTCCAAACGTACCATCTGAAATATTAAAACCTAGGAATACTTGGGTAGATAAAGATGAGTATGATAAAAAAGTAGATGAGCTTATTAAGCAATTCCATGAGAACTTTAAGAAGTTTGATAGTGTTAGTGAAGATATACTAAAGGCTGCACCTGGAAATGATAATTAATTTGAAATAATTGAAAGAAGAGAAACTATAATTTTATAGAGTTTCTCTTTTTGCATTCTATGAAAAAAATCCATAATTCAAAATGAATATATCATTTACTGTAGAAAACTTTTATTTTATTAGAAAAAAGTTTATAATAAAATAAAAATATAAGAATATTTTAGATGTAAAGGAGAGTAATGGATTGAAAGTTAGAAAAGGGAAAAATATAATATTAGGTATTTTAGTTATAGTATTAAGTGTTGTAGGGTTTTGGGTAATGAGTAGAAAAGATGGAGAAATAGACTATACTACTAAAATAGAAAAATGGGACAATCTATATTCAGGAAATAATATAAAGTTTTATTATATTGATGAATCTGTAGCTGAAATAGCAACTCTAAAAAGTAAATATAAGTTAGAGACTTTAATTGATAAAAATTCTAGTGAAATTATGAAATGTGGAGACATGAATAAGTGGTTAGCTGAAAAGGGAGAAGTTACTCTATCAGATATGGATAAGAATAAAGATGCTGAAGAGCTTTTGAGTATTTTAACATCAGAAAAGAAAATTTCACTAAAAGATTATAACACAATACTTCAAGAGTTGTTATCTTCTATAGGTATAAATGTTAGAGTTGGGGAATATAGATTAGATGGAAACTATTCTGTGTTAGAAGTATGGGATTCAAGTTTCAATAAATGGATAATGTTTGATGCAATTACAGGTGGATACTTTAAAAAGGATAAGGAACCGCTAAGTGCTATAGAATTGCTAAATGAAGATTTAACACGGCTTAAAGTTAGTGATGGTGAAGATAGCACCTTGAATAAAAGATCTATAAAGTTATTAAATAAATATTTAGGTACTTATAGCATAAAGATTGATAATAGTAAGTATGAAGGAGGCATAATAAATTCATATATAACTTATGTAAAAGATGTTAAGGATGTACAACTAGAGACATCAAGAGGATATATTCCGCCAACTATATTTGTTAACAACGATTCTTTATTTACTATTAATCCGAATCAGGAGTATGTGAATGATAAATCAGATAAAATTCCTACTATTATACTTGCTAAGAAAAATATAAAGGATGATGATGAGAATTATACCAAATTTACATTAGGTGCATTTATGAATAGTGTAATGATGGACGAGTTTTATGTTAGGATAAATCAAGGAGAATTCATTAAGGTTGATACTTACTATAATTTAGATATAGAAAAAGATGTTACCACTATAGAGATTTCATTAGATGGAACTAATCCTTTACGACAGATAGTTATAAAGAAATAATAGAAGGGGGAAAAGGATGGATTTTGTTTTGTTATTTAAAGCTATAATAGTGGCTGTAGTTGAAGGAATAACAGAATTTATTCCTGTATCATCAACAGGGCATATGATAATTGTTGGAGATATTATAGATTTTAAAGGAGAATTTGCAAATCTGTTTTCTATAGTAATTCAATTGGGTGCCATTCTTGCTATTGTAGTATTGTACAAGCAAAAGATATTTTCATCTGTATTAGGTGTATTTAAACTAAAGAAAGAGTCTATTAAGTTTTGGATAAATATAATTGTTGCATGTATTCCTGCTGCTGTGATAGGGATGCTATTTGAAGAGAGAATTGATAAGTACCTATTCAATACATTTACTGTATCTTTAGCTCTTGTATTTGGGGCTATATTAATGCTTTTAAGTGAAGGGCATTTTAAAGATAAAGAAAAGACTGAAGATGTAGATAATATCACTTTTCCACAAGCTTTTGGTGTAGGCATATTCCAATGTTTAGCATTATGGCCAGGGATGTCTAGATCAGCTTCGACGATAATAGGTGGATGGTTCAGTGGATTATCTACTGTAGTTGCTACAGAGTTTTCGTTTTTTTTAGCACTACCTGTGATGATAGGAGCATCAGGATTAAAATTATTTAAATATGGTGATATTCTAAACAAAGGTGAGATTATAGTGCTTACTATAGGATTTATGGTAGCTTTTTTATCAGCATTAGTTTGTGTAGAAAAATTTATAGATTATCTTAAGAGAAAGCCTATAAAGGGTTTTGCCTATTATAGAATAGTTTTAGGAATCATATTGTTGGTTCTTGGAAGTTTAGGGGTAATAGCTATTTAAGTAATATAAGTATAAAAATAAAAATAAATTAGTTAAGTATTTGTAAATATAAATCTAGAAAATAATTATTATTACATCCTATATAAGTGTATTTTAAGGTATATATGTTAATATATGAGCAATTAAAGAAAAAAGAGTAGTATAAATACAATGTATAACATGAACAATAAAGGGATATATTCTAAAAAGTGTATCACTTTATTGTTTATTTATAATAGTCAGAAGTTTGACATAATATATAAAGAAAATTATAATATAGCTAGTTATAAATCGATATTACCATTTGGCATGTGGAGGGTATGTATGAAAGAAATCAAACGTTATTTAGAGACAAGAGAAGGCGAATATAGTTTTTATTTCGCAGATTTAAAAAGTGACTATACTTATGGGTTTAATGAAAATCTTAAAATGGTAGCGGCTGGATGTATTAAACTTCCTATTGCTATGGCTGTAATGAAAGAAGTAGAAGCTAATAATATATCATTAGAACAATTAGTGAGTATAACTAATGATGATAAAGTTTCAGGTTCCTTTGGTATCATGCATGAATTAGAAGGAAGACAATATAGCATTAAAGAACTTATAGTTACTATGCTTATTCAAAGTGACAACACAGCAGCTTGCAAGCTTATAAATATTATAGGCAAAGAAAGAGTAAATTGTATTGTTCAAGATATGGGGTTGAAATCTACAATTATAAACAAATATCCATCTGGTGAAAGAGAAGAATTCGAAAATGAAAATATAACTACAAGCTATGATTTATGTAAAGGTTTAGCACTGTTAAGTAGGGGGAAAGTGCTTAACAAAGAGCATAGTAAATTCATTTTAGAAATAATTAGAAGAAATCAATTGACTACTGGATTACCATTTTATTGGCCTAAAGATTTTCAAGCTAAAACAGCTCATAAAGCTGGAAGTTTAGAAGGAATAGAAAATGATATTGTATTATTAAGTTCAGAGAAAGGCGATTTCGTATTTGTTGTTATGTCAAGAAACTTACCATCTAATGTATATGGAGTTAGTTCTTTAACAAGAGTTGGTAAAATGATGTTTGACATTATTGATAAGGATTGGAAATAATAAAAATTGTAATATAATTTAATCATTGAAAGAGTGAGGCAAAAATGTCCTTACTCTTTATTTTTTATTATATGCATTTCAATCAATTTTTTATTGTGATATTACTATTTAATATAGATCTACGTTAATTAGCATAAAGAGATTTTTTTATTGAGTCTATGTATTTTCTAAGTAAAATATTTAATAAGACAAATAAGAAGTAGAATAATTTTATATTCAAATTATAAATATTACATATGAATATTACAACAATACTACCAAGTGTGTCACTAATAGAATTATATAGAAAATATGAGAAAAATGGAGAGAAATCTATTTAAGTTGATTATACTAAAATATTTCAAAAGAACAAGCTATCATATCATGATAAGATATGACTTGTCGTTGAACAAAGCGATAAAGCATCAACAAAACTTAAGAAAAAAATCTTAAGAAAGTTGTTGACAGATAAGAAATTATCTAGTAGAATAGTAAGAGTCGTCGGGAGTAACCGATGATAATGAAAACCAAATGGTCTTTGAAAATTAAACAGAGAAAAAGGTAAAACCAGTTAATTCCGATAGAGAAATCTATCAAATAAATGACTTAACAAGTCAGCGAAAAAGAGCAAAGCTCAAACTTTTAAATTGAGAGTTTGATCCTGGCTCAGGACGAACGCTGGCGGCGTGCCTAACACATGCAAGTCGAGCGATGAAGCCCTTCGGGGTGGATTAGCGGCGGACGGGTGAGTAACACGTGGGTAACCTGCCTTATAGAGGGGGATAGCCTTCCGAAAGGAAGATTAATACCGCATAATATGTTTTTATCGCATGGTAGAAACATCAAAGGAG
>CABIZX010000003.1 GCA_902363375.1 Clostridiaceae bacterium | reverse complement strand
ATAATTTCAGATATCAATGGGGATTAAAAAAGCTGACTCCTATCCAATATAGAAATCAGCTTTTAGCTGCATAGTCTTTTTCAAAATGTCCTTTACATAGGGACCATTTTATTCCCTTCATTAGTCTTTATTTATTATAAATATAATTTTTTAAAACTTCTTTGTATCCCCTAACTTCATCATCTTTGGGATTTATAAAAAGTATAAAATTTGCAATTCCAAGTAAATGTCTCAAGTAATTTTTTTTAGTATTTTTAGTTTTTTCTAAATGTGAATTCAAACCAAACTTTTGTATATAGTACATTTGTTGCCTTAAGTCCCTTCGTATTCTTTTAGGAACTTGTAATTTTTGATTTGTAACTATGCCTGTAACAACCTGTCTTTGATAATTATATAGTTTTCTAGTCTTTTTATTATTAACTCTAAATCCATTGCTTTTCAGTACACGTTTAACATAGATAATTAATTCATTTATTTTAAAATCACCTGAAAATGTTAAATCATCTGCATACCTAGTATATCTAATTTTATTACATTCAACAAATTCAGATATTAGATTATCTACTTCTATCATAACTAAATTAGACAATGTTGCACTTGTAGGAGCACCTTGTGGTAACGATCCATCCAGACAACATAAATTTGCAAGCATTACAGCTACTGAATCGCAATAACCTATACTTTTAAAAATATCAATAACTTTAAAAACTTTTATGGATGGAAAAAAATCTTTAATATCTAATGTCAATACTTGTTTTTGATTCCTATGAAACCTAGCATTTTCTTTAATAGATTTTCCTTTGACATAAGCCTTTGCAAATTTACTCACTTTCAGCTTATATAAAATTTCATTTAAAATCCAATGCTGAATCTCCTTCAAACTAGGCAAAGGTTCAGAAATTTCTCTCAAATCTCCATTTTTCTTCGGTATTTTAAACTTTCTATAAAAATGTTCACTTGAATTTGATGCTGCTAATAAATATTCGTATTGATATCCAACTAACAATGACAAATGATATTGGTCATATATAATTGGTAATTCCTTCTCAAATAATGTTTTAGCATATTCTAGATATTCATTTATATCTGTTTCATTTAAATTTACTTCAAATGCTTCTTTTCTAAATTCATCACAATATGTTTTCCACTTCATATTACTACCTCAACAAAAAAATGTTCCAATTATTATTACCTGAAGAAATTAAATATCGCATAGATAGATTACGCAGGAATCTATCTATGCTGTGGAACTTTTGCAAAAAGTTCCACTAGCACTAAAAGTTTTATGGATTAACTCCTGTTAAGTAATAAAACTTTTAGTGCTGGCTAGAAAGGGCCATCCCCTAAAAGAATAACGACTCGCTATTCGAAGTGCGTAAGCACGGTGAATCTAATAATAATTGGAATCATATTTAACTATTTTAATGGTATATATATATCATATTTATCTAACCTATTTACTCTTTTCTCATAAAGAGGTCTAATCCACTGATTTTTAGTACTCTGATTTAACAATTTAATTTTATCTATGCCTTTTTCAGTTACTACTAATTTATCTGCTTGTATTATAACATAATCTTGATTTAATGCCAAATTTATATATTCCGCCATTTGATAATATTCTAAACCATATTCCATTAATCTCTGAATGTTTTCATTATTTTTTATTATTTGTAATAATAATACTAAGATTTCATCTTTCATATACTACCTCCTCGGAAATGGTGCTACATATCCTTTCTTTTTATCATCCTGCCAAAATATAGGAAATGTATTATTAGGTGTTCTAGCCATAGTAACCAATGCTTCTGAACCCTTATATCCAAATTCTAATTCTGGCTTTATATTCATATTATTTTCTATAGATTTCATAATTTCTTTTTTTTGTTCTAATTCTTGTCCTTTATACCTATCAGTAATTCCTTTATATTTAATAGAAGATGAAAAAACCTGTATGCCTTGATTTTTTAATTTTTCAATACCAAAGTCCATTCCTAACAAAGATATTACTATAATCTTTTCCTTTGATATACCAGCTTTAAGCAGCTCATCCAACGCTTCAATTGCAGTATCTCCAGTTCCAATAAAATCATCAACTAAAAAAATTATTGAACCATCTTTATTATTAATACCGTGTGGTAATGACTCTATTTCTTCAACCCGTTTAAAGCTAACATCTTTATTATTATTATCTTTAAGATATTCATTATATGCTAATTCAGTAATTGAAAACATATATGCAAGATATGTTGAACTTTTAACCTTGTTTAAAGCTTTATCTGTAGGAGCTATTAGAGGCATAACATAAACCTTATTATATTTCCTTACATTTTCATAATTTCCTTTATAAAGTTTAGTTAGTAAACAATTTAGTTGAGCAGTATAATCAATACTGCTAATATATACATATTCATTTGTCAACTCTAAAATAAGCTCTTGCTGTATTTCTTCTAGTTTGTTAAGCATTAAACAATACATATTAAAACGCTTCTGCCAATTAATACTCATATCATCACTATTTTTATCTATTGACCATTGTTTATTTTCAAAAACTTTTGTTGCCTTTGCAATAATATAAGGCGACACATTATATTCTTCTGTTTCTTTCTTATACATACGTTTTTTAAAATTATTCATTTTTATTAACCTCAAAGTAAGCCATAATATATAGATGTTATAGCTTATTTTTTACATTTATTAAAATATTTTTTATTTCATTATTTTATACTAAATTTTCCTACTTCATTACAGACATTCTTGCCTAAAAGTTTTTTTATTACTAAAAATCAAGAACTATCTATATGCTATATAAGCTGTTATCATTTCTTAAACATAGTATTTTTTTAATAATAAAAAGCACATCAAACTTCAATAACCTAAATTATACATTATTTATGATAATGTTCTCTATACATTATTCTAAGCTTATAGTATAAAGAAAACCCTCGACATTCCTGTCGAGGGTTTCATTGGTGGAGGCGAGGAGAATCGAACTCCTGTCCGAAAGCCATTCCACATAAGCATCTCCGAGTGCAGTCTCTATTTTAACATTCCCTCCATATAACCCCTAGAGACCGGGTTTCTACTTCAGTAGCTTCATAAATTCCGTTCCATGGTCAAAGCTTTCCATGGCTCGGTTCCCCACTAATCGGCGCCCTATCCTAAGCCGTGGGACTCAAAGGTAGGACGAGCAACTATACTAAGCTGCTAATGCAAAATTGTCTTCTGCGTTTATCTTTAATCCCATAGTTTTTTAAAGCGGGCCCATGAGTTCCCTCTACTCGCTTCCTATATGTCACGTACCCCCGTCGAAACCAGTACGCCCCCATGTTAGGTAGTGGTAATTATTAGTGATTACCACGTATATTCATTATAAACAATATCAATACTTATAGCAAGTAAAGTTTTGTAAAAAGTTTTATAGTGTTTATGGACATATTTCCTTTAGATTCTACATATGGTATTTGACAAATCTATATAAGGCACTATCAAATAAATAATAGATCAGTTTTCTCGCCTATTTGCCACGAATACTGCGTCGTTAAAATCCTGTCATAGCACCACTATGACAGGGTTTTAACTCCTTGTCTCGTGACAAATATACATCGAATCTTTGGTCTATTATTTATTTTCACGTGCCTAAATAAAAAAAGTACCACTTTTAATGATACTTTCACACCAAATATAAGTTTATTTTATCCTATATAGGTAGCTCAAACTATTTTATATAAGATATATCGCTTAGTCTCTTTATGATGTGTTTTCCATTGCCATCTTCTATAAAATGAGAAACTCCACCTGCAAATCCAAATAAATCACAGTTATTAAGATCTTCTGGTTTAAGTCCTAACCACATAGCGTTGAAAATACTTAATGTGTCCCCATGGGAAACAATAATTATATTCTTATCATCACTACTCATTATATCATTGTAGAAAGGCTCTAGACGCTTCCAAGTTTCTCTTCTAGATTCAGCATCTGGTACACATCTATCATCAATTGTCTTTTCCCATGCTGTTTGATTTTCTCTAAGCCATTGTACACTTTTGCCTACAGCAGAACCAAGGTTACGTTCCCTTAGAGCTTCATTGAAGATGGGTTCTAAGTTTAAATGCTTTGCTACAATTTCAGCAGTCTGTTTTGCTCTTTTTAAGTCTGAAGAATACATAACATAGACACTATCTTTTGAAAGTTCTTCCTTAAGCTTTATCCCAATGTTATTTGCTTGTTCTTTTCCTAGGTTAGTTAAATCCCAATCTGTCCATGAACCAATCATCCCATTGGTGTGATGCACTGATTGAGTATGTTGAATGGTAATTATTCTTTTCATCCTTTACCCCTCCCCCCTATTTAAACTTCCCATACTTCATAGCAAAATTCTATTGTGCAAAGGAAACTCCTGCTCACGTTCGTTCCCATGAGTAGGTTTGAATAACTAAATCAAAGATTTAGATTCTTACCTATATTTCTCTTTCATTTGTCTGTCTATGTCTCTCTTAGCTGCTTTTTCTAGCATTACATCTCTCTTATCGTAATCTTTTTTACCTCTACATACTCCAAGGTTCACTTTTACTTTACCATCTTTAAGATATAAGCTAAGTGGTATTAGAGTGTACCCCTTTTGAGCTGTGAATCCTAAAAGTTTATCTATTTCTCCTTTGTGAAGAAGCAGCTTTCTTACTCTTAGAGGATCTTTGTTAAATATGTTTCCTTGCTCATAAGGGCTTATGTGCATATTTTTTACGAAGACTTCTCCATTGTATACATCTGCATAGCTGTCTCTAAGGTTTGCTTTTCCAGCTCTTATAGATTTAACTTCTGTTCCTACAAGTACTATTCCAGCTTCCATAGCTTCTTCTATGAAGTAATCGTGTCTTGCTTTTCTATTTTCTACTAAAGTTTTAGTTCCTAATTTCTTTGCCATGTTTTCACCTACTTTTATGATTAATATATAATTTTCTCATTATACATGTGATTTTACTAAATTTAAAATGTATTGTATAGTATAACCTATTTTTATTATAACCTAAATTATAAATATTGTAATTATTAACCTTGAAATATATGAATTTTAACTATCTAAAAAGTTTATATCTTAAGTATAATATACAATTTAAAAATATGGAGTTTTTACCTAAATTTTCTTTACCCATGGACTTAGCTACAATATAATATAGTTATATTACATTATAATTGTAGGTTAATATTAATAATCCATATTACATATTTAATATAGCCATATAATTTTGAAAAGGTGAGGTTATTTATGAATGAAAAAAATTATTTACAACTAGGTACTGTCTTTATTATATCAAGTGGATTAATATACACCATTGAAAGATTAATTTCATATTTACATTGGTACTTGTGGGTCGGCCAAAAAATAATGGACATACCCATACCTGGAATAAATATATTTATTTATATATTTGCTCTTATAGGAATTTTCTTCTATTTATTAGGTTTTAGAGAAAAACAAAAAAATAAATAAAATATCACTATATATTTCTGTGATAAATTACGTAATTATATTTTATATAGAATGTATAATAACTTATATTAATTTAGTTTCTTCAATTCCCATGTTTTTATGTTCTTCCCTAGCTAATCCCTTGATATAACTACATTTAAACCCTCTAGGGAACACCTACATTTTAACTGTATAAAATTAAAAATATTTATATAGAAAACTTTTTAAATAGCTCTATTTTTATATAGGAAACTATTTACCTATATTACTATATAACTATATAACTAGGTAACTATTTAACTAGTTGTTGGCGCTGTGGGGGTTTCAGTGATCTCCTCATAGATTGCTTTCTCCTCATGGTCGTAAGGAAACTCCTTTTCACTTTGTTCTAAGGAGTAAGCTTCACTTTGCCAAATCATAGATTTGGAGTGAAGCTTAGAAGAGCTGTCTCACGGTAGAATTTTTTTAAACTCTACTTTGAGACAGCTCTTCCAAGTTGATTTGATTTGATTTGATTTGATGAATTATATAAGGATATTTTTTAAATCTGCTGTACCTTAGTTCAACAGAATTAATAACATAATATAAGAAACTCCACTTTTCAGTGGAGTTTCTTCCACTAACTAAAATTAATTATTGTCTCCCTCTATTGCAATTAAACCCCTTTTTACCATGTTGCAATGACTAAATCCTAAAATTCTACTTTGTTACCATAGTAAGTGCATTCAAATAGTCTTTCCATTGTTTTGTCGTCTATTTCTCTTGGGTTTGAGCCTGTACATGCATCAAGTACTGCATTGTGAGCTATGAACTCAAGATTTGCTTTGAAGTCTTCTTCAGTAACACCGTATTCTTTCATTGAGTGAGGAATACTTAATGCAGTGTTTAATCCATTAATCATTTCGATTAATGAATCAGTTAATTCTGCATTTGTGTTTCCTTTTAATTTTAATATTTTAGCTATGTCTGCATATCTATCTTCACATTTGCTTCTGTTGTACTCTATTACATATGGAAGGAAGATTGCATTTGCACATCCATGAGGAATGTGGAATACTGCTCCTGTTTTATGAGCCATTGAGTGAACTATTCCTAGTAGAGCATTTGAGAATGCCATTCCTGCAAGGCATTGAGCTTCATGCATTAAGTTTCTTGATTTTTCACATCCGTTATAAGAATCTACTAAATGGTCTCTTACCATTTCAATAGCTTTTAATGCTAATGGATCTGAAAAATTTGATCTTAATGATGCTGTATATGCTTCTATAGCGTGAGTTAAAGCATCCATTCCAGTATGAGCAACTAGTGTTTTTGGCATTGTTTGTGCAAGTGCTGGATCTACTATTGCTATATCTGGTGTTATATTGAAATCAGCTAATGGGTATTTAATTTTAGCTTTGTAATCAGTAATTACAGAGAATGCTGTAACTTCTGTAGCTGTACCACTAGTTGATGGTATTGCAATAAATTTTGCCTTTTGTCTTAATTCTGGTAGTCCAAATGGAATAACAGCTTGTTCAAAAGTAAATTCTGGGTATTCATAGAATATCCACATTGCCTTTGCTGCATCTATTGGAGATCCTCCTCCCATGGCAACTATCCAATCTGGCTCAAAGCTTCTCATAGCTTCTGCACCCTTCATAACAGTTTCTACTGATGGATCTGGTTCTACCCCTTCAAATAATTCAACTTCCATACCTGCTTCTCTTAAGTAGTCTTCAACCTTTTGTAGGAATCCGAATCTCTTCATGGATCCGCCACCAACAACTATGAAAGCTTTCTTCCCCTTTAAAGTTTTCAGAGTTTCTAACGCTCCTTCTCCATGATAAATATCCCTTGGTAATGTAAAACGTGCCATAATATGAACCTCCTATTAAAAAAAACTTTAAATTTTGTTATTTATTTAACATTTATAAGTTAAGTATATCACAAATTTTCAGAAATGCTAGTACTTTGTGAAAAATTTATTCAATTTGTTTATGTTTTTAACAATCTTTTCATATTTGCACTAATTACTATATAAATACTGATATAACTTACTTATATTAAATCCTATTTGAATAGATTACATAAAAAAGATAAGTTCAAACCATATTACAGCTAATAATTATGATTTAAAACTTATCTTTTATAATGTTAAATTTTTATCTGATTTTTTTTATTCTTCGAAGATAAGATCATCTATATCTAAGGATATTTCTTCTTCTTCATCATCTTCTTCTTTTTGTTTAACTACTTCAAAATAGATGTCGTGTGCATCTATATCAACTTTAGAGCAAACTACCTTGACCTCGTCACCTAGCCTGTAGATATTCTTAGTTCTCTCTCCAATTAGAGCTAGATGTCTTTCGTCATAGATATAATAGTCATCATGAAGCTCACTAATATGAACTAGTCCTTCTATAGTATTAGGAAGTTCAACAAACATACCAAAGCTAGTTACAGAAGATATTATTCCTTCAAACTCTTCTCCTACCTTATCTAGCATGTATTCAGCTTTCTTTAAGTCATCTACTTCACGTTCTGCATCTACTGCCATTCTCTCTGTATCAGAGGATTGCTTTGAGGCATCTACTACAAAGGTTCTTAGTCTCTTTTCTCTCTTAGGTGTTAATCCTTCATTTATCATTTCCTTTATAATTCTATGAATTACAAGGTCAGGATATCTTCTTATCGGAGATGTGAAGTGGCAATAATATTTAGCTGCAAGACCAAAGTGTCCCACACATACCTGAGAATATTTTGCCTTCATCATTGACCTCAAAAGTAAAGTACTAACTACTGTCTCTTCCTTCTTACCTTTAACTTTTTCTAGAATTTTCTGAAGCTCACTTGGATGAACTTCTTCATCTTTAAATCTTACATGGTAACCTAAATTATATACGAACTCACTAAAGTGAAGTAGCTTTTCCATGTCAGGGTCTTCGTGAATTCTATATACAAATGGTGCATTAAGCCAGAAGAAATGTTCTGCTACAGTTTCATTACAAATAAGCATAAACTCTTCTATTATTCTATTAGCAATTGCTCTTTCACGAGGTAATATATCAATTGGTTTACCATTTTCATCTAGTATTATTCTGCATTCATCAAAATCAAAATCTATAGCACCTCTTGATAGTCTCTTTTTATTTAAAATTTCAAATAGTCTACCCATATTCTTAAAATCTTCATGAAGATGTTTATATTTTTCTATGGTTTCTTGGTCTTCATCTCTAAGAATTTTAGTTACATCAGTATAGGTCATTCTTTCATTAGTCTTTATTACGCTTTCAAATATATCATGATCTACTACTTTTCCTGTAGGATCTATTTCCATAAAGCAGCTAAGCGCAAGTCTATCTACTCTTGGATTTAAACTACATACGCCATTTGATAATTTCTTAGGAAGCATTGGTATAACTCTATCAATTAAATATACAGAAGTACCCCTTTTAAATGCTTCCTTATCAAGAACATTACCTTCTCTTACATAGTGAGATACATCTGCAATGTGAACTCCTAACTTGAAGTTTCCGTTTTTAAGCATTTCTACAGAGACAGCATCATCTAAGTCTTTTGCATCCTCTCCATCTATGGTAACCATAGTTACATCCCTAAGGTCTCTCCTTCTATCGATTTCACCTTGAGGAATCTCATCTTCTATTCTCTCTGCATATTCTTCTACCTGTATTGGGAACTCTTCAGGAAGGTTATGCTTTCTTATAATAGTAAGAATATCTATACCCCTATCTCCCTTTTCCCCCAGGATTTCAATAATCTTTCCTTCAGGATTTCTCCTTTTTTCTGGCCAACTTGTGATTTCTACTACTACTATTTGTCCTGTTTTAGCTCCATTTCTATCACCTTTAGAGATAAAAACGTCATTACATATTTTTTTATCATCTGGAACTACAAAACCAAAGTTTCTACTATCTTCATAGACTCCTACTAGTCTTTTATTTTTTCTTTCAACTATTCTGACAATTTCCCCTTCAGACTTTCTACCGTTGTTTTCATCCCTTAATACTTTAACTAAAACTATATCATTGTGCATAGCACTGTTAACATTACTGGCTGGAATAAATATATCAGGTCTATCCTCATCTACAATTACAAATCCAAAGCCCTTTTGATTTGCTGCAAATACACCCTTAAGTATACCCATTCTCTCTGGGATGCCGTATAGCTCTGCTCTATTTTTAATTATCTCTCCATCCTTCTCCATTTCACTTAATAATTTTGCAAACTCTTTAGATTCTTTTTTACTTATACCAAATATTCTAGATAATTCTTTTAAACTCATTGGCTTATAAGCTTTTTCTTTCATAAAGCTTATAAGAACTTCTCTTATATTCATAATTCACGTCCTCTCATACTTACCTTTGTTTTTAGTAAATATATCTTTAATATATATTATTAATTCTTTTATAATTAGTATACACACTTACTATTATTACACTGCTAAATCTAGGTCATATATATTATATTGTATACCTAGTTTACAATAGATAACAAAAAATTTCTATATTTATCTTATATCAGATATGTTTACCATCTAATTACTTTTATTATTATACATTTTTAATTTTATATTAATTCTTATTCTATGCAAGAAAAAACCCATCGGGGGTAACCAATGGGCTTCTTCCTTGCAATAATATACAATTAAATTCGACATAAAATAACCGTATAACCCTTGGGGTCAGGTTATACCAATAAATAAAAAGGGGTTATTTATTCTATTTATATTATTATTATATATACTATTTACCATGTTTTCAAGTAAATTTATAATAAATAATATAAACTTATTGTTAATTTTTATATTTTCTACAGATTACCCCAAATTATATTACAGATTCAATTTAATGTATTAAAATGAATTTAATTATTTCAGTTCTATATATTAATTTTTCATCAAATTTTATAGATTATTTAATATATCTATTTCCGCTTGAGTTAACTCCCTATACTCTCCTTCTTCCAAGGTTTCATCTAGCTCCATAGGTCCAAATTTAACTCTCTTTAGATATACAACAGATTTATCTAAAGCCTCAAACATTCTCTTTACTTGATGGAATTTTCCTTCCTGTATGGTAACCAAAACCTCAGAACCATCTTCTGTAGAAGAAATTATTTCTAAGTTTCCTGGCATACACTTATAACCGTCATCTATAACAATTCCTTTTTTAAAACTTTCTATATCGCTTTCATCTACAGGCTTATCTATCTCTGCATAATAGACCTTATCCACATGATTCTTAGGAGAAATCAATTTATGATTTAAAGCTCCATCATTAGTAAGTAATAGGAATCCTACTGTATCCTTATCAAGTCTTCCCACTGGAAATGGCTCAAATACTTGATATTCTGGATCTAATAGATCTATGACAGTTTCATCATAGTTATCAAAGGTAGCACTTACTACTCCTGCGGGCTTATTTAAAAGTAGATATATGTATTTTCTATACATTACCCTTTCTCCATTTACTTCAATTATTGCTGTCTCTGGATCAATTTTAGTTGCACTATCTTTTATAACTTCTCCATCAACTACAACCTCTCCATTTTTACAGCTAACTTTAACTTCTTTACGGCTTCCATATCCCAAGTTACCTAATATTTTATCTAAACGTTCCATGTCATACCATCCTTTATAAATATTTAATATGTATGTTAATATGTTGATTTAATATTCAAATTCACATTAGTTAAACATTATTAGTATTAACAAAAATCTGTTATACCACTACTTCAAAAATATACTTCTTATTTTAAACTAATAATCCTATAGAATAAAGAGCATTTAAAAATAATTAAAAATTAAATTCATAATAGTTCCCATAAAATAAATGTTGAACATACACCTATACTAGTGAATACTCAACATTTCATAAATATTAATGATTTATTTTATAAAATCATAATTTAACTATATTAAATTGTTTATCTTTACTAAATAATTCTTTGTTTCTGTTGGTAATTTATAAAAATCACTAGAACTAGATATTCCTCTAGATGCCATATTTCCTGGTCCAAAATTATAAGCTGCTAGTGCCATGTTTAAATCATAATTATAAGTTTTAAGATAATCCTTTATATGTCTTGTCCCTGCATCAATATTTTGCTCTATATTGAAGGGGTCTGTAACTCCATAATAATCTATGTTAGAAGGCATTAACTGCATTAATCCTTTAGCCCCTGCTGATGATACAGCATTAGGATTAAAGTTAGATTCTGTTTTTATTATAGCTCTTATTAAATTTTCATTTACACCATACTTAGCAGAAGCATCAGCTATGGCTTTTTCAATTCTCTCAGAATTACTTCCTGTAGCACTTATTACTGTAGAAGAGGTTACTCCACCTAAGGATCTTACTATTACATCACTTAAATTGTTCATAGTATTGTTATACCTATTATTTTGAGCTATCCCTTGCTGAGTTTGTCCCTCTTTTTCACTCATTGCTTTTAATAAAGAACTCAT
Organism: Clostridiaceae bacterium; assembly: GCA_902363375.1. GTDB lineage: Bacteria > Bacillota > Clostridia > Clostridiales > Clostridiaceae > Clostridium_J. The sequence goes on along the minus strand of CABIZX010000003.1, from coordinate 420,139 downwards.
TATTAAACTAAATCCACTAGTTCCTGAAGAAGTGTTACTATCTGAGCTACCAAAGCTTCCTGACATAAGCCCTAAGGTCATAAGTCCATTAAGTGCATCACTACTTGTACTTGAACCTAAAGTATCATTAATAATTCCTTGACCATTAACATATTGATTTTGAGTAACCTCATTATTAGTTGAATTTGCACTACTTCTTGCATTTTCATTTAAAGCTACACTATTTATATAGTTATTTACTCCATTATAAACATTGCCCACATTGTAACTCATATCTTGATCTCCCTTTGTTCTTTATATTATTCCTTACATTGAACTTCATATATGGAATAGTCCTCATAAGAGTTTTTAGAATAGCAACTTTTACATAATGCTAATATCTTATAAAATCCTTTATAGAAAGGCATAAATGTATAATAATTTTTCTTGCTATACTTTTGTATTAGTTTCCATTCGCCCTTTTCCATTAAATAAAATTCATATAAATTATCTTTTCCACCATCACATTCTACATAGAAGTTAACATCTTCATTACATTTGACGATTTCATTATCCAAAGTTATCTTGCAGTTTGTAACTGGCACCCCTTGTAAAACATCAAAGTTAATTTCTTTTTTACAATCATATTCTTTTGTACTAAATATATTTTTACAATATATTTTTACATTATATACTCCTGCACACTTTGGAGTTAACTTAAATTTCTTATCACTACCAAATTCTGTAGTTTCTACTTCTCTTCCATTGATTTCAACTGTATACTTTGTTAGAGTACTACTAGTATTTTCTGTTATTACTTCTAAAACTATTTCATCCCCTATGATATACATGTACTTCTTTTCTGTAAGAATATAATCTATCTTAGCTGGTATATATTCCTTACAATCTATATATATCACTGAATGCACATCATAATCCCTTTTAGATTTTGGATGCTTAACTCTAACTTCTATTTCATACTTTCCTACCTTTATAGGGATAAACTTAAAGGTATCTTCTTCATTATATTCTATAAATTCGACTTGTTTACCTTCTTTTTTTACACAAAATTCATACAATAAATTTCTAGATCCAGTAGCTTCAACTTTTATCTTTACCGGATCATTTATAAGCACCTGCTTATTCTTATTTAACTTAATTTCTTTTATATATACATTTTGTGTGCAATCCTCGTCTATGACAAAATCCATAATTGCCTTCTCTTCATAATCGTCCTTATAGGTACTATCCTTTACAAGAACTTCTATTCTATATATACCGCTTTTTTCTGGAACCCATTTATAACTGTTATTTGTAGTAAAATTAGATGTGCTGTGATAATTTCCATCTACAACAAACTTATAAAGTAGATTATCCCCTCCAGAACAAATAGCTTTAAATTCTATTGGTGTTTTTTCTAATTGTGGTGAACTTAAATCTGAGGTGAAACTAAGAATTTTTATAGGCTTGTACTTATCTACGTTATAATGTATTATTCCTCTATCGTCAAACTTCTCATGGGAATACATATCTTTAACTAAACATAAAAGCTTATACTTTCCTGGTAATATTTCTGTGAAGCTAACTAATCTCTTGCTTGAGAAGTCTTGCACTACATACATATTGCCATATTCATCAATTTTTATAAATTTATATAGTACCACTCTATTTTCATCAAAATGAGCATCAACTTCGAAGGTTAATTCATTATCTACTATTAAATCTTCTGTTAGACATTGTATATTATTAATTCTTATTTGTTTCATAGGTAATACTTTAAAAGTTATATTTTTAAAATCATCAAATTGATGTTCTGAACCTTCCTCTTTACATTCTATGAGCATTTCTATGTCACCTTCATGGCTTGGAGTAAAGCTTAGACTAGTATCCATAGAATAATCTCTTATTAAATTCCATTTACAGTCTTCCTTTATCCAATACTTACACATGATAGGTAATTTATTAGGTAAAACATCAATTTCTATTTTTTCACCTAATTTTATCTCCGTATTGCTCATGATAATATCTTTTATCAATTTTTCTTCTACAGAACCTATCATAAAATCCATCCTTGATGTAAATTCAATAGGCTTTTTACCATCTATTTTTTTAGATTGAACCATTATCATATATTTTCCATCTTCCTTAGGTGTCCAGTAAGCAAAGGCATCTTCATGGAAATCTCTAATGGTTTCCCATCCCCCATCACAGTTTATTATAAATTTATATAATAAATCCTCTGACATTTTATTTTCTATATATATCTTAATTTCAGTACCCTTCTCCTGTGGACTTGGCGAGCTTGTACTAATAATCATTTCATTCATGCATATTCCCCCTACAATGTAGATATACACCCTTAATCGATTAAATTATTGTGTTATTCTTCTTAAGCATAGATATATTATACTACATTTACATATTATGTAACAACCTATGAAAGTCTTTATATTACATAATTTATTAGACAAAATCTTTGAAAAAAAACACCTGTAGATTATAATTCTACAAGTGTTTTGTTAATTCTAAATTATATACTATATTATTACTTTAAGATTTTACTCTTCTTGCAAACTTCTTTCTACAAGTCTTATTAGATTATCCCTAAGACTTATATCGTCATCTTCATTTCTTTTTTTATGCTTTCCAGTCTTTCCACCACTACGTCTTACCTTAGCACTTATATGTCTTTCAAAAAGTAATTTATCTATATTATTCTCTGAGAAAATATATCCTCTAGGACTTATTGCATAAGACTTTTTACCAAGAACCATAGCTGCAACTCCATAATCTTGAGTTACTACAATATCGCCCTTTTTAGCCTCATTTGCAACCTTCATATCCACTGCCTGAAATCCACTATCCATAACTATAACTTCACCATAATCTGAGTTTATAACATGATGTATGTCACAGTATATCTTTAGCGGAACACTATATTTCTTAGCTACTTCTTCTATAATATCTCTACCTGCACATCCATCACCATCAACTATAATAGCCATAATTATATACCTAGTTTCTCAGCAAGAGATTTTTGAAGTTCTTCATATCCTGGCTTACCGAGTAAAGCAAACATATTTTTCTTATAAGCTTCTACACCTTCCTGATCGAATGGATTTATTCCTAATAAATATCCTCCTATAGCGCAAGCTTTCTCAAAGAAGTATATAAGCTCTCCTATATTCTCTGGATTTAAAGCTTTCATATTTACAACTATATTAGGAACTCCACCCTCTACATGGGCAAGAGTTGTTCCTTCCATAGCCCTCTTATTTACAAAGTCTATGGTTTTTCCTGCTAAGAAATTAAGCCCATCTACATTTTCTTTATCTTCTTTTATTGATAAGTTTATTTGTGGCTCTTCTACATTTATTACAGTTTCAAATATATTTCTCATTCCATCTTGAATGTACTGTCCCATAGAGTGAAGATCTGTTGAGAAGTTCACAGATGCTGGGAATATTCCCTTTCCATCTTTACCATGGCTTTCTCCATAAAGCTGTTTAAACCACTCACCAAAGTATTGTAGACAAGGTTCATAGTTTACAAGAATTTCTGTAGTCTTTCCTCTTTCATACAAAAGATGTCTTGCTGCTGCATATTTATAACAAATATTTTTATCTACATCTTCATTACTAAAGTTTTCTCTTCCATTTCTTGCTCCTTGTAACAATTCATCTATATTTATTCCTGCCACTGCAATTGGAAGTAATCCTACTGGGGTTAAAACAGAGAATCTTCCACCTACATCATCAGGAATTACAAAGGTTTCATATCCTTCTGCATCCGCTAATTTCTTAAGAGCTCCCCTTGATTTATCTGTAGTTACAAAAATCCTATTTTTAGCTTCTTCCTTACCATATTTGTTTTCAATTATTTCCTTAAATATTCTAAAGGCTATTCCAGGCTCTGTAGTAGTTCCTGATTTTGAAATAACATTTATAGAAAAATCCTTATCTTCTATTAGACTCATAAGCTGAGATAAATATGTAGAACTTATATTGTTTCCTGCAAAGTATACTGCTGGAACCTTTCTTTTATCATCACTCATATTGTTAAAAAACGGTCCTGTCATTGCTTCTATGACAGCTCTAGCTCCAAGATATGAACCACCTATGCCAATTACTATAAGAACTCTTGAACTCTCTTGTATTTTTTTAGCAGCTATCTTAACCCTTTCAAACTCATCTTTATCATAATTATTAGGTAAGTCAAGCCATCCTAAAAAGTCATTGCCTGCACCACTTTTATTATGTAATGTATTATGCGCTGCACTTATCATAGGTTTTAAGTTACTTATGTGAGCCTCACTAACTGCTCCGTAAAGATTTTTTATATTTAAACTTATAGAATTTGTCATTCTATTTCCCTCCTATTATAAAACCCTTTATTTATAGTATTAAAGTCACAGTACATATATATGCTATATAAACACTCAGAAGCATTATTCCATTTTTCTTAGAATACTTTCCATTAGTTGATATAGGTAATATTACAAGTAACATCATTACTAAAGCTACTGGAATATCTAAAAGTATAGTTTGATTAAAGCTTATAAATGGTGTATTTAATATATATATATTTCTTGAACTTAATACTAAGCCTCCTCTTGCTAGAATACTACTAACAGCTATAGTCATAGTAATGTTCATTATATTTGCACCAATAATATTTCCTACTGCTACTCCACTTTCTTTTCTAGTTATAGAGGTTAAAACTGTTATTATTTCTGGTACCGAGGTTCCTAACGCCATAACAGTTAAACTGATTACAGATTCTCTAATTCCATAATATCTTGCTATAATTTGTGCATTTATAACTAATAGTCTCGCTCCAATCCATATAAGTAATGCACCTATTATAAATATAGAAATATGTTTTGCTAATTCTCTCTTCTTTACTCTTAATTTAATCGTTTCTTCTATTGTTATTGCCTCTTCTCTAGAAATTTCTAAAGACTTTTTAGCGGACTCTATATTTTCTCTTGCATAACATATAAATAAAAGAAAAAGCATTATTCCTTCTATTCTATTAATATTTCCATTGGTAGAGAAAAGTAATAGTAAGACCATAGCTATTATCATCATGAATGCCCTTGGCATAAAAGTTTTTTTATCTACATCTAAAGGCATAGCAATCATTGATACAGCAAGTACAAGTCCTGTATTACAAATTATTGCTCCAATAGCATTACCTAAGGCAATTTCTGGAGATCCCATAGTTGTGGCTACTGAAGCTACAAAAAGCTCTGGAAGAGTAGTGGCTAGACTTACAATGGTTGCTCCTATAATTATATTAGGTATTCTTGTTACTTTAGCAATCCATATTGCTGAATCTACAAGTATATCTCCACCCTTTATTATTACTCCAACCCCTATAATAAATAGCAGTATAGGTAAAAGTATTTCCATCAATAATCCTCCATTCCTCTTATGTCAGTATACAATACTATGTAAATTATTTCAAACTTCATTATCATAGTTCTAACCCCTACTAACATAATCAAGTATAGAAGAAATCAATAAAGGATCTCCCCAAAAATTCACTAGTCCTATAAAGATTAAGCTGAACTTCCAACTAGTACTTAACTCAAATCTTAAATTATTTTACAAAAGCTCTTGTTCTTTATCATGTTTCCATCTCTTCTATTAACCATTGATAGAAAACTTTAAGTGAATCATCTAATGCTTCTATGCTTAATACATCTAAATTAGCTTGTTTACTCATATAAAAATATGAATTATCTTCTCCAACTAAAACATTTGTCATAGTATTATTATTAAAATTAATATTTATACTTTTTATATTAGGCTTATTTATTACTCCACTAAAAATCTTATAGCTACTATTATTAATATCCTCCTTAATCTCCATAGTATTTACTGTAAATGGAACATCCTTATCTATCTCTCCTATAGACGTTTTTAAAATCTCATAGGTATTATCAACTTCAGCTAATCTACATAATCCCTCATAGCTTTTATTTTTATCTTCATATAAAAACATAGTTAATTTATCATTTTCTATATCATCTACATATAAAATTGATATATCTTCAATCCCTATATTAAGTTTTTTAGATAGAATTACTGCTATCCTATCTGTTAACTTTATTTCTTTTTCCCCTTCTCCTTTTATAGATATGTTTTTTTTATTTATATCAATTGTAATTAAAGCTATAAAGCTTAACATTAAAATAGTTAAAATTAATACTATTTTTCTATTTATCTTTTTATCTATATTCATAATTATTTCCTCTTTAGATTATTTTTTTCGCTATGCTCAAATGAGTAAGTAATCCTTGACCAAATCATAGATTTGGAGAATTACTTGTATTCAGCGGCGTACCATTTGTAGTGGGCACCATATTTGTCGTCTATTTTTTCAACTTCATAAAGTCTAAATATTATATACTGAGTCCAGTTATATCCTGGGTTTGCTCCTATGGATAGGATTAAAAATGATGCTGAAAAGGAACTTGTTACGGTAAATACTACTTCATTTCTTGCTTCTGCTGGTATATTTCTATCTTCACTACAGTTTCTAGAAATAGTCGCTCCAGTACTATTAGCAATGTTAACTACTCCATAGGAAGACTGGCCACCTCTAGCATAATTAATTTTTGATACCTTATCTTTTCCTAGGGAAAACTCTGTATATAAGTATATTTTAGAATAGGATAGCCCAGATTCAAAAGACCACTCAGCTTCTCTAGATGCTGGGCTATCATAGGAATATGATACTCCATCTTCCATAAGCGTTTCTTCGTAGGCAAGCTTTGATATAATCGGTGCTCTATGATTATCTCCCTCTTTATTTAAGTTTTCTTTTACTCTATTTTTAGTATTATAGGTTATTTTTGAACCATCAGGATAGATTATTTCATAGGCTGATTTATTAGAAAAAGTATTCATTACCTTTTCTGTATACTCTTCCCCGCTAAATATATTCTTTAAGGATTTAAAGGCCTTTTTTAAAGCTACTTTATCGCCTTTTAGTATTTGGTTTCTATAGTATTCTTTATTATTTCTAAAGTCTCTGTCTGATATATCTTCTATAGAATCATCTAATATTACCTCTATACCTTTTCCTTCTATATTTTTAATTATTTTATCAAGTTTTACATAAAATTTAGCATCTTCTCTGTTTAATCCTTCTTCCATCAATTTCGATAATTTTTCCTCATCCACAGGCGAATTTCTTACTTCATTACATATTTCAGCTATAATTTCATCTGCGTTTTTTCCTGTACTATTCTGTAATGCCAAGGCCTGCAAGGGTAAATTAAATATAAAAGAAGTGATTAATATTATTAAAATTATCACCCTAAAATTTTTCACACTAGCACTCTCCATTTCTATGACTTAAGTTTATTATTCCTAGAGAGCTGCGTTTAAATTCCAATAATCTTTATTAACTATTATTTACATTACGCCATCAAAATTAATGTTATAATAAGATTTAAAGGGGGGATTTTTTTGGAGAGCAGTAAAAAATTGGGGTATATTTTTTTATGGATAGCTAGAATTTCAACTATAATATTTTTTATACTGTTAACTAGAGCAATACTATATCTTACTTCATCTAGAATAGAAGTTTACTTGACTTTATCGACTCTTATTATAGCTATATTATCGTGGATTATACACTATATACTTAAATGTATCTATCTAGATTTAGATAGATTATCTAGGGAATTCAATCATAAAATATATATGTTAAGAAAAGAATTTGAAAGTAAATAAACTCAAAAACCCTAGACAATATATTGCCTAGGGTTTTATTTTTTAATGTAATTTCATTTAAGTATATTTCTTATATGAATACTTCTTAAAGTGTGATTCATTTAAATTTTTCACTTCAATATTATAAAGAATCACATTGCTGTCTATCTGTTTGCTAAGTATTTCTCACTAATAGGGATTTTAGAATTGAAATGGAAGATAAATTAGGAATAATCTAGATAAATCTCTAAATGGAAAACGTCTACGTCTAAAGCGTCTAAATCTTCTTCTTTGGCCACCTTGAGGGCCAAATTGTCGCTGTTGCATAGATGGAGCGTTATTGTCTTCCTCCATTACATCTTCACCAACTAGCATTGTAACATTATCATCATCTACATTTTCAATGATTCCATCCATTATAGTTCCATCTGCTCTTGTTAACATAACGTGACAAAACATATACCTTCTACATTGATCTCTTAAAGATTGAGAATCTCTGTTATAATCATGTATTTCTAAACTCATTTTTTAATCATCTCCTTTACAATATCATAGTATTAGATTCCAGTAAATTTGTACCATCCTAAGTAGATAAAATTTTATAATTTTTTAAAATATAAATTGACTTTCTAATGTCTTTCATGTCTGATAGATATAAAAAAAGTAGCCATGGATTTCTAGAAAATCTAGAAATCCATAACTACTTTTTTTGGGTGTGATTTTATTTAAACATGTAACATGTATAAATACATTTTGGTTTAGGTGACATTACTCTTCCAAGTAATTGATAGAGTAATGTCTGAGTCTATTAGAATATATTTATAGAATTTATTTTGGAATAAATTTTACTCCCACTCTATAGTTGAAGGGGGTTTTGAAGTTATATCATAAACAATTCTGTTTACTCCATTTACTTCATTAACAATCCTTCAAACCATCATGTTTAAAGCCATCACACATATATTAATTTAAAAGTATACTAGATTAATTACAAATAATCCATGTACATATAATATTATAACTACTTGTAAATCTTGTCAACACACTTTCTTAAATTAATTTATTTTTAATTTCCTCTACATCTTTTTTTACTTCTTCTATAGTTTCAAATTTGTCCGTTAAAATAGTTATAACTTCTTGATATTTTACTTCTCTCTCTTGATATTTTAATTCTCTTTCTCGACTATCTTTCAGATTATAAAAAAATAAGAATATAAATAATACTGTAGTTAAACCATATGTAGTTATTAATTTTAATATTTCTTCCATGTTTTCACCTCCAATAAAAAAGGCTAGAAAATTAATTCTAGTCTTAGTTACTTAACAACATATAAAACAAAACTTGCTTGATATTGTCCATCTGCATTATCTCTAGCAGTTAATTCTACCATAGAACCTCTATTGGATAACGCTTTAATAGTACAAGTTGTATCTTTAACACTTACTATTTCTGCTAAATTGTCTTCAATTGTATCTTCATCTAGTTCAAATTTAAAAGTTCTTCCTACTGGCACTATTCTACTAAAACTATTTCCATCATCAACGTATACTCTATATATTTGTGTAGTATTATAACTCACGTATTCTTCACCGACTATTTTAATAGGTGTTAATTCTACCTGTGGTATTGCCGTAACTGTTACACTAATAGTTGCACTTATGCCCTCATATGTACAAGTTATAGAAGTATCACCCTCTGCAATACCTGTAATAATCCCTGTAGATGATACTTTGACAACATTAGGGTTATTTGAAACGTATATAATAGCAGGATTTTCTATGATAATACCATTTTCAGTACAACTTGAAACTATTTGATATGTATTATCTATCATTAAAGTTGTATTTGTTTCTGTAAGAGTTATTTTGTATTCTGCACTTATACCCTCATAAATACAATACAAAGTTAAAATGCCTTCTATACTATAATCTATGGAGTTTATTTTATATTTATTATTTTTGTAAAGTACTATATCTCCCTTTTTACAATTGCAAAATGGTACTTTAAAAGTAAATGTATCTATAAGAGTATAAAGCACTCCCGTAGCCATCTTATCTCCTAGGGCATCTATATATTTTATAATTGCATTAGTATTAATAGTCGTTGTTGGTGTTACTGTTTTTATTTTTATTGGCTTTCCCACCAACCCCAAAACTTTATTAAAACTATCTAATATTAATTTATTAGTATCCATTTTATCACCTCCTATCTAGTGAAAAACATCATGTTAATATTTCCAATAGATTCATTTTGTGACTCTTGAATTTCTATAATTTTAGATTTAATAGCTTGTATTCTAGTAGATAAATATTTACTGGCTTGGTCTACTGAAATTATATCTTTACTATCAATTTTTCTCATTAAATCAACATCATTAGCTAGTGTTTCAAGTATTGATATTACTGTTTCTAATAAGTTTATTTGATTTAATTCTTTATGATATTTACTTGTAGACTCTAAATTATTCTCCTGTAAAAATACTGTGTATTCTGCATCTGTATAATATTGTTTGTTAGATAATTCTAGTTTTAATCTTTCTAAGTTAGTCATTTTATATCACTCCTATTTTATTTATTTTTAAGATTCAATGTCACTAGTCTACATCTTAAAGGTGACAAAATGAGGACTATAAATAGTCTTTTATAATTTAAATAGGACAAATTGAGGAATTTTGTTTAAGATTTAGTGTTTTTTCTAATTTACTTACGTTAAAGTCTAATTTACTTACGTGTTTTCATCCTTAATAAGGTAATTAATACAATATAATGAATAAAAAGTCCTTAATTTGTCCATAGTATCTCCTCATTTTGTCATTATTAAAATAAAATTCTACTTTACTTACGTTATATCTCTTTAATAACGTAAGTAAAGTAGAATAATATCAATAAATATTAGAATTAAACTAAACTTCATATAAATTTACGTGGAATTATACTTTGTAATAGGCTCTTAATACATAAAATTCTAATTTATTTACGTTAAATAAACATAATAACGTAAGTAAATTAGAATTTCTATAAATCATGTTCTTCATTAATAATAACTTTATAAAAGTAAGTAATTTAATCAGCTTTATTAATGAACATTAGTATGGTATTGAAATAAATAGATAAAATATCGACCGACATTTTCTACATCTTAAAATTAATACTACTAGTTTTGAAAGCAAATAAAAAGGACTACACATTTGGGGTAACCTTTAATTATTAGTTATCTAACCTCTACTATTTCACATTGAACTTTTGACCATGTTCCATCATTTTTTAACATCTTGCTTATTATCTGTTGTGCTCCTGGTTTGATACAAGCACTATCATTTGTCCAATCACTCTTAACTGTTTTTCCATCATTATCAAGTAAATAGATATTTACCTTTATATAGTTTATATCTACATCACTATCATTTTTAATTGTTATATTCAAATCAACAAATTCACTACTATAGTTTTTCTTTGATATTTCAACATTATCAATTTTAATTTTACTAAAATTTTCAAAAGATGTACCTGCAATATTTTCAAATTCATTTAATGACCCTTCTAGTTGGCTAATAATTTCCTTTGTCACTTTTTCCATAACTGTAATTGCCCTATCTTTTCTCAACTTTGGAAATAAAGAATCATCTGCGATTCCATTTTCAGAGTTAATTCCATAAGTTTCAAATATAAACGGTATAGCTTCTTCAGTTCCTCCAGTGTTTTGAATTTCTAATGCCTTCTTAAAAGTCGAATCTACTGATGGTGGTAAAATACAGTAAATAGTTATTGCCCCAATTAATATAATTCCTATAACTATACCTATAACAATCTTAGTCTTCTTCGTTAAATTAACTTTTTTATTTAGTATATTATTTTCCTCCATTTTTATCTCCCCCTAATTATTATAAATATATAATTCTATATTATTACATAAATTCCTTCATTTTTTAAAATAGCACTACTTACCCTATTTTTATAAAATTATATATTTTGTATTAAGGATGTGAAATTTGATTAAAATATCAAAAATTTAAGGGTACTTTTATGTACCTTTTTTGCACTTTTATGAATCCTTTTGTACCTATAATTTAGGTGATATTTTTCTGTGGGTGGTTTTATATATAGTTAACGCACATATATTAAAAAAGGGGTAACGGTCAACGTTCGTGTTTTAATATAATTCAATGTTATCGGCTCATAATAATATCCACTTAAAAAACATATTTCATATTTGTGAACGAATTATGAATGTCGTTAAATGATACTTTCACGACATTATACAAGGTACATAAATAGGCTACACCCTAGTGATACCAACACTTTACGAGAATAGCCTACAATGTCATTATTTCATTTTGTCCATTTTTAGCCAATAGTTTACTATATATAAACTTTTACCATTAAAATTTCGATTTTATAGCTGATTTACTACCTATTTTATCCATATTGTAGTTAGTATCATTTTATGTAAATATACTTATTTTACGAACGTTTTCCCCTAAAATCATTTACCTTAACACACTAAAGTATTAAATTATTGTAAGTTTGATTATGTCAGTTATTTTAACCATTTACTTTATCACATTAAAGTGTGAAAGTATTTATAATCTACCAATAACAACTCTAAGATATATTACCTAACTGACCTTCAATCATGGATTCAGTTGTTATCATTCTAAACGATAGCTTTATTGTGGTCACTCTCTGTGACTACCTTCTCATTCTTTAATCTTTCCATTTCCATTACAACATCTGAACTTAATGGACTCTTCTCTATAATACTTTGTATTGATAATGCACCCATCTCAACCTGTTTCTTAATATTATCAAGTAACTCACTCATATTCTGTGGTCTACTATAATTAAATATAACATTAATATAACTATCATCATCATTAATATTTAATAACCTTCTTATTATATTTAATCTCTCATCCATTCCCCTTCTAAGTGATTTCTCTGATAACATTGCGAACACATCAGCGAGTTGATATAGTAGTTTCAATGATACTTCTGATACATTAGCTATGTTCCCATTCCCTCCTAATATAGATGGCATATATGCACACATATTAAGATTATTATTTAAAGTATCTAAGTAGTATTTAATACAATTATAATCCATCTCACTATTAACATATTTCAAATCACTACCCACTTCTAAAGCTACATTATACCCAACACTATCATTACTAACTGTACCTTCAATTGCCTGTCCTGTAGTCAATAACAATGGATTTAAACTAAGAGTATATATACTATCTCCCATCTTAGATAATAAATCTTCTATTTCATCCAAAATTGGAATTATAATTTCTAGTAATCCTTCACCGAATAATTCATCTGCATCTGATATTGAATGATAATGTATTGGTAAGCTCTTACTACTATTATTATATTCTTTTATAAGTCTAGTATATCCACCTTCATTTGTCCAATTATATACTTTATCCTCTGCATATACATTCCAATATGATATATTATCTATATTAGTCCAATATTCAATAAAGGCTACATATTCCCCTCTATCATCAAAAACAGGGTGTGCATCCTCTGGAGCTATCAATTTACTTTTAATTCTATCTCCATCTGTATATACATATTCGTAGCTATCACCGAATTTATTCATCTTATCTAAAATCTTAAAATCTATATCGTTATAGTTGCCATATCTATAAACATCTTGTACTTGTTTTACGACTTCCTCTGTTCCAACTAAACTAATTGGATTCCCTAACAAATATGTGCTATGGAAATTTAATATTGTCTTGGCATTTTGCAATACTAATTTCTTAACTATAAATTGTTTATCTTTAAAAGTAACATCTTTCCTTTGCAACACTTTATGTATTCCATTTAAATACTCTTTCAAATCAAATACCTTCATCACCCTAGTTTTATTAATAGTCTTTTTTACTTCTTCCTCAAACCACAATGGATTATTTGAATATGTATTTGTTATATAATTTTCTAATTCTTTATTCATTTTAACATCTCCTATTTTATTTATTTTATCGATTTTCATCTATTTACATATAATTTAAAATATAGTAAAATAGTGAATGAAGATAATAAGGAGAGGAGATATATTCCCCTCCTTGGAAACTATTTTTTAAGTTTCCTTTTTAGATTTTTATACTCTAACTTTTTTATTTTTAATTCTGCGTTGTTCAATTTAGAATTAATTTTATAAGTTAGAACTGCTAAAGTAGTGGTTACTATATTTAAGATAGTAGCCATTATTTCGTTTACCTTACCATTTATAATATGTGCCACCTTTTACACCACTTATAGCTAAAGCAGTTGCCATAACTAAATCGTCTTTATAACCATTCATACTTCCCATAGAGCCATTAGTTTTAATCTCAAAAACCTTCATTTCTTCTACGGTTTCTATAGAATTTATTAATATTTGTCCTTTCTCGAACATCTCTCGTAAATCGTTAATTATTAATCCTTTTGTCTTGCCATTAGTATCAAATCCCACTTGGAATTGAACCCTATTAAATTGGTCATAAGTCTTGTATTTACTCATGTTCATGTATTTATAGTCATGACGTAACCGTTCTATTACACTATGTCCTCCACTTGCCTTTTCTACGACTAAAAAAGCCTTATTAAAATAATGACCTAGCACATTAATAAACTCTGCAAATTGATAAGGTTTAATTTTATTATTCTTAAACATAGCCACCTCTACACCATCCTTATCCATTACTACACAAGTACTATTATCTTTTCCAATACCCTCTGAACAGTCCACACCTATATAGTATTTCATTCCTAACGTTGGCTTTTGATACATGAAAAAAGACTTACCATAAAATTCATTTAATTCCATTGGTAAATCCTCAATATCTTTTTTATCTATATATTTATTTTTATTTAAGTTTAAGACTCTAAGCACATTAGTAATTTTCTCATTATCAAATACGGATGCACCAGTACTTATAAAGGCTACATCATCTGTTATAGGAAATTCCTGATTAAACTGTTGAACTGAACTATTCTGTATCTTTAACCTTCTCCAACATAAAATATCTAAATTCATTCCCTTGTCCTTGTAGTGGTCTAGTAATGCCACTTCTTCCTCTGTTAAATCCGATAAACTAAATTTATGTCCATTTATATTCTCAAAAATCTTGTTATATTTAATATATTCATTTTCAAACATACAACTACCATCTATATAATTGTAAAAGAAACTCTTATATGCGTTCTCTTGTTTCTTAGCCTTCTGATAATGGTTATGAAAAAAGTTTAATCCATTGGCAGTAGATTCTATAATAAGATGTCCATTGGATTGAATAGCTTGTTCAATGGCAAGTAATTGTTTATCTGCTACTTCACTATTAACAAATGCAAATTCACTAATATGACATAGTTTAAGTGTATTTCCTCTTGATTTATCAGTCCTCCCTAGTGTCGCACATGAGATAATACTACCATTTGCAAGTTGTAATTCTTGTCTATTATTTCTTAGCAGTTTTGGTTTTATTGCAGAAGGTAAAGTATTATATATAGCTTTTAATTTATTAAATATTGCCCTTGTACTTTCATCATTATGCGATAACAACATTGAAGTACTATTAGGTTGAGTCACTGCGTAGTATATCGCAAGTCCACATACAGCCACCGACATTCCCATCTGTCTTGACTTTAATATAATATTATAACTATCCAAATTCTTAATAAAATCCTTCTGTGGTTTATTTAATTTAAATGGTACAAGTTTCCCTTGCTTATTGGTTATCTTTAAGAAATTCTGTATAAATAAAATAGGGTTATTCCATACTTTTAAAAACTTTTCATCATTATTATTCATCTATATCTAATCCTTCTACTATTTTATCTATCTCTGACTTTGAACTCTTAAAGAAACTACTTTCACTAAACTTTACAACCCAATTAGCACATGATACATCACCTTCTAAAGCTAATTGAACCATCTTATTATAAATATCTATTAAATTTTTATCTTTATTTTTCTTAACTTCTTCTAATATATCTTTTTTACGAGCCATTTTAATTCCTCCTATTCTTATTTAATTTGTCCTGTGGAACATTTTAATATTTTTATGTATTTTCCTTTAAGAAATTTACATCTTACTAAAACCATTTCCGTTCTTAGTACGAATACTCGATTCGCCAAACTTGTCGACTTCCTGGTGAAGGTAACAAATAATAAAAAAAGAGATATAAATTAATATATCTCTTATAACACATGGTTTTCATACCCCTACGTATTATCTTCCCTCTGGTCAGATATCGCCCTACTAAGGGCTATACGTACATTTTCGTCGGCTAAAGACCTCCTCAAATGTTATTTACTTTTTTACATATCATACTATTACATAACTTTTAATATATTATTAATTGAACTATTATATTTTTCTAACTTTTATAACTTTACTACATAACTTTGTACTCTAGTGTTATATATATTAATAAGGGAAAATGCCCTCAAACCCAGTAATACCAACAAAACATAGTTTCTTTCAGGTGCAATTTTAGGCTGAAAAGTTTCTTTTAAGTGCAATTTTAGAACTTATTTGCTATTTCAAACAAGTTTATTATTCCTTGCATATCTTTTAAATTACTTCCCTTATAATATATTTTAGGATTAACAACTATCATTTTTATGTTATTAAAATCAGCCATCATTATTGCTTTTTCTCCATTTACAGTAATATCAAACAACCCTTTTTTAAATATATTAATTCTGCTATATCCTAATGCCTGTGATAATGTTTTTAAATCTATAGGCTCTATTAAAGTATTATTATCCTCCTCTGGATTAAAACATATTACATTAGTTTTTAGATTAACATTAGGTAAAAGCCTTATTAATAAACCTAGTTTTTCATGTTCTCTTGCAGTTGATTTATTATAAATCTCTCTAATGATATTATTAAATATTCTTGCTATGCCATTTTTCACTAGCTTTTTATTTAATTTACCCTTCTGGCTCATGTTAATATTAACTTTTATATAATCCTTGTCAGTAATTTCTATAAGTCCATTATTAATAAAATAATTAATAGTTTCATAGAATTGTTTTTTCTCTAGTTTTAATATTTCCTTTAAGTCCTTTTTAGTTGCAAGTTGGTTTTCATCTTTTGCATTTCCTAATACTATGTAATTTTTATAGTTCATATATGTGCATAAGTATATAAATCTAAATAAATACTTCTTATCTATAACATTAGAATAATAAACGTGATAAAATTCTCCACATTTTTCTTTTACAAATTCAGCGAATAAACTATCATTCTTCTTTGAATCTTTATCATCTATTATTGATGCAGAAGTTCTCATTTTATCTAATCTTGTTTTTTCTTTTTTAGTTAGCCAACTATCTATTTCTCCTGTCTTATCATTTACTACCATATAATTTGTTAATTCATTTTTCATTAAAGATTCCTCCTTGATTTCTATTTTTTTGCATAATAAAAAGGCATGGAAATATCTCCACACCTTCGCCACTTGTAAATATTAAAGTGGACTATGTTTCAACGCCCCCTTATTCTCTATTTCTCTATACTTATTGGCATTTTAAAACCTAGTATCATCAATACTTTCAAGCTCTAATTTGTACATTACTGTATATACAAATTGTATGTACAAATTGATTATACAAATTTCTCTTCTATTTTATCTTCTATAGCCTTTATAACAGTATTATTTAAAATTAATAATATTAAGAATAAAAATAAAAGAGGTGTATAAAAACACCCCATTAATAACAACACTATCCCTACAAACTCTTTAAAACTCTTCCAGATTTTCATTTTTATTTTTCCTCCATTTCTATTGATATTTTTATGATATAAAACTTACTACTCCACTATTTTTATAAGTTAAAGCAATATTAAATATTTCCTTATCAAAACTTGTTTTATCTTGATAATCACTAAAATTAAATATCTTGCTCTGAAATTCTAGTTTTCTACCATTAAATTGTGCTTTTGGTAGTTCTATTGCTATACCGAATAAGTTAATTAATTCTTCTAAATTAATATTTGTTTCAAGTAATCCATTTTCTTTATTAACCCATATTTTACCGTTTTTAAGGTTTAATTTTTGTTCAATTTTCTTTATGTATGTAATGTTTTCCTTTATAAAATCCACTAAAAATCCATATTCTAGTAGTTCCAAATTATGTTTTCCTGTTGATGCAAAGCTAGTAAAAAATGGCTCATATGTGCTATCTATTGCACTTAATATTGCAAGTTGGTCTTTGTCCCACTTTGTTATATCTAAATCATAATAACTTAACATAGTTATAAAACTACTTAAACAACCTTTTTTTGTATAATTGTATCTTCGTATATCCAAAGCAATATTCAAATTCGCACTTAATGAATTATAAGTATCATCCTTATCTATTTTTACAACATGGTTATCCCAACATTTAATATCTTTATCTATACTAAAGTCCAATCCTAAAATTTTATTTTTTTTAAAACTTGCATCCTCGCATGAATATAACTTTTGTATTCCATCTCTAGTAACTTTTTTATCCTTACTTTGATAAGCCTTGTGTGAACTCATATCCATAAAATATTTACATTCTCTCTTGAATACTTTGTTTTGGAATATGTAACACATTAAACTGTCAATATCATCTGACATTATTAATTCAAAGTTGCTTTCTTTATCCATACACCAACTTGGGAACTTTTCTTTTATCTCTTTTTTCATATTTATTTTTAGTTATCATATATCTTAATTTCTTAATTCTCATTTTTCTTTTCATATTTTTAAT
Organism: Clostridiaceae bacterium; assembly: GCA_902363375.1. Lineage (GTDB taxonomy): Bacteria > Bacillota > Clostridia > Clostridiales > Clostridiaceae > Clostridium_J. The sequence continues at coordinate 401,686 of CABIZX010000003.1, read as the reverse complement.
CATATTTTTCATAAAATCACCTTTTAACTTTCCGACTATACGTCACATTTTTGTATTTTTTAGTTTAATACTAACTATTAATTATTTGATACATTCATATTTTTTTGATACTAAATTAAAAAAGAAGTTAGGATATATTTAACTAAATACACCTACCTTCCTATAATTTATTTTGTTTTTGAATATCCTCTAAAACTTCTTTTAATCTACCTTGTTTCTTTTGTTCTCCTAGATAATATATAGTGTTTAATATTTGCTCTAGTTTCTCTTGACTTGCTACCAATTTATTTGTTTCTATTTGAGTTATATATTGTTTACTGCAATTTAAATAATCAGCTATATTTTTTTGGCTTAGTCCATATAAAACACGCATATATCTCAATCTATCTCGTATTTGCATATCTGTTTCACCTCCTCTTACTTGTCAAAGGTAATAAAAAAAAAAATAAAAAGACGGGGTTTCCCCCATCTGATTTACTAAACTATAGTTTTTCTTACTATAACTACACCGTCTTTCTGAATAAGTCCACAAGCGAACATTTCGTCAGCGAATACGTTATTTGATTTTTTACTTGCATCTCTTTCCACTTCTACAAGTACACCTCTTTTATCTTTTCTTCCTAAAGAACCTTTTTTAATTATGTAAGTTTTACATTCGTTTGTTACTGTATCATATGTATTTACGTCACTTAAAATTACTGGTATTGAACCTCTATAGAACCCGATAACTCCGTTTTCTATTTGTCCGTTACCATCTTTAGAATAAGTAACATTACTATTTACAAATCCATCCATTGCATAAAATGAAGGTAGTAAAAGTGAGTTAATTACTATTCCTGCAAAAGTTGAATTGTCTTGGTCATCTCCAAATAATTGTAATGCACCTTGTAACTCTACCTCTGTCAATGCACTTGCACTAGCTACTGACTTTTTAAGAATTGCATTTGCATCAATATCTGCAACCATCTCATTGTCAAGAGCTCTTGAAAATATTCTAGCTTGTTGTGAAACTGCATTTTCTAAGAAATTTCCTTTTCCTGTTAATGCATCTATATCTAAAATTGTTACACCTTTTCCATAATGTTTAACATTCTTTTTAGTGCTAGTTTGTTTTAATTCCTCTGTGCTAATAGATGCACCTCTAGTTAAAAGTTCTGCATCGCTTAAAGCTACGAATTGAGGAAATGTTATACTATCTCCCTCTTGAGAAAATTGGTCTAATTCTCCTAAGTCTGTAGCTAAAGCAGATATTTTAATATTGCCTTTCACCTTTTCAGTTAACATTTGACTGTAAATTTCTGGTACTATAATTGCCATTATAAAATCAATCCTTTCTTTTTTAAAATTAATAAATTTATATAAATATCACATGATTCCCAAATGAGAATACATGATAATAAAAATACCTATTCTTTACTTAGGGCATCATACAAAGGTTTATTTGTGTTATATAAATTAACTCTATCTGTATAACTCATATTTTTGAAATCATCTTTTGTTATCTTAGTTCCACCATTTGTATGTGCAGATGGTTTAAAATTAACTTGTGACTCCATAGTTTTTACTACTTCTTCAAGATAAGTTTCTAAATTATCAGTATCTAAATTTAGGTATTTAGACAACTCTTTATTTATCCCCTTACTTTCTAAAGTAGATTCAACCTTATTGAGCCTTTCTCTCTTGTTTAATTCCTTTTCTTTGTCCTCTAGTGCCTTTATTCTATCAGCCATTGCCTTTTCTTCCTCGGATAATTCCTTAGGTAGTTTACCTTCAAGTTCTTTGATTTTTAATGAATATGAAGTTCTAATTTTGTCACCTTCGCTTTGTAAAATACCTTGTACACTTTTTAATTGTTCATCTGATAAATTTAAATCTTTTAATTCCATTTTTATCATCCTTTCTTATAGTTCATGGCTCTAATCCCTCCATAGTAGAGTTATTAAGACTATGCCCTAGTATTTATATGTATATTATTTAAAAGGCTACCATGAGCCTATTTAAGCTATAACAAGGCTAGTTATTGTGTTAGCCACACTTTAGAAGTCCAATTATAATAAATCGAGATAAACATTTATATCTTAGTATCACATTGGCTTGACTTCTTAGTTAGTTGTACAATTTAGGAGGTGGTATGAATTGAACATACTACAAACTAACAAACTTACCATTAATAATGAAAAGCACAATTAATTAAGAGCTTTATATATATATAATAAAAAGCCTTAGTTTCCTAAGGCTTATATTATCGAATTTATAATTTTATAATCTTTCTAGTATCCAATTTTCTAATTTATTTTGTACTGTTATATGTAAATCTCTTTTATTCTTTAAAAACAAATTTATTGTAGTTCTATTAACTCCGATTCCTGTAGCAATAAATTGTTGCGTAGTTCCATATTTTTTAATTATATAATTTAACTTTTCTTTTATTTCGTTTTGGCACATTTATAGCCACTTTCCTTTCTTTTATTAATATAAGTAACATTTGTTACTAAAAAAATATATAGGAATTATAATATATTAATTATATCCCTCCTAAGTAGTCTTATGAACATCTCTCAAACCTAGTAATATCAATGGTTTGAAAAACACACACTTGCATCTTCACCTTCAATTTTTGAACACACTCGTGCTTTCTCCCTATACTAAATTCCCTTCGACCTTGCTAAGCGTTGGTAGGACTGGGTTTATCAATGGTCAGTATTTTATTCCACATTGTTTCTCTTATCTCGTTTAAGTTTATTTATTTGTTCTATCTATCCATATTAAGTTTTGTGACTTTTTTATTTTTTAATGCATTTACACCTCTCAAAGCTAGTGATATCAACGTGTTGAATAAATTATGCATATTTCTCTATTTTACCACATTTCTATATTTTTTCATATTTTCTCTATTCATGTCTTGTTTAATTTTTTTTGCACACTTATTACAATATATCTGAGATGTATTTTTTTTATTATTTACCTTTACCATCTTACTGCAAACTTCACCCTTCTATATTTCCAAAGGAGAGATGGAATATTTGTTGGGATACTTACTAACATACTCATGTGTTCTCCCTATACTAAATTCCCTTCGACCTTGCAAAGTATTGATATGACTAGGTTTAAGGGGTGTCCACGTTTTCAACACTTTTATTCCTATTCTCAATAGTCTGTTGTATTTTGATTTTTTTAGCACACTTATTACAATATATCTGAGAAGTATTTTTATTATTGTTTATCATAAATCTCTTGCCACATTCAATACACATCTTTACCTTTTTATCATTTAAAGAATATCCTCCATAGGTCTCATTTGATACACCCTTCAAACCTAGTAGTATAGCCATTTCAAAACTACTCCTAGAAATTTTGACACCTATTTTTCTATATCTCCATAAGGAGTGAGATTGACATACCTCAAACCGTTGCAATTACTAGCTTTCAAAAATACTCAATGGAAATTTTAAGGCTAATTTTCAAAGCAACATTATCTCCACTTAATTTTCTATCCGAATTATTCACATTGGAATTATTCAACAAGCTAAATTATAAATTCTTTTCACTAAAACTCTTGACTTTACTCGCCAACGGCTTATACTTGAGGAACTTTGGACACGTTGCGAGTGAATATAATTTACCCTAAGTTTTTTAAACCTAGGATATTATTATACTTGAGTATACTTATTGTATCGCTCGTTTCAATACTCTTATTATATATAAGTCCTAAACTATAAACTGTTGCCCTATAGCCTTATAACGTACTTATATCCCCCACATAAGTGGCAGTTCCCTAACAACCCGTATAATTTGTTTAACGGTCATACGTACCCGTTTAAGGGGTATATCTTATAATAAGAGTAATTAAATATATCCCCTTGTATTTTCTGCATCGGCTACAAGTCACCTATGAATTTATTTATAGTTGTTTCAAAGCTAGTACAACTAACCTACACCACTTAAAAAAGGGTATAAGAAATAAAACCCTTGAAACTCTAATTTTTTAGAATTATAATAGTACATAAGTAGAGTATAGAACTTTTTTCAAGGGTTCTATAAAACAATATTTAATTTTTCAAAAGGTGGGTACTGCTCGGTTACTCACCTTTTATTTTTTTATAATACTGTCATAAGGCAATTATTTATATATAGCCTATCAAGACTATCTTCATCCTCGTGGAAGTTGTTTACTGCTAATGATATTTCGTTTTCTTTGTCCCATATATTTAAAGTGTCATTAATCCAATTCCAATTAAAGTTAATATTAAATACCGTTACATCCTCTTTATTATCTATAACTAAGTTGTCCTCATTTTCTAAAATGTTTACTAAGAAACAATCTATACTTAACTTTATATCCCCTATATTTTTACTCATGATTAATTCCCCCTATTTTTTTATTAATAATTACTAACATCACCATAGATAATAATTTGTTTTATGTTATCTCCTAACAAATTCCATGTATTGTAAAGTACCCACGATTTATTATTATCTTCTAACCCATACCAGTATATAAACTCTTGGTAATCCTCGTTTTCTTTACGTGTTTTAAGTTGCTTTAAATCAATAATCATTTCCCCATCCCCCTGTTTTTTTAAAATTGTTTATTAAGTTTAACTGTAAGACTATTAAGAGAGTTGAAGGCATCTTCTATAACACGTTTTTCTGTTTCATTTTCTAGACTATATTTAATATCTAGCAGTTCTACAGATATATCTCTTAATTTTGTTACTATCTCTTTGTTATTCATTAATTAATCCTCCCTATTTTTTAAACCTATTCTTTTTAGTTTCATTTTTAGGTGCTATTGTATCTATAATTTCTAAAGTATCATTCACCTTAGAATTGTAATACCCATTCAAAACATTTGTGCTTTGATGACCTGTTATTTTCTTTAAGAGTAATATATTAACGTTGCCATTTACTGCATTTGTAATAAAAGTATGTCTATATCTGTGTATTCCTGTTTTTAATACGTTTCTACTAATGTTATATAGTTCCATCTCTTTATTAATGGTACTTGTAGCCATTTGTGTATTATAAACCGTTGGGAATAAATAATCCTCATTTTCACCGTTCCTAATTTGTAAATATTCCTCTAGCACTTCAAACAGTGAACTTGATATTGGTACATATCGAGCCTTCTTATTTTTAGTTTTATTTAATAGTAAAGTTCTTTCTATTAGGTTTACATTTCCAACCTTCAAATTTAATAACTCATTTCTTCTAATGCCCGTGGATGCAAATACCCAACTTATTGCCCAGTTTCTAATACTTCTAAAATCTTTAACCTTTGGTTTTTCTAATAATAAATTCAATTCATCCTTAGTATAAATTTCTTTAATTTCTTTTTGCCCTTTAACATCAATTATTTTAACTTTTGGATAATATCCCATATTAAACGCATAATTAAAAATTGGAGTTAATTTTCTAACATAACTATTTATAGTTGTAAATTTAGTGTCTTTACTCTGCAAATACTCAATATAATTAATAATACTATTTGTTGTTATCAGATTATTTTTATTAAAATTATTAAAATAACCTCCAACATACTTATAACCCTGAATTGTATATTTAGATAAATTCTTTCTTTTGCATAACTCTGAATATTCTTCTACCACTTCCATAAATGGTTTTTGTTTTTTATCATTAATTTTAAATTGTGCTTTTCCTACTTTTTCACCCTTTTTCACTACCTCACCCCCTTATGATTCTTTTATTTTAATATTATAACTACCATTAAAATGCCCTCAAACCTAGTAAAATCAACAAAAAAGAGTAGTCATAAAAATCTAATTTACATAGAAATTTATGACTACTCTTTTTATACTTTTAAATTATATATCTGTGTTAAAATGGCTTTAAACCATTGGAACGACTTACTCCCACTCTATAGTTGAAGGGGGTTTTGAAGTTATATCATAAACAATTCTGTTTACTCCATTTACTTCATTAACAATCCTTCTAGATACCTTATCAAGTACATCATAAGGGATTCTTGCCCAGTCTGATGTCATTCCATCAGAGGAAGTAACTCCTCTTAAGGCTATAGTATGGCTATAGGTTCTTTCATCCCCCATAACTCCTACTGATCTTATATTCGGTAAGCAAGCAAAGTATTGCCAAATTTCACTTTCAAGACCAGCATTTGCAACCTCTTCTCTAAATATAGCATCTGCTTCTCTTACTATGTGTAATTTTTCTTCTGTAACTTCACCAAGTACTCTTATTGCAAGTCCTGGTCCTGGGAATGGCTGTCTCCATACTAAGTGATGTGGAATTCCGATTTCCTCTCCTACAGCTCTTACCTCATCTTTAAATAACTCTCTTAATGGCTCTATTAGCTGAAATTCTATGTCCTCTGGAAGTCCTCCTACATTATGATGACTCTTAATCGTAGCAGAAGAGTTAGTTCCACTCTCTACAACGTCAGCATAAATAGTTCCTTGAACTAGGAAATCCATTTTACCAAGTTTATTTGATTCTTCTTCAAAAACTCTAATGAACTCTTCTCCAATGATCTTTCTTTTTCTCTCTGGATCAGAAACACCTTTAAGTTTTCCAAGGAATCTATCTTGAGCATTTACTCTGATAAGATTCATATCAAAGCCTTCTCTAAATATTTTCTCAACTTGGTCTCCTTCATCTTTTCTAAGTAGACCATGATCTACAAATACGCAAGTTAGGTTTTTACCTATTGCTTTATGCACAAGTACCGCTGCAACAGATGAATCAACTCCACCTGATAGTGCACAAAGTACTTTTCTATCTCCAACTAACTTTTTAATTTCTGCAATTTTTTCTTCTGCAAAGGCAGACATAGACCAATCACCCTTAACTTCACATACATTGTATAAGAAGTTTTTAAGCATTTCTGTTCCAAATAAAGTATGCTGAACTTCTGGATGGAATTGAACCCCATAAAGTTTTCTTTCTTCATTTGCCATTGCAGCTATAGGACATTCATCTGTATATCCTATGATTTCAAAACCTTGTGGTGCACTTTCTATGAAGTCAGTGTGACTCATCCAGCATTGTTTTTCCTTAATTCCATCAAATAATTTATTATCAGTCTTTAAGTTAACATCTGTCTTTCCATATTCTCTAACAGTAGCAGTCTTAACAACTCCACCTAAAACATGAGACATAAGCTGTGCACCATAACATATTCCAAGGATAGGAATATTTAATTCAAATAATTCCTTATCTACTCTTGGAGCACCTTCACCATAAACGCTATTAGGTCCACCAGTAAATATTATTCCCTTTGGATTTAATTCTTTTATCTTTTGGGCAGAAGTGCTGTAAGGTATTATCTCACAGTATACTCCATGCTCTCTTACTCTTCTTGCTATTAATTGATTATATTGACCACCAAAGTCAACAACTAATACTAATTCTCTATTCATAAATTAAGCTCTCCCTTTTTAGATTATTGGTTTACACTATAGTTTGGAGCTTCCTTAGTAATTACTATATCATGTGGATGACTTTCTCTAAATCCAGCTGAAGTTTGAACTACGAAGTTTGCAGTTTCATATAAATCCTTTAGTGTAGGTGCTCCTAAGTATCCCATTCCTGAACGAATACCACCAATCAATTGATATATAGTATCTACTACGCTACCTTTAAATGGAAGTCTACCTTCAACGCCTTCTGGAACTAATTTTTTATTATCCTCTTGGAAGTATCTATCTTTACTTCCATTTGCCATAGCTCCTAAAGAACCCATACCTCTATATACTTTGTAGCTTCTTCCTTGATATATTTCAATTTCTCCTGGTGCTTCTTCGCAACCAGCAAACATTGAACCCATCATACAAACTTTAGCACCTGCTGCTAATGCTTTAACGATATCTCCTGAATATTTTAATCCTCCATCAGCTATAACTGGTACACCTGACTTTTCAGCTTCTTCAACACAATCCATAACTGCTGTAAGTTGAGGCACTCCAACCCCTGCAACTACTCTTGTAGTACAGATAGATCCAGGTCCTATACCAACTTTAACACAGTCTGCTCCTGCATCTATTAATGCTCTTGTTCCCTCTGCTGTTGCAATGTTTCCTGCTATAACTTGAAGTTCTGGATATTTCTCTTTAACTTGTCTTACTGCATCTATAACTCCCTTAGAGTGTCCGTGAGCAGTATCTATTGTTATAACATCTACGTGAGCTTTTACTAAAGCATCAACTCTTATCATCATATCCTTTGTAACTCCAACTGCTGCTCCACAAAGTAATCTTCCTGAAGAATCCTTTGCAGCATTAGGGAATTTAACTGCTTTTTCTATATCTTTTATTGTAATTAATCCTTTAAGATTAAAGTTTTCATCTACTAAAGGTAATTTCTCTATTTTATGTTTTGCAAGTATTAATTTAGCTTCTTCAATACTTGTTCCTTCCTTTGCAGTAACTAGATTTTCACTAGTCATAACTTCACTAACTTTTTTACTATAATCAGTTTCAAATACTATATCTCTATTAGTAATAATACCAACAAGTTTACCTTCTTCAGTTACAGGAACACCAGATATTCTATATCTTGCCATTATATCTAAAGCATCTTGTATAGCATTATCCTTTCCTATGGAGAACGGATTTACAATTACTCCATTTTCTTGTCTCTTAACTGTATCTACTTCATTAGCTTGAGCTTCTATAGACATGTTTTTATGTATGATTCCGATTCCACCTTCACGGGCCATAGCTATTGCCATCTTGCTCTCAGTTACTGTATCCATTCCGGCACTTATAAGTGGTAAATTAAGCTTTATTGTTTTAGTTAAGTTTGTTTTAAAGCTAACATCCTTTGGTAAAACTTCAGATTTATTTGGAACTAGTAACACGTCGTCAAAAGTGTAACCTTGTTTTAATATCTTTGCCATAATTTAAATCCTCTCCTTCTATCTTTATTTTCTTTATAATTAACCTTAGTTATACTTATATTCTTAAATCAATTGAATTATTTTAATAAATTCTCTACAATATTTTTTTACTTATATACTTATTCTTATAAAGATTAAATTGTAAATAAAAAAACATGCTTATTTTACCATATAAATATAATATAGACTCTCTAGGAATCTACACTATGTGAATACAAGTAAAATTAAGCATGTCCATAAATTCAACAAAATACGAAACATGTTCATTTTACTCATAGTCAGAAATTCTCGGTTTCCGGTAGAAACTCCTTGCCATATTCAAGGGATATATGAGTTATTTATTAATAATTTATTAATTGATTACACCTATTTTATTTAAAATAAGCATATTTGTCAAGAAAATTTTTAAGCTGACTTTTATATTTTGTAGAATTTTATCAACTTATATAATAATTATACATTACTAATGATAAATTTTCTATTATAATCTATGATTTAATAATGGTTAGTAGTAATTTAATATATTTATTATTAAAACTTTAAAATAAATCAGGTAAAACTTCTCCTTTAAGTCTAAAGATTTTTTCTTCTTTATTAAATAAAATATTATTTTCGTAAAAGTTATTTATTCCACCAGAATTATCCTTAGACATCTTACATTGATATCTTACTACTACTTCTGTTTCTCCCTTTATACCCTCTGGTAATTTTATATTATAACAATTTTGTGTTCCCTTTGCTCCAATACTTGTTATATTACATTTAAGCTCAACTAATTTGTTATCTTTAATGATATAAACCTTTATTTTGTTTAAATCCTCTAAATCTATAGTATTATTTATTCTAAGCTCCACATTAACATTACTAGATAGTATAGTAGCTACCGATGCCACATTAACCTTCATATCATTAGCAATTCTAACTTCACCTTCCGTAATACTATAACCACTGTTACTTAATCCATTATCTAAACCATGCCCCAAATCTAACACTGGAGATATTACATTAATTTTAGGAGTTTGTATGGCTTTTTTAACCTCTTCTTTAAGAAGGTTTTTATAAGCTATAACATTATTGTCTCCAAAGAGAAGTTCCCCATATTTATCTGGTTTCGGTGTTATAGTAAATTTTACTGGTTCTATGGTTTTAGCTACATATTTACCTTCAGATGCATGCTCATATATTATAGTTGGTATTTTAATTGTAACATTATTCCCATCTACAGTTTCAAAGCCTTTTACCATATTAAAGTTATCTCCTAAATTTAACCTTAAGCTAGTATCTACCTTGTACGGTTTATAATTTATAGCAGCTATTTTTCTAGATATATCAGACATTAAGTTATTATTAATGTCATTTCCATTTTCTTCACCACTAAATAAATAATCATTCGCTGGTTTACTTAGATCTTTTATATGAAGGCTTTTTAAAGCTGTCTCTCCAGATTCAAGTCCTAAGCTAATTATATTATATTCACTGCCCTTTACTCCTACTAGGTCTTCTGTATTATAATTAATTTTTCCTGAAGCAATAAAAATTATATATTTATCTGCATCATCTCTACCTTTATCTAATGCTCTTTTAGCACTTAAAATCCCTTTACCTATGTTTTTATCACTACTATTTGATACTGAAACTTTTTTAATATAGTTGTCTAATTGTGCTTTATTATCAGTTAAGTCATTAATAACTTGTGCTTCATTGCTATATGTTATTATACTATACTTAATATTTTTGTCTGCTAATATACTACTATTTATAAGTTTACCCCAAAGTGAGTTTTTTAAATTGGTTAACTTTTTTATATTATTATTATCATTAGATACATCTACTACAATTGCTACATCCTTTGGAAATGCATTGTTAATGTCATTGTATATAAATTCATCAGCAATAATATCATAGGTCACTTCTATGTTATCCCCCTGAATGGCCTCCACCTCTGCTGAACTTGTTAATTTAGCTTTAATATTCGGTAATTCATTTTTATCAATATTAATACTTATTTTAGGTACTGGCGCAGTAATAATTTCTCCCTTCCAAGGAAAACTTACTGTAGAACTAGCCCAAAGGTCATGATACCCCTGTTTTGCTCCCTTAACTATAAACTTAAAAGGCATAGGCTCTGCTTTATAAGTAACCTTTCCATCTTTAACCTTACCATCAGTTTTATATAGTATATTATCTATACCTACTGTATTTCCACCCATACTTAAAGTAAAACCATCTGTAAAATTCATCTCCATCTTTACATTATTAATGGCGTAGGTAGCCAAAATTTCATCAGCTATTTGTTGAAATACACTATCTATAGCTCCATCATTAGATGCAAAGAAATTATTATCAGTTCCCCCCATAGATTCATGAATACTTTTTAGGGTTTTATTATCAGTACTACTTTCATCTCCTAGCCCATATCCAATAGAAAATACATTGTTTGCTGTTCCTTTTATTACACTTCCTATAGTAGTTGAATATGAAACTGCCATATTATCCATACTACTTCCACTTCCAGCAAAACCAGGATTAGTGCTATTTATGTCTTTATAGAAATCTTTATTTTTTGATGCTACAGAATAAAAGGTGGGCAGTCCATCCGACATTAGCACTATAGTTTTATTTGCATCTGAATTTCCACCTTTAAGCATATATTGAGCTTTTCTTAATCCTTCACCTGTATTTGTTCCTCCAAGAGCCTCTAATCCATCTATCATAGATATAAGTCTACTATCATCAATATTGATGAACTTATCTCCAATAGAAATATAGTTAGGTATACTATGACTACTTTTCCTATCAATATCTGTAACAGACTTATTCCCATTCTTACCATTAGGATTTATGGTTGCCTCTGTAGAATATGCAACTATCCCTATTTTTAAGTTAGGTACATCTTTCATCTTCTCCACAAAATTTTTAGCAGCCTTTTTAAGTTCTGATATCTTTGTTAAAGCATTAGTACAATTGTCAGCAGGTTTTAAAAGACTGTTACTCTTTCCTTTATGTATTTTACACGTCCAGTCAAATATACTCCCTTGCCAAATGCACGGTATTAGAGGTTCAGCCATACTTCCAGATACATCTAACACTAACACTATCTCTTTTTCTGGAACTTCTGATTCAAAGTCTTTAGGAATTATCTCTCCACTTACCGTAATATCTTCTCCTACCTTTGGAAACTCCGGAGATACAGAATTTATTTTTACTTCAAAGGCAGGCTTTGTTGCTACAGCTGCATTTACACTTGATGTTGAAGTCATTACAATAATCCCTGTTATACATATAATAAGCCCTATACATAATATGGTTTTGTAACTAATTCTTTTTTTCATATTATCTCCTCCATAACTACTTGATAGCTTCCATATCTCAATTTATTACTCTTTGTGGCTATTCCTAAATAAAAAACTTTCTCGCACTGAATAATTTATCCCTTTTTCCTGTAATAATAATCTGACTTCTATATTCCTTGAAGTATTATTAGAAATCTCTACTTGCTCTACATGAGAACCTAACAACTTTTTTTCATCTTCTTCCGTAGATAAATAGATGTTGCTATCCTCAATTATAAATTTAGCTCCTTCACTAATTACCAATCCATTATCATCAACCTTTGAGAAAATTATAGATTTTATAGTATCATCTAAATTTTTTTCTATTTTGCATTTACTAGCTTCCATGGCATACTTAGATATTGTATCTAAGATTACCTTTGATTCATTTTGTAAATCTGACCTAATGTTTATCTCATCTAATTTTCTTTCATTGGAGAAGAAAAATGAGAATATGAATGAAGTAACTATAGCTAAAAGTCCTAGTGCTATTACTAATTCTATTAATGTAACCCCTTTTTTCTTTTTACATAAACTCATCATTTTTCTTACCCCTATAACTTATTTCTCTAATTTCCACTTTTCCTTGGCGATCAAATCTGTAGCTAGTATTATTCTCTGTGTTACTAGATTTTCACCTTGTGTAAATATAAAATCTAATACTCCCTTATTTTTCTTAGCCCTTATATCTTGCTCTGTTAATTTGAAGTCACCTATTATTCCCTTTGAATTTTTTATATTTATATTATTTAAAGATGCAATTGTGCCCTTATAATTATTAGTTGCAGTATAGTTCACGTCTCCCTTGGTTACTATTATATAAGCTATATCCTTAGTAGGCTCTCTATTGAGCTCCTTATTATAGGCAGCTTCTTGCTTCTCATTTTGTAATATTATTTTTTCATTAGTTACTTTTATATTTCTATTTTCATTATCATTTAAAATAAGTATCATATTTTCTAATTCAATAATATTTCCTCTATCTTCAATTAAAGAAGATACTCCCTGCCAATTAATTTGATTTTCAACTGTATTTATTGCCTTACCATTTTGAAATTGATTTACGTCATATTCTTTATCCTGCATATAATAAGCAGCTTGTACAAAACTTTCTTTCATTTTCTTAACTGCATCAAGCTCTTCAGTACTAACTCCTACTGAGTTTCCTTGAACTTTTTCTCCTGAAATATATGCTCCTGCTGTATGAGTTTTTTGTGGAAGAGATATTCCCTTTGCCCTTATTTCAGTATCTTGAGTCCTACTATAGTCTACAAAGTGATTAGCTTTATCTACTACATTCATGGCCTCCCCATTTGAATTTTTAGTTATAAGAACTAAAGGGTCTAAATACTCATATTGAGCATCTTTATAATTACTTTGAAAGTCCTTAGTATAAGCTCTATAGTTTCCCTTTAAGGCTACAGATTCTCCTGTCTGATAAGGTTTATTATAGGTTTTTATATAAGCAGATCCCATTAAATATGCACTATCATTAACCTTTAAAATCCCCTTATCCATGGGCCACTTCATGGAATTAACAATTATAGAGCTAGATCCCCTTACAACATCTCCATTATACATAGGTAAATTGATGTTTATATCATTAAACCCATAGAGATTTTTTATATTTATTTTTGCATCACTAGCTCCTATAACTAAGTCATTTGCTAAATATAAATCTGTATTGCTCCAATCCACATCTATATTACTTGGTGTATCTCCCTCTGCTAAATTTCCTAAGAATACATTTTCTGCATAAACCTTATTTAAAACATCCTTATCTTCTCCATTTTTTAATTCTAGGTTTATTTTACTTTTATCTACAACAATATTGGCAGTTGTTATAACTTGACCTTTAAATCCTGAATTAGTATTATTTATTTCAATTCCGCCTTTATATTTATCTATCGTTGGATTTTCAGCTATGGATCTACTTCTTATACCCTGAATCCAAACATTTCCGTTCACTTGAAGATGACCATCTTTATTCTGTCCAGCTTCTGTGATAATGCCTAAATTTCCATCTGCAGCTAAAGTATAATTTATTACAGTAGATGAGCCCCCATCAGCTTTATCAAGTATTCTATAATCTTCTGGAGTGGATAAATTATAGGATACACTTACTGTTCTATTTTTCCCCTTAGAATCTATATAGTTAGATGTTATCTTTACAATTTTATAGTATAAGTCATCTCCTTCTTTAAGTTTTTCAGTATTCTCTCCTGAAGGAGTCTGTAATTCACATTGTACTACTGCCTTATTAGTATTTATTAAGTATTCCCCAGATACTTGATTTTCAAGATTATCATCTACATACTCATCATATACTCTTCTAAATGTAGCATTTTGATCCTTTAATTTAATTTCCTTACTTCCAGCTTCTATTCCTTCTGTTATTGCACTCTCAATTACCTCAGTCATTCTAGCATAGGCTGCCTCAATTCCAGATTCAGCAGAATAGAGATTTTTAACTCTATTGTTCTCTTCTACCCTTAGCTTATAATTTGCATAGGTAGCTCCTAACATAGCTAATCCTAAAGTAGCTAATATACCAAATATAGCTATTACAAGTAGCATTGATGAACCTTTAGTCTTTCTTTTTCTCATCTTCTCCCTCCTCTTAATCTCAACTTCATATTAATCTTATATTATTTAATTAAGTCTAAGTTTATGTTTTCTATTATTTCTCCACCTTTGCTAGCATTTAATTCTACAAAGTATAATTTTTCATTAATAATATTTTCACTATCTTGAATACCTTCAATAAGTTCTATATTGCCTTGAAATTTGGATATTACAATATCATCTCTTTGAGATATCTTCTCACCGTTATATAGATAGATTTTTAAATTATTTATTTTACTATCATTTTTTATATTTACTTTTAACTTACCTTTGTTATTATCACCTAAGCATATTAAAATAGCATTATTTTCTGGCTCTGGAATAGTAACAATATTCTTACTTATTCCATAAGTAATTTCTATTTCTCCAGATTCTCTCATTTCTATAGCAGCCTCCTCTGATGGAGTGGCCAAGTTATCCGATGATTTTTTTATAGCATCTTCTATAGTACTATCACCATTAGATATGGATACTGAACCCTTATGAAAATATATGGTTTTATCAACTCTCATTTTGTTAATTTCATTATTAGTCACCACTGACTTTTCTCGTATAGAGCCTTCTATAGAAAATCCATTAATCTGTCCTCTAAGAGAATACATTATCTTGCCAGCTTCATCCATTTCTTTATTCAAAATTACTCCATTACTCAAAGGGTTTACTACTGAAGCAGATAAATTTTCTATAGATTTAATATTTTCTATAGTCTCTTGAAGCATAGCCTTAGCCTGTTGCTTATCTTCTGTAGTCTTATTAATTTTTACTGAAGTAAGCACCATATTTGCTATTGGGATAAGAATGATTGAAATCAGTGCAAAGCTAATTATTACCTCTAAAAGAGTAAACCCCTTTTTACACCTTCTAGCTTTAATAACTTTATTTATTAACATACTCCACCTTTCCTTCTGGTGTAATTTGCACCCTTGGATTAGCTTTATCATCATCAATTATTTTCACTGAAACCTTCCTATCGTTAGCATTATTTATTATCTTTATATTTGCTCCCACTTTATCATTGATGTCCATACGAGTAGATGAATATATTCCAATGTTTATATTTTTTTCATCCACATCTTTAAGTTCTATCCCATTCTTACTGTAATCTGATGGATAACTAGACTTTTCAGTCTTATACTTCATATAGTATTTTCCACCTTCTCTATTTACTTCAATCTCCACATCTACCTTTGCATTTTCATCACTATATATATAGGTTTCCTTAGTTATATCATTTTCCTTACCTATAGTTATACTTGGTAAATCTGAATTAACACTTCTCAAAGACATAACTAATGTATACTTGTCTTCCTTCTTATTCTTTGATGTAGATGAGCTTTGACTTCCTTCTAAGAATGGGTTTTCTTTTCCATATTTCTCATTGAAAGGCCATTTTAAGTATTCTCTATCCTCTGAGGAGTTTATTTTAGGTATGGAATAGAATTCTAAATCTAAAGTTCCAGACACTTCATCCTTTCCTGAAGCTGTTAAATTTATGTTTGGCATAGCTAGAAGTCTTTCATATTCTGAAATTAATTTTACAAACTTAGTAACATTTTTATAAGTGCCTGTAAAGGATACAGATACTTTCATCTGCTCCACTAGGGTTTCCTTTGACTGTCCTGATGCTTCATCTCTTTTGACAGCTTGTTCTTCTCCTAGCTCCTTAGTGTCCTCAAGCCTTTCTTCCACATCTTCCTTAGTCTTTTCTTTATTAGCATCTTCCACTTCTTTTTCTAAGGATGCCTGTCCTTCTTCTCCCTTTTCATCAGCTAGAAAATATAATTCTATTGGAGATATAGTAATCTCTGAAAAAGTTAGATTTCCCTTAATTCCAGCTTTATTTAAAAGTTCATTTACTTCTAATATAATTCTATCTTGATAAATCTTAGGATATAAGAGCATAGATTTTGGTCCTATATTAGCATTTAATATTTTTATATCAGCTTTATTTTTTATAATAGTATTTATATTAGTAGACATATCATTATATTTATCATTTAACTCTATTTCTTCTTGTCTAATTTCTTTAAGCTTAGCATATTGTTTCTCATAGACTAGCTTATAGTATCCTGCACATATTATTACAAGACATAGCACTCCTAATAAAATCTTTTCTCTTTTACTTACTTTCATTATAATAGTCCTCCTTTAATTTACAGGTTATAGTAAAAGTAAATAATTCTTTATTTTCTTCACCCAAGTCTGACATTATTCCACCTACATGAGAACTTTCTATAAACTTAATTTCATTAATGTTATGTTGAAACTCAGCAATAGCTTCTCTCTTAGTTGATGAAGCACTTATTTCTATAGAACCAGCAGCAAAATTCATGGATTTGAAGGAAACCTCCTTAGGAATGGTATAGTTTATTTCCTCAATAAATTCCGGACTTAATTTATTTCTATCAATAATGCCCATAAAGATTTCATTTAATTTATCATTATAGCTAGACATAGTTTTCTTTTCCTCAGCAATGACTAAGCTCTCATTATAACTAGCCATAAAGGTTTCTTCATTAATAGCACTTGTAAGGTTATTTATTGATTTTTGCGCTCTATAAATTCCAAAGGTATTAAAGGCTACTGTCCCTATAATCCCTATGAAAACTATAGCTGCTGCACCAAAAATAACTTTTTTTACTTCCGCATCACTTTCTTTATTGGTATCCACATAAAAAAAATTTAAATCATTCATGATCTCACCTACAATCTTATTAATGCACCTATGGCATTAACATATTCTTCAATAGTTGTTATATCTATTTTTTTGTCAAACTCTATATTGTTAGCTGTAATGATTTTTGTAGTATCTATTTGAGTTTTAAAAGCTATATATTCATCTATTCCTCTTAGTTTTGAAGTTCCTCCATAGATATATATATGATTAATCTTCTTACCATTACTTTTATTAGTATAAAATTGTATTATTCTATTTAAATCATCTAACCATTGTTCTAATATTTCTACAACTCCATTATTGATTTCATTTCCTTTTCTATTCTTTCCTACTTCAACTTCAATTTTTTTTATTTCTTCCCCTTCACTGATGGATATCTTTTTAAGATCGGCTATAAATTTATCTATTTCTATTCCACCTGTTGGCATAACCCTTATAAACTCTAATTTATTATCATTAACTATAGATAAATTTATGTTTTTATGTCCTAAGTCTAAGTATAAAACTGATTCTTCCTTCTCTACTAAATCAGCATTATATATCTCTGAAATATTACTAAACTTTCTTATAGCGTTATTAGTTATATCTAAGGAATATGGATTTAAAAGCAAATTATCAGCTAAGTTTCGGTAAGCATCAATTATATTTTTAGGATATATAATTACAAAAAGTTTCTGCTTTCTTACCTCATCGATAATAACTTCACCTAGTTTCATAAATTGAACTACATAGTTATTTAAATTTATACATAAAAACTGTTGTATTTCATAATTAACTAAAGTTCTCAACTCTTCATAATTATCTACATGAGGCACTATAAGCTCTCTGCTAATAATTGTAGAAGATGAGGAAACCATAGCTACATTCTTAGCTTTTACCTTTGAACTTTTCATTTCATCCTTTAATTTGAGCAAAATAGGCCCTTCATTATAAAGCTCTCCATCTTGAATAATGTCCTCTGGAGAACTTATTTTACTCATATTATAAATTTTTATTTTCTCACCTTTAACTTGTCCTTCTACAATTTTTATGTCTTTAGAACCTATATCTAAGCTCACTAATCTTATACTCTTTGGCTTAGAAGGCTTGTCTTCATTGTTATTTTTAACTCTTTTAAACTTAAAATCACCTAGCTTTATCTCTTTATTCCATATGGATTCTTTCTTAATATCCTTGGTTTCAATACTTTTATAATATTCTTCCTTGTTTAGCTCAGCGGTCTTATCTATATTCATTTCAGCTTCTTTACTTTTTAAAGTCTCTTTCTCATTTATCTTACTCTTGCTAAATAAACTCAACATTAGCACTTCCTTTCCTTAAATATATCTATACTTAGTCTATTTAAAATCTTTACATTATCCTTTATCTTATTAATGTGAAGTCACCTTAATAACTTATTTTTATATATTTATTTTTAATTCTATATATACTAAAAAGCTATTATTCTAGCTCCTTAGATAATTTTCAACATTAATATTTCTCTCTTTATAAATTTCTATTTAATTTCATATATCTGCTTTATTCCCCGGAAAATATCTTGGAATAAAATTATTTTTCATCATTAAATTGCAATATATTTTTATGATTTTTGATAAATTAGATTATTAATATATAATTTTTTAGTAAATTTACTTCGATCACCTTTAATATTTTCTCTATATAGACAGTTATATATTTAGGAATACATATATATTTATTTGCATATGATACTTTTCAAAACACTATCCATTTATATAGAAAGCCTTTTAAAATTTAGAATATATTTCAAAAAAACTTATAAAAATACATGTACAAAAATGACTATATTTATGACAAGCTGCTGTATTTTCTATAGTAAAAATAGCTGTTACTTTCCATATTAGGTTGCTTATGTCCAATAGGCGTTCTTTTTTCAAATAGTTCAAAACCACATTTCTCTGCAAGATGGCAAGAAGGTATATTAGCACAATCAATTGTTAGTATAAGATATTCTATATCTGATACACTAAAGCACCAATTCACCAAAGCATTTACTGCTTCCTCTGTGTATCCCATTCTCTGATGTTTTTCTGACATAAAATACGCTACTTCAACTTCATTCAATGTATCTTCTAACCCCATGCCTACCATTCCTATCATCTCATCCGTATCAGGTAATGCGATTACATATCTTTTATTTTTATAAATATCTATTGAATTTTTTTGGGTTTGGTGCCAATCAATATATTCAAAATAGGATTGTGGCGAATCACTGTTTTCAGCCCAATCTGGCATAAAACGAAGAATATTTTTTTCTCTAACAATTCTATAAAGATTTTCTGCGTCTTTCCTATCAAAATCTCGAATTATTAAATGATCTGTTTCTATTCTCATATTATTTTTCTCCCCATTGTATATAAATAATTATTGCTTAAATCTTAGTTTGTTAAAATATAAGTGTAAAGTTTTATGCTTTACACTTATGTTGAATATCTTATTATTATTAAATTTTAAGTAGTAGCTTTAGGTGCACCTGTTACAACTTCAACGGAACCATCTTTAATGATTATTGTATATTTTGTTGGACTTACATCTGCACCTACTAATGTTGCATCTGTTCCTGTAGATTTTTTAGCTTGAGGTGCTTTAACTTCTTTAAGAGCTTCTTTGACTACGGTTTCTGCTCCTGCTTTATCATTGTTACTTCCACCAGTTATACCATTTTCACTAATCGTAGCAGCTGCAATTTTACCTGTACTATCGAATGTAATTACAGCATCTCCATTACCTTTTATTGTTTCATCTGCAACTAACATCAATACTGTTCTCTTAATAGTTTCACAGCTTTGTTTATCTGCTTTAAGCTTAGAATTATCTCTCACTGCAGTGAAGTTTGGTATAGCTATTAATGCTATGATTGCCATTACTGCTAGAACTATAATTAGCTCTATAAGTGTAAACCCTTTTTTCTTTTTCCCATTTGATTTTTTTATCATTTTAAAATCCCTCCTAATTATTTATTGCTTTATATATTCTAAAGGAGATAACTTGTCCCCTAATTAGACTATTAATATTAAACATTTACATTACATTGTACATTTCAAACATTGGAGTTAAGATAGAGATTATTAAGAATCCTACTACTACTCCCATTACCACTAACATGATTGGATCTAAGATTGTGGTAAAGGCTTCTATTGCTCTTTCTAATTCATCATCATAAAAGTCTGCTGTTTTACTTAAAATATTATCAAGTTCTCCAGCTTCTTCTCCAATTTTTATCATTGAGCCTAGCATTGGTGGAAATAACTCAGACTCTTTTATGGCATCAGATAGAGTATCTCCTGCTAACATTCTTTCTTTAACTGTTTTTAACTTTTTATTTGCATATTTATTTTCAAGTACTGCTGATACTACTTCAATAGATCCTGATATAGATAATCCAGCTCCAATGACTGTAGATAATCCTCTAGCGAATCTTGATACTATAATCTTTTGATTTAAGTCCTTAAAAGGTGATTTCTTCAGTTTAAAATGACTGTACATATAAATTCCAGAATCAACTCTAGTTGTGTAATACTTAAATCCCAAGATTATCCCTACAATAACTAAACCTATTAATATTCCATAATGTCTTATACCATCACCCATGGATAATACAAGTCTTGTCATAAAGGGTAGCTCCGAGCCTGAAGATTCAAACATATCCATAAACATAGGCATTATATAAGTTAATATAAATACAACTACAAAAAGAGTTACTGCAGCTAATATTCCTGGATAAATTAATGCATTTCTCAACTTACCATTCATTTTAGTTTGCTTTTCATAATAGGTTGCCATTCTGTCCATAATGGAATCTAAAGTACCACTTTCTTCTCCAACTTGAATCATATTAATTAACAGTCTTGGAAACTCATTAGCGTACTTATTCATGGCAGATGATAATTCTTCGCCTTTTCTTATATCTTCATCTACCTTTGCAAGAATTTCTCTAAGCTTTTTATTTGGTATCTGTTCTGCTAAAAGGCTTACCGCATTAGTTATAGAAACTCCAGCCTCTATCATTGTAGCTAGTTGCCTACAAAATATAGAAATATCCTTAGGAGTAACCTTATTTTTCTTTCCAAAAATAATTTCTTTACTTCCTAGAACCTCTTCAATAGATAGAGGTGAATAACCGTTAACTACCATAAGATTTAAAACTTCATCTTTACTTTTGCATTCATGTAGTCCTTGAATAATTTCACCCTTAGAGCTAATAGCCTTATATTTATATTTGGACATAGTTTACTTCTCCTTTCTCTATAAGTTATCCATAAAAATTATTTTCATCATCTCTTCTATAGTGGTATCCCCATTAAGAACTAGTTCCCTGCAACTATCTGCTAAGGTTTTCATACCATTTTTGATAGCTTCATCTTTTATATCTTCTGGATTATTGGATTTTATAATTAAATCCTTTATGCTTCTATCCACATTCATTATTTCATAAACTCCAATTCTACCACTGTATCCGGTGTAATTACAGCTAGCACAACCTTTTCCTTTATGAAGGGTGACATTATCACTGCTGTTTATGTGCATCAACTTTTTCTGAGCTTCATCTGCTTCAAAGGCTTCCTTACAACTTGGACATATCCTTCTTACAAGCCTTTGAGCTATTACTCCCTTTATAGCAGTGGCAACTAAGAATGGTTCTACTCCCATATCTACAAGTCTTATTACTGATGATGGAGCATCATTAGTATGCAAAGTACTAAGTACTAAGTGACCTGTTATCGCCGCTCTTATGCCAATTTCAGCGGTTTCATTATCTCTCATCTCCCCTACCATTACTACATCCGGGTCTTGTCTTAATATAGATCTTAGCCCTGTTGCAAAGGTAAGCCCAACTTTATTATTTACATTTATCTGATTTATGCCATCCATTGAATATTCCACCGGGTCTTCTACAGTGACTATATTTTTGTTAATACTATTAAGCTCATTTAATATAGTGTATAAAGTAGTTGATTTTCCACTTCCTGTAGGTCCCGTTACTAAGATTATTCCATGAGGTACAGATATAATATTTTCAAGTTTCTTTATATCTTCATTATTCATACCTAAATTATCTTTTCCAATTTTATAGTTACTTCTATCCAATATTCTTATAACAACCTTTTCTCCAGTGATAAGAGGGATTATAGATACACGCATGTCTACATTCTTATTATTAATTATAGTAACTATTCTTCCATCCTGTGGAATCCTTCGCTCTGCTATATTAAGATCTGCTAAAATTTTGATTCTAGTAACTATCCCTGGCAATACGTCTATATTTAATGATGATATTTCTTCTAATTGACCATCTATTCTATATCTAACTCTTATGTATTTTTCATAAGGCTCTATATGAATATCTGACGCCCTTTGTTCCACTGCATTTTTAAGTAATGAATCTACTAATTTCACCGTAGGAGCATTTTTAACTTCATCAATTTTCTCTAAATCTTCTGTTTTGTTTTGATATACTATTCTTGATTTAGTTATCTCCTCTACAGCATTTTCTACATTTCTATCAGAGTAATATTTCTCTGTAGCCTTATGAATATCTTTTTTAGTTGATATATATGTTTCTACTCTTAAGCCTGTCGTTATAGCTACATCGTCTATTGCAAATATATTCAGTGGATCTGAAATAGCTACCTTTATTACTCCGTTCTCAGTATAGAAAGGAAATAAGTCATATTTTCTACATAAACTTTCATTAACTAATTTAACTGCTTTTGAATCTACATCTATATTGCTTAATGTTATTTTTTCAATTCCTAATTGTTCTTTAAGAACCTCTATAATTACATCTTCAGTTACAATGCCTTCATCAATTAATAGTTCTCCTATTTTTTTTCTCTTTACCTTCTGAATCTCTAAGGCTTCTGATAGTTGTGACCTCGTTATTTTATTTGCCCTTACCAGCAAGTCACCTAACCTGACAGTATTTCTTGCCATTTCTCTCCACCTCACCCTTTACAAATAATTCGTTTATCATTCCTTAAAATCTTATGTTCATTTATATTTAAGTTACATTAATATTGTATATTTTCTTATGTTCATTTGATTTTCAATCTAAGCTATATCTTTAAGTAAAATAACTATCTACTTAGATAAAATTAAAAATATACCTTTCTCCTATTATTATTACTATGTATGCTCCTAGAGCTAAGCTCGGTCCTAAAGGAATATACTCATCCTTTGATTTCTTTTTTAATAGAATTAGAGTAGCTGCAATGGCTCCTCCTATAATAAAAGAGATCAGCAAAAAATATATTTCTAATTTCCACCCTAAAAACAGTCCACATAATACTGCTATTTCAATATCTCCCATTCCCATACCGCCAGTTAAAAGATATATTAATCCAATAACTCCAAGACCTATTAGACCTCCAATAATGTAATTACTAATACTCTGAGAATAGATAAGGTATTCTATTATAATAAATACTACTCCTATTGCCATACCACCATAGACTACGCTAGAATATACATCCGTTGTATCATAATCTATAAGAGCTATTACTATTAAAAATATAGTTAAAAGTGAATATTTAAAAAAGTGTACTCCAATGCCATATCTTAAATATATTCCAACTAATAGAATCCCTGTAAGACCTTCTATTAACGGATATCTTATTGAAATCTTAGAACTACAATATCTACATCTTCCCCTAAGCCATATATAACTTCCTATGGGTATTAAATCCCTCCATCTAAGTCTAGTATTACAATCTCCACAGTGGGATGGTGGACTAATTAATGATTCATTATTAGGTATTCTATAAATACATACATTTAAAAAACTTCCTATTATTATTCCATATAAAAATACTACAAAAATCATATTTTACATCCTTTTAAACTTATATATTTTTAAGCT
The DNA here is from genome assembly GCA_902363375.1 of Clostridiaceae bacterium. GTDB lineage: Bacteria > Bacillota > Clostridia > Clostridiales > Clostridiaceae > Clostridium_J. The sequence continues at coordinate 377,300 of CABIZX010000003.1, read as the reverse complement.
ATTGTACCATATTTTTACAATTATGTACATTATTAAAACAAAAAAAACGACTAATCTTTTATTTAAAAATTAGCCGGTTGTACCATTAACTCAACAACTTTCAGGTACCCAAATACAAAAGTTGAATCATTGTTTCTGAATGTAGTTTTTAATTTAAAATCCTTAAAAATGAAAATATTACCTCATCATATTTTATATTATATTATAATTTATATTATATATCTACATTTTAACTACATTTTATCTAAATTTTAGAATAATTATATACATATTACATTAAATAATTATATTAGGATTATTTAATAATTATGAGAAAAAGGTAAAAATAAGTTTTCTTATTTTTACCTTTACTATAAATTTCTCATATATCTTCTTACTACAGCTCTACTCAAAATAATCACCTGTAAATTCTACAATTACTGCATTTTCTACGCCTTCAATTTCTGAAAGATTTGTAACAAAAGCTGTATTATCACCATTTAGACGTACTTCGTAGGTAAGCTCTGTATATCCCTTAGAGGTTGTCTTATTCTTTAAAACTTTATTAACACTTTCAATTTCTCTCATGACAGCTTTTCCAGCTTCATTTATATATTTTATAATCAAAATATAAACCCTTTTTCTGCTTCTTATCTTTACTAATAAAATATAAATTATAGAAATAAAAATAGTTCCAAGCAATGAAATTATATATAATCCAGCCCCACAGGTTACCCCTACTGCCACTGTCCAGAATAAAAAACCTACATCTAATGGATCTTTTACAGCTGTTCTATAACGTACAATAGAAAGAGCACCAACCATACCTAGTGATAACACTACATTAGAGCTTATTACAATAACAATAAAACAAGTTACCATGCTTGTAAGTACAAGTAAAATATTAAAATTATTATTATAGATAACTCCTTTAAAAAATTTTCTGTAGACAAAGTAAACAATCATTCCGCAAATAAAAGCTGCTAACATGGACATCATGAATCCATCCATGGTAAGATTTCCTGTCTCATTTAAAAATCCTTTTTTAAATATATCAGAAAAATTAGTCATCTTAACTGTATCCTCCTCTTCTCTTCTCTACACATCACATATTTTGATATAGCACATTTATCTGTCATTGCCGTTCTCAAAATACTCATAACATGGGCTGGTAAAAAGTCATCAAATTTTACTTCCATCACCATAGTCTCTTCTTCAAGAACTTTTCTCGTTATATAATCTTTAGAAAACATATTGTAATTACCTATAGATGCAGCTATATCCTTATCAAAGGTAATTCTTACATTTCCAGTAGGTAGAACATAAGCTTCACGCATATATTCTACTACTACCTTTGGCTTCATAAGTCTAATTCTATTGTATGCAAGAAGTTCTTTACATACTTGCTCTTTTCTATGTCCTAAGAATTCATAATTTCCAGATAAAATACAATCATATTCAGCTCTTGTAAGAGGTGCACTAATTTTTGATATGAATTCATGATACTTTTTCTTGCATTCTAATTTTATATATTTATCCTCTAAATCATAACAGCGAATTCTAAACTTCTTTCTAAAGCGAATTCCTGATTGCTTCTCTTCAAGGGCTGATTGATACATATCATCAAAGTATAAACTGCTAACTAAATAACCCTCTTCCCTCTTCATATTGGGATCTATAAAAATCACAGTTTTAAGTCTATTTCTCAAGGTATGATAAACACTTTTATTAATATAATATTTCATTTCATGTCTAAGCATATTTCCTTTGTACTGCATTAACTCACCTACTTAATCTTAATTTCTAAAAGACCATTTACATTGTATCCTTTAACATCTGTAATCATAGTTTCAAACCTTTCCATACTAAGTTGTTCATGGTCCTTGCTATCTACTGCTGTTACTCTTAGATAATATGTTCCTGGTGCTAATTTCTCCTTTAAGGTATATTTTGTTTCAGCAATATTTTTTTCTTCTAGAATTTTATTCTTCATATTGTAATCATTAAATATTTGTACATTATAAGTTACAGGTAGTCCTTGATAAGAATAAGACGATTCCCAACTTAAAACAACTGAATCTTCATTTTGTTGTGGCTGCGATACATACATTGGTGATGGATATTTTATAGCTTCATTAAAAGCTTCATAATTACTTAAAATACCTTCATATAGCTTATCTAAATACTGAGAATACTCCTTAGGATTCATTTTATCTAGAAGTCCTATATCTGGCTGCTGAGTAATAGTTTTTTCTAAAACTGGTTTATAGCTGTTTATTAGCTCAGTAACCTTGTCTCTAGTAATATGGTCTTTTAGAAGTTCATCCATCTTATTTTTAATTTTTTCTATGCTTCCTTCTAACCTAAAATAACGTCTATGCAATACTGATTGATTTAACTTTTGAATTCCCTTTAATGATGGTGGTAGTTTCATTAAACTACTTTCATGCTCACCAAAGCGAAGGGTACCATCGAAATCCCAAGGGACAAAATACCATGTATTAGAATTGTCTGGATTATAAATAATAAAGTTATGATTGATAATATCATTATTTCCCATGAGCAGATTGAAGGCTAACCAAGTTAAATAGTTATCTTCATTAAAATATTTATTAAATACTTCTTCAAAATCTGTACTTTCATCATTGACAGCCTCTAACATCTCCAATAACTTTTTATGACTATCTGCTTCTCTAATAGTAAGTATAGTCTCAAAGGCTTCTTTGTCGTAACCTGGAGCATCCACATCTTTTAACACATCACTCTTTTGAAAGCTAAAATCTCGAGCTTTATACATAGATGTATTACTACTTAATCCTCTAGTCTCTAGATAGGTTTTATTAGGTTGTTCAATTTCCGTATATAATCCATAATACTTAAACTCTTGCTTATCCTTTGGCATAGAGGTATCCCTAATCCATACCCGCATAAAATAAGTTCTATAGCTTGTAATATTATCAACAGAAGCTAATATATCTGTCTGTAGCTTCGTAGCAATCTTTGTAATATCCTCAGAGTGCTTATTAATATTAAGATTTCTTTGTCCAAAAAAACTTTCAGCCTCATCATCTAACTTAACTTTGTAACTTTTATAAGTATCTCCCCTTGATGAATTACCACGGACACGAATTGTTGCATTTTTACTATCTAAACTTGTCAATGGATCTAAACTTTCTCCTTCATTCAAAATCTGAACATTGCAATTTAATTCTGGATTATAGGTATGATCCCTTGATGTATGCTTTCCAAAAGCAGAAAAGTCATTCATCTCTCCTTCTGATGTTTTCGTTGGAAAAACACTAATATAAACATCATGTATATTTGTATTTGGTTCATCAGAATAAGTACTCTTATCTTCTTTAATTGGAATACCATTCATATCACTACTATTGATATTCCATTCATCAAGGTTTGTTTTTTGTATTTTAATTGCTTCTTCCTTAGGGGTTATATTCTTAAAGTATAAAGCTCCAAATAAAATTACTGCAACTAATACAATTATCCATAGTATTTTATTATTATTTTCTTCCCACTTATTCACACTTTTTCCCCTCCATTGATTTCACCTTTATTTGCATAAAAGAAACATATTTAAACTTTTTAATCTTTTCTTTAATAAAATATAAGTAATAATCCATCCAATAATTCCTCCAATTAATATAGGAAGTGTATAAAATGGCTTTCCAATCACAGAACAAATCAATGATAGTACTGTTGTTAAAACTAAGAATATAGTAGGACCTATGGCTGCAAAAGTATGATCTTCAAAGTAATAAAGGAAAATAACTGTAAAATACATACAGAATGTACAATACAATCCCATACTTAAAATCATAAACATATTAAGGGATTGAGCACTTATACCTAAATATGGGAAAAACACATTTGCAAGACATATGAGTACAACTGTTACAATCAATTGGACTTCATAAACATAAAATAATTGTAACCTTATAATATTAATCATGTTATTTCTTTCTTTTTCAATAAGTGAATAAGCTCCGTTGTTTAGCGCCGAAAGATAAGCTACATATTTATCGAAGAACTCTGTTTCAACTTTTACTACAAATATAACTAAAGCAGGCATATTCACAACAATTGCCATAAACATAGCCATATCATACTCGGGAGCTGTCCTAAAAATGCTTACCTTGGTGCTCATATCAGAAAAAATCCAGTAAATTATAGTTGAAATATAAAATCCCAACATATATGAAAAGCCACTTAGTAAAAGCTTAGGAAATCTTTTAAAATATGATAGAAAGGAGAAATATTTATTGCTAGGTTTTCCAAAAGCTTTTATACAACAATATACAAGCAGTATGTTGGCAAGGAAAAATCCAATTGATAGTGCTACATAGGCAGCAAATACAATTTCTACATTAAATATCTTATATAATAATAAAAACATTGGAATTGCTACAACCAAACTTATAAAATAACTTATTGTTACTTCCTTATATTCCTTTAATGCTGATACATAAGTAATTAAATTATAGGTGTTTGTGGCAAGAACCCCCAGCCAGTAATATACAATTAAAAATTTAATTGGAATTCCATCATTAAAATACATCCCTAAACAAAGGACAAAAACAACTATCCCTGATACAACGCTTCCCATAGCAAGGACCCCAAACATAGATGCACAAATATCATCTTCCTTTTTTACAAAAATACAGTCAGAAATATATCTAGATAATATAGTATTAAACAGAGAAGATACTAATATAGAAATTAAAAAAATATAAGTAAAAGAAGAAGTAAAAAATATACTTTTTAACTCTTCAATCCCAAAAAGATCCATCAAAAACTTTAATGTTAATAAAAGCATTGCAAATAATACTGAAGGTCCAATAATTGCCATAGTCGCATAAATACTTCCCCACACACTAGATGCTAGAGTTTTTCTTTCATATATTTTTCTAAGTTCAAATCCTATACCTGCCACTTATGTCACCCCCTAACTTTTCATATATCTTACTATATTCTTTAAGAAATACATCCTTTCTATAGTAAGTATCTACTCTTCTTTGTCCAACAAGACCCATTCTTTTTCTTTCATTTGGATGTTTTATACAATATATAATTGCTTCTGCCATAGCTTCACTATTCATTACAGGGGTGATTATTCCAGCCCTGCCAAGATTATCTCCATCCTCACCTTCTAAAAGCCCTTTGCAATCTCCCACATTAGTAGATACAATTGGTATCCCTGCAGCCATACCTTCCAAAATAGCTAGAGGCTGTCCTTCACTTATACTAGATAAAAGTAGAAGATCAATTTCTGGAAAATACTCTTTAACATTCACTTGACCTAAAAACTCAACATCATCAATTTTTAAGTCTTCAATCATCTTTCTGCACTCCTCATAATATTCAGGATTTTCTTCCTGATTTCCCATAATACTCAATTTAACTTCTGGCATCTTTTCCCTCACAATATCAAAAGCTAAAATCATAGTTTTTACATCTTTAATAGGTACTACACGAAGTACAGCTGCTATATTAAACTTATTTAAATTTAGCTTATTATAAGATTTTAGATTTAAGAACTCCTCAGGGTTTATTCCATTAGGAATAATACAAATCTTTTTTTCTGGACATCCAAGTTCTATTTGTAGCATTTTATTTATTTCAAATAAACTAGTTACATTCGTTGCTTGGTTATATGCAATATAAGAAAGCTTTTTAAAAAATTCAATCCATAGCTCTTTGAAATCTCCCTCTACCCAATTAGATCGAATGATATCTTCTTCACGTTCACGGGTATAAATTCCATGCTCGGATATAAGTAATGGCTTCTTTCTTATATAAGAAGCACAACTTCCAAGTATTCCTGCATAACCCGTAGATACACAGTGATAAATATCCGCCTTAGGTATATCATCAGATAAAATATGCATAAGAGGAAAATACATACCACGAATATTCCATAGAAAATGTTGAAATACTTTTTTAGATTGTTGCCTTTCATACTCTTCAAGACAAATTTCATAAAAATCTTCACTCATAAGAATATCTGTTAGATACCTCTTATGTTTTTTCATAAATTTTAAAGTTTTTTCCCAATCAATTTCATTTACTACTCCAACAACAAGATTCTTTAAAGTTTCCTTTTCATCTATTGATAAATAAATCTTTTTATACTTATGAGAAAACTGTTCCTCACCAAGATAAATTGTAGAAATATCTTTCACATTATCTGGAACTTTATATTTATACTCTGACATTTCTTTTCTATTAGTTGCTATAGCCCAGATAACAAATTCTACATCTGAAAAATGATTACAAATCATCTGTATCCAGCTAGAAACTCCTCCTGGTACATATGGATAACAGCCTTCACATATAATGCATATACGCATAGCATTACCTCTCTTTCAACTCTATAACTGCATGCTCATTTATAAGCTTTAACAAATAATGCCCATTGTCGATTTTTTCAAAAGAAAGCCCATCTGCACTTTCAATTTCATGATTTGTCTTATAGAAGAAAGTCTGTCCCTTTATAAATTTACTACAGTCTATTTCAATGCGATTTCCTTCCTTTTTCCACCCAAATTCCATATTTACATAACTCTTAACTTTATTAGACATCTGTGAAAGAGTTTTTCCCTCTAAATAAGAAGCTGGACTTAATACCTTTTCTTCAAATAATCCAATTTGTTTTTTATACCTATCCCAAGATGGGGTGTCTTCATCTTCTGCTATTAATGTATTAATATCAAATACATGAGATATCATTCCATAGGAAGACATAACCGACATAATCTCAAAGAGATTTCCTTCTTCTAATGTGTTTCCAAAGGTGGCTGCTGGAAATACACTGTAAGATGAGTTGCTATAAAATCTTTCATTACCTTCTCTAGCACTTAAATATCCTCGTATGTTTTTTATTTTTACATCAGGTATATTTATGATATTCTCATTTAATTCATCAGACATCATTACTAGCCCATTAACACCATACCTCGGAAAGATTTGATTAAATTTTTCTAAGAAATCTTTATTTAAGAAAACTTTATTTTCATCTTCACAGTTAGCCCCATATACAAGCTCCCCTTCATACTGAAGTGCTGATTTTCCTATTGTACTAAACAAACTATCATTAATAACTGGAAAACTTTTATCTTTAGAAGATTCAATTAATATCGATGATGTATACGGAATATTTTGTCTTAATGAAATTCCAAGAAAAACTGGCCATACAGTATCTCTAACGAAAGATTCAGTATTTCTTCCATATAACTTCATGCATGCTTTATCATTAATATAAGTCACCATGGGAAAGTTATCTAAAAACACACTTATACTTCCAACTATTGGATATATAAAATCATCCATTATAGATCCAATAGCTCCTGTTAAAATACCAGCGCAATTTATATCTGCCATGAAAGTTCCATTAATTATGAAAGATTCTCCATTCTCATAGTTGTAACTATATAGAATTGGCACCTTCTTATTTGCGTCCTCCACATAAACCTCTGCATCACTTTTTATTGATAGCCATGTTGAAGCATTATATCCACCATATCTCATCTCTTCATACTGAATTGGAAATAATTCTTTTACAAATCTAAGATTGTTATAGTTTTCTTTAATAGTTTTTTCTTTAATCCCTAAAAAAGGATATAAATATGATTCTTCATTTCCTTCTGCTAATCCACCAGCGAAAATTACCTTTCCACCATCAATAATAAATTGTCCTAATGTCTTTAAATCTATATACTTACTAACTACGTCATCACAAAATATGAGAATAGTATTATTATTTAAGTCTTTAATTTCTATCTTATTTTTTTCTTCATATGAAAGTTTTAAATCAGACATTATTAAACATGTATTTATATATATATCTTTATAAATTTCTTTACTTCTACTTCCTATAATAAGAAACTTTGGCTCTTTTTCTTTAGATATACTTATTTCTTTACTTAAGGGCTCTTCTTCTACAACTTTATTATAGATTTCAATTTTCTTTGTTTTTTCCTCATTGATGTTATAAGTCATAAACACACCACTTACAGTTATAACAAGAAGAATTACATATAACAGTCTTTTAACTGATAGCATCCCTATCCTCCTTTGAAATCCAGTATCTTAGCTTTTCAAGTCCATCTGCTGAAAGTCTCACTGCTTGATTTTCTTCTAGTTCATGAATACATCTATAAAATTTTTCTTTATCATTACATTCAAAATACATCCTAAGCATCATCATATAACCTTCTTCACACTTAGATGATTCATGATTATCACTCCAAAACTTCTCAGCTTTTTCGTAGGATTCGCCTTCTATTAAATAAGTAAGGTAAGCTTTATATTCTTTGGCTTTTATAATTTCCTCACAATTTTCCATTTGATCTTCCAAAATCTCGCAATATTTTTTCTTATATAACTTTTTCTCTTTAAGTGAAAGTACTTCACTTTCAATAAGATCTTCAAGTATTTCCATAATCTCATGAAAAACTTCTACAGATTTGTAATCACTTTCATATCTTATAAGCACTTCATTCCATCTTTGTTGATGCATACGATATACTTCCATTTTCGCAGCTGCTACATAGTGAGCTGATTCAGAATCTTCATCATTTTCTGCTACAAGTAAAGATCTATAACTGTTAAGCATATCTTTTTTAAGCTGATTTAATAAAAGAGTTCTTTTTTCTGTATTATTACTTATTACCATGGCATCTTCTATAGGTACTACATTTAACTCTTCCTCTAAATATGGTCTTTCCTGCGACTTTTCAATGTCAAATCTTTTTACAAGGGATTCCCTATCGTATTTATTTTCATAAATAATTTTTTCTAAAATTCTTGGTACATAATAAATTAAGTATCCTAACCCCGGAAGACAAATAAAGAATAATGCCATCCATGCAACTTGTTTCTTTTCTAGCTTCAATATAAACCAAATTAGAGAAATGATTATATTTATAATAAGTAATATCAATATTAGCTTATCCATATTAATCACCTATACCTTCATAATTTCTAATAAGTTCAGCCCTAACACCTTTTTCTTCTAGCCTCTTTAGAACAATCTCACAATCTTCTTCTGAGGTGTTGTTAAGTAATACATATACTTTTCCATCATCATCTATTCCAAAATAATCTGTCATTCTAATGCAAGATGATACTCTTTCATATACCTCCTGTAATGTTCCTAAATTATCTAACTTAAGAATACAATACTCTGCTAATTGTTTATCTTTTTTCTCCTGTGCTAATAAAACGATTCTTTTAAATTCCTTACTATTTAATACATCTGTGTTTTCAATATATCTTTGTCCATGTGTATAATTTTCATATTCAATTGCACGTACAACTGATTCAGTAATCAATAGAGACAAAGTCCTAAGAAGATTAATGTGGTATAAAGTTTGACTTTCAAACTCTAAAGATTTAATTAAAATAACTGCTATACACCTTTCTCCATAAGAAATTGGAACTACTACCGCAGGTTCCTTATCCCATGTATTTCCTTGATATAATTCTCCATTTTTTATAGCCTCTTTAATTTTAGGATAATCGTCTAAATTCCATGACTTACCACTTATTATTGATTCTACATTTAAAGCATTTACAAGTCTCAAATAGGAGCTATTTCCGTTTACCATATAAACTGCCACTGTTCTAGTATTAACAGTCTCTGATATAACATTAAGAATTTCCATAAATATGCGCTCTGGTTGAAGAACCATTAACTTATTTACAACTGAATATAATTTAGGTAATCCTGATTTTGAATCTAAGATTCTCTTTTCATATTCCATTTTTATAGCCACATTTTCCTTATTAATTTCCTTTAATTCTGTATATTCAGACTTAAATGTTTTTAAGTTTCTCTCACTTTCTTGAAGATTTTCTTTTAGCATATCTGAAGTATAACTAGTACAAATACCGAAAAATACAAATTCAATAATCATAAGAATCGATTCTGCATAAGAGTAAAAGTTAGTCATTTCAAATATACTAATATCTTGCATAAACAAATAACCACAGCTAGCTAAAATAACAGATATTGCACTTTGACGGATGCCCATAAATAAAGATATAAGAACCACATATATCAAAAGCCAATGAATCTTTGAAAATAATGTATGGGAATCACATATATAATATAGTAAGAAAAATATCATAAATACTATAATATTCTCTATGGTCCTTCGAATTGCTGAAGGCATTTTTTTATTTTCTTTATTAGAAACTTTAATTTCATCTTCTTCGTAGACAACTTTCTTTTCCTTAAGTAGCTTTGCCAAATCCCTAAAATCTGTCCATTCCAATTCTTTATGGATTTTCTCATTACTGATATTTCTCACTTCAACATCAGCTTCTGACTTTATATCTACTTCTATGTTAAAGCTTTCAGATAGTAAATGTAGCAACTCTTCTTTAGAAATTTCGAAATCTCCTGAAACATTATAAATTCCATTATCACATGATTCCACTACTCGTTTTATAGCATCCACATAATCAGAAACATGTACTGGTTGTAAAATTTTATCTCTTTCAATATTAATTTTTGATTGTAATTTTAAGTCTCTAATTAAACTACTTAAGAAATCCTTACTTTTATCGCTACATCTCTCACTATAAACCTCTGTTCCTCTAATGGTTATGCTCTGAAACCTATATTTTTGCTTATACAGGGAAACCATGTACTCTCCCTCTGCACACATAATACCTTTACTAGTATCAGGCATAACTTTATTATCTTCAGATATGATCCCATATTGAGTTCCATATACTTCATGTGAAGAAAGATAAATAAACTTTCTAACATTATATTTTGAACATTGCTCTAAGATATCATCTAATGTACTAAGATATTTCTCTTTACTCCCAATATGAGAAACATTCATATAATCAATACCTGCAAATACAACAATTTCAGGTAAAACAGAAGAAAAAACTATTTCTGTCATATTAGTTCTTCCTGACAACTTATAGTACTTATATTTTAGAACCTTAGAAAACTTCCCTGAAAACTTGTTGTCAGATAGTAAATAAACCTCATGTCCTTCTTTGTCCATTCTTTCAATAAATGATTGCGCTAATTCATCGTAACCTCCAATATACATAACCTTCATCCATAAAATCCCCCTTCCTCAAAATCAATTTTTACATAATAAAAACCGACTAATATTATATTTAAAAATTAGCCGGTTGTACCATTAACTCAACAACTTTCAGGTACCCAAATAAAAAAATTGCATCATAGTTTCTAAATATATTATTTTTTTTATAGAAATATTTTAAAATAAAAATATTATATATATTCATTTAAACCAAATTTTAGAAATATGATACACATACTTATTTATCTTAAATCATTATATTAGGCTTATTTAATAATTATGCAGGAAAGATAAAAATAAATTTTTTATTCTAATTATTACTTTTGCTATATGGTATTATTAAAAACCATATTAATTTATCCATTATATAGCTTTACATTATCTCTTATTCTTAATGTTATAAATAAAAAAAGATTCTCATGAAATTCACGAGAATCTTTTTTATTTATATATTTTATTATTTATTCAATTTTAGTACATTCCGTCCATTCCCATTCCTGGTGCACCTGGCATTGGAGCTGGGTTCTTTTCTGGAATATCAACTACAGCAGCTTCTGTTGTTAAGAATGTTGAAGCTACAGATGCAGCGTTTTGAAGTGCGCTTCTTGTAACTTTAGTTGGATCAACTATTCCAACTTTAATCATATCTACATATTTTTCATTTAATGCATCATATCCTATTTCCATAGCTGAGCTTCTAACTTGTTCAACTACTACTGAAGCTTCTGCACCAGCATTTGTAGCTATTTGTCTTAGAGGCTCTTCTAAAGCTCTTCTTACGATATTGATACCTACTTGGATTTCTGAAACATCTGAAGTTAATTTAGCAACTGCCTCTATTGCGTTAATGTAAGCAGTTCCACCACCAGCTACTATACCTTCTTCAACTGCAGCTTTTGTAGCAGCAAGAGCATCTTCTATTCTTAATTTCTTTTCTTTTAATTCAGTTTCAGTAGCAGCACCAACTTTGATTACTGCAACTCCACCAGCAAGTTTTGCAAGTCTTTCATTTAATTTTTCTTTATCAAATTCAGAAGTTGTATCTTCCATTTGCTTTTTAATTTGGTTTACTCTTGAAGCTATGTCTTCACTCTTACCTTTTCCATTTACGATAACAGTATTTTCTTTAGTAACTTTAACACTATCAGCTCTTCCTAACATTTCAAGAGTTGCATCCTTAATGTCGTATCCAAGTTCTTCTGAAATTACTGTACCACCTGTAAGTATTGCTATATCTTCAAGCATTTCTTTTCTTCTATCACCAAATCCAGGAGCTTTAACAGCAACACATGTAAATGTTCCTCTTAATCTGTTAACTACTAAAGTAGCTATTGCTTCACCTTCAACATCTTCAGCAATTATTAAAAGTTTTTTACCTTGTTGTACGATTTGCTCAAGAATTGGAAGTAATTCTTGGATGTTAGATATTTTCTTATCAGTGATTAAAATGTACGGATTATCAAGTACAGCTTCCATCTTATCTGTGTCAGTCACCATATATGCACTTAAATATCCTCTATCGAATTGCATACCTTCAACAACGTCAAGTTCTGTTCCCATAGTCTTAGACTCTTCTACAGCTATAACACCTTCGTTACCTACTTTATCCATTGCTGTAGCTATTAGAGCTCCGACTTCTTCGTCTGCTGCTGATATTGCTGCAACTCTTGCTATGTCTTCTTTTCCATCTATTTGTCTAGAATATTTTTTTATTTCTTCTACTGCTGTATCTACAGCTTTTCTTATACCAGTTCTTAATAACATTGGGTTTGAACCTGCTGTTACATTCTTAAGACCTTCTCTTATGATTGCTTGAGCAAGCACTGTAGCAGTTGTAGTTCCGTCTCCAGCTACATCATTTGTTTTATTTGCAACTTCTTTAACAAGTTGTGCTCCCATATTTTCATATGCATCTTCAAGTTCTATTTCTCTAGCTATTGTAACACCATCATTTGTTATAAGTGGTGAGCCGAATTTTTTATCTAATATAACATTTCTTCCCTTTGGTCCTAAAGTTACCTTAACTGTATCTGCAAGTACGTCTACACCTCTTTGCATAGCTCTTCTTGATTCTTCTCCGAATAAAATACTCTTAGCCATATTCATTTACCTCCTATGATATGTGAATTTTTTAGCTTTAATTTATATTATTTCTTTTCACTATAAACTAATTTTTATTCTAAAATTGCTAATATCTCTTCTTGCTTTAATATTATATATTCCTGTCCTTCGAATTTTACTTCTGTTCCTGCGAATTTAGAAAATAATACTTTATCTCCAACTTTAACTTCCATTTTAATTTCTCTTCCATGAGAATAGGTTCCTGGTCCTACTGCAACAACTTCTGCTTCTTGTGGTTTTTCTTTTGCAGTACCTGCTAGAACTATTCCTCCTTTAGTTATTTCCTCAGATTCTAATCTTTTGATTACAACTCTGTCGCCTAATGGTCTGATATTCATAAAAAAACCCTCCTATTGTTAATTATTTATATTTTATTTTTTATTCTCCTCTATTTATTAGCACTCATCACTCTTGAGTGCTAACTACAATATTAATAATATATAATTCTTATTTTATAAGCAAATCTTTAATTTTAATAGAACTTATCAAAATAGGCATTTACTTAAGGTTACCTCTTAAATAATCACGATTTCTCTTATTTCCTCCATTTTTTATTCTTACGTCTTAATGTTCCATGTAAAAAGTCTATAATCTTGTGACCTCTCAGTATTCCTACTAAAAATAAAATTCCAGATATGAGCCCTATAATTATCATGGATATGTAATTTTCACTATGTATTCCATGACCAAACATAGCTGATGTAATAATCCATGGTAATCTACCTGCAGAGGAGTATATTATAAAATCCTTTAGAGTAATATTAGATATACCAGCCACATAAACTAATATATCTTTAGGTATTCCAGGTATGAAGTATATTATAAAGATAACTATATTATTACTTCCAGCATCCAATATTTTTTGCATCTTAGTTAAATTATGCTTTTCAATGAGCCTATTTATATACTTTTTACCAAACAATTTAGCTATAAAATAAGCTACTATACTCCCAAGAATTATACCTACTGCTGAAACAATTCCCCCTACTATAGGCCCAAATATATATCCTCCAGCTATCTGAACTACTTCACCTGGGATGAAGAATATTATTACCTGTATCATCTGAAGCACTATAAATGCAATTATACTATAGCTTCCAAAGGAAAGTATTAATTTTTTTAGTTCATCCGGATTTCTAAACACTGTGAATTTCTCAGAAAACTCCCAATATCCTATTATTGCCACTACTATAACTATAGTCCATATTACTCCATTTGTTACATATTTCTTGATTTTATCTTTATTCTCCATACCTTTCCCACCTTGTATTACATTTGTACATAGCTTTTTAGGTTTGCTTATACTATATATCTATTTTTATATTATTTTCTCTTGCATAGTAAAATAAATATTGTTGTGCAAATCCTGATAAATTACCAAATTTATCTCTTGCAAACTGTCTAATCTTAGGCAGTGATACATCTGGTGCTACATAGAAAAATTGCATTGCTCTTTTAACCCATACATCTACTGGAAATGCTGAGTATTTTCCCATGGAAAATAGCATTATGCAATCTGCAACCTTAGGTCCTACTCCACTAAAGTTCTTAAGTCCTTCGTGACACTCATCATCGTCACTTGATTTTATAGCATTCAAGTCATAGGTTCCATTAGATAAATCTTCTAGGGCCTTAACTATGTACTTAGCCCTAAATCCAACCCCTAAGGCTTCTACTTCTTCTGCTGTAGCTACACTAAATTCCTCTAAAGTTGGAAATGCATAATACGTCTTCCCTTTATATTCTATAGACTTGCCATAAGTTTTACTTATATTCTCTATAGCTCTTTTAATCATAGGAATTCTATTATTTGCAGATGTTATGAAAGATATTAGCATTTCAAAAGGATCCTGCTGTAATATTCTTATTCCTGTACCAAACTCCACTGCTTTTTTTAGTAGTTCATCCTTTTCTAGTTCGCCTTTTATTGCTGAATAATCTCTTTCTAAATCAAAATAGTTTATCCATATTTCATTAAAGTCCTTTAAATTTGTATTATATATAACTACATCATCACCATTTTTTTCAACTTCTATAACCCTTCCGAAGGCTACTCCTATGTAGTTATTATTGTCCTGTCTATTCCATCTAAAACATTGTCCACAATCAAATATATGTGGAAGTTCAAAGTTTTTTACATCTTTTAATATAACCTTTCCCTTTTCTTCAATAGCTTCTTTAAAGTCCACAAACTCTCACTCTCCTTCAAATAATATTAATTCCAAGTGTCCATTTTAAAAAAATAGTGCTAGGAATATTCTCAGCACTAAGTTTTAAAATTATTCTCAATTACTGTTTATTTTTCTCTCTTATTATTATTTTATCTAATACTATAGCTCCTCTTTCAACTATATTAAGACATCCAATTTCATCATTTCTATGTAGTTCTTTTAATGCGTTACAATTTATTTCATCACATTGTTTTCTGAACTCTTCTATGAATTCTTGGGTAAGAGTTTTTACATAATCACTCTCATGAGCTCTTTCCTTTGTAAACAAAATTCCAAGTACACTTATTGCTCCTGTGATAACTCCACAGGTAGATTCTATAGCCATTCCTCCTCCAAAAGCAGCCATAGTTTTAAAAGTATCCTTACTTAAGTCTAAACCATATTCTTCATTTGCAGCATATAAAATTGTTTCCGCACAATTTAGATCATATTCCTCACCATAATATTTTCTAACTAAATTTAATAACATATTTATACCCCTTTACTTTCTTAAATGTTTATACTATTTCACTATACTTATATTTTTAAAACATAATACATTTAAATACTTGCTTAAGTCTGTAATTTTCTAGTTTTATTATACTATAATTTATATTATAAAAAAGCCATATTTTAAAGAACTTTACATAACTTTAAAACATGGCTTTATATATTCATATTTTTATATTTACAAAACTATTTACTTAATTTTTCATCAATAGCTTTTGCAGCTTTTTTACCAGCTTCCATTGCAAGGATAACTGTAGCAGCACCTGTTACAGCATCGCCACCAGCATATACATTCTCTTTAGATGTAAGTCCAGTTTCTTCTTCTGCAACTATACATTTATATTTATTAGTCTCTAATCCTTTAGTTGTAGCTGGAATTAATGGGTTTGGTGAAGTTCCTAAAGACATAATAACAGTATCACAATCTAAGATAAATTCTGAACCTTCTATTACTTGAGGTCTTCTTCTTCCAGATGCATCTGGCTCTCCAAGTTCCATTCTTACACATTTCATTCCTTTAACCCATCCATTTTCATCCCCAAGGATTTCTGTAGGGTTAACTAATAGATCGAGGATAACTCCTTCTTCCTTAGCGTGATGTACTTCCTCTACTCTAGCTGGAAGTTCTGCTTCACTTCTTCTATAAACGATATGTGTTTCTGAACCTAATCTTAAAGCTGTTCTAGCAGCGTCCATTGCAACGTTTCCACCACCAACTACTGCAACACATTTTCCTGATTTTATAGGAGTAGCATAATCATCTTTAAACGCCTTCATTAAGTTATTTCTAGTTAAGAATTCATTTGCTGAGAATACTCCATTTAAGTTTTCTCCTGGAATTCCCATGAACTTAGGAAGTCCTGCACCTGAACCTATAAATACAGCATCAAACTTTTCATCATTCATTAATTCATCTATAGTAACTGTTCTACCAACAACTACATTTGTTTCTATTTTAACACCTAATTTTCTTAGGTTGTTTACTTCATGTTTAACAACAGTGTCTTTAGGTAATCTGAACTCAGGGATTCCATAAAGTAAAACTCCACCTGGTTCATGTAAAGCTTCGAATACAGTTACATCATAACCCATCTTAGCAAGTTCCCCAGCACAAGTTATTCCAGCTGGACCAGAACCAATTACAGCAACTCTTTTGTCTTTCTTTTCAACTTCTTGAGTTAAATCTACGTTATTGTTTCTTGACCAGTCAGCTACAAATCTTTCAAGTTTTCCTATAGCTACTGCTTCACCTTTTATTCCAAGAACACATTTGCTTTCACATTGTAATTCTTGAGGACAAACTCTTCCACATACTGCTGGAAGTGCTGTATATTTATCTAAAGCCTTTGCAGCTTCTTCGAATTCTCTTTCTTTTACGTGATGGATAAACTCTGGTATGTCTATTGAAACCGGACATTTAGATACACAAGGCTTATTTTTACAGTTTAAGCATCTTGAAGCTTCTTGAACTGCTTCTTCTTCAGTATAACCAAGGCAAACTTCTTGAAAATTAGTTGCTCTTACTTTTGGATCTTGTTCTTGTATTGGAGTTCTTTTCATTCTATCCATTATTTGTTTCCTCCTATTCTGCATCCTGGTTGCATAGAATCCTTTTGTACTTCTTCAGTTTTGTACATAGTTGTTCTCTTTAATGCTTCATCAAAGTTTACTTTATGTCCATCAAATTCTGGTCCATCAACGCAAGCAAATTTAGTTTCTCCATCAACAGTTATTCTACAAGCACCACACATACCTGTTCCATCAACCATGATTGGGTTCATGCTAACTACTGTTTTTATACCTAATTCTTCAGTTAACTTACATACGAATTTCATCATTATCATTGGTCCTATAGCAATTACTGTATCGTATTTTTTGCCTTCTTCTTCAACTAAAGATTTTAATCTATTAGTAACCATTCCTTTAAAGCCATAGCTACCATCATCTGTTGCTACATAAACATTATCAGCAACTTCTTTCATTTCTTCTTCTAAAATAACCATTTCTTTATTTTTAAATCCCATGATTACATCTGCTTTGATTCCTTGATTATGTAACCATTTAACTTGTGGATATACTGGAGCAGCTCCAACTCCACCTGAAATGAACATTATTTTTTCGTTTTTTAAACTTTCCATGTCTTCTTCTAATAGTTCGGAAGGCACTCCTAATGGTCCAACAAAGTCAAAGAAAGAATCTCCCTCTTCATATTGCTCCATAGCCTTTGTAGTACATCCTAGTGTTTGTACAACTATTGTTACTGTCCCATTCTCTACATCTGTGTCACATACTGTTAAAGGTACTCTCTCACCCTTTTCATCCATTCTTATTATAATAAATTGTCCTGGGCGAGCTGATTTAGCAACTCTTGGTGCTAAAATCCTCATCATAAATATTGAAGGTGCTAAAATCTTTTTTTCAACAATTTTATACATAGTATTTTCCTCCGTATTTTAAACAAATTTTGTTTTATATGAATAATATTTTCACCACTTTTAATTCGTACCCGTTGCTAAACATGGGATTAGCTATAAAACTTATCCCTAGCATTAGATATTTATTTAACATAGTGATTAACAAACGCAAAAATAAACAGCGCAATAATGATCGGATTTTTACCACATTACACTTGTCCAATAAATTAGTTCAATTTTTCAGACCCAGTTCATAAATATTTTGTATATCATTAAAATAGTTACAGTACCTACATTTCTTTACACAACTAGGCTAAAATCCTTTACATAAAGATGAATAGCTACTTTGCTACACCCCTATTTTATAATTTTATTTACCCCTAGTCAACCATATACTAAATTTAATATTATAAATTTTCATGCAAATAAACCCAATTTTTCTAAATAGCCTTGTATATCTTAGTTATTCTACCTAATTTTCACTTATACATTCTAAATTTTATATACTTTAAATTAAAAAATATAAAAATATTAAATTAAAATATATAAAAGTATTAATTTAATATTTAAGTTATTGTTATTTTTTTATCTATGTATGAATCATTTCTTACATCTATTGCTGTATATTTACTAGTTTAATTCTTGTTTAATTTCTCTTTAATTTCTTGCTTAATTAAAATATATAAATAAAATAAAAGGCTGCTTAAGATTATTTGCTGAACTTTACAAAAATGTAGAGCTTGCACTTTAATAATCTTACTAGTTACAGTCCTAACTCTCCGTAATTTGTAATAATATAAGCACAAACTCCACATTAATTCAGCTAACTCAAGATAGCCTTTTTATAATATTATTTGCTGTAATCGAAGAAACCTTTTCCTGTTTTTCTTCCTAAATGTCCAGCTCTAACATATTTTCTCATTAAACTATGAGCTCTATATTTTGTATCTCCTGTTTCTTTGTATAGTACATCCATGATTGCTAAACAAACATCTAGTCCAATTAAATCTCCTAGGGCAAGAGGTCCCATTGGATGATTTGCTCCAAGCATCATAGCCTTGTCTATGTCAGCTGCACTTGCAATTCCTTCTGCATAAATGCAAACGGCTTCATTTATCATAGGTATTAATATTCTGTTTACTACAAATCCTGGAGCCTCTTCTACTTGAACTGGCTCTTTGCCTATGTTAATAACTAATTCATGCATAGCATCATAAGTTTCTTGTGATGTTGCCATTCCTTTTATGATTTCTACAAGTTTCATAACAGGAGCTGGATTAAAGAAGTGAAGTCCTATAACCTTATCAACTCTTTTTGTAGCAGTCGCAATTTCAGTTATAGAAAGTGAAGATGTATTTGTAGCAAGAATTGTTTCTGGCTTACATATTTCATCTAACTCTTTAAATATTTGCTTCTTTATTTCCATATTTTCTACTGCAGCTTCTATTACTAAATCTACATCATCTACTAAACTTAGTTCTGTAGTTCCACTAACTCTTGATAAAATTTCTTCTGCTTGCTCTTCTGTTATTTTACCTTTTGTAGCAAGCTTTTTAATGTTTTTTTCTATCATTCCAAGACCTTTTTGTACAAATTCATCCTTTATATCTCTAACAATTACCTCGTATCCTTTAGCTGCAAAAGCTTGAGCTATACCTGCTCCCATTGTACCTGCGCCTAAAACACAAATTTTTTTCATAAGAAACACTCCTCACATAATTTTATTTAATAGTTATAAACTATTACACATTTTATAATATCATAAATTTATAAATTTATATATTCATATTTATTTAAAATATCTAAATAAATATAAATGTATGAATTTACAAATTTCAACTTAATGTGACTAAATTCTTTCATTTTAGCAGAAGAGGGCATATACTTCTTTGTATATACCCTCTTCTTATGTTAAATGTACACTATAGAATTCATTATTACTAAAATCTTTTTAGTTTATTATTTGCTCATTTCTTTGTATTGAGCTATCATTTCTGGAATAACTTTTGCATAGTCTCCTACTAGAGCTACGTCTGCAGCCTTCATGATTGGAGCATCAGCATCTTTGTTGATAGCTATGATATAGTTAGAATCTTGCATTCCAGCTAAGTGTTGGATTGCTCCAGAAATTCCGCATGCTATATATATAGTAGGTCTTACAGTTTTTCCTGTTTGTCCTACTTGAACTGCTTTTTCTACCCAGCCATTATCAACAGCTGCTCTTGATCCAGCTAAAGTTCCGCCCATAACATCTGCAAGTTCTTGAAGTAAAGCGAAGTTTTCTTTGCATCCAATTCCTCTTCCTCCTGAAACTACGATATCAGCTTCAGTTATGTCTACCATTTCTTTTACTGATTTAACAACTTCCATAGTTTCTGTTCTAATATCAGAAGCTGATAATTGAACATCGAATTTTTCAACTTGGAAAGCTCTGTTTTCATCTTTAGATAATTTTTCAAAAACTCCTGGTCTTACTGTAGACATTTGTGGTCTATGATCTCCACAAACGATTGTAGCCATTAAGTTTCCACCGAAAGCTGGTCTTGTCATTAATAAGTTGTTGTTTTCTGCATCTACATCAAGTGATGTACAGTCAGCTGTAAGACCTGTTGAAAGTCTTCCTGCAACTCTTGGTCCTAAGTCTCTTCCAATGAAGCTAGCTCCAATGAATAGAATTTCTGGTTTTTTAGCATTTACAACTTCAGTTATAACTTTTGCATATCCATCAGTTGAATAGTGAGTTAATAATTCGTGATCGCATACTAATACTTTATCTGCACCATAAGCACCTAATTCTTTAGTAATTTCATCTATATTTTTATGTCCAAGTAATAATGCTGTAAGCTCTACTCCTAGCTTGTCAGCTATTTCTCTTCCTTTTCCTAATAATTCTAAAGCAACCTTTTGTAATTCTCCGTCTCTTTGCTCTGCAAAGACCCATACACCTTTATAATCTGCTATATTCATGGTAATTTCCTCCTTAACTTATATCTTAGATGAAGTGTTTCTCTTTTAATTTTGAAAGCGCAATTGAAGCTGCTTCTTTTGGTGATACTTCGAATATTTCACCTTGTCCTTTAGCTTCTTTAGTCATTGATTTTTTAACCTTTGTAGGTGATCCTTTAAGACCAAGTAGGTTAACATCAACGTTAATGTCTGCTACAGTCCATACTTTAACTTCTTTTTCTTTAGCCATAGAGAATATGTTTCTAACGTTCATATATCTTGGCACGTTTAAAGTCTCGATTGCAGTTAATAGAACTGGAGTGTTAACTCTGATATTTTCATATCCGTCTTCCCAAGCTCTTCTTACATTTAATACGCCTTCTTTTTCTTGGCTAACTGCTTCAACATAAGTTATTTGAGGCATACCTAAGTGCTCAGCAATTTCTGGTCCAACTTGAGCAGTATCTCCATCGATTGCTTGTCTTCCAGCAAATATTACATCATAATCTAAGTTTTTAATAGCTGCAGCTAAAGCGTGAGATGTAGCTAATGTATCAGCTCCAGCAAAAGCTCTATCTGTAACTAATATAGCTTCGTCTGCTCCCATTGCTAAAGCTTCTTCTAAAGCTACTCTTGCTTGTGGAGGTCCCATTGTTATAACAGTTACATGTCCACCATAAGTATCTTTTAATTGTAAAGCTCCTTCTAAAGCGTTTTTATCATCTGGATTTATTATTGAAGGAACACCATCTCTTATAAGAGTTCCTGTTTTTGGATCTATTTTAACTTCATTTGTATCTGGTACTTGTTTTACACAAACAACTATTTTCATCTTTCACTACCTCCTATTTCAATATGCTTCCTGCGATAACCATTCTTTGAACTTGAGAAGTTCCTTCGTAGATTTCAGTTATCTTAGCATCTCTCATCATTCTTTCAACTGGATATTCTTTAGTGTATCCATATCCACCAAATAATTGAACTGCCTTAGTTGTAACATCCATAGCTACTTCTGAAGCATATAATTTAGCTCTAGCAGCATCTACTGAATAAGGTTGTCCTTTATCTTTCTTATATGCAGCTTTATATACAAGAAGTCTAGCAGCTTCTATTTGAACATCCATATCTGCAACCATCCATTGTAATCCTTGGAATGCTGATAAAGATTTTCCGAATTGTTTTCTTTCTTTCATGTAAGCAACAGCTTCATCTAAAGCACCTTGAGCAAGTCCTAAAGCTTGAGCTGCTATACCAATTCTTCCTCCATCAAGAGTTTGCATTGCAACAGCAAAACCTTTACCTTCTTTTCCAAGTAAGTTTTCTTTTGGAACTATGCAGTTTTCAAATACTAACTCAGTAGTAGAAGATGCTCTTATTCCTAATTTTTCTTCAACTTTTCCTATTGAGAATCCTGGGAATCCTTTTTCAACTATGAAAGCAGATATTCCTCTAGTTCCTTTTGATTTATCAGTCATTGCGAATACTACGAAGATATCAGCAACTCCACCATTTGTGATGAATATTTTTGAACCGTTTAATACATAGTGATCTCCTTCAAGTACAGCTGTAGTTTGTTGTCCTGCAGCATCAGTACCTGCATTTGGCTCAGTAAGACCAAAAGCACCTAACTTTTCACCTTTAGCAAGTGGTGTTAAGTATTTTTCTTTTTGCTCTTGAGTACCAAATTGATATATTGGAGCTGCACATAAAGAAGTATGTGCAGAAACTATAACTCCTGTAGTTCCGCAAACTTTAGAAAGTTCTTCTACAGTCATAGCATAAGATACGTTATCTCCACCTGCTCCACCGAACTCAGTTGGGAATGGAATTCCTAACATATTGTATCTAGCCATTTTTTCAACGTTTTCCATTGGAAATCTTTCTGTAACATCTATTTCAGCTGCTATAGGTTTTACTTCATTAATAGCAAACTCCCTTACCATTTGCTTTACAAGTTCTTGTTCCTTAGTTAATGAAAAATTCATTATTATAATACCTCCTACTTATACGATTATCTATTTCGATTATCTATTCTTAAAATTCTTATCTCTCTTTTCAACAAAAGCTGTCATGCCTTCTTTTTGGTCTTCAGTAGCAAAACATATTCCAAATGCTTCTGCTTCATATAATACTGCATTATCAATATCCATTTGCAAGCCTCTATTGATAGCAGCTTTACATTGTCTTACAGCTATAGGAGCATTTTTAGCTATCTTATTAGCCATAGCTTTTGCTTCATCTAAAAGTACTTCTGGCTCTACTACTTTATTTACTAATCCAATTCTTAAAGCTTCTTCAGCATTGATCATATCACAAGTATAAATTAATTCTTTTGCAATTCCTTCACCTATAAGTCTTGCTAATCTTTGGGTTCCGCCAAACCCAGGAGTTATTCCAAGACCTGCTTCTGGTTGTGCAAACTTAGCTTTAACTGATGCAATTCTAATATCACAAGCCATTGCAAGTTCACATCCACCACCTAATGCAAAACCATTAACCGCAGCTATAACAGGTTTTTCAAGCTTTTCGATTTTTCTGAAAACCCCATTACCAAGTATACCGAATTCTTTACCCTCTATAGCATTCATGTCTTTCATTTCTGAAATATCTGCTCCAGCAACGAAAGCTTTACCTTCCCCTGTAAGAATAACTGCATAAATTTCCTTATCTTCGGAAATTTCTTGGATAACACAATCAATTTCCTTTAAAGTCTCTGTGTTTAAAGCATTTAATGCTTTCGGCCTATTTAATTTAACTAAAGCCACATTTCCTTCTTTTTCTAAGACTATGTTCTTATAATCCATTTTTAAATCCCCCATGCAATTTTTCAGGTGTTAGCCGCCATAAATCGTTATTAATTTAACAAAATAGTGATTAAAGTTCTAATACCTCAATCACTATTATATCTTATTATATTTTTTTTTCAACATCATTTATGTTTTTTACTAAATCTTTTTATTTAGCTGATATAAATTAATTTTAAAATTTTTTAAAATTTTATTGACAATACAAATCTTTTTTTAATTTGTATTGTCTTTTTGTTAATTTATAAAACCTTCTTCTTCTTTTTCACGTTCATTTAATAAATAGCTTAAAGTCATTAGGCTTTCATTAAGGTGTACATTTTCTACAATAACATCTTCATTAACCTTTAAATCTATAGGTGCAAAATTCCATATTCCCTTTACACCATTCCTTGTTACTATATCTGCTACACCTTGTGCTCTATTCTTAGGAACACAAATAATAGCTATGTTAATCTTTTCTTTTTGTAAGAAACCTTCTAGTTCATCCATGTCTTGAATTTCTATATCCCTTATTTTAAGACCTATAAGCTTCACATTAACATCAAAAATTCCCGTTAGATTAAATGCCATCTTATCAAAGGTTGTATAGTTTGCAATTGCTTGACCTATGTTTCCTGCGCCAATAATTACAGTGTTATACTCCTTATTTAATCCTAGTATGACAGATATTTGATACAATAATTCCTTAACGTTATATCCATATCCCTGCTGTCCAAAATCTCCAAAGCAATTTAAATCCTGTCTTATTTGAGAAGCTGTAAATCCAATTCTTTCGCTTAATTCTTTAGACGATATTCTATCTACTTCATTTTTATCTAATTCACGTAAATATCTATAATATTTGGGAAGTCTTTTAATTACAGCCATAGATATGCTTCTTTTCTTCTCCATCTTATCAACTCCTTATGTAAGTTATTTATATTTATATTATTATAATCTTCCTTTAATGATGTCTCTCTAAAATAAGTAATATAATCTGACATTTAACTAGCTTTCGATTTATATAGTTATTATACTATACTAGTGCCCATTTGTTATATATTTTTTATCAAATATATGAATTATTTCGGTATATTTTCAATCTTTTTACCGTAAATTAAGAGTATTTTATAAGTTTTTATAGTACATTATTTAAAATATTCTATTTTTATTTATTTTACTTCGTTGAATTACATTATATTATACATAACAATATATTCCATTAATAACAATATCCATTCTTCCCCTTAACTATACAAATTAATTTAATTTTTCTAACTTTCATGATAGAATGCTAATAGGACGGTGAATTAAATGATAGTTTTAAGTTGTAAAAATATAAGTAAATACTTTGGAATAGATATGATTTTAAAGGATATTACCTTTAATGTAAATGAAGGTGAAAAAATAGGATTAATAGGTGCTAATGGTGCTGGTAAATCAACCCTATTTAAGATTTTAACTAATCAAATGGAGTACGACAGTGGTGAACTGTTTATAGATAAATCAAAGGAACTTGGCTACCTTTCTCAAAATCTTTCTCTTGATTCAGATAATACTATATATACAGAGTTACTTTCTGTATTTAAATCACTGATAGACATGGAAGATAGACTACATAACCTAGAAGAGAAAATGAAGGAACCCTATGATGCTTCTAAAGAAGAGTATCATAATAAAATTATAAGAGATTATACCACATTAACAGAGGTTTATGAAAATCGTGGAGGATACACTTATAAAGGTGAGATTAGTCGTGTTCTTAAAGGCCTTGGATTTACTGAAGCTGATTTTGATAAGTCCATATCCATATTAAGTGGTGGACAAAAAACTAGGGTTGCCCTTTGTAAGCTTCTTCTTAGAAAACCAGAAATTCTACTTCTCGATGAGCCTACAAACCATCTTGATCTAGATGCTATAGAATGGTTAGAGAACTACCTTAAAGAGGTTAAGGGTACTATTATAGTAATCTCCCACGATAGATTCTTCTTAGATGCAATAACTAACAAAACTATAGAGCTCATTGGTGGAACTGCCCAATGTTATAACGGAAATTACACAGCTTTTATAGATCTTAAAGAAAAGAATAAAGAAGTTATGCAAAAGGCCTATGAACTTCAGCAGGCAGAGATTAAAAGGCAAGAAGAAATTATAGCTAAATATAAATCCTTCAATCGGGAAAAAAGTGTAAGAGCTGCTGAAAGTCGTCAAAAAGCCTTAGATAAGATTGAGCGAATAGAGGCACCTATCAAAGATCCTAAAGCTTCAAAAATAAAGTTTGAAACTCAAATTAAAAGCGGTAATGACGTACTTTACATAGAAAATCTAAGTAAAAGTTTTGGTGAAAAGCTTCTGTTTGAAGGCTTGAACATGGACATTAAACGTGAAGAAAAAATTGCTCTAATAGGTGAAAATGGCCGTGGTAAAACAACTTTATTTAGAATAATCATGGATAAAATACCTGCTGATAAAGGCGTTAAGGTACTTGGTAAAAATGTGTTTGTTGGATACTACGATCAAGAACAATCAAATTTAACTCCTAATAAAACTATCTTAGATGAAGTTTGGGATGACTTTCCACACATGACTACTACAGAGATACGTTCTGCCCTTGCAGCCTTCCTTTTTACAGGTGATGATGTATTTAAGCAAATATCCAAGTTAAGTGGCGGAGAAAAATGTAGAATTAATTTATTAAAGTTAATGCTTTCAAAATCAAATTTTCTTCTTCTAGATGAGCCTACAAACCATCTAGATATTATTTCTCGTGAAGCTTTAGAGGATGCTATCTTAAACTATGATGGCACTATAATCCTCATATCCCACGATAGATATTTCTTAAATAAAATTATAAATAAAATATTTGAACTTAATGAAGATGGAGTTAAAGAGTACTTAGGTAATTATTCCTATTACGTAGAGAAAAAGAAAAACCCTTTAAGATTTGAAGCCTTAGAAGAAGGCTCCGGTGTAACAAAAACTCAAATAAAGCTGGATAAAAAGAAAAAACGAGAAGCTGAAAAAGCTGAAAAAGAAAAAGCTAATATGGTTAAAACCATTGAAAATAAAATTGCAGCTACAGAAGAATCTCTGGAAGACCTTCAAGGACAGCTATGTCTTGAAGAGGTATATTCTAAGCCTGAAAAAAGTAAGGAAATAAATCAAGAAATTCAAAGAATAGAAGATGAACTTCAAAGTCTTTATGATCAATGGGAAGAGTTAGCATAATTGCTTTTTAATACTCAGCTGACTCTTATAATATAATCTAATAAATGCTCTGTATTCACTTACACTGCTATATCTAAGTAGTAAAGTGTACACAGAGCATTTTATATAGATTTATAGTATTATATTCTATGAAAATTCAACATTTAAGGAGCTAGCCAATTTTATTTAAATTTTCTATGCACATATTATAAAAGTACTTATGCATGGTTAGATTCTTAGTTAATTCTGGATGGAATGAAGTTGCTAGCATATTATCTTGTCTACATGCCACAATTTTATCCTCTAAGCTACATATCACTTGTACACCTTCATCTACCCTCTCAACATAAGGAGCTCTTATAAATACTAAAGGAATTTCTTCATCACTTACATCTTTGATAACAGCGTTTGCTATAAAACTATCTAATTGCGATCCATAACCGTTTCTTCTCACTTCTATACCCATGACCCCTAAATGAGTATAATCGCTTCCTACAATGGATTTAGCGAGAATTATCATACCTGCACATGTTCCCCACACTGGCAGCCCATCTTCAATCTTCTTTTTCAATAGTTTTAGCATATTAAAATCTCTTAGCAGCTTTCCTATAGTAGTGCTCTCTCCTCCTGGAATTATAAGACCATCTATAGCCTCTAAATCTGCTACATTCTTTACCTTTAAAGCTGTAGCTCCCTGTAATTCATTAATTTTATCTACATGTTCCTTTACAGCTCCCTGTAAGTCTAATACCCCTATAGTTACCATACTTCTACCATCCTCTTGATGCATATAGTTTTCCATCTGGTATATCCTTAGTATTTATGCTATCCATAGCCTCTCCTAAGTCCTCAGAAACTTGAGCTAAAACTTCTGGATTATTGTAATTTGCTACAGCATGCACTATTGCTCTAGCTCTCTTTTCTGGGTCTGCTGATTTAAATATACCAGAACCAACAAATACTCCATCACTTCCAAGTTGCATCATTAGTGCTGCGTCAGCTGGTGTAGCTACTCCTCCAGCTGCAAAATTAACCACTGGAAGCTTGCCATTCTCGTGAACGTAAACTATTAAATCATAAGGTGCTCCCATTTCTTTAGCTATAGTCATAAGCTCTTCCTTTGGAGTGTTTTGCACCTTTCTTATTTCACTCATCATAGTTCTCATATGTCTTACAGCCTCTACTACATCTCCAGTTCCAGCTTCACCTTTAGTTCTTATCATAGAAGCTCCTTCACCTATTCTTCTTAAAGCTTCTCCTAAATTTCTAGCTCCACACACAAAAGGCACTTTAAAGTTATCTTTATCTATATGGAATAAATCATCAGCTGGAGTTAATACCTCGCTCTCATCTATGTAATCAATTTTTATAGCTTCTAGTATTTGAGCCTCTACAAAATGTCCTATTCTAACCTTTGCCATTACTGGTATAGATACCGCCTCTTGAATTTCTTTTATCATCTTAGGATCTGACATTCTGGCAACCCCACCCTGCTTTCTTATATCAGATGGAACACGCTCTAAAGCCATTACAGCAACAGCTCCTGCCTTTTCTGCAATTTTAGCTTCCTCAGCATTAACTACATCCATTATTACTCCACCTTTTAGCATCTCTGCAAGGTTTTTGTTTAATTCTAATCTTTTACTCATTTATATTCCCCCATCTTCCAATACAAAATAAACAGAGTTCTCAGCTCCTTTGAAGCCTAGAAATCGTTATCCAGGACATATTAGCTCCTAACTCACATTTCAAAAATGAGAGTATTAGAGATGATAGTCATCAGATAAAATTGTATGTATATTTTGTATTGGTACTTCTTATTATTACAATACAATTATTCCATGTTATTCATTATTTATCAATACAATTTATAAAAATAATATAATTTAGTATTTTTGTATGCATACAATATGATTGAATGAGATTATAAATTGTTATATAGGAAACTTTTCAAAATGCTGTTATAGATGAAATTGAAGATGTGCTAATTATCTTAAGGATATAATTTATCCCCGTTGAAATATAGCATATATAGATTTGTTCTTTTAGTTCTAAATAAACTCCTTTTCACATGCCTTTTAAGGAGTAAGTTCCAACTACTAAATCAAAGGTTTAGGTTGTCACTTATTTTTACTTAGCCAAATCGTAGATTGGAGTAATTGTCACCTGTATAGGTGACTTTGTCGCTTTGCTCTCGAGGAAACTCATTGTCACATACGTTCCAATGAGTGTTTTTTACTTAGCCAAATCGTAGATTTGGAGTAAAAAATAAAGTAGAATGAATTTCTTCATTCTACTTATAACCCTATAATTTGTTTCACGTACCCTATTAGTTTCTTTATCCCTAAACTATAAACATATAAACATTAAACTTGACTTTCAGACATTAATTTTTTTATATTAAACTAAGTTTCTTGCAACCATTTCAGTTACTGCAAAACTAGCAACGTCATCTGCATATTTTCCAGGTCCGAATCCTGCATCATATCCTAATTCTTTTGCAAGTTCGTGAGTTATTCTTGGACCACCACAAACTAATATTACTTTATCTCTTATTCCTTCAGCTTCTAAAAGCTCTACAAGGTTAGTAAGGTTTTGAATGTGTACATCCTTTTGAGTAACTGTTTGAGATACTAGAAGAACGTCAGCTTTAAGCTCGATAGCTTTCTTAACGAATTCTTCGTTTTCTACTTGGCTTCCTAAGTTGTAAGCTTCGATACCTTTGTATCTTTCAAGACCATAGTGTCCTGCAAAACCTTTCATGTTCATGATGGCGTCTATACCAACTGTATGAGCGTCTGTTCCAGTTGAAGCCCCTATAATAACTACATCTCTTCCGATATGCTCTTGAATGTATTCTCCAACTTCTGACATAGACATAGTGTCTACTTCTACAGTTTGAACATGAATTTCTTCATAGTTAACTGTGTGAGTTAATGAGCCATATACTACGTAGAATGTGAACTCTTTATCTAATGGTCCATGGTGAGCAACGTTTGGATCTTTAAGTCCCATTGACTTAGCTAGTTGAACCGCAGCTTCTACTCCTCTTTCGTCATCTTTAACTGGTAGAGTAAAGCTTACTTGAACCTTTCCATCGTTCATAGTATCTCCGTAAGGTTTAAGTTTAGTTAGATCCAAATTAGTATCAAAATCTTTAACTTCTGTTGAATATAATCCACCGCTCATTATCTGTCTCCTCCTAACATTAAATCTATGAATGGGTTGAAGTAGTTAGCTTCTTTCTCAACAACTCCATCTAATCCCTTTCCTCCGTTTAGAGGTCTCTTAATTCCTGCAAATTTACCTTGCTCTAAAGTAGAGAATAAGCCTTCTTTTTCAATTTCAGATAATAGATCAGCAGCTTTTCCTAGAACTTCGTCAACTCTCTTCTCCATTATTCCGCCTTTTTTGAATGTAATCTCAGAACCAAGGTCTTTCATTGTGTTGAATATATATTGTGCATTATCTATAGATAGTGCTCTATCACTCATAAATGGAGTGTGTATAGCTTCTGTTAACATTCCTAATAAGTGTAATTTTTGACCAGTCATTATTGTAACCATGTTAAATAATGCATCTTGTACTTGACCTTTGAATATATCTCCTGTCATGAACTTAGTTGGAGGCATGTATTTAAGTGGTGCTTTAGGGAATATTTCTCTAGCCATTTGTGCTTGAGCAAGTTCATAAAGGAATCCATTCTCAACATTTGGATTGATTTCAAATGCGTGTCCTAGACCCATTTGCTCTTCTGGAAGTCCTGCAACTAAAGCAAATTGCTCATTGATGAATTGAGAAGCAAGAACTGTGTGAGCTTCTTCAACAGCATCTGCAGTTGTTAAGTAGTTATCTTCACCAGTGTTGATTATTACTCCAGCGTAACCATTGATTACTCTTGAGAAGTATTGGTCAACTATAGTTCTTTGCATGTTGATATCTCTGAAAAGTATTCCGTATAATGCGTCATTAAGCATTACGTCAAGTCTTTCCATAGCTCCCATAGCAGCTATTTCTGGCATACATAATCCAGAACAGTAGTTACATAATCTGATGTATCTTCCTAATTCTTCTCCAACTTCGTCTAAAGCAGCTCTCATAAGTCTGAAGTTTTCTTGAGTTGCAAAAGTTCCTCCAAATCCTTCAGTTGTTATTCCGTATGGAACATAGTCAAGTAAGCTTTGTCCTGTTGTTCTGATAACAGCTATAACGTCTGCACCTTGTTTAGCAGCAGCTTTAGCTTGGATTATATCTTCATAGATATTTCCTGTAGCAACGATAACATAAAGGTATGGACCTGTTTTATCGCCGAATTTTTCAAGGTAAGCTTCTCTTTGACCTCTGTTAGCTTTAACTCTTGCTACCATATCTTTAGCAACTTTTTCAACTGCCATTTTTATTTCAAACATATCTTTCATAGGTAGTTTTGTTAAATCTAATTCTTTTTTAGCTACTTTCTCTGCTATTTCTTGTGGAGTTAATCCAGTGTTAACCATAGCATTACCTACTAGAACAGATACTCCAAGAGATAATCCATTTCCAGCTTTAATATTTTCTACAACTACGTTAGGTAGTGGTACTCCAAACTCATCTACACCATCTATACCTAATAATCTACATACTGTTCTTTCTACAGCTACTGTAGTATGTCTGTCTATAAACTGTTGAGTATCTTGAGCTATATTTTTTGCTGATTCTCTAGCTTTAGAAACTAGATTTAAATCTAAATTTAATTTACTTTCCATTGTACTCCTCCTCATAATATGTTTTTGCTATATTTACTATGTCTTTTTCTAATCCTAATAGCATTGCTATATTTAACGCATCCTTAGGTACTTGACTTATCTTAGACACTCTTTCAAGTTTATATTCCATATGCTCTTGAATAATTTCAACTGAATGAGTTTTATTAAGATCAATCTTGTATTTTAGTTTTTCAAAGTCTATGTTTTTTAATCCTACAACTTGATAATGAACCATAGGTTCTTCTACTACACCATCATAGTGAGTAGATATTATACTAGCTGTGTTAAATTTTTGTAGATAATTTGCAAGAGATTTTACAAGGTAAAATCCTTCTTTAGGGTTAGTTCCCCTAGCAAACTCATCAAGTGCTACAAACCCATCTCCACGTTTTACACATTCTACTACTTCTTTTAGCTTAATTATTTCAGCTCCAAAGGTACTCAATCCCTTAGATATAGACTGCATATCATCTGATACAAAGTGAATAAAATCTAATATTGGATAAGTTGCTTTCTTAGCGAATACAAAGAAGCCTAATTGTCCAAGGAATAGGTTTAAAACTATAGTCTTTAATGCTACACTCTTTCCTCCCATATTTGCTCCAGTTATAACTGTAGTTCCTCCCTGAAGCTCTATGTTCACTGGTGAGAATACTTTTCCCTTTTTCTTAAGGATTGCTGCAATTTCAGGATTTATTCCATCCTCTATATTAATATTCATATCCTTAACTATAGTAGGCTTAACACAATTATACTTAATGGCAATGCTTGCCTTTGCCATCAACAAATCTAGTATTCCTACCACTTTTAAGTTCTCAGATATATACTTACTAAAGGAGGACAATTTAGAAGTAAGTTCTTTTCTTATATGTAACTCTTCTTCTTCTTCTTGAATAACAATATCTAGCCTCTCTTGTTTCAGCTTTTCAATAAGAGCTTCATCGTTACAAGAAAAAATTGCCTTTTCCTTTTCACCTTTTAATTTTCTTATGTGAGAAAGTTTTTCGCTATATTCTTCATATATATGAAATGTAGATAAACGTTTCTTGCTTGGATCTAGTATATCTATTACTTCTTCTAAGGAATATAGCTTAATTTTACTTATTGATAGATTAAGCTTTTCTAAGACTATTTTAAGCTCCTCTAAAAGCATGGATACATACTTTACTTCATAAAGCTCAACTTCATCTAATACTTCTACCTTCTCAGCTCTTCTTAATGTATTTCGAATATCTTTAATCTTGTGCAGAAGCCTTACTATATCGTTAAACTCATCGTCATGTTCCTTAATAGAATCCATCATAAGCTCTACATTAGTAAGTTCTTCTACTAATTTATCATATTCATCAATTTTAAAAGGCTTTATCAGCTTCTTTTCCTCAGTACCATAAGGAGTTATTATACCCAGTTCATCCATAATAAAGGAAAACCCTATTTGTGCTCTTTGTTCATTATCTAAAAACTTCATATTATTTCCCCCCTACTACATCAAATACCGGAATATTAACAGCTTCTCTAAGACCTTTTAAGAATTCATCCTTTGGAAACTCATATCCATATGGCGATTTTGGATTTGAAGTTATGCAAACCACAGTTATCTTATTTAGGACCTTTATGACTCCACCTTGCCTATGAAATCTATAAAGACTCTCACTACTTATAAATAGCTTCGTACCATCTTCCACAAGAAAAGTTATATTTTTATATAGGTTAGTAGAAGTCATTATCTTTGTAATAAGCTTGTCAGATACTGCACCTTTAATAACTACATGGGATACTTGTTCATTTAAAGCTTCCACAATTTCTTTTGAAGCTTCTAAGGCAGTTAAAACCTCTAGTACTTTATAGGTACCATCTTTATAAATGATCCCTATAGTTCCTGAATCACATATTTTTGTTGCGACACTTAAAATAGACCTATCTTGCTCATGGGGTAAACTTAATAGATCCATAGTATGCTTTGTCTCACTTATGACGGTCTTCATACTTCTTGATAGAGCGGCCCCTGTAGATAATACTGTCGCTTCTGTTATGGCGGGTGAAGCAAAGGTTTTTCTACTTAAAGCTCCATCTACTATTACAAGATCACACTGAAGACTTAATAATTGATCTTTTATATTGGTCATATAGGCATTCACGGAAGGTCCGCCTAAATCTACATAACCATCACTTAAGGCTTTACAAATAACAACTTCTCCCATAGGAGTATTTATTCCTGTAGTTCTTACAATCTCTCTTGTGAAATCACTATTTAAAAGACATTGTTTGGCTGTAGCTATTGCAGTTCCCTTTTCGATATATATCTTAGGTTTTTCTGTAGCCGTAACTCTGTCTAACTCCTCACCATCTCTTCCTATAGAAGTTAGGCCTAGGGACATATGTCCCCTAGCCTCCTTCAATATATGGTTTAAAGTCGTAGTTTTTCCCACATTCTTATTCATACCTATTATAGATACACTTTTGTATGGTTTTAATAACTTTAAAATTTCATTCATAAGATTACTTCTAACTAGATTTAATTCTAGTGAGCGTGTCTTTCGTTTCTTTCTAATCCAGTTGGCTCTAGAGCAAGTTTTTCTCCGTTTAATAATCCAGCAACTCCAACTTTATGAACTGATTTCTTACCTGTACATACATCGCAGTTACATCCTGGAGTGTAGTTAGTTGGCTCAGAGTAAGTAGTTATAACTCCTTCAAAGTTTCTAAGTATTACTTTATCATGGCTTTGAGAAATTACGTAGTTTGGCATAACTGGAGTTTTTCCACCGCCGCCTGGAGCGTCAACAACGAATGTTGGTACGCAGTATCCTGAAGTATGACCTCTTAATCCTTCGATTATTTCGATACCTTTAGAAACTGGAGTTCTGAAGTGCTCTAGTCCTAATGATAAGTCACATTGATAGATGTAGTATGGTCTAACTCTTATTTTAACTAAATCGTTAACTAATTGTTTCATTACGTGAACACAGTCATTTACTCCTCTTAGAAGTACTGATTGGTTTCCTAGTGGTATACCAGCATTAGCCATTCTCTCACATGCAGCCTTAGACTCTTCTGTGATTTCATTTGGATGGTTAAAGTGAGTGTTTAACCAGATTGGGTGGTATTTCTTTAACATATTTACAAGATCATCAGTTATTCTTTGTGGCATAACTACTGGTGTTCTTGAACCAATTCTGATTATTTCTACGTGTGGTATAGCTCTTAATTTGCTGATGATGTACTCAAGTACTGAATCGTCAACTAGTAAAGCATCTCCACCTGATAATAGAACGTCTCTGATTACTGGTGTTTTGCTAATGTAATCTATAGCTTTATCTATTCTTTCCATTGGCATGCAGTCATCACTTTGACCTGCAAATCTTCTTCTTGTGCAGTGTCTGCAGTACATAGAGCATTGGTCAGTTATAAGAAGTAATACTCTATCTGGGTATCTATGAGTTAGTCCTGGTACTGGAGAATCTGTATCTTCGTGTAATGGATCCTCTAAGTCAGCAGCAGATTTGTGAGCTTCAAGTCCTGTTGGAATAGCTTGTAATCTTACTGGATCGTTAGGATTGCTTGGATCGATTAATGATAGATAGTAAGGAGTTATAGCCATTCTTAAAGTTTCTAGACATTTTTTAGCTCCTTCTTCTTCTTCAGCTGTTAATGGAATATACTTCTTTAACTCGTCTAAAGTTTCGATTCTGTTTTTAGTTTGCCATTTCCAGTCATTCCACTGCTCATCTGTAAC
The DNA here is from genome assembly GCA_902363375.1 of Clostridiaceae bacterium. Taxonomy (GTDB): domain Bacteria; phylum Bacillota; class Clostridia; order Clostridiales; family Clostridiaceae; genus Clostridium_J. The sequence continues at coordinate 341,559 of CABIZX010000003.1, read as the reverse complement.
ATTTGGAAATAATTCTTTTCTACGTGTTGTATTCATTATTTTACCCCCTGTAATTTCACATTTATATAAATTTATGAATTAATAAGATATGGTATTAAACGTATAATTCTTGGAATATAGCTCTTAGAGTTGCGTTTTCTCTTAACTCTTCTAAAGTTATTTCAGCATGTCCTTTAGTGTATCCGTTTCCTACTATCATAGTTACGTCTTTACCTACACCTTCAGCTCCTAATGCTGCTTTAGTGAATGCTGTAGCCATTGAGAAGAAGTAAACTATTCCATCGTCTTTAACTGGTAATATAGTTGACATTTCAGTGTTTTGAACGTTAACTATGTTGATAGCTACGTCAACTTCTTTTCCATTGTTGTTTTCTAATGCTTTATTCATTACTTCGATAGCTTTTGTAGCATCTCCGATAACTATTTTCATTCTTAGGTTTAATCTTCTTAATCTAGCTGCTTCTTCTTCATTTCTAACTAGACCAATAACGTTTCCTGTTGGTCCAACTCTTTTAACAGCTTCGTAGCAACATAACATTCCTGATTTTCCTGCTGCTCCTAATAAAAGAACTGATTGACCTGGTTGAACTAATTTAGCAACTTGAGCTGGAGCTCCTGCAACGTCTAGAGCTGCTAGTGCTAAAGTTTCTTCCATATCTTCTGGAAGTTTAGCATATATTCCGCTTTCGAATAATATAGCTTTACCTTTTATTTCTACTCTGTCGATTTCTGGTTTAACATCTATGATTTCATCTATTCTTAATGGAGTTAATGAAAGAGATACTAATGTAGAGATTTTGTCTCCAACTTTAACATCAACTTTTCCTTCTAAAGCTGCTCCTATTTTCTCGATTCTTCCGATAAGCATTCCGCCTGAACCAGTTACAGGGTTTTGCATTTTTCCTCTTTCTGAAACGATTTCAAGAATTTTAGCTTTTACTTTTTCTACATCGTGTCCAGCTTCTTCTTCGATTTGAGTAAAGCTTGCAGAGTCAATGTTTAAAGCTTGAACGTCTATTAATATTTCGTTATCATAAATGTCCATGTTGTTGTCTATTTTCACTGCTGGTTGTGGTAATACTCCTTGTGGTGCTATTACTCTATGTGTTCCGTATTTACATCCTTTTTTCATTAAAAACACTCCTCTTCCTTTAATCTTAATAAAATTTTCCTACTTATTTGTTATTCTTTATTTACACTTTAGTTAAAAATTATAAAGCTTTAAGTCCTAAAATTTCTCTAGCTTCTGCTGGTGTAGCAATTTCTCTACCTAATTCTTTAGCTATTCTTACAGCTTTTTCAACTAGATCAGCATTACTTTCAGCCATAACGCCTTTTGATAAGTATACGTTATCTTCGAATCCCACTCTTACGTGTCCGCCTTCTATCATTGACATTGCAGCTAATGGGAATTCATTTCTGCCTATTCCTGATACTGTGAATGTGCTTCCTGCTGGGATACTTTCCTTCATAAATACAAAGTCTCTCATTCCAGCACTTATACCACCATTAACTCCCATAACGAAGTTGAAATGCATTGGTGCTTTTATAAATCCTTTTTTATGAAGTCTTATAGCCATGTCAATCATGCCCTTATCGAACACTTCAATCTCAGGCTTAACGTTTAACTCGATCATTTTGCTTCCAAATTCTTTGATTGTATTCTCTGTATTAACAAAGATCTCATCTCCACCAAAGTTACAAGTTCCACAGTCTAATGTTGCCATTTCTGGTTTTAAATCAACCGGTTGAAGTCTTTCTGCATTGCTCATTCCTACAGCACCACCAGTAGATGGTTGAATGATAACATCTGGACATCTTCTCTTAATTTCAGCTATGCAAGCTGCAAATCTATCTCTGTCTTGAGTTGGAGTACCATCGTCTTCTCTAACGTGAAGATGTATTATGCTAGCTCCAGCTTTATAACATTTTTCAGCCTCTTGTCCAATTTCTTCTACTGTGTAAGGAACGTTTGGATTTTGTTCTTTAGTAACTTCTGCACCACAAATAGCTGCAGCAATTATTAACTTTTCCATTTAAGATCCCCCTTTTTAGTTAATTATTTAACAATGTTCTTGCAAGAAATCTTGCACTTAACTATTTTCTCTTCTTATCTTTTGGTACTACGCATGTTCCGCTTGCTTTACAAACAACTATTGGTTCTTCTAAAACGTCACAAGCTGAATCATTTATATCAGGTCTTGGTACTATTACTTTTCTAGCTTCGAAAACCATTTTTCTAGATGAGTTTCCAACGTTTACGATTTCACCAACTGCTTCAATATAATCTCCAGCATATACAGGTGCTAAAAATTCTACGCTATCATAAGCTTTGAATAATCCTTCGTCTCCATCGTTTTGAATTAATAATTCTGTAGCTACATCTCCAAATAATTGTAACATTCTTGCTCCATCAACAAGATTTCCACCGTAGTGTGCATCATGAGAGCTCATTCTTAATCTGATAATTGATTTCATTTTTCTCGTCCCCCTATAAAAATCGTTTACTTAAATTTATTTATGTATAACTCTATAGTATAAAAGTATATAAAATAAAAAATGGCGTTGAAAATATTCAACACCATTAGATAACTAAGTTACCGAACTACCCATGCAATGAATATTTTTCATTCCATAAATAGCTCTCCATAAAATGGCAGTGATAAAGACTTGTACTTTATCCCCAAGCAGCACACAATACCATTGTACCCTTTCGGCTTATAAATAATTCACTGTAACATCAGAGGGTATTCTCCTTACCATTTATCAGCTACCAATTTATAAGCGCCTCTACTTATGATTCAATTTTAAGTTTTTAAATAATTCATTAAATTATTTATTATGTCATTATTATAAATCTAATATTTTATAAATGCAATGCTTTTTTGAAAATTTTTTAAAATCAATAGAACTTTTTTTGCAAGTTTCGAGTTTTCTTATATATTGCATCTCTAATTTACTGTTTTTTTATAACATTCATGGTTATTTCCCCGCCAAGCTTGTCCCATATATGATTTATGTCAGGAAAGGAGCATATTAACTTATCGATGGATTTTTTATAATCTTCATCGTCCCACTTATACCCACAGCTTATGCAATTTATCATATATTTCTTAAAGAACTTTCTTAAATTGTTTTTAAAGCAAACTATTTTATACTCATTATACTTATTACTAATTACCAAGTATAACTTTTTCTGATAGCTTAACTTTACAATTAAACTCAATACTTTTTCATCATAATAATTAAAGTGGAAAGGATAGTGCCTCTCACGTAAAGCATCTTTCAACTTTACGATTAAATGGCCTGAAATTACTTTATTACTTTTTATGCATGCACCCTTAAAGTAAAATTCCATTGCATTTGTTAAGTATAAAAAATGTTTAAAGTCATCTTTAATTATTATACAAGTTACTTGTTTACTATCAATAAGCTGTTCTGCTAAAGCAGATACCCCTAAAGGTAGGTCCTTAAGCACATCTTCTATAGCTCTCACTTTAATATCCTCCACTTTCGAACTATTCTATACTTAAAACCTTAAATTTTTCCTCATAATTAACTGAATCTAAAACCTTTTTAACAATATTATCACTAACTACTCCAGTTTCCCCTAAAACTACTACTTGATTAGACTTTATTCCTTTAATTCTTTCTAGAACTTTAGGATAATACTTCGCTGATTCATTCATAAGAATTATAGGTGAAGAAGTTAATGATGCTATAGGTGCACCAACTAAGCCATCTGGAAAATCATCTCCTGATGCTATATATATCTTATTTAAATCTATTTGATTTTTAAAAGTATTTAAAACTGCTATATTTGTATCATACCTATCACTGCCACCAATTCTAGTAGGATTTTTGTAATTCTTCATATTGGCATTAGATATTACTCCCTCTCCACCAACTACATAGGTTTTAGGTATATTATTACTTTGTATGAAACTTTTGTTTAAGCTATTAAACTCATCTATTTCCGTTAATAGTATTGGCATTCCTAATTTAGCTGCTACTGGAGCTACAGATAATGCATCTGCAAAGCTTCTACCTGATGCTAAAACTACTCCATTAGCTGTTCCTACCTGTTTAGCTACATTAACCGCTGTTTCAAATCTAGTGCTTCCACCTAATCTCTGAACTGATATTCCTTTACCTTTAAGTTGTGATTCTATATTTTTAGAAACGACACCATCGCCACCAACTATGTAAGCATTTGTTGGCTTTAATCTATCTATCTCTTTTGATACTACACTAGGTAGAGAATTGTTTTCTGTAAGTAATATCGGTGCATTATATTTCTTTGCCAGCGGTGCTGCACTTAAAGCATCAGGATAGTCTGTCCCACAAACTAATACGATTGTCTTACTTCCACCAGCCCATCCATTTTTAGATACTTCAACTGCTGTATCATATCTTTTACTTCCACCTAACCTTATCTTCACTGCATCTGCTTCAACCTTATTATAAAATCCAAAAACTACTGTACCTATTAAACCTAACGCTACAATGGCACTTACAACTCTTTTTTTATTTATCATATAAACCTCCATATTATAACATCTATATTTATTCCTCTACATATTTATACTCACATATCTATTCTATATTATGCATTTCAAATATTAAATAGATTTTTACAAATTAATATATATTTTCACACTATTATAGAAATTTCTTCATATCCCTAATATTTTTGTAGCCAAATATTTCACCTTCATGATATTTCTGTAAACATATTATAGAAATTAATATAGTATATTCATTATACGATTGTAATATAAAAAATCATGCTAAAATCTACATTTTAGCATGATTTTTATATATTATGCTGATAATTGTTGGTTTTTTTTTACTTCAGCATTCTTTTTATTGCATCTTCTGTATATAAACCAATAAACTAATCCAACACAAACTGCTCCACCTATCATGTTACCAATAGTTACAGGTATTAGATTTTTGAAAATTCCACCTATAGTTAAATTATCTAGTTTTTCAGCGGCTACATGAGATGCTTCAATAAAGTCTGGATTCATTTTTGCAAGTAATCCTATTGAAAAATAATACATATTAGCTACACAGTGCTCAAATCCAGCTATAACAAAAGCAAATATTGGAAAAAAGCCCATAAATATTTTTCCTACTACATCTTTAGCTGCATAGGTACCCCATACGCATAGACAAACTATTATATTACATAATATTCCACTTGCAATAGCAGGTCCAAATCCTATACTAGCTTTTGTAGCAGCTACTTTAACAGCATATCCTCCAACTGTTCCTGTTGATAAAAGGCCTGATGAAAAAACTAATATCGCTATAAATGCAGCTCCTATAAAATTACCTATCCAAACAATAGTCCAATTTTTAAACATTTGACCTGTTGTTATTCTCTTTTCAGCCCAAGCTACACTTAATAATGAATTTCCTGTAAATAATTCTGATCCACATATTAATACTAATATTAGTCCAACAGGGAATACTACACCTGCTACAACCTTTTGTAGTCCTGGATCACTTATTCCATGTGATGCAACCGATGATGCATACGCACCTAAAGCTATAAACACCCCTGCTAGAATCCCTAAGAAAAGAGTTTGTACACATTTGTTGTTAGCTTTTTTAACTCCAACCTCTTCCACATAGGTAGTAATTTCTTCAGGTGAAAGCATTTTCTTGTCCATTAAAATTCCTCCCAATATTGTTTTGTTAATATCGATTATCTGTTTCCCTCGCTAATTATATTTGAGCCTTATGCTTGTGTCAACCTATTTATCATTAATATAATCTTCAAAAAAAAGATACAATTTATTTGCTTATCTATTTTAAATATTGCAATAGATTTTATATAAATTTCAACAATTATTGCTGCGGATTTTTTATATTTATCTACAATTATTTTAACTTAACTTTACATTGATGCAAAAAAATATTACCTGGCAAACCAGGTAATATTATAAACTCCTATTTCAGCCCATGATAGACTTTCATCAATATTTTCACTTTCAAAGGTATTTCTAAGAATTGCTTTAAGCTTTCGAGAATTTTCATCTAGTTTTTTGTTTACTTCTTCGTTTTCTTTCTCAATAAACTTTTCTTCTTCTACCAAATAACTCTTGTTTTCACTACATATGAATAATTCATCCTTTTCATATATTATTTCCCCATCTATTTCATAAGGCTTAATAGTTTTTAATACATCTTTTACCTTACCATCTTCAACTTTACCTCTATATAAATATTCATATTGATGTCCATTTTCTCTATCAAAAATAAAAGTAATAAAAGCTAATTCATCTCTCTTTGGAGATACTTTTCCCTTTAATAAAACCTCACCTTTATTCTCTAAGGTCAGTACCTTTACATCATTAAAATATATTGTAGTAATTCCATTAAGGGTTTTTCCATAAACTAAAGTATTACCCTCATCAAGAATATCTATAAGTACTCCTTCACAGGAATTTAAAAGCTCTAAAGTATCAGAATCATAAACTAAACATTTACTAGTAGTAGGATTTACATATAATTGAACTACTAATTTGTTATCTATCCAAGATAAACTAGATATTTGATTTTCTCCTAAATTCTCTACTGCTAATACTTTATATTCTTCATCTTTCATGCTGTATATATTTACTTTATCCTTCTCATCTAAATATTTAAAGGCTACTTTATTCCAATCATTACTCAAGGTTGTAAGTTCTTTTAGTCTAGATAAATCTCCAACCCCCTCTAAATATTCCTCATCTTCATCAAAGATATATATATTATTATTTCGTTCTAACAATGCGCTTGTATAATTAGTTACAACAGCTTCATTCTCTTCTTTTTCTTCGTTTTTCTCCTTAGAATTACATCCAACAAAAACAAAAAGGGCAACAACTAGTGTTATTAATGTACTAAATAATATTCTTCTACTTATTTTTCTATGATTTTCTTTATAAACCAACACTATCCCTCCTTATTTTTAATTCTAATGCTTTAACTATTATACTACTTGTAAATTTCCTATTCAATATTATATATGTATGTACATACATGATTTAAATATTATTTTTATTTTCTTTAAACTTTTAACTTTTACTTTTAAATTTGTATCTAAAATACTATTCCCATAAAAATATACGAAATAAATTCTAACTTAGAACTATTTTATTCTAAAAAATGATAATTCCCTAAATAATAAAAAATCGAGTGCATAGTTTAATTAATTAATACCTATACACTCGAATAGAATTATTCTATTTTTCTCTTATTTTTAATTATGTTAACTACATTCTTATCTTTAACTTTATTTATAAAACTTATACCTAGTTTTATTTATTTAAAGTCTTATTTGTTTAAAGCTTTATTTATAACCTCTTTGATTAATTCATCCTTTGGTATATATGGAAGAGTTATGTGGTCTGTGCCTTTATTCTTCTCATTATACTCCATACTAGTCCCTATAGAGTGTGGGTTTCTTGCCCAAGCTCTTCTAGCAACTCCACCCATAACATCCCATGCCATAGATGATTTTATAATATTATCAACTCTTTCACTTCCATCAAGAACTAGACCAAAGCCTCCATTGATGGACTTACTTGTTCCAACTCCTCCACCATTGTGAAGTGCAATTAAACTCATTCCTCTTGCTGCATTTCCAGCAAAGCATTGGATTGCCATTTCAGCCATCATATTACTTCCATCTTTTATATTAGAAGTTTCTCTAAACGGAGAATCTGTACCACTTACATCATGGTGGTCTCTACCAAGCATAATTGGTCCAACTTCACCTTTTCTTACTAATTCATTGAACTTAAGAGCTATATCCATACGACCTTGTGCATCTTGATATAGAATTCTTGCTTCAGTACCAACAACTAACTTATTCTTTTCTGCGTCTCTAATCCAAATATAGTTATCTCTATCTTGTCCTCTTCTATTTGGATCAATACATTCCATAGCAGCATGGTCTGTTTTTATTAAGTCCTCATGTTTGTGGCTTAAGCATACCCATCTAAATGGTCCGTAACCATAGTCAAATAGCATTGGTCCCATAATATCTTCAACATAAGAAGGATAAATAAATCCATCTTTTTCATCTACACCATTTTTAGCTATGTCTTTTCCACCAGCATCATAGATTGCTTTCATGAAGGAGTTACCATAATCAAAGAAATAAACTCCCTTAGCTACTAGCTTTTTAATTATTTCATAGTGTTTTAATAAAGTCATGTCTACAAGCTCTTTGAATTTTTCTCTATCTTCTTTTAGTAATCTAGTTCTTTCTTCAAAAGAAATTCCTACTGGTGCATATCCACCTTCATAAGCTGCATGACAAGAAGTTTGGTCTGATAATAAGTCTATATGAATATCATTTTCTAATATATACTCAAGTAAATCTACAATATTTCCATGGTATGCTATAGAAATAGACTCTTTATTTTTAGCTTTTTCCTTAGCTACTCTTATAACTTCTTCCAAATCACTGGATGCCATTGAAACCCAGCCTTGGTCAAGTCTTGTTTTAATTCTTGAATAATCAACCTCAGCTATAATACCTACCCCATTAGCTATCTCTATAGCCTTAGGTTGAGCACCACTCATTCCTCCAAGTCCAGAAGTTACAAATATCTTACCTCTTAAATCTCCGTCTTCAGCCACTCCAAGCTTTAATCTTCCAGCATTAATTATAGTGTTGAAAGTACCATGAACTATACCTTGAGGTCCTATATACATCCAACCACCTGCTGTCATCTGTCCATAGTTAGCTACTCCAAGTTGAGTTGCTAGGTGGAAGTCTTCTGGATTATCAAACATACCAACCATTAATCCGTTAGTAGTTATTACTCTTGGAGCTGTTTTAGAACTTCTAAATAGTCCTAATGGATGACCACTTTCGACTACTAGAGTTTGCTCATCAGTCATATTCTCTAAGTATTTTTTTATAAGTCTATACTGCATCCAGTTTTGACATACTTGTCCTGTCTCTCCATAAGTAACAAGCTCATATGGGTATAGTGCCACATCAAAATCTAAGTTATTATCTATCATAACTTGGAAGGCTTTACCCTCTATACAATTTCCTTTATATTCATCTATAGATTTTCCACTTAACTTTCCTTCTGGTCTAAATCTATATCCATATATTCTTCCTCTAGTCAAAAGTTCTTCCATGAATTCTGGAGCTAGCTTTTCATGAAGATTCTCTGGAATATATCTTAAAGCATTCTTAAGCGCAACTTCAGTTTGCGCAGGTGTTAAGCTATAACCTCTATCTGGAGCTCTTCTTATCCCCTCTTGAAACTTAGGCATTTCTGGTAACTCATCATCTAACTTTATCACCATTTTATTTTTAATATCAATGTTATTAATCATGATTGTCCCCCCTATTTATATAAAGCACTAAAAGGTTCATTTAACTCTTCAGTACCCTTTAATGTAAATCTTCCATTATTAATTACTTCAATAACCTGTCCATCCTTTGTTACAGCATTTATAAATTCTAAGCTATCATAAGGAATAGTTATGTCAGTGTGACATTGAGTATATGCATTTTCCATATCTGTTTTTCTTAAGATAGATTTTTCATTATCTTTAGCAATTATTTCTTTTCCATCAAAAAGATTATATACTCTTTCATCTTCACTATAAGAATAACAAGTATCACCCACTGCAAAGTGTGGTCCCATTTTTTCTCCTATAAGAATAGGAAGTATAGGTACTATATTATGCTTTTGTGCTATAACATAGGCCAAGGTGTTTGTACCTATTGCAAACTCACCAAGAGGTAAAGTTTTATTTGGGAATAGTAAATTTTCTTCTATATATTTTTTATTCTTAGACTCTTCTTTAAAGTTAGAGCAGTCATATTTCTCTATATATCCATCTTTAAATACAAGTTCTAAATTTATATATTTAAGCCCTGCTAAGAATATTTCCTCTAGATGTAAAATACCATTAGTTCCATTTAACACTGGAGATGTAAACACCTCACCAACTGGTATATTTACAGTCGCAATGCAGTTTTCAAAGTTTGTTTCCTTCTCTGGATTACTAATTTCATGCATTTTAACCTTTATGTCTGTTCTATTTCCATTACAGCCTTTAACGTGGATATAGTCTCCTTTATCTAAGGCCTTTATAATTTCGTTTTGTATTCTTTCCCACTTATCAGAATCCAAGGTGTTTATCTTCATAGTGTCAGCAAAAATTTCTTCAAAATTATCTCCTATTTCTGGAGTAGGGAAAGCTATGATTGTAAAAGTAGTTTCACTGGCTGGCATATAATTATTTTGTATGTTTCTAAGTCTTACCGTTGCATTTTGATAAACTTTACTTTGTTCCTCATTTAATTTTAAGACTGTCTTCTTACTTTCAGGTGCAAACGGAACCTCTCCGAAACTTTCAATTACTGCTATACCAGAATATTTTGATAAAGCTTCCTTGTACTTTTCAAAGGTAGCTTCATATTTTTTCTCTTTAGTTTCAGCAAAATCCTTATTAAAGAATAAAGCATTATCAAATCTATGATCATAAGTAAACTGTTTATTTACATCAGTAGATTCTACCATTGCAAGTACAGGAGTTAAGTTATATTTTCCAAACTCTTTTATGACTTCCTTCATTATAGCTTCTTGACCAATATGATATATTACTCTCACTGTAGATTTAATAGTGTAATCTTTTTTTTCTCTTATAAAGCTATCCATATATCCTTTAACCATGGTATATGCAATTTTATTTACATCTTTATAAGTAGATAAAAATTTAGCTGTTTTTATTTCATTATCAGTTATATATTTTCCATATTTAAATAAATATCTTAAATCGTCGGGATTTGCTTCTTCTACTATAGTCTTATGGTGACTCTTAACATCTACTGCTATATTATGAACTCTTTCTTCTGCTTCATCATCTAACATGCTAATTTCTAAATCTCTTATCAGCTCCATTAAGCTATCAGCATCATCACCATACTTAACTACATGTGCATAGGAATCTATTAATAATTGTAGTAACTTCTCTATCTTCTCTACCTTATGAGAAAATACTAAAGATATAACCTCTTGCAATCTATTATAAAGATATGTGGCTATATGGCCCATATCTTTTCCTAATTCCTTCACTGCATAATCAGGATTTCCATAACTTGTCTTATAGTTTTCATCTACTAAATCACTATAAATTTCATGGTTTTCTTTTAAAAGTTCCTCAAAATCTTTTTCTTTAAAGTACTCATCATTTAATTTTTCTTCTAGGCTACATACCTGATATATTTTTTCTCCCAGTTCCTTAAAGAAAGATAAGTATCTTTTACCATGCGTATTTATTAAAGATACTTCTTCTACTTGTTGAAGATTACTTATGTTACTCAATTTACACCCCGCCCTTCTAAAAATATCCATAACAAAAACGTACCATATTCAGAAAATTAATACAACACTTTCAGTGATTTTTGTTATCGGGTTAAAGTGCTAAAAGGTTAAATCACGCTTCTAATTATTATGTTTTGGACAGCCTTCACAATTATCTGAACAGTTTAAGCAATGAGTATCTAAAATACTCTTTAAAGAACTAGAGCTACTACTATGAGATTTTGCTATGTTAATATTCTTTTTTGATGCTTCTTGCATAGCAGCAGTAATCATTTTATGTGAAACTGTATTAGTAAATAATATCAATAAATCAGGACATCCTATTTGAGACTTAAATCTTCCTGGCATTTGTGTAAATACCTTTGCCCTACAACTATACTTATCACAAATCTTCTTATACTCACAAACCATCCTATCATGACCACCGATTATTACTATACTCATTTCTTCTCCTCCTAAAATCTAATCATTTATTTAAAACTTTATAAAGTTAACTTTAACTTAATCATCTATAAAAATTGAGTTAGTCAAGGCTTACCTCCTCCTGAAAAATCAGTTAGCATAAGCTAACTAATTTGAGTTTACTATTAAAGATATACTATGTCAACTTACTTTAGTATAAAGTTAGGTTGGCAATATTTATTTAAGTTGCACAGATATACAAAGAAAATCCTTCTCTTTATAAACCTTAAGACTGCCACAACCATTTTTTATTAATTCCTTAACAATAGATAAACCAAGTCATGTAGTCTTTTTATTTAAACTTATTTCATTTAACTTTTTCTCATTAAAAATTCTAATGCAATTTTATATCTATTTAATATATTTTCGTGATGATCATAATCATCCCAAACTATTTCTACATTTTTTTCTCCTATACGTTTCTTGAATATTTCATAAGACATGTTAGAAAACTTAGGCATGTCATTTTGAATTGTAACTTTCTTATGTCCCTCTTTTCTTCCTGCAATAATAATAAGCCTAAAGTCATCATTTACTAAACTTTCTTCTTGAATAAATTTAATCCATCCGTCATACCATTGAGATGCACATATACTTGCTACCTTACTATAATTATTATTTTTAAAAACTGAATATAAAGAAATCAAGGCACCAAGAGAATGTCCCATAATTTTTCTATCCTTCTTATGGCTACTTACTCTGAACTCTTTTTCAACATAAGCTTGTAAATCATTTATTAAAAATTCTAAGTATTCATCTCCCTTGCCCTCAAAGGGATGAAATCTTTCATGATTAGATTTCGCAGCCCAAGGAGTATATTTATTTAATCTGTCAAAAGGTGTAATCCCAATTATTATATGTTCCTCTAAAGATTTATTTTCAAATTTATCTTCTATTTCATCAATCATTTCCCCTAAAAACTTTCTAAATTTATCACCATCATGAGCATAGACTACAGGATATTTTTTATCTGATATATCATATCCATCTGGTAAATATATAAAAACTTCTCTATTAAAAACTGTCCTTGTTAAAATCCTTCCTCGCATCTCTTCTATCCCTTCTTTAACTTACTTGGAGTAACTCCAAAACTTTTTTTAAATAACCTACTAAAATAGAATTCATCATTATAACCAATCTTTTTAGAAACTTCCTTAACTGCAATCCCTTCATTTAATAATTGGTATGCAACAGTCATTCTGCATTGAATCAAATAATCTATTGGGCGAATATCTAAATGCTTATTGAATAAATATGATATTCTATTAATTTTCTCTCCATACTTTTCTGAAAGTGTACTTAATGTAATCTCTTCCATATAATTTTGTGAAATAAATTTACTTACCTCTATCGTGAAATCTTTTTCACTTAATTCCTTTCTATAGTTATAATCAGTAAAAAGTTCTCTTAAAAATAATGAAGTTTGTATTTGAAGATTCACTTTTGATACTAATTGTTGTTTTGAAGCTATTGCTTTAAGCTCATACAAAGATTTCAATATCTCTTCATAATTTATTACATCAAATTCGAAGGTTGAATTCATATAAGAATTAGGTTTAATACATTCATCTGCTACATAATAGATGTTTATATGTTCAAATTCTTCATCACCTAACACTTTAAAGGATATATTTTTATTCTTACACCCATGAATCACCTTTCCTCTTTCAGCAATATAGATCTCATTATCAAACTCTATTTGGGCTCTCCCCCTTATTGGGAAAATGAACGCTGAGAGATTAGTCATATAGCCATTTTTTGTTGACATAGAATCCTTAATAAATCTTTCTATCCTAAAAACTTCAAACGTATTTTTTCTGAATTCCTTTACTAAATCACCTTTCTTAACATTTTTCAAATAAATAGACCCCTTTCAATATATACCTAGAAAACTTTAAATAATTGTCCATGTTTTTATTTTAGTATATTCTATTACGAATTTTTCTATATTATAATAGTTGATGAAATTGATAATTATTATCATTTAATCTTAATAATAAGTTTATCTTATTTTTAGTAGAAATTCAAGAAAGGATGTTAAATGTGAAAGATATTTTAAATGCTTCTTACGAGAAAAACCAAAAGATAAAAAAATCCTTCAATTTATTTATCTTAGGTTTAATTATATTATTATTTATTTCTGTAATTTTATCAGTATCCTTTGGTTCACTTAAAATAAAACCTTCTGTATCCTATAGCATAATCTTAAATGAATTATTTGGATTATCCTTAGGTGATGCTGCTGAAGTAAGTAATATCTCTACTTATAATGTTATTTGGTTAATTAGAATGCCTCGGGTTTTACTTGCAATTGCTGCTGGAGCTGGACTTGCTATATGTGGAACAATAATGCAAGCAACAGTTCAAAACCCTCTAGCTGAACCCTATATTCTGGGAATTTCTTCCGGCGCATCACTAGGTGCAACTTTCTCTATAATGTTAGGACTAGGCTCATTTAGTCTTTTTTCTATTAGTAGCATCTCCTTTTGGGCATTTTTAGGTGCTTTAAGTGCCTCTATCATGGTGTTGGTATTATCTTCAATGGGAAGTAAAATGTCATCCTCTAAATTAGTTCTTTCAGGAACTGTAGTCAGTGCCTTATGTACATCTTTATCTAATTTTATAATTTCTATTGCCAGTGATGCTGAAGGAATGCAAACGGTAAAATTTTGGACAATGGGTTCTTTGGCAACAGCTAAGTGGCAAAATATAGGTTTTGTAATTTTAGCTGTAACTATATGTTGTTTATTTTTCTTAACTCAAGGAAGAACTTTAAACTTAATGTTAATGGGTGATGAAGCATCAATGACTTTAGGCCTTAACTTAAATTTTTACAGAAAAATTTATATGATGATTACATCATTACTAACAGGTATTTTAGTAGCTAATTGCGGAATTATAGGCTTTGTAGGATTAATAATCCCCCATATTTCAAGGTCTATAGTTGGATCTGATCATAAAAGGCTAGTCCCAACTTCAATACTTTTAGGTTCTATATTCCTAATTTGGGCTGATGTTTTCGCTAGAATAATCTTACCTAATGCTGAATTATCAATAGGTATTATTACTGGTTTAGTTGGTGCTCCATTCTTTGTTTACATTTTGCTTAGAAAGGGCTTCGGATATGGAGATAAGTAGGTGATTTTAATGGATTTAAAAATTAAAGAATTAAAGGTTAATTTATCAAAAAAAGAAATTGTAAAAGGAATTAATTTGTCAGTTGCCGATAACAAATTCATAGGCTTAATAGGTCCAAATGGAAGTGGTAAATCAACATTGTTAAAAGCTGTTTATGGTGTAATAAAGCCAACCTTTGGAGACGTTTTTATATCTGATAAGGATATAAAAGGTTACAATAAAAAGTCTCTTGCTAAAACTCTTGGAGTGGTTAGCCAATTTAATAATATTAACTTTGATTTTAAGGTTATAGATATAGTATTAATGGGGAGAGCTCCTTATAAGGGTTTGCTAGAGCAAGATAATAAAAGCGATTATGATATGGCACTTAAAGCTTTATCTCAAGTTGGAATGATAGATTTTGCTCAAAAGAGCTTCAACCTATTATCTGGAGGTGAAAAGCAAAGAGTTATATTAGCTAGAGCAATAACTCAAAACCCTAAAATATTAATTTTAGATGAACCTACTAATCATTTAGATATAAAGTATCAATTAGAGGTTATGTCAATAGTTAAAAATCTAAATATATGTGTCTTAGCTGCTTTGCATGATTTAACATTAGCTTCTCAATTCTGCGACGAACTTTATGTTTTAAAGGATGGGGTTATTGTGTATAAAGGAATTCCAAATGAAGTTATAACAGAAGAAATGATTAAAAATGTATATGATGTTGAATCTATTGTTCACATAAATCCAGACACTAATAAGATTTCTATTGAATACTTACCGCCATCATTGCATTAAAAATTATAAATAATTATTTTATGCTTAAATGTATAAAAAATTTAAAAATAATATAGATATCAAAACTTTTTATATGAAAATCGAGAGGGGAATTATCATGAATAAAAAATCTTTACTTTTACTTACATCATTAGCTCTATCTGCTACAGTCTTTGTAGGGTGCGGTAATAAAACTGAAAATGTAGACTCATCATCAAAGGAAGATCAAACTATCGCTTCTACAACTGCATCAACTAATAAAACAACTTACCCTGTAACCTTTGATGCTTTTGATTCTGAAGGAAATGTATATAAACAAACTTTTAATGAAGCTCCAAAGAAAGTTATAACTAATAATCAGACTTCAACTGAACTACTTTTAACTTTAGGATTAAAAGATTCTATAATTGGAACAGGTGACTTAGATACTCCTATGCCAGAAGATTTAAAAGCTGACTACGAATCCATACCTGCAATTGCTAATAAAGGTGATGTTGCTAAAGAAGTTGTTGTTGGTTCAGGTGCAGATTTGGTAATCGGAAGATCTGCTTCATTTAAAGATGATAGATATGGTTCAATACCAAGCTTAAATGAAGTTGGAATTAATACTTATGTTCAATTAGCAAGTAAAATGAATGCCGACATTTCTTTAGATACAATTATTCAAGATGTTAGGAATGTAGGTACTATCTTCGATGTTCAAGATAAAGCTAATAAATTAGCTGACTCACTACAAGCCTCATTTGATAACATTAAATCAAAAGTTCCAACTACTGGTGAAAGAAAAAAAGTTATGCTAATAGTTAATTATAGTGGTGACTCATTTACTGCATATGGTGCTAATGCTTCATTACAAAAGGAAATGTTAAATCTATTAAATGCAGATAATGTTATTGCAAAAGGTGGCTCTATATCGTTAGAAAATATAATTTCTTCTAACCCTGATCATATTGTTTATGTAACAGCGAATAAAAATGCTTCAGTAGATGCTGATGCCGTAGATAGAATATTAGCAGAACCTACACTTCAAAGTGTTGACGCTATAAAAAATAAAAATATCTCTTCTGTTGAATATACTGAACTTATGGGATATGGCTATAGAACCTTCGATTGCTTAGAAAAATTAGCTAAAACCTTCTATCCAGAAGTATTTAAAAACTAAGATATAAAAAATTGGGCTATCGCAAAATAAAGTACTAATTTTATATAAAATATTTAAGATGCGTTAATAATATAAGTGCATCTTAAATATTTCTTTATATTAGTTTATTTTACAAAAGCCCATTTTTATTATAATGGTAGATAGATTTATGTAAATGAAATTTATCTACCATTTCTTTATACTACTATAGATGACTTCTAATCACCTGATTTTATTTTTATCCAAGCTTCATCATAGATTCTTTTAACATCACTTGAGAAATCCTCATAGATTTCACATCTATCCATTATTTCTTTAGGCATATATGCATTATGATTATTTCTCACTTCTTCTGGTTGCTCTAATCTTGCTTCTTTATTAGGGGTTGTATATCCTATTTCATCAGCTATTCTTAGCGCACTTTCCTTATCACTTACAAAGTTTATAAACTTTTCAGCTCCTTCTACATTTTCAGCGTTATGTGGTATACATAAGCTATCAATCCAGAAGTTTGCTCCCTCCTTAGGTACTACATAAACTAAGTTAGGATACTCATCTTGAAGGTTTAGCCCTTCTCCAGACCAAATCATATTTATATCAGAGTCCCCTGCTGGAATCATCACTGTTCCATTATCAACACCGTAAATTGGGTTTACTAGTTTTCTTTGCTCTAGTAATAATTCTTTAGCTTTCTCAATTTCTTTTGGATCTTTAGAATTTAAAGAATATCCAAGTTTCTTTAAGGCTGCCCCTATAGTATCTCTATAAGTATCAAACATGAAGATTTTATCTTTATATTTTTCATTCCATAGTATATCCCAACTATCTACTTCTTCTTTTACTACATCTTTATTATAAATAAGTCCTACTGTTCCAAACATATAAGGAACTGAATACTTGTTTCCTGGATCTATTTCTAGGTTCAAGTAAGCATCATCCATTTGAGATATATTAGGTATGTTACCTTTATTTAATTCTTTAACAAGATTATCTTTAATCATTCTTGGCATTAAAGCATCAGATACTAATATAACATCATAACTTACGCCACCTTTACTAACCTTTTGATACATTGTTTCCATATCATCAAAGGTTTCAACCGTAACTTTTATGCCATACTTCTTCTCAAACTCTTTTATAGTTTCTTCATCTATATTTTCTCCATAATTTAAAAAGCTTATTTCCTTTGAAGAATCTTTACCGCACCCTACAAGCAATATTCCTATAATTAAAATACAAATTGATAAGCTTAATAATTTAAATAATCGCTTCATACTGCACTCCCTTTCACATTATTTTAATATATTATTTAAACCTTAAACATTCTTTCGGATTATACCATTATTTTAATTATATGTCTAATCATCTAATATTAATTATTACAAAATATATGTTTTTTATAATAATTAAAAGGAGCTTTTGCAAAATACATCACTAATATTCTCTGAAATATTTAAGATGTGCTTTAATATTATTGTTAGCGAATGCCATTTGCATAAGTTCGAATAACTAAATCTTTGATTTAGTTATTCGAACTTAGTTCTTCTAATTTATTAGAAGAACCTCCT
This sequence comes from Clostridiaceae bacterium, assembly GCA_902363375.1. Classification (GTDB taxonomy): domain Bacteria; phylum Bacillota; class Clostridia; order Clostridiales; family Clostridiaceae; genus Clostridium_J. Next base: position 323,131 of record CABIZX010000003.1, on the reverse strand, counting down.
AAACATTAATTACTTAGTATTTATGAATGGTAAAATCGTAAGCAACACAACTTGTTTGAGTGTATACGAGTTGTTGAGTTGTAGATTTTACCTTGAATAAATGCTTTAGTAAATCAATATTCCGAAACGGCTAAGCGATAATAATATAAGTACATCTTAAATATTGCTTTATATTAGTTTATTTTGCAAAAGCTCCTTTATATCTTCTATTTAAATATCTACATATTATTCTAGATTAAGTTTATTCTTTAAAATGTAATTAGTTATGCAGAATAATGCTGTAAAGAATAATAGTGAAATGACTATTCCATATAGGAATATATGCTCTGGAGCTATATTGATAGGATTCCTAATTGCAACGAATGTAGTTACACCTATTCCTACTATTGCTTGTTGAACGATATTTATTATCATAAATCCAGCAAATGCTCCTAATATTTTTCTTGATTTAAATAGCTGTCCTATAGACAGTGATGCATAAAGTACCATAATTTCATAAGCCATATATACAAGTACAAGGATTATAAATTCTATAATAAGAAGGATATTTACTCCTATTTCAGGATAAATCATCTTTAATGCTTCAATTATTTCCTTAAATATCTCTGGCTCAAAAGCCATTATAAATACAGAAATTATAGCCATGAATACACTTATTATAATCCATATCATAGATACTATTAACTTACTAACTATATTTTGCGAAGGTTTTACAGGGATTGTATTCATTAAATATCCTTCATCCCCAAAAAGATTTTTATAAAATCTTTGTACTGTTATAATAAGAGTTCCTACAAAAACCGCTACCATAGTTATCATATATCCAAACATTGTTATAAAAGCAGGAATTCCTCCTAAAAAATCCATATTCACTTCATTCATATTGGTTCCAATAAATATCTTATTAATAATTGAAAAACCTAATAACGCGGCATAAAGAGGTAACATTATCCTGCCTGTAGCTTTAAATTCATATTTCATTAATTTTCCTAGCATCTGAATACCTCCCTAAATAACTCATCTACTGTCTTTCCACTCTCTTCTCTTATTTCATCCACACTTTTTTGTAGCATTATTTCTCCATTAGATATAAACACTACATCATCTAGAACCTTCTCTATATCTGCTATCAAGTGAGTAGAAATTACTATAGTTGCATTCTCATTATAATTGCTTATTATGGTATTTAAAATATACTCTCTAGCTGCTGGGTCTACTCCTGCGATAGGTTCATCCAAGAAGTACAATTGAGCTCTCCTACTCATAACTAAAATAAGTTGAACCTTTTCCTTTGTACCTTTGGATAAGGTTTTAAGCTTAACATTTGCATCAATTTTTAACTTACTTAGCATATCATAGGCTCTTTTTTCATCAAAATCTTCATAGAAATCTTTAAAGAAGTTTATAATATCCGATACCTTCATCCAATCATTAAGATAAGTTCTTTCGGGAAGATATGAAACTATCTTTTGAGTTTCTGTACTTTGTACAGCTCCTGCAATTTTTATTTCCCCAGCCGTTGGTTTTAGTAGTCCATTAGCTAACTTTATTAAAGTTGTTTTACCACTACCATTGGGACCCAAAAGACCAACAATTTTACCTTTTTCTAAAGTTAAATTAATACCTTTAAGTGCTTCTTTACTGTCATACTTTTTTACTAAGCCCTTACATTCTAAAATAGGTTCACCCATTACTCCATCTCCTTTGTCACTTTTCCTAGAAACTCCATGATCTCCTCATTACTAAGCCCTAAACTCTTCATACTCTTAAGAAAATTTATCGCTTGATCTTTAGCTATATCTAGCTTAATCTCTTTTATCATTTCTACATCCTCCGTAATAAACCTTCCACTTGTTCTTTGACTATAAACAAACCCTGCTCGCTCTAACTCTGATAAAGCTTTTTGTATAGTATTCGGGTTTACTGACGCCTCCTCAGCTAATTCCCTTACTGTTGGAAACTTCTGTCCTGGCTTATATTCCCCTGATATTATCTTTAGTTTTATCTGCTCGATTAATTGAATATATATAGGTCTTTGGTCTTTAAACTCCCATGCCATCTAATCACCTCTTTTGTATTATTGTACTAATCCCTTAATACAATAATACAATTCTAATTTATTCCTGTCAACATTTATCCTTATAAATATAAAAAATAAAATTCAGAGAAAGAGTATTCTTTCTCCGAATTTTATTAGAATATAAGCTAATTATAGTAGTAACTTTAAATTTTTTATAATTACCTTTACTATAATTTGATTGTTGAATTTTTATAAAATTAAATTTATATTTCCCTGCTATGATAAAGTGCTATAAACACTAAGCTAAACACATTTATGCTTGTAAACTATATTATTTAAACTCATTTTCATGTTCCTTAAAAAAGTTATAATATGAACGCACATTTTCTAGTTCTGTCCATCTCTTCACATCAACAGGCTCCTCATCTAAATCATATATCTTTGCACCTTTTATAGAAAGTATAAATGGAGAGTGAGTTGCTATAATAAACTGGCATCCTAAATAACGTGCAGCATCTTCAATAAATTTAACTAGCTCCATCTGACGCTTTGTAGAAAGGCTATTTTCAGGTTCATCTAATATGTATAACCCATTTTCCTCAATTTTTGAAATAAAATATCTAAATGCATTTTCTCCATTAGAGTATTCTCTTACATTATCCATTAAGTTATTACGAACGTATTTAGATTGAGTTTTTCTTCTAGCTTCATTTACTCTTCTCAATTTATCATAGTCTTCCAGTGACTTCATTTGAAATTGATTATATTTGTTATCCAAATATTCTTCAAAAATCTTCTCTCTCTTTTCATCAATTCCTTCATTGATATTGCGTACATTTAACATATAATCAAACACATCATCACTTGTTATAATTCTACTGACTTTAGGAATCTCATACTCAATATTCATTTCACATAAATCAACATAGTCAGAATAAAAGTTAGATTTATTATATATGGAATCTCTATTTACTTTTATCTTTTCAGCTATTACATTTAATGCTGTTGATTTTCCTGAACCATTACCGCCATATAAAATGGTAATTGGTTCAAAATCAATTCTTTCAAATTCATGGTTAGATAATATCTTAAATGGATAAAATGAATCATAGCACATTCTTTTTTCCCCTAATATAAAATCAAACTCCATATCACCATTAGGAAATATAAATGTATTTAAATATATCATTTTTACTTTCCTTTCATTATAAAAATATTTTTAAATAATTCATATTATAATTTTTACCTTAATTGTTTTGCTATTTTCTCAATATATTTATTGTCTATGCAAAGCAACCACTGAATTTTTTAAACTCATCTATCATCTTTACTATATATTGCTAAAACTAATGCAACATCCTCATCTATGGAGACTTTATACTCTCTTCTAACCCTCTAATAAAGCTCTATAGATCAAAATATTACATAGTTAATAATAAACTTTAAAACTACTTATATCTATTACTAAACCATATTACTCATTATACAGTATCTGTAATTATAAAAATAGCCTTAGCCAAGCATAATCAATGGTATAGCTAAGGACATCATTTGCTTATTGTGCAGCTATCAATATGGGTAGAAAGTGTGATTTTCCCCAGTAAAAAGTTAAATATCATCCTATAGAAACTTTAAAACTATGATACAATATTAAATATGAAATATATACCATTCCTAATAAAAGGAGGAAATGTAATTGAGCAATATTTTTAAAAAAGAATATAAAATAAATATTTTTGATGTTGATTCTGATCACAAATGCAAATTTTCATCTTTAGTAGACTTCCTATGGGATGTGGTTATATCTCAATCTGATTATATAGGAGAAACTAGAGAAGGTTTTGTTCAGAATCAATGTATTTGGGTACTTTTAAAGTATGATATAACTATATATGAATACCCTAAGTTTAGAGATACAATAACTGTTGACACTAAGGTGTTAGGTACTAAAAAATTCTATGGTTATAGACAAAATACTATAAAAAACTCTGACGGAAAAGTTATAGGCGAAGTTTTCTCAACTGCCATATTAATAGATTTTGAAAAAAGACGTCCTATGAGAATATCTTCTACCCAGAACGAAATCTATGGACTTAATGGTGAATTAAATGAAGTGCCGCCTTTAGATGATATTCCTAAAATTCAAAAGGAGGACTATATAAAAGATTATCCTGTTAGATATAGTGATATAGACTCCAATGGTCATGTTAACAATGTAAAGTATATGGAAATGGCAGTAGATACTCTGCCAAGATATATTTTAAATGAATATAGATTATTTAATATTAAAGTGCTATTTAAAAAGGAAACAACCGATGGAGATACATTACATATTTCAACTGAAGTAATTAATGAGGAGAATAATGATATTATCACCCTTCATAATATTACAAGTAATAGTGGAACTCTTCTTACAAAACTACAATTTACATGGAGGAGAAAATAAGATTATTTTATCTAGGAACTATATTTTCAATATTGATCTTATATAAATTTTGATTATATTTCACTTAATGCACTTGCTTATGATAGCATTTTTGCTTATTAAAATAGTCTTAGCCATTGATATTATTTGGCTAAGACTATTTTATTTTTCAAGGAAACTTCTTCTAATTTGCCTTTGAATGAGTAACCTTCACTAACCAAACAAAAATTTGAAGTGTTCCTTGGGGTATGGTTCACCATATCATAAATAAGCTTAAATAATCTATTATTACTTTCTAGCATTACTAAACCATTCAATGGTTGCTCTTTCTACATCTTTTGGAAGCTTATGATTATATACTTCATCATAGAGCCATGCTAAGGTCTTGCCATTTAAATATTTCTTCATCTCGTTTTCTGCCTCTAGCATAACTACTTTAATTAAACAGGGACATTTCGTATGAGAATCTGGCAAATTTTCTTTATCTAAGAGTATTGTATTCTGCCTAATTTCTGCACATTGAAAAAAATGTTCTTTTCCTTCTACTGCTTCAACAACATCCCAAAAGGTTATATCCTCTGCCTTTCGAGCTAGCATGTATCCACCCTTTACCCCTGGTACGGATTTTATAATTTCTGCCTTACTTAATTTTGCATATACCTTAGACAAATAAGTCTCTGAAATTCCTTGAAAAGTTGCTAAATCCTTAATTCCTACTGATCTGCCTTCTTCTATATTTACCATATATAATAAACAATGTAGTGCATATTCTACTCCAACTGAAAACTTCATTTACTTACTTCTCCTTTAATCTATCTTTAATATGTTCTTATAATAGCCTATTATTTCTCTCCATACAAGTTACTTATCTTAATACCCTAAATTTATCATTGCCATAATAATATTTCTATTGACTCAAAGCTAAATTAATTATATATTAATTATAGACAATGTTTATCCACGATTTAAATTATCTTCAATTCAGAAGGAGGAGTATATAATGCTAACAGAAAAATTCTTTGAAGTAATAAACCACGAGGGTGTAGTCTCTATTGTGACTTGTGCAAATAATGAAGCTCACGTTTGTAATACATGGAACAGTTATTTAGTAATTGTAGATGGAAACAAAATTTTAATTCCTGCAGCAGGTATGATTAAAACTGAAAAAAATATTACTGCCAATTCTAAGGTCAAGTTAACTATTGGTAGTAAAGAAGTTATGGGCTATAGATATATGGGAACAGGATTCTTACTTGAGGGAAATGCTAAATTTTTAAAAGATGGAGAACATTTTGATATGATGAAGGAAAAATATCCATTCTTAACAAGAGTATTAGAAATCACTGTTGACTCTTGTAAACAAACCTTATAATAACCCTGTATTTATTGCATAGGTTATTAAGATTAAGTCCTTTAATCTTTAAAACTTCTATTTATCTTCATAGCAAGAAAAAGTGCCATCTTTTTAGATTAGCACTTTTTCTTATTAACTATTTTTTACTTACTTATTTATAAGCTTTATTATCTCGTCAATTTTTTTAGCTCCAAAGTAAATATCATCATCATTTACAATTATAGCTGGAACACTCATAACATTAAACTTATCTTTTATATCTTTAAAGCTAGCAATATCTATCATTTCAGCTTCTACCTTTGAATTTTCTATGGCAATTCTCTGAGATGATACAACCACATCTGGGCATAGATGACAAGATAACGATACGCATACTTTAATGTTAATTTCCTTATCTATAGCCTTAATACTTTTTAATGTGTCCTCTGAAATTTGTTGTCCCGGTCCACCAAGGTTATATATAGCTAATAAAAATGAATTTAACTCATGACCACCTGGCACCCCATGAAACTTAACTCCACTATAATTTTTGTCTTTATCTAGTAGTGCAACCACAGGATATTTATCAGAATTAATTTTACTTTCCATATCTGGGTTTTCACCTTTAATATAAATTTCAGCTAAAACCTTTTCTCCTAAGGCTGAAATATCTAATACTAAATCTCTTAATTCTAAGGATTTACTGTTATCTTCATCAACTATAGATACAAGGGTAACTTCTTTCTCTAATCTATCCAATACACCCTTTAATTGAAGTCTTAAGTCATCATTTAAAAGCTTACTCTTTCTTGAAACTTCATCTAAGCTAGCATTATTACTTACTTTCTTCTCTATCTTTTTAGGTATATACTCCTCTTTTATTCCTAGTCTATCCTTTAATTCAATGATATATCTCTCTGCTGAAGTTGCGGCAATAGCTCCATCAGCTACAGCAGTTACTATTTGTCTTAATTGTTTTGGTCTAAGATCTCCTGCCACATAAACACCCTTTATATTAGTTTCCATATTTTCATCAGCATTTATATAGCCAGACTTATCTAGATCTAAAACTCCTTTAAATAAATCACTTTGTGGTGAATAACCTACAAAAACAAATATACCAAAAGAGCCATCTTCCTTATTAGCATGATATTCAAAGGTTTCATTAGTTTTATTATTGATAAACTTAGCATAGTTTACCATCTTGTCACCCTTAACTTCTAATATTTCTGTATTAAATTTAACTTCTATCTTAGGATGTGCTAAAACCCTATCTGCTATAGATTTTGCACAAGTGAATTCAGGCTTTCTAGCTATTACTGTAACTTTAGTTGCAAACTTAGTTAAAAATATTGCTTCCTCTGCTGCTGAAAATCCGGCTCCAATTACAAAAACCTCTAAACCTTCAAAGAATTGTCCATCACAAGTTGAACAGTAGGTTACACCTCTACCTGTAAACTCTTCTTCCCCTTTAAAACCTAACTTTCTTGGAGAAGCTCCTGTTGCTATTACTACAGCTCTTCCCTTTATTTCTCCTCTATCAGTTTTAATAATCTTTGTATCTCCATCTAAATTAACACTTAATACTTCAGCGGACATGAAGTTTACACCAAAATCTTCAGCTTGATGTCTCATTTCTTCCATAAGCTTTGGCCCATTACTATTTCTAGCTCCTGGATAGTTAGAAATATCATAGGTTTTATTCACCTGTCCACCCAATTCATCTTTTTCTATAATTAATATATTTAACTTAGCTCTTCCTGCATATATGCCAGTTGAAAGTCCTGCTGGGCCTGCACCTATTATTAATAAATCATATATTTTATCCATATTCATCCTCCTATTACTTCTTATTTTGCTTCTTCTATTATTTCTAAAACGCTACTTCTTAGCATCATTACTTTTTAGACATTATTTGAAGCCTTATATTTTTAAAGTATTATTAAAATCTTATCTGAGTTTTATATAAATAAAACTTTAATAATACTTTAAAGGTAATGGTGAATTAATAATCTCATTAATTCACCATCACATTTAAATATTAATATTATAGCTTACCAACTAAGTCTAGGCTTGGTGCTATAGTTTCCTCACCTGGTTTCCATTTTGCTGGGCAAACTTGATCTCCATGCTCTGCAACAAATTGAGCTGCTTGAACTTTTCTTAATAGCTCTTCAGAATTTCTTCCAATTCCTAAATCATGAATCTCATAAGCTTTAATTTCTCCTTCTGGATTAACTACGAAAGAACCTCTTAAAGCTAAACCTTCTTCTTCAATTAAAACTTCAAAATCTCTAGCTAATTTACCTGTTGGATCTCCTAACATTGGATATTTAATCTTAGCAATTGTTTCTGAAGCATCTGCCCATGCCTTATGAACAAAGTGAGTATCTTCAGATACTGAGTAAACTTCACAACCAATTTCTTGGAACTTAGCATAATTATCAGCTAATTCTCCTAATTCTGTTGGGCATACAAAACTAAAATCTGCTGGATAGAATACAAATACTGACCAGTGTCCTTTAACTGAATCTAGTGTTACTTCCTTGAACTCTCCATTTTGATAAGCTTGAACTTTAAAATCTGAAACTTTTTTATTTATTAATGACATTTTAAATTCCTCCTTGATATTTTTTATTTGATATTTATTTTTATTTGATATTTATTATCATCTTCTTTATATATTTAATAATAGTTATTATCTAATAATTTGTCAACACTATTTGGGAAAACTTCATAGTTTTTTCTTATTTGTAAAATAACTTTCAAAAATAAAAAGAACTGAACAGCTATCTGTCTACTTGACAGTTAGCTATTCAGTCCATCTATTTCTAACATTTCTTAAAATTATCTCTGTCCTAACTTCAAATTTGGTACTGCATTTAAAGTCAAATCTGCAACTCTACCAGCTTTATATTCATAATAAGCAGCACTTCCAATCATAGCAGCATTATCTGTGCATAGAATTGGTGATGGGAATAACACTGTTACGCCCTCTTTTTCGCCTCTCTCAGTTAGTTTTGCTCTTAAATAAGAGTTAGAGGCAACTCCTCCAGATATAGCTATCTTATCTACCTGCTTTTCTTTACAAGCCTTCATAGCGTTATCTACTAATACATCTACTACAGCCTTTTGAAAAGAAGCAGCTACATCAGCTTGATTATAGCTTTCACCCTTCATTTGAAGAGAGTTTAAGTAGTTAAGAACCGCTGATTTAACACCACTAAAAGAGAAATCTAATGTTTTATCATGGAAATTTGCCCTTGGGAATTTAATAGCATTCTCATTTCCTTCTTTTGCAATCTTATCAATTTTAGGCCCACCAGGATATCCAAGACCTATAGCTCTAGCCACTTTATCATAGGCTTCTCCTGCTGCATCATCTCTAGTTTCTCCTAAAACTTCAAAAACACCATAGTCTTTCATATGAACAATAAAAGTATGTCCTCCTGAAACAACTAAAGTAACAAAAGGAGGTTTTAGATCCTTATGTTCAATGAAGTTAGCACTTATATGGCCTTCAATATGGTTTACTCCAATTAACGGAATATTAAGTCCATAAGCTAAAGCCTTAGCATATTGAAGTCCTACAAGTAAAGCTCCAACAAGACCTGGTCCATAGGTAACCCCTACTGCATCTATATCTTCAAAAGTCAGATTTGCTTCTGTAAGTGCTTCTTCAACTACAGCACTGATTGCCTCTATATGCATTCTTGAAGCTACCTCTGGTACAACTCCACCAAACTTTTTATGTATATCAATTTGAGAAGCTATAACATTAGATAAAACTTCTCTACCATTAACAACTACTGATGCTGCTGTTTCATCACAACTTGACTCTATAGCAAGTATCTTAAAATTTTCTTTCATTTCCTTTGCTTCTTTCATATTTTTCACCTACTTTTAAATAATTTATCTATTATGAAAGTTATATTTAAAGTTTGTACTTTATTATAATAACTTAAACTTATCCACATATTAAAATAATATGTCCACATATTTGAACAATTATATCAACAAATGTGATTACTTCATACATTTTATCACTTTTTAAAGTTTTATTACACATCTTTTACTTAATTCTTATACAACAATCAATGAACCACTGCAACGGTTTGGATAAATACTTATCTTGATGATAACAAATAGAGTTATAATTGAAAAGCCTCATATCCTTAATAGATAATTTTACTATATCTCCTTCTTTAACTTGTTGCGTAACAAGTAAATCTGGAAGAACACTTACTCCAAAATTACACTTTACAGCCTGAATAAGAGCTTGTGAATTTACACTTGTCATCACAGGGTCCACATAAATATGCTTAAGTAATAAAGCACTATCAAGGGTATCCCTTATGGCAGACCCCTTCTCTCTAAGTAGTAGTGGCTGCGTTACAAACTCTTCTACGGTGATTTCTGACCTTCCACTTTTAGCAAAATCGTGATCAGAGGAACATATCACTGACATTTCATAAGAAGAAACCTCATGACTGATAAGTTGTTTATTATGAATAGCTCCCTCCATTAGTGCAATATCTATTTCATTATTTAACAATTTTTCTTCAATATTAGCAGCACTATCTACTTGAATCTTTAATGGAGTTCTTTCATATTTTTTTCTCCACTCCTTAATCCACCTTTGAAGCCAAAAGTTAGCAATAGTAATGCTAGAGCCAATTCGAATAGTTACTAATTCCTCCTGGTCTTTAAAGCCATTTTCTAAATCCTCATGAAGTTCAATTATCCTAACTACCTTATGCAGTAGTATTTCCCCAGTTCCCGTAAGATAGATTTTTCTCCCGATTCGCTCAAAAAGTTTTCCACCTATCTCCTCTTCTAAATCACTTATAACATGAGAAACTGCTGGCTGTGTCATATATAACTTTTTTGCTGTCTTAGTAAAGCTTAACTCTTCACATACCTCTTTAAAAATATGCATCTGCCTCAAGTTCATTATAAATCTCACCCCTTTACATTACTTTTTAGTAATGTATTTCATAAAATTTTATCATTTTCTTTATCTATGTACAAGTAATATAATTGTGTAAGTCGCAGAAAGGGGGATTCCATGAATTATTTAAATAAAAATTCAAAATATAAAACTTGTCTTTGGCTTTTTGGAGTTAACTTCTTCATTAGTGCCTTCACCTTTGGAGGAGGTTATGTAGTAATTCCTATGATTCGTAAATACTTTGTTGAGAAAAAACAATACTTTAGTGAAGAAGAGTTACTAAACATGGCAGCAATAGCTCAGTCTTCTCCTGGAGCCATAGCTGTAAATCTATCCGTATTATCAGGATATCGCATAGCTGGCTTTTTAGGTGCTGTTATCAGCTGTATTTCCGCTGTACTTCCTCCCCTTATAATACTATCTTTAATTTCTACCTGCTATGTCTTTTTTCGTGATAATGCCACTATTTCAGCTATATTAAAGGGAATGGAAGCAGGAGTTGCTGCCTTAATTGTAGATTTAGTGGTAACCATGATTCAGACTGTTACAAAAGAAAAAAATACCCTACTTTCTTTAATGATTCCTATAGTTTTCATAGCTAGTTTTGTTTTTAATATAAACGTTATGGTGATTCTACTAAGCTCCGTTATCCTTTGTCTCATCTTTAAAAATAAATTTTAGGAGGAAGGTTTATGTATAACTCTATTTTTAAACTTTTTCTTAGCTTTCTACAAATAGGCTTCTTTAGTATAGGTGGAGGATATGCAACTATTCCATTAATACAAGAACAAGTAGTAGAGAAATATAACTGGCTTACCATGCAAGAATTCACAGATATCATTACCATATCTCAAATGACCCCTGGACCTCTAGCCGTTAATACTTCAACCTTTGTAGGCATTCAAATTAGTGGAACTTTTGGTGCCATTGTAGCTACCTTAGGATGTATTATATCAGGCTTTTTCATCTCTCTATTTTTATATAAATTTTTTCAGAGTCATGATGAATCTAAAAATATTTCAAATATTTTAAGAGGACTTCGTTCAGCTTCCATAGGACTTATCGCATCTTCTGCTGGTACTATACTAATGCTTTCCTTCCTAGGAACTTCAACATGGAACTTAGCAGAAATGAGCCTTCAAATAAAATCTGTAATTATTTTTGCACTCTGTCTCCTTCTACTTAGAAAGTTTAAACTAAACCCTATGGTAGCAATGATACTCTCAGGTATTGCAGGAATATTGTTTTAAAACCATATAAAATAATATAATCCCTAATTAAAATATTTTATTTTACTCAAACATCCGTTCTTATGGTATAATAATATTTATTCAATAAAGTTATTTTAGGCATCTGAAAATAAATAGCAAGTCAAAGATGGGAGTATTAGAGCGGGTAGTCATCAGATAATACAAAATAGACGAGCATTCTGACTTATTTATTTTTTGAAGATGCCTCAGACCTGTTATTAATCACACAATCATAGAAAGAGGAAGTAAAATGAAGGATGTTAACTATGCTAAAGTTGTGGTAAAAGGATCACCAATTTCTAAATCTAACTTTAAACTTTTCAATGCCAACAATAGGGCTATTTTACCCTATAATACTGGAAAATATCATGATAGATACGCACTATATGAAGAAGAAATAGCCTATGAATGTAGGATTCAGAATCCAAGTATAACTCTTACAGAGGCTCTTATAGCCGTTCTTAAGGTTTATTATAAAAGTGAAAAGCGTCATCCAGATACAAACAACATAACTAAAAGTATTCTAGATGGGGTTGAAAAAAGTGGACTTATTATAAATGATGCCCAAGTAAGAAGACTTATTATTGAAGAATTCTATGATAAAGAAAATCCTCGCTTTGAGCTTGAACTCTTTGGAGAAAGCTCCTATGCCATGGATTATAAAATAGTTAAATTAGAAGATAAAAAACCCGTAATAAATTATGAACCACCTAGCAATAAAAAAAATAAAGCCTTGGATGGCGTAAGTACACAAAGCCTATGCAGAAAGGCCAAAGAAGATGATAATGTTACTAACTCTAGTAAAAATTCTAAACAAATCTGTGAGGTTTGTCTAAAGACTGTTTCAAAGGACAACATAATGTCTTGTAATAAAGGAAAAACCATCATATGTAAGAGCTGTTTTAAAAAATTATTTTAATTTCATAAAATAAAGGTTTTGCAAAATAACCTAATCTAAAAAAAGTTTAAACTTGTACATTATAACATCTTTAAACTATAGATTAGCAGATTGCAAAACCTTTTTTCAAAACTCCTATTTATAGGTTTATCTATTTATATTTATATAATTATATATAACACTGTATACTTCAATTAAGCTTCTAAATCTGTATCGCCCCTTAATGTAGATTATAATAAGGATTATAGATTAATTTCTTTGCTAAATCTTACATATAATATTTTATATAATTAAATTGGTCTATCATTAATTAAAATTACATTCTTAGAGAATATGCCATGGGTAACTTTAACTTTGCCATCATCGGGAAGGAAAGGATAGGTGTAACTTCTATAGGTTACTTCTCTTTTCTTTTTAAAATCTGTAATATATACTCTCCAATATTCAGACCTTCCTCTATCACTTGGAATATGTTCTATTCCAGTACAGACTCCAGTTAAAGATGTGTATAATCCTAGAATATATTCTAGAATTGATAAAGCTGCTTTAGCTGTTATTAGTAAAATTATAATACTACCTAACTGTATTTCTCTCATCTGCGTTAATGCATACATGAAAAATATGGCAGCAAAAATATTAAAGCCTCCAATAGACCTCTTTTCAAAAGGGACTCTTTCAAAAGGAGTAAACCACAGCTTAAACCTCCATAGTATACTACTTCCTTCTTCATTATATTCTATTCCCTCCACCGCTGCTCTCCACTTCATCTTATGGTCATTAAGGCCTAAAGCTATAATTTTCTCAGTAAGTATTACTATATCTACATATATTCCTAGCATTATAAATCCAGCTATAACAAAATATATATCCTTGATTACTATTGCCACAAAAGCAATATAGATAATAAAAAGCAGAATTCCTAATATCATCAATCTCATTTTGGATCTCATACCATCTTTAACTTCTTGAGATAGATTTTTTGCTTTATTATATATGCTCCCAAAGGATACAAATAATAAAGCAAAACTACAAAATTTTATGTAGTCTAATATAGTTATTCCTAATATAAAGTTAAAGCCATAGCCTAAGCTCTGTAATACTAATAAGCCATTAATTGCTATACTAATTAATAGCATCACCGTAGCAAAACTTCTTAAAGATTTTAAACTTCTTTGGTCTAACATTTACTCCCCCCCTAATTATACCATTATTATAGATTATAGGGCTTATTTTCTTGTATGTAAATAAGTAGAATTTCAATTTCATATTATCCTCATTTATGCTATTAATATAAAATTATTATAAATTTCTACAATAGATTTTTCCTTAAGACCTTTCATATTTTTTCAACTAATGATAGTATAGTAATATAGATATAATAATAAACCTTAAAAACATTTATCATTAACCCTTGACTAAATATTTTTAATTTTTAAAATGTAAAGGTTTAAAGCGTATAAGTAGGAGGTATTATAATGAAAGCAGAGATCAATTGGGGTGAATTAGGTTTTAGTTACCTAAAAGCAGATTTTAACTTTATTTCTCATTATAAAGATGGACAATGGGATGGAGGCAATCTAGTTGATGATGACAAAATAACAATTAGTCAAGGTTCAACTTGCCTACATTATGGACAACAATGCTTTGAAGGATTAAAAGCATATACTCACAAGGATGGAAAAGTTTACTTATTCAGACCTGACCAAAACGCTAAAAGATTAAATGAAAGTTGTAGAAGAATTTTAATGCCCGAAGTACCAGTAGAGTTTTTCTTAGATGCTTGCAGAAGAGTTGTTAAAGCAAATGAAAGACTTATTCCACCATACGGAAGTGGTGCTACATTCTATCTTAGACCTTATGTAATTGGAGTAGGAGACAACATCGGTGTTCGTCCTGCTAGCGAATATATATTTGGAATCTTCTGTATGCCTGTTGGACCATACTTCAAGGGCGGAATGACTCCAGTAAACTTTATTACTTCTGAATTTGACAGAGCTGCTCCTATGGGAACTGGTGCTGCTAAAGTTGGTGGTAACTATGCTGGAAGCTTATTACCTCATGCAGACGCAGTTAAAGCTGGATTTGCAGATTGTATATATCTAGACCCAGCAACTCATACAAAAATTGAAGAAGTAGGTGCTGCAAACTTCTTTGGAATCACTAAAGATAATAAATTTATTACACCTAAATCTTTATCTATATTACCAAGTATAACTAAGAGATCTTTATTATACTTAGCTGAACATAACCTAGGTATGAAGGTTGAAGAAAGAGATGTACTTGTTGATAAATTAGATGAATTCACTGAAGCTGGAGCTTGCGGTACTGCTGCAGTAATCACTCCAATCGGTGCAATTCAACATAACGGAGAAAAACACGTTTTCTACAGCGAAACAGAAGTTGGTCCTGTAACTAAGAAACTTTATAATACATTAGTAGGAATTCAAACTGGTGATGTAGAAGCACCAGAAGGCTGGATGTTTGAAGTAGAAATCTAATTCTATAAAATTGCCTTTCTTAAAAATAATTTAAATAAACCAATAGAGGATGTACTTTAATAATATAAGTGCATCCTCTATTGGTTTGTATAAGAATAATAATATATTTTTATATAATTTCTTTTACTTTGTTTATAACTTAATTCCTCTAGCTAGTAAAAACTCTCCATTATCAGCTAGGGTTCTTTTGCAGTAAGATTTCAGCTCTATTTCAAGTAAAGTATTCCATGCTACTTCATCCTTTTCAATATCATTTACGGCTTTTCTAAAGCCACTAGATATACATGGACTTCCACCTAAAGTTATATTTCCTAATCCACTCTTTAGTAATAAGCTTTCTAATTCTTCAGCTTCAAAGAAGTGTCTTTCAGGATGAGCTACTAGCTCATGCTTTGGTAAATCCCCAGTTTCTACAACTTCATTTATATACCAATAATCCGGCTTTCCAAAGAAAGATACATAGTCAAAGTCTTCTCTTCCTAGTTGAGTTCTTATTACTCCCCATTTACTATTTACACTAACTAAAACTTGTCCTCTTGGTTTAGTGACTCTAACTAATTCTTTAACAGCTTTCTCCGCATTATCTAAAAGATAATTAAGCGGTGCACCATAACAAATAACTGTATCAAAAGTGTTATCCTCAAAAACTGATAAGTCAGCTAAATCTCCATTTATGATACCATCTACATAGCTCATTAAGTCATTTTCTTTTAATTTATCTTCTGCAATATTTAACTGCTCTTTAGATATATCAAATAAAGTAACTCTATTTTCTAACTTTGCAAGCTCCACACTAAATCTACCAGCTCCACAGCCAGCATCTAGTATCTTCTTTCCTTTTCCTATAAAGCCCTTAAGAAAATCCATATGAAGGTAATAATTAATCCTATCATAAGGTGTCATATCTAGTCTCTGCCACTCCCTCTCACCATAATTGTTATAAAATTTACTGATTTCCTTTGGATTATACATTAACATCCCTCCATATTCACTTAATAATGAAACATTCCTTATATTTTTTTATTTGATTAGTCCATAGTCTACTATCCACCTTATGATCACATATAAATCCGTTATCTACAACTCTAATTAGTAAGTCTATTCTCCTCTTACTATATTAACTTGGATATCTAATTTAATTGTAACAAAAATATAATTAGCTTAATATTATACAACTAGAAGTTATATCTTTAGGGAGATATTTTTATTGCCAATATTAAAAGACCTTACTAGTGAAAATAAATATTTTAAATCTTTTAAATAAGATTTATTTTTATCACCATGACTCAAACAAAATATTCTTAATTTTTTCTACTTCTCATTGTAAAAACATAAAGGTATGTACTCTTAATATTAATACTTCTAAAACCACCGCTAAAGATATTGAAAAGCTAGAGAATATATTAAAATTATATACTTGGAATTTGTCTAGTGGCACTTTAAAAACAACTAAAAATGGTGTTACTTATACTTTTAAAAAACTCTTATTACATCATAATATCAATCTGATTTATAAATTATCTATTAAAAATGCTCCAAGCAAAATACTTCAACTTCTAGTATACAACTCTTACCATTTAATATTTCTAAATTTAATACCAAGCACATATTAAAAAAGACATAGCTTAAAGCTATGCCTTTTTAAAATCTAAAATCATCAACTATTGCAATATCTATGTTAAATGGTATTCTCTCATATTCTCCATTTTCATTTTCTTCATCTTCCATTACTAAGAAATATTGCTTAGTTTTATCGTATTGTCTACTTTCTAAAACAAACTCTATCCTATAACTTCTATCTATTGGATTTTCTGACCTTGAATCTGCTATTATAGTTTTAATATTGGATATCTTATTTCCTTCTTCATCCTCAAAATAAGCTCTAATTTTCTTTCCTATTACTTTATTCTCTAACTTTTTATCTTGGAAGAATTCTAGAAATGTTATAGGATTAGTTATCTTTCTATTAATGCTTGTTAATGATACTCTAACCTTTCTTATATCATTAACAGATGATGTACTTCTATCATTTTTAAACTTAATAACTGGTACTACTATTTCTTGTAGCATTGCTCCTCCATGAACATAATTAGCGCCTGCTCCTTGTATCTTAAACCTTGAAGTCCCATTTGGAGTTATAACATACTTATTAGGACCTTCTCCTAGTAAATAATCCATACTAAACATTATTGTGCCTTCAACTAAATTTTCTCTAGATGTTAATAAAAATCTTCTACTATCTTCACCATCATCAAGTTTAATAGCAGATAACTTATTACTTTCTTCCATAGCACTTCTTTTATAAAGATATCCATGATCTGCTGTAATAATTATATTGGAAGCACTTACTCTATTAACTAACTTATTCACTAAAGTAATTATTTCTTTAAATGCTTCTTCTGTAGCATCAAATACTTCTCTCTCTGTTAAAGCATGATCACCCTTTGCATCTATAGTATTATGATAGATATACACAACCTCTAACCCCGCGAATGCCCTTCTTATTTCAGCATCTCTCATGTCCATTACTTTATCATAAGTAATGGCTAATGATTTCTCATTTTCCATTTTTAAAATAGAGTCTCTATTATCTGTACCGTTACTACTTATTCCATTTACTATGACATCATATTTATCATTAATTTCTATAGTTTCATTAGGTAAAAGAGATGCCATTCCAAGCTTTGTATAAGAAGGCAATACTCCTTGCATATAATAAAGTTCACTCTTACCTTTTCTTTCATTAGTAAGTAAGGTATTTAATTCTTCTGCACTTTCATATCTTAATCCATCAGATATTATCACAAATATTCTTTCTTTGCCTTTAAACTTTATATTCTCTCTATAGAAGCTATCCTGTTGCTTTAAGCCTTCAATTCTCCAAGAACTTGAACTTTTAATTGAATCATTCCACTTAATTGATAACTCCTGTAGATACCAATTGTTATAGATATTTTCAATTGTATCTTTTAAATCAATCAGTTCTTCTTTCCATTGACACCTGTCATAATGGTAATAGAATTTTCTATATGCTTTATCTATATAATAATAATCCTTTATATAAGACTTAACCATATCAAAAGAGCCTTCTGTCTTTATCATAGAATTTAATGACTTCTTCTTGTTTAACAAGTTTATAGCCCATTTTATAGCCTTATATTCACTCTCATACTTTTGATAATAATGTAATGTTCTTCTTGATGCTAATATAGTTAAGTACTTATCATACTCTTCTACACCATCTTTTAAAAGTGTTGTAATCCTTGTTAAAATTAACTTATCAACTTCTTCAAAAACTTCACATTTTATAAATTCATCAGTATCTATTTTTTCTAATAATTGTGCAATCTTTAATTTAGTTGCTATTAACTCTTGCATCTCATCATAATATTGACTATCTTTAACGTTATTCATGAAATGATTTATAAATACTAAACAATTTCTAACCTTTGAAGATATGTAGGTAGTATATGCCTTTGGAAACTCAAATTTAATATTTTCATTCATAGTAGTTACTAATAGCATAGCCATAAATCGCTCTATGCTTTTTTCTTCAAAGGAATATCCGAAATACTTTTGAAGTAACCCCCACAAAGCATCAATATTTCCAAACTTCTTTATATCTTCATATATTCTTTTATATCCATCTAAATAATCTTTAATGATAGCCTTAACTATCTCTTCAATATCCATTACTTTAACTTTAGTTAAAACTGCAAGAACACCTATATGAATTTTTTCCTTGGTATATTCTTGTATATTTAAATTTTTAAATCCTAATATTCTTTCTTTATTCTTAAAAAATACACTATAAGTTTCAAACTCTTGCTTTAGTAATGAATCAAATGCTTTTAATTCCCTCATTATAACAGTTGCTCTATCAGTAGAGAATTCCTGACTATAAGAAAAAATATCATAAAGCCAATCTTCTTGTGGATCTGGCTTTTTCATATTTGAGTATATCAATATATTACTAGTTTCATCTTCTTTTTCTATATAATGCTTTACCCAAAAAGCATTATTTTCAGTTAACTTAATAACCTTAATGTCCTCTAAATCGAAACCATCTATTTCATCTATAAAATCTTTATTTTCATCATACCAAAATACAATGTGGCGCTTATTTCCAATACCTAACGGTTTTGAAAATAATTCCTTAAGAAAATTTCTTATTTCTTGTAAGTTCATTTTTCACCTCTATGCAAAAACTTATTATTTAAAATTTAATTTACTATTAAATATAAATGTCTAATATTATATATTTATCATTATATCATTTCCAACAAATTTTAACACTTTATCATATTATATAGTTTATATTTTATTAATAATATGTTTTATAGTTTGTAGTAATTTTTCGATATGCTATAATATAGAGTATAAAACCTAACCGACATTGATTGTTATAGTTCCTAGTAATTTTTCGATATGCTATAATTGTGATGGATTTGATATGGATGGTAATTATGTTATAGTTCCTAGTAATTTTTCGATATGCTATAATTGTTCTTCGTATCCGACACGATATCCTATGTTATAGTTCCTAGTAATTTTTCGATATGCTATAATTATCTATTTGTAGCTAGATTAATAGTAGAAGTTATAGTTCCTAGTAATTTTTCGATATGCTATAATCACAGAAGATAAGCTCTGCCCCTAATTCAGTTATAGTTCCTAGTAATTTTTCGATATGCTATAATTTAACTGGGCAAATAACCGATGTTAATACAGTTATAGTTCCTAGTAATTTTTCGATATGCTATAATGTCTTTTCCATATACCATACTGGATATCTAGTTATAGTTCCTAGTAATTTTTCGATATGCTATAATATATTTTTTAATATTTCTTGAACATGATTTGTTATAGTTCCTAGTAATTTTTCGATATGCTATAATCGCCAATTCCTCAGTTCCTTTCCAATCACCGTTATAGTTCCTAGTAATTTTTCGATATGCTATAATCTTGACAATAGTAACTTAGTTGAATTATTAGTTATAGTTCCTAGTAATTTTTCGATATGCTATAATATCTTCATCATTGGCAACAACTTGTCTACCGTTATAGTTCCTAGTAATTTTTCGATATGCTATAATACCAAAGCTAAAACCCATTGATATTAATACAATTCAATGGGTTTTAACTAATTAAAAAACATTTAATTGAGAAGAATTTATACATTCTTCTTGTGGTTTTGGAGACCCTACCAAGAACTTCATTTCAGAATATTGTTTTTCTGTAATTTGCAAATACCTTACAGAACCCTTCGATGGTAAATTTTTTACTAACCTCATTATATGCTTCTTAGCTCCATCAGTTCCATTACAAATTCTAGAATAAACCGAATACTGAATCATTGTATAACCATCATTTAATAAAAACCTTCTAAATATCTGGTATTCTTTTCTCTCTTCTCTTTTTACAACAGGTAAATCAAAAAATACAATTACTCTCATGAAATTTCTACTCATAATAATGATATTCCAGTTGTTTAATTTCTGGAGTCTTTAATAATCTAAAATCTTTCTTACTGCACGCTGTTGTATAGGAAGCTATCATTTTATCCATGGCATTTAATACTGATTGATTTTGTTCTCCAATAACACACTGATAATTCACTAAATCCACCAATTGAATTCTATCTTCTTTAGTTAAAATACTATCTTCGCTAACATTTTGGTAAACCCACAAATCCACTATAGGTCTAAAAGGTTCCATAAAATCATCTGCTAAGTTAAATGAATTTAATTCATTACAATGATTTACTCCTAATGTAGCATTGAAGCCATACATAACTAAAGTTCTTGCTACAGCACCTCTCATAATAGTATATCCATAATTCAATGCTGAATTAATTCCATTAGCATCATCACGGGTAAAACCTTCTCCAAAAAGACACTTAAAATAATGTTTCGCTCCAATGGCCTCCCTATTACCTTTATCGCCACTTTCAACAGCCTCAGATAAATTATACAAAAAATTATATCCATCTAATCCTAATATCTCTAAACATTTTCCTTGATTATATAGTTTTTGTTTTATAATAACTTGCCAAATTCTTTTTGAAAAAGGTAAGCTTTGATTAAGTTGTTGCTTTAATACTTTATATGATCTATGATGTACATTTAATGGTAGAATGATTGAAGATGGTAAATGTTTATCATCACAAATAATTGTAGCAACACTATTTTCCGTTAACTTACTTATTAACTTATTAGTTAATTTTACTGAAATCCCTTCAATTACTAGAATCGATATATCTTCTATAGGAATTTCATAGTGATTTTCATTTTCTATTACAAGACTATTATTCTTTAATCCTAAACTAGCAGGATTTGAAATAATTACACTTCTAAATGCCACTATTTAACACTCTCCTTAACCTTATGATACCTACCTAATACATCTACATCATACTTTTTAAACTCTAATACATCTTTTTTAATTCCTATGCTTCTATACCTTTGTGAATTATCATGAGCTTCAATTGTAATAGATGCTGTAGCTCTATCAAACCCATCATAATATCCAAAGAATCCTTCTTTCTTTAAATACTTAATTTCTATTAAATCATTTTTATATATAGAGAACTTAAAGTTAAAGGTTTCATCCATATAAATCCATTGTTCTTCTGGCTTATTCGCAACTGCTGCATACTTTGGAATTACTCCGTTTAGTAATTGATACCTATATACTGGTACTGCAAAATACTTTTTATCTTTTTCATAAATATCTATTCTAACCATACCTTCTTTTGCAACTAATCCATTATTTATTTCAACTCCATCTTTAAATGGAACAGAAGTAACTATTTTTATACTTCTCACTATTGGCCCTAATTTGCCTAATTTTGTTGGCTTTCTAAATTCATTTTCAAATGCTTTCTTACCATTATCGTTGAATTCTTCTAGCCTTTCTTTTATAGCATCATATAACTTTTTATCACAAGAATAGTTATAAACATTATCCATATCTTTTAAAGTTAAATCTTTTAAATCTTTTTTTACAATAAAACTATTTTCCACAAAGGCCTTAGAAGAATATACTGTCTCTTTGAATAATTTTCCTCCAATTTTTCTATAAGGAACTCTAGAAACAAACACTGGTCTTACAGTTGACTTAATAAACTCTTCATTGTAACTCTTAAAAGGTGATTTTTTTAATATTTCTAGTGGATCATCACTCAATCTCATTACCAATTCTTCACTAAACCCTAGCCATGGACGAGGTAATAAATCTTTCCTTAGATATTTATATTCTTCAAGCTGTACAATTTCACCAGTCTCAATGTCTACAAAATCATCATTTTGCCTTATATACTGTAGTTCATGAGCTTTACTATACTTAGATATCTCTTGAACCATTCCTTGAGTTGCAACAGCCACTACTGTAGCATCTAATGCATGATGCTTATCACCATCTTCTCTAACCTTATTAAGACCCCATTTGGCTCTTAAATAAGCTGTGGCTCTACCATTAATAGTAATTACCTTTTGTTTAATATCACTTTTTTTAAACTCTAATCTACTATTAACATAGTTTGCAATATATCTACAGATATATTTAGTATCTTGAAGATTTCTTGCTTTCCAATCACGCTGTTCCTCCTCAGTAAATCTTCTCTTAAGTAAATTCATCTTCTTTTTATAATTTAAGTTGCCGCTATTTACCCATACCTCGAATTTATGCCACCTGTCTTCATTGTCCCCAAAATATTCAAAAGGAGTTCTATTTCCCTTTCTTTGATTTTCAATTCCTAATACTAATACCTTATTTGATATACTATCATCAAAAGATCTACTAAACGGAATAATATGATCAATTTCACAATAGCCTGGACTAAACAAGCTGCCAAAGCTTATAGGTGAGCATGAGTAAGCACATTCCCCTCTTTGTTGTTCCCACAAACGATACTTTAGAATTTCAGCACCAGTAGGTTTCTTTCCCATCAATTCCTCTAAATCTTCTGCAACTTTTTCTATGTTATATCTATTCTCTTTCTGCTCTTTCTCTATCTTCTTTCTATCCTTAAAGTTTTTTGATAGTTCTCTAGCAAGTTCTATATTAATTCTAATAGGTGATCCATATTCATCTATAACAGCATTTATTACTTTCCTAGTTTGGGCTAATGCTCTTATTACAACTGGATTTACAATTTCATTAATATCTATTACAGGAAGCTTCCTACTTTTTATTCCTTCATATATTGCTTTAAAATTATATCCTGCCTTTTCACATGCTTTATCGTATTGATATCCTTCCTTCATGTAAGGCAAAATTTTCTCTAATGCTTTAATTGATAAATTATTAAATTTACTAAAAGATATATCTAATACCGAATCTATTACCGAATCTGGAACATTCCTTAATCTTAATTGTTTAATGATATCTTCATCAGTTTTTCCTAATGTAAGAACATATGCTATATCATTCAAAAGCTTCCTATCTTCTTTTATTTCTTCCCAGTATTTCTTACTTACACCATGTTCTATAGCTCTACGAATTTCATAGTAGCCTCTTAAAGAAATAAAAATAGTATTTTCAGTTTTATCAACATCATTATTCAAGCTATAAGTTAAAGTTGAAAATCTCTCTTCATCACTTAAATTTAAAATTTTTCTCAAGGCTCCATACTTAATTTCTCTTTTTGAAAAAGCTTCATTTACAATCATTTCTCTTTCTTCAGCTGTAAGTTTTCTCTTGTCCCCATTATTGAAAATGGATAATTTGTTCATAACTTCATATAGTCTAAATTCTTCAGCTGTAATACAGTTTTTAGGTGCTCTCTTATACTTTTTGCCTTCAAATGTACAATATCCTACTAATTTTTCTAAATCCTCAAACTTTGCATAAGGTCTTTGTGAATTGAATATTTTTAAATATTTATCTTCTATTTCGTTGCTGGCAAAGTCGTTATTAAATTTACGTTGAGCCTCAAATAATGTATGTATCTCTTCCCTAACTACATCCCTCGATACGCACCTAGTATATTGTCCAAATTTATTTCTAAATGCTCCATACTTTTCATCTTCTTCTTTAACTTTTTTATATATAAATTCGCCTATAGTTCTAGCATTAACTGCTCTCATATTTTCTAAATTACTATTTATACTTGCTAGTAATTCACCTGTTTCTTTATCTTTAGATTCATTTTTTCTATTAGATTTAAAACCACGTCTTTTACAAAAATTAATCAATACTCTAGCCCATTCTTCTCTAGTTAAGAAATAATCTAACCCATTTACTCTAGCTTCCCATACATTTAATAGGTAATTATCAGTATATAAGTTATTTAATTCTTCTTTACTCAGCATTTCAGTTTCTGATATTAAATTTTTAACTCTTTTAATACGATAAGCCTTTCTTCTCAATAATCTTCTTCTTCCTCTAGCAAGTCTCCTTGGCATAGCTAAAGAAGCTCCATCCTTTGGATTTTCCGCAGCATTAAAAATTCTCACACCTAAATCTTCTATTCTATTTTTATCTAAATTTATAACTGACCAGCCTACAGATGTTATCCCTATATCAAGTCCTAAACTATAATTTATATCCCCCATGTTTTTACACCCTTCTACATTTATTCAATAAATTTCTATTTGAGATTAAAAAGATACCCCTAAGCTCTTACGAACCTAGGGGATACTTTACGGCTTTACGCCTTGTTATAGTAACTAGTAAACTTTCGATATGCTATAAATATTTATCTAGTTTCTATATATAGAATAACATAATTTTACAAGTTGTCAACTAAAGTATTATATTTTTCCTAATAAATTCATTTTTATCTCTTTACCCTTTGAATTAATTACCTTAATATCTTGGAATCTGTCATAATTCACCTTTACTCCATCATCTAAGTCAATGGATATCTTTTCATTTGCTAAGTAAGCTACTACCTGATCATACTCTCTACACTCTTCAATTTGCTTAGATATTTTATCTATCTTTTTCTTAGCAGCTGCTTTATCCTTTGCAGTATACTCTTGTGAATCTATAACTAATTGAAGTCTATTAATCTCTGCTTCATATTTTCTTTGTATTGTATGAAGATAATCAGTCCTAACCTTAGCAATAGTTTGGTCATTATATCTATGCATATAGATTAAACATTTAAAGCCATCATTTTTTCCTGATTCAAACATCCAATATATAGGTCTCTTTTGATAAACCTTTAAATGGTCCTTATAGAAATCTTTAATAAAGTATCTTCTAATAGCTTGCCTTGCAGTTTCAGATGGTTTTCTACCAATAGAATCAGCAATAAAATCTAAGTTTTCCTCTAAGGTATCATTTCCATAAACAGTTCTAACAAAATCAATAAATCTTGAAAGTATATCATCTTCAAAATATTCATCCTCTGTTATTGGAATAATATTATCAGCATCAGGTAGGAAAGTAGCATCAACCCATGAGTCTGATATTATATTCCCTTCTTCATCCTTCTCTATCTTCCTAACCTTTTTATCAGAAAGATTCCACTTATCCTTAAATTCTCCACCAGCATAGATAAGACCTTCTGTGTCTATAGAATATCTACCTAGCATACAACCAACAGCATAGGAAATAAAGGATTTAATATCTCTTTCCCTATCAGCTTTTCTTATGGTGATATCCTTATCTTCAACCTCTGGAGTTAATTCATCTTGAAGTCCATAAATATCAATAAAGATTCTGTTTAGTTCTTCTTCATTAGATTTTAATTGAGCAAAGTTTTCTTCACACTCAGTTTCCCATATCCTAAATATGGAACTTATGCTATTCTGCTCTCCCTTATCTATTAACTTTAATAATGGATGGATTTTAAAGTCCCATGAAACCTCAAAAGAATCCCATTCCTTAGTTGAATTCACAATATTACCCTTTACTAATTCAGATACCTTTACTTTAATCACATCATTGTAAATTATCGGTATCTGTGCAACCGTTCCACATCCTGTATTTATTGTTGGATTCATAATTTTTAAGAACTCATCAGTTAAATTAGTGTTTAAATACCCTGCTAAATATAAATAATTTGATTCATCAAATTCAAACAATCCATTTGCACCTGAATCAAATATCATTCCTTCTTTAAAACATCTTACTCCAAATTTACTAGTAGATACACCAGACCAAGTAATTCCTCTTTTAAAATATTGATGCTCATTGCTAATTTTCCAACCTAAGTTATCGCCTAATTGTGGATAATTTTTCTTAGTATTTTCTTTAATTTCAAACCCATCATTTTCCCAATTCACTACGTATTCATTATTACCATACCACTTTCTAAATGTTCCACCTTTATTGTAAGGAAACCACTTTCCACTACTATTAAGCGCATCATTTTTATCTCTTGCATTAAAAATAAGTTTATTTATATTAACTTCATACCATAATCTCAAAAATCTTGAATTATCACCAGTTCTCATCCCAATACATGAATCTGCAAAGTCATATATATGTTGACTATTTTTAAAGATATTTATTGTATTGTCACTAACCCAATAAGATATAATATTATTGGGCATTTCTAAATAGTTTTTTTGAATCATTTGATAAAACTTATTTGTATTAATATCTTTTAATACCTTATTTTCTTTTTGCTTACTGTTATTTTCTTCTATAGTTCTAATATATCTTGCTATATATTTAATATTGCTCCCATTTCTAATTATGAAACTGGTTGATTGTACTACCTCTCCTCCAATTTCTTCAAATGCCTTTGATCCTAAATGAATCATATTAATTATAGTGTTATTTTTCAATAACTCCACTCTCAACTTCTCAAAACTATTTAGAAACATCCATGAATGCTGATTTATCATTGAAAGATATCCATTTTTTTTAATATTTTTCTTATAGATTTCCATAAATACTGCAAATAAATCAGATTTAGAATTGACATATTCCCTCTTTAGGTAACATTGTAATTTTGCGCTCATCCCCTTACTTCCCATATAAGGTGGATTAGTAACACATACCTCATACTTTCTACTCATTACCTCTGCCTGTTTAATTAGCATAGGTAATTTTTCTAAAAGTATCGCTCTATAATCACCAAACATTAAATTATTATCTTCTTCTATTTCAAATAATCTTTGCCTCAATGCATCAAAATTAACATTGTTAACTTCAAGTATAGACCCATATTCCTTAGCATCATTAAAGACTTCAATTAAGTACTCAACATCATTCCTTAATTGTTCACTGTCCATTGTAGTATGTTCACAGAAATAATCTATTGCTTCTTTACCTATACTATTACTTTCCTGAATTGAACAAACATTTAATCCTAAATGTTCTCTTTCTATTTCTCTAAACAATCTCCTATTGTAATGTCTGGCCTTCATAATTAAAGCAAATGATGCTAATTGGGCTGCTCTATCGTCTATATCTAGTCCATAAAGATTATTTTGTAATATTAATCTAGGTATTTCTCTTTCTGAATATCCTGCTGTTTTATATATTTCATAAAGAACATCAAAAGCATAAACTAGGATATGTCCTGATCCCATACATGGGTCTAACACCTTTATATCTTCTGGTTTTAACATTGCATGTTCTTCTCTTATTTTCTTTAACTCTTCTTCGACCTCTGGCTCTTGCTCTGCTTCTTCTAAATAATACTTCCATTCCTTTTGAAGCTCCTCATTAGGATGTCCTTCAAGCCATAGTCTTCCTAATGAGTTTTCTACCATATATTTAACTATCCACTTTGGAGTAAATAGCTGAGTGGCTGCTGGTATGTTTTCTTTTGTTATTTTTACATTTTTCTTTAATGATGCAAAGACTTCATCCTTCTTTTCTGAAATATAGTATTGATACATCCATCCTATGATCTCTACTTCTTCAAGCCAATCAGATTCTTCTATGTCATCAACCATTTTTCTTATAACAGAGCCTTCTTCTAAAAGATTATCTGGAAGCAGTAATTCTGTATAATCACTTATTTTTTCAAACATTTGAGGTATTATTCTTCCAAGTTCATTACACTGCTTAACTAAAATAATTCTATATGCTTTTTCTCTGTCTGAAGTATCACCTGTGTCTAAAAGGTCATAAATTTTGTTAGCATCAAGTCCCAATTCATCAATTATCTCTGATACTTTTGTTAATACGTCAGGTTCCTTCTTTCCCTCAATCTCTGATGAAAGTATTCTAACTCCTGATGGAAGATAATTATTAACCTCCATATATCTTAGTCCCATAAATCTATTGAACCAAGTATATGCTACTTCTTCCATCACCTGCTCAAAACCCTTTTCTTTAACCTCTTTTACAAGTGCATCTCTATCCTTCTTTGGAAGTGAAAATATTTCCTCCTTCCCTTCTAACTTAAATCCACCTTGTACATCAGTTGCTTCTATTATTTTATCTTCGTATATACCAATTCTATTTGCTTTTTCACTAACTGCTGCAATTAAACTTCTTCTCGCCCAAATTGCAAAAGATTTGATTTTATTCTTATCCATATTTAACCTCTACCTAAATTATTATAAATTTCTATTCCATCGCTATCTATTTGTAATTTTATCTCTTCATTATGTGTAATTATACGTTAGACTAATTGCTTCATCATATTTATCTAATATTCCACTCATCTAATCAACTCCTAAGTTTTAAGTCTATACTAAACTTATTATTGTATCCTTTTCTAATTCCTCTTTTAACTTTCTTCTTAATGCTTCAACTACAGCTTCTATATCGTCATCATTTTTAATAACCTTTTGTCCTTTAACTAATTCTCTCATACTTAAAGTCTTAGTTTTTATTACAATTTCTGGTTCTTGATTAACAGATTCTACTGTATAACCTGAATCATTTCCTTTTAATGCATTAGTTTCTGCAACTCTATTTGCTGCTTCTATTTCTCTAGCCTTTAGTCTCTTTTGTCTTTCATCCTCTGTAACTATTTCCTTAATCCACTTTAGCTTTAACTTCTCTGAAAGATCAGACATTGAAGAAAGAACTGCAAAATTATTAGCCTTTTCTGTTCTATTAGTTAAGTTGTTAAACTCTTCAATTATTCTATTAAGGAACTTATTCTTGAAATCATAGCTTTCTAAAGTTTCTATAACTTCTTTCTTGCTAATTTGAATAAACTCAAGAACTGGGATACTTTCTTTCTCTAATAATTCTAAGATTTTATTATTATACCTTTCTATTAATAATGGAATAGTTGGTATCTTTGAATATGGTTCTTTCATTCTTAAAATAGTTTTTATTTCTTCAACTATTTCACTAAATTCATCATTTACTATATATTCCTTATTATCCTCATAGCTCTTTAACTTCTCTATGGCATTATCAAATATTATTCTTTGCTCTCCCTTAGAAGAAGTATCAATAACTCCACTTTCTTTTTTAAAGAAAAACCCTTTGATATTATCTATCTCATCAACATAAGCTAAGAACTCATCTTCTAAATCATATACCTTTTTGAAGAACTCTAATGTATCTTTTATTTCTATTACTTCTTTAAAAAGTTTCATTCCTTTTCTTAAGATTTCTTCACCTGGATACTTACTTGTTACACTAAAATTATTTAACATTATATCTATTTTGTGTAATTCTAATTTACATTGTTCCTTAAATATACTCATCATTCCATCCTCATCACTTGGCATTGATGAAAATCCGAATAAGTCTTTATTTAAATCCTTTAAAGCATCTATATATTTAGCCTGGACTTTTTCTCTAGTTTTTAAAATAACTCTCTCTACATAATCTCTCTTTGTAATATAATTAACAACTTCTCTATTATTAGGCGATAGCACTTCATTATTTAAAACAACTTTTATGTCTTGCCTTTTAAATAAGGTAACTATAACTCCTTGAATATCAACTTCCTTCCATCCATATGGAGCATTAGAGAATTTATTTATAATACTTTTAACAGTTATTTGAAGATTTCTGGCTGTACTTGTTTCTATATGAGTCTTTATTTCATCTATTGCTAATCTATTTGGATCATTATCTAATAAAGACATTTGATTTAATCTAGCATCCATAATATCAAATAAATCTTTTGTTGTTTCTTTAAACTCTTTTATATAATTTAATTTGTTGTACTTAGAATCTATTAAAGCTCTTAATCCTTCATTAATTCTATCTACTGCACCTTTTTCTTTTATATCTAGAAGACTTCCGTTAACATAAATTTCTGCTATTCTTATTGCTTCTTCAATTAAGAATTTTGCTCTTTTTAATCTTTCTTCTCTCTCTCTACTTTTTTTGCTTTTTATATCCTCTATAGCAGGTGTTGATCTTGATCCACCCTTCAATCTTAAATAGGCATCTATCTGCAATACATTTTCAATTTCATCTAAATAATTAATGTCTTTTGAAACATTGATTATTACATTATTTTCTCTAATAGATAAATGCTTTAATTCACTTTGAGAAGTTCCTCCCCCTCCTGCTAAATCAAAGTTAGCAGTTGTTATTCTAACTCCTATATCATTATTTTGTGGTCCCCTCGTTCTATCATCAACTATCTTGTTAAATGTAAACATATATTTTTTAGCGTAATTATATTTGTTGTCTTTATATATATCGTCAAAGACAATTTCTCCAACCTTTTGTATAACTTCTCCACTATCTATACTCATATTCTTTATTTCTTTATTAACATCTTGCTCATCATTAGTAAGGAATATATACTCTTCCCCATTTTCTTGTACTAATGTTTCTCTGATTAGTTTTTTTAATGATTCCTGAACTTTAAACGTCAAATCTCTATGAGATGCATCTATATTATCAACTAGTAACGTTGCTAAATTATTAATATTTGATTTCATTTCATTAACATATTTAACTAAGAACAGTAACTTTAATACTTCCACATCAAATTCATCAAGTCTTTCATTTTTTTCTGCGTTAATAATAACAGATCTTATTGATGAATCTAAAAATGTTTCTATAGTTTTATAAAATGCTGAAAATGGAACTAATACATTTGAATCCATATCCATATAATCAATTGCAACTTGTTGGTAAGCCCCTAGTAATGATCTTTCTCCTCTAGATAAACTCTTCCCTGATGCACCATGTTCTCTTACTCCGTTAAATGCTGCTTGAAGCAAGTTAAATTGATAAGGAATAAAAGGATATACTTCAGCAAAATCTTCACTATTTTTATATAACTTCATTTCTGCTGTATCGGAAGTGAAGGACAAAAGATTCTTTATTATAGATTCCTTCTGCTCATATAATGCCTTTAGATGACTTGTAGCACCATCAGTTTTTCTAAGTATACGCTTCTTAATTACTTCATCAACATTAGCAGATGATAAAGATAGCCTTGTATTAAATCTTCCTTGAATTTTTGAGAAGTCGTTTCCTTTTATCTTAGTAAATTCATCTAAGCCTTCCTGAGAAGTTACTATAACCCAACACTTACCTTGACATTTAGTGCCTAGATCTTCTACTACTGTTTGAAGATTTAGCATAAGCTGAGTGTTATCTCCAATGTACTGACCAATTTCATCAACTAAGAATACTACATGATGATTCTCCCCTTTTGAGTCACAATACTCTTTTACCTTAGTTGCAAAATCATCTATACTTAATGAATAATTATTTTCAGCCTTGTTATACCAACTTCTAGCTGCATCTATACTCATTCTAGTAGTTTCTGATAATGCTTCTACTATAGCATCTTCTTCGAAATAGAAGTTAGATCTAAA
The DNA here is from genome assembly GCA_902363375.1 of Clostridiaceae bacterium. Taxonomy (GTDB): domain Bacteria; phylum Bacillota; class Clostridia; order Clostridiales; family Clostridiaceae; genus Clostridium_J. Next base: position 291,089 of record CABIZX010000003.1, on the reverse strand, counting down.
CTCTTCCCATTCCCCACCTCTAATTTCTTTAAACTTACTTTTAAATTTCTCATAGACACCATCTTTAACCATTTGTCTTTCTAAATCTGCAAGCCAAGGCATAGTTCCACAAAAGCCTTGCATTTCATTAAATACTTTATTAAATACATTAACTATGGCATCTTTATTTAACTTACTTTTAGAGTCTGACTTAGAATCTATATTAAAAAGAATTACATCACTTGAAACATCACCAGCTTTTTTCATATTATCTAAAACAAAACTATCTAAGCCTTTATCATCAAAATAGTCAATTGCATTTTTCCCATCAATGCTTTGATTATTTAATAAATAAGAAAGGATTTTTAAGAAGTGTGATTTACCACTTCCAAAGAAACCAGAAATCCATACTCCATTTTTATCTGTATTACCTATAATTCCGGATTTATAGCCTTCAAAAAATCTATCAATATGTTTATTTAACTCTCCTGTTACAACATATTCTTCTAACTCTTGCTTTATATTTTCCTCATCTGCTTGACCTACTTTAATTACGCCCTTAATATCTCTATCAATAGGTTTATAAAACATTGATTTTAACTTCGCATCCATGTATAAATACCCCTCACCTTAATATTTGTCTATTAGTTGAAATGCTCTATAGTAATTATCATCTTTTAATTGATTAAATAGCATAAGTGTTCCTCCATCATATGTTCCTGGAAAAAACATAACTAATGGCTGTTCTTCAACAACTCTATGAAGATTATTTAAAATAGTATGTGACCTAATTATAGGCCATGCTTTTCCTACCCCACTTAAAAATACTATATCTGCCCCTTCAAGTCTCGAACTAATGTATTCTAAAAACAAGTCATCATCCTCTGTAATTCTTAAGGCTGTTTTTATTGCTTTTAGAAGAACATGTTCACTACCTTTATCTTGCTCCATTTTAAAACAACGATCTAAATAACCAAAGTTACTTAATGTTTCTATTATTATTTCATATAAATCAAATTCAACAATATTTAACCCATATGCTGATTGGGCCTTTTCTTTTATAAATTTAACTCTATCTCTAACTATAAGTTCTTCTTCAGGATTATAATCAAATATATAGAATCCTATTTCATTTCCTAGACCTTTATTTTTTCTAAATTCAGGCTCTATTATCTTTGGCAGTATATCATCTAATCTTTGATATATGTCTTTCATCTTTTCACCACCGTCATTAATTAATCCACTATTCCAAGTATAGCATTTATATATAACCTATCTCCAATACTATATAAGTAGTCCTTTACTTCGCTTTCAATTATGGGAACTTTGATTTCTCTATCTCCCTTTTGATTTACTATAAGTCCACTTTCAAAAAGAATTCTTATGTAAACTTGTTTCAACTTTTTAAAAGTATATTCTGACCATGATGCAACTTTATCACTTTGTTCTCTCTTATTTTGAAAGAATACTCCAAAATCCTTATCTCTTATAAATAAATCCTTTAATAGAATCTTTTCTTTATAAACCTCATTAATAAACTCAAAAAATAATCTATCTGTTTTTAATATTGCATATAAAACTAAAATTTTTGATGTTTCAATGTTACTATTTACAATATTATAAATAACCTGTTCATCAAGCCCATTTAATCTAGCAATTATTATTGATGCAATTTCCTTCTTTCTTGTTTCACTTTCTAATTGGAAAATATTATCTTCTAACGATTTTTCTTTTATACTATCAGTATCTAATCCACTATTTATAAGACTTGAGGCCTTCTTAGTTTCTTTATATAAATAAGGCCTTGATTTAATTGTAGATTTATATTCCATTAAAATTATAACCTCCATGGTCCAGTTTATATTATTATATCACTAGGTTATAATAATATAAATTGTTATATAATATACGCTTTATTTTTATTTTGACTATTTATTATGATATTAATCCATTTTAAAACAAAAAATTATAAAACATAGACTGTATTCAAAACTTGTCTTTTTAAATAGTTAAGCCTTAAATAAATTTCTTCAATAGTACCCCTAAACATCAATAAATTATCCCCACTAAAAAAGCCAGTACTCTCTACTGACTTTACCTAAATTATATTTATAAACCCTTTCTATATCTTACAAACTCCTTAACTCCTTTATAATCTTTTTAAACTCTTCATTTTCCTTTAAATCCTCAAATGCTGGAGTATTAATGATTTCCTCGGCAAGGTGCTGTTTCATGAACTCTGACTTTTCATTTTGAAAATCTTTGAACTCTATTTCCTTAAAAAATCTACTACTGTTAAGGCCTAGATTTCCACTGGTTACTAGCTCTTTTATGAAAGCTACGTATCTATTTAACATAGTGATGGCCTTATCTTGCTCTTTATTTCTAGCATATAGTTCTGCTAATTGTAGAGAACAGGCTTCTCCATTACTTTGAACTTCAAATAGAGTATCTAATTTAATTATTGTCTCTAGGAAAAATTCTGCTTCATCAGGCTTTAACTCCTTAGCTGCAATCCAAGATAAACTTTGAAGCACTAAGGCAGAGCTTTGGATATTTTTAAGAAGTATTCTTTGATAGAGCTGTTTTGCATCATGATTTTCACCCTTATTACGATAAATAGTTGCTAATAAAAGCATTGTATCATTGGATTTCTGATTAAGTCTTTCTGCTGTTTTTAGTGCACTGTCGTAATCCTCTTCCATCATATAGAGAGATGCCATCACATGAAGTGCAGCTTCTTTAATATCTGTATTTGAGGATTCACTTGCCTTTTCAAAGATTTCACAAGCATGTTTTATCATTCTATTGCTTGTTTCTTCATCATCCTTAAGCAGAACAACATATTGCCAGTACAAAGTTCCTATTAATAGCTTTAACTCTGCCACGTTAGGGTATTTTTTAAGCTGCTTTTCACAATAATCATAGGCAGCAAAATAATCTCCCTTTAAAAATTCACCTTCACAAAGCTTAGCTATATTATTTATCTCTTTATCTGTAAGCTTAGAATTAAACTCTAATAATTCATTTATATTTGTATCTAATAGCCTAGCTAGTGGAGCTAACAAGGTTATATCTGGATAAGTATTGCCACTTTCCCACTTTGAAACCGCTGCCTTTGATACGCCAATGGCATCAGCAACCTGCTCTTGGGTTAACCCTTTGCGTTTTCTTAAGTCTTGTATTACAGAACCTATATTTATCTCCATGGTATCACTCCTAACCTCTTATTATGGTTTAATTATATATTTCTAGAAGTGTTGTTACAACGGAGCATAATTTAACTTAGGCTATTGATTTGTATAGCAATAGTTAACTTTTAAAATATAAAACTATAGCTCACTTACTTATAACATCTTTTCATATAATCTGAACCACTTAAGCCCATAACTTTCAAGACCTAAGTCAACTGTATCAACATATTTAAACCCACATTTTTCATACAATTTAATAGCAGGTGTATTGCCTTCATAAACATCTAATCTAATTGATTTAGCTTGGGCCTTAATACTATGTTTAATAGCAAAATCCATCAATGCCTTACCTACTCCACACTTTAAAAACTGTGGATGAACTGCAAATGTGTATATTACAAAGACATCTGAATAGTCAGATTCGAACTCCCACTTAACTTTGGAATATGCAGCCTCAGGCTTATGTCTTAAAATTACAGAACCAATAATTTTACCATTATATCTTGCTACATAAAGGCTTTCTTCTTTAATTCCATCAATTGCATCTTGCCTAACAGGATATATCCCCTTCTTCCACCCAGGATAGTTCACTCCCTCTGACAAATAATCATTCAAGTCATTATAAAGCCTTTCTAATTCATCAATATCTTTTTCTCTTCCTAACTCAAAATTTATATTCATATACATATCCCCTTGCAGATATTAATATAAAGTGCAAATCATTCTTCACTTACCTTATGTTAATATTATACTACAATTGTAATTACAACCATATATTCTTCATTAAAATAAATTTATAGCAAGATTACACATCTGTTTTCATTTACATTTATATTTATATGATTTTACATATAAGGCTTCTTATAATCTTTAATGGATTTTTATAGAAAAATAGCTCAAAACCTATAGTTACTACTAGGTTCTGAGCCATTAGAATCTATTTTCTATCTTTAATTTGTTCCTTTTGAGGTAACTTCTTTATATGAAAGTATTACCTCCATCTTAAAATCATTTTAAAATCATTAATTTTTATTTGCTTTCCTCACCCAAAGTTGATGAATCGCCGCTTTCAATAATTTCTCCAGTGTCCTTATCTTTGAAATTCACTACAGTTTTTATTTTATCGGATTCTTGTCCATCCATTGCTTGATACATGTTCCCATACATATAAAACCCTACAGCTATAAAGGATTGAAGTCCTCCATAGGATGCTTTATCAACCATTACATCAAATTGTGTTAAATCTTCATTATATTTTATATCTGTAAATGAAGGATAATTTTCCTTATCATTTAATGTTTCCTTGATACTTTCATCAATGCTTGTCTTCATACTAGCCAAAAATTCTTTATGAGTTTTCTTATCCATAACATATGTTACAGAGCCATCATCATTGGCTTTAACTTCATGAACCCCTTTAGCTTTTGCTTCTGTCTCAATAGTAGATATATCACTACCTTCAAAAAATGCTGCTGGTAATGTGACTTCAACATCAAATAAATTTTTCTCTGCTGAAAGCGTACCCCCATCACTTTCTGTTTTGTTTCCTTCCTTAGCTTCATCTGCAGAACTCTTTGAACCACATGCTACCATAGTTGTAGCCATTATGGTTACAAGTAGTAATGCTAAAATTCTTTTTTTCATGGATTCTAACCTCACATTTCCCTATTTTTTTTATTTTACAAACTATTTTTTCTTCAGAGCATAACTCTAAACTCTTTAGGTTTATCTTTTCATTAGGCTTATTACCTCTTCATCAAAGATTCCTAAGTTAACTTGTAAAACATTGTTGTGAACTGGTGTAAAAGTATATGTCATCTTTGAATCTAATAAGTACATGCTATCTAAAATTAAATTTGCTACCGTAGAAGGCACTTTACCAAAATCTATTGTTATAGAAAGCTTTCCATCTTTTATATCAGAATTTTTATATAAATAATCATAGGCTTCCTTAGAGTTATCTGAACTAATTATATCATCTATAATCTCCTCTTTTGTATAACCCTCTGAAGGTCCAGATATAGTAATTTTTGAATCTAATAGATCTAAAAGATATGATTGATTATACTTTTCTAACTCTCCCTCAAGAAAAAACGAAAGCCCTTCATAGTTATCTATAGCAGTTAAAAGAATTTTACTTCTACTGCCAACTTCTGCAATAACAGTGCTAGACTCATCGCTATATTGCCATGTTCCTTTTATACTTCCATCTGTATGAATAAACTTCATATATCCAAATATTGCTAACACCAGTACTAATATACCCACTACTATTTTATTTTTCACAAGAAAGTTCTTAACCTTATTTATGCTAGTTTCTTTTTTAAAATCTACAGTTGATAAAACACCTTCTTGAGGTACTTCCTTCATAGTTACTCCACATTTAGAACAAAATTTTGCTTGATCCGAAACCTGATTTCCACAATTCATGCAATACATAATTATACCTCCTTAAATGATATTAAAACCATTGTCTAAGAATTGCTTCACCTATTAATTTATAAGTACATAAATTAATAACAAGTAAGCAAATAACGTTTAATATAACTATATAAATCTTATTTTTCTTTACATTTACATAATTTTTATCATCAAGTAAAAAAGCATAATAACAAACTTGTTGTAAAATAAATATAATACTTAAACCTAGTAATACGAGCTTTCCTACCCTTAATTTTAAAAATACTAAAATCATTGTGAAAAAGCTAATAACTACTGCTAAGCTCATTGGTGCAAAAAACTTAGTTATAACATCTGAAAATCTATATGATACTTTTAATATCTTAGTAGTTGTTAGGTAAGAAAGTAAAACAATAGCTAACATAGATAAAGCAAAGTATAAAAAGAATTCAAAAATGTACGGCATTCCATTTGATCCATAGAATCCTCTTCCGAAGATTGCAAGAGCCTCATATATTTCGTTTACAATAGAGCCAATCCCTTTACTAATAGTAATACAAGTAAATAAGGATAATAATATTAAACTAATATATCCATAATAGCTATGATAAGCCTCAGTATTAAAAGTTGGGTTCTTTATATTTTCAATCAAGAAATTAAAATAGCTTTTTCCTGCTGATACAGCCTGTTTTATTGATTTATTCTCCATTGCTTGCTCTTTAAGATTAGAGATAGTTTCTTGAACACTATTCTTTTCTACAGTACCTTTTGTGCTATCATCTATGACTTGACTCTTACCACAATAGGCACAAAATTTTGATTCATCTTTTATTTGTTGTCCACAGTGAATACAATATTTCATATTAACCCTCTTTCTTTTATAAAATTCCTAATTTATTTTTCCATTTCAAAATACGCATAACCGATTCATCTATTCGTTCTTCAGTGATTCTACCACTTTTAACGCTATTGATAATATACGGTATCTGGATTTTATAAGTTGAACTTAATATTAAATCATTTCCGGCTTCAATTGCTTTTAATCCTGCCTCCTCTTGAGATATGAAGTTTGAAATACCTTCCATATCTAGGTCATCTGTCATTATTACTCCTTTGAAATTCAATTCCTCACGAATAATTTTATGAACCTCTGTAGATATGGATGCAGGTACATCATCAATACTATTCATAATATTGTGTGCTACTAAAATACTATCTGCACCTGCTTCTATCCCTGCAATAAACGGTAATAAATCAGCTTGTCTTAGTTCTTCTAAAGAACGATTATCTATGACAATTCCAACATGAGAATCATCATTATTTCCGTATCCAGGAAAATGTTTCAATGTACTTCCAAACTTTTCTTCTTTTAATACCTTTACTACTTGGGATACATAGCTTGCAGTGGCTTTAGCATCTACTCCCAATGTCCTCTGATATATAAAAGCATCTTTTTCTGTTGCTACATCAGCATCTGGAAAAAGCCCTGTATGTATACCACACTCTTTTAACAGTTTGCTCTTATTTTTCACATCTTCTTTTATAAGTTCAATGCCTCCTGCTTTATACAACTCTTGAGGAGATTTAAAGGATGCTTCAAGTAAACTACTAATCCTTGTTACTGTTCCACCCTCTTCATCAGAAGCAATTAGCATAGGAATTAAGCTTTGTTCTTGATAACTGTTAATGGTTTCTTTTACCTTATCCAAGGTCTTATTTTCAAAATCTCGACCAAAGAGTAAGTATCCTCCTAAATGATAATTTGTAATATCTTCAATTTGATTTTCTACTGGAACTCTAGCTAAAAATAACTGTCCTACTTTTTCTTCAAGCGACATTTTGTTAAGTATTGTAGTGATTTTTTCTTTAGCTAGTTCTTCCTCACTTGGTATTTCTGGAGTTATCTCTTCCGCTTTCCCACCAGAACTAGAGCTTGTACCTTTTTGAGTAAATTTCTCATTGGAAGATTGTTTAACATCATTTGATTTATTTTTATCCTTAAAATAAATATAAGATGTTGTACAAATCAGGATTATAATTAGAACACTAATACACCTTAAAAAAATTTTTTTCATCTTTACCTATCCTTCTTATTGCTGAACAATCTCAAAGTTTTCTGTTCCACCTAGATTATCAATTTTTAATTCTCCATTTTCTACTTTAAGAGTTGCCTTTTTATATCTAAACTTCTCTGTTAGGCTAGGTTTATCTGTATAATGAGTTTCATATGTAATTGTATATTGAATTTCATATGTATTCATATCTACTTGTTTTACTTTTTCAAACTCAGGGTAGCAACCAGTATAATCTTTATTTTCATTAGTTCGATTTGGTTTAATAAAATTATCTGTAAAGTCAACATACTCTTTATTTTTCTTGCCACTTATAAAATATGAAGCCAGTATATTCTCCTCAGCCTCTCCAAAACTATAATAATCATCTGTATATTTTGTTACATTGCTATAAAATGAGCTTAAAAATTCTTCTATATCATACTCTTCTACTTCGCTATCTATATATAATGAAATTACATTATACTTACTATATTCTTCCGCTAAAAATTCATTTTCTTCAATGGTATAGATGTCAGATACAACTTCCCCCGCGGCAAAGGTTTGTTTAACTTGTACTGTCATACCTTGATTCCATATTAAAGGCCCAACACTTAATTTACCATCTACTAAAGCCCCAACCTTTTCATTATCAACATAAACATCCCCAGTGCTTACATTGGCTACGACATCAAATTTCACTTTATTAATTGTTAAATTTACATACTGTTGTTCATCAAATTCATCATTTCCAAAACGAATTAAATCCATTTCAGTTTTATTAACTTCAACTTTATCTCCTTCAGTAAGCTTTCCTTCAAAAACATATGTACCTGGAGTAAGTGGACCTATTTCCTTTTCAAAGTTTTCACTGTCAGATTTCCCCATACTCGCTCCATTAGCAAATAATTCCACGTTTTTTTGATTAGTTTCCATTGTTATATAAATCGGTTTTATATAAAACTCATACTTTGGAAACACAAGGAAATATTTTCCCTTTTCAGCCATAAAAATATCACTGTCACTATATTGACCATTTTTTAAAGCTACAGCTAAATCAGAAGTATATTTTTTGTGGGTACCTAAATATTTAGCAAATACCTCTATATTCTCTTTAGTAACTTTATAATTTGGATCACTAGAAGTAAGGTTCGCGCTAAGCTTTTCAGGCTTGCTTTCAATCAAAACATTTATAAAGCGCTCTATCTGATTCTCTCTAGTAAAATAATTTTTCCCAAAAAAATAGCCCACTGTGCATAGGCAAATCAAAATAAATATACTTGAAAAAATAATTTTTTGCTTTTTAGTTGGCACTTTTTTTATTCTTTCTTTTTGACTTTCTTCCATTGCTGTGAAATTTAGTGATTCATTCTCTATTGGATTGATTTTCTCTATGCCTTGACCACAATTTTCACAAAACCTGATGCCACTTTCCATGTTAAATCCACATTTGGGACACTTAAATTCTTCTTGCTTATTTGACTCATTCATCTCCTTCTTTTCTAGAAATTCTCCACTTACAGAACCTTCTTGAAATTCTATAAATTTTTGTAGCTCGCTGCCACATTCTTCGCAAAACTTGAATTCATCTTCAAATTCCTTGTTGCAATTAACACACTTTTTCATACTATCACCCTTTTTGTATATTATTGTAACAGTTCATAACAATATTATACATATAATATTATTGTAAGTAAACCATTTATATGTATAAAAAGTTAACAAGGTAACATTTTGTTCTTTTATTTTTATAAATACAAAAATATTCCATAGCCTTTTATATAGCCATGGAATATTTTAGATTTTATTTCATATTGTAATACTTAAAAGATAAACTTATAATTTTATCACCTATTAATAAACCTTCTCTGTATATCCTTCTGTAGATATTTTAAATATTTCAGGATCATAGGTTTCATTGTATTTTATATACTTTGTTTCAAAGCCATTCACTGCTTTCCCTGAAGCATCCATCTCATCATACTTTAGTACAACTCCAGTTTCTGTATCAATTAATGCTGTGAATTTTGATACCTTTGTTTTAGTATCTACAACTTCTCTTTCTCCAGATATCTTAGTACACTTCCTTCCGATAAACTCTTCACTTCCATCAATTGACCATCTCTCATGATCTCTTAGATGTCCACCTAGTGTTTCTTCAGCTAGAACACTTCTGCCAGCACCACTAATTAATATTGTTGATCTGTTTGACAAAATACCATTACCATCATATCGCTGTTTAGGCTTAAACTTTCTTAAATAAGAAGGCTCTTCCCCTGCCTTATTTAAAACTTGTATATTCTTATAGGTATTATCTGTATTATCTAATTCTATGCATTTATAGTCATTAAAAATTGAATCAATATTTTTTTCACTGGATTCTTCATGTTCGAAACTTCTGTTATTTTTTATATCAATAATATATTTCACCGTATCATCGAAGTAAAATCCAAAGTTTTGGAATTCACCTTCTACAGTATCAAAGAAATCAATAGAATTTATTACTTTATAATGTATTAACTCTTTTTCATTCATACTGTTAAAGAAATCCTCATTAACTTCTACTAATGACAAATCTACACTAGTATCTCCAGCATTAATTATAGTGCTAGCATTGTCATCAACTTCTTCAGATTTAGGTAAAAGTCCACCAAAATCACTTTTAATCCTCACCATAAACAGCACTATAGCTAATATCGCTACCACTGAAATTGCAATACCATTTTTTATAGATGGTTTCTTTTTCATAATTCCCCTCCATATAAAGAAATTTCTAAAGTTTAAATATATTTTTCTTAAACCTTAGAAATTGCTATCTTAATAAATATCCCTCTTAATATATTTTAAGTACATTAAGGTACACTTCTAGAGATTATTAATTAAAGCTACTTTTTTAAATTCAGTACAACATATTTTTCATGCATCTTTAAATTCTCTAAATCTTTCTTGATTTCATTCCTATACAGTTCTTTTGATGGATAAAATTCAAATACCGCATCTTCATCGGTTTCATATCCCTCATAGGTGAGCCTTATATCTTTCTTTTCTTGACTCTTTAATGAAGACATTATGTCCTCACTTCTAATCTCTAGAGGGATTTCAACAACCTTCAAACCACATAAAATAGAACTCTTAGCAATAAATAATTTTATTGGTTTATCTTCATTACTAATATTTTTTATTGTAAAATCCACCGTATATAACTTATCTGGATTACCATTTTCTTTTGCATCTATATACTCCTTATTTTCAGCTACAGTAAAATTATTTACTATCACTTCAAAATCATCTAACTTAACTACTTCTCCCATGGAATATTTTTGAATATTATACTCTCGTGGTACTCCTGCGTTTATTCTATAATATTGATAGCATATGCCTAATGCTACAATGAGACTGATACCTATTCCAATATATATCTTACTTCGTCTTTTCATTAATATCTTCCTCACTTACCACTAAATGATTACATATTTTACCGTTTTCCATTGTATATATTTCATCACAAATCATTTCCAATTCTTCACGATTATGATTTGATATAAGTACTAGCTTATTATCTTCTTTCAACTTAGCAATCATAGAATTTATCTTTTTTACTGATTCTTCATCCAAAGCATTAGTTGGCTCATCAAGAATTACTATGTCTGGATTCTCCATAACTGCCTGTGCAATACCAAGCTTTTGCTTCATTCCTAATGAATACTTTTTAAAGGATTTTTTCTCCTCTGGATCTAGTCCAACTTCTTTTAAGATATTTTTGATATTCGTATCACTTATTTTATTATTTATCTCAGCTAAATACTTTAGATTTTTGAATCCAGAGTAATTAGGTAAAAAACCAGGATTTTCTAAAAGAACTCCTACATTTTCAGGATAACTTCCATCTTTTCCAATCTGTTTACCATTAACTATTACAGCACCTTCTGTTTTTATAAATCCACAAATAGCTCTAAATAGCATAGTTTTCCCCGAACCATTTTTACCTTTTATACCATAAATTTTTCCTCTATAAAAATTTAAATTTATATCATTTAAAATTAAGTTCCCATTTATTTCTTTTGTAACATTTTTTATTTCTATATATGCTTGTTCCATTTTCTCCTCCTTTAAAATATCTCCTTTTTAGCTGAAACTCTAACTCCTATTATGATTAAACAAATAGTTATAACAACATTAAATATTATTGAATTATAAATAGTAAAATTATGAGCAGTATCAAAAGGTACATGTCTTATTAATAAATTATGTTGACCAATAAAAAGCTTACTTTCTACAAATATAGATGACACGCACAATGCAGTATCAATTAAAAAGCAATATACAGGCTTTATTTTAAGAGTTAAGGTTATAAAAATAGTAATAAGAGAGACAGATGTTAACGAATACAATACAAATACATATATTATTAACTTCAAAGTATCTATTTTAAAATAGTTAGGGTCTACATATTGATATTGATTATTACTGAATAAATACCCTAATACACCAATTATAGTTAATAAAAGACCATAGTATAAAACAACTAAAAATATACTCCAAACTATTTTAGCTATATATATAAGATACATTTTTCTCACTCTAATTAATACATATCTTCCATTTACCTTCATATCTCTATAAAAGTAATCACCCACAGCATAAATTATAAAAGTATTTATAAATAGCCATATTATAGGAAATTCAAAAATTTTATTTAAAACTCCTCCTGTAATCTCAACATAATTACAACCTCTAAAAATCTCTAAAATTAAACTCTTACTATTAATTATTTGATAATCATAAAGCCTATATATATTAAGTAGAATGTATGCTGTAAATATAATAAAAAAAATTCCAAACCTGATTAAAGTTGATTTCTTACTCATTTTTATATCTCTTTTTATCAAAGAAAATATCATATTTATATCTCTCAAAGTATTTCACCACACATTCTAAGATTTTTTAGTAATTCCTTGATCCTTTTGAGAATTAATATATTTACCGTAAAAATAAAAAATTAAAAATCCCACTAAAAAATAAATAATATTAAAAGTTATACTTTGAGGATGAGTCCATTCTCTTTGTGATACTGAAATTTTAGCTATTAAGCTAAAGTTAAATATATTGAAAAAATCTCCAAATGCTATCGCTATTAATATTATATAAACATATATGTTTCGAATAAAAAGTTTTATAGTACAAATAAAAGCTCCTATAAAAGATAATCCTAAAAAAGTCATAATCCAGAATATAAATATTACTTTGTGGCTAACTAAAAGTTGAGATAGGTTACCCCATATTTTAGTTTTTCCATACAACAAATAGGGAAGCCCTGTTTCAGTGTTCCATAGATTTTTATAGCTTCCTAAAATTATTCCACTAACTAAATAGCCTCCAATTACTAAAAGAATACTTAATAAAAAAGAGGAAGCTAATATTAAAAGAATATTTTTATTCCATATCCTATTTCTATCTCCATACCTTATCATTCTTATTAAACCATTATTTGTATCTACAACATATATAATAAGAGTTACGAAGAGAGGAATTATTATATACATATAACTTATGAAATCAACATTTCCAACATCTTGAAAGGAAGATAAAATATCAAAGTTACTTAATTGAAAATTATTATCTAGAGCTATATTAATATTATCTTTTAGGAATCGTAATGGCCTATAAAAAGATAATAAGAAAATTACTATACAGAACCCTATTATTATCCTTAACTCCCTTAATGAAATACAATTTTCTTTTTTAGAAGAGTTCATTGGATTTTCCTCCAAAATAAAATGGTAGAAATGTTGCCATTATAATCACAGTAAAGGTTATAAACATGGCTATAGGATTAGGCTCTGGATATGAGTATAAAAATTTTGCAACACTATAGTCTCTAAGATTAAGTAACCCTAATAAAATTCCCATAGCTTGTACAATGATAAATGGTGCTATAAGCACAATAAATTTATTTCTAGTAACCATACTAAGTCCAAGGGTGATACTAGAAATTGCCCCTGCAAAAGCAAAGTATATAAGTATCCACATAAGTATATATAATGCAGGATGGTTTAAATACATATCTAAATTTAAACTTCCAGCCATTAAGGTATTTGTACTTAGTTTTTCTGGAAGTATACTGGCTTGAGTTGTTATAAGAAGTAAAAGGTTTACAATTAAAGGGATAGCAATAGTAATTCCTGAAATAATGAAATTAGCTAAAAACTTACTTTTTAAATATTTCTGCTTTGAACACCTAGATAATATATTTTTTAGAAAGCCACTATTCAAATCTTCAAGATAGGAATCGCCATAGGAAATAGCAACTAGAATAGGCATAAGTATAAACAATAAATTTCCTAATGGTGTTAAATTAAAAAATATAAAACATTGATATGTTGATACTATACCTGACTTTAAAAATGTATCAAAAAATACTGAATCATTAGCATGTGGCATAATTATCCACCAATAATTTGATACTAAATGTTGTACTACACAAAATATAGTAGTTACTAATAAAGCTACTATAAATGTCTTTCGTTTAAGTCCTCGTTTAAGCTCAAGTTTTAACATGATAACCTCCTCTAACTTTTTTGAATTCATAATAATATAAAATATATATTATTAGAGAAGATACCATAGTATCTTCTCTAACAACTAATTCTTTATCAATATTTTTATTAATATGAATCTGGACTCCATAGTCCATTACACCCTCTATGATCTAGCTCAGCACTTTGAGTCACTTGCATTCTAACTTTTTTATATCCATGTTCATTAGCATAATTAGGTATATATCTTTCTACATTACCTGAAAATTGCACTGCTGGTAAAATACCTTTTCCTCCTGCTAAATCTCCGCCATTCTCATTCTTAAGTTGCATAGATACACTTGAGTAGGATGGATTGTTACCTGCAAGAACTCTACCATAAGCTGATGATGCATCTGTTTTAGGTCTTACTTCTGTATTTATTGAAATCTTTAAAGGCGATCCTGACCAAGCCCCTATATTCCAAGGTGTATCTGATGAGTTATTTGCAAAAGCAGTAATTCCTCCAAGACTAGTTATTGTTGCAGCAGTTGCCATCACAAGTGCTAATTTCTTTTTAATCTTCATAGTTTAGTTCCCCCTTAATATTTTTAATATATATAATAATGCGCGCACATTACTTTTGCATGGTTACTTAGTTCAGATATAATGTAACTATTTTATATCTCACTTTGGTTATCATTGTATCCTATACCCAATCTTTCTTCAACAACAATACCCAAGATTACTATTTTATTACATGAAATTACACTTTTTATCATTTAGCACATTAAATATATAAATAATTACTTAAATTTAAGTAGTTAAAGTATTAAATATAGAACACCCTCAAGGATCAAATTTTCTTTCATATGCTCCTCAACCTTCCTACCTAATCCCATCAACTCTCTGATACTTTCCAATCCAGCATAAATCTATGGTCTTTACTTCACCATTTCTATTTTTACCTATGATGACTTCCATAACTTCTCTTTCATTCTCCTTGCTCTTTTCTCTAAGTTCCTTGTCGTAATATCCTTCTCTATATGGGAAGATTACCATGTCTGCATCCTGCTCTATGGAGCCAGATTCCCTTAGGTCTGATAACATTGGTCTTGGATCTCTTCTTCCTTCTGCTGCTCTGGATAACTGAGCTAAGGCTATCACTGTTATATTTAAGGATTTTGCCAACCGCTTTAATTCCCTTGAGATCTTTGCAACCTCTTGCTCTCTGGAATTGCTTTCTCCCGTTGATTCTATTAGTTGAAGGTAATCTATTATCAGCACATCTAACCCTTCCTTATGTTTTAATACTTTTGCCTTTCCCCTTATGCTGGCCATGGTGGTTGCAGTATCATCTATGAAGATTTTTCTCTTTGATAGAATTGCAGCACCTTCCATAAGCTTTTCAAATTCCTCCTCCTTTAACCTTCCACTTTTTATATTGCTAAGAGGAACTACACATCTTGCTGCTAACATTCTTTGCATCAACTGAGCTTTTGGCATTTCTAAAGAAAATATACCTACCCTTGCTTGCTTTGAAGCATACTGAGCAATGTTTAAAGCAAAGGCTGTTTTACCCATGGATGGTCTTGCTGCTATAATAATTAGCTCCCCTGGTTTTAATCCTGAGGTAACCTTATCTAGTTCACTATAGCCAGTGGATATACCCTCAATTTCCTTCTTTCCAAGATATCTGTCTTCAATTTCACTAATGGCATCTTGTAGAGTATTCATAATAGGCTCCATCTCTTCCATGGCTGAAATGCTATTAGCTCTATGAATATTATCATCTAGCTTTTCAACTATCTCCTCTACTAAGGACTCTTTATGACTCTCATCAATAGCTTTCATGCAAGCCCTTATAACCCTTCTTCTGGTTGCTTTATCTATGATTATGTCACTATAACTCTTTATGCTATTTAGATATGTGGCTGAGCTTGATAGTTCAGACAAGTAGGTTAGTCCCCCACACCTTTCTAAAACTTCTCTAGCCTTCAACTCTTCACTAAGGGTGATTAAATCTATGTCTCTATCAATGGCTCTAAGGTTTAAAATCCCCCTATAAACCTCCCTATGATTTTCATAATAAAAATCCTCCACCCTTAAAATGTCCTCAGCTTCATAAATTTTGTCCTTATCGTTAATCATAGCACCAAGAATAACCTGCTCAGTTTCAAGACTATGGGGCATCACTACATCCATCTTACATATCCCCCTCTAAAGTCATAGCTTGTATCTTCTTTTCTAGCTCTTCCCTAGAAACCTCATGGTAACTAGCAAGGTTGCCTCTTTTAAGGCCCTCATCCACCTCCATCTCTTTTCTTTGATTTAAATAAGCCTCAAACTTGCTTCCAAAAAGAGTGGTTGGAACTAGATATTGCTGGAACTTAGTGCCTGTCCATCTTGCTTTCATATTGTCAATAACAGTCTTAAAGTCCTCTACTGTAAAGCCTTCATTAACCCTTGCCTTAACAAGTCTAATAGTCACTTTAGTGGTACTTCTAAAGCTGCTGCCTGTCTTTCCGTTTAGGTATTCAATTATTTCAAAAACCGTTTCCTGAAAGGGAACATTTTCTTTTTTATTTTTTTTAGATGGGTATTTAGTAGAAGGGTTATTTGTTATACATTTTAATCCACAAGGGTGAGTATTTTTTTCTTCGTAATGTGGATTATTTTCATCTTTATGTGGATTTATATTCACATAAAAAATATCAGTATTATCCTCTTTACGTGGATTTATATCTACATGAGAAATATCCATATCTTCCTCTAAAGCACCACTCTCTTCACCAGCATCAAAACTTTCATCTTTTTCTACTCCCCCCTCAAATATAAGCTCCTTACATTTTTCACTTAGTCCATAGTAAGAATAAACACCTTTTTCTCTTACAGGAAAATGAGTAAGTAGCCCCAAATCTCTTAATTTATAAAACCTAGATTGCACCGAAGCCTTTTTCATATGTAAAAGAGGCAGGTCTTCTAAAACTGCATCATACTTAATCCAATAATAAATATTTCCTTCCACAACTTTATGAACCATTCTTCCACTTTTTATAAAATCAATAAAATATCTAAGAATTCCTGCATCTATAAAATCGCACCCTAACTTTGCTAATTTATTTTGATTAAGCCCCATAACTGTATATTTCATAAATATCTCCCCTTAAAATTAAATTTGAATATAAATTTTATATTTATTTATTTCTATCTAAATATGAAATATGCAATTTCTAAAAATATTACCCCGAATTTTAAAATTTTTATATAAAACTTTTTGAAATCTCATCTATACACATTTTTAAAGCCTTATCTACAAAACTTTTCAAGCTTTTACCTATGTCCAAAAGCTCTATTTATAAAGCATGTTAAAATTTCACCTGTGAAGATACTTTAAATAATTATCTAGATAACCATTTAAATTTTTTTATTTAAGGCAATTTTATTTATAATTGCATATTTATTTAGTGTTAATGATTTTAAAGGAGGATTACTATGAAAAAATATAATCAATCTAAGAGCTCTATGGGAAAATTTAATTTTGAGGATAATTCAGAGGACTTTAACGGTATATGTGATGATACTACTTCAGGAGTTCCTATATCATCCTTTGACTTTGATAATGAGGCTCAAGGTAAAGAAATGCCCTGCAAAGATAAAACCCTTGAAATTCCCTTTTCTAATTTAAACTTTCCTAAGGAAAATATGATCCATCATAAAGAAAACAATATTTCTGCTAACTTTAACCCAGCTCCACCAGTTATGAATGAAGAACTTGATATTCAAAGGTCTTACAAAATAAGAAAATCCACCGCTAGAATGCTCAATGAGATTAAAGCTATTCATCCAGACGTGAACATATACATGAACATCATTGTTGATGCAGCCATTAGAAATTATCATGATTTTATTTTCAATAGAGGTGGTAGAGAAACTTTATAACTTTTTTAGATTTTCCATAAAACTTTATAAATGCATATATGTAATTTAGAAGATTTTAATTTAAGAAAACTTCTATGAAATAAGTATAAGGAGGGTTGTAAGTGGAAAATGAAATGATAAAACTAGCTGCATCTCAAGGGTTCTGGGCGGTGATGAGTGTTTCTCTATTATTCTATATCTTAAAAAATCAAGAAAAGAGAGATATAAAGCAGGAAGAGAGAGAAAAGAATTATCAGGATATAATCTCAAAGATGTCAGATAAGTTAATCATAGTGGAGGACATAAAAAAGGATGTGGGAGATGTTAAAGACTATATAATAAAAAATAAAAATTTTATTTAATCTTAATTTTTCTTTCCAATCCCTATGGAAAATGCATATTTACTTAATGAAACCATTAAATAGGAGGTGAACTTCATGGCTGTAAATAAAGTTTTAAATGCTACTTCCTTCTACATTGAAGTGGAAAATGGAGTGGACAAGACTGGTGCTCCTCTTTACAAGAAAAAGACTTTTTCAGGGGTTAAACCTAACGTAGATCCTGAAAATATTTTTCAAGTAACTGAGGCCATCAAGGATGTTTTAAGTGATGATGTTAGAGATAGTTACTTAAATGAATCCTCAAAATTAGTTAACGCTTAATAGTTTTTAACACAAATAGCAAGTATCACAATGAAAAAAATCCAAGTAAACTTAGTTAATGCTTAATATTTACCCCTTAATAGCTCTTAACCTTAATTACCTTAGGAAGGAGGAATATGTAATATGGATTATTCACTAACTATGACCTTTGTAAACACTAGTGGAGACAAGGTAAATCTCTCTATATCTGGTGTAAAGCCAGATATTAATGAAGCTCAAGTAAGCTCTCTTATGGATATTATAATTGCTAATGATGTTTTTATAAGTAACGGAGGAGCCCTAGCTTCTAAGTATGGAGCACAGCTTACTCAAAGACAAAGCACTAAATTTGATCTTAGATAAGCTTCAGTTATAAATAACTTAGCCTCACAAATCTAATGCTTAAAAAAGCTCTGCATACTAACAGTAATACTGAAATGTATGCAGCGCTTTCTATATATTAAGAAGTTATTTTCTTGAAGCTCTATACCTATTTATAATAAATTTTTCTTTTTTAAAGTTTTAAAAGCACTTATTATTGCATATTTTATGGTAAAAAATAAGGCTACAAATATTATTATTGGATATATAAGAAACTCAAATAATTGGACAATAGTTATCACTGCATTATTCATAGTCTATCTCAACTCCTTTAAGCTTTTTCTATAACTGACTTTATATCTTCCTCTGTTACAGTTAACTCCTTCTCTGTAGTATTTAATCTTTCTTTCAGCGAATTCATTATACCCTCTACTCTGCTTCTAACATCATTCACATTATCTAAGGATTCATTTATCTTTGACTGTACAACCCAATCAGATATTAGGTTATCAAAGAAATAATCTATGAAAGTTTCAAAGGAGCTAATATTTATATCAATATCTACTTTTATATTTACATCAGATAATTCATTTTCAAATCTCATTAACGCAATTTTTGCACCATGGGCATATCTTCTAGCTTCATCAATGCTGGAATGCTTAACCGATGTAGCGATTAATCCGCCCCCTAGCATATCCCAAGTTCCCCATCCTTCAGCACTTTCAAGACATTCTATTACTTTTCCAAGTTTAGTCTGAACTCTATCACCTGCTGAAATTGCTTCCTGCACTTCTTTCTTCTCTGATCCAAGGCCAGATAACTTATCCATAAGTCTACGCAATCTTTGAGAATTACTATTCTCTAAACCTAATATAAACTCTTCTTTACGCTTTAATGCAGTTTCATACTCTTCATCTACACCAATTAAATCATTTAATGAAACTTTATATGATGCAAGTTCTTTTTCCAAATCTAAAACTGATTTAGCACATTCCTCATATTTTAACCTAGCAGCAAGTAATTCCTGTCTTTCCTTCTCAAGCTGCTTCTCTTTACTTCCAAGTATATAATAAAATATACTAGTAATACTTAATGATTCAAGCTTTTTAACATCCTTGTCCTCATCTTTAAGAATATCTTCAATCTCGCTCTTTCTATTTAATTCCTTTTGTAGAGCCTCGCTAGTATAAGTAATTAACCCCTCTAATTTCTGCTTTCTATGCAACTTCTCCTTTGCATTTCTAAGTTCCTTGTTAAGAGATTCAAACATAAAAAACTTCCTTTCCCCATCCGATTTAGTGTAATAAAATTTAAATAATTTTACTATACGCATATCATTACATTTATTTTATATATTTTCAACATTCATATTTTGCCTTTTAGCCATTTTACCATGCTTACTAGCTTCATACGCTTCTTTAATTATAGTAATGCTTATTAATATAATATTTTTATTTCAATTGAAATTTTAGTAAAAAAACATATAGAATATTTATCAATAGCCTAAATAGAATTATATGTAATTACATCATAAGATAGTATATAATTGTTTTATGTGCTAAAAATCGCTTCATTTATTATATGTATTAAGATGCTTATTAATAATAAAAAGAATTACTAAAACCAATACTTCATAAGTATATGTATTTAT
This sequence comes from Clostridiaceae bacterium, assembly GCA_902363375.1. Classification (GTDB taxonomy): domain Bacteria; phylum Bacillota; class Clostridia; order Clostridiales; family Clostridiaceae; genus Clostridium_J. The sequence continues at coordinate 270,416 of CABIZX010000003.1, read as the reverse complement.
TATTTTTATCTTTTATACTTAGATTCATAATAGTAGCTTTTCAGTTGCATAATATTACTGCTCCTAGAAATAATATCATTATAAATAAACTATAACTTTAAAGTTATAATTTTTAGTAAGGAGCGCAGTATAATGAAACGTAATAGAATCTATATATTGATGTGTTTAATATTTTTCTTTTTTATGGTAGGATTTTCTAACGATATTGAAAATAAAGAAAATATAATAATAGTAGAAAAACAAATTGAAAAAACAAATGAGTTTAAACATCATAGAGAAATTAAAGATGCTAGAGAAATACAAGAAATAAGAGATATTCTTGGAAGCTTAAACTGGCAATTTACCTATGAAGATTTCTTCTCTGGTCCTGATTATAGGTTTTACTTAAAAGATACTTATGGAACTTCTGATTCTAAAAGTGAGATGTATAAGCTATGGATAAGTCCTACTTTAAAAAATGTAGAGATTGTAGTTCATGGTCAGGCTAAATATGTTCAATTAGATAAAGGAAAGTCTGCTAGATTATTCGAGTTACTTACAGGAAATACGCTGGGTATGTATCCTTTACATTAAAATTATGGAGTGATAATAATGGATAAACTATATAAAATGGTTGAAGGTTCTTTTAAGTGTTTTCCAGATATTTAAGTTAAGGAGTGATCAAATTTGCACAAAATAAATACTCAATTAGATAATTTAATGAATAGTGCCATAGAATTTTTAGCAATTTCATTAAATACTTCAGGACATAATAGTAAGCCAGTTCTTCTTCATAGTATTAGAGTTGGCTTTTATTTATATGAAAATGGCTATAGTGAGGATATGGTCTTAGCCGGTTTATTACATGATATTCTAGAGGATACTGACACCTCAGTAACTGAATTATGTGATAAGTTTGGCTCCAAGGTAGCCAAGCTTGTGTCTGCTACATCTTTTGATACATCAATTGATGATAAAACTCAGCAGTTTAAAGATATGTTTAATAGATGCTTAAACTGCGGAAAAGAAGCCTTGATTGTAAAAGCTACTGACATTATGGACAATAGCAACTATATTTATTTAGTATCTGATAGAAAAACAAGGGACTGGCTTTTATTCAAGATGAAGAGCTTTATCAATATATCAAAGTCATTGATTCAAGAAGAGGAAATATGGAGTGATTTAAATAAGAAATATAATATCTTATTGGAGGGATAAAATGGATTGTGGATTTGTAAATGAAAATGGATGGTTTAGATATCGAGCAGCGGCAATTATCATAGAAAATGGACATGTACTTTTTGCAAAGAATGAAATAGATGATTATTATTACTCTATCGGTGGTGGCGTTCATCTTGGAGAAAATGCTGAAGATGCTGTTAAACGTGAGGTTTTAGAGGAAACAGGTGTAGAATACGAAATTGATAGACTAGTCTTTATCCATGAGAACTTTTTTAAAGGCACAGGCACATTAGATGGTTTAACTTGTCATGAAGTGGCTTTCTATTTCCTAATGAAGCCTAGGGGAAGTCAAGAATTAAAAAGCAATAGCTATACTCAAGGCGTTCGTGAGCACATGCACTGGCTACCTATTAAAAATCTAAAAAATTATGTAGCCTACCCAAGCTTCTTTGCAGAAAAGCTATTATGTCTTAGTGATAATATTGAGCACATTGTTACATATGAATAATATTTATATTTAGGAGTGATATAGTGATGACCATTATAAATATTTTTATTCTTCTATTACTTATTTCTATTACCATAAAAGATTTAAAACATATAAAAAATTTAATGATTTCAACTAAAAAAAGTCTTCTAGAAACTATAACTGTAATATTTAGCATCATTGTCTTAGTAATAATTATGTATTTATATGTTAATTCACCTATACATTATATAACTGGTTTATTTGGTATTATCATGTTTATATGTATGTGGCTTAAAAAAGGAATTACTTCAAAGGGTTTTGTAAGTATGTATCGTGGACAAGAACTCATACCTTGGGATAAAATTGAAAAAGTTAATATTATTAGGTCAAAAGATATAAGAGTTGCTATATTCGGTGACTTCATGGAGCAGATATTTAATTTTAAAAATGATGATTATGACAAAATTATTTCTATTCTAAAGGAAAAATTGCCTTATAATGCAGATATAAAAGTAAGTTAAAGAAATTAGATTGTGAATTAATATATCTTTTAAATTAAATTAGCCTCCCTTAATACTTATAATAATATTAGTTTCAAAACAAAGCCTTAAATAAAACACCGCATTATTCATATCTGGATAATACGGTGTTTTTCATGATAATATTATAATTTTAAAGATAATTATAAATTATATATATTAAACATACTCTATTCTATCTGCGCCCTACCTTGACCGATTATTACAACCTTATATTTTTCATTAAGTGGAAGGAAGTTATATTTTTGTGACATCGGTCTTAAGTTTAATGATTGTACTAAAACACTATTTTCATCATATACAGTAACACAAATATCATATGAAGATGACACATTTTGAATTGTATATTGGCCATTTAAATTACTAAAATTAGATGTTTGATAGATTCCCTCCATAAAGATATTATCGGAGGCTGCATATGCTGTTATACCACAATTGAATAAGGTCATATACAAAATTAATAATATAGAATAAACTTTTTTCATGACATAACCACCTTTCACTATTATTTTGCATAAATAAAATAATAATATTCAGATTTGTGGTTTAGTCAATATCAGTATAAATTTTTCTTTGTAAAATAAAAAATACGACTATTAAATATAGTCAAGTAATTCTTTGAATGTAATATTATTTATTACTTAAGTTCTTTTGAATATATAATCGTATCTTCTTCTGCTGACCCATCAGCATTTAATTTAATCTCTACCAGTGCAATTTCACTTAGCTTGCAAGAAATTTTATTTATGTTGTTTCTACAATATTTGAAGGCTTGCACCATATTTTCTTCACTCAATCTACTTGCTATAGTGCAATGTGGACTCCATTTACCTGGAATATAAAGTGATTCTTTCTTATTATCGAATTCTCTAAAATAACCATAATGATTTCTATGGAGATTAGATAGCTCAATTGATAAAGTTGGAGCAATAAATAATGTTCCAGTATCAATAAAGGTTCCTAACATATTCAAAGATATATCTATTTTTTCCTTATCATCATAAATCTTGTCTACTAAATCTATAAACCTTTCTTTATCCAAATTTTCATAGTTAGCAATAGTTATATGTGGCCTCTTTCCCTTGGTTTCTATGCCATACTTTGTAATATTTTTATCACCCAAATCCCTCCATAAATTTTTAAAATACACCTCTGCTTCACGGTCTAAATAACCTATAAATGCGTATTCATACATAAAATAACCCCCAATAAATTTACTACATAATCATTCCCTCTTCGCTTTTTCCTTTGCTAGTTTAATTGCATCAAGCATAAATTTAGATTTTCTTTTTGTTTATGTCTTACATAACTATATATTAACACATTATTCCATTTTGTATATATTATAACATCAACTTTGATATTATAGTAACGAAATCTTACTTTTTAATATAAAAGCATATAAAAAGGCATATATTCACACTGACCTTGTGAATATATGCCTTTTTCTCATTTCATAAAATGAGTTTAATATTTATAAAAAAAGTTCATTCATTTTTCTTTCAGAACATACCTTTTCTAATTTTTTTGAAATTGCCAATAATGACTCTTCATTTACACTTCGAGATTTGCTTGGACAAATAGCTACACAACGCATACAGGAAATACATTTTTCTTTTTCTACCAAGGTTGGATTCTCTTTTGAAATAGCATTAACTGGACACTTTATAGCACAGAGACCACATTTCTTGCATCCTTCTCTCACTTCTGGAACTAAAGGAATAACCTTATATTCTTTATACGGATTATTCCCTGGTACATGTAAATTTTTATTATCCTTTATCTGTTTTAGAACTTCTTTAATCTCATCAGAGAATTTTATCAATTCTTCTTTGTCTTGTAAATCTGGTCTACCAGTAGCAAATTGATGCATAATGGAATGTTCTGTAACTGCAGCAATTGCTGCAATGCTGACAAACCCTAATGTTGTTAATGTATCTTTCAATTCTAATAATACATCTTCATATGCTCTATTCCCGTATGTTACCACTAAAATGACTTTTGAACCATTTCCATTTAGCTTCTTAATATTAGACATTGCTGCCATTGGAACACGTCCACCAAAAGACGGAATTGCTATAATACAAAGATCCTCTTTACTAAAGGTAAATTTCGAGAAATCTTCCATTGAATTTGACAAATCTACTTCTATTCTTTCGTAGTCAAATTGTCCACTTATTAAGTCTGCTACTTTTTTAGTTCCACCTGTGGGACTAAAATAAATTTCAAATACTTTCATATATTCTATATCTCCTCTCTAAATTTAACTCCATCTATTATTCTACACAACTTATCTTTATTTTGCATTATAATACAACTGCGTAATACTTGGGTTGCAAGAGTTTGCCCATGCTATATTATTGTCAATACATCTAAACATTCTATAGGCTATGGGTTTAAATCCACATTTTGGCCAAAATGTTGAAGAAGCAAGATTGGTTATTCTCCAATCTATAATTATGTTATTATATCCCTTTTCTTTCATAATCTTAAAGCCTTCATTCATTAATTTTTTACCGATACCATTTCCCATTTCGGAAGGATAAGTACCTGCAATACTTAACTCTACTCCATCATCTGGTGACATCAAATCTGAATTAATAGCCCCATATACTTGAAATCCCAATTCCTTCATGTCCTTTATTGCAATGAGAACCGTTGTATCCTCATCCTCTACTGTATCCCTATACCCAGCTTTTATTTGTTCTACAACTTCAGGTAATACAAGTTCAAAAGTTGGTGCCGAACTTTGATAGTACTGGATTATTTGGGACATCTTGCCCATCGCTTCATTGTCCGTTTTGTTGGCAATCCTAATATCTATATCAGCTACATTTTCAAAAGGCTTGTACTCTTTCATGTTCATTATCCCGTGTACTTGCTGAATAGAAAAGCTTAATCTCAGTAAGGCCTCATAGTACTCTTGACTTCCTAACGGTACTAAAGTATATTGATTGAAACAACCTTGTTCAAGCCAAATAACTGAAACCTTTGCATAGAGAATCCTTATAAGTTCAGATGATTTACCCATTCTAATTGCGATTCCCTCATAAGGGATCCATGCATACCTACCTCTTCTACTATCAATCTTTATCTCTCCTATTATATACCCTACTAGCTCATCATTAGAAAATGCTCCTATTCCGATCACTTTACTATTAACGAACAATTCCTCAAACATATCTGTAATGTACTTTGTGTTAAGACAGCTATTTTTAAGAAACGGATATACCTTACTCTCAAGATTTTGTCTTTCTATTAGCAAATCAGCCATTGCAGGTATATCATCAGCTGTAATTGATTTTAATTTATATTTGTTCATCTCTATCCCCCAATTAAATTTACATTTCATAATAAATTGTAGTATGACAAAATATAAATAAATATTTATATTTGCTTTAATTAAATTTCTTATTACAGTATGGACATCGATATCCAAAATCAATATCATTATTTCCATTGTCGTCAAATCTCATTGGCAACCTACTATTACAATAAGGACATTTCCAAAATAAAATAGATAATACAAGATGTATTGACAATAAACTTATTCCAGTAATTATAATTAAATTGTTAGGAAAAAAACTCCTATAAGGTTTATAAATATAGACAAAAGTCCACATACCAAGGAATTTTTACGAATCATTATTAATTTTTCTATCTTATCCATGATAAACCTCGAAATATATATTAAAGTTAATCAACCTAGTCTATTATTACTTTAAATGATCCACTGTTATTTGATTGATATATATTATATACTATCTTTTTATTGAATGGAATATTTTTGAATATTAATAGAAATTCTATTTCAAATAAGTCATATTTTCTACCAAGTAGATAAAGTCCTTCTAATAGATCAGACAGTTAATTCCATCGCTTTTTTATTGAATTACGACGTAAAAAATACCGTATATTCACTTTTGAATAGTACGGTATTCTAAGAAATTATTTATTTTTTAGTTGTTATGCTAAATCTAAAAAGAAAGAATAGAATAAATTATATTACAGGAATTTTTACAATTTCATTGCTTTCACTGATGCAGACATAATATATTCTCCAACTTTTAAATTATGTGCCCATTTTTCAGCATATTCCTTTGACACTTCTTGAGTTTCAATGCTAATCTCACCAAACCCAGCCTTTTCCAAATATACTCTTAACTCTTCAACTGAAGATGCTCCAGTAACTCATCCACAATAAAGCTTCTCATCTTGCTTCATTTCCTCTGTCAATTCTCTAATAAGAACTATATCAGAAATGGCAACTCTGCCACCTTTTTTTAATACACGATAGGCTTCATTATATACCCTTTGCTTATTTGGAGATAAATTTATAACGCAATTTGAAATAATTACATCTGCTGTATTATCTGCTACAGGAAGATTTTCAATTTCACCTAATCTAAAGTCTACATTTCTATATCTATATTTCTTTGCCATAACTCTTGATTTATTAATCATCTCTGGAGTCATATCAACTCCAATAATATATCCCTTAGGCCCAACTTTTTTTGAAGCTAAAAAGCAATCAAATCCGCCTCCACTTCCAAGGTCTATAACAGTTTCATTCTCTTTAATATTAGCTATTAATTGGGGATTTCCGCAACCTAATCCCATATTAGCTTCCTCAGGAGCGTTTGATATTTCTTCATCAGAATATCCAATTTTACGTGATATCTCTATGGAAGATTTTTTAAGTTTAATACTTCCACCACAGCATCCATCTTCTTTTGCATTTCCAATAGCTATCTTCCCATAGCTACTACGAACAGCATTTCTAATATCTAACTTTTTAAAATCACTCATCTTTCTTCCCCCTTACTTTAATTCTCCCATTTTAATTCTATTAACTAAATTTTTTACTTTCTCTTCAATGATATTTCTAACTTCTCTAAATTCATCAATTGGTTTGCCTACAGGATCATCTAAGCCCCAATCTTCTTCAAGCATTGTATCAACCACAGGACAACCTTTTATACATCCCATTGTAATTGCAATATCAATCTTTTCCGGAATATCCTTTAGTGTTTTAGGAAAATGCTCACTTAAATCTACTCCAACCTCTTCCATAACTTTTACTGCTGTAGGATTTACTTTTTCAACTGGAATGGTACCAGCGCTATATATTTCTAATAGGTCACTACCATATTTTTTAGCAAACCCCTCCGCCATCTGGCTCCTACAAGAATTTCCTGTACATATAAATGCTACTTTTAGTTTCATGTTAACTTCCTTTCCTAATCCTCTTTACATTTGCAATTATTTTTAATGTTACTTCTACACTCTTTTAAGTTTTCACAAGTCATTCCACTTTTTTTATATTTAATTAGATTTTCTATATCACGCTTACATATGTCTATTTTATTTAGCTCATTTTCTAAAAGCTCTTTTATAAATGGAAATTCCTCTAAAGTTTCTTTACTTAATTTATAATATACCCATTGAGCTTTTTTCTCATAAACTACAATCTTAAGCATACTTAACTTAGTGAGATGCCTTGAGGCGTTTGATTGTGTAATTCCTAATATATGTTCAATTTCACCTACACATAATTCCTCATCTTTTAATAAATTTAATATTCTAATTCTATTTTCATCACCTAATGCTTTTAGCATTTGTACTACATCCATTTTACATCTCCTTATGATTATATTCGCTTATACTCATATAATAGGCTTATTATTTGAGATCGTCAATCCATAATTTTATAATTGATACCAAACTTCTTATTATCAAAACAATATCCTCCTTAATTTTTAAAAACGAACTTTACTTTCATTTCACAACTTTTTCAGATTACAATCTAAAAAATACCGCATATCCTTTTCTGAATAATACGGTATTTTCATAAATATATTTCTAGTTCTATTTTAGTAATAATATAAAACTCTAATTTATTCTTTTTCCTTATCACCACCCATTATAAATGTAGGAATTAACATCGCTAATAATGGAGTTGCACTTTTCGTTACATAAATAGCTATTGAAACTGCTACCCCTGTTGATAACCAGGCAATTGCATAAACTATAGTTTTTTTCATATCCCCTCCTATTATTAATAATTTTTTCATCATCTATTATGAGTTAATTATAACACATTTTACCAGTGCCATATTGTTAAACTTTCAAAGAATATTATTCATTAACTAAATTACACTAAACTTAACTTTTCAACTGCCTGTCTCTCATCTGGCAAGAAAAATATATCCTTACCTTTGTTACTCTCATAGATAAAATCTTTTAAACTCTTACTTGTGTATGACGAAAAATCACCCACAATAACTATCTTCACATGATAGTTAATAAATTTCTGTAATATTTCTCCTGCAAGCTTTGTTTTTAAATCAAAAAAGTCCTCACATATTGATGCTTTATTTAAAATTATACGATAGCATCCTGTTTCAAATCCTATTGTTCCTATTAAATCTAGCGCCGATTGGACATCTGTTATCAATATATCACCACTGACTACAACCGCAATTTCAACATTATTCTCTTTGATAATATTTATTTCCATGATAATCCCCATTTCACTAAAAAGTTGTTAAATAATATATTCCAACTATTTATTAATTTTGCTAGATAAATTTAAATTTATCAGCCATGTAGTATGATTATACCACAGGGTTATGGCTTTCTTGCCAAATATAAAACTATTGTATCATGTAGCTTTATATTATTGCCAAAGCTCAAAATAGCGTCCTTTATACCTGAGTAAAATTTTGATTTATCTAATTACTTCTAGTAATTCATTTAGTGATTTAATTTCAATAAAATTCTTATTATTAATATTAGTATCCTGTGTGCGGTTTATAAAAACTGGCGTAAACCCAAAACTTTCAGCCCCTAAAATATCAGCTTCAAAATTATCACCAATGAAGTATACTTGCTCCTTTTCAATGCTGGCATCATAATTTTTAATATCATCAAATACAATCTTAAATAAATCTTTATGTGGCTTCCTTACCTTATAATCAGCACTAAATTGTATATTAATAAAATATTTTTCTAAGTCATATTGATTAATAATTTTTTTCATTACATTCTTTTTAAATATAGAATTACTTAATAAATAAACTGGAATTCCTAATAAATTAAGTTGCTCTAAGGTAGAAATAGTGTCATTAAATAATTCTGTGGCATTTACTTCAAGTGCAAAATTAAATAAAATATCTTCTAGCTGATAATTCACCTTAAAACCATACTTATTTTGAAAATCTAAAAGTTCATCTTCAAATGCCACTTCTGAATTGTCCTCGCTCCTTTTATCATAAAGCCCTTTCCAATATGTAGCTGCATAATCTAGAAATTCAGCTTTATCAGTATCTTTTGATAAAATATTTTCATGTAGATAAGATAACCCCGAATCAAAATCAAATTTAACATCATGAAGCAATGTATCAAATAAATCAAAAACAATGGCTCTAACTTTTATCATGAAACCCCTCCCCAAAATAAGATGTGGATTAAATTTAAAGCTACATTATATATTAAAATCATGGATTATTCAGACTATATATTATAAGCTTAACCAACTAATTCTTATAAAACATTTAGCTGATCTTTCCCCTTTAAAATAATATCAGCCAAAGTCTCTGCACTTTTGTAGTAATAAGTAAATCCTTCATCTCTTTCAATGAATTTATCATTTAATTCTCTCTCTATAAACTCAATACACTCATTTAAGCATGAAAGTATTACATCCCATATAAATTGTTTATAATCAGGTTTAAATAGTAGTTTATCATAGACATCTTTTAGAAAAATCTTTCTGTATTCATCTGTCGTATAGAAAGGAAATGGAAAAAACTTCTCTGATCCATGGCATATTAAACGGGCTACATCCAAGGAATAAGGCATAATTCCTGCAAAAGCCCAGTCTATTAAAATAATATGGTTATTACTTTCTATTGCATTGCATTGCAAGAAATCTCCATTACATAAGGTACGTGGACATACCAACTGTCTATCTAAGAAAACATCATATGCAGAAGATAGCTTCGGCTCATTTATAAGACATTTTGCTCTTTTATTTATCCTTGTCCAATATCTTTCAAAGCGATTATCAAGCTTGTTTTCTTGCCAGTACATATTAAAAATACGTGAAAGACTATCAGCACATCCATAAGCCATGTCTTTATTGAATAGTCGTAAGTCTGCACCTTCAATATACTCAATCAATATCCACTTTGTATTATTAACATAGGCCCATCCTTCTAACTTAGGTACAGGTAAATTTTTATCTTTAAGAAATTTTTCATAAACTTCTATCTCATTATCATCTGATTTTTTTAAAATATAAACTTGTTTATCTGATATTACTTTATAAACATTATATGCTCTATCCACACCTTCTCCATCATCATGGAAACGTTCAATATGTACTTGCTCTGAGAGTGTCTCATTAATTGCTTTCAAAACATTTTTTAACATATTTATATGGTTCATATCTTTTATTTTTTCTGTATATACCCCTTTCATTGAAATCCCCTTCCCTGATTTACATAACTTATCATAACTAATGTCTAAGAATTGTGCATAATGGTCTATTCTTAGATACTACCATCTAAATCTAATATATTCTCAATTCTTCTTCTCACATCAACTGGCAAGCACCCTTCTAATGTTCTATTTAGTAGAATAGGATTTTTAATTCCATTTGATAAAAGATATTTTTCTATCATGTCTACTTTAAATTGCCTGTTCGGAATTAATTGATAGATAACATACCAATCCTCTAAAGAAGTAAATGGCACTCTCACTCCATTAATTATTTTAAATTCTGAAATGGAGTCATGATCAAAGACATATTCGAATACTCCACTATTATGATTAATTGCAAATCCTGCCATTACATCAATATCAATACCATCTATCACATACTCATAAAAATATTCTGTTGAATATGTTGAAGTATTTTCATAGACCTTCTTTTCTCCAATATTTTTAAGAATCTTATCTGCTCTCTCAATATCCTTTATATCTACAAAGATATCTATATCATTAGGCTTATCTATAAGCCCAAATTGATTTAGAAGTATTGAAGCACCAACTGCCCATGTTATATTTGAGCTATTAAGCTTTTCTCCTATATTACTTAAAGTGTCAAGCATTTTACTCACCTCTCATTGATTATATTTTATACTTTTATATTTATGATAAGTTAATAGTTAAAATTTTTAACTTATTTCATACTCTAATACAATTATTTATTAAATTCACTATATAAATTCTTATTTATCTATCCTCTCAAATCCTAAGTTTGTAAAATAGCTAAAAATAATATTTATTTATAGTTTTAAAGTTCCTTATAAACAAAATGCTCTACTTTACTTAATCCTTCAGAAAGATATTTTTTTGCTTCAATAGGATATAATTCTATAGTTTCTATATCTTTAATATCAATCCAATTTAATTGCTAAATTAATGGATTTATAATTTTTATCATCTATCATCAATAATATTTTACTCGTTCCTAATTCATTAAACACAAAATTTGATAGTTCATTTATACATTTTGTAGCAATACCTTGCCTCAAATATGCCCTTTTTATTGTATATCCTAATTCTGTCTTATTTTCATTGTAACATTCTCATAAATCATATCTACTACTTCATTTAAGCTTAGTTCTTTATGTATGCATATCTCAGGAATATTATTTAATAAATCTTTTTCATTCCACCATATTTTCATTTCTTTTTCTCCAAACTCATGAGCATTTGGCTTGTTTTTATGCCGATTTAAAGTTTCTTCAAAAGGTATGTCAAAGTAATATGCAAAAACTTTACTATTGAATTCATTGAGTAAATTTTCAAATAATTCCTTATACCAATTTGAATTCAAAATACCTTCTAAAATTATAATATTGCAATGCTTTTTCCCGTATAGCACAAGTTCCTTTAATAATTGACAAGCCTCTGTGTTAGGTCCATCTTTTACATATAGCATTTCCCTTCTAACTACATCTTGTGAAATTAGCATTGTACCATGTCCAAATTTCTTTTGTAGTGCTTTTCCAGTTGTAGTTTTACCACTTCCAGAATTACCTCTTAATATTATTAACCTTACCTCTTTATCCATCTATTTTATATCCTTCCAAGTTTATTACCTTTACATTTTTTAACCTATAACATAACACAGTTATGCACCAATCTTTTAATAGTGATTAGAAACATCCCTTCAAAAATCACTTAATAAACTAAGCTGTTGAGAGCCTATTAATTTAATAATTCTAATGCTACAGATATTTTATGCAAATCAAGTTCTTCTCCATCTTCAATACACCAAACGTTAGCTAGCATTACTTCCATAAATAACAATTTAAAAATATCATCCAATGAGTAATTTGTCTTTTTACTCATCATTTCAATAACTTGTAATATATGATTTTTATACTGATTATCAGAAACAAAATCCATTTCATTCAAAATATATCTTGGCAAATCGAATATGGCTGGTCCTATTACTCCTTTAGGATCTATTATGGAGTATTCTCCATCAGCCTTTAGAAGCATATTATCATGATGTAAGTCACCATGCAGTAACACCCTATCACTATATTTATAAAACAGTTCTTTTCCGATGTGATATGCTTCATGCATATTATTTGTTATTGATTCATCTACATTATTATTAACACAGAATTCATCTGCTCTCTTTAGCCAATCTAAATAGCTTTCAAAGTTATTATCATTATCAGCTATCTTATGAATATTGTTAAATACTCTAAGGAATTGATTTATACGAACTTCCATATTCTGTTCATTTCTAAGTACTATTCCTGGAACAATTTGTTCTTCAATGAGTATCCCCTGTGCTGCTTCATATTCAAATACCTTACAGCTACTTTTCCCATTCAGTTCTTTCAGCATGTTATACTCACTTGTAAGCTCGTCTTTATTTGTATTTATCTTTAAAATTACCTTACCACACTTAGCTGATTCTGCGCTGTATACTGCCTTGTTATTTTTCTCATATAATACAACACAATTTTTTAAATCATACTCTTTCTTAGACCACTTTATTTTTTCTTCAATAGTCATTATTCCTCCATTATTACTTCATTACTCCTAAAATAATTACTTCTGTCATATGCTTATATACCTCTTTTTTTCTTAATATTTAATCATTTAATTTTCTTCAGTAAGTATATCTAATACATTTTTCATTGTTTTATTATCATTAGTATTTAACATATAATACTTGATACTATCATTTTCACACTCTTTTCTTATAAGTGATAATGCTCGTTGAAGTTTTGAAAGTTGTGACTTCAATCTAATTTCAACCACATCAATTTCTTGCTGAGATAAATTATTTTCTCTTAACTTAATTAATTCACTAAAATCATTTCTCATGTTCATTAGATAAGCGACTATTCCTATTTTAGGTAGCTCAAGCATGGAGGAGTATTCATTAAATTTCCAATAATACTCATATAAATTTGAAATATTTACATTCTCATTACCTAAATCCTCCTGAGCACAGCTGACAGCAACTTGGACTCTTAATATATTAGTCTGAATTATTTCACCTTGTCTGCTCTTTAGTAAATTATTCTCTCTAGACAATTGAAATATAGATACTGACATAAATATTAAAACAACTAATACAATAAAGAAGTTTCTTTTATTCACTATTTCACCCCTACCTAAATTAGATCTGCTATATAAATTGAAATTTGTCATTCTCCACAAATCTTATGTTTTATACGAAGACTAGCTTCTATGTGCATTATCCAATGTCTTGAAAAGGGCATTTGAATTAATCCTTGTATATTTTTATTACACCAATAATCAATTAACCAAATAGCACTTTCATCAGTACTCAAAACGCCTAGAATCCTAAGGTTATCTTTATCTTGTTCTGTCATTTTAGTTTTTAAATCTTTATATGATAACTCCCTTAGTAATTGAGTTGTTGAATTATAAACATCAAAAATATACTGATATAATTCATCCAAATCTAACTTTGAAGAAAACATTGCAATTTCCTGTTTTATCAATTCATTTCCAGTAGTAATAATAGAGGATTTCATTCTATGACTATAATCCTTCTTGAAAAATATCTGAGTTTCTTTCTTAATTAAAGAATTTGCCACAATATCTTCTATTCTGAAAATATGATATAAAGAATACGCAATAGTTTTACTATGGTGGCCTTTTGCATCGATAAATGGAATTGCATTAAAGTCTTCTCTGCTTAATATATTTTTAAAATCTTTTACTTGCTTCATCAATTTTTCTCTCAAAATCAATAAAGTATCAATTCCTAAGTTAAATGTATCTTCTTTCTTTATATTTAACTGCACTTTCTTATTTAAATCTGACCACTCTGTATTCATAAAATTCTCCCAACCTCTTATTTATCTAACTCACAATATAAAATAATCATTTTTTCAATTATACCATAATTATTATAATTTAATATTTTTTTACATATTATATTTATCTCTTTTTATGTTTTTATTATTTAACCTTATATAAAAAGCCATATATTCACAATATCTTTGTGATATATGACTTTTACTATTTTTTAAAGTTATATTTATTTCTATTTATTTAATTCTCAGTACAAGAAAGATGCGAATTAGACGTTTCCTTAGAATAAATCTAAAATATATTTAAGATTTATTTTTATATGCCCTACTTTTTAGACATTTTTACTCCCCAATCTGCAAGTTGATTCAAGATTGGCATTAGTCCATCACAAGCAGACGTTAAAGTATATTCTACTCTCACGGGCATTTCATCATACTGCTTGCGGTATATTAAACCATCATTTTCCAATTCCTTCAAAGAGCTGGCTAACATTGTGTTTGTTACGCCTCTAATTTTACGTTTAAGCTCATTATATCTTGTTATTCCATCTTGTTGTAAGGCACAAAGTATCGGTATCTTCCACTTTCCTCCTATCAACTTCAATGCACTCTCTAAAGGGCATTGCTCCATACACGGACATTTATTTCCACTGAAACATTCATAGATTGTGTTTTGTTCTTTAATCATATTTTTCATACCTACTCATTTTATTCTGCGTAATTGAAACTGAAATATCGCAGTAGTAATATTATATCAGGTAGTAAAAACAAAGTTAAGGCTACTAAACAATTTTTAGGAGGTAAAGTTATGATTATCAATGAGGAAATTAAAAAAGTTATCGAAGGTTCAGCATTCTTATCGCTTGTTACAATAAATGAAGATGGAACACCTCATCCTATTATTTCAGGAGAAGGAAAAGTCATAGACGATAAAGTAGTTTTTGGTATCTTTAAAATGGAGACAACTCAAAGGAATCTCATTTCAAATAAAAATACATGGCTTATAGGTGCAACAATGAACGACGGACTTAAAGGTTATAGAATTACAGGCACAGCAGAAGCAAAAGATAAGCAACTTATTTTCACTCCAACAAAAGTAGATGCTCTACTATAATTATTAATAATATACATTAAAAAAGGAGAGGATACTGATAGCTCAGCTGGAGTACCTCTTCCTTCTTTATTGTTATTATATTTAAGAAGTTGGATAGATGTAATGATATGTATTTATATCTACACATCTATATAATGCGTTTAATACAACTTGTAAACCACTCATTTCAAAATAAGGTTTATTATTATTTATAATAAATGAAATCATTAAGAACCTATTCATTTAATAACTCTAACTTACAACATTGTATAATTATTTTCAAATTATACCGTAATTATTCAATTAAATAATTATTTGTAAATAAGTATTTAACTATCTCTGATATATTTATAATAATAATTATTAGAATTCTAAAATCCTCTACAAGTATTTATATAATTTTTCTATATAATACAAATATAAAAAGCCATACATTCACACATTCTATGTGATATATGACTTTTTATCATTTTATAAAGTTAGCATTCTGAAACGACTGAGCATTAATAATATAAGGACTTCTTAAATATTTGTTTATATTAACTTATTTTGTGAAAGCTCCATATTTCTTTAATTATTCTCTACAATCATTCCATCAGAAATGGTAATAATTCTATCTGCCATTTTTGCTATATTACTATCATGGGTAATCATTATTAAAGTTTGATTATACTTTTCTATGGTTGATTTTAATAACTGAAGTACTTCCTTACTATTTTGGCTGTCTAAGTTTCCTGTAGGTTCGTCTGCAAATATTATTGATGGTTTGTTAGCTAATGCTCTTGCAATGGATACTCTTTGCTGTTGTCCGCCAGATAATTCTCCTGGAAGATGCTTTCTTCTTTCCTTTATATCAAGGACATCCATAAGCTCCTCAATGTAATTTTCATCTACTTTTTTCCCATCCATAAGTACTGGTAGCTTTATATTTTCTTCTGCTGAAAGTATAGGAATTAGATTAAAAGCTTGAAAAATAAATCCTATATTTTGTCTTCTATATCTTGATAACTCATTCTCACTTAGCTCGTATATATCATTATCTTTAATAAATACCTTTCCTGCTGAAGGCGTATCTAGTCCTGCAAGAAGATGCAATAATGTACTTTTTCCAGAGCCACTAGGCCCTACTATGGCTACAAATTCCCCTTCTTGAATTTCTAAATCTGTAGGTTTTAATGCCTTTACTGCTGTTTCTTTTATTCCATAAGTTTTAGCAAGTCCACTAGTTTTTAAAATACTCATATTTATTCCCCCATTATTCTACATCCCTAATACTCTCAACAATATTTGATTTAAATAATATTTTTGACGGTAATATGGATGATAGCAATGTAATTATAATTGTAACTATTATAGTTATAGTCATTTGGCCTATTGGTATATGCCAGCTTATATTCTGACCTATCCAAGCCTCTGAGTTCTTAGTTATAATTGCTGAAATTCCTAAAGCTAATAATACTGAAGTTACAGATGATACTATTCCATAAATGGCACCTTCCCATGTTATGATTTTCTTCACCTGCTTTCCACTAAGTCCCATGGCCCTTAGGAATCCAAACTCTTTTTTCCTCATAATCGCACTCATATTCATGATATTTATAAGGTTTATTATACTTACTATGGCTACCACAATAACTATGCTATACATTGCAAATATTATTTGAGCATTATTTGCCTTTACCTTTTCAAGCTCTTCTCTATAGGATAAGAATGTAGCTCCCTTATCGCTATTTACAACTGCTCTTAGCTGCTCTTCAACTTCTTCATAGTCATATCCATCCTTGACATTACCTTCCCAGTATTGGTATTTAGTCATTGCCATGTGTTTCTCCATGGCAGAGTCAGGTAGAATTATTGCTGAGGAGTGTACTGTTGTGATTGGAGTATCTAATGGTAATCCTTTTATTGCATCTTCACTAACTATAGCTCCAACTTTAAACGGAGGATAAGTTCCACCTAAAAATTCTCCATTATCATTTAGTTTTTGAAGTGAAGGTTGTACCTCATCTCCAACTGATAAATTAGTGTAGTTTAATCCATCTATATTTTGTACAAGAACTAATATATTCTCTTCTTTCATCTTGTCTATATCTATTTCACCGGCAATGATATATTTCTTTAAAGCTTCTAATTCTACATCACTTCGTCCTAAAATTGTAACTTCTATTAAATACCTATCATTATATATACACTGTGATATATACTCAATAGATTTTCCCAATTCCTTATAGGTTGCTAACCCTTCCTCTGTATAATTTTCTTTTTCAATATCCATAAATGTTCCTCTTCTTTTAAGCTTTAAGGTTACATCTAACCCTTCCACAGAAGAAACCTTTTCTAGAGATAATCCACTTTTAGAATTCACTTTAAAATCTACATTAAAGCCATTATTAAAGATGGCCACAGGGTTTGTAGCTCCTATAATATAATTTACTGTCATAAACATAGTTATAGTTATAATTAAAGATAAACATGTAGATAAAAATCTCTTTTTATTTCTAATTATATTTATAACTGCCATGTTTCCTTCAAAAGGTAACTTTTTAAGAATAGTCTTATCTAGCCTTAGCTTTATATCACTCCCCTGCAATGAAGTGTTATTTCCACCTACAATAGCCTCTATAGGTGAAATCACTGATGCTCTATTTGCTGGAAAATAAGTTCCTATAAATGCAGTTAAAAGCCCAATACCCACTGCTATCAAAATAATTTTAGGATCTAAAGTGCTTACTGTACCCAAGTTTTCCACTCCTGTGACAAGTTTTATCATAAACCTAGTTGCCCAGTTTCCTAATAAAATTCCTATAGGAATAAATACAATGGTTATAAGCATTCCTTCAATTAAAATCATGGCCTTTATTTTCCACGGAGGACATCCTATTGCCCTAAGCATACCAAATTCTTTAGTTCTCTCCGATACGCTTACATTAAATATGTTATAAATTATTACGCTAGAAATTACTATTAATATTAATGAAACAAATAACATTATGTTATCATATTTTTCATACTCACTTTCTAATTCTAACTTGGATTCATTAGCACGAAATCCTCCTGAAGAATATCCTGATTCTGTTAACTTCTTCACAGCCTCCTCAGCAGAGTAGGATGGTTTTATAATTATATACCCATCAGCTTCTACACTTTGCAAAGTAATCTTTTTCTCACTTAATATCTTTGCTCCAAACTCAGGTGTAATATATGCATTTCCTTCCTTTGGATAAAACCAGTTTCTATAGGTAAAATCATAAGTTCCTGTAAGTACAAATTCTGTTTCACCCTTTTCATAATAAAACTCTGTTCCTCTACCTCTATATCCTATGGTATAAGGAATAGTTATCTTATCTCCTATTTCATACTTTTTAGGAAATAAATCCAAAATCCACTTTTCTATAGCTATTTCATTGTCCTTTTCTGGATATCTTCCTTCTAGTAATTCAAGATTCAATATATCTGTAGCATTTTCTTTAAAGGCCGAAATTTGAAGACTATTATCTGTGTTTGGTACATCATATCTAGCGATTGGCCAAACTGTAGTAACTTCTTTTACTACTTCTTCCTTTGCTACTCTATCAAAATCCACATAACCTACAGTACCTAAATAAATATCATGTATTCCTCCTGAATCATCCTTCATCTTTTGATATAGCGATTCCTTTAAAGCTTCTGATATAGTACCTAAGGACACTATTAGTGCCATAGATACCATAATCCCTAAAGCTACAAAGATAATCCTCTTTTTCCCCTTTTTAATATACCGTGGAATAATCCCCCAAAAACTTTTCATACTTCACCTCTAAATAAGAAAATAAATCTTTTAATATTAATATATAAAAGATTTATCTCCCTAAATTTAAATATTATTTTTTGTTAAAGTGTTCCCTTTAGTTATTTATTAATATTTTTACCGTAACAATTACTTCCACATGCATTCATGCAAGTATAATCTTCGCAAACTATAGTTGTATAGATTGCTTTTTTAGCATTTTTACTCTTTTTTGAAATTAAGTGTTCCATGATTTTCCCCCCTTAAATTTAATATATATAATAACATAAATATGTTATTCACCTTATATTGATTTTAAAATAATCTCTCCTGTGTAATTGTTAATATATACATCTTCACTATTTTTAACTGTTATTTCATATTCATATTCAATTTTATTCCACCATTGTGATATTAGATTATTTATTATTCCTATATCCTTTTCAACCTTATCCATCAAATCTTCTCTAGTATTACTATTTAAAATAAGCTTTAGTTCTTCAAGTGAATTTTTCCTTTCTGTATACTTTTCAAACTCCCTTACATCTTCTTTATCAAGAATTGCAATTACATTATTCTGTTCTTCCATTTAAACACCTCTTATATCACCTTAAAATATTCTATAGGATCTTTGTACATATTATGATGTATATAATTGATAATATGTTTGACATCAATTATATTGTTATCAATTAAAATCTGTTGAAGTATATAAGATTTCTCTTTTTCCAAATTTGATATTAAACATTGTATCCTAGGTGACATATTAATTTCCTCAGTCATCATTTCATTGACAAACTTACAGTTTTTACAATGATAACTATCGCACTTTCCACATATAACTAAATTTTTAGATTTAAACTTTTCTTTAAAATCTTCTAAAATTCCATCTTCTATGCTTCCTATATGCTTCCTGTCATCGCTAAAATACACTGCTGGACACATGTAAATTTTACCGTTAGGAGCTAATGCATAGGTATATACACCTGAGCTACATCTATTATGTTCTTGTAGTTCAAATATATCTGTCAATACATTTATATCTATCACTTCATTATTCTTATAGATTTCTACTATAATTTTTATTAGTTTATCTAATTCATTAGAATAATTCTCTACATCCTTTTCATTCCAATGTTGAATATCTTTTATAATTAAATTGATTCTTGAATAGTTTTCTTTAATTTTTCCTATAAAATTTGATGTTTCATGTATATTTTCTTTATATACATTAACAATGCAAGCATCATTACAATCTTCTACTATGTGTTCTTCTGATATATTTAGTACAGATATTCCATTTAAATCCTCTCTATCGCTTATACCTTGCATAATAGTTAATGAACTTTCTCCGTCATATTTAAGCTTATTGTTATTATCTTCAAGTATTACTGGAATAAAATTATTATCTTTGCAAAAACTCAATCCCTTATTAAAAACTTCTTCACTCATCACATTATCTCCGCCATTATTTTCATATAAACAATGAGATGTTGCTTTATCAGATGTTATAAATAGCATATATCTTTCCTGTACATTTATTTTCTTTCTTTCCTCTTCAATTTCTCTTCTTGGTGATTTCATACCTGTAACTTCCTCAAATTTATTCCAATAATATTCAGTTGCTCTAACATTGGCTTTATGCATTTCACATATATATGTAGCCTTTTTGTATATAGTTCCATAGCAATCATAATTAAAGCCTGTACAGCCTGTACAGCCTGTAGCTACCTCACATTCTAAACATTTATCTTCACTTTCCTTTAATGTATTCAATTCCAAAAACGGTCTTACCTTATCTAAATCCATCCCCTTGTTAATATCTCCAACTTTTCTTCCCTTTCGATTAGTCATTGAGAAATCTAGAAATCTTACGCATGGATAGAAATTTCCATCACAATCTATTGCAAGCATTCTACCTGCCCCACAACTATTGCTTTTAAGTTCATTTTCTAAAAGAGGAAATCCTTTATTGGGATCAAAGAAGGAAACAGTATGCTTATTCCAAAGCTCATTTTCCAAGATATAATCTCCTAAAGCTTTAAGTTGCTCTTCAAATATAATTGGGTCTTCTTCATCCCAAACGTCTTCAAATACTACATTAGCAGCAACTTGAGATATCCCTAAATCCCATAGATTTATTATGCTATCCTTTAAATATTTTATATCTCCATGGGCGAAAGTTGCCTTTGTAGCTGCTTCTGGAAATTGTTCTAACCATAAGGGTACATTTTTAACTACATCATCATATGATCCTGTTCCATCTAGCTTTACCCTTTGCAAATCATGTTTCTCTTTGTTTCCATCTACGCTTAAACCAATAGATACATGTGCATAATTTTTCTTTATGTAGGCTTGAACCTTAGGGTGGTCATATAATATACCATTACTTGAAAAATTCAATCTGTATTTATCAAACCAAGGGTGATTTAATTCATAAGTTCTTATCTTTATATAATCTGTTATTTTATCAATCAAATCCATTTCTAAGAAAGGCTCACCGCCTATAAAGTTCCAAATTACTCCAAGTTCATTAAATGTTTCTCTATCTTCTAATATATAATCAATGGCTTTTTTGGCAGTTTCAAAGGACATCTTTTTTACACTGTTTTTTCCTGTCATATAGCAATATTTACATCTAAGATTACATTCTTCTGTTACTGAAAATGTAATATCCTTTATTCTTCTATCTCCCCATACTATAGGTAATTTTCCCATTGCCACATTATTTTCCATAATCAATACTCCCCTTTTTCTAGTTTGATCTTCCCTTTAAAAATAAATTTCTGTATATAGAATTATGATTCATCAGTTCCTTATGTGATCCCGATTCAACTATTTGTCCATGATTTATAATGAAAATACTTTTTGCATTAGATAGCCCCTTTAACCTATGTGTAATTATTATAACTACATGATCTTTTGATATATAATTAATTAACTCATTTATAGATTCCTCTGTATCATTATCTAATGCTGATGTTATCTCATCCAAAAGTAATATTGGTGTCTTCCTTAATAGTGCTCTTGCTATAGCAATCCTTTGTTTCTGACCTACAGATAGACCCACTCCACCTTCACAGACTATAGTATCATACTTATTAGGAAGGCTCATTATGAATTTATGTATATTACAAATAGAGCATACACGTTCTATCTCATTCATATCACTACTAGAATTTCCTAATAATAGATTGTCCTTAATTGATGAATTAAACAAATACGGTTCTTGTCTTACTACTGAAACATTATTACGTAACGACATCTCACTAATTTCTCTAACATTAATTTTGTTAATCAATATTTCACCATCATAACTATCATAAAATCTTAATAGTAAATTAAATATAGTGCTTTTACCACTTCCACTTTCACCTACTATCACATATTTTCCATATCCATTAAAGGATATATTTATATTATTGATAACATTTTCATTATTATATCCAAATGACACATTTTTCAACATAACTTCTTTTTCTCCTTTTGGAATGTCTTTATTTCCAAAGGAACTTATACTAAAATTTAGATTATTACTTAAGTCATATATTCTTCTTAATGACACAATAAGTTTCTGAATAACAGCATTAATCTTAGTTAAGCTCGAAAGAGAGTTTGAAAATAAAATTGAATATGATAAGAATGTTATGAATTCTTCAATGCCTATTTTTCCTAAACTAATTAAAAATATTGCAATCAAAATGAATATCACCATATCTATATAATTTACAGCTTGTACGAGCATATTGCCTTTTATACTTATATATTGAGACCTTATTGCTTGGTTAGTTACTTTATCTAAAATTATTCCTAATTTATTCTCCATCTTATCTCTAATTCCTAAAGATACAATTTCTCTTATCCCTGAAAAGCACTGTGTTTCAAGTCCATAAGATTGGTCATTAAATTGTTTATAAAGTGAAATTTCTTTCTTAATTTTCTTACCACTCCATTTAAAAATACCTAAGGTTATAGGAAATGTTGCAAGAATTATTAAGAATAGATAAACATTCAAATTAATCATAGAAACACCAATAAAAATTACTACAAATAATGAGTCTAATAAAGATATAGCATAATTAGCAAATACATTTGATATATCTTCGATATCATTATTCATACGTGATAGTAATTCTCCTATTTCTGTATTGTCAAATACCTTAATAGGGAAATTAAGGATTCTGGAAAATAAATCACTTCTTATATCTTTACATACATTGCAATCTACCTTAGTTAATATCCTATATTTGACTGCTTCCATGACTACTTGTCCTAAATATATAAATACTAATATTAAAACTATATTTATAGCTAAGTTATACTTTGCTTGAAATAATAAGTTTATAATTTTAGCTTTCACTTTAGGCTCTATTGAAACTAGTAACGTAACTATAGTCATAGAAATAACCATAAAAAATATTTTTCATGTATATGGTCTTACATAATTAAATGCCCATTTAATTACCTTCTTATCTTCTTTCGATAAAGTTTTCATATTCTCTCCTTCAGTAAGTTACAACGATTACATAATTAACTTATAGGATTATATAATACATCATTATTAGTTTTAAATATTTATTAATATCTACACTTAATTCTTTTTAGCTATCAAAATTCGATATTCTTAAGTTAACTAATAATAATTTTTTCATGGTTATTCCCTATTAATTTTTCTTATAGTATCTAGTAAATTTTTATTTATATTTTCATTAATTACTACTCTAACTAAAATATCATTAAGAAATTCTTTATGATTATCATAGATATGCTTATTGCGATTTAAAATTATTAAATATTGATTTAAATAATTTGAAGATATTAGGCAATTATTATAGTCTTCTATTATATTTTCATATATCTTCGTTAAACATAAAATATTATTATCTTTAATACTCAATTTAATAGCTGAATTATAATACTTAATGGCTTTTGTAATATCAAACTTAATAAAATAATTTTTTTTCTTTATTAGGTATTCTATATATAAACTAGGTTCTTCTTTTTTAAACATATCATCATTTATTTTATCTAAATAAAAGTTAGATAATTCTTCATTCCCATCAATCTCATAGAGTGTAATTAGATTAACTATTATACTTAAATTATTAGGGAATTCATCATGTAATTTTATATAACCTCTTATAGCTTTTTCTACATTTCCAATTTTATAATTTACATTTGATTCTAATATTCTACTGTTAATAATAAGTTTTGAATCAATATACTCCAATCTATTTATTTTATCCAAATATTCTAATGAAACTTCATGATTATCAATTTCATTATTAATTAATGCTATTCCATAATATACTCTTGACTCAATATCTTGGATACCTTTAATTTCATACTTATTTTTGGTATAAATAAATTTGATTAATATTTCTGCTTCTGCATAGGCTTTCAATCCTAATGCCCAGTTGCATAAATTTATATGGCAAATTCCTATTTTGTTTAAAATACTTATATAAGAATATTCTTCAATATATTCTACATCCTTAGCTTTATTATAAAAACTAAGAGCTTTTTTAAATTCATTTTTACATCCAAATATTTCACCTTGCAGTACATAGTAATCTTGTAAAATATCCTTTAGATTATATTGTAGACATATATTGAGGAAACTTTTTTCATCTATATTTTCTTTATTTTCTAATTCTTCTTTGCATAAATATCTTGCATAATCTTCATCACTCATTACTAATTCCTTTGGTGATAGCTTTAAATTAATATTCTTATATTTAGCAATTAAATTTAATTGACTACATATTCTTTCAGCTGTCCTAAATGTTATTTTTCTTCTTTTAGTCTCTATAAATTTAATTTGTTGTAAAGATAAATGATTGGTGACTAATTCTCTTTGACTTACATTTAATATTTTTCTATAGTACTTAACTCTATTAGCGATTTTATTATTGTCTATCATTCTCTTCTCCTTTATTGTAATACTTTTTATAGTATATAGTACATTTTCTACAATATTATATAAAATTATACATATGTAACACATATGATACTAAACTTAGTTTACAAAATCAACATTTATAGACTATAAAATATATTAAAATGTAAACTTTTATGTTTATATGAAAAATATTGAATTATCCTTATTTCTACTCATACCTAATTGTTCTATATCATTTCAAAGTATAATTATCTTATCAATTATATTTATGATGTTTATATCGAATAATCTAAAGCATTATTTACTTAGTAAAGCTATAAGTTGTTTTCTTATATTTCCTATGATTTATGTAATAACATTCTGTAATAGGTTAAAACAATTTATAATAAATTCATCAATTAATCCTTTCTTTGATTTTAAAATACTCATCTTCTCAGCTGTCATTGGACTATTAATAGGCCTTTCAATTGGATTCATTAGGTACAAAATAGAAACTAGAAATTATAAGAAGTAAAATTTTTTAATTCATAATCTTCCTTCACCTAGCATAAAAATTAAAAAGATAATTTTGCGAGGTGATTATTATGAAAAGCTCGAGACTTAAAAAGTTTTTTTCCTTATTTAAAAAGATAAAATTTATTATTTTTATAATTGTTATAATTATTGTCTGCTTATTTATAAATTCCTTAACTACTAAACATGATATGGAGCGAAAAAGTGACTTTGTGTCTGAAAAGCTTATATCTATCTCTGAACTAGCTACTTCTAGATATGACTATTCTAATGTAATATCTATAAAAAATAGCTTAAGCTTTAAGGATATTACTATCCCCTTTACTGAAAAATCTTTTGTAGTTAAATACAATGGCTATATTACTGCTGGCTTAGATTTAAGTACCGCTACTTTTTCTATAGATAAAAATATACTTACTATAACTATTCCACCTTGTACTATACTTACCCATAACGTCAATGAAGATGAGGTCTTTATCTTTGACGAAAAAACCTCAATATTTAATAAGCTATCCATGGATGATATGCTTAATGAAATTGTAGCGGAAAAATCTAAGACTGAAGAAAAAGTAATAAAAGATGGATTTCTCGATAAGGTTACAGTAGATACCATTCAGCTCTTGAAGGATATTTTCTTAAATTGTGGCTTTGATGAGGTTAAAGTTAAGGTATCATCAACTTAAATTATATATAAAAAAATGCTATGTTAGAAAGCATAGCATTTTTTTTATCCCCTTTTCTATCCCTCTTTTTTCGACTTCTGGATCATATAATGTTTTTGTCATTCTATTCACCTCATTTTCTAAAAATTCTTGTTAACAAAAGATTTACTTAATTTATCTAAGAATTTTAAATACTTAAGAAATTTGTAATGAACTACTCAAGGATTTTAATCTATAATTATATTTAATAAGTTAGATTTAAATGAGCTTAACATATAAGAAAATCCATAGTTAATCGACTATGGTAAATAAATCCTTGAGGAGGAACCTTTTTGAAGAAAAAAAGATTTGGGTTTAAAAAACTTCTATTCACTTTAATTATTATCGCGTGGGGTATGTTATTTATTTATTCTTTTACTAATAAAGGTCATTATGAACAAGAAGTCTTTCAAATAGAATATGAAAACTCTATTGATAAATACTGCAGAGAATTTAATGTAGATAAATATTTAGTATATGCAGTGATAAAACAAGAAAGTAATTTTAATAACGAGGCTGTATCTTCAGCGGCTGCAAGGGGTTTAATGCAGATAACAGAAGATACCTTTAATTGGCTAAAGCCACAGCTTGGAGAAAGTTCTACAACCTTTGAGGATTTATTTGATCCAGATACAAACATTAGATATGGCGTATTCTTTCTCTCCATCCTTAATGAAAACTTTAATAATCAGAACACTACAGTGGCAGCTTATAATGCAGGATTAAATATTACTAAACAGTGGCTACAAGATAGCAACTATTCTAATGATGGAGTTACACTGCATACAATTCCCTATGGAGAAACAGAAAATTATGTTGCTGTAGTAGACTATAACTATAAAAAGTATTTAGAGATCTATGATAAATAATTTTTAGCTTAATTTATAAAAAAGACTTTCGCATAAGATGTTTTGCGAAAGTCTTTTTTAATATATAACTCTAATAATTTCATTTACTTCTATCTTAAATAATCGTAACTCAAATAATTGTTTTTGTTATTTTTTACTCTTCTTAAAAAATCTCATACCACCAATACTTATTAAGAATAGGATAACTGCAAGTACCATAAAGGCTAGATTTAATGAAGTAAATTGACCTATGAACCCTAGTAATGGAAATATCATAATCATAAATACACTAAAACATATACTTTGTACAGATATTAAAGTTGCCCTTTGCGCTGATGGAATAAGTTTATTTATATAGTTAGAGCTAACTGGATATAGAATATTTATGCTTATAGAAAACAAGATAAATCCTATAACAGACACTATTCCTTTACTACTGCTAAGAACTACAAGGCATATTCCCCCTAACATTGGCACTACATAAAGCATAGCCTTCTTTAAAGCTCTTTCTACTTTATAGGCAAATTTTGCTCCTATGGCACAACCTATGCTTGCCACTACATATATTATAGCTATTAAACTTCTAGAATATCCCATGTTACTAAAGTGCTGTTGACTATAAAAATGAGTAGTTGTCCCTGTCATAAATATTAATTCAAAGAACATCATTATTAAGATGATTTTCTTATTACTTTTCATAACTTCAAAGCAGCTTTTAAAGTGTCCTAATATAGTGACTTTTTCTTTTACTTCTTCATGAATCTCTGGCTCTTTGAAGCCAAAGGATATTCCTAGTGCAGAGATGCTTATTATTACTGACAGTACATAGCTATATACAAAGGAGTAATCTGATAATATTCCTCCAACTAATACAGCTATTCCTTGTGCTACTTCAATTATAAAATTTAAATTACCATTTATTTTTAAATATTTCTCTTCTTCTCCTATAATCTTTAAAGAATCGTAAACTAAAGCTTCTTCAGAGCCTGAATTTAAATTATAAGACATAGCCGATATGACAAAGGCTATAGCAAAACCCCAAAAGCTATTACTAAATAGCATCAATATGGCTCCAATTGCTGACATAAGTCTTCCAATTATTATAGTCCTTTTTCTTCCCATCATATCAGCCAAAGCTCCTGTAGGAATTTCGCATATTAAACTAGTTATATGATGAATGGATTCTAAAAGTCCTATTTCCACAAGAGACATCCCCTTATGAGCTAGATATAATACCCAAATTGCTGAGCTTATATCTATTGAAGCTAAAAATCTATATAGATAATCAATTTTTATATTTTTCTTTAGCCTTAGGGAAATCTCTTTCCCTGATGACCTTATGTTTTCATTTATGCATTGGCTTGCATTGTCACTTATATTTTTATTTATATCTTCATTTATATCTTTGTTTATATTTGAACTTTCTTTTGAACTATTCATTGTAACTCCTCCTAATAATTTATATTTCTGCTACGCTCTTGGATAATAATTTACCCTAGGCTAACCCCCTCTAAGTATAAAAAATGCTGATACTTAGATGTCTGTTAGTAGCGCTTCATAGAATCTAAAAACTTTGTTTTTTAGCATTATAAAAGACTTTATTATAAAGATTTTAATCTTTATAATAAAGTCTTGGAGTTACTTTTGAATTTGAAGGATTATTGTTCCTGCAAAATCATCTTAAAAAAAGATATAGTAACCCCTTAGGTTCTAATATTGCAGTTTTAAACATAGAACTGCTGCTCATTGGGGTATATCCTTTTTTAATATTAAGATATCTCACAGTTACTTCCTCCACTTTTTTACTTTATATATTTATTATATCATATGGGTAATATTTTAATATACATTATTAACTTATATTTTATTTATATAATCTTATTTAAACAGATGCTTATCTTTCTTTTTCACATTCAATGTTTTTATAATTTCCCCAACATGGAGTCTCAATGCCTATATCTAAGGAGTTAAACTTTGCTCCACCTGTACTGTTATAATTGTCTAAGGCTTTAAATACAATTTTACAACCTACTAATAATATAGGTACGTTAGCATATACAACTAATATATTTACTAAGTCAGATATATACCATATGTTTCCAAGCTCCAATCCTGCTAAAACTGTTAAGCAACCAAATGGTACAAATACTAGAGCTCCTAAACCTCTTAAAGCATTTATAAACTTCTTGCTTTTTGAAATAAAGTTTCCTGATATCTCTGCAAAGAGAATCATTCCAAGTAAAGTTGTAAAAGCAAATAATCCATAACATATTGATATTATTATAGTTGCAATGGAATCAAAAGCTGTACCTGGAATTAGATATTGCACAGAAGTTAAATATACTGTTAACTTAGAGCTCGATATACTTTCCCATGCTACCCCTGAGTCAGCAGCCCAAAGACTTGCCATAACTACTACAATTCCTGTCATTGTAGCTATAACCATAGTATCTAGAAATACTCCTAAAGCTTGAACTAATCCTTGTTCTACTGGATGATCATTATCTGCTGTAGCTGCTGCCATAGTTATAGTACCTTGTCCAGCTTCATTAGACATAAGTCCTCTTTTTATACCTTGAGCAAGTGCTACTCCAAAGGCGCCACCAAAAATAGCTTCTGGTTTAAAAGCACCAGCAAATACAGCTGTAAAGAATAGTGGTACTTTATTCAAATTAAATATTATGATAACTAAAGTTATTCCTACATAAATTAAAGCCATTACAGGAACTATTTTGTCTGTAACCTTAGTAACACCCTTTATTCCTTTAAATACAATAGCAACTACTGAAATTATTAATAATATTACAATTGTATAATATACTAATGACTGTCTTTCATATACCTGTCCAGTAATTGTTTCTATAACTGAACCTAAGCTAGTTACAATATTAAAGGTTTGAGCTGGTATACAAAACATGGCATATATTATAAATAATATAGATAGCATTACACCTATAACTCTTTTATTGCCTAAAATCCTCATGCCATAAAACGGTAATCCACCTACAAACTCATCATCTTTTTTTTCTTTAAATATTTGTGCTAAAACTGCTTCTACAAAGGCTGTAGCCATACCAAAGAAGGCAGACACCCACATCCAAAATATAGCTCCTGGTCCTCCTACACTGATGGCTCCTGTAACCCCTACTATGTTACCTGGCCCTATCCGCATAGCTGAACTTAATAAAAAGGAAGCCATTGGGCTAATTCCTGTTTTGTGAGCCTTTTTCTCTATAAGTATTTTAAGTCCTTCTTTAAACTTAGTACATTGAACAAATCCCATTTTAAAAGTAAAATATATTCCTGCTCCTACTAAAAGCAATATAGCTAATGAGAATTTCCCTATAATTGGAATATTTGAATACCATTGAAAGTTAGTTGGAAAATCCCATAAAAAATCTGCTACTGGTACTATAAACTCAAATATTTTATTTATCGAGTTAAAAAATCCTTCCATTATTATATCCTCCTATAAAGTTTTATAATGCGTAGTTATTATCTCATATTACCCATATTTAATCTAGAATTATTTAGATTACATCCTTTGATATCAAGTCTTCATAGCTTTCTCGTCTTACTATTACTCTTTCTTCTCCATCTTTTATCATTACTACTGCTGGCTTTGGAATCTTATTATAGTTACTAGCCATTGAATAATTATATGCTCCAGTACTCATAACAGCAAGAATATCTCCTCTTTCAATAGAACGTGGTATCATTAAATCCCATATTAAAATATCACCTGATTCACAGCACTTTCCTGCTATGGTAACAGTATTATCTCTTTTCTCATCCATCTTATTTACTATATATCCTTGATATTTAGCTGTATATAAAGCAGTCCTTGGATTATCTGGCAATCCCCCATCTATAGATACATAGGTTCTAACTCCTGGAATATTCTTAATAGTTCCAACGGTATATAGCGTTATTCCTGCTTCTCCCACCATCCATCTACCTGGTTCTATAAAAACTCTAGGCATTTTTAAATTATTTTTAGAAATATCATTTTTAATAACTTCCATTATAGCATCAACAAAATAACTTAAAGGTTTTGGATTATCATTTTCTAAATATTTTATACCAAAGCCTCCACCTACATTTAACTCTTCAACTTCTACAGCTAATTCATCCTTCAGCATCTTTATTAATCTAATGGCATTTTCAACAGCCTTTATATGGGACCTATTGTCAAAGAGCTGGGAACCTACATGAAAGTGAATACCTTTAAAATTTATATTTTTTGAAGTTTTTGCTATAATTATTGCTTCTTTTATAATATTATCATCTAGTGGAATTCCAAATTTAGAATCCTTTTGCCCTGTACTTATGTATCTATGGGTATTACATTCTATATTTGGTGTTATTCTAAACAAAATATCTACTGTTTTTTTAGCATTGCCAGCTAATTCTTCAAGTACCTTTAGTTCATCTACACTGTCTACCACAATTCTTCCTACTCCATATTCTATGGCCATCTTAAGTTCTGCAATAGTTTTATTATTTCCATGAAACATAACATCCTTTGGGTCAATTCCAGCTCTAATAGCAACAAAAAGTTCTCCTCCTGATACTACATCAATTCCCATACCTTCTTCTTTTATGATTTTACACATCTCTAAAGTTAAGAAGGCTTTACTAGCATAAAAAGCTTTGGTATTATCATATTTTTCTATAAAACTTTCCCTAAGCTCTCTACACTTTTCTCTTATGCAATCTTCTGATATTACATATAAAGGTGTACCGTACTTCTTTGCTAATTCTTCAGTATTACAACCATTAAAATATAACTTTCCATCTTTTATCTCGTTTTGTAACATTTTATTTCCTCCTACTTATATTTCTTACTTTTTATTAAAGCAATTCTCATGCCAACTTTTTAAGTAGAATTTTTTCAATGTTTTCCACTAAAATAGCCATTTCTAATATCTAAAGTTAAATATTAGAAATGGCTATTTTCCTTTTTTTCGAACTAATTTAATCATTATATTTAAAGTACTTGAATTTTCTTATATTCGTTAAGGTTATAAAGTTCACTTTTACGAACTTATTTCCTTTTTATTGGACTTTTTCTTATATTTTACTTATATTCTTCTATATTTATATTATATTTTTTTACTTTTTCATAAAAATTCGTTTTTCCTATGCTAAGAACAGATAAAACTTCTTTAACATTTCCCCTACTGGTTCTAAGGCAATTAATTATTATTTTCTTTTCAGCTTCTTTTAAATTATCCTTTAATGTGCCTATAACCTCTTTCTCTTCACCTTCTCCTCCATATATTAATATATCCTTATAATCTATTACATTAGAGTCATTTAAACTTAGAGTTCTCTCAAGTATATTTTCAAGTTCTCTTATATTCCCCGGCCAAGATAAACACATTAATCTTCTCATAGCTTCACGAGTTATGATTACATCTTTTCTTTTTAACTTTTTACATAAACTCGCCATTAATCTTTCTACTAATACAGGTATATCTTCTACCCTGTGCCTAAGGGGTTCAATATATATAGGAATTATATTAATTCTATAATATAAATCTTCCCTAAATAATTTTTTCTTTATTAACTCCTCTAAATTTTTATTTGTAGCGCATATAATTCTTGTATCTACAGTAATCTCTTCTACTCCACCAACTCTATAAAAAGTTTTATTTTGAAGAAAGTTTAATAATTTTCCTTGTATCTTTAAGGACATTTCTCCTATTTCATCTAAAAATACAGTTCCATTATTAGCTAACTCTAATAGTCCCAACTTACCTGACTTTTTAGAATTAGTAAAAGCTCCTCCCTCATATCCAAACAGTTCACTCTCTAAAAGATTTTCTGGTAATGATGCACAGTTTATATTAACAAATTTATTATTTTTTCTAGTACTTATATTATGAATCTCCTCTGCTAATGTACTTTTACCAGTTCCACTTTCCCCTAAGATTAATACTGTGGAATCTGTTTTAGAAGATTTATAAGCAATTTTTTTAATGCTATTTATATGTGCGCTTACCCCCTGAAACTTTTTAAAACTTTTAATTATATTCTCATCCTCTAAAAGTTTCTCTGTATTTTTAAGATTTTTTGACAAAACATTTCTCTCTTCTATTACCTCTTTAAGCTCTGTTATATCTTCTACTCTTAACATAGCTCCAAATTTACTTTCTTGTGTATATAAAGGGATTATTGATGCTAAAGTAGCTATTCCATTAATATTCATAAATTTATTAGTTACTACATTATCTTCCACAGTAGCACATTTATAAAACTTGTCCATTTCATCATTTCTTTCATGAACATTAAAAATAAAATCTCCTATTGGATTTATTACTTTTGCATTTTCCCCCTTTTCTCTAAAAGTTTTCTCCTCTAATATGTATCTTAAATTTTCATTTCTAGCTGTATACCCTTTGCTTTGATAAAATATCAACTCTCCATCTCTTATTATTACCATATGTCCTACCGCATACCTATAATTCATACTATACACTTTATCATTTACGCATACTTCCAACACCTTTTTACTATAATCTATGGAAAGCTCATAATGAATTTCCTCATAGAACCCTTCTAAGGATGCTTGACCATATTGTTTGTCAGAGGGTATTACCTTATAGTTTGATTTTTCTCTTTTGCTAAAATTCTTTTTATATATACCAAAGGCTAATATAGAATCGCCTTTTTTAATTTTCTTATCATAAATACCTAGTTTTTCAAAAGCTTTGTAATCCAATTCCCCATCATCTTCACCAACTTTATTATCTACAATAAATATTAAATCATTTTCTCTAAGTCTATCAGATTTATGACTAATCTTTGAAGATTCAAAAATTCCAAATATCTCTCTTGCCTTCTTATTATAGTTTGTTATTATACCTTCCTTATCAATAGTAATAATCCCCTGTGAAATATTATCTAATATTTCATTCAAAAGCTTATCCACAAGAATTCCCCCACATCTTATAAATAAACTCCAATCATATATTTTACAATTAGATTGGAGTTTAATATTACCTATTAATTAGATCTTATATTTTTATATCTTATAGATTAAATTTTCTTTAGCTCTACATGCATGCAGTTTTCTACTTCTATATTAAAACCTAGCTTTTTAGCTTCTTCTATAACTTCTTCATTAAAAGAACCTGGTTGGAACCATACATTTTTAATTCCTTTAGCTTTTATTTTTGGAAGAGCTTCTAAAGCAATTTTAGGATTAACAATTATATTTATTCCATCTATTATTTCTGGCAATTCTTCTATAGTTTTATATATCTTTATTCCATCTATAGAATCATACTTAGGATTTATTCCATAAACAGTATATCCCTTGTCTTCTAATAATCTAAAAATTTTATATCCAAATCTTGTAGTATCATTTGTAGCACCAAGCAAAGCCCAACGTTTAAGATTAAGCATTTTATTCATATTAACCACTCCTTCTTATTTAATCCTATCATTTAGAATATTCATTTTCAATTACTTTAAATGTAAAACATTTTCTCAATACTTTATCTTACCAAGGTAATTAATGCAGAATATATATAGATATATGATAACCTATTTAATTCTATTTATCCCATTAGAAAATTATATAATTTTAATGTATAATATCTGTATACATTAATTATAATATAGCATATTACATATAACTATAGAGATAGTTATTTGCTAAGAAGGAGATTGTTATGGACAAAACTTGTGAAATAAGTGCTGATATAATTGAAAAGGATTTAAAATACCTAGAACTTCTTTCTCATAATTTTCCTACAATATCAGATGCATGCACTGAAATAATAAACCTGGAAGCAATATTAAATTTACCTAAAGGTACAGAACACTTTTTAACAGATCTTCATGGAGAATATGAAGCTTTT
Organism: Clostridiaceae bacterium; assembly: GCA_902363375.1. GTDB lineage: Bacteria > Bacillota > Clostridia > Clostridiales > Clostridiaceae > Clostridium_J. The sequence goes on along the minus strand of CABIZX010000003.1, from coordinate 235,230 downwards.
CAACATGTCCTAAAAAATGCTTCAGGTGTTATAAAAAGAAAGGTTAATGACATATTTGGCAATACCCTTAGAGAAACTGAAAAAAAAGCATTATGTACCCTTATATATTATCCTGAACAATATATTGATATTGCACTATCTAAAGAAGATGATCCAGATGATTGGTACAAGATTACACTTAATCAATTAATTCAAGTGTGTAGAAATGTATCTTCTAAATATACTCGTTCAAAGGTTAGAAAATCTCTTCCTTCTGATTTCTCATATATTATAGAAGAGCTGCTTCATGAATCTGAAGCAAGACCAAATAAACAAGATTATTTTAATGGAATATTAGACACTATTATTTCCATAGGCAGAGCTAGAGAATTTATAATTGCAATTTGCAATGTTATTCAAAGATTAACTATAGATACCCTTCATATAGTCGGAGATATCTATGATAGAGGTCCTGGTGCTCATATAATAATGGATACCCTTTGCAACTATCATTCCTATGATATTCAATGGGGCAACCACGATATTCTTTGGATGGGGGCTGCTGCAGGAAATGATAGCTGTATTTGTAATGTTATAAGAATATGTACTAGATATGCTAATCTAGAAACTTTAGAAGATGGCTATGGTATAAACATTTTACCTTTAGCTCGTTTTGCAATGGATATATACTCTAATGATCCATGTAAATCCTTTAAACCAAAGGTTAATTCTAACTATTACAAAGAAAAAGATTTAAAACTTATGGCTCAGATGCATAAGGCTATTTCTATTATTCAATTTAAATTAGAAGGTCAAATTATAAAAAAACATCCAGAATTTAATATGGATGATAGAAGACTTCTTGATAAAATTGATTATGAAAAAGGTACAATTCTTATAGATGACAAGGAATATAAGCTAAATGATACTAACTTCCCTACTATAGATGCGAATAATCCTTATAAATTAACAGATGAAGAAAAGGAATTAATGGCTAAACTCCATACTTCTTTCTTAAATAGTGAAAAGCTTGAAAAACACATGAGATGCCTTTATTCTAAGGGAAGCCTTTATTTAAAGAGAAATTCAAACCTTTTATACCATGCTTCTATTCCTTTAAATGAAGATGGTTCCTTCAAGAATGTTAAACTTGGAAGAAAAGAATATGCAGGTAAAGAATATTTAGACAAGGTTGATAGAATTGCTAGAGAGGCTTACTTTAATGAATATACCGGCAAAAACTCTAATTATGCTTTAGACTATATGTGGTATTTATGGTGTGGACCTGACTCTCCTCTCTTTGGTAAAGATAAGATGGCTACCTTTGAAAGATATTTTATAGATGATAAAGTAACTCATAAAGAAAATAAATGCCACTACTTTATTCTTAGAGATAATGAAGAAGTATGCAAAAATATATTAATAGAGTTTGGACTATCGCCTGACAACTCTCATATTATCAATGGACATGTACCTGTTAAAACTATTAAGGGAGAAACTCCTATTAAAGCTAACGGAAAACTTCTTGTTATAGACGGTGGTTTCTCTAAAGCTTATCAACCAGAGACAGGTATAGCAGGTTATACTTTAATATATAACTCCTATGGACTTCAATTAGTTCAGCATGAACCTTTTGAATCCACTCAAACTGCCATTGATGAAGGTAAAGATATAATATCTACTAACTTTATCCTAGAGTTTAATTCTAAGAGATTAAAGGTTAATGATACTGATATAGGTAATGAACTTAGAAGCCAAATTCACTACCTTCAAATGCTATTAAACGCTTATAGAAAAGGTATGATTAAAGAAAGAAAATAAATTAAGGCATATAAACTTAGGGAGCTTTCGTAAAATAAGCTCCCTTAAATATTTTTATAAAAACTTTAAACTTGAATAAACATTGAATTTTTGTCTATAATTTAATTAGATTTAGTCTCCAAATAAGTAATAATAGTACAAAAGCCAAAAGAGCTAGTAAGGTATTCAAAATAATACCTTACTAGCTCTTAATCATGTGTTAGATTTTATTATGTAAATAATATCATTTTGAGTTGCTTATTACTACAAATAAAATTTCTCTAACCTTCCATATACTGAATTATTTATATATACTTTTAACCAGCGCATAAGAATAAAGATATACCCCATAAAACTATTAAAGAAATTATACAACAAAATGTATTTTCACTTGTAAATCCTTCTGTTGGTATCTTCTTTAATATAGATACCAAATTATTAAAGAAAACTATTATACAAATGACCCCCATTGCTACTAATATTATCCCCATCATATCTCCCCCCGTATTTATTGTACCTTGATCTAATAGATTTGTATATATTTCAACCCAATTAAGTAATATATTGTAATAGCATGATAAAATACTTGTTATAACTGTTGCTTAAAGGAGTAAAAATAACTTATGAATGAAGAAAAAAAGAGTGGAATTTCTTCCACTTTGTAAACTACTCCTTTGACATTTGCTTAATTAATTGATTACTATATACTGCAGCTCCCGTTACTAATACTCCTTGTATAATACTATCTACACTAAATCCTCCCATGGTTCCTATACTTAAAGCAATACCTATAGGAAGTAAAATTATAGGTATATATTTATTTTTTATTCTTTCAGTATCTTTTAATATCATTCCTATGATATAAAGTACTGGTATTAATATTAAAGCATTTTCTGTGATGTAATTAATAAATTCCATGTTTTACACCTCCCTTATTTTAAAATATTATTTTGAACTGCATAAAAAAAGAACCCTACAAAGGATTCTTTTTAATCTTCTAATATTTTATTATGAATTTATGACGATTCATCCCATAGGAAAAGCAAACCCATTGAATTTACTAGGTTTGCTCTTTGATAAATTTATAATATTATAATTAGGGGATAATTATATTATTAACTTTATAGCTTCATTACTCTACTTTTAAAGTAGCTTGCATTTTTTGACCATTTCTTACGAAATCTATTTGTATATTATCTCCTTCTTTAAAGGATTCTTTTTCCTTGTTTAATTCTTCAACGGTTTTGATAGTTTTACTACCAATTTTAGTAATTACATCTCCAGGCTGTAATCCTCCCTTTTGAGCCATACTAAAATCTTCTACTGTTTGAATATATACACCTACTGGTAGATTAAATTGTTTTGATAACTCTTCTGTTATATCTCTAACTCCTATACCAAACTTTATTTTTTGTTTTACTAGAGTATCTAATTTTTCAGTAGCATCATTAATTGGAATCGCAAATCCTATTCCTTCTACACCACTGGCATCTATCTTAGCTGTATTTATACCTACTACTTGACCTTGTGCATTTATTAATGGACCACCACTGTTACCTGGATTTATTGCAGTATCAGTTTGGATTAGGTTCATTTTTTCTCCATCTTTACTTAAAGCTACTCCTCTATTAACAGCACTAATAATACCTGTAGTTACAGAACCTAAATATTCTTTTCCAAGTGGGTTTCCTATTGCTATAACTTGTTCTCCAGCTTGAAGACTATCAGAGTCACCTAGTTCTACTACTCCTGGCATTTTAACATCATCAGTAATTTTAACAACTGCTAAATCTGCATCTTCTTGATAGTTCACAACTTTAGCACTTACTTCTTGGCCTGTACTAAAGATAACTTTTACTTGGCTAGCATTTTTAACTACGTGATAATTGGTAAGTACATATCCATCTTCTGAGAATATGAATCCTGAACCAATTCCTTCTTGCTCACTCATACCAAATCCAAATACGTTAGTTGATACTGATTTAGTTGATACTCCTACTACAGCTGGTGAAACCTTTGACACTATTTCTGGGATACTCATACTGCCTATTGAATTAAGGCTAGTTGCAGAACTGTTGTTAGTAGTTGTTTTGGATTGAGCATCTTTAATCGCTGATTGTATAGTGTTTCTCATAGCTCCATAAGTAACACCTGTACCGATTGCTCCTCCTAATATAGAACATACTAAAGCTATAGCTATATAAGTTTTTGCTGAACCCTTATCCTTATTTGCTTTATCTTTTTTCTTCTTTTTCTTATCCTTGCCTAGTTCATCTTGCAATGATGAATCATTAATTGTATTTGAATTAATGCTATCATGTGCCTCATATTCTACATCTTGAACTACAGTATAGTTTAAATTTTCACTGGTATTATTACTCTCATTATTTATACCGTTATAATTACTTTCATTAATACCATTATTCTCATTTGAATTCATATCTTTACTAACCTCACCATTATTTAATTCGTTTTTATCCATATTAAATCTTCCCCCTTATAAAAGTTGATTTATTAATTTCTTATCTCTATATTTATTATTATCAACACTTATGTGTCAGTTTAGTGACTAAAATATGAAAGAATTCTTAATTGGTTAATTATACTCTAAAAATTCTATGTATTTAAACTCTATATTCTAAAAAACTACTAAAACCTTTTGGGTTCAGTAGTTCTCTATACAAATAAATTTTTTAAGATTATTCCTAAATCAAACTTAGGGGCTTTTGCGAAATAAATTAATCTAAATAAATATCGAATAACACTTATATTATTAGCCCCCAGCCATTTTAGAATATTAAAGTGCATCTTCCATATTTTATATAAGATTAGTACTATATTTTGCAAAAGCCCCTAATTAATTATTAAAACATTTTTTTCTTAGCGTAATCTCCGTAATCATTACCATGATCACTCATATCCACATCATCTATAATAGAGTCAAAGTCAACCTCACTTTCACTTCTTAGATTATCATTTAAATCATCAAAAGTGATTTCTTCACTAGCCTCCATGTTATAAGATTTATTATTTCTTGCTTTTGCAGCTTCAATCTCTGCTTCTCTTACATTCTCCCAAACTGTATCTGCCATAGGAATCATGCTTCTAAAATCACCAAAATAGTTATGGTCATCTGGTGGATATATTGGTCTTGATTTATCATTATCATTACTCATAGTATAACCTCCTCAATCACTTTACTATAGTGTGTATTAAGGAAGCTCTTTTTATGTATATATAAGCTACATTTTGTAGAATTTTTTATTTTTATAAATATTAAATTATAACTTTCTCCTTAGCTAAGAATATATTCTCAAAATTTATGTACAATAAATCTTTACTATAAAAAATACCGCCTTCTAACAATGAAAACATCCTAGAAGACGGTTAATAATCTGAATCAAATCTTATTTAAAGATTTTGATTATTTTTCTGCATAAAGAGTTATTATTTTAACTATAGTTTCTACTGCTTTTTCCATAGATTCTATAGGAATAAACTCAAATTTTCCGTGGAAGTTGTGTCCACCTGTAAATATGTTTGGTGTTGGAAGTCCCATGAAAGATAATCTTGCTCCATCTGTACCTCCTCTGATTGGAACTATGATTGGCTCGATATCAAGAGCTTTCATAGCTTCAACAGCAGTGTCCACCACATGCATTACTGGTTCAACCTTTTCTTTCATGTTATAGTATTGGTCTTCTACTGTAATTTCTACAGTACCTTTACCATATTTTTTGTTAAGTAGTTCTACTATATCATTTATTAAAACTTTCTTTTCTTCAAAAGTATCTCTGAAGAAATCTCTTATGATATAAGAGATAGTTGTTTTCTCTACAGTTCCCACCATATCACAAAGCATGAAGAAACCTTCATATCCTTCTGTGTATTCTGGTCTTTCATTAACAGGTAGTAATCCGTTTAATTCCATAGCTATTTGTTGAGTGTTCACCATTTTATTCTTAGCACTTCCTGGATGAACATTTCTTCCATTTATAACAATCTCAACACCAGCAGCATTGAAGTTTTCATATTCGATTTCACCAACTGCTCCACCATCTACTGTGTAAGCAAAGTCTGCATCAAACTTTTCTACATCAAAGTGATCAGCACCTTCTCCAATTTCTTCGTCTGGAGTGAATCCAACTTTAATTGCACCATGTTTTATATCTGGATTTGCGATTAAGTATTCCATAGCAGTAACAATTTCTGATATACCAGCTTTATCATCTGCTCCTAATAAAGTAGTTCCATCTGTAGTAATCAGAGTTTTTCCTATATAATCATTAAGCTCTGGAAAATCTACTGGAGATAAAACTGTATTTTCATTTAATTTAATATCTCCACCTTTATAATCTATCATTTGAGGTTTAACATCTTTACCTGAATAATCTGGAGCAGTATCCATGTGAGATATAAATCCTATTGTCGGTACTTTTTTATCTGTATTAGCAGGTAATGTAGCCATTACGTAATTGTTTTCATCAATAGTAACATCACTCATACCTATTTTTTTTAATTCTTCAAACAGAGCTTTTCCTAACTCTCTTTGTTTATCTGTACTTGGAGTTGTGCCTGTAGAAGTACTTGATTGTGTGTCATACTTCGCATATCCTAAGAATCTTTCTATAACTTTTGACATAATATCGCCGCCTTCTCTAATATTGTATAAATATATTATACTCCTTATTTGGCCCTATATCCATAGTATATAAAGCTCTAATTTTTTTACAAGTTGAAGTTAATAAATTATATATATCTACTATTTATCATTTTTATTTGTTATAATAATCATGAACAAGCTATGTCTATAAAGTATTGATAATACTTTATTAACATAACATACTATTATGTCTATAAAGTATTGATAACACTTTATTAACATAACATATTATTATGTCTATAAAGTATTGGTGATACTTTACTAACATAACGCACTATATTAAAAATATAATATATTCTAATTGATAAAGAATAAATTTAATTAGATGTAATTGGAGGGTAAGATAACATGTTAGATTTTAATAAAGCTTTAAGCTTTGAAGAGTATGTAAAAAAACAACATGGTAAATATGGGGATATTCAAGATAAAACTTATGCAAACACTGAACTTTCTAGTGATGCTAAAGAAAAGATAAAAAAATTAGACAAAGTTGTTCACGCTGCAATATTCACAGAAGGTTTTTGTCCAGATTGTATTGTAACTATTCCTTTTGTACAAAGATTTGCCGAAGAAAATTCAAATTTAAAGGTTCATTTATTTCCTAGAACTGGCTTTGAAGGATTTCTTGAAGAAGCTGTAGGTTGCCTAAATATTCCTGCAGTAATTACTTTCACTGAAGACATGGATCCTAAGGGCGCTTATGTAGAAATGCCTAAGGAATTAGTTGAAAAACTTCCTAAAATCTCTAATGATGCTAGAAAGGTTCTTGTTGGGGAATATAGAGCCGGAAAATACAATGATCTAATAGAAAATGATCTTCTAAATATAATATTATAATTTTGTATTAATCTTTAGGGTGGCTTTTGCAAAATAAACTAGTATAAAGGAATATTAAAGTGCAGCTTAAATATTTTATATAATATTAGTAATGTGTTTTGCGAAAGCCCTTTTTATATTGAATACATGATAAAATATTTATGGGGTGATGTTATGAATTCTAAAATAGAAATAATAACTAAGGATAAAATTAAAACCTCCAATTGGAGCGGTGGCACTACTAATGAAATTTATATATATCCTGAGAATTCTAATTATAAAGCTTTAAACTTTAGCTGGAGAATCAGCTCTGCAACTGTAGACTTAGAACATTCTACCTTTACTAGTTTGCCGAATATCTATAGATATATAACAACCTTAGAAGGCTCTATGGACCTATGCCATAATAAAGGCCCTCTGATTCATTTAAATCCCTTTGAAGTTCATGGATTTTCTGGTGACTTGAATACAGAAAGTTTTGGAAAGGTTATAGACTTTAATTTGATGCTAGGCCCTGGATGTGATGGCGTAATGGACGTCCTATTCTCAGACAGCATATCTCCTTTAAAGATAAATCTCCATAAAGAAAATATATCTTCAAAATCCATTAGTCACATATTTTTTTCTTCGCAATGTGATTTATATTTTCTCATAGAAGATGAAAAGCTTTACTTACCAAAATGGAATGCCCTTATTATACATGAATATTTAGATAACTCTAATTCTAATATAGAAATAACTTCTCAAGAACCTTGTAAACTTATTTCTATCACTACAAAAGTTCCAATGTAAAAGGCTTTCGCGAAATCATTACTAATATTATTAAAAATATTTAAGATGCACTTTAATATTATTGTTAGCGAATGCCATTTGGATAAGTTCGAATAACTAAATCTTTGATTTAGTTATTCGAACTTAGTTCTTCTAATTTATTAGAAGAACCTCCTATTAATATTGATCTCTTAGTATTTATGAATGGTAAACTCGTAAGCAACACAACTTGTTTGAGTGCATACGAGTTGTTGTGTTGTAGACTTTACCTTGAATAAATACTTTAGTAAATCAATATTTCGAAACCGGCTGAGCTATAATAATATAAGTGCTTCTTAAATGTCTCTTCATATTGGCTTATTCTTACAAAGCCTTTATCTTTCTTTTTCCTTAGTATTTCATCAGTATGCATGAGCAAGTAACTCCTGCTCCTACTGACCAGAATATAACATTATCGCCTCTTTTAATCTCATTATTCTCTATGCATTTAGCAAAGGCTAAAAAAGGACTTGTAGCTCCAGTATAGCCAAATTCATCCCCTACAAAAGGATACTTTTCTTCTGGCTCGTCCATAGTTTCCCTTATAAGGTCTATGTTTTTCTTAGCAAATTGAGAAAGACAATACTTTTTAATATCTTTTTTGGTTAAATTATTACGTGTAAGTATTTCATTAATTGAATCAACAGAGCTTGCAAAGGCATCATCGGTATCAAAGTCAAGCCATTGTATTACCTTTTCATCCTTTGGTAAGCTTTTATCCGTAGGCAATACCTGTGAAAATCCTTTTGGTGGAAACATTATGTATTCATTTAAAGAACTATCAGTATAATAAGAACTATCTATAAAATCTGATTCTCCATCCATAACATTTTCAAGTAATATAGCACATGCAGACTCTCCAAAGTTGGCAAAGGTAATTGGCTCTGAAACCCTTGCATATCTCTTCAACTGCTCTGAACCTACAACTAAAGCATGCTTCACATTTGCATTACTCTTCATCATTCTGCAAACCTGCTCCATTGCAACTACCATTCCCACACAGTTACAGTTGATATCATATACCATAGTGTGTTTTCCACCCTTTAGTGCATGATGTATCTTTAATGCATTAGTAGGCGATAAAAATTCAGGTGTACAGGAAACATATACAATTAAGTTTAACTCCTCTGCATCTACCTTAGCCTTGTCCATTACTTTTTTAGCTGCTTCAATAGCCATAGTTAATGAGGTTTCACTTTCATTTTCTGAAGCATATCTTTGGTTTCTTCCTGTTACTTCAAGTAGCCCTCTAATATCAACTCCTATTTCATCATATTGATTTATAAAGAAGTCATTAGAATATACCTTCTTAGGGTGATAGTACGCTATCTCTTTTACTCTTACATTCATTTTATTATCCTCCGTTTTGTAAATAATTTTATTATTAATGTAGTATTAGATAAAACGCCCTCTATAATTGTTTTATGCTAAGAATTAGTAGCTATAAATTTAGCTATTTTAAAATACACATATTGATTTCTCATATTAAATATTTATAAAACTACATCATTAATAATAAAGCAAAACTTCAGTTTTAATTTAGTACTATCAGCCCTCCCTATGACTAAATCCCTGCTCACTTTATGTAATATCGTATATATTATACCATCATTATACATAAAATCTATATATAAGATATAAACCCTAGACAGAATATTCTATCTAGGGTTCATAATAAAATAATTATTTAAATTTAATTTAACTTTTTATATTTTTGATACTCCCATTTCTTTAGCTATTCTCATAACTTCCTGAGCCACCTTATCAGCCACTCTCTTATCTAGAGCATTTGGAATTATGTTTTCTTCATTTAATTCTTCTTCTGGAATTAAGTTTGCTAAAGCTCTTGCTGCTGCTAACTTCATTTCATCATTTATTTCTCTTGCTCTAACTGTAAGAGCCCCCTTAAATATTCCTGGGAATACTAGCACATTATTTATTTGATTAGCAAAGTCTGAACGCCCTGTGGCAATTACTCTAGCTCCTCCTAGTTTAGCTTCATCTGGCATAATTTCAGGAGTTGGGTTAGCCATAGCAAAAATAATTGCATCTGAATTCATAGTTTTTACATCTTCTGCATTTATCATATTAGGGCCAGATACCCCTATAAATACATCAGCTCCTACTAGAACTTCCTTTAATGAACCTGATTCTTTATTCTTATTAGTGATCTTTGCTATTTGCTCATGAGATTCAAATAAACAGTTACCGCCATCATAAATTGCACCCTTTTTATCACACATGATTATGTTTTCTGCTCCAGCCTTTAAAAGTAATTTACAGATAGCAATTCCAGCAGAACCTGCACCATTTATTATAATTTTTACATCTTTAATATTTTTCTTAGTTAACTTTAATGCATTATATAGTCCTGATAATACAACCACTGCTGTTCCATGTTGGTCATCATGAAATACAGGAATGTCTAATTCTCTCTTTAAAGTTTCTTCTATGTAAAAACACTCAGGAGCTTTTATATCTTCAAGATTTATCCCTCCAAATACAGGAGATATTAATTTTACAGTTTTAATTACCTCCTCTGGATCTTCACTATCAATACATATTGGGAAAGCATCCACTCCAGCAAATTCTTTAAATAATAATGCCTTTCCTTCCATTACTGGAATCGAAGCTTCTGCTCCTATATTTCCAAGGCCTAGTACTGCTGTTCCATTAGAAACTATAGCCACAGTATTAGCTTTGATTGTATAATCATATACCTTATCTTTATCCTTAGATATTTCAACACAAGGCTGTGCAACTCCAGGCGTATAAGCTATAGATAAATCTTCTCTCGTATTAACAGGAATTTTACTTATAACCTCTAGTTTCCCCTTCTTTTCTTTGTGCATCTTTAAAGATTGTTCACCATATGACATAATTAAATCCTCCCATTTAAAATAATCTATTTGCTTTTAGGCATCTAAAAATAAATAATAAGCCAAAGATAGGAGATTATGACTTATTTATTTTTTGAAGATGGCTTATTTAAATAATCACAATAAGGTGCTATAGGGCATTCATGGCACTTTGGCTTTCTAGCATCACATATCTTTCTTCCATGCCAAATTATATAGTGATGCGCATCACTCCACATACTTTTAGGTATATATTTCATAAGCTTTTCTTCAACGATTTCTACATTATCTCCTGGGGCAAAACCTGTTCTATTGGATATTCTAAACACATGAGTATCCACTGCTATTGCTGGCACCCCAAAGGCATTAGATAAAACTACATTGGCAGTTTTTCTTCCTACACCCGGAAGGGCTACAAGCTCCTCCATAGTTTCTGGTACCTGTCCGTTATGTTTTTCTACAATGGCTTTACATGCTCCTAATATATTTTTGCTTTTATTTTTATAAAAACCACAGCTATGAATTTTTTTACCTAATTCTTCTTCACTTAAAGTTAATATCGCCTCTGGAGTATTATATTCCTTATACAATTCCTTTGTAACCTTATTGACCCTCTCATCTGTACACTGAGCAGAAAGGATAGTTGAAATTAAAAGTTCAAAGGGACTATTGAAGTCTAAACCACAAGAAGCTCCTCTATAGGTCTCTTCTAATATTTCTAAAATCTTCTTTCGTTTTTCTTTATTCATAAAATCACCTCAACTAAATTCAATGATTGTAGTACTTCTAGACGCTAATTAAATTTCTTATATCTTTATATTTAAAATATATCTTAACTATTGTAGTATTCCTAGTTAGTTCACTTCTATTATAACAGATTTTAAATATTTTAATTAATTAAATAAAGACTAACTAGGCTTAGTTTCATAAAGAATAATTTTCTTATTTAAACATATAATATCGGAAATACTATTTATTTAGGAGGAATATCAAATGGATTATCCTATGTTTTGTTACCAATGTGAACAAACTGTAGGGGGGAAAGGTTGCACTAAAATGGGTGTATGCGGAAAAACCCCTGAAATCGCAAACCTACAAGATCTATTAATATATCAGTTAAAAGGAATTAGCTGTTATGCTAAAGATTTGATAGATAAAGGTGAGACTATAGATAAATCTATAGTGGCTTTCGTAGAAAATTCTTTATTTACTACCTTAACTAACGTAAATTTTGATGCTGAAGTTCATGTGAAGCTACTTAAGGAATCTCAAAAGATAAAAGAAGAATTAAGAAGTAAAGCCTCTACTGATAAGGAATATCCTGAGCAAGCTACTTACAACTTAAGTAAAACTAAAGATGAGATGCTTAAAGATTCCGTTAGAGCAGGTATTATGTTTGACCAAGATTTAGATGCTGATGTCCGTTCTCTCAGACAAACTATCATTTACGGATTAAAGGGCATAAGTGCTTATGGACACCAAGCTAGATTTTTAGATTATCATGATGACCAAGTTGACAACTTCTACTTTATAGGCTTAGAGTGTACAACTAATGATAATCTATCTGTAGAAGAATTAATTAGAATGACTATGAGAACTGGTGATATGAGTGTGGCGGTTATGAAAAAACTTGATGAAGCTAATACAGAAACTTATAAAAATCCATCTCCTCACTCAGTTAATGTTAAAGTAGAAAAGGGACCTTTTATAATTGTATCTGGACATGACTTAAAAGACTTAGAAATGCTTTTAAAACAAACAGAAGGTACTGGAATAAATATATATACCCATGGTGAAATGTTACCTGCCCATGGTTATCCTGAACTAAAAAAATATCCTCATCTTGTAGGAAACTATGGTAGTGCTTGGCAAAATCAGCAAACTGAATTTGACAATATACCTGGATGTATCCTTATGACTACCAACTGTCTAATGAGACCTAGAGAAACCTATAAAGATAGAATTTTTTCAACTAGCGTAGTTGGTTGGGATGGAGTTAAACATATTCCTGTTAAAGAAGATGGAACAAAAGACTTCTCTGAAATTATTAATAAAGCCTTAGAACTAGGTGGCTTTACTGCTTCCGAAGATCCTAAGGAGATACTTGTAGGCTTTGGACATAAGGCTACCTTGAGTAATGCAGGTACAATTGTAGACGCCGTTAAAAATGGTGATATACGTCACTTCTTCTTAATAGGTGGTTGTGACGGTGCAAGGCCTGGAAGAAACTATTATACAGACTTTGCAAAGATGGTACCAAGAGATTGTATAATCCTTACACTGGCTTGTGGAAAATATAGATTCAATAAACTTGATTTTGGTGAAGTAGCTGGACTTCCAAGGCTTCTTGATGTAGGTCAATGTAACGATGCTTACTCAGCAGTGAGAATTGCAACTGCTTTAGCAGATGCCTTCGAAACAGATGTGAATGCATTACCTTTATCCATCGTACTATCTTGGTATGAACAAAAGGCAGTGGCAGACCTACTAGCTCTATTATCACTAGGCATTAAAGGCATATTCCTAGGACCTTCTCTTCCTGCCTTTATAAGTCCAAATGTATTACAATATCTTGTAGATACATTCCAAATAAGACCTATAAGCACACCAGAGGACGACTTAAAAACTTGCCTTCAACAAGGAATTTAATATTTGTAATTTAAAATATCACTTAAAGAACTAGTTAAATACTTAGCTATTAACTAGTTCTTATTTTTAAATTTTAAGTAGTTTCCCATGAAAATATTGAAAAATGTAAGTGGTAGACTATATCATAACATCATCTATAACTTTTCACTTTTTACATTCTGCTGAGAAATCATCTTTCTCACTGTCCACATCATCGTAGCGTAACATAAAATACCTGATACAAAATTAGAAATAGGTTCTGCTATAAATACCCCTTTTACGCCTAATCCACCTATATGTGGAAGTATCAATGTGAGAGGAACAACAATAATAATTTTTCTTAACAGTGAAAATCCAATAGCTTGCTTAGATTTACCCAGGCCAACAAAAACGCATTGTCCAACCATGTGGAAAGCCATCATGAAAAATCCAAAGAAGAAAAGATGCATTGCAGGGGCTCCCTTTGCGAGCAATACGGAATCTGAATTAAATACCTTCATAATCGGCTCTGGGAACAGGAATACGAGCAGCCATGCAACAACCATATAAATAACACTGATAGGTGTAATAAATCGAATAACCTGCTTTATTCTACTAAATTCTTTAGCCCCTAAATTATATCCGATTACAGGCTGAGCAGCATTATTAATACCCATCATAGGAAGTGAAATCAAATCTCTAACGGAATTAAGCACTGTCATAATCCCAACATAAATGTCGCCTCCATAAATTCCCAAAGTCTTATTTGCAGCAATTTGAACCACTCCGCTAGATGCCTGCATAGTGAACCCTGCAAATCCCAGATGTATGATTTCCTTTATAGATTTTGCATCTAATCTAGCTTTTTTTATGCGAAGTTTGTGAAGTGTTCTTGGTCCTGTTAAAAAACTTAAAATCCATACGGCAGAAAGCACCTGGGAGATAACTGTTGCGATTGCAGCCCCAGCGATTCCCATGTGGAAAGCAAATATAAAAATAGGGTCCAAAATAATATTGGCAATTGCTCCAATGAGGATCGTTACCATTCCTGTTTTTCCAAATCCTTGTGCATTGATAAAACCATTCATTCCAGAAGACAATACTACAAAAGGTGTACCTATCAGATAGATTCTCAAATACTGTGCCGCATAAGTATAACTGTCACCACTTGCACCAAATAAATATAAAATTGGCTTCATAAACAAGTAGGAAATAATCATAAGGATGATTGCACTAAAGCAGAGCATAAGAAATGTATTTTCCATATACTTATTTTCCTGTTCTGCATCTTGCTTCCCTCTTGCAATAGAAAACAGTGGTACACCGCCTGTACTGAATAAACTTGTAAATGCCATAATGATAGTTATAATGGGAAATGTAAGCCCTAATCCAGTCAAAGCTACTGAAGAGGTTCCTGGAAGATGTCCAATATAGATACGATCCACCAGATTATAGACCATTTGCACTAGCTGTGCCAATGTCATTGGAACCGCCAGAGATAAGATATGACGTGAAACACTTCCCTGTGAAAAATCATTTTGTTCGTTCATTTTACCTTTCGCCTTCTTTCAACGCAGTATGCAATCCGTCAATATAACATTGAATAGCAGTTTCATAAGTTTTATCTGCCCCATTAAATTGTAATCCGAAAAATCCTGCCTCCTCCTGAGCTATAAAACCATGCATAATACTCCTTAATACACGCTGCCATTGAATCATCTCTGTTTCATTCAACGGATAATCTGATAAAACCTGTATAAGGGGTTCTATTATCTGAGAAAAAGCTTCTTCCAGAATTTTATCTTCTTTAATATGTAATATCATTATAACCTTGTATAATTCTGGATGGTTCTTGCCAAAAAAATAATAAGCTTTCGCCAAAGCTCTTATTGCGTCGTCACCGTTTTTCCCCTCTATCGCTAAAAGTTCTTCCTCTTTTAGTTCTCTAATTGCATATAATCCTACTTGTGTATAAAGCTTTTCCATACTTATTACATGATTATAAAGCGAAGCTGTTTTTATTTCTAATTGATCAGCTAATTCCCGCATAGAAAAATTTGAAAGCCCATTTCTTTCTATAACTTGTATTGCAGCTTGAACAACGATATCTGCAGTTATTCCTTTTCCCATAAGCACGCCTCCCAAAACTAATGTCATTAGTTTAATTGTGAACTAATGACATTAGTTTGTCAATATTTACTTTCTAATTAACCTAAAGAAACGGTGCAACCCCTATTTTCGGAGTTACACCGTACCTTACATAAAAAATTTCCTTATTGGGCTTGCTCATAAGAGCTACCACTTCCAATTTATAGTTTAATATTTAATTATCCTTAAATAATTCTTTGTATTAGCCTATCCTTGAGCAATCAACTTGTCCTTTTCAAGAATGTGAGTTACTAACCATGTATTTACAAATTCTAATAGCTCTAAAATATACTCCTCTTGATTAGCATCTAATTCATTTAAATCTATTTCATTTAATTTTTTAATAAAATTATCATGATCTATTTTTTGAGTAAACATTTTCTTATAGTTTATACTTTCCATATAAGCTTCTTCGTCTTTGAAATGTAAAGCCGCATAGCCTTTTAATTCTTCAATTAAATCTACTATCCTATCATATTTATCAATAATAAATTCATTTTTTAATAACATATAAATTTTATCTGCTATTTCAAAAAGCATTTTATGTTCATTATCAATAATTTCTATGCCCGTTTTAAATTCCTCTTTCATTTCATACATTTAAGTTCCTCCACCATTTCTTTTTTAATAGTAGTTAAAAGTAATTTACCTTTAACCTTTCATCTGACACTGACCTATATAATACCATATAAAGAAATATTTTTCTATAATCTCTCCCTTTATTTACAATAGTACATTTTTTATTATTATAAAATTAAAGCATTAATAATTATCATTTATTTCTTCTATAAGTATATCTTGAGCCTGAATAATTTCCCCTATTTTAATACTTCCCAATTTGCTGCGCTCTTCTAATAAATCAATCTCTGGAAATATACTTTGTATATATTCAATTACTCTTGTTGATGCCCCTTGTATTGCTTTATATGTAATATCCATATCTAACTTAGAAATAGCATTTTCTACTCTACTCTTATCTATACTAATAATATCTTCAAAACTAAGTAATTTTGTACATACTTTATTAAATAGATATATATCACTTTCTTGTATTGACATCATTAATCTAGATTTTTCAACATCTTCAAGGTTCTTTAGAAGTTCTATTATCTCTTCTTCAACATTATATATAGCTTTATACCCTTCTTTTAAATAATTACATATCTTTATCCATAGTTCTTCACTTATCTGTCCATTTCTAATAATCTCCTTATAATATTCTATCTTTAATTCATTTGATAATAAAGAAACAAAAAAAATTAAATTCATAATAATTCCCCCATAATAACTCTATATATCTATATAAAATATATACCTATATATTTTATATTCGTATATTTCAGTTAATTATTCAATAATATGCCATAACTTATTTCATATTGTTAATATTTTTATTTTTATTTAAATGGAATATGGTGAATTTTATAATCTATATATTTTCATATTAGGGTAATAATAAAATTATATGAAAGGAGATTCTTATTATGTCAAATGAAACTAGTAACAGATTAATTAATGAAAAATCCCCTTACCTTCTTCAACATGCTCATAACCCTGTAAACTGGTATCCTTGGTGTGATGAAGCTTTTGAAATGGCAGAGAAAGAAGATAAGCCAATATTTCTTAGTATTGGTTACTCCACTTGTCACTGGTGTCATGTTATGGAAAGAGAAAGCTTTGAAGATAATGAAGTAGCTAATATTCTCAATAAAAATTTTATTTCTATAAAAGTTGATAGAGAAGAACGACCTGATATAGACACAATATACATGGATACCTGCCAGTTGCTAACTGGTCATGGAGGATGGCCTCTAACTATTTTTACCCTTCCAAATAAAAAGCCTTTCTATGCAGGAATCTATTTTCCAAAGGAAGATACCAGATATATGAGTGGTTTAATCACTCTTCTTAACAATGTAATTGATGCCTGGGAAAATAATAAAAATAAAATACTAGAATCCGCTGATGAAATTGTAAATGCTCTTCACAATATGACTGACTTTGGTGAAGTTAGAGCTAATGACTCAAGTAAGCTTTATGTGAAAGATGAATTTATAAAAGATGCTTTTTATACTCTTAAGAGCAGCTTTGATAGTAAATATGGTGGCTTTGGAGATAAGCCTAAGTTTCCTACTCCCCACAATCTATGGTTCCTTTTAGAGTATTATAAGACTAATAATGATGAAGAGGCCCTAAGTATGGTAGAAACCACCTTAGATGCTATGTATGCTGGTGGAATATATGATCATATTGGCTTTGGATTTAGTCGTTATTCTACAGATAGAGTTTGGCTTGTTCCACATTTTGAAAAAATGCTATATGATAACGCTTTGTTAGCTATACTATATTCAAAAGCCTACGAAGTTACTAAAAAAGAAAAATATAAAACTATCGCAAATGAAATCTTTACCTATCTTTTAAGAGACATGAAAGATGAAAAAGGTGGGTTTTATTCTGCAGAAGATGCAGACTCTGAGGGTGTGGAAGGGAAATTTTATGTATGGTCTTTAGATGAAATTTATGAAGTGCTAGGTATAGAAGATGGTAAAAAATTTGCTTCCTACTTTAACATTACTGAAAAAGGTAATTTTGAAGGCTTCAATATTCCTAATTTAATTGATAAAACTTTACCCCTTGAAGATACTATCTTCATAAACAGCTCTAAACAAAAATTGTTCCATCATCGAGATAAGAGAATTCACCCATATAAGGATAATAAAATTCTTACAGCTTGGAATGGTTTGACCATTGCAGCCTTTGCTCTAGGTGGAAGACTTCTACATAATAATGATTATACCCTTGCTGCAAAAGTAGCCTTGGAATTTATATATAAATATCTATTCAATGAGGATAGAAAGCTACTAGCTAGATACCGTGAAGGTGAAGCTAAAATATATGGATATGTAGACGATTATGCCTTTCTAACTTGGGCACTTCTTGAATTATATGAAACTACCAATAGCGAAAACTTCTTAGGAAGGGCAATTGATTTAACCTCTGATTTTACTAAATTCTTTTGGGATAACGAAGAAGGTGGTTTCTTCCTATATGGAACTCATGGAGAGCAACTAATAACTAGACCTAAGAAAATATATGATGGAGCCATTCCATCTGGTAACTCCGTAGCAGCATTAAACTTTCTAAAACTATATAAACTTACATCTAATAAAGAATATCTAAATAAAGCTGGAGTTATCTTTAATACCTTTAGCAGTGAAGTAAGTCAGCATCCATCTGCTTATTGCTTCTTACTTTTAGCTATGATTTTTTATGAAAAATTACAAAGTTAATAAATTCTCATATTAAAAAGCTTTCACAAAATCTACTAATCTTCATAAATAGTAAGGAGGCACCTATTAGATTAGTAATATATTCTGTGAAAGCTTATTTATATATTTAACTTAATTATTTATATCTTCAAGTTTCCCCATAAATAGTATAGTTCCACTTTCCTCATCTTCTATAATAAATACAAAAGGTCTATTAGCTATAAACTCCTTAGGATCTTCAATTATTGGCATTGCAGTTTCCTTCATTCCAACTATAGTTGCTGCTGCTGCCTCACTACCTTTTTCATTCACTTCTATCTTAGCTTGATGTAGAACATTACTAATGCATAAATTTTCTCTTATACCATTAAAATTAGCTGATTCACTAAAGGCATCCTTCATTCCTAAATTTATTAAAGAATACTTTAATTCCTTAGCACCATATTCTATTTCAAACTTAGGAAAACTTACATTCACATCCTTCTTATCTTTTCCAATGGATGCTTTTATATCATTCCATTTATCTAAGTCTAAACCTTCTACAAATCCATCTATCTTTAAGCCTTCCTTTGGTAATATTGCATACATAGATACCTTTCCACTATCATAAGGCATTCTTATAACTTTAAAATCATCCTTTTCTCCATAGAAGGTTTTACCATCAAAAGCTATCTTTTTCATAAATTCTATTTGTGACTTTTCATTCTTTGAATTTGTAAACTCTTCTTTTATGGTATTATTAGGATCAAAAGGTTCCTGCCAATCGCCTTTAAAATATATAGCGTTAATTAAATACATTATAACATTGCTAGGAATAGGCTCTTTCAACATGTCCTTAATCATATTATTAGTAGATTTCTCAATCCACTTATTAATTTTATCCACAGATGATGACTTAGAGAAGTCCAAGTTATCCACTTTTGCACTAAAGATATTCTTATTAATGTTTATAAATTCTTTATTTATCTCTTCTCCCTCTCTAATCCATATAGAATTACCTATATTTAATTTTATATTTTTATCTACATTTTCTAAGTAGCCAGTAAGGGTTTTATAACTATTGTTTATCTTATCATCATCCATTTTCTCATAGCCTAATACCTTACTCATTTCTTCCTTCGTATTATCTTTTGCTCCATTATAAGTCATAGTAAGAGCTGTAGAAATGCTCAATGGAGATATAAACATATTTTTCTCCTTATCCTCTTTGGAAAGCTCCTTAAATATATTAAATGCAAATTTATTATTACCCTCTACAACTTCCTTATCTATATTATTAGTTGAAATCTGTTTACCGCCATTATTACTAGAAATCTGTTCGCACCCCACTAGGGAGAAGGTCATCATAACTGTCAGTATTATAGCTATTTTCTTTTTTAATCCCATAATCCCACTCCTAAATTAAATTTCACTTAGTATACGATAATAAAACCATATAGTATTAACTTTAGGCAATTATAAATAGAGCAATTCATTTGATTAAATTGGTTTATATTGTATAATGAACATTGTAGTATTACTATAAAATATTATTTTGATAAGGTGAGGTTTTTTATGACTAAGGACTTAACTAAAGGAAATGAAACTAAAGCTATAATTAGCTTTGCCATTCCTCTTATTGTAGGAAACATCTTTCAACAACTATATAACGTAGCTGATTCAATAATAGTTGGAAAATATATAGGTTCATCTGCACTGGCAGCAGTTGGATCTTCTTTTACTATTATAGTTTTTTTAACTTCTATCATTCTTGGGCTTTGTATGGGAGCATCTGTTGTATTCTCTCAGTATTTTGGGGCTAAAGATGAAGTTAATCTTAAACGTAGTATATTTACTGCATTTATCTTTATCGGTGCTATAACAATTATAATCAATTTATTTTCTATTATATTTGCTGATAACATTTTAAACTTTATGAATACACCTGAAGTTTTATTTAATGATGTTAAGCAATATATAATTATAATCTTTTACGGTATAGGTTTTACCTTTATATATAATTATTTTTGTTGTTTGCTTAGATCCATGGGAAATTCCTTTATTCCTCTTGTATTTTTGATAATAGCAGCAATAATTAATATAGTTCTTGATATAGTTTTTATAACTGTATTTAATCTTGGTATTGCTGGAGCTGCCTATGCTACCATAATAGCTCAAGGTATCTCTGGTATCGCAACAGCTATATACTGTTTTATTAAATTACCTACAGTTAGGTTTAAACTAAGTGATTTTAAAATAGATATTAAGACTTTAAAACTAGTAGCAAATTACAGCGTCTTAGCAAGTATTCAACAGTCTATCATGAACTTTGGAATTCTATTAATTCAAGGTCTTGTAAATTCCTTTGGAGTTTCTGTAATGGCTGCTTTTGCTGCTGCTGTCAAAATAGACTCCTTTGCTTATATGCCTGTTCAAGACTTTGGTAACGCATTCTCCACTTACATTGCTCAAAACAAGGGAGCTAACGAAATTTTAAGAATAAAGAAAGGAATTAAATCTTCCTTTAAGATTATCACTCTGTTTTGTATTGTAATTTCAGCTATTGTAGTGTTATTTGCAAAAGATTTAATGACTATATTTATTTCTCCATCTGAAATTGAGATTATAAATTATGGTTCTCAATATCTATATATAGTAAGTGCATTCTACTTTCTTATTGGATATCTTTTTATGTTCTATGGATTCTATAGAGGCATCGGTGCAGCTAAAATATCTATTTTACTTACCATAATATCTCTAGGTCTTCGTGTTGGACTTGCCTATTGTTTATCTCCTATCTTTGGAGTAACTGCTATCTGGTGGGCTATTCCTATAGGCTGGCTCATTGCCGATATAGTAGGTATATCCCTCATGAGGAAATACACTCTAGAATAAGGAAGAAAAAAGAGACTCACAGAATCGTGAGTCTCTTTTTATTGCTTTTTATAAACTAATGGTAGTTTCCGCCTCTGCTGAGGGGTTGACTTTAGTTGCTGCTTTAAAGGTTATGAGTCCTAGTACAAACATTACTATCATACCTACTACCCCTGCTTTAGAGCTTCCAGTCAAATGAGTTGCTATGCTCATTAGCATAGTTCCCACAAAGGCTGCTCCTTTACCAAATATATCATATAATCCGAAGTATTCACTAGATTTCTCCTTTGGAATAATCTTTGAAAAGTATGATCTTGAAAGGGCTTGGATTGCACCTTGAAATACTGCAACACAAACTGCAAGAAGCCAAAATTCCCAAGCTTTATCAAGTTGTAATGCAAATATTGTTATAGCTATATAACCTATAATTGCGATTGCTATAAGTTTATCACTTTTGAACTTTTTAGAGAGTTTTCCAAATAAAATAGCACAAGGAAAAGCAACTATCTGAGTTAAAAGTAAAGCAAGTAATAAATTATTATCTGTGATTCCAACATCTTTTCCATAGGATGTAGACATGCTTATAATAGTATGAACTCCATCAATGTAGAAGAAAAATGCGAGGAGAAATAAGAAAATCTTTTTATTTTTTCTAATGTTTAAAAATAAGTTGCCTAGCCTCTTAAAGCTCTCTGCTATAGGATGATCTCCTTTTTCAATATAATACTTTTGTTTGTAATTCTTCAATAGAGGTAAGGTTATAAGGAGCCACCAGAAGGCATTTAATAGAAAGGCTATGGCTGTTGCATTTGTGGTTGTAAGTCCAAACTTCTCTGCAAAAAGTACAAGGAGTAAGCTTATGGTAAATGGAATGCAGCTACCTATATACCCCCATGCAAAGCCATGGGAAGATATTTCATCCATTCTATCATCAGTGGTTATATCATTAAGCATAGCATCATAGAAAATAATACTGCCTGAAAAACCTACCTTGCCAATAACAAAAATAGCTAAAAATATAATCCATGGTACCGGAAGTGCTAAAGCTGCACATCCTACAACTCCTAGCATCATAAACAATGAAAATAGTGGTTTCTTATAGCCCTTTGTATCTGCCATAGTTCCAAGAATAGGTCCAAGTATTGCTACAATAATTGTAGATAATGATACCGCATAGCCCCAGTAAGCTGTAGAATCTGCTGATGAAACTCCCGCTGTACTAGCCACATTTTTAAAGTAAATAGGAATTATAGTAGATACCAGCATAGTGAAAGCTGAGTTTCCTACATCATATAGAATCCACTGCTTTTCAAGTTTAGTAAATTTACTCATTTTATCCCTCCTATAGAAAATTTCGATTGAAGAATTCATCTAGGTGGTCATCACTTATTATTGCATTATAGTACTCTTCAATTCTATGTACTGCTTCATCAATAGCACCTTCATAAAGCTTAATTAATCTTTCATTTATATCTTTGCATACCTCCTTTGGATTTATATCAATAATCATGTCACTAAAACTAGCTCCACCTTTAATTAATCTTAATATTCCTTTTATAAAGGTCCTTTTTATGTTATTTTCACATAATAATAGTTTATTATAAAATCTTACTGATTTAAGACATTTATATATATCTGCTCCTGTTACTCCTTCATAAAATTTTGATATGTGATCAGCTATAGTTCTATCTGCAGTAATATGAGCTCCTGCACTATGTCTTTGTGGACTCAAATTATTCTTTCGCATCAATGCTCCATCAAGTTCAGCTTCTATAGTTGCATGGGATACATTATTTTTTTCCACTGCCTCTGCAATAAAGGGATGACATGTAGTATCAAGAACAAAGTGACATATAAAACCTAAAATATAGGACAAGGAAATTTTATCTTGGCTTTTTATAATATATCTTTTACTTTGCTCCAAAAATCCATAAGCTTTTTCTCGGTGCAACCTATGTCCATAGCTCTTTATTTCATTTTTAAATAGTGGTTTATAATAAAACAATATATCTGGTCCATTAAGTCCTATATAATAGGATTCTTTATTAGGAATTATAATGTCTTTTATATCCTGTTGTAATTTTTTTAAAACTGCTTCTCCAAAAATATAGTGACTATAACTAGCTGGCATACAAATCCCCCTCACATAATTGAAAAAATATTCCGACTATTATCTTTATTATATACTTCCCATGTTTTAACTAAATTACGTTATTGTAAAGTTCACGTAAAGCCTTATATTTATTAATATTCTTAATTTAATTATAAAAGCACTAACTTTAATTTGCTAGTGCTTTTATAATTTATTTCATTTTAAACTTATTCCACTATAAACTCCCAATTACCCTCTTGATAAACTGATATATTATCAATATTGAAATATATTTTTCTTAAAAATCTTTCTTTTATAGTTAAATCTTCATTGTCTAGATATACTTCTCCTTGTTTATTCTCTATATCTCCCATACGTCCACCAGTTCTGAAGCTTTCTCTTACCATAAATATTGTTCTATTTTCATCATAGTTATTGCTAAAATCAAAGTTTATAGTATATTTCCCATCCTTATTTGCAATGGTTGAAGCTTTAATTCTATCTTTAATGCCCTTTAATTTAAGTTCCTGATTTATTTCTCTGGTTTCCCCATTTTTAGGGAGCTTTATAGAGATTTCTGAACCCTCTTTTAAACTATATCCTAACTCTATATCCTTTATTTTTATATATAATTTACCTTTATAATCATTTAATATTTTAAATGCTCTTCCTGTTCCATCGTTAGCACTTTCTATAGGTAATATATTTCCTGATTCATCCTTAGCTTCAACCCCTCCAATACTATCTAGATTAACTGTATAGTCTTCTAGTTCTTCATATTCTTTATTACTCCATAGCTTAAAGTATCTTTCTCCCTCTTGATAATAGCTAGTTGCTCCTATTAAAATCTCTTTATCAGTAGCATTTCCTCCAACCTCATCATATCCATTTTTAAAATCTACCTTTTCTAAGTGAAACTCACCTATTTCTTTATCTTTGTAATATAGTTTAAAATCTGTAATTAACTTATCTTCTTGCTCAAAGCTAAATCCAGCGTATCCTCCACTAGCAAAGCTTGTTAAACCTACATCAAGAATTGTTGAATTTGCATCATTCAGCTCTCCATCCTCTGCTTTTAACTTCAAATTATCTATAATATCTTTTTGGCTGTCTATATTTCTCTCTTCGCCTTCATCAAACCACATCTCTACATTTATATTTTCTCCATCATTTGTAATGCTCTTTACTAATACAGAGCTATTATCAACATTAACTCTTACAGGCTCTTTTAACATATACAGCTCTTTTCCTTCTTGCTCCTTTATAATTCCTTGGGACGGGGTAAATATTAATTTTTCTGCTATCTGTGCGATAACCTCCTGCCCTAAAGGTGATACTCCTACTAAAATAGCTATTATAGCTACTACAGCTGCAACTTTATATCTCTTTATATAATTTTTATTTCTTATATTTTTATCTTTTAAATCCTTATTCTTTTCTTCCTTTAACTCCTTATTTTTATCTTCTTTTAAAGCACTATTTGCTCCTTCCTTAGGAAGGTTTTCATCATGAATATCTATATTTTCAAACTTCTCTCTTAAAGATTTTTTTAACCTTTGCTTTTCAACTTCATCCATAGGTATCTCCTCAAATTCACTTACGTCAAAATCTATTTCATTAAATTTATCATATATATCTTTCTTATCCATAACTTATACCCCCTCCCTAACTTCCTCATAGTACTCTCGTTTTATCCTCTCTCTACCACGACTAATTCTAGTGTTTATATTACTTACAGAGAGCTTTAATGCCTCACTAATGCTTTTACTCTTCTCTCCTAATAAAAACTTCATTATAAATATAGTTTTATCTGGTTCATCCATATTTTCTATAATCTCTACCAGCCTATTATTATCCATCTCGTCAATATAGTGGTCCTCTGCACTCTTACCATCAGTGATAGCTTCGTCAATAAGCTCACTATTTTCTTTCTTGCCATACTTTCTGTAATAATCTACAGCTTTGAATTTTGAGATAGCTCCTATCCAACTCTTAAACTTAATGCTTTCTCCAGTAAACTTATGACTATTAATCCAAATTGCCATGAGTACATCTGACATACATTCTTCAACCAATTCCTTATCTTCTATGGATATTAAGGTTTTAGCTATAATTCCTTTTATCAACGATCCATATATATCAATAATATAATCAAGAGCTTTAGGATTTTTCATTTTTAACTCTTCAATAAAATTATCTTTATCCACCCTCATTGGCTCCCCTCCCTTTTTCCTTCTTCACCCTATATATCGAAAGCACCTTAACTTATCTTACAACCTTTTATAAACTTTTTAAAAATTTATTTCATAAGTAAATTCTATAACCCATTAAAGTAATAAGAGTATTCATTATTTATATATCCTATAGCCAACTCTAACTAGAATCACTCTAAATATGTACTCACAATATAAAAAGTGCCTTAAAATATACTATACCTTAGCTTTCACTAAAATATAATTTAAATATTTTAAGACACTCTCTTAATTAAATGTATTTTGTTATTTGATTCTTAGTCTACAGAATCTTTTTCCTCTAATAGTTTAAAAAAGCTTTTATCTCTCCTACAAACAGGACATCTCCAGTCTTCTTTTAAGTCTGCAAATGGTACCTCTTCATGACTTTCATCATACAGATAGCCACATATGCTACATTTATAAATTGCCATAATACCCCTCCTTAATAATAAAATTATATTAATAAATTCTATTATTCATTAGTTTAAGAATAATAAAATCATTAACCCCATATGGTTTAATGTGAATTTAAGAATTCTGTTGATATAGGAATCCCATTACATTTTCAACACTCTATGGCTCTATCTGTATAGCAGCACTTCCTCCAGAGTAGCCCCCCTTATTAAGGATGCCATTATTATTAATTACAGTCATAGGATAGTATTTATATGTAAATCCATACGTGTCCTGAACTTCAATTAAAATATCTAACAGATCTCCATTTTTCAATTTATAATTTCCTTTAAGAGTTCCAGTGTAATTGCTATATCCATTTGAAACTTCATTATCTTTATCTAACTTAATTTCATCTATAACTTCTTCATTTAATCTTATTTTACATAAAGCTTTTTCTACATCATTGTTTCCCATTGAACTTTGATAAATGATAGCTCTAATTGGCCCATCAAATATTACTTCATCTTTATCTACTTCAAATTCCCCTATAAAATCTTGAGGCATAACTTGAAGTTGATACTCCCCTTGATCCATATATTGTTGGTACCATGTTTCTTTTTTCACTTCTTCCCCATAATCTAATGTGAATCCAAATTTAACAGCACTCTTTATGGGAACTATTATCTTTGCACTATAGCTTAGATCTTTGTCTAATTTACCTTCAACACTCTTAATATCTCCATCATTACAGTCATAATTAAAATAAAACTTTAGTCCATCTTTATGCACCTTAGGAGCTCCTTTGAGGTTAATACTAATGGTTTTGTTTTTTATATCTAGTCCCTCTACTGAGTAACTAAAGTCACTTAAAATACTATCTTGCTTTTTTAGGGTTTCTTCTACTGTGGCGCTAATACTAGCTATTGATGTATTCATCCCACTATACAAACCATCAATATCACTTCGCATATTTTCTATGTTACGTTGAAGATAAGTAATTTTTAACAAACTCCATACATTAAGCAATATTAAAAGTATGAACCCTATAATAACTCTTCTTTTTACTTTCTTATTCCTATCTAATGATTTATTCTCCTCCATATCTATCCCCTTTTTATTTCCTTACACATACCTTTTTCTTAATTGCCTAGTCTACACTCTTTAATTCATCAAACTTCCTAGTTATTCCTCTATCCATCTATACTCAAAGGCATCTTTCACCATATCCTCATCACATAGATATTCTCTTAGAATATCTCTTATATATCTGCTATCATATTTTTCATTAGAATTATTCTTTAAGTCTTTGTATCCCGATCCTCTGTGAAGATAATCAGATGTACTTACTTTATATATTTTGTCCTTATCGAGTAACTTTCCATTTACAAGAACCTCTATTACTTTTCTTCCTTTATATTTGATTCTTACATTCTTAGAGAAATGAAGCCTTCCTACATACTTACCTCTAAAGCCTGGCCCTCTGCCATCTGCTAATAATATATCTCCATCTAGGCTTTCTTTTATAGCCTCTAAGATATACTTACCCTGAATTTCAAAATAAGTAGGATTTAACGGTGATGGCTCTATTTGCAATAGTTTAAGATTTGTTAAATCTCCCTTTTTTACTCCTCCACTTAATACACCACTATTTATAAAAGCTAAGTCACAATCATAAACCTTAAACAATCCATCTGCTGTTAAATTACTGATAGGATTTTCCTCCATTACATCATGCCATAAAGTTTCTTTAACATCATAAAGTGGAATAGATAGGTTATCCAAGGCAATTTCTTTGTTTTTCTTTAAAACCTTAATTACGTTTGTATCCATATCTAAGCTTTCTATATTAATATTTTCTCCATCAATTAAACTCACCTTATCCTTCTCTACAGATAGGTTTAAAACTCCTAAATGTTCTCCAAATTGACCTGATGTATGAATTATTGTATTGTTTATAACCTTAGGCTTATCCATAAGTATATGGAAATGTCCTCCTATAATTATATTCACTTCTGGAATCTTCATTGCAATTTCTTCATCCTTCTCCATCCCTAAGTGTGATAATACTATGCATATATCATAATTGCCTTTATTCTTATTTATTTCATTTTTTATTCCATCTAGATAATCTAAAACTTTCAACCCACAAGTAGTACTAAACTCACCTAAATTCGGAGAAGTACCAATTACCAATATTTTTAATCCCGCTCTGCTAATTACTATACTTTTATTAAGCCCTTCTATTTCTTCACCTGTGAGCTTCTCTATATGACAACTCAAGAATGGAATTCTATCGTTAGAAGCTAGTCCTATTAATGTATCAATTCCATCAAAGGTTTCATTATTTCCAATAGATATAGCATCATAATTAGCAGTCTCTAGTAAATCTACTGCTACCATTCCTTTAGTTCCATTGACTTCTATTCTTTTAAAATCAGCAAAATCACCTGCATCTAATATGACAGTATTCTCATTTTTTAGCTCATTAATTTTTGTAGTAACCTTTGCAAAGTTTTCAAAATTACTATGTATATCGTTGGTATGTAATATTTGCAGTTTCATATCCTATCTCCTCAAAATACGTTAATAATTTTCATACAATTATATAAATATTTTACATCATATTTAAGAATATTGATATTAATTTTTCAATTTAAAACATAATTTACCTTCACATATTTTCCATATTCAACATAACATACTAATAGATAGAATTTAATACAAGGAGAAAACAAATGAACAACGAAATTAATTGCTCGCACAGAAAAATGGAATACGCTTGTGCTTTTATATTACCTCAAACTTATGAAAATTTGTTTTTAGTTAAAGACGCCTTATTTAGAGGCACAATATTTAAAGATTTATATAAACCTTATGATGAGAAAAAACACTCAAGATGGGAATAGAGAGGTGAGATGTCATGCATGATCAAGAATTATTATTAAACAATATAAAAAAACTTCAATTTTATTGTATCGACTTATATCTATATCTAGATAACTTCCCTGAAAATAAGGAAGCTACTGAAGATCTACAAGCTGTATCTCACAAACTGGGAATTTTAGTACGTGAATATGAAGAAAAATATGGTCCACTTACTAACTTTGGTTCAGCCTCTGTTGAAAGTCCTTGCTGTTGGACTTCATCACCTTGGCCTTGGGAAAATTATTAACAAAGGAGGATTATAATATATGTGGTATTATGTAAAAACATTGGAGTATCCAATAAACTTAAAATCTAAAGATCTTAGAATGGCAAAATTTCTTGTAGCTCAATATGGCGGTCCTGACGGAGAATTAAGTGCAGCACTTAGATATCTAAATCAACGCTATACTATGCCTACTGGAAAAGCTAAAGCCCTACTAACTGATATAGGTACAGAAGAGATGGCTCACGTTGAAATGATAGCTACTATGATTTATCAACTTATGAGTAACGCAACTCTAGAAGAACTTGAAGAAGTAGGCCTTGGTGGTCACTATACTAACCACGGAAGAGCTTTATTCTACACAGACCCTAATGGAGTACCTTGGACAGCTGCTTATATCCAAGCTAAAGATGATGTAGTTGCAGATCTTCATGAAGATTTAGCAGCAGAACAAAAGGCAAGAGCAACCTATGAATGGTTAATAAACCAAAGTGATGATCATCAAATCAAAGAAATTTTAAAATTCTTAAGAGAAAGAGAGATTGTTCACTTCCAAAGATTTGGTGAAGCTTTAGATGATGTTCAAGACTGTTTTCTTAAAAATCCATTAAAGAACCCAATGAACAGATAAATATGAAATTTATATTCTTTAGTGAATATACTTATATGAAAGGGCTATCTCAAATTTTGAGACAGCCCTTTATTTTTAATTTCTACTATAATTGAGTCTCCATAACTACTTCTCCCCACATTACCTGTCCAGTTTTTCTAAATCCAACTGATTCATAGAGTTTTTCAGCAACATTATTTTCTGGTTCAAAGCTGGTATAAACTTTTATACTTCCTTGATCTTCTTTCAATAACTTTAAGAGTTTTAATATACTTGCCCTCCCATAGCCCTTTCCTTGATGATTTTTATCCATCATAAGTCTACACATCCACCAGCTATTATCCTCACTATCTAAGTTATACATTAAGAAGCCTACCATAGTTTCCCCATCATAGATTGCTAGAGGATAACATCCTTCTTCGAATTTGGACTCTAGTATAGAGTATGCATTTGATGCTACGAAGCCTTTCTGATTCTCTTCTACAGAGAGCTTAATGCACTCTCTCCAATTGTCGTTGTTTATTTCTTTAAAACTAATCTCCATAAATATTTCCCTCCTAAGATTATATTTATATATAACCCTATCTATATATTTTTAATTTTAATCTCCTATTAGCTCTATAAGTCCTGTTCCTAGAGTTTCTCCCCAACTTAGATAATCATGTCCTGATGGAAAGTTTTCATAACTTACTTCGTATCCTTTTTTTATTAGTAAATCTCTCATATTATTTATTACTTCCATCATTATAGGTTCAGTGTCATAAGGAGCATCTTCTAATAACCCAGCATTTAAATAAAATTTTATAGGTAGTCTTTCACTCTCTTCAAATTTTTTAGTAAGCCACTGATCATCATACCGATAAGAACCTGATTATGATAATACATTCCCAAAGATATTTGGATTTTTATAGCCTATATAAGTTGCAGCTAACCCACCAAGACTAACCCCTACCCTCGTATAAAAAATAGCCATACCCTTCACCTTAAATGATAGGATATGGCTAACTAGCACATATTTGTTTTAAACATAATCTTGAACTTAAATATTACTTTTAAGCTTACTATGTCATTTAAAATATTTAGATATAAAAGCCCTAGGTATACCCTAGGACTTAACTACAAATTAATACTTTAAACTTAACTTTAAAATCTATAATTTTAGGTAGGGCGTCATTATATACTATATTCAATTTTATATTATTTTTATAAAAATTTCTGTTCATAAACAACGTATTCCCACCTCCCTTATTACGTATACTTACACTATAGATTTTATTTGTATACATTATAAATATAAATATTTATATTTATATTTTCAAATAGACCATGCCTCTTCTAGTTCATGTTCTTCAAAATCTTTAAAATAAAAAATCCTTTACTGATCTCTCACCTTCTCATCTCTAAATTCTATCTCTAAAAGTCTAGTTTTAGCTACGAATCCACTGCTTTCTAAAGTCTTCTTAGAATTTGTACTACAGTACCAGCATCCACAAATTGGAGTCTCGCCTTGATCATAGGAAAGTTGCTTTAACCTGGCTATGACAGTTCGTCCAATTCCCTTTTGTCTATATCCTTCTCTAGTAAATACTCCTATACTAGTATATCCTTTTAATATATTGCCCTTTTCCCTTATACCAAATCCTAGTATATTATCATCTTCTTCAAAAACATACAATTCTTCATCATTAATCTTTTTCTCTATATCTTTAAAGAAATCCCCACTGAACTTCTTTATCTTATCCATATCTTCAACTTCAGCTTTTCTCAAATTACCACTATTGTAGTATCCGATTTTCTCCGGACCACCTTTATGATCTTGAAAAAAATAGGCTTTATTTTTCACATCTCTGTTCTCTATGTCGCATATACAACTTAAGTATAGTTCATCCCCTGTAAATACATGTGCTGATTTAATATTAAATTCTTTTATTATATTTTCTAAAAGTTTTTGAGCATATTTCACATATTTAAATTTAACATAAAATAATGTTAATAGTTCATCATTATGAATAGCAAAATATCCTATGTACTTTGAATTCATAACTATCTTATAAAATTTAGATTCAATTATAAAATTCTCTAAATAAGAGTCAAAGGGTGAAGATAAGGTTTTAATATAGTCTTTCAGAAACTTATTTATATCATTAAAAGTAGCTAGTTCGAATTCTATATTCTTCTTCATATATTAACTATGAACTCTAATAAATTTAATTTCTGATTTCCTATTAAAATATCTTCTTTTCTACCCCAATTTATTTCTATTCTATTTAATTTTTTTTCATAGATTTTACTCATTTACTTCTTTAGTGAATACTATTATTAGTATTACTAAATTCCCCCCTTTTAATTTAGTCACCACTAATAACTTCCCTATAAAAACAATAATAAAATATTGCAAATAAATGTTTCATTACTATTCATTAAACAAATTGTATTATTTTATTGCAGTTATGAATCCCCTCCTTGATTAACTTTAAGATTACAGTTACCCTTTACTATAACCTTAATTACCCCTATTATTAGCAGAACACATCTCGCAGTCTATAGCTAAAACTATTGTTAAGCAAAGTATCTCATCAGCATCATCAGCCATATTAAGGACATAGCTATCGCCCCAAGTAAACCATTCCTTACTCACTGTCATAACTGTGTATCCATCTTTATATAGGGTATAATCATGAGCCCAGAAGTCACCAGTTAATTCTAATCTAGTCCCATCTATATAATAGTTCTGATTAATAAAAGTAAATTTTTTTATTAGGTCTCCTACTATAGATCCATTTACAGTAATCTCAAACTTGGGCATAAAAGTAAATAGTCGTTGTCTAATATATCCTACTTCTTTTTCTCCTTTGTCATAAATATGAAGCTTATGACCCATAGAGAACATTTCTCCCTCAACGAAATACTTATCTTCTCCAGCTTCATCCTTAACTATAAATCTATCTGTAAATGAAAACACTTTTTGCTTAATATATAATTTCATAGCTTCCTCCGCTAAATATAACTTACTGGTAACATTATCTCATATTTTACATAATTTTGATACATTTTTATTTAATTGTTTACACATTATTCCATTGCATCTCTACTCATAAAAGTTATTTAAGCCATATTTATAGATAGAATTTCTATAATATTTTTAAAAATAGCTTAATTTATAATAAAATATTTGATTTTAAATGTAAATTTTTTATGACTCATGGTATAATAACATCATAATTTGATATAAGGAGGAAATTTATGTCTCAGAAAAATAACAAGGAAATCCTTTGGTACACATTGGCATTCATGGCATTTTCGACAGTATGGGGTTTTGGTAATGTTATTAATGGCTTCTCTGAATACAATGGGCTTAAAGCAATTGTATCTTGGGTTTTAATCTTCACTATTTACTTTGTCCCTTATGCGCTAATGGTAGGAGAATTAGGATCTGCATTTAAAACTTCTGGTGGAGGAGTTAGTTCTTGGATTCATGAAACCATAGGACCAAGAATTGCTTACTACGCTGGATGGACATACTGGGTAGTTCATATGCCTTACATTTCACAAAAGCCATCCGGCTTTATGATTTCAGCAAGTTGGGCTATCTTCCAAGACAAACGAATCAGTAGTATGAATACAACTCTACTTCAATTATCTTGCTTAGTAGTCTTTTTAATTGCATTATATATTGCATCAAAAGGATTAAATCCATTAAAAAAGATAGCTGCTTTTGCAGGAACATCTATGTTCGTAATGTCTATTTTATTTATTATACTAATGTTAGCAGCTCCAGCAATTACAGATGCTAATCTAAATTCTATAGATTGGTCATTTAAGACTTTTATGCCTACATTCGATGTTAAATTCTTTACTAATTTATCAATACTAGTCTTTGCTGTTGGTGGTTGTGAAAAAATATCCCCTTACGTTAACCAAGTTAAAGATCCTGAAACTGGGTTTTCAAAAGGTATGATTGCATTAGCAATTATGGTTGCTGTTTGTGCAATTTTAGGAACTATATCCCTAGGTATGATGTTTGATTCAAACAATATTCCTAATGACTTAATGACTAATGGTGCATATTACGCTTTCCAAAGATTAGGTGAATACTATCACATAGGAAATACTTTCGTAATTATTTATGCTATTACAAATCTTATTGGGCAATTTGCAGTACTTATAATATCAATCGATGCACCTTTACGTATGCTACTTAATAGCGCTGATAAAGAGTTTATTCCTGAAAAACTATTTGTAAAAAACAAATATGGTGCTTACACAAATGGACATAAACTTATATTAGTTATCGTTTCACTATTAATCATTCTACCTGCTTTTGGTATAGGAAGCGTAGATGAATTAGTAAAATGGTTAGTAAAACTAAATGCTATATGTATGCCTCTTCGTTACTTATGGGTATTTGTTGCATATATAGCTTTAAAGAAAGCAGGAGAAAAATTCAATCCTGAATATAAATTTGTAAAAAACAGAACACTGGGTATTATTATAGGAGCATGGTGTTTTGTATTTACAGCTTTTGCATGTAT
The DNA here is from genome assembly GCA_902363375.1 of Clostridiaceae bacterium. Classification (GTDB taxonomy): domain Bacteria; phylum Bacillota; class Clostridia; order Clostridiales; family Clostridiaceae; genus Clostridium_J. Next base: position 200,415 of record CABIZX010000003.1, on the reverse strand, counting down.
CGGCGGTATATACTCTGAAGATCCATTCCAATTAACACTTAACATTGTGACCCCATTTGTGCTAATAGGTTTAGGTTTAGTTCTCCCATATATCGCAAAGAGAACTAATCACTAATTTAATGCTTAAATAGTACAAGCCTTTAAAAATCACTATATAAACAGAGTTATTTGCTTTAAAGGGAGTCTTTACTTCCACTTCAAATAAGATGGGAGTATTAGAGTAGGTAGTCATTGGATAAAAATAGGACTGAATAAAGATATTTTATCTTTATTCAGTCCTTCATTTCTATTTTATTACTTTATTCCTTTAGCTTTTAATTTTTCAAGCATATCAGCTGTCATTTTAGCTAAGTCATATTCAGCTTTAAAGCCCCACTCTTCTTTAGCCGCAGATGAATCTATTGAATCTGGCCAAGTGTTTGCAATTCCTTGTCTTACTGGGTCTACATCATAAGACATTTCGAATTCTGGAATATGCTTTTTAATTTCTGCAGCTATTTGCTCTGGTTCAAAGCTCATAGCAGTTATGTTAAATGCATTTCTGTGCTTTAATTTACTTGGATCAGCTTCCATTAAAGTAATTATTGCATTTATAGCATCTGGCATATACATCATGTCCATGTAAGTTCCTTTATCTATGAAAGAAGTATATTTACCATTTTTTAATGCTTCATAATAGATATCAACTGCATAATCTGTAGTTCCACCACCTGGTAATGCTACATAAGAGATAAGTCCTGGGAATCTTACTCCTCTTGTATCTACACCATATTTAGTGTGGTAATAATCACATAATAACTCTCCAGAAACTTTTGTTACACCATACATAGTGTTTGGTCTTTGGATAGTATCTTGAGGAGTGTTTACTTTAGGAGTAGATGGTCCAAATGCTCCTATTGAACTTGGAGTGAAAAATTTACAATTTAGTTCTCTAGCAACTTCTAAAGCATTTACAAGACCACCCATGTTTATAGTCCATGCAAGTTGTGGTTTTGCTTCTGCAACTGCTGATAAAAGTGCCGCAAGATGAATAATAGTATCTACTTCATATTTTTTAGCTATTGATAAGAATTCATCATAGCTTGTTACATCTAAAGTTTCAAAAATTCCACCCTCAACGATTGGGTTTCCTTCTGGTTTTCTTACATCTGTAGCTACTACGTTATCTACCCCATAAACTTCTCTTAGTTTCGTTACTAATTCCGTACCAATTTGACCTAAACATCCACTAACTAATATTTTCTTCATAATCGATTCTCCCTATCTCATGTTATTTAAATTTTATTTAGTTAAAATCTATGACTTTTAGAGGAGGAGCATCCTCCTCTAATTTAAAAATACTATACTACTTTATTAAACCCATTTCTCTTCCTACTTTTGCATATTTAGCAATAGCTTCATCTAACATTTCTTTTGTATGAGCAGCTGATGGCATATTTCTAACTCTAGCTGTTCCTAGTGGTACTGTTGGGAATACTATTGATTTAGCATATACACCCTCTTCATATAATCTTCTGCTGAATTCTTGAGCCTCAGCAGCATCCCCAATTATACATGGAGTTATAGGTGTTTCACTGTGTCCAATATCAAATCCTAATTCTTTTAATTCTTTCTTTAAGTAGTTTCCATTTTCCCATAGTCTATCATGAAGCTCTGTGCTTTCAGTTAAAATATTTATAGCTTCTATACAAGCTCCTGCTGATGCTGGAGTTAATGATGTAGAGAATAGGAATGGTCTACCTCTAACTTTTAGCCAGTCGATAAGGTCTTTAGTTCCTGCAACATATCCTCCTACTACACCGATAGCTTTAGAAAGTGTTCCTATTTGGAAATCTATTTTATCTGATAATCCGAAGTGATGAACTGTTCCTGCACCTTTTCCAAGTACTCCAGAACCATGAGCATCATCAACATATGTAATTAAGTCAAACTCTTCTGCAATTTTAACGATTTCAGGAAGTTTTGCAATATCTCCATCCATTGAAAATACACCATCAGTGATTACCATTATTTTTTCATATAATCCTGATTCTTTTGCTTCTTTTGCTTTTGCTCTTAAATCATCCATATCAGCATGCTCAAATCTTATGATTTTAGCTCCTGATAATCTACATCCATCTATAATTGATGCATGGTTTAATGCATCTGAAAGTATTGCATCCTTTTTGTTCATTACAGCAGATATAGCTGCCATATTACAATTGAATCCTGATTGGAAAGCTATTGCTGCTTCAGTGTGTTTAAATGCAGCTAACTTCTTTTCTAACTCTATATGTATGTCTAGTGTTCCATTTATTGTTCTAACAGCACCTGCACCTACACCATATTTCTCTGTAGCTTTTATTGAAGCTTCAACCATTCTCTTATTAGTAGCAAGTCCTAGATAGTTATTTGAAGATAAGTTTATTAACTTCTTTCCTTCTATTTCTATTATAGGTCCATTTTGTCCTGTAATAACATTAATTTCATTATAAAGTCCCTTACTTTTTAGGTCCTCTAAATTAGTTTTAAGGAAATTGTTTAAAGATTTGCTTCCCATATGATTACCTCCATTTTAATTATATTGCATAAATATATTAAGTAAATTTACCAATGTATGTCAGTAACTAATAACATACATTAGTATATTTATACTCCTAAATAACATTTTTTTCAACACCTACTATATTAAATCATCTATTCATAATTTTTCTTTTAATTATTAGAAAATTCTATAGCATAAGTATTGTAATAAAGCTTTACTTGTATACGCCTCTGTATTTTTCCGGTAAAAGGGCTGCTATAGATTTCATAACTTGAACCATAGCTCTTTCATTATATTCATTCTTATCTTCTTCTTTATGCTTTTCTGGTAGACCTAGGGCCTCACCAAACCTTACAGTTACGTGAGCTGTCTGGAAGTTTTCCTCCCCCATATCATCGTCATTTATAGGCAAAAACTCTTCTGTACCAGTCAATGCAATTGGAACTATCTTAGCTTTAGATAACTTAGCCATTAAAAGGAATCCTTTTTTTCCTTCTATCATAGCACCAGTTCTGCTTCTTGTACCTTCTGGAAATATCATAATATTTTCTCCAGCTTTAAGTTTCTTTACAATTTTGCTAATTGCATCCTTGTCAGCAGAATTAGGTTTAATAGCTATGGTCTTTATAAACTTAAATCCATTCTTTGTAAAGTCGTTATTGGAAAGCTTTACGCCAGCAATAAATGTTGGGTCAAAGTCCTTTAAGACTTCATTAAGTATAAGTCCATCCGCATTACTTAAGTGGTTGCATATAAATATTATTGGTCCATCTATATTTCTAATTTTTTCATATCCTTCGACTTTCATGTTAGCATACTTTTTTATTGTTGTCTTTACATAAGTTCTTGCTAATTTACCAGAAATGCTCTCTGGCAATTTATTCAGAATCTTGACTAATGTCTCTCTTTTCATAGGAATCTCCTTTCTAACCCTAAGACTTATCCATACTACTTCTTGAACAATCTATAATAATATTCCTTTATATATGGTGATTTTATATTCTTCTCTATATCATCCTTATCTTCATTATACCTCAAATAATAGTTAATAAGCCCATTTCTTATTAATAAATTCTTTCCTCTCCATCCACATGAATGACTCATATATCTTTCCTTAAAGTTATTATTATCAAGATTTATAAGCTCTAATAAATTAACCTTTTCCATATACATCTTAGGTAGAAATTCTTTTATAGGTGAAACCTCCACATTTAAATTATGTGGACATATCTTTTGGCAGTTGTCGCATCCAAAAACTTTGCCTTTAATCATATTTAATTCATCATCATTTAAATGTTTCTTCTGAGTTAAATAAGACACACATTGTGAAGAATTAAACTTTCTAATATCTTTTATTATAACATTTGTTGGACATTTTTCCACGCACAAATTGCACCCTTTACAGCCATATTTTTTTGATTTATCCCCTTCTAGCTTAAGATTTGTTATTATTTCACCTAAAAATACATAAGAGCCATACTTTTCAGTAATGATAGTATTATTCTTTCCTATAAATCCAACTCCACTTATGGCTGCGATATATCTCTCAGGTAAGGGGTTACTGTCTACAAAATACTTAGCTTCTCCACCCAAGGACTCTATAAAATTACATATTTCCTTCAAATATTTCTCTACTACTTTATGATAGTCTATTCCTCTTGTATATAAAGAAAATTTATCTCCTTCTGAATTATCTCCATGATAATAAGGGAATGCTATAGATATAATAGTTTCTCCATTCTCCATTAAAAGTTTTGGATTAATTTTCTTCTCTATGTCCTGCTCTTCAAACTCATTAAAAAGATTATTTTCTTTTCTCTCTTCAAAAAAACCCCTTAATTCATCGAACTTTCTACATTCTGTAAAGCCTATTGTATCTAGAGAAAGCTTCTTTGCATATTCTATTATTTTAGTTTTCTTATCTATATTTGTTTTCATTAACTTATCTATTTCCTACTTTCTTAATACATCTCTTACGGAAATATTATTCATATTTCCACAATGTTTTTCTTTAGTAAAGTCTACCTCTTATAATTAATTTGCCTTTAAATATTCTGCTACATATTTAGCTGCCAATCTTCCTTCATTCATAACCTTCTCAACATTAGTATAGCCATCTATAACTGCTCCACAGGCAAATATTCCGCTTTTAGAAGTTTCCATTTTCTCTGAAACGGATATGCCTCTACTTTCTTCATTTACGGATATATCTATTTTTTCAGCTATAATAGTATCTGGTTTTAAGTTCATACATAATACAAGGGTATCACAATCTACATATCTACAGGTTCCTTCAATTGCTTTATAATTTTCATCTAATTCTACTATATCAACCCCTGTAACTCTATGAGTACCATATATTTTTATAACTCTATGATTGAATAGTATAGGAATTTTAAAATCCTCTATATATTCTTTAGAACTATTCCATATAGCCCTAATAGATTTACTTGTCTCTATCATATTTATTACATTTGCTCCCTCTAAAATCAAGGTTCTAGCTGCAAGCATTCCTATATCATCGGATCCTAAGATAATGCATTTCTTTCCTGGTAATACTCCTTTTCTATTGATATATTTTAAAGTTGAGCACGCTGTCATAATTCCAGCCATTCCATATCCCAATATATTTTTATATCCAAAAGGTCTTTCCCTAGACCCCATAGCAAAAATTATGGTTCTTCCTTTTATGGTATTTATCCCTTCATTGCTGTTCACTATAACAACTTCTTTATCATTTTTTAGCTCTAAAACTGTAGTGTCACATTTAATGATTATTCCTAAATTTAAAGCCTCTCTCACTAACTCTGATATTAATTCTGGTGCTGTCAAATCTTCTTTTATATTTTTATAGTAAAAACCTGTTTGAACACACGATAACATAGCCCCACCAGGCTCTATATCTCTATCTATAATAATAACCTTTTCTACACCTCTAGACTTAGCTTCAACTGCAGCCATAATCCCGCTTACTCCGGCACCTATAACTATTAAGTCAAAAGTCTCCATAAATATCCTCCTATTCTAAAGTTGTATAAAATCTGCTTAGCTTATTATACTACCTTTATTAACTTTTATCATTATTTTCTAATCTTCTTCCATCTATTTAGCCAAAATACCATAATAAAGCTAAATGCAACCACAATAGTTACTAATATGTTTCCTTGAATTCTATTGCCACTTTCCATAGCAAAATATATGGCTATTGGTATAGTTTGTGTTTTTCCTGGTATATTTCCAGCTATCATAAGGCTAGCTCCAAATTCCCCCAAAGCTCTAGTGAAAGCTAATACAGTTCCACTAATGATACTATCAAAAGCCATAGGTAACACTATATGAAAAAATATGTATCTATCACTGGCTCCAAATATTCTAGCAGCCTCTATACATGTAATATCTATATTTGAAAACCCCGCCTTAGCACTTTCATACATTAGAGGTAAAGCTACGATAGCTGCCCCAACTGCCGCCCCCTGCCAAGTAAAGACTATAGTATCTCCAAATATAGCCTGAGTAAGCTTTCCTATGAATCCATTCTTCCCCATAACTAGTAACATTCCATAGCCAACTACTGTAGGTGGAAGACACATAGGTAATAATATTATTGTTTCTAGTATGGATTTTCCCTTAAAATTATACTTATAAAATATCCATGATAACCCTATTCCTAAAATAATAACCATCATTGTAGCAGTAAAGGCTACTTTAAGTGAAATTACTACTGGTGTTAATATCGAATCTATCATATACTTATCATCCTTATCCTCTATTGTTTATTAACTTTAAACCTAGCTTCAAAGAAAATATAATATATAAGCTTCATTAGGATTTATTTTCCCATGAAGCTTATACACTCTTTTTTATTTATAATTAATTAACCTTAAAACCGTATTTTTCTAATATTTCTTTACTTTCATTACTATTTAAAAACTCTAGGAACTTATTAGCCTCTTCCTTAACTTTTGAATCTTTCATTACTCCACCTGGATATATAATTTTTTTATGGCTTTCTGTATCAAAGGTAGTTGCCACTGTAGAGGTTTTTATGTGCATTGCATCTGATTTATAAACAACTCCACACTCAGCTTCTCCGCTTTCTACATAGCTAACAACTTGCTTAACATCCTTTGCAAAAACAATTTTATCTTTTATGTTATTCCACTTGTTATAATAATTTAAAGCTTCCTCAGCATATTGACCTGCTGGTACAGAACCTACTTCTCCTAAAGCTATATGGCCATCTAGATTATCTAAATCATCTATAGACTTTACTTTATCCTTATCCTTATTATTAACGATTAATGCAAGTTCATTTTCTACTATCTCTCTCTTGCTATCACTATCAATAATATTCTTATCTTCTAATGCTTTAAATTGCTTCTCTCCAGCAGATATAAATATATCTACAGGTGCTCCCTCTTCTATTTGCTTTTGAAGTGAACCTGAAGCTCCAAAGTTAAAAGTTAAAATTACATCATTCTTCTCTTCATATATTTTTTTAATTTCATCCATAGATTCTTTAAGACTAGCAGCAGCTGAAACTATTATTTCTTTTTTCTCATCAGAATTATTAGCTTTCTCATTAACAACTTGTCCATTAGAACATCCAACAAGAGTTATCGCTAAAACTGTAATCCCTATGATAGCCTTTAACTTTTTCAAAAAATCACATCCTATTTCCATATTTATGTATTAATTATACATCTTGTAATGTCGCTTTCAAAGATATTTTTATCCATTTTATTACTTTTTATTTAAATATATACTTCATATAGTTTAAATGTAATATAATATAGTCAATAACCATATATCTTATTTTTAAGTAAAATATCCATAGTAAATTTAGTCTTTTGTATTGAAATATCTCAAATTAATAAATTTTACTTATTAAAATTAATCTATCGTTTCTATAAAGGAGGTAATGTCTTGAACTTTAAAATTAGAAAAGCAACCCTTGAAGATGTAGATGCTCTTAAACAATTAAATTATGAATTTAATGATGTAATTGTGACTAACGAGAACATTATAAGAGGAATTAAAACGGGAGATGAAATTATTGTAGTTGCTACAGTAAATAATTTACCAATAGCTTTTGCCTGTGCAAAGATTACTAGATCAATTTGCTATAATTATAATGATGCGGAAATCACAGAGGTATTTGTAATGGATAACTATAGAAAACAAGGGATTGCTAAAGCTATGATTAAATTTATAGAAAATATTTTTGAAGAAAATAACGCTAATCATATAGGAATTTTAACAGGAACTAAAAATTTTGTAGCACAAGACTTATATAAGCATTGTGGTTATACTCTAAAAGAAAAAATAATGATGGTAAAGTATCTTCATAAAAAAGAACACTAAAATATTTTTGATTGTTGCAAAATGAAATTGAACTAATAAAAAATATCCATAGTGGATCATTCTGTGTTATAAAGTTAAATTCTTCTATAAATACAGTTCTTAATGAAATAGAATGTGGTACTTCAAATTAACCAAGGAAAACATATGGACATGTACCTTACAGATACAGTCGAAGCCATCTATTTAAAAATTAAAATATCTCAAAGTAATTTTCTCTAAACTACTTTGAGATATCTATGATTTATGATAACTTTAATCTATTATAAATTTAACTTACACCTAATTTCAATAGTAAATAGATCCTCTTCTAGCCTTGCATAAACTTCATGTCTCATACTTTCTGCAAGCTTATTTACAATAGTTAACCCAAGTCCTGTATTTTGACCAGTTCTCATTCTATCTGTAGTAAAGAATCTATCAAAAACATGTTCTAAATCTTCCTCTGTAAAATTCTCCACCTTATTGCTAAAGGTAGATATAATCATCCCATCTTCTTGTCGCAGTGAGATAATCATAGCCTTAATACCATGCTTTAATGAATTTTGAAATATATTTGTAAAAATTCTAGTCATAGCATTTTCATCTGCAATTATTGATGGCAGTCTCTCTTGCAAATCTACTGTTACCTCAAACCCTTTATCAATGAAATCATTATAAAAAGCAGCTACAATTTCTCTTAATAAGCTTTCTATATTAACATTTTTAAATTCTAAGGTATATTCATTTGCTTCCAATCTAGATAAATCGTAGAAGCTTATAATAAGATTTTGTAATACCTTTGAACGCTTTTCTATAATATCTAGATATTCACTTTTTTCTTTCTCGCTGGTAGTTTCATCTTTAATCAACTGCAAATAACCTAAAATAGAAGTAAGGGGAGTTCTTAAATCATGAGAAATATTTGCAATTTGTTTTCTAATCTCTCTTTCATTTCTCTCATGATTTATTTTATCATTCTGCCTTTCTTGCAGTATTAAATTAATTTCTTTTACCATCTCTTCTATATTTTTATTAGGTAAAGTTAATCTTAATTGTTGATTAGTATCATTGTTTCTAAGAAACTTTAACTCCTGAGCTATACTTTTTATACTATGTTGATTTAGTAGAAAGAGCACTATAAATAATATTGCTACCCCACCAAATAAAATAGTTATATATATCATATAATGCTCCTTCCTATGCTCTATTTGTAGACTATTCCTAGTAATTATACATGTATCTATATATACATAACATTAATAATTTAATTATATATTACTTTTTACCTGTTCATACAACACTTATAAATTACTTTATCTCTTTTCTTCTGAAAGATATTATGCCTAAAGCCGTTATTATAACTATGTATATTACTCCTAATATATAAGACTTTGTAATATCTCTTCCTATAATCATCTCTTGTGAAGATATGAATTTTATCTGGTTAGATACTAAAATTGATTGTAATTTTGTAAATATAGGTTTAACATACGCAAGCATCTTCACTATACCTGGAAATATAGCCACAACTCCTAAGTAAGCAAAGGCAAATATATTATTACTTTTAATATTAAAAGCAAGGAAGTTTGCAATAGCAAGTCCTACTAACCAAAGAGGATATACAGCAATAAGTTTAGTACCAAAGTTTTTTAGTGTTTCTGCTACTGAAATTTCACCTGGCCCAATTAAAATATATGAACTTAATATTAAGACAATAGTAACTATAATTAAAGATACTGTAGCTACAATCATCTCTGATATAAATTTTCCTAAATATATATTTGTTCTATTAATTCCAAAGGATACTGTATTCTTTAGAGTATTATGCTTATATTCATCTGAAAATACAATATCTACAATTAAAATTACAATATAATATATCATTGTAAACATCCCAGTTGAAATCATTAACATATCCCACATGGTTATCGGTATTGCAGGATTATCTTTTGTATATATCATTACAAATAAATTGGCAATAATACAAAGTAACGAAGAACCTCCAACTAAAATATATGGGTACTTACGATGAGCAGTTCTATATAATTCACTTTTAATATAATTAAGCATTGATATCACCTCCAACTAATGAAACAAAGTAGTCTTCTAAGCTAGTTCCTTTTACAACCATGGAATTTAACTCTATTCCATTATTAATAATTAGACTACTTATCTTTGAAGGTTTATCTGTAAATCTATAAATACGAATTATGTTGTTTGGCAATATCTCATACTCATGACAATCTAATTTATTTTCTAATAATACTGCTACCTTCTCTGCATTATTAACATTTACCTCTATACATTCTTTACATTTTTCTTTAAGCTCTTCTGCTGAAATCTGCTCTATCAGATTTCCTTTATCTATGAATCCATACTCTGTTGCTATACTGGAAAGTTCTGTTAATATGTGACTAGAAATTATTATAGTAATATTTTTCTCTTGATTTAATTTTAATAAAAGATTACGAATTTCCACTATTCCCATTGGATCAAGTCCATTTATAGGTTCATCTAGTACTAGAAAATCTGGATTATTCATCATAGCAAGAGCTAATCCTAATCTCTGCTTCATTCCTAGTGAAAAACTTTTAAACTTTTTCTTTTTAGTATCGCTAAGTCCAACTTCTTTAAGTAATTGTTTAATGCAATCAGAATCTGGTATGCCTCTTTGTATTCTATAATACTCAAGATTTTCTGCCGCTGTTAGATATGGAAAGAAACTTGGAGTTTCAATCATTGCCCCTATCCTCTTTCTTGAATCATCAAGCCCTTTAGGAGTAGTTTCTGAAAACAACTCTACTTCACCGCTAGTTGGCATTGTCTGACCAGCAATCATCCTTAATAATGTAGTCTTTCCGGCACCATTTTTTCCTACTAAACCATATATTTCACCTTTTTTTATATCTATGCTAGTAGATTTTAATGCTTCAAATTTTCCATAGTGCTTACTTAAATTTCTTGTAATTAATACACTTTCTTTCATAAATATCAACCTTTCCTTTTGCTATTGTCTTTATTATAAAGTTTAACCTTCAATAAACACTTAAGAAAAGTTAAAGAAATCATAAAGTTTATAACCTTTTAAATACCCTTACATAACATTTAACCTATATCTTATATATTGCAAAGAATATTTAGGGTTATTCAGCCATGGTAAAACCTACACCCCATATGGTTTTTATATATTCGGTATCTTTATCTATCTTTGAAATCTTAGCTCTAATATTGCTAATATGTACATTTACGGTATTATCTTCTCCATAGAACTCTTCATTCCATACATTTTTATATAGATTTTCTCTAGTAAATACCTTTTTAGGATGCCTTAATAAAAGTTCCAATATAGAAAACTCTCTTACAGTTAATACAAGATCATTTCCCTTCACAGTAACTTTCATAGCCTCTCTATCAAGCACTAAATTTTTATAAGTCAATAATGGCTCTTCATGCTCTGTATGATTAAACCTCTTATACCTTCTTAGTTGAGCTTCAACTCTAGCTGTTACTTCACTTATTTCAAATGGTTTAGTAATATAGTCATCTGCTCCAAGCTTTAACAGTTTAACCTTATCTTCAATTTCAATTTTTGCAGAAATAATTATAATAGGCATAGTCTTACTTTTTCTTATTTCTCCTATTAATTCCTCACCACTTAATCCTGGTAGCATTAAATCTAAAAGTATTAAATCATAATTATACATATTAATACACATTCTAGCTTCACTACCTGAATATGCACTGATAACTTCATAATTTTGCTTTTTAAGAATTCTACATAATAAACCATTTATATCAACATCATCTTCTACTACTAAAATAGATATCTTTTCTTCCATATATAGCACCTCTTTTATTATCATAGTATAAATTTACAAATATATTATGTATATACTTTATATCACATAATTAACTATATATAAATCTAAAATTCTTGTTTCAAACTTTATTATTACACTTAATAAAAAAAGAATCTATCTTTAAATGATAGATTCTTTTTGCTTACTCACATTCATATACAAGAATATTTTTGTTATCCTCTACTTTAAATATCTTTTCAATATCTTCAGTTATCATACTATTTATATCTCTGTCTGTATTAAATTTAACTCCAATTCCACAATTTGAACTAAGTCTTCTTGGTACCGGCATAGTTTCATTAATTATTTCAATGCTATTTAAATATCTGTGATACTTTATAGCTCCTGAATGAGTAAAAAAAACTCCGATATACTGCATAACTATTTGACTACCTTTATTAAATAATCTTCTTCGACTTCTGAAACTTCTGCTTTAAATCCAGCACTTTTAATGAATCTTGAAACATTCTCTTTAGCTACATTGTTATCAACTAATATCTCAAATCCATCTTTATTTTTACTTAACGCTTTTTTAGCCATTAATACTGGTTGAGGACAACTCATTCCTCTTGCATCTATTTTAACCAATAGAAACACCACCTTTACTATCAGCCTTACTTGTACTAATATTAAATGATTTATTCATACAGAAATAGGATATTCCTAGTAAAATTGCTATACCTATAAATACTGCAACTTTACCATTACCAGTAGGACCTTCTGCTGAAGATGCTAATCCAAAGTTATGTGCAAAAGCTGCTCCTACAATCATCCCCATAATTGTTATTGCAGAATCTGCATTTCCTTCTCCCGCAAGTATTAATTGTCTTAATGGACATCCACCTAAAAGTACTGAACCCCATCCTGCAACTACCATACCCATAAAGTTCCATAGAGCATCATTATGTGCTATAGGTTGCTCTACAAAACCTAATTTAAAGTTTCCTAATACTAAATTTCCTATCAATGTTACTACAAAGATAGATATGAATCCCCACATTAAATAGCTATCTTTAAACATGATTAAATCCCTAATTCCACCTACCATACAAAGTCTTGTTCTTTGTGATACAACCCCTATAATAAGTCCAGCTACTAAAGCAATCCATATAGGTGCATGCATAGATCCTGGCCCCTTTGAGCTAAAGAATATAAATGCTGGAGCAGATATTAATAATACTAATAACATCATTGCTATAACCGGCATTGCATAACCCTCTGCTGTATTTAAATTATAATTTCTCTTTAAAGTGAATCCTCTATTTAAGAATTGAATTCCAATAAATATTCCTGCTGAAAAGCCAAGTAATCCTACTATAGCATTTAAGTCTCCTCCAGCAATTCTAAGAACCATTCTAAGTGGACATCCTAAAAATACTAATGCTCCTATCATAACTATAGCTCCAAGAATGAATCTTAGGAATGGTGAAGAGCCACCTTTTACTTTAAATTCTTTTGTGCATAGTGCAATTATAAAGGCACCTAAGATTATGCCTATGATTTCTGGTCTTATATACTGTACAACTTCAGCTCTATGTAACCCGAGAGCCCCTGCCGTATCCCTTAAGAAACATGCTATACATGCTCCCATATTTTTAGGGTTTCCAAAATACACTAAAGCTACAGATAACAAACCAATAATTCCGCCAGCTAAAATTATGCTTCTTTTTTCTTTCACGCTTTACTCCCTCCCATATATTTGATAATATTAAATTACAAGTAAAGTTTAACATATATTTATATCTTTATTAAATTTTTATTACCAATAGTTGTTTTGTTATCTATTTGTTATTTAAATGAATAATTTCTTTTATTTTTTCACAATACTATAAAGTGATATAGATTTCAGGAGGTATATTTATGAGAAAAGTATATTTAGACAACGGAGCTACATCTTTTCCTAAACCTAACTCAGTAGCTGAAGCTATGACAAACTATGTAGTAAATATAGGAGGAAATGTAAACAGAGGTAGCTATAATAGCTCTTTTGATGCAGAAAATGTAGTATATGAAACTAGAGAGTTATTATGTGAACTATTTAATTTTTCAAAGCCTGAAAATGTTATTTTTACTGGAAATATAACTCATAGTCTTAACGTTGTTTTGAAAGGGTTTTTAAAACCTGGTGATCATGTAATAATTTCTTCTATGGAGCATAATGCCGTTCTTCGTCCTCTAAATGCTCTAAAAGATAAAGGTATATCCTACTCTGTAGTTCCTTGTAACTCCTTAGGAGAGTTAAACCCATCAGATTTACATAAATACATTAAATCTAATACTAAAGCTGTAATAATGACTCATAGCTCTAACATATGTGGAACTATTATGCCTTATGAGGAAATCGGTAAGTTCTGCAAAGAAAATAGTCTTTGTTTTATTGCAGATACAGCGCAAACCGCTGGTTCTATCCCAATAGATATGGAGAAAATGAATATAGATATTTTATGCTTTACTGGTCATAAAGGACTTCTCGGCCCTCAGGGTATTGGTGGATTTTTAATAAAAGATGAATTAGCTAAAATAACTTCACCTCTTATAGAAGGTGGTACTGGTAGCTTTTCTGAATATGAAGTTCAGCCTCATTACATGCCTGATAAATTTGAAGGAGGTACAATAAATATTCCTGGAATATTTGGTTTAAATGCTTCTTTAAAATACTTAAATGAAAAAGGTATAAATAATATCCGAAAACACGAAATGAGATTGACTAAATTATTTTTAGATAATATTAAAGGTATTGAAGATATCAAAGTCTTTGGTCTACCTTCAGTAGAAAATAGAACTCCCGTGGTATCTATTGACTTTCCTAGGGGAGATAATGGCGAAATTTCATATATATTATCTAAAAACTATGGTGTATCTGTACGCTGTGGACTTCATTGTGCTCCGTCAGCACATAAAACCATAGGCACTTATCCTAACGGAACAGTACGATTTAGTTTTGGCCCATTTAATACTGAAGAAGATGTACTATATACAGTTAATGCCATTAAAGAAATTATAATTACCTTAGATAATGATGGTATATGCTTTTAAATTTTATTAATAAGCTTCTTAAAATGCAAATTTAAACTTTGTACCTCTATTATTTATAATAATAATATATATTACCACATATTTTTATATTTAACTTAATCTTAACTTAGCCTATCTTTAATTTTACAATATCTAAGTTTATAATATTTGTACTTAATTACGTAGGTAAAATATAAAATTTGAGGTGCTTATATGGATTTTGTTAGTAACTTTCTCGACATGATAATAACTACTATTCAAGGCTTTGGATATCCTGGCGTATTTCTAGCTGTATTTTTAGAATATGCATGTTTTCCACTACCTAGTGAAATATTACTACCATTCATAGGACTATTAGCATCCTATGGTAATTTTAGCTTTGTCGGAGTAATTGCACTTAGTACTGTAGCTGGATTGATTGGTTCAACTATTTGTTATATTATTGGATACTATGGAGGCTCTCCTATAATAAAATGGCTTTGTAGCAAGTCTTCTGGTGCAAACAAAAGTTTTAATAAATTAGATTTATTTCTTGATAAATATGGAAAACTAGCCGTATTTTTAAGTAGATTACTTCCTTTAACTAGAACTTACATATCTCTAGCTGTAGGTGCTGTAAAAATGAGATATTCTCAATTCATCCTATACTCCTTTGGCGGCATAACTATCTGGAACATAGTTCTCATATCTTTAGGATATTTTTTAGGTGAAAATACTGATTTAATTGAAAAAATATTAAAGGATTACTCAATTGTAGCTATAAGTATTCTAATAATCATTTGTATATTTGTAGGATATAAATTGATTAAGAAAAAGAAAAAATCATAAAAAGTAGAGGCTGTTGCAAAATGCAACGCCTAAATAGAAAAAGTGGATTCAATAAGAATCCACTTTTTTGCATATACTTTTAGCATGTTTGAGAGATATCAATTTCATGTGGTTATTAGCGGGAGAAGAATCCCCTTCTTACTCTACACT
Source organism: Clostridiaceae bacterium (assembly GCA_902363375.1). Taxonomy (GTDB): domain Bacteria; phylum Bacillota; class Clostridia; order Clostridiales; family Clostridiaceae; genus Clostridium_J. The sequence goes on along the minus strand of CABIZX010000003.1, from coordinate 184,695 downwards.
TTCTCAATTTCGAAAAGAAAGATTAAAAAATTGTTTATCATTATTGGCATCTTAGGTTAAATCTCTATCTTCAAAATCAATTCTAACTTTTCTATTAAAACTGGTTGCTTTTTCTAGTAAATTAACCATATGAGATTCTCCTTTGTTAAGTGTTTTTCTACAAATTAATCATAACAAATTCAAGTCTCTTTTTTCTATAGTTCTATTACTTTTAGGTGAAACTTAAAATATTAACAATTTTAGATATCACCTATGCTACTCATAGTTTTTGTTTTTCTATGAATAATTCAGGATTTATTATATTTCTAAACTTTTTGACCAGTCTAATTTTCTATTTTAAACAACATAAAAAAGCACCCTTGTAAAAAAGGTGCCCTTAAAATCTATAAAATTTAATTTTATTCATCATATTCCACAAATTCAAATACTTCTTCTACTGATTTTCCAAAAACCTTAGCAATATCCATACCTAATTTTAAAGATGGGTTGTATCGTCCATTCTCCAAATGTCCTATTGTCTCCCTTCTTACACCTACAAGTTCTGCTAATTCTTCCTTTTTCATATTAAATTCTCTGCGCAATTCATGAATTTTAGTCTTTAATATCGGCATCTAAGCACCAACCTTCTCATAAGCAACAAAAATTATAAGTTCAAGTAAATTAAAAATACCTAGTAAAAATGGCAATACTAATTTTATATTAATTATCCATCCTACTTCAAAAAGAGCCATAAATATATAAATCAAAATTCCCAAGGAGATAAGCTCATACAATTTGGCCTTAGTTCTATACTTATTATACTGTGCCATTTTGTCTTCTGGATCTGTTTTAAAAAAAACTGTAATTGACCCCAAAAGCGTAGGAATCCATATTAAGATAAGTGATAGACCATCTTCAATTCGATTTTTTGAAAAATCTGTATGAATCCAAAAACAATATAAATGATTCCTGAGCCGCCATTAGTTATTATTGATTGTTCTCTTAATGTTAACGCTCTTTTCATATTACCACTCCTTGTTTTATATGTTATATATTTCTAACTTATGTTATAAATATATAACATAAGTTTTTATTTGTCAATGTACCTTTGTAAATAATTTGTTTAGTTTATGTTTTTTACCAAACATTATTTTATCTTTCCCCTTAGCATCACTTCCATAGGGTCTAAACAATCATTAGAACCTTTATCTTCTTTATCTGTATCTTGAAGAAGGTGTAAGTCCAAACTGCTCACAGAATTTAATCATAATCTTTAGATAGGTTTGGGCAATAGATACCTGTGGCACTTGTTGCCAATATGGGGTACGGGTAGTAATGAAACCCCAAACGGCTATAAGCATGTAATAAAATGGATTTAAATTTAAAATCCTTATTTCAGCACTATCTGGTGATGTTTTAATGAGCATCATCAGATATATTTTTTTATACCGTTCATAAAAGTGTAGCTTTTAGAATATTTTCAAACACTTGATTATACATGTTTAAAAAGTATTAAAATTAATTAATGAACATATCCAAGAATAAAAGTACATTTATAAACCTATTAGATATTTTATAGGTATAAGATATTTAAGGGATTGATTGTAAATATACAAGAAGATTTGTGTATATGTAGTAGGAAATGCAAAGAACAAAATATAGATATATAGATAGAATTATTGAAAGCAGATAGTATAGAAATAGGGTGTTGCAATAATGATTTTTTTATCATTTTGCAACACCCTCTACTTTCCTTACTAAAATATAACAATTAAATAAAACTTATACCAATAGAACACCTATTGCTAAATATCCTATTAATGCTATAACTGCACAAGTTAATGCATAAGGTAGTTGAGTTTTAACATGATCTATATGATCTGACGCTGCTCCTGTCGATGCAAGAACAGTAGTATCTGATAATGGTGAACAGTGATCCCCGAAAACTCCTCCACCAGCTACAGCAGCAAATGAAAGACATACTAAAGTAGTAACTTCACCACCTGTAAATTGGAATGCTAGTGGTAGTGCTATTGGCATACAGATAGCAAAAGTTCCCCAAGATGAACCTGTAGAGAAGGACATTATAGCTGCTATTAAAAATATTGTCACTGGAAGTAATTCTGGTTTTAAGAATCCTTGGCTAATTGAGATTATATAATCAGCAGTTCCCATAGTTTTACTTAGTCCATTAACGGAATATGCTAACGCTAATAATATAATAGCAGGTAATGCTCCCTTTATTCCATTTGTGAAAGTCTCCATTATTTCATTAAAAGGAATACCTTGTATAAACATACTTATTCCTAAGAATATAACTACAAATAAGAAAGATTCCATGGTTTTTGCAGAACCTAATGTAAGATAAGTTCCAAGGGCTATACCCACAATTAGTAATATAGGCAATATAAAATTTAAGAAAATTCGAGGTTTTAACCCCTCATATGGAGCCATTTCTGTTAATTCCTTTCCTATAAGTGGATTTGCTCCATCTCTTAATACTTTGCCTTCATTTTTAGCTCTTAACTCAGCTTTTTTCATAGGTCCAAAATCCTTAATTATCCCTGAGCTAATTAACCCTACAAATGCTACAGACATTATTGCATATAGATTGAATGGGATGGATCTTAAAAGTAAAGATGTTGCATCATCTTGAGTAACTATAGGACCAATTCCTATAGTTAGAGAGCCTAAAAAAGTAGCCCATGCAGTTATTGGTACTAATATACTAACTGGTGCTGCGGCAGAATCAGCAATATATGCTAATTTTTCTCTTGAAACATGAGCATTATCTGAAACACTTCTCATAGTTGTTCCAACAAAAAGTGGTGCAAAGGAATCACTAAAGAAGGAAACCATCCCTAACCCCCATGCTGATAACTGTACTTTACTTCTAGTAAGTTTTTTGCTTTTCATATACTCAGTAAATCCCTGTATAGCACCTGTCTTTTGAAAGAATGCTACTAATACCCCTATAAGTGAATTTAATAATACAATCCAAGCAAAATCTGGTGTTCCTATACTCTCTTTTAATAAAGTTGGAAATCCAAAAATACCTTGTCCTGCAACTAGAGTTCCAACTATGCATGCAATAGATAATGATATTACTGTATTTTTAGTTATAAATGACAGCACAATGGCAAGTGTTGCCGGAAGTAACGATATTATACCCATATTCTCCATATTTATATCCCCCTATACTTTTTAAGCATTTATCATTTACCTTAACATAGTTATCTTAATTTAGATTTAACACTTCTTCTGAAGTCTTGTAAGGTCTCTTTTGTTTTAATCCTGTTTCTTCTAAAGTAAGCTCTCCTTTATAACAAGTTAATCCCTTTCTCAAATGCTTATTTTCATGAAGTGCTTTTTCCACACCTTTATTTACGATTTCCATTAAATATGGTAATGTAGCATTACATAAACATTGAGTTGCAGTTTGTGCAAATGCAGATGGTATATTGTCTACACAATAGTGCATTATTCCTTCCTCGAAATATATAGGATCACTGTGAGAAGTACTTCTACAAGTTTCAATTGCACCACCTTCGTCACAAGACACATCAACAATTAATGAATTTTCCTTCATGGTTTTTAACATATCTCTTGTAACTAGATGATCTGTTCTATGCTTCGGCCATAAAATACAGTTAATTAAAACATCTGCTTTTTTAATGCAATCCTCAATATTTTTCTTGTTAGAATATAAGAATTCCACACCTTTAGGTAAAGTTTTCTTTGCATTTTCTAGCTTAGCGCTATTTATATCTAATATAGTAACCTTATTGCCAAGGCTAGCTGCTAACTCTGCTGCTCCTAAACCAGAATTCCCTGCTCCTATAACTACTATCTCTGGCTTTCTCACTCCACAGACATCAGCAAGCATCAATCCATTTCCATTGTTTACTTTTTGAGCATATTGAATAGCCATAAGGAAGCCTCCCTTTCCTGCTATTTCACTCATTGGCTTAAGTAATGGAAATTCATTATTCTCATCAGTTATATCTTCATATGCTATTCCTATTACCTTTTTTTCTAATAAAGTATCGGTCTGATCTCTAAAAGCATTAGAATGTATATAAGTAAATAGTATTTGATCTTCTCTTAAATAATCAAATTCTTCTGGGAATATTTCTTTAACCTTATAAATAATATCAGACTTTTCATACAATTCTTTAGGAGAATTTATTATTGTTCCACCCATTTTTATATATTCATCATTAGAAAATCCACTGCCTATACCTGCATTATTTTCAATATATACTTTATTTCCTTTTGAAGCTAACTCTTTTACCCCATCTGGAGTTATAGCAACTCTGTACTCATTATTTTTTATTTCTCTTGGTACTCCTATAATCATAAATATAACTTCCTTTCAAATAAAATTATTAATTTTGAAATTCCTGAGGTAATCTTTATATTTAAATAAAAATACTATTTTATTTAAATACATAGCTGCTATTGTAATAGTTTATTTAATGCTTTAATAACAATGTCTCTACTTAATGCTTCTTCTTTTTCCTTTACTAACTGAGGATTCCCAGTTGGATATGGTATAGCTTGTGCGTTTGATATTCTTGGAGCCCCTACAGTTTTAGATATTGGTGTAACTGTACATATATGAACAGCTGGTATACCTGCCTTCTCTATTTGTTTTACTATTGTTGCACCGCAACGTGTACAAGTTCCTCATGTAGAAGTTAATATAACTCCATTAACTCCATCTTCTAAAAGTTTAGCTGCTATTTCTTGTCCCATTCTAGTAGCATCTGCTACAGATGTTGAATTTCCTGTAGTTGTAGTTAAATAATCATATACACTACCTATTACCCCTTCTTTTTCTAAACTTCTAAGGATATCTAAAGGAGCAACTCTGTTAGGATTCTCATTAGCATAAACTGGGTCATATCCTGCATGTACTGACTCAAATTCTCCTTCCTTAAGTCCTACTTTACCCGCTATATCATACATTTTAAAGTTTTTTGCTGTAGCTGCAGGCATATGGTCTGGATTTCCCATAACTACAATACCTCCAGTAGTGCATAGAGCTATCTTAGCCGACTTTAAATCAGTTAATGGACTTGCTGCCTCAATCTTTTCATATACAGAAATTTCTAGTTCTGTTTCATAAGGCTCCTTTTTCATTTTTCTAATTAGCATCTCAATAGCTCTTTCTGCACCATTCTTATCTTTAAATACATTTATACGTTTACCTTTTGCATAATATTGCTCTTCTTTTGGAGTTCCTATTTTTTCATTATTTAAAAGTTTGCTAGCAAGTTCACTCATTAATGGTACTGCTTTTCTAATCCCAGCTGCTGATTTCGCTACTTTCATAATATATATATCTTTTTTATACATCTCTACTGCAGGATTTTCTTCGTAAAGCCCTGTGATTGCTTCTATGCCAAATTCTTTCTTCACAAATGCACACACATCTGCACAAGCAATCCCAAATCTACCTGCATTAAATGCAGGCCCTGCAATTAATAAATCTGGATTAACTTCTTTAAATTTTTCACCTATAAAGCTTTTTACTTTATCCATATTCTCTACATAGTAGTTATCTCCACATATTATGGTAGCTACAATCTCAGCATTCTGTAATTTACCATTAAAAGCTTTAGCATTCCCTATAGCTCCTTCGTGAAATGTTGGCTCATAGTAAGCTTTATCTTCACCTCCTACTTGACCAAAGAATTGATTTGTATAAAAAATTACTTTCTTCACCTTATATCCCTCCTCATTAAATAGTTATTGCACTTAGATGTGTATTTCCTTGAAGGTTATGGCTTCCCATAATACCGTGAATTTCTACTAATAATCTTCCATCACTTTGTATTGAATCAACATTACCGCCAGTTACTCTTTCTATATCTGAAAGCTTTCCTATAACCTTATCCATCTTTGGTAGCATTATAGTAGCATTACTATTTCCGGTGGAAACTATTGCATTAGCTTCATTTACACTGTCAGGAAGTGATTCTGACATTCCATCAATACCTGCATCTTCATTTGTAATTATTACTGTATCTATACCTTTATTCTCTAAGGATTTACAAGTAATCATTAAATCAGTGGTAGGATTTCCAAAACCTTCTTGTGATATTACAACTCCATCAGCTCCAACCATCTCTACCAAGTTTACAGTTAGCATACAATTTCTAAATTTCTCTTTAAGTGTAACCATCAAAGGATTTAAAACTATCCCCATAAAGTTTATTTCTTTTCCATGTTTCTTTAAGCATTCAGTTATTACTGCATTATTTTGATGATGATAGGTAGTTGTTTTAGATCCTGGTGATACACAGTTTCCACTTACTACAGCGCCATCAATAACCTCAAGAGGTGTAAGTAATGTTGGAACAATAACCTTTGAATCTCTTCCATAGAAATAGGTATCATGTAAAAGCCCTTGGCTCATGCAGTTATATACATATACAACCTTAGGTAGCTCTTTAAATTCATTGCTTTTTTCACCAATGCTCTTCCACTCTAAAAATTCACTCTCATATTTCTCATAATTTATCCCTATGGCTCCGATATAAGCTGCTACCTTTAATCCAGCTAATCTTACAGTTTCCTCCTGTTCATGTTGATCAACAAAATCTTCTTTAGTTATGTCCATTACTATATTTATTAGCTTAGAAAATATACTATACTCTGCAGCTGGACCACACATATCTATTAGTCCCTCTTGGAATCCTACTATAGGGCCGGTACTGACTACAGCACACCCTTCCATACTGTATGTAATTCCGCTACCACCTTGCTCCATAGATTCCTTAAATGTTCCTGGGAATATATCTCCCTCTACCTTTGCTCTTGGTTGAATTACATCTTTAACTGGTAAGATTCTTATAGATTCTCCTGGTTTAGCAATTTCAAAATTGACACATTTTACTCTCTTATCTTCTTTTACCAATGCTATAAGTGAATCTTTATTAATATAAAGAATATCATTTTCAACTTTTTCAACTTCATCAAAAATTACATCCTTAATATCAATTTTTCTTAATTCTAATTTCATACCTTCACTCCCTTTTAATTTTCTCATTTAACATGGTTAAGATTTAATAATTTATTTATAAAATTATCTTATATATATTTATAGCAATTTCCATGCCAATTATATTTAACTGAATATTTGGTAATTTCTGATTAATTAAAAAGGTAAATCGACAACTTTTAGTCGATTTACCTTTTTGACTCGCTATATTTTTGTCGTTTAATTCTAAACGACAGTTTCTTGTCTCACTATACTATTACTTAATCCCCAACTTGTCCATTTTATACTTTAAAGTCTGCCTTGGTATTCCTAATAATTCCCCAGCTTTAGTTTTATTTCCTTTTGTAATTCGTATAACTTTTTCTATTATTTCTCTTTCAGTTTTCTCTAAAATACTATTTAAATTATATTGTTCTTTATCTCTATAGATTTCTTTAGAATCATATATATTCATATTATCATTACTATCATATACTGGTTTCTTTTCATGAACCTTTTCATACATATATGCCGGTAAATGATGTATATCTAAAATTCTTTCTTTAGATATACATATCATAGATTCAATAAGGTGCTTTAACTCTCTCACATTACCATCCCAGTTATATTCACTAAATAACTTGTTAAGCTTTTCAGTTATACCTTGAACATCTTTGTTATAAGTTTTATTAAATTCCTTTATATAATAATCTACAAAGTATTTTATATCCTCTTTTCTTTCTCTTAGCGGTGGAATCTTAATCATACTACTACTAAATCTATAAAATAAGTCTTGTCTAAACTCTTTTCTTTCAATAGCTATAGTAGGATCAATATTCATTGCAGCAATAATTTTAACATTTACAAGCCTTTCTTCATTACATCCCACTGGCCTAAAAGTTCCATCCTGCAATACTCTTAATAGCTTCCCTTGAATCCCATAGGGCATAGAATTTATCTCATCCAAGAATATTATTCCTCCATCTGCTTCTTCAAATAATCCCTTTCTATTTTCTGCCCCTGTATATGCCCCTTTTGTAGTTCCAAATAGAATAGATTCAATTAATCCCTCTGGAACTGCAGCACAATTCTGAATTATCACCTTTTTCCTAGGTATACCACTATGACTAATCATAGCTTGAACTACCATTTCTTTTCCTGTTCCAGTTTCTCCATAAACTAAAGTAGGATTAATAGTTCTTGAAAATATTTTTGCTTGTTCAATTATATTATTCATTGATTCACTATGGGTTATAATGTTATTAAAAGTTATATAGTTAAATTTTTTCTTTATACTTTTAGAAAGTTCATCTATTTCTTTTTCTGAAGTCTTTCTGTCTATATTATCAATAGTAGTAACATCTTTGACAAGTTCAACTACTCCAACTATTTTCCCCTTTATAATTATAGGAACCGTTATATTATGAGTGCAGTATATCTGCCCTTTTAAATCCCTAAATTCTTGATTTTTCTTTACAACTATTTCTCCTGTCATCATACAATTCACTATACTACTAGTTTCTTTTCTTATAGATGGATATATTTCAAAGAAATTCTTATTTATGTAATATCCCTTTTCAAATTCGTCACTATATACATTAAGTCTCTTATCATATCTAGTGTTATATATTACAGAAAACTCTCTATCTACAATAAGAATATAATCTATACTGCTTAACTTTAATCCATTAACATTAATCATTAAACCACCCCTAAACAACAGATGTTGTAACTTATTTCCCTAAGCCTATTATAACTCTTAATAATAATTTAAACTATATTTTAAATTGTATTTAAGATTCTTTTCAAAATGTTGTATATAAATAAAAAGCTTTTATAAAACCGGACTATCTAATAATAAATATTGATTTTATATTTACAATATTTATTCTAGATTAGTTTATTTTATAAAAGCTTTTATTATAACTTTTTATTAATCAAATTGCAGTTTAATATTTTATTCCATCCCAATACATAGTCTCTTGAACTACAGTTTTATCTGATAGGTTAACACCTTCCATAGCCCACTTTTTAAACTCTGGGAATCCTGTTCTATCTACTATATATCCTATATGTTCCTTACCACCTGGAGCATCCTTATCTATATACTCTTTAACGTAATCATAAGTATTACATATTATTTTTATGATACTGTCTTCATCTACCCAAGCTATGAAGTCCTTAGCTAAACGTGGATTTTTCTTTCCTGTTCTACCTAAAAGTACAAGCTTATAATATTTTTCTCTACTTCTGGTCCAAGCATCTGTAGGACATGCTATTACACATTCTCCACAGCCTATACACTTTTTATGATCACGCTGGATTTTATAGTTATTCATAGTTAATGCTCCAGTTGATTTCTTTGTACATGCTCTTACGCAAGCTCCACATGATACGCATTTATTCATATCGTATTGTGGCTCAGTCATTCCTATTATTCCGAAGTCATTTAATCTAACTTTTCCGCAGTCATTAGAACATCCTGTTAATGCAACCTTAAAGTGTAAATCATTTGGGAATATAGCCTTTTCTATTTTCTTAGCAAAGTCTGTAGTATTATAATTTGCATAAGGACAAATATTGTTTCCTACGCAGGCAGATATATTTCTAGTTCCTGCTGCTGAGTATCCCATGCCTTCATCTACTTGATTAATCTCTAATCCTTCAATAATTGGTTGTAATAGATCATTTACTTTCTCCATATCTTCAAACCTGATACCAGGAATCTCAAAACCTTGTCTCATAGTGATGTTTACTGTTCCATCACCATACTTTTCAGCTATTTCCTGAATTGTATCTAAGTATTTAGCCTCCATCTTCCCCCCTGGAACACGAATTCTTGACGCAGTATATCCTCTTCTTTTTGTAACCCTAAAAGCATTCTTTTTAAGTTTTTTAGTATTTATATCCATATATTCTCACCCCCAATTAATCTATTAGCTCTTTGCCTTTTGTATAATTAAATACAGGTCCATCTAAACAAATATAAGTATCATCGATTTTACAATGTCCGCACTTTCCAATTCCGCAGCACATCTTTCTTTCTTGTGAAATCCAAATATTCTTTTCTGGTATTCCTCTTTTTAGAAATTCTGCCACAGTGAATTTCATCATAATTGGTGGTCCTACTACAACTACTTGTACATCATTAATATCTTCAATTTTCATATCAGGAATATATTTAGTTACCATTCCTACATTTCCTTTATAATCTTCCTCTGCCTTATCTACTGTAAGAATTAAATCTATGGTATTTTTCCATCTCTCAACATCGTCTTTAAATAAAACATCTTCTGGAGATTTAAATCCACAAATTAGAGAGAAGTTTTTAGCATCCTGTGGATTATTAGCAAAGTAGTCCACAATTCCTCTTACTGGAGAAAGTCCTGTTCCTCCTGCCACTACTATAACTTCATGATTTTTGTAAGTTTCTATGTCAAAACCATTTCCATAAGGTCCTCTTAAAAATAACTTATCACCTACATAATTAGTGAAGACTTCATCTGTAACCTTTCCTACCTTACGTATTGTTAAATCAACAGTTTCTTCACCAATACCACTTACTGATATAGGGGCTTCTCCATACTTAGGTATAGATACCTCAAAGAATTGACCAGGCTTTACATCTCCAATATAGCCCATTCTAAAGGTATACTCAATTTCTGTATGCTTTATCACTTCTTTTATTTCTGAAATAAAAGGTATATATTCATTCTTATTCATCTATTTCACCTCATCACATGCTGATTGCAATTTATTAATACAGTTACTAAATGAAATGTATTCAGGACATATATCATCACATCTACCACAACCTACACACATGTGGTAGCCCCATTTTTTCTTATAGTCATAAACTTTGTGTAATACTTTAAAACGCATTCTTTGACCTTTATTTTGTCTAAAGCTATGTCCTCCAGCCATTTCAGTAAATCCATCAACTTGACATGAAGCCCATACTCTTCTACGCTCTCCTACTTTTTTATTATCTTGATAGAAAATATCTTGCATAGTGAAACAAGTACATGTAGGACAGACAAAATTACAACGTCCACAAGCTATACATCTTTGATTATATTCCTCCCAAATGTTTGATTTCATAACATCTAGGCTAAGTTCAGCTGGAATGTTAACGCTAACATTATTTTCAGTAACATATTCTGGTTCAACTTCTAAGCCTTCTGCCTTTTGACTTTTTACTAAAATGTCAAAAAGTTCACATTTACTATCGAAATAAACCTCATCATTTTCTAATTTTATATATCCATCATAGTTATCTGATTTGTTAGTTCCCATATCTACACAGAAACAATTTTCAAAGCTTGTTTCACAACCCATTAATATGAATTTTGTATTCTCTCTAAGTCTTTTATAATAATAATCTTCAAAGCCATTTCTTAGATATATATCATCCATTCTTTTTACAGCATGTAAATCACAGCTTCTTAAAAATACTATTGAACCCTTAGCTTTAGGTGCTGCTTCTTTAACCTGATCTTCTGTAAAGTAAAATAGTGTTTCAGACTGTGGTAATACTACTTCCTTAAAGGAGAAATGAGATTTTTCATTAAATACCACATCTTGAATTTTAGATATTTGTCCATACCTCACTCTATCTGTGTCAGAAAAGTTTGCACCACCTTTAATTAGCACAGGAGCGTAAACTATATATTCTGATGATAGCTCTTTTAAAACTTCATTAAACTTGTCTAAACATAATTTATAACCCATAATTCACCTCTAATTATTTTTTTCTCTTGATATGATGTAATATGGAAGAGCTACAAATAGAATACCTCCAACCATATTTCCAAGTGTTACAACTAAAATATTATATATATATCCACCTATAGTGACGGCAGCCCCAAAAGGTGATAATAAACCTATAGTTAGTACTGTCATATTTGCAATACTATGCTCAAAGCCTACTGTAACAAATATAAATAAGCACCAGAAAATCATAATAAGCTTTGCAACTTCTTCCTTACATTTAAATCCACACCAGACTGCTAGGCAAACAAGAATATTACAGAATACAGCACGGAAAAATAATGGTATTAATGGCATAGCCATCTTTATTTCTGATGCCTTTGCAATGTACTCACCCACACTGCCTGTAGCTAAACCTGATAATTTAAACATAGTTCCTGCTAAAATAGATCCTAATAGATTCCCTAAAAAACATACTATCCATAGCCTTACAGTATTTTTCCACGATACATCTTTATTAAAAGATGCTGATGCTAGTACAAAATTGTTACCAGTAAATAATTCTGCCCCAGCCATTATTACTAAGCTCAATGCTCCACCAAAGGATAATCCCATAATAATCTTTACAGCCCCTGATCCAGCGGCAGTTAGTTGACCTCCTATGGTAAAAATAAGCATAGACCCTAATCCTACAAATAATCCTGCTAACATAGAAGAAATGAAATATCCTACTGGATTTTCATTTAACATTTTTATCTTAGATTTACCTGCCGAGCACACTTTGTTAAAATCTCCACAAACCATGATAAACCCATCCCCTTTTTATTTTTAATATTATAATCTCATTATAGGTCTTGAAAAATTAAAACACCGTGATTAAAATCACGGTGTTTTAAAATATTTTAAAAGTTCATCTTCATTTTTTATTATAAATTTTTTGTTATTATATTCAATTAAACCCAATCCACTGAGCTCCTTACATACCCTAGATATAGTTTCTCTTTGTGAACCAAATAAGTCTGCTAAATAGGTTATACTGATTTCCATATCTATTAAAGTTCCCCCATCTACAGTTATCCCATAATCTCTTCCTAATTTCCAAAGTTTTGATGCAACTCTCTTTCCCATACTCAAAACTCCTGTTGTATTTTTAAACTGCCTATACATCCTTCTTACTTTTAATGATAAAGATGATAAAATAATCTTCGTTAATTCAAAATCACTTTCCATTAGTTTTAAAAGCTCTATAGTGTTGCAATACATTATCTTTGAATCTTCTATAGTTTCGCAGTTTATAGATGCTGTAGAACTTTGAATAATTACTTCATTTATTAGATCCCCTTCTCCTAATATAAATATTACCTTTTTCTGTCCCTTTTCATTAAATTTATATAGAGAAACCTTTCCCTTTAATACTATAAATATATTTTCTACACTATCTTTATCTCTAAATAGTACATTTCCTTTTTCATACTTATTAACCCTAGTAATATTAGATAATTTTATTAAAGTATCCTCATTTAAATCACTAAATGTGTGAAGATTTTTTAATTCTTCAAATGTAACATACCTCATTTTTAATTAACCCCAATCTTTTATAATCATTTTATCTTATAATTCATACATATATTTACTTTCTATTAATTCTATCACATATCTTCTACAACTATATGTTAAGAAGATTATAAATTAAAAGTTATAAGTATAATTGAAAATAATTTTCAATTGTATTGACATATATAAATTGTTATAGTATTATTAACTCATTGATAAGAGTTATCAATTACTATTAAATCCTTAATCTTTTATATTTATCTTATATAGAAATTTTCCTTCAATCCACTTTGAAAGGAATTTTTCTATTTTTTGACCTTATTAAATGCATTACTCTAATTGAATGTTGATTTATTGAAGCCCATTTCGTTTATTAGTTCATATAAATATATATTTATATTTAAAATTACTAGAAGATATATAAAATAAAGAGCATACCTATAGTTTCTATAACTTTATATAGGTATACTCACTAAAATGATAAGAAATATAATATAACTTACTATTGCAATTATTCTTTTATATGACAAATCAAATTCTTCACAACCGTAATAAATACTTCCTCTATATCCTCTACTATTAATTCCATCTTTAATTTCTTTCCATCGATTTAAGGTATTAACAAAAAGTAATCCTGCTAGGGCTCCTGAGTCTTTAACTTTATTTTTAAATCCCCCAAAGGCACCCCTGCATAACATTCCCTTACGCAAGATTTGAAATTCATCATCTATAAGAATTAAAAATCTTTCCATAGATTTTCCTATATCACAAATATCTCTAAGACATTTTATCTTAGAGAATATATAAAATACGTGGTCTGTTGGTGTCGTTAATGTTAAAAAACTTACCGTTATTCCTCCTGACACAGCCTTTAATATAAGTATTAATGTATTATACCATCCGTAATCAAATACAAAGGTTATAGATGATACTAAAGCAAATAAAAAAGTTGCCTCCATAAAATGTTTTACTATATTCATAGGGTTTTTATAAATAATATGAAGTATAAGAAAAAAAATTATATTTATAACCAATGGATAGCACTTAGTACTAAAACTAAGTGCTATTATTGGTAAAATACCTAAAAGTATTTTCTCTATAGGATGAATATTTGCTAATTTACTTAGCTTGGAATATGAAAGTACTGTTCTTAACATTCTTTCACTTTGCTATCTACGCTGACTTTAGCTGCTTTAGCTTTTGAAGCACCTTTTTTAATGCCTACATAATATCCTATAAATCCAGCTCCAATCGCCGCTTGTACACAGAATAAAAAGCTTTCAATCTCTCCTGATGGTGGTTCCCACATAGGTGCAGCCCATGGTTCATAATCTCCATTTAACTCTTCTATTTTAACTTCAATTTCTCCATCGGCACCATTGAACTCACCATTTCTACCTAGGAATAAAGATCCTACTACAATTGCTACACATAATAAAATTAATCCTATATTTTTTTTCATATTATTTTACACCTCCAACTTCTAATAATTCCTCAGAGGCATGTTTTTCTATAAAATCAAATATTATAACAGTTATTATTCCTTCTACTATAGCAAGTGGAACTTGTGTTATAGCAAATATTGATACAAACTTTCCAAATGCAGCTAAGAATCCACCTGTAGTTGATGGGAATGCAAGTCCTAGTTGAATAGAGGTCACTAGATAGGTTGCTAAATCCCCTAAGGTTGCCCCTAAAAATATTGCTGCTTTTCTATTTTTCTTTTTTAATAACTTATATATTCCAAAGGCTACCAAAGGCCCTGCAATACCCATAGATAAAACGTTAGCTCCTAAGGTTGTTAACCCACCATGAGCTAAGAAAAGTGCTTGGAATAAAAGAACTATTATTGAAACCACAGACATGGCAAATGGTCCAAATATCATTGCTCCAAGACCTGTTCCTGTTGGATGTGATGAGCTTCCTGTAACTGAAGGTAGTTTCATTGCTGATAATACAAAAGCAAATGCTCCAATTAATGCTAAAAGCATCTTCAAATCTTTGCTACTCATAGTTTTTCTTCTTATATCTCTAATTCCTAATGCTACAAATGGAATACATGCTACAAAATAGAATGCACACCAACCTACTGGTAAAAACCCTTCTGCAATATGCATACCATATGCTACTTGTGGTACTGTAAAGAATAACGCTAATGCCCATATGAATACAAATGATTTTTTAGTTAAAATTGACTTATTCATAAATTTTCCCCCTTATAATTAAATTAAAATAACTTAATTTAAATATAGTGCCGCTAGCATTGCTTATATTTAAATTATATATACTAACTGTAGTAAACCTTTGTTATGCTATAATAAATTTAACGTGCACTTTAAATTTATTTTCCATAACTTATAACATTTCCTATGTATTGAATAAATAAAAGTTACTCCCACCGTCACCCGAGTCTCTTATCTTCTCTATGAAATGTTATTGAAAATTATTTTTATTACTACAGATATAGTGGCATAACTCCTCTTCATCATTAAAGACTTTTCCATAGTCCATAGTTCTTCTTTCTACTACAAAAACTTTGATTCCCATATCTATTGCAGCCTTTATTTTTTCATAAGTTCCCCCCTGTGGACCGCTATCTTTTGTTATTAGTGCCCTACCATCATATTCTTTTATAAAAGCTTTATTTAATTCATATCCTATTGGACCTTTTATAAATATTAAGTCTTCAACTCTAACTCCTAGAGCAAATACTTCCTCCATAACCTTTAAAGATGGTAATACACGATGAACTATTCTATTTTTAAGGTTTAAATTTAATATTTTATCTATATTTCTGCTTCCTGTGGTGTTTAAAATACAACCATCTAAGTCTTTTAAAGCTTCACCAAGCTCCTCATAGGTTGGTACCTCTACTATTAAATCATTCTTAGGAAATGTATCTAGAGTACTTTTTCTCTCGTACCTTACATACTCAATATTCATCTCCTTTGCTATTTCCATTGCTGCTTTGCTTATTTGAACTGCATATGGATGAGATGCATCTATCAGTACTTTTACACCATTTTTTTCAAGAAGCTCCTTTAACTCTTCATAAACTAAAGGTTTATCATTTAATACTTTATATTTATAATCAACTAAAAGTTCTCCACCATAGGTTGTAGCTGTTGATACTAAAATATTATCTGTATGTTTATTTAAGTGGGAAAGAATTACCTTTCCCTCTGAGGTGCCTACTATCAAGCCTATCATTGTAATTCTCCTCCCGTAATACTTATTTATTCTCTAGCTTATATCCTCTTGGAGTTATAAATAAGCCGTCTTTTATATAACTCTTTGTGTTTCCTATGATTACTATAGTCATCATATCCACTATAGAATCATCAAAGGTTCCTATAGTGCAAACTGTAGCTTCTTGGCCTTCTCTCAATGCATGTTTAACTATAGCTACCGGTGTATCTTCATTTCTATATTCTTTTATTATATCTATGGCTTCTCTTAAATAATGTGGTCTTCCTTTACTCTTCGGGTTATAAAGGGAAATTATAAAATCTCCTTCTGCTGCAAGCTTAACTCTTTTTTTAATGTCCTCATAAGGAGTCATTAAATCACTTAAGCTTATATTACAGTTATCGTGCATAAGTGGAGCTCCAACAATTGACCCCGCTGAAGACGATGCTGTAACCCCTGGAATTACTTCTACTTCTTCATCCTTTTTCATTTCAAGAATCAATCCAGCCATGCCATATATACCAGCATCTCCTGTACTTACTACAGCTACTGTTCCTTCACTAGTTAATCTTAAAGCTTCCTCACATCTAGCTTCTTCACCCATCATTCCTGTAGAGTAAACCTTCTTACCGTCTAAAAGTGGCTTTATCATTTCTATATACTTTGTATATCCTACTACTATATCGCTTTCTTCTATAGCCTTTACTGCTTTAATTGTCATATGATCAAGTCCACCTGGACCGATTCCTACTACATATAATTTTCCCATTACTTTTCCTCCATTGTCTGTAGACCACTCTACTCTTTATTTTTATCTATGTTAATCTCTTAAATTAAATATCTTATAAGAGCGTTATATGCTATATAATTAGAAATTTCCTTTAATATCTTACTTTTATATCTAAATTAAACTTCATAAATCTTATGTCGTAGATAAAAATTTATCTACTTTACTTTTCCAATACAAAGGGTTATACCTTCAAAGCTAAGCTTATCTGTTAATAACTCCCCTCCTGATAATTCAACGCACGGTTCACAAACTGCTCTTACCCCTATAGATTTCTTAACGAAATCGCTTCCCTTATATTTATGCTCTATTGCTTCAATCTCTTTTAAAGAATGAATTTCCATAGGGCAATTTAAGAATTCACTTAGAGAAATTAATGCTTTTTCATGTTTTTTAACTTCTACTGTAGAGATCATCTTTACTGACCTTAAATCAATATTATATTTTCTCAATGTATCCACAATAAAGTTCTTAACCTTGTCCTTATCCACATCTTTTCTACATCCCATACCTAATATAATGTTTTTTCTAATAAGTTTGAGGTGAATCAAGCTTTCAACCTGTGGCACATTATCCACATTTATTTTATTAGATACAGTAACTATGCCTTTTATACCTTCTGACGGCACTACATATCCCTTGGGCATACTTATTTTATTTTCATCATCTAAAAAGCCAACTTTAGCTTTATCAACTAGCTTTGCTGCTATATCTTTAGCTATCTTCATATCATCTATAATAAGCTTATTATCTTTTGCAATCATATCTGGAGCATCTATCCCCATACTATCTGTAGCTGTAGTTATAACCGGTGTAGCCTTAAGAATTTCAGATACTCTTAAAGCAAGTTCATTGGCTCCCCCAAGGTGACCTCCTGCAAGGCTTATTGCAAATCTACTTTCACAATCTACAACCACCACAGCAGGATCCTTATCTTTTCCTTTTAGAAATGGAGCTATTCCTCTTACAGCAATGCCCGTAGATGAAATAAAGATTATTCCATCTACAGTATTCATAAGCTCTTCGCATACAGATTTTAGTTTGAAGTTTTTATTATTATAGCTAGAATAAAGTGTAATCTTTAAAGTTTCACTTAGCTTCTTTGCAATATTATTTCCTTGTCTTGTTACAGACACTGCTGCTAACTTCATAACTCTCCTACTTTCTTGAATTACAAATTCTAAGAATTACTTCTGCCCTTCTCTAAACATATGAGTAAAAGATTTATCATATAAAAGACTCTTATCATAGTCACAATTTATAAAATCTCCTACCAATATTTGAGCACATTTAGTAATTCCAGCCTCTTTAACTTTTTCTGCTATATCATCTAAAGTTCCAATTATAGCTCTTTCATCTTCCCATGTAGCTCTTTCAACCACAGCTATGTTAACATTTCTTCCATAACCTTTTCTAAGCTTTGCAACCACCTTATCTATCATGCTAATAGATAGGAATATAGCCATAGATGCTCCTATTGAAGCAAGTTTCTCTAAATCCTCTGTTTCTGGTACTGGAGTTCTTCCTTCAACTCTAGTTAATATTACAGTTTGTGTTACTGATGGAAGTGTAAATTCCTTCTTTATAACTGAAGCTGCAGCGGTAAATGAACTAACTCCTGGAATTACCTCATATTCAATATTTAATTTATCAAGTTCATCCATTTGTTCTTTAATAGCTCCATATATTGCTGGATCTCCAGTATGAAGCCTTACTACCATTTTATTTTCTTTTTTAGCCTTCTCCATAACATCTATAACCTCTTCTAAAGTCATAGATGCAGAATTATATATTTCACAACCTGGTTTACAATGCTTCATATGTTCTTTGCTAACAAGAGAGCCTGCATATATAACTACGTCTGCTTTTGATAAAGTATCTCTTCCCTTCACTGTAATTAGATCTGCATCTCCTGGACCTGCTCCTATAAAATAAACCATTCCTTCTCCTCCTACTCTCTATTTGCAATTATAAGTGACATATATTCTTTGTTATCTAGAATATCTTCTCTCTTATGTAAAATCTCTTGTCCTTCTCTTCCTGCTCTTTTCACATATACATAGTCAAAACCCTTTGCTTCAAGAACATCCAGAACTTCTTCTTCTCTTTTATAAACCTTCATTATAACCACATACTTCTCATCTCTTATATCAGAAACTTTACTAGCTGGCATTATAAGTAATGGCTCATCACCTATAACCAACGGTTTTTGTGCAAGACTAGCACTAGCACAGAAAGATGTTATTCCTGGTACTGTTTCAACTTCAAACCCATGCTCTTCTATATATTTAAGTAAGTATATATATGTGCTATAAACAAAAGGATCTCCTAAAGTTAAAAAAGCTACATTTTTTCCTTCTTTAAGCTTTTCTTCTATAGCTTTAAATGCCTCATAAATTTTTTCTTCTTGGTCTTCTCCACCCATTGGAAATTGTTTTATCATAACCTCTTTATCTTCTGATATAAAGTCCTCTGCAATTCCTAAAGCTATACTCTTTCCGCCTTTCATAGCACTTGGTGAAACTATAACTTCGCACATCTCTATAGTTTTAACTGCCTTTAAAGTTAGTAATTCTTTATCTCCTGGACCTACTCCAACTCCATATAACTTTGCCATCTATTTCACTCCTTCTACCACTGAAATCTATTTTTAATTCTTATAAGCTTCTACAATGAAAATAGGATTATATCCAAACAACATATAGCTCTGCCCTCTAGTCTTGCTTACGCCCACTTGAGTACAACTAATTTTCATTCCAAGCTCTTTTAAAGTACTCATTGCTTTATATACATTATCTATAGTTATAAAGTTTAATACCATTACGCCATTATCTTCTAGAATGTTATGGCATTTTTCAATAATTTCTTTAAGATTTCCGCCGCTACCACCAACAAAAATACTATTAAACTTATCCTTAATTGAATCTAGAGCTTCAATAGCTTCTCCCTCTATAACCTCTAAATTATTACAATTAAACTTATCTTTGTTCTTATAAATTACTTCTAGAGCTTCCTCATCTCTTTCTATAGCAACCACCTTGCCTTCAGTGCAAAGTTTACTTCCTTGAATTGATATAGAACCTGTACCAGCTCCTACATCTAAAAGTTTAGAGTTCTCTTCTAAGTTGAGTCTTGCAATACTTAGAATTCTAATCTCTTCCTTTGTCATCGGGCAGTTTCCCCTTATAAACTCTTCATCTTTTATATATTTCATTTAAATTTCCTCCACTACAAAGACACTTAAAGAAGAAAACTCTTTCTTCATTATCTCTTCTGGTGTACCTACAGTTATCTTTTCATCTTCATAGGATAGATTTTCTCCTACCCATATAGTACAATTTATATTTTCCTTAAATAACTTTTCAGCTAAAGCCCTAGGTGAATTTTTCCCATCTGTTAAGAATATGCATGCATTATTTTCCTTAACAATAGCTAGAAAATCTTCTTCTCTACCATGAACACTACCTAAGAATTTTCCATTCCAACTCTTTCCTATTTTACTCATTAAGTACTGAAAAGAGCTAAGTCCTGGTATTATATCTATATCATGTTCTTTTAAATTTCTCTTTATATAGTCCGTAACTCCATAGAAACAAGGATCTCCTGATGCAATTACAGATATCTTCTTACTAGAATTCTCTTCCGCTATCTTTAAAATTTCCGATAAAGTTTTAACTGCCACCTTATTTACATTGATGAAGTCTATACTTTCTAGAGCTCTAGAAAATCCTATTACCATATCACTATTTTCTAATGTTTCAATAGCCCTTGGAAGTATATAATCTCTACTTCCTGGACCAAGTCCTACTACATATATCATATTTTCACCTCTATAGTGTGGTAGCTAATATCTTAGGATTACTTGCTCCCCAATACATAACTACATCACATTTAAGTTCATCATAACTATAAAGTTCCATTCTCTTTTTTACTTTATCTACAATAGTTTTATATATTTCACTATATTCACCATTTAATGCTTTTACAGCGCCCTCTGTTGTCTTCTCTTCATATATTCTTCTAACTAACTCATTAGGAGCACCTGCTAAAGCTAGTTCTAGTGCTATAACTTCAAGTCTTACATCAGAAACTCTACTGTGAGTATGGAAGCATCCAGCAGATATTTTACATACCTTTCCTATATGTCCTATTATAATAACTTCATTTACTCTACAACTTACACAACATTCTATGGCATAGCCTACAAAATTTGATATTATAGCTACTTGATCTATGGAATAACCCATGGATTCAGCTACTTTTTCTCCCATATTACCAAAGGCTAATATAAGAGTTTTATTTTTCAAAGCCTTTTGGGTTATCTCAATTTTTATAGATTCCTTAATTGATTCTTCTGACATTGGATAGACAATTCCTGTAGTTCCTAATATGGATATACCTCCAACTATATTTAATCTAGGATTAAAGGTTTTCTTAGCTATTTCTTCTCCTCTAGGTACAAATATGGTTATTGTAACTCCTTCACCTTCTGGTAGAACACTACTCACTTCTTGCTCTATCATAAGTCTAGGTACTGGATTAATAGCAGCCTCACCTTTTTCAATATAAAGGCCTTCTCCATTAACTACTCCTACACCTTTACCTCCCTTTAGAATATATCTTTCTTCGCCTTTCTCAGCTCTTGCCCATATAGGTAATCCGTGAGTAACATCTATATCATCTCCACCATCTTTTATAATGGAGCATTCTACATAATCTTCCCCAATGATAATTTCATCTATAACTAAGTTTAAAATTATTCCCTTAGCTGTATTAATATCTATTTCTTTAACTTTTTTACCAGTAAAAAGCATATAAGTAGCCGCCTTAGCAGCTGCTGCTGCACAAGATCCTGTAGTATAACCACACCTTAGCTTTTTACCATTATTATCAACATATAAATCTAGCATTCTAATACCTTCTTTATTAGACATCTGAAAATAAATAACAAGTCAAATATACAAGCATTCTGACTTATTTATTTCTTGAAGATGCCTTATCTCTCTACTAACATATACATAAGAGCATTAACTATAGCTGCTGCTACTGCACTTCCGCCCTTTCTTCCTCTAACTGTAATCATAGACATATCTTTAAGCTTTTCTATTTCTTCTTTAGATTCAGCTGCACCTACAAATCCTATTGGTGCTCCTATAATAAACTTACAATTAGATTTTCCTGCCTCAATAAACTCTTTTAGCTTGAATAAAGCTGTTGGAGCATTTCCAAATACAAAGAACTCCACTCCATCTTCTACAGCTTTCTCTACTGCAGCCATAGAGCGTGTTATACCTCTTTCTTTAGCTATTTCAGCTACCTCTGGCTCTGATACATAACATACAACTTTGCAGTTTAACTTTTCTAAAGCTCTTTTATTAATTCCTGAAAGAGCCATATTAGTATCTGTATATATAGTTGTTCCTTTCTTTAAAATTCTAAGAGCTGTATCTATAGCATCATCTGTCATATAAACTAAATCCTTATATTCAAAATCTGCTGTAGTATGAATAACTCTCTTAATTATAGAAAGCTCTCTTTCATTGAAATTATGAGGTCCCATCTCTTCTCCTATAATTTCAAAACTTCTTTTTTCTATATCCATTGGTATTTTTATATAATCCATTTTTCCTCCTATTAGACAATAATCTTTATTTTTTTATCATATATCTATTTAAGTAAACTTTTTAAAAAATTAATATTAGAAAAGAAATGTATATGTCCATAAGCTGCTAGAACATTATTTTTTACATATCCACACTTCCACCTCTTTGTGGTTCCATCGTAGATTTTCTTCTCTAGCTCGTAAATTTTTTCTTCCTCTAGTTCCACTAATGACTTATGGAATTCATGACAATTAATTATCATATCCCTTGGAAGTATAGAATTCTTTTCTGAAACTCTTATAGTTGCATATCCAAAATTATTAAGTTTTCCAGTCATATAGGATAGACCTTTAAAAAATCCTACTGTCTCAGCTCCATCTATGCTTTCTGTAAGATACATAAGTCCTCCACATTCTGCATAGCATTTCACTCCACCATTTAGTGCTTCTCTTATACTATTTAACATAGATTTATTAGACGACAATTCTTCTTTGAATACTTCTGGGTATCCGCCACCTATATATATAAAATCTACATCCTTTGGTACCTCTTTATCCTTTAAAGGACTAAAATACTCAATATGACCTACTTCCTCTAAAAGCTCGAGATTTTCTTTATAATAAAAGCTAAAAGCCTTATCATAAGCCACTGCTACCTTTAAATCTTTATTTTCTAAATGAAACTGTTTTTTATTTGAAGTTTGAATATGAGAAGATTTAAATTCCTTTATAAGGGCATCTACATCTACATACTCTTCCATAAGGCTACTGCACAGATCTATCTTCTTTGATAAATCTTCCACCTCACTACTTTGAACAAGGCCTAAGTGCCTACTTTTTAATGTTAATCTCTCATCTTTAGGTATATATCCAAACACTCTAATTCCCTTACAGTTTTCTTCAATAGCTCTTTTTAAAAGATTATAGTAGCTTCCACTAATGTTATTTAGTATTACTCCTACTATATTTACATCTTCGTAATTTCTCAGTCCCTCTATCTCTGCACATAAAGTAGCTGATTGAGCCTTTGGTGATAATACTAACACAACAGGTAATCCTAAAGTTTTAGACACATGAGCAGTAGAAAAGCTAGTATCTATACCTTTTCCATCGTATAATCCCATAACTCCTTCAACAATGCCTAGGTCACCTTTTCCTCTTAAGTAACTTTCCTTTACACCATCTTCTTCCATTAGGAATAAATCTAAATTTCTTGAGGCTACTCCCGTTATCTCTCTATGAAAGGCTGGATCTATATAATCTGGTCCTACTTTATATCCTTGAACATCATATCCTCTATTTATAAGTGTTTTCATAAGGGCTAAGGTAACAGTGGTCTTTCCTCCACCGCTACTATTTGAAGAAACTATTATACTTTTCATAATTAACTCCTTTAAGGTGTTTTCTTTGTATCCCCTAAATGAAGATACTTATTATCTATTACATCTTGTACATGGTCTACATATATATTTCTAAACTTTTTAATTTCGCCTAAACCATGAAGATATATGTCTACACCTATTCCAGCACCCTCTAATATAGTTTTCCATGAATCTTCCTCATCAGATGCCATATCATTAGTTGCATGATCTCCTGCTACTAACATTAAAGGGGCTAATTTAACATTCTCTACTTTATCTCTTTTAAGAATATTAACTATCATATCTATGGTTGGATATCCTTCTACAGTTCCAACATATACATTGTTATAGTTTAAATAAGAAAATACACTTTGTAGAGCTACAAAAGCTGAATTAGCTGGATGGTTGCTTCCATGTCCCATAAACACCATAGGCTTATCCTTTGGTATTATTTCTTTTATTGCATCTACAAATACTTCATAGTCATTAGGAGTTTCTTCTCCTCCTTGAAAGTGAAGGGCTGGTCTTCCTACCTTTATTGACTTAAACTTATTCTCAGCTTTAAATTTATCAACTACTAATCTAATATATTGGAACTCTTCTCCTGGTATTATGTGAAGTGGTTGAACTATGATTTCTTCATAGCCCTCTCTATATAGTTTTTCTAAAGCTTCCTCAGGGGTAGGTATAACTATTCCATCCCTATTTTTTATTTTTCTTATTATCATGTGTGCTGTAAAAGCTCTCATAACATAATAATCCTTAAATCTTTCTCTTATTTCATCTTCAATCTTCTCTATAGTCAACTTTAATGTGTCCTTATAACTCGTTCCAAAGCTTACTACTAATATAGCCTTCTTCATTTTAGTTCCTCCAAATTCAATAAATTAACGCAAAATAAAACCTCTACCCAAAAGGTAGAGGTTAAAACTCAATTTAACTACATAATATAATAATAGCTTGTAATATACAAACTAAAATATTAACTCCCTTCCCTCCGAAGTGTTATATTTATGCTTTAGGCAGGTCTCCTGACTCACGTATCATCCTCCATCTCACCTTCCCAGAAATACACTCCAGTGGTTTTTCTATGAGATTTTGTCTTCGCACACAGTAGCGGGGGCTGTAGTGGATTTTAACCACTTTCCCTATTAAACATAATGTACCCAAAACTAAACTATATTCAATTTAAATCAACATATTTTTCATTGTTGTCACCAATTCACCCTAATTATACCTTATCATTTAATTTAATTCAACATAAATACATTAGTATTTATAAAAATAGTTTAATCCATTCATAGTAAAATAATGTTATACTATATAAATAATATTAAGTTACAGTAATAATTATTCTAGTTTTTAATATATTTTTTGAGGTATAAATATGTTTTTTGTTTATATATTAAGATGTAGTGACAATACTTTATATACAGGATGGACAACAGATTTAAATAGAAGGCTTAAATGCCATAATAGTGGTAAGGGAGCTAAATATACAAGGTGTCGTCTTCCTGTAGAAATGGTATACTCTGAAAGTTTACCTGACAAATCTTCAGCTTTAAAAAGAGAATGTGAAATTAAAAAACTTTCTAGATCTAAAAAACTTCTTCTTATAGGAAAATAATGATCATTTAATCACATCAGTATATCTCTGATATACTAACTTATATTTTCATTCTATTGTTAGAATATTATATATTAACTATAATATTTTATAACTTAATTATTTTCATAAATTACTACGGAGGTACATCAATGAAAAATAAAAATCTTTCTTCTGCTCTATCATTTAAGTGGATGTTTAGAGCACTTCTATTAATATTATTTATTTACTATAATGTCATTAAACCTAATAATAACGCCAATTATATTAGCAATATTTTATTGATACTCCTTACATCCTTTATACCTGATATAGCTTTAAGACTATTTAAAATTAAAATGTCTAACTCTGCTGATTTATTAATTCAATTTTTTATATTTCTAGCTCTATTTTTAGGTAGAATGTACAATATGTATTCAATACTTCCTTGGTGGGACTTATTCCTTCACTTTGCTTCAGGAGCTCTTTTAGGTTTCTTGGCTCTAGCTACTTTAAAACCTCTCATTGGTAAGGATAATCTGAAAACACTAAAACCTTTATTTGTAGCAATATATATTTTTTTATTTACCACTTCAGGAGCTGCTTTATGGGAATTTTGGGAGTTTGCAGGGGATCAGCTATTTGGATTAGACTCACAGCTTAATAGCCTTATGGATACAATGACAGATATGATAATGGGATCTTTAAGTGGAGTTTTAATATCAATAATTAGTTTTTTTCATACAAAAAACGGTTCATTTAGATTTTTGACCGGGTTCATTAATGCTTTTACTAAATTTAATAAAAACAACTAAAATAAATTATATGCTTAAAAAGACCAAGGTTAAATCCTTGGTCTTAATCATTTAAAGTTTAAGCAATTTCAGAATCATTTTCTGATTCATTTTCCCTATTTAACTTTTTTATAAGTTCTAAAAGTTCACTTGTTGAGCTTGATTTATCAAACTTCATACAATTCTCCTTTATATTTTTTAACTTTTCTTCATCCTTAAGTAAAGATTCTATAGTATCACTACAATTATCACCTTTACCTATAGATATAGACATGCCTCGATTCAACAAGAACTTCGCATTAGCTTCTTCTTGACCAGGTATAGCATCAAAAGTAATTAAAGGAAGATTTGCTGCTAAAGCTTCTGATACAGTTAACCCGCCTGGCTTAGTAATTAGAACATCAGCAAGATTCATATATCTATGAACCTCATTAGTAAACTTTATAAGTTTTGTGTCCTTATTACTTAATTTAACTAATTGCTTCATTTTCTTGTATAATCTTTTATTGTTTCCAGTTAGAATTATAATTTGAAAATCCATAGGAATATCGATTATATTCTTATATATTTTTTCTATATTATATACTCCAAAACTTCCAGCCATAACTAGCAAAGTCATTTTATCTTCACTTAGTTCAAGCTCTTTTAAAAGCAAACTCTTGTCCTCTTTATCTTGATGAAAAAAGCCCTTATATACAGGAATACCATAGGGATGAATCTTTTCAG
This sequence comes from Clostridiaceae bacterium, assembly GCA_902363375.1. Classification (GTDB taxonomy): domain Bacteria; phylum Bacillota; class Clostridia; order Clostridiales; family Clostridiaceae; genus Clostridium_J. Next base: position 157,420 of record CABIZX010000003.1, on the reverse strand, counting down.
AAGGAATACCTCTGCTTACCATATCTTCTATCATCTCTTCGCAAGCTACACAATATTCATCTATATTAGGTTTTATCCATGTATTATGAGGTGCATAGTCAGTCATTATGCAAATTGATGGTACTTTTATAATTTTCTTTCCTCTTAATATAGAAATCATCTCTGTAGAAAATGGATGTGTTGTAATAATAACATCCGGTGAAAATTCCTCTATTAGAGGTAACAACTTCTTTGAAAATAAAGAAATTAGTTTTGTTACTAGACATGTCAAAAAACCAGACCTGTCTGTTAAACTATACATCTCTTTGTACATGGCATTTAAATACTTTGCTAGTACTAAGTATCCTTTAGTTACTATTTTATTTATAAATGAATTTATATACTCTAAGGTATCTACTACTTTCACTTTAGCATCTGGTTCGTTTTCTAAAATATATGATTCTAAAGCCCTTGATGCTTTAAAATGCCCTCCACCAGTAGATGCAGATAAAATAAGAATATTCATATTTACAATCCTCTCTCTATTTACTTCACATGGCATTATGTAGTAAATTTAACTACTTTATTTTACCACACCTATTATATATTAGTCCAATTAATTAATGCTAATATGTACCATCTAAAGTTGTAAACATTCTATCTACAGTTTATTATCTTATATATTTCTATAATACATTCATTATAAGACTACCTTAAAATAAAAATTTCTCTTTGTAAAGTAAAATATCTATATTGTAATAATTAATATTCTTTATACTTATCTTTAGATAATTCTAATACTATTGATAAAATACCTTTTTCTATAGTGCTTAAAGTTTCCATTAATGCATCTACACAAGATTCTATTTTTTCAGAGGTAGTACCGTAGTTTTCTCTATCTTTTAATTCGACAATTATTACTTGAGATAACTTAAGCACATTTTGTGCATATTCATTTATTTTTCTATCATTGATATAACCATTAACAAATTTATAGCTATTTAGAACTTCCTCAAATTCCATTATAAATTCATCTCTATAATAGCTCTCTACATTTATCCAATTAGGAATTGTGTTATTTTTAATTTTGTCTCCAACAATCTTAATCTTCTTATTTAGTTCAAATAGATCTCTATAGCTCTTTATCTTATCATTGTTAATATCTATAGCCCGTTCCCTTTTGGATCTTACTCTCTCTTCTTTAAGTAGCTTTCTCATTATTAATAGAGATATACATCCTCCCACTATTGCAGATATTAATGGTATGATTATACCTAACATGAAAGTCTCATTATCCATAAACAAATCACCTCAAATATAATACTCGTTTCAAATACTATATTTCTGAAGAAAATTAATCTTCATATCTTTTTCTGTGATTAATCATTATTTCATTCAGTATCTCACTTGTACTCTGAGGTGTATATGTTATAGCATTAGCACCTGCAGCTATAGTCTCACGTATACTATCTTCTGTAGGTCCTCCTGTAGCTATAATTGGTACATTAGGATACTTGCTTCTTATGTGTCTAACAATATTAGCAGTTTCTTTAGCTCCTGATACATTAAGTATAGTTGCACCTGCTGCTATCCTTCCATCTATATCATCATGCTCAGAAACCACGGTAACCACTATAGGCAAATCTATAGTTTCTCTCATGCCTTGTATAACCTCATTATCTATAGATGCATTCACTACCACTCCCATAGCTCCTTTAAATTCAGCATCTAAAGCTAGGTTTATTACTCTTTTTCCTGTAGTAATAGCTCCACCAACTCCGCAAAATACCGGAATATCAGATGCCAATAATAAGGCTTCAGTTATTCGCGGTTGAGGCGTAAAGGGATATACTGCGATAACAGCATCCGCATTAGTATTTCTTATAACTGCTACATCAGTTGAAAATACTAAAGACTTAATTCTTTTTCCAAATATAATAATTCCACTAGCATCTCTAATAACTTTAGGCAACTCAATCATATGACTTCTTAGTAACCCTTTAAATTCAGGTGGTAAACGTTTTTCCATAATATTTCTCCTTTCATTTCGTAAAGCTATGTTATTTAAAATAGCTTAAATACACCTCACCCGATAACTTATTTATATATAAATTTACCATGTGATTAATACCTGATTTTCTTAACTTACAGATTATATCACAGGCATATTTTTTCCTCAATAAATTTATTTTATTACCTTCATGGAATTAAATGGTATACTGTAATTATATAAAATTATAAGGTTGTGATTTCAATTGTTCATTTTCCAAACTATAGCTTTCTTTATCTCGATGTTGTTTTGGTTATGTTTTGCTGGTATGTTTGCATTTTATTTTAATAAATTGTTTATTAATAGTACTAATGCTAAAAAAAGATCTAAATATATTACTAATCTTTACGATATAAAAACTTATTCTAATGAAAAACCTAAGAAATCTATAGAATATATATTTATACGGATAATTGGTATTCTTATATCATTACCAATATTTGTTTGCATATGTGTACCTTATATATTAGATACCCCTAAATTGATAGCCGGAGATTTTAATTATGTTAGTGGCTACGTAAGCAGTATTAGAACAAAACATAGAGATATAAATGAATATGTTTATATTGATAGAATCGAGGTTAAATTTTTCTTTTCTAGTAACATGGAGGAAAATGATAAATATAAAATTGCATATCTCCCTCATACGTCAAAAGCTATATATGGTGAAAAGCTAAACACTGATCTCATAGAATCTGAAGCTAAAATCAACTTTCCTTTAAAGCAGATTTTGTCTTTTATATGTATTCTAATATGTGCCATAGTCCTACTGTTTATATCACCATACATCGGATTCAAGTTACTTATTTTAAGCTCTATAATTTATTATCCTACTAACATATATTTATATATTTCAGAAGGATTAACTTATAGTAATTGGTTATCACTTTCTAATGAACCCTTATTTTATATTCTTTTTGGCCTAATAATACTAGTATTTATATTTTTAATGTATTTTATAGAAAAATATAAAAATGATGATGCATTTTTTTCTCTATTTCTAATTCAAGTAATATCTATTTTAATGATCCTCATATTATTAAGTGAAGAGTTACATTTGTTCTAATCAATATAAGATTTTAATTTTAATAGGCTATTAATACACAGTAATAACTTCCAGTTAATAAAAAAAGAAAAAACCACTTAAAACAGCGGTTTTTTCTAAAATATAATATAGCTTTTATTAAGCTTGATTTGCTTTAATTTATTATTATTACACCTTAGTATCTCTAATTGAGAATTACTACTTAAATTTAAATTGCTTAAATTATTAAATTGACAATTCACTTCTTGTAAGTCTGACTTATTACTTAAATCTAACGGTTGTAACTTATTATTAATCAAATCTATGTATATTCCTATTTATACTACAAAGAATAAACTATGGAGGTGGCTACTTTATGAGAAAATTTTTTTGTAGATTATTGTTTTTCTTATTCTTATTCTTATTCTTATTATTTAACATAATTAGAGTCACACCTGTATTTGCCAATAACTTATTTAAGGAGGGCATTTATTCCCTATCAGATTTTAATTCTTCAGTAAATAACATTTATAGTGTTCAAAATATTTCCTCTGATAATATTGCTTATTTACTTGTCTTTGATGAAAATCAAGTTCCACTGCAAACTATAAAGTTAGAACCTAAGTCATCTAAATATACATTAGTTCCTTTGAATTCTGACTATAAGATTGTAATAGTTGGTAATGGTGAAGTATTTATCTCTTAAATGATTTTATGTAAATTTAATTATAACTATTTAACTTTATGTCATTTTAAAATGTTATATATACATATATATATCTTATAATCACAAATTAAATAATAATCTCATGATTAATTTATATTATTATTTAATCATCTCATTGCGAAATATAATAACTAAACTAGTTTATTAGCTTTTCAAGCTCACCATAGAAAACTGCTTGAAGGCAATAAAAAAGTCAGTAGAATATTAATTCTACTGACTTTTTGGCAGGGGCACGAGGACTTGAACCCGGAACCAACGGTTTTGGAGACCGCTACTCTACCAATTGAGCTATACCCCTTCGCTACTCGTTTATTATATTATATAACAGATATAAATGCAAGAGGTTTTTATAAAATATTCCCCCATGTTCTTGAGCTTACACTAATATAAATAAGTTGAAGCATTTTCACATATTGAAATATTTAGCATCTTATTATTAACAATTTTCTTATAAGAACATAAGAACTCATTTAATTCATTATCAGTTAAATCTATTTTAACATAACTTTTTAATATGACATTTTCATCTTGAAGCATTAATTCTATATCATTTTTATCATTTTTAATATTATAGTAACTTATACTTTTTACTTTTAACTTACTCTTATACTTTTCTTGAAAACTCATCATTTTTCTTGCGTCTTCATATTCATTAGTCAAGTTACTCAAAGGATTTTCTATTCCCATAGATCTCATTTGACTTTCTAAATCTTCAGTAGAAATTCCATACCGCTCCATAACCTTTTTCTGAATGTTCATGAACTTCTCCTGAGATATATTGTTATCCTTCATGTATTTAAATATCTCTCTACTCATTTCTGCCATAGATAACTTACCTTGAGCCATAGAATAATACATGGAGTATATATAGTCTTCAAATTTATCCACATCTTTATCTGTTGCCTTATTTTTTAGTTCATTAAAATCTATTACATCACTAATTTTAATCAGCTCCTTGAATACAATATTTTATTCTATCCCATTGTTTATTTTACCCTATAAGTTTTATTCTAGTATTTTAAACTCTCTTTTTAAAACATTAATTAACAACTACCTAACAAGTATAATCTAAGCTAAAAGCTTATAAAGTTAAAAAATATATTTATAAACTAGTATATTATAAAAGTATTCAAATTACCACCACATTAATCATGATTTAAAATATATTAATCTTCTATTAATATATGATTATGTACTGTTGAGTATGCAGTTTATTCTACATACTCAACTATATTCTTATTGTATTTTAAATCCAGCTTCTTTTACCTTTTTAAGAATTTCATCCATATTATCAGTAGTTAATCTTATTACGATTTCTTTTACTTCTGTTATACTCTTAGGATCAACAACTACAAAACTTATTATTTGACCTTTATTTTCAGTAATTATTCTTGATAATTTAGATATTTGCCCAGGTATATCGTATGCAATTACAGCTAAACGTTTACCCTTATTTAATCCAAACAATTCTGTAAACTGATGGAATATAGCATAGTGTGGTACTATCCCTTGCATTTCTCCATTTTTATTTATAACAGGTACAAATGAAATATTCTTAGTCTCTAAGAAATGAGCTGCCTCTTCAATTTCATTAAACGGAGTTATTGCTGGTACATCTGTTCTCATTACATTTTCAACTAAAAAATCTGATAGCAAGCATTCTCTCTCTATAGATTTTTCATAATAATATGTGTATATTTGCTCTTTTGAAATTACTCCACAGAATTTTGTTCCTTCTACTACTGGTATTGATAAGAATTTATTTTCTTCCATTACCTTAAGAGCTTCGCCTATAGTTACCTTTGGAGTTACTGTTGTTAATTTTTCTCTAGATAACATCAAATTATTTACAAACATAATTTCTCCTCCTATACTTATTTCTTATTCTATATTATACCTTATTTTAGTATACTAATGTTAGTACTTTAATATATTTACTTATTAATATATCAAATATATTTTTAAATTAAATTATTTATTCCTATTTTGTATCCAAAATATAATACGCAAACTATTTAAATTTGTTTACTAAAATGTAAATTTAATTTTTATAATACTTCATACCATTTTGTCTCCAAATATGCTAAAATTTTTCTATAGATTAAACGATAATACTTGGAGGATAACATGAATATTAGTATGAAAAATATAGTTTCTGCTCTATCATTATCCTTAGACCTTTCAGGAAATAATTGGGGTAAATTTGAGGATATTGTGAGTGTAAAACCTAAAAAAGATATTTCGTATTATCAATTTTCTAACCATTCTAGATGTACTTCATATATAGCTTTAGAAATAGCTCGTATTATGAAATTGAATGAAGCTTCATATTATAATTTATATATTGGCTGTATGATTCATGACATAGGCACTCAAAATATATTTGATGAAGCACATACTTCAAAATGGTATATAAAAAAGCATTGCATTGTCGGCTCAGAAATGATTCAACGTATTCCTACTTTAATACAGGTATATGATATAATTCGTTATCATCATGAAAATTATGATGGTAGTGGATGTTTAAAGTTAAAACATTCATTAATTCCTATTGAAGCACAAATTCTTAGACTATCTGATTTAATTGAGATTCAAATTGATTATTCAAAACCATATTACCTTCAAAAGGACGAACTTATTAATTGGGTAAAATCTAAAAGTGGAACTCTATTTACACCCAATATAGTAAATGCTTTTCTAATTGTATCTGACAGGGAGGAATTTTGGCTAAATCTTCTAAACCTACCTAATATGAGTTTTATACTAGACAATATAATTCCAGAAAAAGATACTTTAATTTCTTTATCTGAATTTGAGGCAATCGCTGATATTTTTGCAAGTATTATAGATAATAAAAGTTCTTTTACTGCAGAACATTCAAAAGAAATTGCTAATTTAGCTTATACCGTTTCAAAGCATCTAGGTTATGACGAAGAGAAGTGTCTAAAAATGAAAATTGCAGGACTACTTCATGATATTGGAAAATTGGCTATTCCTACTAGCATTTTGGACAAGAATGGTCCATTAACAGAGGAGGAATTTTCAGTAATTAAATCTCACACTTACTATACTAAATTAATTTTAGATAAAATAGATAATATATCTGACATTAGTCTCTGGGCCTCTAGCCACCATGAAAAGTTAAATGGAAAAGGTTATCCAGGAAGACTTAAGGCTGAAGAGCTAAGTGAGGAGTGCAGAATTATTGGGGTATGTGATATATATCAATCCTTAACAGCGGATAGGCCCTATAGAAAAGGAATGTATATGTATCAAGCCTTTAACATACTAGACGATATGGTAAGTAAAAATTTAATTTGCGAAAATGCAGTAAACCATTTTAAAAGTGCCTTAATATCAAAGGTTGAAAAAAAGAGCTAACTTATTCATATAATGAAAAGTAATTTTACTATTTACTTTTCATTTTTTTTCTTTTAGGCTAAAATATTAATGAGGTGAATCAGATGGAATTTGTAGTTAGTAATATTAATGAATTAGATTCCCTAGGCATACAACTAGGAAAAATGTGTAAAGAAAATGATATCCTATGCCTTATAGGTGATCTTGGTACTGGTAAGACTCATCTTACCAAAGGAATTGCAAAGGGTCTTGGAATAGATGAATGTATAACTAGCCCTACCTTTACCATTGTTAATGAATATGAAGGCAGATTAAAATTATATCATTTTGATGTTTATAGAGTAAATGATCCCGATGAAATTGCTGCCATCGGTTTTGATGAATATATATTTGGAAATGGAGTTAGTGTCATTGAATGGGCTAACTATATTGAGGACTTAATACCTGAAGAAAGCTTAACTATAAATATAGCTAAACTTCCAGACTTAGGTGAAACCTATAGAAAAGTTACCATTTCTTATACTGATAATAGATATGATTATGTAAAGGAGTTGAGGCTATGAAGATTTTATCTCTAGATTCTGCAACAGAATGTGCGACTGCAGCTATTATTGATAATGATAAAATTTTAGGTGAAACTATCGTAAATTATAAAAAACAACATTCTGTAATTATGATGCCCATGATAGACAATCTTTTGAAAAGCTGTAGTTTATCTATATCAGATATAGATGGCTTCGTTGTTTCTAGTGGTCCTGGTTCTTTCACTGGACTTAGAATTGGTATGTCTACTATAAAAGGTCTTGTGCAAGCCACTAAGAAACCTTTTATAACTATAAATTCTCTAGATGGTCTTGCAAATAACTTATTTAATACACAAGGTGTTATTTGTCCTATAATTGATGCTTTAAGAGGTAATGTATATACAAATTTCTATAGATTTGAAGATGGTAATTTAGTAGCTTTGAGTGAACCACAATTATTATCCATGGAAGAAGTTATAAGAAAATGTAGTGACTTTAATGAGCCAATTACTTTTATAGGTGATGGTACACTAAAATTTAAAGATACTATATTAACTTCTTTAAAAAATGCTTATATAGCTCCTAGTCATCTTAATGTTACAAAAGCATCTTCCATAGGATATTTAGGCTATCTAAGATTAGCAAATAACGAGAGTGATAATGTACTTAGTAGCTCCCCTCTATATCTTAGACTGTGCCAGGCAGAACGTGAGTATGAAGAAAAGGTAAAAAGCCATGACTGATGTAACTGTTGAACTAATGAGTTCTTTTAATATATTAGGTGTTAAAGAAATATTGGATTTAAGCTTTTCAACTCCGTGGTCTTTATTATCTATGGAGAAAGAATTAATCAATAAAAATGCTATTTATATAGTTGTAAAGTTAGGTAGTAAAGTTGTAGCCTTCGGTGGAATGTGGATTGTTTTTGATGAAGGCCATATAACTAATATAGCCGTTCATCCTGATTTTAGAAGAAACGGTTTTGGAGATGTAGTTGTAGAGAATCTTATTAAAATGGCTAAGGAAAATAGTATTAATTCTATGACTTTAGAAGTGAGATCATCTAATCTAGCTGCAATTAATCTATATAAAAAACACAATTTTTCTGTAGAAGGTGTTAGGAAGAACTATTATCAAAATCCTAGAGAAGACGGATATATTATGTGGAACTATAATATATAAATAATTTGAGTTTAAGTAAAAGACGATAAAAGAAAGTTTTCTTTTATCGTCTTTTATTATAATTTTTTATAACTTCTAATTATAATTTTAAATTTTAATTGATGAACTTTCCTATTTTAAGCACCCTTTTTCATAGCTTGTTTTGTTAAAATATTTTCTTTATTTATTAATGGTGATATTCTCTTATAGGATACAAATGTTATAAGAGATACTATTGATCCCTTTATAATATTAAAAGGAGTTATTCCTAAAGCAATTATTCCTGAAAGACTACTAATGCTAGAATTTCCTTCTGCAGCTGAACCTATAACATTTCCCATACCACCCATTATTGTTGCATATAATGGAATTAATATATAGTAATTGAATACTGCTCCTATTATAGTCATAACTATAGTTCCTGAAATTAACCCTATAATTGCATTCTTTCTAGTTTTATTCTTATGATAAATAAATGATGCCACGAACACAAAGGAACCTCCAACTAAAAAGTTAGCAAACTCTCCCACACCTCCTGTGTAACTACCGTGAAATACCATATTTAATATTACTTTTCCACCTTCTATAATTACTCCTGGTACTGGTCCTAATGCAAATCCACCTATTAATGGTGGTAAATCACTAATGTCAAATTTTAGAAACGGTGGAAATCCTGGTACTGGAAAGTCGAATAGCATTAAGATAAATGCCATTGCTACTAACAAAGAGATTTTTACTAGTCTGTTTACATTCTTAGACGTGTTCATTATTAATACCCCCTAAAATTTTTGCAACCTCATAGGGTGAATCTATAGCACCTTAAACTTTTAAATTTGTTATTTATATATTATACTAATTTACTTTGGTGTATTCACTTAGAATATTGTTAAATATAATACTTATAACAAAATAAAAAAGCCCTGATTAAAAATCAGGGCTAAAACAAGCATGTTCAAAATACTATATACCTACTTCTTTCATCCAGACTATACTGTCGGCTTCGGAATTTAACCGAATCAGCCTTTCGGCTCGCGGGCTATACCGCCGGTGGGGAATTTCGCCCCGCCCTGAAGTGCATTATTAACTTTTATTACACTATTATATTACCATGAAAGTTATTACCTTACAATATATTTCTAAAATTTAATATAAGTTTTAGATATTTTTTTAACGATTCTTTTCAGTAAAGCTACTTAATACTAATCCTATTTTATTTCTATATCTTTCTTCATTGATAAAGATATTCTATTTCTCTTTTCATCTATATCTATTACTGTAACCTCTACTACATCACCTAGCTTTACTACATCTAATGGATGCTTAACAAATCTATCACTTAATTGACTTTTATGAACAAGCCCATCTTGGTGTACTCCAATATCTACAAAAGCACCAAAATCAGATACATTCCTAACAGTTCCTAATAGCTTCATTCCTTTTTTAAGCTGTGATAATTCCATAACTCCAGTTTTAAATATTGGTTTTGGCATTTCTTCTCTAGGGTCTCTTCCTGGTTTTTTAAGTTCTTTTATAATATCTAAAAGTGTTGGCTCACCAATTTCTAGCTCCTCAGCTAAACTACCTATACCTACAGCCTTAACTTTATCATCTATGTCATTTATAGACTTATTAACTAAATCCTTATTGTCATATCCTAAGATAGTCATAAGCTTTTTACAAGCTTCATAACTCTCTGGATGCACAGAAGTCCCGTCTAAAGGTTCTTTACTATTGTCCACCCTTAGGAATCCGGCACATTGCTCATACGCTTTATTTCCTAATCTCTTTACCTTTAAAAGTTCCTTTCTTGATTTAAACTTTCCTGTTTCATCTCTATAGGCAACTATATTCTGCGCTATAGTAGAATTTATTCCAGATATATAAGACAAAAGCGATGGTGTTGCAGTATTTAAATCTACACCTACATTATTAACACAATCTTCAACTATATTCTTTAATGATTCATCTAATCTCTTAACTGTAACATCATGCTGATATTGTCCTACCCCTATAGACTTAGGATCTATTTTTACTAATTCCGCAAGCGGATCTTGAAGTCTTCTTCCTATAGATATAGCTCCTCTTACTGTAACATCTAAATCAGGATATTCCTTTGTTGCAAGTTCAGATGCTGAATAAACAGATGCTCCTGCCTCAGATACTATTACATAATATATGTCTTTACCAGTTTCTTTTTTTATCTGTGCTATAACCTCTCCTAATACCTCTTCTGACTCTCTACAAGCAGTACCATTTCCAAGGGAAACAACATCAACACCATGTTTTATCATCATTTTCTTTAATATATCTTTAGCTTCTTTAACCTTCGCTTCGCTTGCAGCCGTAGCATGAACAGTAACATACTCTAAAAACTTTCCTGTGTCATCAAGGATAGCTACCTTACATCCTGTTCTAAATCCCGGGTCAAAGCCCATTACTGTTTTCCCCTTTATAGGTGGAGACATAAGAAGCGCCTTTAGATTCTCCTTAAATATCTTTATTGCTCCATCTTCTCCTTTTTCCGTAAGCATATTACGTACTTCTCTCTCAATAGATGGATATATTAATCTTTTTATTGAATCATCTATACTCATATCTATATATTTATTACATTCTTCATTTTTAGTGTTCATAGACTTCCTTATGTAGCCCTTTATTCTATCTACATCACAAGTAATTTTAACTGATAGAACTTTTTCATTTTCTCCTCTATTTATAGCAAGAATTCTATGGGATGGTATAAATTTTACTTTTTCATTATACTCATAATACATCTCATATTGAGTTCTCTCTTCACTACTTCCTTTAGTTTCTATAACCCCATTATTTACTACATAATCTCTTATCCATTTTCTGAAGTTTGCAGTATCACTTATTTTTTCGCTGATAATATCCATAGCTCCTTGCAAGGCTTCTTCTGTAGATGCTAAACCTCTATCTTCACTGATAAATTCATTAGCATAATCTTCAATAGACTTTTCTCCTCCGCCAGCTAATATATATTCACTTAGTGGCACCAATCCTTTTTCTGTAGCTATTATGGCCCTAGTTCTCTTCTTAGGCTTATATGGTCTATATATATCTTCTACCTCTGTTAAAGTTTCAGCTTTATCTAGCGCACTCTTAATTTCCTCTGTAAGTTTTCCTTGTTCATCTATTAATCTAACTACATCTTCTTTTCTAGTTTGAAGATTTCTTAAATAAGTAAGTCTCTCTGAAAATTTTCTTAGAATTACATCATCAAGACCTCCAGTTTTTTCTTTTCTATATCTTGCTATAAAAGGTACTGTATTTCCTTCATCTAATAATTCTATTACATCCTCTACTTGAGACTTGCTCATAGGAAATTCTTTGAGTAATTTCTCGTTTATAATTGACATTTTTTCTCCTCCTGATTGTTACTAAGGCATCTGAAAATAAATAATAAGTCAAAGATGAGAAGTATATTTTGAGCTAGACAAGGAAACAGGTTCCACAGATAGTATAACTATCTAATGGTTCTGTTAACCCAGTATAACCCAAAATAGACGAGCATTCTGACTTGTTTATTTTTTGAAGATGCCTAATCATCATATTCTTTAATTTTATCACAACCTATACAAAATATATCATAACCTAAAAATATTTTTCATATAAATAGTGATATAGTAATATTTAAGGTGATGCCATGAAAAAATTTATAGTTTCTTATCTGCTAACCTTTTCTCTAATTGTTTCTTCTATAAGTTATAGCAGTTTTATGACGACTAAAAACTTCAATACTGAAGAAGTAAAAACAACTACCCAATATCTATCTTCTGATGAATTTAAAGGTCGATTAAGTGGAACCTTAGAAAATGCTTTAGTTGCTGCCTACATAAAGGATGAGTTTGAAGACATTGGCCTTGAACCCCTAAGTAATGGCTATTACCAAAGCTTTCAAGTAAATTACCCTAAGAGTTTATCTGATGAGCCTATGATTGCAGTTATCGATAAAGATAGGAAGATACATAAGATTTTAGAGTACGGTGTAAATTATAAAGAAGATTTACTCAACTTTAAAAATACAGAAATAGAATTTGATAATTCAGATGTATCTTCAAGCAATGATGATGCCATAGCCGTTTCTAATGATATGGGAACCGCAATATTTTATACTTCTTCTAATAATACTCTTAGTTTTAGAAGCTCTTTTTACGAAGAAAGCAAGAGAGGGCTATTTGTTACGGTGACAAAAGAAACTCTTGCAGAAATAGAAGATTACCTAAAGGATGGTTTTTCAATTTATACCTATATACCTTATTCCATAGAAGAAACAACTATTAACAATGTAGTAGGTATGATTAAAGGAAAAGACTCAACTCTACCACCATTAGTTTTAGGAGCACACTTTGATCACATAGGTACTGACTTAGGTGGAACTGTTTATAATGGTGCTTTAGACAATGCTTCTGGAACTTCATTTCTTTTACATCTTGCTAAGTATATAAAAACCTTAGGAATTCCTGATAGAGATATAATCTTTGTTTCATTTAATGCAGAAGAGTTCGGACTTAAAGGCTCCAAAGCCTTTGTAGATGAATATAAAGATTTATTATCAGGAAGTAGAGTCTACAACTTTGATATGATTGGAAGCTATGATGGAACCCCTCTTTGTATTATGGCTGGTAAGACTAATACTGTTAAAACTCCTATTGTAGAAGAATTAACTAAAATCTTTCAGAATGAAAAGATATACTTTAACTATCTTTTTGAAGATTCTAGTGACCATGGTTCCTTTGTAGATGCCGGAATAGAAGCTGTAACTCTTTGTGATTATGATACTTCTAGAATTCATACTCCTAGTGACAAGATAGAATACATTAATGAATCAGCCATTGACAGATGTTTTAGTGTTATGAAACCTCAAATATTCAAAGATGCTTATTCTAGTAACATAATTCTAAATAATTTAGAGATAATATTAACCTTATCTTTAGGGGCTTCTATAGTTTTAAGTATTATTTATTATAATCTAAAAAGGAGTAGTTAAATTCATAACTACTCCTTTATTTGTTTTAAATATTCATTTATAAACATATCTATATTTCCATCCATAACTGAACCTACATTAGCAGTTTCAGCCCCTGTTCTATGATCTTTCACCAAATTATAGGGATGGAATACATAAGACCTTATTTGACTTCCCCAAGCATTATCTTTTACTTCACCTGTAATATCTTCAATCTTATCCTTATGCTCACGAATCTTAATATCAATAAGTTTAGCTTTTAGCATTTTTAAAGCATATTCCTTATTAGTGTGCTGACTTCTTTCATTTTGACATTGAACTATTATATTAGTAGGTATGTGAGTTATTCTTACAGCAGAGTCAGTAGTATTAACATGCTGTCCACCTGAGCCACTTGATCTATAGGTATCTATCTTTAAATCCTCTGCTCTAATCTCTATATCCTGATTCTCAGTGAGTTCTGGTAATACTTCACATCCTGCAAAAGACGTTTGTCTCTTACCATTAGAGTTATATGGAGATATTCTTACTAATCTATGGACACCCTTTTCTGATTTTAGATATCCATAAGCAAAATCTCCAGTAACTTTAATAGTAACCGCCTTTATCCCAGCTTCATCATCGGCTACATAGTTTAAGATTGTAACTTTAAATCCATGATCCTCACACCATCTAGTATACATTCTATATAGCATATTGGTCCAATCTTGAGCATCATTGCCACCAGCTCCTGTATGTAGTTCTAGTATGGCATTATTTCTATCATATTCTCCACTTAAAAGAGTTTCTATATTTAGCTTTTCTATTTCCTCATCTATGGACTTAATCTCACTCTTTATGTCTTTATAAGAGGAGGAATCTTCCTCCTCCAAACTCATCTCTGCTAATATTTGAACCTCTTCCGTTCTAATTTCTAAGTTATGAAAATTATCTAACTTATCCTTTATGGATTTTGCACTCTGAGTTATTTCTTGAGCCTTATTTATATCGCTCCAAAAATCTACTTCTTGCATTTTAAATTCAAGTTCTGATAATTTCTTTTCTTCCGCTGCTATGTCAAAGAGACACCTTCAATTCTTGTAATTTTTCATTGATAGTACTTACTTGATTTAAGCATTCTTCTAACTGTAATATCACTTTTATTCTCCTCTTCCACAACAGTTCTTATATTTATATCCTGACCCACATGGACATGGATCATTTCTATTTGGTTTAACTTTTTTCTTTACTGGCTCTTTCTTTGAAGAGTTATCTTCATTAGTTGAAGTTATTTCAGCTACTCTTTCTCTTTCTGGAGCTTTTTCAACTTTAACATGGTATAGGTATTTAACTGTTTCATGCTTAATGTTCTCAATCATTTCAGCAAACATTTCGCTACCTTCCATTTGGTATGCTTGAGCTGGATCTTGTTGTTTATATGCTCTAAGTCCTATACCTTGTTTTAAGTGGTCCATACTATCAATATGATCCATCCACTTAGAGTCAACTATTTTAAGTAGTATAACTCTTTCAATTTCTCTCATTTGTTCTTCGCCAAATTCAGCCTCTTTTTCTGCATATAATTCTGTTGCTTTATCTAATAATAAATCTATAATTTCATCATTGGATAACTTAGCAATTTTCTCTACTTTTATAGCATCTTTAGGTAGATATATATCTTCCATATATCTAATTAATTTATTTAATTCATCTTCAAAGGTATCATCTACTCCACTAATATGGCTTGTAACTGAGCTTACTATAACATCCTTTATCATAGTTTGAATTTGGTCTTTTATATTTGCTCCCATAAGAACTTCTTGTCTTTGTTTATAGATAATTTCTCTTTGCTTATTCATTACGTCGTCGTACTTAACAACATTCTTTCTAACATCAAAGTTATTTCCTTCAACCTTTTTTTGAGCACTTTCTATAGCTCCACTAACCATTTTACTTTCAATTGCATCATCTTCTTGAAGACCTAATTTATCAATCATACCTCCAAGCCTTTCTGATCCAAATATTCTCATCAAGTCATCTTCAAGAGAGATATAGAATCTAGATTCACCTGGGTCTCCTTGACGACCAGCACGACCTCTTAACTGATTGTCTATACGTCTTGATTCGTGTCTTTCTGTACCCAGTATCTTTAATCCTCCAAGGTCTACTACACCTTCTCCAAGCTTGATATCTGTACCTCTACCAGCCATGTTGGTTGCAATAGTTACAGCACCCTTTTGTCCTGCTAATGCTATAATTTCTGCTTCTCTTTCATGATACTTAGCGTTTAATACTTGGTGTTGAATTCCCTTTTTCTTAAGCATACCTGAAATTATTTCAGACTTATCAATACTAACTGTACCAACTAAAATCGGTTGACCTTTTTTATGAGTTTCTACTATATCATCTACTAGGCACTTATATTTTCCTTTAATAGTTTTATAAACTACATCTGGATGGTCTTGTCTTGCTATTGGCATATGAGTTGGTATTACTATTACGTCAAGACCATATATTTCTCTAAACTCAGCTTCTTCTGTTTCAGCAGTACCTGTCATACCTGCAAGCTTTGTGTACATTCTAAAGTAGTTTTGGAATGTTATTGTTGCAAGAGTCTTAGATTCTTTTTCAACCTTTACTCCTTCTTTTGCTTCTATAGCTTGGTGTAATCCATCACTATATCTTCTACCTTCCATAAGTCTTCCAGTAAAGTCATCAACAATGACAACTTCCCCATCTTTCACTATATAGTCCTTTTCATTTTTCATTATATGATTTGCTTTTAACGCTTGAACTAAATGGTGCTGTACATCCATATTTTCAGGATCTGCATAGTTTTCTAAATGGAAGTATTTTTCTGCCTTTGCTATACCTTCATCAGTAAGTATAACTGAGTTTCTCTTTTCATCTATTAAATAATCTTCTTCTGATAATCCTTTAACGAAGAAATCTGCTATTCTATAAAAATCAGTAGATTTATCTCCTTGACCTGATATTATAAGTGGAGTTCTAGCTTCATCTATAAGTATTGAGTCAACCTCATCCACAATAACATAGTTCAAGTCTCTTTGAACTCTTTCTTCTTTATAAACAACCATGTTGTCTCTTAGATAATCAAATCCAAATTCATTATTTGTACCATAAGTAATATCACAGTTATACATCTGTTGTTTTTCTAACTGAGTTTGACCATGGACTATAACTCCTACTGTAAGTCCTAAGAATTCATGAACTCTTCCCATTTCATCTCTATCTCTCTTAGCTAGATAATCGTTAACTGTAATAATGTGTACCCCTTTACCTGCTAGTGCATTTAAATAAGATGGTAGAGTGGCAACTAAAGTTTTTCCTTCTCCTGTTCTCATTTCTGCAATTCTACCTTGGTGTAATACAACTCCACCAATTATTTGAACATCATAATGTCTAAGACCAAGAACTCTTTTAGATGCTTCTCTAACTACCGCAAAAGCCTCTGGAAGAATGTCATCTAAAGTCTCGCCCTTCTTTAGTCTGCCTTTAAATTCTTCGGTTTTTTCTCTTAATTCTTCATCGCTTAATTTCTCTACACTCTCCTCAAGAGAATTAACCTTTTTAACTATTGGCATAATTCTTTTAATTTCTCTTTCACTGTAGGTACCAAATATCTTGTTAAATATTTTCATCTAAAATCATCCTCACTCTTTCTATCTAAGGTTTATTAAATACACTCATCTCATAATATCATAAATACTAATTAAGATTATATCAGTTATTCTTTGTCACTTCAACTTTATACCTATAGTTTTATCCAAAATAAGTAAATTATTATGATAGTTTTATAATAATTTAACATAGAATTAATAATTTATACGTTAATAAAAAAACTCTATAGCTACTGCTATAGAGTTTTCCCTTAATATATTAAATATATTTTTAATCTTTAATTTTTAAAGTTCTTTAGAAGTCTTGCTCAATTAAGCCATAATTTCCATCTTTTCTTTTATAGACAACATTCACTTCTTCTGTATTTCCGTTCATAAATACGTAGAAGTCATGTCCTAGAAGTTCCATTTGCAATACTGCTTCTTCTTGACTCATAGGTTTTATAGCAAATCTTTTAGTTTTTACTATTCTAGGTTCTTTACTTTCATCATAGTCATCATAACGTTCTATGTTATTAAATCTTAAAGAATTATCATAATGTCTTTTTTCAAGCTTAGTTTTTTGTTTTCTAATTTGACCTTCAAGCTTATCTATTACGGTGTCAATAGCACTGTACATGTCTCCATTTTTTACTTCTGCTCTTAGTAATGCACCGTTAAATGGAATTATTACTTCTATTTTGTGTATATTCTTTTCTACACTTAGTGTAACTGTGGCATTAACATCATTGACAAAGAATTTATCTAATTTTGATAACTTCTTTTCAACTGCAGCTTTTAGCCCTTCAGTAACTTCGATGTTTCTTCCTATAAATCTAACTTTCATAATTCCAGCTCCCCTCATATTAAAAAGGATTGTTGTATTTCCTTTTAATATTTATATTTTGTAATTACATTTTAAACTGTACTATGATTACTTGCAAGAATACTTTATTCAATATTCTGAAAAGTACCTCCTTTAGCATTTTATATCTTTCGTTTTCTTTATCCTACGACTTATATCGTCTTTATATAGTATATGAAACTTTTTATATTATATGTTATAATTAAATTACATGTGCTGGATATCATATTATAAAAATACTCTTATTATATATCATTTCTTAATAATATCCTTAAATTTCACTTTCTAACTGGTATAAAAATTTTTATAATTCAAATAAAAAATAGCAGCCCACTAAAGACTGCTAACTAGTATCTTAAAGATACTTATGTCGTTTGACCTGGTCTTTGACCCCACACTCGCCTACTGGAGCTTTTGCTACCCAGAATTACCCTCTCACTACTAACCCTCTCGCATTAACGCGGTAGGACTTACTTCTAAGCCGCACCATGCTCATTAAACATTTTATTTAACTTACGTGGATCGTTTCGCCTGCGACTGGCATCGACTTTCAACCACAAACCCGACTCTTATATTATACTCTACTTTTTGCTACTGTCAATATAAAAACTTCTTTTGCATTTACTTCTTTAATAGCTTTTGCTGCATAGAAGACTGTAGCTCCCGATGTAATTACATCATCAATAATAAGTATTCTCTTTCCTTCAATTTCTTTCTTATCTTTAATCATAAAAGAGTCTTTTATGTTATCCCATCGCTCCTTGCTATCTAATCCAATTTGGTCTAGACTATTACTTACTTTATAAAGCAAACTTTTATATGGAATATTGCATTTCTTACTGATATATTTACACAATACCTCACACTGGTTAAACCCTCTGCTTTTCAATGAAGCTTTACTACTTGGAATAAAAGTCATTATATCTATTTTATCTATCAAATATTCCAATATAAAATCACTCATATAATTTGATAAAATCTCTCCAGCTAAAAAATTCTTATTATATTTAAATTTTAAAATTAGCTTCTTTAACCCATAAGCATAAAACCCCAATGAATAACCTTTAAATTCTTCTTCTTCATGAATTATTGAGGATTCTATCTTAAGTATATTAATATTATTTTTGCATCTTGGACAGAGATAATCATCTTCTTCATATTCTTCACAGATTATGCATTTATCTTCTATTCCATATACAGTAGATAATATAGTATCTACTAGCTGTTTTATAATTTCAAAATTCCTTCTTCCCAAGCTCTTTTATTTAACTCCCTTAAAATACTTTTACATCTATCCATATGCTCTGTCTCATTATTGCAGAGAAAAATAACTTCTTCTCTTTCTGCCATATGTCTTCTATTCACTTTACTGGACATGTATATTAAATCTTTATAATTAAAACTATAATGGTCTGCAAAGAATATCATCACATTTAAAGGATGTATTCCAGAATAATTTTCATTAAAATTATTAGTAACTAATATACCATATTCTGATAGCAAGAATTTAGATAAATCCTTTCTGCTTTCTTTGCCTACTATGTTCTTAAAAATATTCTTTGTAAGTTTCTCTTCTATATCACATAGATATTTATATATCTTACTAGCCCTCTTATCATCTGGTGCATATATTATAACTTTTTTATTTGTATTTATTGACCATTTTAGGTATTCATATACCCCTATAGGAATTTCTTTTTCTATATTCATCCTAGTAACTATCACCCTAGGTTCAATGATTGGAATTTGTTTATTCCGCTCTAAGGAGTATAGTGTAAGCTCCGTATTAAAAACTGCTTCCACTGAATAACTAATCATCGTTCCATAGCTATTGCAAATATAATTCATGACCTTCTTTATTTCTTCTTTACTATATCTAGGTCTAGAATTTATCTCATCATATATTATAAAATCAAATTTTTCTTTTAGATATAACGCTCTATTATGTGTACATACATTAACTTTCTTTGTATCTGATAATTCATTTTCATTTTCAATATAGTTTATATATTTTTTATCTATTATACCTAATATATTCATTTCTTCTACATCTATATTTATTATATATAATATCTTTTTATTTTCTTGAAAGCACCACTGAAATGCCTTATTGAAAATCTGTTCTTTACTATTTAAAGCAGCTATTATATTTATTTTATGTGATTTATTCTTAGCTCCTTCCAATATAGCATCTTCTATAGGCTTCTTTGATACATTCACTACCTTTCTATTCATTTTTATCAATGCCATAAAATCTCTCCTACCTACATATGAATTATCTCTCTTATTCTCCATTTGAGCCCTGAATATCTTTCAAAACTTCTGTTATTATCTTTCATAAATTCAACCACTTTAGAGTTTCCTACTAATACAACTAATTTTTTAGCTCTTGTTATTCCCGTATATAGCAAATTTCTATTCATAAGTAGTGGTGGTCCCATAAACATAGGCATAATAACTACTGGGAATTCACTTCCTTGGCTCTTATGAATAGTAACTGCATATGCTAAAGTTATTTCATCTAAATCACTTTCTTCATATTCTACTATCTTATCATCTTCAAAGCATACTATAACTTTATCTTCTTCTTCATTAATTTCTGTTATATATCCAACATCTCCATTAAATACCCCTTTACCTTCTTCACTGGAGTTATTTTTAGCCCACTTTAGAGTATAGTTATTTTTAATTTGCATAACTTTATCTCCTACCCTAAAAATCATATCTTTAATCTCTATCTCATCCTTACCTTTACTCTTAGGATTCAAGACTTGTTGAAGTTGTGCATTTAAATTATCTATTCCCATAACACCTTTACGCATAGGTGATAATACTTGTATATCCTTAACACTATCCCAACTCTTATTAAATTTAGGAAGTCTAGTTTTAACTAATCCAATGATTTTTTCTAACATCACTTCACTATCCATAGCTCTCTCTAGATAAAAATCACTATTTTTTGTATTTAAAATAGGCATCTTACCTTCATTTATCAAGTGGGCATTTTGAACAATCATACTCTCTTGACCTTGTCTAAATATTTCATTAAGTCTTACTACCTTTACAGCATCACTTTCTATGATATCCCTAAGTACATTTCCTGGACCTACTGATGGCAGTTGATCTACATCTCCAACAATTATTAACCTGGTACCCATTTGCATAGCTTTTAAAAGGGCGTTCATAAGACTTATATCTATCATTGATGCCTCATCTACTATTAAGACGTCACATTCTATGGAAGATGTTTCATTCTCTATTTCATCTACTTCTTCTTCACCATAGCTTCCTATTTCTAAAAGTCTATGAATAGTCTTTGCTTCTCTACCCGTAGCTTCAGCCATTCTCTTTGCCGCTCTCCCTGTCGGTGCAGCCATATATACCTTTAGCCCTAAACTTTCAAATATACTTACAATACAATTTATAATAGTTGTTTTTCCTGTTCCAGGTCCTCCAGTTATCACTTCTATACCATTTAAAAAGGCTCCTTCTATAGCTTCCTTTTGAGAGTTTGCTAACTTAATGTTTGCTTCATCTTCAAATTCTTTAATTTCTTTATTAATGTTTAAATTTAATTTGTCATATTTAGTAGTAGCTAACTCTATTATCTTCCGTGTTACAGACATTTCTAGATAAAGATAGGACATATTATATACAGCATCTATATTATCTACTACCTCTACCTTAATCTTTCCATCAATTATTAGCTCATAAATACCTTCGTCTAACTTTTCATTGCTTATTTCAAGAAGCTTCATAGATTTATCTACTAATCTGTCCATTGGCATGAAAGTATTACCTATAGCACAAAATTCATTAATTATATATATAACACCACTCTTAATTCTAAATAATGAATCCTTTTCTACTCCTAAACTCTTAGCAATGGCATCTGCAGTTCTAAAGCCAATTCCACTTATGTGTTCTGTTAATATATACGGATTGTCTTTAACTATATTTACACAATTAACCCCAAACTTTTTATAAATCTTCATAGCCATATTAACTGTTATTCCATAGCTTTGAAAAAAAATTATAATATCTTTAGTTACTCTTTGCTCTAGATAAGATTTTGTAATGGTGTTTATTCTTTTTTGACCTATACCAGGAATTTCTTCAAGTCTCTCAATGTTTTTATCTAAAACCTTTATTGTTTCTTCTCCAAAGTACTCTACTATCTTTTTTGCAGTAACCTTCCCTATACCTTCAATTACTCCGCTAGCTAAATATTTTTCAATTCCACTAGTAGTTGTAGGTATTATTTCATGTATAGTTTCTATTTTAAACTGCTTACCAAACTTAGGATGAACAGTCCACTCCCCTTGAACGCTATATTCTTGTGATTCGTTTATAAATGGTATTGTTCCAACTATAGTAACAACTTCTCTATCACATCTAAGTTTGCATATTGTATACCCATTTTCTTCATTTCTAAATACTACAGCTTCAGCTACTCCTTCAATGGTTATCATAAAATCTCTCCTAATACCTATATTATTATCTATATATAAATATTATTATACCAAATTAAACCTCATATATATTAGCAATATACAACTAAACTTTAATTCTTCTTACTAACTTATATGATAATTTAAAAGAGTTCACACAAATAATTTAGATTAGTAGTGTGAACTCTTTATTTATAAATATATTTCTACATATATTTTTTTATTTCTTCAACCTTATTCAATTGCTCCCATGGTAAATTTAAGTCATTTCTTCCAAAGTGTCCATAAGCAGCAGTTTGTTTATATATAGGTCTTCTTAGATCTAGCTCTCTAATTATAGATGATGGTCTTAAATCAAATACTTTGTTAACGATCTCAACTATCTTATCCTCTGAAAGCTTTCCAGTTCCAAAAGTATCAATCTCTATAGATACCGGTCTAGCAACTCCTATTGCATATGCAAGTTGTATTTCTAGCTTATCAGCAACACCAGCAGCTACTAAGTTTTTAGCAACCCATCTTGATGCATAAGCAGCAGATCTATCTACTTTTGTTGGATCTTTTCCTGAAAACGCTCCACCACCGTGTCTGCCATATCCACCATAAGTATCTACTATTATTTTTCTACCTGTAAGGCCTGAATCACCTTGAGGTCCTCCAATAACAAATCTGCCTGTAGGGTTTATATAGTACTTAGTATTTTCATCTAATAATTCAGAAGGTACTACAGCAGCTATAACATGTTCTTTTAAATCTTTTTCAATTTGTTCTCTTGTAACATCTGGACAATGTTGAGTTGAAATTACTATAGTATCTATTCTTACTGGCTTATTATCTTCATATTCTACAGTTACTTGAGTTTTTCCATCTGGTCTTAAGTAAGATAAAGTGTCATTCTTTCTTACTTCTGTTAATCTTCTTGATAACTTATGAGCCATAGCAATTGGAAGTGGCATATACTCATCTGTTTCGTTTGTAGCGAATCCAAACATCATACCTTGGTCTCCAGCACCTATAGCTTCATCATTATTCATTTGACCTGCTTTACTTTCTAACGCCTCATCAACACCCATAGCAATATCGCCTGATTGCTCATCTATGCATGTTAATACGGAGCATGTATTGAAATCGAATCCGTATTTTGCTCTAGTGTATCCAATTTCCTTAATTGTATTTCTAACTACCTTTTGGAAGTCTACATAACAATTTGTGCTTATCTCTCCCATTACAAGAACCATACCTGTAGTGGTTGCAGTTTCACAAGCTACTCTAGCATTTGGATCTTTTTCTAAAATAGCATCTAGTACTGCATCAGATATCTGATCACACATCTTATCTGGATGTCCTTCAGTCACTGATTCTGACGTAAATAATCTTCTCATTGAAATTTCCTCCTTAAATATTTTTAGTTATCACCGGCATTTAAAATTAAAACCTCTTCTTGTCTGACAAGAAGAGGTTAGTATATTCAAACTAAGCTTTCTTATCTTGCAGAAAATGCTGCAGGAATTGGCACCATTGCTTTTAATAGCCGGTTGCTGGGTTTCATTGGGCCTTTCTCCCTCCACCACTCTTGATAAGAGTTATATTATTAATTTATATATAGATGATATCATAGTAAAATATAGCTGTCAACATATCCAAAAACTAATAAAAATACTATCATATATTTATGATTAGAACTTTTTATTAATTTATTTAATATATAATTGTTATTGTTGTTCAATTTAATAACTTATGCTATTCAATCAAACATACATCTTTCATCATAAGTATAAAGCTATACAATACTTATATAAAAAAAATAAGATACAAAGCTAACTTTGTATCTTATATGGTGGAGGAGGACGGATTCGAACCATCGAAACGAAACGTAACAGATTTACAGTCTGCCCCCTTTGGCCTCTCGGGAACTCCTCCATTTAATGGAGCTGGCAATAGGAATCGAACCTACAACCTGCTGATTACAAATCAGCTGCTCTACCGTTGAGCCATGCCAGCATATTATTTAGTTTATGCAATTTAATGAATTTAATTCATTATGGTGGTCGCAACAGGGATCGAACCTGTGACCCCCTGCTTGTAAGGCAGGTGCTCTCCCAGCTGAGCTATGCGACCTTATATGGTGGAGGAGGACGGATTCGAACCATCGAAACGAAACGTAACAGATTTACAGTCTGCCCCCTTTGGCCTCTCGGGAACTCCTCCACTTAATGGAGCTGGCAATAGGAATCGAACCTACAACCTGCTGATTACAAATCAGCTGCTCTACCGTTGAGCCATGCCAGCATATTATTTAGTTTGTGCAGTTTAATAAATTTAATTCATTATGGTGGTCGCAACAGGGATCGAACCTGTGACCCCCTGCTTGTAAGGCAGGTGCTCTCCCAGCTGAGCTATGCGACCTTATATGGTGGAGGAGGACGGATTCGAACCATCGAAACGAAACGTAACAGATTTACAGTCTGCCCCCTTTGGCCTCTCGGGAACTCCTCCATATTCTTAACAAAACTAGAAGTTCACCTTAACTTCAGCTAATTTCTAACCCTGTGCTAACGAAAATGCCACTAAACTGACAAGACTTAGTATACAATTATATTGATTATTTTTCAACCCCTTTTTTCAATATTTTTTTTAAAATTTTATTGTTTTTTTATATTTTAGGTCTAATTTCTTAATTTTAATCACATTTTCAAACAAAATTCATTTATCATACTGCCTAAATAGCCATTGTATATTTTAATTAAGCATCCATATTCTTATTAATCTTTAGCATAGGTTTATAATAATTATTATAAATAAAGCTTCTTTATTGAAAATTATATCTATTAATTTCCCTCAACTTTTTTCATATCTATATATTTAGAGAATATTTTTTTTAATTCCTCAACCTCTTCCTCATCTACTTTATTTTCTATTACATTAAGAGTTCTCATCACTGCTAATCTTTCATTTTTATATGTTAGAAATTCTGTTATTTCAGAATAATCATTTTCATCTAATTCTTTACATATACCCATTATTTTTGCCTTTTCTGATATTGTTAGTTTATTTATCAATTCATCTGCTGGTACCTTCATTACTTTATTTTTTTCTTTGATTTCTTTATTATATTTATCAAAATCTGCTTCATCCACTTTAGCTATTTGACTATCATTCTCATAAGTTTTGCTTAATCGATACTCCCTTTCTCTATTTGCTTTTACTCTTTGTTCTTCCATAGCTTTATTGGATACTCCCTCGTCTTCAACTTGAATGTCATCACTTTTTTCTTCTAAAATATTATTATCTTTATAATCTTCCTGTTCATTTAAACTATTTTTCACATCATTGTAAGCTTCACTTTCTTTATATATATTATTAATTTCTTTAGATTCCAAACTGCTATTTATATTGAAACTTACTAAAGCTATTATATTTAGTATTGTATATGAAACTATTATCACAGAATATAGCTTTCTATTCATAACTTACCCTCCATTAATAAAAACTATCTAAATTATTCCATATTTTTTAGAATTTATACCGAAGTCACTTCATATAAATTCTTATGGAGGTGTTTCTGTGAGCAAAGTTAAGATTCATTACAAAGATCCATTAGGTTATTATTCTCTATCTAACTTTTTAAAAGATGAATTAAATACAGATACAATAATTGTTTGTATTGGAACTGATAGATGCATTGGAGACTGCTTAGGTCCTCTTATAGGTAGTATGTTAGAAGAAAAGTTTTTTCCTTTACCAGTCTATGGTACTATAGGTAATCCTATACACGCATTAAATTTAGATAGTAAGTTGTCTGATATAAAATTAAAACATCCAAATTCTAAAATTATTGGAATAGATGCTTGTCTTGGTCCTCCAAGTAAAGTTGGCGAGATACAAGTTAGAAACTATCCCATTAATCCTGGCAAAGGTGTTGGTAAATCTCTTTCTCCTGTGGGCGATATCTCTATAATAGGTATTGTTGATTCTAGTGATATCGATGAACCATTCACTAGTAGAAACATAAGGTTAAATCTAATCTTAGAAATATCTAAAGTTATAACTCAAGGACTTGTTCATGGTTATTATCTCAGCAACTTATTTGATTCCTAGTTAATATTTTAAACTTAAAACTACCTAATAACAAAATTCTATATTATAGATACCATGTTGATCCCATGTTTATTATTTTCGAGCAAATAAAAACTCCTTGCTTGAAATGCACTTATTTAGTTATTTGTAATATTAAAATATCTATAAAACAAAATATACCTAGTATACAGATATTAATCTGTATACTAGGTATAGATAATGAACGCTAAAATTTATATTCTATAACCTTTATTTTTTGACATCTATTGTTATACATAAATGAATATATCATTGTTAATAAAGTATAAACTGATTTAAATAATTCAAAATATAGGTTTAATATTCTAACTTGTACATTTTAACTATTTATTGAAACATTATATCCTGTAAAAGAATCATCTAATTTATCTACATAATCTAGCATCTTTCCTGTTCCAATAGCTACGCAGGACACAGAATCTTCAGCTACATATACTGGTACATGAGTAACCTTTTCAATAAGTTTATCTAACCCATCTAGTAAAGCACCTCCACCAGTCATTATTATACCTTTATCAGCTATGTCAGCAGCGAGTTCAGGTGGTGTTTTTTCTAGTACAGAATGTGCACATTCGGCTATAGAAGTAACCGCTTCCTTCAACGCTTCTTCCATTTCACTAGAACAAACTGTTATATTTTTAGGTAGTCCAGTTATAAGATCTCTTCCTCTTATCTCTGTTTTCACTTCTTCCTCTTTAGGATATGCGCATCCAATGCTTATTTTTAGTTCTTCTGCTGTTCTTTCTCCAATCATTAATTTATGCTTTTTCCTTATGTAACGAATTATAGCATCATCAAAATCGTCTCCAGCAACTTTAATAGACTCTCTTACAACCATTCCTCCTAGAGAAATTACTGCTATGTCAGTGGTACCTCCACCTATGTCAATAACCATATTACCGCTAGCTTTAGTAATATCTAACCCTGCTCCTATAGCTGCTGCTAAAGGTTCTTCTATTAGTAAAACCTTTTTAGCTCCTGCATTTCTTGCAGCATCTTCAACAGCTCTTCTCTCTACTTCTGTAGCCTCACAAGGCACACACATTACAACCCTTGGCGTTGACATTTTTCTCTTACCACAAGCCTTTTTTATAAAATGCTCTAACATCTTTTCTGTAACATCATAATCTGATATTACTCCATCTCTAAGCGGACGAATTGCAACAATATTACCTGGCGTCCTACCTATCATTTTTCTAGCCTCTTCACCTACTGCTAAGACCTTATTAGCACTTTTATCTATTGCTACAACTGAAGGTTCCTTTAGTATTATTCCCTTTCCCTTCATATAAACAAGCACCGTAGCAGTACCAAGGTCTATCCCCATATCTGTTCCTACACCAAAAAAAAACATCTTAAAATTCACTCCTGCTCTCTAGTATTTTCATCACATTAAAATACTATACAATATTTACTAAAACAATATATACTTATTATATTACTATTCTATCTAACCTTCAATTGTTTTATATTTCATTTTAGTGGCTTTTCCACCTCTAATATGTCTTTCAGCTTTATTTAGATCTAAGATGTTCTTCGCTTCTTCTGCTATCTGAGCATTTATTTTAGGCAATCTTTCAGTCATATCCTTATGAATTGTACTTTTACTTACACCAAATACCGATGCTGTTTTTCTTATTGTAGCCTCGGATTCTATTATATATTTTGCTACTTCTAGTACTCTATCTTCAATATAGTCTTTCAAAGCGTTACCTCCTTAACCCTTCTATAATTATAAATATGCTAACTTCCTTATTTAAATTACATTCTTGCCAGCCTTTTATCTCAAAATTTAAAAAGCTAGCAAGAAAGTTAATTTATTTTAGTTATTTTTCATAACTAACATATTTAGCTGGGTCTACTTCTTTTCCATCTTGAAATACTTGGAAGTGAAGATAATCCCCATATTCCTCATATGCAAGGTTTGTAGTCTTACCTACAGCCCCTATTTCTTGACCAGCTGTAATCTTATCCCCAACTTTAACTAAAACCTGTTCTTGAAGGTTTCCGTATACTGTAGTTAATCCATTTTGATGATCTATTTCTACATAGGTACCCTCTGTATTTACATCTACCTTTTTAACTATTCCATCACTTACTGCTACAACTGCTGTTCCTTCTGCAGCTTTAACATCCATAGCTAAGTGATTTTTATAACTATCAGTTGTTGCCCAATATACTGGATCTTCAGAGTATGCTCTACCTAAAGTACCTTCTACTGGATTTTTAAAACTAACTTCAGTTTGAGATGAAACTGCTGCGGTATCATCATCATTCTGAACTGTAGGTACAGGCTCAAGATTTTCTTGAACTTGTAATGCATTTTCAGGTTTCTCCGGTTGAGTTACAACTTCTTTTTCTGTTTGTTCTAATGCTACGTTATCCTCTTCAGAATTTTTACCGTTATTTCTTCCAGCTGTTACAGCTGCAACTGTGGCAACAGCACATAGACAAACAAATAAAATTACATAGAAGCCTTCTTTTTTGAAGAATTGCTTCACTTTGTTAAGTTTATTGTTCATAAAAACACCTCCATCAGTATTGTGGACGCATATTGGGAAATTAATACACTATAAGAAAAATTTTTTCTTAAATATTTTAATTTTTTCTTATTTTTTTCATTTAAACCAAAAAAAATAGGGCAAAACCCTATTTTTTATTTATTTTCCTTTAATATTTTTTACTTCTATACCTGTATAATAATGTTTTAAGATTTCATCACACTTTTTACCTTGGCTGGCCATTACATTAGCTCCCCACTGACTCATACCTACTCCATGTCCAAATCCATTACAATTAATTACTACTTGATTATTTAAAAACTCTAAGGAAAAGTTAGCAGAATTTAATCCAAATAACTGTCTAAACTTAACTCCTGTTATAGTTATATTTCCGAGAACTATTTCTTTTACAGATCCACCATCTGTATAACTATTTATTTTAACCTGATTTGCTAGATTAGAAGGTGATAAATTTGCATCACTATAACTTCCATTCACTATTTGTGCAAACCTATTTATGTCTATAGTTTCTGTACTTTTATACCTTGGTGCCATATCTTCTCCTAAACTTTCTACGCTTTTAAGATATGGTAAGGCTGTTGAAAATACATCTTCTACATTTTCAGTTTTTCCACTGCTTGTAGAAAAATAGTATGCACCTACAGCTAATTCATTATTATATGTTAATACTTTCCCTTTAGTCTCCTCTACAACTTCCTCAACTAGTTTCCATTTCTTTTCTCCATCCACTCCTAATTGAGCTATTTTTTCTTCTTTAGGTATGTATACTTGACAATGAACAGTATCACATAAATCTGCTCCTTTCCCATTTGTACAACCACTAGATACAGCTTTAGTATGAGCTAAGGTATAAGTTCTGGCTGCTATAGCTTGAGCCTTTAAAGCCTCTTTGTTAAAATTTAATGGCATTTCACTACTTACTACACCTTTTATATATTCTTCTAGAGGTATATCAATACTTCTATTCTCCTTTGTCAAATAAACCTTTATAGTCTCTATATCCATATTAAATGGAATACTTTTAATAGGTTCCTTAGTTGACGTATCAGGTTTCATAGCTTCTACAGCTATTAATGATTCAGTTTCCTTCTGAGATATCTTACTATCTCCACCCAATATTAGTTTATAAGATAATATTAAAAAACCTAATAGTACCGATGAATATATAATGATAGTCAATATAGGTTTTGCAATGGTTAGCACCTTATCATAATTTAAATTAATCTTAGTCCTTCCATAGTACTTCACTTTTCTTCCTCCTAATAAATAAACTTATCTGCTGTAGTTGACATAGTTATATTTATTATTGAATCTATGGTAATATGCATATAAATTTTTATAAGTAATCTTAAAACAAAAATGCTCAGCTTCTCATTAAAAGCTGAGCTATATAAATATTATTATATTCTAGTTATATCTGCCCCTAGTGCAGTAAGCTTATCCTCTATTGTTACATATCCTCTATCTATGTGATATATGTGATCTATTATTGTCTCTCCTTTAGCACATAAACCTGCTAAAATTAATCCTGCTCCTGCTCTTAAGTCTGGTGCTACTACTTCTGCTCCTGTTAGCTCTTTCACACCTTCTATGGTAGCAATTCTTCCATTGACATTAATGCTAGCACCCATTCTTCGTAGTTCTGCAACTTGCATAAATCTATTTTCAAATATGGTTTCTGTAACACTACTTCTACCTTGAGTAATACTTAATAATGTCATCATTTGTGATTGCATATCCGTTGGAAATCCTGGATGAGGCATAGTCATAATATCAGTAGGCTTTAACTCTACATTCCCATCTACAACCATTTTATGCCCTTCTATATCAATTTTTACACCCATTTCACGTAACTTCACTATCACTGACTTTAAGTGTTCCTCATCAATACCCTCTATAGTTATCTTACTCTTTGTAATTGGCGCCGCTATTATAAATGTTCCAGCTTCTATTCTATCGAATATAGGAGTATAAGAAACTCCATTTAACCTTTCTACTCCCCTTATACATATCTTTCCGCTACCTGCACCTTCAATCTTTGCTCCCATTTTATTCAAACAATTAGCTAAATCCACTATTTCAGGTTCCTTAGCCGCATTTTCTATATAAGTATCTCCTTTTGCAAAGGTAGCAGCCATCATCAAATTTTCTGTAGCTCCTACTGATGGAAAATCTAAATAAATTGTATTACCTATTAACCTATCTGAGATTACCTCAACATAGCCATGCTCTTCTTTAATAGTAGCTCCTAAAGTTTTTAATCCTTTTAAATGTAAATCTATAGGTCTAGAGCCAATTCTACATCCTCCTGGCATAGAAATCTTAGCCTTTCCAAACCTTGCAACCATAGCACCTATGACCAAAAAAGATGCTCTCATTTTTCTTACTAAATCATTATCTATACCATCGTATTTTAAGTTTCTTGTATCAATATTAATTCTATTATTCTCTCTATCTATATTAACCTCTGCTGAAAGGGATTTCAAAACTTCGCATAGTACAAACACATCTTCTAACATTGGTGCTCCATTAATAGTTGATATACTATCTGTTAGTATAGTGGACACCAATATTGGTAATACAGCATTCTTAGCCGAACTTATGTTTACACTTCCTTTTAATCTACGGTTCCCATTTATATAAAACTTACTCATGTTAATCCTCCATTTAAAATGCTATTCTTAGTATGTTATCCTGATGACAGGTGTCCCCATTATTAAATAGCATCCTGAGGAATATCTAACTATAGCACAGTTAAAATCTATCTCCTTACCTAGTATTATCGCCTTATCATATAAATTTGTATTGCTTATAATACTATATCCATTATTTATTTTTACTTCATCAATATTTTGTGCGTTATTTAAATCTAACTGTTGCAAAACCACATCTCTTGTTTCATCTATTGTACTACTTAAGATTTTACTTTTTACGTATAGTGAGTATTCCATCCTACTATTAATCGGGGATAAAATTTCTTTAATCTTGCTTCTTATAATTTTTTCTTCTTCAATATCTAAATTAGATTTACAAATAGAAATTCTTAGTATAACCTCGTACCCTTCACTACAATCAGCTATTGATACACTCCCATCATACTCTTTGTCATTATAATCTATTTTAAAGCTTAAATCCTCATTAACTTCTTGGTAAACTTGTCCCATAGTCTTTTCTGTATTAGTAATTATATTTTTATATATGTTTTCTTTATCATCTTGACTATAAAATTTACCTTCTACTACATATTCTTCAAGAGAAGAATCTACATTATTTAATATTTCACTAAACATATCTTCTTTGCTCTTTCCATAAAAGGTCTCATCTCTTATAATTAATACGCTTAATGTTAACATAATCATAATTAATAATTTACTATATAACTTCATATATATACCACCTTAATACAAGAATAATCACTTTATATAAATAATTAACATTATCTGTATATTTTATTCTTAATTATATTTATTTAATAAAGTTATATTTCATTTATACTAATAATATATAGTAACTTTCAAAATTTGTTCATTAAAAATTGCCTTTTTAATATAATGTAAAAAATAATAAGGCAAATAATCAATTGATTATTTGCCTTATTATTTTAGTTTATATAAATATTTAAAATATATGGTATCTAAAATTTATTCTGACCACTGTGCTGTAGTGCAAAGCATACTAACATTATTCTTTCTTACCTTCAAGACCCCATCAGAAGTATTAACTTTATATCTTTTTCCGTCGGCATCTTCAAATATGGTTACTGTTGGTACAAGCCCTGCAATAACAGCAGAATGATCAGGAAGAATTCCTAATCTTCCTTCTGTGGTTTCACAGTTTAAAGAAACTGCATCTCCTTTGAAAAACTCACTCTCTGGAGTTATTATTGTAAGCTTAAAGACCTTTTTCATATTTTATCACATCCAAAATAGTATTAACCCAAAGCCTTAGCTTTCTCTATAACATCATCTATTGTTCCTGCAAACAAGAATGCTGACTCTGGTAAATGATCATACTTACCTTCTAATATTTCTTTAAATCCTCTTATTGTTTCTTTTATAGGAACATATTTACCCTTGAATCCAGTGAATTGCTCTCCTACTGTAAAAGGTTGAGATAAGAATCTTTGAACTCTTCTTGCTCTATTAACAAGAACTTTATCTTCATCTGATAACTCATCTACACCTAATATAGCTATAATATCTTGAAGTTCTTTATATCTTTCAAGAATATATTTTACTTGAGTAGCTATTTCATAGTGTTCTTCTCCAACAATTCTAGGATCTAATACCCTTGAGCTTGACTCTAGAGGGTCAACAGCTGGATATATTCCAAGCTCTACTATAGATCTAGATAAAACTGTAGTAGCATCTAGGTGAGTAAATGTAGTAGCTGGTGCTGGGTCTGTAAGGTCATCAGCTGGAACATATACTGCTTGAACAGAAGTAATTGAACCACTGCTAGTAGATGTTATACGTTCTTGTAATGCTCCCATCTCTGTAGCAAGGGTTGGTTGATATCCAACCGCACTAGGTATTCTACCTAATAGGGCAGATACTTCTGAACCAGCTTGAGTAAATCTAAATATATTATCTATAAATAATAACACGTCTTGACCTTGGTCTCTAAAATATTCAGACATAGTAAGTCCTGTAAGTGCTACTCTCATTCTAGCTCCTGGAGATTCATTCATTTGTCCAAAAACTAATGCTGTCTTGTTTATTACCCCAGACTCTACCATTTCATTGTACAAGTCATTTCCTTCTCTTGTACGTTCTCCTACACCAGTAAATACTGATAATCCACCATGTTCTTTAGCTATATTATTAATTAATTCTTGTATAAGTACAGTTTTTCCAACTCCGGCACCACCAAAAAGTCCAATCTTTCCACCCTTTTGATATGGTGCTATTAAATCTATTACCTTTATACCAGTCTCAAACATTTCTGGTTGTACTGATTGCTCTGCAAAACTTGGTGCTGCTCTATGAATTGTATAATATTTATTTGTTTCAAGTGGACCCTTTTCGTCCTTTGGTTGACCTAATACATTAAATAATCTTCCAAGAACCTCTTGTCCTACGGGTACCTCAATAGGTCTACCTGTATCTATAGCCTTAACTCCACGTTTAAGTCCATCAGTTGATTCCATAGCTATAGTTCTAACTATATCATCTCCTATGTGTTGTTCAACTTCAGCAACTATAACTCTACCATCCATTTTAATTTGAATAGCATTATAAATGTTAGGCAATGAATCTGTATCAAATTTTATATCTATTACTGGTCCAATAATTTGAACTACCTTACCAATACGTTGTGCCATATTAATCTGCTACACTTAACCAAATTATAACTAGGTTAACTGTAACTCCTCCTATCTATACTTTTTATAATATCAAGTGAAACTAAACCTTGAATGGAATTTTACCTCCATAGGAAGTTTAGTTAATCTTATCTAGGATCTAACCCTTGTAACACCTTCATATTAAAAAAATGTAAGTGTTACAACGGTTAAACATATGATAAATTATTTTAGCTATAATATAATAATTTATTAGCCTTGTGCTTCGGCACCACCAATAATTTCAGAAATTTCTTGAGTAATAGCCGCTTGCCTAACTCTATTATATTTTAGCGTTAAAGAAGATATTAAGTCATCTGCATTCTGAGTCGCACTATTCATAGTTTCCATTCTATTCGCCTGCTCTGATGATTTAGAATTTATCAGTGCATTAAGAACCATTGCATTGCAATAAGATGGAATTATTGACTCCATAAGCTCTTCCTTATTTCCCTCTATATCAAATTCATCTTCACCAATATGGTCTTGTTCATTCTCTTCAAAAGCAAGAGGTAACAATCTATATTCTTTAGGCTCCTTTACTATAGGATTTTTAAACCAAGTATAAAGTATAATTACTTCTCCAACTTTTTTCTCATTAAACATATTGAAACTGTATTCAAAGATACTCTTAGCCTCACTAGATGTAGGTACATCAGAAATAGTTTGATTATAATCATCTAATACTTTAAATCCATATCGCTTAGCTAAGCTCTTACCTTTTTCACCAATAACCGCTATTAAATAATCTTCTTCATGGCCCTTAGTTATTTCTTCAAGCCTATCCACAACACTATTATTATAGGCACCGCACATTCCCATATCAGAAGTTACAACTATAATTAATTTCTTCTCACTTCCATTGGATTGCATATATCTGTTTTCCTTTGGTAATGATGGAATTATTTCATTCATAACTTCTTTATAGTTTTTAAAATATGTGTCATTTGTATATAACGATACTCTTACCTTTTTTAGTTTAGATGTTGCTACTAATGCCATTGCTTTAGTCAGCTTTTTCGTGTTCTCTATAGATTTTATTCTCTTTTTTAAAATAACTAATCCTGCAACGCCCATATTGTCACCTCCTAAAAATTTAGGTGATATCTCTAAATTTCAGTCAAAAATACCTTTTTAAATTCAGATATGGCCATATTAAGTCTTTCTTTTATCTCTGAATCTAACTCTTGCTTTTCCTTTATAGCATTCGGAATGTCTCTATAATGTGTATATATATATTCTAAGAATTCTTTCTCAAAAGCTTTAACCTTATGAACTGGAATATCACTTAAGAAATCATTTACTCCGCAGTATATTATTATTACTTGCTTTTCCACATCCATAGGAACATATTGCTCTTGCTTTAATATCTCTATAAGTCTCTTTCCTTTTTCAAGTCTTTTAACTGTTTCCTTATCTAGATCAGATCCAAATTGAGTAAAGTTTGCAAGCTCTCTATATTGTGCAAGCTCTATTCTAAGAGTCGATGCAACTTGTTTCATAGCTTTAATTTGTGCATTTCCTCCAACCCTGGATACAGAAATACCAGCGTTTACAGCTGGTCTTTGACCTGCGTGGAATAAATCAGATTCTAAGAAAATCTGACCATCTGTTATTGATATTACATTCGTAGGAATATATGCTGTAACATCCCCTGCTAAAGTTTCTATTATTGGAAGAGCAGTTAATGATCCTCCTCCTAAACTATCAGAAAGCTTTGCTGCCCTTTCCAAAAGTCTTGAATGAAGATAGAATACATCTCCTGGATAAGCTTCTCTTCCTGGTGGTCTACGAAGTAATAATGACATAGTTCTATAAGCAACAGCGTGCTTAGACAAGTCATCATACACTATAAGTGCATCTCCACCCTTATACATAAAATATTCAGCCATTGAACATCCTGCAAAAGGAGCTAAATATTGAAGAGATGCAGATTGTGATGCTGTTGCAGCTACAACTATTGTATAGTCCATTGCACCCTCTGCTTTTAATGTATTTACTATATTAGCAACTGTTGATTGCTTTTGACCTATAGCTACATAAACACAAGTTACATTCTTACCCTTCTGGTTTATAATAGCATCTATAGCTATTGCACTTTTACCAGTCTGCCTATCTCCTACAATTAATTCTCTTTGTCCTTTTCCAATTGGAATCATAGAGTCTATAGCTTTTATTCCTGTTTGCATAGGACTTTTTACTGATTGTCTTTCTATAACTCCTGGAGCTTCAACTTCTACAGCTCTATATTCAGAAGCTACTATCATTCCGTCTCCGTCAATAGGATTTCCTAGAGAATCTACAACTCTTCCTATAAGAGCTTCACCAACAGGTACTTCTACAACTCTTCCTGTTCTTTTTACTATATCTCCTTCTCTTATTCCTTCTTCAGAACCTAATAACACACATCCTACGTTATCTTGCTCTAAGTTTAGCGCAATTCCGTATATGTTATTTGGAAACTCTAGTAACTCGCCCTCTAAACAATTATCTAGTCCATAAATTCTAGCTATACCATCTCCTATTTGAATAATGGTTCCAGAATCTATAGTGTTAATATGATTTTCATATCTATCTAACTCTCTTTTTATAATAGACGTTATCTCACCTGGTTTAATATGCATGATTCCACCTCTATTCTTACCACAATTTGAAGCTTCTACTCCATGTCATTGCTAACATATCTAAGCTTACTTTTTACTGTTCCATCAGTAATGTCATTTCCTATTTTGACTAATACTCCACCAACTATACTATCGTCTATCTCTTCATGGATTACTATTTTTCTATCATAGAATTTTTCGAGTCCTTTTGTTAACTTAATTTTTTCTTCTTCAGTTAAAGGAATTACTGTCCTAACTGTAGCATTAAGAATTTTACCTTTTTCCTCTAAATCTATGATACAATCTTCCGGCTTTACTCTTTTAATCTTATTTTTTTGAATATTAACTATCTCATCAATTGTGGCCTTTGTAGTTACATCTTCACCTATGATAACCTTAATATCATCTTTATAAGATTCATCTACTATGTTGTTTATAATAATTTCTCTATCATAAAACTCTACTAGCCATCCTCTTAATTTTTTTAGTTCTTCTTCATTTAAAGGAGTATTTGTTATAACATCAGCTAATAATTGCTTATTAAGTTCATCAAAATTATATCTATTTACGTTACCCGCTGATACATTTTTAAGATCCATAAGCTTAGTCTTAATAGTTCCATCAATTGTCTCATCACCTACAGTGATAATCATTCCACCCAAGAGCGATTTATCTATTTCTTCTTCTATTATTATGTTTTTTTCATAACGCTTTTCTAGTTTTATTTTTAGTGCTTCTCTCTCTGTATCATTTAATGGAATGACAGACTTAATTTTAGCTACAACAGTATTATTATTTTTGAGGTAAACTATTTTAAATTGTACATATTTTTCTTTTAAATAGAGTATTCTTCCTTTATCTATAAGCAATAATAAAAACCCTAAAAGTTCATCCTCTATCTTACCTTTAAATAATTCTTCAAATATTCTTTTCTTATTATATTTATTAATTTGAGGATTTCTTATAATCTTATTAAGTCCCTCATTTGTATTAAACTCTTCAACTATTTCCCCAAATTCCTCTAAAACAGTTTCTATATTACCTGCATCTTTACACGTTTCATAAAGGGCTAGAGCATACCTCCTATCTAAAAATTCATACATTTTTAAATACCTACCTTAGCGATG
The DNA here is from genome assembly GCA_902363375.1 of Clostridiaceae bacterium. GTDB lineage: Bacteria > Bacillota > Clostridia > Clostridiales > Clostridiaceae > Clostridium_J. Next base: position 118,981 of record CABIZX010000003.1, on the reverse strand, counting down.
AACTTATCAATTAATTCTCTATGATTTTCTTCACTAATTTCTTTCTCTAAAGTCTTTTCAGCAAGCTTCATTGATAAATCGATAATCTCTTGCTTAATCTCTTTATTAGCTTTTTCTCTTTCCCTTTTTATGTCCCTAGCAGCTCTATCTTTTATGTTTGCTACTTCTCTTTGTGAATCTTCAATTATTTCAGCATAGACCTTATCAGCCTTTTGCTTATAACTCTCTACTAATTTCAAGCCATCATTTCTATACTTTATAACATCTTCGTCATATTTTTGCTTTAATAATTTTGCTCTTTCTTCCTCATCTCTAGCCTTTTTAAAAGCACTTTCTACTTCTTCTTTTCTAGAATTGATAACTGCTAAAGTTTTATTAAATACAAACTTTCTTAGTATTAAGTAAAATATAAAGAAATTGATGGTTGATGGTATTATAATACCTAAATCAATATTCATAAAATCTGTTCCATCCTACCCTCTTAATTGTAAGTTAAGTAAAATATATTAACTAAATAATGTTCACTCAATTAATTATCACTTCTTACAACTAAGATATGGAACCTCACCCTCCTTCTTAATATTTTTTTACTAAAATACTAGCCTCTTACGCCAAATAATATTAATAATAATCCAAGTAAAAATCCATATATAGCTGTAGCTTCTGATAAAGCTCCCCCTACTATTAATGCACTCATTATTTTACTGCTAGCTTCTGGTTGCTTAGCTATGCTCTCTACTGCTTTTCCAGTAGCATTTCCTGTTCCTAATCCTCCACCTATAACTGCAAGAGCTGCTATACCTGCTCCTATTGCTGACATTCCTGCTATGAAAGCTGCTGAATCCATTTATAATTCCTCCTTAAATATAAATATTGTATATACTTATAATAATTAAATCTTAATTATTTATACTATTATTTAATTAAATTTTAATGTTCTGCTGTAATCTTAATATTAATCATAGTTAACATTACAAAAATAATCATTTGTATTGTTCCATCGAATATATCAAAATAGAAATGGAACGGTATTGGTAATCCTATTGCTGCCACAAAGTTTATTCCCGTAAGAGCTCCATATAGAAGTTCCATAATCATAGTAGCTGCAAATATATTTCCAAAAAGTCTCAGGCTTAATGATATTGGAAGCATAAATCTCTCCATTATATTTATTGGTAATAATAATGGTACGGGAGATGCATATCCTTTAAAATAACCCCAAAGTCCTAATTTCTTTATAGTATATCCTTGAATTACAAAGAAGGTTGTAAGTGCAATTCCTAAGGTAACACTATAATCTGAGGTAGGTGGCTTTATTCCAAATAATCCTACCATATTTAATAAAAACAAATAAATTCCCAATGATCCAATGTAAGGAATAAAAGAACTTGCTCCAGGCCCCATATTGTCTTTAACTACATTAGATAAAAAGTCTATTCCAATTTCTACAACACTTTGCACTTTTCCTGGAATCTTTTTAACCTTTCTACTGTATAGGATAGATAAAACCAATGCAATTGCAATAACTACCCATTGTATGAATAACCCTGAAACAACCTCATATTCATATCCAAATAAATTTATTGCAAACAAAGGTGCCATTTCTTCCATAACATCACACTCCTTCCTGGCTCCTTAAAGTAAATCCGTAGCATAATACAGCTATTAACTGAGCCGTATATCCTGCAATGAAAATAAAAAAGCTCACCTCACTTTTTCTAATAATAGCGAGAGATATTCCACATACAAGTCCTATTCTAACTACATAAGACAAAAGTATTAGTAGACCTTTAAATCTTTTATCCTTCATAATAATCATTTGAGTCGTAAGAGAATTAACAATAAAGTTTATAAAACTACAAACTATCCCAAATAAAAAAAACCAGGATATCCAGTTGAAGAATAACATTAAAATTAATGAAACTATAATTCCTATAATAAAGTCAAACAAGCCCACTATTTTAATAATATCTAAACACTCTTTATTCATTAAATTGGATCACCTCGCTTTTGCATATATGATATTATACATCTATGTGGACATCTTCTAAAATCTAGATTTTCACCGAATTAGCCCAAATTACTTCTAAACTGATAAATATTCAATATTAGTACAAGTTATCTCTACTTTGCTACATTTTTTGAGCTTTTGCAATAAAAGGATTATAAGATTTTTTTTTTATTCATTTGTCTGTTAAAACTGAAAATTTACAATACGTGGTCAAAAGAATTTTAGACTTCACTTTTAGGCTTTAAATTAGGTTAAAGCTAAGAAAATCAAGGGTTAAGCAGTATTAATAAACCTATTCAAATAGGTTAAATTAACCATATATTTATAAAAAGCCTATAAATAATATGTATGGTATACATATATTATCTATTGTATACACTTACCAATTAACATATATGACTTTTAAAATTCATATGTAATTATATTGATAAGAATCCTCTAGTCTAATATTACTTAATATTGATTAAATTATTATTTATTCATTCAAAATTCTAACTAATGTAGTATATATCTAATTGTAAAACTATTATTTTTATACACTTTTATAATTTTTTATTCATTAAAATCTACTTTAGTGTCCCTTATTTAACTGATTTATATACTTAAATTAACTATATATAATATTCTTTTCCTTTAAATTTAATACAAATAATTTTCTTTATTGCATTGGTATGAATATATAATTCTTTGTTATATGAAGAAATTTTAAAATCAATTAGATATCTCTTATTGAAGTTTGAAGTTTGAACTTTATATTAAATTACCTTATATTATGCAACATAAATCATAACTTATAATATAATAATTTTATGGTGTATTTTTATTATCTAAAAAAAATAATAAAAAATAATAACTTTCTATTGATAATTATTATTTGATAGTATATAATAAGATCATAAGATAAATACAGCAAGAAAAAACAATAAAAATTATTATAGTGAAAGATTTAAGGAGGAAATATTTATGAAAAAATTTGTATGTACAGTATGTGGTTATATTCACGAGGGAGATTCAGCTCCAGAGTTTTGTCCAGTATGTAAAGCGCCTGCTGACAAATTCATAGAAAAAACAGAAGGAAACCTTGCTTGGGCTGATGAACATAGAATCGGAATTGCAGCAGAAGTTGACGCAGAAGTAATTGAAGGATTAAGAGCTAACTTCACTGGAGAATGTACAGAAGTTGGAATGTACTTAGCAATGAGTCGTCAGGCAGATAGAGAAGGATATCCAGAAATCGCTGAAGCTTATAAGAGAATAGCTTTCGAAGAAGCAGAACACGCAGCTAAGTTCGCTGAATTATTAGGAGAAGTAGTTGTAGCTGATACAAAAACTAACTTACAAATGAGAGTTGATGCTGAGCACGGAGCTTGCCAAGGTAAGAAAGATCTTGCTACATTAGCTAAAAAATTAAACTTAGATGCAATCCATGATACAGTACACGAAATGTGTAAAGATGAAGCTAGACACGGTGCTGCATTCAATGGTTTATTACAAAGATATTTCGGTAAATAGCCCTCATTCCCCCAATATAATGAAAAATTTACCTACTTATATAAAAAGAAGTCCTAGCAACTGCTAAGACTTCTTTTATTATGTAATAAAACACCCTAATTAGAAAGTTAAATCTAATCAGGGTGCTACTATACTAAATAATATATTATTTAGTTCCAAATAGACGGTCTCCTGCATCTCCAAGACCAGGAACAATATATCCATGTTCATTTAATTTTTCATCTATTGATGCTAAGTATATATCTACATCTGGATGTGCTTCCATAACAGCTTTTATTCCTTCTGGAGCTCCAACAAGACACATAAGTCTTATATTTTTAGCTCCTCTTTTCTTAAGTGCATTTATAGCATCTATAGCTGAACCACCAGTTGCAAGCATTGGATCAGTAACTATAATGTCTCTTTCTTCTATATCTTGTGGTAACTTACAGAAATATTCTACTGGCATTAAAGTTTCTTCATCTCTATACATACCTATGTGCCCAACTTTAGCTGCTGGTATAAGTTTAAGCATTCCATCAACCATCCCAAGTCCTGCTCTTAATATAGGTACTATAGCCATTTTCTTTCCTGCAAGGACTTTACATTTTGTAAGGCCTATAGGAGTTTCAATTTCAACTTCTTCTAGTTGCATCTCTCTAGTAACCTCATAGGCCATAAGCATAGCAACTTCCTCTACTAATTCTCTAAAGTCCTTAGACCCTGTATTTTTGTCTCTCATAAATGATAACTTATGCAATATTAATGGATGATCAATCTGTGTAACTTTACTCATATGTTCATTATCCTCCTAAGATTACTTATTATATTTTTTTTCTATTTCCATTATCTTGTTAACCCTATTTTCGTGTCTTCCACCTTCAAAGGTTGAACCAAGAAATGCATCAACTATATCTAAAGCAAGTCCTATTCCTATTACTCTTTCTCCCAAAGCTAATATATTTGCATTATTATGCTCTCTAGTTGCATGTGCACTAAAAGTATCACTACAAAGTGCAGCTCTTACCCCTGGTATCTTATTAGCTGATATACTTATACCAATTCCTGTACCACATACTAAAATTCCATAATCATATTCCTTAGCTACTACTGCATTACCTACTTTTTCTGCAAAATCTGGGTAATCGCAAGAATCCTCTGTATATGTACCGTAATCCTTAACTTCTATGTTCTTTTTTTCTAGGTGTTTAATTACTTCTTTTTTTAATCTTAATCCACCATGGTCACTACCAATTGCTATTTTCATATTATCCCCTCCAATTATACTTTTAATATATTAAAGCCTGCACTCTTTTTAAGTCTATTCATTACAGCTGTGCCTACTCCACTTTCTTCAAAAGCTTCGCAAAGAATTATATCAATATCTAAACTATCAAACCCTCTTAAAACTCTAAATAGATTTTTACTTACATCATCTATATTGCATCTTGATCCTACTGAAACAACAATTCCTTTGTCATACATATCCTTTGTCTCATCAGTAGCAATGATTCCAACATTTTTCCCTTGTTCAATATAATTTAATACCATTTCATTAATTTTTGCAATAACTTTATGTATATTTCCATCTATTATCTGTACTGGTGCCTTAGGTGCATAGTGTCTATACTTCATTCCAGGCGCCTTAGGCTTAAAGTCTCCTCTAGGCTTCGATAATATAGATGGATCTATATAAACTTGATCATCTACTTCTCTTAGCATCTCCAAAGTTATAGCTCCAGGCCTTAATATACATATAGGTGAGACTGTACAATCTACTATAGTTGATTCAACACCAACAATACTATTTTCCCCACCCAATATATAATCTACCTTTCCCTCTAAATCTTCAATACAACTTTCCATATCTGTAGGACTAGGTCTACCAGATATATTAGCAGAAGGTGCTGCTATGGGTACTCCAGCAGATTTTATTAAATCTATAGCAATATTGTTTTGTGGCATTCTAATCCCTACCGTAGACAAATTTGCGCTGGTAACTTCCGGAACTAAATCAGTTTTTTCAAGTATTATAGTTATTGGACCTGGCCAAAATCTATCTATTATCTTCTTTGCTACAGTTGGTATTTCTTTAACATATGGGGCTATATTATAGTCTCCTACATGGATTATTAGTGGATTGTCCTGTGGCCTACCCTTAGCTTTAAAGATTTTAGATACAGCTTCACTATTTAGCGCATTAGCTCCTAACCCATACACAGTCTCTGTAGGGAAGGCTACAAGTCCACCATCTTTTATAACTTTTCCTGCTTCTTTTATCGCATTCGCATCTGGAGTTTCCTCACTTAACATTACAACTTTTGTTTTCATCCCTATTAACACCTACTTTAATAATTCCTTTAAAATAAATTTATCATTACGAATCCAAATATTATTCCTAATATAATCCACATAGCATTTGTATAACTACTATGTAACTCGTTACTTTCTGGCAACATCTGTCCAAAAGCCACATAAAGCATAATTCCACTAGCAAAAGCAATGCTATATCCTAGAAATGCAGATGATATGGAGTTCATCAATATTCCTATCCACGCTCCTATAACTGTTGGAAAGGCTACCAAAAAGCTATACCATAGAATTTTAAGCCGATTTTTGCCAGCTGCTATTAAAGGAGCAGCCATAGCAATTCCTTCTGGTATATCGTGGATAGATATAAGTATACTCATTTTTATACCTAATCCTGAACCTTTAACAAATCCAAAGCCCATTATAATACCCTCTGGAAAATTATGCATCATCAGTCCCAAAGCCATAAGTATTGCAACTTTAGTATGATTTATCGTATTAGGATTTCTATTATTACTCTTGCTACTTACTTTAATTAAACAATCTATAAGATATATAACTATTATTCCAATAATTATAACTATTAGAGTTTTAACAAAGCCTATTTTGTCAATTGACTCTGGTATAAGTTCTAAAAATATTATAGATATAATTATACCTGTAGCAATTGATAATAAAATTCCTAATAGCTTGTCAGTAGGATTCTTCAATGATACTCCAATTAATGCACCAACCATAGTCCCTATCAAGGATATTACAGCAGAAAAAATTCCTATTATAAATACAGTACTATTCATAATTCCTCCTGAAAAATTATTCATAGTAAAATATATTTATAAGTCTCATATTTTATTCTGTTTTCTATATTCTTTTATATGTATTATGGCATTTTCAGTAAAGACAGCGCTTACGCAATATTTAAATAGAAGATCTAATAGCATATATTTCTTTACGCCACCTCTTTTTATCATAAAGTAATAATAATCACCTTCATTAGGCATTTTTACTTTAGAATAATATTTGCCTATACCTTGAAATCTCTCTAACACCTTATTAGTTACGAGTCTTAATCTTTTATTTCTGAATTTAGATTTCGTTATTATTAATATGTCAAAATACCTTTCTTGAGGTATAGTATGAATAATAGCTACTTTATTATAATGAATTTTATATTTTATTCTACCACCCAAAATAGCTATGATTATTTTATCTTCATATACCTCAAACCTTAAATACTCTTCATTATATCTTATCATTACAGAAATTAATATTAATCCTTCAATTACACACAGATAAATAATAAAAAATATGTTTATCTGTTTAGTCATAAGTAATATTATGGGCAATATTATAAAAATAAAGCCCATAGATAGCATAAATCTTTTGTAAGATTTTCTTTGCTTCTTTAGGACTTTATCTATATCCATTAAGTAATCCTCCACCTTACAAAATTTAAGACCTAAATACTATTTCCCATCGCCTTCATTTTTTCAGCTTGGTCAGCAGTTATTAAAGCATCTAGCATTTCATCTATATCTCCATCCAAGAAAGCTTCAAGTTTATAAAGAGTTAATCCTATTCTATGATCTGAAACTCTTCCTTGAGGATAGTTATAGGTTCTGATTCTTTCACTTCTATCTCCAGTTCCAACTTGACTCTTTCTATCGTCAGCAATTCCTTTAGCTCTTTCTGCTTCTGCTGCTTCATATAGTCTAGCTCTTAATATTTTTAAAGCCTTTTCTTTGTTCTTAAGCTGTGATTTTTCATCTTGACATGAAACCACAAGACCTGTTGGTAAGTGAGTCATTCTTACCGCGGAGTCTGTTGTATTAACGCACTGTCCACCATTTCCTGAAGCTCTAAATACATCTATTTTTATATCATTCATATTTATATCTATATCTACATCTTCAACTTCTGGAAGTACTGCAACAGTAGCTGTGGAAGTATGAATTCTACCACTTGATTCTGTATCCGGTACCCTTTGAACTCTATGCACTCCACTCTCGTATTTTAACTTGCTATAGGCTTTATCACCTTTAACCATAAATACAACTTCTTTAAATCCGCCAATGTCGGTTTCATTAGCACTCATTATTTCGACTTTCCATCTGTTTCGTTCTGCATATCTTGTATACATTCTAAATAAGTTTGCAGCGAATAGAGCAGCTTCATCTCCACCAGCTCCACCTCTTACTTCTATAAACACGTTTTTATCATCATTAGGATCTTTAGGTAGTAATAATATTCTTATTTCTTCCTTTGCCTTCTCACATTGCTCTGTTAATGCTTTTATGTCTTCTTGAATCATTTCTCTCATTTCTCTATCAGACTCTTCATTAAGCATTTCTTTATTTTCAGCTAGTGCATTTTCAGCATCTCTGTACTCTCTATACTTTCCTACTATTACCTCTAGCTCGGCATGTTCTTTACAAAGCTTTTGCCATTCCTTTTGATTAGCCATTACGCTAGGATCACTAATTTTATTTGATAATTCATCATATTTGTTTTCCAAAAAATCTAATCTTTCTAACATATATATAACACTCTCCGTAATTTAATCATAAATCTACATTTTTTACATCATTCCATTATACCATAAAAATATGATTTATGGTAACCTTCCTATTACCACTCGATAATTTCCACCTAGGTCTTTTAAACTATATATATCAATAAATCCCTCATTGCTCATGATTGATTTCACTTCTTTCTCTTGATCATGGCCTATTTCAAAGCATAAATATCCCATAGGATATAATACCTCTTTTCCTTTTTTACATATACTTCTATAGAAATCAAGACCATCTATTCCACCTGAAAGAGCTAAATGTGGTTCATAATCTTTAACATCTCCCATAAGTGTGGGAATTACTTCTTCCCTAATATACGGGGGATTTGATACTATCATATTAAACCTTAAACCTTCTTTTATAGGTAATTGAAATAAATCGCTTTTACTTACATTGGTCTTTTCTCCTAAATTTAAATTTTTAATATTTTTTCTTGTAACATTTAAAGCTATATCGCTTATATCATATAACCAAATCTTACTTTTTTCTATATAATGGCCTATTGAAATTCCAATAGCGCCACTCCCACAACACATATCACATACTAATTTCAAGTCATTATTTTTTATTATGGAGATACACTCTTCTACTAAAATTTCTGTATCAGCCCTTGGAATTAATACTCCATCTTCAACATAAAAATTAATTCCCATAAATTCAACTTGTTCTAAAATATATGCCATAGGTCTTTTCTGACCTCTTAAGTCCACAAGTTCAAAAAACTTTTTTTTCTTATCTTCATCTAGTTCCTCAAACCTGTTCATTATTATATACAACTTTTCTACATTTAAAACCTTACATAATAGGAGCTGTGCATCTATCATATAGGATTCGATAGCATTACTCTTCAATATATCATATGCTCTTATTAATGCTTCATTTATATTCATATTATTCCTCATTCACTATAATTCATTCTAATCCCTCTGCCGCTTTTAATGAAGTTATTGCAACTTCTAACATAGATTCATCTGGCTCTTGTGTTGTTATTTTCTGTAATAGTAGCCCTGGCCATGCAATAATCTTAGATATTTTGCTATCACTCTTTCCTAGCCATTTTATAACTTCATAGGTTACTCCAGATACTACTGGAAGTAATAATATTCTTGAGACTACTCTTTGACCTATAGATTGCCATCCTGTAAATGAGAATATAATTATACTAATAACCATAACTAAAAATAAGAAATTAGTTCCACACCTTGGATGAAGTCTACCAAATTTTTTAGCATTCTCCGGCGTAAGCTCTATACCACTCTCATAACAGAATATAGTTTTATGTTCTGCACCGTGATACTGATACACTCTTTTTATATCTTCTAACTTTCCAACAAGAAATATATATGCTAGAAATATTATAACTCTTATTAATCCCTCTACAACATTTAACGCTATAACATTAGCTGTTATTGTTTTTTTCACTACGCTAGTTAATACAGTTGGTAAAATGAAAAATAATAGTACAGCAAAAGTTAAAGAAATTACTAAGGAAATACCCATAAGAACGCTACTACCTTTATCTTTAAATGTTTTATCAAACCATTTATCAAATTTAGATTCTGTTTCATCATCATCTTCAAAAAAAGATGCCGAAAATTCTAGACTCTTTAATCCTATAACTAAAGATTCTATAAGTGACACAAATCCTCTAATTATAGGAAGTCCTAAGAATTTATTTTTCTTAGTTAGACTTTCACTTGACTCTTTTTTCACTTCAATTTCACCATTTGGGAGTCTTACTGCAGTAGCAAGACCTTTAGATCCCCTCATCATTACCCCTTCTATGACTGCCTGTCCGCCAACCGTTGCCTTCTTTTCCATGCTAACACCTACCTTTTCTTTATTTTTCTATTTATGGTACCATTGAAACATTTCATATGTTGCAATTAAGCTTCTATACGCATATTACCCCTTAACACAGACTATGATAAGGGATATATAGAGTTTCTCTGTTGAAACTTATATATTCAATGTTTACATTTTAAGTTTTCCTCTTGATATTTAATATAACATTGTGGACAAAGAGCTTCGTATTCTACATTATCTTCATTATCAATTGCAACCTGATTACCTTCAAAAACAAATTTTCCATTAATTTTTCTTCCGTTTACTATAGCCTTCTTACCACATTTACAAATTGTCTTTAACTCTTCTAAACTATGAGCAATTAACAGAAGTCTCTCACTTCCTTCAAAACCTACCATTTGGAAGTCCGTTCTAAGTCCATAACATATTACTGGAATATCTAACTTAACAGCTATCATAAACAACTCATCAATTTGATTTTTAGAAAAAAACTGAACTTCATCTGCCAATATGCAATGAATTTGTCCATTTTCTTTTATATATTCTTCTACCGTAGTAAAAATATTTTCTTCTTTTCCAAAGCTTAAATCTACTTCTTTTGTAACTCCAAGTCTAGATACAATTTTATTTCCACCCTTTGTATCTGTCTTAGGCTTAATTATTATTGTATTCATTCCTCTTTCTTCATAATTATAAGCAACTTGAAGAAGGTTAGTAGACTTTCCACAATTCATTGCTCCATATCTAAAATATAGTTTACTCATAGTAATATTCCTCCAAAGTCCATCAATTAATCATACAATACTATTTTATTAGAAAAATCCTCATTAATCAAATTAATATTGCGAGTATATTTTTTTATTTATATATCTAATACCATATAATACAACTAATAATGATATTGACCTTATACTATCTCTATGTTATAATCAAATAGTTGATAATACGGGTATATATGTTATATCGAAAGAGGTGAAATGAAATGCAAGAAGGAATACATCCAAACTATAACAACGAAGCTGTTGTTAAATGTGCTTGTGGAAACACTTTTGTAACAGGTTCTGTTAAACCAGAATTAAAAGTTGATATTTGTTCAAAATGTCATCCATTCTTTACAGGTAAGCAAAAGAATGTAGACGTTGGTGGAAGAGTTGACAAGTTTATGAAAAAATTCAACCTTAAAAGCGAATAATCATATATATTTTTATGTAGGAGAAGATTACTTCTCCTATTTTTTTATATTTTAAAGGATTTGTATGAAAATAATCTCAGCATTCTGTAGATGATGAGTTATTTTTTCACACAAACCCTTTTATATAATTTACTTTAATATATCTTGATTCTTAGATACAACTTCAAAAAATTCTTCATTATTATCAGTTTTTGATAAGATTCCTATAAGCTTTTCAGTAACCGCTTGAGGATTTCCTGTCTTGTACATAATCTTTCTTATATTATAGCTGACTTCAAGCTGTGATTTTGTAAGAAGTAAATCTTCTCTACGTGTTCCTGATTTGTATATATCTATAGCAGGGAATATTCTTCTTTCCTGTAGTTGCCTATCAAGATGAACCTCCATATTACCAGTACCTTTAAACTCCTCAAAAATCATATCATCCATTCTGCTTCCAGTTTCAACCAGAGCTGTGGCAAGGATTGTTAAGCTTCCGCCTTCCTCAACATTTCTAGCAGCCCCAAAGAATTTTTTAGGCATAAGTAAGGCTCCTGTATCTAATCCTCCTGATAGAGTTCTACCAGTTCTTGTTATAGTTAAGTTATAGGCTCTAGCAAGTCTTGTTAAACTATCTAAAAGAATTATTACATCTTGTCCTTGTTCTACCATTCTCTTTGCTCTTTCAAGAACCATGTGTGCTACCTTAGCATGATGTTCTGGCTCTTCATCGAAGGTTGAATATATAACATCCCCCTGAATAGATCTTTGCATATCTGTAACTTCCTCTGGTCTTTCATCAATAAGAAGTACTATAACTTTAACCTCAGGATGATTAACTGCTATACTATGAGCTATTTTCTTTAAAATTGAAGTTTTTCCTGCTTTAGGCGGAGCAACTATTACACCTCTTTGTCCCTTTCCTATAGGTGCTAGTATATCCATTAATCTTGTAGATAAATCCTTAGAATCATCTGTCTCTAATTTTAATCTTTCTGTAGGATATATAGGTGTCAACCTTTCAAAAGGAGCTCTACCAACAGCTTTTTCTGGATTTTCGCCATTTATTTTTATTACCTGTAGAAGGGCTTTGTACTTTTCGCCTTCTTTAGACATCCTTACTTTACCTTCTACCTCATCACCAGTCTTAAGATTAAATCTTCTAACTTGAGATATTGAAACATATATGTCTTCATTACTACTTAAATAGTTATTCATTCTAAGTAGACCAAAGTTAGCATTATCACTTAACTCAAATACCCCTTTAGCTGTTTCTGATTCACTTATTAAGCTTTTTAATCTCTCACGTTTTTCTTCTATGCTGTCAACTTTTTCTTCCATTGTATTTTCCTTAGTTTCATTTAATCCTTCATTATATGAATTCCTACTAGTAGACTCATCATCAACACTCTTACCATAATTATTATTTTCTCTAGTTACAGGTTTATCATTTCCATAATTCTTACTATCTTCAGATATTTCCCTCCTGGTAATCCTTTCCTTAAGAATTATACCTTCTTTTTCTATTTGAGCGGGCTGTATTTTTTCATTATTCTTATGGCCCTCATCATCATTCTTAGATTCACTAGATTTTAAAGATACCTTTTTAATTTCTTCAATTAGCTCACTTTTTTTAAATTTAGCAATATTTTTTATTCCTAATTCCTTTGCAATACTCTTCAATTCTATAACATTCATGCTATGTAAATTTTCATTATTCAAAGGATCACCTCCTAAATTGTATATTTCATTTAACTGTAACTTTGGAAATAAATTTTTATATGCTTAATATAAGTTTCTATTAATAATAAATGATAGAAGCCTTATGCTTCCTTTTAAAATGTATTACTATTTATATTATATATTTATAATCCTTTTATTTAATCCTCTTAATTATAAACATGCAGAATTCTAATATTGTATATTTTACTATATAAGTATACACTATATTTTTGAAAAATCCATCAATAAGTAAAAAATATTTATTATGATAGATGTAGATAAAGTGATGTTAAAATAAACCTTTTACACCATTTCCTATTATATCCATATATTTTATATTTATACGTATATTTAAATCATTTAAAATACATAACTATTTTTATTTTTTTATTAAATCTATTATTTTATATTTAGATATTTTATATTGTAGAGTTTGTCTTGGTATATCTAAGAATTCACTTGCTTTACTTACATTATTATCATGAATAATCAATGCTTCCTTTATATACTTAATTTCCATATTTTCAAGTCTCTTTTTAAGAGATAAATTTTCAATAGTGCTGTTTAACTGCAAATCTGAAATTTCAATAATTCCATCTCTTTTATAGTTTAAAGCTCCTTCAATTATATGCTCTAATTCTCTTACATTCCCATCATAATCTTTTTTCATTAAAAGCTCTAATGCAGAACTATTTATTCCACTTATACTAGCCCCTAATCTTTTGTTATGCTTCTCTATAAACATTTCTACTAGTAAAGGTATGTCTTCTTTTCTAACATTTAATTCTGGCATATTAATTCTTATAACATTAAGCCTATAATACAGGTCTTTTCTTAGTTTATTACTCTTAACTAAAAAATCAGGATCTTCATTTACTGATGCTATTATTCTTACATCGGTCTTTTCAATTTCAGTTTCACCTATTCTTCTAAATTCCCCTTCTTGAATTACTCTTAATAATTTACCTTGGAAAATCAAATCCATAGAATTTAACTCATCTAAATATAGAGTTCCTCCATTAGCTGCCTGAAACAATCCTTCCGACTCTATAGCTCCAGTAAATCCACCTTTACCTACTCCAAAGAAAATACTTTCTAATAAGTTTTCTGGAATGGCTGCACAGTTTTGAGCTATAAAAGGCTTTTTCCTTCTCTTAGAGCTATTATGTATAGCTTGTACTATCAATTCTTTGCCAGTTCCTGTATCACCATAAACCAAAATTGGAGATTTTGAATTACATACCTTCATAGCTAGCTCTTTAACCTTTTTTATTTCTATGCTATTTCCAATTATATCATCAAAACTATACAAAATTTACATCCCCTTCAAAAATAGAAGCTATGCATTAAAAATTTGCATAGCCTCCAGTAAAATTTCTTTAGTCTTATAAATATACATATCCTTCTTAAGTTAATATAAGAAATTATATACTATAAATTTTATATTTATTTAACATCAATGGTAGCTATAAGTTTAGTATTAATAACTTGATCTTTAGCTATTATAACATCGTAATCAACTTTAACTTTTCCACCATCTTCGTTTATATCTATGTGTACATCATTAGTTTTAATTTTAATACATAAACCACCATGAGGAGTATTATATAAAATAGATGAACTACTTCCATTTTTAAACTCCATATTTGTATTTATGTCACCTTCTCTTATAAGGTTAAAATAATTTTTGCCTATTCTAAAGGTAGTCAATGTATCGCCTAACCCCGAAAGTTCTGTTTCCTCATAAGTAGCTACATATTCATCTTCTTCTTTCAAGAATGATCCTGGACTAACAATTTCAATACGTTCATTCTCATCATTATTCTGTATGCTACTAACTCTAATCACAGCATCCTTATCCATAATACTTCCCTCTATTCTTCCTTCAAACTTCAATTAAACACTATTTAAATTCGAAGGTAATTTAAAACTTTTTAAAAAGATATATAGTTAAAATTCTTTGAAATAAAAACTTTTCTATATAAGATAAGAATTTAGTTCCTCTTCAGTTGCACAAGTCTCCTCTATAGTCTTATGCTCCTTGCTACCAAATTCTGAATATCTAACTGTAACCTTTGGCTCATCTTTTCCTTTGCTATATCTTATAGCAATCTTAGCTGCTATAGATATTACCTCATCTGAAGCTTCTCCTATAACAACTACCATAGAACCATTAAAGTCTTGAACTAGAAGTATTGTATCTCCTTCTTGAAGAAGATCCTTAATCATTTCCCCTTCATCTTGAGTCCTTGTTGATATAACCTTAGCCTTAGGAGTAATCCTAAAGTGACGTCCTACTCTAAGTAATGCAAGCTCTCTTTCCTCTGGGTTTTGGTTATGAGATAAAAGCTCTTTAAGTCTCACAGAATAGTTTGGTTCTGTTAACTTGCATCCACCTGCTGGTGATGGATATTCCTTTATTCCCCATTCCTTAGCAAGTTCCATTTGGATTTTTCTTGATCTTCCTTGTATGTTTAGAAGCTTTTCTCTATCTACTAGCCCATTCTCCTCCATCTCTGTAGGCGCTAAATTTTTAGCACAAAGAGGTCTAAGAATTTTACTTCCTATTCCACTTTCATTTTTAACCTTATCTAAGGCACTTCTATTTTGAGACATAGGTCTTTGATTTAAAACTTCTCCTGTAATAATAAAATCTGCATTTAACTTTTCTAAAAGCTCTCCAGAATATTTCATCATCATAGCATGACAATCAATACAAGGATTCATATTCTTTCCATATCCATGCTTAGGGTTTTTAACCATTTCAAAATGATCTTTTCTAAAATCTACTACCTCTAAAGGTATTCCTATTTGTTTTGTCATTCTTCTTGCATTCTCTTCATTGAAGAAATGAGATTTAAAACATACTCCTATAACCTCAATTCCTTGATCTTTAATTAATTTTGCTGCAAGAATACTATCTAATCCACCTGAAACCATAGCTAATGCTCTTGTCATATTCTTTTCCACCTAACTCTCTTCGTATTCTTTATTTTTCATTCTGTATCTTTTATCTCAATCTATAGTATATTAATTTATTTATATCATATTAACTTATAGAAGCATTTAAATAACACATATAATAATATTACTATTTTATTTTATTACTATCAACTTGAAAGTAATGCTAATAATGAATTTTATTTACTAACCTCTCTCAACTGCTAATTCAATTAATCTATCTATAAGTCTACTGTATGATAATCCTGTAGCTTCCCACATCTTAGGATACATACTTATACTTGTAAATCCTGGTATAGTATTTACTTCATTTAAATATACTTCTCCACTTTCTTTATCTACTAAAAAGTCTACTCTAGCCATACCTGCACAATCTAATTTTTTATAAATCTTAACAGATAGATTTCTTATGATAGTCATTTCTTCTTCACTCAAATTAGCTGGAATTAAAAGCTTAGATTCAGCATTTGTATATTTAGCTTCATAATCATAAAACTCTTTAGCTGGAATTATCTCTCCTGGTATTGACGCTTTTGGGTCATCATTGCCAAGTACAGCAACTTCAATCTCTCTAGCATTTAATCCTTCTTCTACAAGAATTTTTCTATCATGTTTTAAGGCTTCTACTAATCCCACTTTAAGACTTTCTCTATCATGAGCCTTAGTTATTCCTACAGAAGATCCACTGTTTGCAGGTTTTACAAAACAAGGATATCCTAGCTTTTCTTCAATTTCATCTATGAGTCTTTCCCCATCATTTCCATATTCAAATGCATTTACTACTACATATGCTGCTTGTTTTATACCTTCATGCTCTAAAAGATACTTTGTATAAACCTTATCCATACATACCGCAGAGCTCATTACTGAAGGTCCTACACATGGTAATTTCATTAATTTGCATAAACCTTGAATAGTTCCATCTTCTCCATACATACCATGGAGCACAGGGAATACCACATCAACTTCTTTATTTAATAATAATTCAATTCCATCTTCAATTTTATTAGCATCGTCTTCTTCCCATTTTCCAGTTCCTATGTTCTCTATATCCCCTTTGTATAGAAACCATTTTCCTTCTTTAGTTATACCTATTGGGAATATATTATATTTTTCTTTATCTATATGACTTAAAACGGAAGTCGCCGATACTCTAGACACCTCATGCTCAGTTGATTGTCCTCCAAATAGTATTGCTACCTTCTTCATCTCTATCACTCCTAAAAATAATTTTATCCTTGGTACAATCTATTCATTACAAAAATAAATAGTGAACATAAATAAATTATACTCTTTATATTTTATATATGTTCACTATCATATTCAACATTATTTAAATAGATTCTTAAATATATCCTCAATTTTAAATTTTATCACTATATTGTTATCTTCAGTATTATCAGCTATATTCATATCATTATTCTTTTCTTCACTCTTTTTTTTATCTTTTTCTACTTCTTTATTCTTTATATCTTTTGTATTAACATTGTCTACCATATTAAACTCTTCATCATTTAGTACTCTCTTCATCTCTTCTTCGGTCTCTTCATAGGCAACTTCCCCTTTAGTTATATCTACAAAACATATTGGAGGAAACATAACACACCACCAATTTTGCCCTTCTCCTGTACCAATTATTATTCTATATGCTTCGTATTCACCTTGAGGTAACGTAATATTACCATAGGTTTTAACTGGAAAGTACTCCTTATCTAAGGTAGACTCTACTGAATAATTATATCCATTTTCTTTGATAACTTCTCTGGCTATCTCAAGAATTTTTTCATTTTCTCTTTTTAAAATTTCTCTAGACTCTTCTATATCCCTACTATCTTTCAAAAGTGGTTGTATATATTCTAAAACCTCATCTCTAACTTTAAGTTTTAGATTTTGATCTTTCTCATTATCACTGTTGGCAATAACATGAAATCTAATTAATTTACTTGAGATATCTTCTATCGAAACCTGTTCGTCCATATTTTCTTCATTATCAGCATTAACTGCCTCAACCCCTTGAACTTGAACTAAAAATATAAATAAAACAAACATGGTAACAACTATAGATATAATTTTTTTCATCGTTTTTTCCTCCTAAAACTTAAAATCATATCTTAATTGTTACCATATGGACAAGTTATATTCACTTTAATTTATATTTTTTATTTTTATTAGTTTGATAATCCTATATTTCTTATATCATTATTTACTTCAATTGTTATCTCTGCACTTTTCAGTGCTTCTGGCCAATTATCTTTTACTTCATTCCATATTCCCTTATGAAATCTACGAATATCGCTTCCTACATCTAAGATATCAACTTTTAAATTATTTCTAGTAAAGTTTATGATATTTTCAAAATCTCTTCTCATAGATTCGTCAAACTGTTTTTCAATTTCCTCTATTACTTTACTATCTAATTTTTCTCCTTCAGTATAATATCCTTTTAATGTACCTTCTGTCCCTATAATATACTTTAATTGTAACCTGTCATTCTTATAATCTACCTGTAAATCTCTCTCTACATTTTTTATATAATAATCTATATTATGATTATTTCTCATTACAGCTTTCCTACAAGCTCCAATATCCCCCTTTAGTATTTGTATGTCTGTCATCTGGTTGTTTGTTAAATAATCTTGAATAGAATAATCTTTTATAACTGCCATTCCTGTAAGCAGTATATCATTCTCATTTTTAATAGAAAATACAGGTAACATACTTGTATTATAGGATTTAATCATGTCTATATACTTAGTTAATGTTATAGGAGCTACTGTTCCATTCTTACTACTATTTCCCATAAGGCTAGTTATATAATTATCTATATTTTCTTCCATTACAGGTTTAACTTCTACATAATCTTTAGCCTTTCCTTTGACTATGGCCATAATAATTGTCCTGTTTAAGCTCGGCTCTCTTTCTATATAATCCATAATCTCTTTTAACACTTCAGGATATTTGAATAATTCATCGCTTAAAAGTAATAGCTTACTATGACCAAAGTGCAATGTTCTACTACTCTTTCCTAGTGCCTTAAAGTATGCATCTGTCATAGAATATCCATTTACTGTTATAGAAAGTTCAGGCGCAGCTCCTTTTTTAGCATCCATATTTCTAATATCTGGAAATCCATAAGTAACCTTTAGCGCACTGATATTTTCAATATTTTCTTCTGATTCACCCTTTTGGGAGTTTATCATCTCATTTCTAACCTTAATGTCATCTCCTACATCTATTCCTATGGTGGATACAAAAGCTTTCCTATCAATCTCTACACTATCCCAACATCCTGTAAGCAATAAAGACAGAAATATTACAGGAATAAGTTTTAGCATCTTATTCTTCACTTTGTACCCTCCTTTTCTTTATATAACTTAGTAGTAGAGTTATGCCTATTACTACTATGATTGTTGCAATAAATCCAATTCTTAAATATCCAAACTTTAAATTTCTAACCTCTATAATGCTTTTAGGTATCATGGCTATTAAATATACTATAGGAACATATAGCATTGATGAGGTTCTTATATCTTCTATCTTTAAAGCTTCCTTTAATATATAAGAAGCAAAATAATATATATTTGCGAAAGAAGTAAAGTAGAATATTACCCACAATGCCATAACTAAACTATCCCACTTCTCTAGAAATCCACTTCTAGATGTTATAGATTGCAGCATAGTTATAGTTGGGAATATACTTTCAGCAGTTTGAGCTGATGATAAGGTAGCTGAAACTAAAATAAATATTATTACGTAAAATAGTCCTACAAATAAACTACTTCTTCTTAGTATTGGAGAGATTTTATTCTTTTCTCTAACATAAGGCAATAATATAAAAGCCATGGAAAAACCATTAAATAAGAATAACATTTCAAAACTAGATGCAAAATAATTTTTTATTGGAGACGCTACTATTGGTAAAAGGTTCTTAAAATCTGCCTCTGGTAGAGTTAATACTAAAATTATAGCTAAAGGTAAAAACATAACCCAAAAGGCTATCTCATTAAAATGAACCACATTTGCAAGCCCTCCACGACTTAAATACATTCCTATAAATATGAAAGTTGCTATAACTACCTCTGTTGGTGTATTAACTAAAAGATACATAGTTATAACTTCTGAAAATACTCTTAGCGAAAAAGATAATACAACTATTATTACAGCCGAATACACTATTGAAACAGCCGTACCCAATACTCCTCCATAAGTATCCTTCAATATAACTGTGATATCCTTATATTTATTTAACTTTACTATCTCATATATACAAAAAAGAATTATACAGATTGCAATACCTGCTATTATTGCTGATATCCAGCTATCTGCACCTACATATTTAGCTACAATAGCAGGTGCATAAAATATTCCTACTCCTATCATGGACACAGATAAGCTTGCAAAAAGCGCAAACTCTTCAATAAATCCATTACTTTTCATAGTTTAACCTCCTTTCAATAGTATCTACTATTTATTTCCCTCTTGTCTTTCAGTTTTCTGTCTCACTTGATTACGTGGCTTCAAGAAATGAGGTCTATCCTTAAATACTTTAAGAGGCATCCTTACATATAAATCCTTCAAATCACTCCAAATTAAATCTACTGCTGGTGCGAGATAAGGTATTCCAAAACTTTTTATTCTAGTTAAATGAATTATTAAGAATATAACTCCTAACATTATTCCATATAACCCAAATACAGCGGCTAAAATAATAATAAATACTCTAAAATAAGTAAAAGCAGAAGTTACTGTATAATTAGGTATTAAGAATGTTGTAATAGCTGTTAACCCTAAAACTATTACCATTATAGGACTTACAAGTCCTGCTTCTACAGCAGATTGACCTATTATAAGCCCCCCGACTATACCAATGGTTGAACCTACTGGCTTAGGTAGTTTTATAATTGCCTCTATTAAAAAGGCTAAACTTGCCTCCATAAGTAATACTTCTACATAAGCTGCAAATGGAACTCCTTCTCTCGATGCTGCTATTGTATATGCCAGTTTTGTAGGAATTAAATCCGTATGAAAGGTGGTTACCGCCACATATAATGCTGGCAAAATTAAGGATACCATTATCCCCACCATTCTAATAAACCTTACCATACTTCCACTTATCCAGCTTGTATAGTAATCATCCGGTGATTGAAAAAAGTCCACTAATACTGCAGGAACAATTAATACAAAAGGTGATCCATCTACAATTATTCCTATTCTGCCTTCATATAAGGCAGCAGCCACAACATCTGGTCTTTCTGTACTTTGTACTTGAGGAAATGGTGTTTTGTCATTATCCTCTATAAATTGCTCAATATATCCACTATCTAAAATTGCATCGATATCAATTCTATCTAACCTTCTCTTTAATTCTTCTAATACATCGGTGTTTACTATATCATCGATATATACTATAGCCATGTCAGTTTTAGATCTAACACCACATTGCCTTCCTTCAATTTTAAGTCCCACATCTCTAATCCTTCTTCTAAGAAGTGCTGTGTTAAACCTTATTGTTTCCGTGAACCCTTCCCTTGAACCACGTATTACAGTTTCTCCCGAAGGTTCTCCAACACCACGATTAGGCCAAGACCTATTAGCTACCGTTAAGGCTCCTGATAAATTATCTATTAAAACTAAGCTTTCACCTGATAGTATTGCATTAATTCCATCACTTAGTTTATTAATTTCCTTCATGTCAGATATAGCTATAATTCTATCCTTTATTTCTTTTGGGTCTGTTACCTCCCCACTCATCTTCATCATAGGTTCAAGTAAAAAGTCATTTAATAATTCCTTATCTGCCATACCATCTATATAGATGACTCCACAAAGAATATCTCCAAACTTAAATTCTCTAAAAACCATATCGGACGTATCTTTGAATAACTCCTTAAGATAATCCATGTTTTCTCTTGTGCTATTAGAAATATTTTCACGAACATTCCCCTTCATATAGCTATCTCCTTTCCTTTGAGTTACATAATCAGCATTCTATGATCTCTTTGGTTTTAGATTAAAATTCCTCTTAAAATATATACTCCAACAACAATTACCATCATTGCTATTCCAATAATTAAACTTTGCTTTTTAGCCCTGTGATTATCTTCTCTTGAAAAATATCTTACATCCCCTCTTGCCATCATATATCCAGATACTAAAACCAGTATCACTAGGTATATATCAACTCTTTCAATTAAAGTTCTTATCATAACTTATCATCCTTCAAATTAATATTTTCATTCGCATGTACTTACCTGCTAACCTAGTTTTACCTTTGTATAAAGTTTATATGCATAAATTTATCTCTTTAAACTTAATTAAGCCTATGAAAAAAGAGCCTAATTCTATTGAATTAAGCTCCTTTTACCCATTCTCTTTATTGTAATAAATCAATTTTATTCTATACAGTCTTAGTAACAAAAACTTCTTTGTACCTACTTTTTAATTTATCCGCACATTGATTAGCTTTATTAATATCATTAAAAAAGCTGAAAACTGTAGGTCCACTTCCACTCATCATTGCCCCTAAAGCACCTTCTTTGCACATAAACTCTTTTATATCTTGAATTTCCTTATGCTTTTTTATTGTTACAAGCTCTAATAAGTTCATCATATTTTTAGCAACATATTCCACATCATCATTTTCCATGGCTTCTATAATATTATCCACCATAGGATGTTTCTTTACCTCATCAAGTTTAAACCCTTTGTAAGTTTCCACTGTAGATACCCCAAATTCAGGCTTAACTACTACCATAAGTTTATCCTTAAAACTCTTAAGCGGAGTTATGATTTCTCCAATTCCTTCACAAAGAGCAGTTCCTCCCTCTATACAGTAAGGTACATCTGCTCCTAGCTTAACCCCTAATTCTCTAAGCTCTTCATTACTAACATCTGGTCTATATAAATCTCTCATTGCCTTTAGTGCTGCGGCAGCATCAGTACTTCCCCCTGCCATTCCTGCCTCTACAGGAATATTTTTCTCTATATGAACGTCTACCTCTCTCTTTATTCCATAGGTAGTACAAAACAAGTCTATTGCTTTATACACAAGATTTCTATTATCAGTAGGAACAAAATCTTTATTGCTGGTAATATGTATGCCCTCTTTCCCTTTCGTAAATGTTAACTCGTCATATATATTAACAGTCTGCATAATCATTTTTAAAATATGGTATCCATCTTCCTTTTTACCAAGAATATCAAGGGCTATATTTACTTTTCCATAAGCTTTTATTTTCATACATTCATACACCTCACTACAAATGAGAATAATCCTTTTCTAGCCCCACGTCAAGAAATTTAGTGGAACTTGAAAATTCTATGATTTAACATCTTTTATATAAAATAAAAAGCCATAGAAGATAGTATAAATTAATATCTTCTATGGCATAATTTATTATTTAATTATATTAATCTTTAATTTCCTTAATCCACAGCTTAAACTATAGCTCTACCTGGTATAATTAACTTTTGAGATGCCTTAACTTCCTCACCATCATCTAATTCATTAATATTCATGATTTCATCAACGGTAGTCAAATATTTCTTAGCTATGCTCCAAAGAGTATCTTCCGGCTGAACTACGTATATTATAATACTTGCCTTTTTCTCTGGAATTTCTCCTTCATCAATGTTCATATTAACAACAAATTTATTCTTTACGTTATAGTATACTTTACAATGAACCTTAACAACTGCCCTAATAGATATATTTCCGGCTTCTAAATTGCCTTCCACCATCTCTAAGGATACATTTGCATTAGTCTGCATATTTGGTTTTGTTCCAGCTATATCCACCTTACAGCTAAAAGGAATTTCTTCATCTACAGTAACTAAATACTTTTCTTCATCCTCAGTGGAGTATAACACATTAACCTTTAATATTCCTTCAACTTCTATCCTGTCATTTTTAATATTTTTATCAGCAATACAAACATTTCCTGTTGTCATTATAACCTTGCTTGGTTTTAGAGCCTCGTCTTTTATATCAATATCTCCCTTAACTAAAGCCTCGTTGTAACCATGTCCTTGTATTACGTTAATATTATTTTCTTTAACATTCATATTTAATAACTTTGTAGGACAATACACATCTTGTATTACTTCAACTTCTTCTTTATACATTACATTAGTAGTAGCCTTAACTACAAATTCTACATCTATTATTCTGGTTTCTCCCATGTCATCTTGTCTAACATCATATTCAAAGGATTGCACTTCAAAATTAGTAAAGTACTCCATGTTAGGTTTTAATTCATCAACGGTGACCTCTTTATATAAAGGTACATTTTCTGATACACAGAATAAGTCCCTTCCATTTTTACCTTTATATAATATAGTCACATTAGCCATAGCTTCTATCTTAAGTCCGCCATCATATATTCTTACATCTTTCTTACAGATAGTAATATTATATTTTATAACCTTTAAGCACTCATTCTTATCCATGTCAATTTTAACTTCAGCTTTTCCTACCAATTCTGTCTCAATAGGCTCCATAACCTTATCTACAGTCATAGGATTCTTCAAAAATTGAATATCTTTTCCTTCATGTACATCTTTAACTATTTCAAATGAATTTATATTATATCCATTACATTTACATATAATAAATCCTTGAATAGCGATTTTTCTTTCATTAATAATAACACAATCCATATGTTCAATGTTTAACTCTATATCGCAATACATGTTTGATTGGGCGCCAACCATATCAATAGACTCAGAGATATTTCCATTATAAACTACTGAATGAGCCTCAGTAGCGCCTCCATCTTTAGCCATATAAAGGATAGTATACTGAAGCTGACCCTCTAAATTTACTTTATCAGTTCCAACTTCTTTATTAGTTATTATAGGTTTTACATCTAACATTAGTATATTATCCACATCTGGTAGCGTATCAGGTATAACGTATTCTTCCTTTATGAACATCTTTGTGTCATTTTCAGCTATTGATTGCTCATATTCTATATAGTCCTTTATCAAATCCAAATCCATAACTTTCCCTCCTAAAATACCTACTAATAATGTATATATGAGAATGTTATGAAATATAACTATTTATATTAAATTTTTCTTTAAATAATTTTTCTTTATATAGCTTTTTACGTAAAAAAACTGCCGCACTAATTTTTTAGTGCGGCAGTCTCTTTATCCGATGACTACCAGCTCTAATACTCCCATCTTCTTCAAAAAGGAAGTAAAGATCTGCTATCTACTGGATAACCATTTCTAAGCTTCATAGAAGCTTAGAAATCTGTTTATATTATCCTGCAAATACTAGCTGAACGGTTTTTGTTAGCACATCACTATAGCTGTAGCTAACAGTACGTTGCGAACTACTATCAAGTCTAATTACAAATATACTGTCATATGTTTTTTCTAAAACACCATCATTCACTACTACTTTACGTCGTCCTCCATTTGCCCTTAATGTCACTTTTTCGCCAACATGACTTTCGATATCTTTTTTTATCGTAGTCAATACATTTCCCATTTTCACAGTAGACACCCTCTTTCTAATATTTCCATAAAGGCTTCCAACTTTATTATAACAGTCTTCCCCCTTTAAGTCAAGCAAACTAAATATTTTACAACATTATACTAGTCTTTGTCAATGTTAAATATTCGTTAATTTTTTATGTATTATTATGATTTTTAAATATTATGTCATATATTCGTCTAAAATGAACGTAAATCAACTTGACATTAGTATGTGTAGTAATTATTTAGAATATTCACATATAATAATATATTTTCTATATTTTTAAGGGAAAAGACTTGCACAAAATACATCACTAATATCATGTAAAATATTTAAGATATACTTTAATATTACTGTCAGTAAATGCATTTATAGGGCTATTAACTTAGTTTATACCAGAAAAATAGGACGCTAAAATAATTTTCATTATTTTAAGCATCCTTAATTATTATTTTACATACTGTGATTTAGGGTATCCTGTTCTATATTTTCCTCTAGTCTGTAATCCTCCTACCCCTTTAATTCCTGTATTGGAAAGATAAAATATACCTATTAACTTAGTGTATTTATGTAGCCTTGCATAGCAATAGAAGTAATTTTTTATAAAAATACTATAAAATCTATTATCATGATATAGTTTAAAATATTTATAATAAAACATAAAATGATATCCAAAAATAATCTTTTATTTCAAAACCAAAATTTAATTTTCCATATTTTATAATGATAATTTTATTCTAATCTTGACCGCTTCCATTTATATACCTAAATGTATAAAATTATATGAGATTATATATATATATTATAATAATTATGATAACATGTTTACTATAGAATATTTATTATAATTATTGTAAAGGAGTAAAGATAATCTATGAATGAAGAAAAAATTTTATTTAAATGTAATTCTAATGGTATAACTCCTAAGGATTTCTATGAAGCTATGTCATGTGTAAAGAAAAAAGCTTTTAATCACTTAAAAATAGGGTGGATTTCAGCTGTGATTTTAATAGCTATATTTCATATTTGGGATTTAGTTTATAATGAGGATTTATTTTTAATTGAATCTATTGGCATCATTCTTTCAGATAAGCTATTTATCTTAACCATTATTTTGTGTACACTTATTGTATGGAATACGCAACGTGCAGAGATTTTGCTTACACTTAAAATAGCTAATATAACAAGAAAAAATATAGAAGGACCCGATACTTATATTTACTTTTATCAAACATTTTATGAAATCACGCTCTTTAGTGTAAAAACAAGATCTTATCATAAAATAAGAATAAATTACTCTGACATATCAGATTCAAATTTTTATACTTCTGAAAACATGTATATTATCCATATCCCTAAGCCTAAACCTTTAAGAAACATTACAATGGTACGAAAGAATTCTTTTATTATAGGAACAGAGCAAGAATTTATAAAATTTATTAACTCTAAAATAGCTATCAATCATATAGAGAGTAAATAATTTTTCATCTATACAGTTCTTTTAATATTAATAATTTAGGATACTCTTAAACTTTCACTATTTCTTATTTAAATACTAGTCAACACGCGAGCAGACAAGGCTGCTCCTCCATATGCTACAATAGATGGAGCTGCTAGGCATAGTGCGAGAAGTAATACTAAAGCTCCAGCACATTGATATACAAGTTTCTTATCACTAGTATAGCTTGTTACAACTGGTATAGTTACCCTTGCAAGAGCATATTCATATGGTCGCATATTAGTCATAGATATCCTTAATGATTGATAAACTTTAACTCCTCCCCCAATATCAGCAAGAGCTTCTATCTCAATTGTCATACTAGTAGGTGTAGTTATAACCGATACTTTCACATTTTTATCAATATTAGCAGTTGCAGTAACTGAATTGAATGTTGCAGATAAATTACCCACTGATAACTTACCATCCAATGATACTCCTGCATTTAATAATTGACTTCTTATTGTAGTTGCTAACGCATTAGGAACACTTATATCTACAGTTGAACCGCCAAGATGACTTCTAAAACTAACTTTTGCTTGTAATGTTGTTGGTGGCGTAGTACTAAGAAGTGCAATACTTTGCCACGCATCAAATCCACCAAAAGAAATTCCCAAGCCATTAAACAATCCATAATTTCTAGCACGTGCTAAAATTTCTGCATTAGTATTATAATTTTTTGTTGAAAGTTCATTTAAAAATATTTTAGTTTAACTATTAAATTAATAAAAAAAGATATGTGAATTCATATAAAATGGATTAACATATCTCTATTACCAAACATTTTATGAAGTCACAATCTTTAATCTAATTTTATTTTCCATATTTTATAAGGATAATTTTATTTTAATCTTGACTACTTCTATTTATATACTTAAATGTATACAATTATATGAAATTATATATATAATAATAATTATGATAATATGTTTATTATATAAGGGAGAATAATATGAAAAAGAAGAATATAATAATAAAAAACATATCTCTTACTCTTTTATTTGTTATTCCATTTACAATTATAGTTATGAAAAGTAATGGACTTACACTAATGAATAACTTATATATATATACATATCTAGCACTCTATATATGCATAGCAATCATATACGTAAAAATAAAAAAAGATAAAGATGTATTAAAATTTACGCTTATACTAGTAATTATTTATTCAATAGCTGTTCTTCATAATTATATCGGCACATATGAAATAAATATGTTACAAAATAAGAATACAATAATAGTTAATCGTTTTTATGATAGCTCTCTTAGTGGCGATCCTGATGAAATAAGTTCTAAGTTTTATAAAAAAGTATATTTTTTCTTTAAAAAGGATTTAAATGCACCTACACTCCATGGTACTTATTTTATATATCAAGAAGAGGAATATATAGTAATATCAGGTGAAGCTGCTAAAAATTTTATTGAATCATATAAAACTTCTCAAGAGAATAGTTATTTTAAAAATACACTGAAAAATAAAAACTTCGAAATTCTTCCAGGCAATCTCATAAAAATAAATATAAATAAAGCATAAGCCTAATAAATATTAGGCTTATGCTTTATTTATATACGTCTTTTTATTTTACTTAAATAGGTCCCTACAATAGAGGTATATTGTTCTTCTTTCAACTTAATATCAAAACTTGATACTAGGTTACTATCTTTCATTATCCATATACATAAGCATCTAGAATTGTTCCTTGAAGATTAGTTACTAGCTTATATCTTCCAATTAATAAACTATTATAATATTCAATCTCCTCTAGCAGTGTCTTTCCATAATTCCTAATTTGATATGCTATATACTCTCCATCAAAATTAGCTGTTAAATCACTTTCGCGAAAGAAACCATCACTCTTAAAAAAATATAATTCTGACTCTTGAACCAATTTATCAAAATTACTACCAGCATAAAACTTACTCATTATTGAATTGACGGAAGAAGCTAAATCTCCAGCCCAGCTAAACCATTCTTTATTAAAGATATCAACGATAAACGCTTGCATCGATGCGAATAAATTAGATACATTTACGTATAGACCATCTTTATCCTAAGAAAAATAAATCATTTGGAAAGATAAAAATAATTTAATTTATAGTTAATTGAAATTTAGGTTATATTTAATACCTTTTATGTAGTTTTAGTTTAATAAAGTCATAAACTCAAGTACAATTAAATTAGTTACATATTTAACAATAAATACACTATATATAAAAAGGGGGATAATATTCATGAGAGATAAAATCTTTTATATTAATTTACTTATAAAAATAGTATTATTTACGATATTTATATTTGTTCCGTCTAGACTTCCTTATCCTTATAACTTTATTTTATACATAATATTAGCAGTTCTAATAATAGCTACAGAGATTCTATATTCATTTAGAAATGCTCATAGAAATTAGAATAAATAAGTCTTTAATTTAAAGACTTATTTATTTTTTATATTAGTACTTATAATTGCCTGTCAGAACCCAACTTTGCTTATTTTTCCCTTGTTAAATATATCTATACTCAATTTGTATAGTTATCGAAGATGAATTTTTAGCTTTGTTTAATATCGCTTCATATTTTTTCTTTTCTTTCATTGCAAAGGTTGCTTGTCCAATGCCCAGTTTGGCCTAATACTATTCCAGCAATTCCATTTACTATATTATCTGTTGGTGTAATATTTAATGAACCTATAATTCCTTCTAACTGTGCTTTGGTATAAGTTTTTGATCTCTTTTTTCTTGTACCTTTAATATATAAAATAATAAAAATATACTTAAAACAGCCCATATACCTTGTGATAATGCTGCTTTCATAATTTACTTCTCCATTTTTTAATTAACACTCCTTTAATTTATATACTTTCTTATATTATCTATAACTTTTTATACATTTTACTTATAACTTGTCTACTAGCTTCTAAATCATCTGCTATTTCTTTATCTGTGCAATCATGATAATATTTTTCTATTAATACATACAATTGCTTTTTGCTTATAATTTTTCTTGTTACAAGTTCATTTAAAAATATTTTAGTTTAACTATTAAATTAATAAAAAAAGATATGTGAGTTCATATAAAACGGATTAACATATCTCTATTACCAAACATTTTATGAAGTCACGATCTTTAATCTAAAAATAAAATCCTATCATAAAATAAGAATAAATTACTCTGATATATCAACTTCCATATATCATAAAAATAGGACACTAAAATAATTTTCATTATTTTAAGCATCCTTAATTATTATTTTACATACTGTGATTTAGGGTATCCTGTTCTATATTTTCCTCTAGTCTGTAATCCTCCTACCCCTTTAATTCCTGTAATTGTATTTTGAATTACATCTTCAATATTTACGATATCATCTATATTAGTATAAGCTACTTTCTCACAAATGAGTACAGGATCTAAACAATGAATTAATACTCTGCTGGGGGATGATGCAAAATTAGCACCTGCATCTAGTAAAGCTTCATAGTTTGATTGACATGCTCCTGCAAAAATCACCAAATCATCATAATTGGAATTATAACTTCTTAGTAAGGAAACACATTCTACAAAGTACTTTGAATTTCTATAATTTCCTAGATCCATGTAGTCTAAAATATTTTTACTCATTCCATCATGTCCTGTAATTACAACTATATCTGGATTTATTTCCTTTACTAAATCTAATATTACTGAGGGTTGGTCCTTTTCTGCTATTACCTTACCTACAGCCTCAATAGATAGTTGCTTGTATGTTTTTAAACAAATATCTAAATATTGAGGATCACCATCAATATGAAGAATTTTTCCTGGTCTTCCGAAAAATAATTCACTGTTTTTTAAGGAAGAACTTTTTCTTTCTTTTCTGCTAACTTCACTCTCTATAACCCTTAATGCAGTTGAATTTGTACCCGGAACTGACCTTGATAATAAAACCTTCTTTAGTGCAGTATTTACTTTTTTATTAAATACCTTATCTTTTTCGCCTACAACTTCATTATTAATAACTTCTAAATCGTCTTCTACGCTATCTGCTTCAATTCTTATATTTAAACCTTTTAATAAATACTTTTTAATACCGTTGTCATCAACCTCTATATCTATTATTTTAAAGACAATATCTTTATTATAAGACTTTCTGACTACTCTATCGCCTATATTCATGTGTACCGCTCCTTATGATTTCCTAGTTATATAGTATGAATTTTACTTAATATTTGTGAAATATTAACGTATCTGTATTAATATAAAAATTTGATAAAATTTTAACTAAATAACTTGATTTTTTATTTGTTTGCGATATAATATATTTAGTTAAATAAATAACAAAGTCTGGGGGTATATTATAAAATGTCTACTAAAAGTATTAATGTAAAGACTGTCAATAAACCTAATTCTATACCTACTTCTAACCCACATCTTCCAACGGAAGACGTATCTATTGTAGATTCTGAAATCAATGAGTTAGTTAAAAATGCTCGTTGTGCCTATGACAACTTTTTGACTTTTGACCAAACTTCTATAGATAATATAGTTAAAAAAATGACAATGTCAGCCCTAAGCAAACATCGTGAGCTAGCTAAAATGGCTATAGATGAAACACAAATGGGTGTATATGAAGATAAGATAACTAAAAATATATTTGCTTCTGAATATGTGTATAACAGTATAAAACATTTAAAAACTGTAGGAATTGTAAACGAAGAGGAAGACTTCATGGAGGTTGCAGAACCTATAGGTGTAGTAGCTGGAGTTACTCCTGTTACAAACCCAACTTCCACTACAATATTTAAATCGCTTATAGCTATAAAGACTAAAAATCCTATAATATTCAGCTTTCACCCTAAGGCTCAAAAATGTAGTATAGCTGCTGCTAAGTTACTTTTAGATGCAGCTATCGAAGCAGGTGCTCCTAAAAACTGCATTCAATGGATAAGTAATCCTTCCATTGAAGCTTCTCAAAAGCTTATGCTACATCCTGGTGTAGATATTATTTTGGCAACTGGTGGTCCTGGAATGGTTAAATCAGCATATTCTACTGGAAAACCAGCCCTTGGAGTTGGCGCTGGAAATGTTCCATGTTATATAGAAAAAACAGCTAATATTAAAAGATCTGTTAATGATTTAGTTCTCTCAAAATCCTTTGATAATGGTACAATTTGTGCCTCAGAACAAGCCGTAATTATAGATAGAGAAATCAGTGATGAAGTAATAGATCTAT
The DNA here is from genome assembly GCA_902363375.1 of Clostridiaceae bacterium. Lineage (GTDB taxonomy): Bacteria > Bacillota > Clostridia > Clostridiales > Clostridiaceae > Clostridium_J. Next base: position 86,738 of record CABIZX010000003.1, on the reverse strand, counting down.
TAAAACAACGTAATTGCTATTTCCTTAATAAAGATGAAATGTTAAGTCTTCAAAAAGTAGCCATAGATGAAAAAAGACAAGGAATGAATCCAAATATTGTAGGACAAAGTGCTGAAAAAATTGCAGCCATGGCTAATATTAAAGTTCCAAAAAGTACTCGAATCTTAATCTGTGAACCTGGTGGAATCGGAAGTGATTATCCTCTTTCAAGAGAAAAACTCAGTCCAATTCTTTCAATGTTTATAGTTGATAATACTGAAGCTGGAATAAACGCTTGTGAGAATATGATTGCTTTTGGAGGCTTAGGTCACTCTGCAGTTCTTCATTCTACTAATGATGAAGTTATTAGAGAGTTCTCTAGAAGAGTTAAAGTTGGAAGAATTATAATAAACTCACCTTCTTCTCAAGGTGCTATTGGTGATATATATAACGTAAATATTCCATCCTTAACTCTAGGGTGTGGAACCATGGGAAGAAATTCAACTACTCAAAATGTTAGTGCCAATAACCTAATCAATATAAAACGTGTAGCTAAAAGGAGAGTTAATATGCAATGGTTTAGAGTTCCTGAAAGAATTTTCTTTGAGCCTGGCTCCCTTTCATATCTTGAGAAATTGCAAGGGAAAAGAGCCTTTATTGTAGCAGATAAGTTTATGGATAGACTTGGTTATGTATCTAAAGTAATGCAACACCTTAAAAAAGCTAACTTTGATATAAATGTCTTTTTAGATGTTGAGCCTGACCCATCTACAGAAACTGTTATGAAGGGAACTGCTCAAATGAATAGCTTTGAGCCAGACGTTATCATTGCTCTTGGTGGAGGTTCAGCTATGGATGCTGCTAAAGGTATGTGGCTTTTCTATGAAAATCCTGATATAGATTTTAACGGTCTTAAGCTTAGATTCATGGATATAAGAAAAAGAGCCTTTAAATTTCCTCACCTAGGTAAAAAGTCTAAGCTAGTAGCTATTCCAACCACTTCTGGAACTGGTTCTGAAGTTACCTCCTTTGCCGTTATAACTGATAAGGAGAATAATATAAAGTATCCTTTAGCTGATTATGAACTTACTCCTGATATCGCTATAATAGATCCACAATTAGTTATGACAGTACCTCCATCTGTTACTGCTGATACAGGACTTGATGTTCTAACTCATGCTATAGAGGCTTATGTATCTGTTATGGCTTCTGATTATACTGATGCCTTAGCACTTAAGGCTATAGAGCTTGTATTTAAATATCTACCTATCGCTTACAAAGACGGTAATAATGCTGTTGCTAGAGAAAAAATGCACAATGCTTCTTGTATAGCTGGTATGGCATTTACTAATGCCTTCCTAGGGGTTAACCATAGTATAGCTCATAAATTAGGTTCGGAATTCCATATTCCTCACGGAAGAGCCAATGCTATTATGCTTCCTCATATTATAAAATATAATGGAAGTAATCCAAGTAAACTTGTATCCTTCCCTAAATATGAATACTATAAAGCTCCTGAAAAATTTAGAGAAATAGCTAAATTCTTAGGACTAAACCACTCTACTTGCGAAGAAGCTGTAGATAACTTGGTAGATGCAGTGAGAAATCTAATGATAGAGTTAAATATTCCAACTACCCTTAGCCAATGTGGTGTCACCAAAGATCATCTAGATTCTGTATTATATACATTAGCTGATGAAGCTTTTGAGGACCAATGCACTACAGCAAATCCTAGATTACCTCTTGTTTCTGAAATTGCAGAACTTATAAGAGATGCATTTTAACTTCAAATCTAAGACAAAAAGTTGTGGGTACTATGTATTCCACAACTTTTTTATCTCCTCAAGGATAATCTCCTTAAATATTATATTCTTCTTTAAATTCTTTCATAAATCTCTCAAAATTTTCTCGCTCTTGTATAAGCTCTTCCATCTTCTTATTGAAAGTATTTTGTACCCAATTAACTTCATTATAATAATACCTATTGCATATTCTCCAATATCTTTGAGGAAACATTAAAAATGCATATAATACCATATATTCATCCTCTTCTAATGGAGATATTTCATTATAGTTATTAATAATAAGCTTTGCTATTTCAAAATTCCAATCCCTTCTTTTTAAAACTTTAATCATAAAATTGGATAAATCAAAAGCTCTAACCTCACGTTTACAGTAATCAAAGTCAATTATACTCACTTCATTATCATCATTTATTAGTATGTTATGATAAGTAAAGTCATGATGACAAAAGCTTTTTTCCTCTTCAGATATCCTACAGATATTATAATAATTCGATTGATTTAAAACTTCCAAAGCCTTTAGTCCTAACGCTTTGTAATAGTCCATAGACTTTATATAATTTAAATCAAACTCACTCTTATGATTTCTCTTTTTCCTCACCATTTCTTTCATCTTATCAAAGGACTTTATTCTTTTTTCCATCAAGTGAGGCCATCTTCCTAGATCTGATTTTAATTTACTATTTTCTGATGGTTCATAGCCCTTTGATGCTAAATGAAAATTAGCTAAAGCTTTAGATGCCAATATTAAGTCATCATCACTATGAAAATCACATTCTCTTCCTTCTATCCATTGCGATAAGGTATAAATATCTTCATTTACTAAAGCATATGGTTTATCTTCCGTATTAAGATAATATCTATCTATGTTCTTAAACCCATTTTCGTATAGATGCTCCTTAGCGCCATATACAAAGAGTAGCTTTTGAGTACCATAGTTTATTTTCTTTAAACATCTGATACCCTTACTGGTTTTTAATTGATATACACCCTTATTAGGTTTAATACTTTCAATTTTAATATCAAACTGACGTTCAATTTCAAACTCTCTCATCATAATTCCGCACCCCCTCTATAATTTATATGTATTAGTATCATAATTTAGAATAGTTCATAACATATTTGACTTTAATTGAATAGTATAGATTATAATAACCTATTATAAAGGAGTATTTGTATGAATATTGGTATCGACATCAGAGCCGCCAAATGGTATAGAGGTACAGGTATAGGCACCTATGCTTATCAACTTATGAATGCCATTAATAAAGTTGACTCTGTAAATAAGTACACCCTATTTAATGATGGTGACTCTACCTCCATCACCCTTAATTCTAATTTTAAAATTTCTCCTGTTCCAAATAACAATACTAATAACTTTTGGGAAAGCGTTAGCCTTCCTATAAACTTAAGTAACGAAGATTTAAACATATACCATGTACCTCAAAATGGTATTGGTTTACCATTAGATCATAACATTCCTTTTGTTATTACTCTTCATGATACAATTCCAGCTCATATGCCAGAAACAGTTGGAGACAAATACCTAAGTCTATTTAATAAAGAAATGGAGAATATAGTAAGTAGATGTGATGGTATAATTACTGTCTCTAACTTTTCAAAGGAAGATATCGCAAAAGACTTTAATTTTCCTAAAGAAAAAATCTATGTTACCTACTTAGCTAGTGAAGATATATATAGACCCCTTGATAAAATTCTATGCAGTACCATAATGAAAAAATACTATTCTCTGCCTAAAAATTATATTTTATATACTGGAGGCTTTAGTCCTAGAAAAAATATCTCTGGACTCATAGAAGCTTTTAGTAAAATTCATAGTCAGCTTCCTAGTGATATGAAATTAGTTATAGCGGGAACTAAAGGCAAATCCTATAGTATTTATAAAAATCTTTCTGAAAAGTTAAATATCGACGATAAAGTTATATTTCCTGGATTCATAGCCATGGAACATATGCCTTATTTATATAACAATGCATCACTCTTAGTATATCCTTCCTTCTATGAAGGCTTCGGACTTCCCCCTATAGAGGCTATGGCATGCGGCGTACCTGTAGTTGCATCTAACGTAACTTCTATACCAGAAATTTTAGGTGATAGCGCCATGCTTTGTTCACCTAAGGATATAAATGAACTTTCAGAGAGCATCTTAATAACTTTACTAGATAGTAAAATTAGAGATGATTTAATTCTTAAAGGCTTTATGAAAGTAAATTCTTTATCTTGGGAAAGTACGGCAATAAATACCCTGGAGAGTTATAAAAAGGTGATTTCATCTTAATTAAGTAAAACTATATGATAAGTGATTTTATATTCTTACAAATAAAAGGAAGATACTTAAAGTACCTTCCTTTTTTGCTACCCCCTAGGGGGGACTAGGTTGCAGCCAACACGTAAATATTTTTGAAGCTTTCTACCATCTCTTGTCTTTCCTCTATATCTTGCACTCTTTTTTGTATTTTATACAGATAACTTTCATATTTCCAAAGTTTTTTTCTATAGAAATAATCTCTTGATATAGAATAGAAAGCTTCAGGGAATAGAAGCATTGCATATAATACTTCATACTCCTCCTTCGTTAGTGAATTTTCCCTATTATATCCATCTACAACTTGCTTTAGCACATTAAAATCATAACAGCTATACTTTGTAGTTTTATTTATAAAATTACATAAATCATGTACTCTTAAATCTATTATTGAGTAATCAAAATCTATAAAGTATCCCTTATTATCATTTATTAAAATATTATGATATGCCAAATCATGATGGCAAAGAATAAAGTTTTTCTTGTCCTTACATAGGTCAATATAAGGTGATTCTTCTAGTGCATCTATACTATTTTTCATTCTTTCTAGGAAGTAATCTACGTTATCAAGAAATATTTTATGAAACTGATTTTTATTCTCATAGCTTAAAGCTATAGCTTTCATTTTTTCTAAATCCTTAAATTTTTCTTTATAACTATCTATAAGTTTAAAACCTCTAAATCTATCATTGTCTTCACAAAATCCTATTCCCTTTGATGCCTTATGCATATCTGCCAAACTATCAATTGCTATATTAATATCCAAAGGATTATTATATTCGCACTCTCTTCCTTCTATCAAATCCATAACTACATAGGTACTTTCTTTCCATTTTGTGGTGATATGTCCCATATTATTTCGATAGAAATTCATGATTCTATCAAATCCATTGTTTATTAAATAATCTATTCCATATACTATAAAGTATAAATCTTCCCTATTATAATCTATCTTCTTCAATATCTTGTTGCCCTTATTTGTTACAAGGATAAATACCTTTCTTAAAGGAATTACATCCATTACTAAAAAGTCATAGTTATCAAAAAGTTTTATATCTAAATTGTACTTACTCAGCCATTCTTTATAAGAAAATCTATTTTCCATAGCCTTTAGGTCCACCTCCTTATATTAAAGACATTGAATCTTCCTTAATACCGTTTAATAACCTTCTTATATACTCTTCTTCATTCCAATTCTTTTTATTTTTTTTGTATTTCTCATATATTTTAATAAATTCATAAGGATAAGATAAAAGAGCCTTAATAAAGGTTTTACTATCTTCTCCTAAGTTTTCTATCCTGCAAAATTCATCTATACATTTATTAAAATCAACTTTAAAACCCTTTCTTTTAAGCTTCACTAGAAAGTAGTAACAATCCATTTCTACCATGTTATATGCAATATCATCAAAGTTTACAATCTCAATAGTTTCACCCTTACCTAGATTATCAAAATCCACGTCAGTTAAGCATATCTCAACATTCTCCATACTTCTTGCAACTAAATCCATATATCCGTTATTCATTATAGTATCAATAACTTTCTCGCCTCTATCTAAAATTTTATCTCCTCTTTCTAAAACTATTTCTTCTACCCTATCTATTGGCCCATTTTCCTTAATCTTGTCTAAATTCCTTCTAAGCTTATTCAGTTGAATTTTATCATCCTCTATTAACTTACAGGTGTGATTATTTATTCTCTTTCTTAAATATCCATTAAATCCACAAGATAATTTATGGACTTCATTTATATTATGAATTTGAGCTATTACCTTTTCCTCTAATATTCTTCTATTTAATGTCTCATTACTCTTAAGCATAAAATTTACTTTTTTAACACCCTTAGTGACTAAATATTGCTGGAAGCTATCATAAAAAAATCTATTCATTTTATCACCTCTACTTACGTTTATTTTTTTCTACTTTATTTATTTTCTTAAGTATTTCTTCTTTCTCCATTTCAAGCTCCATCATCTTCTTTTTTCTTTTTTTAATTTTTTTAAGTTCTTTGATATAAGCTTCCATATCTTCTAACCTTTTGTCGTAATCTTCTATGCTATTTAGTTCTTCCATATTTTCTATATATTCATCGTAATTTTTATTTTCATTCTTACTCAAATAATCCCCTCCTTAAAGATTATCTAGCTTAAATTGCCTAAACTTATTTATAAATTCTTGTCTCTCATCTCTATCGTCAGCATAGGACTTTAGTTTTCTTAAAAAGAAGTCATCTCCCCACATTTTTTTCTCCCAATAGTATTGAATACCTCGTTGCCAATAATCTTGAGGAAACTCCATAAATGCAGCCATTATTTCAATATCTTCTTGTTCTAATTCATGAGTTGATCTGTAGGCCTTCAAAATAATTCTTACTCTTTCTTCACTCCATCTACCATACTTCATTGCCCTAATTAATAGACTAGCTAAATCATGTAAATGAGTGTCTAAAATACAATAATCAAAGTCAATGATATTTATTTTATTATCATCGCATATTAACACATTATGATGAGCATAATCATGGTGACAAAATCCTCCTAACTTTATCTCTCTCAGCATCTTGCTCTCATAGTTAGTGTTACAAAGATTATGAATAGCTCTATCACACCTTTGAATTTCATCTTGCATCATACTCATGTAATATAAATCCACATCGCTCTTTTGAGACTTTTCATCTATCATCTCTTTAAAGCTCAATATTTCTCCTTTTCTAGTCCTATATACCTCTATCCACTTAAACCATCCAACTCTAGGTCTCATCTCTTTACTTACCACAAATCCTTCACTGGCTTTATGCAGCTGACCTAGTTTTTTAGCAGCTATAGAAAGTTCAATTGGGTTCTCATAAGAACTTTCTCTTCCATTAAGCCATAAGGTTACATAAGCAAAGTTCTCATCAAATTTTATATAGTCACATCCTCTTGTTGTTTTTATTATGTTTGGTACATATTCAAACCCATTATTATTTAGGTGTTTCATAGCTCCTAATATGAATAAAAAATGCTGTAGTTCATATTTTACTATCTTTAAACAATATATTTGTTCACTTGTCTCTACTCTATAAACGCTTTTTATTTTTTCTATTGAAGTTACTTGAATGTTATATTCTCTTTTTAATATTTCTGCTATCTCTGAATTTTTCAAAAAAACCTCCTCCATGAACCTTCTATAGGTAATATATGATAGTTAGAATAAATGTGTGTTTAGTTTTGAAGTATTTGTAACACTTATTTATTAGATGATTAATATGTAATATATGGTTTTTAAAGGAGTGGAATTTATGAAGTTAGCCATAGACGGTAGAGGTATAACCTGGTATAACGGAAGTGGTATTGGAACATATACAGAAAACCTTTTGAAAAACTTACTTAACATAGATAGAAATAACTTTTACCAAGTTTATTGGTCCGGTGAAAACTATCAAAACTATCAAAAGGAAAATGCAAATGTAGTTATGTGTTCAAAAAGATACCAAAGATTCTTTCAAGATACTTTTTTTCCTGAAGATTTAAAAAGAGAAAATATAGATTTGTATCACTTACCACAGAATGGAATAGGATTAAATGCTGAGATTCCTTGTAAGAAAATAGTTACTATCCATGACTTAATTCCCTATATAATGCCTGAAACTGTCGGTAGAGGGTACCTAATTAAATTTTTAAAAGAGATGCCTTTTATAGCTGAATCAAGTAACGGAATTATTACTGTATCTGAATACTCAAAACAAGATATACTGAGATTCTTCCCAATAGATGAAAAGAAAGTTTTTGTCACTCCACTAGCTGCTGATAAAAAATATAAACCCTTAGATAAGGAAAAATGCAAAAAAATAATAGAAGAGAAATATGGAGTTGATAAGCCTTTCATTCTCTATCTTGGAGGCTTTAGTAAACGTAAAAATGTATATTCTCTCATAACTTCTTTTAGTAAGTTAGTAAAACATATGCTTAAAGAATATAACTTAGTAATTGTAGGATCTTATAGAGACGAATCCCAAGAGCTCGTAAAATTAGTTGATAAACTTAATATGACGAGATATATAAAATTTACAGGATTTGCTCCTGATGAAGATTTACCTATTTATTATAATGCTTGTGAATGTTTTGTGTATCCTTCCTTCTATGAGGGCTTTGGATTACCACCACTTGAAGCAATGAGCTGTGGAGCACCCGTAATTTCTTCTAATACCACATCTATACCAGAGGTAGTTGGTCATAGTGGAATTTTAATAGATCCCCATAGTGATAAGGCTCTTTTAGATTCTATGGAGCTTATGCTTGGTAGCGAAACCCTTCGTAATGAATTTAGTAAAATTGGTCTTTTAAGAGCAAAAGAATTTTCTTGGGAAAATACTGCTAAAAAAACCCTAGATATATACGATGAGGTATATAAAAGTATTGTAGAAGAAGTATAATATTTTACTATTTATGATTAAAACTATACAAAAAGCTATATACGAAGCTTTTTGTATAGTTAATTTTTTGAAATTTTACCTATATCAAATTTTAACTTTTTAACGGTTTATAATAAAAGGACTACTACAAAAGTATTTTTCAACTCTTTTGTAGTAGTCCTTAATTATTGTGCTAATAATATTTTATCTAAGCTTTCGTTATAGGAACTCATTCAATTCCTTCTCATCCTTCATCTCATTAAGTAGATGTTTTAATTCTTGATCCTTACTTTTATCCATTACTAAAATAACATCTCCTGCATCTACAATAACTAAATCTTTAATGCCAAATCCTATAATTAAATTTTTCTGTCCAAATACTGCACAATTCTCACTGGAATTTAAGTATGCAGAACCTAATACCTTATTCCCATTGCGCTCATCTAAAAATCTAGTTAATGATGCAAAACTTCCAATATCATCCCATTGGAATTCACTTTTTATTACATACCCCTTTCTAGTTTTCTGCATTATTCCAAAATCAACCGATATCCCATCTATTACTTTATATTCCCTATCTATAACTTCTTCTTCATCCTCCTCTCCTACATGCTTATAAATTTCACTTATAGAACTGTACATCCTTGGTAAATATTTTTGCATTTCTCTAAGAAATACATCTGCTCTCCATACAAACATTCCTGAATTCCATAGATAGGTACCTTTTAAAATAAAATCCTTAGCTACATCTATATTAGGTTTTTCTGTGAATCTAGCCACCTTATAAGTTTTCATAGCACTTATTACTGGGTCTCCCATTTCAATATATCCATATCCCGTTTCTGGTCTACTAGGCTCAATGCCTATAGTTATAAGACCTCTTCTCTTCTCTGCTAACTCTACTGCATTTTTTAATGTATCCTGAAATTTCTTCTCTCCTTCTATATAATGATCTGATGGCAATACTACCATAACAGCTTCTTTATCTCTCTTTAACAGCTTGGCTGCTGCAAGACCTATGCATGTAGCAGTTTCCTTATTACTAGGCTCTACAAATATATTTTCTTTATTTACTTGAGATAATTCCCCATGAATCTTATCAATATATTCTTTATTCGTAACTACAAATATATTTTCTTTATTTATTAAAGGTTCTATCCTTTTAACTGTATTAGTTAAAAAGCTATCTTCATTAAAAACTTTTAAGAATTGTTTCGGATTATTAGCTCGTGACAACGGATAAAGTCTAGTTCCTTTACCGCCTGCCAAAATTAACGCGTATAACACAAGTATCACCTTTTACATTGCTTATTTTCATAATATGAGATTTAAAGGGATTTTGTGAAAAATAAAAAGCTATCTTTAACAGTTTAAAGCTTTAGATTTTTAAAAATGAGATGATAATAATCAAAAATATGATTTCTTTGTATAACCTAATACTCGTCAGGCCAAAATCCATAATAAAACTATCTTTAATATACCATTATAGGAAGTTTTATCGTATAATTATAGAATAATTGTATACTAGTTTCTAATTGCTAAATTAAACTTCCTTACTTAATATTGTAACAAATTTGTAATCTATGTATCATAAATAATTAGTATTATATAAATTGATACCTAGTATAGAAAATACTTAGAAAGGTGGATTTATCTTGGGTAATGACAGAGATTCTATTAATAGAAGAACCACTAATAATAAACAAAAATCCTTGAATGATAAAAAAAGAGAATTAAAAAAGAAAAGAGCTAAACAGCGTAAACGAAGGAGAATCATCTCTCTTACAATTATCTCAATATTGGTAATACTTATTGTAGTTTGTACTAGCATTTATTCCACTCTAGGTAAGATGAGACGTACTTCAATAAATGATAATAACCTAGAAATTAGCGATAAATTTAAAGATGCTAATAATAATTATATTCCCTTTGATGGTATTGTAAATGTAGCTCTATTTGGAATAGATAAAGAAGAAGATAATATTCAACGTTCAGATGCTATTATGGTTGGAACCTTAGATACAACTACCAATAAAATAAAGATAACCTCCTTTATGAGGGATACTTATGTTAATATTCCAGATTACGGATATGATAAGCTTAATCATGCTTATGCCTATGGAGGCCCGGAACTTTCTATAGCTACTCTAAATAAAAACTTTGATCTTAATATTACAGATTATGTTACTGTAAATTTTGAAGAACTACAACAAATCATTGATGCCATAGGTGGTATTGACATGATAATTCCACCTGATGAAATTCAAATGTTAAATAAGTATTTAGATTATTTAAATGACTTCTATAAAAAACCTAACAAACATGTATCTCCTAATGACTCAGGCAAGGTTCATTTAAATGGTTTTGAGGCACTTGCATATACACGTGATAGAAGTACTCTTGGTGGAGACTTTGATAGAACAGCTAGACAGAGAAAAGTTATGGAAGCAATGTTTAATAAAATATCTAGTTCAGGTGTCGCAAAATTAGCTTCTATGATGAATAAGCTTCTTCCCCTTGTAGAAACTAGTTTATCTAATTCTGAAATAATAAACTTAGGAACTCAAGTATTAAGTATTGGTAACTTCAATATTGAACAAGAAAGATTTCCTAGGGATGGATATGCACAGGACTCTTATATTAACGATGTATTTTATTTAACCTATGATGAGGATATAACTAAAGAGCAAGTTTATGAATATCTATTCCATGATAAGAAAGTATGGGAGCAAAATAATAGTGATTCTAATGGAGATGGATACTCTAACTGAATATAGAAATGCAATTTCTTAACAAAAATCATGTAATATTTATGTAAAGATTATTGAAACATATACTTTATTGTTATATATATATTATAATAAAGTATATGTTAATTTACTTTTTATGCACTTATTCTTAAGTATACTTTATTTATTAAAAATTTAATTTAGGATGTGATAAACTTTGGAAGATTCAAATAATAAGAATACACTTAAACGAAGAAAAAGAAAAAAGAACCTGGGAATAAAAATCGTCCTTGCTCTCATTGCTGTAATTATAATTATAGTAGGTATTGGATGGTTCTATGGAAATAATCTACTTTCTAAGATGAAAAGATCTGAGATTAATGAAAATGATTTAGGTATTAAAGAAGAAGTCAATGAAAAAATACAAACTAGTGAAATTAAGGATATAGTGAATATAGCAATTCTAGGTGTTGATGAAGCTGAAGATGATGTTGGGCGCTCAGACGCTACTATGATAGCAACCTTTGACCCTGTCCATAAAAAGCTAAAGATTACATCTATAATGAGAGATACATATATAGATATACCTGATAATGGTAAGGACAAACTCAATCATGCCTATGCCTATGGAGGACCTCAATTAACTATTAAAACTTTAAATCAAAACTTTGGACTTAACATTAAAGATTATATAAAAATTAATTTTGAGGAGCTTGAAGGTCTTGTAGATGCTATTGGCGGTATTGATATGGAAATGGCTTATATGGAGATGTATGAAGTTAATAATTACATAATAAGATACTCCCAGGCTAGAAATATTCCAGAAGAAAAATTAGTTAAAGATGAGAAAACTGGTAAATATCATCTAAATGGTTTCCAAACCTTAGGCTATTGCAGAATCAGAAGTACTGAAGGTGGGGACTTTGATAGAACTGAAAGACATCGTAAGATTATGACAGCTATGTTTGATAAAATTTCTAATTCTGGTACAGCTCAGCTTGCATCTATGGCTACTAAATTACTTCCTTATGTAGAAACTAGTTTATCTAATAAAGAAATTATTAATTTAGCTGCTAACGTACTTAATCTAGGCACTAAAAATATAGAACAAGAAAGATTCCCTAGGGATGATTATTCTCAAAACTCCATGATTAATGGAATATTCTACCTATGCTATGATGAATCTTATACAGAGGAACAGGTTCATGAATATATTTTCAGTGATAGAAAGATGTGGCTAGAGCCTAATCAAAAGATATACAACCATGATGCTGAACATTTCCATGGTAGTGGAACTTCAAACTCTGATAATATAAATACTCAACCAGTTACTCCAAATAATAATGTAGAAACAGAACTTTCTAATCCAAACACTAATAATAACAATACTGAAAGTAATACTAATAATAATGTGAATAACCCTAATGATATAAATAATTCTACTGATAAACCTGAAGAAAATAATAACAACAATTCTCAATGGGACGGTGGTTCCACAGAACCACCTAAAGATGGTACTGGCGAAAATTTAAAACCTTAATGGGGGTAAACTTTTATGAGCAAAAAAAGCACTATAAAGTCTAAAAACAAATCAAAAAAATTATCAACGGGGAAAAAATTATTTATTGTAATAGCGACTATTTTAATATTTTCTATATCCGCTTTGGGTAGTTACTTATTATCTATGATTGGTAAGATAAATAATGTTGGAATCAATGACTCAAACTTAGGAATAGATAATACAAAAAATAAATCATCTAAAATAAAAAATGTACTTTTATTAGGAATTGATCAAGCTGAAGGAGATATTGGACGTTCAGATGCTATAATAATTGCTACTATTGATTCTAAACACAAAAAACTTAAATTAACATCTATATCTAGAGATAGTTATGTTAATATAGAAGATCATGGGTATGATAAGTTGAATCATGCTTATGCTTTTGGCAAAGAAGAACTTGCTATAAAGACTATTAATCAAACCTTTGGATTAGATATTACTGATTATGTAAAAGTTAATTTTAATAATCTAAAGGATATAATAGATTCTATAGGCGGAATAGATGTTACTGTTGAAAACTATGAGCTATCAGATCTAAAAGGTGTAATTTCAACAGCTGGTAGACAACATGTAAATGGAACTCAAGCTCTAGCCTATTCTAGAATAAGATATAACAGTGGTGGAGATGACAAAAGAACTGAAAGGCAAAGAATTGTTCTCACAGAAATTTTTAATAAAATATCTACTGTAGGTATCCTTAAGTTTCCTTCAATGGTTAATGATATACTGCCTCATGTTCAAACAAGTCTTTCTACTTCTGAAATCTTAAGTTTAGGAACTAAAGTATTGACTTCTGGAATTACTGATCTAGAACAAGAAAGATTCCCTCTTTCAGAATATAGTAAGGGTGAAAACATAGACGGTGTATACTATACAACCTTTGATGAAGATACTACTAAAGATCAAATTCAAAAATATATCTATGAAGATATAAAACCAGAAACAACTCAAAACTAGCAAAAGAGCTACATGGATAAAATCCATGTAGCTCTTATTAATTTGGTAAAAATTCTTTAATATTATTTAAAACTGCTCTCTCTAAATATGCTAAATTCTCATCTGAACTTTCATTATTCTCACCAGTTACTCCTAGATATATCTTCATCTTAGGCTCAGTTCCTGAAGGCCTTACTACAAAATAACATCCATTACAGAAGATAAATTTAATAACATTTGATTTTGGTAAATTTATATCCTCTTTATTAGAATTATCTATATTGATCCTATAACTTAGTTTATAATCTTCCTTAATAGAAACTTTATAATCGCCAAAGTTTCTTATATCTTCATTTCTGAAATGCTCTATTATTTCTTTAATTTTTTCTTGACCTTCTTTTCCTTTTAATTCTACAGATATTAGCTTCTCTTTATAGTATCCATATTCTTCATATAAATCTAATAATCCCTCATATAAAGTCTTTCCTATTGATTTATAATAAAGTGTCATCTCACATATTAGTGTTGCTGCTATAACAGCATCTTTATCTCTAACAAAATCCCCTGCTAAATATCCATAACTCTCTTCAAAACCTAGTAAAAATTTGTTTGTTCCTTGGTTTTCTTCAAAACTTCTAATTAATTCTCCTATATATTTAAATCCAGTTAATACTTCTTTAACTTGAACCTTAAATTTCTTACATATAGGTTTTATCATATCTGTGGAAACTATAGTTTTAATTATAGCCCCATTACTATCTAAGCCTCCAACTTCTTTTAAGGATAGTAATATATAATTTGTTAATAATACTCCTACTTGATTACCAGTTAAAACTCTATATTCACCTTTATTATCCTTTACTACAGCCCCTATCCTATCACAATCTGGATCTGTACCAAGAATTATGTCTGGATTAAAATCTTTAGCCATTTCTAGTGCTAATTTAAATACCTTACTGTCTTCTGGGTTTGGATATGGAGCCGTTGGGAAAGTTCCATCTGGAAGTTCTTGTTCCTTAACCACAGCTACATTTTTATAAGAAAGTTCATCTAATACTCTCCTTACAGGAATATTACCTGTACCATGAATAGGTGTATATATTATTTTAAGGTCCTTACTATGATTTTTTACTAAATCTTTTCTTATAGTAAGCTCTTTTACTCTATTAATGTATGAAGTATATATTTCTTCTCCTATATAATTAACTAACTTTTTGTCTAAAGTTGCTTTAATATCCATTACCTTAACTTGACTAAAAGCATCAATTTTGTTTACAAAACCTATAATCTCATTAGCTGATGCATCTGTAACTTGGCACCCATCTTCTCCATAAACCTTATATCCATTATATTCTTTAGGATTATGAGAAGCTGTTAATACTATACCACCTTGACACTTTAATTCTCTTACTGCATAAGAAAGCATTGGTGTAGGTGTAAGCTTGTCATATAAATATACTTCTATGTTATTTCCAGCTAAAACTCTAGCAGCATACTCTGAAAATTCCTTAGACATATGACGAGAATCATAGGCTATAGCAACCTTAGGAGCAGTATATTTGTTATTTAAATAGTTAGCGAAGCCTTGAGTAGCTTTTCCTACAGTATATACGTTTAATCTATTGCTTCCAGCTCCTATTACTCCTCTTAGTCCACCAGTACCAAACTCTAAATCTTTGTAAAATCTATCTTCTAAATCAGTTTCATCAACTATGCTTTTTAATTCGTCCTTAGTTTCCTCATCAATTTCTGTTGAGTTAATCCATAAATTATATTTATCTCTATAATTCACTTTTTTCCCTCCTATTAACCATAATTATTTTATTTAAATTGTTATATTAAGTATCTCTAATAAAATATTTATATAATTTTATATTACTCTTCTTTCACGTCTTTGATACCTTTTCCCTTAAACAACATATCTATAATATCTTTAATTGTTTGTCTATATAAAAATAAAACTATTAAAATAACAATTATACCTATTATTACAGTAACTAATGAAAAGTCCTTAAAAGTTGAATATATGGCTAATATCATTAATACTATAATTGATATTGTTGTTCTCCACAGATGATATTCAACTTTATAAAGTTTCATAGATATCAATGTTCTAGCATAATAAAATATAATATAGGCAATTCCAGTGGAAATAGCCGCACCCTTAGGTCCTATTTTAGGAACTAAAATATAGTTTCCCACCACATTAAATACACAGGCTAAAGATGCAATTATTATGTGATATCTAGGTTTCTTCTTAAAGTTTATGCCTCCTACAGATACCTCTGACATTGTATATAATACTGGCATAAATACAAGAAATGGCATTATGTACGATGCACTTCTATATTTAGACCCTAGAAGAAGTACAATTATATCTTTAAATAGTATTAATCCAATACCTACTCCAAACATCAAAAAGCTAACTATGTCGTTAATATTTGAAAAGAACTTTGTATCTTCTGGCCTTTTTTCATATCTTTCAAAGGCAACAGGCACCCAAAATGTAGCAAAGGATGTCTGTATTATATTTAGTATGGATATTATGCTATTAGCTGAATTATAAATTCCTACTTGATAATTTCCATAATAGGCTTTAATGACCATTTTATCCGCTGATTGGAATACCCAAATAATTAATACTGTAAAAATTAATGGTATGCCATATTTTAAAATGTCTCTCTGAGAATTTTTCAACTCTTTGTCTTTAATATCTTTAAAATTCCAGGTTTCTTTCTCTGCAAATATAGATATAACAACTAAAATAATATTTGAAGCTAAAGTTGCATAAGCAAGAGTAAGAAAACTATCATTATATATCATAAAAAATAATCCTATAGACATCAGATAGCTCAACTTTTGTATAACCTGCAGCATAGAATATAGTTTTCCCTTTTGTTTCATTCTTACCGCAAGCAGAGAAAATCTGCTTATGGATGCTAGTGTTATATTTAATATAAGCACTACTATAAAATTAATATTATAATCGGATATTATATATTCTGATATCGGAACCTTAAATATAATGATTACAATTGCTACTATTACATTTAATATAAAGGGTATCTTTATGCTTTCAAATAATAGCTTATTTCTGTTAGATTCCTCCTCCTCATAGAAAAATCTAACATAAGCTTGATCTAATCCACAAGTAATTATTAGCATAAGTATGTTAGCATACATAGTAAATAATCCGAACTTACCGTACTCCGATGGTTCTATTAGCCTTGTGATAAGAGGACTAGATATAAGTCCTATGATTAGAACTATCCAATTGCCTACAGAAAAAGACAAAAATTTTCTAAATAATGAATTATGTTTAGTAATTCCTAACTTTGTATTTGAATATAACTTTGAATTCCCCATAATATACTTCCAACTACTGATTCTCTAGAAGTTGATCTTCTGGTACATCTCTTAAAATTCTTGCAGGACTTCCAACTACTACTTTTCTAGCTGGCACATCCTTTGTTACTAATGCTCCTGCTGCTGCAAATCCTTCTTCTTCTACAATCTTTCCAGGAAGTACAACTGCACCAGCTCCTAATCTTCCGCCATTTTTTATAGTAATACCTTTAAACTTGCCAAATCTCTCCTTTGATCTAGCTGCATAATTATCATTTGAAGTCACAACACATGGTGCTATAAATACATAATCCTCTACTGTTGAGTAGGCAGTTAAATATACGTTAGTTTGAATCTTACAATTTGATCCTACAGTACAGAAATTTTCTACTGTTGACCCTCTACCTATAACAGTTTTTTCTCCTATGGTTACATTTTCTCTTATGGTAGCCATATCTGCAATTAATGTCTTATCTCCTATAGTTGCACCTCTATATATTATAGTTGTAGCTCCAATTAAACATCCTTCTCCTATAATACAACTTGGTAATTTATCCTCATCTTTGAATATACTATTTACTCCTCTCATTGGAGTTTTACCTATAACAGTATTATCATCTATTCTAACATTATCCTTTATTATAGTATCCTCATGAATAACTACATTATGTCCGATAATACAATTGTCTCCTATAACAACGTTATCTTCAATAACTGCAAACTTTCCTACCTTTACATTGTTTCCTACTGTAGCTTTTTCTGATATATAATTCATATGTTACACTTCCTTTATATCTTTTATCAATTATATATTTATATTATTACAAACTATATATAATCTATTATTTATTTCTACTAATTTCTACTAGATATATTATATACTATTTAATACACATCTTCTATAGAAATAAATTTTATGTACCCAATAAAAAAGCAAAAGACTTGAGGCTATATACCCCAAGTCTTCTCATCTATATTCCATCTTCATGAAGATAAGATGATAGCTTAGGATTAGATGTTAAATTATTAAATAAGCTTCTTACAGACTTATATCCTATACCTTCTCTTATCATATCTTTATTATCTAACTTATATTCATTGCACGCGCCTAAAACAGCTTTCTTTTCCAAACTATCATCGGCAATACTTTCTATTAAATGCTTCCTTTGTATGTTTGAAATTTTATCTTCTGGAATTAAAAATCTACAATCACTAATAAGACCTTTTTGATATAGGCCGTTAACTATATTTCCTGTGTGCATGTGTTGATCATGATTTTCATATCTATAGCTATGTGTAATATGTGTAACATTACTATAATTATTTTCAAAATATAATATAGTATCTTTTAAAAGTTTATCATCACTTTTATTCTCTGGTTGATTTAGAAATACCACATTATTCAAATTAACTCCTAACCTACCTATGGCAGCTTTAAATTCATTATTTCTTAAAGCTACCTTTTGTGCATAGGTAAGGCCTTTATATCTCTCATATGTAAAAACATTTGAAGCATCTCCATCTGTAATTAATACTATATGTACATTTTCTACACCTACTGATTTTATAGCATCTACAATTGTACTTCCGGCAAAAATTGTTTCATCATCTTGGTGTTGAACATAGAATACCACTGTATCACCATATAGATATCCCTTAGCTCTACTTACTGAAATTTCACTAATATCTCCTAGTACTGTTGCACTCTTAGCTCCTGCTATAATGCTCTTATCTGAATCATCAGCAACTAAAACTACAGGTTCTTTTAAAGTTGATGCTGTTAATGCATCAATCAGTATATGAGATTTACTCAAATTAACATGATTTTTATCTGGGAAAAATCTATTAATAACATTTTTGTTAGTTTCATATCTATCTGCTCCATCAATCCTAGTACAAAAATTATTAAAACTAGAATTCATGACCCCAATACCACCTATAGCATAAGATTGTACACTTTTTCTATAACTAGTTGAACTGCCTTCCGTTAAAATTACTGGATTTCCTGTACTAGCGGCTACTGGGGCTATGCTCATAGCATCAGCTTCCCCTATCACTCCATTTACATAGTAAATTTCTTGAACTCCTTTTATTTTTTCTATTTCTCTCGCTACTAGAATAGAAGTATCATACCTCAGTTTTCCTCCAAGTCTTATTACCTTTTTACCCATATTAATTATTTTATTCTCTATATTCTTCGAGATTACTCCATCTCCACCTACTAAGTATACAACACTTGCATTACCTAATTTATTAAGTGTAGATTGTGGTATTTCATTAACTTTAGTCAATAATATTGGAGCATTAGCTGCTCCACTTAATCCACTAGCAGAAAGTCCATCTACAAGCGAATCTCCATTTACTAAAATGGCTGATGAATATTGTATCTTAGATGCAATGATAGCTGCTGTTTCATACCTATCTTTACCTCGAATATAGTCTACATCCATTCCATAAGTATATGTAAAACTAAAAGTTAGAAATATAAACAAGCCTCCTAATATCTTTTTGTAATACTTTCTCATGTTAATCCCCCAAATCTTGTAAAATTAATTTATGTTATATTTTAAGTATATCATACAAATATATCCGATTATATTCTTTTATATGCTTTATCCAGTAATTTTAATAATTGAAAATAAAGGAGCTTTCACAAAATATATAACTAATATTTCTTTATATCAGTTTATTTTTCTAAAGCTCCTTTATTCTATGCTATTCCTTCATCATCCCTTTTATTATTTTCTAAAACTTCTTCAAATCTAAATTGTTCATAAGTAAATCCTTTAAGCATTTCAAAGGTTATCTCACTTCCCTTATGATTTTCACCAATCCAACTAGTAAATAATTTGAAAGGTTCCTCACTAAAATATTTTGAATTTATTCGTGGAAATCCTTCTAAAATACAGAACCCTTCTCCTATAGCTTTTCTTACTTCCTCTTCATTATATTTAAAGTAATATCTATGATCATTATTTAAAATTTCACCTATTATAAAACTATTATTTCCCTCACTTCTCCACACAAGATTAATTCTACTATTCATCACACTTTCCTCCCTAACTCATAATTACTATAACCTAAATATATTATAAATTTTCCTTTAGAACCCCACATATGTACTCTAAGCATTTTATTCTAGCACTATATTTTGAATTTCCATCAATAATAATCCAAGAACTATAGTCTTTGGAAGTTCTATCTATACATTTACTTATAGCTTCTTCGTATTTATCCCAATTTGCTCTATTCCTCCAGTCTTCATTTGTTATTTTATAAGATTTAAATGGATTATTGATCCTTTTATTAAATCTTTTTAATTGTTCTTCCTTCGATATATTTATAAATATCTTTATAATTATACATCTATTCCTTGTTAAAAATTCCTCTAGCAAGTTGATTTCATTATAAGCCAATTCTATTTCCCATAATTCAGTCAATCTTTCTACCTTTTCAACTAAAACTCTCCCATACCAAGATCTATCAAATATAGTGATTTCACCAGCTAGAGGTATATGCCTCCAAAACCTTCTCATATAATGATATTTCCGTTCTTCTTCACTTGGTGCTGATATTGGCACAACTTTGTATCTTGTAGGATCTAATCTTTTAACAACCCTTTTAATATTACCACCTTTTCCTGCAGCATCCCAACCTTCATATAAAATTATTAATGATTTTTTTTCATTTAATAGTTTTGTTTGTAGATTTGCTAATTGTAACTGTAATTCTTTCATTATATCACTGTATATACTTTTAGATATATCTTTATAATCTTCCTTTGTTTTATATATCTCTAAACTATTCTCCTGTATATCCTTCGAAAACTCTGAATTATAATTATTGTTTGCCCCTAACCTAGTTTTATTAATCTCTTCTCTATTGCTATAATCTTCATAATTTCTAGGTGAAGTTTTTCCTTTTTTCTTTTGATCCTTTAAATTATTTATAGACTTAGTTAGTTCTTTAATAAGTTTTTCGTAAAAGTATATATACTTTTCATCTATATCTAAATCTATTTCATTCCAATTTGATACACCTTCATTATTTATTCTCTTTTTTAATTCTATGTCTTTATGCCATGATTTATTTCCATTTTCAATAAAAATAAATTTTATAATTATATATTCCTCATTCATTAAGGACTTCTCAAAGCTTTGTAAATACAAGTTTTCTGTATTATCTAATATATGAAAATATTTTTCTGTATAAAATATTGTAGTTTTACCTTTACATGGAATACTGTCCCACAACATCTTTGCATTTAACAGCTTATTACCACTATATATTTCTTTATCAGTATATAGCGATGTCTCCTTATATTCAAATATACTAAGTAAAGAATTAATTAACTTTTTCTCCTTATTGGAATATCTCCCTTGAAAAATAATTATTAATGGTAAATTTTCTTTCGTTATATCTCTATGTAGTTGCCCTAATTTTATAGATAATCTGTCTTTCCTCTTCCTCAAGTCATTATTCATATGTAATTACCACCTATATTGTATTTCTATTATTTAATATATTCTTACCATTTTTTTAATTTTTAATTGTCTATGCTATTGAATAATAATTAAATGATGTTATAATTAAGTTTGGTTAAAAAATTAACAATAGGATGAAATTAGGGGGGGATCATAATGTTTACTTTTGATACAACGCTAAAAAAGATTAAACATGAGGTACTAAAACAGATAGTTCTTCTATCTATTAACAATAAGTTAAATACTAAAGAGATATTTAACATTCATAAATTCATAGTTGATAAAGATACTGCGTTCTATAGATGTTGTGTATTTAAAGAGCGTGCTATAGTAAATCAAAGATCTAAATTGGCTGCAGGATATATGCCTATAGATGATGAATATAGTGAACTTATCGATATTAAGAATAGTGATCAAATAATGTATGTTATAGAGGCTGCTTGTGATAGATGTCCTATAAACAAATATACTGTTACTGAAGCTTGTAGAGGATGTATCACTCATAAATGTAAGGAAGTATGTCCTGCTAATGCTATGATGACAGTAGGTGGTAAATCATATATAAATCAAGAATTATGTAAAGAATGTGGACTTTGCAAAAAAATATGTCCTTATAATGCTATATCAGAAGTTCTTCGTCCATGTAAAACAGCTTGTCCGACAGGAGCTCTGAAAGTAGGCGAACTTGATAGACGTGCTGTTATTAATGAAAAAGATTGCATTCAATGTGGAGCTTGTATGACAGCCTGTCCTTTTGGTGCTATATCTGATAAGAGCTTAGTAGCTCCTGTAGCTGAAAAATTATACCATAAAAAATATAATATGATTGCAATTGTAGCTCCTTCTATATCAGGTCAAGTGGGAAGTAATGTTTCCATAGGAAAGATTAAGTCTGCATTAAAAACTGCCGGTTTCTCTAATGTATTTGAAGCCTCCTGTGGTGCAGATATGGTAACTATTCATGAAGCTAAAGAATTCGTGGAAAGAATGGAAGATGGACATACTTACATGACTAATTCTTGTTGTCCAGGGTTCTTTAATTATATTGAGAAAAAGTTTCCTACTGAGGTTTCTCATATATCTAATACAGTGTCTCCAATGATAGCAATGGGACGTGCTATAAAAGCTGAAACTCCTGATGCTAAAATAGTATTCATTGGACCATGTACAGCAAAAAAAGCTGAAGCAAAAAGACCAGATGTAGCTGGAGTCATAGACTATGTACTAACTTTTGAAGAACTTTTCGCTATGCTAGATGCCTTTGATATAAATCCTGAAACTTGCAATGAAGAAAAATTTGAAGATGGTTCTGTTTTAGGTAGGGGATTTGGAATGGCTGGAGGACTTACTGCTGCTATAGAAAACTATATTAGTACAGAAAATCTTTCTATAGAGTTTAAACCAGTAAAAGTTTCCGGACCTGTGGAAATAAAGAAAGCTCTAAATATGGCAAAAATAAATAAATTACAAGGTAATTTCATAGAGGGTATGATGTGTACTGGTGGATGTATATATGGTGCTGGAGTCTTCTCTGACCCTACTTCCACTAAAGGGAAGTTTATTAAAGAAGGTAAGGATTCATCTATTAAAAATGTATGTGATAACAAAACCAAAGATGTTATGAATAATATATCTTTAGATAGGTAGCTTATAATAAAAAAAGTGGATTTTAAAATCCACTTTTTTTATTATAAAATTGTTTATGCTCAAATTTATTTCTTACATGAATCTCTTTCAACTATATTATATGGTAATCTATAGTAACTTTCCTCTATTGGAATTTTATTTACAAGTTTTATTAAAAGCCTCATCCCTACAGAACCCATATCATATAATGGACGAGATACTGTAGTAAGTTTAGGATAGAAGACTGCTGATAACGCTATATTATCAAAGCCTATGACATCTATATCTTCTGGTACGTTAATTCCTTTTTCTCTCAAAGCATTTATAACTCCAAGAGCAGACTGATCACTTCCACATAAAACCGCATCAATCTTATTATTTTCTATTATATAATTGATTCCCTCAAAACCATCCTCATATTTTAAACTTCCAAGGTGAACCAATTTCTCATCAAAGCAGTTCTCTTCATCCATAGCGTCTTTATAACCATGGTATATCTTATTATATTCGATAGCATTTCCTTTATTGTAGCCTATATAGGCTATCTTTTTATTATCCTTTGAGAATAGATAATTTACAGCATCATAAGCAGCAGTATAACTATCTATTCCTATACTAGGAACATCTCCTTCTTCATCCATGGCCCCTATTGATACTACAGGTGTTCCAACAGACTTTATAGCTGACTTTATTTCTTTATCTAGACGGTCACCCATGTATATTATACCATCAACCATCTTTTCCCTTAATATATTAAAGCTCTCCATCTCTCTACTCTTATCTAAATCAGTATTACATAACATAATATTATAATTATAAATACTTGCTAAATCCTCTGCTCCTCTTACGATTTCTGGATAAAGGGAATTAGATATATCTGGTATTATTATACCAATTGTGCTTGATTTTTGTGTTTTTAAACTTCTTGCTAAAATATTTGGTCTATAGTCTAGTTTTTCTATTGCATCAAGAACTCTTTGCTTTGTCTCTTGATTAACAACATCTATATCATTTAATACTCTTGAAACTGTGGCAATTGAAACATTTGCTTCTTTTGCTACATCTTTAATTGACGCTGCCACTATATATCACCTCTCTCATTATTCTGCATATTTTTTAATACATATATACATCTATAATTTTTTGGTTAAACCTTAATCCTGTATAATTATATGGTTTAGATAGAGCACCATGTTTTTCATAATAAGCTCCATCTAAACCAATTACCTAATAAACTTAGAATATATTAATTACTAAGCTCTTTCTACTTGTAAAAGTAATTTTTCTCCATTAATTTTTACTTCATTAGTAGCCTTTTCACTATTATAAGATACTGTTAATGCTAAAGTATCTTTCTTTATTTGATTTTCAAATTTTGTTATTACATTTTCTAGAGCTTCATTTCCACCAAAGTATAAATTAATTTTGTCTGAAACTTCAAAACCACTTTCTTTTCTCATATTTTGTATCTTACTTAAAATTTCTCTTATATGGCCTTCTTCTCTAAGTTCATCTGAAATATTTGTATCTAAAACTACACCTATTTCACCTTCACCTGCAAAAGCAAATCCCTCTAAGCCTTGCATTGTTACAAGTAGATTTTCCTTATTTAATTCTATTTCAGTTCCATCTACATTTATTGTAACCACCTCGCCATTATTTACTCTTTGAGCAAGATCCATTTGACTCATAGAAGCTATGGCTTTTCTTATACCTGGAATCATCTTTCCATATGCCTTTCCTAACACTGGAAGATTAGGCTTTATTTCAAAGTTAACATATTTAGAAAGGTCTGCCCCCAACTCTACTTGTTTAATATTAAGCTCATCTTTAACTATATCACCATAATACTCTGGAAGTGAATCTACAGATACAAGCATCTTACCAAGTGGCTGTCTATTCTTAATGTTTGCTCCATTTCTTGCACTTCTTCCAAGTTTAACTATTTTATATGCCTTATCCATCTCATCTTCTAGAACTTTATCAACTTCGCTTTCCATATACTCTGGCCATCTGCATAGATGAACACTTTCTTCAGCATTCTTATCAAAAGCAACAACAAGATTTTGATATAATTCCTCTGTTATAAATGGTATAAATGGAGATGCTATTTTAGAGAATGTTACAAGAACTCTATATAAAGTCATATATGCTCCTATTTTATCCTCTGTAAGCTCTTCTCCCCAGAATCTTGCTCTATTTCTTCTTACATACCAATTAGATAATTCATCTACAAAGTCTTCTAAATCGTTAGCCCCTTGAGTTATTCTATAGTTTTCTAGATGCTCGTCAGTAGCTTTAACTAATGTATTTAATTTGGACATCATCCATTTATCCATCACATTTTGTGATTTAAAATCTTTATAATCCATAGGATTAAAGTTATCTAAATCAGCATATAAAACGTAGAATGAATATACATTCCATAATGTTCCTATAAACTTTCTTTGTGCTTCTATAACTGCATCTTCATAGAATCTTGATGGAAGCCATGGTGCACTAGCAGTATAGAAGTACCATCTTAAAGCATCCGCTCCTTCATTCTCAAGCACTGTAAATGGACTAAGTACATTTCCTTTATGCTTAGACATCTTAAGGCCATCCTTATCTAGAACGTGACCTAATACTATACAGTTTTCAAACGGATTTTTCTCAAATACTGTTGTAGATATTGCAAGCAATGTATAGAACCATCCTCTTGTTTGATCTACAGCTTCTGAAATAAACTGAGCTGGGAAGTTTGCTTCAAATAGCCCTTTATTTTCAAATGGATAGTGATATTGTGCAAAAGGCATTGAACCTGAATCAAACCAGCAGTCTATAACTTCTTCTACCCTAGTCATTTCCTTTTGACAATGTGGGCAGTTAAGTTTAACTCTATCAATATATGGTTTATGAAGTTCTATTCCCTCCGGTACATCTATACCTTTTTCCTTAAGCTCTTCTATACTTCCTATTAATTCTCTGTGGCCACATTCACATTCCCATATTGGAAGTGGAGTACCCCAGTATCTATTTCTTGAAATTCCCCAGTCAATTACATTTTCAAGGAATTTACCCATTCTACCTGTTCTTACATTGTCAGGCATCCAGTTTATATTATTATTGTTTTCAAGAAGCTGATCTCTTACTGATGACATTCTTACAAACCAGCTTTCTCTTGGATAGTAAAGAAGTGGTGTATCACATCTCCAGCAATGAGGATATGAGTGCATAAACTTTTCACTCTTATAAAGTATATTATTTTCTTTTAAGTAAGCTAAAATCTTCTCGTCTGCTTTCTTTACAAATATTCCAGCCCATGGAGTTACTGCAGGAACAAATTTTCCTTCTCCATCTACTAGATTAATCATAGGAAGACCATATTTCTTACCTATTTGGTTATCATCATCTCCATAAGCAGGAGCTATATGAACTATTCCTGTACCATCTGTTAAAGTAACGAAATCGCCGTGAACTATATAAAAAGCTTTTTCTGCTGGTACTTCAAATTTAAACATTTGCTCATATTCTTTTCCTAGTAAAGCATCTCCCTTAAATTCTGCTACTACTTCATATTCTCCCTGAAGTTTATTTAAAAGAGATCTAGATAAAATTAGCTGTTCACCTTCATGTAAAACTTCTACATAATCATAAGATTTATTTACAGCAAGAGCAACGTTACTTGGTAATGTCCAAGGAGTTGTTGTCCATACTAGAACATATTTATCTTCATTTTTTAATTTGAATTTTACATATGCTGAGCTATCTTTTACGTCTTTATAGCCTTGAGCTACTTCATGAGATGATAAAGTAGTTCCACATCTTGGGCAGTAAGGCATTACCTTGTGCCCCTTATATAATAGGTCTTTATTCCACATTTGTTTTAAAGCCCACCATACTGATTCTATATAATCATTATGATAAGTTACATATGGATTCTCCATGTCAACCCAGTAACCAAGTCTTTCAGACATTTCTCTCCACATTTCAACGTAAGAGAATACACTATCTTTACATTGAGTAACAAATTCTTCTACACCATACTTTTCAATCTCAGGCTTTCCTGAAATACCAAGTTTTTTCTCAATTTCAAGTTCTACTGGAAGACCATGAGTATCCCATCCAGCCTTTCTTAAAACCTTATATCCCTTCATAACTTTATATCTTGGAATTATATCTTTCATAACCCTAGTTATAACATGACCTATATGTGGCTTACCATTAGCAGTCGGTGGACCATCATAGAACGTAAAATATTCACCTTCATCATTTAAATCAAAGTTTTTTTGTATTACGTTTTTTTCTTCCCAAAGCTTTAGCACATCTTGTTCAATGTCCATAAATGACTTTGTGCTATCAATTTTCTTGTACATATATTTTCCTCCTTACATAGTTTATATGGTACCATTTCTGGTTTATCTCATAGGAATATGTTTAAAACATAATTAAGTGATATAACATCATTTTACAGTAACTTTCTCTTAATTTTATCCATAGCATGTATTAATTAATCTATAATGATTAATTAATACATGCTTTTTCTTATAAAAATTAAAACTTCGCCCTACTAAAGGACGAAGTTACTTCGCTATACCACCTACAGTGTTAATAAATTTCAGATACTAACATATCCTATCCCTTAACGCAGAAATACGGAAAGACTTACTAAATTTCAGTCCTCAGCTCCTAGGTGATTTTCTTCTAATTGTTCACTATGGGTTCTCACCTTTTCCCACTCTCTTTAAGCTACCTTTTAGAGTACTGTCCTATTCTTAGCTTTTAACTGTACTACTTAAAAATTAATTTTACAATTATTATATTATATAAAAATTTTAATGTAAAGGTATTTTTATAGGTATCATATAATTATATATAAATATTTATATGTTTCATATTATTAGATTTAGTAAATGCATTACTTTCATAATAATATTCCATTTATATATTATAGGCATAAATAAGAAAAATGTGTTAATAATTAAAATAAGCAATAGGTTTCACTAATTAGGAGATGATAATTATGGTAATTACTTGGTTTGGACACTCTTGTTTTCTTCTTGAAAACTCCCATGGTGAAAAAATATTAATGGACCCATTTAATAAGTCTATAGGCGGAACTCCCTTTAAGGGTTCTGTTGACATAGTTACTATCAGTCATGATCATTTTGATCACAATTATACCGACTTAATAAATCCAGGTGCTGTTATTATAAATACGCCTTGTTCATACGAAAGTTCCTCCATAAAAATTCAAGGCCTACCTTCATATCATGACAATATAAAAGGAGCTAAACGTGGTGACAATATAATTTATATAATAGAAACTGATAATTTAAGACTATGCCATTTAGGTGATCTTGGACATATGCTATCAGATAAAGAACTAGATTTATTAGGTGTACTAGATATTCTATTCATACCTGTAGGTGGCAACTTTACTATTGATCCTGAAATTGCAGCTAAACTTTGCAATAAAGTTCAAAGTAAATTAGTTATTCCAATGCATTACAAAGTTCCTCATATAGATTTTCCTGTTCATGGAATAGAAAAGTTCATAGCCTTTATGAAAAATGCTGTGAATTTAAAATCTCATAAACTAACTATAGATGCTCCTTTAGAAGGTGTAAATATGGTTAAAATTTTCGAACTCTAATTTATAACTAACATTAGAGTTTTTTAATGTTTTCTTAAGTTTCTCGCCCATCTATTTTCATAAAAATTTAAGCATAATTACTTCTATTAAATTTTATCCTCATTATAAACTATCCTATTCAATACTTTTGTCTAGCTTCAATATAAATCGATATTTAAATAAATATATATTTATTTACTGTTATTTGTTGTTATGTGACATTATTTATCTTATAATTTAAGTAATAATGTGAAATATATTCTATGGAAAATATTACAGGAGAAAGGATTGTAAATTAATGAATGATAAAGCTCTAAAAGTTTTATGTACACTTGCAACAGGAACAGCTATTGCTGCTTCTATGCAAACTGCTGCTATAGCTGATCCAGCTCAAACTTCAAGTTCTTCATATATCTCTACCA
Source organism: Clostridiaceae bacterium (assembly GCA_902363375.1). GTDB lineage: Bacteria > Bacillota > Clostridia > Clostridiales > Clostridiaceae > Clostridium_J. Next base: position 57,521 of record CABIZX010000003.1, on the reverse strand, counting down.
CTACAGGTACAGTAACCGCAGATGTGTTAAATATAAGATCAAATCCTAATACTAGTAGTAATATTATTGGCAGATTAAACTATAATTCTAAAGTATCAATTATAGAAATATCCAATGGTTGGTATAAAGTTAAATTTAATAATACTACAGGCTGGATTTCTGGACAATATGTTAAGTTAGATAATAATTCTAATTCAGTACAAGCCTCTACAACTGGAATCGTTACTGCCGATGTACTAAATGTCCGCTCTGGAGCTAGCACTAGCAATAGTGTCATTGGTTCTATCTCCAAAAATACTAAAGTTCAAATTATATCTACAAGCAATGGTTGGCATAAGGTTAAGTATAATAATACTACTGGATTTGTCAGTGCTGAATATATCAGTATATCCTCTGATAATGGTAACGCTGGAAACAATAATTCAAATAATGGGAATAATAACTCATCTAATAATACCGTTATATCTACAGGTATTGTCAATGCTGATGCTCTAAATGTTCGTTCCGGTGCTAGCACTAGTAATAGTATTATTGGCTCCCTTTCTAAAAATGCTAAAGTTCAAATTATATCTACAAGCAATGGTTGGCATAAAATTAAATATAATAATACCACTGGATTTGTTAGTGCTGAATATATTAGCATGTCCTCTAATAATGGTAACGCTGGAAACAACAATTCAAATAATGGAAATAATAACCCACCTAATAATACCGTTATATCTACAGGTATTGTCAATGCTGATGCTCTAAATGTTCGTTCTAGCGGAAACACCAGTTCCAATATAATTGGAACTCTATATAAAAACTCTAAAGTTGAAATATTATCTACAAGCAATGGTTGGCATAAAATTAAATTTAATAATGGTACAGGTTTTGTAAGTGCAGAATTTATATCAAATAATACTGGTAGTGTTACACCACCAGAAGAAAATTTACCTTCACATGTAGTAGATGGCAAAGTTGCAATTATCAATGCCGATGTGCTAAATGTACGTTCTGGTGCTGGTACTAGCTATAGTGTAGTAACTACAGTAAGATATGGTAATAAACTTCCTATAATTTCTTATACTAATGGATGGTATAATGTTAAAGTAGGCAATACTAGTGGATATATTAGTGGTGAGTATGTAACTATAGCTAACGAAAATCAGTCATCCAATCCAGTAGTAAAGGAAACACCTCTTATACAGAGTAATTATAGTGGAGAAGATGTAGTGGCTAAGGCAGAAGAATATCTTGGAGTTCCATATATTTGGGGCGGTTTTACCCCTGTAGGTTTTGATTGTTCTGGACTCGTTCAATATGTATACAAGCAGCTAGGAATTACCTTAGAAAGAACTACTTACTATCAAGTTCATCAAGGAATGATAGTTGATCGTAATGATTTAAAGCCTGGAGATTTGATCTTCTTTACTACTAATGATGATGACCCTAATGATATATCCCACGTAGGAATATATAAGGGTAATGATTTATTTATACAATCACCTCAACCTGGTGATTATGTTAGAGTTTCTAATTTAAACTCAGCTTATTACAGCAATAGATATTACGTTGCTAAACGTATAATTAAATAGTATAAAAAGTTTCAAATTGAGAACACTATAGTTATTATCTAAGAAATTAGATATGGTCAAATATTTTTGAAAGGAGATTCCGTGCTTATCTTAATATTAAGATTTGATACCCTTGAGTACACGACCAACAGGAGTAGCACCGCAAAACTGAGTATGTTGAAGAGGGTGCAGCTAATTAAGCTGCTTAACGGAGATTATATGGAAGTAGGAACAGTAAAATGGTTTAATAGTGAAAAAGGCTTTGGTTTCATATCTATGGAAGGTCATGAGGATGTATTTGTACATTTCTCTGCTATCCAAAGTGATGGCTATAAGGTTCTTGATGAAGGACAAAAGGTTCAATTTGAAATAGTTAATGGGGATAGAGGTCCTCAAGCAGCAAACGTTACAAAAATATAGAGTTTACAATTATTAGCTCATTGTAACTATTGTAATGTATCCATGTGGAGATGTTTAATAACACTTTATGATAAATATAAATGTATATTTAGCTATACATTATTAGAATTATAAAAACCTTGGATTTTTTATTTCAAATTTTAAAGTAATATATTAACTCAAATATATTACTTACATTATAGAGACACGATATAAATTCGTGATCTCTATTTTTTATTTTTAAAATTATATAGAAAGTAGACCTATATACTCTGGTGTCTTTTAAATTATCATATAAACTCCTTGAAAAGAATATTTTTTCTATGTTTACCTCATAATATAAATATTCTTATTAAAGGAGGTTTTAACAGTGATTTGTAGAGTTATAAAGAAAAATGATACAGAGGCTTATGTAGAACTACTGAATGGATACATAAAAAAAGTTCCTGCTTCAAGTCTTCCTGAAAATAGTTCTATAGGTCATTTAATATCTATTGATGACCTTGTTCCTATATACAGGCCTTGTAGTAATATGGCTAATTTTATATAGTAAAAGTTATGTTGAACTGTAAAAATATATATGGTATTATAATTATATAAAATAATATTATTGTGCTAGGGGTGCTTCGGCTGAGAAATGATTTTTCATTACCCTTTACCTGACCTAGATAATGCTAGCGTAGGGAAGCGATTAATAAGCTTAAGGTAATACTTAGTTATTTAGCCGTGTTCTTACGAACACGGCTTTTTATAATTAAAAGATTATAATTTAGTTCAACACTAGTCCTTAGCACTAACTTAATTAAAGGGGGACTTTTTATGGAAATTTTAGAAAATATCAAAGGTATTTTATCTAGTTGGACAACTATTGCTACCTTATTGGGTATTTTGATTCTGTTTTGTGTGTTTATGAAGGTTAAACATATTAAATTTACTACTAAATTAATAGCTCATATAGCTATAGCCGTTGCAATGTCAGTAATTCTCCAATTCTTCAAGTTATTTGAATTACCTTTTGGTGGAAGCGCAACCCTTGCTAGTATGTTACCCTTAATCTTAATATCATTTATTTATGGACCTATTATTGGAATCTTTACAGGTTTTGTATATGGTATATTAAACTTTGTTATTGGACCCGCTTATATAGTTCACCCTATTCAAGTTCTTTTTGACTATACTCTTCCTTTCATGGCAATGGGACTTGCAGGTTTCTTTAAAAATAATAAGTTTATAGCTATTGGTGTTGCTTTCTTTGTTAAGTTCATATTTCACTATATAGCCGGTATAATCTTCTGGGGTAGCTATGCTGCTGATTGGAACATGACTCCGGCAATATACTCATTAGTATATAATGGCTCTTATGTTCTTGTTGATTGTCTAATTTGTATGGCTGTGTGTTCAGTTATAAATTTAAAGAGTCTTACAAAGCGTTTAGCTCCATATATTAATAATACTTCATTAAAATAATATTAAATGGCTATATTATGATATTTGTAAAATAATCATAATATAGCCATTTAATTTTTTATAAAGTAAATCACTATTAATCTATACTTTTATAATGTATTTAGAATCCTTCAGGTTTTTTATCACTTATATTAAACTTCCAGTCTCCCTGCTCATAAATATTACTTATATAATAATTAACAGTTGAAGCATTTTCAGTCTTTTCAAAGGTGACAATTCCCTTATATTTAGTGGAGGTATATCCTTCAGTTTTTATTCTCATAACTACATCAAAGTCTTCTCTACTTTCAGAGCTATCCATAAAGCTTACTGAATCAAGCTTATTTAACTTCTTCTTGAATTCTTCAATCTCAGTAGATATTTGAAATCGCTCAGCCATGGTATCAGAAATATTAACTCCAATCTTTCCTACATTCTTATTATCTGACAAATACTTATCTACAGTGTTTAATATAGAAGTATAATATATATATTCAAAGTTGATAGGTCTTCTTATATTAGCGAAGTTTTTTATAATATCATTATCTAATCTTTTAGAAACAATATATTTATCACTATCATTATATAGATTTCCTCCATCCTTTTTATCAAGACCTGCTATATAATTAAAAGTTTTAACTTCAGTGGGGCTTTCATATATTTCCAAAGTATAGTCTGGATCTAAAGTTGATTTTTCTTCAACTACACTTGCACTAGAAAGAATATTATATATATCATTTATTACATCTTCATCGGTAACTGTAAACTTATAGCTCTTGTCCCTAGTACTCTGAATTGTAACCTTCATGATATTTCTTTCTTGCATATAATCAAAATCATTATTTCCTCTTATCCCACAGGCTGAAATCAATAATGATGATATTACTAATGATATAATTACTAAATTCCGCTTTAATCTTCTCACCTTTGTCCTCCAATTGAAAAACTTGATAATTTTTCATTCTTTATCTTATGTTTTATTATAATATTTGTTATCAATTAAAGCAAATAACTATTCTAGTTTTCAAAAGAAAAAGTTTTAACTATATTTTCAAACACTACTTGTGTATTTTCTCTAGTTTTTTTATCACTTATTATAAATGTTATTTTAGCTACATAATTATCATAAGGAACATAATATTCATAGGTTTTTTTTATATTTTCTTCACTACTTTTTAAGTTATACTGAATACAATCCACTTCTTTATTATCTATCTTTACTTTTTCTTTTTTATAGTCTTTTATTCCCATACCTTTAATGTCTTCTATACATTTATCTATTATTACTTCAACACCTTCAGTACTATTTAAAATTTCTACAGCTCCATAAGTACTAGCATCCTCTGAAACAAACTCATTTAAATATACATTTTTATCATTCTTATCCTCTTTTATTGTAGCTAGCCACCCACTAGGTAACTTATACTTTATTTTACCATCTAGAATATCATATTGCTTAAATTCAACTATACTATTTTGAGTTAATGTAGCTATCTTTAGGCTTTCTTCGAAGTATCTTCCAAATCCTAATATAACTATCATAAGTCCTGCTAGTATTATTGCTAATCCTAATTTTCTCATATTATCATCTACTAATTTCATATGTTACCCTCCCTTTACTAATATACTATGTACCTTCCTCCAAAAATAGAATAAACTCCAAATAAAATTCGGAGTTTAAATTCTTTAAGAATAATATTTATCTTTTCACTGGTACAACAACAGTATTACCCTTTATATCATAATACATTAGCCAATGACCAAACTTATCATTATCCTCATCTGGCATAAAGGTTACAAAACCAGTCTTTCCTTCATATGGCTGATCTGATAAACTTCTAGTTCCTGGTATTGCATATATTATATATTTTAAACGGCCTTCGTCATCACATTTATATCCTATCATAAAATTACCGTGTCTAGATATATATGGATAGTAGCAAATCATAGGATAGAAAACTACAGAGTATTTATTATAGTCATATACACAATACATATCCTCTAGTTTCTTCACGTGAGCCTTGTACCAAAAACAATTTTTAATATTTTCATTGCTACCAATTTTCTCTAGACCATGAGTCACTTCTTTAAAGAATTTACCCATATTTCCAACTGGATAATCTTTATCATTCCATTCATTCTTTTTATATTTTTCAGACTTACAATCTTCATGTTTTTTCTTTGGCTTCATTTCTTCACAATCACATTGAGGTTTTGCCTTCCAATTATCATCATACTTATTTTTCTTTTTAGAATGTTTTTTCCTGTAATTTTTTAGTCTTTCTATTTCTTTTTCATATTCCTCAAACATTCTATTCTCGTTCTCATTATAATCTTCATCCTGATATTCTAATACATTCTTTATTTCATTTTCTTTTATTGCAGGTTCAACCTCTTCAATATCTATAATCTCTACATCATCATTTATATAATCCTTGTCATTTTTAACTTTGCTTTCATTACATGTGACCCTATCATCCTCACTTCTAGTATTAGGCATTGTGTTATTTAAATTGTCTGGTATATTATTCAAGTTATTGATATTCATTGGATTAGGCGCCATATTTGATGGAGTCCCTACATTACCCATATTATTATTCATACCGCCCATATTAGGATTTATACTTCCTTGTGGATTTCCTGACTGATTAGGAGTAACTCCTTGTGATGCATTGTTAGTATTCATTGGATTAGGTGCCATATTTGATGGAGTCCCTACATTACCCATATTATTATTTACGCCGCCCATACTAGGATTTATACTTCCTTGTGGATTTCCTGGCTGATTAGGAGTAACTCCTTGTGGTGCATTGTTAGTATTTATTGGATTAGGCGCCATATTTGATTGTGTTCCTACATTACCCATATTATTATTCATACCACCCATACTAGGATTTATACTTCCTTGTGGATTTCCTGACTGATTAGGAGTAACTCCTTGTGGTGCATTGTTAGTATTCATTGGATTAGGTGCCATATTTGATGGAGTCCCTACATTACCCATATTATTATTCATATCACCCATACTAGGATTTATACTTCCTAATGGGTTTCCTTGCTGATTAGGAGTAACTCCTTGCGATGCATTGTTAATATTCATTGGATTAGGTGCCATATTTGATTGTGTTCCTACATTACCCATATCACTATTCACACGGCCCATACTAGGATTTATACTTCCTTGTGGATTTCCTGGTTCACTTGGAGTGATTCCTTGTGGTGGATTTGTAGTATTCATTTGACTTGGCATTGTACTTGGTTGTGTTCCTACGCCACCCATACTAGGATTTATACTTCCTAATGGATTTCCTGGCTCACTTGGAGTGATTCCTTGTGGTGGATTTGTAGTATTCATTTGACTTGGCATTGTACTTGGTTGTGTTCCTACGTCACCCATACTAGGATTTATACTTCCTAATGGATTTCCTGGTTCACTTGGAGTGATTCCTTGTGGTGGATTTGTAGTATTCATTTGACTTGGCATTGTACTTGGTTGTGTTCCTACGCCACCCATACTAGGATTTATACTTCCTAATGGATTTCCTGGTTCACTTGGGGTGATTCCTTGTGGTGGATCATTAGTATTCATAGGGTTAGGTATATCTATTGTACTACTTGGAATCTTGTTCATATTAATATTAGGGACTGTTTGAGTTTTACCAGTAGTTCCAGGTGCACCTGTAACAGTACCACTAGGATGAGCTTCCATATTACTCATACCTTGAGATTTGCCTGTCTGCTGATGAGTCATGTTAGTATTGTTTGTTTCATTTGCATTATAGTTATTTGTTGTAGCTCCACTATTACTTTCTTGCTGTTTCAAGTTTATATTTTGACTTTGCGGCATTACTTTATTCATATTTTCATTATATGATTTTGGAGCTTCTTTCACTTGTTTTGTTGTATTATTACTTACCTTCGTCTCATTTCTCTTTGCGATGGGGAATGTGCTCCAATTTTTAAGTTCTTCCCCTCCAGTAAATCCTACCATTACAGGAATAACCTTATCTCCATTTATTCTACAAATAGCTGCTCCCTGTACACTGTCCATACTTATGTTTGTATTTGCCAAATTATTAGCATCAAATTCATTGCTAACATCAGCCTTCCCACCATCATCTATATTGATTTGACCAAGATTTACTAGTTCTTTACTATTGTTCCTCTGAACTATTAAAATCATAAAGTATGGGCCTTTTTGCTTTTTAAGATTTTGAACATAAAATGATGTCTTCGCTTTATCATTTCTTACCTCTAATTTAGCGTAGCCTGAAGGTGTTTTATTAGAATCTAGTCCATATCCTTTTTGATCTTCTTGTAATATTATAAAAAATCTATTATAGCTTTTTCTAGACGGCATACTCTTTACCTCCACTTTTATTTATACATTATAATATATGACTATTATGCATAAAAAATGAAGGATATTCTGTATTTATTTTTATTAAGCAACTAATCTTTGATTTAAACTACCTAAATTTTTATTACAATATAGATTAAATAAATTTATATATAAAAAAAGATTCGTCTATTTACAACGAATCTCTTGTACTTTATTAGATAAAGTAGCAAATTCCTCTATAGTTAAAGTTTCCCCTCTTCTAGTTGGATTAATGCCAGCTTCATCAAAAGCTTTTTCTTGTAATTCCTTAGATAGCCCTAAGGACTTCATGCTATTCCATAAGGTTTTTCTTCTCATATTAAAGGATTGTCTTATTATATTAAAGAAAAGTTTTTCATCCTTTACTTCAACTCTAGGTTTCTCTAATTTATCAAGTCTAATTACTATAGAATCAACCTTCGGAGCAGGTATAAAACAACTAGGAGGTACATTCCTTATAATTTTGGTATCACAATAATACTGTGCAAGTAATGTAAATGCTCCATATTCTTTAGTTCCTGGCTCTCCATTTATTCTTTCTGCAACTTCCTTTTGAATCATAATTGTTATAGATTTTATATTCAATTTATCATTTAAAAGATTAGCTATTATAGGAGTAGTTACATAATATGGTAGGTTAGCTACTACCTTTACACTTTTTTCATCTCCTATAAGCTCTTTATAATTCACTTTTAAAGCATCCTTATTTATTAAATTAAAATTTTCATAACTAGATAGTTCTTCTTCTAAAATAGGTATTAATTTGGAGTCTAGTTCTATACTAGTAACCTTTTTAGCTCTGTTAAGTAGCTCTTTAGTTAAAGTTCCAACTCCAGGGCCTATTTCTATAACATAGTCCTCCTTAGTTATATTTGCACCTTCTACAATATCATCAAGTACTGTATCATCAGTTAAAAAGTTTTGTCCTAAACTCTTAGTAAACCTAAAATTATACTTTTCAACTAATTCTTTTGTATTTAATTTATCCATATTAAATCTCCTCATCTACCTTCTTCATAGCTTCTACAAATTCTTCTTTAGATATACCATAATTGTTTAATCTAGTTAGTAATTGATTTGTATTACTATATCCTATCCCTAACTCTTTTCCTATGGCATCTCTTCTTTTTTTAGCATCTTTATCTGCTGTTAATTTAAAGAAGTGCATATCTTGTATTGTGAATTCCTGTCTAGACTCTTTAATTTCACATTTTGCTCCATTTAGTGCTTTTATAATAGTTTCAGGTGATGCATTCTCTACTCCTATATCGTCACCCTTTCTTCCTTCGCTTTGAGTTATATATGCATGCTTAATATCAGGGACTCTTTTAGCTATAATCCTTCTTATTTTTTCTCCAGCAAAATCAGGATCCGTTAATACTATTACTCCCTGCCTCTTATTAGCTTCTTTTATTCTCTCGATAACCTTACTATTTATACCGAAACCACTAACTGATATTACTTCAGCATCAACAGCTCTTTTCACCGCTGTAACATCATCTCGTCCCTCTACCACTATTACTTCTTTAATCATATAATCCTCCGTCCTTCATTACCCTATATAAAATATTATGTACTTTCATATAAAATTTATATATCCTCAAATTTATTTTAAATTTTTTAATGTAATGTAATTATATCATAGCCTGGTTAGTTTTATACAAACTTATATAAAAAGAAAAATAGGAGCATAAAGCTCCTATTTTAAAATATAAACGTTAACCTGTCTTCTTCCCCAGTTAATAGCTTCATCATAGCTATTAACATACACATCTACTTTATTACCTTTTATGGCTCCCCCTGTATCCTCTGCAATGGCAAGTCCATATCCCTCGATATAAAGTTTTGTTCCTAATGGAATTACTCTTGGATCTACAGCTACCGTGCTGTATCCATCAGGATTACGTCTAACAGTTGTACCTGTTGCTGTTATAGTACCTGAATCTCCCCTATCGGAAGTATAGGCAGTTGACGTACAAGATATTACACTTGAATATGCAAAATCTTGACCATTGCTACCACGTGATGGTCTTACTACAGCTAAGGTTCCTATATCAATTATCTTACTTATAGGATTTTTACTAACAACTTCTTTTACAACTTTCCTATTAACTTCTTTACCATTTTCGTACACAACCTCTGTTGTGATAGTCTTCTCGCCGTTAGAACCAGCTTGAACGACTTCTTCTGAACCTTGTTTAAGCTCAGAATTGTTTCTTGTTTCAGTTTCAAAAGCTATTGGTTGAACTTCATTTACAAGTTCTTTTTTAACTCTTGTAACTTCAACAGTCATACCGGCTTGTAAATTTTCATCTATAGATGGAGTTACCTTGTCCTCTTGATTTATTTTAATATTTTCAGCCTCCAACATATCTTTCACTGTCTTTTCTGCTGATGATACTGATAAATTTTTCCCATCTACGACTACGTCTACATCTACCGCCTTATTAATATAAACTATGTCACCGTCATTAACTTTGCTGTCTAGTCCCACAGAAATTTTATCTTCCTGAGCAACTGTTATGCCGTTGTTTTCTAATACAGTATTTAAATTTTTTGATAGTGTAGTTATTTCTACTTTCTGTCCATCAACTACTACTTCAATGGTATTCCTTAACCCCCAAATAGTAGCTGTGGCACTTAATAGAACTAATACAACAACGAACACCGTCTTTGGCCAAATTGAAAAATTACTTTTCAATTTATCTTTGAATTTAGTTATCATAAAGATTACCTCCCTCAGACAAGAGTACTTTGCTATTATATATTAGATAACATGGTTATGTCAAATTTAGCACTCTAATCATTGAATTGACTGAACTTAATGCATATTATGCATAATAAATAATAATTAAAATAATAGCTTTAATGTTTTGTAGTTTCAGTCTTTTCGGGGTGATAAGTACAGGTTTATACTATACATATGCGAAACCAAGTTCAATTATTCTTTATAGCTATTCTCAAATAAAATGTATAAATTTCACGTTTTTAATTTAATAAATACAGTTTTTATTAGAAAATTTATATCTCACATTATAACTCATCATTTTAAATTAAACAAGCTTTTTGTGTTAAATATTGTAATTTCTTCAATTTCTTTTCTGTTTCTACCTGTAATTGTAGCTATTTCATCAATAATAAAGCTTATGTAGTTTGATTGATTTCTCTTTCCTCTATTAGGTGTTGGTGCCATATACGGGCAATCAGTTTCCACTAATAATTTGTCTAGTGGCAATTCCTTTACGACTTCCTTTATAACCTTAGAATTCTTAAAAGTAACTACTCCTGTAACCCCTATATAATATCCTAATTTTAAGCACTCCTTAGAAAACTCTACACTCCCTGAAAAACAATGAACTACTCCTATTACTCCTGGAAATTCCTTTAATATTTCTAATGTATCTCCGTGTGCATCTCTATCATGAATTATAACTGGTAAGCCAAATTCCTTAGCTATGCTCATTTGCTCTCTGAAAACCGCCTTTTGTATATCTCTTGTAGGGTTCTCATCCCAATAATAATCTAATCCTATTTCTCCTATTGCTACTATTTTATTATTTCTAGCTAAGCTACATATTCTATCTTTTACTTCATCTGTAAATTCATCAGCATTTTCAGGATGAATTCCTGCTGCTGCATGAATAAAATCATACTTCTCAGCTAATTCTACAGACATTTCAAGCCCCTTTAAACTAGAACCACAATTTATTACACCTACAACTCCATTGTCTTTAATCTCCTTTAAAACAGTCTCCCTGTCCTTATCAAATTGTTCATCATCATAATGAGCATGTGAATCAAATATCATATTATCCCTACTTTCATAAATTTAATCTTATCTATAGTACACTCATACTTTATTATTTTATCTACTGTAGAATTCTATAAGGTTAATTCTAACTTGATATATATTATATCTTAAAATAATTTATATATATAGCCATACTTCTGACAAGAATGTATATTTCACATGTATTAAGGATAAATTTTACTACCATATCAGAATATTATCCATTTTATGCAAAAATATACCCTTAAGATTTTATTCACCATATTATGCTATAATTGTACATAGATATTTATGCTAATAGAAGTTATCTTTCAACACTAAGGAGGTAATATTATGATTTTTGATAGCCATATACATACTTGTTTTTCTACAGATTCTAATATGAAAATTACTGATGCCATAAATATGTCTAATAAACACAACATAGGCCTAGTTATTACAGACCATATGGATTTAAACTATCCAAAAGAAGTTGGATTTCGCTTTGATCCAAAAAGTTATTTTAAGGAATATGAAAAATTTAGAAGTGATACTTTACTGCTTGGTATAGAAATTGGTATGTCCTTAGATTTTAAAGAGGATAATAAAAAGCTCATAGATTCCTATGAATTTGACCAAGTTATAGGCTCTCAACATACAATAAATAATATTGATATTGGATATTCAGATATCTATAGCGGCTTATCCTATAGAGAAGTCTTAATTAAGTACTTTCAAGAAATTTGTGACTGTATAAAAGCTCATCCTTACATAGATACTTTAGGTCATATTGATTACATTTCTAGATATGCCCCTGTAAGGGATGGTGAGATTTATTATGATAAATACAGCGATTTAATAGATAATGTTATAAAAACTTGTATTAATACTAATACGTCTATGGAAATAAATACTCGTAGAATAAAAAATAAAGTTGCCTTTGATAATCTAAGAAAAATATATAGCAGATATAAAGAATTAGGTGGTGACTATGTAACTATAGGTTCTGATTCACATAATCCTACTGCTATTAATAACAACTTTAAAGAAGCACTTTTATTATGCGATTTATGTAATGTTAAGCCAATATATTTTAAAAACAGAAAGCCTGAATTTTTCTAAGTATTCAGGCTTTCTGTTTTTCTATTATATAACTTCTCCCTTTACTTTCACCCTTCCTCCATCTGGACATGAAAGCTGAAACTCCTTTTTACGTTCATTTCCAAAATCTAAATCTCCTCCATTAAGTAAAGTATATACACTTGGGTAAATATTTTGCCATAACTCATGACAAATAGGTGGACAAATATCTTCTACATCATAAACTTCTCCTTTTTTATGATAACCACCTCTACATTTGCTCTCTAGAACTGTTATTCTTACCATACCCATATAATCCCTCCATATAGTATATTTGCCTTTAATTGTATAATAAAAAAAGTTACACCCAAAGGATGTAACTTTTTTAAGATAGAATAATTCTCTATTTTAGTGTAATTCTTTTTTTATTAACGTACTATTGAACCTGATTCAATATCACCTGGGTCTACTACACATAATTTTGAATCATCGTCTGTAGCTGCTGAAAGAATCATTCCTTGAGATAGTTCTCCTCTTAAAGTTACTGGTTTAAGGTTAGCAACTAAAACTACATTCTTTCCAATTAAATCTTCTGGTTTGCAGTGCATTGCAATACCTGATACAACCTGACGGATTTCTCCACCCATATCTACCTTGAATTTTAGAAGTTTCTTAGCTTTCTTCACTGGCTCACACTCTAAAACTTTAACTACCCTAAGGTCTATTTTTTCAAAATCTTCTATAGTGATTTCCTCTTTTATTGGAGTTATTTCTCTCTTTTGTGCTGATTTTTTAGCTTCTTCAGCAATTTCTTCAAGCTCTTTTATTTTAGCCTCTACATCTATTCTTGGGAATATTACAGATCCCTTATTAACCTTAGTTCCTTCAACTGTTCCATCAAAAGAATTTAAGCTTTCCCATGTAGAGTTAGTAATATTTAATTGTTCATTAATTTTAGCACTTGTTGTTGGTAAAAATGCTGAAACTAAAGAAGATATTATTCTTAAGCTTTCACATAAATTATAAAGAACTGTAGCAAGTCTTCCTTTTAGACTTTCATCTTTTCCTAATATCCAAGGAGTTGTCTCATCAATATACTTATTAGTTCTTCTAATTAATGTCCATATATGGTCTAAAGCATCCGAAACTCTTAAGTGTTCAATCTCTTCTTCAACCTTCTTAGGTGTACTTAATGCAAGTGAAATTAACTCTTCATCAATGGCATCTTTAACTTCTGGAGCTGGTATTACTCCTCCAAAGTATTTCTCTACCATTGTTACGGTTCTTGAAACTAAGTTTCCAAGATCGTTAGCTAAATCTGAGTTTGTTTTCTTTATAAATATTTCATTATTGAAAAGTCCGTCAGATCCAAAAGGTATCTCGTGTAATAGGTAATATCTCACAGCATCTACTCCAAAGTGATTTACAAGTATAACTGGGTCTACTACATTTCCTTTAGATTTAGACATCTTACCGCCATCTACTAAAAGCCATCCATGACCAAATATTTGTTTTGGTAATTCTAATCCTAATGCCATAAGCATTATTGGCCAATATATAGTATGGAATCTTAATATATCTTTTCCTATTAAGTGTACATCTGCTGGCCAGAACTTCTTGTAAAGTTCAGTATTTTCTTGGTTATATCCTAGTGCAGTTATATAGTTTGAAAGAGCATCTATCCATACATAAATTACATGCCCATTATCAAACTCAACTGGTATTCCCCAATCAAAAGATGTTCTAGATACGCATAAATCTTGTAATCCTGGTTTTAAAAAGTTATTTACCATCTCATTTTTTCTTGATTCTGGTTGTATAAAATCTGGATGAGATTCTATATATTCTAAAAGTCTATCAGCATATTTAGACATTTTAAAGAAGTAAGCTTCTTCTTTAGCTTTCTCTACTGGTCTACCGCAATCTGGGCACTTTCCATCTACAGCTTGAGTTTCTGTCCAGAAAGCTTCACATGGTGTACAATACCATCCTTCATAAGACCCCTTATATATATCTCCTTGCTCATAAAGCTGATTAAATATTTTCTGTACTGACTTTTTATGATAGTCGTCAGTAGTTCTAATAAACTTATCATAGCTTATGTCCATCATCTTCCAAAGGTCTTTAATTCCAGCTACTATTCCATCTATGTATTCTATTGGTTTAACACCCTTCTCTTCAGCTATTCTTTGTAGCTTTTGACCATGTTCATCTGTTCCTGTTAAAAACATTACTTCATGACCTGTAAATCTCTTAAATCTTGCTATAGCATCAGCTGCCACAGTTGTATAGGTGTTACCTATATGAAGATTAGCTGATGGATAGTATATAGGTGTAGTGATATAAAATGGTTTCTTTGTCATCTTTCTTCCTCCTAAAATATTTGTATTTTTTAATATAATTCTAAAAATACTTAAGTGATAACTTTCTTTGTATATTTTCATTATGCCCACTGATATGGGGGTCAAACTATTAGTTAAAACCAATATAGCTATATCTTTATAATAAAAAAATCTCTATGTAGAAATATTTCTACATAGAGACGTAATATACGTGTTACCACTCTACTTTATATCTACCTCACGATAGATACCTCCATAAGTAACTCAGCCTTAGCTTTTATTACTTTGTCCTATAAGGGTGACTTCCCTATCTTCCTTGGCTTTTAAGCTTCAGAAAATCTGCTCCGAGACCATGTTCCTAAATTTCTTTTTCGCTAGCTTTCACCTTTCCTAGCTCTCTTTAGAAAATTTCATTTAGTACTCTTCTCTTCTTTGCATTAACTATCAATATTAATTAATATAATAATACTATAATTATTCTATGTCAACGCTATAATTTATAATTAATCCTAATCACAATTAAATATATTCTTAATCTTCCCCTATATTAAGATTTTACTGTTTATTTGATTAATCTAATGAATTATAAATTAGTATATATAAAAAATTTTATCTATATATAATGCTAACAATTTAAATCTTTCCATGTATAAAAGTTAAATATTTTAAACTTTGTATATAATTATTTATATTTATAAATTTTTATCGTGGTTATTTTTCTTTCCATTACATCTATTTTTTTTCATCAATATAGATTATCATTATATATGTGACATAATTTTCATATGAATTTTATGGTATATAAGATAGTTTAAAAGGAGGTAAATCGAATATGGAACTATTAAAAAAGAATCTTTATCTAAATAAATCAACTGTAAAAGATGTACTTAAATTATCACTACCAGCGGTAATAGAAATGTTATTATACACTATGATCTGGACTGTCGATACTATGTTAATAGGTCAATATGGAGGAGATCTTACAGTTAGTACAGTTGGTATATCTTGTGAAGTTATCTACACATTTACTAATATTCTAGTTGCTCAAAGCTTATCTGTTGGAATTACCTCTATTGTGGCAAGAAGGTATGGTGCTAAAGAATTAGATAAGGCTAATGAGTATGCAACCTTAGGGTTCTCTTTAGGAGTGTTAATAAGTATAATTACTACTTTATTTATATTCTTATTTAGTAAAAAGCTATTAGTCCTTGCCGGTGCTGAGCCAAGTATTATAGGTCTAGGCACTGTTTATATAAACATTGTATGTATTGGTCTTCCATTCAATATGTTATCTAGTATGTTAAATTCAGTTAATAGAGCCTACGGAAATACTAAGACCCCTATGTTAGTTTCTATTGTTATGCTTGTAGTAAATCTTTCATTAGATATAATATTAATATTTGGCTTATTAGGATTTCCAGAGCTTGGGGTTGCTGGTGCAGCTATAGCTACAACTATAGCAAATATAGCTGGATTTATTTATGCTGCTATATATACCTATAAAAAATCTCTAGTAAAAATTGAGTTTAAATATTTAAAGAAATTTAGTAGTGTTAGAATAAAAGACATTACACGTCTATCTATACCAGCTGGAATGCAAGAGGCTGCCTATAGTTTAGCTAGACTTTTTACAAGCATGATGATTATGCACCTTGGTACTATAGCCTTCGCAGCTAATCAAATTACCCTAACTTTAGAAAATATATCTTTTATGCCTGGCTGGGGATTTGCCGTTGCTGCCACAACTCTTGTAGGTAACAAAGTTGGAGAAGGAGACTATAAAAAAGCTAGGGAGTATGGTCGTACCGCTGGAATTCTAGGTATAGGAGTAATGGGTGTATTTACATTACTATTCTTACTATTCCCAGTACAACTTATTAAATTGTTTATAGATAGTAATAGTACTGAAGTTATTTCTCTTGGAGCATCTTGTTTAATGATAGCTGCTGCAGAGCAGCCAATGATAGGATTATCAATGATTGTAGGTGGAATATTTAAGGGTTATGGTGATACAAAGACACCATTCATAATAGCCTTCATAACTTCTTGGTTTATCAGACTTCCACTAGTATTTATATTTATTTACCTATTAGGTTCATCTATAAAAATATTTTGGATTATATGTTTAATTCAGTGGTCCGTAGATGGAATTCTTCTTTACATATTCTATGTCAAGAAGTTGAGACCTATAAATAGCACTGTTCCAAAGCTAAATTGAAACTTGTAAAATAAACTCATATAAACAAGAAGGGGATTTCGCAAAACAAACTAATATAGATAAATATTGGTGATGTATTTTGCGAAATCCCCTTCTATATTTTATGGAAAATTATCAGTATATTTCTGCAATAGCTCTTCACTAACAAAATATGCTGAGTAAATATTATTTATAATTATTTCATTAATATTACTGCTAAATTAACTGCTAAAAGTACTGCACAAAAGTCTACTATTAATGCCACCCATAGACTATGCCTTACCTTCTTTATTCCTATAGCTCCAAAGTACACAGTAATAGTATAGAATATAGTCTCAGTACCTCCCATGATTATAGAAGATAAAAAACCCAAGAATGAATCTGGACCATATGTCTTTATTATATCTGTAAACACACCAATAGCTCCACTACCTGACAATGGTTTTATAAAGATTAATGGTACTACTTCTGGAGGTATTCCTACTACGTTCACAGCTGGTTTTATAAAATTTATAAAATAGTTCATTGCCCCTGAGGCTCTAAAACAGTTTACTGCTATAAGCATAGCTAGAAGATAAGGGAAAATCCTTACACATACATTTATTCCTTCTTTAGCTCCCTCTACAAAACATTCATATACTTTTACTTTTGCTATTATTCCATATAACACAACAGCTCCTATGATTATTGGAATTATTCCTTTGAATAGATAATCAAGTATATTTGTCATATCATATACCTCCTTTAAAAGTATTTCTGTAGAAATTTACATAGAATAATTCCTAGTATAGATGCAAATGTAGTTGTGCATAGAGCAGGTATAATTATTGCCCCTGGATTTATGGAATTGAATGCAGCTCTAATAGAAATAACTGTGGTTGGTATAAATTGAATACATGCTGCATTTAACACTAAAAAAAGTACCATATCATTACTTGCTGTATCTTTATGCCCATTTATTCTATCCATTTCTTCCATTGCCTTTATCCCAAAAGGAGTTGCCGCATTAGATAAACCAAACATATTAGCTGTAAGGTTCATAACTATTGCTCCTAGCGCTTTATCATCTTTACCAGCATCTTTAAATACCATTCTTAGTACAGGCTTTAATAACCTAGCCAGCTTATCTGTAAGCCCACTTCTTTCTGCAATTTTCATTACACCACACCAAAGACACATCATTCCTAGTAGTTCTATAACTAACCTAACGGTATCTGATGTAGTTGATACTATAGTCTTAGATAAAACTTCTCCATTTCCTGTTAATAAGCCAAAAGCTATACCTATAAATAAAATTCCGAACCATATTACATTAATCATATACCTTCTCCTATATTCTAAAATAAATATATATTTATAATTAATGTATATGTACTGCCTTTAGATAATATTTAGATTTTTAAGTATATTTAAATACTTGGATTTTTTAAATATTTATTTCACTTCACATAAAAGCTTTTGTCTTAGGAAAAACTATTATAAATCATATTAGGAGGTACATTATGGATTTAAATGAATTAATGGAAATGAAAAATCAAAACCCTGGTACTACAGGATATTACAATAATAGAGAGATATTTATTAGAAAGATTTACGATAATTCTGGCCTTGTAGAGGTTATAGACTTAGTTAATGGAGACGTGTATTCACTTCATAGTAGTAAAATTGATAAAACTTATTCTAATTCTTACAATTCATTTCAATAAGTTTATAGTTGAATTTAAATCTTCTCAATGATAACATTTAATGTATAGATTAAATTAAACAATTAAAGGAGATTTTTTATGAATGAAACTAATTTAAAGCAAGCACAAAAAGAAATTGATGAGGCACTCTCTACTATTGAAAAATTAGAAGAAAATATTAAGTCAAATTCTGTATCTGATGATATTATAAAAGAAAATTTTATTTCTCTTGCTAAAAAAGTTCAAGAAATCGAATCTGTTCTAAAAAATGAGGGTATTCTATAACCTACGTTTACATATCTAATTTTTGTTAATTTAAAGTGAGCTATCTAAATAAAACTATAGTTTCGTTTAGATAGCTCACTTTTTTAGTAAGAGTCTCTATATATTAATATCTTTTAGCAATTTCATATAATAATCTTGAACCTACTCCTGTTGCACCTTTAGAGAAATATTCTCTATTCGGAGTTTGAGATGCAAAAGCTGTAGCTGCTATATCTAGATGTAACCAAGGTTTATCTTCTACAAATTCACCAATAAACAATCCTGCTGTAATTGCACCAGCTCCTACAGGACCAGTTGAATTAACTAAATCCGCATTGCCTGTCTTTATTTTATCTTTATATTCATCAAAGGTTGGGAATCTCCAAACTCTTTCATCACAATCTAAAGATGCTTCTTCTAAAAGTGAGTAGAATTCATCATTATTAGTTACAACTCCTGTAGCTGCACCACCTATAGCTCCACCTACAGCTCCAGTAAGAGTAGCTATATCAACTACTTTAGTTGCATTTTCTTTTCTTATTATATAAGTAACAGCATCTACTAGAGTTAATCTACCTTCAGCATCTGTATTGATAATTTCTATAGTCTTACCATTCATAGTATTAATTATATCGCCTGGTCTATATGCATCTCCAGAAATCAAGTTTTCACAAGCAGCTACTACAGCTACAATATTTTTCTTCAATTTCTTTCTAGCTATTGTAGTCATTGCACCTATAACAGCACCTGCTCCACCCATGTCACTTTTCATAGTCCACATGCCACCTGCAGTTTTTAAACAATATCCACCTGCATCAAAAGTTAATCCTTTTCCTACAAGCCCTAGTATATTATCTTTATTATCTGAATCTCCCATATATCTCATAACAATTAATTTAGGTTCGTTGGAAGATCCTTTCCCAACGGCCAAGAATGATTCCATTCCAAAGTTCTGAATTTCTTCCTTATTAAACACCTCTACTTGGAATCCATACTCAATACCTAACTGCTGAACTCTCTTTGATAAAGCATCTGGAGTTAAGATATTGGCTGGTTCATTTACAAGCTCTCTTGATATTAAATTTCCTTCTGCAAGTAATTTTCCTTCTTCCATAGCATCATTTAATTTGATTAAATCCTGTTCTTCATGGAATATTATTCTTACATCCTCTAATGATGCTTCTTTTTTATCACTTTTGTATTTATCAAAATTATAAGTAGTCATTATTATAGCTTCAGTGATAGCCTTAACCTTTTCACAGTTACAACAACAATCTATAGATTTTATGTGTATATCTAAAGCTTTTATTTTTTGTTTTAAAGCTTCTTTGATTAATTTAGAAGTATTATTTCTTACATTATCTATGTTACATTTTATCTTTTCACCAAGACCCACAAGTATAGTCTTTTTTATAGTTCCATCTTCTACATTAGTTAGTGTATATACATTAGCTTTTTCACCAGTAAACTCTTTAGTTTCACTTAAGCAACTAAGAATACTATTTAGTTTATCGCATGGAAATCCCTTTTGTATCTCCATATAGTTTTCGAATAGTAATATACCCTTGGAATTATTATGTGATTGAACATCTTTTAAATTTTCAATTCTTATATTCATATTAATCACCTATCCTTTCAATGTTGAATATTATATGGTTATAAACTCTATACTTATATTAGTTTCTATGCTAAATTTATAAATCCTTCTATGTAATTTGCTTTTCTTCTTTGCCTCCATCATATTGTGGTTCTGTAAATCCTCTACCCACAACTTCTCTTACATCATTTATTATTATAAACGCTTCTTTATCTACTTCTCTTGCAATTTTCTGAAGGTCGATTAACTCTCCTGTAGAACATACTATATATAATATATCCTTACTTTTTCCTGTATACATACCCTTACCATTTATGCTTGTTATACCTCTATTTAAGTGCTTCATTAATTCTTGAGCTATTTCATCTGATTTTTCTGAGATTATATGCACTTCTTTAGAGTAATTTATACCTTCTACTAAGGTATTTACTACCTTTGATACTATAAAAATGGATATTAGCGCATACATTGCCTTTTCTACCCCAAAAACAAATAATCCTGCCACTATTATCATTCCATCTATGCACATCATTATTTGATTTATAGGTACTTTCTTTAAATAATGTTTTATAATTATTGCAAGTAAATCTGTACCTCCAGTTGATGCAGATGATCTTAATACTAATCCAACACCAGATCCTACACATAGGCCTCCAAATACACTAGCTATTAATAAGTCAGCTTGAACTGGCGGAATAAAGCTAGTATACCAAAGGGCTACTGATACATATGCAGCTCCAAAAATTGATTTCTTTGCAAAATCCATACCTTTTATTTTTATTCCAATTACAAATAACGGTATGTTAACGATTATATTAGTTAACCACAAAGGTATCTTAAATACATAATCTAGTATGATTGCTAAACCTGACACCCCTCCAGTAACTAAATGTTGCGGTGAATAATATACATTTATTCCTATGGCTAGTATTGTTATACCAACCATTATCATTAGATAGTTTTTTAGTTCGCTTTTGTTAAGAAAATCTTTCATATTTGCCCTCCCATTTGTTTTATGCTATAATGTTTTATTTATGTTACACTAGTTTTATAGCATATATTCATATATGTTGCAAACACTAATTTAAATTATACTTTTTATATGTTAATAATTATATAGTTTTTACAACTTTATATATGTATTTTTTTCATGATATGCTAGAATTTAATTATTATATTATAATAAGGAGTTTTTATGGATAACTATACTATTTTCTTAAATGTTATAAATATCATATTTGTATTAAATATAGCTTTTGCCATAATTGTAATTATTTTTGAAAAGAGAAATGCCAGCAGCACTTGGACTTGGCTTATGATAATGCTATTTATTCCTTTCATAGGTTTTATAATGTATTTATTCTTTGGTCAAAACCTTCGTCGCAAGAAATTTTTTGTTCTAAAAAAGGAAGAAGAATCTATACTGATGCAGTTTTCTGATGAACAAAAGCGTCTTCTAAGTGACCAAACCATAGTAAACAGTAACTCTCTATTAAAAGAATATCATGATATAATAAACTTAAATCTTTATAGCGATGATTTTATTGTTACTACTAATAATAAAGTAGACATTCTTAATAATGGTGATGAAAAATTTCCAATATTAATAGATTGTATTAAAAATGCAAAGAAATTTATTCATATTCAATATTATATATTTAAAGATGATAATCTAGGAACCAAGATACTGAATCTATTAGTAGAAAAAGCCAAAGAAGGCATTGAAGTAAAGCTTCTTTATGATGGTATGGGTTGTATCCATAATAAGAAACATTTCTTTGATCCACTAATAAATGCTGGTGGAGAGGTATATTGCTTCTTTCCTCCCTTTGTACCTTATATTAATGTGAGAATAAACTATAGGAACCATAGAAAAATATGCGTTATAGATGGTGACCATGGATTTGTTGGTGGTTTAAATGTAGGTGATGAGTATTTAGGGCTATCTAAAAAATTTGGTTTTTGGAGAGATACTCACCTCCATCTTCAAGGTGATTCTGTAAACTATTTAGAAATAAGATTCTTAATGGACTGGCGTTTTGCAAGCAAAAAAGACTTTTTTATGGAGGAAAAATATTTCCCTAGAAAGCAATATGTAGATAATACCGCTGTACAAATAATCTCTAGTGGCCCTGATTCTGAATGGTGTACAATCAGAAATACCTATCTAAAATTAATAAATAAAGCTAAAAACTCAATTTATATTGAAACTCCGTATTTTATACCAGATGAAAGTATTTTAACTGCACTTAAAATAGCTTGTCTATCTGGAGTTGATATTAAAATTATAATACCTTGTAAACCAGATCATCCATTTATTTATTGGGCATCTAAATCATATATTTGGGAGCTCGTAGAATGCGGTATAAAATGTTATACCTACGATAATGGATTTATTCATAGTAAAATGGTATCTATAGATGGAAATATGTGTACTATAGGAACAGCTAATATGGATATGCGTAGTTTTAATTTAAACTTTGAAGTTAATGCCATAATATATGATAAAGAGACGACTACCAAGGTAGATAAATCCTTTGAGGACGATATATTAAAAAGTACTCTCCTTACAACAGAGCACTATGCTAAAAGACCTACCATAATTAAACTAAAAGAAGCCATATCAAGGTTACTATCACCTTTGCTATAATTTAATTAAACCGTAATATCTATAATGAAATAGATATTACGGTTTAATATTTTTATACTACTAATGGTGCATATATCATTAAAGTTAATAATGTATCAATTAATAAGCTCAAAGCAAATTTAGATATAAATATCCCCTCAAATTCACTCGTATATTTTAAGTATCCATAGCTATAAGATATAATTGCGATTACTATACATATAATAACTCCAACATAGATGGGATATATACCTTTTGGAAGCATGTATATATATTTAATATAGAACATTCTTATTATAATAAAAATCTTTGCACAGGTTGTTACTACCGCTGTAATTAAATAAGCAATTGTCTTTTGCTTATTAGAGAACTTGTAATCTAAAAATGTAACTATTCCACTTAAAACTAGTCCTACAGCAATCCAAGGAAACCCAACGACAATTATATAAGAGAAACTATTCATTACACCTTCAATAGTATAGGTTAAAGCACTCTTCTTTTCTGATTCCCTTGGCAAGTTATTTACAGCCTTAAATTCATCATTAGTTGATGATATAACTACATCATATACGTCTTTTTCCTTAAAACTTAAATATGCAATATACTCTCCATTTATGTAAGGATTAATACATAATCCTCTTGTTCTCGTAACAGGCTCAACTTTATTTATTTTTCCATCCTTTAAAATTAAAGAAGCTATTCCTCTTCTTGCCTCTTTCCTTCCATAAGCATTATCTACTATAGTATAAAATCTTCCTCCATTTTCATTAGAATATATCCCTATAGAATTTATTAGATAATTACCTTGATTATCTTGAGGCTTTCCTTCTTTAACTACTCCCCCACCTATTGGAAACTCAAATGATCTACAAGATTGGAGTTCTCCTTTTACATATTGCTCAAATATTATATATCCATTTTCTCCATCTGATGAAGTTGCCATTCCTTTATAAACAAATTTAGAACTCTTGGTCATTTTCTTTACTTCTATTGGTTCTGAAGCTATTCCTTCCTTGAAAGTAAAAGCTTTTATTAATGAATCATCCTCCATATATCCTATCAAAAATCCATCTTTATCTTTACTAGATGAAATCATATTTGTATTATTGGCCGAAACAGATACAATAGAGTTCTCTAACATATTAATTATTTCAATTTTATCACTATATGCAGCTATTATAGTGTTATTATCTAATTGACAAGTAACTTTTACGCCATTAATCTTTTCTCTATTGACCTCATTTAAATCTTTATCTAAGTATATTTTTAATAAATACCCATCACCAACTTCAACTGAGTTAATCATTAATATATATCCATCACTACTTTTAGTAAACAATACATCATTCATTAATTCTTCATCTATTTTATATTCTTTTATTTGTATAAGCTTTCCCATAATATCAGTTTCACTTATATTAAGATTTTTATTATTTTCGTAAGCTACTAATATCCTATTATCTTCATTTAAAACCACTGGAGTATTTTTTGTTATCGCTGTTCCTACACTTACTTCCTTACTCCATATTTCTGAAGGTGGCTGTATTTCTAAACTGTAATTATATTTATAACTCCCAACTAATATTAATATACCAGTTATTATAATAAGACAAAACAAAAGTATTTTTTTCTTTTTCATAGGATTTCCTCCTTAAATCAATTATCTAAACTAAGTATAATTATTATAAAATAAGAGATTATCTCAAATTTATTTAAGAATAATCTCTTTTGTTAAAACTCTAATTTAATTATATTATAAATGGTACAAACACCATTAATGTGAGCAGCGCATCGATCAATATAAATATGCTAAACTTTCCTAAGAATATCCCATCAAGGTCATTTGTATATACCATATATCCATATCCATATACTATCAACCCGATTATTAAACTTATAATTATTCCCACAATTACTGGTGCTAAAGTCGTAGGTAACATATATGAATATTGATTATAAAATACTTTATTTATAGTTAATGTTTTCATAATTATTGCAATAGCCGCTAATATAATATACATATATTTCTTCTTTTTCTCATCAAATTTGTAGTCCATAAAGGTTACTATTCCTACTATAACTAATACAGGAACAATCCATCTAAATCCTATTATTATTATGTAAGCTATACTAAACATAAAGCCTTCTACTACATATCCTAATGATCTGACCTTTTCATCACCACGAGGTCCATTATTTACATTTTTAAATTCATCATTTCTAGATGTTATATTGATATTATATTTACCTTCTTCTTTAAAGCTTAAAAAGGTTACATAGTCTCCCCCATCACTATAAGGATGAATACATAGTTCTCTAAGCCTAGTTAATTTTTCTACATTAGATACCTCTCCGTCTCTAATTTCAAAAGAAACTATTGCTTTCTGAATTTCTTTTTTACCAAAAGCTACACCCATAGTTCCGTAGAACTTCGCTCCACTCTCTGAGTATGTGCCTTTTGTATTCACGATATATTGAGAGTTGCCTACTGAAAGTGTGCTAACTTGTCCCTCTCCGCCAGTTATAGGAAACTTTATCACTTGAGTAGATGAATACTCATTTTTAACATATTGCTCAATAAGTATATATCCTGTTTTATCATCAGATGATAATGACATTTGGCCATAAGTTATTTTTTCAGTCTTAACTATATTTTTAATTAAAAATGGCTCTGATGCTTTTCCATCCTTAACTGTAAATCCCTTAAATAATTGATCATCCTCTAAATAACATATTAGAAATCCATTTTTATTTTTACTAGCAGTAATCATTGTAATACCTTTTGCTGGCACCTCTAATCTTTCATTTGATACAGTATTTATTACTTGAATCTTGTCTTTAAAAGATAGGATTATATTTTCATTGTCTATTTGTTCTGTTAATAAAATCCCATCATCTTTGTCATTTCTTATTTGACTTAAATCTTTATCTAAAATTATACTTTCTGAATAAGGCTCTCCTGACTTAGATGAGTTATACATTAAAGTATATCCACTACTATTTTTAGTAAATATGATATTCTTAAGTAGCTCCTCTTCAACATCATACTCAATAGTTCTTATCTCTTTACCATTTAAATCTGTTTCACATATTTTAATCTTTTTAGTATCTTCATAGGCTATAAGTAATCTATTTTCCTCTTTTATAATTACAGGTGAATTTTTACCTTTTCCACTACCTACTTTTACTTCTTTACTCCATTCTTTTGATGGCGGTTGTTTTAATAAATTATAGTTATTATAATAACTTCCAACCACTATTGCTAAAAATACCACTATTATCGATAGAAATAATACTCTTCTTTTATTCATATTTGCCCCCCAAGTTTATAGAAAATATATACCCTTTTTTTATTTCATTAGTATAAATTATACCCCCATTATACTGAATATTCAAACATATTTTTGTAAATATTACTTAATAATATATTTTATTTCCACATTGCTAATAATACTTATACTTTAATAATCTTAGATTATATTGTAAAATAAGCTTAGATTGTAATTAATTCTAATAAATTAGTGGAAGGTATTTGTATGCGAAAGTCTGGTAAAGTAATTAATTTTGATGATGATAAAGTTTATATAGTGACAAGCAATAAAGAATTTGTTACCTTGGAAAGAAATAATAAAAATCCCATTAAAGGCAATATATATGAAGGCACTGTATATGTTGATAGATCAAATCTTATAAAATTATTTATGATTTTAATATCTATTTCTATATTAGTAATAAGTATTATATATTTTGTTTTCTTCTCTCCTAGAGCTAACATAATTCTTTCTATAGATTCTAATATTAAAATAGGAGTAAATAGAAATAAAATAGTTAGAATTACAGACTCTAGTGGATCTACTCTAGGTTTAGAAAAATTAACTTCGTTGAAAGGAAACGAACTAAATTCAGGTTTAAATCTTTTATTTGATTCCGCATTAAAAGAAGAGTTAATTCCTCAGTGTGATGAATATTCACCTGGAAGTATATATATATATATAACTAAAGATAATAAAAGAGAACCTCTCAACTTTGACGCCTTTAAGACCTATGCTGCGAAATTTAATTATAAAATTATAGTTAATAGAAATGATAATACTCTTAATATTGACTAATTCAATATTAAGAGTATTTTTTAATAAACTTTACTAAATAAAATATTTTTGTTAGGTTACTTTTATATTATGATTTACTTTTTATATACTGGTATTTCAAATTCTAGTCGTGCTGAAGGACATTTATCTAGTACCTCTTTAATATATTTAATTTGTTTATATGCCCAAGGTACATCTGTAGCATATTGATGATATGGTGATCCATTTTGATCCATATTCCATCTCATTTTATATAAAGTATTTTGCTTAGATGAAGCATTTATGTATCCATCAGATATCCACTTAGCTCCACCTTTTATCGCTTCTTCTGGTGAAAACCAACCATTTTCATAGGCTGTTTTTGCACCTAATGCTGTTGCATTACCATCCTTTGCTCCAATTCCAAAAAAGTTATATACAGTCTTATCATTATATTTAACTCCTCTTGATAGTTCTGAAGTTCCATGTCCAGTTTCTAATATAGCATGAGCAACTAAATACGCTGGACTCACATTGTATAATTTACATGCATCTAGGAACGCTTGTCCTTTTCCATTTAATACTCCAGCTCCAGATAAAGATACATTAAGATTACCTGCTGTTATTCCTTCTACATAGTTTAACTTCATAAATTGATATATTCCATAGGAATCATTTTTAAATCTAGCAGGATCCATATACTGCAGGATATCTGTTCTCTCTGCACTAGTGCTATATCCATAAGATCTTATGAACATAGGAGAATTAGATAGCTGCTTGTCCACAATTTGATTTAGAGTAAAGTTAGTTTGAGTAGAGTTTTTTATTGTCCATAGTGGATTGCTTATACTTTCAGTGGAGCTTATTGTAGAAAACTCTTTCACAGTACCTGCCTCTAAACTTTTTCCTTCATTATCATATAATCCATCTTTAACAATTATACTATATGTACAACTCTTCTTATATCCTCCACTAGGTGGAGTTATAACTATGGATTTATTAGATTCATTATAGCTTAATCCTACCTTAGTTACTTCCCCATTTGGTGACATAACTACAACATAATTGGAAAGTTTATTTATTAATCCACTATTTAAGCTCTTGCTTAGCTTAATCGTCCAAGTCTTATTCACTGGAATATTAACTTGATGAGCAATTTTCTGTACGCTGGCAGCTTCAGCCCTACTATTAGTTAATGCAACTGTTGTTAAAGACATTGTAACTGCTAATAATATGGCAGAAGCCTTTTTTATTAATTTCCTATTCATATTTCCCCCTATACTCTCTAGAATCATATTTATATCCTATTTGTTATATTGTATAATATTAATAACATTTATATTATGCTATAATTATACAATAAATTTAAAATAAATGTAAATGATATATAGTAATGACTATAATATATGAGAAAGTCTTATGCTAGGTGGTGATATAACTATATGAATAATGAAAATTTACTTAGACTTAATAAATATATAAGTGAAAGTGGAATTTGTTCTAGAAGAGAGGCTGATAAGTTTATCGAGGCCGGTAATGTCTATATAAATGGTATTTTAGCTACTATAGGAACAAGGGTTAGTCCTACTGATACAGTAGTGGTTAATGGTCGGATCATTAAACCTAAATCTAATAAAGTATATATAGCCCTTAATAAACCTGTAGGAATTACTTGTACAACTGAGACTCATGTTAAGGGAAATATAATTGATTTTATTAATTATCCTGAGCGAATATTTCCTATAGGTCGTCTTGATAAGCCATCTGAAGGATTAATATTCTTAACTAATGATGGTGATATGGTAAATAAAATATTACGAGCAGGAAATAACCATGAAAAAGAATATGTAGTTTCTGTGGATAAACCTATTACAAAGGAATTTATCAATGCAATGGAGAATGGAATTCCTATACTAGGAACAATAACTAATAAATGTAAAGTTAAAAAAATCGGAAGATGTACATTTAATATAATCTTAACACAAGGCCTAAACAGACAAATTAGAAGAATGTGTGAATATTTAGGCTTTAAGGTAACTAGTCTTAAACGTATTAGAATTATGAACGTCTCACTAAACAATCTCCCTATAGGTAAATGGCGTTACTTAAGTGATAAGGAAATATCAACAATTCTTAATCTTACTAAAGATTCAACAAGTACTATTTAAATAAAAAATAAGATAAGAGGATAAATTATTTATCCTCTTATCTTTCATCTTAATTTAAAGTAAATTAAAATTCTCCTTTAAATAATTCTGCAAATTGTTTGTTTGACATTATATCAGTATTTTCTTTTACTTCTTTGAATGTTATTTCATAATCATCAGACACATCTGAGTGAACTTCATATATTTTTTCAGCAGTATTGTCAGCTCCATAAGTAATTACATATGTTACTTGATCTTTTTCTCCACTTACATTTCTATAATATGGATATATTTTAGCCTTTGCTTTATCTATTTTTTGCTCAGCTAACACTTTATCAAGTTCAGCTTCTGCCTTTTTTAAATATGCAGCTTCGTCTTCATCTGACAATAATTTTAAAGTGTTTACTTCATTTGAATAATAATCCTTGTTAGCAAAACTATTTAATAATGATTCAAAACTCTCATAAGTAATTTCTGGTGTTTCTGAATCCTCTTTTTCCTCACTACCTTGAGTTGAGCTTTGTTCTGTAGTTTTTGCTGTTGAATCATCTGCAGTATCAGCTTTTGTTCCACAAGCAACCAATGATAAACCTATTGTTGCAGCTAATACTAATGCCATTACTTTTTTCATGCTAAATCCTCCATGTTACCTAATATATTATTTGCAAATATATACACTATACTTATATAAATACTTTGTATACATTTACATAGTCTAATTTAGACAGACTTAACTATCTTAGAGTCTTCTAAACCCATATAAAATTATATCATACTTTCCAAAATTTACAACGCATATTCTACAAATAAATCTATCAACATACAATGTTAATAAAATTTTGTCGAATATTTAGTTATATGTTTTTAATAAATATTTTATCTATCATATGGTATCCTGTATACCTATTTGTCCAACTTACTAACATTATCCACAGATACCCTGTTTATAACTTAGTGAATTTAATGTTAATATCCACATTTTCACCCTACAAATATATAATTTTCACAAAATTCATCCCATTCAATTAGCATAAACCTGATTAATCCATAAAATTTTATCAACATTATCAACAGTTATGTGAATAACATGTGTATAACTGTTGATAATATGCATTATCCCACTTATTTATTAGCAGTTTGCTAAAATATAATTCTTATTATCCTATTAATCTTATTCCCACTTCATATTGTAATGTATTTTATCTTATTAATAGATAATAATCATAAAAGTGTGTTAAACTTAGATTAATAATATCTTTATTAATAATTGGAGGTTTATATATGCGAGTTGGTCTAGGATATGATGTACATAAGTTAGTGCCTAATAGAGATTTGATTATCGGTGGTGTAAAAATACCCCACACTCTCGGCCTTTTAGGTCACTCTGATGCTGATGTTTTACTTCATGCTATTATGGATAGTTTACTAGGTGCTGCAGCACTTGGAGATATTGGAAAACACTTTCCTGATACAGATAATAAATTTAAAGGAATTTCCAGTATTAAGCTTCTTAATGAAGTTAATATATTATTAAATAAAAATAACTATAAAATAGAAAATATAGATGCAACTATAATTGCCCAACGACCTAAGATGTCCCCTCACATTACGGCTATGAGACAAAATATTAGTGAAGCATTAAATATTTCTATTGATCAAATCAATATTAAAGCTACTACAGAAGAAGGTCTTGGGTTTACTGGTACTGAAGAAGGTATTGCTTCTCAAGCTATCTGTTTAATAAATAAATTTAACAAATAAAAAATATGAAAATCCAAGGTTAAACTTCTAATAACCTTGGATTTGTAATTAATAATCACATCTTTTCTATTATCTCTTCTAGATCCTTTTTAAATTCTTCAAAAGGCTTATTTTCTTTAAATGATTTTAATAATTTAGATATAGATTCATAAACATATTTATCATTACTTATTGCTATAGTTTCAGCTCCTGAATAAATCTCTCTTACTATTTTCTCAACTTCTATTCTTAGTTCTGGAGATATATTATCATAGTTTTCTTTAAGTCTTAACGCAATCAATACGGATTCATGATTTATAAAGGCCGCTGCTGACTCCACTTCTGGAACTTCTTCAACTCTTGCCATAATTCTCTCACAAGTAGCTATAGCATTACGAATCTCTTCCTCCTTAGCTATGGGTTCATCACTAATATCTTCCACAGTTGGTCCTGCTCCAATAGTATCACTTTTCTTATTGTCACTATTACATCCCATCAATACTACAGTTATTATAATCAATAATACCACTACATATAATAGTATGTCATTTATCTTCTTCATCCTATATCCTCCTTATACATAATTACATTACTTTAGCTTCTACAATATCATAGAACTTACCATAACTTAATCATATATAGTTTGGCTTATAAGCATAAGTATATTCCTATTTTAAATTTTATCTATACATCTTACAGCATACTTGAATTCTCAAATATATCTTTAGTAATAATAAAACTGCCATTATTTTCGACTAAATCAAATTCACTTATGCTAGTTATTCTTTCTTCTCTTTCAACATGAAATACATATCCAACTCTTCCTTGGTCTTTGAAAAACACTTTAGATGACTTTACAACTCTAAGTGGATTTTTATCTTTATCATATATAATATTGGGAATATCATTAATCATATCTACTTCTCCTTACACCAGTTGTTAATTAATGATATATAATATTAACCTTTCATTTAATTTATGCCTATAAATATTAATTGAATATAAAACTTCAAATAAAAATTACCTTACTATAGCCATGCAAGTAAGGTAATTCCTATTCCATCCATATAATTATTTAATATTTCTGCTACCTGGTTTTACATAAGGGATATTTTGCTTACATAATGGACATTCATCTTTTTCGAAGCTTTCAATCTCTAATTTACATGCACTATAAACCGGTAGAGTTAAAGCACAATTTTCTATTCTTCTATCCACTATACAACAAACACCTACAACTTCAGCACCTAAAGCTCTTAATACCTCTACAACCTCCATTGTAGACTTTCCTGTAGTGACAACGTCTTCTGTAATTAAGACTCTTTGACCTGGTTTAATTTCAAAGCCCCTTGTTAATGTCATTACCCCATCTTTTCTTTCAGTAAATATTCCTGGTTTTCCTAGCTGTCTTGCTAATTCATATGCAACTATTATTCCTCCCATAGCAGGTCCTACTAATATATCTACATTTAAATCCTTAACTTGATCTGCAACTATTTCCAATACCTCTGCTGCCTTGTCTGGATATTGAAGTAATTTTGCACATTGACAATATCTATTACTATGTTTACCTGACGATAACAAGAAGTGTCCTTCTAATAATGCCTCACATTGAATTAATATATCTACAACCTTATTTTCCATAATATTTTCTTCCTCCTATACTATTCCTCTAATTTCATTGATATCTTTAATATTCTCTTTTATTAAAAACTTCTCCATTCCATTTATAATCTCTATTGGTGCAAAAGGATTGATGAAGTTAGCTGTTCCTATTTGAATTCCTGTAGCTCCTGCCATTATAAATTCTATAGCATCCTCCCAAGTTGTAATACCACCAAGCCCAACTACAGGTACCTTACATGCCTTGCACACTTGATGAACCATTCTCAGCGCTATCGGCTTTACTGCTGGTCCTGAAAAACCAGCATATACATTATCAAATACAGCTTTTCTTTTTTTATAATCTATAGACATTCCTTGAACTGTGTTTATTAAAGATAATGCATCAGCTCCAGCCTCTTCACAACTTAATGCCATCTCCACTATATTCTCAGCGTTAGGTGATAACTTTACCATTAGAGGCTTTTTACATATCCTTTTTACTTCCTTTACTGCTTCATAAGCAACCTTTGATTTTATTCCTAAAGCCATACCACCATGCTTTACATTTGGACATGAAATATTTAGCTCTATAATATCTATATCTTCTTGATTAAGCTTTTCAATTATACCAATATATTCCTCTACCGTAGCTCCTCCAACATTTGCTATTACATTAGTATCATATTTCTTCATCTTTGGAAGCTCATCCTTTATAAACCTATCTACACCTGGATTTTGAAGCCCTACACTATTAAGCATTCCTCCTGTAGTTTCTTTAATTCTTACTCCATAGTTTCCTTGTCTTTCATCCAAAGTTAAACCCTTGCTACAAATACCTCCAAGCTTAGATATATCATAAAACTTCCCATATTCCTCTCCAAATCCAAAGGTTCCTGAGGCAGTCATTATAGGATTCTTAAATTCTTTATTACAAATACTTACCTTTAGCATAATTTCTCCTTTAAAATTCTAAGTCTAATCCATTAAACACTGGACCATCTTTGCACGTTCTCTTATTTCCATTAACGGTCTTACATGTACACACAAGACAAGCTCCTATTCCACAAGCCATTTTTTTCTCCTCAGATATATATATATTTGTTCCTACTTCTTTGCACATATTAATCACTCTGTACATCATAACTTCTGGCCCACAACATAAAACTAAATCATAATCTTTAGGATTAAATATCTCAGTTACATATCCCTTATGTCCAACACTTCCATCCTCAGTAGATACATTTATCGATACGCTTAAGGAATTTATTTCTTCTAATCCATAAACCTCATCTCTAAATCCAGCAAATACATGAACTTCAGAATTCTTTATATTATTTACTAGATATCTCATAGGTGCAACTCCAATACCACCTGATACTACAGCTACCTTACCTTTTATATTCTCTAAATCAAAGCCATTTCCTAATGGACCCATAACTTTAACCTCTTGTCCTGATATCAAATTACTTAATAGTCTTGTTCCTTCTCCTACTAGTTGATATAAGAATTCTATTGAGTTAGATGATATGCTATGGATGCTTATAGGTCTCCACAATATCGGTTCCTTATCCCAAGCTCTTAACATATAGAACTGCCCAGGGTTCCCTTGAAACTTTCCCTCTATAGATAACTTAAATATTCCCTTGGAAATTTCTTTGTTTTCTATTACTTTGCATACTCTATATTCGTAATTATCTTTTTTCATTCTACTGCTCCTAATAACTTATTTTAATATAATGCCATACAATTAATATGTATGGCATAACTCAACTTTAGTTTATTTTTTTAAATTCTTTATAGCTGTTAGAATTTCATTTTTCATTCTAATAGCTTCTTCCTTTGCATATTTAGCGAAATTCTCTTCACCATCCGGCTTTCCTTTATATGCAAGCATTATACCTCTTGAAGAGTTCACGACCCCTCCATTTCCATCTTTAAGGTAAAGTGCTACATCCTCAGCTCTTCCACCTTGAGCGCCATATCCTGGTATTAAGAAGAAAGTACTATCTAAGTTATTCCTTATTTCTATTCCTTCATCTACATGAGTACACCCTATAACTCCGCCTATAGAACTATATCCACATTCCCCCATATATCCTTTTCCTAGACTATTTATAGTTTCTCCTACTACATTAAATACTTTCCTATCACCTTTAGTCTCTATATATTGAATATCCTTGCTACCTTTATTAGAAGTTCTTATTAGTACAAAAACTCCCTTTTCTTTATTCTCTACATAAGGCAAGTATGGCTCTATACTGTCTAGTCCCATGTATGGACTTAAAGTTACAAAATCAGCTTCAAATTCTCCTGCAAAATGTGCTTTAGCATACATTTCAGCTGTTTTAGCAATATCACCTCTCTTTATGTCTCCTATAGATATTGCTCCTTTTTCTTTTATATATTTTAAAGTGTTTGAATATGCTCTTAAACCTTCTAACCCATAAGCTTCATAGTATGCTATTTGTGGTTTATAACAAGCTACATGATCTATAGTTTCATCTATTATAGCTTTATTAAATTCAAAAATTGCATCTCCTATATTTTCAAACTTATTAATAAAACTTTCTGGTATATATGATATATCTGTGTCTAATCCAACACATACATGTCCCTTTTCTGCAATTGTATTAAATAATCTATCTATAATCATATGGCACTTCCTCACTTTACTATTTTTTATAAACAATCTTACCACCTTTAATTGTAGTTAATACTTCTCCATATACCTTTATACCATTAAAGGGTGTGTTTTTTCCTTTGGATAAAAACTCTTCTTTGCGTATCTCATATTCTCTCTCTAAATCTACTATAACTAGATCACCGTCATAACCTATATTAACCTGTCCTTTATTAACACCTAATATTTCACCAGGTCTTTTACTCATAATTTCACTAAGCTTGCTTAACTCTATATATCCAGCCTTAACAAGGTTAGTATACGAAACTCCAAAAGCTGTTTCTATTCCTGATATTCCCGGTGCTCCATTTTTCTTATCTTCTTCAGTATGTGGAGCATGATCTGTTGCAATACTATCAACAAATCCTTCCTTTATAGCGTTAATTAGATATCTCCTATCTTCTTCTTCCCTAAGAGGTGGATTTACTCTATACTGTACTTTATTAGTTAAAGCTATATGATGTGGAGATACTTCACAAGTAACTTTATGACCTTTTTCCTTAGCCTTAATTATATATTCCATAGATTCCTTAGTGCTTACATGGGAAAAATGAACTTTACATCCCGCATGTTTAGCTAGTGTTATATTTCTCCATGTCATAGTATTTTCTGCAAGCCTCATATCTATATTAGATAGATTATGATTTTCACAATGACACATAACTGTTATGTCCTTTTCTTTAGCTTTAATCATAGCATTTAGCATAACTTCGCTGTGCATAACATCTTTTCCATCCTCAGATATTACTTTTATGTCACCTTTTTTCAGCTTATCTAAATGCGTAATATCATCTCCACTAAATCCATTTGTTATTGATATAACTTGATTTATGTCTACTAGATCTACTTCCTTGCCTCTATTTACAATATAATTAACTGTTTCCATATCACTACATACAGGGTTTGTATTAGCCATAAGATTTACCATTACATACCCGCCTTTAACTGCAGCCTTAGAACCTGATTCTATATCTTCCTTATGTGTAAAGCCTGGGTCTCTAAAGTGTACATGTAAATCTATAAATCCAGGCATAACTATTTTTCCTGTGGCATCTACAGTTTCACAATCTTTTATAAGATTTCTTCCTATTTCACAAATTACTCCATCTTTTATATATACATCACCAACGAACTCTCCGCTCCAGTCCACTACTGTACCATTTTTTATGCAAATCTCCATAAGTATTCTCCAATCCTAGCTATTTTAATATAATGAAGTTACCTTTTGTAAATCATCACAGTAATGACATCTATATTCTTTTGTCTTTTCATCTACTAAGTGATGTATGTGCTTTATGTTAGGTTCTATAGATGTAACACATCTAGGGTTTTTGCACTTTATAACATTATCTACTTTTTCCGGAAGGACAAGCTTGATTTTGTCTTTAATTTCTTCATTTTCTATTACATCTATAGTTATATTGGGGTCTATTACTCCTAATATTTCAAAATCAATATCTATCTTATTTTCTATTTTTATTATATCCTTCTTACCACACTTTTCACTGTTAGCATTCATTATAAGCGCTACAGTAAAGTCAGCTTTATCTAAATTTAAAAAGTTAAATATTTTTATTCCTTCTCCAGCCTTTATGTGATCTATTACTAATCCATCTTTTATACTATTTATAGTTAACATATTACATCCCCCTTATATTCCTTAGTAAATTCCTAACAGTTTTAGTATTAATGCCATTCTTACATACATTCCATACTTAGCTTGTTTAAAGTAAACAGCTCTACTATCACTATCAACTTCATAAGCTATTTCATTTACTCTTGGTAATGGGTGGAGTACTATCATATCTTCCTTTGCAATATCCATTTTTTCATTATCTAATATATAAGTATCTTTAAGTTTTATATAATCTTCTTCATTAAAGAACCTTTCCCTCTGTACTCTAGTCATATATAGAACATCTAATTCTTTCATAGCTTCTTCCATAGTTCTAACTTGCTTAAACTCTATGTTTCTCTTTGTAAGTACTTCTTTCTTTATATATTCTGGTATTTCTAGTTCTTCTGGTGAAATTAGTACAAACTTATTATTTTCATATCTACTTAGAGCTTTTATTAATGAATGTACTGTTCTTCCAAACTTTAAGTCACCACAACAACCTATTGTTAAGTTATTAAGTCTTCCTTTTAATGTTCTTATAGTTAGCAAATCAGTTAAAGTTTGAGTTGGATGTTGATGTCCTCCATCTCCTGCATTTACTACTGGTATATCACTATATTGAGCAGCAACCTGTGGTGCACCTTCTTTAGGATGTCTCATTACAGCAATGTCAGCATAGCATGCAACAGTTCTTATAGTATCTGCAATACTTTCTCCTTTAGCTACTGAGCTAGCATTAGGTTCTGAAAAACCTATTACTCGTCCACCTAATCTGTTCATAGCCGCTTCAAAGCTAAATCTCGTTCTAGTACTTGGTTCATAAAATAATGTTGCAAGTAGATATCCATCGCAAGCATGTATGAATTTTCTTGGTTCTTTTATTATTTCATCTGCTAAGTCAAATATTTCGTTTAATTCTTCTAAAGTAAGGTCCATTGGTTCGATTAAGTTTTTTCCTTTTAACATATAAAACACTCCTTTTTAACCTCTCTGGGATAATTTAAAGGTATTAAAATTTACTTATAAAACTCAATAAAAAAAAGCTTTCCTTAACAAGGAAAGCTATAAATATCTACCAATATAACTTTATATGAATATATAAATATAGTAAAGCCATTCTACTATAAATTCATTCATACTAAAATCTTTTCTTCCCTTGCCGGCATCTCTGTACCGTTTTTAAAAGGATTCTTTATTAACTTTTATTGTTTTCATTTTACTGTAAATAAACTACAATGTCAATACTGTTTAAAATAATGATTTAATTTTATTAAAATAGGCTTTAAATATGTGACTTAATTACACCCCTTTTTATCTAAATATTATATTATAAACTATAGAGTATTTTATCTTAAGAAGTAAATGCCATGTTTATCATATATTTATGAGGATAAATATATATGTGCATGGTATACTAAATAAAAGCAGAGTTCAAGGAGGATATTAAAATGAAAATAACTTTTGATAATGAAACTAAAGATGCTCTTTTAGAAGGTTTAAGTAAAGAAAACAAGCCTGCAGTGAGACTAGCTATCGCTGGGTTTGGCTGAGGTGGCCCTAATCTAAGCGTTGTTCTGGATGAACAAAAATCAGATGATATTGCAGAAACTGTAGATGGAATAACATTTGTGGTTAATGAAGACGAAGAATATATATTTGAAGATTGTATTGTTGCTTATAAAAAGACTTTCTTTGGAAAAACCTTTAGAGTTATATCTAAAGCTGTAGGCGAAAGCTCTTGTAGTTAAATTAAACCTAAATAAACAACGCACCCTTTCATAGAAGGGTGCGTTATTTATGTTTTTATCTGAAATATTTACTTATTTTCTCTATTAATGAATTTACAATGTCCGTACTTTCTCTCATTAAAAATACGCTCTCTCTAATCTGATTAGATTTTTCTTTAATTCTACTATGTATATTAGATAAAATTAATATAAACTCATCTTAATTGTTTCTTTATATTAATTTATCTTGCGAAAGCTCATTTATACAAATAATTTAGTTTCTATTTTCTTATCATACTCTGACCACGTATCTTGTAATGTACTATCCTTTATATTAGATACTTTATTCATTGTTGCATCAATATAATCTGCATAATGAACTATAAAAGCTTCTTCTGTATTAGGTCCTTTAGGTGATCCATATTGTGGTTTCCCGTGATGTTGAACAATACATCCTTTAATTCTATTTTTAAAATCATCACTATAAATCTCAGGTGTACTTTTAAATGCTTCTTCTAGCATAGTTATCCCTATAACAACGTGGCCTTCCATTTCTCCTCTGATAGTAGCTTCAAATTTCCCATCTGATGAATACTCATATATCTTCCCAATATCGTGAAGTTTT
Source organism: Clostridiaceae bacterium (assembly GCA_902363375.1). GTDB lineage: Bacteria > Bacillota > Clostridia > Clostridiales > Clostridiaceae > Clostridium_J. The sequence continues at coordinate 17,967 of CABIZX010000003.1, read as the reverse complement.
GCCGCTAATATAGCAATTTCCTTATATCTACAATTATATCTGTTAGCAAGCTCTTTAGCCCAATAAGTTACATTAAGAGTATGTTCTGCTAGTCCCCCTATATATGTATGATGCTCTAATCCTCCAATACCTCGAGAAAATGCATCCATAAAATTTTTATCATTGAAAAAATATTTATTTAAATACATAACCTCTTTACATTTAAATTGTTGAGTTGTTATTTCTTCTAATTCATATAATATAGATTTTATATCTCTCTTAGTATAATTCATAAAATCATTCAAGTTATAACTAGATATTGGTAAACCTACTTTTACTATTTTATCATCTTTTATATTAACCTTAACTACATCACCTATGTTCAAAGTATTATTACAATCATTTTTATCTAAAAATGTTAATTCTCCTGTTATATCTCCTAAGGTATATATTATCCCATCTGTATGTATTTTTTTATCATTTACCATAAGCAATAATTCTATTAAATCTTTATTACTATTGTTAATTACTTGTATTAAGTAAATTGATTTCATATTTTCTCATCTCCTTATATATACATCTAATATGTATGTTTTCATAAGAAGATATTTTTATTCTTTAAATTCTAGACTTATTGTATATATTAAGCATGATTTTTATTTATATTTATCCCCAAATTCTTCGACTAATGTAGTAACTAACTTCTTTATATTGCTTGCATGAGCTACTAAACTCATAACTAGTAAAAACATTATTATTCTTTCTTTTTCTTCATCATTAAATTCATATTTTTCTAAGTGCTTTTTAAATATTTCTTCTAATTCTTTTTCTTCTCCAATAAAAGATATATCTACGCTCTTCTGTTGTAAGTCACTGAATAATTTAAAAGTATCTTCCCAACAAAGTATGTCATCGCCTCTATTATTTATATCATTAAAGGCTAATCTAAATACACTCTTTATCTCATCAGTTGTCAAAATTGGCCTCATATATCCTAATAGAACCAATTGAGTCAAATGTAGTTTCGTATATCCTCTTTTTCTACCATCCTCAGGCTTAGAAATTACTTCACTTTTTATATAATTTTGAAGTATGCTATTAGTAAAATTATCATGATTAAATTTATCATTAAGATAATCTTTAACTTGTGATAAGAATAGGTCATATTGAGGCAATTCTTCATACTGTATTATACTTTTTTCAGCTCTTTCATCTATCATTTCAGAAAACTTAGATACTATATTCTTAAAAATAGATTCATTATCATCATCTTTATTATTCATTTTCATCCCTCACTTCAATAACATTTTAAATTTTACCATGTAACTTAAATTTTCGTATACTACTTCATATTAATTATAAAAGATAATTAATATATTTACAAATATCTTATATAGATGATTTAATTAAATTTCTAAATCTATATTATTTTTTAATCCAGTATATACCAACTAATATAGGTAGATATTTTTTGAAATTACATAATATTAAAAGCTTGAAATTTTTTATCATCTTATTATGACTCTTATATATCTAAATCCTTCATACATATTATCATTATTAACAATAATCACATTTTATTAACATATATCATAAATAATATCAACATACTATGTTAATTAATCTTTATGTACAATTACCTTTAGTTATTATACTTATACTTTAAATTAAAACTTGTCCACATTATCCACAGATAGGTTGTGTATAATATTTTTTATTTTCTGTTTATAACTATGAATATCACTAATTACTTTCCTGCAAATTTTGATATATTTCGTAGAATTAATGCTATTTATATATATTTTCCTATTGAAATACAGTATTTTTATGTTAAAATAGTTAATTATAAGTTAAATTATTCACTTTTTCCTTATTATCTGATTAATAATATTATAATAGATATCATATTAATGGGATATAATGTAATAAACTTATTTTTTTTATCAATTTTTATTGACTTATGATTTTTTTTGTATTATAGTTATTATATGGTATTAATTATAATATCTGTAACTAACTTATTTGATTATATAAACAAAATATAGGAGGAATTTATTATGAAATCAACTGGTGTTGTAAGAAAAGTAGATGAATTAGGGAGAATAGTTATTCCAGTGGAATTAAGAAGAACATTAGATATTGATGTTAAGGATGCACTTGAAATATATGTAGATGGTGACCAAGTTATATTAAAAAAATATGAGCCTGCATGTATCTTCTGCGGAGATGCTAGAGATGTAGTTAATTATAAATCTAAAAACATATGTCTAAAATGCTTAAATGAATTAAAAGCTCAATAGTTAATAAAAACGTTGCTTAAAAATTAAGTAACGTTTTTTTATTTATATCGTATATATAGATATAAAATTATATCTATATATCTATGGCTATGTTTTTAGGAAACAATATCACTCCTAGATATAACCAAAACTATTTAAAATAAAAAAAGACCAGTAAACTAGATTACCGATCTTATTTGAAAGAATTAATATCTTCTTGCTCCAGCATAATCTCCTCTAGTATTTAATGGAGATAGCTTTACAACCTCATTATCTTGAGGTGCATGAAGATAAGTATTATTGCCAACATATATACCAACATGATATATGTTTCCAGGCGTTCCAAAGAATACTAAGTCTCCTGGTTGTGGCTGAGAAACTGGTGTTCCTGCATTCATTTGGGCTTCTGCTACTCTAGGAAGAGTTATTCCAAAGGCAGCATAAACATATTTAGTCAATCCAGAGCAATCAAATGTATTAGGTCCATTTCCACCCCATTGGTATGGTACACCTCTAAAACTCATTGCATAACTAACTATTGAACTACCTGAAGCACTTGGAGGTACTGCCACACCTGACCCACCATCTCCTCTGCTTGGTCTATTATTAGCTGTATTACTAGCTGTATTATTAGCACTACTAGTATACTGACTTATTTGTCTTTCTGTTTCCTTTATTTGAGCTTCACTTTCTTTTACAGCAGCTTCAAATAAATCTCTATTAGATTCTGCTTTAGCTAAAGCTTCCTTATGTTCAGATCTTTTTTCTTCCATTTGAGCTAATTTTGCATTATTTTCTTCTTGTAATGCATCTAGCTTGGACTTTTCTTCTTCAATGGATTTCTTTTCTGCTACAAGAATTTCTTTCTTTTCAACTAAACTACTAACAACTTCTTTATCATAGTTTATTATTCTATTTACGTTACTTAGTCTAGTCATAAAGTCTGATACACCATTTGAATCTAAAAGTACCTCAATGTAACTATCCATGCCATTAATGTACATTGATCTCATTCTCTTACTAAATAATTCATTTTCGCCTTTTATATCACTTTCAGTAGCTTGTACCTTCTTGTTGCTCTCTTCAATTTTACCTTCAGCTTCACTAATTTTAGCATTTAACTCTTCTATATCTATTTGGATATCTTCCATTTGAGAGTTTACTAATTGTATTGCAGCTGATATCTCATCGACTTGCTCTTGAGCACTTTTATAGCTATTTCTATTTTCAGCTAGCTTTTGCTCATATGTTGATCTATCACTATCTGGATCTGCATATGCGCTAGTTCCAACACAAGAAATAGTTAATGCTAAAGCAAGAACTAATGATATCTTCTTCTTATTCAAAAAAATTCCCTCCCCCTCAACTTTATAAATCTCATTTACCATTATAACACTATAATGACTGCCACCTCAAGTAATTTAGGCAAAAATGAGACAAGCATTTATTTTTTTTGGGTATACAGTAAGTATATTCAAGGAAATTTCTCATATTCCTTCTTATTTCTAAAATTTTATAGATAATTTTCTTTACTTATATATCAATTCCAAACTTATATACCTCTGATTTGCGTATATTCCTTTCAGTTGCAACCTTTTTTATTGCTTCTTTTTTATTTAAACCTTCATTTATGCATGCTCTTATATGATCTTCAATACTCATATCTTCCCACTTAGCTTTCATTTCTTCTATAATCTCAGTCTTGCTTTTTCCTTCTACCACTAATACATATTCACCTTTAGGCTTATTTTCTTTATAATACTCTATACATTCCTCTAAAGTACCTCTTAATATAGTCTCATGAAGTTTCGTAAGCTCCTTACATACAGCAACCTTCCTGTTTCCTAAATTGTCTTTTATAAAGCTTAATGTTGATTCCAATCTATGTGGAGCCTCATAGAATATTAAAGTTTCTTGCCTATCCGCTACCCCTTCTATGGTCTCTCTTCTCTCTTTGTTTTCTCTAGATAAAAATCCTATAAATAAAAATTTATCTGTATTTAATCCTGAATAAACTAAAGCTGTAGTTATAGCTGTAGCTCCTGGATATACTTCAAATTCTATATTTTCTTCAATACATCTTTTTACTATAATTGCACCTGGATCTGAAATACCTGGAGTTCCAGCATCACTTATTATAGCTATATTTTGACCTTCTAATAGCCTTTTTACTATATCTTCACTTTTTCCATTTTCATTATGCTTATGATAGCTTATTAAGGTTTTCTTTATATTAAAATGATTTAAAAGTTTCAAACTCTGTCTTGTATCTTCACATGCAATTATATCTACACTTTTTAAAGTTTCAAGTGCTCTGAGAGTTATATCCTTCAAATTTCCTATTGGAGTAGGTATTAAATATAATTTACCACTCATCTTTCTCACCTCTTCTATTCTTGTTTTTTAATCTAACCATTGTGAATTATACATCTCTTTTATCTCTTCTGAATAAGAATCATCTTCCATATGTACATATAATGGATCCTCTATTTTTAGAAATGCTCCTCCATCTCTTTGACCTTCAACTAACACTATGTTAGGTGCTCTTCCAGGCTTAGGATGAACAAATCTTATTCTTTTAGGTTCTATTTTATATTTTCGCATAGTAGTAAATATGTCTACTATTCTATCTGGTCTATGTACCATGAAAAACCTACCATTATCCTTTAATAAGGCTCTAGCTGCCATTATAACATCTTCCAGAGTACAACAGACCTCATGCCTTGCAATAGCATTTTTGTCATTCTCATTAAGTATTCCTGAATTACACAGCTTATATGGTGGATTTACAGTCACAATATCTACTCTACCCAATGATTTTAAAAGCTCCTTATCCTTTAAATCGCCTTTAATAAATTTAACTTCATCACTAAAATTATTATATTCTGAAGTTCTATTTGCCATCTCCGCAAACTCAGCTTGTATCTCTATTCCTTTTATAATTCCACATTGACTCTTACCCTTTATTATAAATGGAATTATTCCAGTTCCACTACATAAATCAATAATTGTGGCATTTCTTTTAACTTTAGCAAAGTTGGCTAAAAGCACTGCGTCAACGCCAAATCTAAACCCATCTCTTTTTTGTATTATATGAATTCCTTTTAATTGCAGATCATCTAATGTTTCATCTATATTTACTAGATTCATGATATAAAATTCCTTTCTATTAGCTAAATTGCACATATTCTATTATATAATAAGTTTCTATGTTTTTCATCTTATCTCTAATTGTAGTAAAATTTTATATACTATTTATAGATTTATTAATTACTATTTATAGATTTATTAATTACTATTTAAAATTTTTAACACTATTGATATATAGATTTAATTGCTTATTATTTTTAAATTATAAAATCCCCTTGAACAGTTATAACTTTTAACTATCAAGGGGATATATTTTCATTTTTATATACTATAATATAGGGGGAAGCAATATGTTATTATCCAGCTTTCTACTAATCATCTATATGTGCCAGATAAAACATATTGCATTTAGGGTTTATATTTATGATTTAATTTGTCATTAATATTATTACCAGTATAAATAATAATATACATTTATATTTAATTTATTGCTTAAATAACAGTAATAAGTAATAAGTAATAAATTAATTTAATATAATACATTAACCATTTAGTATTTCAATATATAGTTAGGAAAGGTTTGTATTATGGAAATATTATTTTATCCTTTTTCATCAATAGATTTTCAATCAACTACTTCTATTTTATTAGATGCATCATTCTTACTTAGTTTAGTCTATGATGATGATATTAAACACTCTGAATGTATAGAGGTCTTTAGAATACTACTTAATAATCAGTGCAAACTTTTAGTTACAAACATAATTTCTGCTGAAGTACTAAATCAAATTATGTATAAGATATTCATGATAGATATACGCCATAAAATTGATAAAGAAAGTGCCTTCAACTCTCAGACAAATATAAAGCAAATTATTGCTTCTTTTAGCAAGTATGATCGAAAAATTATAAAAGAGAAAAAGGTAGATAAGTTAAGAGAAATTCCTTATAAGAGGTATTTTGACAATCTTTCTAAAAATAGTTCTAAAAGAGATCTTCTTAGTGTTTATTATAAAACAGCTGTAGCTATGCATAACCAACTTGAAAATACAGTTAAGTATAAATATGTTGAAATAAATAAGCTTTGTATGAGTAAGACTAAGGAAATCATGGTTAAGAATCTGTTATCGATAAATGATGCTACTCATATAGCTACTTGTATTTGCCATGATATTGATTATCTATTAACCTTAGATAGTGACTTTGTTTATGCTGATTGCAATTCTGTTAGTATATTAAAAATATAGCCATGTAGAATATCTACATGGCTATATTCTTTCCTATAAATTCTTAAAATAAATTTATAGTATATTATTAATTTAGATAGATGGCCTAATTTAAGTTCATTTAATTATATAAATTATTTATTAGGAATACATAAAGTATCTTCAACTTTTATTGTATCTACACTAATATTATTATGTGCTTTAATTAACTCAATTCCCTTCATTATATCCATATCAGGTAAATATTCTTTAGCTATGCTAAATAATGTGTCTCCAGATTTTACAACATATTTAGAGTGGTCAGTATGACTTGTAGCATTAGCTGCAGCTGTTTCTCCACCCTTTTCTTCAGAAGTCTTTTCACCTGTTACTAATGAAGTTTCATAAGAAATAATAAGCTTTTGTCCTGCTGAAATAATATCATCTTTATTCATATTATTTCTTGTTAATATTTGCGCTACTGTTTCACTTGGATCAAAGTTTGGCATATAGGTCCTAGCTATACTATAAAGTGTGTCATTAGACTTAACTGTATAATATCCTTCTTTCACTTCTTCCATGCTTGTATTTTTCTTATCTTCATCTGTACTTTTTTTATCTTCTGTCTCTTTGTTCTTATCCTCTTGATTTAGTGCAGTCTTATCATCATTAGATGTTCTATTCTCATTGTTAGCTTCATTAATCTTTGAGTCAGTAGTTGTAGCTGTATTATTTTTAGGTTCTTTGCTTTGATCTTTGTTTCCTATATAGCTTACAGCAAAAAATATTCCACCCAAAACAATTGCACAACTTATAGCTATTATTATTTGTTTTTTAAATTTCATAATTAACACCTCTCTATATTTTAATAACTAATATTTAAATAATTAACAAATTTATAGAAAATATACATGTTATTATGAAATTTATTTAATTTTCTAGTATATAAAAATCCTTGTAGCCTTTTGACTACAAGGATTACTTAATATTTCTATATAACAGTATAACCACTATCCTCTATAGATTGAATTATATCATCTATATTTATAAAGTAATTGTCATATACAATCTCTACTTCTTTCTTAGCTTTGTGTATTCCACAAGCTATAACACCTTCATTAATAGATATGGCATTCTTAACTCTTGTAACGTCCTTGCTAGTAATCATATCACAAACCTTAAGTGTAGCTTTCATATCCGTCCCGTCCTCCTAGTTTTCTTTGAATAACTCCTTAATCAATGTAGGATCTTCAGCTTGATTCTCTAATTCCTTTAGGTCAATTTCATTTATTATATCTTCATAGCTACCAGATATTAAAGTTAAGTCATTTATACTCACAACCTTAATATCATCTTCATCATCTTTTAAGTTAACTTTCACCTTTACAGCCTCTTTAACTACGCTGTTAGAGATTACTTCTCCCTTTCCATAGCAGGTATCTACTATAGATCCTACCTTTGGCAATCTCTTTCTTATGCCTTCATAAGTTTCTTGTTCATAATTTAAACAACACATAAGTCTTCCACATATTCCTGAAATCTTAGTTGGATTTAAAGATAAGTTCTGTTCCTTAGCCATTTTTATTGACACCGGTGCAAATTCACCTAAAAATGTAGAGCAACATAAGCTTCTTCCACAAGGACCAAGGCCCCCAGTCATTTTAGCTTCATCTCTAACTCCAATTTGTCTCAGTTCTATTCTTGTTCTAAAAATAGATGCTAAATCTTTTACTAGCTCTCTAAAATCCACTCTTCCATCTGCTGTAAAATAAAATATTACTTTATTATTATCAAAAGTATATTCTACATCAATTAGCTTCATCGTTAAATTATGCGCCTTTATTTTTTCAAGACACACCTTAAAAGCTTCTTCTTCTTTCTCTTTATTTATTCTATTTGCATTTATGTCTTCCTCTAAAGCTTTTCTTATTACATTCTTTAAAGGAGCTACAATCTCTCCTTCTTTGAGTTCTTTTCTACCCACTACACATTCACCGAACTCTATACCTCTTGCAGTTTCCACAACTACAAAATCACCCTTTTTTATATCTAAATCACCCGGATTAAAATAATATATTTTACCGGCTTTTTTAAATCTTACTCCTATTACTGTTATCATATTTAAACCTCCTGCATTCTCAAAACCATCGTTATAAATGCCAATGACGAGTTTACATTATTTTTTAAAGTTTTTCTTGTTTCATCTACAATGTTAATCATACCATTTAATTTGCTTAATGAAAATATATTAACTAAATCTTTAATTTCTGATACTTTATCAATATTTATTAACAGACCTTCATCTCCAACTTCTTTATATATAATTATATCTCTTATTATAGTTATAATTATATCTATAATATCATCTTGAACGCTATTATGATCATTAAAAAATTTTTCATAATCTAAAGATGTTTTATAATCATTATCTTTAATTCTGTATATGAGTTCAAAAATTGTATTTCTTATTGAGTTAAAATCTCCATTTTCTATTAAACTTTCGGCTTTTCCTGGTATTCCTTTTGCAAAAGAAGTAGCTATCAAAAGCTTTTCGTCTTCAATTGATTCGTACTTATCTTTAAGAAATAAAATCATCTCTTCATCTGATAATGGATTTAACTTATGTATGCCACATCGTGATTTAATTGTATCCAGCATGCCCTCTAATTCTTCACACAGTATAAATATATACACATTAGATGGTGGCTCTTCTATGGTTTTTAAAAATGCATTTTGAGCTTGAAATGTAATTTTATCTCCATTGTCTATAATGATAACCTTTTTATCTCCCTCATAAGGCTTTTTATTGCACTCCTCTATAATACTCCTTATTGTGTTTACCCCTATAGATGATTTTCCTTTATCTAAAGACCAGTGAATTATATCTACATGTTCCCTATCTGTATCTATACCTAAAAGTTTTAATGCAATAAATTTAGCCAGTATACTTTTTCCTATTCCTCTTTCTCCAACTAATATATGAGCATGAGTAAACTTATTATTATCAATTGCCTCTATTAAGCTATTTCTTATCTTATCATGACCTATCATACTCATCTGCTCCTTCCTATATAATAAATAATGTACAATAAGCTTAACTTATTGTACATTATCTCATCTAAATTATATTATACTCTTAAAAACTTATCTACATCAACAACAAATATAGTAGCTCCACCTATATTTACTTCTATAGGATATGGAACATATACTCCTGTAGAGCCAGCGACTGGAGAAGGTGATGATACAAGTTGTTTTCTAACTTTACATATCTCTTCTATATATCCTAAAACATTATCAACTTTATTTTCATCTACACCTATCATTAAAGTAGTATTTCCAGCCTTTAAGAATCCACCTGTAGTTGCAAGTTTTGTAACTCTTAAGCCATTCTCTGTTAGAATATCAATTAGATCCATAGCATCGTCATCTTGAACTATTGCAATTATTAATTTCATATAGTATCCCTCCTAAATATTATTTATAATTTATATAGGATTCAACTCTATTTACTATGTTTCTATGAATATTTTCTATAGAGTCATCTCCATTGATTAATTCTATTTTATCATAAATACTACTAATTTTTGAATATCCTTCAAAAACTTTTTTATGAAAATCCATACCGACATTTTCCAGCCTATCTAACTCTCTTTGATTTTGCTTTCTTTCAATTCCTTTTTCATAAGGAATACTTATCATAAACACTAAATCTGCTTCAATTCCTCCTAAAGCACAATCATTTATAGACTTTACTGTATCTACTCCTAGTTCTCTAGCAATTCCTTGATAAACTATAGATGAATATACAAATCTATCACATAAAACAACCTTTCCATTAGCAATAGCAGGCTTTATTACTTCTTTTACTAATTGTGCTCTTGCTGCTGCATATAGTAATGCTTCGCACATACTATCCATCTCTTTATTATCATTATCTAAAATTACATCTCTAATCTTTTCACTTATCTTAGTTCCACCTGGCTCTCTTGTTCTTATAACTTCTATACCTTTACCAACAAAATACTTTTCCAATAATTCTATCTGTGTAGATTTCCCACTTCCATCTGGACCTTCCAATGCTATCAATAATCCCTTATTCAAAAAATTTACCTCCAAACTGCTTTTTCTTATACGTTTTTTACTATTCTATTACGATTAAGTTATCTTCTTTAACTCCTAATAGTGTAATATTATTACCTCTATAGTATTCTATTATATCAATAATATCTTTTGTAATAACCTCACCTGGCATTATTAATGGTATTCCAGGCGGGTATGGAACTATCGCCTGTCCACAAACTTTATTTGCAGAATCTTCAAGTTTACATTCCACTTTTTTTATATTTATAGTTTCCCACGGCAATTTTTCTACTATAGGAATACCGTATTCTTTTGGTTTTACATATTCGTCCTTCAAAATATCTTTGTCACATTCTCTTAATACCGTGTATAAATTTTCAAAGTCATCTTTAGTATTTGAAGTAGCAAATATTAATACTACATTTCTAGAGTCACTCATTTCACATTGAATTTTATTCTTTTTTAAATACTCTAATAGTAAATGTCCGCTAAAACCTTTAGGTACATTTATAATATATCTAGTCTTATCAATGTATACTACATCTTCTTTAGATGAACTTTCTCCTACAATATCACTCTCTTCTATTATATGATAAAATCCAATATTGTTTATTTTTTCTCTATAATTTTCACATATATTAATTAAATCGCTATAATGCTTCCTTCCATACACCTGTAAATAATATCTACTATAATCCATACTCGCAAGAAATACATACGAGGGGCTCGTTGTTAGAAATACACTAGTATAGAAGTCAACTTCTTCTAAAAGCTCATCACAATTAACATGTAAAAATGATGTTTGTGTTAAACTCGGCAAAGTTTTATGAGCACTGTGCACAACCATATCACATCCTATTTCAAGTGGATTTGCAGGTAGCTCATCTATGACTCCGAAGTGTGCTCCATGAGCAGAGTCTATTAGTACCTTCATATTATACTTCTTAGCTTCTTTAACTATTTCCTTCAAATCTGTACATATACCATAATAATTAGGATAAGTTAATAATATTCCTTTAGCATCTGTATTTTCCTTCATCACCTTAAACAGATGCGCCTTATTAATAGAAAACGGAGCATCATATTTTTCACTCACTTCATTCATCACATATATTGGTCTTAATTTGCGTAATATTATACTATTAAATACTGATCTATGGCAATTCCTTTCTACGATTATCTTGTCACCCTCTTTAAACGCAGAAAATATCATAATCATGTTTCCCGAAGTACTTCCATTAACTAAAAAATAAGATTTTTTGCTTCCATAATAATTAGCAAGTAATTCTTGTCCATCTTTTATTATTCCTGTGGGATGGTGTAGATTATCTACACCATCTACCTCAGTAATATCAAATTTAATGAAATTATCTAATAAAATATTTCCTTCTCTTGTGTCTTTGTAGGCTTTTCCCATTTTGTGTCCTGGCATTGCAAAATAGCTATTTTCTTCTTCTTTATATTTCAATAGTGCATCCACTATCGGTAATCTTGGCACCTATCACTCACTCCTCTTGGCATAAGTTGAACTAAATTCTTTTTAATACAGTTCTTATAAAATTCATAGAAATCTGTATTAGTTTCTATTGTTACTAATCTTTTTTCACAGTTTTCACAAATTCTTCGTCCATATATAAGTATACCATTATCTAGAGGCTTTCTGCATATAATACATTCCTTATTCATATTCTTCCCCCTCAAAATTTATCATAGAGCTTGTTAGTCTATTATTATATTGTCTTTGAATAAGTTAACTTAGTAAATTACTAAGTTTTACTCCATATTAAGACTGTCTTAATTATCGCCCCTTATAATATATTTTATTCACAAAATACTTTTTTTTATTTTGTCCAAAAAAAAAATTTCATCTTATAATTCATACTTTTTCTACTTAAAATAACATTAAATATTCTTATTTAAGATTGAAATATCTATTTATCTATTTATCATATAAATCATTTGTTTTTTATAAATTTCTAGTAGATGAGTTTGATTAAGTAAACATCTTAAACATAAATTATCGCTATAATTAGCTCATACATGGTTAAGTCTTTTAATTCGTCGTATTTGGTGGTAATTAAAATTTAATTACTTTTAAAGTGCTGTTATTTATATATAAGTTATCACTATTATTATCTTATAATATCTCTAAATCTATTACAGGATAATATAATAATATGTGCACATACTAACCACATAAAGTTAAAGATATTAATAATATTATTATCCTTAACATTGTAGGGAGGGTTATAATTGAAACAAAATGTTGTAAGTTTTTTGTCTACTATTAAATCAGAAATATTAAGTATTAATAAGTTTCTATATGATACTAATGAAACTTGCTTTAATGAGTATAAGTCATCAGACTACATTATAAAACTATTAGAAAAATATAATTTTAATATTGAAAAAAACTTTATGGATATTCCAACAGCCTTTCGTGCAAGAATAGGAACTGACCATCCGGAGATATGTTTCATATGTAAATACAGTAGTGGAAGCGATGATGGGCATGTTTTTGGTAATAACGCTAATGCTACTATATCTTTAGGTACAGCTATAGGACTATCTTCCATTATAAATAAAATAGGAGGATCTATTGTAGTAGTAGGATGTCCTGGGAAATACTCTAATGGATCTGAGATCATAATGACTAGAGAGAATGTATTCGAGAATAGTAGCGTAATTTTTGCTCCTCATGTAGATAATACTACTTCTATTAATAATACTTCTCAAGCGTGTACAACTTTACAACTTGATTATAATAATTTACTCATTTGTAATGACAACGCTAATCAAAGCTCGTTAGATGTATGCTTACACACAGTACACTTTATAAATGAACTAATTAAAAATATCTCAAAAGACTGTTATATGGATCATTTAAACCTAACTTGTGATAATGCTTTAAGCGAATATCCTTCTTCTGCCAAGGTTAAGTTTGAAATTAAGTCGAAGAATCATAAATTATCTAACAAAATTGAAAAAAACATAAGAAAATATATTAAATGCATAGAAGATATCATAAATATAAATTGCTCTATTAAATTGATAGAACTTCCATGCAAAGAACTCTTGGATAATGAAATAATAAATAAATTATTTGAAAGCAATTTAAAAGAAAGTGGCTTAATTGAAATAGGTTGTGGTAAAAAGATGTTATATCCTTTAGGTATTGGTACAGTGAGTCATTCAACACCTACTATATACCCGTCTATATCAATAGTAGATGACCCATCTATTCATTGTCCATCAAAGGAATTTAGAGACGTAACCCTAACAGAATATGCTCAGTGTAATATATGGAAAGCTATTGAAGCTTTGAGTCTAACTGCTATAGATTTAATTGAACGTAAAGATTTAATACATGAAAGTACCACACTTCTTTCTAAAAATATATAAATTATTAACCCCTAATTTAAATATATTATATATCTTAATTAGGGGTTTCAATTATTAAAACTATGTAAAATAAAAAGACTTGTAAGTAAAATACTTACAAGTCTTTTTGGAGGCGCCACCCAGATTTGAACTGGGGATAAAGGCTTTGCAGGCCTCTGCCTTACCACTTGGCTATAGCGCCAAACTGGTGGCTCGAGCAGGAATCGAACCAGCGACACGAGGATTTTCAGTCCTCTGCTCTACCGACTGAGCTATCGAGCCACATCTGACCTGGCAATAACCTACCCTCCCACACAGCTTCCCATGCAGTACTATCGGCCTCTAGATGCTTAACCTTCGTGTTCGGTATGGAAACGGGTGTATCCATTAAGAGCATAATTACCAGATAAAGAGAATGTTAATGTTCTCTCAAAATTACACAGTGAAATATTTCGTCTTTTTTAGATCAAGCCCTCGACTTATTAGTATGAGTCAGCTGAACATGTTACCATGCTTACACCCCTCACCTATCAACCTGGTGGTCTTCCAGGAGTCTTACTAACTTAACGTTATGGGAAATCTCATCTTAGGGTGGGCTTCACGCTTAGATGCTTTCAGCGTTTATCCCTTCCAGACATAGCTACCCAGCTGTGCCACTGGCGTGACAACTGGTGCACCAGAGGTCTGTCCATCCCGGTCCTCTCGTACTAAGGACAGCTCCCTTCAAATTTCCTACGCCCGCGACGGATAGGGACCGAACTGTCTCACGACGTTCTGAACCCAGCTCGCGTGCCGCTTTAATGGGCGAACAGCCCAACCCTTGGGACCTACTTCAGCCCCAGGATGCGACGAGCCGACATCGAGGTGCCAAACCTCCCCGTCGATGTGGACTCTTGGGGGAGATCAGCCTGTTATCCCCGAGGTAGCTTTTATCCGTTGAGCGATGGCCCTCCCACGAGGTACCACCGGATCACTAAGCCCGACTTTCGTCCCTGCTCGACTTGTAGGTCTCGCAGTCAGGCTCCCTTCTGCCTTTGCACTCTTCGCGCGATTTCCGACCGCGCTGAGGGAACCTTTGGGCGCCTCCGTTACTTTTTTGGAGGCGACCGCCCCAGTCAAACTGCCCATCTAGCAATGTCCTGTGACCAGTTTCATGGCCTCCAGTTAGAATCCCAGTACTGTCAGGGTGGTATCCCAAGGTTGGCTCCGCAGAACCTGACGGTCCTGTTTCTCAGCCTCCCACCTATCCTGTACAGACAATACCGAAACTCAATGCTAAACTACAGTAAAGCTCTACGGGGTCTTTCCGTCCAATCGCGGGTAACCAGCATCTTCACTGGTACTACAATTTCGCCGGATTTGCTGTTGAGACAGTGCCCAAATCATTACGCCATTCGTGCGGGTCGGAACTTACCCGACAAGGAATTTCGCTACCTTAGGACCGTTATAGTTACGGCCGCCGTTTACTGGGGCTTAAGTTCATACCTTCGCTTGCGCTAAGCATTCCCCTTAACCTTCCAGCACCGGGCAGGCGTCAGCCCCTATACATCAGCTTTCGCTTTAGCAGAGACCTGTGTTTTTGCTAAACAGTTGCTTGGGCCTATTCTCTGCGACCTACTTGCGTAGGCACCCCTTCTCCCGAAGTTACGGGGTCAATTTGCCGAGTTCCTTAACAGCAGTTCTTCCGATGGTCTTAGGATTCTCTCCTCACCTACCTGTGTCGGTTTGCGGTACGGGCACTTGCTTCCTCCATAGAGGCTTTTCTTGGCAGCGTGGAATCAGTTACTTCGCTCTATTGAGCTCCTCATCACACCTCAGATTCGGCTAGCGGATTTGCCTACTAGCTACTCCTAANTGCTTGAACATACATCCAATAGTATGCACAACCTATCCTCCTGCGTCACCCCATTTGTAATAACGTCTGCAAGTGGTACGGGAATATCAACCCGTTGTCCATCACCTACGCCTTTCGGCCTCGGCTTAGGTCCCGACTAACCCTGAGAGGACGAGCCTTCCTCAGGAAACCTTAGGTTTTCGACCGCTAGGATTCTCACCTAGCTCTCGCTACTTATGCCAACATTCTCACTTCTGCATCGTCCACCGCTCCTTTCGGTACGACTTCAGCCAATGCAGAAAGCTCCTCTACCACGTGTACGTAGTACACATCCATAGCTTCGGTGGTAAGTTTTAGCCCCGGACATCTTCGGCGCGGGATCTCTTGACTAGTGAGCTATTACGCACTCTTTAAATGAGTGGCTGCTTCTAAGCCAACATCCTAGTTGTCTTAGAAATCCCACATCCTTTACCACTTAACTTACACTTTGGGACCTTAGCTGATGGTCTGGGCTGTTTCCCTTTTGACTACGGATCTTATCATTCGCAGTCTGACTGCCGAAATAAAAGTATATGGCATTCGGAGTTTGATAAGGTTCAGTAAGCGTTATGCCCCCTAGCCTATTCAGTGCTCTACCTCCATTACTCAATTAATCGACGCTAGCCCTAAAGCTATTTCGAGGAGAACCAGCTATCTCCGAGTTCGATTGGAATTTCTCCGCTATCCACAGCTCATCCCATGGTTTTTCAACACCAACGTGGTTCGGACCTCCACGACATTTTACTGTCGCTTCATCCTGGCCATGGATAGGTCACCCGGTTTCGGGTCTACGACATGCAACTATGCGCCCTATTCAGACTCGGTTTCCCTTCGGCTCCGTACCTTAAGTACTTAACCTCGCTACATATCGTAACTCGTTGGCTCGTTCTACAAAAAGCACGTCGTCACACATATAAAGTGCTTCGACCGGTTGTAGGCACACGGTTTCAGGTTCTATTTCACTCCCCTTCCGGGGTTCTTTTCACCTTTCCCTCACGGTACTTCTTCACTATCGGTCACTAGGTAGTATTTAGCCTTGGGAGGTGGTCCTCCCTGCTTCCCACAAGGTTTCACGTGTCTCGTGGTACTCTGGATCAGAACTTTCACTCATTTTCTTTTGCCTACAGGTCTATTACCTTCTGCGGAGCAGCTTTCCAGCTGTCTTCGACTAGAAAATTTGTGCATTTATGTTCTGTCCTCAACCCCTAAGCCAAAGGCTTAGGTTTGGGCTCTTTCCATTTCGCTCGCCGCTACTTTGGAAATCGATGTTTCTTTCTCTTCCTCCGGGTACTTAGATGTTTCAGTTCCCCGGGTTTACCTCTATACACCTATTTATTCAGTGCATAGTACATAGTGTTAACTATGTAGGTTTCCCCATTCGGAAATCTCTGGATCACTGGCTATTTGCGCCTACCCAAAGCTTATCGCAGCTTATCACGTCCTTCTTCGGCTCCTAGTGCCAAGGCATTCACCATGCGCCCTTTGTAGCTTGACCTATTCATTTACTAATCTTAAGCGATTAAGATTAGATTTCATTCTACAAAGAATTCAATTTAAAATTCTTGACGAAATTGTTTTATCTTTAATTTAAAGGTTTAACAATATAATCTTCACTGTGTAATTTTCAAAGAACATAAGCATATATCCAAAATCTTTGATTTTGTGATAATCACTTATACAAACCTACGGTTTGTATTTATTTAAAATAAAATAATTTACAAACTTCATTGCAAATTAATGGTGGGTCTAAATGGACTCGAACCATCGACCTCACGCTTATCAGGCGTGCGCTCTAACCAGCTGAGCTATAGACCCACAGATGGTGGAGATAAAGAGATTCGAACTCTTGACCCCCTGCGTGCAAGGCAGGTGCTCTCCCAACTGAGCTATACCCCCATGTGGAATTTACTATGAAGTTATCTGAGAGATAGTCTCTCAAAATTAAACAGAGTTAAAGTACCAGTTTGTCATGAAGGATTAACTTCATGTCGACTCCCTAGAAAGGAGGTGATCCAGCCGCAGGTTCTCCTACGGCTACCTTGTTACGACTTCACCCCAATCACTAATCCCACCTTCG
>CABIZX010000002.1 GCA_902363375.1 Clostridiaceae bacterium | reverse complement strand
TTCGAGAATAACTTTTTACTCATGGTATTCACAACCTTTCTGTTTTTTATTGTACACAAAAAAGAACCTATATGAATAGTCTTTTTAAAGTGTCTATTCTATAGGTTCCATTTTAATTTTATACTAGCCTATTTGATTCATCAATTATATTTTTCAATAAAATACTTACTACTCACTCTGCTTAAAATCAAGTATTAGAATACTGTTCCTATAACAAGAAATAAACCTACACCTTATTTTATATGATATACATTTAACTCCAGTATATTTCCTCCATTACTTTCCGCTTGGTTAAACCCAACTTCTACTCCACCAAGAGCTTTTACTAGTTTAATACTATTAGGATTACGGCGATCTGCCTCGTAAATAAAATAATCTATATCCATATGTTTACGGAAGAAATTAATAAGTCCAGTAATCGCTTCATAGCCATAACCTTGACATTGTCCACTTTTTCTTATCCATAGCCCAATTTCTGGTGTTTTAGTATCTAACATATGAATTTCTATACTTCCAATAAAATTATTTTCTTTATCTAAAATACAGCATACTAAGTTTGTCCCACATTCCCTAAGTCCTGTAAAATCTTCTATAAACTCTTTTGTACTTTCTAAAGTTATAAAAGGTTCTGGATATTGGTATTTTGTTATTTCAGCATCAAATTCAATGAAATAGTCATAAGCATACTTTTCTGAAATAGGTACAAGAAGTAATCTACTTGTTTCTATCTTAAATTCTGCACTGTTTATAATATCCTTTATCATAATTATCTCCTTATCTATAAACTCCATTGTGATATCAGTATAGTATATTGATATATATCAGACCATATAGTTTGACCCTAACTATCAGTTCTGAAATACACCTTTTGTAAAAATAATCTCCTATTTTTATGGATCATATATTGCATATCTATTAAACTACATCATATTCATTTACATTAATCTATTTCTCCTAGCCTAATATTCTTTCAATTAATTTATAAATCTACATATCATCATATACTGGTTCCCCTTCAATAAAGACAGATTCAAGTCCAAAGTTTTTAAAGTAGCTGCATATCTTTTGGCATGCAAACTTTTCAGTAGAATAATGTGTCCCACCCAAGACATTAATGCCATCTCTTTGTTCAAATTCATGAACCTCTTAATAACTTTTATTTTTTAAAGAAATCCCTGTAATAAGTGTACTTACATTATTCTCAATCATCTCATGTATTGTATCTTTATTATTTCCACCACCTGCTACTATAGCTACTTTCCCATCTTTTATATTGCTATCTCCATATGGATAAAGCTTTGTACTGTGTCCTAATGCTTTTGAAAATTTATTATGTAATTCTTCCACAGTTTTATACTTAGTTTTCCCAATTATACCACTTAAAGCTCCACAATACTTCTTGAATGGTTTTTCAATTTCTATTTCTAGAACCTCTGCTAATGTCTTACTTGTTGAATATTCTCCCAAATTATCTAAGGGTACATGTAGATTATATATAGATATTCTATTCTCCTTAAACTTTTCTAATAGTTCTCTATCCATTTGATAGAAGGGTTTTATTCTTCTAATATCCCAAATAGAAGGATGATGCAAAAATAGCATAGCATCTGTTATTTCATCATCAATAATTTGTTGCATAACCTCTTTCGTTGGAAATACAGCAGTATAAACTTTATTAATCTCTTATGCAAAATCACATACTAGGCCCATACTTCTTTCTTTGAAATTCATTGAAAGATAGTCTTCAACTTCGCCCATAAATCTTGACCAATCATCACTGAATCCCTTGAAAATAAAATCTCTCTCTAAATGATTATATAGCTCTATAGCTTTCATAAAATCCCTCCTATTCTAATTAAAATATAAATTCTATTCACTTTATGCTATAAAATAATTATATCCTATTTTATACATAACTTATATTATTTTCTTTTACTATATTGTTTAAATATATAATTCTGCTTCATTAAAAACTATAAAATTAAAAATACCGTAAGATTCATTTAGAACAATACGGTATTTGGATAATTCTTATTTAAATTTTACATGCTCTTTTTAAAAATCTTTAATAAGCGCAAATAGTGATTGGCTTCACGTAAAGTATGATCTCCTAATAAAGGTATTATTATTGACTTAATCTTACACTCTAATATTCCTTGTGTACCTTGTGCCTTAAATTTACTAATTTCTATAGTTGCTTTAAGACTTTCCTCTGTAACTCGAGAAATTGGCATTGACTTATCCATAGCCTTTTTTGATTCCATTAGCAAATTATCAAACTCTTTTCCAAAATTATTTGCTGTATTTATAAGTTCCTCTTCAGTTGGGTCAAGCAATCCACGAATAAACTTTGAATGCTCAGCCATAATCCTATTCCAGAAAGTTTCTTGCTCATAAGCTTCTCGTTCCAAGTCTATTTCTTCACCATTTTGTAATCTTTGTATCATACTAAAATAAAAATTTGCTTCTCTTAAAATATGATCAATAAGTAATGGATAATTCACTGTAAATATTTTACACTCTAACACGTCTGATAGCACCCTCTTCTTAAACTGTGCTAAACCTTTAACTAATTCCATTGCACCCTCATTAATTCTACGCACTCTCCGTTCTAGCATTGGGTCACGTTTCATTAATGGAGCCCCCATAAGTTCTTCCTCATCCTCAGTTAAATCGGTAGGAATTTTAACTCCAGTAAAATAGGATGATGCCATTTCAGCATTGAACGTAAATGGTGTTACCACCTCACCTGACTGTAATACACTAGGACTAACAACACCATTTGAAAGTGATATAACATCACATAAAAGTTTGTCAAACTCCATTCTAAATGAATCCGCTTGATCTATAAGTTTTGAATTCTTTTGTGTAAACCCTACTTGCAAGAAAAATGAATGTTCTTTCATAATCCTAGCAAAAAAAAGGTGTAACTCCAAGGATTGTTGTATAAATTGAGTATTAGATAGCATTATTTACCTCTCTTAATATAATAATTGCTCTTACCATTATATTAATTTATTATGTAAAATATGCCTACACATATACGTTACAAATAAAGTATTTAGAGTATTTTACTACAAATAGATACTACTCACTAAATTTTCCACCATTAAAAGTGCATGATTATGATCATAATCTAATTATACATAAAAAGTAGTATTACTATAATTGCAACTGGAATCATTACTAGCATACTACATATAGTGATAAAGTTCTTTATCTTATTATCATCTTTGAAAACCTTCTTAATTATCATATATATACCTATTCCAATAACTCCTCCAATAGTATTCGTAATGATGTCTGTTATATCACTAGCACCTATTCCAAATACATATTGACTAACTTCAAAAATTAAACTTACCATGATTATTTTATAAATATTTTTAGATATTCCTGAGTCTTTAGCAATCATATTTATATAAATTCCCAATGGAATAAACAAAATTATATTTCCAAAAATATCTAATCCATTGTAAGCTCCAATAAAAATATCATAAAATGGAATTAAGTTAAGACTTCTAGAGCAATACCTATTTCCACTAAATAATTCTAGTGGGGATACATATTTAAAAACAATGTTCCATAGTATAAATATAATATAAAATACAAATCCCAAAATAAAGAAAATATTAATTATTTTTTTCTTCACTCTAAAATCACCTCCATTAAAATAATAACAATTTACTCTTAAGTATATTTTATATTTAATTATTTAAGAGACTCTTAAGCAATTCTTACGATATTCTTAAGATAATTTATTTCTAATTTATAAGGATATATTTTTACATCCTGTAATCACTTGTTTGTTATACTTAAATTTCGTTTATCCTCTGTAATATTTTAAAATTGTAAAATAAAAATACTGCATATTCATTTCTAAATAATACAGTACTTAAAAGACTATTCTAATTTATATTTCTATACTTCTGTATTTCTAAATGTACATTGTTCTCTATCAACACAATATTCACAGTCTTCCCTGTTACATTTCTCTATACACATCATATCTCCTTTTTCATCTTTAGATTCAAATCTAAAGATAAATATAAATAATATAGATATCAATATCATTATTATCATCAAGAGAATTGCTGCCATTATTTATTCCTCCTTTGTTTAATTTCTTAATGTAGAGATCTCTATTTTATAAAAGCATCATGCTAAAGCGTGTATCCATCCTTTTTCTCTCTCAAACGTAGATCTCTTTCCTCATTAATAAATCTAAATAAACAATTCTTTGTTTTTAGTATCGTATCTTCATATAAAAAACTTTCTCTTAAATTTACACATAATATAGGATCTACTAAAAGCATAGAAAACTTCTTTCTAATAAAAATACCACAAAAGGGCTTTATGAAAATACATCTTAAATATTTCTTTATATTAGTTTATTTTGTGAAAGCCTCTTTTAATGTTTATCTAATTTTTATTTTAGTTTAATTCTATTGCTTTATAGGAAATTGAAGCTCCGTTACATATTCATCTGGATTCTCTGTTACCCATTCACCTTTATGATATATCTCTCTAATTGGTCCACAGATTGAATATTTATTTTTTGAAATCCATTTATACATATTTTCATAGGTCTCTCCGATGGTTGCAAAGGAACCATTATGAACTATGCAAGCCATTTTTTCAATGATAGGCAGCTCATACACTTTAACATTATTACCCTCTGGAATTACTTTTGTTATGGGCTCTACCACTTCCATGTCCTGTATTGAAGTATTATCTTCATGATAAAGTGTCATACATGGAATTGTACGCTTCCCTTTTTCTTTATCAATATGCTCATTAACTTTTGTCCATAAGTCTTCACAAAATTCATCATAAGTCTGGTTACCATTCTTTACAAAAGAGTTTCTAAGTGATGCAACTAAAATTTTTTCCACCTTTTTAATAGAAATTTCATTCATAGTAGGTATGCCTCCATTCTTTATTAAAAATATATTTGTATGAAGACGTTGAAGCCTACTTGTTTCTACTTCTAATGCCTTTTCAAGCAATTCTGCTTTAACTTCCAAAACTTTTATAAGTGATTCATTACTAGAATTATTCTTAAAGAAATCATTAATTTCTACAAGCGAAAATCCAGCATCCTTTAAAGCAATTATTTTATTAATAGTTATAAGTTGATTTGCATCATAATATCTATAACCTGTAAATTCATCAACATGGATTGGCTTTAAAAGACCTATATTATCATAATGGTATAGTGTGTTAATTGAAAGTCCACTCATACGTGAAAATTCACCAATCTTAAACATAATTTCACCTCAACAAATAAGCTTACAAGTGCGCACCTTGCCTTCTATTTCCATTATAAAGTCTTTGGTAACCCAAGAGTCAATAGGATTTTATATATAAATCTTTATACATATTTATGTATAGGAATATTTGTAATTAAAAAAGTAGCAAGTTTCCTAGCGATTATTTTAAAAGATAGACTTGTATATATTTATCATTTCAAAGGGTTTATGGAGTAGCGAAATTTAAAGTATTTTTCCACTAATTATATCATTAATATTTTTACTCATATATTCCCAAGTCTCCATAAATTCTTTTAATTCTTCACGCCCCTTATCTGTTAAATGATAATACTTTCTAGCTGGTCCTAGGGTTGATTCCCTCATAGTTGAAGATATGAAACCATTTCTCTGAAGACGTGTATATAATGGATATAAGGTTCCTTCTGAAATATCAGTGAATCCATTTTCCTTTAAGATTCTAGCAATATCATATCCATAAATTTCTTCTTTTAAATCTATAATTCTAAGAACACAGCCCTCTAAGCTCCCTTTTAATAACTGTGATTTATTATTCATCTCATTCTCCTTCTAATCATTTCTATTCTCAAAGAAACTTTGTGCTGAACATATAATTATAAGTGTACCCATGAATATTAAATAGTTAACTTCAAAGAGCACCTTTGTTAAAAATAGTTTGCTTAATACAAATACAGCTATTAGCACACAAAAGAATAACCACAATAAAATAGTTATCTTTATATCAGTTTTTCTATCACTTGAAAAAAACTTATCTAAACGAGCTATATTTGATAATAAATAACTAGTTATTATTAGTGTAATAAGTGTGTTAACAATCATTGAAACGGTTACTGGTACTGCAAAGGTCCTGCTTCCATTTACCCACGCTTTAATTAAGTATCCCACAAGCATCTCAAATACACCAGTAAAGATTAATAATACTATTGGTAATTTAGATACTCTCCAATATACCTTCTCTATAGCTGAATATCCATTCATGGTTTCCTCTATAAATTCATCACAAAATGAATCTATATCATTATTACCTAATATCTCCTCTACTTCAACGCCTCTTTCTTCTGCTTGTAAAAATAAATCTAAACAATGATGAATAAATTCTTCAGCATCATGATCATTGATTTTTGAAAATCTTACCCTAAACAGTATATTATCAAACTTCTTCTCATTTTCCTCACTTAATCTGCTGCTAAATTTATTAACCTCTTTTATATATTGTTTTGTCTTCATAAACTTCCCCTCCAAATTAAATTCAAGGTATTATTTATTACATAGTATATTGCAATACAATATACCCTTTACTATATTGTATTGCAATATACTATTGTTGTCAATAAATTATATACCATATTTTAGAATTGATACAACATAATCATTTATAATAAATTCAATTATATGGAATGAGTTGTCTGAATATAAAAAGCCTTTTTGGCGATAATATTAATTTAAAATTGGTATTCTATATGTTCTATGTATCATTAGAATCGAAAATTTTTATATCATGACTATGCTAAGTATTAAATCTCCAATATAAAAATTCCATAGTACTCTTACTGTACTATGGAATATATATAGTAAATCCATTTTTTCCACGTTTCTTTGTTTCATAAAGTGCCCTATCTGCATTTCTATAAAGAGCTTCAAAACTAGTTCCATACTCTGGAGAGATGGCAATACCAATACTAACAGCAACTTTCCATTTACTTTCATCCTGGCTAATCTCTTGATTTAATGTACTTACAAGATTACTTGCCTTCTTCTCTACCCACTCTTCACTTGGAACTGGTATGAAAATTACAAACTCATCTCCTCCGATGCGTCCTAAAATATCATCATTTCTAAATTGCGCCTTTAACTCAAATGCAAATTTAGTTATTACAAAGTCTCCAAAAGCGTGGCCAAAATTATCATTTGCTATCTTGAAGTCATCTATATCTATAATAAAAAATGCATATTTACTACTAGTGAAATTAGCATTTGAAATAGCTTTTGTAATAACCTCATTAGTGGTAGCCTTATTTAAAAAATACGTTAGAGAATCTCTCTTTGCTTGCTCTTCTAATGCTCTAGTCTGTTTTATCTCATCATCTATATTTTGACTGTAAGCAAGAACTCTAATTGAATTATCATATTTCCAGTAAAAGATACAAGTCATAATACGAATCCAGTAATAACTTTTTCCATTATCAGACGAAATCATCAAATCATATCTCGGATTTTTTCTTCCTTCATGATATGACTTTAATATATTGATAGATGAAAGTATATCAATATATTTCTGTCTAAATTCTAATTTTATTTGACTTTCAGCCATAGCCTCTAAGTACTGATCATAAGAGGCATCTTTGGATAATCCAATACTCTCAAAGTATTTACATGTTTCTTCATTTCCTGCACAGTTATGAGTAATATCAAATTCATAAATACTCTCATAAAATCCCTTTGTAGATTCAGTAATTAGTTGTTGATATGCTAGCTCCTTTTCAAGTTGTTCTTGCTTTTCTTCTAGCACCTGAATCCTTGCATCTTCTAAAATGGATTGTTGAATTGATTTAACAAGATGTATAAACTGCACTATTATAAAGAATAAAAAACCAATCTTGAACCAAATTACAAAGGATATAACTTCGAAATAATTGCATATCACATCACCAATTATTCCTACACAAATAAATGCAGTTGAAAAAATTAAATTCTTTGTATATTTATCTTTAAAATTATGCCATTCATTTATAAGGAATATGACAATGATAATTACAGATATGGTATTAAGCATCTCTATTGCTAATAAAAAATTATAATAGTCGGAAACACCTAAAAGTTGCATAAAAGTGGATAATATTGTATTCAAACTCCATACTCCACCCAAAATAAATAATAGTCCGAAGACCATAGCTTGTGTCATTGGCTTTTTCATTTTAAAAAAGATTAAGTAAAATATAAGTATAACAATTCCCATAGAAATAATAAAAATAGAAATAGAGCAATTTAATATCCTTAAGTTAATATTGTCAATAATAACTTCCTTTTCATACCCACAATGTAGATTATCTAAAAATGTTTTGAATACTGTATTAGCATGATTTGCATATACCTTAGTAAGTTCGATTCTAACTTCATTATTCACTCCAATCCAAACTAAGGTGCAAACTAACAAAATTATAGCAAGTGTTGTTAAGAATTTATTTGTCTTATTCAATGGTTTTCTGAACATATTCAACTTCCCACCTAATTATTGGTACTATCCTGTTTTAACACAATTGAAGGCAATTTATTGGTATTTATACTATTAAAAGTATTCTTTGTTAGCGTATTATATGCTAACAAAGTTATATTTGTAACCAATTCTAAAAATTTCTCTAAGAATAATTGTATTTCTATATATTTGAATAGCTATTACATTTACTGTATGATAGGATAATATTTAATTATAGCCTAAAACTTGTAATGAAGTATGAGTTTATGAGTGATGAAAATAGTAACGAAATGAATAAACTAGAAAAGTAGTTATATGAAATAAATGTATATACTCTATATTATATGTCTATAATTTAATTGAGTTCACTCTCAATATGTGCTTACACAAAAGAAAAGGTAGCTTTATAGCTACCTTAATT
Source organism: Clostridiaceae bacterium (assembly GCA_902363375.1). GTDB lineage: Bacteria > Bacillota > Clostridia > Clostridiales > Clostridiaceae > Clostridium_J. The sequence goes on along the minus strand of CABIZX010000002.1, from coordinate 770,793 downwards.
TATTTTTAAGATTATAATAATCCTTTAATTACTTCATATTTTTTATAATATTTATTACTTAATATCTATTCTATAATTTTCCCTATACAAATATTAACTTTATTTACTTATTATAAACACATAATTAATAAATTTACATAAAATTAATATATTTGCTAAATTATTGTAAACACGTTTTTTTGATATTTTTTTTAAATAATATTATGTTAAAATAAAACTATAATATTACTTACACTAAAATTTTACATTTTACATTTTCATTTAATTATTAAACTCTCAAGAGATAAATGCTGGTTATGACCTACATTCCAGCATTTATCTTATGCAAAGAAAAATAAACAAAGTATTTACATACCCTAAAGATATATAAAGAGTAGATATCATTTAATTATGATGCTACTCTTTACATTTTTTTAAAATTAAAGCTATACCTTTTTTAATTAAATTCACTTAAATTTTTAGTCATAACTTTTCTTGTATTTAAATATATTTTTAAAAGAAAGGGGCGATGATACAATGGGTAAACAAAGAAGGGGAAAAATTATTAAAAAAATTTCTGGATGGAGAGGCACTTGTCCTCTATGTGGAAGAAAGAGAGTCAAATTAGTTTGGACTAAAAAGTGTGAAGATGGCAAAGTCATAAACATTTGTAAACTCTGTTCATCAAAAATAACTCAATAAAAAATATATTGTAAGGGGACTTCGCTAATAATATTATTAATGTGTACTTTAAATATTTTACACCATATTAGTACTTATTTTGCGAAACCCCTTATAATTTATTAAATTATTTATAAACAATTTTTCTAATTACTTTTGTGAATAATAAGTATTTCTTTTCAAGCTGCTATACTTTAACTTTATTAGAAATTTACATCTAATTTCTAATCTACTATAAATTAAAGCTTAACTACTTTTGTTGCTATATTTTCACAAAATGAACTATCATGTTCTACAAATAGCAATGTTGGTGAATATTCAAGTATTAACTCTTCTATTTGCATACGAGATATGATATCTATAAAGTTAAGGGGTTCATCCCAAATGTATAAATGAGCCCTATCACAGATACTTTTGGCAAGTAGTACTTTTTTCTTTTGCCCTCCACTAAAGGATGATATATCTTTTTCAAATTGAACTCTTGAAAAATCAAGTTTTCTTAAGATAGATTTAAAAAGGCTTTCATCAATATCGTTATCTAAGGCATAGTCACTTAGATTTCCCCTTAAATGTGATGTATCTTGAGAGACATAAGATATTTTTAGTTGACTTCCTTTTCTAAAGGTTCCTCTATATCCTATATTCTCATCGCAGATAAGCTTAATAATACTAGATTTACCTGATCCATTTCTGCCGATAAGGGCAACTCTATCTCCTTGTTCAATAGTAAAACTTATATCTTCACAAATAATTTTATCATCATAATAAATTGAAATATCCTTAAGTTCTACAAGTTGACTTTTATTATATTTAAGTTGACAAACCTTTATTTTATCCGAACTCTCAATATTCTTAAGGAGTTTAGATTTTTCTTCTATAGCAGCTTTTTGTCTACTTTCTATTGATTTAGAGCGCTTCATCATCTTTGCCGCCTTATGTCCAACAAATCCCCTATCAATTTTAGAACCTGAGTTTGTTGAGCCTTTTTTTGATTTTTCAACTTCATTAGACCAGTTATTTGTTCTCTTTGCAGCTTCTGATAGTCTATTTATATCCTTTTTAAGTTTTTCATTTTCCATCACTTCAAAATTATCTTGTTTTTGTTTATTTTCCCACCAACTAGAAAAATTACCTTTTTGAATTTCTATATTAGCCTTATTAATTGAGAGAATATGATCAACACAGTTATCAAGAAAAGCTTTATCATGGGATACTAATATAAAGCCACTTTTAGTATTTAAATATTTACTAACTAGTTTCCTTGCATTCATATCTAGGTGATTAGTCGGCTCGTCAATCAATAAAAAGCTATTTTCTTTAAGAAATAATACTGCAAGTAAAACCTTTGTCTGCTCTCCTTTAGATAATAAATTAAAAGGCATATATAAGACATCTTCGGAAAGCTCTAAAAATGAGAACTCACGCATTAACTTCCATTGGAGACAGTCTGGTAAAATACTATTTACAACATCAATAGTCATATCTTCCTCATCCTTCACATCAAAAGGAAAATATTCAAAGTTTACACTTGAAGAAATACTTCCGCTATATTCATATTTCCCAAGTAATAAATTAAAAAATGTAGTCTTTCCTCTACCATTCCTTCCCGTAAAACCTAATTTCCAATTAGTATCTATTTGAAAATTAACATTTTCAAATATATTATCGTAGCTTCCATCGTAACTAAAGGTTAAGTTTCTAACATTTATTAAAGACATAGATTTATCCTCCTGTATAAAAAAATATAAGTTGCAAGAAAGCTAGTTCTTACAACTTATAAATACAGCAAAACAACCCTATATTATGGGCTGATTAGGACATATTTTTCAAGTGAAAAAATCAATAACTTTCTTGCATGAGTACAACAAAAAAACGATACAATCCATATCTGTAGTTTTATTATACTGTTTAAATTTAGCAAGAAAAATTAATCATTTTTTCAACTCCTATCATTATATTTTCTAAATTATATCATAGTAATTTTTAGACTTCAACAAATAGTTATAATTATATCTTCTTTAACTCTCTTTAATATGCTTAACCATTGCCCATATTAGCCCTTTAGTAGATATCACATAATAAATTTTACCATTTTCATATATCCTATTTATAAGCCCTTCCTTCTCAAGATAAACTAAGTGAGACATACACTCCCCTAGTGCAAAGAATCTTTGTGTTAGAGGGAAGTCTTCCCATGTATTTATCCTTATACTCCACTGCATCCTCCCTGCAATTTCATAAGGCGAGAGCTTCTCTCCATTAGATAAAATATCCATAACTTCATCTAATCTAAGATAGTAATGGTCCTTTAGTTCCCTAATTCTTTTTTTAGTATCTCTTATAATAGTTCTATGAGAAGATAGTGTTATATCTATTGGTAATGCATATACCCTATCTAAGCTATCTAGATATTCTTTTAGAGGATTTTCCATCCATTGCTCAAGGTTATAAGTTATATTTGGAGTTATTTTTGCTAGTATTAAATCCCCTCCAATTAAAATCTTATAGTTCTCTTCATAAAGACAACAATGAGCTGGTGTATGCCCTGGAGTTAGAATACATTTAAATTTATATTTTCCTACCTTTAAAATTTCTCCATCCTGAATATCAGTATAGGTAGGTTCACTAAATTTTTCTTCAAACCCTTCTTGATCTCTTAAAGCTCTTAGTGCTTCTGCAGCCTTTCCTTTTGGAAATCCCATGGCTTCATTGAATATATTTATTTCCTCCATATAGGTCGCTTTTCTTAAATTATATATCTCTTCACTTTCTCTAGGATGCATATAAGCCTTATTATTAGAGTTTAAAAGAAATGGAACAAGGCCTGTATGGTCATCATGAAGATGAGTTAAAAATATATCTGTATTATTCATATCTACATTTAATTCTTTTAGACTCTGCCTTAGGCTTTCTAAGGATTTAATCTTACGAAATCCTGTATCTATTAATAGATTTCTTTCATCACCTTTAATTAAATAAGCATTTAATGCTCTTAATGGGTTATCTGGAAGTTCTACTTCAATTTGATATATATCTTCAAATAATTCTCTTATCATTAGTATCTCCTTATCCTTTACAACTTTATCTAAGTGTAAATAAACCTTATTGTGCATACGTTTCAATAAAGATACCCCAGATTACTCTCTAACATAGTCACATTAAGGCGTAATCTGGAGGTAGAAACTTAATTGAAATATATATATTTAAGATTTTTAATTTAATGATATTATTAATAAATTTCTATAATGCTATTAATAATGTTATTATTCCATTATTTTTACAGCATACTCTCTATTATAATACTTAAATATTTTATTTAACAGTCTTAAGCACAATACCTTCTTTAAATCCTCCACGCTGTTCTAGTTTGTACCTTCTTTTATTTATTAAGTCTTCCTCTGAATATCCTAAATTATTGGCTAGTCCAAATAATACTTCCATAATATCTGCTAGCTCCTCTAAATTTCTATCTTTTAAATATTCTTCTACCTCTTCCTTTAGCTTGGCCTCTAGTAGAAAATTCATATCTTCAGCACTTGCAACTTCTATATCACATTGATTTCCATCTTTATCTATTAGCTCTGGTATCTTATCTCTAACTAATTTATTATACACTTTCATTGCTTTTTCTTTACCACTGCTCATAGTGAACTATTTCCTCTAAGTTCTTTCTTGGACGTGGAGCTGGAGCCTCATCTGGATATCCTAAAGTTAGTACAGCAACCACATATTTATCTTCTGGAATGTTCAAAACTGGTCTAAAATCATTTTGTTCAAACCAAGCAATCCAGCAAGTTCCTAAACCTAAATCTGTAGCTGTAAGTGCCATATGTTCAATGGCTATAGAGGTATCTCTAATAATTTGCTTTACTTCAAACTCCTTACTATATTCATCAATATAAAAATCTTTAACCTTAGGTAATCTCGCCTTTATATCTGCCACACATACAAGATGAATTGGTGCTTTAGCCATCCATTTTTGATTATAAGAAGCCCTAGCAACCTTCTCTCTATTTTCCTGTTCTTTCACTACAATGATATGCCATGGTTGAGTATTACTTCCAGATGGTGCTAATCTGGCACTCTCAAGAATTTGTAATAACTTCTCCTCTTCTACTGGCTTATCCATATATTTTCTTATACTTCTACGCTCTTCAATTGCTTTAATCATAATCTCTACCCCCAATTTTATACCTATTTTACTATATAAAATTTTATATTTTTAATACTTATCCTTATATATAGCATTATATCATGTTTATTCAATATATTATTTTAACAAATAAGTAACTTCTTTAAAACATATCTTCAATCTCTTTATAATTTTAATAAAAAATAAACTTAATTTAATATATTACAAGAGAAAAATCCCATTACTATTAACAAAAATTTAAATATAGATTGCTAAAAATATTGTACTATACTTCAACAATATGAATACTATATTAAGACATAACATAATAAATAAACCTTATATAGATAAAATTTAAATATATTTATAATAATAACTAAAATTCATAACGAACTATAGCTTACTTTTCCTTAATACATATTAATTAAAAAGGAGAAATATATGGACAAATGTAATGTTAAGTTATTTACTAAACTTATTCTCTTAGGAGTATTCTGGTCTATAATTTTCTGCATCATTGCATTTATTATTGTTAAATTTACTGACTACAATTTTAAGGATGTATTATTTATAGAAGGTATTGCAGTAATTAGTTTAGCTATCCTTTCCTTCATAGGCATCAATCCAATGGGAACTAGCCTTCAAGCTTTAGGTCAAAGCAATTCTCAATATGTTTCTAACGCTAATCTTGAAGTTACTAAAGTGGAGAAGGAAAAGAATAAAAATGGTATAAAGCCCATAATAACTATAGGATTTAATAGAATATCTTTAATTATTGGCGGTATAATTTGTATAATTATTAATTATATGATTTAAATATATTAATAGAAATCTTAAGAAAATTAATACAAAGGACTTCATATGAAAAATTTCTAGGAGAGCTTAAGATGATAAACTTATCTTAAACTCTCCTAGCTTTCATTACTCTATCTTTACTTAACTAACTTTTTTATGTAATTATTTTATATAACCTTAATTTATTCTATTACAGTTTATATAAAATCATGCTTCTGTAGTTTCTGGTACAAAATTTCCTATTATGGCTGCTACTAAAACTGGAACTACCCAGTTAAACCCTAACTTTGCAAAGGGAAATGTGGTTACTATTGGTATACCTAATGAAGTGCCTATTCCAAAATCATTTAACACAGTAAGTATACTTATAACTAAAGCCGTGTAAGTTGAAAGTATATATACATTTCTATTTTTTACTTTTTCTCTAATTAAAGTTAATACCACTAAAGCAACTGTTGGTGGATATATAATATTTAATATGGGCGCTGAAAACTGTATTATAGTACTTACACCAAAATTAGCCACTATACTACTAAAAACACAAACTAATATAACTATATTTTTGTATTTTAATTTTCCTTTTGACACCTTATCAAAATATTGAGCTGTTGCAGAAGTAAGTCCTATAGATGTTGTAAGACATGCAAGCCCTATTATTACAGCTAATAGTACCTTTCCTGGCTTACCTAGCAGTACATCTGTTATGTTAACTATCACTGAAGTTTGAGCTATTTCTTTTAATGGTATGCTTTCATATTGCCCTGAAATTGTAGCTCCTAAGTAAGCTAATCCTCCATATACTACAGCTAATCCTATGGCTGCAACTATGCAAGCCTGAAGGGTTAACTTTGTCTTTTGCTTTGCAGTTTTATAGCCTTTATTCCTTAATGTTGTTATTATAACAGCGGCAAAGGCTATCGCAGCAAGTGCATCCATAGTTTGATATCCTTGAGTTATTCCCTCTGCAAATACATTTTCTATTCTTGGTGCTACACTAACTGAATCAATTGGATTTATTATTCCAACCAAGATTAATAATATTAAAGTTGCAAGTAATATAGGTGTTAAAACTTGACCTATTATATCAATTACTTTAGATGGCTTTATGGATAAAATCAGTGTTATGATAAAAAATATTATAGAAAATACTATGGGACTAAAATTGTTGAATATGGGTGCAATCCCCATTTCATATGTAGTTGCTGCCGTTCTTGGTATAGCTAAAAGCGGCCCTAGACATATCATTATTGCAGCACCTAAAATTAATGCTAAGTTTTTTCCCGCTTTTCCAAATATGTCACTAATATTCCCATTACATTTTGCTGCAGCTATTATAGATAATATAGCTAAACCCACATCAGCTAAAACAAAACCAATAAATCCAATAAACCAGCTCATCCCTGATTCCAGCCCTAAATATGTTGGAAATATGAGGTTTCCTGCTCCAAAGAACATAGCAAATAGAGCAAATCCTACTACTATTGCATCCTTTATAGAATCTTTATTTTTCATTTTATCTACCCCTTAATACATACTACTAAATATATTTATATAGTATTTACTTAAACCTTAAGTTTTATCAAAAATAAAAAAGGCTATCTGTTAATTTTAAATAGATAAACCTTTTTTTACTTTAATAGTTCTATTTTAAATTTATTTCTATCTTGTCTATACTTGGAGTTAATTGAGTTAACTTTACATTAGCCTTTTCAAACATATACTTAGAAGCCTTTATAGAATCTGTATCAGCATACTTATCGATAAGATAATAAACTTCTTTTAGTCCTGCTTGAATAATATTTCTGGCACATTCATGACATGGAAATAAATTAACATATAATCTACAGCCTTCTAAGGATTTTCCCCTGGCATTTAGTATGGCATTTTGCTCGGCATGAACTACATAAGGATATTTAGTTTCTAAGAATTCTCCATCCCTACTCCAAGGAAAATCTTCATCACTACATCCATTAATAAATCCATTATATCCAATAGACACTATTCTATTGTTGCAATCAACTATGCACGCTCCAACCTGTGTTGATGGATCTTTACTTCTCATTCCTGATAATAAAGAAATACTCATAAAATAATCATTCCAAGAAATATAATCTTCTCTTTTCATATGTACTCCTCCTTGAAGTGTTTACTACTATTTTATATTAAAAACCATAAGGATTAAAGATACTTTTTTAATATTTCATTAAGCTTATAAAAATTTTTGCTTCTTTGTTTGCTAATAATTTTTCAATATCATCCTTCTAAAGGATAATAGGTATAGATGATGTTTTCCTATTGATTAATTATTTCTTATAATGACAATAATGATTACAGAGGTGATAATACAAATGAATAAATATGAGATTTTTTTACTGCTTATTGTGCTCATAATACTTTTTAAAAGCCTTACTCCATTCATTGAAAAAGTAAGGGGGGTAAAGCTAGAACAATTGAAATTTACTATGAGAGTTAAAAAAGAAAATATAAATAAATTAACAGGGCTTCAATTTGAAGGCTTTTGCCAATGGCTTTTTCAAAATAACCCTGAATATAAGGATGTGGAACTTGCTCCCCCTAACAATGATGGTGGAGTTGATTTAATCCTTACAGATACAAATGATGAAAAAATCTATGTTGAGTGCAAAAGGTACGATTATAATCAAGATTTAGCTAACAACGATGATAATAATGGTTCTGAGGAATTTTTTATAGGCAGAGTTATATGTCAAAAGTTAGTTGGTGCAATGGTGGCAAACAATGTAAAAAGAGGCATTATTGTCACTACTGGAAGCATCTCTCCTAATGCTTTGGAGTATATTGGGAAGTTAGAAGAAAATAGTGATCTCTCCCTTAAAATTTATACTATGGATAATATACTAAAACTTATAGAATCTCATGATAATCGAGAGGATTACGAATTAGTTGTAGAAATTTAGAAATTTAATTTTAATTTAGATATAGATATAGATAATTACTAAATCGGCAAATACAAAATAATTCTTACTAACTTATTTAAAAATAATTATGTTAATCCAAAGAAGGAACTGAAGTCCTAATAAGACATCAGTTCCTTTTACTAGTATATTTTATTATAAGTAACTACTATTGAATACTCTGCGCTTTCACAATCACCATGATTAGGTAAAGCAATCACTACTTGTCTATTAGCATCTCTTGTGTTTCTAGACATAATAGCCTCAAAGGAAGATTGTGCTACCACACATTTATCTTGAGAACATACATTAATATTTACTATAATTCTATCTTTAGGACAAAAACCTTTGAAATTGACATCAATTTTTAATATCCTAGCAAGATTTTTAGAAGCATCTACTTTAAGTGTTATATTTTCATTGTCATCACAAGAATTTAACTTCATACTATTTAAATTATTTTTTTCCATTTTTATATCAATTCCTTACAAACATATTTAAAAGTTTTACTTTATATTAATATATTTATAACTTAGTGAAATAGATACACAAAAATATATATTTTCTTGTAGCAAATGTTCTGTAACTACATATATTGGAACTAAGAATAGGCATTAATAACCGATATTCAAGAGTGGCTGTAAATAATAAACTTTTTTTCTAGCTTTATCAGCCTTACTGATACCATAAGAATATGTAGTCTATACAATATAAAGTATAAAATAATAAGGGGTATAATTATGAAAAGTGAAATAACTTTTGATCCTAATAATATAATAGATGAAGCAATTGTTAATGTTGAAGTTCCAGAAACACCTGAAACTCCAGAGACACCTGAAACTCCAGAAACACCTGAAGCTCCTGAAGATGGTCAAGATGGTATACTTGCTGATATATCAAAAAATTTAACTCCACGTATGTGTCCACAATCTATTTCTGATGCTGCAGCTATTATAGATGCGACAACTGCAGGTAGAGTAATTAATTTTAACCTTTTAGTTAGAAATATATGTCCTAATAAACCTTTTATAGTATTTATTACAATTTATAAGTTTTTTGGACCTTATAGAATTACTCTCGCTCAAATCTCTAAAGTTGTAACAAAATATACTGGTACAGGCTGTGGAGACCTTATCCAACCTTTGAGTGCAGTAATTAATGAGCCTTTATGTTCTAACCAAAAAATCTACTTCAATGTAATTGGAAACTATGTGAACTGTTGTAATGTACTTTAATAGCTTAGTTTCTTATATTGAAATTTATATACTAATTAATAGAGTATGCTCTAAGTAGCATACTCTATTTATTTCTATACTTATATTTTATGAACTTTAACGTAGAAAATAAATTTTAAAATTGTATCATCTTGATATAATTTTTAATAATATGTATTAGGTAGGTACACATTATTTCAAATAAATTAATTTTAAAACTCAAAGATTTAATTTAAAACCAAAAGCTTTATTTAAATACGAATAAGATAAAAAGGGTGATTATATATGAAGCAACGTGTTAAAAATATTAGTTTTAAGCCTTGCGAATTTGAAAAAAACGTATGCATAAATTTATGCAACTATGATATAAATAACAATCTTGTAGTTGAAAATATTAGTTTTAAACCTTGCGAATTTGAGAAAGACATATCTATAAATTTATGTAATGATCATATAAATTATACATCTTCAAGTAATAATCATATGCATAAGAATAATATAAACGATAGACCTTCTCACATTGAAAATAGGTATAGTGATCATATTGACAACAAATCTTCTAATGCTAACCCTAGGTATGATAATCACATTGATAGCAGAACTCCTAGTGATAATCCTAGGTATGGCAACCATATAAATAGCAGACCTTATAGTGTTATTCCTAGATATGGCAAGCATATTGACAACAGATATTCTCCTGTTAACCCTAGGAATGTCAATCGTATAAATAGCAGGATTTCTAATGATAACCGCATATATGGCAATCATATTGACGATAGGCCTTATGACGTTGAAAATAGGTATAGCAATCATATTGACAACAAATCTTCTAGTGATACCCCTAGGTATGGCGACCATATAAATAGCAGATCCCCTGGTGAAATTCCTAGGTATAATAAGCATATTGACAGCAGACCTCCTAGGACTAACCCTAGATATGATAATCACATTGACAACAAATCTTCTAATGACAACCCTAAGTATGGCAACCATAGAAATAGCAAACCTTCTAGTGATAGTTCTATATGTGGGAACTCTATAATTAGTAAGTCTACACACAGTAATTACTTACCAAGAAGAAATGAAAATGATTTATTAGAGCTGTTAATAATATTAATTATAATCTGCTGTGTTTTCAATAATAATAGCTTCAGAAAATTTTTTTAAAATTTATTATATGTTAATGAGAGTAGCTAAATTTGTGTTTACATGAATCTATTTACTCTCTTTCTATTTAGATAATTTATATGTATTTATTATCTCATATCCATCTACTGAAGGAATTCCTCCAATTTTCTCATAAAGTGTACATACAAAAATATTATACTTTTTTCCTCTAATCTACAATAAAAAATATTATACCTATATTTTATTTTTATGTAAATTATTGAAAATAAAATTTGAATCTAATATAATTAATTGAAATCAATTTAAAATTTATTTTAAAGGAGAAATATTTAATGAAGAAAATATTATCAAACCTTCTGTTATTAGTCATATATTCATTTCCATTTGTATTTTTTGCTATATATCAAGATTACATATATGATTCCATGATTGGATACGCTATTACCCTTGGAGCCTATTGCTTTCTAGCATTTATATGTAAATATACAAGACGTATTCCAATTCTTATTTTGAGCAACCTTTTATCATTTTTAACCTCCTTCCTACTAACTCTAAAACTAACAACTAGCGAGTGGAACTACTATTTTAAACCTTTTACTCCACTGGTATTTTTAATCTTCTTAAGTGTCATTCTCATATTAGTTCAATTATCTATAGCAATCTTCGTTAAGCAAAAGAAGCTTCTAGAATTAATAAGTGGCTTAAAACAAACCTTCAATGATTTATTTAATACTCATTAATAAATGATTAAATCTTTCCATGGTATATGTTTATACTATTTATATAATATATTTATTATCTTGATTTCATTTAAATATTTCAATCCGATACATTACATATACTTTTCATCGGGTGATTTAAATTCCTTTATTATAGAATAAATCTTGTAAGGAGGCTTAAGAACATGTTAAAGAACTTAAATGAAGTATTAGATTATATAGAAACTCATCTTCAGGAATTCATTGATTTTAAAGATATAGAAAGAATAGCAGGAATCTCAGAGTATCACTTTCGTAGAATTTTCTCATTTCTATCTGGTATGTCTTTGAATGACTATATTCGCAATAGAAAACTATCAAATTCAGCATTTGAATTGCAAAATGAGAATATATCAGTTACAGAAACAGCCTTTAAATATGGATATAATTCTGTCGATGGATTTTCTCGTGCCTTTAAAGAGTGGTGTGGAAAAAGTCCCTCTGAAATAAAAAATACATCAAGTTTCAAAGCATTTCCTAAGCTTACCTTTCAGTTAAGTATTCAAGGAGGAATAGATATGAATTATAAGATTGAGGAAAAGGAAAGTTTCAAAATAGTTGGAGTAAAGAAAAGAGTGCCAATTATATTTAATGGAGTAAATCCAGAAATTAAAAAGATGGCTGAAAGTATTACACAAGTTCAACGTAATGATTTGCATAAATTCGCTAATCTTTACCCACACCATGTCATAAGCGCATCATTCAATTTTGATGAAGGTAGAATGCAAGAACAAGGAAGTATAGACCATATAATAGGTGTAATTAGTAGTCTTCATGATGATTTTTATGGGTTTGATATTGTTGAGGTACCCAAATTAACATGGGCTATCTTCTCATCACAAGGTGAATTTCCGAAAGCTTTGCAAGAAAATTGGGGAAAAATTTATTCAGAATGGCTACCATCCTCTGATTATGAACTAGTAGAGGCTCCCGAAATATCTTTTAATGGCGATATGTCTAATCTAACAAATGTCCATAGTGAGATTTGGATTGCGGTAAAAAAGAAGATTTAGGCTAAACTGTTATAGAGTTATAAAAATACCGTATATATAAAATTATATAATTTCTCAAATATACTTTGATAATATATATCAATAATAATAATAAGGATGCCATCTTATACTTTGGCATCCTTTTATTATACTCCCATATCGTCTATTAACCATGGTGAATTTTCATCTTCTCTTATAAGAAAATACCACCATTCATATGTTCCACTAGCTTGTGGTCCTACCCCATCTATTTTATATTTTACTTCATAGTTAACCTTATATATCTTAACATTTTCTTTAGATGCTCCGTTCACACTTCCTCTTCCATCCATTAAATATCCATTTAAAATATCCTCGTTTTTCTCTTCCTCAATATTAAGTATCCTTATACTCTCTAAATTGTCGAAGTCCCAAACTACATTTGGTGCATCATGCCACCCTGTTAGTGTTGAAATTACTCCATCTTTATTTTTTTCATTATAATATTTAAAGTAATTTTCTACTACAACTTGAGGTGAATTGTTGTCACTATTAATTTTATCATCAGTTTTTGTGGAACAACCTATCAAAATAATTAAAGTAACAACAAACAAACTAATGAATTTTATATTTCTAAACTTCATAATTAATTTTTAGTAAGAAACTGTATTATACATAAACAGCCTTACTAATACTCACACCCTTTTTATATATAATTAAAAGTTGCTATATAAGAATTCAAAACTTTATATATTTAAAATCATAAAAAGTTCATTAAATTATATTATAAATATTTTCTTATTCGCTCTTATTTCATTCCTACAATAGATATAATTCAGCCATAATGTAATTATATCATTATATGTAATTATTTTGTATAACGCACATAATTAGTATATTAGAATTTATTAGATAAAATCAAATGGTACTTTATTCTAATACTTGTTACAATGTATATAAATTTTGCAAGTCCTAATCGCAATGTATACTGCCTGTAATGAGGCTTTTATTTATGGTACGAAATTTTGTAAAATATGGATGCATAGATGATAATGAGAAAGCTGATAATTTATATAAATCTCTTAGCTTTAAGATGATGCAGGTTATTCATATTTATAGAAAGTTTCTTTGATAGCTTTTGTTCCTACTCTATGTTAATATATTGATAATATCAATATTTAAAGGAGTAATATTAAAATGGGGTTTTGGATTTTTATGTCTCTCATAAATTTATTAATTCCTCTTACAATGCTTGGCTTCGGTAAATACTTCTCAAAGAGTGCTCCAAAAGAAATCAATGGAGTTTTTGGATATCGAACCACTATGTCAATGAAAAATAAAGATACTTGGAAGTTTGCACATCATTATTGTGGAAAGCTATGGGTAACTTTAGGATGGACTATGCTTGTTATTACTGCCATAGCAATGCTACTTGTAATTGGGAAAAATGAAAGCGTTGTTGGAAATGTAAGTATGGTACTTTCTGGTGTTCAGCTTGTCTTTTTAATCGGTTCTATCTTTCCTACTGAAAAAGCTTTGAAGAGGACTTTCGATAAAGATGGTAATAGAAAATAAATCTGAAATATAAAAATAATTGAGGTATATAGGAAGATAAAGATTTCCTTCTATAAGGAGGTTAGAGATCCTAATATTCTCTAATCCCCTTAAAATATGAATTATACATTATATTAGATATAGACTGAGCAACATGGGAACTGTTAAAATTCTTCAATGGAATTCCCCCAATATAATAGTTATTAGCATTTTGTACTACGATAAATAAATCATAGTACTGATTTAAGTCATCTTGTAACCCTTTCAAATTGTCAATGCTAGGATATCCATAATCTTTTTCTTCATCAATACATACTCCCCAGTCTTTTATTATTTGAGAATTTTGCTGCATTTTTTCATATTAAACAACATATATTTGCATATCCCCCTACATAATTTTTCATCCCTTATGGTATATTATTCTAAAATTTGTTATTATATAGACAATATATCTTATTTTAACTGAATTACAAGCAAATATTAGGGAGGCTACTTATATGAAGTTATTCCTAATAAGACATTGACAAACTGATTGGAACATAGAAAATAAAATTCAACTAATACACCTTTTAATGAAATGACTAAATTTAAAACAGATAATACCATAATCACAGAAATTGATAACAAGCTACTATAACTGTAGCTAGAATGGAGAAACTCAAATGGATACATTGATAATATTTTTAGTTAATATTTCCTTTATAATCTTAAGTTTATTTTTTTATCATCTATTAACTAAAAAATACCCTATAAGTAAATATAAAAAAATACTAATAATTATAGATATAACATTTTTAATAGTTAATATGCTAGTTCTATTAGTTCTTGTCATGTTAGCATTGTATTTACATTATGCCTTTTGATAAATAAGATTCGAAATAAACTAATAATTAGTTAAAATAAGAGGAGATAATTTAGTTTGGAGGGTACTTTATGATTGGAGATTTAGGATTTTCATATGTGGGATTAACCTATCTCTTAATGCTATTTATTCCAAATATTGCATGGACGAAACATCAACCATTAGGTTATAACTATAACAATGAAAATAAGATATTACTTTTATTTGAGCGCATTGGACAAGTATTTGTAACCTGTTGTGCTTTAATTTTTTCTAATTTAAATCTTACTCCATTTTCTTTATGGAGTTTATGGCTAATTCTCTCTTTTCTCTTAATGATTCTATATGAAATGTATTGGATTAGATATTTCAAGGGAGAGCATACTTTAAAAAATTTCTATAGAAGTTTCTGTGGAGTTCCTGTTCCTGGTGCTACCCTACCAGTTGCTGCATTTTTATTATTAGGGATCTACGGAAAAGTAATTTGGATGATTATATCTATAATAATTCTTGGTATTGGGCATATAGGAATACATCTTCAGCACTTAAAAGAAATAGAATAAAGTCAATTATCTCTTCTATAATCATAACAAGGGCTATTATTTAAATTTAAAACTATAGAATAATAAAAAATCTTAAGTAGATTAAATTAAAGGAGTCATACAGTATGATAAGCAGTGAATATTCTTTATGTTATGCAGAAATGAATAATGTAAACTCTTGGATTAACATGATTAATATTGTTAAAGATAACTTTCCAGGACTATATACACCTGAAGATATAACTAGTTATAGAGAAACTGTAATTAAAAATATAAAAAGAAAAACAGCTCTTTGTGTAAAGTATAAAGATGATATTGTTGGCGTTATGCTATTTCCTTATAATTCAAAATGCCTTTCTTTTATGGCAGTTCATCCAGAACATCGTAGAAAAGGACTTGCATCTTCAATGATTGAAAAAATGTTATCATGTTTTCCTTATAATACAGATATATCTGTTATAACCTTTAGAGAATGTGATATAAAGGGAACTGCACCAAGGGCATTATACAAAAAGTACGGATTCAAAGAAGCTGAGCTGGTAAATGAATTTAACTACCCCAATCAAAAATTTATCTTACATAAATAATAATAAAGATTGTAGAAGGTGAGATTATTAAAAGTGCTATATTAGAAAAAGGTGAAAATTATTATACCAATGTGAAAAAGATTTTTAACTCAATAGATAATGAACAACTAAAATATAATTGGCTAATAACAGATTGTGAATGTTATCCCAAAGATGAAAAAATTAATAACTTGTTTTCAAAGGATTATATTTGGCTTTCTGGTAATCAGTTTACCGAAATTGTTAGCAAAGAAAATTTTCAATTTATTTGGGGTGTACTATCAGGATTCTCAAAAGAAATTTCTCTTGACGAGGTTCTTAAATATGAGCTACCCTTTGCAGATGGTCATGAAGGATTCTGGGAAGATAATGTAAAACTTCAACATCCTCTTTCTACCTTTGAAATTGTTGCTTGGGATAGCTCTCTTACGATAATTGTTAGCAAGGATGACAATATAGTTGAAAAATTTATGAACTTCTTTCCTCTATCAGAAGATTTATCTAAACAAAATACAAAAGCTAATTCAGAAATTGCCCTTATAGAAAAGTTACTAATCCATCAATTAATTAATAACAATATTGATATTAATAATAAAATTTTAGAGAAGAAATATTTCATTTGGAATAAACTCTACTTAAATAATGATTATCCTATCATAGAGAAAGATATAATAAAATTCATAAATAAACTGCTAAGCTTGGAAAATTAGCATGTTTTTTCTTGGATAGATGTATGTATTATATATACAAATATATTAGTATAATTAAGCAAACTTAATAAGCCTACAAAATGCGGCATGAAGTATCGGGTATATCTACACTAAAAAAGGTACTATTAAATTGGGAGTGAGACGAATGGATTGGGTAAAAAATTTAAATGAATCTATAAACTATATAGAAGAAAATCTAGATGGTGAAATATCCTATGATACTATTTCAAGAATTGCGGGATGCTCTGTTTATAATTTCCAAAGAATGTTCTCATATATAGCAGACAAACCTCTATCTGAATATATAAGAAATAGACGCTTAACCATGGCAGCCTTTGATTTATTAAATAGCTCTGAAAGAATAATTAATATCTCTTTAAAGTATGGATATGAATCTCAAGATTCCTTTACTAGAGCATTCAAAAACTTTCATGGGGTGCTACCTTCAAGTGTTAGAAATGAAACGGTGCAGTTAAAATCCTGTCCTAAACTCTCCTTTCAAATTACAATAAAAGGAGAAAATCATATGAATTATCAAATTGAACAATGGCCTGCCTTTAAAGTAATGGGAGTATCTCACAAAGTGAAAACATCCGAAGCCTTTGAGGTGATCCCTGGCATATGGGAAAATTCATGGAAAGATGGAACTATGAAAATGTTCCTAGATAACTTTCCTGATTACAGACCTTCAGGATTTCTAGGAATTGCTCAAGGAGGTCAATGGGGAGAATCTGAATACATGGAATACATTGTTGCAGTAACAAATCATGTTGACGTGCCAGAATGTGAACATGTTCTACCTATTGAGGGAATGAAGGAGTTTTCATATCCTACTGCAACTTGGGCAATCTTTGAAGCTAATGGAGAATTACCTGATGCGACGCAAAAGGTTTATAAGCAATTCTATAGTGAATGGCTCCCTAACTCTGGATATGAATTAGCAGATCTGCCTGTTATTGAATGTTATATGCAAGAAAATCATCAAGAAGTTTGGATTGCTATTATAAAAAAATAAAATTAAATCTTAAAGGTGGTAATCAAATTTATGATTAACTATAAAGAGTTTAACTCATCAATGATTGAATCGATAAAAGATATTTATAGAAAAGAATCTTGGAATTCTTATTTAAAAGATGATGAAAAATGAACATGATAGAATATATTAGATAAATCCTGTATATCATAAAATTGAATCTTTATCTAATCTATGATGTATAATATATTTATCATATTTAGTTAAGGGAGGTTGACATTATATGAAATATTTTATTGTTGAAGGTATGTTAAAAAATCAGGGTCCGATTGATGAAAATACTATGAAGGAGCACATGGCCTATACTCAAAAAGCAATGGATAAAGGCTTAATATTAATGTCTGGGCTTAAAGAAAATATGAGCGGTGGGTTATTTGTTATGAAGGCTGAATCTATTAAAAACGTAGAGGACTACTTAGCTTCTGAACCTTTTAAAGTTTCTGGTATTCAAGATTATAAGATTATAGAGTTCACACATCATTACTTTAATCCATCACCTAGTGAATGGTTCAATAAGTAATATACCGCTTTAAAGTTAATATAAGTTCTATATTTAAGTAAGATGTAAATTTTGCTAAGAAATAATACTCATTTAAATACAAATAGCTACAATAATTTGGAATAGTCTTCTAAATTATTGTAGCTATTTTCATAGTCTCATTATTAATATCTTATGGTTATGTTGGGATTACTCTTAATTTTAGGATATGAAATTAAATATATTTACACAACTTCATACTGATTTTCATTCTTTAACTGCTTCTTAAAAATCACACCAAATATAAATCTTACAAAAGGCTGAATGAAAAATAATTGTGTAAAAAATGCAAATGGAAAATTAAATACTATTTTCTCCATCCACTGTGCTAAAAATTCTATGGTTATACCGTTATATAGAATAGTTGCAACAAAGGTCATCATAGGACACATTAAACCTACTGTTGCACATATTATTGCTGTAGTAACTATATACGGCTTATCTTCTCTTGGATTTACAACTTTAAAAGCTAATTTCTCTGAAAGTGGACCTGCAATAAATATTTCAAGTAAAAAAGCAAATATAAATTCAATGATAATTACATTTCTAGATAATATAAATACTTCATTAGACATTCTCCCCATTTCTATGGCAATATTGTAAAAAACGAATAAATGAACGGTTATTATTACCGTTATAAAAGCAAAAACTACTTTTTGAAATTTTGTTGTCGGCATAAATCATACTCCTTTCTCTTACTTAAATTACTATTTCTTCTGTTTTGAACGACAAAAAAGACACCATGAGCATTTTGTACCGTAATCAGATTTACGTGCAAAGCACTACATGTGTCGTTCACTTAAATTTATTATTCAATTCTTTATACATCCTACTATGTTTCTTTATAAAAGTCAATTTGTTTTATAGCCCTTTCTTATATAATTTATAAATTTAACTAGTCTTATAATTCTGAATCTAGTAAGTTTGCTGAATGATATATTTTACATTAATAATATTTAATAAAGTATTACTCAACGTTATATATAATAAATCTGCTTTTTCATTATATATAAGTTTAGAATATAAAATAAGAGATAAATAGAAATATTCCGACTCACATTAAATCCCATTATTCAATCCCAAATCTGCATATTATTATTTTCACTACACAAACTATTGCTGAAAGGTGATGATTATACTATGAAAAAAACTATTGCCATATTAATGGTTGTAATTACATTGATATTTATTACATTTATTTCAATACCTGTGTTTGCTTCCAATGTATTTGAAGAGGGAGTTTACACTGTAAAAGACTTCGTTCCTAGTAAAAATCCTACTTACTATGCTCAAAATATTTCGCCAGATGCTAGTACTTATCTTATTGTCCTTAATGAAAATCTCATTGCAATACAAGTTATACGCCTATGCCCAAAATCACAAAAATATAATTTAGTTCCTCTTAAGCCAGAATATAAAGTTATAATAGCTGGTAATGGTCGAATATACATTAACTAGCGGACACACTAAAGTGTCCTTTTTATTTTTTGCATTGAAATTCAAGTCAAAAATATATACTTTTAAGCATGAAATAAGTATAACATTTCAATACATGCTATAATATAGATAAAACTATTTTATTTAAACTTCTATTGTTATTTTCTATATACCAATTTTAAAAAATAAATGGAGGTACCAAAATGGTAATTGATCCTTTAACTGATGTTATGTCTTATTTTAGATTTGTATTCTTTGCTTATATTGTGTTATTCATAGTTATATCTTTAAATTTTTATAAAGCAATATGTATTAGAAAAAACGCCTCTAATGATAATTCTAATCATAGATTAATCCAAAGCTATGATTTAATTATAGATATTTTATGTGGTCTAGCAATGATTGGAGGACTAATATTTCAAGGTGTATTAGCAGATAACAACGCCTTAGTTAATACAAATTGGTCAAATGCACTTATACTTTTATCAATTGGAAGTCTTATTATTTTTATACTAAATGTAATCGTAGTTTTTAAAAAGAGAAAATAAAAATTAATAAAAGTAATAAATTCTTCTTTAAGCTATACATAAAGTATAAAGGAGTATTATATATGTATAAAAGTATTTTAAAACCCTTACTTAAATGCATTCTATGGGGAATACTCTGGTCTGTAGTCTTTATCGGCATAAGTTTCTTTATTACAAGATCAGAACCATACTTAAGAAAAAACTTCCTATTTAAAGAAGGAATTGTGATCCTTATATGCGCAGCCTTGGCAACCTTCCCTACTAAGCCTCTAACTCTATCCCTTCAAGGTTGTGGACAAAGTAATACTCAATATGTTTTCAATGCATATTTAGATAATCCAAAGTTAGAAAGTGTAGTTGAAGAACCAAATTATAAAAGTAATATAAAATCTGGACTTAAATATGCCTTAAACAAACCATCAATTATAATGGGTGCTATAGCTTGTATTATAATTAGCTATATTATTTGATTAGTTCATAAAGCTATATTTTAGGAGGAAATCATGGGAATAAAAATCAAAGAAGTTACGGATTACTTTAAAAATTATGGAGAAGCAAAAGAAAAGCGCTTGGATTCTATTAGAGATTTAATACACGGGGTTGTTCCAGAAATAAACGAAAAAATGTGGACTAGGGTTCCTTGCTTTTATATAGATAAAACTACTATTGTTATTCGTATATTCAATGACCATATAAACATCTTTGCTGACAAAGTATTAGAGTATAAGGACGAGTTATCTGATTATAAAATTACTCCTAAGGGAGCGCTACAAATCTTTGATAACCAGGAAGTACCTCTTGAAACTTTAGCAAAGATATTTAGAGATTGCTTTATAAAATAAATTATTTAGAAGGTAATAATGATAAAAAATAATACTTCTAATCTCCTTTATTTTAGAACTTATTAGGTAATTTAGCATTAACCTTTTTATTGCTTACCTATTGATGTATAAAAAGAAATTAGAAGTATTAAAAATGTTATTATTATCTTTTTCTTTATTTCATTATCTATAGAAATATTTAATCTAATATAAAATATTCCTTGTTCTCTTTTTCTATTTATTAATTATTTCGGAGAATTTTTTTATTTGGTGTTGTGAAATTGAGGGTTCAATAAATCCCTTCTTAAACCCTTCTATCTTATTTAGGGATTGGAATAACTTTTTATAAAAGAAATTCATTTTGTCATACCTCATCTCGCCACCCAAAATAGAATTTATCTTTGAATGTCTTAGCAAATCGGAATCGTAAAAATTATTAATAAAATCAGTCTGTTCAATAGGAGTATAGCAACATATAAATAAACCTATTTTCTTTCTTAAAAGTATATTTTTATTCTGTTTACAGAAGTTACTAATATCCTTCTGTATTTTTCCCATATAAATTGAGCCACCAATGATAATTGTATCAAAGGATTCAATTTCTTTGACTTTATTACTAATATTTATAACAGTGATATCTCCACTTATAAGCTTAGACAAACCCTCAGCACATTCTTTAGTACAACCATATCTACTTGCATAAACTATTAATGTTTTCACTCTTCTCCCACCACCTTAAGGCGCAACATACATTGATGCAAATTGTTCTATATGCTTTTTTAAAATCTCTAGCACTTCATTCTCTCTATTATAATCACCATCATACTTATTAATAAGAAGATATATTGGCGAATAAAAATGTAGTGCCATGACTTTTGGATCACCGGGTATAAAAAATCCATGATTAATCATTTTTTCAAACAAACTAGCTTGATATTCTAAGATATCATCAATATAAAATTTCTTATATGCTCTCTGTATATCTTCATTATTAAACTGTTCTATGGTTAGCATCCTTCTAAACTGAATTTCCTTTTCATCACTATAGCTTTCAATGAATATGGCCTTACATATTTCATATAAAATTTCTGAACTACTATTTTCATATTGCTTTGCTACATCTTCAAGTTCTCCTAAAGGTACATTTAAGCTACTCATCTTTTTCTCGTAATACTCACTCATATAATCAAGTAATGAATTAAAAATAGCTTGCTTATTCTCAAAATGTTTATATAATGAGCTTTGCTTAATCCCAACTTTTCCTGCAATATCTCTAACAGAAACACCATCAAACCCTTTTATAGCGAACAGTTTTAATGATTCATTAAGAATAACTTGTTTTGTATTATTTTTTTCCATAAACTCACTCCTTTCATTTGATAAACCAAGTAGAGGCATTTCTCAAGTATATAATAACCCTTGATAATTCTATTAGAATAACCTTTGACATGATACCTCCACAAATAAGAAAAAACAAAAATTGTCTTGTTGATTGCTTATTTATAAAGATACTAATAATACAACAAACAACAATCAATATACCTAAGATGCTTCCTAAAATGCTTTGTAGACTACCTAATGAAAATAATCCTTGAGATGTACTACCATCAATGACATTTTGTACTGTAAGGTGGAATCCATCTCTAGTAGCTGCATATACACAAGTATATAATCCAGCTACAAATAGTATTAAAATGCGCATTCCCCAATGATTAATCTCATTACGTTTTACATAGTTAAATCCAATGAATATTAACATAAGAAAGACTAGTAATACTGTTTTGAAACTGCCCCAATCGCCAAAAAATAACTTCATTACAATTCTCCTTTCATTTTAGCTAACAACCGTTCTCTAATTTTATTGTAGCTAACGAACGTTCTCTTGTCAATCCTTATTATGTTAAATAAATTAATTGCAGTAAAACTAATAGTATTTTGGAGGCGAAAAATATAAAAAAGGCTAAAGACTTTTAATCTTCAACCTTTTTGTTATTCTATATTTTTCTATATTGTTTTATTCCATTTTTATCTATTATTAACTGCTACAACCTAGGTGTATTTTGATTATTATTATCTTCATGTATCTGTGATAAATTATGATTACTATCCTGATTATATGAATTTACTTTTCTACCGTCAATCTTGTTAAGTAAATAGATACCCACTGCCAATACTCCTAAGAAAATCAGAATCATCCAAATTGGCCTCATACTATACCCCCCTTTTACTTGAAGTTTATTTATTTTATATTATAACATATATAGATATATAACCTTCTATTATATCCTAAATTTTATAAATTATATAATTTCAAGTTGTTTTTCAGGTGTGTTCTATTAATTATTTAGTAATATCTTTGAAATCTCATCGAATCTTTCATCGGATATGCCAAGCTTTTTCTTAAATATCTCATCATCCATTCTCTCAATGATTATCTTATCTGGAGATAATTTATTAATAACCTCTTTTATCTTACTTATAGCTTCTTTAGAATCATTATAGCCTTTAATAATTGTCACTTCTAAAATAAACTTACCCTTATATTGCTTATTAAATGAAACCATGTTAGAAATGTATTCCTCAAGGGTATAACCTTCTATAGGTCTTTGAATCTTTTGAAAATCCTTTTCCCAAATTGTTTTTATCTCTCCAATGACTTCATCACATTTATTGGCTATTGGAATATATTCTTCTTTACCTAATATATATCCATTAGATAAAAGCCTTATTGGTACCCCTTTGCTTTTAATTAGGTCTATAACATCTTCAATTTTACTATTTACAAGGGCCTCCCCCTTTGAATTAATAAAAACTAGCTCTGCTTTAGTATCCTCTATCTTGGTTTCTAATTCCTTTAATGAGCTATCCATTTCATCAAAGTCTTGTGGTGAATCCACCTTATTGTATGATCTTCCTATTGGACAAAATATGCAGTCAAAATTACAATGTTTTTCTGGTAGTACGTTTACCTCTAATACCCTCTTACCTTCCTTACTATAAATATCTTTATAACTAAAAGCACCCATCATTTTCCCCTCCTAATTTAATAAATAAACTTTCTTTTATTATACTGAAACTTCTTTATTATATAATTCTTTTACTTTGCCTGCTGTTTTTTCAGAAGGATATAACTTAAAATCAAAGTAACTATATACATAATTCCGAAAATCACTATAGTATAGATATCTGTAGGATAGGGTGCAAGTTTTCTTCCACTTAACAATAAAGCTATCATAGAAATAGGCATAAATAGACCAATTGCTAAATTCACCATGTTTATCCCAAGTGGCACTTTTGACTGTAGAAATATCTTTCCTATGAAGTAAGCTACCACTCCAACTACTTGTATTACCATTGATCCCCAAATAACTTCAGGATTTTGTTCTGTTTGCCAACCACCAAATGCACAAAATAAACCTATAGCTAAAAATGCTATAGAAGCTATTAATAAAATTTGTGCCTTGATAAAATTTGCATTGCCTTGCGGTGAAATTTCTCTTGTACTAATCTCCTCTTCATCTTTCAAAAGATAATCTGTTGTTACATTAAAGATATTACTTATTTGTATAATGTATTCTATGTCAGGATTAGATTCACCCAATTCCCACTTTGAAATTGCTTGTCTTGATACATTAACTTGTGATGCAATCTGTTCTTGAGACATCCCCCTTGATTTTCTTAGTGATTGTAGTTTTTCTCCAAATTTCATGAAGATCACCTCCTATTTTATTGATTTTATTCTATCATTACCTTCAGTTGCACTCTACCAAAGACACCTTGAACTTTCGCAACCAGCAGTTGCATGCCTTATTTTAAGCCACTTTCAGCCATGCTTTATGTAAATTATTCTAATTTAAAATTCTTATTTATATGTTAGTCTAATAAAAATTATATATCCTAAAAAGTAATTTAATCCGAAACTTATTTTACTTATTATCTCAATTATAACATTAATCTCTATAGCTTAATCCTATACCAAAGGTTCTTTTCATAATTTTATACTTTATAGCTTTATTAGATAATTACATATATATGCTTAAATATATATAATTATGGAATGCTAATTTGCTTGTTGCAGTAAGTTGTTTGTTTAATGAAATTAAAATGTTATAGAATCAACTTTAATAAATATATTTATTTTTATTTTTGGAACTTGTAAAAAACTATAAAAAAATAAGGTTACCTAATTAGGCAACCTTATTCTAAATAGTATAATAAAATTTTATCTATCATATCCGAAACTAAGTATCCCTGTCCATTTCAGCTTAATGATAACTTATATTCTCTATACTCTAATATACAATTAATCTTCTTTAATTCAGAAGGAGATTAAAATCCCCTGCTATTAAGTGTACTCTAATATGCAATTAATTCTCTTTAATTTCTTTTAATTATCATCAATTATCTCTAATTATATCTAATTATCTTGAATTGCTTTTAATTGCCTTGGAAAAGTTTTATAAACTTTCGCCAGAAGTTAAGCTGCTCTTGCTCCACTTCAATATTTTCTTCTACTTCCGGTTTTTCTATTGCAGCCACTTTTATTACAAACTGTACTGAGTTAACATTAGTATTTTTATCTGAGACGAAGGATTCTGCTTCAAAGTCACTTCCTGTGAATTCATTTAACATAGAATCAATTTTATTATCTACTTCACCGTCTAAACCAGATGTCTCATTAACAAATTCCCCTGTTCCATCTACCAAGGTTTTTGTACCATCATATAAGTCTGATGTGCCAGTTACCATTGAAACCGCACCTTCACAAATTTTTGCATAACCCATAGTAATACTGTTAACTGCGTTAGTATATTCTCCTATACCTCCATCTAATGCATCATAATTAGTAACTAGAGTGTCAATTCCACTCTTTAGCGTATTCATATTAGAAGCTAAGGTTTGTAGTGAAGAAACTAGCCCTTGAATACTTGAATCAAATGCTTCATAATTCTTTTGCAGAGCTAATGCACCTGTCATTAATGGGCCCTTATTACTGTCTAAGGTTCCAGAAATTCCGCCTATTAACTGATTACTTCCTTGAATATAAGCAACATCTGCTTTTAATAAGCCTTCAACTGAAATAAGCTTTCCAGC
The DNA here is from genome assembly GCA_902363375.1 of Clostridiaceae bacterium. GTDB lineage: Bacteria > Bacillota > Clostridia > Clostridiales > Clostridiaceae > Clostridium_J. The sequence continues at coordinate 744,539 of CABIZX010000002.1, read as the reverse complement.
AGTTGCAATGTAGTTTGTTATGGCATTACTATTGCCCTTACTATATTCTGTATATAAAGTAGTGGCTTCTGAATCTCCGCTAGCAACTAATTCTCCAAGCTTTTGAATTACACCACTGTCTCCTGCTGATTGGTAAGCGGCATATAAAGCTCTTTGAGTATTGGTTATTCCAAGGGCTGCAAGGGCCTCATTGTGCTGGCCTACAAATTTATTTATATCTGTAAGTCCAGCCTCTGCTAATTTAGAATAATAAGTATCTATAGATCCATCAGCAGTCTTTAATCCATTGACAAGATTATTAATGCCCTCTTTTATTTGCATGGATGCAGTGCTAAGTTTTTTTAATTCTTCTGCTGAAACATTGACATTCTTTAATGATGTTTGTATGGTTACAAGTGCAGTTTTCACTTCCTCTGAACCAGCTTTTAAGGATGAGGATTTACCATTGAGGGTATTTAATGCCTCATTAATTGTATTTATCCCTTCATTTAGCTTTATAGCACCACCGCTTAAACTTTCTGCTCCACCATTTAGAGCAGTTGCTCCATCATCTAATTCAGAAACTGCATCCACTAGTTTATTAATCTCTTCTGTCAATTCACTAGTATCAATAGTATTCTTATCAATTCCAAGATTAAGCTTTATACCATTAATATCTATACTTGCTATCTCAAAATCTGTTACGTCAGCTGTGATCACTATATTTTTATCACTTCCAGGCATTACGGTATAAGTAAGCTGCTTTAAGTCACCCACATTAGCCATAGTTGCCTCATCACTCACTATATTCTTACAGATATTTGTATCTAATTTTACAGCAGCCTGCAATGCATAATTTTCAAAGAAGACTTCCTTAGCCTTTGTGTTTTCTGAAATATTAACTTCCAAAGTAAGATTTCCACTCATTCCAGCTATTTCCTCAGCAGAATACTCCTTCCCATCCATTTTATATTTAATATTGACATTCCATGGAATCTCTGCACTATCTAAGGTTCCTTGGTAATATAGTTTATCTGCAGTATTTTCAATGTTTATAGTTCCATCCTTATAGGAGATTTCATCCTTGGTATTCATATTTGATACCTTACTATACTCACCATAATCAGTAATATCATTATCTGTAAAGATGTTAACAACATAAGTTCCAGTTACTTTACCTTTGTTATCCATATTTACATAGACAACTTCTTCTTTTTCGCTGCTCATACTCTGAGCTTCAACACTTCCTGCAAAAGTACTGGTGTAAATTAGTGTTCCTACTAAAATTAATGATATTATTCTTTTATTTTTTCTTAACATATCACGCAGCCTCCTCAAGATTTCTATTATTAATAAACAAAATACCCTTGGTTGTTTTTTGAATTACTTTATCAAAGATATAAAGCAGTCCCGGAAGAACAAAGAAAACAATTATTAAAGAACATACTGTTCCTCTTCCTAATAAATATCCAAGCTGTGATAATAGTCCATGGGTTGTCATTCCTCCAAGCAAGAATCCAGCAACTGTTAAAGTTATTCCTGATGTTAAAATGGATACAGTTACTGAAGCAATTGTCTTTCTTATAGCTTCCTTCTTCTGATACATTCCCCTGAACTCCATATATCTCTCTGTAAGTAAAATTGCATAATCTACAGTAGCTCCAAGCTGAATTGAGCTTATTATTAAATATCCCATATAGAAAAGTGGTGAATCCAAATAATAAGGTACTGATAGATTAACCCATATTGCTGTTTCAATAGCTAAAACCAATATAAAAGGTAGAGAGATTGATTTCATGGATATTAATAACACTAAAAATACAGCTCCAATTGCAACTAAGTTTACCTTTACCATATCACTTGTAACAGTGTCCATTAAATCATAGGTACTTACTGTTGCACCTGCTAGATAATAGCTATCTGGATAATATTCATTTGCTATACTACGCATCTTCTCAACTACTTCAAAGGCCTCTTCACCTTCATAATCTGTTTTAACAGTTATAACCATCCTACTATAATTATCACTGATTAATTTAGAAAGGGTTTCTTCATCCACATAACTCATTGGGATCTCAGGTCCTGCATTATCCACATAAGAAATAATGCCATTTACATGTTCTATTCCCTTTATCCTCTCTGATAACTCCTGCTCTGTAGCCAAATCGCCTCTTGGTACCATTAATACATAATTATTTGATTTTCCAAACACTTCTTCTATTTTATCAGTGTCTTGTCCTAACTTTGTAGACTCACCAAATATCTTTGAAGCTCCATAATAGTAACTATTATTAATAGAAGCAAGATAAGAAGGTACAATAATTATTGCAAATACTATAGCCACAGGAACCATGATTTTACTTATAAATCTTCCAAAGTTATTGAACTTAGGCATAAGACTTTTATGGGTAGTCTTATCAATTAATTTATAGCAATACATTGTAAGTACCGGAGTTAGTATAAATACAGTTAACAAACTAAGGGCAATTCCCTTAGCAAGAGCAAGTCCCATATCAGGACCTATCTTAAACTTCATAAGAGCTAATGCTAAAAATCCTATAACAGTGGTAAGTCCACTTGATAATATGGAGCTAGCTGATTTACAAAGCGCCTGTACCATTGCTTCTTCTGGTTCTATACCAGTCTCTCTTATCTCTTTAAATCTATGAAGTAGAAAAACTGAATAATCTAGTGACACTGCTAGCTGAAGTATATTACCTGCCGCATTTGTAACAAAAGAAACTTCACCAAATATAATATTAGAACCTGCATTTAATATAATGGCAATTCCTATAGAACCTAATAATAAAATTGGTTCAAACCATGATGTAGTGGTCAGTAGAAGAACCATTAGTGTAAATGGAATCATGATTGCAGCTGTTTTTATTATTTCATTTGTGGTTGATTGGGTGGCTACTGCTGTATCTACTGCCGCTCCAGTCATAGCATTATCCTCACCAATTAAATCACGGATCGCGTTCACAGCCTCCAAATTCTTCTCTTCACTAATTGTTAAAGAAAAAAGAGCTATATCATCTTTATAGTAATCTTCTATTACTTCTGAACCTACGGTTTCTAATGGAATTGTAATATCAACGGCATCATCTAGCCATGTAACTTCTTGTACACCATCAATTTTCTGCAATTGCTCCTTCATCTGCAATGCTTCTGGAATTGTCACATTAGAGATCATTACACGGGCATTTGGTATTCCACTGCCGAACTCTTTTTCCATCATATCCAAAGAAATTGTAGATGCTGCTTCATCAGGTAAATAATCATTCATATCATAATTTACTGATACAAATTGTTTGCATATCCCTAAAACAATGCATCCTAGTAAAAATATACTTATAATTATCTTCTTATTGTTTACAACCTTTCGGAATAACTTTTCTTTAAAGTCCACTTCTTCTCATTCCTTTCTATAACTATTTCAACAAAAATTCAAAAATAAACACTGTGTTGATTTGAAACTATAAATAGATTATAATAATCACAATGGAAGATATCAATAATCAGTACTTTTCACATTTGTATATTAATATACTAGTTTTATTTTTTCAGTGCATTACTCAACATATTTTTTATTTATTGTTGATTAAAAAAATAACTAGATGATTATTAGGAGGAGTTTATGGAGTTAAAAAATAAGGATAGAAGAGTAAGAAAAACAAAGAAATCACTTAAAGATGGATTAGCAAAGTTAATGCTTGAAAAGAGCATGAATGATATTTCTGTAAAAGAACTTACAGAGTACGTTGATCTAAATCGTGGAACCTTTTATCTTCATTATAAGGACATATTTGATATGGTGGAGCAGGTTGAAAATGAAATGCTACAAGAATTAAAGACAGTAATGAACTCCCATTCAACTAAAGAAATTAATTGTAAGCCCCTTCCTCTTCTTGAAGATGCCTTTATATTTTTAAAAGAAAATGCACCCATGTGTACCGTTCTTTTAAGCACTAATGGTGACATTGCCTTTGTAAAGAAATTAAAGGATGTTGTTCGTGAAAAATGTTTTAAGGATTGGATGATACTATTTAATGTAGAAAAAGCAGATAAATTTGAATATGTTTATAGTTTTATACTATCTGGTTGCCTTGGGCTTTTTGAATCATGGCTAAAGGATGGGTTAAATGAACCTCCCAAGGAAATGGCTAAGCTCGCGGAAGATATAATTTTGCATGGAATTGAAATAATTAAATAAAAACGGGGCCTTTGCAAAATAAACTAATATAAATATAGAAGAAGCACTTATATTATTAAAGTGCTTCTTCTATATTTTACATAATGCTAGTAACATATTTTGTTTACTATTCTTTTAAAACTATTGGTACATACATATCTTCTAGACAGAATTCCTTCTCTTGGAGCCAGCCTGGAGTAACAATATGAAACATATTAAAACGTTCTATTGGATCATTATCAGGTGTAGCAAGTTCAAACAACTCACTGCTATTTACCCACTGCTTTATCTCTTCTTGTGTACGTTTCCAATCCTCTGCCTTGTCTAAATCTGCATCAATACATACTGCTACAGCATAAAGTCCAAAGGAAAATTCCTTTACCTCATATCCGCCACAGTCTTCTTCTTTTGCACCAGCTGGCAGAGCATATATCCACTCAGTTGCCTGCTTAATCTCGTTGTACCACATAAAGTCACGAGGTGTTAACTCACAGGAAAGAGAGTTGTGATATTCAGTAAACCACTGATTAAATGCCTCGAAGGCCTCCATGGTATAGATAGGACCAGAAGTAACAACCTTCATTTTTGGAATCTCAATAATACGAACATTTTGCATTGCTTAATCCTCCTAAAATAATTTTAATTTAGTATCAAAAGTATAACATATCCACCATTTTGTTACACTGATTTCCACAATTTTGGTATAATTTTAATTTTAAAATACCGCATATTCCCCATCGAATAATACGGTATTTTAAGAGATTATTTCGTTTTATAATTATTGCTACTTTCAAAACAATAATCACATAATCAATCTATTATACAGTAATTACACTTATCATTAACAACTAAGACTTACCCATACTTCCATAGCTTCTTCTAGCTCTTCTTTTAATTCTTCTTTTCTGAGATACAACTTATTAAGCTCCTCATAATGCATTTCTGGAGCAGCCATTTCTAAATCAATTTCTTCCATTTCTTTTTCAAGACTTTGAATCTTTCCTTCAATTTTAGATTTTTCAACTTCCTTCTTTTTTGCATCATCTACATTTCTTTGCTTTTTAACATTTTTACTTTCTTCCTTCTTCTTTAGCTTATTATCTTTTTCAAGTTTATTTTGTGCCTCCGCTTCTATCTTTCTTTTTATCTCTTCTTGGATTTCTTTATAGTAATCATAATTACCAGCATAGCTTTTGAAGCCATGATTTTCAATGGCTACTACTCTTTCACTAATTTTATTTATAAAATATCTATCATGGGATATAAATAAGATTGTTCCTTTAAATTCTTCTAAGGCTTCTTCAAAGGTTTCAATAGAGTCTATATCAAGATGGTTTGTTGGCTCATCTAGGATTAATAAATTTATATCCTCATATAAAAGCATAGCAAGTTTTAACCTTATTTTTTCTCCTCCAGATAAATGCTTAACCTTTTTAAACACACTGTTTCCAAAGAACATAAACTTTGATAGGTATTCACGAGCCTTTCCCTCTACCATGGAAATATCCTCTCTAAAGGCTTGAAGCACAGTAAGTTCATCGTCATTAAAGGTAATAACTTGAGGTAAATAGCCAACCTTTACGTTAGCTCCAAATTCTACTATACCTTCATCAGGAGTTTCCTCCCCTAAAAGCATTTTTAAGAAGGTAGTTTTTCCACTTCCATTAGGCCCAATTAAAGCTACCCTTTCACCAAATTTTACTAACAAATCCACATCTCGGAATATAACCTTATCCACAAAGTCTTTACATAGTCCTATAGCCTTTATGGTGTCACCACCAGATCTTTCACTGTCCTTAAAGTTTAGCTTCATGGTCTTTTTCTCAAGCTTTGGCTTTTCAGTTCTTACATATCCACCTCTGCCCCTATAGCTACTACTGTCTTCAGTGTCACTACTTTTCATTTTATCAAGCTTTTTCTGTAAACTAGCAGCCCTCTTAAAGAATTTATTATTATCTGCCCTTATTGCCCAATCTCTAAGGTCCTTTATAGTATTTTCTATAGTTTTAATTTCCTTTTGCTGCTGCTTATAGTTATGAATTTGCTCAAGGAGATTTTCTTCTTTTTCCTTTACATAACTAGAGTAGTTTCCTTTATAAGTCTTACTTTCCATATCCTCAATTTCTATAATTTTTGTTACCACATTATCTAAGAAGTATCTATCGTGAGACACTATAATTACAATGCCGCTATAACCTTTAAGATAAGTCTCAAGCCACTCAATAGAATCCATATCAAGATGATTTGTAGGCTCATCTAGTAGTAATATATCTGGGTTATCAATTAAAAGTTTTCCTAGGATAACCGTAGTTTTTTCACCACCACTTAATAGGTTAAACTCCTTATTTAAAAAGCTTTCGGTAAACTTTAATCCAGTGCAAATCCTAGCTAATTTTTCTTCAGTATTATAACCATCCTTAACCTCGTAAACTTGAACTAAGCTACTGTATTGCTTTAATGCTTTCTCTAAATTATCTCCCTCTAGGTATTTCATTTCTTCTTCTAACTGACGCATCTTCTTTTCAATGGTATAAACTTCATCAAAGGCTGATTTTAATACATCCAAGACCTTTATGCCATCTTCATACTCAGGGATTTGCTCAAGATAAGCACAAGTAGCCTCCCTTGGCTTATTAATAAAGCCTTCATCATAGCCTGGACTTGTAGCTCCTGGATATCCCACGCAATAATCCATAGGCAATATTCCTGCAATTAACTTTAAAATGGTGCTTTTTCCACTTCCATTAACTCCAACTATACCAACCTTTTCTCCCGAATATATCTCAAAGCTTATATCCTTAAGGACAAGGGTTGCTTCCATATATTTTTTCACATTAATTAATGATAATTCAAACATAAAAATTCCTTCTTTCATCCATTTTCTTCAAAACTCTAAATGGATAGGAAAAGAAGCTTCCTAAACTTTAAAATTTATTTATATAAAACAAGTTTTAAATTATTAACTATAAAATTATAAATAAAAAACTGTAAGAAGTTAAAGTCTTCCTACAGTCTGAAAATACATTATTACTCATAAGTTTAACTATATCCTATATATTAACTGCACCCATAAAAACTATCCATGATATCATAAACACGACATTCACATAAGTTCATATCAATTCAATTATACAATTAATAAAATATATTAAACCATATACCATAAACTATAATGTCTAAATTCAGTAAAGTAAGTTACCTTCTAATGCCTTATTCCATAAAGAGCACAACAATAAAACCTAAAAATTAGGCTTATTTTTACTCATTATAAAATACATATTAAATTTAAAATGATTTTAAATTAATATTAGCAATTAGCTGGTCTCATAACTCACTTTCCCCTTTCAGCACATTTTTCTATATTATATCACATATTTTCAAATATTAAAACTAATCTGTAAATTTATTTAGCATTTTTACAGAGTCATATATCACTAATAATCCTATAATATAGGAAGCTCCCCTCATAATAAACTCACTTGTAAGAAGTCCTCCCATTGAATTGCTATTTCTATATGAAAATCCTGTAAGTAATGTTGGAACCATCATTATTATAATCCCAATTACACATCCAATGATCGTAAATAATACCTTTTTATCTTTTAAATTCATATTATCACCTCCTACTCTTAATCCTCATTTTAATATTATTCATGATTAAAGTTATTATATAACTAGATGTAAAATAAAATAGTGTACCACCCTGACAGTGCTAGGCCAAGCATATTAATAACTAAAATCAAGCTATTCACAATAATAACTATACCTTCACCTTTTATGGCATTATTATTAATTTTTCTGTTGGTTATCCATCTAGAAACTATTAGGGATAGAATAACTAGGCCTATAAAGATGGCTAATAATCCACCTCCAAATAAATAATCAAGCAATATCATCGTTATATTCCCTTCTAAAAAATTCACATTTTATATACATATAATAACATATTTAAAGGTATAAAAGTATTATCAGTAATTTAATATTTCTTTTTACTTTCATAATATAAGAAATATAGGACGCAACTAAAAGTTAAAGCTATGTTATTACTTTAACTATACAAATTGGAACTTGCCATCATGAATAAGCTCATAGCTGAAGTACCATTTTTATATCTGATTCCAAATACTTGTTATTCTCAAGAGCTACTTCCTTGAATCCATATTTATTGTACAGTCCAATAGCAGGTGTAAGTTTATGATTTGTGTATAATATAATCTTTTTTGCTGATTTCTCTTTTGCAAATAGCAGACATCTCTCCATAAGTTGATTGCCGATCTTCATTCCCTTGAAAGCTTCGGTGACTGCTAGCTTGGCCAATTCAAACGTATCGTCATCGTATTTTATCATAGCAACTGTGCCAATCACTCTATCCCCATATTTTGCAAAAAATATGTTACCGCCGTTATTTAGAACAGCCTCGTGGGGATGGTTTATAATTTCTAAATCTCCCGGCTCGACGAAAACATATTTTTCAAGCCACTCAACAGACAGTGATATAAAGTCCTGACTATACTTATCTTCCCATTCAATAATCTTTACCTCGTCCATAAATATCCTCCTTTATACTGTATAACTTAGGTTGATTACTTTTCATATTTCATAACTTTAGACTTATTGTTAAAAATCATAATTAAAATCATGTATTTTTGAAATTCCTTTTTAATTTTTGATTATTAAGTATCATAGTTTTTACTCTTGTCTAGCACTAATGACCGTTCAAGTTGCTACTTGATTACCTTCTTATTTAAATATTCATCCTTTAATATAGGTTAATTCTCACATTTTCTTATTTAATCCGACTTACTTGTCAACAATTACTTTACCTTCTGAGTCTAACAATGCTGTAATACCATTTTGTCCTGTTCCAACAGTCATTAAATAATTAACTCCTGTCTGAGTATCAACAACCACGTATAAAGCACCAAATCCTAAAGATTGTTCTTCTTTAATTACAAATCGTTTATCTTTTTTATCTTTTCCAAACAATTTAATCCCTCCTCATAAATTTCTATTTAACTTAAATCACAAAATCTTACTATTATAAGTTAATTGTACCATTTTTGTATATATAATACTATTTAATTTTATAGGGACAAATTTTCTTAACTAGTTACCAATTTATCTTTCTAGGGCTATTGATGATATTTCATCATAGTTAGGGGCTAGTATTGAATATGCTTGAATTAACGATAAAGAGCACCATTGCTATTTATATTATAAGATTGGTTTTAAAACATAATCTTTTCATTGCTAAATTAATTATAAAGATTAAATTTCTTGGAATTCATATAGAAGTTGATGGTAAAGAAAAAAGCACCCATCCGACCAAGAATGGTGCTTTAAACTTTTAAATTCATATCATAAATTTTATCCCATAGCCCTAAAACAAAATAAATGTTCTACGGATTGCTTAGTGTTGACGCACTAAGCTTTTCTTATTTAGCCTTGCATAAGTTCGAATACCCAAATCACAGATTTAGATTCTTACTTCTGCACAGTTAGGTTTCTGAGCAACAAGAACAAATCTATGCTCTTTGCTTTCAATAAATCCTTGTTGTTCAACTATTGATTGCAACTTACATAATTGTTTAAAACAACTATCAACAGAGAAATTCGGAAATTCCCATTCAATAATTTTTGCAAAATAAACTAATGCTCCTACATCAAAAAATTTCAACTTTGGAAAATATTCATCTGATTTTAAGATGGTCAATCCTTTATTTTGAATTAGCATAAGATTATTTTTTAAGGTATGCTCGCTAGTAATAATTTCTTTAAAATCATTTATTAAAAACCTTGATAATTCCTTGTTATTTAATCCTCCAACTTGCTGTGTAATAAATAAACCATTGGGCTTTAACAATCGGTAAACTTCATTTATATCAAAGGCCTCATGTCTATTTATTATTATATCAAACATCTCACCTTCAAATGGCAAATACTTATCATTAAAAACTTGCCTAACGTCAATTCCTAATGGTTTTAGTGTCTTTTGACAAAATTCAAAATTAGGTGGATATGCTTCTGTAGCAAATGTATTACAATAAGAATGATTTAGAGTTAATAAATATTCTCCTCCACCTGTTCCCATATCTAATAATATAGAATTAGGATTTAAGTATTGTCTGACTATTTCATCATAGTTCCAAGGTAAAGATTCCTCTGACGTTCTTTTATCAAGATGTGAGAAATCCCATCCTTTAAAGCTATGTTGTTCTTCTGATAACCAGTATTCTTTTAATTTTACATATTCCATACAATCGCCCTCTTTTCATAATTTATATTGATGAAAAGCAGTGCAGTTTGCTGATAACAAATTATTATATCTCGGTACAATCTGCCATCAGATTATATCAACTGCACCGAGTAGTTAATTCGCTTGATTCTCTTCATAGAGTTCACCTCCTTGCATATATGATATTAAATATTAGTACTGATATATTTATTATTAATATAATATATTATATTTAATTAAATTTCTTATTACAGTATGGACATTGATAAGCAAGATCAAAATCACTATCTTTGCCAAATCTCATTGGTAGCCTATTATTACTTTAAATGATCCATTGTTATATGATTGATATATATTATATCCTATCTTTTTCTTAAATAGAATATTTTTGAATACAAGATGGAAATTCTATTTCAAATAAGTCATACCTTTTATCAAGTTGATAAGGGACTTCTAATAGATCATATAGTTGATTACATCGCTTTTTATTTGAATTGCGAATTAAAAATACCGTATATTCAGTTTTGAATAATACGGTATTCTCCTAATTTAATATTTAATTTTATCTTTGTAATATATTAAATCATCGAGGATAATAAAATATATTTTGATGAACTAAAAATATAGTAATAATATTGAAATTTATTGATCTATCTCTATTTATCTAATAATATTATAACTTGCATTATTATTTTAATTTCATATGAAATATAGGGAATGGATTACCTTGTTCATCAAACTTAGATTTCTTAAAAATTTGAAATCCTATGTGTTCATAAAATCCTACTGCTTGTGGGTTTTGTTCATTTACATCTACATAATTTACCTTTAAGTCTTCTATTGCATGTTCTACAAGCCTTTTGCCAATTCCTTTTCCTCTACTTTCATTACTTACAAATAACATTTCAATTTTAAAATCATGTATTCCCATAAAGGCTTTTATAATACCTTTTTTATCTCTTACGCATAAAAGTTTACTAACTTGTTTAACCCCTTCTATAACTTGAGACTTTATTGATATTATGTCATCTTCACTTAAAAAAGTATGGGTTGCTCTTACCGATGATTCCCATGTATCTAATATTTCATCTATATCTTTATTGCTAATGTTATTTAAATTTTCTATTTTTATCATTTAACAAATCCTCCTAAGTACATATATCACTTAAAATAATTATAATTTTCACTTAGCATTATATAACAATTTGTATTTAATTATAATATATTTTATAAATACTGTACCATTTAATTTTCAAAGAATAAATTTTCCGTAACTAATTGACAATATCTACAAATTGTGAAATAAAAATATCGCATATTCAGCATTGAACACCCCTATATTATGCTGAGACCATTTGGGATATTTTTCTGAAACTCAATGTTTTTCAGCAATACCTATAAAATTATTTACCTTAACTTGGCATCCCGTTTCTTCTAGTGCTTCTCTGCAAATTGCTTCTACTGGATCTTCACCTAGTTCAATTTTTCCTCCCACAAAAAAAAATTATTGTCTTCGTCCTTCACCACTAAAAACTTTCCATCTCAATCTTGAATAATTCCGTAGACACCTTTTCTCTTCTTATATTCAAGGTTATAATTTCTTTTCCCAAAACTTTTCATCAAAGCACCTCTCCATTCAACTAAGCATATTGCATTTTTCTTTCACAATCTCAGAATTATACATTCTAAAATTTATTAAGATTACAATTAAAATTTTATGCTTAACTAGTTTATTGCTTTTGCCCTACAAGAAACTAATAAAACAAAACGGGCAGTTAAACCACCCATTTCTGTATAGATCACTAGTAACCACTAAGGTTACTAGTTGATTACCTTCTTATTTAAATATTCATCCTTTAATATAGAGTAATGTTCAGTATCTGTTAGAAACCCCTTTATCATATGATCTCTACGAAGTGTACCTTCATGGGTCATTCCTAAACGACTCAATACTTTTCCTGAAGCACCATTCCTAACATCACATTCTCCAAATACTCGTTCTAAACCTAGTATATTAAAGGCTAATTTCAGTATTAACTGCCCTGCTTCTGTCATGTAACCCTTCCCCCAAAAATGCCTATTTAATGTATAACCTATTTCTCCACTATTGTTATGTTCATGTACTCTGAACTCAATAATCCCAATCATTTTATTGTTTTCCTTTAATAAAATTGCATATTTACCTATTGGTTCCTTCATAAAATAGTTAGCTATTAAGCTCTTTGTTTTGTTTATATCTGTGTGTTGGTCATAAATAAAGCGTGTTGTTTCTTCATCTGATGTATATTCATACATATCCTCAGCATCATCAAGTGAAACTGGACGTAAAATGATTCGCTCACTTTCCATATGACTGTGCTTCACCAATAAAAGGTTCATATTCCCCATGTTAATTCTCCTACTTTCTTAGTTTATCTTTTTTGTCTTTTCCAAAGAATTAAATACATTCCGTAAATTTCTATTTAACTCAAATCGCAAAATAATACAGTATAGGTTAATTATACTATATTTGAAATTCATATATAAGTTGATGGCAAAGAAAAAAGCACCCATCTCGCTAAAAATAGTGTGCTTTATTCTTAATTAAATCCTTAACCTCTCTTATTTAATTGGAATTATTATATACAAAGTTAAGTAGAACTTCTTCTATGTGGTTGCCCTTAATCCAATATTTATGGTTAAAGCAATTAATATTATTACAAATATAATTAAACAGATAATTGAAGATATTCGTGTATATTTAATTGCAGCTTCACTAGGTTCTAAATCCTTATTTTTATATTGCCATCTGCGACCAAACATCAAATTTTTTTCTGGATATATTATAGCAAATATTAGTGCGATTATAACAGGCATAGATATAATCCAAATTAGTAATTTTGCCAATTGATACACTCCCATTCCATAATATTTTTTCTTAGATACATCATTATGAATAGTTATTTTAAATCAATTTTTCCATACTATATAATATATTATTATGTAAACTCTCTAAATTAATAACTATATTCTTTTTTTATATCACATCTGTTATAAACTAAAACCTTATATTAAATGGCAATTATACGTATATACTTGATCATATTTTTTTAATATTTCAGTTAATAAAAAGCTATGACTCTCAACGTATTGGTAAATCATATATTTAAAAGAGTATTAAAAATAAACGGATTGTTAAGGCAAGTCCTTTAACTCCCTTAATTCACCTTTTCCTTGAATTGCGAATTAAAAATACCGCATATTCAACTTTGAATAGTATGGTATTCCCAATAATTTAGTATTTAATTTTTTCATAATATATCAAGATTGTTCTTCGAATTCTAATCGCTAAATTGGAATTTGTCGTGCTATGTTTGAAAGATGAAATGAATAAAATGTTTATTTCTTTTGCAAGCATGACAATTCTTGATCAAACCATGTTTCAATGTAATCTCGTATATCTAAAACAGAATCGTCCAACGATATGGTAAGTCCACGACAGCCGCCATCACAATGCCCGATTTCTCTTTTTCTGCCGCATCCATATCCCTTTGCAATCAGTTCCTGCAAAATTGGAGGAAACGTTTTGATGATGTCAGTGTATTCGTGCGTCTTTGTCGATTTCACATTGATATGATAGCTGTTGTTGAGGGAAGCGTTAATCCCCCATAAATCTTTCCGTTTATAACAATACTTCATATAGATATGAAACCCTTTTACTTCCACGATGCAGGTAAGTCCTTTATCCAGATAGCGCTGATGCAGTTTCAGAATGAAATCCTGTACATCTGCGGATAAAGGCTTTATCGTATCCTGCACGATAGAAAGCACATCAGTTCCATCCTTTTTCAATATCCTGTAATCACAACGCAAAAAAACATCCTGATTGACCAGGGTGCCATGGTCTATCTCGGCGATTGCCATGACCTTTAGACCTGTCAGCATAGTGGGATTATCTGGATATGTAATCTTTATGTTTTTGATGTCTGACAGGTTTTGCTTTTTTTCATTTATATCTATGCCGTCAATGCAAATACCGCAATCCGCCAGAAACCTAAGACATTCAAGGTTTTTGGTAACAGACAGCTTTTCATTGAATATAGTATTTCCACAGGCGAGAGATTGCGCATTTTCAGCTGGAATGCCATGATAACCTATGTTCATTAGTATGGTGCTTACATTGTGCAGGAACGGATAATACACCGAAAGCGTGGTGCGGTTTTCATATTCATGGGCAACTTTTTTGCTATTATCATAGACATTACCTTTGGTGTATAAAATATCGTAAAGCCGAACCAAAAAGGCTCTGAATGCCAGAACGCCCTCACGTATGCTCTCTTCAACTGAAACATTTGTATATAAAGGATTGATCGCATATGCTTCGTGCGTTTCGGGCACCATAATTTTCTTCAAATAGCTTGCCACATCCTGAAGCGTTTTTCTCATATGTTTCACCTCTTGTAATTTATTTTGATTTATATCTCTAAAACCAACTTGCAAAATCCTATTTATCGAGCAGTTTAATAATTAGCTAACTCTCACAATAACACTATTATGAGTTAATTATAGCATAATTTGTAAACACCGTACTGTTCAATTTTCAAAGAATAAATTTTCCTTAACTAATTAACAATATCTACAAATTGTAAAACAAAAATACCACATATTCCTTTTTCAACAATACGGTATATACTTAATTTTTTATTTAGGTAATATATTAATGTTATTTATTTTTCTCGATAAATTTAATTTATTGATATGGTTTTACTTATATTCTATCGAATAGCACCATTTTTAAAATTATCATACCATTGGGCCATTTCTTCATCCTTTAAATAACTTTATAAGAATAATATACATTAAGAATTATACTTATTTGATGTATATTATTTAATTTTTATTGGAACATAATAATCCATTTGATTATATCCCATGGCTTTACTAGCGGATGGTGGAGTTGGAATATTACCTAAGTATGCACGAGAACTATCTTCTATAAAGCAACCTTTTTCCTTAATAAAATTTTTTATGACGCCTATAACTTCTGAAGAATCTTGTCCATCTATTTCAGAAGCCACAGCATATAAGCCCCCTGGGAAATCAATGATACTAAAATCATCAGGTACATTCATACCTTCACTGTACATGTAATACCATATAAATCCACCCTTTTCATTGTCATATAGCATAAAATCTTTGGGGAACATTGTTCTAGGCAAGGCACTGAACCATTCATCAAATTGTTCAAGTTTACCATCACCAAACATACCACACTTAGAGGCTACCATCTTGCAAGTAGGAATTTCATAAATACGAACATTTTCCATTTTCTTTCTCCTTTCAAATATGACAGAATACATATACTTTTATTTAACTAAATCTACTGTATAATTTTACCATAGTTTCATAGATATGAATTGCTCCATCCTGCCTATAAGCAAATACACGAAATCTCTCCATATCTATTTAAAAATTTTTACTGTTATAATACATTTTTATAGGGAGTCATATTAATAAAAATATTTTTTTATGTCTTTTAGAACTTGAGTTTCTCTATAAACCCAAGGATTTTTACTCTCATCATCCTTATCAATTATCTCTTCATTCAATTTAATAGCTTCATCTATCTGAATCCATTCGCCTTGAAAACCTAATTCTTCTTCATAGTTATCTAGATTTTGATTAGTCTTTTCATTGGATATTTCACACAAGTAGTAATGTGAAGTCATCTGAAAAATAGAATCTTCTGCATATTTATCTAGTTTTCTTTCAATAATTTCTCCTAATTTATCCTTCACATTTTTAATTATATAGCCTGTTTCCTCTGCTACCTCACGTTTTAATGTTTCTTCATGGCTTTCTCCTTTATTTGCTCCACCACCTGGGAATTTATAATCCCCCTTATTTGTATGCACCATAAGGAGCTTGTCTTTTTTTAATATAACTCCTCTTATAGCCTCTCTGTTACTAATATTTACTTTATCCTGACTTATCTCTTTAAGTCCAAGTACATAATTAAAAATCATAATTACCCACCCCTATATATTTCATATAGTCTTTTTAACTTAATAATGTATTTATAATAAACTCATAACTAAGCTAGAAATTATACGTCCTTTTCGATAAAATGGACAGGGTACTTATTCCAGTATTCCTTATATACTCTGTCTTTTTGATCATCAAAGTTTAATTGATACATTCTAAAGGTTACAAGTATATCCTTTGGTTGCCATTGTTCCTCATATGAATATTGGTAGGTCATGCCTATCTTTTTCATTACAGCCCCACTTCTTGGATTTTTAACATCATGGGTAGCTGTAATATAAGGCATACCATCTTTTTTAAGCTGTTCTATAACTGCTTTGCTTGCTTCTGTCACAATCCCTTTATTCCAAAACTCCTTTTTTAATCCATATCCGAAGTCGTAACTTTCATTATCACTTACATTAATAAATCCTATAGGTACATTATCTACTTTTAAGCAAATAGCATAATGATAACCGTCTGCCACTAGATATCGTTCTTGCAAGTGTTTTTTTGCTTCTTCAATATCTTTAAGTGGAAACATCGGTAAAAATTTATTTACCTCTTTATCGCTTAAAATCTCAAAGAAAGCGTCTACATCTTTTTCAGTAAATTTTCTTAATATCAGTCTTTCAGTTTCTATAGCTGAGATAGCTTTCATAAAAATTTTCCCTCCAGATTCCAATTTATCAATCTACCCTTGGTAAATTATAATATATTTTCAATGCCACATTATTCAGTTTTCAAAGAGCATTATTCGCACTCTATATCCCTTTGTTTACATCACTTTTTATACGTTTTGTAAATTTCCTGCTTTATAATACCCTTTAAATTAAATGGCGTAAAATATCTTACATAAGTTTATATAGAAACTAATCTATCTTATATTTTCTATACTTTTTTATTAATGTTATCTACAATAATTAAAATAGCTTTATATTTTTTTATACAAAACTTATCCAACTAAATTTTTTGTATTGGCTATTATTCATAATATACCTCCTATGATTCACCAATTAACCTTAAAATATAGTTCTTAAAATGCACAATCTTTTCTTGTCTACACACTATAAAATGCAGTGAAAGCTTATTCCATTTTTATAGCCTCACTCTTAATATTAATAATGTCAGGACTATTAAATAGCCTAAAGCGTAAATCTATAGCTCCTATAGTTATCATTTATCTCAAAACCTGCATCTAATGCAGAATTTAGCTCATCTGTGCACTCTTCTTCAATAAAATAACAAACTTCCTTTACCTCACCAAATTCCTTGTATAGCTTCACTAGAGCTTCATTAATTAAAATACCTTCAATGCCTTTATTTTTATATTCTTCATCAATAAATAGACCAAAAATTTCTGATATTATTTTGCCTCTCTTAGTGAAAATACCTCCATGAATTTCTCCATCTTCCCTGTAAGCAAATACATGAAATCTATCTATATCTATTTTTAAATTTTTACTGTTATAATACATTTCAAGAGGAAGGGCATATTTATCGTGAAATGCAGCGTATTCTTCAAAATTGCTTTCAGTAATCTCTTCTATGCCATCATGTTTTTCATTTATAGGACATTGTAAATTATATAGTCTAGTATCAAAAAGAGATTCTAAACATTCTATATTCCTTTTCTCTAAATATTCCTTTGCATTTTTATTGGAAGCTGGTATACCTATGTGTAATTCATGTCCAGGTAATTCATTACTTAGATATGCAATGAATTCATCAGCAACTTCGTCATAGTCATCCTTTATTGAAAACTGTAATGTTTGTGCATATTTATTCTCATGGTCCCACTGATAAACACAAACTCCACGTAATCCATTTTCATCATAGGAAGCTATTACATTTTCCTTGTCCACTTTTATAGCTTTCTCTAATATTTTTCTAATCTCATCCATTGATCTTACTCTTAGATAAGTAGCATATAGCTTATCTTGGCTTAATTCCCATGCAAAATCAATTACTTCCTCTAGTTCATAAATAGTTTTTATCATTTTTTATCCCCCATTTTTGTTAAACTTTAAACCCCTATTTAGCTTAAATCTATTACCCTATTAAATTATGACAACTTAATTCATAATTATTAAAATTGTACCATTTAATTATTTATTTTACAATAAATGTTTAGAATTCTCAATTATAACATATTTTAATAATTATAAAAATATGTTTTACACGCTAATATAGTTATTAATTATAAAATAATTTCCGAGGTTTTTATGAAAAAACTTAAACTCTTTTATATTGCTATAAAAAGAGAGAAATTTAAAGGAGAGCATATGAATTTATGTACTCCCAAATTCATATGCTCTCCTTTTACTTAACATATCTTCAATTTCTTAATCTATTTAAGCTCTAACTGCTTATATCTATCCTGGCTTACCTTTGAAAAGTTTTCTACTTAACTTAATTATTTACCTCTTAGTCAAAGCCATTAAATAATTTTATTTCTAAATAGTCCTGACAATCTTCTAAAACATACATAGGATCAATGGTATGATAAACTTTATAATTCCTTATTAGATGCTTAACTCCTTTTTCTCCTAAGGCTGCTGCAATTTCTGCTCCAGTTACCTTAGCTCTATTACTCCAATCCTGTAGGCAATATCCTAGCCAATACATTCTTTCCTTTTCGTAGGTTATTTCATCCTCAGCATAGATTCTTTCTTTAACTTTATTTTCTTCCATAAATTCTTCAAAATAATAATACTGACTTTGTGAATACCATTGTGGCTGATATATTTCAATCCCTTGTTTATATTCACTATTTAAAGCAACTAGAGTGAAATCTACCTCATCCATATTATATTCAATTGACAGCTTAAAAAATTGTCCAAGGTGTCTACATGCCATTGAATATTCATCCTATAACATATATTATTTACCATTTCACATGAATAAACAATATAGTTTCTGCTTAATTACTAGCATAAATTTAACTTTAACATTATTAGTTTATTATCACCAAAACTTTTTGGTATATATTCATCACCTTAAACTCTTCC
The DNA here is from genome assembly GCA_902363375.1 of Clostridiaceae bacterium. Lineage (GTDB taxonomy): Bacteria > Bacillota > Clostridia > Clostridiales > Clostridiaceae > Clostridium_J. The sequence goes on along the minus strand of CABIZX010000002.1, from coordinate 725,119 downwards.
ATTTTAACTATATAAAATTAAAAATATTTATCATCTTATATAATTCATAAAGCTACACAAATAAATTTTTATTTTTGTACTGGGCTCTCATCATATATTTTTTTTAATATCCATTCCTTACTTTCATCTCTAGGTATTTTTATTTTAAAGTAATAATAATTTCCTTCTTGTATCTCATCATACTGCTTCTTTGTTAATATTATCGTGTTTTCAATGTGCTTTTCAGGGTACTCATAGTCAGTATATTTTAATAAAAATTTATCCCCTTCTGTTTCTTTATGAGCATATACAGTTTTGTATTGCTCACATTTTCTTATGGCTTCTGTATCATCCTTGTATATAATTTTCACTTCCCTAGTGTACATCATGGTAGATGTTCTAGGATTTCCAAAGGCTGCATATAATATAGCTGCTAAACAAAGTAAGAGTATCCCCCCAATTATAAATACCTTAATCCTGTCCCGAGTGTTTGAATTCATATAAATTTACTCCTATTAATTTACTGTATTGTAAATATTATACCACCACTCTCCATAAATGTTTACAAATTATATGTATATGAAATGAATTCTTGCTAATACTAATCTTGTTAATATATTGGGTTAAGGAGGAATAAATATGGAAGCAATAGTAAATAAGGATACTTGTATCTCATGTGGAGCTTGTGTTGGACTTTGTCCTGAAGTTTATTCATTTGATGAAGATGATAAGGCAGAAGCTATATCTGGTGAACTTCCTGAAGAGCTTCAAGATGGTGCTGTAGAAGGAAGAGATTCATGTCCAGTAGCTGCTATAGATATTAACGAATAGCTTATTTTATATAAAAAGTAATAAAGTTATATTTTAGAATACTATTTAGATTTGCAGCCTTCACAAAATACACTAATATAAAAAATATTTAAGATGCACTTATATTATTAAAGTGCATCTTAAATATTTTTCATGATATTAGTACTCTGTTTTGTAAAAACTCCATTTTTTCTTTAGGAATTATACATATTAAATATGAGCCGCAATTTATACATATTATCCCTTTACCACTTAAAATTTTCTAAAAATGTTGACCCTAACATAATGTCATAGTGTAATATAAAAATATAGCTTGAATATATTGATAAAGCTCATAGCCGGCGGAGTTTAATGTAGTATTGATAGTTATAAAATCAAAGTTGGAGGTTAATAATGAAAACAATAAAACAGGTTTCGGATTTTACAGGAATAAGTGTGAGAATGTTACACTACTATGATAAAATTGGGCTTTTAAAACCAAGTAAACTCACAGATGCGGGGTATAGGCTTTATGATGATGAAGCTCTTAAAACCCTACAACAAATCCTATTTTTTAAAGAACTTGATTTGCCTTTGAAAGAAATTAAAGAAATTATGGATAGTCCCAACTTTGATAAGATGAAAGCTCTAGAAGATCAAAAGAGGTTGCTTATTTTAAAGCGAAACAGATTAAATGATTTAATAGAGGTTATAGATAAAACCTTAAAAGGAGAGCAGGCAATGAGTTTTGAAAAATTTGATATGAGTGAGTATTTTAATGTGTTAGAAGAATTTAAAAGGGAGCATGAGGATAAGGTAATTAAAATCTATGGTAGCATAGATAAATATAATGAATACATTGAAAAGTTCAAATCTAAGGAAGCTAAGATTGCTAAAATGGCTATAAAGCAATATGGAAGTATTGAAAAGTATGCTGAAGCTGTGAAGAAAAATCTTAATAGTGACATAATAACTCTAGGTGAGCAGTATGATAATTTTAAAAAAGATTGTTTAGAAGATAATCATCCTAAGTTAAAAGAATTATATAAAAACCTGGTGAAAGACTTAAGTAAGTCCCCTTCTTCAGAGGAGATTCAGCAAATTGCCGAAGAAATAACAACTACCGCTAAGAAGGATTATGAACTTTTTTCAATGGATAGTGGGGATGACAATTGGTACTATATGCTACAAAATTATTTTGTAAACCCCGCTTGGATAAAAGAAGTTGATAAGAAGTATGGACAAGGTTCATGCAACTTTATAGGTGAAGCTTTAAAAATCTCTTTAGGAGATAAACAGCCTAAAATAAATATTTTATATGAAGAGCTTGTGAAAGACTTAAGTAAAGATCCATCTTCAAAGGAAATTCAAGAAATTGTTGAGGAAATAGCAGCTGAAACTAAAAAAAGTAATGAACTTTATAAAGTACACCAAGGAGAGAACTATTGGAGCTATACTTCAGAACTTTATTTGTCAAATTCTATGTGGATAAATGCAACTGATAAGAAGTACGGAAAGGGAGCATCTAAGTTTATTGGAGAATCTTTAAAGTTTTATGCTGAAAATAATAAGTAACGAATTAAACCCTATCTGGAGTATTAAGTAGTTGGTAGTAGGATAATATATTTATTGGTTAAAGTTATATATCTCTCTGATATATCATGTAGATATAGCGGAGAGATATTTTTATACGCTTTTCCACAACTACTCCAAGTGAGTTTTTCCATTTAATACCCCCATATTTATTCTATGTAATTATGGTATAATATTCAAGTTATAATAGAAAAGACCGTAGTAGGATGGCTACGGAGGTTTTGAACATTTTATCCTCCTGGGCTATTGGTGAATTATTTCACTATAGCTAGGGGGTGGTATTGGATATATTTGATACTTTTATAAAATGTATATCAGTTATTTATGTAATTAGATTAATCCTAACTCTATAATCCTTCTCCTACTTTATCCCTTCCACAACAATCATGCCGAACCATTCTCCTTCAAAAGGAAGTAAATCAAATTCATTTTTTTCTCCTATGGATTCTCCAATGGTTGTAATGTTTCTCCTATTAAACTTTGCTTCATTATAAGCCTTTTCTACTCCTGCTGCTGTGGCAAATCCTTCTGCTCCAATGACATCATTATATTTGCAAAATTCCTTTAGTGCTTCAAAGCCTTTAGAGTTTTCTTTAATAATAATATAACTATCAATTAATGATTGTCCTACTTTCAGCACCCTTTTAGCTTCTTTTATTCCTTTTCCAGCCAAATCTAACATATTAGCAATTCCAAATAAAGATACAGCAGTATCAATTGAATTATCCTTAATTGGAAGGTTGGTTGCATCACAGGCTATATAGTTTACTTTCATCTCTGGATTAATCTTTTTAGCTCTAAGTCTATCATGTTTTAATACTAAAAAACTTAAATCTGTACATATTAATTGTGAGTCACCTTTTATATATTTCACCATTTCTCTAAATAGAGATCCTCTACCTGTTGCTATCTCTAATATAAATTCACTTTCTATACTATTAATACTATCAATTATAAACTTTTTAGTTTTATCACCTAAGATTATTTGATTCTGTGGAGTTCCTTCTGATAGTTTTTTATCCATGGCATCATCATCACCATATTCCTCATAGGCTTCTGTCCAATTGTTTGCAAATTCTTGTTCTAAGGAACCAAAGTTTATTACCCCTTCGCTAATAATCCAATGATGACCATCCTTACAACTTAACTTTCCTTCAATAATCTCACTATTTTCTTCCTTTTCAATGGCTAAACTTAATTCCCCATTACATTTTGGACACTTCAATAAATTAAGAATTTCTTTATACATCCTTCCCCATCCCCTTTTAATAAAAGTATGGAAGTTAAGCTATAGATAATTTAACTTATATCTAAACAAAATTCATATAGTTTTTCCTTTTCACTTATTCCAAACTTTAAAATTTTCCATAACGATAGCTCTCATCAATACTTTTTCATTTCACCCATGTGTTATATTATAACATTATTTTCAATATAATGGATACAGTTTTATATTGACTTTAGCACCCCGAAATTATATGATTAAGAAAATTGGACTAAGAAGGATGTGTATTATGAATATATTATTAGTTGCAGGTGTATTCTTTGCTGTAGTGTCTATTGCACTGTTTATTCTTGAATACTTTTTAGCAATGAAATTCTCTAAGCTGGCAGCTATATTACCTATGATTGTCTTTGGTAATATAATTTACTTTGGTATGTATTGTGCTTTTGTAAGCTTTATTATGTTTGCAATCTATTTTATTGTGAAATATTCAAATAGAAAGATGGCAAGTAGTTTCAGAAGTAGATAAATGTTAATTAGATGGATTTTTAAATATCTTCTAATTTATAGTATAGGCTGCTTTAGTTAAATATAATATTAAATCACATAATGATGAATGTTTGTCATAAGCCCAAACAAATATCCTTAGTAATATTACTTATATCAATAGATATCTGTTATATATAGATTTATTTAATTATACATGTTGTCCCACATTCTATATAATAATTTTAGGATTATATATGATTAATTACTAAATTTTTTCGTATGAAAGGGGACCTTAAATTGATTAAGGAAGAAATGACTCCAAGGGAGAGGATGAATGCATTTTCTAGAGGTGAAGAAATTGACCGAGTTATCTGCATTCCTGATATGGGAGCCACCATGGCACCTTTTATTGGAGTTACTGCTAAGGATTATTATCATTCTGCAAGACTTATGGCAGATTTAGAAATAGCTTTGTTTAAAAAGTTTCGTCATGACAGTGTTGGAATATCTACTAGCTTAAGAGGTGTGGCAGAAGCAATGGGTGCTAAGGTTGGCTATCCTGATTATGCTATATCCTATTTGAAAGAGCCTGCAATCACTTCTATAGATGAGATAGAGAATCTTAAGGTAGTAAACCCTCTAAAGGATGGAAAACTACCAATATTATTAGAGGCTTTAAGGCTCACAAGAGATGCTCTTATAGATGAGGTTGATGTGGGTGCCTCCATGTCTGGACCTTTTAGTGTGGCTGCTTCTGTAGTTGGAACAGAGAATTTATTAAAGTGGATGATTAAGTATCCTAAAAAGGTTCATACTCTTATGGACATAGTTGCTGAATCTAATAATAGATATATAGAAGAAGTGGCTAAACTAGGTATATCCATCGGCTTTGCTGATCCCGTTTCCTCTACTAGCCTTATAAGTCCGAAACAATTTAGAGAATTTTCTCTGCCTGCTCTTCAAAAAAATGTTGATAAAATAAAAGAAAAGACAGGTAGTGCTCCTAGCATACATATCTGCGGAAAGAGTAGAGACATCTGGGAGGATGTTGTTAATACTGGCATCTCAAACTTTAGTATCGATAATGTAGAAGACCTAGAAGAAGCTAAAAGAGTCATGGGTGATAGAGTTATTATTACTGGGAATGTTCCTCCTGTGGATGTGCTTTATGCTGGAACTAAAGATGATGTTTTCAAAGCAGTTAAGGAATGTATTAGAAAAGGTCACGATTCTAAAAAGGGTTATATTTTAAGTACAGGCTGCCAAATTCCCATGCATACTAAGGTAGAAAATATTGAAGCCTTTATGTATGCAGCTAAACTCTACGGAAAATATCCTATAGATTTAGCAAAGTTAAATGAAGATTAATAGTACTATAAATATAAAAAAGACTTCTAAACCATGGATACTAATGTATTCTAGGTTTAGAAGTCTTTTATAAAATCATCTATTCTTATATTTTTATTTTATTATATTTAAAAAGTATATATTTAATGAATTAAAAAATTAAAGTTAGTTATTATTATATAAATATATGTAAGATTATTATTATAAGTATATATCAGATATAAAATTATTATTACAAGTATATATTCGATATAAAATTATTATGAATATATATCAGAAAGCTCAATATTAATTCTTTCAGATCTAGTAGAACTTACAACTTTATCATAAAAATTATTAAATGTACTATTTCTCTCATCATTAACTATAGGCAGATAAAATATGAACTCTGCTCCTTTATCTACATTTTTATTTACGTACACTTCTCCATTATGAAGATGTATATAAGCCTTTGCTAAAGGCAATCCTACGCCACTTCCTTCAGCTCTCCTTACAAATAAATCATCAACCTGATTAAACCTTTCAAATATCGTATCGTAACTATCCCCTGGTATTCCTATACCATCATCTTTAACAGATACATATACTCTTTTTTCTTTCTGATTAACTCTTATGGTTACATATATATTTCCACCAGTTTCTGTGTATTTTATAGAATTTGATATTAAATTTAAAAAAACTTTTTCAATTTTATCAACATCACAATCTAAATACGCTTCCTCATCTTTAGTATCAAATATTATATTTCTATCCATTTTCTCTACATACCTTGAAACGGAGCTTACAATTTCTTCAGCATAGCTTACAAAATTAATATTTTTTTTATGTAATTTTATATTATTATTATCGATTTGAGTTATATCTATTAAATTATTTACTAATCTAAGTAGCCTATAGGAATTATGTTTTACCATACTTAAATAATTATAATCAGTACTATTCTTTGATATATCTTCTTTATCATAGGAATCTAGCTTCAACTTAGTACTAGTTAATATTATATTTAATGGAGTTTTAAATTCATGAGAAATATTTGAAAGAATTTCTGTTTTAAAAGCTTCCCGTTCTATTTTAGTTTCAAGATTTGTAACCTTTTCTTGAAGATTAGTATAATTAGTTACATCTGTACCTGTTACTAATATCTCACCACTTTCTTTTTCATGATAATAGTACCACTTAATTAATCTAAAATCGTCATTTTTACATCTTATCTTACATATTCCACCATAGCACTTTTTATTATAAGTATATAAAATCTCCTCAAAGTCTACACTTTTTTCTGTATATTCTACAATAGATTGAATAGGCCTTTCCTTTAATTCCTTAGTTGACCATCCTAATATAGAAGATAAACTAGAGCTCATGTATTTGATATATCCACTGGTGTCTATAGCTATATATAAATCAACTGCTATATTAAGGAATTTACTCAACCTATTTTCTACTTTAATTTTTTCTTTTAGCTGAGCTGTTAATTTATTATATAAATGAATATTTTTCAGAGCTAGGGCTATTCGCTTAGAAATTTGCTTTATATAAGTAGCATCGCTATCACAAAATGGTTCATTATAATATACATTTAGAATACCTAAAAGTTTTGAATTATAAACTATAGGTATATATATGAAGTATTTATCTTCAAGGGCATAATTATACTGTTCACTATGTCTAATGTTATTAAATAAATCCTTATATAACTTGAAGGGTATAGGTAGTTTAATTTTATCAGCCTCTTGAAGCAACTTGTCCCTTCCCTCATCGCTTATTGGCATTTTAAAGTCATTAGGTATACCATCAGTCAATCCAGAAGACATTTTTTTAATTATAGCCTTTTCAGATTCATTATATATCCATAGACTTATACCTTTATTATTAGCATTTTTATTTATCTCATTAAAATATTCATAAACTTCCTCATATAAAACCTGATTTCTCTTTTCTTCATTTTCAATAATTAAGCCATATGTTACGTCATTTCCTTCATTCATAAAAGAAGTATCATGAGATAAATTATTGGTACTAATTATCCTTCCAATTGCTAAAAACGAGGTGCAACTTCCATCTAAATTTATTATAGGAATTTTGTTAGTATGCAAAATAACCTCTTTACCCTTTATATACATGTATTCATTCATGATACACTTTCTTTTCTTATTTATTGCTTCTAAATCAGTTTTATTTATAAATTGAAAACTAGATGAATCAAAAAAATACTTTGAATTACTACCTATTAGTATTTCTTTATCTTCCCCTAGAACCTCACAGAATGCATTATTAACAGCTAAATAATCCCCAAACTTATTTTTTATCCATACACAATCTGGAACTTCATCTATAGTATCTATTATTTTATCTATATTAAGTTGAGTTACGCTGGTTTGGTTGAAAATATTATCGTACATATAGCCACCTCAATGTAGTATAAATTATAATCTAATTATAATTAAATTATAAAATTAAATTATGAAAATTTAAATAGTTTTTATAAAATAAGACATGATTTTATATTCGATAATATTTTTAAGATATAAATTTATCTGCCCTATGTTTTTTTCTCATTAAATTAAAATATACTAATAAAGTTATCAAGATTATTTACAACCTCTGTATATAGAACCTTATTACTTAGTTTGCCACTTCAAACTGACTGTAATAAAGGGAAGCATAGAATCCATTTTGTGCTAGAAGACTCTCATGATTTCCTCTCTCTACAATATCTCCATCCCTTACAACTAAAATCATATCTGCATTTTGAATAGTTGAAAGCCTATGGGCTATAACAAAGCTTGTTTTATCCTTCATTAATCTTGTTAGGGCATTTTGAATCTCTACTTCTGTTCTTGTGTCTACACTAGATGTAGCTTCATCCAATATCATGATTGTAGGATTTGTCAGCATGGCACGAGCAATAGTTAAAAGTTGCATCTGCCCTTGCGATACATTAGCTGTTTCACTGGAGATTATAGTGTCATATCCCTGTGGAAGGGTACGAATAAAATGATCACAGCAAGCAGCTTTTGCAGCAGCTACAATTTCCTCCCTAGTTGCATCCATCTTCCCATAGGCAATATTCTCAGCTATGGTACCTTCAAAGAGCCATGTGTCTTGAAGCACCATTCCAATCTGTCTACGCAAGGTACTACGAGAAAGCCTTGTTATATCTATTCCGTCAATAGATATAGAGCCTCCATTTAGCTCATAGAAACGCATGATTAGGTTAATTAAAGTAGTTTTACCTCCCCCTGTTGGGCCAACTATTGCTACCATTTCATTAGGCTTTACCTCCAAATTCAAATCCTTTATTAAAACTTTATCTGGTGTGTAGCCAAATCTTACATTTTTAAAAGTAACTCTGCCATTGTTCATATTAAACTTATTAAATGTTATATCCTTAACTTCTTCTTCATCATCTAATAGTGAAAAAACTCTCTCAGCTCCAGCTATGGCAGATTGCAGAGACATGATAACATAGGAAGCTTGAGTAACAGGTTCAGAAATTTGATTTACATATTGTAAAAAGGCTTGAATTCCACCTAAGGAAATATGTCCATTAAGTGTCATGATTCCTCCTGCAATAGCTGTTGCCACAAAGCCTAGTTGATTTAAAAGTCTTATGGTTGGATATATAGCAAAGTCAACGAACTGAGCTTTTCTATTTGCTTTAAATTGCTTGTAATTTAACTTAGAAACCTCTTCAATGACATCAGATTGCTGATTAAATACCTTAATAATTCTATTTCCTGAATATACTTCTTCGATTTTTCCACTTAAGTCACCCATGGCAGCAAAGTTCTCTCCATAATATCGTTGACTCAATTTAGATACAAAATTTGTTGCAACGGCACTGATTCCTACAAATATAAGAACTAAAAGAGATAGCTTTTTATTTAGAATCACCATAGCAATAATGGTGAGTACAATTGTAAAGGTAGAAGATATAAACTGCATAAAGCCCACCTGCATCACCAAGGATACTTTTTCAAGGTCATTTGTTACTCTACTCATAACATCTCCGGTTTTATGTGAATCAAAGTAACTTAATGGTAACTTATTAATTTTCCTACTTATATCTTGTCGTAGAGATAAGGTTAGGTTTTCGCCGATGCTAGCTACGATGTACTGCTGCATATAAGAAAGTAAACTGCTCCCAAGGGAGGCTAATATTAAAAGTAAAACTGGTATAGCTAGTGCATTGGTCACCATGGATAAAATACTTATAGAGCCATCAAAGCTACGAATAGCATTTACTAGATTGTCCATGGCTACTCCAACCATAAGAGGCATAACTGCATAGATTCCACTGCTAAGTAATACCGATGCTCCTACAATCATTATTTTTTTCTTCTGTGGTGCCAAGTGACTTATTAATCTTTTAATAGTCTGTTTTGTATTTTGAGGGATATCTTCACTAAATGACAAGGTGTCATTATTTTTTTTCTTATCCTTTTTCATGAAATCAAACCTCCTTTAGATTCATCTGACTTTTAGCAATGTCCTGATATACAGAACAGTTTTTCATTAAATCCTCATGCTTTCCTATGCCTACTAATTCTCCTTCATCTAATACAAGGATTTGATCTGCATCCATAATTGTGCTTACCCTCTGGGCAATTATAATCTTAACTGCATCAGTCCTATTCTCCTTCAGTGATTTACGAAGTGCAGCGTCGGTTTTTAAATCTAGGGCAGAAAAACTATCATCAAAAATATACACTGGAACTTTTTTTATAAGGGCCCTTGCAATGGACAAACGTTGTTTCTGCCCACCTGAAAAGTTAGAGCCACCTTGAGCCACTGGAGAGCCTACTCCTAGAGGTAATTTTTCTACAAAGGATTCTGCTTGAGAAATACTTAGTGCCCTTGTCATATCCTCCTTAGTGGCAGCTTTATAACCCATTCTAAGATTGTCCTCAATTGTTCCACTAAATAAGAACGCCTTCTGAGGAACATATCCAATACCGTCTCTTAATTCTTGTTGTGATAAGTTTCGTATATCTATACCCTTCAGCCTAATCTCTCCCTCATCTATGTCATGTAGTCTAAGAATAAGATTAGCAATAGTACTCTTACCAGAACCTGTACTTCCAATGATGGCGGTGGTTTGTCCCTCACTGCAACAGAAGGATAGTTTTTTTATAACTGGTTCCTCTGCTCCATGATAAAAGAAGGATACATTTTCAAATTCTACAACAGGTGCATGGCCCCTTAATCCTCCTAAATTTTTGTTTAAATCCTGAATTTCTGGCTTAATGTCTAATACCTGTTCAATACGATTTAAACATGAGTACATTTTAGGAAGGGTAACACTTGTTGTGGTCGCCATGATTAGATAGCTAAGGGTAATAATAGAATACTCTGTAACTGCGGTGATTTGTCCAATCTCCATGGACCCCTTCATTGAAAGTAGTCCTCCTATCCAAACTATGACTGCCATAGATACCCCTATGATTAGCCATATAGCTGGATTTAATACAGCAAATAACTTATTTAGCTTTATCATATCTGTAGCATATCTTTCAAAGGCCTTTCCAGCTCTCCCCTCTTCGTATTTTTCATTTCCAAAAGCACGTATAACACGGATTCCAGTGATGGATTCCCTTATCACTTGATTAATACGGTCTAGTTTAGCTTGAACCCTCTGAGAAATATGATTAGATTTCTTAAGGATAACTCCAGCAAAGGCAATAAATATTAGTATACTTAAAATCAATATGAATGCTAGTTCTAAACTAGTATTTGCTGTCATAACGATAGATACTACAATAATAAGAGGAGCTGGAACAATCATTTGCAAAACCATTCCAAGGGTCTGTTGCAGGTTAGAAATATCCGCAGTTGTACGGGTAATCATAGAAGAAACACCAATGGTATCAAATTCATGTAGAGATAATTGTTGACTCTTACGAAAAATTTTATCCCTCATGTTATATCCGAAATCTGCTGCTAAATCAGCAGAATAGTAGCTTCCCAAAATAGCTGCCAAAGTAGTTACTAATGTAACTACCAACATTTGAACTCCTATACGAAGGATTTCCATCATATCCCCTTTTAAAATTCCATTATCTACAATTCCAGCAATTAGAAATGGAATTAATAATGTTCCTACAACCTGTCCTAAAAGCATGATTAAGGTTATTACTACTTTTCCTTTTTTCTCTTTTAGAAACAGTTTTAAATACTTCATAATGTACCTCCTTATGTAAGTCAATTTGCAGAAATCTCTGCTAAGTGGTATTATAAAGCTTAAAGTGACTTTAAGGTCAATAGTTTTTTTTGAAAAATTGGAGGCAATTATGAAGGATAAATCTTATATGCCAATCAGTGAATTTTCACGCCTCACCGGTATTAAACGAGAGAATTTAAGATATTATGATCAAATTGGTTTAATATCTCCAGAATATCGTGGCAAAAATGATTATAGATATTACACTCAAAAACAACTTAATACCGCCTATTTAATACTTTCTCTTAGGGAACTTGGAATCAGTATAGAGGAAATTAAAAAATATGTAGATAGACGTACTCCTGAGGAAATGTTTTCTTTATTTAGAACACAGAAAAAACATATCTTAAAGGAAATTAAAAAACTTCATCGTATGCTAGAGGTTATGAACTTATACACAAATATGGCAGAGGACGCCCTTAAATACGAAGAGAATAGTATAAATATAGAATATAAAAAGAAAGAACCTATTTTTTTAGGACCTATACTTTCTAATGATAGTACAGATGGCACTATGGTTTCATTTTATGATTTTGCTTCTGAAAATGGCATTGATTTAGGATTTCCCCTTGGAGTTGTTGTATCTAAGGAAAATCTTGAGTCTGGAGAACCCCTCTTAGTCTTTCGATATTATTTTAAAGTTGAAACGGAGGAAAATGCATACAAACCAGAAGGAAAGTATGTAGTAATCTATGGCAGATGTGCCTATGGAGAGTCAGATGAACTCTATGAAACCTTATTTAAATTTATAAATGAAAATAACCTACGAATTTGTGGAGACGCTTATGAGGAATATCCACTAAATGAACTTTCCACTAAGGATGAAGATAAATACTGTGTAAAGATAGAAATCATGGTAGAGGATATTTCATTGGAGGATTAATAAAAATAATATTCATATAAAAAAGAGTAGCAATTAAATTATACATAATTGCTACTCTTTTCTATACTCTTAAATATTATCTATATATTTCAAATTAATAAAGGACGATTGGGTAATTAACCCATATATTAATATAATATTAAATTCAAACAAATTTGTTCTCTTTTATTACAATTTAACATTAGTTTATTTTGTAAAGCCCTTCTATCTTGCTCATTGATTATTTAATATTTAAGTACAACAAAATGAAACAGCATAGTAAACCAGCAAATATGCTTGCTACACTGTTTCTAATATAGAAATGATTATCAACTATTGGTTTTTTGTCTAGAATGAACACAATACAGCACCTGATTGCTATATTATTCTCTATTATATTGTATTCTTAATAAGATATATAGTTCCTGTAGGGTATTTAATTTTGTAATCTATTTAACACGTAACTATTCTTAGTGTTTTAGAATAATATATATATATGAATAATACTTGGAGATGTAGTTTTGTTAATGAATTATTTAAATAAGCCTAGAAATGTTACTTCCTTTAAAGATGCCTATCTTAGTGACGATTATGTCAGTATCTTTATTCAGTATGATACAGATATTATTGATCAACTCAAAGATATAGATTATGCCTATGCTTATAAAATAAATCCTGCTACCTATATAGTCTCTATACTTTATAATAAATTTAGTGATTTTCTTAATAAATTTAGAAAAATATTAGATTTAGATGTTAGCTATCCTTACACCTTATCATCTATTGAGCCTACAGCTGCTGCTAACATAAATCACTTTCATGAAGAAAACTTTCTAAATCTTACAGGGGAAGGCACCATAGCTGCTATTATAGATACAGGTATAGATTACTTAAATCCCCAGTTTCAAAATGATGATGGAACTACAAGAATTGTAGCTATATGGGACCAGACTATTCAGAGCAACTCTTCAGATGATAACGAACCCTTCTTTGGAACTGTATATACTCGTGAAGATATTAATAAGGCTATTCTAGTATCAACTCAAGGTGGTAATCCTTATGACATTGTTCCTTCTCGTGATGAAATTGGTCATGGTACAAATATGGCTGGTCTAGTTGGTGCAAAAGGATTAAATGGGGTTAAAGGTGGTGCACCTAAGTGCGAATTTTTAATTGTAAAACTAAAGGAGGCCAAAGCAAGCAATCTTAGATTAGTAGGAATTAATAATAGAAAAAGTATACCTATCTATGAGGGCATTGATATTTATCTTGCGATACAATTTATAACTAAGTTTAATTTAACTTTAACCACACCTACCAGTATCTTACTATCTGCCGGAACAAATTGGGGTGGTCATGACGGCCTTTCCTCCATAGAGCAAGATATTGACTTCTTTTCTACTAGAAGAGGCCTTATTTTTGTAACCAATACTGGTAATCAAGGTGCCAGCCTAATACATGGTAATGGTAGATTCTTGAAAAGCAACTCCCTTGAAACTATAGAATTAGTGGTTGGTGAAAATGAAGATAATTTAGTTCTTATGTTATGGATTCAAAAACCAGATAGAGTATCTATGGCTCTTATTTCTCCTAGTGGTGAAATTGTAGAACCCCCTCAATCCAATAATTCCCATGAATCTACTGCTGTTAACCTTATTCTTGAAAATAGCATAGTAACTATTTCATTTAATTCTACTGAGTTTGCTACTGGTAATGAAGTTATATATGTCATCATTAGAAATCCTGCCCCTGGTCTTTGGCAATTACGCCTTAAAGGAGATTATATTGTTAACGGTAATTATAACATTTGGTTACCTCAAAGACCTCTCATACGACCATCTACTCGACTTATAAATCCTAATCCATACACTACATTACAAGCACCTGCCAACGCTCGTAACACAGTTACTACCTCCTTCTATAACCAAAGTAATAATACTGTCTCCTTAGAATCTGGGCGTGGATATACTGCTGATAATAGAGTTAAACCGAATTTATCTATAGGAGGTGTTAATGCATTAACCACAGGATTGAATAATGAAAATGCTGTAATTTCTGGTGGTTCTGTAGCTGGAGCCGTATTATGTAGTGCTACTTTACTTATGCTACAATGGGGCATTATCTTAAAAAATGATCCTAATCTGTCTGGTTCCACTATTATTTCTTATTTAACTAGAGGTACTACTAAAAGAGCTGGAGATATATATCCAAATCCTTCATCTGGTTATGGTATGTTAAATCTTCAAGGTTCCTTTGAACTGCTTAGGTCTTCCTCCCCAGATAGCTATATTAAATCTTCTAATTATAACTATGAAAATTATTTACCACATAAATGCTTCATAAATATGCCTAAAACTTTATATACAAGAATATAATTTATTTTTAATAAAACTGTTGATTTTTGTATACAAATATATAAAATAGTTATTAGATGTGCTTACTTAAATAGAATTCAACCTCAATTATGTGCTACAAAAGAAAAATGGGCTTTTTGCAAAACAAACTAATCTAATATAGATAAATATTAGTGATGTGTTTTGCGAAAAGCTCTTTAATTATGCTAATGAAGTATATCTATTTATGCCTTAACCATTCTTGAGAATTTAATATGAATAATTGTTAAATATTTAAAATTACATATAGTTTTATTTTATTTTCTTAGTATTTTACAAAACTAAAAAAAAGCGAGGTATACTTAAATGAATGAAGTAGATTCCTATATTAAAGACTTTCCTGTGGACGTTCAGAAAAGCTTGACTGAAATAAGAAATATTATTCTTGAATTAGCTCCCCATGCTACAGAACGAATTTGTATGAAGATGCCCACATACGATTTGAATGGAAAATGGTTAGTTCATTTTGCTGGTTATAAAAAGCACATTGGCTTTTATCCCCAACCTGAAGGCATAACAGCCTTTAAAGAAAGGCTAACGGACTATAAAACCTCTAAAGGAGCTGTGCAATTTCCTTTAGATAAACCATTACCTTTAGATTTAATTCGTGAAATTGTAAAATTCAGAGTTGAGGAACAATCAAAATAACTTTCTCTAAACTACATATAGCTAATTATGATTAAACCTAGTTTTAATTATATATTTTTTATTAAGGGGACTTTTTAAAAGGTTCCCTTTATACACATTTAACTAACTATTAAAGAAAAAGAGGTATTATTTATGGATAGAAAAAAAGAGCTTAAAGAAATGTATAAGCACATAAAAACGGATATGGGAATATTTATCATTAAATCTAATGTGAATAATAAGTGTTATATTGAGGTAACTCAAGATTTGAAAGGCACCATTAACAGTACAAAATTTAAATTAGATTTTGGTTCTTACCCTAACAGAGAACTTCAAAAGCAATGGAAAGAGCATGGAGAATCAGGTTTCACAATTGAGATATTGGAGAAGCTTGAATATGATAAAGATGAATCAAAGGTTGATTATCATGAGGAATTAGATATATTGAAGCTGGAATGGGAAGAAAATCTAATGAAAAAAGGAATGGAATTTTATAAAAAATAAGTTTTATTTAAATCTAAAACAATTGTGATAGAAATAGTAATTTAAATAAGGAGGAAATTACCTTGGGGGAAGCAAAATTTTATTATAGGGATAGTAATGCACCAAAACCTAATAAGCCCATTCATATGGGAGCTTGTGCAATTATTAGGCATAACGGAAAAATATTATTAGAAAAAAGAACAGACAGTAATAGATGGGCTCTAATAGGTGGTGGACTAAATATAGATGAAAGTCTTGAACAATGTATAACAAGGGAAATAAATGAGGAAACTGGACTTGTAATTCAAGAAAAATCCTTATCTTTATATAAGATTTATTCAGATCCTTCACGTATAGCACAATATACTGATGGAAATATATTAAGGATAATAACCACTGCTTATTTAGTTGATTTAGATAGAAAACATAAGAAAAAACATTTATGTGGAGATTAATAGAAATTATATAAAGATTAAACGATTTTATGGTGAGAAGTCAATTAATATTTCAGATATTAAGCACTTAAAGAAGATTAGTTATTACAAGAATCCTTTTGATTATTTTGTTGTTAGTAGAAAAACTGGAAATACACAAAGTAAGAATAGAATAATTAGATTTCCTACAATATGGTTTTCTGATAATGATATTTTAAAAATGGTCGAGCTATTAAAAAATTATAAACCAAGTATTGAAATTAGTGGCTTTTACCCAAAGGTACTAAGAGTGAGAAATACTACAATGAAAAAGAAGTAAAAAATTTTATATTAATAAAAATCCATTAGCAATACTTCACAATCTTAAAAAGCTCAAATCAAGGAAGTTATTTTTGAACTTTCTTTAAAAATATATATATATTTTTTTAGCTATAGACAATCTATATTGAATGGATTTTTAATAATTTAATATTTATTTTCATTTACATTATATGATATCTCAGGCGAAGATAGTAGTAATTCTTCATCACTTATTACAGGGTGATTATCAGTAGTAAAATCTTTTTTATTTGAATTATTTGCATTATTAGTTCCGTTATTTACACATAAACTTTTTCTAAAAATCATACTACTTATGAAAAATATAAATGAGGTTATCCCTAGACATGCGGATGCACTTATATTATCAAATAAAAATCCAAATAACATCTGTCCTACTGGCATAGCCGCCATACATACCGAAGACATTACTGTATCTACTCTTCCCATAAGTTCTAAAGGGACTTCTTGCTGAAACATAGTACTTGATGATATACTTCCAATAGATATTATTAGTACTATTGTAAAAGAAATTATGATTAAACTTATATATGGTACAATATTACTACTAAATAGGTTTAAATAAAATTTTGATGGCACTATAGCCATAATTGCAACTAATATAGAATTAATAAAGATATCTAAAAAGAATATTTTACCTACACTAAATTTTTTAGATATTTTGTTCATTATAAAAGGTGCAACAATCATAGAAATTACAAGAATAGATTCTAAAGCTCCATATTGATAATCGGTTACCTTAATTATTTCTTTTGAAATAAAGGCTAAGCCCATAGAACTTATGGGTGCAAAAACAAAATTTACTATACATGATAAAGAAATTATTGATACTATAGTTTTTTTGCTCTTTATAAATTTAATCCCTTGAGAAAAATCACTTATAAATGAATTCATATTAATTTTTTCAGGCTTTTTATTTATTTTAGGTACATTTATAAACATTTCACTAATTGAAGACAAAATAAAACTTATAGAGTTTATAATTAATATAGCACCTAATCCATAAAGCCCAAATAAAATACCTGCTAACGCTGGAGCAATCAAACTACCAATATTCATTATAATAGAGTTTATACCATTAGCATCTATTAGCTCTTCTTTCTTTACAAGAGATGGTATGGTAGTTCTAATAGCAGGTTGAAATATTAATGATATTAATGATAGTAAAATTGAAAGCGTATATATACTACTTAGCGATAAATTTCCATTAATCATAAATAATATGGCATGGATTCCAATAATTACACCGCTAAGCATATCTAAATAAACAATTATCTTTTTTCTATCAAGCCAATCTACAAGAACACCAGCTATTGGTCCTAAAATAAGTTTAGGGATTATTGTTATAGATAAAACAGATGCAAATATAGTTGCTGAGCCAGTAATTTTTAAAACGTATAAAGATAATGCAAATCCCTGCATTTCACTCCCCACAAGAGATACTAGTTTTCCTAGCATTAATAATAGGAAATCCTTTTGTTTTAAGAGTTTTAAATTCATAATCTATATTCTCCTTTAATATTTTATTAAATATACATAATCTTTATGATACACATGAATTATTAAGAATATTATGCTTAAGATCACTATATATTTCTAATTTAATCATATTCAAAAACTCTTGCTCTCCTTTATTCGTAGCAATACAAACAGTATTATCTTTATAACGATTAAAGTAGCATCCACCTAGACATAATGGAAATCTACTACATTTTTTGCATCCTTCATTATCTAATGCAGATGTAGCTCTAAATCTATAAAATTCCGATTCATTTTTTAATAATAACCTACCATCTTTACCTATGCTTCCAAAATTAAATCCCTTTTCTGAACACATTTGACATGGTGTAATTTTACCATCTGGTTGTACTGTAATTGAATTTATAAAACTACCTTCACATATTTGTAATTGCTTTCTAGAAAACTCAAACCTAAATCCTTTATCAATTGCTATTTTGTAAAGAGGAAACAAATTTACATATTCATCATTCTGGAATATGTTACACATATTAATTGTTATTTTTTCTCTTTTACTTTCAGGGATTAAATCAAATAATTTTGGAATGGAATCAGCATTATTCTCATCTACATTTATTCTTAGATATAAGGGAATATCTTTATCTACAATTTTATTTATATTTTCTAATATTTTGTCAAAAGTACCGCTTCCATCGGCTAATGGTCTTTTTTGATTATGAATTTCCTTATCACCGTCTAATGTTATCTGAATTCTTTTTATATTAAAATCATTTAAGTCATTAATACGTTCATCGTTAAATAAATAACCATTTGTGGTCATTGTTGAGGAATAATTGCAACCCTCATTTTCACAGATTTCTTTGAAAATTTTAGTCATTTTTTTTATTTTCTCAAACTGTAGAGTCGGTTCTCCACCAAACCAACATACTTGCAATGTATTAACTTCTTTAGCTACCTTTTTTACAAAAGCAATTAAGTTATCTATAGTTTCATCACTAATGTAAGAATTTCTACGCTCTTCAAAGCAATATGGACATCTAAAGTTACAATCTAATGTTGGAGAAATAATCAAGATAAATCTTCTATCCTGATATTTTGTTTTATTAAAAAGATATGAAACTTTCCCAATCTCATTTAGATTATCTTCTATTACAATTCCATTTTTTAAAAACTTCTTTAAAATCTCGATCTCTTTAATCTCATATTCATCTTTATTCATATTATCTAATAAATTATTGATATAATTTTCTTCAGTATTATCAAATAATACATATTTTCTTGATAAAGTATTATAAATAGCATACTTATTGTCAAAATCTAGTTTTAAATTATAATTGGATAATTTCATTGAATACCAGCTCCTTATAATAAAAAGTTTAAATTTATCTATATAATTAATAAAATTGTATAGATGAATTTATATGTATGTGTACCTATTATCTAAAATAATTTCTAAATTAATCTATAATTTAGGAGCATTAACAATTCAATGCTCCTAAATTGTAATATATATGAGTTTAACTTAAATCAAACTTATAATATATTAATTGCTAACAGCAATTAGCGATTGCTTGTATTGCAGCTGCTTCTTCATCAACAAATAAATCTAGTCCTTCATTTTGAATAGCATTTGCTAGTTCTTCAGATGTGATTACAACCTTCCCATCTTCAACTTTATACATGTCCCTACCTAACGCTATGACTTTTTTATTTTCCATTTTGTTTTCCCCTTAATTTAAATTTCTAAAGTATTAACCATTACAGCAATTATTAGCTGCTTGTATTGCAGCAGCTTCTTCATCAACAAATAGATCTAATCCTTCGTTTTGAATAGCATTTGCTAGTTCTTCAGATGTGATTACAACCTTTCCATCTTCAACTTTATACATGTCTTTACCTAAAGCTATAACATTTTTGCTTCCCATTTTGTTTTCCCCCTTAATTTTTCTTAAATTTTAATTTCTAAAGTATTAACCATTACAGCAATTATTAGATGCTTGTATTGCAGCAGCTTCCTCATCAACAAATAAATCAATTCCTTCATTTTGAATAGCATTTGCTAATTCCTCAGATGTGATTACAACCTTCCCATCTTCAACTTTATACATGTCCTTACCTAAAGCTATAACATTTTTGCTTCCCATTTTGTTTTCCCCCTTAATTTTTTAATTCTTTAATTTTTTAATTTTTTAATTTTTTAATTTTTTAATTTTGATTTGATATATAATAATATTAAATTATTACCTTAATTAATAAGTTTCTGTTTCATAAAAACCAGTACTTGCAGAATTAGCTTTTTCATATGGAAATAAATTAGCCTCTTCATTTTTATTAATTGATATTAATCTTTCAAGTTCTCTGATTTTATCTTCCTTTTCATCTTTATATACTTCTTTAGTAATTGGATATATATCTTCTTTTTTCATAATAATATCCTCCTCAAAATTTACCTACCACCAGGAAGTCCAAAGATTTCAATTCCTATTCCTGGTCTTTCTTCTTTTGAGTTAATGTCTATAGAAGGATCTTCTATTTCTAAATCCTTTAAATTTCCTTCTTCATCTTTTTCAATTTTTATGTCAATTTTTCTTTTTTTAGTGTTCTCCATAATATCTCCCCCCTTTTTTAAATGTATTAATCTCCTAATTTATAAGGTGCTAAAATACTTATAAATCCATAAGTATCAGAAGATTCTAAATCCTCAAGAGCTTGATATTTGGTAAATAACTCATCGAGTTCTTTCTTAAATGACGCCATTTTTTCTTCATCAGCTTTTATGAAGAAAGCCTTAATTTTATGAGGCTTATCGCTGTACTTATCTATATTTCTTATAATATCTCTAGTTAATGATGCAAAGTGTTGTGCTGATATCTCTGCATTGTCTTTCCCTTCTTCATCTTTGCAATTATCCTTTAAATAATTTAATATTTCTATATCTGTAGACACTAAGTTATAAGTTTTTTCTAATTTACCTTCAACGATTTTCTTATCTGTTATTTTAATAAGGTTCGCTTCTATAAGCCTTTGGACATATAATTGAACTGAAAAACTTGGTACATGTAATTCTTTTGATATTTCTCTTATTGTCTTTGAACCAGACAGTAATATTAGAAGAATATCAAAAGCTTTACCATTTAATATATCTTCTTTAAGCTTATCTTTTTCATTTATTAAAGATATATCATATATACAAGGAATATCGTTCATACCACAACCTCCATCCGTTTATTAATTTAATTTTAGCAATGAAATTACTTGGTCTACATCACAGTTTCCAATAGCTGCTAGGCCCATCTTTTCTTCTATAAATATATCTTGAACTGCACTATGTAAGCTCTCACTATTTACTTTTTTTATATTTCTTATTTCCTGTTCTAATGAAAATAGTTGACCACTTGAAGACGTTTTCCCCAAAAATTTAAGCTGAGATGTTAAATCATCTAAGTCAAGTAAAGTTCTTGTTTCAAGCACTTTTTTTACCCTACTAATTTCCTTCTCTGTAAAACCTTCATTTTTTACTTTATGAAATTCATCTATCATAATTTTTACTACTTCATTTACTGATTCATTTTCACAAACTGCGGTAAATCCAAGTGTGCCTCTATTTTCATAAAAACTTGTAAATGCACCTATACTATAAGCAAGGCCTCTTTTCATTCTTATTTCTTGAACCAGCCTTGATTCTAAACTAGTATCACCAAGTATTTTAGCTATAATATCTATACTGCCTCGTTCTGAATCCATATAGGATGGAGTTCTAAATCCTATAGATATTGCGGTACTTTTTCCACTTTTATTTGAATTAAAATAGATACCAGGTTCACTATCTACTATTTCCTTATATTTTCTAGTCTGTTTATCTTCCCATCTTGAGAAATTTTCTTCAATCATATCTAAGGTTTTTTGATAGTCTATACCACCTACAACTACAAGAGTTGAGTTTTCAGGGGTATATGAGTTTTTTATAATGTTTTCTAGATCAGAAGGTTTAGCATTATTTACATTCTCAATATTTCCTACAATAATTCTTCCTACACCAACATTACCCCAAAGAGATTGACTAGTTCTCTCTTTTATTTGATTAAATGATGAGTAAAAAGATATAGTTTCTTGAGTTACAACCTTCTTTTCATTTTCTATAAGCTCATTAGCAAAATTTTTATTATCTATGACTATAGTAGATAATGTTTCTATACATTTTTCTAATAGATTGGATAAGCCAGTAAAATAATATGACGTTGTTTCCTTTGTAGTTCCCGCATTATATACACTACCTTCAGATGAAACTTCACTTATTAATTTTTTAAATCTTGGATTATTATCATTTTCTATATTTATCATTAAATGTTCTATCAAATGAGATAATCCATTTTGTTCATCGCTTTCATGTTTACTTCCTTGCTTTACCCATATACCACAAGCCATTGTCCTAGCATGGGGTATCTTATGCATTATAACTCTTAGTCCATTTTCTAAATAAACGCTTAATATATCATACAATTATATTCACCTACCATCTTAGGCTATTTTGAAATGTAATTAATTTTGTTTACAAACTTATCTTACCACTGTCTTTTGTATTTGTAAATATATTTTTTTACTTTTATTTTGGATCATATTCACCAGGTCCAACTGACTTCCTTGGAGTTAAGATATCACAAGATAATAATGTTGAATTAACATCTTTATCATTGAAAGCATCTACAACACAAAGACCGTATGCTCCTACAGATAATGCAATCCCCATAGCTATTGATAATGATAATATTCTTTTTTTCATAATTTTTCTCCCCCATATATGCAATGTAAATTGATATTATAATTGTAAATTTCGAATTTTACATTTTAAATATAACATAAATTTACATACATGTAAACCTTTTATTTTACAACTTTTAATTTGAATGGTATAATTTAAATTAATATAAATTAAATACTAATAAGGAGAGTAATTGCATGGAAATTTTATCACCAGGGCAAAAGATAAGGAAAATTAGAAAAGAATTAAAAATTAATCAGAAAGAAATTACCGGAGGTGAGATAACCCGTGAACTTATTAGCATAATTGAGAATGATAAGTCTACTCTTACGCCAACAGTAGCACAGATAATTACAGATAACATAAATAAAATATGCAAAGAAAGAAATATTGACTTTAGTTTAAATACTGAATATTTATTAGAGGATATAAATGCTCAAACAAATAAAATAGCTAGTAAATATATAGATTTTTTATGTATTAATGAAGACAATATTTCAAAGGATTTTTCAAAAGATATTGAAGAAATAGAGGGATTTTTAAGAAAGTATGATGTGCCTGAAAAAAAAATGATTATATATGAAAAAATAGGTGACATACTAAAGAAACAGAGAGAGTTTAATAGAAGTTATGTATATTATATAAAAGCTTTCGAAAATCATAATAGTCTATTTAATGATATTAGATTATTCAATTTACTTCAAAAGCTAGGAGGTATATGTATAAAGTTAAATAAGGATAAGGAAGCTCTAGATTTTAATAATTTGGCTCTTATTTATAATGATAATGTAGATGAAAAATTAAAATATAAAGTTCTTTTTAATAATGTATTAGCTTATATGCACCTAAGTGAACATGATAAAGCTTTACTTGAGATTGAACATATTCAAAGTACATTCAAGACTCTTAATAGAGAAAATATATTTCAACTTAATATTTTAAAAGTAAACTGTCTTAGGTATAGAAAGTTTTATTATGACGCATTGAAACTAAATGAGTCTATGTTAAGTCTAGTATATAATAAGGATATAGAAAAATGCATTTTAGTTACTGCGAATATACTTGATATTTATACAATACTAAAGGATATAAAAAATGTGAAATCCTATATAGATAAATTAATTTATATGATGAATAATTATAAAGATGTAGATGAAAGTTTTCATTCTCCTAATGCATATAATCAAATAGGTTTATCAGCCAACTTAATTAATAATTTAGGTCTTTCTATTGAATATTATAAAAAGTCTATAAATGTTGCTAAATATCAAAGAAATAGAAGAATATTATTAATTTCATTAGATGAACTTCTAGATATTCTTATCAAAGAAAAAAACATAGAAGAAATAAATTCTTTAAAGAATCAAATTATTGAGTTGATATCACTAGAAATTATTGAACCTAGTGCAAATTCAGTGTTTAAGCTTATGGAATTTTATAATGAAATTGGTGACAAGGAGAGTTTACGTAGTATATTACAATTTATTTTAGAGTCTAAAAAAGATTAAGAAATTTAATTACTTGTAAGTTGGTATATATATTTATAGCTATAATTAAAAATAGTTTTAATTATATATATTTATTAAGTACTTTCACAAAATACAATACCAATATTATATAAAATATTTAATATGTACTTTAATATTATTATTAGCGAATGCCATTTGGAGGGATATTAGATTTACTTAGTATTTATGAATGGTGAAATCGTAAGCAACACAACTTGTTTGAGTGTATACGAGTTGTTGTGTTGTAGGTTTTACCTTGAGTAAATGCTTTAGTAAATCAATATTCCGAAACGGCTGAGCGTTAATAATATAAGTACATATTAAATATTTTTTTATATTAGTTTATTTTATGAAAATCCTACACCATCTCCGTAATTATATGCTCATAGTTTGGTGGCAGGTCATAGCTTTTTATATGTTTAAAGCTTTTCACATCAACTTTGCCGCTGCCCTCCACTGTAAGCTCTATGTTATCCGTTCCAATGGTGATATGAGGCCCTATATAAGGATTCACTTGAAGGTTTATATCAAAGACAAAGGAACGATAGCCATGGGGTCTTGAAATACTGGTGATATATATGGAGTAAGGGTCAACTAAAGGTGCTTGGGACATAGTGTTAGAGTAGTATTTTTCAACCTCTGATTGTATATAAGGCATTAATAGAGCTAAATATACATCTTGATACAACTCTTCTGTTGACTCCTTTGGTGGCTGATGAGGTTGGTCTATGAGAATAATCCTATGATTAAAAAAGTCTTTACCTATCTTTTCTTTCTTACAACTTCCACTGCTTTGATTCCTTGAAAGGTTTGACTTGGTCATAGCTTTCTTCTCATTACTTTCAAGAGCTATCTTAGATATAGCCTTCTTACAACTCACCTCATAGCCTTCATTTGCAAAGGCTGTACTTCCATGAACATCTCCCATTAATGCCACCATAATAATTAAAATTAGACTCCGTTTAATATATTTTTTAAACTTTATCATTTGTTTGCCCTCTCCTCCTTTTCTTTAAAATCTCTTTTATATTCTTACAAGCTACAGCCTTTCTTTTTGCCACTGTATCGTACTTCTCATCATAGATTTCCGCATAGTTTTTCATGGTTCCAAGGTCATGGATATAGAGAAAGTAAATTAAGTGCTTTTGCTCCTCTTTAAGTTCTTCTATAGCAGCTAATAGCTCCACCTTCTCTTCCTTTAGAAGGTACTCCTCCTCTAGGAGATCTTCTCCCAGAGCTTCTGACTTTTTAGATAACTCTTCTTCAGTGAAGCTCTCTAAACTGGCATTAAACCTGTGTTTTGCACTGCTGCGAATTAAATAATTCAAGTTATTTTTTATGGCAAGGGTGACGTAGCTAGTGAAGTTTCCCTTGGTTATGTCATAGCTATTAACTGACTTGAAGATAGCAATGTTCCCAACTTGAATTAAATCTTCTTCCTCATAACCATTTACATAAATTAGTCTAATCTGCTTATTTATAAAATTCCTAAAGGATTTAAGCAGCTCTTCAAAGGCAACCTGATCCCCAGCCTTTGCCTTTACAACTAATTCCTCGATTTTTTCATAAGAATTCATATTCAAAAAATCTCCCCCACTGAGCTAACTTCACCTAGCTGTGTCTGTATCTATATATTTCTTATATATATGTATATATAGTATATGTATATATGAATTACCTATGTATTCTTATAATATATACAACTTATACATCATAGACACACCTAAGCTAAGCCCTTGTTATTTCTAGGTTTAAGTCGTGTCTGACACCGTGTTTTTACCGTGTCCATGAAAAGCATAGACACACCCCTCCTATATTTTTACTGTGTCCTTGGTTTTCATAGACACGCTTTATAGGGCTTTATGGCAGTGTCCTTACTCCCATAGACACGCCTCTACGTTTGTGCTTTTCACTCCATGAACACGCCTCTATGTTCCTATTTTCCATCATGAACCTTCTTACTTATTCCTTCTTTTCTAAGCCCTTTCTTATAAAAGCCTTTTGACTTCCATAAGTTTTTCCAAATCTCAGCTTTCCTGTGCCCATAGCATAGGATTCCCAATCTTCAAGACTACGGAGGATATCATTTATTTCCCTAGCATTTGCAGGTTTCATATACTTAGGTTCCCCTTGCAACAGCTCTACCCATATCTCCATGGCACAAACTTTATTTCTTACTAAGGTAGCATTTATTTCTTCTCCAAAGATATTGCCATGAATATATCTCCTCCTTGCTGCTATATCTAGCTCCATCCAATCTTCTGGAAGTGGCATCTCAAGGTACTCACGAATTAGGCCCTCTATGGCACTTTTCTCCATGTGCTGATTTTGAACCTCCTTAGCTTCACTTTCTAACTTAGAATCAAGGACTAAATCTTCCCCTCTTCTCCATAACTCCATGACCTCTGCCCAAACTTGATGAATTTCCTCCTTTATATTCTCTCCCCATAGATCCCTTCTTCTCCTATTACTACCTACTATTACAGGCCAAAATCTTCTATTTCCTGTTTTATCCTTTAGAAAATCTATCTCATTTGTAGTTCCAAAGAAAACACACTGCCTTGGAAACTTTGAAACTCTTCTTCCATAGGCTACTCTATAGATGTCCTCCCGCTTAGATATAAAGTGTTTTACTGCTTCTGCCTCTGCTTTTTTAGTAGCCGATAACTCTGCCATTTCTATAATCCATGCATCTTGAAGCTGTTCATAGGCTTCCTTTCCTTGAACTGTATTAAGAGAATCGGAATACCAATTTTGACCTAATAGGTTTAGAATATGACTCTTTCCTATGCCCTGCCTTCCAACTAAAACTAACATATAATCAAACTTTACTCCTGGATTAAAAACCCTAGCCACTCCAGCTAAAAGAGATTTTCTTGTCACTGCCCTTGTGTAAAAATTATCCACAGCTCCCAGATAATTTATAAACAAATTGTCCACTCTCTCCACTCCATCCCAAGTTAAAGAATTAAGATAATTTCTAATGGGATGAAACTTATTCTTTTCTTCCACAATCATAAGGGCATCATTAACCTTCATTGGATTTGATATGTTATAAACCTTCTCTACATAGTGCCTTAGTGCTGAATCATCACTATCCTTCCATGGATCGCCTTCAACCTTATTAATCACTTCATGCCAAGGCATATCCTTTCTCATCACCGTTCTATGAGAAAAGTCGTTTAAAGCTATTTTTCCCTTTAGATTATCATCATTTTCAATAATTAAAGTGATATTTTCTATGGTGGGCTTATACCTACCCAGCTTATCCATTTCTAAGTACTGCATCCAGTGGATATCTTCTTCCTTATTTTCTACGTTATCACCCTGAATTTCTTCTTTCTCCTCATAGTACTTCTCGGCATTATTACTCTCTGTTTTATTACTATTTCGCATTTTATTATGCTTCTTTTCATTATTGCTTTCTATTTTATTGTCCTCTGTTTTCTCCCTATCTCTAAAATCTATCCTAGCCTGTTGAAGTCTTTCAGCACCAATGGTTAGCTTCACCCTATCATCATTTCTAGCAAATTCTATCATAGCTTCATAGGAAGGCTGATTAATAATTGGTGTATCTGGTGATACTCCTTCATCTAAGTGTCCAAAGCTATGAAGCCGCATTAGGTCAAAGGCATTGCAAAGCTTCCCTG
The DNA here is from genome assembly GCA_902363375.1 of Clostridiaceae bacterium. Classification (GTDB taxonomy): domain Bacteria; phylum Bacillota; class Clostridia; order Clostridiales; family Clostridiaceae; genus Clostridium_J. The sequence goes on along the minus strand of CABIZX010000002.1, from coordinate 696,940 downwards.
ATATGGGGTCTGTACCGTGATAGGAATAGGCAAAGTCCCCCTTTTCATAAATTACTAAACCTCCTGAGGTAGAGCCCTTTACATAGGTGTATCTATCCGCCTCCATAGCTGGAATGTATATATTATTTAAAAACTTTTCTATGATCTCTGTGGTGGTATAAGTTCTACAAAATGCTCCTATAAGTCCTGACTTTTCCCTTGGTGAGCCTTGCTTATTTACTAAGGCTTTTTTTTCTCTCTTAACCCTAGAGGACTCTGGCCAAAGACTTCTATCTTTCCAATTTTCATAGATATTTAAAATATCATCTGGGTTTAGCCATGGTGCGTCCTTATAATTAAAGACAAAGTCTCCATTCTTGCTAGTAGAAGGCCAATACATAAGCCTTGATGGTTCATAGGTGCTGTCATCAAAGTAATCCATGGCTATATCCTTAGCAACCTTTCTACCTATAGCTTCATATTCCTCAGGAGAAACCCTTCTACTTAGTGGAATAACTAAGCGAAATCTAGGCTTTTCCTGGCAGTGCTTATGGGTAGAGTACATAACAGCAGCAAAGTCAAAGAGCATGTCTATAGTATCCCAAAGGTAGGAGGTAGCATAATCACAATCAAGAGTTAAAAGCTGCCTATCTATAACAGCCTCCCTAGTTCTTCTACCCTCTTTTAAGGTACCACCTACAAATCCACCTACATCCTTGATATTATCTTGCATATCCTTACTAAGATTTTCATATTCACCCACTGTTTCTGAGGTATAAATGGTAGCACTTAATCTTTCTATAAACTTAGACCAAGTTGTAGCTGTATTCCTCCACTGCTTATCTCTTCTACTTTTCCCCACTGCAATATTTAAATTTCCATCATATTTTATTGACCTATGAAAATTGCTCTCTCTCATAATCTTATACCACTCACTTTTCAACCTTATTATTTTCTATAGTAACTATTTTTAGCTTAATACTTTCTATGACAATTGTTTCTTAAACTTAATATTTTTTATGATAATCCATTTCTAATCTTAGTGTTTTCTATGATGATTACTTTTCTCTCTTAATATTTTCTATAATATTCACTTTCATTAACTTCAGCCCTTAGATATAGGTCCTTAGCCCACTCTATGGGTCTACCCATAATTTCCTCTACCTCTTTTATGGAACCAAAGCCCTTAGGAACCTCTAAAACTACTTCATCATGGACATGGATAACGCATTTATAACCTGCTTCCTGAAGGTTTAACATAGCTTCACCAAGGCAGTCCCTAGCTATAGCTTGTACGATATTCTCTGTTAGCTTACCCCCATAGGTTTTCATTCTCTCCCAACGCTTTCTGCTTTGTTCCATACCCTCATAGGTAAGAAAATCCTTATTAAAGCTTGTATCTCGCTCTACCCTTGGATTTACGTAGGCTATACTTCTCCCTGAGGGCAGAGTTACAAATAAAATTCCATCCTCCATGGAAAACATAATTCCTCTATCCAGCTTTACAACCGTGCCATGGGTCACTGCTTCAAGGGCTGCCCTTTCTATAGTCTGCCACAGCCTTACTATATTTCTGTTAGAGCCTCTCCAAATATTAACTAGAGGCATTATCTCCTCTTCCTTAATCCCCATATTCAAAGCTCCCATGGCAATTAAAGCTCCCTTACTGCCTTGATATCCTAGAGCCAGCTCTGCAATTTTTCCCTTTTCTCTAAGAATACTTTCCTTTGTTATATCATCTATAGGAACCTTAAACATCTGAGATGCTGAGGCTTCATAGATTTTCCCATGGGTATTAAAAACCTGTAACCTCCACCTTTCATTAGCAAGCCAAGCTATAACCCTAGCTTCAATGGCACTGAAATCTGCAATGATAAACCGAGAGCCCTCCCTTGGAATAAAGGCAGTTCTTATAAGCTCACTTAAAACCTTTGGAATACTTTCATAAAACACCTCTATAGCCTTATGATCCTTACTCTTTAAAAAGTGCCTTGCCAGATTTACATCCTTTAAGGTAGTCTTAGGCAAGTTATGAACTTGAACAAGCCTTCCAGCCCATCTCCCTGTCCTATTAGCTCCATAAAACTGAAATAAGCCCCTCACTCTTTTATCCTTCCCCATGACTCTCTTCATCGCCTCATACTTTTTAATGGAGGTTTTAGAAAGTCCTATCTTTAACCTTAAAAGAGTCTTTACTTCTTCACTTATATCCTCTTTCAAAAGTCTTTCTACCACCTCTTTATTTAAGCTTTCCACCTCTATGTCCCTTTCATAAAGCCACTGCTTTAATAGCTTATTACTATTAGGATTTTGAATTCCCGTTACCCTTATAGCCTCTTTCCTCAAGGCGTTATAACTCTCTAAAGCACACTCCATAGCACACCCTAACAGCTTTTCATCTATTAAAATTCCATCATCATTAATCCTCTGATCTAAAAACCATAGCTTTTCCTCCCTAGGAGAAAATCTATATTTACTTAACCTTTTTCTAAGAGCCCTCTCAACCTCCACATCTCTTTTGCAGTAGTCCTTAAAAATCTGCCATTTTTCTCTATTATCCTGAGGAAGATTCCTTGAATCTCCAAGGGGAGCATCACAGCCTTTAAGGAGAGCATGATTAACTTTAGGGAGCATGGCGAAATATTTTATAAGCTCTCTCCCTTCCTTTAACTTTTCCTCCTTTAATCCTATAGCTTTTAAAGCACCTTCTAAACTTCCTGGAAGCCCTAGTGACAGTGCAGTTACAGCACTACACCTCCACTGCTCTATAATCATGTTTATTTTAAAATGAGCTGATATACATATCCTTTCAAAATTTGCATTGAAGGCAGCCTTAATCACCTTATCATCAGTTAAAGCCTCCATAACCCCCCTTGGCAATTCCTCTCCACTCTTTAAATCCACAACCCTAACCTGTTCATCATCAAAGGCATAACCAAAGAGCAAAATCTCAAAATCCTCCGCCTCACAATAGGCATAAACTCCACACTTTGTTAAATCCCTACTGGAATAAGTCTCTATATCTATAGATAAAATTCTTCTACCATGATCTATCATCATAATTATCCTCCACCACTTGAAAATCATCCTGAGGTCTAGACCTGCCACTTAAAAACTCTCCATCCTCTAGCTTCTGAACATTTTGAAGCCCACAGCCAATGCCCCTATTTCCACCTTGATTAAAGGGATAAAAATTTATAGAAACCCTGCCATAACAACCAGAATAAACATAACTAGGATTTGTTATATCCATAAGCCTTTTATCCACAATGCCTGGTCTTTGCTTAGAAGAAGCGTTGATAAAGTAGTGATTAGCATACTCCTCCTGATCTCCCCTCTCCTCATCTCCATCTCTAAGGGGCAGCTTTAAATCCACAGGAATCTTTCCTCCCCAAAGTGATGCTCCCATTAACTTAGCACAATCAATGGCCTCAACAATATCCTCTAAAGTCTTGGTATCAGACTTTGGAATAAGAATACAAACACTATACTTTGGCTCCTGCCCCTGCTCCATAACCCTTGGCTCAAATAAATTTGTATAACATAGCCTAACCCTTCCTGTAACAACCTTTGTATTTAATTTAATTGACACTTTAAACTCCTCCTTAAAAACTCTTTCACTCCACTGATTTATGAAGTAACTTCTCATACTTTCTAATGCTGCTCCTTGAAATCAAGAAATTTATATCTTTTTAATGATCTACAAGGAATCCCCTTATGCTTTTTCTTCCATAGCTGCTTCATTAAATAACTCTTCATAGCTATCCTCAGGTATATCCGTAAGCCGCTCTCCACCGTACTTTCTTAAAAGTGCCTTAACATTTTCATGGTTTCCCTGTTGAGACATAAGAGCTAGTCTTTCCCTAAGCTGCTCTAGAGTTATCCTAGGCTTTGACTCCTTATTTTTCATAGTTGCTTTGGCTTCTTCTCTGCGGCTTGTCTGACTTTCTTCTCTACCTGAGTTTTCCTCTCCGCGGCTTGTCTGATTTTCTTCAAGTTTCTCTGATTTAATAGCCTCTTTAATTTCTGATTTAGTATTCTGCTTAACTTCTGATTGAACCTCATTCCTAACTCTTGGTTTAAAATCCAACTTACCTGCTTCCCTAGGCATAGGCAGAAACTTACCTATAGTTTCTAGAAAGGTTATAAAGGTTTCATCCTTGCAATTTAAATTAAAACTTATCTCCATGACTTTTCTCCTTTTAAATTAAAACTTATTTCTCAGCTCTTTTTGTAAAATTAAAATTTATTTCTAATCCCTTCTTTTAAAATTAAAATTTGTGTTATAACTTTTTATGACTTAAAAAATACCTCTCATATAATAGCCACGAGAATCACAAATTCGTACCACTATTTTAAAATTTTTTCTATTTCTCTATAAATCTTTTTAAGTTCTTTTCTTATAGCTCCCTCAGTAACTCCCCTTTTCTTTGCAATAGAAGTAATAGTTTCCCTCTCAAAAAACACTAGGCCAATTAACTTCCTTTTCTCAAAAGATAATTTTCCTAGTGCTTCATAAAGACTTTCTATGACTAATTTTTCTTCTGTTATTATTTCAACATCCATCTTCTCATCCATAAACTGAAATCCCCACTCTTCCATCTTTTCTAAGGAATTATGCCTGCGACTTTCTCGCCTTTCACTACTTGTAATACCCCTATCTATCTCTATAGAAATCTTACTTATCTCTTCTGGCACAATGATCTCCTTAACCTCACCTGTAACAAAGTTGTACTTAATTTTCACATTCATCTCTCCTAGCTTCAAATTAACTTTTATGAAGCTATTCAAAGCCTAGTGGAGATGCCTATAAAAAAGCCTTCCACAATGAAAGGCTTAGAAAAACTAATTCAAAGCATAACTTTCTTCATACCTTAAAGCTATAAGCAATGCTTTAAATAAAACTCTGTAAATAAAAAAATAGCCGGATGAATGCTAATTAGCAATCATCCGGCTATTCGGTAGTTTAATTTCTCCATTGCTCGGTATGTCCTATTATACTTTTTATTTAGTTGTATTTCTATTAACTCTATATATTCCCCTTTATGTCGTTATATTGTTAAATTTAAACGAAAATTCTATCTTACTCATATTATCTTTTCTATTTATTTCTATTTGCTTTTTACACTTACTACACTTTATCTGTAGTTTCCCCACATAAGTGCTACTAGCATCAAAAATTCTATTATTGCAGATCGGACATCTAACTGGTGTCACTTTAACCCCAATCCCCCTTCTTATTTTAATGTTACTCCCCAAAAGTAATCATTTCTTCTACATTTTAATTCATTATAATGCTACATACCTCGTTATTCATTAAAAACCACCATTTTGTTTCATGTTTAACACATTTTTCATAAAAGTGTAGTTACATTATATGACATTTTTTATAGGTGGTCAAGGGGAATTTTGAAATTATATGGAAATTTACTTGTTTCTCCATAACATAATTCTTTAATAATGCTCCATTTTTTTCTACCTTTTGTTCCTTAATAACCTTGTACCCTTCTTTCTCAAAAAAGGCTTTGCTGTAATTGAAGCATGTGTTGTTACTTTGCTCACATCAAAAAGCATTAACCTAATCTAAATCTAAAACCAAATATAGTTGTGATGAAGACTGGAATCAAAATAACAATAAACCCTAGTATCACAATAGCTGTACGGACTTTTTCCTCATCTTTTAATAATGCACACAATCCTCTATATATTAATATTCCAATTAATCCACCTAAACAATTAAGAATAACATCATCTATATCAGCAGCACCAAGTCCAAAAATAAGCTGAAACATTTCAACAAAGAATGTAATGAAGAATACAATCAGTGTACTTGTCCATATTTTTTTACTTTTCTTTAGCAATTGTAGATAAATTCCTAGAGGGACAAAGAGTATGATATTTCCTAATATATTGCTTGCAGCAATAATTGGAGAAACATTCAGCCCACCTGACAGATAGCTGCCTATAGTGTGAAATGGTATTATATTAGTGCTCCTAATATATTCTCTATTTGAGCTGAAAAGTTCTAAGGGTGAAACGTACTTGAAAATCAATGCATAAGAGCACAGAAGAACATACAGCAAAAGAAAAATGCCAAAGAGCATAAATGAGTTGAATTTTCTCATCTTATTCATATGACCTTACCTCCGTTAAATTCTAATTTATTTTATAAATATAAAACTATATTCAATTATTTAAGTATACTTGAAATCTAAAGTGCTTTCTATAAATAATATAAGTTCAATAAAATGTATTATTTGTATAAATATCGGTTGTATTTCTTTGTTTATTGTTATACTTACCATTTCTTGATACGGTTTTAGAATGACAAAATGGACAAACTTTTCCCTTGGAAAATTTAAACTCTTTAACTTTCTTACTAACTTCTCCAACTTGAGATCCTAATAAAAAAAGCATTGAATGCTAAATTTTAATGCTTTTTCATATTTCAAACCTGTTATCCCTTACTTATGGTGTGGTTCACCGCACCATAAGTAAAAAAGTTTAGACTTCCCCATATACATAATAATTAGTATTATTTCAAATTCAAGTTTTAATAGAACTTTTTTATAAAAAATAGGATAAGTTTTTCACCTATCCTCCTAATCTTTATCTGACAAATTTTAATTTTCTAGTGAGTTAAATAATTAAATAAAGATATTCATAAGCAGTGAATCTATCCAGATCTATTGCTTATTTTTCTACACATTTCCAATATAGCTACGTGTTAAGTTCGGCATTATAAGCTTTCCATTATTGCTATATTTTTTATAAATTTTTTTTAATTCATTAACATAGTTATTATACTGTGCATCACTACTTTTCAGCGAATATGAAGATGATAGATTTCGTCCAATAAATCCCTCCATATCAAAAATTAAATTATTAAGAAATACTTTTGTTTCATATTTACCGTTAAAAAAATCTGAAAAATCATCCTCATTAATTTTGCCATACATTCCACTAGAAAAACCTTTGAAATTTGGGCAATATTTGCGATTAACTTCATAGTTTTCTACCACTAATTCATTCTTATTATCCCAACTATTCCAAACCAAAATCACTTTTCCTTCAGGCTTCAAAATACGCTGGCACTCTTTTTTAAATCTTTCCATATCAAACCAATGGAAAGCCTGTGCAACAGTAATGTAGTCAATACTATTATCGTCAATAGTAGTATTCTCAGCATTTCCATTAACAGATGTAAACTTAGAAAAGTTTTTCAAATTAGTTTCAGCAATAACACTCATATCAGCATTAGGCTCAATACCATATACCTTACTGCCTTTTTCAAGTAATTGCTTAGTTAAAATACCCGTACCAGATCCTATGTCGGCAATAATACTACTTTGGGATATTCCTACATTTGTAAAAAGATAATCAATAAAATTGAAAGAATATGATGGACGATATTTAGAATATATTTTTCCCATACCATTAAATTTATTTTCATTCATCTTTTTAGCCTCCTAATCTAATACAAATAATATTAAACACAATTTATGAATTGTCAATATTAAAACTACTTGATTTTTGGTACAAAAAGTTTGCATGTCAAACCATTTACAGAAAAAGTTTCACAGTCTTCCACCTCATCATCCACATGGTACAGTTCATAGAACTAAAGCAGATGCAGAAGCTGCTGAACATGGACATAGATATTAATCAATAGTTAATGTAACACAGCCCTATAAGATTTAATTTTCTCATAAGGCTGTGTTTGTAATTAAAATATCTAGGATTTAATACCTATTCTAATTATATTTATCTATTAATCAAACTCAGGTTCATTACCTTACATCACAATTATTGGGATCGAAACCTATTCCATGAAGGAACATTAACCTGATGGAAATCATTTATTTTCTCAATATTTTATCCATAGCTTTTCCTTTTGCCAATTCATCAATTAACTTATCTAAATAACGAATCTCCTGCATAATTGGTTCTTTAATGTCTTCCACTCTAACACCACAAATAGTACCTTTTATTAAAGTTCTTGATGGATTCAATTGAGGTGCTTCCATAAAGAAGGTTTCAAAATCCTTCTCTTTTTCTATTTGTTCTTCTAATTCCTCCTGGCTATAACCTGTCAGCCAACGAATAATTTCATCAACTTCCATTTTCGTGGCTCCCTTTTTCTCTGCTTTTAAAATATAAAGTGGATATACACTCGAAAAGCTCATAGTGTAAATTTTATGCTTGCTCATTACCCTACTTCCTCTCAAATAATATTAGAATTTTATCTTTAAATTTGTTATGTGGTAATACAAATAAAATGTATCAAGTCTTTCTCAAGCATAAGACGGTGATGGTCATTGATTAACATATTATTTATGTTATACTCTTTAAGATATTTATCAATTTTCTTTTTTACCTCAAGCTTTGTCATGATGCCTCCCTAACTAATACAGTTCATTTAACAAAAGAATCTTTGAGGCAAATGATTCTCTAACTATCCCCGTATATAAAGTTTTTAAATGCCTTATAGCATCATCCATTTGCTTTGAGGTGAAATTATAATTTACCCCTTGTTTACTCACTGGAACAGACATCGGTTTTCTTCTCAAAGTTTCAACATCATCCTTTGTTAAGGCTATAAAAGGTTGCTTCATTTTTATTCCTCCCATTCCAACAGTGCGTTCTTTACCTTTTCTATAACTGGCTTATCTATTTCTCTGTTCAAAAGCAATATCTGAACAAGCTTTCTTACCATATCAGGACCAGTTATATCTTCGTCCCTATTAGGCTTGATTTCACAAACGCTAATTGCTTCTTCTTTGTTATCTTGAATACTTGATAGGTATTGTATATAACTAATCAGCACAAGTTTCACAACATACGGTGTAGTAGTTCTTTTAAGTGGAGGGGTAAACGAGTTCTTTATTCTATTAACAACAGTTTCCCATTTATCTTTATCGACCCTAAGCTGAATGAATTCAGGAGTTGTAGAGTCTGTATTATAGTAATCAACATTTATACTAGATAGTTTTTTCCAGTCAGTATTCGCTGATAAAGCATTTTCCATGGCTTGATTAAAAAAATCAACTCGATTGACTAAAGGTTGATACTCTTGACCCTTTGAAAATAAGCCAAGTACTTGTGGATTAGTTCTTAATGATAAGTTCGTATTACTCATTACATTTTCTCCTTTACAAAAAAATTAATCCAGAGTTCAAATGTATTGTTATGTATTGCTCTGTATGTATCACTCTTATATGTATAGCTTAGTATGTCTTTGTATAGATGTCAATGCCTTTTCTAAAAATTGTTCACTTGCACATTTATAAGGTGTTTCATTCAGCTATATCCACTAAAGATTATCAAAATCCTGCTGTGTCGCTATTTCCTTATATTCCTTATAATCATCATTCCGCTCTCTGCCTACATATCGTTATTCATTTCTAGGAAGGTTTTTCTCTGTTTGGGTTGCTGCTTACCCTCCGTCTGCAACCGGCGAAGCATTTGAAGCCCCAAACACCGTTGGGATTATGTGCAGAACAGCAAGTGAAAACACATAAGGTTAGAGCATTTATTAGGAGAAAAGCCTTGAAAGTAAAGGATTTATGGAGGATTAGAAAGATAAATTGGAATTTGAAAACCACAATTATATAATTTGTGGCTTCTTAATATCCATATTTGTACCTCTTACCTGAGAACTCTTGAGAAAGATACCACATATGGGTATAATTACCTTGGAGGTGCAAAATGGATATTCAGATTGTTGAACATGTAAAAGAAGCCCTGCAAGTAATTATCAGATGCAAGCAGATTGATGATGAAATTATGCAGCTAAAATCTCATATTGAACTGTTTGACAAGAAGCTACAGGCTAAAAAGGATAATGATTTATACTTTATCAATTCCTCTGATGTATTGTATTTTGAGTCCGTGGATAATCGCACTTATTTATATACTAAAGATGATGTAATGGAAGTCAAACAGCGTCTCTATGAATTGGAAGTTATTTTATCAGATAACGACTTTATTAGAATTTCAAAATCTCAAATAGTCAATATCAATAAGATTCGATCATTAAAACCTGAACTTAACCGCACAATTTTAGCAACCATGTGTAACGGAGAGCATCTCTGCATATCTAGAAAATATGTGCAGGCAATTCGTAATATGTTGTCAATATAGGAGGCAGATATGCAAAAACGTAAAAAAGATATTATACAATTTTGGGTGTGGATGAGAAACGGCATCGCTTTCTGCACCTCTTGGCTTCTCATTGTTATGCTAGCTTATAATTATATTTTCAATATCCAAATTATTTTGACTAATACTTTAATTAAATTAGTGCTTTGGATTATAGGCGGGGTTTTCATTTTTAACTTGTTTTTTACTCCCTTAATCATAAAGAGATGGAGTTTTACAAAAAGATTGACCTGCTTTATGAGTGTATTCACTTTATATGAAGGTGTTGGATTTTATCAGTTTGGCTTTTTTATGGGTAAAGATGCAGCAGCTCAATGGTTAAGATTTATTGGGATTGTTTTTGTTTTATACCTTATCTGCATTGCCATATATAATAGATATAGTAAAAAACAAGGAGAAATATACACTCAGGCATTACAAGAATATCAGCAGCAAAGGAGTATGTAGGATGGAAAATAAAGAGAAGTTGCTTTCTGCATTGCAAGAACTAAAAGCAGACAACACCAAAAAATCAAAAAGAGGATTGTCTTTCATTATCGCTTCCGTTGTCATATGGGTAGCTATTTTGGCTATTCATATATCTCCTATGCCGATTTTGACGAAAAACCTATATACTTTCTTTTGTTCAGCTCCATTAGTTCCTTTGGCTTATTTCATTTCAAAGCTGATAGGAGTAGATTTTCAAAATAAGAATAATCCTCTTACCAAATTGGGTGTACTGTTTGCAATAAACCAAATGCTTTATATACTGATAGCAATGTGGGTATATGCGGCTGTTCCAGAAAAATTTTTGATGGTTTATGCTATGATTTTTGGTGCACATCTGCTGCCCTATGGTTGGCTATATCAATCAAAAACATATTATGTGCTTTCGGTTGTAATACCAATTACAGTTTTACTCCTTGGATTGTATTGCTCTATCATTACTGTGACAGTATTTATGCTTATTATTGAAGTTGTTTTTTGCTGTTGTCTAATTGTTGAAAATAGAATAGGAAGCAATAATGTAGCAAATAAAGTAGTCAGTGGTGAATAAAACCTTTCCTTGTATTATGCAGTAGACTAAATATATTTTACTTTATTCTTATTATATAATTGAATTTATCTATTCTCTTATAATCTAATTTCTTATTATATTTATTAAACTCCATACTTAATAAATCAATATATGAGTAATACTCATCTTTTATTTCCTCTATCTGTTTCTGTGATAAACTCTTCAATATTTGTTCTTCTGCTTCTTTACTCTCAAACATTAAATCTCCAATGATAATTATTCCATTTTCTTTTAATACCCTTATCATTTCTTCTATTGCAATACATTTTTCATCTTCATTCAGATGATGAAATGCATATGTTGAAATAATAATATCAAAAGATTTACTATCATATGGTATCTTTAAAAATTCACCTAATCTTACCTTTAAACTAGGATATTTCTCTTTTGCAACTGATAGCATCTCCCTAGATTGATCTATTCCTATTATTTCATAATTATTGTTTAAAAACTTACTTGCTAAATTACCTGTTCCTACACCTATTTCAAGTATATTAGAATTATTTCTATCCAACTCTTCTACTAAATCATATACACCTTGTAATATTAATTCATAATTTTTATATATTTTCAATTCCCCATTATCTCTCTTAACATCATCATCATATGATTTTGCCCAACTATTAAAATTCCATTTATCCTTCCATTCATTTTTGATATTATTCAATTTATTGCTCTCGTTTATTATTTCTAATAAATCATCCTTAACTTTATACTCTTCTGTTTCTTGATAAATTTTATCTATTACTTGTTCTAAAGATTTTCTTATTACATTAAGTTTATGAATTTCATCATTAACTAGTTTCCACTGATTATTGAAATGAGTTAAATAATTTTCTTTTTCATCACTTTTTAATATATCTTGTATAGAATCAATACTTAATCCAATTGATCTATACAACAAAATAGATTGTAATCTAACAATGTCATCTTCGTTGAATTTTCTATATTGATTATCAGCTTGTCTTATCGGTACTAGTAATCCTTTTTTCTCATAAAATCTAATTTTATTAGTAGTAATATTAAATATTTCAGCTATTTGACTAATAGTATAATCTTCTCTCATCCCTTATCCCCCTTAACCTTTATTATACTATCATTTTAAACTTTCACCTTAGGCTAAAGTCAATTAAAATATATTAATCAATTTAATATCTTAAACTTCTATACTGCATTTTCACTTATAAAAATAGCTAGTAAAACTTTTATTATTTTACTAGCTACCATTTCATCAATATTTATTCTTTTTTCATCTTTATTTTCATTATATATAGCTAGACTTATATATTGAAGTTTTACCTGCACCATTAACTCCTGCAAAAATTGTATAAGTTGGCATACTATTTAGCTATCCCTATTGCTTTTCTTTGCTCGCTTAACTAATCATATTAGCTCTTTCATGCAATGATCTTTCTTACTCGATACATCCTTTTCTAAACTCCTATTATTTTAAATCCAACTTTCTATTGTTTTTCTTATTTCACTTCCCTAAACTTATATATTATTAAATCAGTATTTAGCAACTGCTAATTCCTTCTTGACTATTAACAAATGTTAATGTTTTTCTTAGCAATAATATATAAAATAAATTTGGAGTTGATACTAATTGAAAAAAGAAGATAAATATAAATTAATTAAAAGTACTTTTAGTAATAATAATTACTGTGTTAGCCATGAAATAGTTGAAAAAATACTAGAAATAAGTTCTGAAGTTTATTTTCCCAAAAATGATATGATATTAAATATGTGGGATGAACAAAATGTAGTATACGTAATCTTTTCTGGAATAGCTAGAAGCTATTATTTAGATAAAGAAGGAAATGACATTACCAAATTTTTTATGAAAGAAAATGATTTTTGTATTGGAGAAAGTCTTTTTTCTAATCAGAAAAGTATTCAAGGATTTGAGGCATTAGAAAATGTAATGGCATTAAAATTTGAAGCTAAAGAATTAAAAGAATTAATTTTACAAGATGAAAATCTAAGTCGTTTATACATGGAATTTTTAGAAAACAATCTACTTTATAAAATGCAAAGAGAATATGCTTTTCAAATAATGAGTGCAACAGAAAGATATATAGCTTTTCAAAAAGAATATGGGGAAATTAAAGAAAGAGTTCCTCAACATTATATTGCTTCTTACTTAGGTATAACACCAGAGTCCTTAAGCAGAATAAGAAGAACTATTAAAGAAGAAAATTAATAAAGAGGTGGATTTAGTATGAATTATAATGAACAAAAATCATGGAAAGAAATCGAAAAGTTTTTACCACGAAAATTACATTTTCATTCTAATTATCAACCAGAAGAAGAATGGTGGAATTGGAAAGGAAATAAGGTACATTTAGATACATTTAGAAATAAAAATGCCAAAGCAAAAGTTATTTTATTTCACGGAGTAGGAACTAATGGTAGGCAGATGTCAACAATTATTGGAGGACCTCTTTCTAAAGATGATTTTGAGGTAATAGCTATAGACATGCCACTTTATGGCGTAACTGAAATTAATAAAAATATGACTATTACATATGATGACTGGATTAATTTAGGGAATGATTATATAAATCATGAATTAAGCAAAGATTCAAGACCCATATTCCTTTATGGTTTATCAGCTGGTGGTATGGAAACATATCATGTTGCCTGCAAAAATAAAAAAGTAAAAGGTATAATCGGAATGACATTTTTGGATCAAAGAGATCAAACGGTTAGAGATGAAACCACTAGAAATATATTTTGGGCAAAATTAGGTGTTCCATTGTCAAAGTTATCTTCTAACATAGGTCTTTCAAACTTTAAAATGAAAATGACTATTTGCTCAAAAATGAACGCTTTATGCAATGATAAGAATGCTCTTAAAGTAATGATAAAAGACAAAACGTCAGCTGGAAGTAGCGTACCATTAAAATTCATTTATACTTATATGACTTATCTACCTGATATTGAACCTGAAAATTTTAATATTTGTCCAATTTTATTAACACAACCTAAAGAAGATAGATGGACTCCACTACATCTTAGCACACAATTTTTAAATAAAATTAAAAAAGTTCCAATAAAAATTGTAGAATTAGAAAACGGGAGTCATTATCCAATAGAGGAATCCGCGTTAGACCAATTACATTTAAACATTTTACAATTTATAAATGAATATCTAAATTAACAATATAAAGTCCAGTAATTTATATATTACTGGACTTAGTTTCGTAACTTTAAAATTATAATCAAACACATATATAACTATTTATAGATATATATGTGTTTGATTACCCTTTATCTATAAATTCTATTTAATCAGCATTTCTAAAATTTTTTTAAAAGCGTACTCCTCGCTTATAAATTAATCACCTTCTCTAAACATATTTAATATACTGTTATTAATTCTATAAACGGAGTGATAAATATGTATAATCTGTCTACCCCCTATCTTTATCCCTACTTCATTGACGCAAGAATGTATACTCCTTATTTATGTGATTTAGCGGATACCACACCAATATATAACTGGGACCTTGAAAGGGCTCCTATTGAATTAAAAGATTATGGTAAACAACCTTATGTAGTTGATATTAATGAAGCCACTAAGCAAAATAATAATTTCCGTACAGCTTTGTGGACAGGAACTCATCTACAAGTTACCCTAATGAGCATTAATGTTGGAGATGACATAGGTTTAGAATCCCATCCAAATGTTGATCAATTTCTACGTATTGAAGAAGGTGAAGGTCTAGTTAGAATGGGGATGCGTAAAGATAATTTAAATTTTGAGAGAAGAGTTTCTGATGACTATGCTATCATGATACCTGCTGGTACATGGCACAATGTAATTAATACTGGAAATACTCCTCTTAAATTATACTCTATCTATGCCCCACCTGAACATCCATTTGGGACAGTTCATAAGACTAAAGCAGACTCAGAAGCCGCTGAACATGGACATAGATATTATTAATCAATAATTACTGCAAAACAAGCCTTATAAGATTTAATTTTCTTATAAGGCTGTTTTTGCAATGAAAATATTTAGGATTTAATACCTATTCTAATTTATTTTATAAATATATAAATATATATCACTATTTTACATCAAACATATATAGGGATTGAGTTAAGAAATTATCTTCTCCATCTTCATATACTAGATATATACTATGGACATATTTATCAAAGCTTGAAATATCAAAAGAAATAACTCCATTTTTATCTACTAATTCTTCTAATGTTAAATTAATAGCTTCATCGCTTCTATTGCTTTTTATAATTATTTCTTTTGGAGCTAATTTCTCACCCTTTCTGTTTAATATTTCGTAATCTAAAGTTATTTTATTATCCTTTGCATAGAGCATACCCTCTGTTATTATTTGAAAAGTTGCATTTAAATTAGTTAATTTATTAAGATTCTTAAGTGGTGATAAATCTTTAATTTGGTTATATGATACATCTAATGACTCTAAGTTTTTAGCATACTCTAAACCTTCCAAACTTGAAATCCATTTATTTGAACATGATAACTTTGTTAGTTTATGCATATCACCTATAGTTATATTATCACTTGATAGATTAAGTTCTTTCTTTATACTCTCTTTAAGATTTTCATCTTTTATTGTTATAACCTCATTTAAATCTACACTTTTCTCTAATTTAGATATTGCTTCATTTAATTTTGCAATCATAGAATTTATCTCATCTTGAGTACTTATTTTATCTTCTAAAATAACCTTAGCTGTATTTAAAGATTCTTCTAATACCTTAAATGATTCTTCAGTATAGTCATCTTTAACATACTTATTAGCCTCATTAACTAATGCCTCTAATTCTTCATAGTTAACCTCTACCTCATTAGCAAAATGAAGTTTAGTATCTCCCCATGTAGCGTGGTCTGAACCAATTCCATTTCCACCATCAGTTACTACAAGTTTTAATTCCTTAGCATCATTTATATCAACTTCTACATACTTCATAGCATCTCTAGAAGTCATTACTCCACTGTCGAATTTCTTCTCTCCGTCTACATATACTTCAAAGGAAACTGATCCTACTGTACCAAACATTTGTCTATCTACTCCAACATATGAGCTAAAGAATGCATAATCTTTGTCACTTAAATCATATGTTATTGTTGAAGTTGCATGAGCTCCTATACCTCTTTCAAAGGATACTGCATTACCATCTTTATCTGTTAATCTTAAAGCATTATTACTTGTAGATATATCCTTCTTTGGAGCAGTATAGCTATTTTGAGTAGATTTCCATTCATAATCTGTTAAGTAACTATAATCCTTCATATCCACTACTGCTATAGTTCTAGTTTTAACTACTTCATTCCCATCACTATCAGTTACTTTATAAGTTATTGGGTACTTTCCTGTCTTATTAAAGTTTACCTTGCCACTTACTTCAACGCTGTCAGTTATGTTTCCATCTTCAGTATCAATTGCAGTATATTCTTCATTTAAATCTATCTCTTGTCCAACTTTAGTTGATACTGATTTTGGTATGGTTAATGTTGGAAACTTAGACCTTATGATTTCTTCAGCTTTCTTCAAGTTTTCTTCAAATAGATTAGCTGCTAGATGTCCTTTAACTTCTTCCCTTAACCCTTGTAGCTTATCCAAAGTATTGTATTTTTCAATAACTTCTGTTTTAGTGCTATCAGTAAATAAATTATCTATCTTCTCCGCTAAATCATCTGTTTTATAGAAAGACATCTCTCCAATACTTGCCCAATCTTGGTTAGCTTCTATAAATTTAAATTTAACTCTTCTTGCATTAGTTTTATCTACTTTAAATTCTATAACGTCATTAACATTGCCATTATATTCACCTTTACCAGCTAATCTAAAATCATTACCTTCTGCTTCTGTAGAAACATAGATTTCAAACTTCCTAGCAAATCCTTTTCCACCATTTCGAGCTGCATAGGCAATTCTGCTTATTTCAGTGGTTTCTCCTAAATCAAATATAACTTCATTTTTAAATGAACTACTATTTGGATTTAAAGTTTCCCAATGAGTATCACGATTATTATCTATAGCTCTTTCTATAGGGCTATTTGGATAGTTTCCACCATTGTTAGTTATTGAAGCTACTGGAATCTTAAATTGTTCGTTATATTCGTTTAATTTATCAAATTGTCCATATTTTGATTTAACTACTGTATAGTCTTCATAAACTGTAATATAAGATTTCTTTTCTGTAGTATTGTTATCACTATCTGTTACCCTATAAACAACTTCAAATCTTCCTATTTTCCCTTCTTTATAGGAATTTGACACTATTTCTATGTTTGAAGTTAAATCTCCATCTTCTGCATCCTTTGCAGTAACTCCTTCATTAATATTTACAGTTTCGCCTATTTTATAAAATTTATCATTTGCTGTTATTTTAGGCTTTCCATTGTTTGTAGTTAATTTAGGATTAGCTATTACTGCATGATCTAAAGTATTTCCATTTTCAGCATCAGTAACCTTTAGTACTAGTTGATTTATACCCTTAACTGGAACATTTATATATTCCATATTATCAGCATGTTTTAAAACTTCAGTATTAGCTAAAGTTTTACCATCAGCTATTATTTCAAATTTTATACTAGAAGTATTTTGTACTTCTATTCCTGCATCAACTCCAAGTAAAACTTCGAAATTATCATAGTCTTTGCCTGCTAAGTCATAAGTTATTGTACCATCTGCATGTATTCCAAAACCCTTTTCAAAGTCTTTAACCTCTCCGCTTACTCTACCTTTTATATTAGTATTTCTTCTTGGAGTTCCCCATTTAGTTTCTGCTGATGTCCACTCTTCATCTGATAAATAGTCATAATCGCTTACTACTTCAACTTCTAAAGTCTTTTCAACCGGTGCTTCTCCATCATTTACTATATACTTAACTTTATATGTTCCTAGTTTACTAGTATCTACATTCTGTTCAACTTTAACATTAGAAATTAGATCATTTCCTTCATGGTTTAATACCTTTATATAATCTAAAGGATTAAACTCTTCTCCTAATTTTAAAGTTACCTTTCTTTGCTGCATATTTATAGTTGGCGCAAATGAATCTATTACAACCTTATCTCCTACTCCTAAGTTAATGTCATATGGTATAACTTCATATTTAGAATTCCTACTTAAATCTGCATTAGTATCTGTAAAGCTATTAGTTGAAGTAAATCCTATTATCTTGCCATCTTTTAATATTTCATACCCCAATAAATCTGCTTTAACCCTATTATCTATATTAAATGTTAACTTGTTTCCATTTTCAATTTTGTTTAATGAAACATCTAAATTAGTATCTTTGATAAATCCATTTCCTTCATACTTAGCCTTACGATTATTTAAATACCATATCTTTTTACCTGATTTGGGATACTTACTTACTGTTTCTCTAGTTTCCTCATTAACCGTAAATCCATGTCTAGCAAAGTATTCACTTAAATCTTCCCCTACTACTTCTGATGAAAATTTAATTAAATATTGCATTTTAACATTATCAGGATTTTCATTTCCTAAGCTAACATTTCTTTCTCTATACAATTTATTTAACTCAGCCCAATAACCTGGTTTATACATTTCTAATTGCCAATATACTGCTAAAGCTTGTCCACCACCATCATATTTCTTAGGGTTATCACTTATAGCATTTTTATAAATCTCATTTTCATATGGTATCCTGTTATCAATATTATTGTAATATACAGACATATACATAGGTAACATATTGTTTGTAACTTCACCATGTAATCTTTCATATACATCCATCTTATGACCTATTTCGTGAATTAGTCCCCACCCTGGAGTATCAACTAATAATCCTGCCATTACATCTCTTTGTACTCCTATATGACCAGTATATGCATACATATATCCAAAAGGCTGTGCTAATCTAACATTTTCTCTTATATATTTAGGATCATTTTTCTCATTGCTACCATCTAACCCATAATATTTAAAAATCTCTTTCATTAGAGTATTATATATATCTATTGTATTCAGTGGGTTAGCACCTTGTTCTATATACGCTTGATATGCACCAGTTGCAGTTCCTGTCCAAACTATATGATCACTTACAAACTCGAATACATCTATAACCTCTCTATCTAAGACATTAGGATTTTTTGCTATATCTTCATCTATTGCCTTTTTATATTCAATTAAGAAGTTTTTAAATTCCTCTACATCAGTATCTTTTGTAAGGAATGGGAACTTATCTCCTGACTCAAATCTTATAACGGGAGCTTTAGGTTGTTCTTCACTAGTATATGGATTTACTATATATATTGCTCCCCCTTTAGTTACATCATGATTATACCAGCTATCCTTTGGCAGTTCTGGAACAGTTATTACATTCCTACCTGGTGTTAAATTCACAGTATGTAGCCAGTTAGCAAAGCTTCCTTCTTGTTGAGAAAAGGCCAAACTTGGTAGTGGTCCTGTTGGGTCTGCATCTACATAAACAGTTATTACGTCCCCTGGCTTTGCAGATATTCCTGCTGGTTGATTGTTATTACCAAACCCAAACTTCAAATTATCTTTAGCATGCTTTACCATATTTCCATGTTGCTCTGCTGTAACAACTCTTACAGTTTCTAATTTGCCCTCAAGTACTTTATGTGCTAATTCAAATGTTTCAGTAAATGAACTATTTAAAGGATGTTCTTTAGCTTCATTTTCTAGTACTTTTAATTTTTCTAATGTATTATATTCCTCTGATAACTCATTCATTAATCCATTAGTGAATATGTTATTAACTTTATCACTTACTATATCTTGTTTATAGAATGCTATCTCTGATAAGGTAGCCCAATTTTGATCTGAGTTTTTAAATTTGAATTTAATTCTCTTAAATTTAGTTGGGCTGAACTTTGCCTCAACTAATCCCGATACTTTATTGTGACTACCCGTTGCTACAAGCTGATATGTATCTCCCTTAGATGTAGTAGATCCATATATTTCAAACTCTTGAGCAAACCCTTTGTTATCGGATTTTCTTGCTCCGTATAATATCCTATTTAATTCTACAGTTTCCTTAAATTCCACTTCTACTTCATTTGTAAAATCAGCTGTATTTGCTTTATTAGTTTCCCAATAGGTATCTAAGTTTCCATCAATAGCATTTGTTATTACCTGCTTAGCATAATGATTTCCATTATTTTTTATACTCTCTATATTATCATAGTCCATTCTAAATAAATTTGAGTAAGCATCATTAGAATAATCCTCAAATTTTCTTGTAATTGCTGTTGTTGCTTCAATTTTATTTTCTTCCAATAGTATTTTTGCATTTTCTATATCTTCTTTAAAATTGCTGTAAAGAGGATGCTTTTTACCTTCATTTTCTAAAGCTTCTAGCTTTTCTATTGTATTAAACTCTTCACTAACTTTGCTCATTGTAGCATCCGTAAATAGATTTAATATGTTGTCATATACTTTATCTTCTTTATAAAATCTAAATTCAGCTACAAAAGGTCTATCTATATTAGCCTTTACAAACTTAATTTTTATTCTTTTAAACTTTGTTGGCATAAATTTAAATTCTAAAAAGTCATTGGTACTTTTAGCACTTCCTCCTGCTACTAATTGGAATGTATCCCCATTTGTTGTTTCTGAAGCATATATTTCGAACTCCTCTGGGAATCCCTTTCTATTATCTCTTGCTAAAAATGCAATTCTATTTAAAACCTCTGGCTTATCTAATGTAAATATTACTTCATTAGTAAAATCAGCTGTATTATTTGTTCTTGTTTCCCAGTGTGTTTCCGGCTTATCATCTATCATGTATTCTAATTTAGTAGTTGGATAAACTCCACCATTTGCACTTATATTAACTACATTGGAATTAGGCATTCTATATACTTCACTATATTCAGAATCTTTTCCAGTATGATATGCTTCTAACCTTGAAACCTTTGCTGTTGTAGGCTCAATTTTATTTTCTTGTAAAAGTATTTTTGCATCCTCTAAATACACTTTAAAATCTTCATAAAGGGGATGATTTTTCACTTCTTCTTCTAACTCATTTATCTTTTCTATACTTCTAAATTCCTCATTTACTTGACTCATTGTACTGTCAGTAAATAAATTCTTCATTTTATCACTTAATTTATCTTCTTTATAGAACATAAATTCTGATGCTGAAGCCCAGTCTTGATCAGCTTTTTTGAACTTAAACTTTATTCTCTTAAATTTAGTTGGATTAAACTTAATTTCTACTACATCACCAGTAGAACCTGCATATTCACCACTACTTACTAACCTAAAGTCATCTTCTTCATTAGTAAGAGATCCATAGATTTCTACTTCCTTAGCAAATCCCTTACCTTTAGCTGATGACTGCCTTGCTGCATATACTATTCTGTTTAAGGTTGTTGCTTCATTTAATTTAATCACTACTTCGTTGACAAATTCAGAGTTATTTGGTTTTCCTGTTTCCCAATGAGTATTAAAATCACCATCTATAGACTTATCAATGGTGGAAGTATCATATTTACCTCCATTGTTTGTTATAGATTCAATATTGGAGTTGTCCATTTTGAACATTTCGTCATAAGAATCTATATTACTGCTATTTAGCAAACTAAATTTACCTATAGTTGCTTTAGTGGCTTCAACCTCCACTATGGAAGTCACATTTTTTGAAATTTCATCAGCAAAAACTTCTATTGATGGCGCTGAGAAATTAGTAATTAATGCTACTGTCATTATAGCTGCTATTTTTCTTTTATTCATTTTTACCCCCCGGTTATTAATACCATCAGAAGCACATTAAAAAAAGCTACTCAAAAAGAGTAGCTTTGCATTCACCTTAACAAATTAAGTATTTTTACATGACAAATAAATTCATCAATACTAATTTATTTTAAAACAAAAAGTATAATGTACTCTTTGGCAACTGGCTGACATAGTTATAAACCTTAGTCCCTATAGCTTTGCGTCTCTAGGTTTCCCTAGATTTGCCTATTTAATTTTATTTACATTCTGGATTTTACCATGGTTTTACTAAATTTTCAACATATTTTACTCATTTTTTAAATATACTTAAAATAACCTGTTATATTATTGTAAAAAAGACTAAATTTCTAGGCTTGGTGCTAAATCCAATATGAAAAAATTTTGTTGATATCTTTGTTTAGGTGCTATACAATGTTATCATGGATATTAATAACTTACAAATTTTAATTGAACAATTTATGAGGATTACCAATAAAATTAATGAATTGCATAATTGTAATATAAATTTTAACGGCAGTTCACAACTTTCCACTGGAGAAATTCATTTAATCGAATGTATAGGAAAACATCAAGATTCAAATGTCACTGAAATCTCTAATATATTAGGAAATACTAGAGGTGCAGTATCACAAATGGCTAAAAAATTAGAGAAAAAAGGGCTAATCGTTAAAACTAAGAAAGGAGATAATAATAAAGAAATTATACTTCAATTGAGTAAAGAAGGAAATGAAATATTTTTAGAACACGAAAAATTTCATCTATCTTTATATGAGGATATTTTATCCACATTAGATAGTTCATCGGAAGAAAATATTGAAGTTGTAAAAAATATTCTTAACTCAATTGAAAAATATATTAATCAATATGCAAAAGACTCAAAGATAACACCCTAGATTATCTGTAATGATATAAGCTAAAAATCCAAAACTCTAATATGAACTGATAACTAACAAGAAGAATATAAAATAAATATTCTAAGAAAAACTTAGTGTTAACGCACTAAGTTTTTTTATTTAGCCTACATAAGTTGGAATATCAAATCACAAATTTTGGTATTTAAACTTATATTATATGAAATTTTTATACAAATAAATCTATATAATTTTTCCTATTTTAAAATTTTAATCTCAATAATAACACTAAAATGTTAATAATTTGCAATCCCAAAAATTTAGTTTATAATAAGTATAAATAACCATAAAGGAGAGTTTCTATGATGAAAATAATAAAAAAACTCATATCCTATTTTTACAAGTTACCTATATTATTTACCATTGCAATAAGTTTTTGTATATCATTATTCTATTCTACTATTAAAAGTATAGGATACCAATATTCTATTAATCAAATAGTTCAAGGAACTTTACTCTATTGTCTTTTAATATTACCTATAATATTAACCCTTGAAAATCTAATATTCTTTATAATCAATCCTAAACTGGATAATAATAGTCGTGCCCATAAAGAAGTTGAAATTTTCGGATTATGTTTTGGAACATTTTTTTCTATTCTTGCATTTAACTTTTTAGAAATCCAACTTTCAGATTGGAATGTTCAGTTAAGTAACAATCAAGTTCATTCACCAATATTTCTGAGGGCAATGCCAACCATAGTAATAATATTATTAATTGCTTTTATTGGATATCTTTATTGTAGATTTGTAGATTTAAAGAAACAACCTCCATTAGCTACGGTTTTGGGAATTTCAGCTATGTATCTTGGTATAATTCTATCTACAATTTGGTGCATTCAAATATGGAATCATTCTATTATATTAGCCCTCTTACCTGCCAACTATATAATTATCAATTTAAAAACAATCAGATATTTAATTTATCAAAAATCTAAAATTATAGACAGTGAAGTGAACTTTGAGGATACGGGGAAATTTTCTAAACTTAATAAAATAATAAGAAACTCCTCTAATTGGCCATTGCTAGGTGCTGTTGCAATGTTACCTTTATTAGGAGTAATTATAATTATTTTAATTCTTTTTGGTCAAAAACCAGATAGCATTATAAAGGCTTGGACAGAAACTGCTGATTGGAGCTTTTCTCAAAAAATACCGCCTCAAAATATATATTATGATGAACATTATTTATGTACAGTTGCCGCTGGAGGACACAAAGAGGTTGTAAAGCCAATAAGAGAGGGAAAGCGTCATGGACATAAGGTACTAGTAAATCGCCAATTATGTATTGCAAATGCCTTTGAACAAATTCTAGAGGAAAGGTTACCTAGGTTTCACACCTTTATAAGAAATATCTATGATAAATATGGATATCCTATTGCAACTAAAATAAAATCACCTTATACCGCAGATATGATTTATTTTTTAATGAAACCACTGGAATGGATATTTTTAATTGTTCTCTATTCAGTAGATACAAAACCAGAAAATCGAATTGCAATCCAATATCCACATACTGATATTCCTAAATTTTAATTTTCTTTTAGTTTTGGTTCTCCATAGATACCTTCTCTTTACCTTACCCTAAGCAGCTTCTTTTCTTTTTTAGTTATTCTTTTATTTAGTTTTATACAATCATATATAATAAAAAAGATAGTAACTATTGTTAATAGATTACTATCCTTATTTGATACATCTATGTTTAATATACCATTTTATATATTTACATATATTCGTATATATTTAAAATTCTTAAATATCCTTGTAATTAAAAATTCAAATACTCCTGCTTAAACTTTCAACTAAAAGTATTCCAATGTAGGTGTCCGTGCGATGTTTCCAAGGAAAGTTGGTTGTGTACTGTTCATATAACAGTCTAGAAGACTTGCCTTTATAATTTGATCATTCTCATGGGTTTTAAAATAATATTCACAGGTATTAGTGTTCATAAATGCAGTATATTTTGTATAATCATAAGTTCCTCTATCGGTTATGATTATACCCTTTGGAATGGAAACACTATTCATAATATGAAAACATGTCATAATTGTTTCAGAGCGTTTTTCTGGGGTTTCAACATGAGTTTTTATAAATGCTGTTCTAACAAAGCGTTCAGGAGATGTGAATCCTCCTGGAAGAGGTGTACTTCCTGCCCCTTGTCCAAAAGGGTTTAAGGATACATTTTTCCAATGAACTTCCTTTGGTTGATTAGTTGATACATTCATGTAATTTCTTAGATTAGTCATATGCCAGCCAAAATCAGGACTATTCGCCATGACACCTATGGAATTTTTAAAAATCTTAAGCCCTGCTTTTGTTTGCTCAATAACAACACATTTTCCACTTCTATCACTAGCAATCCAGTGTAGGGGAGCAGCTATTTTTGTAACTGGATCTGGTTGACCTACAATACTTGTGTTTTTTAATACAGTTTTTAGATCCTCTACTGAGCCACAACTTCCTAAAATATAATGCAGAAAATCTAAAGAACTAACAGTATTTTTATCCTTTGTTGGTAAATCATAATAAGCATAACCTTGAAAATATAAGGCTGCTGCAGCAAAACCTTGTTCATTTACTCCGTCAAAAAACCCTAACATACCATCCGTTTCTTGACCAATACAAATAAAACTATAATGATCTCTATACTTTTTCATTGTTTGAATGCTATACCATTCATAATTCTTAGGTATTACATAAAGCCCAGGTTCAATGGGATATGAAAAATCCATTGTTCTTCCAAAAAAGTTCTCTCCTTGCATAGATTGAAATGTAATGGCAGTGCACATATCAGAAACCCTCCTGCTATAAATATAATAATTATAATATATGTTTTGAAGGCTAATACGGTGTGTATATTTTACCCTTTCATATATTTCTTTCCTTCAATGAATGGTATCACAAATAAAAATTAGTTATATTTCGTGCATGTTTGAGGAATAAATCCCCCCTACTTCTATTTATTTTCAAAGACTACAGTTGCTTATCAAAATATTTTAATGCAAACAATTCTATTGCATTACGAAGCCCTATGAATAATACACCGTAAGTTAAAACACGATTCAAAGTAAAGGTTATTTGGACATCAGAAAATATGGATATTCCTTCTCCTACCGCTAAAAATACTATCAAAATATGATTTAAATAATTCGCCGCATTATTTGCTTTGTTCTGAATCAACTGCCAACGTTCATCCTTCTTGTAATCTATCTCCTTTTTAGCTTTCCACATATAAAGAAAAAGAGTAATTCCAATACCAGCAATAAGGAAAAATAAAATAATAGTTTGTTCATTCATCTTTTTCACCCTCCTTGTATTCAAAAACTTCATTGATTGAAACATTAAAAACTTCTGCAATTTTAAAAGCTAATTCTAATGATGGAGTATATTTATACTTCTCAATTGATATAACCGCTTGGCGTGAAATACCTACCTTTTCAGCTAAATCAGCTTGGGTCCAGTCACGCTCTGCTCTCAAAACCTTAATTCGATTCTGTATCAAGGTATTACCTCCTTAACAAAATGTAATCTATTCTTTACATTTATAATGTAATCTATTAATTACATTTTGTCAATAATGGATTACTACTTTTTGTATATTAATACCCATTTAAATGCTTTCTAAGGATTGCTTAGTACTACCAACAATAAGATTTTCACTATGAACTACTATGTTCTTCGCATAATCCTTCAAATTATCAATTTTACATAATCTATCTGTCTTACTTCCACATTATAAATTAAAATTAACTATTGAAAAAATTGTTTAGTATCTATACAATAATAATATAGATATTAAAAACTTCAAACATTAATCGAACAATTTATGAGGATTACTAATAACAATTAATAATTTGCATAGTGAGAATATAAGTTTTAATGAGAGTGTAGAACTTACTCTTAGAGAAATTCATTTAATTGAATGTATTGGTAACATCAAGATACAAATGTAACTGAAATCTCTAAAACTCTTGGAAATGCTAGAAGGCAGTATCACAAATGGCTAAAAAATTAGGAAAAAGGGATTAATAAATAAAAAAAGAAGGGAAATAATAATAAAGAAATTATTCTTAAATTAAGTGATGAAGAGAAAAAAATATTTTTAGAACATGAAAAATTGCATGATTCTTTATATAAAAAAATACTAGCCTCACTAATCAATCAACCTTTAAAAAATATAGAATTCATAAAAGATATTTTAAACATAATTAAAAAATATCCTAAAAACTATAAAAAGAACATCAATTAGATATTTTTTTACAGCAATTGTTTAGCATCTAAACAAATTAAAATAAAGGAGACCTAAAGAATGAAAATAATAATAAACGGAAAAATCATTACCAAAGAAGAACTTGATAAATGGAAAAAGAAAAGATGTGCTAAAGCATTTAAATTATTAAATAGTAAAGTAGATATGAATGACGATGTAGATACTATGGTAAAAAAATTAACTGATATTAAAATGGGATACACTTATGAAAAATTGTTAGTAGTACTTAAAAGTAAATTAGCACTTTCAGAAAAATTAATGAAGGTAGCTACCTCTATGTCATTGGGAAAGAGAAAATTTAGTATAACAGAGATAGAGGTAAAAGGCATATCTGCAAAAGAAATGATTAGTGATATTGATAAACTAATGTTAGTACAATCAAGAGAAAATGATAGAGTTAATTTATCCGCACATCCAGAACACTATGCATTAAGACCTTTAGGGGGAAATACTTTAGAGGTCATTGAAACAACTGGAAACTCTCCGCTACCAGTTCAATTTTTTATTGACTATGGAGATGAAACAGGACTTCAAACACCAAGGGATTATTCATACGAGTATCAATCAGCTGGTATTGCCAAACTTAAAGATGGTACATTAATCGGCGGAGTCAAACATCAGTTTAAAGAAACAGAAGATGGATTCAAGGCAAGATTGGTAGTAGAGTTTCCTGCTATATGTCCAGGTATGATTATAAAAGAACATCAAATGCACTTGGCATGTGAGTTTTCATCTTGGTTTAATTCGTATTTTTTAATAACAAATCGTTAAATGGTACTATGTAAAGAAAATGGACACTACAAACGGAGATTTTCTAGTTAACCAGCTTTTTTCTGTTTCTAGTATTCTTTTTCATAAGCAATATACCTTTTATAGAGGAACTAAGAAATATAGCCTAAAATTGTACGACTTTTTTGTTCAAGTTATTGACATAGGTCTATTTTTATAAAAAATAAACCTATGAAAATTTTTATATTTAAGGATTTCAATCTCAATAATATAAATTGAAATTTATCATTTTCCATTTTTCCATTCATTAGCCAAAATATCTTTAAGTACTAAACAAGCATCTACGTCACTATAACCATATTTATTTTTTAAGCTATCTAGCATCTCTCTTATCTTGATGGAATACTCTTTAATATCAACTTTTTGTTTATAGGTTGTTAAGACTGGGTATTTCTTTCCCCAAACCTTTGTCCAATTGACTTTTGATTCTGTCTCTTCGCTTGTATTTTCGATAACTCGTTCTATTTCCTTTAAATCAACATCAAATTCTATTAATTCATCTAAAGATAAATGATATAAATTCGCTAATCTCTTAGATTGATATATATCCGGAATTGTTTCATCAAGTTCCCACTTTGAAATAGTTTGTCTACTTACACCTAGTTTTTCTGCAACTTCTTCCTGTGATAATCCACTTTTTTTTCTTGCATTGAATAAATTACTTCCTAATCTCATAAAATTCACCTCCAAATTAAGTATAATAGTATACAAAAAAAATTCTACCAACTATATTTTGCAATTATGCACTTTTTCTTAACAAACTTTATAGTAAAATTCCTATTTATCCTTCACTTTAAACTTATTTACCATTCTATCATAACATCTTTTGTAAATGTATTATTACTTGAATTCTTTATAAGTAATACTGACCAAATTTAAATTTTGAGTATCACTTATGATACGGTATTTTCAACTTTAAAAAATAGCCTTAGGCAAGTTATATCAATGCCTAAGGCTATAAACTAATTTATTTATAATATGCTTCTCTGTAACCACTTTAAATGAGTTTTTCCTATTTTAATTCTCTATTTTCATATTATTTAATTTGTATATAAATTTATAGAGACTTTTTATATTCCTTATAATAATTTGAACTTGAAACAAAACTACATATACCTAAAACTATATAAAATATTCCAAAGTATTTTTTCTCAAGTACATATAATATTCCCACAACCAAAAGTAAAATACCTGATAATACAAACAATTTCCATATATTTTTGTTTTTTTCTTCTTTACACTTACCATCCTTTTGCATTTGCTTAATTCTAGAATTATATGCTAAGTAAGGCATAAAATTAAAGATAAACACACAAATATCAATTACTAATAACCCTTCGATAATAAAAGAAATAGGTTTTATAGTAACCACAGAAACAATGAACAAGCACATTAGAGCCATGGCTACTAAGAAAGAATAAAGTGAACCCTTTTTGGTTTGATTTCTCATATTTATATACTTATCTACTTCGGATTCACAATCACTATAAATAGGTTTAGCTCCAACTTGTGCCATAAAAATATATATTTGATTTCCTACTGAAGTAACAAGTTTCCATCCTGCTTCTTTAAACATAGCAAAATATTCTTCATCTGCTCCTATTTGATAGTCCACGCTATATGCTACCTCTTGAGGCTTATCTTTTTTTAATTTATAAAAAAATCCTCCTGTTATCCCTTCTAGTATCCAACCTTGTCTGGCATAACCTTCTAACTTTTCCATATCACCTTTTTCATTAAATGCAAGTCCGCTAATCATTATATATTTATTTTTCATCAATATCCCCCTTCACTAATCCAAAAAATTTTGAGCAAATCTAATCATCTGTTTTTTACGCTCAATCTCTTTTATTAACATCTCTCGTCCTTTGTCTGTT
The DNA here is from genome assembly GCA_902363375.1 of Clostridiaceae bacterium. Classification (GTDB taxonomy): domain Bacteria; phylum Bacillota; class Clostridia; order Clostridiales; family Clostridiaceae; genus Clostridium_J. The sequence continues at coordinate 667,167 of CABIZX010000002.1, read as the reverse complement.
ATTTTATATACTTTTTTATTTTCAGCTATGTCTGCATTTAACTCCACTAAATCTGCCGCTAAAAGCTTTTTCAGTGTTGTATAGAGTGATGCAGGACCAATTATAACTTTATTATCTGTAAGCTTTTCAATAGTTTTCATAATTAGGTATCCATGCTTTTCCTCAATAACACTAGCTAGAATGTAAAAAGCAGAGTCTGTTAGTTCACCAATATCAATAGAATCTTTTCTTGCCATAATTTACTCCTTCATGCCTTTATATATCATTAATTGATATATCATTAAATATAATATATCAATTAATGATATAGTTGTCAAATGTTTGTATAACACTTTTTACCTTTATCCTTTAACCTTTTTTCAAGCTTAATTAATTTTATTTCTTATTAACCTTTGTGAAGTATTACCTGTAGATAGTATAAGAGCCTGTAAGTAGCTTAAATATCTACTTACAGGCCCTTTATTTATCTACTTTTTCTTGCTTTCATAATCTATTACAGAACCAATCACAATGCCAAGCAACATTCCAATTCCCGCACTAATGCCAATACTAAATCCTGCATTAAACCGTAAAAACATCCATAAAAGAATTCCTACAAAAGCACCAATAACAAATCCCAGAATTAAAAATATAGTTAAATATTTATATTCATTTCTCATATCATATTAACTCCCCTATCTAATTAAATTTCTATTTATTGATATCATATCAAAAGTATCATTATTTCGCATTATGAGTTAGATTGATTGCGAATTTATTATTATACATTAAATCTGAATTACAAATTTCTATTTGTCTATTACTCGAAAATTTTCTTTCTTAAATAGAGTTCTTGAAATAACTGTTGTTAATATTAAGCAGACTTTATAGAAACTATTATAAAAATAACCAATGACAACTAGAACTTTAATTGTCATTGGTTTAATTCCTTGAGTCTAAAATTTCACTCTTTTATTTACATATCGCCCACGCTTTACAGTTGATTTACCATACTCTATAGCTCTTACTGGACATCTATGTATACAAGCAAGACATAGATTACAGCTTTCCTTTACCCATTTAGGCTTCTTATTTACCATTTCAATAGCCTTGCTAGGGCAATTCTTCTCACATATCCCACAACTTATACATTTTTCTGTTGAATAGAACTTTTTAGTCTTTCCTCCATGTTCATAAAGGGGATATGCCAACTTTGTTATAAGCTTTGGTAGAATACCCTTATTGCTACAATAATTCCCATTATCATCCCTCTCCAAATGATAAAGTATATCTAAAACCTGTGCTTCAGCCTTTTCATAAAGCTCTTCTTGTTCTTTTTCAGTTTGAATATCTGATAATAAAATATAATTATTAGGCATTATAATAGAAAAAATGCTGTTTACTTCATGACCTCTTTTCTTAAATAAGCTTATAAACATATTATCTGCATTAGAAATAGTTCCTCCGCAAGTTAATACAGCATAAATATAAGGTCTTATATTATCTTTAAACTCTAAGTTTTCTATAAACTCTTTAACTATTTTAGGTACTCCGTAGTAATATACTGGGAAAACAAATCCAACTTTCTCATTCTCATTTATTCTATAAGAAAAACTCTTATCATTAAAAGCATTTGTTATATTTATAAATTCTCCTCCTTGATTGTCATGAATCTTTTTCCCTATATCTAATGAATTACCTGTTCCTGAAAAATAAAATATCATAATTAACTCTCCTTAAAACTAATTATTTTCTTTACATATTACCTTTTTTATTCACAATCTAATTCTGATAATAAGTCTTCTATATCTATCATAAGTTTTTTTAATAACATCATCTTGGTCTTAGGCTGTAAATAATAGAAGTTTTTAGTACCCTCTTTATAAACATCAATTACTTCTGCATCCTTTAGTATTTTTAAATGGTGTGATACTGCTGGCCTAGAAAGATGTGTTTTCTCTTTTATCTCTCCAACACGCATTCCTTCACAACAGGAATCCATTAAAGACATAATTATTAATTGTCTGGTCTCATCTCCAATTGCCACTAATACCTTTTGGCAATTTTTAAAATCTTCTTTCACTATATCTAATTTTTTAAAATTATCCATTATTCACCTCACCCTTAACGGTTTAATTAATTGAACCATCATAAAGGTAACACACTCTATTTTCCCATTCAACATTGGGAAAGAAATTAAAGACCATTGACTAAAAATAGCCTTAGGCAAGTTACGTCGATGCCTAAGGCTATAAACCTCATTTACTTGTAATACGGTTCTTTGTACTTAATTTAGCAATTCCAATTTATTTTAGCTGGATTAGGCTTATCTATTATAAATTATATTATAAATCCCATATTATTAGTAATACAAACCTAATATTATAAGAATAATATTTCATTTTTTATTTCTTCTTTTACAAAAAATTAAATGTGTCTAACGTTTTACTAAACAATAAAATTGTATATTGTATATTTAATATTTTAATATTAACATACTGTTATACAGTTGTAAAAAATTATACACCTGTTTAAATTTTTACAATATATAAATCTATTAAATATTTATAATATTAGATAGGAGCTAACTAAAATATGAGTAAAGTTTTTGAACAAGTTGAATTAAAAGGAATAGTTTTAAATAATCGTATAATTCGTTCAGCTACACATGAAAATATGGCTGATGAAAATGGCTTACCTAAAGAATCATTAATTAGGAAGTATGAGGCTTTAGCTAAAGGCGAAGTTGGTGCTATCATCACAGGATATATTGGTATTAATCTGCAGGGGAAATCACCCATGGGTAATATGCTTATGATAGATAAGGATGAAAATATAAAAAGTTTTAGAGCCTTGACAGAAAGAATACATTTATTAAATACACCAATTATTGCGCAGATTGCACATTGTGGTGGTCAGACTAGTAAAAAATCGACAGGTTTAGATGTAATAGCCCCATCTAAGATAAGGGATTACAGTGCAAGGGATATGACTATAGAAGAAATTGAAGAAGTAATTGAGTCATTTGTATCTGCGATTGTTAGAGTTAAGCAGTCTAATTTTGATGGTGTTGAATTACACCTTGCACATGGTTATTTACTATCAGAATTCTTATCTCCAAGAATGAATCATAGAAAAGATAAATGGGGAGGAAATACAGAAAATAGATGTCGTATTGTAGTTGAAATTATAAAAAAGGCTCGAGTATCTGTTGGTGATTATCCTATCCTGGTAAAAATTAATGGTCATGAATCTTTTAAAAATGGAATTACAATAGAAGAAGGTATAAGAATAGCTAAAATACTTGAAAGTGCTGGTTGCGATGCAATCGAGGTATCTACTGGAACTATTCGAGGAGGTATGGATACTATAAGAGGTAATGTACCTGCAGAAATAATGTTTGCAAAAAATCCTAACCTTAAAAAGCTACCAAAACCAGTTAAGAAAATAGCTCTTAAAGCATCAAAGCATATAATTCCCCATCCAAAACCTTTAAAATTATATAATTTAGACGCTGCAACGGAAATAAAAAGAAATGTTAGTATTCCGGTAATAGTAGTTGGCGGAATTACAGATTTCTCAGAAATAAAAGATATTATTGATAATAACAAATGTGACTTTATATCAATGTCTAGACCTTTTATTATTGAACCAAATATCGTTAAAAAAATAAAAGAAGGAAAGCAAACTAAATCTAAGTGTATTCAATGTAATTACTGTGTTTTAGGTGTTGAATATGAACCATTACATTGTTATTTGGGAAAAATACCTCAAGTTAAAAGCTAAACTTATATCTTCCCATTCCTTAGAAACAAAATAATCTATATGAAGTATTGATTACCCCATCTAGATTATTTTATTTCTTCTAATATATCATTTATTTATGATACGGTTCTCCATATCAGTATTAAGTGAGTTTTTTCATACTTATCAATCATTAATTTCCTTTGAAATATACTTTAATTAAATCTATTTATATCAATTTTAAAAATTATAATATATTTCCAATTTCAGTTTTCTTTTCTTCATATATCTCTTTTGCCTGTATTTTAGTGCTAAAACTGTGTACCTTATCCATATTTAATATCCTTTTTCTGATATTTTATGCAGTTGCCAGACATCATTTCTATCATATCATGAAGAATTTTTTATTATACACTATAATAAGCTCTTTTAAAGTCACGTCTAACGTGAAGTTTTCTAAATACAAAAAGCAATAGGATAGATATTACTTTAAATAAATATCTATATAAATTACAATGGTCTATTCTATTGGCAAAAGTAACTTATTAAAAATAAGTCCCAAGGTTTCTGATACTGGATCTGTAGATTTTTCGACCTTGGCTCTTAGCAAGCTACCTTGCCAAGAATCCCAAATAAAATCAGCTAATACTGTCGCTGGTATGTCTTTACGAATTCTATTACTTTCTTGCTCCTGTAATAATCTTTTCAATAAAAATGACTTAAAAATACTTATGGACTCTTTTAACATATTTCTACCATCTTCACTAGAATAACTTATTTCTGCAGATAAATTGCCCAATAAACAACCTTTCTCTATATCACAACACTGATAATAAGCTGTTAAAAACATAAATATCGCGCTTAATGAGTTATCTCCACATTTTTCTTCAGCTTCATTAAATAATCTTCCCCAAAACTCAATATTGTTTTCAGTATAGTATTTTATTACTTCAGTCAAGAAAATTTCTTTACTTCCAAAATAATTATAAAATGAACCCTTTGGTATTCCTACTTCTGTTGCAATTTCCTGAATCCCAGTAGAATTATATCCATTTTTTTGAAATAAGTTCAATCCTGTTTCTAGCAACTGTGCTCTAATTTTTTCTACTTCATTAGCATTTTTTCTAGCCATTTCTTACCTCACTCTACAAATACATTCCTAATTTATATGCCTCATCTAGTTTTTTATTATTGGCAATATCTTTTGGATTCTTAACACCACCAGCACATACAATACCTTTGTTTTTCCATCCAACATATTTCATTAAAGAATTGTAATAGTCTATTGCCAAATTAAAATCATATCCTTCTGCTGCCATTAAAAGTACTGATTCTTTTTCATCTATACTATAATCCTTATCTGTTCTCATAACAGCTAACATACGATTTAATGCTGTCATAAGTTGTCCGCTTAGATGCCAATAATAAAGTGGAGATGCAAAAACTACAACATCCGCTTCTCTATAAGCTGAATATATTTTTTCCATATCATCTTTCTGAACACATGGATAGTCTCGATTCTTATCACAGCCGAAACAGCCCTTACATCCATTTATGTTCATACTATCAAGATGAAATACTTCACATTTATTACCTGCCTTTTCAATACCATCACAAAATTGCTCTATTAATGCTGATGTGTTTCCGTTTTTTCGTGGACTTCCATTTAAAACGATTATTTTTTTCATATAAATACACACTCCCTATTTAACTATTTTAATATTATCATAAGCTTAAACATAATTCACTTCTAATTACTCATTAATATGAAGTCCTTCATGCCCTCTTCTAGGACGTTTCTCTAAAAAGCTTATATCGAATGATTTTTTTCCATCTTCCAGTGATTTTAATATTTTTTCTTTATCCATTGGAAGCCTACCCCCAACTTGGACAGCATTTGATGTATGAAGTCCAAAAAAATACGTATCTTTAAGTTCAAGCCTTCTAATAAACTCTATTTCTTCAAATAGATTCTGACCAGCACTATTTTCCTCGAATCTGCCTGCTCTTACATCTTCATAGAGTCTGCTTGATGGATCTATAAATAATGTTGTGAGAAATATCATCCATGGCTGCACCTCATTCATTAGCTCTGCACTTCTTACTGCATTTTCAAAAGATTTCTCTGTTCCTCCAGATCCTATAACTATATTTGTACAGAATCTAATCCCTGCTGATTTGAGTCTTAATAACTGTGTTCTAGCCTCATTTAAATCATATCCTTTATTTAAATTCACAAGCACTTCATTCATTCCAGACTCAACACCTATGTTAAAATCATTAAACTTAAGATAGCGAAGTTCTTTCAGCTCATCATCTGTCTTCATTTTAATACTGTTAACAGATGCATATGCGGCAATTGTTTTTATCTCTGGAAATATCTCATGTATTTTCATTCCTAACGCTTTAAGCTTATTGAAGCTTAATGAAAAGGCATCACCATTTAATAAAAATATGCGCTCTACGCTTGAATACATTCTTCTCGCCTCTAATAAGTCTTTCTCTATCTGTTCCATAGATTCAACTTCGAATGGAATGTCCTTATACATTGTGCAAAAACTGCACTTATTATGACTACATCCAGTTGTCAGCTGCAATAGTAAAGAATTCGCTTCATATGGTGGTCTATATATATTACCTGTATACTTCAATATTATCTCCTCCTTCTTTTTATTATTAATCTTAAGACTAATATCTTATGATGTATAATCTTTATTCCTTTTAATAATTTTTCTTGCCTTAATTATATGACCAGTCGTTTTATTTGTCAATATTTTTATTCACTACAAACTCATACTACTGCAATACCCGATTCAATTACTTTATTATCCATATCTGATTGTTTTGCACGGTCAACAACTAATTCATTATAGCAATGATTCTTAACAATTTGCTCTAATGGATTATTAGATTTTGCACCCATAGCCAAAACAATAGTTTCAAAGCTGCTTATAATTTTTTATGTACCATTCTAACCGTATATGACACCATCATCTAAAAATTCTTTAACTATATCATTACAAACTTTAGAAATTCAACATTCTTTTAATCTTGATATTAGAAAAACACATTTTTACTTTAAAGACATCTATGACTATAATAGAATCAAATTCAACTTATAAATATATCAACATACATAAGTATTGTAAAATATAACTTTCTCATTTCATAGATTTTATTTATGAAGCATAGAAGCTAAATTATATAATTCTGGAATTAAAATTTTTGAATTTCTTCTGCCTACAGTATAAACTTTGCTTCCGTCCTTATCACTTCCATAATAAAAAAAGATAAACTAATTATTTTCAATGTTTCCTTTAAAAGCACGCCCAGTTATTTATGATACAGTTCTCCATATCAGTATTAAGTGAGTTTTTTTATTAAATATAATATCTGAAATACTTTCATTGAATAATAAAAAATAATACTTAAAACTCTATAATTAACTTTAAGTATTATTTCTTGTTATATATCATCTGATTTAATTTTACTTCTGTTCTAATATATTTTTATTAATTATAAAAAAATGTTACTAACTATATAGTATCATTATTTTTTATGCTATTACTATTATGACGATTCGTAAACTTATTATAATTTTCCTGTATTAGGATTGTTATACTGTCCATGCTTCCTTGTATTTTTTCCATACTGAATTGCAAACTTAGGACAACGATGAAGGCATCCAAGGCACATTGTACATTTATCTTTCACCCAAACTGGTTTAGCATCTTTAATTTCAATAGCATTAACAGGGCATTTTTTCTCACATAATCTACATCCAATACAGCTATTATCCACAGTGAAATGCTTAGTTTTTCTCATATTTTCATAATATCGCTTATAAAATGGTGCTACAATTTTAGGTAGTTTATTTTTCATGAAATCTCCAGAAGATTTATTTTGTATCTTTTTAATTATTTCATCTATCTGCAGTTCAGACTTTCTATTGATTATAGCTACTTTTTCTTTATTTGATAAATCAAATATAGGTGTCCATGTATCAGGCATTTTCACACTAAAAAAAGCATCAAATTTTATGCTTGTATTTTGAAATAAATTTTCATCTGCCAAATAGCCATTAATACCTGGTGTTGTTCCATAAGTTGCTATATAGTAAAAGTAATTCTCCTTATTTCCACTAAAAGAAACTTTATTCAAAAAATCTATAATTATAGAAGGACATCCCCATGCATATGTTGGTGAAACTATTCCTACATTTTCATCTTCCTTGATAGATAGAGAGCATTTTTCACCTTTCATAACATCTAGTATAAATATGCACTCATCATTTGTTGCCTTTGCAATTCTTTCTGCTACATATTTAGAATTTCCTGTTGCTGAAAAATATACTATCATAATAATTTCCCTTTCTTTTCTAATATTCCTAATAGATAATTAATACTTATTATAGCTTCTTCTTTTGAAATTGAATCTTTCCTTAAAAAACAAAATTCTAAAACCATTTGTAAAGTATTACTGTAATGCATTGTTATCATTTCTAATGGCATATTCTGATTTTTAACACATCCGCATGAAGATAGTATTTCTCTTATTCTTAGAAGCATAAAGCGTTTTAACGATTCTGCCATTGCTCCATCTATTTCATTATGTAGCATAATGCGATTTACAATATCTTTTCTCTTTTCAAAGAACTCATATAATCTTTCAAATAACACTTGTGTACGTTCATCTGGTTCAATACTCTTGTAGTCTTCAATATTAATTTCTATACTCATATTACCCCAGCAATAATCAAGTAAATCATATATATCTTGAAAATAGTTATAAAATGTTGCCCTTGGATAATTACATACACTACATAATTCATTTACCGTAATATCTTCAAATTTCTTTTTTTCCAGCAAAGAAAATAATGTTTCGGAAAAATCCTTTAATGTTCTCTCTGCAAAGCGGTTTGTTTTCTTACTCAAATCATATTTCATCCTAACTGTATCCTATCCTTTCTAAAAAGATCTCTTCGTTATTTTAACCATAAATTGAGAAGGTGCTATCTTGCTGCATACTCTATAAAATTTATAAAATCCTCCTGGTGTATAAACAGCTTTTCCACTTTCTGCTTTTTTAAGGCATCTTTCTGTAACTACTTTCATATCTAAATATGGCAGTAAATTTCTTTGTTTACTATGTGTAATTTTGCATCTTAGATTCATTTCAGTGTCCATGCTTCATTTAAATCTTTATATTTATTAATAATTGTTTTAGTAAATTCTACGCCTAACCCTGAAGATGCTCCTGTAACTATTGCAATTCTCATATATTTTTTTCATTTCTATTGTAAATTATTTGACACATGTCTAACTTAATTTCATTATAAGAGTCTAAATTTTAAAAAACAATTTACAATATCTTTATATAGTATACATTTAGACAATATTTCAAAACTGTCTAAATAGTTTACTCATGACTTTTTATTAATATTATATAAATAGCTATTTCATACTTCTTAATTTTAGTTTATGAATATTATAATCTAAAAATCTATATATTCCTTCAAGCTTATTTGTTCCACTATTTGGTCTTCTTAAATTTAATTTTGTCTATACTTTGTAATTGAGGCTTTATTTCTTACTATTTCAATCTATATTTTTCATATATTATTTGTATTATATATTTTGGTACAAATAATATATGATGTCAATCATCATCATATTATATGAGTTTTTTATTCAAAACTTAAACCATTTTATCTACTAGAATAGCCAGTGGTTTTACATATAAAACAAACCCACAAAAATTCAACAAAATAATTTTCGTGGGTTTCATGATTGAGGCCACGTGTAAATAACCTCTTCCTTATATTTAATTATCCAATTTTAGTAAAAGCCTCATTTATTTAAGGTACGGTTCTCCGTATTAGCAATAAGTGAGGTTTTTTATATACTTCTGAAGATATATCCCCTTTGAGTAATTTAACAAGATTACTAGTTTTTCTTAATTCATTTCTAAGTTCTTCAAAAGCTTCTTTTCCCACTAATGATTTGTATTCGGAAACTCTACCATTTTTATATTCAAATAATTCACCTCGTTGTATCTCAAACAATAACTTTCGACCTTCTTGAATATCTCTTTCACGATACTGACAGTCATCAATCCTCGATTTAACTTTAGTATCATATTCCCTTAGTTTTTCTATGCTTTTAGTTATCATTTTGCGTTATTAATATTAATATCCCTCAATCCTATTTCCGGAAATTTTTCATTTTTATCCTTATCGATATTTAAATCAACTCTAATTGTTTTCAATAATTCTGTATATGCCTTATTCTGCTCTTCTTTGCTAGATTTTCCCCACGTATCTATATAATTGTTTAATGATTTAACAACATTTATACTTCCAGTAATACTTATCATATTAATCATATTTCTAAGCATATCTACTTCCTTTTTACTATCTTCTGTATATCCATTTTTTTCTCCACTAAGTATTTTACTAAATAATGATATTAGCTCAGTATACATTTTTTGCTTTTCTTCTTGTTCTTTTTGTTCTTTTTGACTTTTTTTCTCATAATGCTTTTCAAACATGGTAGGAACTATAGCAATCAATGCACCTACTATAATTGGTAAAACATCTCTTATAATACTAATAATCTCATTCATAATTAATTCTCCTATATTATCTATAGTCATTGTAAATAACTAAAAATTTCAATATCTAACCAATAACCATTATATCAAAACTAAAACTATTTATCACAATAATATGTATTTTTACTACAAAAATAGCCTTATACAGGTTATATCAATGTCTAAGGCTAAAAACCTAATTTACTTATGATACACAGTTCTCTGTGACTACTGTAAATGCAATTTTTTTATTTATATGTTTATTTTGTACATAATTATTGTGTAATTCAGAATTTTGCATTTAATTATTTATTACTTTATATTATCATTTTTAACATACTAAAATTTCATTATAAATAATCACTTTCATTTGTACAATCTATACAAAAACTATTTCCAGCCATTCTTTCAAAAGGCATTTTCCTTCCACAGCTAGGACATATTTCTCCTTCACTATCTTGAACTGCACATTCATCACAAACCATTTCTCCATCATCGCCAAAAGCAACTGTACCTATATTTTTTCCACACTGTACACATAAATCATCACTATCAATGTAATCTACTTCTTCCAATTCTAGTTGTATTATCTTAAACTCTGAATAAGTAAACTCATTTAATATATCATCTATATTATCAGCAATATACTCATTATCTACTTCTCTGATTATTTCTACAGTAAGTTCTCCTGAAAGTTCATGAATATGATAATTCCATGACAATATCACATCTTTTGTATCATCATCTCTTCCCCAATAGCATTTAGATTCTGCACTTACTTTTATGTCAAATACTATATTATAAGTTGCAATCCCTTCTTAATAATCTTCTAATGTATAACTTATCAAATCAATTTCATCATTCATCTCAAAATATGACCCATCATAATTAGTTAGTGATTCTGTATTAACATATCTTTCCCCCGAATTAACTATTTCCGATTGAATATCATATTTTAAATCTGAATATTTTATAAGTTGCTCAATATATTTCTGTAAGCTATATTGTAAAATAGTTTGGATAGTATCCGGTGTAGATATATTATATAGTTCCCCTAGAATGCCCTATAACTGTTGAGAATTCAACGCAAAAATATCTTTATAAGTAATTTCTTTAAATTCTTTAATTAAAAAACTATGAAACTCCTTTTTTATTCCATCATCAATCCACCAATCTGGTTTTACATCATCAGTTACAAATATCAAATTTTTATCATTTTTCCTACAATATTTTAAAACTTCTTTCCATAAAATTAAATCATTATATTTATCTATTCCGTCCTTAGCTTTTCCATCTTTAAATCCTGGTGGTATCTCTTTGTAATATCTACTTTTTCCTTCTGAGCAAATAGAATATAATTCATCTACTGTTAACCCTTCAAATACTCTTTTATCGTCAATAATTCTATTAAATAATTCTAAAATCTTATCTTGTTCCAAAAATGCCTTGTTTATAACTTCATATACATCATTTTCTTCTAAATATTTATCAAAAGTTTTTTTACACCTCTAATAACTTTGCTAAACTATTATTTTTCAAATCATCAATTTTATGAAACTTAAATTTATCAAGTATATTCAATTGTTTATTTAATTGAACTGATAATTTGTAAGTTAATTTTTTTAGTTCCTTTGAAACATTTTTAAATTTCTTTTTTTGTCTCCCACTACACTCTAAATGATTTCTTAAAAACTCCCTCTTAACTGTACTTGGAATGTATATATACTTTTCTATAAAATATATAGCTTCTATAAATTTATCTGCAACTTCTGGAGAATATTCATATAAATTTAAATATACATTAGTATCAAAAACTATTATTGTATTATCATTAAGAAATTCTTCAAACTTTTTATCCATCATGACAGACCTCTTACTTTATTCATATATTTGACTAATTAATTCTTTAGAACTGTACTCACTTTCATTAATTAAACCTCTAACTATGCAGAGTTTTAAAATAATATCTTTTATTATTATTGTGCTATTAGCAAAAGATAAATCTAGTTCACTTCTACATATATAAAATTCTTCTCTAAGCTCTTATTTATATAACACTAAATAATTATTCTCTCCTTTTATTATAACATAATTTGTTAATATAAGATTACCTTTGATACAGTATTTTTAGATACAAAAATAGCCTTAACCTAGTAATTCCAATAGTTAAGACTATAAACCTCCGTTACTTATGGTACGGTTCTCCGTTAATTATTCTAAACTTCATCATACTCTCTTAAATGAGAAATATTTTCTTGTTATATTAATGCTCAATTTTAAGCTCACATAATGCTATTTCGCTAAAACCTGGATTTAACTGCACCTGTAGCCTTGTTAACATAATACCAACCAACAGTTGCGGTATGGGTTCCCATATCATCATATGCATGGACAACATATTCCACATCATCCTGCGAATTTATTGATACTACCCCTGGCACATATCCACCATTATTAGTCAAGTATTCCTTAACAATCTCCACAGCCCTTCGCTCTGATATGCCTTGTTTCTTTGCTTCTTCTGCCTTTCTAGCCTCTTCAGCTTTTCTAGCTTCTTCCGCCTTTCTCTCTTCCTCTGCCTTCTTCTGTGCTTCAATGGCTGCTAACTCCGAATTAATTCTCTCCTCAAGTGTCTTTACTGTGCTTTTATGATCTTCTAAAACTAAACTTGGAGTGATTTCTTTAATTGAAGTCTTAGCTTCATCATACTTCTTTTCTTCAACTAATTTCTTTACCTTTGCAAGGTTATCCTCAGTGGCCTTAACAGCCTCAATGCCTTTATCTATTTCAGTTTTTAATGAATCCACATCTTCTTTTATTGAGTAATTAGCATACTCACTTGCTATCTTATCAATAGTCTTCTTCGCCTCATCAAATTTCTTCTCTTCCAATAGCTGTTTTGAACTTTGATAAGTTTCCAATATAGAATGCAATTCCTTTGCCTCTTTATTTTTGCTATCCTCATCTAAAGCCATTTCTAATGAAAGAAGAGCCTTATCATATTCTTTGCTTTCCATTGCTGCCTTAGCTTGTTCAATTGATTTTTTCACTATACTGTTTCCACATCCACTTAATACTAAACTTATAACTAGCACCACAAGTGTCATGGAAATCAATTTTTTATTCATAATAATCCTCCTTCATATGTATATTACAATTATATTTTTACATAACCTTTGTAATTTAACTTTACTCTAATACCAGTTTTATATCCTATCAAGATCGCTCAATGTTCTTTTTAGCACACTATATATACTTTTTATGGTTTCACAATCCTCATATGACATTTCTAATATTTTATAAGTTCCATTATTATAAAATGGGTATCTCACAGCATTATATATCCCTGAAAAACGAATACCTCTTAATATTTTATTTTTTAACTGTTCACTGATTTGCTTTCTCATTGTATCATTATTTCCGGCCATAATTTCTATTAAAAAATCAACTGATAAATCCAATGAGTGGCCAGTCTTCCTTACTTTATTAGCAAAGAATGGGTTGGATATATCAACTTTTTTGCTAATATAATATTTTATATACTTTTCCATAGATTGAATAAAGTAGTACGCTGACTGATTATAACGACCTTGCCTACATAATAATTTTGCAGTTTCTTCATCGTCTGATGCAATTTTCATGAATTCTTCTGATATACTAATTCCATCCTTCACATATCGAGCTTTTCCTAAATACAGTTTATTTCCCTGTTGCATAATATTTACCTCCACTGCGCAAATTCTACTTTCTCTCTAAGTCATTTAAATAATCTTCTCCATACTTTATTAATCTATATCCTCATTATGTATAATTTGTATATAATATACGTAACATTCGCCCTCTATTATGAATAAATCAACTTTTTATTCATAATAACCCTTCATTACGTGTATATTTCAACTATATTTTACATTATTCTGCATATATTTTCAATTAATTCTAAAGTTGCTAAGGTATTAAAATTGTTAAACAATAAAAAATAGGCGAGTATTCCTTAAGAATCTTCGCCTTATCGTTGTAATTTATTATATATAACTATTTATTCTCTACTTTCCTATTTACATTTATAAAATTATATATAGCTTTATACCAAGAACTTATTTTATATTTTTTATATCTTCTAAATTAGAACTACATAGTACCTCTAAATTAGAAAATATTTTTTCCCTGCTCCAATCCCACCATTTAATTTCTAAAAGATATTCTATTAAACTATCATCAAATCTCTTTCTTATGACTTTGGCTGGATTTCCTCCAACTATATGATAAGGTGGTACATCCTTTGTAACAACTGAATTAGCAGAAACTATAGACCCATCTCCTATTTTTATTCCTGGCAATATAGTAACATTTTGACCTATCCATACATCATTGCCAACAATAGTATCTCCTTTGTAAGGTAGCTCTTCTAATGTAGGCGTTACCTTTTCCCAACCATTTCCCATTATATTGAATGGATATGTTGTTATACTATTCATTCTATGATTTGCGCCATTCATAATAAATTCAACTCCACTAGCAATAGCACAAAACTTACCTATTATCAATTTATCTCCTATGAAGTCATAATGATGAGTTACATGTTTTTCAAAGCCTTCACATCCATTTTCATCAGAATAATAAGTGTAGTCACCTACTTGTATGTTAGGATTTTTAATAGTATTTTTTATGAAACATACACTTTTAATATTTTCATTTGGATAAATATCCATTGGATTTGGACCTATATTTTTAGACATAAAAAATCTCCTTAAATTATAATTTACTCTTTTCTTAAAATTTATTTTGCTGCTCCTATTTCCTTTGCAATTGTATGCTCAGTTAGTTCAGAAAGTGCTTTTATTTTAACATTGATTAATTGTTGCATACAATTAGGTACATGCTCCATATGTGCCCTATGAATTGCCACACATTCTTTACAGTTTCCATGATAGCGACAAGCTTTTTTACATGGACAATGGTCTTTATCTTTATATTCTTCACGAAATGCTGTGGCAAACTCCTCTTGCAATTTTAATCCTTCTTCCCGATCTCCCCTGTGAAATGCTATCATAGCATCTTTTTCTTTTTGATTCCCATCAATAATCATCCCATATCCCCCTATAAGTTTAAATTTATCTGATTATATTTACCAGTAACTTACTGATATGATTATAACACAAAGCAATGATGGTGAGTTTCCTATACAATATAAATTTTATTATCTCAATATCAACTTTTAATTATATGCTTTCACAAAAATAATAATTTATGAAAAATCCTCCTGTTTAAAAATGAGGGTACTGAAAACTTAAACTTTTTCAGCACCCTCATTTTTCATATCTTAATTAAGTCCTATTTTTTCTTTACTGGAATCCAAACTTCGCTATAGTAATTTTTATCTAAAGTTCCCTTTTCATACTCTCTTGGATCATTATACATTTCTATATTATAACCTGCTGCAATCTCGTAATCTCTACAGTTTGGTAACCACTCTGAAAATATTTTCTTATTAGTTTCTTGAATTGATGCTGGGCATGGTCCATAACAAGGAAAAATAGCCCAAGTGAACTTAGGAATTGTTTTAACTATATATCCTTCCATACCTTCTTTTTCCTTAGAGTAATCCTCTGCAATAAGATACTCAAATTCATTTCCGCCCATTTCCTCATCAATGTTAATACCATACATTCCGCATATATCCTTTAACCTTCCCTGTGAAATATGCTCATTCCAGAATGAAGGTACCTCCATAAAGGCTGACTCGTATTTAAATTTCTTAGATGCTCCTATAACTTTAAATGCATCCTTCTCAATTATTTTATAATCCATAATATATCCACCTTCCAACGAAAATTTGATTTTAAGGGCAACAAATGACTTTATCATTGCACCCTCTTTACGAACTGCAGATGGTGTAACTCCATGAAATCTTGTAAAAGCTTTAGTAAAGCTATCTGGAGAATCATATCCATACTTTATTGCAATATCTATTATTTTTCCATCAGTAGATAAAACCTCACTGCCGGCAAGTGCAAGTCTTCTTCCCTTAATGTACTCACTTACTGAATAACCGCATAACATTCCAAATCCCTTTTGAAAATAAAAAGGAGAAATATTTACCCTATCTGCAATTTCTTTTATGGATAAATCCTCGGTAATATTCTCTTCAATATAAGAAATGGCTTCCCTAATGCTTTCAATCCATTCCATAACTTTTACCCCCTCTTACAACTCGTTAATCTAATATTATCACCACGAAAGA
Source organism: Clostridiaceae bacterium (assembly GCA_902363375.1). GTDB lineage: Bacteria > Bacillota > Clostridia > Clostridiales > Clostridiaceae > Clostridium_J. The sequence continues at coordinate 650,609 of CABIZX010000002.1, read as the reverse complement.
TTGACATCCCGACTTTTTAAGTACTCTTTTGTCATATAATTATTATACAAAAAAGTGGATAGACTACTTGTTTTATTTCTGCCCTATTACCCTTAAATTTATCACAATACAAATATCCTACCCCGTTTAATGTATTCACCTACAAACTTAAATTTATCTCTTCTGTGAATTTGCACGAACACCAATAAGCTTTAGTACATCACTAAATGTTTTATCCTTATCTTCTAAATCTATCATTAACCAGCGTTGCCCCATGCCCTCTTTAGTTTCATTATATATATGCTGGATTAATGGAGATAATTTCAATAATAATTCTTCTATAGTTTCTTTCTCTTTTGTTCCAACTACCACTAATACAGTAAAATAATTTTCTCTTGGATATACTGTGCATAATGTTTTTCCTGATTTCTTAAATTTAATATTCCATCCCGGCTCCCATGAACATTTACTAAACTCAACTTTATGTTTTGCATTATATTCTTTAATCATTTCTGAGCAGAAATCATCAAATAGTGGGTTTCTAATATATTCACTTATTTCATCTATATCTGGACAATAATTGTAATTTTTAATATCTATCATAATATACTCCTTCCTTTTAAATTTCTATTTATCTATCTACATTCTATTTATTTCCTGAGATTACATCTGCCTATCGAAATATTTTAATTGTAGTCTATCTCCTTTTTAGCTTTCCATAGATAAAGAAAAAGAGTAATTCCAATAAAAACAGCACTCCATCCATCCAAGACTAAGTGCTGTTTCTGGAAAATTAATTTATCATCTTAACTTACCATATGGTGTTTTTACTTATAAAAATGCCCTTAGCCATTTATTTGACTTGGCTAAGGCTAAAACCTTATTTGCTTGTGATACCCTTCGCCGTATCACTACTAAGTGAGGTTTTACTGTTTTATTCTTCTGTTTATATTCTGGCTAACTATGGTGTAATCCTAAAGTACAATTTAATAATTGAATGTGGGCTACTGGTATAACTCACCTTTCTTGTAAAAGCAGGTGATACTAATAAGTAATCAAAACAATCTCTTTACTATTTTCAATATTAATTATTTTTTAACCACATAATAGCTGAATATGTATGCATAGCTGCGCCTGTAACCAATATGTTTTCATTAAATACTACTTTTGGATTATGCATTGCTTCGCCATATAAAGAATTTTCTTGTTTGGTACCAGCACCTAACATAAGATAGACACTTGGCACTTCATATGAATAAGAAGCAAAATCTTCTGATCCCATTCCACCCTTTTCAAATAATATTACTGACTTTTCGCCTAATAAATCCTTTAGATAGGATGTAACTTCTTTTGCTAAATCATTATTATTAGTTAATGGAGGTACTGATGATAATTCTATTAGTTCAGCTTCCCCTCTAAACATCTTAGCAGTAGATACTACTATATCATTCATTCTATTAAATATAAATTCTCCAGTTTCTTTATCTAGACTTCTAATAGTACCTTCCATTATAACTTCCTCAGGTATTATATTAGGTGCTTCTCCTGCAGAAAATTTGCCTATTGTTACAACCGCAGGTTGAGTAGCCGATATTTCTCTAGAAGTTATCTCTTGTAAAGATAAGTATATATGTGCTGCTATATTTATTGGATCTACTCCTAGCTCTGGCATGGCTCCATGAGCTCCAGTTCCTTTTACAATTATTCTAAATCTATTGCATCCAGCTATGCTTGTTCCTAATCCACATAATACAATATTTGAAGGTGTCCCAGAATGAACATGCATTGCCATAGCTGCATCTACATCTGGATTTTTAAGTACTCCTGATTTTATCATTTTTTTAGCACCTGTAAATCCCTCTTCATCTGGTTGAAATACTAATTTTACTGTTCCCTTTATTTGATATTGATTTTGTTTTAAAAGCTTAGCTGCGCCTAAAAGCATAGCTGTATGCATATCATGACCACATGCATGCATACAACCGTTATTTGATTTAAAATCACATTCAGTTACTTCCTTTACTGGTAGTGCATCCATATCCGCCCTTAATAAAAATGTTTTTCCTGGCTTACTTCCTTCAATTGTTGCAACTATACCACTTTCACATATTTCCTTTGGATCATATCCAAATTCTTTTAACTTCTCTATTACGTAAAATTTAGTTTTTGGTAAAAATTCACCTACTTCAGGATTACTATGAATAGTCCTTCTAAAGGTTATTAAATCTTCTTCTATTGCTTTAGCTTGCTTCATAATTTCATTCATAAAAATACCTCATTTATATTTTAATAAATTATTTAAGATATTATATACTTCCCCTAAAATTAATAAATACATTCTTAAAACAAATTAACTTTATCCCCTATAACTAATAAATATTCATCATAAGGTATTTTATAGTCTTAACCTATTCGTATCGATGATTAAGGCTATAAACCTCATTTACTTATGGTATGGTTTTCCGTACCATAAGTAAAAAAATTTAGACCTTCCAATAACCATAATATAACACACATTTTTATTTGTTTCTGACCCTAATCCATGGTCTAAAGTCAATGGAATTGTGGTCCCATTATTTCAATTTCACCAATCCAATCTTGAACTTGCTTATCATCAAAATCACTTGTTGCCGAAAATCCTGGTAACAACTTTGAGTTAGGACATTCTTTAGCTATATTGATTTCTATCTGCCCAAATCCACCACCGCCATGACTGCAAAAAGGAATAATTGTTTTTCCCCTCAAATCAACACTACGCAAAAAGCTCAATATAGGTGGTGCAAAAGATTTGAACCAATTAGGTGATCCTATAAAAATATATTCATAATCCTCTATGGATTCATTTCCAGACAATAACTTAGGACAGTATCCCCTTTCCATTTCTCTTCTTGCTTCTTTTGTTGCGCCGTTATATGTAAATGAATAAGGTTTTTCTGGCATTAACTCCCTAATATCTCCATCTGTAATTATTGCTATATCCTCTGCTAAACTTTTTGTTGTACTTGAATAAGAGTAATATACAACCAATACCTTACCCATAATAATTCCCCCTAAATTCTATTTTACTATAGTGGCAACTTCATCCATAGGCTGTCTTGACTTAGGAGTAGCTTCCTTAATTCTATATCCAAAAGTGCATCCTACAGTTACTTCAAACTTATCTGTATCTAATAAACCTCTATTGGCAAGTATTTTCTCAACAGCTTTTTTATCCATACCACCTATAGTACAAGAGTCTATATTTAGCATAGCTGCACTTAACATCATACTTGATAAAGAAATATATGTTTGTTGGTTAGCATAATTTTGAATATTTTTATCATTACCCAATGTCTCTTCAAAATTTTTCATAAAACCTTTCATCATAGAAGCTTGCTCATCAGGAAGATGTTGAACATCTTTTAATAAGTGATTTATATAATCTGAATCTGATTTTATTTCTTTTGCATTTCTAGTTAAGAATATTACAAAATGACTACATGTAGGTACTTGCTTTGTTCCACCAAAGCATACTTTAGCTAATTCATCTTTTAGTTCTTGGTTTTCTACCACTACAAAATGCCAAGGCTCAATCCCAATACTACTAGCAGCTAATCTACCACCCTCAATAATAACATTTAAATCTTCAGAACTTATTTTTTTATTTGAATCAAATTCTTTACACGCATGTCTAAAATTTAATATTTCCATTACTTCATTTCTATTCATAATCTTCACTCCTCTAATTAATAATCATTTTACGATTAACTGGGTATATAATATCCTATACTTATAATTATATCTATAAAATTCTAAAATACTTCCCCTACTTTTAACTAATTATTCTTGCTAATTCCTTGAGTATCACTTACTTCTCCATCTTGGATTATATTTAAATAGTTTTGAAGGTCTATGCCCTGCATCTTTAGTAAATTCATCTGTTTCAGTAACCATATTTGCAACTTTTCTTCTAAAGGCTGCTGCTAAAAGTTCTTTTCCCTGAATTACTTCATAAACCTTTTGAAGCTCTGTTAAAGTGAATAATTCTGGCATAAGGTTAAATGCTAAGCTTGTATACTCAATCTTGTTTCTTAGCCTACTGATCCCATATTCTATAAACTTACCATGGTCAAAGGCAATTCCTACAGATTCAATTACCTCTCGTCTTACTCCACCATCTAAGCTTTCTGTAACTTTTATCTTAGCAGATAGTTCTTCACTGTTATTCCATAGTTTAATTTCTACTATTTCTTCATAACCCTCTCCACTTGAAAGGTCCTTTTCCTCAAGTACCTTATAAGAAACATTAAACCAGCTTGCGTCCTCTTCATCACTTCCAGCTTTAATGCTTAAGGAACTACTATCTACTAATGCCATATAGGATGAACTTATTACTCTAGTTCTAGGATCTCTATTAATTTCTCCCCAAGTATATAACTGTTCCATATAAATGTTATCTACATTGGTTTCAGCTCTTAACACCCTTAGTGCAGCTTCATCTAAACTTTCATCAATACTTACAAAGCCTCCAGGAAGGGCCCATTTTCCAATGCATGGATGGTCCCCCCTTTTAACTAAGAGAATCTTCAGACATTTCCCAGGAAGTTTTCTATAATTCTCTTCTTCCTCTTCCATCACTGTAAAAATCAACATATCCACTGTTAAAGAAGGTCTTTTATAAATATCTGCATCATATTGTTTTAAAAATTCTTCTTCTGTTAGACCTTGTTTATTCCTTATAAGTTGTTCCTTCATAATCAACACCTTCTACTAACTCATACTTTGGTGGTAAATTTCTCTTATGCTCACTATATTCATATTTTAATCTAATTTTATCGTCTATATCTTTATCTCCACAACTTCCATTTTCTATATATTCATTGATTTGTCCATAAGAAACACCAAGCTTTTCTTCATCTGATTTTCCACTTAATCCATCACTAGGAGTCTTATGCACTAGATCATAAGGCAAGCCTAAAAAATCACCAACTGCTATTACTTCCTCAGTTGTTAAGTTCCCTATTGGGTTAAAGTCATAGGCACTATCCCCCCACTTTGTAGTATAGCCTACAAAAGCTTCTGATTTATTTCCTGTACCACAAACCCTATAATTCATACTAGCACCAATTGCATACACTGTTGTCATCCTAAGTCTTGGAGGAATATTGATTTTAGCCTCAATTGATAATGTGTCTTCCTGAATTCCTTCTATTAATCCCTTATATGCTCCTTCAATATTTACTATCTTATGATTAATTCCAAGAATATCTACAATTCTTAAACTATCAGAAATATCCTTTTGCTCTCCATTTGGCATTAAAACTCCAAATACTCTATCTGCTCCTAGGGCTTCTACTAATAATTTCGCTGTAATTGTACTATCCTTACCACCACTAATTCCAATTATAGCTCCTTTAGCACTAGGTTGATCCTCAAAATATTTTCTTATCCAATTTATTATATTCCCGCATACATTTTCTACATTAAAATTTTTTCTCATTGTTACACCCCTTTAAAATTTTTTATGCAACCTATTTCTTATCTCTGATAATGAATAATCTTTTACAAGGTTCCCATCCTTAAATACAACCTCTAATAAATTATCCTTACATTTATCTTGCTCTTTTATAGTTAATTCATCCTTATATAAAATATTTTCTCCATCTCTATATACATAACACATTCCCTTTTGTGATTTTTTAAATCTATCCTTATCAGTTTTAGGATCTTTAAATATAAATTTTTCTTCATCATTAATTACTGCATGAGTTGCCTTCAGTGCAAAGCCAAAGGTATCTCTTGTGTTATATTGATAAGTGTAAGAACCTATTCCAAATACACAGTTGCTTACTGCAAAGCCCTTTTCTTCTAAGCCCTTACAAATTTCCTCGCACCTTTCTACTGTTATACTATCTCCATAAATTGTTCCTATTTTACTATTTAAAATCTTATATCCCTTTGAATTGATTTCGCCACCAAATATATCCCATAAAAGTTCAACGGTTCCCTTATATTCTTCACTGTCCTTTGCAGCATTTTTATCTCCACATATTATTTTTACTGGATCTCCACTATCTCCTCTAATAACTATTTTCCCATCTCTATTTAATATCTCTTCCTTTAACCTTGGAAGAATCTCTGTTATAACCTTCCAATAATCATAGGTGTCAGATACAATACTTAAGGTTCCACTTGGAAATACTTCAGTAATTAATCTTTTATAAGCTGAAAACTCATCCTCTCCATAACTACACATTACACTATGCTCTGTAGAAGGTGTTCCAAGTCCTACTATTTCTTTATCTATATTACAATTATAATATTTCTCTAAAAAGTCTATAGCAGGTATTGTAGCTGTTCCAACAAAGGAAAGCAAATGTGCTGCACCGCTAAGTTCAGCACTTTCTAAGGAACTAAAGCCCCTCATACTAAAATCTCCACAGGCTCTTTTTACATCACCATTTTCAACAGTGAGATCAAAATATTTTTCTACTATTTCTCTGTACCTATAGCCAATGGTGGCACTTGTCATAGGCTGCCATATATTGCAGCTCATAAATGTTTCTAGATAATTTACAAGCCAGGCAAAATCTTTATGGGTATTTGTAATTTCAATCATTGGAGTTTTAATATTTACCCTTAGACCTTCTGGTACAGCTTTAATTTGTATTGGTAAATATCCTAAATCATGCAAAGCTTCAATATGCTTTGTATCTGCTGCCACATTTCCCATAGTTTTAGAAATAACTCTTTTATATTCAGAAATCACCTCTTCTTTATCCCTAGAAAAAAAGTTTTCATTAAAATATTTAATTAAATATTTCTTTAAAAATGGTTGAAGTCCAAACATTACAACCTTATCCATATCCTCTTTCCTTGACATCCTTGGAGTCCAATAACTTACAAGCTTAGTTAATCCTTCTGCATAACACATATGATGAATTGTCTTATAAAAATCTGTTAATAGTAATGGATTTGTCATAGTTATTACCCCCTATTTTTTACTATTACTTGTAAGCCCTCCGCTACATCTAATGCTTTCTCATGTAAGCTATCATCAAAGCTTGCACAAAGCTTTGCGTCTACTATGATATCTGAATTTCTGTATTGAGATTGAAATAATACAATATTACTGATTACACATATATTTGTAACAACTCCAACTATCTCAATTTCATCGATATCCTCCCCTACTTCACTAGCTATTTTAAGCATATCCTTTGGAGATATTGCAAAACCCTCTTTTTCATAATGGAAAGTATTTTCCCTATTTATAAATTCATTCATCCTTCCATATAACTTGTGTCCCTTTGTTCCCTTAATACAATGCTCCACAGGTAAATTTTTACCTTCTCTACTTTGAAGATAATCCTCATAATGTGTATCATAGGTAAATAATACTTTTTCTCCATTTTCTAAATACTTATTAACCTTATCATATATTAAAGGCTCTATGGTTTCAGCTTTTTCAAAACCTAATGACCCATCTACAAAATCATTTTGATAATCAATAACTACTAATAATTTACTCATAATAAACCCTCCTAAATTTCATACACTTTAATTTTTTCATGACCTTCGCTTAAAATACTATTTGTTGTATAAATTCCAGTTATTAAATCACTATTTAATAAGTTTCCTTTAAAAATTGTATTCTCGCAATGAGTAACTACTAAATATATCTCAGTTGCACCCATCTCTTTTAATTTTGATGCCGTAAATTCAAAAGTTCCTCCCTTTGAACATAAATCATCTACTATAATGGCCTTAAAGCTTTTAGCTTCTATCTCTCCATTAATATCTAATTTTTTTATACGTCCAGTTTTAAAATCACGTTCCTTACTTGCAGTTAGAACTTTTTTATAATCTATTTCTTTCCCATATCTCTTAGCTGCCCCTGCATCAGGGTAAACTAAATATACTTCTTCCTCTTGCCTATTTAACTTTTTTAATAGTTCATAAGTTAAAATTTTAGACATATTCACTGCCTTAACCCTATCTAATAATGCAGTGGATACCTCTGAATGTGGCTCATAAATAGTTACACTTTCAAAACCTAGATTATTTATTAGCTTGCAGAAATGCTTTAATGTGAATACTGTTATTCCTTCAGTTCTATCCATTCTACTATAGGGCATATATGGTATTAATAAATTACACTTTATTCTCAACTCATCTAGGTGTCCTTTTAAAAATATTAAATGTGTTATATCCTCATCATTTTCAAAGGTAAGCTTAATTTCATTATTAGTATCTCTTAATTTCAAATTTGTACTATTAATCATAGCTTCACCATTTGGAAATTTTTTAACCTGAACTTTTTCCCCATTGAAATAAATCATCTTATACCCTCCCTATTCTTTGATTTTAAAAATCTTTATTCTTATTAATATTTTGTTATTATCAACTTATTAATATCATAATATTCCTAATGCCGCAAAGTGTCAATACATTTTTATATTTTTATTATTTTTTACAAAAAAAGTATGCATTGATTTTTATTTTCATCAATACATACCTACCAAGTATAACTAAAATCCCTTGAAAAGAAACTCCTTAGGCCAATCCCCAGTAATATAAAAGGACGGAAAATAATTATTTTATTTTCCATCCTCACATTATCTTATTTATTTAGAATGTTTACATACATGTTTTACAACAAGTTCATATAGGGTTTTAACAGGTGCTCCTGTTCCTCCCTTAGGTGTACAATCATTTGCACTATCTGTCCAAGCAGTTCCAGCAATATCTAGATGTAACCATGGCTTATCTTGCACAAATTCTTCTATAAACATACCCGCTGTAATTGTTCCAGCATTACGTCCACCAATATTTTTAAGTTCTGCAAAGTCACCCTTATATAATTTTTTAAAGCACTTATCATTTGGAAGTCTCCAGAATTTTTCTCCACTTCTCTCTGCTGCTACTAATAACTCACCATAGAAAGCATCATTATTACTTACTACTCCTGTTATTTCAGTACCAAGTGCTACTAATACTGCTCCTGTAAGGGTTGCTACATCTACTACTTTATCTACATTTTCTTTTTCAATAATATAAGTAATAGCATCAACTAATGTTAATCTACCCTCTGCATCTGTATTCAACACTTCTATAGTCTTACCTGCCATAGAACCAATAATATCTCCTGGTTTATAGCTTCCACCTGAAATAGCATTTTCACAAGCTGCTACTACAGCTATTACATTCTTTTGCACTTTATTATTTGCTAATGCTTGCATTGTACCAATAACAGCAGCTGCTCCACCCATGTCACTCTTCATAGTGTCCATAGCTGTTGATGGTTTAAGAGAATATCCCCCTGTATCAAAGGTAAGACCTTTACCTACAAGTCCAACTTTTTCATTATTCTCAGAGTCACCCATATATCTCATAACTATTAATTTAGGTTTATGAACAGATCCTTTTGCAACCTCTAAAAATGCCTTCATGCCTAACTCTTCTATTTCTTTTTCATCAAGTATTTCTACTTCAAAGCCACTTTCTTTTCCAGCTAAGGCTGCACGTTTTGCTAAAACTTCTGGATACATTATGTTTGCAGGTTCATTTACAAGATCACGAGCTAAAATCACACCATCCATAACATTGCTAGCCTCTGCAATTTTTTCTGTCATCTTTCCTGCCTTTTCCTTTGGTGCACCTAATATAGTTACATTTGGATTATAGCTTTCTTTACCTTTATTATACTTACTGAATTTGTAGCCTGATAATTTCACACCTTCTACTATAGCCTTTGTAGTACCACCTACACATAATCCTGCAGCTTTTATAAAGTTAATACCAATGTTCTCTACATTTAACTTTTCAGCTTGCTTCATGGCTCTAGCAACTGCATTTACAAAGTCTTCTCTTCCTACCTCTTCGTGCTTACCTAAGCCTACAAAAATCTCATAATTTAAATCATCAGTAGTTCTATAAAATATTTGTTCACCTTTTCCTTCAAATACTTTCTTTGACTTTAATCTATCTAAAACCTCATTATCTGTTTGCTGATCCTCATATACAAAAGTGACCGTACATTGTAAATTATCAACACTTAAATCCTTTACTTCTATCATCTTACCTTCCTCCTTTATTATTTAATAATAATTATTACTAAATATATTATATCATACTTTTTTAGAATTTATGAAATAATCTCTAAATATATTTTTTTCTTATTTGTTTGAATTATTATTTTAAATAAAGGCTGTATTAGATATAAATGTAATATGTTTACTCTCTTTTACTAATTTCCTTTGTTATTAATGATTTTGAAATATTCATTGCATCTATTATCTTCTTAAAACGAGTGTAATTGCTTGTGCCTTCTTCAAACTTTTGAATTGGTTTTTCGCATTTTCTAATAATTGAGGTTATAGGTGCAAGAGCTTCCACTAACTCTTCCTTTGTATATGTATCAATAATGTTTTCCTCTGTTATTAATGCTTTAGAAATGTACAATGCTTTTATCCTATTTCTAAGTAATGAGTGCTGTGAGGTGCCCTCCTCAAATTTTAGTTGAAACTTCTCACATTTAACGATGGTTGAAGACACAACATCCAGTGCCTCTGCCATTTCTTCTCTTGTATATTTATCCATAATCCTTACCTCCTAAAAATCTATTTTTCTTCTTTATGTAAATCTCTTAAACACCTAGACATTGCAGTTATTCATACTATGACTCTAAAAATAACTTTCAATATATAATTATTTTTATATATGAAATTCTCCATCCTTTTCTATTTGCATTTATTAAATTTTATATAGCTATATACATATATAAATTAATGAATTTTATCTATATAAATAAGCTGCATTTCATAGCTATGATATTTCTTTATGCAATTAAAATTTTTTTGTTTTAAAATTATATTCATATTAAAACAAAATTATAGGACCTGTGTGACCAGCTCCTATAATTTATAATTCAATCTTATTAATGTTAATCTTTCTTTTTAGTATTTAAACTGTAACCTCGCTTTTTTTTGAAAATTATATCTACGCATGACAAAATTGTTATAGCAAAAATTCCAACCCCAATTACTGCTATAAAGCCATAAGTAAACCACTCAGGTAAATTACTCCCAGTAAATGAAATAATAATTAAAAGAATATCAATAACTCCAAAGAAGACCCCAATAACTTTACTTAATTTCTTATATTTCTCTTTGTCCTCTTTTGCTGCAATATTGGGCACCGCTATAAGTGAAGCTCCTTTGCCCATCCAAAATATAACTGTCAAAATGGCAAATAATATAGCCATTACATATACTATCTCTATCGGTACAGAAATATTTATAACAAACACCCCCATAAAAATTCTTATTTACCCATTTCGTATTATAATACAATTACAGCCTAAATTGTATACTAAGTTATACAATTTTCACATAAAAACACCCTTACATTCCTTTTACAAAGAAAACACTCATAACTAAACCTTAGAATTAAATCTCCTGTAACCCTTTCATAATTTCTTTATTAAATTATAGCCAAATAGATTTAATGAGCAACAATAGGATTACCGCCCATATTATTACAATTGGAATGGCATAAAACCATTTCTTCGGCTTTCCTTCTTCCCATAGATACTCAGCTTCTTTACGATTCTTTTCATATATATCCCTTGGAATAAATTTAATTGTAAGGGTAATCAATATAGGCAATATAATCACATCATCTAAATAACCTAATACTGGTATAAAGTCTGGAATCAAATCTATTGGTGAAAGTGCATATCCTATGATTATTCCTGCAAATATTTTTGCAATTATAGGTGTTTCCTTATCTTTTAGTGATAAAAAAACAACAGGAATATTTTCTTTTAACTTTCTTGCTCGTTCTTTTAATTTCATCGTAAACCCCTCTACAAATTTATAATTATTTATACAATGTCTGCTACTTCAAACTCAAAATCCTTCCAACCTTCTTAACAAACTCCTATTTATCCTATGCCTAAAATCGCTTATTTTTTCTATTGTAACATATTTTGTAAATCTTATATTGCTTATAATATAGTTTTTTATATAAAAAATAGCCTTAACCACTTAATATCAAGGGTTAAGGTTATAAACCTCACTTACTTGAGCAATAGACTAGACTTTTTAAGCACCTTACAAATACGCGAAAAACCCAACAATAAATTGTTTAATGTTGGGTTTCAGAAAACTAATCTAGAAAATATTGATAATCAAGTAATGATATTTTTTTGCTCTTAAGTTAGAAACTGCTTATTCTTTACGAATTTATTTCGCTGTTTTATTGATAAAATCAACTTCATACTGACGTTCACCGTATTTTTCTTCATTGTCAGTAATCGTACCCTCTGTTAGAGTGATACGTAGAACGATTGAGTCTGGACTGTCTTCGTCGCCAACTTCATCGAACCAATCAAAAATTCTTTTAAATTTCCCTCTGATTTCCGCATTCTTCTCGTCCTTGACCCAACCGAGATTTTCAGCCGTACCTTGAAGTGCGTACCAATCTAACCCACAAACAGAAACCTGGTTGTTCTTCTCAATTTGCAGCATTTTATTTTTTGAGGCGCCTGTAGAAACATAAAATACGCCATCTTCATAATAAGCGCATACCATACGGACAGCAGGACGAGGATTACCAGCAGCATTTGGGGACAGTGATATTGTTGCAAGGGCAATAACTTCCTCTTTACCATTCCCACAACGTTCCTCCATAATTTTCATTGCATTTTCATACTTGCTCATTTTAATTCTCCTTTAAATTTAATTATTTTATGCTGTAATTATAGTTAAACCACTTTAAAAGGGCTCAAGATTTATAATTCCAGCTTTAGCCACAAATCAGTTGAATCAATTCTTTCAGAGAGTGTTTTTATACTCAATCTTTCATTAATACTCATATTTATGTAAAATTCTCTATTTATCCTATACTTAAAAATAACTTATCTTTTCTATTATAGCATATTTTGTAAATTATGTATGGATTATAATATAATTTTTTCATATAAAAAAAATAGCCTTAGCCACTTAATATCAATGGCTAAGGCTAAAGTGTTATTATATGAAACTTATTCTCACTTATGTTGGAATTAGAAATTAAAATTATCTGGGTCTGGTCCTACTCTTAAATCTTTATTTAAGCTATCTATCTTAGCAATATCATCATCACTTAAATTAAAATCAAATACATCTATGTTTTCAATTAATCTTTTTTCATTTGTAGATTTAGGAATAGTTACTACTTGGCTTTGTAAATCCCAACGTAACACTACTTGTGCTGTTGTTTTATTGTACTTTTTAGCTATTTCTTTTAATGTCTCATTTTCCAATAATCCATTACCAGCCATTAAAGGTGACCATGCTTCAACTTGAATATCATTTTCTTTGCAGAATTCTCTAACCTTTTGTTGGCTTAAGTATGGATGTAATTCTATCTGATTTATAACAGGTTTTATTTCAGCATCACTTAATAAATCTTGAAGATGATGAACTTGGAAATTACTTACACCTATAGCTTTAACACGGCCTTCTTTATATAGATGTTCTAGTGCTCTCCAAGCTTCCTTATATTTTCCTTCTACTGGCCAGTGAATAAGGTATAAATCTAAATAATCCAAACCTAATCTCTCTAAGCTTGCTTCATAAGCTGCTATAGTTGATTCGTATCCTAAATCAGCATTCCAAACCTTAGAAGTTATAAATAAATCTTCTCTTGAAATTCCTGCTTCCTTTATCCCTTGTCTTATTCCTTCTCCCATAGCTTCTTCATTTCCATATATAGCTGCACCATCAATGCTTCTATATCCATTTTCTATTGCCACTTTAACTGCATTTATTAATTCTGGACTATTCTCTACTCTAAAAACCCCAAGTCCTAGTCTTGGCATTTCAATACCATTATTTAAAGTAACTGTACTATTCTTATTATCTATCATATTAATTCTTCTCCTTTAACCTTAAATTATTTTGCTAATATATCTTTACCTTATGAAACTCATAAAATTCTTATTTTCTCTTTTTGGTGCCTCAATATTTTCTTTTCCTAATTCAACAAGTTTCATTAACCAAGCCATATTCTTACCTAATACTCTCATTATTTGCATTCCTTCGCTATCCTGAAGAACCTCATTTTCTGTTCTACCATAGGCTACATTCCAATAATTTGATGTAGGCATTAACATTTCTGAATAATTAATATAATTATTCAACTGATCAAATACCGGAACTCCCCCTGACCTTCTAACTGCAACAACACTTGCTCCAACTTTATGTCTAAGCATACCATCATTTACTGATGTTACTAGAAATGCACGATCTAAGAATGATTTCATGGTTCCTGCAATAGCCGAATAATATACTGGAGATCCTAATATAATCCCGTCAGCCTCTTTCATCTTTGCAATCCATTCATTAACCTCATCATTATCAATGACACATTTTTCATTCTTATTTCTACTGCATCCACCACAGGCTAAGCATCCACGTATCACCTTATTTCCAACATGAATAATCTCCACCTCAATATTTTCCTTTTCTAATTCTTTTGCTACTATCTCTATTGATTTATATGTATTACCATGTTTTTTAGGACTTCCATTAAAAGCAACTACCTTCATATTATATCTCCTAATCTAATTTTTATTTTTCTACTGCTTATGTATTCATTATATAATGCCCATAATACTTAACAAGTACGCACTTTTACGTTAGATGACTTACCTAAAAGTAGGATTTATTAAGATATCTTATTTATATAGGAAATAAGATATTAAATATTAATATTTAACATTCTTTATTTACATTAATAACTTTAGTATAATACTCTATGTAAAAAATATTTGAAAGTAGGTAATTTAATGATTTCTTTCAATAATAAAACTTATGTTTGTTTATTAGATTTTGCAATGGATTTTATACGTGGTAAATGGAAGGCTCTTTTATTATGTAATTTATATAAAGAACCAAAAAGATTCTTAGAACTTCAAAGACTTGTTAAAGGCATAAGCCAGAAAATTTTAAGCGAAAACTTAAAAGAGCTAGAAAGCGATGGATTAGTACGTAAGGTAGTATATCCTGAAGTTCCACCTAAAGTTGAGTATCATCTAACTGATAAAGGTAAAGAAATTACTAAACTCATTAAAGAGCTTGAAGCTTGGTCTATTAAATACTATCCTGAGTTAGATGGCAGTTGTGAATAGTATAATTAATATTTATTCTGCAATGAAATCTCATTAAAGCTTGAAACCTCCCATGTAATTTCTTTATACATAGGAGGTTTTCACATAACCCCATAAAAATAACCTTAACCATGTAATATCAATGGTTAAGGCTATAATATTTATTTTATTCTGATTACGAATAAATTTAGCTAACAATTCTGTAGTAAACTTTTGAAGTAAGTACATATACATACTAGGAACCTTAGAAACCTTTCTAATCTCATTACACCAGTGATAGCCGTTAAAAAAAGGCAACGTAATATCTAGAAGAATAAGCTGAGGATTATAGAAAGCAAAAATAGCAAGTACATCTTTAAAATCAGTTACACATTCTACCTCATATCCCCATGACTTTATATGGTTTTTCACTGTTTTAGCAATTATTAAATCATCTTCTACTATAAGAATTTTATACATTACTGATCTCCTCAATTACTCTTTTTTCTGGATAATAACCTAATTGTACTATATACTCTAATTCCATTACGACCTTCGTGAAATGATATTTTCTTTAAGACTTTCTCAAAACATCTTCCTAATACTATATAAAATATTTAAGATGGCTTTAATATTTCTTTTTATTAGTTTGTTTCTCAAAAATTCTTTCTGTATTCAATAAATAAAATTAATATATACATTAATAAAATTAATTTTATTCAAGGATTAGCATTAATAATATTAATTTTATAATTAAAATATTTAATAAACCTCTTTACATTTCATAAAAAAAGTAGTAATTTATTATTATAGGCAGGAGGTAATTTATGTATAAACTATTAAGTCATTGTCCAGTATGCTCTAATAAACTAAAAGCAACAAAGTTAAAATGTAATAATTGTAACACTATTATAGATAATGAATTTGAATTATCTAAATTTGATTATTTAAATAATGAGCAATTATATTTTATAGAAACCTTTATACGATGTAGAGGAAGTATAAAAGAAGTTGAAAGAGAACTGGGCATTTCATATCCAACGGTTAGAGCAAAATTAGATGAAGTTATTGAAAGTTTAGGCTATCAAGCAAAAGAAACTAAAGTTAAACCAGAGAGTAAAGATATTTTAAACGCCCTAGAAAGCGGAGATATCTCAGTTGATGAAGCAATTAATAAATTAAAAAATTAAAATTAGGAGAGATTATTATGAATGAAGAAATGCTTATGGTACTAAAAATGGTTGAAGAAGGTAAGGTTTCTGCTGATAAGGCAAAGGAACTAATTGATGCTTTAGGAAATACCTCAAAAAATACTGAATCTATTACATCTAAAAGATATGAGGATAAATTCTTAAGAGTTGAAGTTTTAGGTCATGATGGAGATAAGGTCAATGTAAAGTTACCAATTAAGGTAATTAGAGAAGTTCTAAAAGTTACTGGCAAATTACCGATCTCTAAATCTATTGAAGGTATGGACGGAATTGATATAGATGAATTAATGAATACTATAGTATCTTGTTTAGATAATGAAGTTATGGGCGAAATAGTAGATATCTGCTCCAGTGACGGCGATACAGTTAAAGTAGTTGTAGATTAGAGGTCTCTAAATGATAGTTTCAATAAAAAGTAAAGAATTAAATTTAACTTTACCCATGCCGTTATTTATGGGAAGTGTAATAATAAGATGCATTCCCCAAAGGCAGCTTAATCGCCAGCAAAAAAAGATAGCTCTACAGCTTTTTAAAGCAGTAAAAAGTAGCTTGAAAAGCTATAAAGGCTTAAAAGTAGTAGAAGTTGTATCTCAAAGTGGCGAGCATATTACCGTTAAAGTATAGGATTTAAAAATATTTATATAATAAAAGCTCAAACTTAAAAATTAGGTTTGAGCTTTTTATTTTTCAATAGATTGAAACTACTATGTTTTATCACTTTCTAAAAGGAATACTAAACCATATCCTAACTCTTTTGCAACCTTAAAAATTTCATTTAGCAATTCCAATTTATTTTAGCTGGTTTCTCCTCATTTGGTATTGCAACTTCCTGAAGGCTTTTTAATATTTTTTCAAACTCTTTTGATGCTAAATCATCGTATGTTTGCGAATTCTCTAATAAACCCACTTCTTCGTACACAACAGCAGCAGCCCCGTAGAATACAAATCCAAGTGCATTTGTCGGTGTTTGAATAGTGGCACATGCTACTGCTACAGCACGAGCTGCTGCTTGAGCAATAGGATTTCCCTCTGCCTCTTTTGCAATCTGACTAGCTTCTTTTAAAAGGGGTTTAACCTCATTTAATTTTTTAGCTCCATTTAAGTATTCCTTTGCAGCTGCCACTACATTGCGAAGACGTAAATCATTCCCATCATGTGCTTTCTCATAAATACAAATAAAGTGATTTTCGGCATAGTCAATTGCCCAATTAGCTAAAGTGCTTTTGCTTTGTGTTTCAATTAAACCTCTTAACGATATAATATATGGGTTATCAATACTACCCAACATTTTCCTGAGTTTTGCCATTTTTGCTCTTTCCTCATTTCTACTTAGAATAATTCTAGATTATAGGATGCTTTCTCTCACAGTAATATTAAAATATCTCTTAAATATTTTACATAATATTAGTAATGCATTTTACGAAAGCCCTTTATTTTAGTTTATATCCTTATTATACATAACCTGTATATAATTAATCTATAACTACATCTTAATTCCTCATGATTAAATTAAATATTTCTTACCTAATTTAAGTAAAAAACCCACTTGCCTATAGTATGGTTCTCCACAACTATAGATAAGTGAGGTTTAGTTATATAATTAAATTTACCAAAGTGAATTATAAATTAAAAATTAAAGTTATCTAGGCTTTGTCCTACTCTTAAACCTTTAAATTCTTCTTTATATTAACTGTTTTCTTTGATTATAAAAACTCTTATATGCCAAATATGTTGCCATCATAGTTGATATAGACGATGATGAAAGTATCATAAACGTAACCATAATCTGAAATTTTATAGCCATAAGCGGTGAAGAACCAGCTAGAATTAAACCTGTCATCATACCAGGAAGAGATACAATTCCTAAAGTCTTCGCTGAATCTATGGTAGGTATTATTGAAATTTTAACACTTTCTCTAATTATCTCACTAGATGCCTCTCTAATATCAGCACCCAATGATAATTTTACTTCAACCTCAGCTCTTCTATTTTTAAAAGCATTATTTAAGTTTCTATAACTCAATCCAATAGCAACCATCGAGTTACTAACTACCATCCCAGCCACTGGAACCACTTCATTTGGTGTAAATTCTATAGCTCCTGATAATATTAAGACCGTCATAGTAATGGTTGTTCCAACCAGAATAGAGAAGAATGATATTCTTACAACATTTTTAATCCCCTCTCCTCTTTTCTTTGTATTAAAGGCAGCATTTATTATAATAATAAATACCAATATCACGGTAAAAATAGGTTTTTCTAATCCAAAAATAACCTCTAAAATATAACCTACTATTATTAACTGAATAACCGCTCGTAACATACTTACTATTATCTCTTTTTCTAAACCTAACTTTTCTTTATAGGATATAAAAATAGGTATTATTATTAAAACTGAAGCTATTATTAACGATATGCTATTCATTATTTAAGAACCTCCACACACTCAACTCTACCCTCTGATAAGGTTAATCTTTTATTAAATATCCCTTCACTTTGAGCCATATTATGAGTAACCCATAATACAGTAACCCCTAAATCATTTAACTCTTGTACATATTCCTCAACAACTTTGGCATTTTCTTCGTCTAATGCTGATGTCGCTTCATCCAGTAAAAGAATATCTGGTGTATACAATAAATTTCTTATTATTGAAACTCTCTGTTTTTCTCCACCTGATAATGAATTAATATCCTTATCTAAAAAACTTTCATCAAGATTAAATCTTTCAAGTAATTTTATAACCTTCTCTTTATCTACTTGTTCTTTTCTTATCTTAAAAGGAAACTCCAGATTTTCATAAACATTCCTTCCAAACAGTTGTGGTATCTGTACACAATAACTTATTTTTCTTCGCAACTTTATTGGGTTATAACTATCATAGCATTCTCCATTAAAATAAACATTTCCACTTGATATAGGAAGCAAATCTGCAAATATTTTTAGCAATGTACTTTTACCACTTCCAGATTGGCCAATTATAGATATACAATCTCCCTTATCTACATCAAAGGATACCCCCTTTAAAATTTCCAAATCCTTTGATTTATAAGTAACATCTTTTATACTAAGTATCTTCATACTAAATCTCCTTTGACTTCTTTATTATTGAAAATCCTTATACTCTGTTTCTCACTTATTATACTCATAACTTCATATCCATCATTATTAACTTCCGATATGACGATTTGATAATATCATTCTTTATATTTTTATATTTTATTTCAATAAAAAAGTTAAGCAAAATCAAATATACTTAACTTAATCTATTTCTATATCATTAAATAGCTCTTTTAAATTATCTTTAAATTCAAATAAAAGCTCATTTTCTTTTTTGTAGTCTTGTAATATTTCTAATTTTACTGTTTATATTTTTTTCTTCTTTTTCATTAACTCTTAATTTTATTACCAATTAAACTTGTATTTACACAAACTTAATCTATAACTTATATCTATAATTATATCTTACTGTTATTAATCGGTAAATAATATAAACAAAAGTTCCTCAAACACATTAAAAATTACGCTTGAGGAACCTTATATTCTACATACTATCTCATATATTTAATTATTCAATATTTCATCTCTTTTTTCATAAAAAGTTTCATAAAATACTCTTTTCTACTATTAAAAACCTTGTTTACTTGAAGGAAACTCCTTCTTACATACGTTATAATGAGTAAGTTCACCTAACCAAATCATAGATTTGGAGGCATTTCAAAGGAAACTCCTTCTCACAAGTTCGAATGAGTAAGTTCGCCTAACCAAATCATAGATTTGGAGGCTTACTTATGGTAACGAATTTCTTTACCGTTGTCTAAATACTTATTTTGTCTGCTATAATGGATAATGTATATTAACTAAAGAAAATCAAGATTATGTCAATCTTTATAATAGCATATATAATAAAAATTTAAATTAATGATAACTTTTTGAAATAAATTACCAAAGGAGTGTTTAAATTATGATTATATATTTTTCTGGTACAGGAAATAGTGAATATGTAGCAAAAAGAATAGGAAAAGAAATTAATGATAAAGAATTGAATCTCTTTGAAAAAATTCAAAATAATGATTATTCTCATTTAGCCTCTGATAGACCATGGGTTCTAGTTGTACCAACTTATGCATGGAGGATTCCACGTATTGTGCATGAATGGATGATGAAAACTGAACTAGGTGGGAACCGCAATATTTATTTTGTAATGACTTGTGCCGGTTCAAGTGGCCATGCAGACAAATATTTAAAAGAACTATGCATAGCAAAAAATATGAATTATAAGGGATGTGCTTCTATCATCATGCCTAACAATTATATCGCACTTTCCAAGACTCCTAATAAAAAGGATTCCCTTGCGACAATAGCACAAGCAGAGCCGATGATATCAAATACAGTAAAATATATTAAAAGCGATCTATCATTTCCAGAAGCTCACGTAACATTTAAGGATAAATTCAACAGTGGTCTGTTAAACGATATTTTTTATCCAATATTTATTAGCTCCAAAAAATTTACCGCAACAAATACTTGTATTTCATGCGGAAAATGTGAGAAAGTCTGTCCACTTGGAAATATTCAACTTGAGAATGGCAAACCAAACTGGGGAAACCATTGTACCCATTGCATGGCATGCATTTGTCAATGTCCAAAAGAGGCTATTGAATATGGCAAGAATACTAATGGCAGGGTAAGATATATTTGTCCAAAATAAATATTCAATACAGTTTCATTTAAAAAATTATTTTTTTAAATATATTTAAAAGTGATTTTTAAATATTAAGTTACCTATTAAAATAAAAGTTAGTTTGAATTTTAAAATGGAACCTATAGAATAGACACTTTAAAAAGACTATTCATATAGGTTCTTTTTTGCGTTCAATAAAAAATAGAAAAGTTGTTAATACCATGGGTAAAAAGTTATTTTTAAAAGAAGAAATTTTAATTCTATCTAACAATAAGTATATAAAAAGACTGTGGCTTTAAAACTTTGCTAATATATCCTTCCAATATATTTCTTCTGACTTAGATAGTTTTCCTATTGCATACAACCTTTCCTAGCTTAAATTTATATCTTTAGTTTAGCAAATTAAATTAGCCTTTAATAGGCAGAGATTCTTTGTAGCTTTTACATGACTATAGACATGACCTTCAATCTATAATTATATATACCTATTTTTATATAGCTGCCTACATATATATGTTAAAATTGTTCTATATAAATATCATATATTTTATAGCTAGAATATTGCTCATTTACACAATTAAGAACTTTTGTGTAAATATACAAATTTATTCTAACTTAAACCTAATTCTTTTAATCTTAAATTAGCATCATCACATTTTTTTCTAGAGACTTCAAACCCTATAAAATTACGCTTATTTTCTAAAGCTACTTTAGCTACTGTTCCTGAACCCATAAATATATCTAATACTAGTTCATTTTCATTAGTCCATGATAATAAATGATCTTTAACTAGTTCTTCTGGGAAAATAGCTTCATGATTATGAGCTATTTTATCATTAGTTTCTATATTTCCAACACTATAATA
The DNA here is from genome assembly GCA_902363375.1 of Clostridiaceae bacterium. Classification (GTDB taxonomy): domain Bacteria; phylum Bacillota; class Clostridia; order Clostridiales; family Clostridiaceae; genus Clostridium_J. Next base: position 628,755 of record CABIZX010000002.1, on the reverse strand, counting down.
CCATATATTTCCCTTTATTTTTTTGTTTTTTACTTTTCCTTCTGTATTAATTTTTTTTAATTTTCCACTGGAATTCTGTCTACGTGTCCCACTCCTTTGTTTTCCTGAAAACTTACATTCTTCTTTAATAGGATTAAATGTTTTTATCTTCCCTTTACTGAATACAAACATATACTCAAAACTTTGTTCATATCTATCATGATTTAATGGGACTGGATTATTTTTAGCAAAAATCATAGTATCATAAATACAAAATCCTAATTCTTTAAATTCTAAGGCTTGTCTAAAAGAACTTCCTGATTCAGAGTGCTTTTGCGTCTGATCATTTACAATCCATATGATTACTCCACCTTTTTTAATTACCCTATATAATTCTTTTACAATCTCCAAGAAATAGTAATGGGTAAATGCATAACCATCATAATTTCTTAGTTCATCATAAGGAGGTGATGTAATAACCATATCAACATATTCATCTTCCATCATTTTTAAGCCGTTTAAACAATCACAATTATAAATTTTATTTAATTCCATAAGTAATTTCCTATATTATTGCTTTATATTATTTATATATCATATCTTTATGGTTTATTACTTTTTCTTTATAATATATACATCATATTTTTATTCTGGGAAAAACTAAATTTAGTTCATACTTTTTTTAATCTTGAAAGGAAATATTTATGGAGTCTCATAAACAACTTAAAGAAAAACTTAAAAATAATAATTTAATATCTCCAATTGATCAAATCACAGCTTGTGGAAAACATGGATTCACTGATCTTCATTTTACTAAACTAGATAAAAGATTAACTCAAGATAGTAAATATTATATTGCTATTAATATTGATAATAAACCTATAATATTAAATCATCCTAATTTTTTTAATCTTAGACAAGAAATAGATGAAAAAATGATAAAAAAAGAATTTTTCACTGGATACGATAGAAAAAATAATAGAGTTATTTTTCATTACAAAGGCGATGGCATTTTCAGAATTGGTAATAAGAATGGAATTAATGAATTTACTACCAAATTTAATATATGCAATCTTCATATGCTCGCTAAGAGAAATAATTATAAATTATTTATAGAATCCTTACCTAGTAAGGATAGACATCCAGCTATCCAAATCTTATTATGTGAATTAGGTATATCTCTTGGTTTTAAAGTAAAAGTAGCAAAAAATGACTTAAAACCTATAATCAACTCAGATTATTCCTTAGAAATAAGAGAAAATCTTTTATCTATACCAAATATAGACCTTTCTAACATAAAGGAAGAAAGAGTTAAAAAAAATATTGATTTAATTGATGTTTTATGGTATGACAGTTTTACAAGTAATATTATCGCTGCTTTTGAAGTTGAAAGAAGTAAAAATTATGATGCTGTTTTAAGGAGACTTGCTGCTATTGAATCAAGTTCTACCTACTTAGTATGTGTTGGTGATGATTTTTATAATTTTAAAAATACTACTATGAATCCAATCTTCTTTAACTGGTTCAAAAGTAAGAATTTAAATTATTTAAATATGGAATCTTTATTTTCCATGTTAGATGAAAATAAAAAGTATGGAAACTCGATTTCATTGCATTTATTGCTTGCAAAAAATATTATAAAAGTTCCACATAACTAAAGAATCCCCGATATTATTGGTCGAGGATTCTTTTAATTTCTAGATTTTCTTACAATCACTGATAAAAATCATTTTTATCAAATAAATTTCTAATACCATCTTTAGTATTTACTCTAAATACCATAGCTCCTTAAGCCCTTCTTCATACTTCTTACTCTTTTTATTTTCTCTTGATGTATATTGAGCCGAAGGAGGTCTAAATCTGCATACACTCATACATAAATTGTCTATTTCCTTTGAACTAGCTATAAATTCTCGAATCCATCCTTGATAAAATAATGTTGGAGGTTCGAATTTACTTTCCTTATTATATCCATAGCTTTGCTCTATAATAAATAATTGCGACAAAGCACTTATAATTTTTAATGAATTTAAATAATGCTCGAATTTTTCATTTTTAATATCTTCCATTACAACCTCAGGATCTTCTCCATAAAATATTTTATCGAAACATCTTAATAAATCTTTCCTGAGTTCTGGTCTACATCTGACTCTTAAATTTAAATCAATCATTACTCTTAAATGGTTAGGTCTAAATTCTCTATCCCCTTCTTTAATAAAAATTTGAAAGTTCTTATTAACATCATAGTTTTTAAACCTACTACTTAATTGGGACGGTCTAATCAAGTATATTGAAACATCTCCATCTTCACATACCTGAATTTTTTCATCAAAGGGCAATGATTTTACTATTTCAAACATATCCTTGCACAGCATATCTATATTCTCACTTTCTTACTATACTACTTGTCCATATCTAAAATGTATTTCATAAACTCTTTCTTGAAATAAAAGGCATGATTTTTATTAGAAATATACCTATCATATACTTTAGAATATATAGAAAAATACGGCTTGGAGTCTTTACTTCTAATTTGAATATACTTGCCATTAGATGTATGAATAAATCCATCATTTGAAGTCTCTATATGCTCTTTTAACTGCTTACAAATAGAATAGTAATCTTCTTCTAACTGAGCTTTTAATTTTTTGTGCTTGTCCTCATTTAAATTAATATTAATTGCATCAATAATAAACCATTCTTTTGGCTCTCCAACTTTACAAATAGGTACATATAATAAATTACTTATTTTTTTAAATACTTTACACTCTTCAAAGTTTTTTCCCTTTAATAGATCATCTATCATTGTTGAAATTTGTGTAATAAACATAGTTTCTAAAGGTTTAGATTTATTATCACATTTATTAGTTTTTAATTCACCATCTTCAAAGTCTAATGTTACATTAGTATTTTTTAATCCAATTGCTAATTCTATAATCTGTCCACTTTTACCCTTATTTTTTATTATGTCCTTTAATTGTTCTTCACTAAAAATATCCTCAAACTTTCTTCCTTTTAATTCTTCTAAATACATTACTGCATCTTTTAACTTCAAAATTCCATCCCCCTATAAATTAATAATTTCTAATAAGTATTTCCGATATTTTTCCTCTTCCTGTTCCTTTGCTATTAATATTTCTTGCTGCCATTATTCTATCTATAGTAAATTCACTATACAATTCATCAAAAAATATATCTTCTTCATCTGAATTCTTAGGATCAGAATTGCTTTCAATTATTTTTGCACCAGCCGCTGACATACTTTTATATAAATTAGCTAGTCTTATTTGAGAGTCATCATTAAACTCTTCTTTAGAGTAGTCTTTAAAACTCCCCTTTCCGCTTAAAGGTCTATACGGTGGATCCATGTAAATAAATGTATTTTTGTTAACATATTTGTATATTTCCTCAAAGTCTCCATTTAATATTATAGTATTTTTCAGCACCTTACTAGCATTTCTTAAATTCTCTTCATCATATATATTTATTGTATCCTTTTTACCAAACGGAACATTAAATCCACCCTTTTTATTTTCTCTATATAATCCATTAAAGCATGACTTATTTAGGAAAATCATATAGGCAGCATGTTCTGTTTCTTTATCATCTATTAAAGCATAATTTACATTTCCTTTTCCATTATTAAACTTATTTCTTATTTCATAGAAGTACTCTTCCTTTTCTTCTGTAGTTTGAAGATTATTATATTCCTCTTGATAAGAGCTTAATTTTTTTATTAATGTATCTACTTGCTCCTTTATAACTCTATATGTAAGAATTAATTCACTATTTATATCATTGATTATAACAGTATCAAAATTAAATTTTGACATAATATCAAAATAAACAGCTCCTCCACCTATGAATGGCTCAATATATGTGGTTATTTTTCCTTCTAATAATTTCCTTGGATATCTAGCTTCTAATTCTGGTATAAGCTTTGATTTTCCACCTGCCCATTTTAAAAACGGCTTTGCATTAATATTTTTCATCTACTTTTTCTCCTTAGTTGTCTGTAGTATTCTACTTCTTGATATATTTAAATACTCTTCTGATATATCAACCCCTATATATTTTCTATTATTTAATACTGATGCTATACCTGTAGTGGAACTACCACAAAAAGGATCCAGTATAGTATCTCCATCTTCAGTTGATATTTTAACTATTCTATCCAATAATTTAAATGGCTTTTGCGTCGGATGTTTTCCAAATTCTTTTTCCTTTTTAGGTGTAGTACTTATTTCCCACAGACTTCTCATCTGCTTTCCATCATTTAATTCTTTTGCTATCTCATAATTAAAAGTATGTTTAGAACTCTTGCTTTTCTTTACCCATAATAATGTCTCATGACTTGCAGTAAGACATCTACATCCTAAATTAGGAGCTGCATTAGGCTTATACCAAGTAACTTCATTTATAATATAGTATCCCATTGATAATAGAACATATGCAATTTGATGAATACAGTGATACGTACCTGATATCCACATCGTTCCATTATCTTTTAATACTCTATCACAAGATTTCAGCCATTTTTTATGAAAGGATATATCTTCCTTAAACCCCTTTGATTTATCCCATTCTCCCTTATTAACTGAAACCATCTTCCCACTAGCACAAGTAATACCATCATTACTTAAAAAATATGGAGGATCAGAAAATATCATATCAATGGACTTTTCTGGTAGTTTATTTAGAGCTTTTAAGCAATCGCCTAAAATAAGTTTAAAATTTTTATCTTCATAGTAATATTTCATATTTATATACCTCCATAGATGTAATTTTACATTAAAAAAGAGCTATTTTAAATAGCCCTTTTCGAAAACGAAAATATATTCATGTTGTATTAATAAAAAATTTCGTTCTTTTGCAATTTCTTCCCACTTACCTGTACTTTTACAGTTATGTTGCTTTTTAATTATAATCTCCTTAAGCAAAAATCCGTTAGATAAAAATATATTCATCACTTTGAAGCCTAACGGCTCAATATATCCATTTTTCCTTATATCTCCCATTATAATTGCACATTTAGAGCCTTTTCTAAGAACCCTATAACACTCACTAGCTACCTTATCCATGGAACTGAAAAATTCATCTTTACTAACTCTAGATAAATCACCTTTTATGTCATTACTATATTTAATTATATCCATATAGGGCGGATGCGTACAAATTAAATTCACTGTATTATCATGGAGATCTAGTTTTCGTGCATCTCCTAGCTTTATAACACAGTCACCTAATATATCCCTTATTCTTTTTTTAGATATATCAATAGCTTTCTTATTTATATCAATACCTATCATCTTTCGATTTAATAGTAAGGCCTCTATAGCAGTTGTACCACTTCCTAGAAACTGATCTAGAACTATATCATTCTCTTTAGTATACTTAAGTAAAATATTCTTAACCACCATAGGACTACAATTACCAGGATAATCCCCTCTATGAGTGGCCCAACTTCCTCTTTCCTCAAAACTCCACACAGAGGTTGTTTCCTCTGAAAATAATCCCATAAAATCACCTCTAGTATGGATTATGTCTAGTATTTTGGGATATTATACATGTTCTATACTTTATGAAAATTTTAATATCTATAGATTATCTTTAGTGCTTTTGCTCTTGATGCTCTTTTAGTATCTTTCCGGCTTTGCTTTTCTCTACCTTAGTTGATTTAGTGCTTGATAATGTTTTTCCTGCCTTGCCAACTTTACCACCTGAATGCTTAGTCATATATACTCTCCTTCTATATTCATCTAAATTTATAAAGATTAATAGTACTTATACTCGCTATTTGTATTCTATATTATATAATTCTCTATGCTTTTCCATAGCGTATTTGTCTGTCATGCCTGATATATAATCACATATTGTTCTAAGTAATGCAATTTTATAGTTTTTATCCTCACTCGAAAAATGTAATTCCTTCAATTCATCCCTCATATTACCTATATCATAAAAGCCCCCTTCTATAAACTTATTATTCTCTAATATTGCTTTATAACCACCTCCATATTTAATTCTATAATAATTATTAAATAAATAAGTTATAGATTTATTAGGTAATTGCTGTGGATTCACTACATAAGCCTTAAATAACTCTCTAATTATATATTGCCCCATACCATCCATTTTTTGTGCTTCATATGAGTTTAATATTCTATTTTTTAGCACATTTTTTAGTTCCTCATCATTCTTAATCATTAAAGGGCTATACAATTTCTTATTTATTTCTAAATCATCTTTTATCTTGAATCTTATATTTTCAAATTTGTCATCTGATTTAATATCAAACTTATTAATAAGAGAATCAAACAAATAAGCTGTATTATAAATTACATCAGTAGTTAATATATTTACAATAAATTTTGATAAACATCCTAGAAATTTCTCTTTTTTATCATTATCAATACACTCTTTTAGCTTATTAAAATTATCTTTATGTTGTTCATAAGATTTTAACCATTCTTCGTTATTCTTTACTCCTTCTTGATTATAATAATCGCTATTTAAATTTAAGCATTCTGAAAATATATCTTTTAGTTTCTCAAATAAGCCATTTTCAGAAATTAACTTATATTCTATGGCATCCTCAATGTCATGATGCCTTTGTGCTATTTCGTCAGCTACTGATACAATGTATCCTTCAATACTCCATGCATCTTCATCTCTAATAAAAGGTTCTAATTCTACCAAATGTCCACTACTTTCAACCATATAATTTTTATAGTAACTTAATTCATCTGCTTTATTATATTTACATTCTTTAATTTTATCACATCTAAATTTGCATATTTTACTTCCCTCATTATTATTAGTATGATAATCACACTCCCTATACCTTTTTTTACTATGATTTAGCATACCCCATAAAGTAGTTGTTGTTAAACATAAATCATCTGAAAATAATGTAGCTACTTTTATACTTTGCCAATTATGTTTAAACCCTATATAACCAGATGCAACTTGTGCATCTGTAAATCCTTCTATTTCATAACACCCTGACATAATTTTATCTAGAGTTCTCTCTCCTACATGACCAAATGGAGTATGTCCTATATCATGCCCTAATGCTATAGCCTCTACTAGAGTTTCATTCAAGCCCAATGATTTTGCAATAGTTCTAGCAATTTGCGATACCTCTAAAGTATGCGTTAGTCTATTTCTAGCATGGTCATCTTTACTTGCTAAGAATATTTGAGTTTTTCCGCTTAATCTTCTAAAAGCTTTAGAATACATAATTCTATCTCTATCCCGATCAAATGAATCTCTTAAAGGATGATTTTCTAAATTTTCCTTAATTCTTCTGGCATTTTCAGGATTGCTCCTAAACATTTTATAATCTCTCATACATATCCCCCTATACTTAAACGCGCATTTTATTTTAATATTTCTGAAGTATAAACAGCTGTATTAGCTGTTTCTTGTGTTACAATCACTGGCCAATAAAATTCAGCATTCCGCCATCCCTTTTTTTCGTATCCATTTTGCTTCATCATCATAATAGTAGGTTCTGTAGTTGCCATTTCCTTTGCTTGTCGTAAATCATTATCTCTATTATATGGCATATCTGAATAGTATCTTGATGTCTCCCTCAATCTACTAATATTTCTTTTTACGCCACAATATATATTAACTTCTTTTTTACTTAAATAATTTATTAATGATACAAAAGCCTTCTCATCAATACAATTTTCACTTTCAATTTCAATTGTCTTATATATTAATTTTATCACTTCACATGCTTCATCTTTTGATATTTTAAACTTTCCTTCTAATTTACCATTATTATTCTTCATTAATATTTGCTCTATTTTTTCTATATATCCTTTAATATACGTTTTGAATCCAGTTTGAAACCCTACAGGTGTAGTAGTTTTTCCTGGTCTTAATACTTGCGTATTACTAACCATAATCTTTTGTGGTGAACACGGAATAATATTACCGTTAATATCCTTACTTATAAAAATAATCCCCTTTTCAAAATTTCCTTGTTCAAAATCTTCCCTAAGCTTCATATCAAAATCATTAATTTTTAACATTCTATTGTATAAATTTGTAGTTGTGTAAAACCTTGTTATTGCTAAATCTTGTTTGCTTCTATATCCGTACATCCTTGAATGTTGTAGAACCGTGTCCTGCTGCATTTTTTTAGGAGTTCTTCCATAGTAAAATCCTATAAGATTAGTTATAGTTATACCTCTATCTAATATTTGACCACCAATAAATATATTTAAAGGTGTCCTAAGCTTTAGTTGTCCATCATCATCTAATAATGCATTTACATGATTTTCAGAATTAACTATTGCTTTATTTATCCACTGTTCATCTATAGCTCTCTTAACATATTTTTTAACTTTTTTTAAACCTGGTATTTCAAATTCATACTCTTTCACCGAACTAACTAAATTATTATATCCATTACATATATACATATCTAATAGTTCACTATTTAACCTAGATTCATTCTCTAACTTTTCTAACAACTCATTTACGATATTTTCTTGTCTTACATGGGTAGATGTTGAAGTCTGTGTATGAATAATAAAGCTAAATTTATTTTTTTACCTTTAGGTTGTCCACCGTTTTGTATTATTCTAATACATCCACCTATTATAAAATTTATGATAGCAGTTCTTAATCCTTCTATCTTACTACTTATTAACACTTCTTCTTCTTTAAATTTTCTTCTATCGCTAGATTTAATTATTTCTAACTCTTTTTCACTTATTGCATGGAATAAATATCCCCAAGAGGATACTTTTCACTATCAAAGTAATATTCTCCGCCTATATATCCATCACCTGAAGGAACCAAAACTGTTTCTGCTGGTTTAATGACCTCTATACGTTTCTTGCCTAAGTGTATTGTTTCTGGTTGTAAATACAGTGAATAAGGTGTTGCTGTTACTTGAATTAACTTACATGTTAATTGCAATCTTAAATTATTTATTTGTGATGCAATCTTTCTTAAATCAAAGTCTTCTGTCTCTTTATTTTTTTCATATCCTATACTACAAAAATCAGCTTCATCATCTATGATTAAGCATTTTTTATATTTATCTAAAGCATATTTTTCTATAAAATTCAACAGTTTAGGAATATTGTTTTTTTCTTTTTTTACAACAATTATTAATTTCTTATTCAGCTCATATCTTGACATATTAGTTGGAATACACATAATATCAAATACTTCAACTATATCATCACTTCTAAAGCTTTCAAATTCTTTACACATTCGTGATGTTGTCTGCTTAGCCAATGCATTAGAGTTTTTAGTTAAAACTACAGATAAATCATATCCATTGTCAAATGCTAATGCTATTACACCAATAAATGATTTTGTCTTACCACTTTGTATTTTTCCTAGCATCATTAGTGGTTTATTATCTATATTTTCTAACTTTATCATTGCTTCCCTTATACATTTTAAAGTCTTTTCATTATATTCTTCTTTTTTTATACCAAATATTAAACCATTCTCATTTATCTTCAATATATTTCTTCCTCCTTTAAATTAGTTAATTGCTGGAATGTACTAAGAATTTCTCCTTCTCCCCCAAACCCCATACCCCTGATTGTAAGCAATCTGATATAGTGGCTCTATAGTTTCTCTTAATCGTCTCTCAAACTCATCTTTTTCAATTTTTCTTATACCATCAGCAGTTATATTTATCGCCAGATACCCCTCTAGGTTCTTCTTATACTTTTTATGATTTCTTTGCATTATATCAAAGCTTTCATATTGAATTTTACAGAACTTGTCCATGTATACCTTTAAATTTGGTAGCTTATTATTCTTTTGGCTATTTACATTTTTAAAGGTAGGAACTAGATTCCATAGCTCATCATGGAGTACAAAGCTCCCCGGAATGAAGTGATCTATGCTCAGTTCTCCATAAAGAGCAAAGTTTTCTGCCCTAAGCTTCTCTCCTGTATAAATATCATTTATATTTCCATCTTTATTTATTTCCTTCCAAAGCTTAGTTGCTTCTCTTAAATCCCTTTTGCCAGGTGCTGAAATCTTGAAGGGAATGGCTGGCACATTAGGATTTTTCTTTTGAAGATAAGAAATTAACTTAAAGTTCATCCATCCAGCTATAATAATTTGATTATCTCTTATGTACTTATACCAAGAATCATTAACTTCTATAAGCTTATTCTCCATATCAATTTTATAAATTCCTCTAGAGTCTTCCTTGGATAGCTTGGCTATAAACTTATGTGTTTGACTTGCATTCTTTCCAAAGTTCTTCCTTACTTCTGAAAGCTCCTTAAAATAAAAAGGTGTTAAAAGTCTATATGGCACATATCCATATAGACTTTTAATTCTTTTCTCAACTTCCATGTCCTCTAAATTTTCTAAAAAATCTAATAATTTATCTTCTCGCTCATCACAAGGTATATTGTACTTCTCATAAATTAGTATAACTAAATCATAAAGCCTGTCCTGAATACCTAAATTAAGTTTATATTGAGTTACAGGATACCATGCACTAACTATCATCCTACATACAAGGCTTCTAAAACTTATATACCTGTTTCATCTAATTATCTCCTTATAGATTCTAAAGAACCAAAATATTTTATAGCTACTACTTAAATTTTCTTCTAACATTCTTTCAAAACTATTTAAGTCTATGCTCCCATCATAGGGCAGATTAATAATTCCAAAAGGATTAGTAATAATTGATGAATACTTCTCTTCTTCAATTTCAGCTTCTTCTATTTCATCTAATAAATCATTATCTGTAATGTCCTTGTCAAACATAAATTTCTCCCATAATCCACAATATTGTTGAATCTTTAACTTATTTATATATCCACTTCTCATGCCCCATATAACTCATATTTAATTTCACTTTTCATTGATACAGTATTTCTATATTCATTGTATCATCTCACCACTCATCACCTCAACGAATTTATACTATTTCAAACAAAATTTTCCTTAGTTTAACATATAACCAAAATAAAAAACAGCAGAACCCTAAAATTCTACTGTTTATCCCTTTAATTATCTATTTATCTAATCCCATTGCCCTGGAAATCTTAGCTTTTCTAATTTCGGAAACTTTTTATTGTATTCCTCAACTTCTTCCTTTGAAAGATTTTCAAAAACTTCTGAGTAATAGAATTTTCCTTTTATATTTTTCATACTGCCTTCTGTTAATTCAATCCCCATAAATGCATCAAAGTTTTTACCATCGGCAGTTGTAATATTAAAATTATCACAGGTTTTAAAGCCCATTAAAGGATAATAATCTGGCTCTCCAAAGATTACAATGCCTTTGTATCCCTTATTTCTAGCTAACTCCATTGTTTCCTTTAATAACAGCTCTCCAACTCCACAACCTTGCCATTTAGGTTCTACACAAAGAGGTCCAAAGGTTATAATTTCATGGGTATCTTCACCATCAATAACCTTTGACTTTGAATACATTATACATCCTATTACCGTACCATCTTTTACTGCTATTCTGCTTAGCTCTGGAAGGTAGTCATTATGTTGACGTAATTTATGCACAAGGTAATGCTCATCACAACCAAGATGATGTTTATTCCAAAAGGCATGCTGAGCCATAAGTTCTACATCATAAAAATCATTCTCTGTCTCCATTCTAATTTCTACTTCTTCACGGTTTAATTTTTTCTTTTCTTCTGGAAACCATCCAAATTCTAATCTAACTTCTTTTCTTTGTAAATCATTATTTCTATAACAACAAGTATCCATTCCTATTAATGTAAAGCCCTCATGCTGATAAAAGTCCACTGCATTAACGTTACAAGACTGTGTTTCTAGTATAATCGCTCTACGACGCTCTCTTCTTGCTTGTTCCTTTGCTATATCAATTAATTTATGGCCTATGCCCTTCTTTTGATATTCCTTTGCCACCCAAAGTTCTGTAATTCTTAAACGATTGGACCATAATTCTTGATCAGTTTCAAGTGCAGCAACTAGTTCATCATTAACTAATACTCCCCAAGCATAAGCATTCTCCCAATGGTCCTCATATAGCTTATCTGGAAAGCCATATTCTTCTGGTGTATGGATTACTGGCTCGGTAAAGTCTTTCTTTTCTATATCAATATTAAAACCTTTATCCTTTTTATTTACTACAACATCATAATACTTATCTGTGGTATAACCTATTGGTATTATAGTCCCCTTCCATTTATCCTTTGGTAAATGTATAATTTCATATTCCATAGTCTTTACACTTCCCTTCTTATATCATTTATTATGTTATAATATTTTTACTCTATAGTTACAATACTATCTAATAAATTATTTTTAGTCGTATAATTAAAAATTAACTATATTTTAAATTATAACATATTCTGTAAATCATGTACTTAGATTAATTCTAAAACTTAATCTTAAATTTTTAACGGTAACGAATTTCTTTACCAATGCCACAATATATATTTTGTCTGTTATAATGGTTAACGAACATTAACGAAAGAAGGCCAATATTATGGCAGAAAATATAATAAGTATAGATAAAGAGAACTAAAATTCATGATAACTTTTTGAAATTAGTTTAATAAAGGAGTTGTTGAGATTATGATTATGTATTTTTCTGGTACGGGCAACAGTGAATATGTAGCAAAAAGAATAGGAAAAGAGTTTAATGATGAAGTGTTGAATCTCTTTGAAAAAATTCGAAATTGTGATTATTCCCCTTTAGCCTCTGATAGACCATGGGTTATCGTTGTACCAACCTATGCATGGCAGATTCCCCGTATTGTACATGAATGGCTGATGAAAACCGAACTAGATGGAAACCTCCATATCCATTTTGTAATGACCTGTGGAGGTTCCAATGGAGATGCTGGCAAATACTTAAAGAAACTATGTGCAACAAAAGGGATGAATTATAAGGGATGTATCTCTATTACCATGCCTGAAAACTATATCGCACTTTTCAATACACCAGATAAAAAAGAGGCACTAGCAACGATTGAACAAGCTGAGCAGATAATATCTGATACTGTACAATACATTAAAAATAATATGTCATTTCCAGAACCTGAATTAACATTTAAGGATAAATTGAGCAGTGGTTTGATAAATTATATTTTTTATCCACTATTTGTTCACTCTAAGAAATTTTATGTAACAAATGCTTGTATTTCCTGTGGAAAATGTGAAAAGGTTTGTCCACTAAGCAATATTAGGCTTGAAAATGGAAGACCAAGCTGGAGAAAACATTGTACCCATTGCATGGCCTGTATTTGTAGATGTCCAAAAGAAGCTATTGAATATGGCAAGCATAGCAAGGGTCTAGTAAGATATGTCTGTCCAAAGCAAATATAAAAATTGGCTAGCTTGAATGGTGCATTACCACTCAAGCTAGCCCTTATCACACTCTTAATTGCTTTAATAAAACTATTAATTTCACTATAAGTAAATTTTCCTAAAATACTTATTACTTCTTTTCTGTATACCATGTATTTAATTTACCTTCTAAAACTCTACTAGTTTATTCCCCTTTTCTTGAATCATCTTCACCAATATGTTGTATTCCAGTAAATATAAGATTTATTAATTCGGTTACTGTTTTCCATTGTGATTCCTTTGGATCGAGATAATAATAGTTTTTTGTTCCTTCTCGACGTACATTCACAATTTCTGCCTCTTTCAGTATTTTAAGGTGATGGGATACAGCTGGGCGAGAAAGATGTGTTTTCTCTGTAATTTCACCCACTCGAATTCCATTAAAGTCGCTCTCCAACAGTGTAAGTAGAATTAACTGTCTAGTTTCATCCCCCATAGCAGAAATAGCTTTACGACATATTTTGAATTTGGATGTTATTTCTTTTAATCTTTCTTGACATTCATTCTCCATAAAATTCTCCTGATTCTTATAGATAGTTGACATTAGCAGTCTCCTTTTGTGCAGTACGTCTATATTTCACATCTGGATATCCAAGCACTAAGGTTGTAACTACATGATCTTTGTGCTTTAGGTTTAAAAGTCTGCGTAACTTTGGTGAATGGTTTACCACCTCTGAGAAAAATCCACTATACAGTACACCCAATCCACAAGACTCTGCCATTAGTGCCATATTTGATGCTGCAAGGGAACCACTAATCTTATCTTTTGTTACTACCAATATTACAATAGGGGCCTTCTTAAAAAAGAAGTTATCATCAATTTTAACCTCTTTTGCATCCTTCATCCAAATGCTTACAATTGGTTTTATTCTTCTGAAAAGTTGCACTGCAATTTCCTCATATTTCCCTTTGTTCTCTCCTAAAACAATATATGATACATCTTGTGTATTTTTCGCACTAGGTGTAAATCTACCTGCCTCAATAATTTGCTCTACAATTTCTAAAGGAACTTCTTTATTTTTAAACTTACGGATGGTCCTTCTCCCTTTAATTGCCATTAACAATTCATTTGAATCTAAGGTAGGCTGTTTTGCAAATTCAATTGATGGTTCATCAAACCCTGTCATTGTAATTGCTGCTTTTGGACAAATAGCCACACAATGACCACACTTTATACAATCTTGATCTTTGATTACTGATTTTTTATCTTTCATATCAATATTATTTACTGGACAATCATTTTTACAAAGACCGCATCCAATACAAAGATCTTTATTAACTTCAATTATATGTTGTTCTTTCATAATATATTCATCCACCTTTCGTTCACTAACTTAAACCATTATAGCAAATACATATTCTTTTTGTTCATTGGTAAAGAAATTGATTACCATTAATTATGCTGTTAACTTTAAATAGTGATCCTACTGAATATATTTTCTTTGTATAAACTCACCCCCTTTCACTTTTCAGCTTAACTATGCAGTATATTTCATTAAGCTAAATTGTATTAACATAGCTTGCTCAATTTCTCTGATATCTTCAATTCTAAGGGTTTCTCCAGAATCGATAATTTGGCTTTTATCTACTACTGTTAGCTGTTCAGCCATGATAATATTTCCTTTCATAGCCAAATCATAATTGTTATTTAATTTAATATGTACTGGTAAGTCTTTTTTACTTTTGCTTGTTATTGGAATTACTGATGTAGTTGTTGAGTGTCTATTACCCATATTATTTTGTATAACTACAGCAGGTCTAATCCCTCTTTGGCAGCTTCCTGGTCTTTCATCAAAATTCACCATTACTAATTGTCCTCTTCTTAACATATTGATCATCCTTTCTTTTTATGGGAGCTATGAACTAACATAGCTCTCTTACTTTTTATAGTGCTCTTTAACTTTTAAATAATTAGCTGCTATAAGTTAACATAGCTCCCTTTTTTAATAGTATTTTTAAAGTTTTTCTTCTAATTCTCCATTGAACTTATACTAAAATCTTGTCTAATAATATTTCTTTAGAGTTTTAACATATGAATCATACAATTCTCTATACTTAAGTAAGATATGGTCATTATCTATTTCTTCTATGACGACCTCTAAATATCCCAAATCATTATCTATCTGTCTTATGATTTCATGATTTAAGTCACTTCCACTATTTTTTATATACTGGTTATATACAATATCTTTTAAATCTTCTCTTAAGGTTGAGATATCTATTTTAAATTGCTTGCGTAAATCTCTATTCATCCCAAGGATCATTATCACTTTCATCCATACCATAGTCATCTACATCACATTGGTATTCAAACTCTTCCCTTGACATTCCCCCACCTTCACTTTGATACTGTAACCATAAGTCATCTCTGTCTTCTCTACACATAATTAATTCTCCTTTCAATATCTCCTGTACTTGTTTGTACTCGGATGTAATTTCTAAAATTATAATATCATCATATAAATATTCAGACAAAGGTCGTAAGCCCTGATTTTACTTACATCTAGGGCTCCTAAAACTTCATAAAAAAAAGAAAGCAGGATACGACTTCCTACTTACAAAATTTCCATGCATAATTGTGTACAAATAATCTTCCTTTGAATTTCTTATAAATGCTCTACATGTCATACATTTTCATATTTCATAAATACATCATCTAAAACATTTATATCAAACTCTTCTTTATTCTCTTCCACAATTGACCTGACATCATCTATTAAAGAGTTATTCCCCTTTTCATATTCCTCTTGATATAAAGTAGAATAATCATTATCAGGAATTAAGTATATCTTAAAATCCTTACAGCTAAAATATAGCTGTTCTTTACTACTTTCACTAATAATAAATACACTAGGTTTTTCTTCTTTTTTTAAAATTCTCTTTAAAAAATCTCTTATAACATTTTCAACTTTATATTTTACTTCTACCTTTTTATCTCCTACTTTTACAAACTTTTGCTTAGTAATTACCTCATGATAATGGCGATTATTAGCCCTAGCAATAACTAAAAATCGCTCCTGTTTATCCTTATCTTCAGGCAATTTAATGTAGTCTACTAATACTAAGGAATTATCTTTTTGTAGCTCATTTAAACTATTCTCTACATTTTCATCTTCCTCTAATTTACCTTCTAGCTCCTTATACCTTTTATGTTTAAAATAATCTGGATATTGATTATACATAGATTTTATCATTCTTCTATTTTTAATTATCTCATTTACCTGTTCTATATCTTTACCACTCTTTATCAAATGGCTTTTTATTAACTCTCTAAACCTTTTTATACCCCACTCATCTTCAAAAGAAAATAATGTGTTATCAAGCACTTCCTCATAAATATCCTTTTGAACCTTAATTGGAATAAGCTTACTCCTAGAAATCATTCGTTGTTCCACTTCCGGTACATTAACTTTTATCACCCTACTAATAGTACTTTGATTTAAGCCAAGGAATTCTGCAATCTCAGATTGAACAGTTCCTTTTTCATACATCTTAATTATTATTTCATCTCGCCACTGTTCAAAAACATTTATATCTATATTATATCTTTCACTTATTTCTACCTTAACCTTCTCATTTATACCTTTTTTACGTATCCCTTCATTCGTGCAAAGATTTAAATTTATACTTCTATATTTATATCTTTCTATTTCTTTTTTCTTTTCTTCTACATACTCCCTAATACAATTTTCCTTTAACCCTTCCTCAAAGTTAACTCTGTCTATACCATATTTAGCTATAAGTTTATTAATTATATTCTCTTTACTTTCTCTAGAATGGCTTATCTCTTCTAAATATTCTTCTATGAATGCCAATCGATTATCCTTCAAGTCTACCATATTCCCCTCCATATGTTTATGTACCTTTTAATTATATACCACCCTTTCTTTGCTTGCCACATAGTTTAGTTCTATTAAATTCTGCAAATCCATACCTAATCTCTTAACTTAAAAATAAGAGACTTTCTCAAAATAAACTAATATAAAGGAATATTAGTAATATATTTTTTGAAAGACTCTTACTTATCTTCACTTTAATAATAGCGATACATTTCCTAAATAAAATATATCCAAAACATGTAGGGCTCTTGTGCAAGCTGTATAAAGTAGTAACCTATCCTCTTCATCCTTGTACCTTAAATCACTGGCATTATATATGATAACCACATCAAATTCCAAACCTTTAGCAAGATATGCAGGAATAATTAGAATATCATTAACATACTCATCATCCTCACTTGTGATGATTTTAACATTAATTTTATCCTTTAAATATTTATAAACCTTCTGTGCCTCATGAGCATTTTTTGTTATTATTCCTATTGAGTTATAACCATAATTCTTATAAGTTTTTACTTCTTCCACTATTTTTTCATTTATATCTTTTTCATCTGAAAAACCAATTAGCTTTGGCCACTCTCCACTTCTTGCTACATATTCATCATGAATTTCACCACTTAATATTTTTCGTGCAAATTTAGTTATTTCCATTGTTGATCTATAACTTTTAGTTAAATTTATTATAGAAGTATTTTCAGGTTTAAGTATATTTACAACATTGTTATAACTTCCAACGTTCATATAAGGATTAATAGATTGAGATATATCACCAAGAATTGTTTTATTTGCTCTATTAAATAACTGATTAAAAATTTCATACTGTAATGGTGAGTAATCTTGAGCTTCATCAATAATTACATACTTTACTTCCTCGGTTTTGGGAATATCACCTACAGTTCCTTTTATAAATAATAAGGCTATTTGATCTTCATAATTTATCTTTTTAGCTTCTAAATTTTTTAAGGTATATCTTTTAATTTCTTTAATGCTCTCACTATCATATTTAATATTTGCCACCTTTAATAAGTCTTCTAAATCTTCATAAAATCCTTTATAGCAATCCATCAAATCAAATCTAGTTTTCTCTTTCACCTCATTAACTATGGCTTTAATTTCTCTATCTACTAAAGACTTACTTACTTTAACTATTTCATCTTTATCTAAATATTCATCGGATTCTTTAAGATCTTTTAATGCTCTATCAACTAATGTTTTTTCATAAGGTTCTATAACGTATAAAATTCTCTGCTTTAGTTTTTCTAACCTTCTCTTAAGTGGTAGCCTCTCATAGTCTTTATAAAACAATTCCTGTATTTCCACTGCTGAAATTATAGTTTTCCCTCTTAAAGTAATATCTTTAAAATTCCTACCCACTTTTTCTAAGTGCTTTATATATACTTTTAATAAATTAACAAACTCCACAGAAGACTTAAACTTTAAGCTTTTAATTCTAATATCATATGCTTGTTCACTATTATCACCAAAAATCTTCTCCATCATTGAGCAATAATCTTCCTTATAATCTACCCCCTCTAGAACTTTATGCATATATTCTTTAAAGGTAGTTTGAAGCATATTATCTTCACCCAGTTGAGGTAAAACATTAGAAATATAATCATTAAAAATATTATTTGGAGAAAATATTACGATATTTTTAGCTGTTATAGTATCACGATGCTTATATAATAAATAGGCAATCCTATGAAGAGCAACAGAAGTTTTCCCACTTCCTGCTGGACCCTGAACAATTAAATTTTTATATTTTTCATTACGAATTGCCTTGTTTTGCTCCCTTTGAATTGTAGTCACAATAGCCTTCATTTTATTATCACTACTTTTACTTAATATATCCTGCAACACTTCATCATCTATTTTTATACTACTATCAAACATATAATCAATTTTGCCATTACTAATCTTATATTGCCTTTTCATTGATATTTTGCCATGTATAATCCCATCAGGACATTTATAATAAGCACTTCCAATTTCATAATCATAGAACATACTAGAAATTGGAGCCCTCCAATCATATATAAGAAAATCAAAGTCTTCATCAATTAGGTTAGACATCCCAATATAATACTTTTCAACTTTTTCTTCTCCCTCTTCCTCAAAATCCATCCTTGCAAAATAAGGAGATGAAATCATCTTCTCATACTTATCAACTAACTTTTTTTGAAACTCATGGTTCCTCTTTTGAACTTTCATGGTATTAATGAATTGCATGAAATCTCCTATCTGCTGCAAACCATTTTCTGCTGAAACAACTCCAACATTTTCCCACAACTCTCTTTGAGTCTCAATAGCCTCTTTTTTAAAATTATCTTTGGAGTTTTGTTTTTCCTCTAATTGCTTTTTTACTTCTGTAAGTACCTTTTCTAACCATTCCATTTCTAATAGCCATTCAGATTTATTTATTGACAAAATATCTCCTCCTTGTAATGATCATTGCATTTTAAAAGTGAAAGTAATATCGCTATTTTATCACATGCACCTTAAATTACCAGTCTACAATTATCTTGTTATATATGGTATAATTAAGGTGTAGGGAGGATATATTTCTAAAATAAAAAACAGCAGAATCCTACAATCCCACTGCTTTCCTCTATAATCTAATCTCACTATTCCTCTGCCTTCTCTGTTGATATTACTTCACCTTTAGAATTTACTAAGGTTCCATCAGAATTATAATGTAATATTTCTTTTGTTTCCGGATCTACACATATAACTGAATCTCCTTGGCGGCCAGGTGAGTAAGAATAATATATTTTGCCACCTATTTTTAATTCTTGAAGTATTGAAGCATCTTTTTCTTGCTCTTTAACTAACTCCAACCCTTCTTCTACAGTTATTTTCTCCTTCTCTTTTGGATTAACTACTTCCTGTTTCCGCTTACTTTTCCCTGACTCTGAATCATTGTCAACTTTATTTCCGCATCCTGTTAACGTTATAGCCATAGTCATAGCTACAATTAAAATAATTGATATTTTTTTCTTCATATCACTATCTCCTTATATTTATATACAAAAGATATTACTACCTTGTATTTATTGTATATAATTCCCACTTTACTATAATATCTATACGTATAATCATTCAATAAAGTTACCCTATTTAAACATTTTTTTAATATATCTTTATAAAAAAACAACAACTATAAAACTAACTCAACCTCTATCTGGTTGACAGATGCTTCTAGCCATTTAAATCCTTCCACTTTTTCTACTGTTCTCTACCTTCTAATTTATCTAAAGCTTTCTATTCTATTTTTCTTCTTGTCCATCTTTTCTATACTCCAATATAAATTTCAACAGCCCTCTTAAGCTCTCTCTATCATCTACATCATTATAAAAATTCATAAGCTTAAACACAGGAGTTGTATCAACCTCAATAATATCTAGAGATATTATTTCAATGAGTTCATTTTTATATTTATTTATCTCTTCTAAATTTCTTTCCTTTATAAGTACATCTAGAAGTTTATCTAATGATTTAATTAATATTCTTTTATTTCTCTGATATTTTGAAAGCTCTATAGACTTTTTATAAGCTTCAATGGAAAGCTCTATATTTCCAATTAATTCATAAGAAATTCCTAATTGATTATAGGCATTAGGACAATGAAAACTTTCTCTAACCTCATCATAGCTATCAAGTAAATAAACTAATTTATCTATATATATCCTTACATTTTTTAAATCTTTTAAAACTGTATAGATATCAAGTATGTTCGCTGTAACTAGTATAAGTTTTTCTATATCCTTATTTTTATCTAAAGTACTCAACATATGCACATTTAATTCTAATACTTCATTATAAAACTTTTTATATCGAAGACAGTTTGCTTTTAAAATATTAATTTCAAATATGTTTTCTTTATTAAGTACTTTAAATGTATTTTGAATATGTTCAATCTCATGCAGTGCTTTATCATAATTATTAATATGCATATAGGCTAATGTATTATTATAGAGTAGGTTATACATCAATTCTTCTGTTATAATGTCATCATACTTCAATGCTAAACTATTAAAGTTAAGACTTTCATTGTCATTACCTAAATTTATACATACACCGCCCAACTTCTGAAATACATTAACTACTCTAACATCCCTATCTAATCCCTTATGATTCTCTAAAGCTTTTATATAATAAATATAGCTTTTACTATATTCCTTTTCACCTCTTAATATGTCTCCTATTTTTTCATATATTATCATCTTTTTCTCGGGAGCATCATATTTTCTAAAGAATACTTCTATTTCTTCTACCTTCTTTGTAAAGTCTTCTGAAATATTCTCTTCATTCTTACATAAAAATTCTATATATTTATCGGCAATATTGTTTACCTGAGCTTGTACATCTTCTAATAAATATTCTACTTTTAAATTAAAGTTTATTTTTCTTTCTTTACATATCCTGTTTATATTATCTGTAATTATCTTTGCAACTGGTGCAGTAAGAGTAGACTTATCGTTTTCAATTATACTGATAAGTTCACGGGTTATCTCTCCTCCAGTAATCTCTCTTTGGTTAATCTTTAATTCTTTTCTGATTTTCTTTATTTTTTTACCTGGTGATAAAATTTCCATACCCTTACCTCCTTGTCATTTACTTCATTAACACTTACTAAGTAAAATACTTTTTATGCTATGAACCATTCTATTTTACTAATGTTTCAAATTAATAATACCATAAATTGTCCATTTAATTTAACATTTTAAAATTGTAATCTGAAGAGTCTCTAAAAATACTTCTGGCGGTTGTGCCCCAGGTACTGCAAATTTATTGTTTAATACAAAGTAAGGAACACCACTAATGCCATATCTTGAAGCGGTTTCCTCATCTTCTCTTACTTCTGCCTTATACTTATCTGATTCTAAAAATTTTAGTGCTTCATCCCCTTTAAGTCCTACTTCACTAGCAAGATCTGAAAGTACCTTGTAATCAGATATATTTAAAGCTTCTGTAAAATAAGCCTTAAAAAGCCTCTCTGACATCTCGGTCTTCTTTCCCTCAGCTTTTGCATAATGGGTTAACCTATGGGCATCAAAAGTATTGGTTGGAATTATATCATCAAAATTGTAGTTAAGACCACCTTCCTTAGCTTGTAATATTATCTGCTCATTTGATGCCTTAGCCTGCTCTACTGTTATTCCATATTTCTTAGCTATGATTTCATGCATGTTTCCATCAACCTTTTTCTTAGATGTTGGGTCAAGTTCAAAACTTTTAAAATCAATTTCTACCTCATCTCTATATTCAAATTTATTTAAAGCAATCTCTAGCTTCCTTTTACCAATATAGCAAAATGAACATACAAAATCAGACCATATTTCTATCTTCATTTTTATCTCTCATTTAATCCTAATTTTTGTGTATTTTATTTTTATTATTTGAAAATAAATAAACCATATACAGTAGATTTTTTATTTATTATATTAATCTGTTCATAAAATAATAAAGGACCCTTGCAAAACATATCTCTAATCTTATGCAAGATAGAAGGTCTTCATTTTAAACTTTTATACTTCTATCTTTATTTAAATTAGTTGGTTTTACAAAAGTCCATCTCATATTTATCTATTTGTTATGCTCTCTATAGCTCTTTCACCATTGTTAGTAATAAAATCCCAAGCTTCTTTTTCACGCTTTTCTTGAATACCATCGATAAAATTTCCGCCTTTTTCAATAGTTTTAGAAATAAATCCAAAGAAACCTTTCTTTTCAACTACCTTTTCAACCTTTACAGTATTCATTCTTACTTCATATTTAAGAGCTCTTTGTAGCAACTCATTATGTTTCTTTATTATTTTCTCTCCTCTACTTCTTATATAATCAATTTTTTCTCTCTTAACCTTTTCTGTTCTTAACTCAATATTGCTTATATTTTCTATCGCCCTTTCTAAATCTAAAGGATTTAAAATAACTACAGTTGAAAAATACTCATCTAAATACTTTCTATCTGCTTCTTCAATAATTATATTTCTCTTTTCCTTAATTTCGATAAGTCTCTTTTCCAGAATATCCATATTTCTTAATGTCATTTTTTCTAATTCGGATATTTTGATATCTGCTTCATCCTCAGTATTAATAGAATTCACTGCGTACTTGTCATTTAAAAAAGTTTGTTCTTCTAATCTAATTGTTTCAACTAGCTTTTTATTTAATTCCTCCAGATGCTTTTCTTTTAGGCTTGTCTTATACTCTTTACTATTTAGTTCTTCTATTGCTGCAGTTATAGATTTTTCTGTATAAGTTACAATCTTTTCCTTAATAGCTATAATTTCTTCATATTCCTCATTAGCAATAGCTGCCTCTTCTCTTGTCTCAAAAAGAACACCATCCACTGTTCTAATATTTATATCATGCTTCACCAAAATTTCATTAAATTTATCTAAATATTCATCTACATTATCCATATGCAAGGACTGTGCAAATTCCTTAAGCTTTTCAATAGAATTTAGAGTTGCTTCTTCTGTGTCCTTGGGTAGATCATCATAATATTCCTCTAAGATATTCTCTTTGTCATCATTTATATCAGCACTTAAAAAGGTTGTGATTTCTGTTAAACCATTATCCTTATCCCCATAATTTTTTAGTAGGTATAAGTAAATATCCTTGTTATAAGGATTTTTATATATAATCTCTTCTATAATATCTTTTCTTTTTTCTGATGGGATTAAACCTTTATTTAGGTTATTTAATAGTGACTTTGCCTTTACTTCATCTTCATTTGATGGATACATACCTATTGAACTAACATTATTATCTCTAAGAGCATCTATTACTGCATAATGTATTACAAATACATTTGCCATTACTCCTATCGCTAGATCATCTAGGGTTGATTCATCTTTAAAGAGCTTGTCCTTAGCTGAATTAGCATTAGCTGTAGTTATCATATTACCAACAGAGTTAAAGACTTTATGTGCAGCCCCTGTTGTCATATTCATCGCTCCGGCTTTCATAGCACCACTTATGGCACCGCCAACACCAAAGCCTCCGCCCTGCCATCTTCCTCTAGAGTCTTTTCGCTCTTCCCTATATGCCTTCTCCTCTTCAGATGTCATTACAATTTCTCTATATTTTGAATCCACTGCATCAAATTCATCTTCCCAGCTAATGTATTTACCATAATATTTATCAATAAAACTATTTTTATCTATGTACATTAAATCATTGTTTACCAGTATTTCAATTGCAGTATCTAGTTCTTTTGATATGCATGAATATCCAATATCTAAAGCCTTGTTATGAACATCCTCAATATTCTTACAATTTTCCTCATAAAACTCAGTAAACTCATCATAAGCTTCAAGCGAAAGCTCTTCAAATTTCTTTCTAATATCATTGTAATTTATAAAGTCATTTTCAAACTTTATATTAAATTCTCCTAAAATAAATTCTCTACTCATTTTGTCCCCCTTACGCTATGCTCTTTTCTTTTAAGTGATGTCAATTTCCCTTTATCTTATAACTTATAAGATCCCTAAATTTAGGTATCCCTAAGCTTTTTAGATTATAAAAAAGCTCTACTCCTTAATAGTAGAGTATATATTTCTTCTTTTAAATTATACTAAAATTTTCATATTAAAACAAATTTATATTTTAAATTTTCATAAAAATCTATTTTTATTATGAAATAATTTTACATTTTTACAATTACATGTTATATTATAAGTGTAAGCAAATCTATTTACATAAAATAATTTATTAAAAATAAAAAGGGTAAAGGGGTAAAATTTATGAATTTTAAACTGCTAAAGCAAAAGGATTTTTTACTTTTAATGCTAGGAAAGTTGGTTTCTCTTATTGGAAGTGAAATGCAAACCTTTGCATTATCCTTGTATGTTTTAAAAATTACAGGATCTGCAACTATATTTGCATCAGTTCTATCCATTACAATAATTCCCAGACTTGTTTTGGGGCCAATAGCTGGAGTTTTTGTAGATTGGATTGATAGAAAAAAGATAATTGTATTTTTAGATATGTTAAGTGGAATTATCATAGGTATACATGCTGTTATTTTTACGATTAATGGAGGATTGTCTCTTTCTAATATATATGTCCTTGTACTTGCACTTTCTTTCATATCTTTAGTTTTTCAACCTGCCATCAGTACCATTATGCCAAGTATTATTAAAAAAGAAAATTTAATAGATGGTAATGGTATAAATTCCCTTGTTATGAATCTAGGTGGTCTATTAGCACCAATTTTAGCTGGAGTTTTATTTGGACTTTACGGACTTCATGCTATTTTAATTATAAACTCAATAAGCTTTATTTTATCTTCTATAAGTGAAATGTTTATAAAAGTTCCCAAGGTAAATAAAAAAACAGAGAAAATCAATGCTAAGACTTTTATAAAAGATTTTTCTGAAGGTCTTAATTTTATGAAAAATAAAAAGATAATACTAACTATAACTTCTTTAGGTTGCATTGCAAACTTTGCTTTTGCTCCTATCAGTTCCATAGGCTTAGCCTTTATTTCAAAAGAAATTTTAAAGGTATCAGATTATCAATATGGAATTTTAGAGTCTGTCCTTGTAATTTCCATGATTATAGGCCCTTTCATAATAGGTAAAATATCTAAAAGGTTCAGTGTGGGAAAAATATTTTTCTTAGATATTTTTATTAATGGTATATTGGTTGCAATTATGGCCATTATTCCATCTTCTCTCTATTTAAATCTGTTTTCCAGTAATAAAGTACCTTATTTAAGCCTTATGGCAATAATTTTTATGATAGGACTAGTATTATCTGTTGGAAGTATAGCCACAGGAACTCTGTTTCAGCAAGAAGTTCCTATAGAGATAATGGGTAGGGCAAACACTGTAATGTCTTCAATATCCATGGCTATCATGCCTATAGGCCAGATGTTATTTGGTTTTCTATTTGATAATATTCCTGCTTGGATGTGCTTAGCTATAACATCAATAATATATCTTGTCAGTAGTCTTGTATTTAGAAAGAGCCTATGCGGAAATGAGTCATCTTCTAATGAAGATACTTCAATACAAGATAATTGTTCCATAGAAAATAATCCCCCTTTAAATGGAGAGTTAGGTTGTGATGTTGTAAATGAAAACTAAATTATTAAAACAAAAGGATTTTTTATTTTTAGTCATTGGGTCGGCTGCTTCTACTTTAGGCTCTGAGATGCAAAGCTTTATACTATCATTATATGTTTTAGGTATTACAGGTTCTGGTACAAAGTTTGCTTCTGTTTTAGCTCTTAGCATAGTTCCTAAAATTATTTTAGGGCCTTTTGCAGGGGTTTTCGCTGATAGATTTGATAGAAAAAAGATGATGGTTGGACTGGATTTAATAAGTGGAATTATTGTAGGTATCTTTGCAATTATTTACAGCATTAATGATGGTTTATCTATGCCTTATATCTATGTACTAGTAATTCTACTTTCATTAATCTCACTATTGTTTGCACCTGTTGATATGTCTATATTGCCATCGGTGGTAAAAAAGGAAGATCTTCCAGAGGCTAACTCTATTAACTTTGGTGTTGCAAGGACAGCTTCATTGATAGCTCCAATAGTTGGTGCTGCTCTATATGGTATCTTTGGACTTTTTATCATTCTAATTGCAAATTCCATTAGCTTTATTTTAGCAGCCATAAGTGAATCCTTTATAACTGTACCTAAGAATACTAAGAGTGATGATAAATTTACTGTAAAAGTGTTTTTCTCTGATTTTAGTGAAGGCTTCAAATTTGTATTAAGTAATAGAGTCATTATGAGTCTTATAATTTTAGGTCTATTCCTTAATTTTGCTGGAACTCCTATGCTTAATATAATAAATCCTTATATTTTAAAGGAAGTAATTCAAGTAAGTGATATGCAGTTAGGATCTCTTCAATCAATTATGATGATAGCTATGTTTACATCACCTTTCATCTGTAGCTATTTATCTAAGAAACTAAATACTTCAAAAATACTATATCTAAACAACTTAATTGTGGGATTTATAATTCTTCTTATTGTCCTTGTTAGTTCTCCACTGTACCTTAATCTCTTTAGTAGTAATTTTCCTCCATTTATATCAATGATTATAGCTTGTGTATTAATTTCTATAATTTGTGGAGTTAACAATATACTGCTAGGGACAATCCTACAACAAGAAACTCCTAATTCTATGATAGGAAGGGTAAGTTCGGTTTTAAATACTATGTTATTAGCATCAACTCCTTTAGGCCAAATGGTCTTTGGAGTACTATTAGATAAAATTTCAGCTTATATATGTGTAGCTATCGTAAGTATAATAATTATACTATCATCTATTATGTTTAAAGTCTTAGTTATATCACCTTCTCAACAGCCAGAAATTGCTATAGCTAAAGAGGAGATTTAAATGGAACAGTATTGTTTAGGTTAATATAAAATATAGAGGCTGTTGCAAAATACATCACCAATATTGGTTTGTTTTGCAACAGCCCATTACTTTCTTATCTAAGGATATATATAAGGATTGCTTGGCTGTTCTATCTTCTCTACCTTACTGACATTAATCATTGGAACCTTAGGATCTTCTCCATATTTTTTATCTGCATTATCAATGTACGTTATTTTTCCTTCTACCCTAACCCATTGATCTTTTTCAAGTTCTGCTGTTTTTTCATAATTACTTAAAAGTCCTACTACCTGTGCGTCAGCAGCACAGCAGACCATAATTAATCTAGCTACCACAAATTCATTTGGTTTAAAGTTGCTGTCTTTAAATACAAAGCCTTCTATAACTACATTTTTTCCTTCATAGCTTTTAGGATCTTCGTTTAAATAATTAAGAATTCTATAGTAGTTGTCACTTTCAAAGGTTATTAAATCACTATTATAGTTATCTTCTATGGATACAGTGCTCTTATAAACTAACTCACTTTTTACCTGTGACTGATTATTTTCTGATTTGCCAGTAGAACTATTTAATGCTCCCCCAAGATTTACTTCCTTCATATTTGCAATGCTTGAGTTTAGTGCTAATGTAGAGGTAGTAAACCCAAGGATTAGTATTAATATAAATAAGGAATAACTAGCCTTAACTTTACTCCTACCTCTAAAGGTGAATATTTTTGACAATTGATTTATAGAAAGGATTATAAACCCAACAAAGGCTACCTTTATATACTTTATCATCTTAGGATGAATGAAGATATTTATGTTTCCTGTTGTTAGTAGATAATATAGTAGAGCTGAAAATCCTATTAAAATTATAAACCATAGTAATTCATTAATATTAAACTTTCTCATGAAATCACCCCAATTCTTACAAAGAAGTTAATCCATGCTCCAATGAGCATACAAACTAGAGTGATAAATATGATTAACTTAATTACAAAGGATTTTTTAAAACTTCCAAATAGCATTAGAGCATTCTTTATATCAAGCATTGGTCCTAAAATTAAAAAAGCTGAAACTGAGCCAAGGGTAAACTGTGATAAAAATGTTCTTGCAATAAAAGCATCTGCCTCGGAGCATAAGGATAAAATAAAAGCTAAGGCCATCATTGCAATTACTGAGTAGAGCTGATGCTCTCCAAGAAAGGATACATAGCTTCTTGGGATAAAGGCTTGAAATAGAGCAGATATAATTGCTCCAAATATTAAGTATTTTCCTATTTGAAACATTTCATTATTAGTGTGATCAATAATTAATTTTACTTTGGATTGTTTTCCTCTATGTATGCCTTGTCCAAGACCACATCCACAAGGACAGTTATCTCTATTATACTCTGAGTTATTTTTTAGAATTGATTCATTCTTATCTGAGGATAACTTTATAAAAAATCCTATTATTATTGATGCCATAAGTCCTAGTCCTCCCCTTATTAAAACCATAGAAGGTTTGTCATAAAAGGCATAATAGGTTGAGGTTAATACCACAGGGTTAACTATGGGTACAGCTAACATAAAGGTAACCGCTATACTGGTTGGTACTCCCTTTTTTATTAATCCTCTAACTATAGGAATTATTGCACATTCACAAACTGGAAATATAAGTCCCATTAAAGAAGCTCCTAAAAGTCCCCAAAAGGTATTTTTCGGAATAATTCTAGTAATCATTTCTTCGGAAATAAACACTTGGATAAGGGCTGAGATAAAAGCTCCAAGCATTATAAAAGGTAGTGCTTCAAGGATAATACTTAAAAGTATTATAGAGAAGTTTTGCAGATTACTATAGTTAATTTTAAAAATATTACTTCTCATTATTCCAATTAGTACTATGGAGAAGAATATTACTATCAAAAGATAAATCATCCCATTGGCAGTTGATTTATTAGCTTTTGCATCATTTATCATGGCTACTCTCCTTATTTTTTATACTATTTCTATTTTCTAAGTTTTTTAAATATAAATCTCATCTTTTTTAAGAAACCTTTATCTAGTATATTAAGCTCCTTCAACTTTTCATCTAACAGGTTTATATGATCTAACTTTAGGATATATCCATTGGAACTAAGCTCTTCTATTATTTTTTCAACTTTCTTAGCTTCTTCATTAGATAATGACTTTAAATTATGCACCACAATTAAATCACTATTGATTATAGGTGACGCTATAAAGTTATACATATTCTTTAAAAGTATTTCAAAGGTAACTCCATCTATCAGAGAGAAAATGCTAGATACCCTAAACTCATTTCTTGGAACTTCTTTATATATAACCTCTATTAAAGTCTCTAATTCTCTAGTTCCATTATGCTCTATAATAATTCTATGAGGTTTATATTTCTCTGCAATATCTTTCAAATATTCATACTCAATGCCGTTTTCTCTTTTCTTTATGACTATTTGCTCTTTTAATTTATCCTGAAAGCTTAATTTTTTATCCCCTTCTTCACATTGAATTACTACTATCTTCTCTTCTGGTATAAAGGTATTTTTTATAAGGCTTTCAATGAAGGTTGTCTTTCCCGCACCTAAAAACCCTGCAACTATTTCTATATCTATTTTCATTTTCTATCCCTCTTATACACTAAAAAGCTTTGTTAAGTTATGTTCATTTAAATCTTTTCCGATAACACATAGCCTTCCTATAGGTTCTGCTGCTATAGAGCTATGGGCATATTCTCCTGGAACATAATCAAATTGTATCCACTTGCCTTCTGTAGCTTGCACAATTCCCTTTGCTCTAAGGACTGTTCCATATTTATCCTCATTTATTAATTGCTTTATCTTAGCTTCTAATTCTACTATGTTGAATTTCTTTGGAGTCTCTGCTGACCAAGTCTTAAATGTATCACTTGCCAAGTGACATTTATTTACAGATTTCATAGACTTAAGTCTATTTGATTTCTTTAGTAAATCTACCTTTGTATCTAAATCTTCCTTAATGTTTCCTTCTGCTACACTAATAATTCCTTCAACTTTTAAATGGTTCCAGGGTGTGGAAATAATGCTAGCTTTAGAGTTCAACTTTCTTATTTTCTTAACTAACTCCTCTAGCTTAACTTCATCTAGGTTTTGAGTTTTACTTAAAACTATAGTTTTGGCATTTACAATTTGATTCCTATAAAACTCACTAAAATTAGAAATGTAGGTATCAAACTTTAAAGAATCCACCACTACCATTATCATATTTAAACTTGTCTTCTCTGAAAGAGCTCCACCTTTGCAAGCATTTATAATCTCTGATAACTTTGCTACTCCTGAGGGCTCTATAATTATTCTTTTAGGCTTATAATTTTCTATTACATTTAGTATAGCTTCTTTAAAATCTCCTACAACACTGCAACATATACATCCAGAGTTTATTTCTTTAACAGCTACATTATCCTTCTCTAGTATCTTTCCATCAATACCAACAGCTCCAAATTCATTTTCTACTATAGCAATGTTTTCTCTGTATCTTCCAGACTCAATAAGCTTCTTTATTAAAGTGGTCTTACCTGCCCCCAAAAATCCTGAAAATATATCTATCTTTACCTTCATTAATTATCCTCCCACTGACTTTAAACATAGATTTAACCCTTATAAAGGAATTGACTATATCACATAGATATTCAAAATTCTTTTTATATAGAACTGAAGATTTTTGAAGAATTCTAAACAAATCTAAAAGGGCTCTCGGAAAGTATTTTCCGAGAACCCTTTTGTTATTTATATTTATATTTATATTTATATTTATATAGGTAATTCAAGCTTTACAATTAAGTATTTACCTTCTCTTCTTAAGAATGCTACCTATAATATAACTTAATCCCAATATAGCTACTAAGACCATAAATGTATATAATGAATTAACTTCTACAACAAAATTTGTAAGTAAAATAAAATTTAAAAGTGCTATAGGTATTACAAATAAGATATATAGCAATGATACCATGATAATTTTTTTCATATTACCTTTATTTTTTATTATCACTTTTCTTAAACCATTATTAAATACAAATTTACAAAGCAGAAAATCTATAATAAACATAAAAATCATATTTAATGTAAATTCAGTATCAAATAAATAATATATCAGCGCTATAATTGCTGAAATAAATAATGCCCATTTAACGCTATTGAATATATTAAACATTGTTTTACCATTAGAATCCTTAGATTTTATTATTTCTTTGCAAAATACTTCAATATCACTTCCAATAATATTTTTCACATCAATCCCATCATTTTGTGCACTTATTAATAAATCTTTTATATCTTCGCTAACTTCATTCATAAAGTTATGATTTATGTCACTACTTGATAAATACATTACTATACTTGTATATGCTTCCTTATATTCATCTTTAAGCATACTATCACTCATTTCTCTTTCCCCCTATAATCCTATTTACATTAACATGTAACTTATCCCAGTACTTAATAAAATCTTCAAGTTCTGTTTCCCCAAGTTTCGATAGTCTATAATATTTTCTATTTACCCCTGCCGTTGACTTTCTTTTTTCTGCAATTATTAATTGATTCTTTTCAAGCCTAAGTAATAATGGATAAAGTGTTCCTTCTACAATATCTTCAAAGCCGTACTCCTTTAGTTTTGTTAATAACTCATATCCATAAGTCTCTTCCTTAGAAATTATACTTAGTATGCAGCCCTCAAGAATTCCTTTAAGAATTTGAGAGTTATTATTCACATCAATTCCTCCTTACCTTGTAATGCAAAGTATAATATTATTATATAAAAATATACTTTGCATTACAAGGTATATTTTATAAATTAATTCTTCAATTTAAGATTAGGTATTTATTTTAGGCTCTATAATTCGTTAAAATTCTAGGACTATAGGTTATCTCATTTCATTTATTCGTAAAGCTTCTGAGCTCTATTTTCTCGGAAGTTTTATTTATGATAAATTTAAAGAAAAGATAAAATAATGGTTATTATATAAATGCTTTTATTAAAAGTCGAGTAGGATGTAGTGACTAACCGCAGTCCTGGCACACCTATAAAAGGTGCGAAGATTACATTATCTTCACACCTTTTAATATTGTAAATATATCCTTATAATTTAAAATATCGATTTTGTATTTTGCTATAACCCGTAATAACACTATAGAATGTAATAATTTTTATTAAGCTTATAGCTTGTCTTCAATGTTTTTTCTTTTTTTCTTTTTCTTCTGCTTTGAATATCCAAAGATTATGCTAGTTATGAATGATATTGACGCTATTCTGACTGCTCTTCCCACTACTTTTTTACCATCATTATCATCTTTTCTTGCTTCTTCTTGCTCCACACTATGTTCATTTTGATTTTCAGATGCATTTTCTGTATTTACTGGCTGCTTTTCTTCACTAGCCATTTCATTCTTATCCTCTTGTTTTACTGAGGCTGTTTCCTCTTGCTCTCCAAAGGATATACTACTGATTATACCTTCAATCTCCTTCATAACTGGCTCTTCAAAATTATTCATCTCACTAAAAATATTAATTGATATAGCTCTATCATTATATACCGTAAAATACTCTTTAACAGGAAACTTCATTCCATTACTTTCATATTTTCCTTCTACACATATGTAATAAGTTCCATTGTCGGTTTCATAGCCATGCCAATCAACATATTCTATACCTGGCTTATTCTGCTTAATTAATTCATTATAGGTTATTTCTACAGCCAATTCTTTCTCTTCTTTAGAAAATTCACTTAAATTACCTATCTCCTTATACCCTTCTCCGTATTGAAAAGATAATACTAAGTTATAAAGACCATCTATAGCATTTAGATGTAAATTATTAGCCTTTAATTCTTCCCTGGCCTCTTCTATGGTAAGTCCCCAACCATCTAAAATTTCTAAAGTTTTTTCATCAACTTCATTATCCCTAGTTATCACTTGCCAATTATCCGGGATTTTAATGCTAATATCTTCCCCTGTAATTTTATAGGTAATATCTTCTGCAAAAGCTTCTTTATTCACTGCAAAGGCTACAATAAAGCACAGAAATACAACAAAAACTTTTTTCATCTTTTTCCCCTTTCAGGCTATTTTACTATATGCATATTATTAAAACATATAAACTCCTAATTTCAGTATAATTTCACAGTGTTTCTTTATCAACTAAGGGCTATATATTTCTTCTAACTAATTTCTAAGGGACTTAGTGTTTTTCTCTATCCCTATTTATTCTTAATTTATTCATAAATACCTTCTATATATACATTTTTTTGTATATACAATTTTTTTATACTATCCATGGAAAGAAAAAACTCTTCAGATAAGTTTTCAATGGTATGTCCATTTCTATGCTTCTTACGTATAGCTTCATTTCTATTTTGTATACTCTGCCTAGCTCCTGACTTTTCTCCCCACTTTTTTCATGTTGTATTTTCAGATGGAATATATAAGTATTCACCCTGAATATACTTTTGAATTTCCCTCACTAAATTATCTTGTAAAATTGTTTCAGCTTTTACATATCCCCTAAAGCTCAGCTCCTTAAATTTATACTTTAAATTAAGGAAACAAAGCCTGTATAAGTATGAATTTATTTAGTAATGGCGACTTGTTTTATTTACCTCTGTGCAATTGTCGCCTTAAGCCATACTTACAGACTTTGCACAGAGTATTTTGAGTTATTCCCTTGCTGCTAATTCAAATCTCATATTTAATATCCCAAATAAGCTTTATTATGTATATAGTAACAAATATTGTAAGCACCATCAATCTAATTCTTATAAATTTTATCTTACTATTTCTTTACAAAAATCCTCAGCTAAAGATCCATCATCAATGGTATATGACCCTAATGAAGTAAATCCATTTTTCAGTAATATCTTCCTTGATCCAATATTTTTAGGATCTATAGTTGCTGTAACTTTCTTTATACTCCCTAGCTCTTCTGCCTGCTTTAGTAATATCTTTGCAATCTCACTTCCATATCCTTTTCCCCAATACTCAGGCATCAATAAGTATTCCAAATCCACCTCAGTTAAATCATCATTTAATGAAAGTCCACCAAGTCCCATAAAAGTATTCGTAACTTTTTCAAAAACCTTGAACTGACCGAAGTCTTCATGCTTTTTATTATTCTTTAGAAATCTTTTATATACTTTTTCCGCTTCTTCCATGGTAAATGCTCTTCCATAATTCATTATCATTACATCTTCATTTAGGACTAACTTTAAAAAATATTGAAACTCATCCATTGTATTAAACCTTTCAAAATATATTCTGTTATTCATTAGCTTTTCCTCCTTAACTAACCCCTAAGCTTGTACTCTTTTTATTCCTCTTGGATAGAGTTATTCTTATATTCTTCTAATCTTCTTTGTAGTAATTCTACTACTTCATAAAGCTCCTTATCTACTGTATCTAAGTTTATTGATACTGGTGCATGCTTTCTCATCAAATTTATTTTAATGTTAATTCTTTTTAAAAAAGATACCTTATTTATAAACTCATCTAAATTATAAAGTTTTATTCCTATATTTCTTTGATGCTGATTACCTTCTACATATATGACTTCAATTTCTTTCCATGGTATAAGACCAACGCTGGATATACATGATCTATCTGTTATACCATCTTCATCTATAGATAACAGAGGTCTTATATTTAGCACTCCACTAATATTAAATATAAAACCTACCCCAAAGAACACTATAAGAATGATTATAATAATTAAATAAATCACTTTAATTTCCTCTAATAACCTAATTAATGTATAAATACTTATAAGTAATAAAATTAATGTACTTATAGAGTCCCTTATTTCTTGCTTCTTGTTTTTTCTAATCCTAACTTTATTCATTTCTAACTCTCCCCACTAAACCATTTCTATATTGCTCCAACCCTCTCTGTAGTAATCCTATCACTTCTTGAGATTCCATCTCTGCAGTCTCTAAATTTATTAATACCGGTGAGTATTTACGGATTAAGCCTATTTTTATATTCATCCTTTTTAGGTAAATCTCTTAAGAATATTTGTCCTAACTTATAAACCATCTGTCTATCGAATATATTTAAATTGTACTATTTATTTCAATATAATGTATATAGTTTATATATAAAACAAAATGCTATGTTAAAAGGAACATAGCATCTTAATTCTTTTTTATTTATATTAAAATTTTTTTATCTCTTCCACCAATGGATTTATTGTAGACTCATTAGTAAAGTCCACTGCCTTTCCATAGGTTTCAAGCATCATCTTTGTTTCCTCATCTCTTTTATCTTCTGGAGTTTTACTTATATGATTTTTCATCATAGCCATCATAGCTCTATGGATAAAGTTAAGTTTTTTATAATCTATCGCCCCTCTAAGGTGAAACACCTTAATAGCTTGTTGCATTTCCGGTGTAAAATTCTTATTGATGATATCATTAAAATTTGTAGTCTTTGGATTAGCAATTCCAACAGTAAATACAATTAATTTTTTATTTTTTAATCTATCAAAGGCTTTAGTTATTGTTGATATTCCTGATATCCCGCTGGCATAAAGTCCACCACCATAAATAATAGTTGAGTACTTTTCCATATCCCTCACATTAATTTTAGAAGTCTCAAAAATATCTGCATTTAATGCTTTAGCAATCCATTCTGCATATTTCTTAGTTGAACCATATTTAGATTTATACACTACAACGGTTTTACTCATTTCCTTCCCCCTATTATATAACCTCTTACCTTAAGTTATATGATTAATTATTATCAATTATCCTTAAAAATCTATCTACGTATCTTTGGTCGAAATCACATAGTTCATAATTTTCCTTAGATGCTATCTTTTCTGCTCTTCCATTATCCACAATAAGCTTGTCAAATATCTCAAGTTCTAAATAAGTATCTTCAAAAGAACTACTAGCTTGGTAGAAGTTTATTTCTTTTCCATCTTTAAAAGTTACTATGTAGTAAAAATCTCCTGCATTTTTAGGGAAAATACCAAGTTTCTTTCCTTTAAATCCAGCTTCTACTTTAGAAATATCACTATAGGAGTATTCCTTTCCCATTGGATTATAAAAATTATAGTCAGTAATTTTATTTTCTGTCACCACAGTAATTCCAGTGATACACATATATAATAGCAACACATTTAGAAGTATGGTTACAATAATGTGCTTCTTTGCAAAATCCCAAAGCTCCATAGTCCACTTTAAATCTGCATTTTTTACCCTTTTATATATCCTTGAAACTAAAATTGCCATAAGCTCTATTTCAAAAAAGAAAACAAAATAACTATATGGCGGTTTAAACATAAACATTAGATAGTCCTTAGGCACAAATATAGTCTCTTGCAATGCTCCTATACCTACAAAGATAGAAATGGTTAAAATTATTATAAAAATTGAAGTTATAAATACAGAAAATGCTCCCTTAACCTTTTTATTAGGTTGCTTTAAATATCTTCTCCAAGTTAAAGTTAATATTACTGTACTAAATATAGCCATAATACAATTAAGTCCTATGGAGTCATATTTTTTATCTGTAATATTAAGCCACAGCCATAGTAATGGTCCACTTAACATTAAGGTCATGAAAATTTGAGCTGTTAATGAAACTTCCCCTAATTCCTTGACTTCATCTAAAAACTCTGTAAATTCTTTGCTTTTGATATATTCAAGATCATCATGATAGAACTCTAAATCAGTATTAGGATTTTTCTTTACTTCCTTTAATAATGCTTCAACAGTAATTTTTTTATTTTCAAGTTCTGATTCATCCTTATTTAACTCTTCTAATTTTTCCTTTAAAATATTTCCTAAAGAAATATTTCCTATTTTAAATTCTTTTATCTTTGCAATTGGTATTTCAAGTTGCCTAAGAATTTTTATTCTTTTTAATTCCCTAATATTTTCTTCATCATACTCTCTATAAGAATTTGAATTTCTTTTAACTGAAATTAAGCCCTCGCTTTCATAAAATCTAATGGTCTTTGCAGATAATCCTGTTAACAGTTCCGCGTCTTTTATTTTCATATGTGCCTCCCCATGTCATTGATTTTAAGCTAATTAAACACCTTACACCTACTGGAACGTCAAGGATTTTTAAGAAAAATGTAAAACTTTCTATAACTTTCTGCTTAATTCAAATAATGAAATTCTACAACTATAACAGCTATTTAAAACTTTAAAAAGTTAACATTTTAAAATAAAAATAAAGCTATATAGATATTTTACTAGGACTATATTCGATAAAAAAATTTATTATCCTTCATCTACTTAATAATACTATATTGTAATTAACAGGAATATATCTGATTTTTGTAATGTATATTAAATCTGTATATAATGTTTTCTTCATAGCTAGCATGTTATCCTGAGTTAGTTCATAATACATGATAATAAATTTTAAAGTGATATTAACTAAATTATAATAATTTAGTTAATATCACTTTTTCTCTAATATCAATAATATAATCTAAAGTTATAGTTGCCTATATAACAAAATTAACAATACCCCATATAACTTTGTCTATTCCACTTCTCGCCATAGCTAAAGGTGTATCTAAAAAATTAAACATAAGTAGTCCAAAGATGATTAATTGTCCATATCTCTCATACTTCATATATTTAAAGTACTTATCTTCTGGTAATAAAGCTCCTACAATTTTGGCTCCGTCTAGTGGTGGGAATGGAATTAAGTTAAACGCTCCTAATCCTATGTTAATTATATAGGTATACTGAAAAAATTTAAAAATGAACACTGTAATATCTCCAGCATATCCTCCTGTGACCTTTAATATTATTCCCATGACAAAGGCACATATAAGAGCTATTAGGAAGTTCATCATAGGACCTGCTAATCCTACCAGTGCCATCCCTTTTCTTTTATCTTTATAATAATATGGATTTACTTCTACAGGTTTTGCCCATCCAAAGCGAAAAAATAAAAGGCATAGCGTTCCCACTGGATCAAGATGTGCTAGTGGATTCAGCGAAAGACGTCCCGTTGCCTTTGGTGTTGGGTCTCCTAATTTGTAAGATACATACCCATGAGCAAATTCATGAAGAGATACTGCAATAAGAATAGCAGGAATAAGATAAATTAATTCTTTTATATCCATAGTGTTTCTTTACTCCTTTTAAATAAACTTTCCTTCAAATGAGGCAGCTTAATACTTCTTTATATAGTATATTATTATTTATCTTAGAGTTTTTCAATAAATAATCCACTATGTTTACACAATGGTATTATTTTAATTAGAATATATATTATTAGTATTAAAATTTTTACAAATAAAAATGGAGGAACAATCAATATTCCTCCATTTTATACTCTATTCTTTTTCTTTTAAAAATGATTCTAGATCTTCAATTGATTTTTCAGTACTTGTTATCTTACTCTTAATTTCATTTACTTCTTGTGATTTATCTTCTAAAAGCTTTAACTTCTCTTCATATTGCCTATCAAACTCGGATGCATTATATGTTACTCTTCCAGTTGTGCTAATAGCAGTACCTACTATCATTCCTATAATAATTATAAATGCTATAGATATCTTTTTAATTAATGAATCTTTATTCTTCATCATCTATACCTCCTAGTAACATTTTGAGCATGGGGTTAACCCCTGTGATTCAGCTGACTCTTTTGTTATATATGTAGCATTTTTCGAATTTGTATTCCCACAGTTGTTAATACTATGATATTTTTTACCTGTAGCAGTCTTCCACACCATGATTCCTATAGGTTCTTGATT
The DNA here is from genome assembly GCA_902363375.1 of Clostridiaceae bacterium. Lineage (GTDB taxonomy): Bacteria > Bacillota > Clostridia > Clostridiales > Clostridiaceae > Clostridium_J. The sequence goes on along the minus strand of CABIZX010000002.1, from coordinate 589,491 downwards.
TGATACTGAATTTTCATTACTTCCACTACCTTGACTTCCAGTATTAGCTACAACTACTCTTTCTGCTTCTTCCTTTGCTGCCCTGTCAGCCTCTGCCTTGTCTAATCTTTCTTTCTCAGCCTTTGCCTCCGCTTCAGCCTTTGCAACTCTCTCGGCTTCTTCCTTGGCTAATCTTTCTTCCTCAGCTTTAGCTTCCCTCTCAGTCTTTAAAATTTCCTCTTTTTTATCTTTAAGCTCAGTTTCTTTGCTAGTTAATGTATTTAAATATATATTGCTTTCTTCTAATAACTTCTCCTGCTCACTTATCTGAGCAAGCATAACCTCATTTTTCTCGTTTATCTTGGAAAACTCATCTTTAGGAACACTTCCCATAATTCCAAGACCAGAACCAACAAAAATACTAATGATAGCTAAGACTATAACCTTTTTTATATTTACTGGGCTATCTTTAAACTTCATAATTATCCCCCCATGATAGTTTCTATTTATAACCATAATTATAAGTAACCTAGCCAACCCCAAATTTGGTTACCGCTTAATCTTAACATCTTATTCTCCATATTACAACCATATTATTGTATTTAAATCATTATATTACATTGTTAATTATTTGTATCTTTTAAATAAACAACTTGTCATATTCATTGACTTGGATTTTTTATGGTAATATAATTTTCTTATTTGTGAGTAATAATATATTATTAGACTTCTGAATATGTATTGCTAATTATTATATACTTTAGTAATCTCATTTTCAGGTTTTTAGAATATGTTATGATTTATATTAAGGCAAGTAACCTTTACGGAATATTTTAACCTATTAATTTACTCATAGTTAAATATAAGAAAGGTAGGATATTATGAATATATTAGTAACCTTAGATGAAAATTACATACCTCAATTAATCATCATGATGAAATCCATATTAAATTCAACTCCAAATACAAATTTTAAAATATATATAGCTCATAAATCCCTTACAAATGATAATTTTAAGCAGTTAAATGAAGGCGTAGATAATCCTAGGTGTGAATTTGTATCCATTGTCATAGAGGATGCGTTTCTAAAAGATGCTCCTGTTACAGATAGATATCCCAAGGAGATGTATTATAGAATTTTTGCATCTAAATATCTTCCTAGTAATCTAGATAGAATTCTTTATCTTGATCCTGATATCGTAGTTATAAATTCTTTAGAAAAACTATATAACATGGACTTTGAAGGAAATTACTTCATTGCCGCATCCCATGTTAATAAGTCACTTCATCGTATAAATGAATATCGTTTAGACATGGATAAGGACAGTGCCTATATAAACTCTGGAGTTATGCTAATGAACTTAGCTCTTTTAAGAAAAGAGCAAGATCTTAATGAGGTTTTTAATTATATTGAAAGGTATAAAAATAGACTTCTTTTACCTGACCAAGATGTTTTAAGTGGATTATATGGTTCAAAAACAAAGACAGTAGATTCCTTAGTCTATAATCTCAGTGATAGATATCTTGCTCTTTATAACCTAGATCCTGAAAATTGGAGACAAAAAATTGATTTAAATTGGGTTAGAGAGAATACAGTAATAATCCATTATTGTGGAAGAAATAAACCTTGGAAGGATAACTATCTTGGAATCTTAGACGTATTCTATAAAGAACTTCTCTAATAATAATAAGCCCCTATAAAATACCAAAAATATTTTTATAGGGGCTTGATTTATACAGTCCTTTACCATATTATACATTTAAAGGATAAATTTTATAATAACCATGAAAGGAAGTTTCTATGGATACATTAATATTTTTAGCTATTACTATAGCTGCAATCTTAAGTATAGGGTCTAGCCTTACTCCAGAATATGCCATTGCTTTAATTTGCTTATATTATCTTTATCTTGGCCTTCGTGCTTTTCTAAATAAACCTAATTGGAGCTTAAGACGCTCTATAGAGTTTACTGAAAGAAAATACATAATTGCTGATAGAAAGAAATATCTGCGATTAGAGGGCACCTTTAATCTACTAATTGGCACTGCATTTATTCTCAATTCATTTCTTGTAAACCTTTCTGAAGATATACCAAACGTGCAAATACTAATTATAGTAATTGTTCTTGCAACAGTGTTATATTATTTTCTACATAATAAATTTTTTGAAAGAAAAACTCATTAAGCTGCTATATAAAGACTTAGCTATTGCATTATCTATAGCCTAGCAATGACTTTACTCCATTTGCCTTTTCCTTGATAACCCTAATACCCTATACTATAATAAAGTAATGGAAATAGTTTTTTATGATTCAATAATATTTTAAAGTAATCCTTTACTATATTTTATCTTTAGTAGAACAAGTAGAAAGTGAAACTTTTCTATAAATTATTTTATTTTTAAATAACGTTTAATCAAACTTACATTAAGTCTAGGCTATAAGCCTCTCGCATCATAAACTGGAAGTGAGGCAGTTCTAGACATTAATTTAATAGAATCATTGAATGGAGTGTTAATTATGGAATTTCAAAAGTGTATAAAAACAAGAAGAAGTATTCGTAACTTTAATTCAAAGGAAGTAAGCAATGAGGTTATAGAAGAATTAATAAATGCCGCTGCTTATGCACCATCATGGAAAAACTCTCAAGTAACTCGTTATTATGCAGTTAAGGATGTTGCTACAAAGAAAGCAATCGTAGATGCAATGCCTGATTTCAATAAACATTCTTGCGAAACAGCTCCTGTTATAATGGTATCAAGTGTTGTTAAGTTCAGGTCTGGATATACCCGTGATGGACAATTTGATTCGCCTAAGGGTGAAGGTTGGCAAATGTATGACTGTGGGCTATCCAATATGATTTTTTCATTAAAGGCCAAGGAGCTTGGACTAGGCACAGTTATTTTAGGTATCTTTGATGAAGTAAAGGTTGCTGAAATCGTTGGAATCCCTGAAACAGAAGAAATTGTTTCAGTTATGCCTATTGGATATCATGATGAAGATGTTGCAATGCCAAAGCGTAAATTTGCAGATACAATTTTAAAGATAATCGAATAGTAAAAAGCCAGAAATATTTTAATTATTTCTGGCTTTAAGTTTACTTTCAACTACTTTTTAATTCATCCACTTAAACTAATATACTATTTTTTCCTTGGTTCAGGTATTCTAGATAGTCTTATATCTCTATAAGGAGAACCCTCTCCTCTTCCTATCTCTCCTACTTTTACCTCTAGCTCTGATGATATTCCTCTAATTTCTACTTCATAAAATACTGGAATATTATCAAATGTTAATTCCCTTGTTAAATAGGGTTCTACTAATATTCTACTAATAGAATCAGAAGCTTTTTCATTAGATCGATTTTTTCTTAAAATTTCTATTTCTGCGGTTTTCATTGAATGGTTATCTATATTTATGATCAGAGTACCTTCTCTGCCGTCTCTTCTAATTCTACCTGTTGTTAAACCAAATTTGGTATCACATTCAATAACAGATAATATATAATCAAGCTTGTTTTGTATTTCTCTGTTCCTAGCTTCTATTCTAACTATAGTTGCTTTAAGAGCTCTTTCTATATTTCTAATTTCTCTTTTAATCTCTTCTAAGTCGTGACGTGGATTTGTAATAAGGTTATATATATCCTTAAGGTCTATTTCTTCATGCACATCTGCATCTAGAATTTTCAATACAAAGGCATCTGTGATTCCACCAAACATAGATTGCTGCGAAGATTTTAAAGGTAAGTTAGTAGACTCAGTAAATCCAGTGACGTAAATATTATTACTAGCATTTACAGCTATTCCATTTCCAATATCATTACCATTTCCACCAAAGTAAGTAGAAAACTCAAAGTCAGTTCCTTCTGGATTAAGTCTACTTATAAATACATCTTGCTCTCTTTGTTTATCTGGATATATAGGGATTTGTAATGGAAAGGTCTTAGAATCAGTGGCTCCTGTTATATATGCTCTATTACAATTATCTACAACTACACTAGTAACAAAATCTGTAGTATTAACTCCACCACCACCTAGTGTAACAGAATATATTAATGAAGTTCCTGTTGGGTCGAGCTTACTTACGAATATCCTTCCTGGCGCAGTTCCTATTATATTTTCTGCTGGAACTCTTGGAAAATCTGATGAACTTGTATTTCCTACTATATAGGCATTACCTAAAGTATCTATATCTATATCTCTTCCATCATCTGTACCACTGCCACTAATAAGGGTAAAGTATGATAATGCTTTTCCTGTTGGGGATAGTTTAATTGCTAAAGCCTTAGAGCTTCCATCATTAACACCTATTATATTAGGGTTTAGAGAACCAAATACAGTAGAGAATGTTTCACCACCTATATATGCACTTCCTAATTTATCTACAGCTATACCTCTTCCACTAGTTGTAAAATTTCCTGAAAGGGTTGAGAAATAACTTATATCTCCACTTTGGTTTAACTTGCATACAAATAAAGCTATATTTCCTACTAATGGAGAGCCAAAATTAGTATAATTACTAGGTATTATGGTATCCCAATTTGTAGAAAAGCTATCCCCTGTTATATAAGCATTATTATTAGTATCTAAATCTATAGAAAAAGCTAAGTCCGAGTCATTTCCATTAATATAAGTAAAATAACTTAACTTATCACCTGCTGTATTTAATTTAAATATAAATATAGCATAGGAATTATTTGTACTTCCTATAGTGACTGTAGTTGGAAAGTCAGTGGATGGAGAAATAGTCTGTCCTGTGACATACACATTTCCAATACTATCAGCAACTATTCCCGTTCCTATATCAATACTACTTCCATTTATAACTGTAGAGTATATCATCTGTCCCATTTGATTATATTTAGTTACAATTATTGCTTCAGTATTATTATAAGGTTGACCTATTACAGGTATTGTACTTGGAAAATTCACAGAATTAGTGAATCCAGTTACATATGTGTTTCCACTCTTATCATTTGCTATTCCATTACCGATATCTGCATTGAATCCTCCTAGATAAGTTGAATATCCTAAAACAGGATCTATAATAAGGGGAATTGCTTTATCATAATTATTCACATCTATAGATAAGATATTTTCATTAATATTAAACTTACTAGATACATCTATTTTTACTCCATTGTATACTTGATAAGCATTAGGTCTTAAAATAGACGTATTGCAATTTTTAACCTTTATCTCTACATTTTTTCTATTATCTAGCTTAATATCATCTATTCCTTCAAAGGCCATATTGATAATTTTAGGATTTGCTCTAGGCTGAAGTATAAAGTCATATTCTAGTTTTTCATTATTAAAATAAAATACTAAGTCTATACCAGGATATACTCCCTTATACCTTATTCTAGAATACATTGATATGTCAGTTATTCCTTCCTTTGGTAAGTTAGCACCAAAATAATTCCTCTTTCCTCCTCCTTCATCTTCTCCTATTATCACTACATCAGTTAAAGAATCTTTAAAAGTTATTTTAAAGAAGTGAATAGGTGTTTTGATCTTGTCTGTATTTAAGTACTGCTCTTCACCATTAAATTTTACAATGCCATTATTAGGAACATTATCCTTTAATACTTCTTTTAATCCCATTATTATTCCATCTTTGAGGAACATAACCATATATCCATCTTTAGTAACCGAATATTTTATATCTTTGTGATTTTGTCCATTATTAACTTCAAAGGGATGTGTATTATTTAAACCTAGTCTCTCATCCAACTTCTGCTCCATCTTAAATCTCCTTCTAAAAGTGCTTAAAAATTCATTATTACTAATGTATTCTAATTTAAAATGTTCTGTGAAGATAATTTGATGATTATAATAAATTTTTATTTTTTTGTGTATACCTAATTTGACATATATATCAAATGTGCATGTAATAGTTTGCATTTCTACAGAATTCTCTATATAATAATATCTATAACCTATAATTTGTTTGAATTTTATTTAATAATATTAATTATTATACCTATATAGATTTTGGAGGCGTTTTAATGGCAAAGAAAAAAAAGATTGAGAAAGCTAATAAAAAAGCAAGAGGCCGACTGGAAAATGCTATGAATAACATTTATATAAAGTTTACTTTATTTAAAGAGGTTCATGAAACTGCATATAAGTTAAATCCTGAATATAAATACTTTTGGGATAAGCATCCTGAAAAAACTAAACAAGATATATTAAAAAATCAAAAACCTATGGATATAAATTTAAATAAGGGCAGAATACATGAAATGAAGTTTGGCTTTGGAACTCTAGGCTTTGGCTATGGTATAGGTAGATTATTCTCTAAAGAAAGATTATCTGAAGAGGAGCAAATAGAAATTTCTGTAACTTGCGAAAAGTTCACTAAAACTGTAAGAGCCGTTAATGAGACTCTGTGGAAAAAGACACCTAAAACGATATAAAATAAAAAGTGTACAAAACCCTAAGGTTTTGTACACTTTATTTTTATATATTAGAAGTTTACTTGTATTAATAGCATTATAGCACTGAATGCTGCTATATATCCCATTAGAGGCATGATGAATTTCAGCCACTTATCATAAGTTACATCAACCATTTCTAATGTTGCAAGGATTAATCCTGTTGGTGTAATGAATGAAATTAATCCTAATCCATATACATACGCTGAAATTATAACATCTCTTGAAAGTCCAACTGAATCTGCAAGAGGAGCCATAATTGGAATAGATAAAACCGCAAGTCCTGATGATGAAGAAATGAAGAATCCAAGTACTATGAATATTAAAAGCATTAATACTATGAATACATTTCCGTTCATACCAGCTATAGCATTAGAGAAGAAGTTTAGGATTGTATCAGAAATCATACCATTTTCTAATACAAGGTTTATACTTCTAGCAACACCTATAACTAGGGCAACACTCATTAAGTCAGCAGCTCCAGCTACGAATTGGTTTACGAAACCTTTCTCTCCAAGTCCTGATAGGAATCCGATAATAATACCTGATACTAGGAATAGAGCAGTCATTTCACCGAACCACCATCCCTTAGCTGAAACTCCGTAAATCATAACTATGAAAGTTAAAAGGAATATTAATAATATAATTTTAAATCTTAAAGTTAACTCAGGAGCTTCTCCTTGAGTAGCAAATTTAGCTTCTATTGCATCTTTATCTTTAAATGTTAAAGATTTACTTGGATCTGCTTTAACCTTTTTAGCATATCTTAAGATATATATTATAGTAATTAAAGTACCAAGCACAAAAGCTATTATTCTAAAGTTAAGTCCATTTGTAAAGCTTATTCCAGCAGCGTTAGAACCTATAACTACTGAAAATGGGTTAACTGTTGAGAACATACTTCCTATAGAAGATCCCATGTATATTGATGCAATACATACCATAACGTCATATTTTGCAGCTAAGAATACTGGAACCATTATTGGATACAGAGCTATAGTTTCCTCTGCAAGTCCGAAAGTAGTACCACCAAGAGAAATTAAGAAAGTTATAAATACTATAAGTATGTATTCTTTTCCTTTAGTTAATCTTGAAAGACTTGCAATACCTGCACTAAATGCACCAATGTGATTTAATACTCCAATAACTCCCCCTATGATGAATACAAATAAGATGATATCTATAGTATCATATGTACCATTTATAGGTGATAGAACTATCTCAAGGAACCCTTGTGGGTTTTGTTCAACTCTTTCATAAGTTCCTGGTATAGCTACTGGTTTGTTAATGCTACCGTCAGTAAATTTAGAAATATCACCTGTAACTTTAAGTTCATCTAAAGTTTCTTGAGTAGCAGGCATTTCTGTTATATCTCCGTTAGAAGCAATAATCTCAAACATTGTGCTATCTGCATTATAAGATAGTTTTGAGTATGACCCAGCTGGTATCACATAAGTTAGTGCTGCTGCTAAAAGCAATACTATAATTAATACTGTGAACGCAGTTGGGAAGGATAATTTCCTTTTCTTCTTTGCCATGTAAATCCCTCCAGTAATTTAATATTAGTATTTGCTACATAATAGTAGCTTAGATATATTCATATCTATAGAGATATTAATTTTAATATCCCCTCTTTGGTATAATTAAGTCATTATAAACCCTAAATTAAGAAAATTAAGAGGAATTATTTATCTTAATTATACCAATTCAACTCATACAGTTCACAATTTATTCATAAAATTAACATGAATTTTTATTAGTACTATTCTCAAAATATACATTCTAGCCTTAAGAATAATGTCTAAAATTTATATTTTATGTACAATCCTCTGTATAAAATATAAATTTTTATACATTTTGTTTACCTTTATAATTTGTCAATGCCTTTAAACGTTTTCATTCTTTTAACTTTTGGGAAGCTTTTTTGCTCCCATCCCTTAGCATTTCAAGCTTAGTAAACATTAATAAAATTAAGAATTCCATAATAATTTTAGATTGTATATCTTATTTATAATTTTCCTTCAATTTTATAAATAGCAACCTCATGAACCATATACTGTTAAATATCTAGATATAAATGTAATAAAATTTGACTTTATCAGACAAATTTTTATTATTTTATATAATTATATTACTACAAACTTCTAAAAATATAAAGTTCTTAATTTGTCCTATTTCGCACAATTTCTATTTTTTTCTCCCTATTCCTCCTCTTTACACCTGTATAGTTAGATTTTGTTTACTTTATGTTCATTATTAGTCACTGATAATTTTAAATAGAAATTTATTTCTCAATATTTTAATTTTAACATTGCATTGCATTTATATATTCAATTTCCGTACTTTTCATTTCTTTATATAAATTCTCATTTTCCTCTAATTCCATTTCTAGATTTTCAATAAACTTCTTAATAAAATTCTTCTTATTTTCTGAACTTTTTCTCCACGAACGGCGTTGTTCATATTTACAATCCATTCCTTTCAAATAAAGCTTTAAAAACTTTTTGCTTCTTCAACTATATCTATCTCCATTATTAACCTTCAAAAACTAATAAAATAATTATATTTCACTTAAAAATAAAGTTATATGCAAGAATTTTCTCTTGCATATAACTTTAATCTTTCCTTAAAACTTCATTCTTTATATAATCTAATGTGGATTTTTCTCCTTCTGAAGCTAGCTTATTAAGCAAAAGTTCTAGTAGTTCCTTACTTTCTTCATGGATAATTTGATAATCCTTGCCTCTTTCATAATACCTTAATGCAGAATCATCTCTATATTTATCTTTTTCATAATTCATGCAAGCACAAATTCTATCAATAAACATTTCCACTACATAATTCTTTGGCATCTTCATTCCTACTAGTCCTTCTTGAATGCTATTGCCATAATCAATCCAATATTCTAGATGATGTTTATTTCTGCCCTTATGATGAAGCCAAGCTTTAGAGTATCCTTCCACTTGCTTTTGTATTCCATTAGGACTTATATCTCCTCTATAGTACTTTATCCCAGCTGAAAATTCTATCCAGGAATACTTAGAAAGATCATGTAAAAGTCCTTGTTTATATAAACCTACCATAAAGCAGTATTTCATAACTAATAGCTTATGCCTTGTGATGGTCTTAAAGTGATTAATTGCATTCATACTATTTTTTCATCCCCTAAAATTATGTTTTTCTCTAATTTTATATTAACATAATTCCCTAATTTAATAAAAACATTAAGTATTAGCTTAATGTTTTTATTAAATGTATACAAATTTCTTCATATATTGTATATTAAATTTTCTTTTACTTAAACTTTTTCTCCAAAGATAAATGCTCCCATTTCTACTACGTCTATATTATTGTCTGTTAAATATACAAAACTCTCCATAACACCAATAGTATCCGAATTATTTATCCCAATTATCCTTTGTCTTATAAATAATGTATAAGCTTCTTTGTATACACTTTGAATCGGATATGCTGCATTTATTGCAGATACCGTTGGAGTAATCTCCTCTTTAACTTTTCCATTAGCATTATATACAAGATCTAAATCAGCTCTAGGTCTACCTGAAATATCTATTATATATTTTCTATTTAATGTGAGGGATGTTACTTGAACCTTATAATTATCTAGATACTTAGCTTGAAATTTATATTTATCACTGAACATGTCTGGATTAAATATTTCTTTAAATTTACCATCCTCATAAGTATAAATTGATGCTATAGCATATCCTCCTGAACCACCAGAATCCCCTCTTATCATTATGTCATCTCTTCCATCCCCATTAAAATCGCCTAAAAATAATTGTAAGTAATATCCTCCATAAGGTGTTGAATTTACCTTTGATGTCCCGCCGCTACTTTGATTTATTATAATATTTACATTATCCATAAATTCGCTGTTCTCATCAAAAGGTCTCCCTGATAATATAACTCTGTCCTGTGAATCCTCTGATATAACATTTCCTATCTTTGAATCTATTATTGATAGCTTACTTTGATTAAGCATTATTACTTTATCTCTCCTAAAATTATTCATCAATATATACTATTAGTTAACATTAATTAATGTTAATTAATTATTGATAACATGAACTTAAGATATTCATTGATGCTCTACATAAATAGTAATAAGCTAACTGCCATCACCATCATTCCAGCTATTAATCCATAAATTGATAAATGATGCTCGCCATATTCTCTTGCTGCTGGAAGTAATTCATCTAGTGATATAAATACCATTATTCCTGCTACAGCTGCAAATACTATTCCAAATACTGTATCATTTATAAATGGTTTTAATACTAAATATCCTACTATAGCTCCAATAGGCTCAGATAATCCTGATAAGAAGGAGTATATGAATGCCTTCTTTCTTGAACCTGTAGCATAATAAATTGGTACTGAAACTGCTATCCCTTCTGGAATATTATGAATTGCTATTGCTACTACTATTGGAATTGCAACGGATGGTTCCTGTAATGCTGAAATAAAAGTTGCAAGTCCTTCTGGAAAGTTGTGAATTGCTACTGCTAGTGCTGTAAATACACCCATTCTTAGCAATTTACTTTCTTTATTATCTTCATCACTTAAGCTATTTTTATGATCCATACTAACTTCTTTTTCTTCTTCTGGAAATTCATGAGGATTTCCTTCTTTAGGTATAAGCTTGTCTATAATAGCTATAAAAAGCATTCCTCCAAAGAAAGCTATAACTGTTACCCATGCTCCCATCTTATTTCCTAATTCAATAGAAAGAGAAGTTTTTGCTTTAAAGAATATCTCTATCATAGATACATATATCATTACTCCTGCTGAAAAACCAAGACTAATTGATAAAAACTTTCTATTTGTTTTCTTTGCAAAAAGTGCTATAAGACTACCTATTCCTGTGCTTAATCCTGCGAATACTGTTAAAGCTAATGGCATTAATATCTCTCTCATTATTTTCCCCTCCTTACTAAAAGTTCTATATATACTTTAATTTATAATTTCTTTTATATTTATATAATAACACAATCGATAATGAATATCAATTAGAAGTCATTATTTTATACTTTTATTTTACTACAATATCTATTAAATAAAAATAAGCTATAAACTAGTAATATAGCTTATAGCTCAATTAATTATATTTATTTTCAGTGTTTAAATTTAACTTTATCTATATATAAATTCTAAAACTCTTTAACTATATTCTTAGCTTCTTTTATTCCTGCTTTAACTTTTCCTTCAATATCTGCTCCAATAACATCCATATTTTCTATAGCTATAGTTTTTATATCTTGAATTCCAAAGAAGCCTAAGATCGTTCTTATATATCTGTCTCCCATTTCATATGGAGCATCTCCATATTCTCCGCCCCTAGATACAATGTGTACAGCTTTTTTATTATTTAAAAGTCCTACTGGGCCTTCTGCTGTATATTTAAATGTTATTCCAGTAACACTTACATAATCTATATAAGCCTTTAGTATGGCTGGAATACTTAAATTCCACATTGGTGCTGCAATTACATATTTATCAGCTTCTGCAAATTCATATGCATATTTTAGGATTGGATTATTTCTGCTTTCTTCATTTTTAGGTCCAAATATATCTCCTAAGTTCTCTGGTCTTAGGAAATCTATATTTTCTTTATATAAATCTAAAGTAATTATTTCATCATTAGGATTGTTCTTTTTATATTCTTCTATAAAACTATCTGCTACTCTAAAAGTTCTTGATTCTCCTTCATTTTTAATATTTGCTTTAATATATAATACTTTACTCATATTTTTCTCTCCTTTATATTTATGCATTTTTTCATAAACTTTAATTTTATCTATGAATCTTTAGCTTTATATTTTAATTATAAATATAAACCTTCAGTTTTTTTCATTTCTATTATTATGAAGTGCGAATCTTCCTTAGCTTTAATCTCAATATTTTCTTCAACTATTTCTAAGGCATCTTCTTCATTTAAATTCACATCATTGATGTCAGAATTTCCTTCAATTTGTACTAAATAAGCCTGCCTACCTTCACTTATTTCAAAAGATATTTCTTTACCTCTTTCTAAATAAGTTGTATACATATTAATATCTTGATGAATATTTATAGGTACATCCTTGGAAGTTCCAGATACCATATGAAGCCAATTGTTAATTCTATCACTCCAATTGAATCTGTATTCTCCATAATTAGGTCTGTATCCCTTTTTGTCAGGTATAATCCATATTTGAAGAAGCCTTAAATCTTCATTACTTCGGTTGAACTCACTGTGGTACACTCCAGTACCAGCACTCATATATTGCATATGTCCCTTCTCTATTGTACTACTATTTCCCATGCTATCTCCATGAGTAAGCTCTCCTTTTACAATATAAGTTATAATCTCCATATCATTATGAGGGTGAGTATCAAAACCTCCACCAGATTTCATAACCTCATCGTTTAGTACCCTAAGTACTCCAAAATTAATATTAGTTGGCTTAAAATATTCTGCAAAAGAAAAGTGGAAATTTCCCTGTAGCCAACCATAGTTGCTCTTCCCCATATTCTTACTCTCTATCTTTCTTAACATAACACCCCTCCTAATTTATCACTAATTAGCGATATTTTTCATAAAAACTCATTAAAAGTTTTTAAATTTCTTTAGTATATCTTTCAATATTATTTTTTCTTCATCTGTTAAAACACTAAAAATATTATTAATATTTTGAATATGCTTCGGGAAAATATCCTCTATAATTTTTCTTCCTTTGTCTGTAATGGAAATTATTGCGGCTCGTTTATCTTCTGGATCTATCTTCTTTTCTACTAAACTCTCTTTCTCTAGATTCTTTATAACAACAGTTATATTGCCAGAAGTGGTTAATATTTTTTCTATGATTTCACAGATTCTTAGATCACCTTTGTTATATAAAGCTTCTAAAACGCCAAACTGAGCTATAGTTAGTCCTGTTTCCTTTATAGTCTGATATTCTCTTTTATGAATTTCATATTCCGCTCTAGTAAATACTACTAGTGTTGATAAATCTAAATAGTTTTCTTTAATTAATTTCTTTACATCTTCCATACTTTAAATTTATCACTAATTAGTGATAAAGTCAATTGATAAAAATTATTATTTGAAATTTATTTTATATAAGTATTTTTTGATATAGAAATAGGCTTTCCAAAATACATTACTAATATTAGCTTATATTAGTTTATTTTGAGAAAGCCCATTTAAAATATATTTAGATTTAAAAATAAAATTTTGTATTAATATGCAAACTGACTATTATATAAGTCATAATAAAAGCCTTTTTTATCTATTAACTCCTGATGATTTCCTTGCTCTATTATGTTCCCATTGTTCATCACTAGGATTTTATCTGCATTAACTATGGTTGAAAGTCTATGAGCTATAACAAAGCTAGTTCTTCCTTCCATGAGATTTAAAAATGCCTTTTGTATTCTTATTTCTGTAAGCGTATCAATAGAGCTAGTTGCTTCATCTAGTATTAACATCTTAGGATTTGCAAGCATTACCCTTGCTATGGTCAATAACTGTCTTTGTCCTTGGGATAAATCTTCATCAGAAATAATAGTATCATATCCATCCTTTAATCTCTTAATAAAGGAATGAGCATGGGCTGCTTTAGCTGCCTCTATTATTTCCTCCTCAGTGGCATCTAGTTTTCCATAGGCAATATTTTCTTTTACCGTGCCTTTAAATAACCATGAATCTTGTAGTACCATACCAAAGCTTTTTCTTAAACTATTTTTACTTATATTTTTTATGTTATTACCATCAACTAATATTTCACCTTTATCTATCTCATAAAATCTCATTAATAGGTTTACTAGAGTAGTCTTTCCACACCCTGTAGGACCAACAATTGCAACAAGTTCTCCAGGTTTAGCCTCAAAGGAAAAGTCCTCAATTAAAGGTGTCTTTTTATCATATGAAAAACTTATATCTTTAATTTCTACATCTCCATTACACTCTTTAAGATCAATAGCATTATTTCTATCTTCTTCTTCTGGCTCTTCTTCTATAATGCTAAAAATACGAGTTAAAGAAGCAAAAGCAGTTTGTATTTGACCTGTAATACCTGATATTTCATTGAATGGTTTTGCAAATTGAGTAGAGTATACTAAAAAGCTAGAAACTATACCAACGGATACTCCACTTGTAATAGCCAAAGTTCCACCTACAAGACCTACTGCTATGTATGAAATATTATTTATAAATCTTGTGCTTGGATTTATAAGTGCCGAAGCAAACATAGCCTTAGTAGCTACCTTGCAAAGGTTATCTGAGATATCATTAAACTCTTCTATACTTTTTTCTTCTCTATTAAAAATTTTAACAGTCTTTTGATTTCCTACAATTTCAGCTACAAAGGAAGATAACTGTCCAACCGCTTGTTGCTGCTTCACAAAAGTCTTTTGGCTAAATTTGCTTATAAGTGATGCAATTATAAAACATATTGGAGTTACTACTAAAATTGCAATGGTAATTCCAACATTTAAATAAAGCATGCAAACTAGTGCTGTGATCACAGTTACAGCCCCTGAGAATACATTGGTTATAGACACCGCTAAGGCATCACTAACAGAATCTAAATCATTTGTAAAACGACTGATGATATCACCATGAGGATGATGATCATAATAAGCTAAAGATTGTTTATTCAAGCTCTTAAAGGTATCTCTCCTCATATCCCTTACTATCATATAAGATACCTTATTCGCATAACGAGAAATAAACCATTGAAAAATAACTGAAATTAAATATATAATCCCTAGTCCTATTAATATTCTAGTTAGTCCGTTAAAGTTTACATTATTTACTCCACTAATATTGTCAATTGCAACTCCATTTAAATAAGTAGCAATTACAATAGCAATATTACTTATAAAAGCACAGAAAAGAGCCAGTGCTACTTGAAATCTATAGTGTTTTACATACTTCATTAACTTTTTAAAATTTTCCATAGCCTTTCCTCCTTTACTTGCTTTGAGATTTATATATTTCTTTATATGTTTCACAAGTGTTTAATAATTCTTCATGAGTACCTATTCCAACAGCTTCTCCATCATCTAAAACTAAAATTTTATCAGCTGATATAATAGAGCTTATTCTCTGGGAAATTATTATAATGGTGCTATCTTTCAAATTTTCTTTTAAGGAGTTTCGGAGTTTTTTATCAGTTTGGTAATCTAAGGCACTTAAACTATCATCTAAAATAATAATACTCGGCTTTTTAACTAAAGCTCTTGCTATAGTTAGACGTTGCTTTTGACCTCCTGATAAATTCTTTCCACCTTCGTAAATAACAGAATTTATTCCATCCTTCATAGCACTAACAAAATCATAGGCCTGGGCAACCTGAAGTGCTTTATTAACGTCCTCCTCCGTAGCATCTTCCTTACCCCATCTAATATTATCTGCAATAGTTCCTGAAAATAGCACTGCCTTTTGCGGAACTATTCCTATTTCTTCATGTAAGACTCTTTGAGAAAGTTCTTTTACATTCTCGCCTTTAAATATAACCTCTCCTTCAGTGACATCATAAAATCTTGATATCAAGTTAGCTACAGTAGATTTTCCACTTCCTGTAGTTCCTACAATTCCAAAGACTTCTCCTTCTTCAATTGTAAAGGATATATCTGATAAAACTTTCTCTGAATTGTATTTAAAAGATACATTATTAAAAGCAATAATTTTCTTTGTATCTTTTAAAGCTTTATTATTTTTATTATCAACAATACTTGGTGTATATTCTAAAATCTCATTGATTCTAGCTGCTGATGCTGATGCCTTAGTAAATAATACTACTAAGTTTGCAACTACTATAAGAGCTAATAAAACTTGTGTAATGTAGTTTATTAGAACTACAATATCTCCTTGGGTTAAGGTTCCTATATTAACATTTATAGCTCCCACATAAAGTAGTACTATAATTCCACTATTCATAACTAATGAAGTAATTGGGTTCATTAGTGCAGATAGGTTAGAAACTCTTATATAAGCTCTAGATAAATTATCTGTAGCCTCATTCATACGTTCCTGTTCCTTTTCATGCCTAGCAAAAGCTCTAATTACTCTTACTCCTGATAAATTCTCCCTAAGTACCCCCCCCAGCGCATCTAATCTACTTTGAGATGCTTTGTATAGAGGAACTGTTTTCTTCATTATTACCACCATTATTAAAACAAAGATTGGAATTAGAACTGCAAATATCAATGATAACTTAGGATTTATGTATATAGACATAACTAAAGCCCCAATACATAAAAATGGCGCTCTACTAACTAATCTAATTAGCATAGCAACAGCCTGTACAACTTGGTTAACATCATTAGTGATTCTATTTATTAATGTGGAATTTCCAAAATAATCTATATCTTCATAAGATAACTTAGAAATCTTTTTTAATAATTCCTTTCTAAGATCATTTCCTACATTTTGACAAGTGTAAGAAGCAAAGTATTGGCATAATGATGCAGAGGCTAAACCTACAGATATTATTCCAAACATCAATGCCGCTGTTTTGCCTATATATGGTATATCACCATTTTTAATTCCTATATCAATTATTTTTCCCATGAAAAGTGGTAAAAGTAATTCTAAAATAGCTTCAAATAGTTTTGCTCCTGCACCTATAACAGTTTCTTTCATATAGGGCCTTAGAAATCTCTTCAGTTTAAACAAGGTTTTGTCCTCCTTAATTTATCATCCATTCATTATTATACATCAACTTCTAATTAATTTATCTTGTAAGTACCAAAATTAACAAACAACTTATTTGAAATTATTTTATTCTCTCATAAGTATAATAGGTGTATGGTATTTCTCCTTCTATTCTTTCCTCATAGGTTTTTACAAACTCATCCTTATTAATCTCTGGGAAATAAACATCTCCATCAATAACTTTATCTATAATAGTAAGATATATTTTATCTGTCATAGGAAGTGCCTGTTTATATATCTCTCCTCCACCAGCAATGAATATTTCCTTTTCATCCTTTGCTAGCTCCAAAGCTTCTTCAAGAGATTTAACTGTAGCACAGTTTTCAAATTCTATATTTTTAGTTTTAGAAATTACAATGGTTTTTCTATTAGGCAATGGTTTTCCTTCCGCTTCGAAGGTCTTTCTGCCTACAATTATTGTATGTCCTGTAGTTAATTCCTTAAACCTTATTTGCTCCCCTTTTATCTTCCATGGCATTGTTCCCTTATTTCCTATTACATTATTTTTAGTTACTGCTACAATTATTGAAATCATTATAATCTCCTCCTACTCTCATAATCATATTATAACCTATAAATATATTACATATATTACTTTGTTCTAATATTAAATCAATTATATATAGATATTTAACTAGATACCTTGTTAAAATTTTCATCTAAAAATATTAAATTAATTATCCACATAAAATTATATATCATTCTTTCCAATTATAATTTTTGCTTTTTCACTTTAGTGCTTTATATTTATACTTTTAGGCAAAATCCATGGTAATATTATGAAATTAATAGTATAATTTTTATATACAGTTTAATATAGTTGTTGTGGGCTACTGGTATCACTTACCTCTTTATAGGGAGGTGATACATTGAGTGATAATACTTTAATGTTACTATTTCAAGGAGGTTTATTCCTTCTAGCATTTTTGACATTTACAGTGTTGCTTATTGATAGAATATCAAAAAAATAGTAGCCCCGTGTGCAAATGGAAGCTACTAATTTCTTTTTTAGTTTTAGTAATACCAGCTGCCTAAACAACTAGAATTGTATATTATAGGGTGCTCCAACACCCTATTTTTATTATATGCATTTTCTTTTCATTGTTTACTTATGATTAATAAGCAAATTATTCTTTTCTCACTTATATTATACCAAATTATTCTAAGAATATGTATATTATTTTATAGATTTATCCAATATCTTTCAACTATATTTCCATTTTCCTCTGGGATCTCATTTTCAAATATTCCGCCATTAGCCATTATAGTTTTTGCTGAAGAAATATTCCCCTTGTTACAAGTTATAAGAACCTTTTCCATCCCCATATCTTTACACCTTTCAAGAGCCATCCTTAGCATAGCACTTGCATAGCCCTTTCTTCTTTCACTAGGTCTAATTCCATAACCAATATTTCCATCAAACTTAAAAAGTTGCTCATTTAAATAATGCCTTATGGTAATAGCTCCTATTATTCTATCACTGTCATCAACTAAGAAAAATGTATCCGATGGCACCAAATAGCTTGGACACTTTTCTGGAATACTATATTCTTGCAGTTGTTTTAATAAACCTTCATAATTCAGACCTCTTAATCTTAAGGTTCCTGGATGTACACGCTCCCCTGCTTTTTCATACTCCATAACCATTTCTTCATAGCCTCTTATATGCTCTATTAAAGGTTTTACTAAGAAAATATTATCCAATATATCACCTCTATATCATTATATACTTTATTAAAGTGTCATAAGATTCCTTCTAACATTATCATCAAATTTTTCTAAGGCATATCTAAAGGCTACCCTAGGCATAATATCTTTATTCTTTAATAAATACTCATATACTTTATCAGGTTCTGCCTGTGATAATACTTTTAACATCCAACCGTAACCTTTTAATACAAGGTGATGCTCATCCTTCATTAGCATATCGGAAATTACATATGGATTAATTCTATCATACTTACTCTTATTAATAGGATAAATTAAGATGACAGCAGCCGCACGCCTCACAAAAAAGTCTGGATGTTTTGTCCAAGTTATCACATAGTTAAATAGATCGTTATTTTGACTTAATAACTCTCCAAAAGCATGAGTACAAAAGTCATCACAATCTCCCCAACCCGTAACGTACTTCTTTAACCAATTCTCAAATATAAAAAATGTATCCTCATTATATTGACTTCTAACTCTGTAAGCCCAATCATATGCAATAATACCTAATTCCCACTTTCCTTCATTAAGTAACTCTTCACATATGTTAAATACATTACTAATACTTTTATCATCTAAGTGCTTATATAATTTTGAAGAAAATGACCTAACTTTACCTGTGGTTAATCCATTTTCTTTTGATAATCCTTTAAAATGCTCCTTTGCATCTAATATAATATCATTCATAAATATCACTACCTTTAAACAAATTAATTCCTTCTAGCCACATTTATACCTTTATTTTATTCTATAGGATATTAATACCATATTCAATGTGAATAACATAATATAAAAAAACTAGTAACTTCAGCACAAATGAAGTTACTAGTTTTTTATAACTTAGTGAAAGTTTTTATCTAAAAGTGATTAAATCACTTTGGGATAAGTCTCTATTTATCTATAAGAAGTTTTTAATGCTTTTTTTAGTATCTTAGGATTCTTTTTGTATGGAGTTACTGGACAAATCTTCTTATTTTTTACATTGAATAATGTATATATCGCTATTCTTGCTGCACGTACTGAATATTCTTCTGTGAATACCATATCCTCAGGAATTTCAACAAATTGACTAATCATAGCAAAGTTAGTTGAGCCTTCTGGTACAACCTTAGGACGATCAGACATCTTACGTGGTTGGAATTGAGAGTCAATATAAGGCATCATACATGGAATTACGTTTATTACATCTTCCATGATTTCATCCATTTGATCTTCAAGATGTAAGTGATGTAAAAGCTCTATTAACATCTCTTCACCAGTACAATCACGCATTGGTTTCTTTACATAATCACCAACTTTGTCTGTATATAATCCATATCCCCAGAAGATAGTTGTATCCATGGATTGAGCTTTAAAGTGTGGTTGAGCTGCAACTACTGTGCTCATTAACCAGTTAGAATCTTTAAAGGTCATTAAAGCACCACTACCTGGAATATTTCCTGTGAATTTCTCTATTAATTGTAAAAGTTTATTTCCCCTACAAGTTACAGTGAAGCTTTCCCAATTAGTTTCATCTGGGTGATTAAAGAATGGATCTGGATTACCAAGTCCTGGTTTTTTATTAGCAACTTTTCTCCAAAGTTCACCTGAAATTGGAGCACTTGGATCATAGGCTGCTGGTGTATTGAAGTCACCTAAAGTTGCGCTATCAGTCATACAACCATTAGTCATGATACATACATCCCCTGGATTTAATTCAATAACTCTTTCTCCATTTTCATCTTCTATATGAATAGCTGTTACTGTAATTTCATTGCCTGGGTTAAAGTCTAAATCTGTTACTGTTGCATTAATACTAAAATCAACACCATGATCATCTAAATAAGCCTTTATTGGTAAAATCACAGACTCATATTGATTATATGGTGTACGTGTAACACCTTCTAAAGTTTCTATACGAGAGAATTCAAAAATCATACGTTCCATATAACGTTTGAACTCAAATAAGCTGGACCATTTTTGGAATGCAAAGGTTGTTTGCCACATGTACCAGAAATTAGTTTCAAAGAAATGAGGGGTATGGCTAAACCATTGCTCTATAGTCATATCATCTAAACTTTCTTCTGGCGTAATCATTAATTTACCAAGGGCCATACGGTCTTCATTGTTAAAGCCCATGCTTTTTACATCTTGAATTACACCATACTTATCTACTAAACGAGCTTGAGCATGGGTTGGATGTAAGTGGTCAAAGTTAAGTATTTCTTCTGTAACACTTTTACCTGGCATATCTAAGGATGGAATGCTTGAGAATAACTCCCAGAAGTTTTCATAAGTTTCTTCATTAAGCATTCTACCTCCACGGCATACGAAACCATTTTGTACATCTCCAGCACCATCATTACTACCACCAAGAATTCTCATTCCTTCGATAATATGAATATTCTCTCCTTTAAAGCTACAATCTCTCACAAGATACGCTGCACCTGCTAAGGAAGCTAAACCTCCTCCAACGAAATAAACTTGTTTTCCTGAGTGGTCTATATATTCAAAGTCTGTTTCTTTATTTTCTGATTTATTTTTTAATTTTTTTGCACCTAAAGTAGCTATTGTTGCTGCACCTGCTATAGCTCCTATAGCAACTAATGGATTTATACTACTTTTACTTGATTTTTTACTCATAATAATTACCTCAACTTTCTAGTTAACTTAATTAATGAAGATTCCTTATTCATTATTATAGTTTAATACAATTAAAATGTATTTATACAGATTTATGAGTTTGTCTAAAAAAGTATTAAAAAATTTGAAATAATAAATGTCTATTTCTTAAACATCCCTTTTGTGTACAAATAATTCCTTCTTCTACCTTGTAAGTTAACATTTTAATTCTTTAGTTGTATAATTTATATAATATGTAATATATCTATAAATTTAAAAATCAGTAAAATATATTCATATATTTTTATATAACTTATTAAAATATTTTACTACAAATTTGTATAGGAGGATTTAATTTTGAGTAAAACTATTTCTAGACTTAAGCCTGTCTCATCCTATAGAATCGGAGCTACTGAAAGCTGGCTTAACTACATGGCTAATAAGGGTCTCATTTTAGAAACCATGGGGAAAAATCGGGCTACTTTTAAAAAAGATGAACCTAAGAACATTAATTACAGAATAGAGATATCAGAAGATAAAGATGGACTGGGGGAAGAAAAGATAAGACAATATAAAAATTGCGGTTGGACTTATATAACTAGTTATGAAGTATTTCATTTTTTTGCTTCTTCTAATGAGCTTAATACTACAGAAGTCTATATTATACCAGAAGAGCATGGTGAAGCTTTAAGCTTATATTATAAAAAATCCATGAGACAACACTTTACTCCTGTAGGCACATTCCTTCTAATTTTTCTAATTTCTTCTTTATTCCCTTTAGGTAAGTTTTCTTCTTTTCTTGTGAATTTAGATTATTTTAACCTTATATATATATCTTTTATAATTCTTTTATTTATGTACGAATTTATAGAAATTCTTCATTTAAGAAAGCTCAGTAAAGATTTAAGTAAAGGTGTTCCAGTAAATCATAATATGCCTTGGAGAGGCACATCCATAATCTATTCTCTTTTCTATAGTATAGCTATCATAATTATTCCACTCATTATCATAATACCTTTATTTTTAAATTTTACTAATTATGGTGATGGTATAGATCTTCCTAGTGATACCTCTAGCTTACCCGTTATTACTTTAAAAGATATTGAAACTAAAGAAACTTTAAAAATTCATAAAAAAGAAGATTACGATGACTATAACTATAATAGCTACTATACTAAAAAATCAACTTTCTTTGCTCCATTAATATATACCAGCAATGAGGCTGGCTATGTTGCAATTAGCCCTACTACCACCTATGCCAAGTCTCACGATGTGCTAGTAAATACTGTTAGTTATAAATTAAGGTTTAAATATATGTCTAAAAAACTTTTGAAAGATTTATGGGAAGAATATAAAGATTCTAGTGACCTTAGTTCAGAACCTTTAATCCTAAAAGATGACACTTTAGATCTTTTAGCTGTGTATAGATATAATCATAGCACTACTATTTTTGCGTGCAGTGGAAAGGGTGTAATGAAGGTAACCTATGTTGATAAAGAAGAGGAATCTAAGGTCATATTAGCTGTAAAGAAAAAACTTCAAATGATAGATGAATAAGTTTTATAAAGAATTAAATTTATGACTGGAGGATTTAATTTTGAATAAAAAAATTTGGTTTACAAAATAAGCCTCGTAATTACTGGAATGTTACTTGTCATGAAGCTTGGTTTTCAGAAATGTCTGATAAAGGTCTTCATATAGAAAAAATGGGAGCTATATTTGCAAAGTTTAGAAAAGATGAATCTAAAAAATGAAGTACACAGTAGTGCTGTTGTCCCATGAAGATGATATATCAAAAGAAAAAATATTAACTTATGAGAAAAAACCTTGGAGCTATGTATGTAGTTATGAATCCTTTGGTGGTGATATTTCAACTTTCTTTAAAAGAAAATGTTAAATACTCTAAGAAACCTTTGAAAAAAAGCTTTCCCTTGAGAGGCTTTTCCCTATGGATATATGCTATTTTGTTAGTGTACTTGCTTTCTCAACTTATAACAGGTCATAATCATAGCTTTAATGAAAAAGCCTACGATTTACCTATAGTAATCCTTTATGATATTGAGGATTCTAAGATTCTTAAAAGAACTAATAATATATTCTCTACTGAAAAGGAATCAAATCACTATAATTATGCCTTTAATCCACTAGCTACTAAATTATAATACTGTTGAAAATGTGTACAATGAAGGCACTGAAACTTATATCAGGTCTTCTACTTACAAAGTCACCTTCAACTTCATGATAGATGATTTGATTAAGGCTCTAGAGAATAAATATTGTTATGGTGAAAATGCCATTCAGATAAAAAATAATAACTTTGATTATTTAAGTGTTTATGATAAAAATTTAAACGACTCTTCTTCGGCGGTTAAAAATCATTACAATATTTTTGCTACTCGTGGCAACAGCATCATCTATCTTACCTATGATGGTAGGGCTAACCGAGGTAAGATATTAGAAGTTATATCAAGTAAATTTACTATGATAGAGAATTATCTATGCATATAACGGATTTATAAATCATAAAAAAGTTCAGATGTCTTAAGACCTCTGAATTTTTTTAACAATACTTATATTTTTATTAGTTATCTACTTGTCTTACCTTAACATTTTTTGATTCTTCAATGGATATTTTAATCTTTCCCTTTGCTTTACTACCTACAAATTTAAATCTATATTCTCCTTCTTCTAATTTTATTGTCTTTTCGCCATCCTCAGTTCCTTCTAATACAGTCTCCACTTGCTTTTCTGGTGTAATTAAAACACCCTTAAAATCTCCACTTTCAACTTGAGAATCATAGTCAAAAGTTATTTCACAATCGCCCTTTGATTCTACAATCCAAATAGTATCTGCGCCAGAAAACTTACCATACTTAACTGTAATCTGATTATTAGAACTTGATTGGCTTCTTCCTGTATAACTGTAGCTATCTCCATCTCTTGATATTCTGTCATTGTCATTATAAATGTCACCTTTTTCATTTCCTGTACCACAGCCTGTAAAAGTACCTATTAAAAATAATAAGCATATTCCTAGAAGAACTTTGTTTCTTAACTTCAACCCTATTCCTCCCAACAATATTGTTAATTGTATTCATATATATATATTATTTATTTGTAAGAATATTATGATTTATTTTAATATAAATAAATATTAATCCATCTTATAAATTAATCTTGGGATTTTACGCCCTACCTTCACTAATGATTCCACTTCTCCTATTTTTAAGGCTCCTAATTTTGTATAAAAGCCTATGGCCTCTGGACTTGTTATTATTTCGAATGCTTTGATATTAAGGCTTCTTGCGGTTTCAATTACATGTTGCCATAATAATTTCCCATATCCTTTTCTAATATATCTAGGATCAATAAAAAAGTACTCTAGTTCCGTTTCTCCTTCATTCATTAAAATGCCATAGAAACCCACCACTTCCTTATCATCTTCCATAAGAAAAGTAGGATAATTACTTATATAATTTTCACTGACTCTATAGGTATCCTTAAAGCTTTCCATATAGTCTTCATCATATCCCCAATATGCTTCTGAGTTTATAGCAATGTTAGTTAAAATATTAGCATCTCCTACTTTAGCTCTACGAATATTTATCATTCCCATTCCCCCTAAATCCCACTTATTGTATTTGAGCGTATATTAAAATTATAGAATATTTTTTATTATAAATCTATATTTTCTGCATTCTTATTTTATCAATATAGCAACCTATCTAAAACATCTGTTATAGGCTAAATTACTAATTTTAATATCCCTTTAGAAATAATAATTATTATCATATACATACTTATTGTTAAATAATTAATTAATTTACAATATATTATAACTATGGTAGTATACAATTAATAAATAGATATTTCTTAATACTCTTTACTTACTGACAATTTGTGTGAATCATATTTAGAAAGGATTTGATATTATGAAGAATTTATTTGATCTTACAGGTAAAGTTGCCATTGTTACTGGAGCTTCTAGTGGACTAGGTGCTGATGCTGCTAGAGCTTATGCTGAATATGGAGCTAAAGTGGCACTACTTGCAAGAAGAAAAGATAAACTTGATCATGTAGTTAAAGAAATTGAAGATAATGGTGGAAAAGCTTTAGCAGTTCAATGTGATGTTTCTAATGAAGAAAGTGTTAAAGCAGCAGTAGAAGAAGTTATGAATCATTTTGGACAAATTGATATTCTTCTTAATAATGCCGGTATTGCAACTGCAGGTTCTGTTGAAGATATGTCTGTAGAAGCCTGGGATAAAGTTATGGATATTAACGTTAAGGGGATCTTTCTAATGAGTAAATATGTGGTTCCTCATATGAAAGAAAGAAAATACGGTAAAATTGTTAACATAGCATCTATAAATGCAGTTGTTGCAGATAAAGACCCTTCTCTTTTCCGTCATTCATATAACGCTTCTAAGGCCGCTGTAAGAGGATTAACTATGGGTATGGCTGCAAGCTATATGCAAGATAACATTACAGTTAACTCTATAGGTCCCGGTCTTTTCGAATCTGAAATGACTGAAAAAACTCTATTTAAACATGAGCCTTTCCTTAAAGCTTATAATGCTGTTTCTCCAGCTGGAAGACCTGGTAAAAGAGGAGAACTTAACGGAACAATCATTTATCTTTCATCAGATGCATCTAGCTATGTAACTTCTCAACATATCCTTGTTGAAGGTGGAATTGCTGTAGTTTAATAACTTTATATGTTTAAACTATAAAATTTTATATAAAAAAGGCTGTATTTCAAATACAGCCTTTTTACTTTATGTTTAATTAAATAAGTTTTCATTGATTTCAATAACTATAAATCCAATAATTATATTCATTTATAGTATTTCTTCGTTACAAAATTACTTTTCTTTTAATTATTCACTTATTTTAAATAGCTTCCCCCATAGCTTCTCCATCTTCTATATCCGGGTTATCTAACTTTTTAACTTCATGCTTAAACATAAAGCTAGTAATTATAACAGATATAAAGTCACTAGTTGGTCCTGCCATCCATACTCCTGTTAATCCAAGTGTTTCTCCATTTGGAAGTGGTATCATTGGTAAAATTATTAGGAATGGTATTAAAAGTATTACCTGTCTTAACAAACTTAAGAACATAGACTTCTTAGCCTTTCCTATACAAGAGAAGTAATTAGTTCTTATAACTTGTGGTCCTACTAGAATAACCATGCAAAGGAAAATTCTCATTCCATGCTTTGTTATTCCTAATAAATGTGGATCTGCGTTGAAAGCTTTTACCAAAACTCCTGGTACAAGCTCTACCATTAAGAATCCAATTGTAGCAATAATCAAAGCCGCTATTTGAGGATATTTTATAGCTTCCTTAACTCTATCATACTTTTTAGCACCATAGTTATATCCCACTATAGGCTGCATACCTTGATTTAGCCCAAATATTGGCATCATAAATATAGTTGACACACTGTTTATAATAGTCATAGCTCCTATAGCTAAGTCTCCACCATAAGCCATTAAAGATTTATTAGATATTACTTGAACTACACTTGCTGCTATTTGCATACTAAAAGGTGACATACCTATAGAAAATATAGCTAGTACTATTTTTCTTTCTAGTTTAAAGTTTTTAATTTTAACTCTTAGATTGGCATTTCCTCTTAGGAAGAAACTTACTCCCCATATAGCTGAAGCAATCTGAGCTATTACTGTAGCTATAGCTCCCCCTTTAACTCCCATTCCTAATGTAAATATAAATATTGGGTCAAGGACTATATTAGTTACTGCTCCTATAAGCATAGATGCCATAGCTATGTTAGGACTTCCACTAGCTCTTATAGTATGGTTTAATCCAAAGCTTAGCATATTAAATATGGTTCCTATAAATATAATTTGCATATATTCTTCCGCATATACTATTGTGTTTGAACTTGCACCAAACATTTTTAGTATATCTTTTCCCCATATCAAACCTATGGCTGTTATAGCCAAACTAATAATTATAATTAAAGTAAAAGCATTTCCTAAAATCCTCTCTGCTTCATCCTTCTTATTTTGTCCTAATCTTATGGAAATAGTAGTTGCCGTACCTATTCCAACTAACATACCAAACCCTAATATAATAGTGGATATTGGCATAGTTACTCCAATCCCTGTAATTGCCAAGTTTCCAACCTCTGGAATATGACCTATGAACATTCTATCGATAATATTATATAATGCATTAACTAACATACCAATGATAGCTGGTATAGAAAATTTAAGTAATAATTTTGTGATTTTTTCTTCTCCTAGTGCATTTTGTCTACCCATGTAGTATCCCCTTTCTGAATTAAATTTACTTTTTTACGTATTAATGCAAGGTTAGAAAACTCATAACCTTGCAAAACACATCTTGGAATATTTATACCATAAAAGATAATAAAGATTAAGATTTATCTAAATCCTTATAAATCCATGTACGCTTGAAATTTTAAGTAGCTTTTTAAAACATTATGTTTGATAAGATTAATTATACTCTATATAATTTATTTTTTCAAATATTTATTTCGACATGCTAAAAATTTCCTTACCTAAAAGTGCTTAATTTATAATTATATTTACTATGAAAATAGTTCTGCTAACTCTTTTTCACTCATAGATGATAGTGTTAAATCTGTATGTTCTTCTCCATCTAAGACTTTTTCTATTATTTCTTTTTTCTTTTCCTGAATGTTATAAATCTTTTCTTCTATGGTTCCCTTAGCTATGAGCTTTATTACTTCTACCGTATTCTTTTGTCCAATTCTGTGAGCCCTATCCACAGCTTGTTCTTCTACAGCCGGATTCCACCATGGATCAAAATGAATTACCATATCTGCTGAAGTAAGGTTAAGTCCAGTTCCCCCTGCCTTTAGAGAAATTAAAAACACTGCCGGTTCTCCTTCATTAAACTCTCTAACTAAATTCATTCTATCCTTAGCTGGAATAGCACCATCTAAATACATAGTATTTATGCCTTTCTCAGTTAACCTTTTTCTTATGCTACCTAAAATTGTTGTAAATTGAGAGAATAACAATACTTTATGATTGTTCTCTAAAGCTTCCTCTAATATGTCATAAAGAGCATGGTACTTTCCACTATCCCCTTTATAGTTTTCTATAAAAGATGCTGGATCACAACATATTTGTCTAAGTCTAGTAATAAGAGATAATATCTTCATCCTACTTTTATTAAAGCCCTTCTCCTTTATTTCCTGCTCCATCTCTTCCTTATAGGAATCTACATAAGAATAGTATAATTTTTTCTGTTCTTCTGTCATATCTACTACTACTTTATGCTCTATCTTTGGAGGTAATTCAAGGGCTACATCTTTTTTAAATCTTCTTAAAATAAATGGTCTTATAAGTTTTAATAATTCATCCAAAGCAGCTTGATCTTTTTCTTTAACTATTGGTAGTTCAAAATTTTTATTGAACTTACCGTGGGTTTTAAGATATCCAGGCATTATAAAGTCAAAGATGGACCAAAGCTCTGTAAGAGAATTTTCTATAGGTGTTCCTGTCATTGCAAATTTACTCTTAGCTTGAATTGATTTGACCGACTCTGCATTTAGAGAGGTTGGATTCTTTATATATTGGGCTTCATCAATAATACAAAGGTCAAACTTCGTATTTTCATAATACTCTAAGTCTCTCCTTATTAAAGCATAGGAAGTAATTATTACATCATACTCTTCTAGATTTTCTACTAAAGCTTCTCGCTCTCCCCTACTTCCACTTATAGCCACTACCTTTAAATCTTTAGCAAACTTTTCAAATTCCATAACCCAGTTATAAACTAAAGATGTAGGACATACTATTAAGGCCTTATTCTTAAGCTTTCCTTCTTCCTTCTCTGAATTTATGAAGGTTATGGCTTGAAGGGTTTTACCAAGTCCCATCTCATCTCCTAAAATTCCGCCAAATCCACATTCAGATAAGGTTTTGAACCATTTAAACCCTGTTTTTTGATATGATCTCAATATTTGATTTTGCTCATCTGGAATCTTATACTCATTACTATTTATATCTTTTATTGTATCTATAAGATTTTTAAACCCTTTATTTCTAGCTATAAACCCTAAAGCTCCACTATTAATCTTTTCATCTATATACAAAGAAGCATATTTAGGTATTTCTACACTGCCACTGGCTAGCTTTGAAATTGATATATCAAAGTTATCAATAACAGAATAAATATCCTTAATCTCATTGCCTTGAAGTGGAATTATAGACCCATTTTTTAATTTAAAGTATTTCTTTCTCTGCTTAATAGAATTTAAAGTTTCCTTTAGCTCCTCTTTAGAAATTCCTTCAATGTTAAAATTAAACTCTAAAAGATCCAAATCATTTAATTTAATGCTAGAACTAAAAGATTTAGGAGTTAATATTTTCATTTCTTTAAAGCTATCAGAATAATAAACATCCCCTACCTCTGCCAGCTCTTCTACACCATAGGTTAAAAATTCAACTAAATCTTCTTCCTGATCTATATAAAAAGTCTTATCTTTATTCTTAAATCCAAGACTAAGAAGCTTATCTATAATTTTTCTTTCTTGAACTAAGTCTCTAATAAGTATATTATCAACCTTATCCTTAGTAGCCCCTGATTTTATATTCTCTACTCCATCCTGATTTGCTTCTCTTAAGTTTCTTCTTTCATTTTCTGAACCATAATAAAAGCTCTCTTCTCCATAATTAAACTTTATATCACAGGTAACCTTATCTCCATCCTTATCTAAGTAAAACTCTGTTATCAATGGTTCTTCCTTTATAAGCTCTTTTACTTTTTCATCTTTAATTACTATAGGGCTTATACTCTTTAACTTTGGTAAAAGAAAATTAGCTACATCATTAATACTATCTTTTTTAAAGGATATAGTCTTATCTTTAGCCTTAGTAAAGGCCTTATGCAGTGGACTAAAATCATTCTTTTCTTTTTCCGATAAAAGATATAGGGTATTATTTAAGTAATAAAGACCTGTATCTTCACAGACTGCTTGAGGAATTTCTCCATTCATATCTATATTTAGCTTATCTCCCTTAATAAACATATAAAAACTAGTAGGAATACCCCCTAAAGAAACAGTAACTCCCTTATGCAATTCACCTTTATACTCTAAGTTAATACTATTGCCACTTTTAATATCTAGAATATTTTTTAGTTGTCCTTCTGAAAGAAAAACTCGCTTCCCACTAAAAAATATAGAACGATTAGTATATACCCTGTTCATCACTTCTAGGTTTAAATCATATACTTCCTTTATGATATTCATGATTTTTTTATCTTTATCTTTAAACATATATCTGGTATTAGTGTATTGAAGCTCCTTTCCAAAGTTAATAGTTCCACCACTTCTATACATACATTCCATAAGCTCACGAATATTTTTTACTACATATAATCTATTTGTACCAATCTTTAATTCTATATAAAAACTTTTTCTTTTACTACCATAGCTCTCTTCTTCTACTATTAAAGTAACTTCCATATTTAAGGTTTCCTTTTCAACACCCCTAATCTCCTTATCAAAGGTGTTTTTATAAGTTTCAAGAAGTTCTTCCTCACTTGATTTAGGGATGTTTATACCTCTTCCACCTACGCCTTCCTTATTTAACTTTATAAGTACGGCTCCTATGTGCTTACACATATGATACTCATTAAAGCCTTCACAACTACAGTTAGGATATATTTTTAAATTTTTATTATTAATAAGTACATTAGTTTTATAATTATTTACATCATAGGCTGATTGAACTATAGCGGTAACTGATAATATATTTGTAGAGTCTTCATTTATCCTTATACTTCTAACTTTATTTCTAAGGTACATATCCATGGCTCTATTATAAATAACACTTCCACATATATCCTTTATTTCACTCAACTCTAAATCAAAATTCATCCTTGCAATTCTCCTAATTAAAAATTCTTTTCTTCTAAATTTACTCTACCTTTTATTATATACCTTTTTTTATCTTTATAGCGCATTTATTTTACGGTAATTTCTTTTTATATAAATTTAAATTAAAATACTATATGTTTTCTCTATTCTTATTAATCAATTTCTTGATTCTTCATAAATAATATTTCTAAGCCTACTCCTAATAAATATAAAGACTTTTCCTAACTTCTATGTAAAATTAATAAAAAGCTAACTATACAAAATTTTATATAGCTAACTTTTTATTAATTTTATAATTGATATCTAAAATAATCTGAATTTTAATGTAATCTCAAGTTCTAGTTAAAGCATTATACCTTTCTCTTCCAAAAGCTTTATTTGATAAAACGCTTATAAGTAATTAAGTTAAATTAATTCAGACCATCATTAAACCTAAGATTAACCACATCATTCTTATCTACATCTTCAGCATTTAATTCTATATAAATATTCCATTCTGCCATGTCTGAAGTACCAAATTCAGGAACTTTTCTTTCAATTGCTATAGTTATATTATTTCCATCTTTAACTACATTTTTTACATTATGTCTTACAGAGCCACTGGATTCATCTAATGTAATAACAATTAGTGCCTTATTAGTAAAAAATTCATCATTGTACTTATTTAAGTCTGCTTCACTATTTTCCTTCACATAACTTAACTTACTCACAGTTAGCCCCTTTACTTTTGCTTCATGTTCCTTTAAATCTTTTTTAGATTTAACAATAGTTATAATAGGATATTCCTTGTTAGAATTATAATATGGAGATCTTTCATAACTAGCTTTAAATTCTAATTCTCGTGCAGAAGTACTAGAACTTTTATCAACTTCTTCTTCTGAATATGATTTACTCTCTACTTTTTCTTGATTCTTTTGATTTATTACTGCAATAGCATCATCATTTTCATTTTCGTTACTGCATCCTGAAAAAACTAAAGTCGTAGCCAAAATTAAAATTCCACATATATATTTATGCTTAATTATCTTCATAACTAGCCTCCTTAATTTATTTATTAAATTAATTAAAATGATTTTCTTATATTATCTGCCTTTATTTATATGAATTAAATTAGATATTACTCCTTATGCTCCTGTTCATTTAGAATTATTAAGAATTTTCCCATGCTAAGGTTTTCATATCATAGTTTATAGATTAAACGCTCTCCCCATAACTTGATAAAAATTCTTCATATGTATATACTTGTAATAACGATAATTTATAGCGAGGTTTATGCGATGTTCTCAAGGAAAAACTTAACTAAACTAATCTTTCCCCTTATAGTTGAACAGTTTTTAGCTGTTACTATCGGTATGGCTGATACTATAATGGTATCTGGTGTAGGGCAAGCAGCTGTTTCAGGCTTATCCTTAGTAGACTCTATTAACATATTACTTATAAATATCTTTGCCGCTCTAGCTACTGGTGGAGCTGTGGTAGCTTCACAATACATAGGCAGAGAGGATAGAGAATCAGCCTGTGTTTCAGCAAAACAACTAATTGTATCCACAACTCTTTTCTCACTTATTATTATGGTACTTTCTCTTATTGGACATACTGCTATTTTAGATTTAATCTTTGGTAACGTAGAGGCAGATGTAATGTCAAATGCCCAAACCTATTTTATAATTTCTGCTTGTTCTTATCCTTTTATAGCACTATATAATTCTGGTGCCGCTCTTTTTAGGTCTATGGGAAATTCTAAAATAACTATGATTACCTCAATAATAATGAATCTAGTTAATGTGGTATTCAATGCTATCTTAATCTATAAATTTAATATGGGTGTAGCTGGAGCTGCCATTGCTTCATTAATTTCACGTCTGTTAGGCTCAATAATTATGTTATATTTGTTAAGAAATGATAACAATGAAATCTATATAGATTCCTACAAACATTTAGGCTTTAAGCCTGATACTATAAAGAAAATTTTAACCGTTGGAATTCCAACTGGATTAGAAAACGGCATGTTTCAAATAGGTAAAATTGCTCTTCAGAGCTTGATAGCTACCTTTGGTACAGCTGCTATTGCTGCTAATGCCATAGCAAATAACTTTGCTTCTCTAGAAGTAATCCCAGGCATGGCTATAGGACTTGCCACCGTTACCATAGTAGGTCAATGTATTGGTGCTAACAATTATGACATGGCTAAAAAATATATGTTAAAGTTAATGAAATATGCATATATAATCATGTTCTTTTTAAATATAACTATTTTAATATTTGCTAAACCATTAATAGGTTTCTACAACCTATCCTCAGAAGTTACAGATATAGCTATGCAACTGCTTATATGTCATGGTGTAGGCGCAATGGTAATTTGGATTCCATCCTTTACTCTACCAAATGGATTAAGAGCTGCCAACGATGCTAAATTTACTATGACTGTATCAATATTCTCTATGTGGGTATTTAGAATAGGCTTTGGATATCTCCTTGGCAAATTCCTTGGCATTGGAGTTTTAGGTGTTTGGATTGCCATGATCATTGACTGGACCTTTAGATCTACAATGTTTCTAACTCGCCTCTTCAATGGTAAATGGAGAAATAAACAACTACTTTAATAAAGAATTAAGGAGATGTGGTAAGCTATCAGTTAATAATATGTTTTGCCACATCTCCTATTTCATATAAGTATCTATTATCTTATTTATGATTTCTAACAAGATTATCTTAAATCTCTTTATAAAATAGAAATTATATAAATATGATCATATTTATATTTCATACTTTTTAAGTAATTTTTTAATACCTTCCGTGGCATCTAATAAGGTAGAAATTGACTTATCATAATTCAAGTAATCAATAATTCTAGCAAGAAATTCTGACATATCTACTTCTATAAACCATGGGTTCTTTTTTATTTCTTCTGATACATAGGTTAAATTAGTAGAATAAACTTTATTAATTATTCCTTCCTCATAAAGCTTTTGAAACTTTTCTGCTCCTTCAGTAAAAAGAGAAAAAGTGCTAGCTACATAAATATTCTTAGCTCTTCTTTTCTTTAACTCCAATGCAATTTCAGCAATAGATTCACCTGAGGCTATCATATCATCTACAATTAGAATATTTTGGTTTTCTATGGAACGCCCTAAGTATTCGTGCTGAATAATAGGATTCTTCCCATTAACAATTCTTGAGTGATCTCTTCTCTTATAAAAAAGCCCAATGTCTAACCCTAATACATTTGAATAGTAGACTGCTCTATTCATAGCTCCTGTATCTGGACTAATAACTAGCATTCTGGATTTATCTATAAGCAAATCTTTCTCCTGTTTAATAAATTTTTTTACTATTTCATAGGTAGGGTATATATTAGTGAAAGAAATTAAAGGAATAGCATTCTGTATTGTAGGATCATGGGCATCAAAAGTTAGTATTTCTTGGACTCCTAATCGTTGTAGCTCTTGTAGGGCAATGGCACAGTCTAGGGATTCCCTTCCATTTCTTCTATGTTGTCTTGCTGAATATAAAAGTGGCATAACAAGTGTAACCCTTCTAGCTCCACCTGCAATAGCAGAAACAACTCTTTTTATATCTTGAAAGTGTTCGTCAGGTCCCATATGGTTTTCAAAACCAAACATCTTATAAGTACAACTGTGATTTCCTACGTCCGCTAATATATATATATCCTTTCCCCTTACACTCTCTGTAATTTTTATTTTTCCTTCACCATTAGCAAATCTTATCTCTTCAATGGGAATAAAAAATGAAGGCATGTTTTTCGAACTTAACTCTTCATCATTATGACTATAATTCGATCTTCTTATTAGTATATGATTGACAATTTTTTCACCCAACTCCTTACAGCTTCTTAAAGCTATAATACCAAGTTGACCATACGCAATTCCATTCTGTTCCACTGTCTCCAAAAGAATACCTCCCTTACCTTAAATCTCTTATTAGATTTCATTAGTCTATTCTTCCATACTATAGTATGAATTATACAATAAGAAAAACACGTTATCCACTAATTTCCATTCAATTATTATATTTCCATATACCTATTGAAGCATGATGTAAATATTGTTTTAGTTTTACGCAACACTACCTTTCATAATTGTATTCACCTATGCTAGTATTTTAAAAAATCTGTATATGGGTATACAGATTTTTTAAAAATATTAATGTATAATTCTAAAGAAATAATATAATTTCATGTAAGGAAGGATAATAAATGATTAAATTAATTGGTATTATAATTGTCATCATAGGGTTTTCATTAAAGCTAGATACTATTGCAGTAGTTCTTTCTGCAGGTGTTTTAACAGGACTTGTTGCTGATTTAAGTATTAACGAAATATTGACTACTTTAGGACAAACTTTTGTATCTCAAAGAGCTATTACATTATTCATACTAACTTTACCCGTAATCGGTATGTGTGAAAGATATGGACTTAAAGAAAGAGCCGCAACACTTATAGGTAATGCTAAATCTCTTTCCGCTGGAAAACTTCTTAGTGTTTATGCTCTAATTAGACAGGTTGCAGCTGCCCTTTCTATTAGAATGAGTGGACATCCTCAATTTGTTAGACCTCTAGTTAATCCTATGGCACAAGGTGCTGCAGTTAGTAACTTTGGAAAAATTGATAAAGAAGATGAAGATAAAATTAAAGCTGCTTCTGCTACTATGGACAACTACGGTAACTTCTTTGGACAAAACCTGTTTATGGCTAGTTCCGGAGTTCTTTTGATAACTAGTACATTACAAGAACAGGGATATATAGTAGATGCCCTTGATGTAGCTAAAGCTTCCATCCCAATAGCAGTTATCCTATTTATAATGGTACTAGTACAAAATCATATGTTAGATAAATCATTAATTAAAAAATATTCTAAAAAAGATAACTAAGGGAGGAATCGTTTATGGATATGGCAGCACTATCAAACTTTTTATTGGAAATCTTTTATGCCTTAGTAGGCTTCCTAATGATTTCCCTAGCAGCTTATACATTCACCAATAAAGAACATAAAGCTAGAATTGGAACTTCAATATTTTGGTCAATTCTAGGAGTTATTTTTATAGCTGGACCTTATATTCCAGCCAATATAGTTGGTGTTTTAATTATAGTATTAGGTTGTTTAACTGTTTCCAAACAAGTTAAAATGCTACCTAGTAAACCTCTTGATGGGGAATTTGCTAAAAAACAAGCTGAAAAGCTTAAGAATAAAATTTTCTTACCACCTCTAGTAATAGCTATAGTAGCTTTAGTAATAGCTCAATTTACTTCTATAAGCGGAACAGCTGCCATTGGTATAGCTGCTGTTGTAGCTACTATAGTAACCTTAATTATAGCTAAAGCTAATCCAAAATTTATAATAGAAGATGGAGCTAGAATGATTGATTCCGTTGGACCTGTAAGTATATTACCTCAACTTCTAACAGCTCTAGGTTCTCTATTTACAGTTGCTGGAGTTGGAACTGTAATTTCTAATAGTATCTCAAGTTTTATACCTGAAGGAAACATATTAATAGGAGTAGCTGCATATTGCATAGGTATGGCAGTATTCACAATGATTATGGGAAATGCCTTTGCTGCCTTTGCCGTTATCACAGCTGGTATTGGAGTGCCTTTCGTATTTGCACAAGGAGCTAATCCAGTAGTAGCTGGAGCACTAGCCCTTACTGCTGGATATTGTGGAACATTAATGTCACCAATGGGAGCTAACTTTAATATAATGCCTGCAGCTCTTCTAGAAATAAATGATAAAAATGCAATAATTAAGCGTCAATTCCCTGTTGCTATGATATTATTAATAATTCACATAGCTTTAATGTATTTCTTAGCATTCTAAAATTAGTACAAGGTTATAATTAAAGGAGGTGAACTTTAATGGAGCTGTAGCTTCATTAAAGATATATATGAAAGTTTTAATAAGTGGTTTTGATCCCTTTGGTGGAGAGCCTATAAATCCTGCTTTAGAAGCAGTTAAATTGCTTCCAGAAAATATTGCTGGAGCAGAAGTTATAAAAGTAGAAATTCCTACTGTGTTTAATAAATCTATTGAAGCTCTTGAACACTCTATTGAAGAACACAAACCTGATGCAGTTATTTGTATTGGACAAGCTGGTGGAAGATTTGCAGTTATGCCAGAGAGAGTTGCTATTAATATAGATGATGCGAGAATTAAAGATAATGAAGGCAATCAACCAATAGATATAAAAATTAAAGAAGATGGAGAAAATGCATATTTCTCTAATTTACCTATAAAGGCTATGGTTAAAAATATGGTGGACAATGGTTTCCCTGGAGCGGTTTCTAACACTGCTGGAACCTTTGTTTGTAATCACATAATGTATGGACTACTTTATCTTATAGATAAAAAATATCCTAATATGAAGGGTGGATTTATCCACGTTCCATATATTCCAAATCAAGTTGTTACAAAACCTAATACTCCTTATATGAATCTTCAAGATATCTCAAAATGTCTTGAACTTTGCATAGAAGCCTTAGTTAATAATGGTGATGGAGATATTAAAACTATAGGAGGTACAATCTGCTAATGATACATCCAACAGAAGAAAAAAAAGTATTTGTGTACGGTAGTTTAAGAGAAGGTTTCTTTAATTATGATAAATACTTAAAAAATAAAGTATCACCTGCATCTCTTGGTGAAGTAAAAGGAAAGCTTTTTCATCTACCTCATAAGGGATACCCAGCTCTACTAGATGGAGAAGATACTGTTTTAGGAGAAATTATGGAGCTAAAGGACTTTCATGAGAATATAGTTCCACTGGATGAAATGGAAGGATATTTATCCTTTGAAGATACATCCAATAACGAATATACAAGAATTACTATGGAAGTTAAAAATCTTCATACAAATACTATTGAAAACTGCTATGTATATAAATATGTAGAATCTAATGATAAAAACTTTAATCACCATGCAGTTCATATTCCTCATGGTGATTGGAAAAAGTATATGAGTAACTTATAATGTAAATAAAAAATCTATCATTTATTTGATAGATTTTTTTATTATGATAAACTAATGTTGTATATAAATTTATTAACACAATGCCTCTAGCCACCATAATATATAAAATAGTAATTATTATTTTAAGGTGAGTTTATGTCTTGTAAACTTAGTCCTGAAGAATTAGTTTTAGCTGCTGCTATACTTTCTATATATATAGCTAAAAATAGAACCCTTGACGAGCTTAATATTTTAGGTAATCTCTTTGAGACTATAGGTACTAATTTGTTAACTCTAGCTGCTGCAGCTCCACAAAATGATACTGATTCTAATGGTTAAACGTTAACTTTATATATACAATAACAGTGATAATCTAATATTTAATTATACTTACCCTGTTTATTTTATTATATTTTAGTATAAACTATTAGTTATTGCTGCATCATATTGCAAAGGATGATTTAATATATGTACGAAGAATATTTTAATCATATTCCACAAGAGAAAATGAGAAACTTTTTTTTAGAGGTTCTTGCCCCTATTGGAGATGTAAAACACTATAAAAAAAATGAACATATAGACTATTTTCCAGGGGCTAAACTTTCTATAGTTACTGAAGGAAAAATAAAAGTTTGTATCTACACTAAAAAAGGACTAGAAAAAATTTTATTTTTTTTAATTCCAGGAGAGATATATGGTGAGGAAAGTTTGTTTTACTCTCATGTAGATATTACTCCAATCACCTTAGAGGATACCTCTATTTCCTTTATAGATAATGAAACCTTAGAAAATTATTTGAAAGATAATCCTAAATACTATGAATATTTCCTTCAAAGTATTTTACGAAAATATCAAATTTCTTTGTTTCAAATGGGAGACATTTTAAAACGTTCCCCAAAAGCTCAAATATGTTCTGCTCTTTGCAGAATGGCAATCCAAACTATGAATGAATCCTTGGATTCCAATACCCCAATTGAATTAAGTATTCCTCTTACTCATGAAGCACTAGGAAACCTAATTGGTTGCTCTAGAGTAACAGTTACTAGGGTTATAAATGAATTAAAAGCCCAAGGAATACTAGCTAGTAATAATAAGAAAATTATTATTTTAGACTTTGATTCTCTAAAAAAATATTGTGACTAATATTCAACTATATTACATTATTTGAATATTATATGTTTTTATTTAATTTATTCAAATATAGTAATAAATTTAAATAATTTTATTAAACTTATGTTGTTTTTATATACTTTTATGTTATTATATTACTGTAACATTATAAAATTGTATACATTTGTTACATGATTACATATATTTATAATTTGTTTTTAAGCATATTAAAATTTATTCCTAGAAAAGTAGGTTATTAAAATGAATATTAGTTCAAATGAAATTTTTAAACTTATTAATGAAGGTAACTCTATTATAAATAGTGATCCTGAAGAAGCTTTTGAAATTACAGAAAAAGCTTTTAATTTAGCTAATGAGAAAAGTGATAAATCAGCTATGGCTTATTGCTTTCTCAATTTTGCCCTAACCTACAAAGCATTATCAAATATTCCTAAATGGGTAAACTATGGACACCATGCTTTAGATTTGTTTACAGAATTACATGATAATGAAGGCATTGCTGTAGCATTAAATCTTTTATCCTGTGCATATTTTCATACTGGACTCTATGAGGATTCTCTTATTAATTACCTTAGGGTTTTAGATTTGTGTGATTCATATAAGTACACATTCACTCACATCTGTGCCCTTAATAATATAGCAGAAATATATAGAGTTACTGAACAGTATAGTGTCGCTTTTAGGTATTATAAAAAAGCTTTAGTTAAAGCAAAGGAATTTAACTATGAATTACTTGCTTCCTCTATTCTTTTTAATATGGGACAAGTTATGTTAAATAAAAAAAATTATGATAAAGCTCTTACACTGTTCTTAGAAAGCTATTCTGTTGCCCTAAAACTTGAGAACCCTATACTTCAAGGTGAAATCGAAAATCATATTGGATTAACTTATTTTAAGAATGAGAATTATAAAAAAGCTATGGAATTTTATGGTAAAGCTCTATTACATTTAGAAAAAGTTAACAACAAATACTATATTATAGACCTATTCTTAAATATCGGATTACTTAAATTAAAAACTAATTCTAATTCTGCCTTAGATTATTTTAATAAAGCTATTAGCTATGCTAAAAAAATTGATTGCAAAACTAAACTTAGTCAAATCTACTTGAAACTTTCTAAGTATTATGAATCCATAGGTGATTTTAAAAATTCCTTGCAATACTATAAAAAATATCATCTTACAGAAGAAGAATTATATTCGTCAATAATTAAATCAAGACTAGAGATCATAAGAATTCAATATAGGTATGTTACAGGATCTGATGAGCTAGAACACCTTAAAATAATAAATGAAAAATTGGAAATGGAAATAGAGTCACAAAGTAAAAGAATACAATACATGAAAAATGAGAATAAGGATCTAAGATTTAAGGCTCTAAAAGATTCTCTTACTAAGATTTCCAATAGGCATGCCATTGATCAAAAATTTAACACATTATGGAAATACCCTAAATTAAATAAAAATAACATGGTACTATTTATGATAGATATAGATAATTTTAAATTATATAATGATAGTTGGGGACATATACAGGGAGATAAATGTCTTTCAATTATTGCTGAAGGTTTAAAAGAAATTTGTAAATGTCGTCATGATTTTTGTGGTAGGTATGGCGGCGAAGAATTTATATATTTTGCTGAGAACTTAACTTATAAAGAATCTGTGGACTTAGGTAATTTAATTAGTGAAAAAATTAAAGATTTGAACATAAAATCTAATGATAATATAAATAATGAAGTAGTCACTGTCAGTATTGGTGGTGTGTATGGAAACCTTTCCTCCCTTAAGTCTGCAACTAACATGATTGAAATTGCAGATAAACAATTATATACTTCTAAAAGAACGGGGAAAGATAAGGTTACCTTAATAAATACATTAAATAATGAATTCATTGGAAATTCATTAAAACCAATGACTCTAAATCTATGATAACTAATTAATTTTAGAATTATTATATAATAAAAGGACGATCCTAAAATAGCCAACTTTCTAAATATAACTGAAAGAATAGGTATTTTAAGAGTGTCCTTTTTACTATAATTTATTTTTTTATTTATTAATCATCTTCTCTTAGTAGATTAATGTCTTTTCCACTCAAGATTTTATTCATATTTCTCATTGAGCACATCTTTCCGCACATGGTACAGCTATCTTCATGATGTGGTGTAGATTCTTTTCTATATCTTCTTGGCTTTTCTTCATCTAAAGCTAAAGTAAACATCTTCTCCCAGTTAAGAGCTTGTCTTGCCTTACTCATTTCATTATCCCACTGCCTTGCTCCTTTAACCCCTTTAGCGATATCTGCTGCATGAGCTGCTATTTTAGCTGCCACTATTCCTTCCTTCATATCTTCTAAATTAGGAAGTCTTAAATGCTCTGCTGGAGTTACATAGCATAAGAAATCAGCTCCATAAGTTGCTGCAATAGCTCCTCCAATGGCAGAAGTTATATGATCATAGCCTGGCGCTACATCAGTAACTAATGGCCCTAAAACATAGAATGGAGCTCCATGACAAAGTTTTTTCTGAAGTAACATATTAGCCTCAATTTCATTTATAGCCATATGTCCTGGCCCTTCAATTATAACTTGTACATTTCTGTTCCAAGCTCTTCTAGTAAGCTCTCCTAAAACCATGAGCTCTTTAATTTGTGATGCATCTGTAGCATCCTCAATACATCCTGGTCTACAAGCATCACCTAAACTTAAGGTTAAATCATATCTTTCACATATGTCTAAGAGTCTATCAAAGTATTCATAGAATGGATTTTCTCTTTGATTGAGTTCCATCCATGCAAATAAAAGTGACCCACCCCTTGAAACTATATTAGTAAGTCTTTCATTTCTTTTAAATGTATTTATGGTTTCCCTATTAAGTCCAGCATGAATAGTTACAAAGTCTACTCCATCCTGTGCATGTTTTTCTACTACTTTAAAGAATTCATCTACAGATATATCCTTCAATTCCTTATCATAAAATCCGACTACATCATACATTGGAACTGTTCCAATCATAGCTGTAGACTTTTCTATTAGTTTTTCTCTAAACTCCGCAGTTTTTCCATAATTAGAAAGATCCATAATTGCTTCAGCTTTCATATCTAATGCAACATTTACCTTTTCCATTTCTTTTTCAATATCATAACAGTCTTTTGATATTCCTAAGTTTACATTTATTTTAGTTCTAAGGCCTTGTCCTACTCCCTGTGGTACTAGAGATTTGTGATTCTTATTAGCTGGTATAGCTATTCTTCCTTCTGCCACTGAGGCTCTCAATTCCTGAATATCCATATTCTCAGCTTTAGCTACTATCTCCATCTCTCTTGTTATTATGCCTCTCTTAGCAGCATCCATTTGTGTTGTAAAATTCATACTTTTTCCTCCTTAAGTACATTAACTTTTAATTTAATAATTTAGTGCCTTCTTTAGGAGAAAATAATTGCTTATTTTTTATTTCCATAATCTCAAAAAAATAAAGACTTACATAAGGTAAGCCTTCTAATTGAGTATTAAAATAAATATATTTATAAAACTTTTTATAAATAAACTATCATTAAAATCTTCTTAAGCTTTCCTTCGATGGCATTATCCACATCAGGTTCAAGGGTTAAAGCAATTATTGCTTCTCTCAGCGTTTAGGCACCCCTAGCTAAATTATTATTAAATTATCTTTATTATAACATAAAAACTATACTTTTCAAATTTACTTTTTATGTATAAATCTATATATTTTTAATGGGAAATTTTTATTTACATAGTTTTTACTTTCTAAGGATAAACTAAGGTCGAGTTTTCTTAAACCTTTATTTTCAAGAGGTTATTCTTATTATTCTCATCTAATTAATTCATACTTAAAATTTTAAGTAAATATACTTTAAAAGGACGGTGTATTACAATGAAAAAATCTCTAATTATGCTAACATTAGCTGGTGCTATTATGGCTTCTTCTACTGTAGCCTTCGGATATGATAATGTATCATTAGATTCATCCTCTGAAACAATAGCTACCATGGAAGCTCCAGCAGAAAAATCTAATGATCAAAAACCTGCTGAAGAAAAGAAACCAACTATGACTGAAGAAGATAAAACAAAAAAACCTGAAGAAAAAAAGCCAACTATGACTGAAGAAGATAAGACAGCCCCAAAGCAAGAAGAAAAAAAGCCAACTTTAAATGAAACTGATGAGAAAAAACAAGATACAAAAACTCCTGAAAATAAGGATGAAAAAACTCCTGGTAAACATATGAGAAAACCAGGTTGTGAAAATAAGACAAATCCTGAGTGTGAAAACAAGGTAAACCCAGATAACAAAACTAACGAAAAGAAAGCTCAATAATTAAGTATAAATTTCATTTAGCTTAATTTTAATATAGGCTATGTTTTAAACTCACTTTAAAACATAGCCTAAATATTTTCCTTTATAAGTTTAATGTTAATCATAAATTTTGTTTCATAGCAATTTAAGTCTGCTCTATCTTTTGCATTAACTTATTTTAATCTAACACTAAACTCTTCTGTCTTCATTTTATCGACATACATGGAATCTATCTTAATATGCAGTTTTCCAGCCTTTAAAGTATATTTATCAAAATATAAGGACACTTCACCACCAGTTCCATCACTTCTTTGGGAGGAGGAACTTCTTGTAGCATCTGGATGACTAATAGAGATATTCTCAATATTATAGGGTGGTAAAATGGTGAACTTAACTTCCATAGCTTCATATATTATATCTTCATTTAAACCTTCATTATTTTCTTCATCTGAGTATACCACCTTATAACTGTTATCTTCATCTGGATTTCTCACCTCTTTATAGTCTTTTATATGCTCTAATTTAAGACCATACTCTCCTCCTTGAAGTAGTATTTGATTTTTAACATCAACTATAAGCTGTCTTTCCTTTATAGGATTATAAAACATTCCCTTACTATACAGGGTTAACTCTTTAGACCTACTATATGCTCCTCCATTAAAGGTTAATATATAATCTTCACTACCTTCACCTTTAGATGTCCCTGAAGATAAAGTAAAGATTCTTCCTTTCTCATCTTCTAAATAACAGTTATCAAGCCACCCAAATTTATTTTCCTTATCTACTGAATTGCTTACAACTACTTCTGTACCCATTGGATAAACTCTCATCTCTTTAATAAAAAGATTTTGTTCTCCTAATTCTACATTTTTATTAACATTATATATCTCTGGTTCTACGGAAACAATTTTTTCATTTAATTCTATAGGTATTTCTCTTTCTCCGCTGGCTATTATTCCATCATTTACTATGCCATTAAAGGTTAATATAAGCTCTCTAGGAATATCTTTTACATTCATGCTTTCAATAGAAAAGTATTTTTCTCCTTTTAATGGCTTTAAACCATCCTTTTCATAGTCTCCATATCCATAACTAAGAATTCCTTCCATAAACTCATTTCCCTTAGTATCTTTAATTTTCCATTCATTTAATCCATAATAAT
The DNA here is from genome assembly GCA_902363375.1 of Clostridiaceae bacterium. Taxonomy (GTDB): domain Bacteria; phylum Bacillota; class Clostridia; order Clostridiales; family Clostridiaceae; genus Clostridium_J. The sequence goes on along the minus strand of CABIZX010000002.1, from coordinate 544,560 downwards.
CATCTTTATTGATTCCTTTTCCATCTATTGTATACCCAAAAATCAGCTGTTTATTATCTCCTATAACCCTAGTGATAGTAACTTTAATCCCATCAATTTCCACTGACTTATTAATAGTTTGGATATATCCTTCCTTTAAGGCATATTTAATTCCTTCATTTATAATAACTATATCTGCAAAATCTTTGATTATAGGAATATTCCTCATAGCCTGTGCAAAAACCACTGAAGTATTTATGCAGAGTACAAATCCAATAACCATAACTACTATACTATATATAGGCACTCTACTTCTCATTTTACGTTTTCTTATACCACTCTTCATTCCTATCATTAAACTTGTGTCTAAATCATTTGGCATCTCTATAGAGTTATACTGTACTTTAGCTTTATCAAAATCTATATTACTCAAATTTACCCCTCCTTTTCTCTATACTTCACTTAGCTTCACTTCACAATTTAAGTTTAAATCCTTGTCTTCTAACTCTATACGCAAACTTTTTAAACCCTTATGAAGATAATTCTTGACCTTACTTTCTGAAACATCTAATATCTTAGCTATATCTATAATTCTATAATCCTCAAAATATTTTAATATAATAACTGTTTTTTCTAATCCTTGCAGTTTATCAACTGCCTCGTATAAATCAATATAGTTTTCATCTGTAATAGAACATTTTTTTAATTCTTCTTCACCTTCATATACAAATCTATTTTTCTTTTTTAAATAAGTCATTGCTGTATTTACTAAAATTCTTGTAATCCAACCATTAAAATTCTCTACCTGTTTAAGCTTCTTTATATTTAAAAATCCCTTATATATAGCATCTTGAACAATTTCCTTTGCATCTTCCTCATTTTTAACATATACATAAGCAATTCTATAAAGCCTATCTTTATCTACTTCAATTAAGCTTAAAAGTTTTCTATCATCTATTTCTTTCTCCCTAAAATGCAAAAACTTCATACTCATCCCCCTTTCCTTATAAAATATAGTCTATTTTTAATAAGAACTTTATAAGTCATATTTTAATAAAAAATACTTATTATATGTTATCCTCTCTTATCACATATCCTCTATAATTTATAGACTATTTTCACATGATTTTTGTTTTTTGAAATTAATAAAATCACTTATTTTCACTAACATTGTTAACTTATTCTAGAGAACATACTAAAACTTCCATATTACATTTTGTATTTTATTTCGTAATCTAATATTACTACCTTATACAAAATAAAAGAGATGAACTCTATTTAGTCCATCTCCTTTCCTTTATTTTGTTCTGCTTTTTTTGTTTCTATATCCCTTTGAATTTTACTAAAGAACTTATATGTAGTTGAAGATAACATCATACCAAAGGCAATTGCTCCTCCTACTATAATTGTTTTCATTGCATTTGTGTAAGCAAGATCATAATTTTGATCAACTATATATATTACTGTATTATATGCCATAACTCCTGGAACTAGCGGGAATATACCTGGTATAGAAAATTGCATACTTGGAGCCTTTAATTTTCTTGCCATAACTTCACTATAAACTCCTACCACAAAAGCTCCCATAAAAGTAGAAATGGTTACACTTCCTGCATAATTGAATATTATTAAATAAGTAATCCATGCAAGTGTACCTGATACCCCTGCCCAAATTAATTTTTTTCTATCTATATTAAATAGTATAGCTGGAAATACACTTCCTAAAAACGCTAAGATAATTTGCTTTATCATAATATAGCCTCCATCTCACTTTAAATATGTTTTTTAAAACATTCCTACAAAACTTCTAAAGGCTAATGCAGTACCAATACCTGAACCAATAGCTGTTATGATTAAAACAGCTTCTCCTACCTTTGAAATACCAGCGGTAAAATCTCCATAGATTATATCCTTTATACCGTTAGTAAGAGCTACTCCTGGCAATAACACCATTATTGATCCTAAAATCACATTATCCTTCTTTATTATCGGTATTATATTTTCAAATAAAATGCTTATACTTCCTATAAGGAATCCTGAGAAAAAGTAGATGAAAAACTGAAAAAATCCTATATTAGATACCTTATCCACCATATAATAAATTATCATACCTATAATCGCAGAAATAACTGCAGCAAATATGGTTCCATTAAAGAATAAAGAGTAAATGAAACAAGTCATTCCACCAGCTAAAACTCTAATAGGCAATCCAAATGTTGGTGTTTTTCTTATGACCTCTAATCTCTCCATTGCTTCATCATAGGAAATCTTTTCAGCTTCAATGCTTCTAGAAAAGCTATTTATTAGTTCTATACTATATAAATCAACACTCCTACTTCTAACTTTTTTTAATGATGTAACTTTCTCTTGATTGTCATCTAATATAGATATAAAGATTCCCTTTCCCGTAGTTATACATTCACTTTTATAGTTATATGCTTTGCATATCCTTTCAATAGTTTCCTCTACTCTATAGGATTCTGATCCATTGCTTATAAGTAGTTCTCCTGCTGAAAGAGCTATATCTAAAACTTGCTTTGCTTCCATGATAAACTCCTCCTATATCTTATATATTTCATTATTGTAAATTCTATTTATTTTAATACCTTTTTTCCTACATTTCAATATCACGTATTTATCAATGGTAATTATATCATCTTTTTTATATTTGTCTATTAATTATTTATACATTCCATGAAATTATATTTTAAATATAATTAAATTATTACTTATTATTATTTACCATATATGAAGATATAAATTATACAAAAATTTAAAAGAACTAATTCAAATTAACATACTTAATTTGAATTAGTTCTTAAAACTATTTTATACTATAAATTGTTTGAAACAAAACTTAATTCTAAGTTAATAATTTCATTTAATTTAATATTAAACTACTTTTTCTTTTGAATCTTCAAATTGACTATTATATAGATTTGCATAGAAGCCTTTAGCCGCTAGAAGTTCATCATGATTTCCTTGTTCAACTATATCTCCATCCTTCATTACTAGAATTAAATCTGCATCTCTTATAGTAGATAATCTATGAGCAATTACAAAGCTAGTTCTATTTTGCATTAGGTTATCCATAGCCTTTTGTATTAAAACCTCTGTACGAGTATCTACTGAACTAGTAGCTTCATCTAGAATTAGAATTTTAGGGTCTGCAAGGATTGCACGAGCTATAGTTAATAGTTGTTTTTGACCTGCAGATACATTGTTAGCTTCTTCATTTAAAATCATGTCATATCCATCAGGTAAAGTTTTTACAAAATGATCTACATTAGCAGCCTTTGCTGCAGCAATAACTTCTTCATCTGTAGCATCTAATCTACCATATCTTATATTCTCCTTAATAGAACCGTTAAAGAGCCATGTATCTTGAAGTACCATGCCAAAAATACTACGTAAATCCTGACGATTAAAGTCTTGAATATTATGACCATCAATTAAGATATTCCCACTATTTACATCATAAAATCTCATAAGTAATTTTACCATTGTAGTTTTTCCAGCTCCCGTTGGTCCAACTATAGCAACCTTTTGTCCTGGTTTTACATGAGCTGAGAAATCATTAATAATAATCTTATCTTCCTTATATCCAAAATGAACATTCTCAAAGGTTACTTCGCCATGAATCTCTTCCCCGTCATCTTCTTCTATTAAAGGATTCTTTATCTTTACAGGATTATCTGCGAATTGTACCTCTTCTTCTTCATCTAAAAACTCAAATACTCTTTCTGCAGCAGCTGCTGTAGATTGCATTAAATTTGCTATTTGAGCTGATTGTGCAATAGGTTGGTTAAATGATCTTACATACTGAATGAAAGACTGAATATCTCCAACTTCAATAGTATTCTTAATCGCAAGCCATCCACCTAGAATAGATACTACCACATAACCTAAATTTCCTATAAAGGTCATAATAGGCATCATCATTCCAGATAAAAATTGAGATTTCCATGCTGAATCATATAGCTTATCATTTAACCTATTAAATTCTCTAATTGCTTCTTCTTCACCATTAAAAGCTTTTACTATATTATGTCCTCCATAAATCTCTTCCACTTGACCATTTACACTACCTAAATATCTCTGTTGATTTCTAAAGTGTCTCTGCGATTTTTTCACTACTAGAGATATTAAAAACAGAGATATTGGTAATATAAGTAATGTGGCTATTGTCATAAGCCCACTTATAGAAATCATCATTATTAGTACTCCAATTAAGGTTGTAATTGAAGTTATAACTTGAGTCATACTTTGATTTAAGTTTTGACTTACAGTATCAACATCATTAGTTACTCTTGATAAAACTTCACCGTGAGTCTTACTATCAAAATATTTAAGTGGCATTCTATTAATCTTCTCTGAAATTTCTTTTCTAAGATTATATGAAACCTTTTGAGTAACTCCTGACATTATAAATCCTTGCACAAAGGAGAATATTGTACTAATTATATATAATCCTAGCAGTATTAATAGAATTCTTCCTATATATTCAAAATCTATACCTACTCCTGAACCTGTTATTTTTCCTACAAGACCTTTAAATATATTGGTAGTAGCTTTTCCTAAAACCTTAGGTCCAATAATAGAAAAAGCAGCACTTCCAATGGCAAATATTATAACCACTATTATAGAGGCAGTAAAGGGTTTAAGATAGCTAATAAGCTTTTTCATAGTTTCCTTAAAATTCTTAGCCTTTTCTCCAGCCCCCCCCACTGGTCCATGTCCCATAGGGCCTTTCTTCATAGTTTCCTTCTTACTCATTAGCTAACTCCTCCTTTGAAAGTTGAGATAGTGCTATTTGCTTATATACATCACAAGTTTTCATTAGCTCTTTGTGAGTTCCAATACCTACAATTCTACCTTCATCTAAAACTATTATTTGTTCTGCATGTAGAATTGTACTAATTCTTTGGGCTACGATTAAAACTGTACTTTCTAATGTCTCTTTTTTAAGTGCTTTACGTAAGGCAACATCAGTCTTAAAGTCTAAAGCTGAGAAACTATCATCAAAGATATATACTTCTGGACTTTTAGCAATGGCTCTTGCAATAGAAAGTCTTTGTTTTTGACCTCCTGAAACATTTGTACCACCTTGTGATATTTCAGTATTATAGCTATCCTGTGTTGCTGTAATAAACTCAGTAGCCTGTGCAATTTCTGCAGCCTTTATCATAGCTTCATCAGGAATATTATCGCCTGCATACTTTAAGTTGCTTTCAATAGTTCCAGAGAATAATACACCTTTTTGAGGTACATACCCTATTTTTTCTCTTAGTTCATGTTGATTTACTTTTCTAATATCAACACCATCTAAAAGTATTTCACCTTCAGTTACATCATAAAATCTTGGTACTAGATTAATAAGGGTTGATTTACCACTTCCTGTACTTCCAATGAAGGCAGTAGTTTCTCCTTGCTTTGCAGTAAAAGTTATATTACTTAAAACATTCTCTTCTGCATTAGGATATCTAAAGGAAACATTATTAAACTTAAGAGTTCCTTTTTTAGCTTCTGAAAATTTCTCTGGTTCAACTGGATCTTTAACCACATATTCAGTAGATAATACTTCATCAATACGTCCTGCTGAAACAGCTGCACGAGGTAGCATTACTGAAACCATAGATATCATTAAGAAGGCCATAATAATTTGCATTGTATACTGAATAAATGCCATCATATCTCCAACTTGCATACTTCCTGTATCGATGCTATGAGATCCATTCCATACTATTAAAATAGTAATTGCATTCATAATCAACATCATTGTTGGCATCATTAATGCCATAGTTCTATTTACAAATAAATTATTTTTAGTTAAATCACTATTTGCTTTATCAAATCTTTTTTCTTCATGTCTTTCTGTACTAAAAGCACGAATTACCATCATACCAGTTAGAATTTCACGTGTTACAAGGTTGACCTTATCAACTAACTTTTGAGCTTTCTTGAATCTTGGCATAACTACTGTAAATAATACAATTACTATAGCTGAGATAGAAGCCACTGCAACAACAATGATCCAAGCCATTGAAGTTTCTGTATTTAAAACCTTTATAACTCCACCAATTCCTAAAATAGGTGCATAGAATACGACTCTTAGAAGCATTACCATTAACATTTGAATTTGTTGAATATCATTTGTGCTACGAGTTATAAGTGATGCTGTAGAAAACTTATCTAACTCTGCATTAGAAAAACCTATAACTTTAGAAAATACCTGACTTCTAAGGTTCCTACCTAAAGATGCAGCTACTCTAGCTCCAATAAATCCAACTGCTACTGTGGCTGCCATACTTAAAAGAGCTATAAGTATCATTAATCCACCTGTATAAAGAAGGTAATTGGTTTGCATTTTCTCTGTATCTATACCAATACTACTATACTCACTCTTTACATAACCAATTGCCGCTTGATCTATCATAGTATTAGGTAAATCTTTAAACTTTGTATCGAAATTCTTCATTATAGCATCTAGCTGTTCTTTAGGTAACTGTGAAAAGATTTCTAGAATATCTGCATTCTCATCAAGTCCCATATTAGGAGGTAATTGAGCTAAAATTGCAGCTTTCATTGCCTTACTCTCTTCACTATTACTTTGTAGTCCTTGCACTATCAACATAGGTTTACCAAAAATACCACTTAACTTTTCAATAATTTCTTTATCCTTTTTCTTTGCTGTTAACTTATATATTGGTTCATTCTCAAGAGCAGGATATTTTTTTACATACTTGCTATACTCATCGCTACTAAGAGAATTTTTATCTAGTAGTGTATAATTACTCTTAATTTCTACCTGATTCTCCTCACTAATGAATAATTCCAATTTTTCTAACTGACTCTTTCTAATCACTTCTGGTGTAACATTTTCTATCCCATTTTGCTGGATTCCAATATTTACTATGTTCGAAGTATAATCTGGTAAAGAAAGGTCACACACGGCTTGAACAACTAATAGACCAACTATTATAATAATTGATACTACCGAGTTCTTTAAGTATTTAATTAACTTGAACATTTTCCTTCACTCCCTTTTACGACAATAAATTACTAAGAATTAAAATAGAATTTATTAAATAAACCAAAAAAATAAATTACTATTATTATCAATGAACTGTAGTTATAGATAACAATAGTATTTACAACTTTTCAGGATATTTGCAATTATTTAAAGAATTAATTATAATATTCTTATAAAATACTTATTAATTTATATAAATTATGATATTATATTATTTATTAATATATATTGATTATAATTTTATAACTATTACAAGTCAACAATTATTTATGTCCTATCTTTTAATTTTTAATTAATAAATTTAAATTGAAATTAATTATTTTCATGGGTCTACTAAATTTAACGTAAATTATTTATACACAAAGTTACTATACTTGCTAGTAACCCCAATATATGTTATTTTATACTTGTAAATAATTAATTAATATTTAATATATGTAATATTAATTATATGGTTAAACTATAGATTGATAAATTATAAAATTTAACATAAGAATTTTTATAGGATTATTTATCTTATAAATATTAAAATATGATACTATAACTAAAGGGGAATTATTATGGATGAACAAAAACTAGCTAAAATATCTGAAAACTTTTTTGTACTCATGATGTTACTTCATAAAAAAATTATAAAATTTGAAGACTTTATGAAAAACATGCCTATGCCACCATCTCATGTGAAGGTTGTTTTTTACTTAGCTCAAAATGGACCTTCATCTGTTTCTAGTATAGCTAGAGACCTTTGTATTTCTAAACCAAATATGACTCCTATAATAGATAAACTTCTTGAATATGGTTATGTAAATAGATATGAGGACAAAAATGATAGGCGAGTTATTAGAATCGAGACGACAGAAAAAGCTCATGAAATCTTTAAAATAAAAAAAGACTTAATAAAAGATATTCTTAATAATAAAATTTCTGTTCTATCAGATGAAGATTTAGTTGCACTTGATGGTGCAATCTCTGAATTCAAACGAGTAATTTCTAAATTAGATTAAAAAAGGTATAAAGCAAATCCTATGACTTGCTTTATACCTTTTATTATTTCTATCTTGATATTATTATAAATTATTGATTCTTTCCTCAAATATTCCTCTTTGAAAAATTACATCATTAAAAGATAATAAAACTCCAATTAATACACCATACCAAATATAATGTAATGTGAAATTATACTTAATAACTAATACAATTAAAATTGCAATACCATATCCTATGGTACTCCACACTTTTTTCTTTTTAGCTTTTGATATAAACTTCTGTATTGGTTTAAAAAATCCAATAATACTATCATTAAGCCCTTTAAACAATATTAAGCATAAAAACTCTGATACTATAATTCCTATAACTATATATAAAAAATCCATTATAGCATTTCCCCTTTACATAAATCTCCTCTAGACTACGTTAATTCTATCAAAAATATATTTTTTATTTCCTTTACTCTCAGGATTTCCTCTTAAAATATTGCTAATAAATCTACTACCTAATTCATAAAAACTTACTCTACTAAAAGGCTTTTCTAATTTATTATAATTTAAATTTACTTGAAACCTTTCTCTAATGAGGTTTTCAATATATCTAGCAAATCCTTCTTTAAACTCTTGCCATATCATATATTCAAAGTCTATAGTATTTAAATACTTCTTCATCTTCATATGATACTCTACCATATCTCTAAATTGTAATTTTTTATTTCCAAATTCCAATTTAGAAGTTTCATTTATGAACACATTATCCTCATAAGGAAATGGATGATTTATCTCCCACATAAAATCTTTTTTTGCTTTAGCTATTTTAGCAATTTCTAGTTCTTCTCTAATTTCACTATCTCCTTGTTCCCATTGATAGCAGTGAACAAACTCATGAAATATAAATATATATCCCTCCAATGTATTAAAGGCATACTTAGATACTACAGCTGCAGGCTTCATATGATAAAAATCTAGTGGAAAGGAGGCCAACACTTTTTCTGGTACAATCATAGGTGCTTTATATTCACCTTTAAATTCATAGCTCGTACCATTGTTAGTTAAATCAAATATAAAAAAATATCCTTCTTCTACTACAGCTACAGTATAAAGCTTTGATAATGATATATCTATATTCTTTACTTCCTCATGAATAGAGAATATCTTATTTATCTTATCTATAGTATCAATTATAAACTGATTCTTTTCTTCTTTATTCATAACTGTCTACCCCTTATTAACAAACTCCTCTAGCCATTGTTTTCCTTCTATAAACCATTTATGTGGATATAATATTAACTTATTTTCTACAATATAATTCATATATGTTAAAGCTGCATGATATAATGACTTATCTAATTCTTCTTTTACTAAGTCATAAAATGGAGGTCTTCCATCTTGATCCCATGAAAGTTTATCGGCTATAAACAAAGTCATCTCATATGGTATAGGATTTAATTTTAAAGTAGTATCACAACCTATTGCACCTAGTATATTATTATCTTTAATATTAAATATTTCCTTTGCTAATTCAACTGAACAGCGTTGATGCAATAAAAATGGATACTTTTCTTCAGCCTCATCTATATACCAATTATTATCCTTAGCATACTGTAGCATGTCTTCAGGGCTAATAATTGCACTAATGTCATGAAGATATCCAGCAATTTCACAAATTCTTTTATCTAAATTATATTTTTCTGCAATTATAACACTAGTTTTAGCAACATTAATACTGTGTTCTAAGGTCTCTTCTCCATTATTTTTCATGAATATTCTTTCAATATTTTCTTTCATTTCTCTAGACATATCTAAATTATTTAAATTTATGTATTGTTTTATCATAGCTATCCTCCAATGCATTTTTAAATATCACAGTATAATAAATAGTTTCTCTAAATCTAATGATTATCTTATCTTGTATGAACTCAATAGCATATTTCTAACCATTTTCAATATTAATTTTCTATACTATTATTTCTTTCACTCCTAATAAATCCTTTGAGTAATATCTAACATTTTCTTCTATATTAGATCTTACTAACACTCCTTTAATTCCAACATATTCTGGGCCTCTTACATCTGCTAAAATGCTATCTCCAACCATCCATATATCCCTATAATTGCAATGCTTTTTCAAAGCATAATGATATATTTTAGGATTTGGCTTCTCATATCCAACATTAGCAGATGATATACAATCGATTATATACGGTGATAATCCTAATTTCTCTACTATCTTAGGTAATTCAGGAATATGATTTGAGAGTATTACGTTTGAATAACCCTTTTTCATAAAGTACTGTAATACTTCTATTGTATCTCCATATAGTTGAAAACTTTCTCCTGATGCAAGTACTTGTCTTATCTCTTTTGAATAGATAGCTGCTCTTTCTTCTGATACATTTAGTTCCTTATATCCTCTTATTAATATATCTTCAGCATGTTTCCACCAAGCATCACTAGAAGTAAGATGCATATACTCCTTTTCAGGTTGTTGCCAGGGAAATCCTACTAATGATATTTTTTTAAAGTCTTCAATACTTACTTCTGTATACGGCTCATACTTGCATAAAACTTTATATAAGGCTTTACTAATCATCCACTCATTATGAGCTAATGTGCCTTGAAAATCCCAAAATATTAACTTGTCCATTTTAATCTCCATATCGTACTAAATATATTACTAAATTCATAGTTATACATCCATATTATAAAACTATGAACTATTTCCCTAATAACTTATAAATTTCTTCTTCCTTTTCTGCTACATGTTTTTTCATCATAACCACCGATTCATTATGAAGATACCATTGATAACATTTCTTTAAGCCTTCCTCCATAGAAGTATTATTAAGATACCATTCATAAGAATTCTTTAACCCATCCTCCATTTTTGTATCTTCCTTAAAAATTTCATGGACTTTTTTCACATCTAATACATTGTTATAATCAAAGAATGGGAAAAAGTCTCTTTCATTATATCCTTCTTCTTTATAATAAAAATGATGCTTTATAGCCTTCTTACCAGCAGTCTTCTCACATAACTGTATCCACCTATTAAAAGTTATGGATTCTCTATTTCCAACATTATAAATGGATAAATTGTCTTGAGTTGTATCTAAGAATCCTTCAACAATATTTCCTAAATCTTTAGCATATATAAATTGAATTTTAGTTTCTCCATCATTAGGAATTAGGATAGGTCTGTCGTTAATAATATGATGGAATATAAATCCTTCCCTAGCTGCATAATTATTTTCTCCATAAACATAAGGAGGACGTAATATTATAAGCTGTACATTGCTATAATTATATTTATCTTCTAAGTACTCCTCACACTCTATTTTATTTATTCCATAATCGCCCCAATATTTATTTCTGTCTAACATAAAGGATTCTTTAAAAGGAATTTTATAATTTTCTACATCATATACAGCACTAGAGCTAATAAAAATAAACTTCTCCAGCTTCTCATAATTTAAGGCTTCATGAAGAATGTCTAACTGCCTTACATTAACACCAGATACATCAATTATATAGTTAAACTCGTGCTCACTAAGACAGCTTTTCATTTCATTTAAATTTTCTCTGTCACAAAGTATATTAATAATTCTCTCATCCTCTGATTTTCTGCTTCCTCTATTTAAGGTGTAAATTTCATAATCTTTTTGACAAGCTAATAAGGTCTCTACAATAGCTTTCCCTATAAAATACGTTCCGCCAAGTACTAAGATTTTTTTCATTTTCTCCACCTCTACATTATAAATTTAAAGCTTTTATAAAAAACTTTCTTAAGCCATTTCCAACCTTTCCTTCATAATTTTCTTCCTCTTCAATATCCATGTAATACTTCCCTGATTTTTCATCAATAGATATAGCATCTAGTGGAAATCCTTTATTTCTATTTTTATGAGGAATGGATGTTAAAATAAACTCCTCAGAGCTCAATTCATTTGACATAGATTGAAAAATATTTTCTTCATTTTTAATAAGACATATAGCATTCTTGTACTTTGCTTTAGTGCTTCCACCGAGTTTCTTTGCAATACTACTATAATACTCTATCATCTCTTCATCATTAAGTTGCCTTCCACCTATTCTTTTCACATGAACACCTGGTTGTCTATCCTCCTCAAGTCCTTCTATATATAATCCTGAATCACAAGAAAACACAGGCATATTAATTAACTTATGATAAGCTAAAGCTTTAATTCTTGCATTTTCTAAAGGATTATTTCCACTTTCATCTATGTCCTTAGCCTCTATATTGATTTCATTTAGTCCAACTATCTCTACATCAAGTCCCTTTAACATTTCTTTCATATACTTTAGTTTAGCAGGATTTGATGTACCATAAAGTAATCTCATCATTTCAACCTTCTCTTTATCTAAATTTTAACATTCTCATATGTATCTATGTTATAATATTATTCTACAGGATTAATTTATATAAGTATACAATTAATGTAATGTCATTTTAATATATGTATTAAAATATATTAATATAAAAATTGTTTTTGGAAGTGGGGTAATTGGGGGATGAAAAGAATATGTAATCAATGTAATTTCACTATGGTGGATGATTGTAGTGTCAGTGTGGAAGGTGCCCTTTATGGAATAAGAATCAAAAGAAAGGGAAAAGGATTATTTAGTAGTGTATCTGAAGTGCCTAAAGCTGCGGTGTGTCCTAGTTGTGGTAATGTAGTGTTTTATATAGAAAATTATAAAGCCCTTACAAAATAGCTTTTTTATTAACTTCTCAAAACTTAAATATGTTATAAAATAAGTTCTTATGTTCTAATCATTAATTTAGAATGTAGGAGCTTTATTTATTATATTTTTTAAGATTATTTTAAGGTATTTATTACATAATTAATTGCGAAAGCACAGCTTTAAAATCATTTAGAAAGGAAGATTATTTATTATGTATATCTTAAAAAATGCTTTAAAAAGTATCACACGGGCAAAGGTCAGAACTATTTTAATTATAACTATAACCACAATTATTTCTATTTCTGCTTGTATTGCCCTTAGTATTAGAAAAAGTGCAGAAACAGCTAGTGAAACTTCTCTAGATTCTTTAGATATCACTGCTAACATATCTGTTAATAGACAAGCTCTAATGAAAAATGCAGAAAATGGAGATAGTGATAAGCAAAAAGCTCTTCAAGGCTTACAAAATTTATCCTTAGAAGATATGCAAACTTATGCAACTTCTAAATATGTGTCTGATTTCTACTATACTTTAACCTCTTCTTTGGATGGTAATGATAGCTTATCTCCTGTTGATACCTCTGAGACAAATGAAAGCACTTCTACTCCTCCAAATGGAATGCCATCTAATAAAGATGGTGGTAATAGAGGCTTTGGTAAAATGGGAACACAGGGTGATTTTACCCTTGTAGGATACAGCTCTCACGATGCAATGACAGATTTCAAAAATGGTACAAAAAAAGTTACTGAAGGAGCTGTGTTTGATATAGACTCCTCCACTCTGCAATGTATTATTAGTGATGAATTAGCCATTCTTAATGAATTAAACGTAGGAGATAATATAACCTTAGTAAATCCTAATAATGAGGAGGAAACTATCTCATTAAATATCTGTGGTATATATAACAACAGTGAAGCTTCTACTTCTCAACATGGTAATATGATGGGATTCTCCCCTTCATCTGATCCTGCAAATCAAATTTATCTAAGCTTTAATTCATTAAATTCAATCATTGAAACTTCTAAATCAAAGGCAACTACTAGTACTGATGAAACAACAGGTATAGAAACTTCTACCGCATTACGTAGTCAAGAAAGTGGAACTTACGTATTTTCTAACATAGAAAACTATGAAGCCTTTAAAAGTGACGCTGTAGTTCTTGGCTTAGATGATACTCTTTATACAATTTCATCTCAGGATGTTAACTCCTATGAACAAAGTATGGTACCACTAAGTAACTTAAGTAATTATTCATTGTATTTCCTTTTAGTTGTTTTAGGGATAGGTGGCACTATTCTAATTATTTTTAATGTATTTGCTGTAAGAGAAAGAAAATATGAAATTGGTGTACTAGCTGCCATCGGTATGAATAAGCTTAAAATTGCAACTCAATTTATAACTGAAGCCTTTGCTGTAACCTTCATATCTATAGCAATCAGTATTTGTATTGGTGCTACAATTTCTGTACCTATTGCAAATACGCTACTTGAAAATCAAATTGCTTCAGTGGAAAGTACTAATGAAGCAACTAAAGATAATTTTGGTGGTGATTTTCAAGGTAAGATGTCAGGCGGTAGAGCTCCTGGTGCAATGACATCACCTAGTAAGACTCCCGTTAATTACATTGATAATATAACAGCAAGTATAGACATGGTAGTTTTACTACAACTGCTAGGATTAGGTATTTTACTTACTCTTATTTCTAGTGCAACAGCAGTAATCTCTATACTCAGATATGAACCATTAAAAATATTAAGCAATCGTACTTAAAAAAGGAGAGTGTTATTATGAGTTCTTTTATACTAAAAGATTTATGTTATTCTTACAATAGTAAACAACGTGAAATTATAAGCAATATGAATTATGAGTTTAAAGATAACACCGTTTACTCTATTATTGGAAAGTCTGGAGCAGGTAAAACCACCCTCTTATCTCTTCTTTCTGGACTAGCTAAACCAACTGGAGGCTCCATCTTATTTGATGGGAAAGATATAAGTAAAATTGATCCCTTTAAATATAGAAGCAATCTAGTTGGAGTTATATTTCAGAGCTTTAACTTACTACTTCACTTAACTGCCATTGAGAATGTTATCCTCTCAATGGATATATCAAATAAAAAAATCGCAAATAAAAAGGAAAAAGCACTAGAAATTCTAAATAGTGTGGGCTTAGATGAAGCTACTGCTAATCGTAGAGTGTTAGAGCTTTCTGGTGGTGAACAACAACGTGTGGCTATTGCTAGATCTCTTTCCTATGATCCTCATGTGATACTTGCAGATGAACCTACAGGTAACCTTGATGGTGAAACAGAAAGTAGCATAGTTAAAATTTTTCAAAAGCTAGCTCATGAGCAAGGTAAATGCATAATTTTAGTTACCCATTCTCCAGCTGTTGCTAGTATGTGTGATGTGGTTTATGAGCTTTCTTCTAAAAATAAAAATAATATAGCCTAAACAAAAAGGGCTTTCACAAAACAAACTAATATAAGCCAATATTTAAGAAGCACTTATATTATTACCGCTCAGCCGGTTTCTGAATATTGATTTACTAGAGCATTCATTCAAGGTAAAATCTACAACACAACAACTCGTATACACTCAAACAAGTTGTGTTGCTTACGATTTTACCATTCATAAATACTAAGTAAATCTAATATCCAGGAAAATGGCATTCGCTAACAATAATATTAAAGTGCATCTTAAATATTTTACATAATATTAGTAATATATTTTGTGAAAGCCTTCTCTTATATAATTTCTGAAGTAACTAACACTTAGCCAAATCAAAGATTTGGAGTGAGATTAATGAAACTCCGACTCACTTTGTTCGTCTGAGTAACTAACACTTAGCCAAATCAAAGATTTGGAGTGTTAGTTACATTCTTGTAGCCTATGTAGGTGGCGTAGAAATATCCACCATATATAGCTACTATAAGTAGTGCCGTTATCATAGCTGAAGCACCTATGTCTGTGTTACCATAAAGGGATATGAACTCATTGGCAACACTAATTCCAACTGTAGAATGTATTACTGCTAGGATTAGTGGCATTACAAAGTAAATCAAAGTTTGAATAAATATAGTTTTATTTATCATTTCTCTTGAGGCTCCAATTCTACTTAAAGCTTTATATCTATCAATACTGTCACTGGCTTCAGATAATTGTTGAAGGGCGAGGACTGCTGCACTGGATATTAAAAATACAATTCCTATATATATAACTACATATAAAACTGTGGTACTAACTCCTTTTGTCATATCATATAGTTGAGTTTTAGTATAGCCAAGTATTATAAAATCTTTCTCTGACCCACCTTCGTCTCTACTCTTATTTAATACATCTTCTATCTCAGCTTCCTGCTTATCTGTATTTTCACCTGTGAAATTAATATTTAATATGGTATCTGAAGGCTTAAGATTTTTTAGTGCTTCATCTGGAAGTACTACAGTAAAGAAGTTATTAGCAAGTCCTGTACTTTCATAGGCATCCGTAATAAGCTCTTTATTTTTTATACTATAATCTACTCCATTTACTTTAATACTTTTGTTATCTTTCATATATTCTTTAATTATTGGTACTAACTTACTAAAATTAGAAGTTAGTAATATTTCATTATCTTCTAAGTCTATAGGATTTTCTCCATTTAATTCCCTCATTTTATTATAATCACTTATTTTCAAAGCTAAAATTTTACTATATTCATTATTTATAATTTTATCATTTTTACTATTTACATAATTTTTTAATATGTCTCCATATCCATGTTCTAATCTATATTCTTCTACTATTACATGCTTATATTTACTTGTTGGATCTAGTCCCCATTCTTTAAAAGCTTCAACCACTGTTCTATTAGAATTTTCATCAAAGTTTATAACCCTAGCTGAAACATCAAAAGGTACTGTATCTTTAAGACTACTTTCTAAAGAATTTTTAAAACTTAATCCTGTAGATAATACTGTTATAGTTATAAAAAGCATTAAGCATATAGCTGTTATAGATACGAAATTTGTATTAATCTTACTACTTATTTGTCTAGTAACAAAAATATTTAATTTCTTAAGATATATATTTTTACTATTTTTCATTACATATAATATGAACCCTGCTAATCCATAATAAAATAACCCAGTACCTATAATCCCTAGTATTATTGAAGTTGAAAATCTAGAATCCTCTACATTTAATCCCACTTCTATTACAAGCTTATATGCTAGTATAAGAGCTCCCACTCCTAGAGCAAAAATTATAATTGAAATTACAGGATTTTTAACCTTTATACTCTCACTCTTCTTACTGGCATTTATCATATCAATGAGCTTATACTTTGAAATTACAAAGGTATTAAATATCATTATAAGCAAAAACATTATTCCAAAATAAACCATAGTCTTTATAGCAGCCTTTGCTGAAAATATGAACTTATATTCACTCATACCTACTTGGAATAACTTAGCTGTAAAAAGAGATAACCCTTGTGATAAAATTACACCAAGTATTAGACCTGCCCCTAAAGACATAAGACCTATAAAAAAAGATTCCGATACTAATATTCTTGATATCTTTCTTTTTCCCATGCCCAGTGTCATATATACACCAAGCTCCTTCTTTCTTCGTTTTATCATAAAGTTGTTGGCATAAATAATTAATCCACCTAGAATTGCAGATACTAATACTGATACCCAGGAGATAGCAGTTGTTAACACATCTATGTAACTAGCTTCACTTTTACTTATCTCAAACATAGCCTTCTGTGACTCTATAGAGTTAAAGCTATAAAATATACATACTGCAAAGGTCAGGGTTAGAAAATATATAGTATAGTCTTTAAAACTCTTCTTTACATTGTTTAATGCAATCTTAGAATACATCCCCATTGTCACCTCCAAGTAATGTCACTACTTCAATAATTCTATTAAAGAATTCCTTTCTACTATCAGTACCTCTAATCAATTCATTAAATACCTTTCCATCCTTAATAAATAGAATCCTATGAGCATAACTAGCTGTGAAAGCATCATGGGTAACCATAAGAATAGTAGCCTGTAGCTCTTCGTTCAATTTTTCAAAGGAATCTAATAGCAATCTAGATGACTTAGAGTCAAGGGCTCCTGTAGGCTCATCAGCTAAAATTAATGATGGATTTGTAACAATAGCTCTAGCTGAAGCCACCCTCTGCCTTTGTCCACCAGACATTTCATAGGGATATTTATTTAAAATCTCTTTTATTCCTAATTTATTTGCCACATCTTTAATTCTTCCATCTATACTTTTAGGCTTTACATCTTGTATAGTAAGTGCTAATGCAATGTTTTCATAAGCCGTTAATGTATCTAAAAGATTAAAATCTTGAAATATAAACCCAAGCTCATCTCTTCTAAACTTTTCAATTTCTTTACTCTTAAGGGTGGTTATATCCTTATTATTTATAATTATGTTTCCTGTAGTTACTGTATCAATTGTAGATATACAATTTAATAAAGTAGTTTTACCACTTCCTGAAGGTCCCATTATTCCAAGAAATTCACCTTTATCTACTTGAAAACTTATATTATCTATGGCTTTAGTAACATTACCCTTTCCTCCATAGTACTTTTCTATATTTTCAACCTTTAAGACATTTTCCATAAGTAATCCTCCTAAAATCTATTTAAGTTTTGTCCTAACTCTTTATGAACTTATTATATATTCTTCTTTAACTATGTTGTATTTAATTTCATGTCATTAATCTTTCATTTTTGTAAGATACTAATGAGATACATTTGAAATTTTATATATTTTACCTTTAATTTTATAATTCGATTCCAAATTTCATCTTTAAATATATAAAAATAAAATATTACTATATCCAGAGGAGGATTAATTATGAATATTAGTATAATAGGTGCTGGAAATATTGGCACATATCTGGCAACTTACATATCCCTTAAAGATAACTGCAAAGTATGGTTACATACTTCTAAGCCAGAAGCTTTCAAGGAAACTTTAGTACTAGTTGAAGAAGAGAAAGGTTTAAAACATAGTGTAAAACTTCATTCCATCACATCTGATCTTGAAAGTGCCATTAAGTATGCAGACTTAATTTTAATTACTCATCCATCTTTTATGATTGAAAATACTTTAAAAAGTATAATTAACTATGCTAAAAATGGTACTATAATAGGAGCAATTCCTGGATTTGGTGGAAAGGAATATTATATAGAAGAACTTTTAAATAAGGGCTGTATATTCTTTGGCTCTCAAAGAGTTCCATCTATAACAAGATTAGATTCCTATGGTGAATGTGTTGTTCTTAAACAAAAAAATGAGTTTATGAAACTTGGTATAATACCTAATTATGAAGGAGAGCGAGTATGTGAGATCATGACAAAACTCATTGATATCCCATGTTATCCTATAAAAAATTATTTAGGCATAACTTTATCTCCATCTAACCCAACTATGCACCCTTCTAGGCTTTATGAACTTTTCAATGATTATGAACCTGGGAATGCCTATGATGAGCACTCATTATTTTATGAGCAATGGGGCAATGAAGCCTCTTCCATGCTACTAAAATTAGATGAAGAGTTAATAACTTTATTCCATGAATTAAATGAAAATAATGATTTTGAACCTAGTGACTTCGAGAGGATTAAGTCTAGATATAATATTGAAACTCCAGAAGAACTAACTCATAAAATTAGAACTGCACCTGGTTTTCAAACTATAAAAACTCCTATGATTAAAGTAGATGGTGGATACCTACCTGATCTAAATTCACGATACTTTATAGAAGATATTGACTATGGACTTTGTATAATCAAAGCCTTTGCAGAAATATGTAAGGTTGATACTCCCGTAGTTGATAAAATAATCTATTGGGCTCAAGATTTATTGGGTAAGGAATATATAGTAGCTGGAAAACTTAAAGGAAAAGACGTGAAGGATTTAGTCATTCCTCAAGCTAAGGGAATTACAACCAAAGAAGAGCTAATTAACTATTATAAAAAGTTTTAATAGATATTTTGAAAATGAAATATAACGTGTTTTTGCATAAGTAAGAATCTAAATCTTTGATTTAATTATTTGAATTTAATTCTTCTAATTTATTAGGAAAAATTCCTAGAATATTATGTAAAATATTTAAGAAGCACTTTAATATTATTGTTAGCGAATGCCATTTTCCGGGATATTAAATTTACTTAGTATTTATGAATGGTAAAATCGTAAGCAACACAACTTGTTTGAGTGTATACGAGTTGTTGTGTTGTAGATTTTACCTTGAATAAATGCTTTAGTAAATCAATATTTCGAAACCGGCTGAGCAGTAATAATATAAGTGATTCTTAAATATTAGCTTATATTAGCGTATTATGCCAAAGTACTTTAAAAGTTTGTAAGTTTTCCTAAGGGGAAAATTATATGGACCTTAGTTCCAAGTTCTACCTTCGATTCAATATTTATCCCCAATCCTAATCTATCACAAAGCTTTTTGCACAGATATAATCCCATTCCTGTGGATTTTCCAAATTTTCTTCCGTTATCACCTGTGAAGCCTTTTTCAAAGACTCTGATAATATCTTTTTCTGAAATTCCAACTCCATTATCTTCTACAGTTAAGGTAATCTTATTTTCATATAAGGTGGAATATATCTTCACTATACCCTTTGATTTTGGAGAATATTTTATGGCATTTCCTAAGACCTGATTTAAAATAAATTCTATCCATTTTCTATCACTGAATATTTTTCCTCCTATATCTCCTATATCTAAAGATATTTTTTTATTTATAAAATCTCTTGAGTTCTTCCTTAAAACCTCCATGACTGCTTCTTCCAAATCAAATTCTCTTATTATATAATCCTTGCTTACGTCATTGCTTTTTGAATAATAAAGGACTTGCTCTATAAAATCTTCTACCTTTTTAAGCTCATATCCAATTTTATTTGTTACTGCACCTTCATTATTGTCTATAATAAGCCTTGCAGAAGCAATGGGAGTCTTTACTTCGTGAACCCACATTTCTATGTATTCTCTATATTCTTTTTGAGTATACTCATACTTTTTCACATATTCATGCATGTTTTTATTACATTCTTTAAGAACTGCATAAATTATTTCGCCCTCTAAAAAATCTGGTTTTTCCATTACCTCGGGTAGCAGATACTTCTTATCAAGATTTTCTATAGTTCCTGTAATGTTGTCTAAAAAACGTTTATACCTAATAATCTCTAAGATCATATATGTACCTAATGGAATAAACCATAATATAAAAGCTAAAAATATTAGTCCACTTCCAACCTTTAAAAATAATAGAACAACTATAAAAATTATAAATAGAATTCCATTAATCATTAAAAATCCACTTCTTGACTTCAGATAATCCCTAATTCTCATATTTCTTTATTCCTTCCTTCAACCATTTAAATATATAAAAAGTTACTAAATACAAAATCTAATTTCATATGAAAATTAAGTTTAAGGCATTATATATCCAAGACCTCTTCTTGTTTCTATAGCCTCCTTAATTCCTATCTCCTCTAGCTTTCTTCTAAGTCTTGTCACATTTACTGATAATGTATTGTCATCTACAAAAAGATTAGATTTCCATAGATAATCCATTAAATCTTCCCTAGATACTATGTTTCCTTGGTTCTTTATAAGATAATATAAAATTCTTAGTTCATTTTTAGTTATCTCTAAAGTTTTATCCATAGAGCTTATAGTTCCATTAGATAAATTTAATTTTAAGTCATTATAGCTTAAGATTTCTTGGTTTCCTTCACTATTTTGGCTTACTCTTTTTAGTACAGAATTTATTCTAGCTAAAAGTATTTGTGTATTATACGGCTTAGTTATAAAATCATCTGCTCCTAAATTCATGCTCATTAGCTCATCCATATCACTATCTCTACTAGTAACTACAATTATAGGCACCTCAGAAGTTTTTCTTACCTCTCTGCAAATATAAAATCCATCAAACACTGGTAAATTTATATCTAAGAGTATAAGATCTGGAGCTTCCTTCTCAATAATAGATATTATATTTTCAAAATCAATAGGAGCTATAACTTCATACCCATATCTAGTTAAAAAGGTTTCAAGTTCTTGCCTGATAGTTTCCGTATCCTCTATTATAATAATCTTTGCCACTTTATCCCTCCTCTATTTACTTCTCATTTAAACTACTATAAGTTATATTTATCATTTATATCAAAATTAATTAATAACATTATAACCAAAACATAGTATAGCTAAAAGTTATATATTGGCTATTTTTATTCTAATGCCCTATGACTATTTCACATTTTTACATTTTATGGTATAATATCCTTATTTAACAATATTATAGGGGGTGATTTTAGTTTGAAAAAAGTTATAATAGCTTTTTTTATAATAATTATTATCTTAATTTTAATTTATTTACCTAATTACAAAAAAGAAATTTCCTTTCATGAGACTTTAAAAAACATTAATCATAAAAATTTAAACATTTCTGTATCCAAACAGAATATTAGAGATTTTATTTCTGAAATACCTGATGAGGATATATTAACTGCTGAAGAACATTCTACCCTATTCTCATCATCTCAAATACTCTCTCCTACTGTTATAACTGCCCAAGAAGCCATTACTGATGTAAACTTATATTTCAAAGCCTTAAAATCTTGCTATGCTCCATATAATTATTATGGTGGTGATGAGAAATTTTTTAAAGCTAAGGAATCTGTTTTAAGCTTTATTGGAGATAAGGATGTAGTTAAAGTAGATGAATTGACTCAAAGCTTAAAGTACAATCTTTCCTTTGTGCCCGATAGACATTTTTATATAGGGAAATATGATTTCAATTTAAAAAATACTTATAGATATTATTCAAATTCAAACCTACAAATTCTTAAAAATGATATAGGGTACTATGCAGAATATGGCAATGTAAATTACTATATTAGATCTATAAATGATGATAAAAATATTGAAAAATATTTAAATCTTTCAATAGACAATAATGGAAAACTAGTCTATAACTTAGGGATTTTACAAAAATATGAGGGACAAGCTTCCAATTCAATATCAACCACTTTTTATCGCGGTAAATCACAGTATATTAAAAATATTGAGCTTAAATTATCAAATACTCTTTCAGAAAATCCCAAATCATCTTTAAAATACACAACTATAGATGATGTTCCTATAATATCTTCAAGAGCAATACCTTATAGTATAGATTTAGGGGGCATTGAATTTACTCAAACAGCTTCTAAGATAAAGAACTTTCCATCCAGTATAATAGATTTACGAGGAAATCATGGAGGAGATATACTTACAGCTTTAAATTGGATAAAGGAGTACTTTGGAGTTTCCTCTGATGGAAAGGGACTGTTTTTATTGCTCTATGGAAGATCCAAAAATGTACCTTCCTATTATGACTTTAATACCTTTCATAAAGATTTAGAAACCTTACAGCTAGAGAAAGTTAATTCTTACTATTATGAACATATCCCTAAAAGTAAAGAACAGCTTAGTGAAAATTCTAATACTATCTTTGTTCTTACAGATAAAGAAACCTCTTCCGCTGCTGAATTCTTTGTAGAGCACCTAAAGGACTTTGAAAATGTTGTAGTTGTAGGTACAAATACTAAGGGTACTCTCGAAAGCTCTAATGTAGAACTTGGATATCTTCCAAACTCTCATATTGAATTTTCCTATGGAAATTGGCTAAGGTTATATGATGAGAACTTTTTTAAAGAAGATGTTGGTATTAAGCCTGATCTATGGGTGGATGGTAAGGATGCCTTAGATTTAACTTTAAAGCTTATAAATAATTATAATTTAAAATAAGCATGTTAATTTTACCTTTAATTAAAGTAAAGTTTAAACCTACACAAAATCCTGTTAACTTTATTTCTTTAATGATAATTTTTTAAAGCCTCTATTTATCATTTTCAATAATAAATATCCTATAAAATAAGAGCTTTCATTAGTAAATTTCTTATTTATAGGATATTTTTAATGTAAGATACACCATACAGACTTTTTTAAAGGCTCATTATATAATTTTTTTCTTCATATTAAGTTTTTTCTATAGTTATGAAAGGTTTGAATTGTTTCAAATCCTAATCCTTCATATAATTTTCTTGCTTTTTCATTCCATTCCACGACGCAGAGCTCGATATTTTTAGCGCCTTCACTTAAAGCTTTATTTATACCAAATTGAACTGCTTTTTTGCCATAGCCTTTTCCTTCATAATCTTTGCTTGTCATCACCTCATCAATGAGACCATCTTTAACCATAATAGTTGTAATGATTTCGTCTTTTCCATCAAGTAAAAGATAAACATAATTTTTGTTATTTATGTGGTATTGTCTTTCTTTTTCACTAAAATCACTACAGTTATATGGCTTTATATCGCTAGCTTTTCTAAGTTCATAAAAAGCTTCTCCTATGAGGGTTTCATATTTTTCAAAATACTTATCTTCATAATTTATAAAGTTCAAACTTACCTCTGACTGCATTCCACCCATATATCTCATATCATGATATCCAAACCACTTTTCATATCCTAACTTTTTATAAAAGTTTGTAGCAGCTTCACCATCCACCTTGAATCCTACTACAATACCATCAGCTTTAGCCTCCGTTAAGTGCTCCATAACCTTTTCATATAAGGCTGTTCCTATGCCTCTTTTTCTATAGCTTGGATTTACATATAATTTTAATGTACATTTATTGTTTCCCTTATTGTCAACCATAATAGCAAATCCTCTAATTTCATCTTCTTCATAAATTATTATCCGTTTATTATCTCCAGTAAACTCTGAAGTAGCTTCTTCCCTACTAATTACATAATCCTCTTGTAATAAGTCAATAATAGCTTTTAAATCTTCATTTTTAAAATCTCTTATCAACCTTAATACCCCCTTTGATTTAAGATATATAATAACCTGACTTAAAATAATTCACTAAACTTTGTAGAATGTTGAACTAATTTTAAGTCAGGCTTATTTATTTTATGCTAATTTATTTACTTCTCTTTCTATCCTCTCTAGCGCTTCTTGAAGAACTACTCTACTAGTTCCTATATTCATTCTTTGGAACATAGCTCCAGCATGTCCAAACATACTACCATCATTTAGCCATACCTTACACTTTTTAAGGAAAAAATCACTTAATTCTTCTGATTTCATATTTAATTCTGAGCAATCAAGCCATAATAAATATGTTCCCTCTGGTCTTCTGATTTTAATTTTAGGAATTCTCTTTTCAAAGAAATCTAAAGTGAAATCCATATTTTCTGTTAAATAATTCATAAGACCTTGATACCAATCTTCTCCACTAGTATAGGCAGCTTCTTGAGCTATGGCACCTAATGTTGTTGGACCTTCTATACAGTCTTTTTCTAATTGACGAATATATTGATCTCTTAATTCTTCATTTTTAATTATTATATTAGCAGTTTTAAGTCCCGCTATGTTAAAGGTTTTATTAGGTGCTGTACAAATTATGGATTTATCAGCAAATTCTTCACTAATAGATGCAAATACAGTGTGAATATTTGGTTTAAAAACTATATCAGCATGAATTTCATCTGCTACTATTAATACATTATTTTTTATACATATATCTCCCACTCTTTTTAATTCTTCTTTAGTCCATACCCTTCCTACTGGATTATGAGGACTACAAAGAATTATCATCTTAGTGTTTTTAGTAATTATTTTTTCTAAATTATCAAAATCCATTTCATATCTTCCATCTTTACAGATTAAAGGATTTTCTACCACCTGACATCCATTATTTTTTATAATGCTATAAAAAGGATGATATACAGGTGTTTGAATTATAATTTCATCCCCAGGCCTTGTATATGCTGCAACTATAGTTTTTAATCCTGGTACAACTCCTGGAGCAAAATTTATCCATGATTTTTCAACCTTCCATCCAAATCTCTTATCAAACCAATCTATTGCAGCTTTATAATATGATGGAGGTGTAAGTGAATATCCAAAAACAGGATGTTCTAATCTCTTTCTTATAGCATCACATACTTCCTCTGGTACCTTAAAATCCATATCCGCTACCCATAATGGTATTATTTCACTATCATTATAAGTTTCATTTATTAGATCCCACTTCACACAGTTACTACCCAGTCTGTCCACTTTTTCATTAAAATCATATTTCATGTCTTATACCTCCCATTTTAAAATTGTACTAAGTTAAATAATAATATTATTTTTATTTTAAAATTTTCTATATACTATAATTCTATCACCATTTCCATAAATATAGTATTACAACCTTCTATAGATATGTTGAAATGTATAAAATAACCCTATAATTCATATTATTACATAATTTATATGTATAATTGTATTGTAAAGATTGTTATAAAATAAACGTATAAAAGTGATTGGAGAATTAAAATGAAAATAAGAAAAGAATTGCCTGAAATATTTGATGATTTTGCTGAAGCTAGAAGAAATTCTTTTATTGCAGCTAAAAATCTTAAAGATCAAAACATACCTCTAGTAGGAGTATTTTGTACTTATATGCCTCAAGAATTACCACTTGCCATGGGTGCTAGTGTTGTTTCTCTTTGCTCTACCTCTGATGAAACAATTTCAGAAGCTGAAAAGGATCTACCACGTAACCTATGTCCTCTTATTAAATCAAGCTATGGTTTTGCAAAGACAGATAAATGCCCATTCTTTTACTTTTCTGATTTAGTTGTAGGTGAAACTACTTGTGATGGAAAGAAAAAAATGTATGAGTATTTAAGTGAGTTTAAACCAGTTCATGTTATGGAGTTACCAAACTCTCAAAGTGAAGAGGGCTTAAAACTTTGGAAGAAGGAAGTAATTAAGTTTAAAGAAGTTTTAGAAAATCGATTTGAGACTACTATTAGCGATGAAAACGTTAAGGAAGCTATAAAAGTAAAAAATGAAGAAAGAAAAGCTCTTAAAACTTTCTATGGTCTTGGTAAATTAGATCCACCAGCTATTTTAGGACAAGACATGTTTAAAGTCCTTTATGGAACTACATTTAAGTTTGATAAAAAAGAAATACCAAAGGAACTATATGCTTTAACTGAAAAAATAGAAAAAGAATATGAAGTAGAAAAGAAATATGAAAAGAAACCTCGTATTCTTATAACAGGATGTCCTATTGGTGGTGCTACTGAAAAGGTTATAAAAGCTATTGAAGATAATGGAGCTTATGTAGTAGGTTTTGAAAACTGTACTGGTGCAAAAGCCATCGATGAATTAGTAGATGAAAACAATCCAGATATCTATGAAGCCATTGCTCGTAAATATTTAAATATCGGATGTTCATGTATGACACCTAATCCTAACCGTACAGAGCTACTTAATAGAATGATAGATGAATACAAAGTAGATGCAGTAGTAGATGTAATTCTTCAAGCATGTCATACTTATAATGTAGAGACACTACAAATAAAAAGATTTGTTAATAATAATAAAAATATTCCTTATATCAGCATAGAAACAGATTACTCCAATGCAGATATTGGACAACTTAACACTAGAATGGCTGCCTTCATAGAAATGTTATAATGCTTTAAAAATATTACTTGAAGTCAAAATTCTTTAAGTATGTTAACAATAAAATCCCAAAGTGCTTCCGCAAAGTACATTATTAATATTATGTAAAATATTAAAGATGTATTTTTCGGAAGCTTCTTACTCTTCTAGCATGTTTTTTCTAATTAATGCTATAATATTATTAACACTAAAGAAACTAGTAAGGAGAGTTTATATGCACAGACAATATATCAACTACTCTGCAAATATGCCTGTATCTATATCCCTAAACACCATGAAAAATTATCCAATTCACTGGCATTATTGCATTGAAATTCTGTATGTGATAAAGGGCACAATCAACCTATATATTAATACTGAAAAATATGTAATAACAGAAAATCAAATAGAAATTATAAATATAGATGAAGTTCATCACATTGAAAGTGATGACCCTGATAATAAGGTTCTTATATTTCAGATAGATCCATACTTTTTTCAAAAATATTATAATGATATTGAGAATATGTTTTTCTATACCAATTCT
Organism: Clostridiaceae bacterium; assembly: GCA_902363375.1. Taxonomy (GTDB): domain Bacteria; phylum Bacillota; class Clostridia; order Clostridiales; family Clostridiaceae; genus Clostridium_J. Next base: position 516,782 of record CABIZX010000002.1, on the reverse strand, counting down.
TCTAGTGAAGATTCTCAGCTTGGAGAAGAATATGAAGATTTAAGGGTATTTCTTTGTCAGATTCTTTGTGAAACAGTGCAAAAGCAAGATAACTATGATGAAGAAATTGAAGATATCCTTGTAAAGCTCCTTTATCATCTAATAAACAACTTTAACTATTTAATTCATGAGAAGGAAGAGCTTAAATCAAATAAGGACCAGCTTCAAAGGTATCATAGCATATCTAAATACATCTATAATAATTATCAAAACAATATAACTCTTAAGGATATATCTAGTAATGAATATCTAAGTACCCATTATCTATCAAGAGAAATAAAATATGCCACTGGATATTCCTTTACAGAATTTTTAAATCTTATTAGGGTAGAAGAATCAATAAAATTAATATTAGACACTGATATGACCCTATCTGAAATCTCTGAGGAAATCGGTTTTTCTCACACTAGATATTTCAATAAACATTTTAAATTACATTATAAGCTCACACCTCTGCAATTTAGGAAAAAGTATAAGTCTACTCCTAAGGAGCTTGAGAAGTTAACAAAATATACCACTCATCCTCTTGAGGAAAGCTTAGATGACATAATTTATTATCTAGAAGATTATGATAGATTTAACTATGAAGATAAAATTCATCAATTAAATATTGATATGGAAAATTATATAAGTGAATTTAATAAAGACTTTAATAGGGTTATAACTATTAGTGATGCCTTTGATCTTTTAATTGAAGATAATAAGGATACTTTAGAAGAACTCCAAGGGGAGATGGACTTTGAGTATGGAAGGGTTTTAAATTTATTTAGTACAGATATGGCTATATTCCCTGGTTCTAAATTTCATAACTGGAATAGAGCAAAGGATGTCCTTGAATTTATAGAATTTCTAGATATTATACCTATAATTGTTTTAGATTTAAATAGTACCTATGAAGAACATATAAATAATCTTAATGAGGAACTGAATGAAAACGTATCTAGAAACACATTATCTCTAAAAAATTCTATAGATATCTATGAAGATTTTAAAAACATTCTACTATCTTTTATGGAATACTTTAGTGCCATAGAAATTCTTAATTATAAAAACTTTAGATTTCAATTCTCTTCTACCTTTCCTGCAGATCTAAAATCTTCAATTGAAGAGATATTGACCTATAATAAATTAGAATTTGAAGAAGAACCTTTCATAATAAATAACGAAGTAAACAATATTTATGACACGGCCTACATGATTCCATATATTATTGATAATGTAGTTAATCATCAAGGAGATTTGAGCTTTATACGAGCCTTTGATGTTCTTGACAAGCAAGTAAATATAACAAACGAACTATTCTTCGGCTATCCTGGGCTAATAAATGATAAGGGAATTAAAAAGCCTTCTTTTTATGCTTATTCTCTTTTAAACAAATTAGGTGATTCTTTAGTAGCAAAGGGTGATGGATATATAGTTACTAAATCAGATAATCAATATCAAATATTACTTTATACTTATCATGATAAAATTAATGACTTAATATCTATGGCTAGTTTTTCAAAACTTAGGGGTATTAAAAATGCTACCTCTAAAAAATTATCTTTGAATATAACTAATGTCCACTCAGATGTTAATGTAACTACCTATGAAATCAATGAAAGAATTGGCTCTTCCTATAACTATTGGGTTGATATGGGAAGGCCTACAAGGCTAAATAAAGATGAAAATGGAATTTTGCATAAAGCTTCCTATCCCAACATTAAGTTTAAATATTTTAAGAAAAGTACAGTTATAAATATATTAGCTACCTTAAAAACCTATGGAGCCACATTAATTATAATTAATCAGGTTCAAAAACCCTTAAGATAATTCATTTTTACCTCATATTACATGGATTCATATAAAAATCTTATTAAAATTTAATATGTTTCATAAAAAATTCATTAATTTTGAGTACAAAAGCATCTAGATTAAGGTGCTTTTGTGCTTTTTCCCACTTTCTTCAAATTGCATTATGGGCAGAATAGTACTTTTTGATGGACATTGAAGTGAATGTTTATTTAATTGTTTTCAACTATAATAGTAATATAAGCTGAAATATTTCAATAATGAATTAACAACACTTACTACTTTCATAAAACTGTTATTATAAATAATTAGATTGCTAAAGAATTTTAAGTTCGGTTATTTCATAAAAGAGATTTATTCTTAAAACTATAATAAACTAAAGAATATTTTTTATAAACATTATTGATATTAATTCAATTACTAGAAAACAAAATTATTAAACATTAGGGTAAAGCATATTTTCTATAAAAATAAAAATGAACTTTTTTTATAATATAAACTTAAGAAGAATATGCAGAATTTTCAAATAAATGAGGTGAGACTTATGGGGATTAACCCAAAAGTATTTTCAGATGGAAGGACATATAGAGTATTGTTTAAGTTTGCTATACCTGCAATTTTTTCTTTGCTAGTAGCAGAACTTTATAACATGGTAGATACAGTTTTCGTTGGTAGATATATAGGCCCTAACGCTATTGGCGCCTTAACAGTTGCATTTCCAATTCAACGTTTCCTTATAGCAATCGCTTTTTTAATTGGTGTAGGAGCTTCAACCTATGTTTCTAGATATTCCGGTGAGAATAATCCTAAAAAAATAAAATCAACTATCGTTAATTCACTATTTTTAACCATATCGTCATTAACTATAATTCCTCTACTTTTATTCTTATTTAGAGGTGGACTACTATATAAACTTGGTGCTAGTGAAGTTACCTTTGGATTAACTAATGATTATATATCTGTAATCTTTTTAGGAGCAATATTTCAAGGCTTAACTGTAGTTTGTGCTCAGATAATGACATCTCTAGGAAACTCTAAAATAGGACTTTATGCTAATAGTATTGGTGCCCTTTTAAATATCGTAGTTGACTATATATTAGTAGCTCATTTAAATATAGGTATAGCTGGTGCTGCCATTGCTACTGTAGCTTCTCAGTTTGTAGGCTTACTATTTGTCCTATATAAATTTAAAGATGTAATTAAGCACTTTGACATTAAGCTCTCAATAAAAAATATTGTACCAAATGTAGATATTGCTTTAATTAAAGGATTAATAGCCGTTGGATTTTCAACCTTTGTTATTGAAATTTCTGATGCAGTAGTAGCTGTTGTTTTAAATAATCTTTTAATTACTCAAGGTGGAGATAATGCTATAATAATAGTTGGTGTTATTACTAAAATCTCTATGTTTATGTTCATTGCAATAATTGGTATAAGCTCTGCTATGCAACCAATTGTAGCTTTTAACTTTGGTGCAAGAAACTTTGATAGAGTTAAAAATACAGTTAAAGCATCTATAAAAACAGTTACAATAATTTCATTAATCTTTGGAGTATTTATTATGTATTTTGCTCCACAAATGATAAGTTTGTTCTTAACTGATGTATCTCTATTACCAGAGGCAGTTAGAGCGCTAAGAATATGTATCTTCTTACTTCCACTAGTTGGATTCTATTATGTAGGTATATATTACTATCAAGCTATTGATGAAGCTAAAAAGGGATTTAGACTATCTTTATTTAGACAACTAATAGTATTTATTCCTTTAGCTATAGTTTTTGTAAATATTTTTGGTACTATAGGTGCATGGATTGCATATCCAGTATCAGATTTAATTTCTGCAGTAGTTTCCTTCTATCTACTAAATAGTACTTGGAGGAAAGATGAAAAAGCAGAAACTGTAACAGCTTAACAAATTAATAAAAACTTTGGAAAGTAAAATATGGCTATCTTAAGATAATTCACTAAACTTCTCATTAATTTAAAGTTTAGATTATTTTAAGATAGCCCTTTATTATTTCTTTAATTATAATATATAAGTTTTAATACATAAACTTTAACTAAGTTTACTAGAGATGTGTATTTCCAATAGTAATTTAAGTGTAGAAAGTTAAGTAAAACTTATATATAAAGCTTTATTTATTATTTGTAGTACCCTTGTTGTTTTGATTAGTTGGAGTATAAACTCCTCTATTTAAAGCATCATGTATAGCAGAAGTTAATTTTCCTGCTTCAACATTTTTGTCCATATCCTTTACTATAGAAGTAGGATTATATAAATCATTAAGACTTTGTCTTATATCCTTACCTTCTAAGTGCTTAATTAAAGCTTCATAGTGACTCTTCATATTTTTATTCTTACTATCATTTGCTAAAGATATAAATTTAATATCTTTAATTTGATTATTAGCTAAAGTAAATTCAACTGATAATTCATCTTCATTGATATAAGCTCCACGATACACACCATCTGCGTAGTTGTGGTTAGTTAAGTCAATGCCAAAAAGGGTATTATTATTTCCATTCTTTCCAGCATTGTTATTATTATCGTTTACTCCCAATACTCCACTTTCAATGTTATTATTAGTTCTATTCTCAGCAGTTCCTTTATTGTCTAATACTCCACCATTTACTCCATTGTTTGTTCCAGTATCTTTACGGTTTTCAGTCATTTTACTATTTTCAGCTACCTTATTTCCAGTATTTCCATTCATACCTGTAGTACCATTGCTAGTACATCCTACTAGTCCTGTGGTCAATGCTATTGTTGCAACTAAAAGCGCTATTTTTTTCATAATAAACCTCCTATGCATTTTTTATGATTATAGTATAAGCATACACAGATTTATTATCCTCATATTATTTTTCCTTCTATGGTTCTTATTTCTACAATATCTAAGAATAATTAATTCATTTTTAAACCATAATAAGCCATACTTATGTTTGCTATTCCGTCGAATTTATTAAAACAATTATATGCTTCTAAGTTGCACAAATGGCTTTCGTAATATAAGCTAAAAAGGTCATCCTAATATTGCATGACTTTTTGTGTCCAAATTATCGACATAGGTCCATATATATGAAATGAAAGAAACAGACTACCAATCCTTTTATATGAAAGGCAGTCTGCTGTTTGTATTTTATGATGCAGATACATCCCGTCTACGGTATGCGGCAAAACCGATAATCATCAGCAATACAGCAATAACAGTTAATACCGCAATCGTTGCAAAGTTAATTTCATCAACAGGCAAGTTTGGAATCCAGCCGAAGGGAGTGAGCTTCGCTACCCATTCTGGCAGGAAATTCGGTAGTCTTCCCATAAAGGTTACGAAGAACGAAAATCCGAAATATCCCCAAATGACTGACGTCATTTTTGGAAGCAAGCCGATTAACAGAACAGCAATTCCGATCATCACCCACAATGCAGGTGCATATACAAGATTTGCTTTCAGCAAATACCCAAGGGGAAGTGTTCCTGGATCAGGAAGCACAGCAACAGCTGAAGCATAAATCCCCAAGGCAGTAGCGCACTGCACCAAAACACTTGTCACAAAGGCGATTAGTACATAGCTTGCCAGATAGTGATGTCTTGACACCGAATTTGATAATACATTCTGATAATATCCGTCCTTTTCTTCACTTCGGAACTTCATCACCATGGTAAGCACCGGAAACACGGAACAAAGCGCCATCACTGAGTTAACCATAGACACAAACATCTGTGCTGTGGAGAATTCAGATGTTGCGCCAATCATCATGGAATAGAACTCACTACTTTGTACGAAGGTATCAATGGTGCCTAAAATAGAACCATATGATGCGCCGATTACAAACATACCTATAATCCAGCTGAAAAACGGTACCATCAGAAGCTTGAAAGCAAGACCGTAAGGAGAACAAAGGTAAGCTTTCGCATTTTCTTTGCCACGCCTTTCCGGAATGAGTCCTTGCCTGATGTCACGATGACCATTCAAGACAAATGCGATTATGATAATTACAATTGCTTCGGCAAGTAAAATCAAAATCGGAAGCCAGTTGTTTTCCACAAATGCCTGTGTTCTTTGAGCAAGTCCCAAAGGACTGATGTAGGAAAGTGTTTCGTTTCCGATATCTCCAGCACCTCTCAGTAAATACAAGAACCCGAGTGAAATTATAGACAACCCGATTGCTCCACGCGAAGTCATGCAAAGCTGAGAAAATATGGCCGCAAGTGCAGCAAAAACAAAACCAGCAACGCCAATGGATACACCGTATAGCAATGCGCCGTTCCAGCCCATACTTTCAATACCACACACAGCAATACCCACGCCAGTCAAAAGTGCAATGCCCAGATTTACAATGAATGCTGTAATCATTGCTGCTGAAAGATTTGAAAATTTTCCTGTTGGAAGGGAACGTAGCATATCTACTCTGCCGTGTTCCTCGTCGCTTCTTGTATGGCGAACCACAAGCAGAATATTCATCACTGCAGCGGTAATCATCACCCACTGCACCATCATATTAAAATACATTGCACCTGCGGTATAATTTTCAATCCCGAAAATTGGGCCAAGCATTCCAATCATTGCAGGGTTGTTTACAGTCTGAATGAGCGCTTCTCTTGCCGGAACATCGAACATATTGGAGAGTGCTGGTGCAAGCATAATTGAAAATACAGATAGAAGGATTATACAAAGCGATGAACTGATTCGCTCTCGCCGTAAGATGAAACGCACCAGCTTACTTGTATTTTCAAAATTACTTTTCATTCTGAACACCTCCATAATGGCGCATAAAGAGGTCTTCCAAAGTAGGCGGCATGCTCTCCAGCTTTGTTACGCCATATCTGGAGATTTCGGCTACAACATTACCAATTTCAGAGGACTCCACCTGGAACGAAAGTCCGTTATTCTGCCTCTTAATTCCGCTAATTCCTTTGATTTGTTCAAGATTTTCAATGTGCTTTATGGTATCTACTTTCATCGTGATATTCGTCAAATGGCGAAGCTCACTGAGCGTTCCTGTTTCGATAATCTTTCCCTCACGGATGATGCTGACACGGTCGCAGAGCCTTTCCACCTCGGAAAGAATATGGCTTGAAAGAAGAATCGTTTTCCCGTTGTTTTTCTGTTCACTTACGCATTCCTGAAAGACTTGTTCCATAAGCGGGTCAAGTCCGCTGGTTGGTTCATCTAGAATATATAAATCAGAATCCGCCGCAAAGGCAGACACTAAAGCAACCTTTTGACGATTTCCTTTGGAATAGGTGCGGCACTTTTTTGTAGGATCAAGCTCGAACATTTCAAGGAGTCTTTTACGCTTGGCTACGTCAACTTTTCCGCGCAGAGAAGTAAACAAATCAATTACTTCACCGCCTGTCAGATTCGGCCAAAGGTTCACATCCCCCGGCACAAATGAAATTCGCTTATGAATTTCCACAGCGTCGCTCCATGCATCCTTTCCGAAAATTTGAACGCTACCCGAACTGGCCCTTAAGATACCAAGGAGCACATTAATAGTTGTTGTTTTACCAGCTCCATTGGGACCTATATACCCGAACACTTCTCCCTGATTCAGTGTCATGTTTATCCCATTGACCGCTGTAACCTTTCCAAATCGTTTTGTAAGGTTGTTTACTTCTAAAACAGGTATTGCCATAATCTTTCCCTCCAATTAAATTAAAGATATTCTTTCTTATACAAGTTTTGCCTTAGCATAAAAATGCAGGCTTCAAATTCTTTTTGTAGCGTAGCAAGTCCCCCTATATCCATAGACATAGCAGAATTTGCATAACTCTCGCCATAGCCCACAAGCAATTTCCAAGTTAATTCTGCATAGTCTGGTTTTTTGAATTTTGCTTTATCACTGCTGTTGAGCAAGGACTCAATGCGCATTTTCTTTCCCTGCTCAAGGATTATTTGCGTTTCTTCCACAACTTCCGGATCTGTTTCCATATAAAGCGCAGCAAAAAAAGCCAATAGAGACGGATGCTTTTTCATACAGTTAATCTTGCAGTTTGTCAGCATCAAAAATCGGTCAAAGAAATCTGTTACTGTATTATCAAATCCGTTTTGAAATGCTTCCGATATTTCTGCACTTGAAATTTGAATCAAATACAGGTACATATCCTTTTTGCTTCCAAAGTAGTGAAAAATCATTCCTTTTGAAATTCCTGCAATCTTCGCAATGTCTTGTACCGAAGCCTTTTTATATCCCATTTTACCAAAGCAATGAAACCCAGCTTCAATAATTCGCTCCTGCTTTTCCTGCGGTAGCGTAAGAAACTTATCCAATGACTACACCTCCTCAAACATTATCAACCGATTCGGTTTATGGATTCAGCATATCACCATAAACCGAATCGGTCAACATGTTTTTCTAAAATATGAGTACTTCCTAAGCATTTCCTTCTATTTGTTTATTTTGCAAAAAACTTCACCCTAAAACTAAATAGCTTTAAGGTGAAGTTTTTTGAATTTATCATTATTCATTTATTCATTAATAACTCTCTATTTTAAGTTTATGTTAAAATAATTTAATTATACTACAATATATTAAAGTTATCTTTTATTCTTTCTTGCAATTTTTCTCTTTTCTGTCTCATCTACTACTAGCGCTGTCACCATAGAACCAGTTACATTAGTTGTGGTTCTCATCATATCAATTATGGCATCAACTGCAATTACCATAGCCATACCTTCTATTGGTAGTCCTAATGTTGCTAATACAACTGTAGTAGACATAGTAGCTGATCCTGGAACCCCAGCAATACCTATTGAAGATATTATAGTAGTAACTATGATTAAAGCATATGAATACATATTTAAATCTATTTTAAATACATTAGCAACAAATATAGCTACTATAGCAGGATATAAGCCTCCGCAAGCGTTCATTCCTATAGTTGATCCAAGAGGTGCTACAAAACTAGCAATGTTCTCAGAAACCCCAACTCCCTCAACTAAAGATTTTATAGTAACCGGTAGTGTTCCATAACTACTTTGGCTTGTGAAAGCCATAGTCTGAGCTGGTAAAACACCCTTAAAGAATTTTATTGGGCTCTTTCTTGCTACAAAACTAATTAATGGAGTATATACAATTATAAATTGAAGTATGCATGCTAGATAAACCGCTACAACAACCCATATTAATGACATAATAGTTTCTAGTCCATTACTTGCTACAGTCTTTGCAATTAAAGCAAAAACACCATAAGGTATAAATTTTAATACCATTTCAGTTATTTTTGATACTATAGCATGAGCTGATAATACAAAATCTTTAAAAGGTTTCGCTTTAGCTGGGTTTATATTATCTTCCATCACTAAAGCTATAGCTACAAATAATGAGAATATAACTACTGGAATTATTTTATTGTCCACTATAGACGCTATTGGATTTGATGGTAACATATCCATCAATACTTGAGTAAACTTAGGTATTTCTCTAGCCACAAAATCTTCTGCTCCTGCAAAAGTTAAATCTTGTCCTAATTTAAACACCTTAGCTACTACAATTCCTATAGCTGCTGCTATTCCTGTAGTTCCTAATAATATTCCTAATGTTTTTATTCCTATAGATTTTAATGTATCTAAATTTTTAAGTCTAACTATACTAGTGATTAATGAAACCATAACTAAAGGTACAACTATCATCTTAATTAATGACATATAACCACTACCAACTATATCTAAAAATAAGATATCATCTTTAAATATTGCACCTAATATAACACCTAAAGCTAATCCAACTAATGTAGCATAGCCACGATTATTAGTTTTTTCTTTAACGGCATATATGATAAACATTGCTAAAATTGATAATACTACTGCTAATATTAAATTTATATTCATCCTTAACTCTCCTTTTGTTTTTATCTTTTAGTAATTTTGAATTTACTTACAATGATTTCAAAATAGAATCTTATTGAATTTATTTTTGCTGGCCAGCAAAATAACCTTAAGTTAATAATTATTTACATTAACTTACAAAATCAAAAAACCTTCTACCTCTGCTATATACAGAGGCAGAAGGCATAACTTCCACGGTTCCACTCTTATTAGATATAAAATATCCATCTCATTTTAGGTACTTTCATACCCTAACTCTATAATGGGAGTTCCCATAAAAACCTACTTATTTCGGCTTTTCTGCTCCAAGGGGCACTTCACTAATACTTATTATAGGTCATCTCAGCATATTAACCCTCTCTGTAATAACTCCTACTAACTACTTTCCCTTTTCGTTGCATTTGTAAATTCATATTTAACTGTTATCATAATATATCATTTTATTTTAATAGTCAATATATTTTATTCATGAAATTATTTCCTTGTCATCATAATTAGGATATCTATTGTTTATAGTTCCCTTTTATCCAATAATCATTTCCTTCTATTTTATATAAAATATTTAAATAAATTTTAAATTTTTATTTTAGTAAAATCATTAATAGCAAAAATGTTTTATCTTCATATAAATCATTGTAAATTTATGCTATTAAAGATAATATATAAGTGGAATTCATTTATATGGGGGATTAATATGGACGTTATTTTAGGATTAATAATTTCTACAATTATATTTGTAACTGGCGTAATTAAAGGTATTGATACCGTTATATCTCTAATTATAGTATTATGCCTATTCTTTTTTATTGCAATAAAAAGAGGAGTTTCTATTAAAGATGGCCTTCAATATTTCATTAAAGGTGGAAAAGAATCTATAGGCGTACTTAAAATCTTTATATTAATCGGAGGAATAGTGTCCCTTTGGATGCTTTCAGGTACAGTTCCTTCCATAGTCTATTACGGAATTAATCTTATACATCCAAGCTTTTTTGCTGTAAGTGCCTTTATTTTATCTGCATTTATATCTATGCTACTTGGAACCTCTTTTGGTACCATTGGAACTGTAGGTATATCTTTAATGGTTATGGCTAGAGCAGGAGGTGGTAATCCTTTTATTATAGCTGGAGCAATCCTTTCTGGTGCCTACTTTGGAGATAGATCCTCTCCTATGTCTTCCAGTGCAAATTTAGTTGCATCAATTACAGATACTAATCTCTATGATAATATTAAGAGAATGACTAAAACCTCTTTAATTCCCTTAATTTTATCTCTAGTTTTATATCTAATTTTATCCTTATACATGCCTGTAAACTATAGTAATTCAGATATATTATATAATCTTACTTCTACCTTTCACATAAATCTAACAATACTACTTCCAGCATTAATAATCATAGTATTATCTTTCTTTAAAGTTGAAGTAAAAATTTCTATGCTTATTAGTATGATTGTAGCTGCTATAATAGCTTTAATATTTCAAAATGCTTCCTTTATGGAAATAATTAAAACTGCAATTTTGGGCTTTGAACTTCCAAAAGATAATTCCCTACATAACATCATAAAAGGTGGTGGAATATTATCTATGATAAAGTTAGCCCTTATAGTATTTCTATCCTCGGCTCTGACTGGAATCTTCCAAGGAGCCAATATGCTAGATTTCATAGAAGACTACTTAAATAAAATAAAAAGACCTGATTCATTATTTCTCACAACTATAATAACTAGTATTATTAGCTCTATGGTTGGTTGTACTCAAGTTTTAGCGGTAATGCTAACAAAGATGACCATGGAAAATACATATCTTAGATTAGGTTATGATAGTGATAAACTAGCCCTGGATATAGAAAATTCTGCTATTGTAATAGCCCCTTTAATCCCTTGGAATGTGGCCGTATTAGTGCCATTAACAACTTTAGGTGTAGATGCAAGAGCCATTTTATTTTCTTTTTATCTAATTCTTTTACCCTTAATAAATTTAATTGTTATACACTTTAAAGATATAAGTATTTCAAAATAAAATAATTCTAAATTAATGTTGAGTATTAGCTTATTACTAAAGCCATACTTAACATTTTTTATATCAATAACTATTTTGTGAAAAGCGATCTTTATTTTATGGAAAGCTTGCTTGACATTTCACAACTTAATTGTTATGCTAGTTATGTAAAGTATACTTTCCATAAATCTATGAAAGGAGTGAAACTTTGAAAAATAGACTAGAAGAGATAAGAAAAAAACATGGTATAAAACAAGAAGACTTAGCTGTTGCTTTACAGGTGTCCAGGCAAACTATAGGCTCCCTTGAAAACGGAAGATATAATCCATCTATTCTATTAGCATTTAAAATTGCTAAATATTTTAATATGTCTATTGAAGATATTTTTATTTATGAGGAGTGATAAAATGAAAAATAAAAGACTTATTTATATACTTCAATCAACTTTAGGAATTCTACTTATCTTACTAGCTATTTTTGTTTTCACCTCAACTAGTACAAAAATGCTTTCTGGATTATGTATTGGCTTTGGTTCTGCTCTATTAGTACTAGGAATCGGAAACCTAATACGTTCTTTTATAGTTTCTAAAATAGAAGATGAGGAAATTAAACGCAATAAAGCTATAGAAGTAAATGATGAAAGAAATATAAGAATAAAGGAAAAAAGTAGCTGTATGGTAGCTAAGATAATAAATTATTTGCTTATGATACTTATATTAATATTAAGTTTTTTAGGTGTAGATAAAATAATAATTCTACTTCTTGCGTCTATACTGATTATTGAATTCATATTACTAATTATTTTCTCCAACTATTATGCAAAAAGAATGTAGTATTGTAATTTAGAAATAAAAATAATGTATAAATCTAATTATAGAACATTTTACTACTAATTAGATTTATACATTTAATTTAAAATATCTTTATTTATATCTTTATCTTTAATTTATAAAAATTATTCATATACTACATATGGTTCTTCCATTATATTAACTTCTATTCCCTTAGCTCTAGCTGCCTTTACAAGCTCTTCATTTACATTAATAGGAGAATATATATTTAGCTTTTTTAATGTAGGTATTTCAAGCAATTTATCATAGTTTTTAATTACCCTATCATATAAGGTAAGTTCTTTTAAATTAGTTAAACTTGCTATCTCATCAAAATTTTTATTATCCCTAATATCTAGTGACAACTTTTCAACTTTAGGAAAATTTTTTAACCCCATAAGACTAATTGGCTTATTAGTATGAATAGAAAGAGTTTTTACATCTGGAAAGTATGGCATAATATCCAAAGAACCCTTTCTTATATTACTAATATATAAATCGTCTATATTTTCAAAGGTTTCAATTTCACCTAATTTATTTAAATAACCATCATAAATATTTAATATTTTTAAGTTTTTACACTTTAAAAGAGGATTGTAATCCATAATAAAACCATCATCATATATACTTAACTCTTTTAGGCCATGCATTTCTTCTATGCCTCTTAAATCCCTTACTCTATTTACACCTCCAATACCAATTCTCTCTATATTATTTAACTCCTCTTGTTTTAAAGATAAAAAAGCAGGTCTAGCCATTTCTCTGTATCGTTTTATCTCTGCCTCCAGATTTCCATCCTTTATAATTCTATTCGAATAAAGGTAGTAGTTTACATAAAATGACATTATACACAAAATAAAGACAACTGCAATTTTAATATTTCTTTTATTAGAATTTTCTTTAATAGCATAAAAAATAGTTAAAATAGCCATGATTATAAAAAGTATAATATAATTGGGGATATAAATATGGAATAATTTAAATAATAAATAATTCAAAACAGGAAGAATCCATGGAATAATCTCCTTCCAATTTTCCCTATGGAAAGTAATACCAGATGCAACAAATATAATCCAAAATATTGGAAAATATTCACCCATATCATATAAATTTGGAGCAAATAATTGAAAACCCATTAATACTGCTAGTATTATTATAGATGTTAAATAATTTTTTTTATAATTTCTTACCTTCTCTTTAGTATTAGCCTTTGGATCATTAATAGTATTATCCATATTAAACCTCCATAAATTGATATTAAGTTTAATCTATATTTAGATTAAAGCAATAAATATAGCTAATTACCTTTTTAAATAGTTAATTGTAAATATAATACCATATTATGAATAATTAACCAATAGATATTAATATATATTAGTTTAAATGACTTGAGCTATTTGAAAGTAATAAAGAAACGTTAAAAGTAAAGATTTTATGGCTCAATGGAATATGTCAAATGTTTATGTAAGAATAGTAGACTTTATAAAACTAATATTTCTATAAACATATATATTATATTGAAATAAATGGTATAATGGGAACATAAATTAATTGTAATTTATTTTATATTTATAAATAATTTCCAATCAAATAAAATCTATATATGGCAAAAATATAAATTTGTATTTATTAGAAGGAGATAGTATGAGCATAAACAGTAAAGATATGATAAAACTTATTGACTTGAATCCTGTGAATAACAGAATAGATTATGAGGTTTTAGAAGTATTCCAATGTGATGGATATAGAAGGGAACTTATTCAATATTTCATTCATGGACGTAGAAATATTGCCTTTTTGCTTTTGCCAGATGGAGAAGGAAAGCACCCAGCAGTTTTAATAAATCATCAACATAACAGAGAAAGAAATCTTGGCAAGAGTGAAGTTTGCGATCTTGCGGGAAATCCTCTTCAAGCATTTGGTTCTGCACTTGCAGAGAGAGGATTTGTTGTCATCGCACCAGATTCATTGTGTTTTGAGGATAGAAGAGTTAATGCCTCAGGAATCAATAAAAATGATGAAGATGATGACTAGCAGCATTTTCTTACAATGTGCTACGGAATACTCACAGGTCAGACTCTGGCAAAAACAGTAATTGAAGATGCAATGGGAGCAATCAGTGTGTTAAATGGATTGGATTGCGTTGATTATAATAAAATAGGTTGTTTAGGACATTCATATGGAGGTAATACAACCATTTATCTTACTGCATTTGATAAAAGAATACATTATGCTTGTGCTAGCGGTAGTGCGGTAACATTTAAAAACAGAATTAAGAATAATGTTGGTATTGAAATGGCAAGTGTTATACCAAATTTCATGAAATATTATGATATTGACGATGTAGTATGTGAGATTTGCCCAACTAAATTTCTAATTGTATCGGCAACAGAAGATAAATACTCGAAAGATGCAATGGATATCTATAAAAAGGCAGAAAAGGAATATAAAAAATATAATGCAGGACAACAAATTAGTATTAAAGAATATGAAGGTGGTCATCCACTTACCTCAGAAAGATTTAATTATATAGTTAACTGGATTAGTGAGGCTGCAAAATAAATATAGAAGTTTAATTAGTTCACAATCTATTTGAATTGCGAAACAAAAATACCGCATATTCATTTGAATAATACGGTATCACTTTATATTTTATTTTTATAATAAGTTAATATTGTTTACCAAATCTACTCTACAAATTGGAATTTATTTCAGTTTTTGTGTTATATTAAACTATTTTATAATTCTAAATTCTTAACAAAAATATTATAAGGAGAGCTACCATCAAGTATGTTACCATATGTATCAATCCAATATGGTATATATCCACTACGATTAGCAACCATCTGAGAACCTATATTAGTCACTGATGCAGAATAAAAAGGAATAATCCCCTGTTCAATAATATCTACTGTTAAATTAGATACTAATTCTGTTCCGAGACCACCTTTTCGGTACTCAGGTTTCACATCTATTCCTACTTCCCATAACTTTTCTGTTTCCGCTGATGCACCTGCTAACCCAATAATCTCATTATCTTTTTTAGCTAAAAATACTATTTTAGTTGATACTTTACCGTTACAATCAAAGGCTAAAGAATTATCAAACCCTTTAATACCTCTTAATTCTTCAATATCCTTCCCCTTCAATAGTTCATATGAATATTCATCCCTAAGCTGTAATCTTTTTATTCTTTCAATATCTGGTATGTAATGTATTGTTTGTCCATATATAAATGGGAATTCAAATATCTCATCCCTGCTTTTACCTTTTAATTCTGATCTAACCTTTAAGTATATAGGTTGAGATGTATTTACAATTACACATTCATTAAATGCCATAATTTTAATATAAGGCCTGTTACTTAAAGTATTTACAGTAAAGGTAGTGTTACTTTCTTCTAGCACTTCTGTAGTGCAAAAAAACGCTTGTGCCAAATATTCCTTAATTGTACTATGTATAAATAATTTTTCCATTATTATACCTCCAAAACAGCATTAATTCTTATATAGATATTACAACTTGTACTACCCGACAAATTCCTATTTATCGAGTAGTTTAAAATTTAAACTACTCGTCTTATATTACTATTATGATGTAATTATAACACATTTTGTAAATGTCATGTTGTTCAATTTTCAAAGACATTTTTATTAATTACTTCGCCATATCAACAAATTATGATTTAAGGTATTAAACTAGGTGAAGATCCAGTACAAAGATAATTATAGAGGTGAAATGATGTATAAAGATATATTCTCAAAAGGCATAAAAATTAAGATCATAGGAGATAGTATTGCAGCTGGTTCAGGTAGCTCCATGAGCTATAAGACTGAAGAATTGATATTTGAGGACAGTGGAAGAAAATTCTTTAGAAGAATAGCTCCAAACAGTTGGTGGGGATTATTGGAGATATACTTGAAGGAGAATTATAATCCATGTACTGTTGAGAATAAAGGGTGTGGAGGGAGATCAAAAATGGGAGAAAACAGAATATTGCACATCTAAACTGAACGTCTTATTATTAGAAAGTTTATACCAGATGATTGGAAAGACTTGCTCGAAATCGCTATATCTAATGAACAATCACCGTTTGCTTATTGCGACCATGCTTGGCCTACAAATGAAGCAGGAATCAAAGGCGCCGTCGAGTATTTCTCGAAAGAGCATCTGTTTTGGGCTATTGAAGTAAAGGATTTGCATAAGGTAGTTTGCTTTATCAATTTTAACTTTATGGACGATAAGCGTACTTTGGATATCGGACACATCATAAATTCCGAACATTTTGGTAATGATTATGACTATGATGCTCTTAAGGCGCTTTATAACTATGGGTTCATCCAACTAGGCGCCGATAGAATACAAGCTGGCTGGGCATTGAATGATAAGGATAAGCTTCAGCCTCTTTTAAAGCTCGGTATGAAAGTTACGGAAACAAGAATGTCAGATAAATTCAGACCTGACCTGAACGGCAAAATTTCACAACTTGAAGGCTGCAAGCTTATCATTACAAAAGAAGAATGGCTAACGAATCCAGCAAGATAAATTTAACTTCATATATACTCATCATGCGAAGTTAAGTCGGTTCGTTATTTTCTTAAAACGACTATGTTTTCAGTACTATCTTAGAACAAAGGCTAATCTTTAATCAGAATAGTTTATACTATGATTTAACTCTAATACTATTATATCTATTATTGCTCTTCAAATTTTAAAGTTTTTATCATTCTATCTTCACCTATAATACTGTTTTCAAAAACTTCCTTAGCGTTATTTATAAATTCCTTTGGCTCCATCATAACTGGGCTAAAGTGAGTTAATATAAGCTCCTTAACTCTACCTTCCTTTGCTAAGGTAGCAGACTCTCTAAAGATCATATGCTTATTTTTAATGGCCTTATCTATATCTTCATCCTTGCCATAGGTACCTTCACAGATGAACAAATCACTTTCTTCAATGAATTCTGCCATAGAATCCATTGGTCTACTATCTGTTATTAAACTGACCTTAACCCCTCTTCTCTCATCTCCTAACACCATATCTCCAGTATAGGTTCTGCCTTCAAAAAACACTTCTTCTTGCTTTTGAAGCTTGCTCCATAAGATTTTAGGAATATTATTTTCCATGGCCTTTTCTACATTAAACTTTCTCTCTCTTTTAAAATAAAAACTATACCCTTTGCATGGTGATGAGTGATCTACATCTAGAGTTTTCAGTATTATTTCACTGCTATGAAGCTTTGAAGGTTCACTTCCTTCTATAATATTTATTCCATTCTTTGAAAGGTTGAGTTCTAAATTTGAAGGAGCTTCTATTATATTTACCTCATAAGGCAAATACTCTGCCACAACCCTTAGACCATTTACAACCCTAGTAATTCCTTCTGGTCCAATTATAGTTAGTGGATCTGTTCTTCCACTGTTACCTATAGTTGAAAGAAGTCCTGGAAGTCCTATAATATGATCTCCATGGGTGTGAGTTATGCATATAATATCAATGGACTTAAAGCCCCAACCTACCATTTTCATAGATACTTGGGTACCTTCCCCACAATCTATGAGTATCTTTCTTCCCTTATAACTGATTAAAGTAGCTGAAAGGCTTCTCTCTGGCATTGGCATAGAACCGCCACAGCCTAATAAACATACATCTATCATAATTTTTCTCCCTTATAGTTTATAAGTCAGAATCTAATATTTTATTTCAAATTTCAAATTTTATATTTTAATATTCCTCTTTATTTCATAATTTATTAAGAACATATAAAAAACTTTTTAATTTTATGATTTAAGGTATATTTGATATTATGAATTTTTTAAATGGTCAACATAGTCCATTATAAGTGGAAATTTACTATACTTATCATAATTACATTCTATGTCTTCTAGAATATCTTTAGTTAACTCATTAACATTCTCTACTTCTTTTTTTCCTAATATTACATCACTTAAAGCTAACTGATAATTCTTTTTTACAATTTCTGATAAATATAATTCTTGCTCAAATTGTTGAATTAGATAAGATTCTAAAGGTTCATCAACTAAGTCTTCAAATACCATAACAATTCTTTGTCTAGCTACTATAGTTTCAGAAATAAGCTTATCCCATTCTTCGAAATCACTCTTATTTACTAAAGCTCTCATTAGAACTACTCTAGCCATATTATACTTAATATATCCTTCCCAAAGTATCTCCTCCTCAGCCAATTCTTTTGCCTGTGAAAAAATTTTCTCCGCCTTATCCAAATACATATTTATCTTTTCTAAGTCTGATTGAAAGTTAGTTTTATAAATTCTCTTTATATTTTCCTTTAAAAATGGTTGTCCAGAAATACTGCATCTACTTCTTATTATTGCTATAGCCTTTACATTATAAGAAAGCCCAAGATAATCGTAATATACAATCTTAGCTATAGGATTTCTTAAAAGTTTTCCTCTAATATTTATCAAGTCATACTTACTATCATAAAGTGGTGTATCTTTATTTCCTTGATAGTATAAAACATAATTAATTAGTTTAATGCTTTCTTGAAGTAAGTATTGGTTTCCATTGCTTATTTGATCAAATTCTTCATATTTATCATTTAATAACCTTATAAGTTCTTCAGCTTTTTTCTGACACTTCTCTGATCTCACATCTGTATATGCAAACCAAAGAATGGAATCAATTATATTTTGTATGCTATCAGCGAACTCTATACAGGTATTGGATTTATTTTTGATTCTATCAATACTATCTTCATATAACCCTTCTTCTAATTCCTTAATATTTCTACACTTAGCATAGTTAAGCACTAACTCTGAATATGCTATGGTGTAATTTTCATTTTCTAGCACATTCCCCTCCATACTTGATATTACATTCACTGAATCAATGGATGTATAAGTAATAAAAGCTATAACTAGAGCCGTAACTGATATCCCTAATGACACAATTTGAATAGTAAAAGTTATAATTGTGTTTATGCTATCAAAGAAATTACTTCTATATAAAATACTTGTTATTATAAGCACAATTAACATTACTATTATAATTGCTAAAGTTATCTTAGAACTCTTCTGTTTTTTCATAATTCACCTCTTAAAATATTTATTACATTTAAACTTTAACTTATTACGTTAAATTACACAATAATTCATTCCTAATAAACCCATTAAATAATTTCTATAATCGTATTATATCTACTTCATCTTTGATATATCCTAGACTTTTCTCTCATACAATAGTACAATTTAATTATAACTTAGGGGGGAATATGTATGAAATTTATCGATTTAAGAAGTGACACTGTAACAGAACCAACGGAAGCTATGAGAAAAGCTATGTATGAAGCTACAGTTGGAGATGACGTCTATGGAGATGATGAAACTACTGTAAAACTTGAAAAGTATGCAGCAGAATTAGTAGGAAAAGAAGCTGCATTATTCGTTCCTAGTGGAACCTTTGGAAACCAATTATCCTTACTTACTCATTGTAGACAAGGAAATGAAGTTATCCTTGGCAACGATTGTCATATAGTTTGTCATGAAGTTGGAGCTGCTTCAGTTATTGCTGGGGTTCAACTTAGAACATTAAAAAGTAATAATGGTGAACTTTCACCTAAAGAAATAGAAGCAACTATAAGAAAAGAAGAGGATATCCATTATCCTGATACAGCACTTATCTGCCTTGAGAATTCTCACTCAAACGGAAGTGTTATTTCTCTAGAAAACATGGCTGAAATCAGAAAAGTAGCAGACAAATATAATTTACCTATACATTTAGATGGTGCAAGACTATTTAATGCAGCTGCTTATCTTGATGTAGATGTAAAGGAAATCACTAAAAATGTAGACACAGTAATGTTCTGCCTATCTAAAGGTCTTTGTGCTCCTGTAGGCTCTATTTTAGCTGGTAGCAAAGCTTTCATTGATAGAGCTAGAAAATATAGAAAATTAATGGGTGGCGGCTTAAGACAATGTGGTGTTATAACTGCAGCTGGTCTTGTTGCTCTTAAGGATATGAGAGATAACTTAAAAGTAGACCATGAAAAAGCTGTATACTTAGCTAAAAAATTAACTGAAATACCTGGAATTAAAGTTATGGAGGATAACCTTCACATAAATATGGTATTCTTTGAACTACCTTCTTCTGTAAATTCCACTGGCTTAGTTAATCATCTTTTAGAAAAAGGAATAAAAATTTGTGATGTAGAAGATGGTCTAATGAGATTTGTTACTCACTATTGGATTAGCTATAAGGATATAGATTTTGTTATAGATACAATGAAGGATTATTTAAATATTTAATAGATAAAAGGGGCATTTCATAATTAACTAAGCTTAATTTTTACTATAATCTTAGTTAATTCAATGAAATACCTCTTTAATTTATATAAGTAATATAAATATATTTAAATTTGAATACATTTATAGAAAGATAAATTGTTAAAATATAATATATAAGTTATCTTTCTACCATATGTAGGTTATTTTTGTGTTAAATGGATACAATCTTAGTGAAATTATATAGAGGTTATAGTAAAATTATATTGTTATAATAAATCTATTTTTGGTTAATATCTTTATTATAACTATAATTACTTAAAGATTTAACTTATTTGGGAGGTTTGATCATGGAGTTTCTACTGAAGGGCATAATGTCCATCACTTGGCAACAACTAATAATGTGGGCTATAGGTGCTGGATTAATATGGCTTGCTATTAAAAAAGGTTTTGAGCCTGCACTTTTATTACCAATGGGGTTTGGTGCTATTCTTGTAAATTTACCGCTCTCTGGAGCTGTAACTCAACTTATCAACGGTCATGAAGAGATCGGGATAATCGATAATTTGTTTAATATGGGTATAGCTAATGAGCTATTTCCTCTTATTCTATTCATAGGTATTGGAGCTATGATTGACTTCGGTCCACTTCTTACTAATCCAAAAATGCTTTTATTTGGTGCCGCAGCTCAATTTGGTATATTCTTTACCATATCACTAGCAGCACTTTTAGGTTTTTCATTAAAGGATGCAGCTTCCATAGGAATTATAGGTGCTGCTGACGGACCTACTTCTATCTTTGTTGCAAACTTTTTCAAGAGTAACTACATAGGCCCCATAACCGTGGCCGCCTATTCTTATATGTCTTTAGTTCCAATTATTCAACCTGCTGCTATTAAGCTGGTAACTACTAAGAAAGAAAGACAAATAAGAATGAAATATAATCCAAAATCAGTTTCTAAAACTACAAAGATACTATTTCCTATAGTAGTTACTGTTATCGCTGGTCTTATTGCACCAACTTCTGTAGCTTTAATAGGTTTCTTAATGTTTGGTAACCTAATTAGAGAATGTGGTGTTTTAGAGAGATTATCTAGTACTGCACAAAATGAATTAGCTAACCTTGTAACTTTACTTTTAGGAATTACTATAGCTTCTAAAATGAAGGCTGAATTCTTTGTAACTTGGCAAACCTTTATGATTATAGGTCTTGGTCTGATTGCCTTTATATTTGATACTATAGGTGGAGTTTTATTTGCTAAATTTATAAATATATTTGCAAAGGAAAAAATTAATCCAATGGTTGGAGCAGCTGGAATATCTGCATTCCCTATGTCTGCTAGAGTAATTCAAAAAATGGGTCAAAAGGAAGATCCTCAAAACTTCTTATTAATGCATGCAGTTGCTGCTAACGTATCTGGACAAATAGGCTCCGTTATAGCCGGTGGATTAGTTCTCTTCTTAATCGGAGGTGGAATGTAATGAATATGGATATATTCATGGAAAGTTTAGTTATAATGGGTAAAGGTATGGGCGGAATCTTCGTAGTAATGCTCATAATATACTTATCTATTAAAGGATTAGGTTACCTATTTAAAGGTGAAGAATAATAAATTATTTAAAAAGGCACTATGACTAAGAACTTTTAGCCATAGTGCCTTTATTTTAATTTCCTGAAATAGTTACTCCATTAATCTTCATCCAAGGAGTTATAGATTCTCCAGTATTTAAAGTTTCTATAGATATTTCTTCTATATTATTAAACATATCTCTTAAATTTGAAGTTATCATAGTTTCAGTTATTGCATACTTAATTTCACCATTTTCAACATAAAAACTATTTTTAGCCACTCCTGAAAAGTCTCCATTTGATGATGGCATCCCCCCTGAAAATCTACCTAGAATTATTCCTCTTTCAGTTGATTTTATTATATCTTCTATAGACTTATCTCCATTTTCTACAACTAAATTAAATGCAGTTTTAGTAACAGGTCTTCCAGTTTTCTTTGCAGCATATAGGCCTATAATAAAAGATTTTAATATCCCCTTATCTATGATAGTTACATTCTCAGTTTTATATCCATCTTCAGTTATAAAGCTCTTATTAGCAATGTCATCACATAGTGGCATACATTTTACTATAAGTTTATCGCTAGCAATTTTCTCATTTAACTTATCTTTCAAAATACTTGTACCACTTATTAAAGAACTATCTCCAAGGAAGCTTGCATAATATAAATATAACATTTCCATAACTAGTTCTGGAGTTAAAATTATATCTCCAACAAATTTATCCTTTATCCCATTACAAGTAAGTTGACTAACTATATCTTTAAACCTTTGTCTAACATCAGCATATTCCATAAAATCTAAAGGTAGCTCCTTAAATGCGTAGACAAATGCTGTAAAAGATGTAGCTTTTTCTCCTTCCTTTGCCAAGAAAATTATAGTAGCTCTATAGATTCCTTCTGTGGTTTTAAAATCTACTCCATTAGAGTTAATAAAGTTAGTTTCAATTTTATTAAATTCTACAGTAGTTCCATCCATAATCCTAATCTGTGGAAACTCTTTATTTAACTTCTTTAAGAATACATCTACAAATTCGTACATTCTATCTAAATCTGGCTCACTATCTCCACTACAAAATTCTTCTTGCAGTTGATATTCTGCAATGTCATTACAAGGATCGCTCTCTGCAGATTCACACATCTCCATTAGCTCTTTTATTTTTTTATTTATTTCCTCTTCATCTAGTTTATTTAAAGCTATAGTAGACTTTTTATCGCTTTTTATAGCAACTAGATCTATGTTAGTATCAATGGTTGTTCTTAAAAGACTAATATCCTCACTACCAAAGTTAAACTCATACTTCTTACTGTTAGAAAGAATGCATTGAGCTTTATCCGCTCCTTGGTCAATTATATTATCAATACAATATAAGGCTGTTTCTCTATTTTTCATACTATTTTCCCCCTATATTTATCTTACATTTAATTGCAGGTCCACCCATACCTACAGTTATAGGTTGTTTTTTCCCACACATTCCAGTACTTACCCATATAAGATCATCTGACACCATAGTAACAGTTTTTAACATATCAAAAGCCACTCCTGATATAGTAGTATCCTTTATAGCTTTACCTAGCTTTCCGTTCTTAATTTCATAACCCATGGTTACTCCAAACATAAACTCACTAGTAGCATCTGCTTGACCATTGCCAGGATTCATTAGATAATAGCCATCCTCTACAGAAGCAATCATATCCTCAATCTTATCCATTCCAGGAAGTATACAAGTATTTCTCATTCTTATTATAGGTTCATCTGAAAACTCAAAGGCTCTTGCATTTCCTGTTGGTGCTACATTAAACATGCTTGCACTTTCTTTATTATGCATATATCCTTTTAAGATACCATTTTCTATTACAACTACATCTTCCGCTTTAGTTCCTTCATCATCTATATATATAGGTACTGGACATGTGTTATCAAAGGCTGTATTTGCATAATCAACTAAATTTACAAGTGGGCTAGCTACTTGTTTATTCATATATTCACCTGCTATAGAGCCAGATAGTACAAAGTCAGCCTCTGTGGTATGTCCAACAGCTTCATGAGCTAGTATACCAGCTAAATCTGGAGCTAATATACACTCTTTTAACCCTCCATTTGCATATACCCCTTCTGCTTTTTGTCGTAATCTTTCATAAGTCTTATCTATTTGCTCATACAAACTTTGCGGATTTTCAAAGTTATCTTCAAATTGTCCTAGTCCCCCTATTAATTCATATAAGTCTACTGGTATCCCATTATTATCATTAAGTACTAATTTAATTATTATATTCGCTTTTGGAAGAAATGAATATAACTGAGCCCCTGAAGATGTAATAAGACTTTTTTCCATATTTAATTCATTAATTCTTATACTCCTACTAAGTAAATTCTTATATTTTTTTGCAATATAATTATCTAGTTCCTTAGTAAATTCTATTAACTGCTTTTGAGTTAATCTTGTCTTGGTTGTCGCAAAGGACTTTTCTATGGAATAATTTGAAGTTACTAGTTCTCTATTTTTATTTACTAATTTAGAACTTAAAAACTCTCCATTTTGCCTTGCAAGATTTAATACTTGTCTTATACTTTCATCATTGATATTAGAATTAGATGCAAATCCCCATGAACCTTTTACATTTGCTCTAGCAGAAATACCACTAGAACTTGTTCTAATATTCTGAATTAGGCTTCCATTCATCATCATTATACTCACTGATGAATTTTCTTGACATCTAAGCTCTGTATATCCCTTTAACAAATCGGAATATTTCCCCAAGCTTGATATAATCATAAAATTTCCCCCTTAAAATTATATTTAAACCCTATGTTGTAATTATACATTACTTACATTTATTTGAAAGCATTTTTTATAATTTATTAGCAATTTCAAAAGCTATCATCATATATCTTTCTCTTTCACTTAAGTCAAGATTGCCAAGAATTCTCTTTTCCCACTTCTCACTGTCTAAGTTATCAGCAGAGTATAAAAATTGCAAAAATTCTACTCCCCTAAACTTACACATAGCTGCTAATGATAGCTTACTCCTTCATCCCTATATGCTTCTGTTGGTACTATTAAATGTTCTTATCTAAGGATAAATAAACCAGTTCTTCATCTTCTCTGACCTTAATCATTCCAACTTTATTTAATAAATTAATAGATGGTATATTATCTCTTAAGCATTCTGCTGTAATTGCCCTCACAGACTTCTTTGAAAATGCCCATTCTATCAAAGCATTAACTACTTCATAGCCATACCCAACCATTCTTTTACTTTCAACTATGTTATAGCCAATTTCAATTTCTCCAATCTCATTTGGAGAACCTTTAAATCCACCATCTCCAATTATGGTATTGTCAGCCTTATCAATAAAAATCCAAGGTCCATAGCCATGAGAAAGGTTATTTTCTAGCTGAGCCTTAAATATTGGTAACGCAGGCATTATATCAGAGCTTGGCCATTCTTCATTAAAATTTACACCTATATGAGCATACGCATTTATATCATTTTTTAAGACTTCTGTTATAAATCCAAGTGACATTGTTCTAATAATTAATCTCTCAGTTTCAATTTCTATAACTTGGTTTAAACTCATAAATATCTCCTTTAATATTTTATAAAATCAAAGCCCAAAACTTCTATGTGTTCATTCTTATCTAAGGATTTATCATAATTCTTTCTAAGCTGTATCATGTTTAAATGATCAAAACCACATTCCTTATATAATTTAATGGCACTAGCATTCCTTGGAATAATATCTACAAACATAGCTTTTATATGCTTTTCTTCCATTAACTTATCAACTTCTTTTATAGTTTTCTTTCCTAAGCCCTTTCCTCTGTGGGGTTCAGCTATAAATATATCTTCTAACCAGGCTACATCTTGTCCACCAAATCTTAAATGAATGAACCCAACCAGTTCTTCTTGAAAGAATATATTATATACATATCCATCATGAAGCCATTCTTTTAAGTCCTTTTCTGACTCTTCATTAACCTGCCAAAATTCCTTAGGTGCATTAGTTAACTTCCTATGATAATTAAAAAAATCTGTTATCATTTCTATTGTTTTATTATATAAATTCTCTTCTATTTCTCTTATGGTAATACTCATGATTATATATAGTGAAACTTATTACTTTTTATAATAAGCTCACTAAAACTCACTCCTTCTTTTCATATTATTTGTTACTGTTTCTTGAATAAAGTTCTGCCCAAGCTGGGAAAAATCCTGAATTTATGGCAATATTCTGTGAGTGAAAATGAGATTCTACCGTTCCATAAAAAGGAACCTTTCCTCTTTTTAAAATCTCATTCTTTAGAAGTATAACTAAAGTAGTTCCTATTCCCTTACCTCTGTAATTCTGCAGAACATCAATGCCTATTTGCCACATAGTTTTACTATCTGCACTAGCACCTGCCATACCCATTATTTCATCACCATCCCAAGCAGAAACTGCAAGCACATCTGGATGATTTTTATCAAAAGCAAATGCTTCTCCAAATCTCTCATCACCATTAAACTTCAAGATTTCTTCTTGCTCATACCATCTTATATCATATTTAAGTTTATCAATGTCTTTAATATCAGGATTGGGTAAATAATAATGGTGAACATCTGCTATCTCATGATCAAACTCCTGTAGCTTTTTATCAATAACTCTAAGTTTAGGATATTCAAAAAGCCATTCTGCACTTGTATTAATAAGCTTTTCCTCAAACCATGGCATAAGTTCAGGTGTGGTACTTATGATTGCTTTATTTCCAAAGCATAGTATTTTAAGAGCACATCCATCATTATCATAAATTCTTCTACCATCAACAAGCTTATTTTCAACCACTGTATTTACTTCTTTTTCAAAATCTAATACTTTACAGCTATAATCTAAGGATAATTGGGTCTTAGCAATCTCTATAATTTCCTGTTTTGTATACATAATAATATTCTCCTTTATTCCTATAACTATATATTTTCTCTTCTACTTTCAATTTCCCTATTCCACTCATCTTTTAATATTCCATATATATCCAGATCATAAAATCCTCTTTTTTCACTGTAGTTAGCTTGTCTTAATGTTCCCTCATACTTCATTTCACTTTTCATCATAACCTTACCTGAGGCACCATTATTAGTATCATGAAGTGCCACTATCCTATTAAATCCAACCTCAGAAAATAAATAATCAATTACAGCCTTTAACGCTTCAGTCATTATGCCCTTATTCCAATACTTTCTTGACATACAATATCCAACTTCACAGGAATAGTGTTTTTCCTCCATTCTTACTACAGAAATTGTCCCTATGATTTCTCCAATATCTTTTAATACAATAGCCCAATTATATTTATCATCATTTTCATATTCTAAGGTCCACTGACTTAAAATTTCCTTAGTTTCCTCTACATTATCATGAGGCTTCCAAGGTAAGAATTTTGTTACCTCCGTGTCCGTTGCCCAGTTTTTAAACATATCCTCAGCGTCTGCAACTTCAAGCCTTCTCAGTAAAAGCCTGTCTGTATTTATTGTTTGTGTGCCTTTATGTGTAAGCATATAGATCTCCCCTTTACTATATCTAGTGTAGTACCCCTACACTGACTTATTTTACTATCATTATACGTAGACTACATATAATTAACTCCTTTATTATCGTAATCATATTAATTAGTGGTTCTTCATATAAGAAGATTGTGAATTAATATAACTTCTGATTATGCTTATTTTGCTGGAGTTAGAGGAACTTATTCATTGATGTATAATTTGATACTCGAAATCCAAGACTTTTATATAATGGTTTCCCTTTTTCAGTCGCCATTAAATCGACTGCGGCAACGCCTAATAGCTTTGCTTCCGATAAGAGTTCAGCCATAACTTTAGTTGCAATGCCTTTTCCTCTATGTTGAGGGTATGTAAAAACATTGTATACCGTACCCACAAGATATGATGAAAATGCTATTAACGGAGGTCTTTCCACGATTGACATAAATGCAGTTGATAATACTTCATTTTCATTCTCGGCAATGATAGCAATAAATCCCTTGTTAAGGTGTTGAGTAAAATATTCTTCTAACTTCGTTCTAATATCTTGCACTTCTTCCGAAGAATACACACCTTTTTCTGCAAATAGGTATTCCATACGAATCTTTATGAGGAGGTCAATATCCTCTTTAACCACTTTTCTTACTTTCATGTTTTGTACCACCTTTAAATATCTAGTGTAGTACACCCTACACTGACTTATTTTACTATCCTTATACATACTACATATAATTAACTTCTTTATTATCGTAATCATATTAATTAGTGGTTCTTCATATAAGAAAAATACGAATTAAAACACAGTAAAATTTACTTCTGAATTAATACGATATCCTGGTTCCTTGACTTTATTTTCTCTCTACAATTTCACCATTACTTTTCAAAATACTCTTCTCTGGAATATAGCCTCTTACAGAACTTAATGGATAAACAATACTATCTTTTCCTATTATTGTACCTGGGTTTAAAACTGAGTTACATCCTACTTCAGCTGAATCGCCTACAATTGCACCAAATTTCCTTAAACCAGTTTCAACGATATCTGTACCATATTTTACTCTTACTAATGTTCCATCAGACTTTAAATTTGAGGTTATTGCACCTGCCCCCAGATGGGCTTTATACCCTAATATTGAATCACCAACATAATTGTAATGGGTAACCTGCACTTTATTAAAGAGGATTGAATTTTTAATTTCAGTTGAGTTTCCAATTATAACATCATTACCAATGATAACATTGTCTCTAATGTAAGCAGAATGCCTGATTTCGCAATTGTAACCGATAATCGCCGGACCGTTTATAAGAACACTTTTTTCTATTGTAGTGCCTTTGCCAACCCATACAAATTCCTTTATTCTTTCAAAATCGCTTGGCAGATTTTTTGCGTATTCAAAAATAAAATCCTTAATTTCTGTAAGAGCTTCCCAAGGATACTTAATCCCTTTAAATATGGCTCTTGCATCTAATTCTTCAATGTTTAATAGTTCATTTACAGAAACTTTCATTATAATCCTCCTCTGATTTATTTCGTCATATAATACGATTGTTTATTATTACTCTTTATCTCTATTTTCTATTTCAATAATGGTCATGATAGAGTAATTGGCTAAATCTAATAGCGTATCTATAATGCTCTCGTCTTTTACTTCAGCATACTGCTTAATTAATTGCTTATATCTTCGTAATTTATCTTCTAATCTAATTGCAGGCATACTAAGACCATACTCTTGAAATCCCTCGCTAAAACTATCTCCATAATCTTTATTCTTTGCAGCATATATCTTATTTAATTTTTCACATATCTCCTTATGTTGGTCAAATTTCCCCATATGAATTTTTCCTTCCTTTATCTTTAGTGAGAGAGTGTATAATAAGTACTAAGCTCTCACTAAAACTAACTTCTTTTCTTTTTATACTTTTTCTGTGTATAGCATATTAATAACTTTATTGATAATTCGTCATATATTAAAATTACGAATAAAAAATACCGTATTAAAATTATTTCAACTCATGTCTCATTATATAAAATTCGCCAAATCCAATATATGTTTGTTGCTGTTTTATTTCAACAATTTCAAATCCCCTTGATTTATAACAATTCACAGCCCTTTTGTTCCAAGTCCTAACCTCTAATATAACAGGTTTATTAGGAAACCTATTTTGACTTTCAATTAAAGCCATCTTTGTTATTACTTTTCCTATTCCCTTACTACAGTAGTTAGGTTTTATGCCAATTCCAAAGAATACTGTATCTCCTTGATCCAATAGATTTACAAATCCGACTAGCTCTCCATCTTCATTTATATAACCTATGTATCTTTCTCTTTTTACATTGTCAGTCAATGAATAGTTTTCTTTAATCATTTTATCCCATGATGGTAGATTGTAAATTGAATACTCTCCAGTATATTTCCAATTTGAAATCTCCTTTGCTTGTTCTTCCGAAAGTTTGTGTGCTGTTAATTTCATTGATATTCCCCCAACTTAATTTGTATATTACCTAATCCACAATATAATACGATTGTATATTTATAATCCTTAATACCTATAGTCATTCCAATTTACTGGGGTAGTTTCTCCACTTTGCCAATCTTCCCTTGTAATACAATAACCAATTGCATCATATAGTTTCCCACTTTTACTTCCCCACGCCTTTCGATGATGTGCCTCTTTAACAAAACCACACTTATGGAATACACCTCTCATTGCGTAATTGTCCTGCCTTGTATATCCCTCTATCCTCTCCTTATCAGAGTAATTATTAAATATATAATCAGTAAGCCACTTCACTGTAATTGTCCCAATTCCCATACCTTTGTACTTGCTCAAAATTTTTATGTCAAACAAGGGGCTGCCATCTTGTAGATCATAAATTCTTATCACTCCCACTCTTATATCCTCATCTAAAATAACCCAAAATGTTTTACATCCATCCCCAGTATAATAATTGTTCTCATAGATCTCTCTAATTGTTTCAGGATTTTGATTCGGTGTTCCATGAAATTCCCAAGTATCTGATGTTAAAAACTCTACAAGAGTATCAATTTCATCCTTAAATTCTTCAAAGCATATTTTCATAATTTTATTCTCTCCTTTGAATATCTCGTGTACTTGCTTGTACAAAGACCTATTTTATTATATTTTCCATAAAGTGGTTTTCATTCACTTTTGCATATAGCAAATTATCATAATAATTATCCTCAAACTTCATAACCTTTTTTAATAAACCCTCTTTTTTAAAGTTATTCTTTATAGCAACTTTTTCACTTGCTTTATTTTGTGGATCCATACGAATTTCAAGCCTTATTAGATTTAGCTCATTAAAAGCAATGACTTCTAATTGCTTCACAACTTCTGTTGCAATTCCTCTATTGAAAAATTTTCTATCTATAAAGTAGCCTATTTCTCCAATATGGGGATTGTCTTGAAATATCTTTATATTACATCCACCTATAACTTCATCTTCAAGGGTAATTGAATAATTATATTCAAGATTATTTCTCCTTTTATACTCTCGTTTTTTAATCCATTCTCTCTCCAAATCAACACTTTCAGGAATTGTTGCATGATAAAACTCAAACTTTCCTTCAGAGAGTATTCTGAAAAACTCCTCAGCATCTTCTAATATTGGATATCTTAACTTAATCATAAACTTCCTCCTACAATCCCCACTCCTCAATAATACTTACTTTCTTGTTTGTAGCATCAAGTTCAATCTGACACCCTATTGGTAGGGTAACCATAGGATGTGTATGACAACAATCAAAGTCCGCGATAAATGGTAATCTTTTATCACCTAATACTTCAAGCAATATCTCATAAGGCTTTCTACCTGTATTTAGATCATCAAACAACTCATGCTTTCCAAGGATTATTCCTGAAACCCTATCAAAAACACCATTCAATTTTAAAAGTGAAAAACTTCTTTCTATTGTGGCAGCATCTTTTAATGAATCTTCTATAAAAAGTATATCTCCGTCCTTTATTTCTGGCATATACTGGCTACCCCATATACCTTGCATTGTGTTCAGGTTTCCTCCAATAACTCTTCCTCTAGCGACACCTTCATAGACTGTAATCCAGTTATTCTCTCTTACTTCTTTACTTCTATCTTGTGTTTCCCAATTGATATACTCATCTGTCCAATATTGTGGCATTTCAATCCCATGAGGAATCTTTATTTTATCCATTACTACTTCTTTAAAATAATCATAAGTATCATTAACAAATGGTTGTAGTTCTCCAAAGGAAGCCACTAATGCAGGTCCGTAATAAGTGGTTACCCCTGTCTTTTCATAGATAGCAAGTAGAATTGCGGTGACATCAGAATAACCTATTACTATTTTAGGATTTTTCTTAAAGGCTTCATAATCTATATAAGGAAGGATTGAGTTTGAGTTCATTCCTCCAATAGTAGACATAATACATTTTATTTCTGGATTCCTAATTAAATCATTCAATTCCTTGGCTCTTTCTTCAATATTTCCTGATCTATAGAAGTCACATTTTCCTGTTAAATCTCCTTCTACAATTTTAAATCCTTTATCCTGTAAATACTTCTTTGCTCTTTCAAACCTTTTAGGACATGAGTATGTTATTGGTGATGACGGTGAAAAAATTCCTATAGAATCTCCCTTTTTTAATTTTCCTATCTTATCCATATAAATTTCCTCCTGTATGATAATAGATTCATTTAATACCCATAGCTTTATCATTCATATTATTTATATCACCATAGTTCATATATCAAATCTTAAATAATATACCTTTTCATAGGTATCTGTGGAAAAACCTTTTTCAATTAAATCTCTATCCAATACCTTAAAACTTCTTTTCCTGATTCCTTTGAGATTATGGTGTTCTCTAGCTTTCCACCATTATGCTCAATTATATTTTTAGAAGCAAGATTATCAAAATCACAGGTTATTAAAACTCTTTTAAAGCCTAAATCCTTTGCCTTCTCTAATATTAATTTTAATATTAACTTGCCATATCCCTTTCTTCTGTGTCTTGGCGATATATCATAGCCAATATTTCCACCTTCGTCATAGTTTGTCTCATTAAGCTCATACCTTAATCTAACAGTTCCTAAAATATCCTTGTTTTCATTTAAAAGCCACCATTCTGATGACGCAACGTCTTCTGCTTCTAAATTAATTCCCTTCTCCCTCTTCTTAAGATAATCTATATAGCTTTGAAATTCATAGTTTGCTCTAGAATACCTGCTGCTAATCCTATCGTCTCCCTTGTCATTATAGTCATTAAGCATTTCAATAAATTTCTCTTCAAGACAAAGGTCTGGCTGTACTAATTTAATCATCATTTACACCTCATTTCACAATGAACTTAATATTTACTTTTCTGCTACAAACAAAAGATGGTTACTTGTACCTAAAAACTCTGGCTTTTCACAACAATAGTAATGATAATTAAGCCACTGCTTATAATCTTCCTCGTCCATGTTATTTATTTTATCTGCTAGAAGTTCACTTAATCCATCTGCTGCAACCTCTGAAATAATTTTTAGGTTAGAGTCTTTTAATAGGCTTCTGCACTGATCTACTGTATGGAAAACAAAAGGAAAGTCTACAACTTTGAAGGTATCATGATTATAGTTATTTCCCTTTAAAAACTCCTCATCATAGAGCATGGTTTCTGTAGTAACCACCATATCGTTTGATATAAAGGCAAAGAATATCTTTCCATCATCCTTGCATACTCTTTTTACTTCTGCTATACACTTCATCCTATCTTCAATATCTTTCAAGTGATAAAGTGGACCAAAGCATAACACTATGTCATATTCCTTATCTTTAATCCAAGATAAATCTAGAGCATTACCTTGAAATACTTCAATGGACATGTCATCCTTAACCTTTTCTTTAATTTGCATAACATGTTTTTCAACTAGCTCAATGGCTGTTACTTGAAATCCTTTGTTTGCAAAATATAGGCTATACTCCCCTGTTCCTGCCCCTAAATCAAGGATTTTCATACCTGGTTTAAGATTTTTTCCAATCTGCCTTACCGTTGTGAGAAACTCCACTTGAGTGGCTTTAGTAGCTAATCTACTGCTCTCATTGAAGATATTGTAAAGGGCGGATATTCTCTCGTCCTCCCTTTTTATTTTTAAAATATCCTCTAGCTTCAAAACGTCTTTTTTCATATCTCCATCCCCTAACTTCACAAACCGTTTTCTGGAGGAAAACAATTTTTTTATATTTTTTATAGAAGGATATTTAGTAGAAGGGTTATTTGTTATATATTTAAATGCATAAGGGTATAGATTATTTTGGCTCTTACACGAACTTTTTTCATGTTTATGTTGATTTTCACCCATACCATAGAAGTTTTCACCTATACCCTTAGACTGCATATAATCCATATTCTCATTTTCATCTTCCTCTATCTCTTGTGAGCTTTCTTCTACAGGCTGTACGTTTTTATATACACCCCTTAAACCCCAGTTATCCCTACTAAAATCTTCAACTTTCTCAACTTCTTCAACTTTCCTTATATTTTCTTCTGCAATTTCTCGTTTACTTTCTTCTACTCTTTTAATTTCTTCTACTTCACTTTTATCTTTTTTAACTTCACTCTTCTTATCTACTTGAACTTCATAATTCTCTTCTTTTTCAATTTTTACTTCTATTCCCTCATTATCTTCTAATTGCATACCTACCATAAGCTCCTCATATCTTTTTCCTATGCCAAAATATGAGTAATTGCCTCCATCTTTTAGAACTTGATGAGAAAGAATTCCTTGATCCCTTAATTTAAAAAATCTAGCTTGTACTGTACATTTTTTTATTTTGAATGCAGGACACTCACTTAATATCTCATCATAAGAAACCCAATAATAAACTTTTCCTTCTATATTAGTAGTTTGCGATTTTTTAGGTGTTATAAAATCAATAAAATATCTAAGAATAGCCATATCTAATAAATCTAAATTAAACTTTAATAAATTTTCTTGATTAAACCCCATAATTGTATTTTCCATAATCTCCACCTCATCTTCTTATTTCATAAAAAATAATTTTACTAATCTAGCTTAAACTTATTTTATAGCTGTAAAATATCTTTTATCTCAAATAAGAAATATGCAATTTCAGTGAACATTACACCAATTTTTAAATTTATATATAATTATTAATGGCAATACACCTATATATCTCTTATATCTTTATATATAACTTTTTTAATTTTCTCTATTTTTCATTTTAAAATATTCTCTAAGTAGCTAATGATAGTTACCTAGAGACTTCATTAAATCTATCCTTTGTAAGCCTAACTAAAAACTCTTCTTTATCAGTCGAAATATGTTCAAATCCATAATTTAAAAATATTCTTTGTGCTCTTGTATTATCAATTGCTATATTATCTTCCATTATCTCTCCACCATACTGATTAAAATAATAATCTAATATTAAATCCATGGCTGCTTTAGCATATCCTTGTCCTCTATGCTTCCACTTAATTTTCATGTTAAACATGGCTTTTTTAGAATCTCTCTCTGGCTTTCTAAAACTAACTTCTCCAACTTTACTATCTTCCCTATCATAGATTAAAAAGTATTTATTTAACCCATCCCCAGGATATATCATGGTCTCAAAGAATTGATTCTTATCCTTTAATCTAAAAGGACCTCCAATTTCGCCTGTAGTTTTTATATCTAACCAAAGCTCGTCTACATAATCTAACTCTTGGATGGTTGGCTCCTTTATATACACTAAATCTCCATCAATTCTTAAATAGTTAATTTGATTTTCCATAAATTCAACTTCTTTCTCAGTCTTTATATGATTATAATTTAGCCTCATAATATGCTCACTACCAAATACTTGTCCTGTAAAATCAAATCCAAAACTCTTATATAGCTTTGCCGCATGGGTACTTTCTTTATGAACTCCGAGAAAGATTTTATTATGAGAAGTGTCTTTTTTTATAACATCTAAAAGTTTTTCTAATGCTGCTTTCCCATATCCCTTTGATTGATATTTTTCATCAATCATCATTCTATAAATCCAATACTCACCATCATCTTCATCAATACAATACATAACAAATCCCACCATAATATCATCCTCATATACTGCAAGTGGAATACATTCTGGTTGAACTTTTGATTGTGCTATTGAAACTGCATTAGATGTAACAAAATCAATTTGGTCTTTTGCCACAGTAAGCTCAATACATTCCCAAAAGTTATCCCTTGTAATCTCTTTAAGTAATATCAATATTAAATTCCCCCTCT
This sequence comes from Clostridiaceae bacterium, assembly GCA_902363375.1. Taxonomy (GTDB): domain Bacteria; phylum Bacillota; class Clostridia; order Clostridiales; family Clostridiaceae; genus Clostridium_J. The sequence goes on along the minus strand of CABIZX010000002.1, from coordinate 480,680 downwards.
TTCAATTATGATTTAGCATAGCTTTAATTATCTCCCTTACTTACTTGTTATATATTTTTCTACAATTGCTATAGATAATTGTATTTATTATATATTTTTTTAAATGCATTTCCATAACTATAAGATTTCACTTGATTTTTAATAATTCTTGCGCATTCTTCAATTGAATTTTCATATGTATTTACCTCTAAATCATAAATATCATTAAAATTCATATTACTTAATTGCTCCTTTGCTTGCCCTATTTCCCTATCTCCACGCTCTAATTCTCTTCTTTCAAGTTCATGCAAGGGACAACTTACCTTTACAAAAGTAACAAGCATATCATGCAATAATTCTACACATTCTTTTAACCAATTTTCATTATGATTTTCAATAACTGTATCAACTATCACATTCTCTCCATTTTTACATAAGGATAAAACAAAATTATGCATTATAGAGGCAACTAAATTTTCAGTATTTACAAAGTCTTTATCAAAGAATTTATCATGCAACATATCACAGAATGTATCAATTTGAACATGATAAAATTTCTCCTCTGAAATTTCCTGTATTTTTCTTGCCAATGAGCTTTTTCCAGAACTTGATGTACCATTTTAAAATATAATTTTACCTTTCTCCATTTTACCCCTCTACCTGCCTTCATAATTGTTAAATTAATAAAACTATTCTTAAAATTAATGATAAGTTTTATTTAGAGTGATTCTAATATTTTCTTTACAATATTAACAGAGTTATTTGATACTGATATACAGTTATTTTCAAATACTTCTACACCACATTCTTCTTCCGTATCTGTTATGACCTTATTGCTATGAATGGGTTCATGTCCACTTCTATACTTAATCTAGATACAAATCCATAAGGATTTCATCATCATAATTTCCATCTATATTAAAGAAGTTTTTATGAACTCCTACTTTTTCAAATCCAAGCTTCTCATAAAGATGCTGGGCCTTTTTATTACTACCTTTAACACCAAGGCTTATGGTTTTTATAGTATTACTACTTCTTGCAAAATCTATTAGTGACTCCATTACGGCTGTACCAATACCCATACCCCAATATTCTTTTTTAACAGAAATCGCAAGTTCACTGTTATGAGCTATCCTTTTTCTATTTGATGCACTAACTTGAGATACGCTAATAATTTTATTGTCGATAATCCCAAGGAGCATAAGAGCATTCTCATTATCATTTATACTTTTAATGTATTCCTTCTCCTGCTCTACAGTAAGTCTAAACTCATTTTTACCAAAGAGAAGATTATTACTTTCTCCACCAACTATATTTAAGTATTCAATCATTGCTTCTGCATCTTCTTCTTTTGGTCTTCTTAATAATAGTTCCTTACCACTTTTTAGTTTTATTATTTTCAGTATTCCATCCTTCATCTAATCACCACTTTCTATTTAAAATTAAATCTACTATTTTCTATAAAACTATTTTTACTTAAAATATACCCTCATGCTCTTTAGGTATCTTCCTTCTTCCTCACTCTCATATGGTTTAGCTACAATTCCTTCTTTTATTAATTCTTCATTGGCACGTCCAAATATTTGATGCCAAAGTTCATTTCCAACTTCCTTTATGCTAACTCCATGTTTTATAGCCGTTAAATTCCTAGCATCCTTCTCTAAGCTATCTAAAGTATCTTTTACTGTTTTAAGAATTTCTTTAAGAACAATTTCACTTATTTCGTCGATTATTTTCAAATCTTTTTCATGAAATATAGGTACATTACAATACAATTTATTGCTCTTTTCATCTATATTTATGTAGTTCATATCTTTAAGGAAAGTTGCCAAATCCATGTCTTCCATTGATAATTCATCATATTTAATTGTTTCATTAAAAATTCTCCACATGAAATGACCACATTTTTCTATAATATCTTTATTAGCTTTATCTATAATTTTTATATATGATAAATTTACATCTTTGAAAGGTGTTGACTCTTTAATGCTCTGATTAGTCATCCTAAAAAATCTATACATATCTTTACGCAATCCGTTAGAATCTCCAAAGCTATTAAATACGAACTTACTATTTCCGTAGTTATTACTACTACATAAAAGCTTATTACTATAATCATCTACAATAGGGCTATCCTCATATCCAATTATCATATAATTCCTATTGCCTGGCTGAAACTTAGAGCTTGCAAATACATCTCTTTCTTCAAAGAACTCAAAGGAAATTCCATCAAAAATCATGTCACAAATTATATGGTACAGTAATCGCCCTTCATCAAATTTATTATAAATATCTATATTTTTAAGTTTTTCAATTATTATGGGTTTTACTTTTTTAATTTTATCTACTATTTGCTCTCCCACATTCTTTAAATGTCTATCCATAACTTCAATATCTTTCTCTAAAAATACAGGAAAGTTTATTTTAAATTTTTCTTTATTTTCTTCTATTGCATTTATTCTTTTTAAATTCTTTATAATACTATTTAACTTATCATTATTAATATCTATAACTTTTCTTATATCTTCCTGGGTTAATGAGAAATGTTCATTTGCTGAAATTATATATAAGACTTCAGAAACTAAATTTTCATCACAGACATAGGCTGGATTATATTTATCGTAGAGTCCTATATCCCCAAAATAATATAAATTTAATCTTTTCATATTATGCCTTCTTCCTTTTAAGGCTTTAGTAAATTTTTATTTTTAAAATATTACAAAGTCTATTTTTCCTCTTATAATGATTCCTATTTAAAACTTTAACCTTTTAAATATTCTAAAACTTCTTTTTCTATAAGGCTAAAGTCCATAGCCGCTATATCTTCTATGGTATATCTTCTGCTTAAACTTTCTATAAGCCTAGATCCTAAGAAATAACCTACATCACTAATACCTAAGACTTTAAACCAATCACCGTAGAAATTTCTAGTTCCTTTTTCTTTATCTTCTAATGCCTTAATATATTCTTCCTTAAGCTGCTCCTCTATTTTTTCACATTCAATACTCCACTGCTCTCCTCTAGAATCAACACTGCTATTTCCCAATACCTGCTGAAAATATTGAGCAAAGCCTTCTTCGTATATATTCCAGATTCCTTCATTATATTTATCCTGCTCCACCTGCTCTGGTAGTTTATCTTTTCCTCTAATTTGAAAGTGAACTACATGGCAAAGCTCATGACATACTAATGCTTTTATCTTCTCTTCATGTTGCCAACCAAGTTCTGCAATTTTATCTATTCCAAAGAGCATGGCTCTTTTTCCTTCATATTTATCTACCCAGCCAGCAGCGTTTAACAGTCCACTATAAAGTACTACATTTATATCTATATCCACATGAAATATATCTTTAACTTTCTCATTCATATTCTCTAAAAGGTTTAAAAGGTTATTGTAACCTTCCATCATTTTAGGAAAGTCTTCCTTAGTTCTATTAAAAACCTTAGTTAATCCTATTTCCCTCCAACTATATCCTTCAGACTCATAATCTTCTTTACACTTTCTCTCCATCTCTGGGAAATTAGAGTTGTAATAACTCTCCCACAGCTCCATCTTTTCCTTTGGATCTTTCTCTAGATGCTCTTCCATATAATCTTTATAATTCTTAAAAGTATCTATAATTTTCATCATTGCAACTCACCTAACTTTCTAAAATTTTAATCATCTAAGTTATATTAAGTTGAAAGAGAAGCGGCCTTCGCAAAATAATATAAGTGCTTATTCAATATTTATTTAGATTAGCTTGTTCTGCGAAAGCCACTTATCCATTTAATTCTACTTAATAATTCTATAATCAAAATTATCTTCAATAATTTTATATCCTATCTTAGCGTAAACCCCATTAGATACAGGATTTCTTTTATCTACAAAGAGGCTACAGAACTCATTTCCTCTTTCTAGGTACAATTTACTTAAGTTATAAACTACTGCTACTCCATAGCCCATACCTCTTCTACTATCATCTGAGTAAACTAGACTAACAGAAACTCCTTTCTTTAACTGTCTTGAAGTTGCTGCCATAGAAACTGGTACATGATTTTCATCCTCAAAAATATATATAACTCCACTTTTAACTCTAGCTACTAACTTTTCTATAAAGTCTTCCACAGCCATGTCCTCATTTAAAGCTTCTTTTCCGAACTTAATATACCAATCTACTATTAAATCTAAATCTTTCTCTGTAGCCTCTCTAAAATATCCTTTAGGTAAAGTAACTTCATTGAATTCTCTTAGCTCCATAATATCCATAGCCATGCGCTCTTGAAATTTACATTTAGTCTTTTCTTCATAGTAACTAATAAATTTGTCACAAACCTTTTTATTAGAGTTAATTCCATTTATATCAATATTATTTTCTATGAGATAATCTACTAAAAGTTCAATTGAAGCTTCTACATCTTCCTTTAAATTGTGTATTAATAAGTTATAGGGACTTACATTGCAGAAAATAAGTGATGTTCCCTCTTCATCCTCTACTCGTCCAAATAAAAGTTCTTTAGTTGTTTGCTTATCAAGGTTACTATATCCATTAAATAGTATTAATTGATTTACTGCTTCCTTTTTTAATAGTAATTCCTCATTTTCATTAAAAAAGTCCTGAACTGTTTCATATATAACTATTTTCATATCTTTATGGCAAGAGTTATTAACTCTTACTAAAATTCACCTCCTTCTATAAATCTATTATCATTCCATCATAGGCAAAGTTAATGTCTTCATACTGCTTTTCTAGTTCTAAGTAATCATCATAGAATTTTCCCCAATCTTCCTCAAGATGTGTCATTACAACTTTCTTTATGTTGTATTTATTTTTTAGCTCCACTATCTCTTCCATCACAAATAGCTCTTCCCTTAGAGGATTGTCCTCTTGTAGCATAAAGCCATCCTTTAAGATGTCACCAATGACAGTATTACCTATAATCATCACATCAGCATCTTTAAAGATTTCATTCACTGGAAAAGGTTTCACATCACAAGGAGCATATATAAGTTTCTTATCGCTTTCTTCAAAAACGAAAACCGTAGCATCTTCTGCTTTAATTAAAGTTATTTTTATTCCTTCTATTTCCATAGAATCATCAACTATATAGCTTTTAATTAAATTTCTTACTTTTTCATAGTAGTGAAAATATGAGCCGAGCTTTGAGCTTATGGAATATAAATCCTCCATAACGTGCTTCATAGCTATAACTTCTATAGGATTATCACATTCTATTCCTTGGGAAATATTTAGCCAATTTAGTCGAAGTTGTTCAAAAACCCTCATGCCAAGGGTATGATCTGGATCCATATGACTATATAAAACCCTATCGATTTCCTTTATTTCTCCAAAATTCAAGCTCTGAACTATATCTTCTGGAGTATCTATAAGAGCCTTGATATCTTCTAGGTATAAGCTACATCCAAACCTTGAATAAGGATGTCCCTTCTTTCTTGCCTCACTGCACACCTTGCAATAGCAAAGTGGCTTTGGCATTGCAACACAGCCTCCACTGCCTATTATTTTAAACTTCATAGTAATCCCTCCTATAGCTTCTTATAATCTATTTCTTCATCATTAGATATTTCTATATTTATATTGTCTTTATTCATATATTATCTCTAGTGAGAGAGCGTATCATAAGTAGCAAACTCCCACTAAAACTCACTTCCTTCCATTTTATAATCTTTTTAGTGTCTAAAAGTTATTAGTTCATTTTATAAGAATAGTGAATTTAAACTACAAATACAGATCACTTATTAATAACTTTACTGATAAGTCGTCATATAAAAATAGATGAATTTTATATCAATGTATTAATCCAAATAATTTGAGTTTTTAAAGTATATTTGATTGCTATAAATAAGTCCTATCCCAATCAATCTTCCATCAATATCTTCAATAACAAATTCATAACTCCCATAATCTGTTTTATGTGGTTTTGATACTATATGAACACCTTTAGAAACAAACTCTTCATAAATTATATCAACCCCACTAACTGTGTCAGTATCAATATAAACATCATGACCTGCACCATATCTTTTAGTGTTTGATTGGATTTGCCCAAACTTCGATTGTACAATTACAAACTCAATAGAATCTCTATATATTGTTGCAAAATTATCAATCTTATCATAATGTGCTGCAAATTTAAATCCCAGTTTTTCAACATAGAAATCTACAGTTTTTTTCACATCTTCAGATATAAAAACTGGACATACATTTGTTAGTTTAACTTTATTATTTTCCACTAATTATCCTCCTTAATATATAGTTGGATATAATTTCAATGATATTAATCTATCTTCATTTCAAATAGCGCAAAAGCTCCATTTCCTAAAGGAAATTTATCTACAATCCTAAAGCCCAGGCTCCTATAAAGATTACATAAATTTTCATTTTTCCATCCTGTATCTAATCTTAGGTAATGAATATTTCTTCTTTTACATTCTTCTATTGCAAATTCAATCATTTTACCTGGTAAACCTGTTCCTGCATACTCTCTTCTAACACATAATTTGTGAATATATCCTGCTTCATTTTCATTAGCTTTAGGCCAGAAAAAATCATCCTTCCATTGTAGAATCATACAACAGGCATTCTTTCCTTGAACTCTTCCTATACAAAAGTTCTCTTTCAAAGCATTTCCTATCAACTTTTCTTCAGTAAGATCTTCATCCTTCCATAGATTAAGCCCTTTTAAACGTCCCCAATTTGCAACTCCTCTCATTATAAGAATAGAGTTTTCTATATCTCCTTTTATAACTTCAAATTCAGCACTCATATTTTCACATCCCACATAAATTCTTTGAACTTTAATACCTTTTTATTATTAAATAGTTTCCTATATAAATATTTATACAGGAAACTATTTAATCTTAAGGTTTAGCTGATTATATATTAGATATTTTTTAATTTCTCCTAATGAAACTATTTTTTACTTTGTTTAAATGAGTAAGTTCCAAGATCTAAATCTTAAGATTTAGATGGTCACTTAAGCCCCTTCATTTAGGAAGCTGTACTGAGCCATATATAGGTTATAATAGAAGCCTTTAAGTTTTAATAACTCTTCATGAGTTCCACTTTCTACAATTTCACCGCCATCTACTACCATAATTCTGTCACAATCTCTTATAGTTGAAAGTCTGTGAGCAATTACAAAGGAAGTTCTTCCATGAAGTAATTTGTTTATACCCTTTTGAACAAGAATTTCTGTAGCTGTATCTATATTAGATGTAGCTTCGTCAAGAATAAGAATTCTTGGATCTGCAAGTAATGCCCTTGCAAAGGATATAAGCTGCCTTTGACCTACAGAAAGTCTTGAACCTCTCTCATTAACATCTGTATCATAACCTTTTTCTAGCTTCATAATGAATTCATGAGCATTAACTGCTTTAGCTGCTGCTATGATTTCTTCATCCGTTGCATCTAATTTTCCATATCTTATATTCTCTTTAATTGATGTAGAAAATAAGAAAGTATCTTGAAGCATTACTCCCATTTGACTTCTTAGGGAGTAAAGATTAACCTTTGAAACATCATTACCATCTATTAAAACCGTACCTTCAGTGGCATCGTAAAATCTACTTATTAAGCTAGTTATAGTAGTTTTTCCAGCTCCTGTTGGTCCAACTAAAGCAATGTTCTCACCTGGCTTTATTTTAAAGCTTACATTGTGAAGCACCTGCACATCTTTTTCATACTCGAAGGAAACATTCTTAAATTCCACTGTTCCTTTAATAGTTGGCATTTCTTCACTACCTTCCATTTCATCAATGGTTGGTACTACATCCATGATTTCAAATATTCTCTCTGCTGCTGCAAAGTTGGTAACTAAAGTGTTGTAATAGGAAGCTATATTTATAATAGGTCTCCAAAACATATTAGTATAAGATATAAATGCTATTATTGTTCCGATGGAAACTTCTCCACTTCTAGCTAAGTTGGCTCCATACCAATACACTATGATAGAGCTTATTCCAAAGGACATATCAATGAAGGACCAAAGCCAGTCATTGTACTTAACAGCGGATAAAAACCCGTTTCTAACTTCTCCTACAGACTTTTCAAATTTCTTTGTAGTCTCCTCTTCAAAGGTGAAGTTCTGAATAATTTTTATTCCTGAAAAAGATTCATGGGTAAATCCATTTAGATTAGAACGTTTTTGTCTAAATACCTGCCATTTAGCTCTAGATTTCACCATTATGGTAGATACTACTACCATAAGAAGTGGCAATATCATTATGGAAACTAAAGCTAATTTTATATTCATTACAAATAGTATTATAGCTATAGATATAAGCATTAATGCTTGTGGTATAACTGTTGTAACGGATTTAGAGAATAACTCTGAAAGCGAGTTTACATCTCCAACAACTCTGGCTAGGATTTTTCCTACTGGTCTATCATCAAAGAAGGAAAAAGATAGCTTTTGTATATGCACATAAAGTTCTTGTCTTATGGTGTGTAATATACTGTGAGTTGTTTTATTCATTTGATAGGTAGATAGCTTACTGGCATACATTCCTACCACATTTATTCCGATTAATCCTAAGCTTATAATTATAAGTCCTACTACATCCCTTACTTCTATATAATTATCTATAGCAATTCTTAAGAGCATAGGGCTTAAAAGCCCTGTACCCATTACTATAAGCATAAGAAAAAGTACTAAAGATACCTTTAATTTATAGGGCTTTACATACTTTACTAACCTAAGTAATATTTCTCGCCCTTTTAAACTGTTAATTTTTTCGTCTTGATTAACTGAATTCTTCGCCATTCTAGCACCTTCTTTCTTCTTTAAAAGTTAGCCACATCTTCCTCTGACAACTCTAAGAAATCTTTAAATTGAGTTTGATATATCTCAAAGTATTTACCTTTTTTATTTAAAAGTTCTTGATGATTTCCTTGTTCTACAATTTTTCCATCTTCCATATATAAAATTACATCTGCATTTTTTACAGCTGAAATTCTATGGGCAATGATAAAGGTAGTCTTCTTTTCTTCTCCATGATATAGATTTTTAAGTAATTGATACTCTGTCTCCATATCTAGAGCAGAAGTTGAATCATCTAAAATTAAAATTTTACTATCTCTTAAAAGAGCTCTAGCTATACATAATCTTTGCTTTTGACCTCCTGATAGTCCAAGACCTCTCTCACCAATTAGTGTGTCATAACCATCTCTAAGTTCATCTACAAAGTCTTTAGCACAAGCTAGCTCTATAGCTTTTTCTAACTCTTCTCTTGTAGCGTTATTTTTACCATATTTAAGATTGTTCTCTACAGTATCGGAGAAAAGGAATGAATCCTGTGGAACTATAGAAATGCTATCTCTTAAGGTTTTGAGGTTTAGGTCTTTAACATTTATACCATCTAAGGTTATTTCGCCTTCTGTGATATCATAGTTTCTGCCTAAAAGTCCCATCAAAGTTGACTTTCCGGAACCTGTAGTTCCCATTATAGCTACTGTTGATCCAGCTTTAATATCAAGGTTTATATTCTCTAGTACATTTTTTTCATTGTAGCTAAAGGATACATTCTTAAAAGATAAACTTCCTTCTATATTCTCTGGAATAACTCCATCCTTTGAATTTTCAATAGTAGTTCTAGTTTCCAATATCTTATTTATCTTTCCTGCAGAAGCCTTAGTCCTAGAGAATAGATTCATAAGCCATCCAAAGTCTCTCATTGGCCAGATAAGCATCCATAGATAACTAGTAAATGCTACTAATTGACCTACTGTAATCTTATTGTATATTGCTAAAATTCCACCTACACAGGTTACTAACACTATGGAAAGATTTCCTAAGAATTCTTCTAATGGGAAGAATTTAACCCATATCTTTGTATGCTCCATTTGCAAATCAAAGTTTTTAGAGTTATATCTTAAGAACTTAAGAATTTCATGCTTTTCTCTTCCAAAAGCCTTAACTAATTTAACTCCAGCAATATTTTCTTGTGCTGTTGTATTAAGTTCTGCAATATGGTCACTTATTTTATCATATACATTGTCAATTTTCTTTTCAGACTTTATAGTAATATAAGCAATTATAGGCATGGTAGAAAGTGCTACTAAAGTTAACATTGGACTTATTCTTAATAATAGAACTGAAGCTATAGAAAAGTAAGCTATATTTTCTATTAAAAGTCTAAAACCAAATCCCATAATATCCATGATATTATCTGCATCTTCTCCAACTCTTGACATTAATTCCCCAGTGTTTACTTTATCAAAGTAAGAGAATGATAATCCTTCTATATGCTTAAATAAAGTTTCCTTTACTTCTTTAGAAATAGTAACTCCTAAATAATCAAATAAATATTCCTTTAAATATCCAAAGAAAAACTTAACTAAAGATATACCTCCTATAAAGAATAAGATTTTATTTATAATTTCATAATTTTTACCTTGGAGTACATCATCTATAAATATTTCAGTTATATAAGGAACCGTTAAGTCCGCTGAAATTACTAGAAGCATTGAAACTACAGCAAATATAGTTACCCCTAAATGATTTTTTACATAGCTCAAGATTTTTTTCACTTGAATCCCTCCTCGCAATTTGAGTCGTCATAATTAACCCCTTGTGTTGTCTTTTCTTTTCAATGTGCAAAATTAATATTTGCATTCCACCTCTTAGTCATCATATTTCCTCTCTTTCCACTTACAAGTCTCTTTTGCTTACCTCTGTTGTCTATAACTTAGCTATAAAATAAAAAGCCATAATCCTATACCTCTTGGTATATAGGATTATGACTTAAATCTTCTATAGCGTGAATAATACTATGGATTTTCCTAAAGTATTAAAATTTATTTAGGCTTACTAACTTTTTAGAGAAATTTTAAACTAATAAAACTTCTTTAGTTTATAGCCTTATAAATATATAAAAAGTCCTAGGGTTACCCTAGGACTTTAATCACAAAATAGCTCATTTAAAAATCAACTTTTTAAACCTATATTATGAGGTAGGGTAAATTTGAGAATATTAATTTGTAATAAGTTATTAATTGCACAACTAATATTACCAGCGCCAACATTGACTCTAGCATTAGATCTAAATCTATTCATTTCGTTAGTGATTAATAAATTATTTAACATGTTCCTACCTCCTTTTTTCAAAATTATATTTTTAATATTAATTAGTAGTTTTACTAATTTTTACTACTTTTTTATTATACACAAAATGTATATTTTATGTCAATACTTTTTTCTAAATTTTTAGAATTTATAAAATATATCTTCTATTTATACAAATAATTATAACTTTCATTCTTGAAAACTTATTATCTCTTCTTGATAATTTAATTATTATACAGAAATAACCTTACTATACATCAAACTTAAAATTTGATATAAATTTAAAGAGCTAGTTGTAATTAACTTAGCTCTTTAGCTATGTTAGACAATCTTAAACATAGCTACTATTAAAATCATTGAAGTAATTACAGGAGTAGAGCATCCTATTACCATACATATTAAATATGGACGACGTTTTTTTCTTTCCATCTCTGATATCATATATGGGAGACGTTTTTCTCTTTCTGCCTCTGATATATCACAATTTGACTGACTAAACTCTCTTTCCAATTTTTTAAATCCCATTTTTCCAATAATAACAAGCACCGCACCTAAAAGATAACCTATTATATTTATAACCATAATTCCAGTAAAATTTTGCATTACTTCCCCCCCCCCCTAATAATAAGAACTCTATTATTAATATCCATATGACTTAAACCATAACCTACAACAATCCAACCTAACATAACCATAATAACAAAATTAAAATCTATAAAAGTTACTCTTAACAAATTACTTTTTATCTATTAAAGCCTTAATTATTAAATTCATATAATGTCTTTAATAATTAAGGCTTTTATTTTTATAATATTAATTAAAATTCTGCTGCTAAATCAGTTAAAGCTTTATCACAAACTCTATAGACAGTCCATTCATCCATTGGTATTGCTCCAAGTTGTTTATAGAATTTTATTGATGGCTCATTCCAATCAATACACCACCATTCGAATCTGCCACAATCTCTTTCTACAGCTAGCTTAGCTAAGAATGAAAGAAGAGCTTTTCCCATACCTTTACCTCTCATTTCAGGTCTTACATATAAATCTTCTAAATATAAACCTGGCTTACCTGTGAAAGTTGAGAAGTTGTGGAAAAATAGTGCAAAGCTTACTGGTTCACCTTCATATTCACCAATTACAACCTGTGCTGCCTTTCTCACAAATAGTGATTCCATTAAAATTTCTTCAGTAGCAACTACTTCACTTAAAAGTTTTTCATAATCTGCTAACTCTTTTATGAATCTTAGAATTAGAGGTATGTCCTTTTCTTCTGCAAATCTTAAAGTGTAGTTTTCTACCTTAGTTTTCATTGTTCCTTCCATGTTAAAATCCCCCTATAAATATCTTTATATTTTGAAAACTTATCTTATTCACCGATAAGTGATAAGCCTTCTCTAATCATATTAACCTTTTATAAGTGATTTTGTAAACATGATTCCCATCTTATTATATTGATAAACTTAACTTTTTTAATTTTTATATACTTATATTTATAGGTCTGTAGTTGATTAAAGTAATAGGATTGGATTATAAATATATATTTTTTGATTTCTATTTAAACTTAGCTAAATCCCATTTGCTTGTAGTTGGTTTTTCCCTCATCTCTTTTTCAACATTTTTAGTTAATACCACAAAAGCTACAAATGATCCCGCTGATATTGCAGTATACTTAATTACTTCTTTTTTATTTGCATTTATATTTGCTTCAACAGATTTTATATTTATATCCTCATATCCATCATTTCCATTGGTTTTGATATACTTTAATGTGTCCTGAACCTCTATTAATTTAACCCCAAGAATGGCTCCATTTCCCGCGAACCATACCATAATACAAATAAGCACTGTAATACAACCATTTTTAAATCCACTATCAGATAATTTATAATTAATAATAATATTCTTTAAAATATATATTATTCCTACTAATAGAAATAATATATCTAAAACTGTTAAGATGATACTCATATAACCCCTCCTTTTTTCTACAATTATACCATATATGGTATATTATTCATATTAATTCTTTTAACCAATTCAAAGTATAATTAGATATGTTTTTGTATCTTAAAGTTGACGAATATATAATACCTTTCTGTATAAAAGCTATAAAATAGTTCTTAATAAAAATGTCCTAGGAACGTTTCCTAGGACATTGTATTATGAGTATTTTTTATTTGTTGTTTATTCTACTTATTAAATCTTGTACTGCAGTTTTGCTAACTTCGCCACCTACTTCTACTACCTTCTTAGCTGCTAACTTATCTGCTACAGCCTTTTGATTTTTAGATAGATTTGTATCTGTTAGTATAACTGGTGATCCTGTTTTAGCTGCTAATGGAGATACAACTAGAGAATCTACTAAATTAACACTTTCAGTTACATATACATTCTTTTGCTCTTTAGCAAATAATTTGTCTATAACTAAAGCATTAGTTTCATATCTGTCTGCTCCACCTATTCTATTTTTACTTATATCTTCAGATGTAATCTTATTTAAATCCTTTATAACCGAATTCTTAACTACACCTTCTCCACCTATAACATAAGCAGATTTAAGTTTTTGGTCCTTAAGCCATGATAATACACTCTTAGGAACTTTATTAGTTTCGACTAGTATTATTGGTAATTTATCTGTAGCTGCCTTAGATGCAATAGTTAATGCATCTGCTGGAGCGTATCCACCAACAACATAGATGTTTTCTACATTCTTTTGTCTATCTAAGTGTTTAGCTACTTCTATAGAAGTTTCATATCTTGTTGCTCCCCCTAATCTTACTACATCTATTCCCATTTTAGCCATCTCTTTAACTGCAGCTTCTGATACAACCCCTGTACCTCCAACTACATAAACTGTTTTTACACCTAATCTAGTTAATTCAGCTTTAGTAACATCTGTTAACCTATTAGAGTCAGTTAGTAATATTGGCGCATCATAATTTGCTGCAAGAGGTGATGCTACTAGAGCATCAGCATAAGCTGCTCCATTAGCTATTACTGCCATATCTGCTTTAGTCCAACCAGCTTTACTTACTTCTACTGCGGTTGCATATCTATCTTTTCCATATAGTCTAGCAGTTGATTCAACAATTTTATTAACCTTTTTAATATTTATTTCTTTAACTGTTGCATTACCAGCATCGTCTATAGCTTCAACAGATATCTTATTATCACCATCAGCAAGTTTTACTTCATATGCTAAATCATAAGAAGCCTTTGGTAAATCATTGAAGTATGACCAATCTGGAGCTATAGTTTTAACAACATTACCATTTACCTTAACCTTTAAGCTAGGCAAATTGTCATTTATCTTACCTGAAATTATTATTGATCCCTTAGTAGTTTCACTTGTAATAGCTTGAAGGTCTATGGTTGGTGCTGTAGTATCTACAAATACTTTATGAGCAAATTCTATTTTGTTGCCTGCAGCATCCTTAGCAGCAATCTTAATACTATGATATCCATCCTTAAGCTCTAAATCAGTTGAGAAGTTCCAAACTCCAGTATGAGTATCAAAGGTTAATGGTATATTTTTTCCGTTTATAGTGAACTCTGATATAGCAGAAGCATCCTTTACAGTACCTGCTACATTAACCTTTCCATCATTTAACACACCGAAGAATTCTGGTCCTGTAACCATTACTGTTGGAATTGTAGTATCACCTTCTGCTGGAACTGTCGGCTCTTTATACTCTCCAACAATTCCATCTGTTAGTTTCATAGATGTTTTATTTTGTGCATAATCATAAACTTCTACAGAGCATTTTTTATAATCTAATTTGCTTAAATCAAATTCCCCTGTAGCTTTCTCTTGAACAGCCTTTCCGTCACTAATAAGAACGTATTTATAAATATGCCCCTTATTATTATCTTCAGCAACTACTTTTAATTGTTTAGTATCCTTATTATAATCTATCTTACTAATTGTAGGTGCTATTGTATCTACATTTACTTTGAAATCAAAGTTTTGCCACCTAGCATTATCATAATCAACCTTACCTTTAACTCTATAAGTGTATGTGCCATCAGCAACTACTTTATTATTAGCAGTTCCATCCCAAGTAGCTGAGTTAAGAATGCTGTATTTATCATACTTACCATCAAAATAATGCTTTCTTAAGTTTAATTCTTGTGCTAAACTTCTTATAACTTTTCCATTGCCATCAAGAATTTCAACTTGTAATTCCTTCATATTTCTTAGATATGATAATACTGGTGTAATAGTATCTACTTGTCCATCTCCATTTGGTGAGAAGTCAATTTTATTTCCATCTGCAACCTTACCTTCAAGATTTATTCCTAGGAAATCATAATTTCCTCCACCCTTATCTGTAGCTATTGAAGTAAATCCATAGAAGCTCTCTCTTTCCTCATCATAAATTGATGCGTCTACAGCCGGAGCCTTGTCCCACTCACCTTTAAAGCCCATATATGGAATACTTAATGTTGGGTTAGTATCTGTTGGATCTGTCAATGTTATAAATCCTTCAACATATCCGCCATTTACAAATACTTCTTCTATAGATTTTTGATTATATCCTGTAATAGCATTGCCTAAGTTTACAGTTGCTGTTATTTGAGTTTTTCCTTTTGCTGCTACCTTAACTGTTGTACTACTAAATGATATTGGGAACTTTTTAGTGTTTTTATCAACTATATTTTGAGCTTCTAAGTAAGTATAGCTTTCATCTACTAAATCTGTTTGTACATTACCAGCTACATTATAAGTTAACTCTTTATTACTAAAGTTTTGAACTTCTATAGTAAATGTTGCACTATTTCCTTTGATCTCTTTTAAATTAACCTTACATTCTCCAGTAGCAGAATCTGTAACTATAGAAGGTGTAGTTGTTGCTGCTTGAAGATCCATAACTCCTGCACCCTGTCTTCTAGGTGATGTATAGTTAGGTCCAGCCACAACTCCAGCTGCTTGATTTTGACCATTGTCTACATGTGCTATAGCTGTACTCATCATTAACTTTTTAGCCATCTTAGCCCTTGCTTCACCAGTTAATCCAAAATCCTTATCAATTCTTTGAAGTACTAGTGCAGATCCACCAGCTACATGTGGTGATGCCATAGAAGTACCACTCATATTTTGATAGCTATTATTATTAGCTGTTGACCATATATTTCCACCAGGTGCTGTAATCTCTGGTTTAAACTCTAAATCTGGAGTTGTTCCCCAAGATGTAAAGTCAGACATACTTCCAGCTGCTTGGTTAGTAACTGAAGCTGGATTTCCATTTGCTACAATCTTAACTTCTGAAGTTTTTAATTGTTCTATAATCTTACTTCCATAAGAGTTTCCTATAAATAAAGCTGGTATACTTCCGCCTTCTGGATATGCCATATTAATAAGTCCATCTCCACCGCTAGCATTATTATAAACTACTACAGCAATAGCTCCAGCTGCTTCAGCATTAGCTATTTTAGTTGCAAAGTCATAAGTTCCACGCTCAATAAATGCTACATTTCCCTTAACTTCTGCTGGGAAGTGCTCTTTAAGTCCACCTAGACCACAATTTACTGCCTTAAGTTCCTTTCCTTTTAGAACAGATAATATATTTGTACCTGAGTTTGTATATGGTGCTACAAATTTTTCACCTTTAATTGAAAATTCTAGTCCATATCCAGTGACAACATTATTTTCTATAGATGCTACTTGAAGAGAATCTGTTGCTAGTCCAGGTGATCCTACAACACCGTAATCTGGATTTGCAGTATACGGATTGTCATATCCATCTCCAAACACATTAGAGTTACCAGCAGATATTGCCATAACAACTCCATTATCTACTGCTCTATTAACAGCTGCTTGCTCTGGATCTGTGTCATCTACGAAGGATGCTGTTGAACCTAAACTCATATTAATAACATCTGCACCAAGAAGCACAGAGTCATCTATTGCTTTAATAATTACATCTCCAAAGGTTGATGCCATAGCAGGGTCATTACCAAATACCTTCATAGCAAGGATTTGAGCTTCAGGGGCAACCCCCTTAATTCCGCCATTATCAACATCTCCATTAGCTCCTACTGTACCTGCAACGTGCATACCATGCATTGAAGCATCTGGACCTAAATCTAAAATTTCTTGATTTTCATCCATGTAGTTATATCCATAAGGAACTTTTGAAGTCCTATAAGTACCTGGTAAATCTTTTTCCTTAGATATCTCTTTAACTTCATCTATTTGAAGTTCACCTTTACCAGGATTTGTAAGAGTCATATCTTTATGTGCTGAATCTACACCAGTATCAATAACTGCTACTACTGTACCCTCACCTGTATATCCACTAGCCCAAGTTTGTTGTGTCTTTATGATTTCCCCGCTATTATTCATCATAGGCTCAGGCCTATCATATTCATTAGCAATAGTAACAGATTTAACTCCCTGTATCCCTTCGATTTGTTTAGCTTGTCCTAATGTAGTGTTCATACTAAATCCATTAGCTACATTAGTGAAGCTATTTATTATTTCAAAGTCAATTCCCTTAGAGTTGATTTTTTTCTGTATTGAACTCTGTTCATTTAAAACTTGATTTTGCAACTTTCCAACCTCTGACTTGCTCATCTCATCAAGTTTTAATCCTTTTTTGCTAGCTTTTTCAATTACAGCCTCACTCTCTAATTCTACAATAACTCTAACCTTATCAGAATCTTTAAGTGTTTGAAGTTTTGCCTCTTGTTTTATCTGAGCCTGTAAAACCATCTGTTTCTCTCTAGTCTCTCCTAAAGCTTTAATTAATTCATTAGGTGATGCCAAAGCTGTCATACTGGAACCTAACGCTATAGATAGAGCTAGTCCAATCGATACACCTTTTCTAAAGTTCATTAAATTACCCCCTTAGTCTATAATTCTCTTAACTTTATTTGTATATAAACAATTAACTTAATGTTAATTGTTTATATACTTTTAAGAATATATTAACATTACAGTAATTTATTTCAACAAAAAGATTAACTCTTTTTTTTCCAAATTCCACCTTCTCATGACATTTTTCAGAATATTATTACTTATTGCAAGAATTTTTTTTGTTTATGCAACAATTTGTTCCCGATTCATTTAAAATTTATATCTATCTTTTATACATATTACTGTTTATTTACAAACAAAAAAATGATTAGAATTGTTCCTAATCATTTTTTATTTGAAAAAACTTATGAATATTATAATTTAAATATTAAAGTTAAATTTATTTAGCACTGAAAACTTCTATTGCTTCTTCCACAGAAATTGTCTGCTGGTCTCCACTTTCCATATTCTTTAGAACTATTTTATTTGTATTCTTCTCATCTTCTCCGATTATAATAACATATGGTATTGCTAATTTATTTGCATATTTCATCTTCTTAGCAAATTTCCCGCCTTCAAGGTAAACATCTACTTTAACTCCTGCTTCTCTTAACTGATTGCAAACACCAATTCCATAATCAAAATCCTCATCCATTGGTATAACTAAGGCATCTATTAAAGAATTACTATCTAAATCTATAATGTTGCTTTCCATAAAGCTCCAGAATAATCTTGTTAAGCCAATAGATATACCAACTCCAGGAAGCTTCTTCTCTGTGTAGAACTGAGCTAAATCATCATATCTTCCACCTGAACATACAGAACCAAACTCTGGATAATCGTCTAAGAAAGTTTCATATACAGTTCCTGTATAGTAATCTAAACCTCTAGTTATTTTAAAATCAATGACATAATTTTTATCTGGTATTCCAAAAGCTTTAATGTATTTATTTACAGTTTCTAATTCCTCAACACCTTCTAAAAATCTTTCATGAGTAATTTCACTATTTTTTAAGAATTGAATTTTTTCGTCATTACTACCTTCTACTGTTATAAATTTAATAACGCTATCTATTCCTTCACTGTTTTTTATATATTCTCCCAGTTCAGCTCTAACCTTTTCTTCTCCTATTTTCTCAATCTTATCAACAACTCTCAATACTTCAATGTAGTTATCTATATCTAAGCTTTTTAAGAATCCATCAAGAATTTTTCTATTATTAATTCTTATTTTAAAGTTATCAAAACCTAGCTCTTTAAAGATTTTATATATAGTACTTGGAATTTGCGCATCATTAACTATGCTTAGAGATTCGTTTCCTATAACATCAACGTCACATTGATAAAACTCTCTAAATCTTCCCCTTTGATTTCTTTCTCCTCTATAAACCTTTCCAATCTGATATCTTTTAAATGGAAAAGCAATTTCCTCCATGTGCTGAGCCACATAACGTGCAAGAGGCACTGTTAAATCAAATCTTAATGCCATATCTGTGCTACCCTTAGTTAAAGTATATATTTGCTTTTCTGTATCTCCTCCAGTTTTAGCTAATAATACTTCACTTTTTTCAATTATAGGAGTATCTATTGGTAGAAACCCAAAAGCCTCATAATTTCTTCTAATTACATCATAAACATTGTTAAATGCAACTTGCTCTCTTGGAGTAAGTTCCATAAATCCAGGTAATATACTAGGTTTTGTTATTTTTGTACTCATCTCAATCTCTCCTTAATTTATAAAACTCATATAATAGTTATTTGAAAATCTAAAGCTTTCATATTATAAAAAAAGCTCTAAAGACAACTCGTATCTTTAGAGACGTAAAACTCACTGGACTCCATAGATACATCTGCCTTCGCACGAATAGGCCTTATCTATGGTTTAATTTTAAAACCATAATTATAAGACCGTGTATCTATGATGATGTTCATATTTTCTATTTAATAAATATTTCACTACAATCATCTCCTGCGTAAATAAATCCTATTATAAACAATTTATCATTATATATATTTCATGTCAACATTTTTAAATTATCTAAATATACTTTCTTATATTAGGTAACATATAAAACTTTATATATACAATTAATTGTTTATATAACTTAATTTTTAAAATCTATAATTCTTTTTATCTTTGCCATGAATTTAATATTTCTTTTAAGCCTTGTGCCTTGTTTCCTTTATGACCTATTGTAGTATCTGATGAAACTAAAGAATTTAAAACTGCTTCTTCTACAGCTTCTGCTGCACCTCTAAAGAAGTAATCAATATAATTTTCATTAATTACTTTAATTTCATTAGTAACCCTTTCTTCATAATGGTTAATTTTATTAGCAGTACTAAAAGCAATTGCTATATCTCCGCTTCCATTTCCAAAATAAGAGCCAACTCTTACTATACCTACAGCACTTCTTTTAGCTACCCTTTTAAGCTGTCTTGGTAATAATGGTGCATCTGTAGCTAGTATTATCATAATTGAACCTTTTTCTAAATCCTTCATAACATATTCTGTATTATTTAAATTTATGTTATTCCTATTCTCTTTTAACATGGTTTTAATATCTTTACTGTTAAGTATAAAGTCATCTTTAAGTCCAAAGTTAGATAATACTAAAGCACCAATTACATACTCTTCATCTTTAATTTTTATTTTTCTGGATGATGAACCTATACCTCCTTTATAGCCTAAACACTTCATTCCAGTTCCAGCTCCTACAGCTCCCTCTTCAAAGTCTTCTTTAGCATTTTCTATGCTTTCAAGGACATGTTCTTCTTTAACATGCAATCCTCGTATATCATTTAAAAAACCATCATTACATTCTCCAACTATGGGATTAATAGTACCTGTTTCAACTCCAATATCAGAGTTTTGAGAAAGCATATATTTTACTAGTCCATGACTCACTATTCCTACATTTAAAGTATTTGTAAGCATAATTGGTGTTTCTATAGTTCCAAGCTCCTCTAATTGTATAGTTCCTATGGTTTTTCCAAATCCATTTATCACATGAACAGCTCCAAATAATTTTTCTTTAAATATATTTCCTTCATGGGGTAATACCGCTGTTACTCCTGTATTTATATCCCCTTGTTTTAAAGTAACATGACCAACTCTTATCCCCTTTACATCTGTAATCTTATTTTTTTCTCCAGTTTCTAAGCTTCCTATAGTAACCCCATAATCTCTAATTCTTTTCATATTTTCCTCCTGTATTTAAAAGCCTTACTTAATAAATCTATTTCTCTATTTATGTATTTTAAAATATTAAATTATAAAATATTCATCTTCTTAATTTTACCATATAAACACTTTTCCTAAAACTTTATAAATATTTTCCACAAACTTCTTAAAATGCATACTTACTTATTGAAAGGAGTTGATACTATGGCAATTACAAATATTAAAAATGATACAGCCTTAGTTATTAAATATGTCAATGGCGAAAATCAGGATGGTAGTCCTAAAATCCAAAGTCAAAAGTTTTCTAAAATAAGTGGTACTTCCACTGACGAAGAAATCTATAATCTTGGACTTCTTATAGGTGCTGTACTCATAAATGAACCTACCGAAATTAAAAAACTAGATGATTATACTTTAAATGAAGACTAATAATTAAAAACCTTACCATGATTATAATTTTAAAATAAGGAGGAACGTCAATGGAAAAGAAATTAGTCATGACCTTTGAGGATGAAACAAAGGGTAAATATAATGTTATAGTTAATTCTATTAAAGATACCATATCACCTGTAGAAATTAACAATATAATGGATTATATCCTATCAACTAGAATATTCAAAAGTAAAAATGGAAAATTAGTCTCTAAATTCTCTGCTACCACTGTAGATACCAGTACTACAGAATATACTATAAACTAATTAAAAGAGGCTTTCTCAAAATAAACTAATATAAAGAAATATTGAAGGTGCACCTATATTATTACCGCTCAGCCAGTTTCGGAATATTGATTTACTAAAGCATTTATTCAAGGTAAAATCTACAACACAACAACTCGTATACACTCAAACAAGTTGTGTTGCTTACGATTTTACCATTCACAAATACTAAGTAGTCAATGTTTATGAGGTTCTTCTAATAAATTAGAAGAACTAAGTTCGAATAATTAAATCAAAGATTTAGATTCTTACTTATGCAAATGGCACTCGCTAACAATAATATTAAAGTGCATCTTAAATATTTTATATGATATTAGTGATGTATTTTGCGATGCCCCTTTTTATTTACCTTTCTACCTATGCTAATTACTATAAGCTAAAGTTTTTACTATATAATTTCTAGTTCTAATTCATTTCTTAACATATCTTCGTAGGTCTCTCTTTTACATATGAGTCTAGGTCCTAATTTCCCAACTAAAACTACCGGTGCCTTTGGAATCTTATTATAGTTACTACTCATGGAATAGCAGTAAGCTCCTGTAGAAAGTACTGCTAATATATCTCCTTTTTTCACCATTGGAAGACTTATATCGTTTATTAGTACATCTCCTGATTCGCAACACTTTCCTGAAACTGTAACCAAAGCTTCTTCACTGTTTTCTACATTATTTGCTATTAACCCTTGATATTGCGCACTATATAGTGATGGTCTTATATTATCTGTCATCCCCCCATCTACAGATACATATTTCTTAATATTAGGAATCTCTTTAACACCTCCAATAGTATATAAAGTAATTCCACTATTTCCAACTATACTTCTACCTGGCTCTATTATTATATTAGGAGTTTTCATCTGTAATCTTTCACTACAGATTGCTAATTCTTCTAGAATTCCTGCACAATATTCCTCAATGGTTTTTGGATCATCACCTTCTCCATAATATATACCAAATCCACCACCTAGGTTAAGCTCTGTCATATTAATTTTAAAATTAGTATTAATACTTTTCATTAAACTCATCATAATTCTTACAGCTTCTTTGTATGGTTCTATATCGAATATTTGTGAGCCTATATGGCAATGTAGTCCTTTTAAATTAATATTTTTAAATTCACCTATAGCTTTTACTACTCTAAATATATTATCTTCTAAAAGAGTAAAGCCAAACTTAGAATCAATCTGTCCAGTTTTTATATATTTATGAGTATGTGCCTCAATTCCTGGGATTATTCTAAGTAATATATCCTGCCTCCTTCCATAAGCCTCACAGATATTATTTATATTTTCAAGTTCCATCATATTATCTACAACAAAATTTCCAACCCCGGCTTTTATTCCTAATTTTATTTCTTCAATAGTTTTGTTGTTTCCATGAAAATATACCCTCTCCATAGGAAATTCACTGACTATAGCAGTATACA
Organism: Clostridiaceae bacterium; assembly: GCA_902363375.1. GTDB lineage: Bacteria > Bacillota > Clostridia > Clostridiales > Clostridiaceae > Clostridium_J. The sequence goes on along the minus strand of CABIZX010000002.1, from coordinate 457,508 downwards.
CTTCCCCTCCTGATACAACGTCAAGATAAAGCTCTTCGTCCTTCACAATTTGAACAATAGCCTTTGTCAAAAATGCCTTTCCAGCATAAGCTACCTTGTTACTCTGATTTTCAGATTCCATAGCTTTTCTAAACCTTCTGCAGTTGTCTCTAATTTGCTCTTCATCCATAACATAAAGAGGGGTTCCAAATCTTTTAGCTAGTTCAATGGTATTAATTTCACCTACAAAAAGATTGTTTTCTCTAACGTTCATTGTTCCAAATAAGTTCATAGTAAAATCTCCTTTCAGCTCCCCAATATAAGTTTATGAGACTAGCATTTGTTTTGGTACACAAGTATAAGATAAATAAATAAAAAAGGCGGGCAATATAATAAATTTTCTATACTAAACCAATTTAAATTATTGTATTTTACTAATAAAACTTATATCTAAATATATAATTTAAATATATAATGTTGTATATAAATGTATTTATATATGCTTTAGGAGGTGCTTTTATGAGTATGAGTATTGTTCTTCTAATTATTTCAGCTCTATTCTTTATCATTGGGATATCAATTAGTAAACTCAAATGCTATTGGTTAATCTCAGGTTATAACACCATGAATGAAGAGGAAAAATCGAAGGTAGAAATTGAAGCTCTAGGAAACCACATAGGAAAGATGTGCTTTATAGTATCACTTTTAAATATTCTAGGATTCGTACTAAATTATTTCTTTGATGTTTCTGTATTTATTTTCATACTTTTAACTGTAATTATAACTCTATATTATGCTTACTCCTCTCAACGCTTTGACCATAATCCTAGATCTAATAAAGAAATGAAAATATCACTTATTGTAGTAATAGTTTTAATGCTTTTGGTTAATATTCCTATACTAGCTTTAAGCTATACTAACACTAAAGTAAATATAAATGATTCTTCTGTAAAAATCTCTAGTGGAATTAATGCTTCTATTGCGAGGGATAAAATAAAAAGCGTATCTTTAGTAGATGATATGCCTAAAATCCTTCTTAGGACAGGTGGTATAGGCATGGAAAGAATTCAAAAGGGAAATTATAAACTAGAGGATGATGTTAAAGCTAAACTCTTCCTAGCTAGCAAGGAAGGTCCCTTTATCGAAATTATAGTGGATTCAAGTCCGTCTCATTATTATATTAACTACAAAGATGTACAAACCACTAAGGCAACCTATGAGGATATTATAAAAAAATTAGAATTAAATAAATGAAAAAATAAAATTATTGTAGTAGAAAAGCAGATTGGTGAGGAAAATAATTGATTGCAATATTAAGGCTCATAAATTAGGACTTACTATAATTCAACTTATAGTTAGAATCTAATTTATGAGCCAATTTTAACTTTCAACATCGCAATCAATGCAACTTATTTTGCGAAAGCCTTTTATATTATAATAGATTTTTTACAGCCTCTTCAATATTTATGGATTCTTTTTTTAGTCTAGACTCTTCTGCTAATAAAGCTATAACATGACTTGCTATAGATACTTTTCCTGTAGTATATCTTCCTTCTACTTTGTCTGTGTTAACCAAGTCTAAGAAGTCTCTCATTATACCACTATCTCCGCCACCATGTCCGCTATCTGGCTCTTTTACATCAATTACCCTTACACTGTCATCTTTAAAGTTATATATTTCAATCTTATTAGTTTCAGTATTTGCCCTAACCTCTCCATGGGTTCCCATAAATCTTGTAATTCTAGAAACCTTTGCTGTAAAGGCAGTCATAGTAAATGCTACTGTAACACCATTTTTAAAATTTAAACTGATAACTTGGTTATCTACTACATTATTATCACAGTGATAAACACATCTTCCATATGGTCCTTCCTTTAATGCCTTTGTGATACCCTCTCTTGATAAATCCTCTGTTATAGTACTAGCTGGCCAGTGTCTTGTGGATGTAGTATTAGAATCTTGTGTAGCTGCATCCTGGATACATTTAAAATAAATCTTTCTTGCATCATATGGACAGTCTTTAATATCACAATCTAAACATCTCTTAGCTGCTCCCTCTGGTGCACATTCTGCTTTGAAGTGCTTTGTACTACCGTAGGATGCAAGGGATTCACAATCACTATTAGCGTACCAATACATAAGGTCTAAGTCATGACAACATTTAGCAAGAATCATTGGCGCAGATTCTTCTTTATTTCTCCAATTTCCCCTTACAAAACTATGAGCTTGGTGGTAGTATCCAACATTTTCTATATGTTGAATTGTAATAAGTTCCCCTATATCTTTATTATCTAAAATTTTCTTTAATTCCTTGAAAAATTCAGTATATCTAAGAACATGACATACTAATAAATGGAGTTTCTTTTCTTCAGCTTTATTAACCATATCTATACATTCCTTTAGATCTGGTGACATAGGTTTTTCTAAAAGTACATGATATCCAAGTTCTAATGCCTTCATTGTTGGTTCATAATGCATTCTATCTTGAGTGGACACAATAACTACATCGCCAATCTTACCAATATTTAAAGCTTGTTCCCAAGATAAAAATACATACTTATCTTCTAGATTGAACATTTTTTGAATATTTTCTCGTCTTTCTTTAATAGGCTCTGCTACAGCAACAATTTCTACTTCGTCCTTATGATCTTTTATGTAATTAGCATAAATCGTTCCCCTATCTCCAGCTCCTAGTAGCACAACTTTAGTCTTTTTGCTCATCGATATATCCCCCCTATGTATAATTAAAGAAATTATTGTATACATATAATAATAGAACAAATTTTTATATATGTCTACAAATAAAACCATATAATACTTCATATACCATATTTCATATTAGTTTTAATATTATACTATACTTTTCTAAAAACTATAGATATTAACTTATTTGTATATGTTTCAGTCATGTCTATATGTCCAATACTTATTCATAAAGACTTCTTCAAAGTACTATAGATTAAGTTGGTTTATTGCCAAAATTATAGCTATATATTTTTTATTATAATTTTTATTTTCTTTGTTTAGAAAATTATTATGTGGTAATACTAGAAATATACTTAATTAATATCTCCATATTAATTAACTTTACCACCCAAATATAAGAAAAATAGACTAGGAATCCCCCATATATACCTAGTCTATTTATTTTTTTATTGATTATTTTTTATAATACAAATTATATAGATTATATTACCAGTATTATTTTTAGAATTCTACAAATCATAATATTACTTATATTAAGGAGGTATTATTATGTCTAAAAGTTGTTGTAAAGCTAAAAATAAAGATACTACTACTCTTAAATCTGATCCAACTTCACCTAAGTATCAAGAAGGTGTTAAGAATAAAGCTAATGAGCATTCTCCATACGCTGAAAAAGAACCATCTACTCATACCACCTTCAGATAATTAAAAAATAGGAGTTTTCTATAGCTAAGTCTACAGAAAGCTCCTATTTTAATATATAACTATATATTATCCTTTACTTCATCCTTTACTAAGATATTATTTAATGTTCTTTTATAGAATATAATAAAACATATTATTGTAGTTAGTGATGCCACTATATCTGCAACAGGTTCTGCTGTAAGCACTGCTTGCAGTTTTGCTGAATCTCCACTTACAAACATAGGCAGTACAAACACTAGTGGTATTAATAAAATTACCTTCCTAAGAAGTGCAAGTACAAGAGATATTTTTGCTTGACCTAGAGCTAAGAATGTTTGTTGACAAGCAATTTGAGCTCCAAATATAAAAATTCCAGCAAAGAATATTCTAATGCTCCAAGATGTAATAGCTAGAAGCTCTGGTTTATTGTTAAATATGCCAACAAAAATTTCAGGGAATAATAATAATGATCCCCACATTATTACAGTGTAACTTAAACAGCTAATAAGTAATAATTTAAATGTCTGTTTAACTCTGTCTAATTGCTTACTTCCATAATTGTAACTTATAATTGGTTGAGCTCCTTGAGATAATCCCATAAGTGGTAGCATTACAATCTGCATAATACTACTCATTATAGTCATAGCTCCTATGGCTAAATCTCCACCATAGATTTTAAGTTGGTTATTTAAAGATATTAATACTAGACTCTCTGTAGCCTGCATTATAAAGGGTGACACTCCAAGAGCCATTACTCCCAATATTACTTTTATCTCTGGAAATATATATTTCTTCCTTATTTTAAGAGTACTTTTCTTTCCAAATAAAAAGTATAATACCCATAGTGCTGATACTCCTTGAGCAATTATGGTTGCAAGGGCAGCTCCCTTAACTCCCATATTAAATCCAAATATTAAAATTGGGTCAAGGACAATATTTACTACTGCACCTACCATTACTGTAATCATACCCATTTTAGCAAAACCTTGAGTATTTATAAATGGATTCATTCCTAAAGCTATTTGCACACATACAGTACCTATAAGATATATTGTTAAATAGTCATTAGCAAATCCAATGGTGTTATAGCTAGCTCCAAAAGCCCAAAGTATTGGTTCTTTAAATATCAAGAATCCAATGGTTAAAATAATTCCAATTATAATTAGGCTAGAAAAACTATTACTTAAGATTTTTTCTGCACCATCATTATCTTTTTCTCCCATTTTAATAGCGGCTAGAGGTGCTCCTCCCATACCAATAAGTGCACTAAAGGCTGATATAATCATAATTATCGGAAATGCAACCCCAACTCCAGCCATGGCTAAATCTCCATTAGGAATTCTTCCAATGAAGATTCTATCAACTATGTTATATAAAACATTAACAAGTTGAGCAATGATAGCCGGAAGTGCTAATTTAAACAATAACCTTCCAACCTTTTCTTTTCCTAAATCTACACTACTACTCGACATTTAATCATCCCTTCTTAAACTTGCTTAATTTTAATCTATAATTACCTATTAGTTTCTTTCTTAATCAATGCTTTCATAAGTATTTTTTGTCTATAATTATTTTATTCCTCTAATGAAATATGATACTACTTTATAGCATATTATTAAACCTTAATTGAGTTTCTTAATACTTTTTTAAAATTTAATTATAAATTTTAAAAATACATAAAAATAAAATGATAAGACCTACACCTTATCATTCCTTTATAGTAACTTTTTAAACATACCCACATAAATATATCTTTCATATTTAAAGTTATATCTTAATAATTTTAAATGCTATCTGGCATAAGAATCCAAAGAGCAATATAAATCCAAAGTCCTGCCCCTGCGAAAATTAAAGATAAAACCCATATAACTCTCAATACTTTTACATCAAACCCAAAAAATTCTGCAATGCCACCGCAAACACCAGCAATGGCAGCATTGCTAGATTTACATAATTTATTATTCATAAAAGCTCCCCTTTTCTATATATTTATATTTAAATATTATCATATGTAAATATAAATATATACTTAAATATATAATATTCCAGTTTATTTATAAAATTAATTTCATAATATCTAAGTTCAATATATTATAAGATTTTAAATTGAATAAACCACCTTAAAAGAACTTTAAAATCTCCTCCTAAGATGGCCTATTATATTTAATTATTATTTTTCATTATTAAATATATTAAATAAATCTTTTATCTTAAGTCTATTTCCAGTATGAAGTATTACTACAGAATATACTCTAGCTGTGAATAAAGTTAATATTACAATAGTTGCTATTAATATTAAAAGTGATATTCCCATTGCTCCTATTCCTACCGTTCCTGATAAAATCATAGATGGTATATAAAATGGTGCAGAGAATGGTACATAGGTCGCGATTGTTGCTATTGTTGATTCTGGTGCCATTATTGCTGCATATGCTAAATAAAATCCTATTATTGAAATAAATGATACTGGCATGATAGCTGTATTTAAGTCTTCTAACTTACTTATGGTTGCACCAACTAAAGCATTTAATACAGCATATAATACATATCCTAATATGAAGAATAGTATTATTAATACCACTTGTAATACTGGAATTCTTCCAAGTATTCCTGATATATCAAATATGTCTGCAGAAGTATCTATAAATTTCTTAACTATAGCTCCACTTCCTACAAAAGATATATAAGCAGTAAGTAATATAGATGCAAATTGAGTTATTGCTAAGAATCCCATACCAACACATTTACCTACAACAAGCTCCATTGGTTTAGTTGATGTAAGTAACAATTCCATTACTCTTGAAGTTTTCTCCGCAACTATAGAACTAGCAACCCAATATCCATAGAAATAAATTATATAGAATAATAACATACATGCTACCATAGGAAATACCATTTTTATTATCACGTCTTCAAAGGTATCATCTTGATCACCAGCAGTGAATACTTGAGTATTTATAGGTGTAGATAACTTTTGTAAATCCTCCTGTGCTACTCCAGCATTTACTAATCTACTACTATTTAAAGCATTAGATATAGCCTGCGCTAATATTTGTCCATCTTCTGTGGATACTACATCATTAGATGGTATAATTACCTCCACATAGTATCCTATAGCTTCATTGCTGATAGATACTAAAACTGTTTTATCTTCCGTGGTCTCAAGCTTTTCTAATATAGTAGCCCTACTTTCAGTAGCTTTCTCGAATTTTAAATCTGGTAATACTGCCCTTATAGCTGGCTCTAATCCTATTCCTAAATCAGAATCATCCATATAATAAGCAGTTTCTATGTTTACACTCATATTACCATTAGTAGAATCGTTATTATCTTCATCTTTACCAGAAATTGCTGGTATAAAGTTTATTAGAGATGTTAATATAAGTACTGCTATTAGTATAATGGTGGTAGAAATCTTGAATGCCTTACCCTTAACCTGTTGAGCTATAGTAAATTTAGTAACCTTCCAAAAATTATCCATATTCATTCTACTCACCCACCTTTTCAATAAATATTTCGTGAAGAGTTGGTTCTCTAAGTTCAAATCTTATAACCTGAATATTTCTATTTAATATTTCTTTTAGTAGTGCTGTTGCTTCTTCTTCACTACTAACACCTAACTCTATATAATCACGGTTTTCATTTAATATTTTCATATTAGATTTTTCTATTAATTCTTTTACATCACCATCACACTTTAAAATCAAGTGATTTCTTCCGTAAGACTTTTTAATATCATTCAAGTTACCACTTAGTACAGTTTTTCCCTTATTAAGAATTACAAGATTTTCACAAAATTCCTCTATAGTACTCATTTGGTGACTTGACATTATTATATACTTACCCCTAGCTATCTCTTCTTTGATAACTTCTTTAAATAGGTCTGTATTTACTGGGTCAAGACCACTTAAAGGCTCATCTAAGATTAATATATCTGGATTAGATATTAAAGCTGCAGTAAATTGTATCTTTTGCTGATTTCCCTTAGATAATTGCTCAGCTCTTTTATTTTTGTACTCTGTAGCCTCTAATCTTTCAAGCCAGTAATCAATGCTTTTTAGAGCATCTTTACGACTCATACCCTTTAACTCACCAAAATATATTAGCTGGTCTAACACCGTAAACTTTGAATATATTCCACGTTCTTCTGCTAAATATCCTGTAGAAACCTCTTTTGTATTATAAGTATTTCCATTCCAGGTAACCGTTCCATTGTCTTTCTTAAGCATACCTAACATCATTCTTATAGTAGTAGTTTTTCCAGCGCCATTAGTTCCTAATAATCCGAAAACCCCAGGCTTATCTATAGAAAAGCTTAGATTATCAACTACTAGTTTATCGCCATAACTCTTAACAAGATTATTTACCTTTAATGACATATTTCCTCCCCCTTAAATAATTTTAAGCTAATTATGTATTATTTCATTATAACCTATGGTATAAATATATAGTATTGTTAATTTATAGTCAATATATTTCATATTACTTGAACATAATTCAAACTTTAAGCAAATAAGTTTTAAACATATGTACATCACTTTACTTCAATAATTTTCACCCTAAATAACTAAAAGGATTTATATTGTACTTTATAAAATATATAAAAGACTATTCCAAATACAAACTGAACTTTATAAAAGTTTCAATTCATTTTGAAATAGTCCTTTATTATGTAAAGATTATAAACTCATACACAGTTTAAACATTTTTAAGTTTCATACCATTTACTATAATGCCTATAATACCTATAGCTAAAACAATATCTCCAATACTAGCTATACCAGATAGCCTCCATATTTTATAAGGTATTATATCGGCTAAAAGCTTAAAATTTGTCTCTGAGTTTAATATAGAATATAGACCCTTAGTTTCAACTGATCCACCTACATTTAATATTTCCATAGCTTTTGCACTAATGGGCATAGTACATTGATTTCCAAAAATCACTATAATATTTAGGATAAATCCTAATCCAATTATTAAAATCATCTTATATCTTCTATTAATATATATAAATATCATTATACAACTATACATTATTATGTTTAAGAAATAAGTGAAAATACCAATTTGAAGATATCCTGATTTAAGAAAAATCTTCATTATAAATTCTACTAAAAATCCTAGGATTATAAGCCACCATCCTCTAATTTCTAAATTATTTAAGTTTTCTAATTTTCCCTTTAGTAAATATCCTAATACTACTCCAAGGATTACTGAAAATAAGAACATGGCTATCCTCCAAATTTAAATTCTATGTAATACTATTTATCTTCTTCATTGTAATAAGGTAACTCTCCATTATTCTTTTTTATAATGTTTAAATAAGCTTCTGCTACTATAGGATGAAATTGAGTTCCAGAATATTTAATAATTTCATCTACTATAATATCTACTGAAAGTCCCTTTCTGTATGGTCTATCAGATGCCATAGCATCTACTGCATCTGCAAGTTGAACTATGTATACATTTAAAGGTAATTCATCACCCTTTTTACCATCTGGATATCCTTTACCATCATATCTTTCATGATGATTTCTGACTATAGAATGTACATAGTCAATATTTTTGATATCCTTTATTATACTAACTCCTATCTGAGGATGTTCTTTTATAGTATTAAACTCCTCTTCCGTTAACTTACCAGGTTTATTTAATATAGTGTCACTAATTCCTATTTTGCCCACATCATGAAGCATGGCTGCAATATTTAATTCCTCTATGCTCCATTGATTGTACTTCAACTCTTTTCCAATAGCCACAGATATTTCAGCTACCCTTCTAGAATGTCCTTCTGTATATTTATCTCTAGCATCAATGGCATTCATGAGTGCATCTACTGTTTCTATAAATTGTGATTTGGAATTTGTATATAGTAATAGTGTGTATCTAATTAGCAGTATTGGAAACACTGTAAATATAGTACCTATATATCCATATTTAACAAATACTAAGGCTAATAAAATTCCTATTGGAATCATAACTACAGAATTTAATATTCCCATTCTTATATTACTAACAAAACAAAATAATATGTTTTTATTCGTCATTATAGACATCAATATAGACATTATCAAACTGTTAACTAATATAAACATAATACAAAATACAATTAAGGGGCCTATATTACGCATAATAGAGTTAAAGTTAAATACCCCACCTAAGATTTCATAAAAGTAATTACCTATTATAACAGGTAATATTAATGCGCAGCAATTAAATAATGTACCATATAGAGGTGTATTTAATACATGTTTATATTTATATCCATATACATCCTCATTGACCCTTATTATTCTACATAAAAAACCAATAATGAGAATCATCATACATTGAAATGGTCCAAATAAAATATAAGATGCTATAGTTACAGCAAAACTCGTACTAAAAGACATACTTTTAAATGATACTGTAACTGATTCTGTAATAGCTGTTAAAACTATAAATAATATTATATTTGCATAATTACTAACTTCAAAGTTCATTTCTCCACTAATTATAGGCACTATAAAAGATAATATAGTAACTAAATAGACTGAAAGAAAAAAATTTTTTTGCTTTGCAGACACACTACTCATCTTATTCCTCCAATATATATTTAAGGCCGATTATTTATCAATATTAGTTATTAAAATATCCAAGTAATGGTTGATCCACCAGCCATTGCTAAAGCTAATAAAGCTATTAAAGCTGGCATAACTTTTTTCATGTTTTTCATTATAAAAATCCCCCTTATATGCAAATTAACAAAGATCCGCTAAAAATCTGTCATAATTTCCACTCCGCTAAGGAAGATAAAATAAAAATAAGTAAAGTATAATATAATCGGCCATTAAACCAGTTTAACTATTTTTCTATTCTTCTGTTTATTGCATCAAGAGTAGCTTTTGCTATTGCTTCATTCATATCATTTCTTATAATAGCCGTTCCTATTAGAACCTCTTCCGCAGTATTGTTTATCATATTTATAATAACGGTTACATAGGATATTTCTCTAATTGAGTTTATAACTATGTCCTCTACATCAAATATGAATGGTTTTCCAATTATATCTTCTATTGCTGATATAGTGGCTTTAGCTACAACTTTACGCCTATTAACACTTGTCCCAATAGCAGTTTCTGTTGATTTATACTCATCATCATTCATAATAAGTCGTACTTCACATTCAACATTATTATCTTTAATATCTAAGGAAATCCCTTCATATCTAATTCTTTTTATAGACTTTGTTTCTCCAGTATCTATTTGAGCTATACTAATTAATTTTCTATCTATTCTATAATTAAATATTGCAAGAAGTGCTGATTCGATGTCTCTTACAATCTGCTTAGGGGACCTTATTGTATTTGCAATAATGTGAACCTCTTCTAGCTCTTCATTATTGTAAACTGCTTTAGCATGAGTCACACCTTGAATTTTCGTTATAACATCTTCAAAGGATATAAAATCCATAAACAACACCTCATTCTTATATTTTCAGTTAAATTATACATCATATTTTCCTTATTAACAATATGAATGCCTGTAATAATTTTGAAATTTGTTATCTCGTATAATTAATATTAAAATAATGATCAATTAAACTTTATTTTCATATCAAATTAAACTTTTTCTGCAAATATTCCAATAAAAAACATATTGAGATATGGATTAATCCATATCTCAATATACTTTCGTGTTATATCTAAAATTTTATTTCATTTCCAGGCGACGTATACTCCTTAGTCTCTACAGGCAATCCCTTATCTTTAAGTAAATTATTCACTAACCCTACTATAATTGAATAAATCACTGCAAAGGCTGGAACTCCTAATATCATTCCTGCTAAACCAAATAATCCATTACCTATTAGTATGGCAAACATTACCCAAAAGGCAGTTAATCCTGTTGAGTTTCCTAATATTTTAGGACCTAATATATTCCCATCAAATTGTTGTAGCACAAAAATAAATAATATGAACCATAATGCCTTTATTGGACTAGCAATAAATATAATTATAACGCTAGGTATGGCCCCAATAAATGGTCCAAATACTGGAACAATATTTGTTATTCCTATAATAAAGCTTACTAGCAGCGGATACGGCATCTTAAATATCTTCATACATACAAAGCATATAATTCCTATTATTAATGAATCCAGTAGCTTTCCACCTAAAAATCCTATAAAAGTTCTATGACTTGATCTAGTAAGTTCTATGATATATTTTACAGGTTTTTCTGGTAAAATCGCATATAACATCTTTTTTATCTGAGCAAAGAATTTCTCTTTTCCAGATAATAGATAGATTGATATAATAGTTGCAATAAATATATTTAATACAGACTGAGTTATATTCGCTGAGAATTGGAATAAATCCAGTACAGCTGTACCTGCAATACTAGTTATATATTTAGATATATTATTAAAGTCTTTTACCAGCTCTTCCACCATATTAGTATCTAACTTTAAAGCTATAACTAAATTATTTATGTAATCTTCTAGTGCACTAATATAGCTTGGTATATTTTCTAATAATGTAGATATACTACGACTTAATTCTGGAATTAATATTGAAAATATTATACTTATTATTATTGCTGTAGCTATATATGTAATAGTTATTGCTATAAGCCTTTTTGCCTTATATTGTTTTTTCTTATCCATAAAATTCAAAACTTTTTCTTCTAAAAACTTTACAGGTATCGCTAATAGGTAGGCTATTGCAAATCCATATATAAAGGGCATCAATAAATTAATTACTTCTCCTACTTTGTTAAAAATACCACCTAGATTCTTAATTATAAAAAATAGGATAATACCTACTGAAACTACAATAACATTAGATATCGTTCTTTTAGTAATGCTTGACTTTATTCTTCCTTGCATGAGTCTCCCCCTTTTTATTAACATTTTATCTTCATAAATATATATACTTATATTTATTTCATGCTTATTACTTATTCATTGTATATAGCCTATATTCACTTCTAGATTATTGACTTAGGCTACATAATTATACTATCTCTAATTTTATTTTACTACAATTAAACTGCATAAAAAAATAAGTTCTTATTTTAACCTATCTTATACTTGAAATAGACCATTTATTGTTATTGCACATTATTGTCAATGTATTATAAGCTGACTTTTCTTTTCCCTTAGCTGTAGCTACTTCAAACTTTACTTTATATAATTTAACTTTACCACTTACCTCAGTTTGATCTACTATTTCATAATCAGTAATCCACGGACTAGAATTTCCTGTTACCCAAGAAGAATTATTTTTGTTAATTAAGTGTTCTTTAAACTCTTGCTGTAACTCTTTATTCATAACAGCATATTGAAGCACTCCATTTCTTGTCATAACACCTTTTGCCCAAAGATTTGCTGCTTTCTCTCCACTTTCAGCGCCAAATTCCCTCAATGCCTCTTCAGCTAAACCTATATGCTCTTCCATCTTACTAACTGATTGAATATCCTTTGACATAACTTCCACTAACAACTCTTCTTTTCTATCAATAAAATTAAAGAAATACACCATTGCAATAGCCGAAATAATTAAACTCCAACTCACTACTGTTATCATAGTTCTTTTCATCTACCATATACCTACCTTTATATTTATAATAAAAGATTAAGAATATAGTACCCAGATTATAATTAATAAATACTATAAATTTATTAATTATAATAATAAACTTATAGTATTTATATCTAAAGCTATTTTCTATTTTCCTGTACTACCAAAGCCTCCAACTCTTTCTTCTTCAGTATTACAGTTATCACTTACTAAGAAAGGTATAAACATTGCTTGAGCTATTCTGTCACCCTTTTTAATTACATAAGGCTCTTTTCCTAAGTTTAAAAGATTTATTCCTAGATTTCCATCATTATCAGGATTATTGTAGTAATCACACTCTACCCATCCTTGTGCATTTCCCATTATCACAGGATGCTTGCCCATAGAACTTCTTACATTGATAATTAAGGCTTCTCCTGGCTGGAAATATGCCTTTATATCCGTCCATATTAATTGCTTTTCCATAGGTTCTATTATTACATCAATAGGTGAATATAAATCATAAGCTATGGCATGGATACTACCTCTTGTTGGCAATTGTATTTCCACTTGTGGATGCTTTCTTTTTTCGTCTTTAACTATTTCAAATCCTCTTACTCTCATATCTATCTACTACTCCTTACTCCTAAGTTCTTAAAGCTTGAACTCCTTAATCTTATTTTCCTTTAAGCTTTCTTTAATATCTATAATTCTTTGTGATCTGCTTCCTCTAAACTTAAGAGTCACATCCCTTTCATTTAACTCAAATCTTCCATCCACCATAACATCTATATATTTTAGAACTTCCGTTTTATTTAGCTTAAATAATTCTTCGAAGGTATATCCTGTATATAACCATATATTCTTATTAGATTTTTCTTTTAATCTCTTAAGTAACTCTAAAGTGTTCTCATACTGGACAGTCAATCCATCCCCGCCACTTATAGTTATATCTGTTATGGGATTCTTAGTAAGCTTTTCTACAACCTCATCTATCTTATATAAATCTCCCTTTTCATACCAATACTTCTCATTATGGCATCCTGGACATTTATGGGTACATTCCGCTATATAGCATACTTCTCTAAGACCTACTCCTTCATTTAAGGAGCAAGGATTATATCCTATTAACCTTATAGTATCAACCACTTTTATTTTCCTTCCTTATAGCTTAGTTATAGTGCTATGCTTAAATCTCTCTTCAACCTCAGCCTGCTTAGCCTTATTAAAGTTACGATAGTCTGTGGTTAAGTATCCTGTAACCCTTCTAAGCTGCTCAATTTCTTCACTACCACAAACTGGACATCTATCATTAAACTCTGCTTGATATCCACATTGCAGACAAGTATCTATTGGGAAGTTAAAGGCTAAATAAGGAATATCTAAACTAAAGGCATAATCTATAATTTGCTCTATAGCTTTAGGATTTTCTACCACTGAACTGTCTAGTTCTACATAAGTTATGCAACCTGAAGTAGGATATTTAGTAAAAGGTGCTTCTAACTGCAACTTAGTAAATACATCTATCTTCTTCCATACTGGTACATGGTGAGAATTAGTTATCCATTCTCTATCTGTTACATTTTTTATAATTCCAAATTCATCTCTTAAGCCTTTAATTTCTCTATTTCCTGTTACTATAGTTCCACAGGTAGATTCAATTGGTGCTGCATAGCATCCAAAGTTTAAATTATATCTCTCAGAGGCTTCCTCTGCAAACTTTGAAATTCTTTCTACTACAGATAATGCAAACTTATGAACATCCTTATCATCAGAATGGTCTTTTCCAAATAGAGCTTGACACATCTCCGCAATACCTGCATATCCTATAGCCTGACTTCCATGTTTCATTACATCATAAATACAAGTTTCTGATTCATACTCTCCACCTAACATACTCTTATTCTTATACATAAATGGAGCTGATTTAGCACTTTGTGAACATATATATTTAAATCTATCTACTAAAGCTGTGGCAGAAAGCTCTAAAAGCTCATTGAGTTCTTTCCAGAAGCCTTCAATATCAGCCTCATTTCTTTCACCTAAACATATTCCATGTTTTATTCCTATTTTAACTAAGTTAATGGTTACTGGAGTAACATTTCCTCTACCTACTTTAGAATATCCCATACCATGTCTATCAAATCCAACCAATGTTCTACATCCCATGGTTGCCATGGCTGTATCAGGATTATTGGGATCTTCTATATTTTTGCTCCAATCGCAATTTACCCAGTTAGGATATATTCTCTTAGACATAGATTCTATAGCTAACTTCTTTAAATCATAGTTAGGAGTTCCTTCTTTATCATTGATACCTTTTTTATATTGGAAGATAGATATTGGGAATATACTTGTTTTATGGTGTTTTCCTATTCCATCTATGCTAGCAAGCATAAGCCATTTAGTAATCATCCTACCTGCTACTGTAGTTCTTTTTCCTAAGTTAATAGATGTAAACGGAACTTGAGATCCTGGTCTTGATTCTAATGTATTTAAATTGTGATAAAGTCCCTGAGCTGATTGCATTCCTTCTCTATCTAATTCTCTTAGCGCGAAGGCTGTTAACTTTGGATATTTATCCTTTAACATCTTCTTGTTTTCTACGCATATCTCAGCATCTAAGTCTCTCCAGTTTACTTCTTTATCTTCAAAATAGAAAAGAGCATCAGCAAAATGTTTTCTAAAGGATATATCTACTTGTTCTTCTAAATCATAATCAATATGACAACTTCCAGTTCCTCCAAATTGTTCCTGACTTTGTATTTGGAATATTACTGCTACTAGTTGAAAAGCTGTAGATAATCCATTAGCTCCTCTTACATCTCCATTTCTTGTAGTAAATCCATTATTAACAAGCTTCTTTATGTCTGGGAAACTGCAGTTATGCATTCCTGTAGCATAGCTATCTAAATCATGTAAATATATTCTATTTTCTATATGGGCTTTTGCTATCTCAGGTCTTATAACCTTATCCAAAGTATATCTTTTTAATATTACATTTGCACTTTCAAACTTACGTCCACCAAAACTATGCTCGTCTACATTTGCATTAGAATTCATAATATCAGAACACTGAAGTACTTTATCTAACTTTTTATAAGTATCTCCATTGGTATCTCTTGCAATTCTACGCTTTTCACGATAATCTTCATAGGCTTTTGCCACCATCTTATCTTTACTATTTAGAGCTTTAACAACTATATCTTGAATTTCTTCAATAAATATCTGTTCTTTTTTTAGCTCGAAAATTGTTTTTTCTATTATACTCTCTAAATCATTCCAATGATTTTTAAATAGCTCATCATTGTCATGTACTTCTTCATAGGCCTTTTTTATAGCTATATGTATTCTTTCCATATCAAAGTCTTTAACCCTGGAGTCTCTTTTAATAATACTTAATTTCATATTATTCCTACCTTCCCTGAACTTTTAATTACTACTTTTGTTTTGTCCCTCTTAGTAGTAATAATTTATATCTTTATAAATATATAAAAATATAAAATTGTACATAAAATTATTATAATCTTGGGCTAATTTTTAATCAATGTTCATAAATTGATGAAAACTAAATATACCTACTATATTGATATTCAATTCTAACTCATACTCATTTTATCTATATTAATATTTAAATATTTATCTTACTATCCGTTTATCTGTTTTTCAATTGTTATATTTAATTTTATAAATTAATCACTTTAAAATGTTATGAATAAAACACCTAATCTTTTGGAAACTTAATAATGATATTTAAAAATTTGGAGGTAAGAGAAATGAATTTTAAAGATAGTGAAACTAGAATTAACCTAATGAGGTCCTTTGCTGGTGAAAGCCAAGCAAGAAATAGATACACCATTGCAGCAAGCGTTGCAAGAAAAGAGGGCCTTTACATAGTTGAACAAGTATTTAATTATACTGCAAATCAAGAAATGGCTCACGCTAACCAATTTTATCAAAGACTTAAGGAAGAGGCTGGAAATAATATTGAAATTGGAAATGGAGCATACCCTGTAGATTTATATGACTCAACTATACAGCTTTTAAAATCTGCCCATCATAATGAATATGAGGAATATGATGATGTTTATAGTAATTTCTCAAAGATTGCCAAAGAAGAAGGGTTTAATGCTATATCCATATTATTTAGTAATATAGCTTCTGTAGAAAAAATTCATGGAGATAGATTTAATTATTTTGCTAAGCAGTTAGAAGAAGAAACATTATTTAGACGTGATAATTCAATTCAATGGTTCTGTACTAATTGTGGATATATCTATGAAGGTAAAGAGGCACCTAAAGCTTGTCCTGTTTGCCAACATCCTCAAGGTTATTTCATAGAATTCTGCCGTTCACAATTTGGTTCTAACTATACTACAAAATAATCATATTTCTTTGCTCCCATTTTAAAGAAAGTTGAGATATTAGAGCTTGTAGTCACCAAAAAAATTTTTATATTTTTCAAAAAACTTACAATGAATAATTAAAATCATAAAAGCCATACTAGATTTGTAGTTAATACAATATAAAATTTTAAGGAGTGATTTACAATGAAAAAAAATGAATCTATCAAATGTACTATCAACAACTGCAAATATAATAACTGTGATGAAAGTTATTGTACACTAAACCAAATTAAAGTAGGAACTCATGAAACAAATCCTACAGTAGTTGAATGTACTGATTGTCAATCTTTCGAGCTTAAATAGTATATAACTAAATATAATCCCTTACTAAGAAATACTCTATACAATATAATTTTATATTATATAGAGTATTTCTACATTACTAAATAATCTATTAAATCATTTAATCTTCATGTTAATTTTTATTCATAAGGGTTGATATGAACCATACAGTGTTTTATATTTTCATTTTTCTCAACATCCTCATGTATATTCATAGCAATGTCATGGCCTTCTTCAACTGTAAGCTTTGAATCTACAGATACCTCTACATCTACATATACCCTACTAGCATGTTGTCTAGTCTTTATACTGTCTATATGTCTTATTCCCTCAATAGTATTAAGTCTTTCATTGATATCGCTTATAATTTCTTCATCCGCTGAAGCATCTATTAGTTGATTTATACTTTGTTTTAATACATCGTAGGCTACCTTTATAATTACAATACAAATAATTATAGCGGCTACTGAATCTAAAACTGGCCATCCCATTCTTGCTCCAATTATTCCAACTAAAGCTCCAATGGAAGAGAAAGAATCCGATCTATGATGCCATGCATCTGCCCTTAGCGAAGAACTATTTATCTTTTTAGCATATTTCATAGTATAAAAATACATCCATTCTTTAACCACAATAGAAAGTATTGCAGCCCAAATAGCAAGAATTCCTGGATTTTTTATCTGACCTAAAATAATACTTTTTACTCCTGAATATCCTATCATTATGGCAACAACAAAGAGCATAACAGCTAGGAATAAAGATGAAATACTCTCCATTTTTTCATGACCATAAGGATGACATTTATCATCAGGTTTACCTGAAAGTTTCAAACCTATTATTACACCTATAGTAGTAATAACATCAGAAAAAGAATGTATACCATCTGCAATCATAGCATTACTACTGGCTACAATTCCTGCTAGTACCTTAATTGCTCCTAAAACAGCATTAACCCCAATCGTATTTTTACTAACTTCTACACCTATACTTGTTCTTTCATCCATAAGCTTCCTCCATTATCAATTGACTTTAATTTCATAATTTTTTATAAAATATATTATTATAATATGCGGATTTCTTTGTTTTGTTAACTTTCTCAACAATTTACTTATACAATATATTCTCAATTGATAATTGATATTGTGTTTTGTAATACTCAACTTATGAATTAATAATTAAAAAACTTTTTCAATATGTTAAAGCCTATTATAAAGGTTTCACTGATTTTTTCACAAAACTACTAACTAAAGCTCTAATTTTTTCTCTATCTCTTTACTACCTCTACATCCTTATAGGATAATGCAAGTCCTTGTATTCCATGATTTATTGCCTTATAAAGAGGGCTCTTAATTATTCTCTCTAATTCTTCACTACTTACTTTATAAGTATAATCTGTACTTCTACTATAACAGTATACAACCTTAATTTCTTCTCCAATGAAATGCTTATACCACTTTTTACTGTCAGCACTAATAACTTTTATGGTTTTAGGACCTCTTTGTTTATTTATGCTAATTTCAGCTTCCTCTAATATAGCCTTATATTTTCTTTTGTCACTAGGTAAAGTTTGTAGTACTTCTTTATTGTTATTATTAGAGACTAGCGACTTCTGATCTGCTTCTGACATTTCATTACATTTAAATAAAATTTCATCAGTATCCTCTACTACTTCATTTTGGGAATATCCACAAAGAGTTAAAAGAGATTTGTAATCATAAGGTTGATTCATACTAATACATTTTACTAATTCCCGTGTAATCTTACATAAAACTGTCATATCTTCTTCTGATTCTAAATTGAGTTTACCTAGAGTAAAATAATAGGTCGTGGTTATGACTTCATAATAATCACTTTCATTATTTCTACGATAGGCTGCACTAGTTAATCTAGGGGAAAGTGCGAATATTTCCTTACCTGTACCTTCATACTTCATTCTTTGTAGCCTGAAAATAACTTCTCCAGTACTTAATTTGAATTCAATATTTTTACCATTTATAAATTCAAATTTTAAATCTGTAATATTTCTAAGTTCTTCACAAATTGAATTTAGACTCTCTACATAATTAGGAATAATGTTAGCAAAGAATTCGTCATTTCCAACATTCTTTCCCTGTAAAATTTTAGGCATGAAATCCATCTCCTCTTATTACCACTTCTTGTGGTCTATCATAAAAATAAGTTGCTGTTCGAATCGGCTTAGTTGTTATGCATTTACTTCTTTGATTTCTATATTCAAAAACGAATTTAAATATAAACCCCCAAAATGCTCCTAATGCTTTTTTATCATAATCTGTAAGATCAGTTATTGTATTATTTATACTAACAAAAACCTCCACTGGTGGTATCTTTAAAACATCATTTGCAAATATCAATTTATTAAATAAATCTTCATTTTTAACTAATTCTACACACATATCCCATAGCCATCCTGAATTTTTGAATTTTGAAAACGGCTTATACTTTATTGTAAATTCTTTATCTATTTTGTACAAAACATCCTCTGTAGTAATTTCCACATTATCACTCCTATATAGAAATATAACCATTAATATATTACCCTTAATTTTAAAGGGTTATACATTAATGGTATATCTATAAGTAACTTATGTCAATGGTTAAATAAATTCCATCTTCCAATTAAAGTATCCAGTTTCCTCATTTTTTTCATATCTAAAATATGCAGCAAAGGTATTTCCCTTTTTACTCTTTAAATTTCTAAAACCTACCTTACCATTTTTAAGAAGTAACTCCACCATTTCCTTCGATACTTTCTTTCCATAGGATTCGATGTATTTATCATTCTTCCATATAGTAAATTTACATCCATTCTTCCAATTACTACATCCAAAGCTCTTTTCACCCTCTACTACTGGATTTCCACATATGGGACAATTTCCTACACTAGTAACCCCCGGTGGAAGTTCTACCTTTATCTTAGATAACATAGATGTATCCTTCTTTATAATCTCTACAGATTTACTAGTGAAGTCACAAATATGCTTTATAAATACATCCTTTTCCACAGCTCCTTTTTCTATATCTGAAAGGGTTTTCTCTAGTTTTCCCGTATACTCTAAGTCAAATAAATCTCTAACGGGGAACATTTCTACCATGGTTCTTCCAAGTTCTGTGCAAGTTAAGTTTTTTCCCTTAGTTGTAATATAACCTATATCTTTAAGCTTTTTAATGGTTTCAGCTCTAGTTGCTGGAGTTCCAATACTAAACCCACTCAATATCGACTTCATTAATTCTTCTGAAGTTTCCTCCGAAGTCTCCTCTGTAGAATTTTCATCTTCATCATTATTTTCTTCTTTTCCTAAACTCTTACCACAGGTCTCCATAACTCTTAGTAGAGTCTTTTCTGTATGGTTTTTAGGTGGCTTTTTTGTAACTGTATTAACTTTATTTCCAACAACATCTACTACTTCCTTTTCCATAACTAATGGGAGAATAGTATCCTTAGTTTCTATCTTTTCTACCACACGCCAGCCTTCAACAATTTGAACTTTTCCCTTTGAAATAAAGTTGCCCTTTATATTTTCATCATAAACCTTAGCCGTAATTTTTGTTTCTTCGAACTCAGCTATAGGCATAAATTGCATTATAAATCTATTCTTTACAGCATTATAAACAATGGCTTCATCTGGACTAAGATTACTTGGTTTTATATAAGTAGGAACTATGGCACTATGGCTCTCTACCTTAGAATTATCAAAGACTCTTTTAGTTTTAACAAACCTTATTTGATTTTCATAAGGGAGTCCTTTCTTCAGGCTCTCCAAAACCTTTCTGGTTCTATCCTCTAAGCTTTCTTCTAATACCACACTAGCCGTTCTAGGATAAGTAATAAACTTTTTTTCATAAAGTGACTGAGCAACCTTTAACACTTTATCTGAAGTCCACCCTTTAAATTTACTAGTAACATGTCCTTGAAGATTTGATAAGTTAAATAAATAAGGTGGATATTCTCTTTTCTTCTCTGTTTGTTTCTCAACTATCTCTGCTGTCTTGCCTTGTAGTAGTTTCCCTATATTACTTAAATAGGCTTTCTCTTCAAATTTCTCTGAATCATTTTCATAATATAGTCCTTCATACTCCTCATTATTTTTAGTTTTAAAGGTAGATGATAATTTATAATAGGTAGTTGCTACAAAGTTTTCAATCTCCATATCTCTATCATAAATTATCTTTAAAGTTGGCAGTAATACTCTTCCTATGTTCAACATTTTAACATCTTCAAACTTATATCTTAAAGTTGCCACTGATGTAAGATTTATTCCAATGACCCAATCTGCCCACTGCCTTCCTATACCCGCATCTTGTAGTGATTTCATCTCTTCATTAGGTTTTAAGGCCGCCATACCTTTTTTTACTTCATCTGGAGTCCATTCATTTAAAAGAAGTCTATAAACAGGCTTATCTTCATTAAAATATATAAATATCTCATCAGCTATAACCTGACCTTCCCTATCGAAGTCCGTTGCTGATATTATTCCATCTACATTTTCTCTATCTATAAGGGATCTAATAATATTAAGCTGCTTTTCTGCTCCCTTATCAGTAATATTTCTATTTAGAGAGTCACTTTTTATCTTATATTTAAATTCATTAGGTATGAATGGAAATTTAGAAAACTCCCACCCCTTCATGCTTTCATCATAATCCTTAGCATCATATAGTTGTAGCAAGTGACCAAATGCCCATGTAACTAAATAATCTTCGCCCTCAAAGTATCCATCTTTTCTAGTTTTTATATTTAAAGCTTCTGCAATATTCTTTGCCACGGATGGTTTTTCCGCAATAATAACTTTAGCCACTTCTCTCACACCTTACCCATTTTATCTTAATAATAAATTTTCTTATATTTTTATTTTGATCAGTTATTTAAACTTTACTTTCAATTATACAATAAAATAAAAATTTATTAAAACTAGACACTCATTTTACAATATAAACTTTTTCTTGACTAGCCCCTAATGGATTAGATTATGGGTTACGTGACTCTATAAGATGAAATTGTATTATTAGCTGGGTTCTAACTCAAGTAATGCTCCAAACCTTTGTGATGTTGTGAAAAAGCAAATTAATGCAAAGAGTTCTGAAATCTCTTTTTCACTAAATACTTCTCTTAAATCATCAAATATCTCCTTTGGTAAAGGTATATTCCTTGAAATCATATCTGAAACCTTTGTTGCCATTAATACTTTACTATCTTCTATATTTTCAGAAGGCTTTCCCTTTGCCATACAGTATTTACATCCATTGTTATGAGCAAGAGTTCGTCTTATCTCTTCTTTAAATTTATAATTGAAGGTCCTTGATTTTAAGAATTCTATCTCTAAATTAGTCCAACCTTTCATAATTTCCTTGTTATAGCCAAGTAATTGTTCAAATGGCGTAGTTCCCTCACTTGAAAAATTTATTTTTGCCATATTAATTTTCCTTTTTAATTTAAGTTTTAGCTAATTAATCTTATATAGAAATACATATGGACTTTGTATTTTATGTAGCATATAATAACCCTTAAATATATTTCATACAACATAATAAAAAGGAGAAAATATTACAAATAAGTTTTACGATAAAATACCTTTTGCAATATACTCTTAAAAACTTTTGAATACTATGATGACCATAGTTTCCATGCTACAATAATCTTATAGTATTTATTTTAGGAGGATTATATGGTAAAGAAAGTATTAAAAATATCTCTGGCTGTAATTTTAGCTATTCTAGTTATCGCCATTGGATATGTAGGATTTATGTTTATTACGGATTATAAACCTGAAGAAAAAATTGTTATTGATATAGAAAATAACAAGGATGAAATTATTAAAGCTAATTCAAGCTTAAGTATAACTACCTTTAATACCGGATATGGGACTATGGATGAAAACGTAGACTTCTTTATGGACGGTGGTATTATGTCTAGAGGTTCTAGTAAAGAAAAGGTATTAGAAAATCTAGATAACATAGAAAGCATAATTAAAGATTTAAATTCTGACATAGTGTTCTTGCAAGAGGTAGATGTAAAAGCTACTAGAAGCTATAAAATCAATCAGTTAGAAAGATTAAAAGAAAATTTTGTAGATTATAGCACAAACTTCGCTATAAATTATAAGGTTCCATGGGTTCCTGTACCACTATCTAAACCTCATGGACAGGTTCTTGCTGGACTTACAACTTTGTCTAAGTTTAATATAGAATCTGCCACTAGGCATGATTTGCCTGGTAAGTCTTCCTTCTTCGTCCAATTAGCTGATTTAGATAGAGCCATGGTTATAAATAGGTTGCCTGTAGATAACGGTAAAGAACTGATAGCCATAAATGCTCATTTATCTGCCTATGATAAAGGGGGAGTTATACGAAAAGTTCAACTTGATTACATTAAATCTATTTTAGAAGAGGAATATTCAAAAGGAAACTATGTGATTATAGGTGGTGATTGGAATCAACAGATTCCTGGAACTAACGCCTTTGATTTTGAAACTACTGAAGAATGGCCTGATTGGCTACAAGACATACCTGAAGACTTTGTTCCTAAGGGTTACTCCTTTGCCTATGATAAAACTGTAGCTACTTCTAGAACTGTAGCCACTCCTTACACTAAGGGTGAAAACTTACTTTCAATAATTGATGGTTTTCTAGTATCTGATAATATTGAAGTAATTTCAACTAAAGGAACTAACCAAGAGTTTAAGTATTCAGATCACAATCCAGTTACTATAAACTTTAAGCTTAAATAAAATAAAGGGATTTGCAAAATAAAATACTAATATCATATAAAATATTTAAGATGCACTTTAATAATATAAGTGCGTCTTAAATATTTCTTTATATTAGCTTATTTTGCAAATCCCTTTTATAATACTAACTCTAATTTATATCTTTTTAACAAATTCAGATTTTAAACTCATAGCTCCAAAGCCATCAATTTTACAGTCGATATTATGACCATTAGGTGAATCAGGAACTAAACGTATATTTTTTACTTTTGTACCTATCTTTATTGATGATGAAGCACCTTTTACTTTAAGATCTTTAATTATTGTTACAGAATCACCATCTTGTAGCACATTGCCATTGGCATCTTTTATTACATTAACATTTTCACTATTTTCACCTTCTAAATGTATTCCCCACTCATGGGCACATTCTGGACATACAAAGATACTTCCATCCTCATAAGTATATTCTGAATTACACTTTGGACAATTAGGTAAATTAGACATAATTTTATTTCCTCCTTAGTTACTGTTAAGTCTAGTATATAAGAATTTTTTAACATAGTACCTTAAAATAAAGTTGATAATCCTAAAAAAAGGTTAAGTTTTCATCTTCATATTAACTCAAGATTAACTTACTTTATACAGGTTCTTATAGCTTCTTACGTTTTTATATACTATCATAGTCTTACTACGTTGACAAATACACTTTATAAGATAACGGAAATCTCATCTCCTGGACTAACCCAACCTTCCTTTAGTACACTTGCAAAAATTCCTTCTCTTGGCATGACACATTCTCCAGTTGCCTTCATTATTTCACAACCCTTGTGACACTCTTTCCCAATCTGTGTTACTTCCATAATAACATCACCTATGGAAAGTCTTGTCCCTATAGGCAACTCATATAAAGTTATACCTTTAGTAGTTATATTTTCTGCAAATATTCCAGGTACAAGCTCCTTATTTATCTTTCCTCTAACCTTATCGATACTCTCATCTCCCAATAAGCTAACTTGTCTATGCCAATTACCGCCATGAGCATCTCCTTCTAAACCAAAATCCACCTTGAAAAATCCCTTTTCTATAGGTGTTTTTATAATCCCTTTTTCAGTACTAATATTTATGCTAATAACCTTTGCCATAGCTATTCCCCTACCTTAAAAATTATTAATTTCCCCAGACTTACCACCAATTTTTCTAAGTAACCTAATATCACTTATAATCATAGATTTATCTACTGCCTTACACATATCGTATATAGTTAGTGCTGCTACAGACACAGCTGTTAAAGCTTCCATTTCTATACCCGTTTCTCCTACGGTTTTCGCTGTAGCTATTATATCTACTTTGCTTTTTTCATAGTCTAGTTGGAAAGTAATATCACATCCCGACATCATGATAGAGTGACACATGGGGATTATATCAGCTGTTTTCTTTGCTCCCATTATCCCCCCTACTTGTGCTACAGAAAGTACATCTCCCTTTACAATATCTCCTTTAGCTATCTTCTCTAAAGTAGTTTTTTTCATATAGACAGCTCCACAAGCTATTGCCTCCCTAACCGTCTTTTTCTTTTCACTAACATCTACCATTTTAGCTCTTCCTTGCTCATTTATATGTGTAAATCCATCATCAATTTGAACATCTCTAATCATAAGTTATCCTCCTATTTGAAACATTTCCTTATTGCTTCTACTTTTTTCATTCTTAGATAATTTATGCTCTAAGGGCTTCTTATACATTGCTTTCAAAATTTTATTTTTAACTTTTTTATATTCTAAGCTTGCCTTTAACTCAGCGTGAGATAAGTTTTTATATCTTAATAAATTTCTTATATCTGATAGTATATTAATTTCTTCTTCACTATGTAAACAAGGTTTAATACTACCTTCACTAGTTAATCTAACTCTATTGCACTCACTACAAAACTTACAACTGAGAGGAGTAATAAATCCAACTCTTCCTATGCCTTTATTACTTTTATAAAGCTCTGCCGTTGAAGATGTTACATGCCCTTCTGGTATGAGATTAGGATGAGATTCTAGTATATCTTTGTAAGATAGAAAATGATTCTCAAATAATTCTGCCCCTGCTCCTATTGGCATTAATTCTATAAATCTCACATCTACAGGCATCTCCTCTGTAACTTTGATAAAGTCATCAATCTCATCTGAATTTATATCTCTCATAAGTACAACGTTTATCTTTACTGGTACAATTCCTCTATCTAAGCATTTTTCAATACCTCTTTGTACTTTTTTAAGATATTCTTTGCCTGTTATTGATTGATATTTATCTTCCTTTAATGTATCCATGCTAATATTTACTCTATTTAAGCCAGCTTCTTTTAATTCATCTATCTTATCTTCTAGAAATACTCCATTTGTAGTTAATGATATATCTTTAATCCCATTAATTTGTGATGTATTATATATAATTTTTGAAATATCCTTTACAACTAAAGGCTCTCCCCCCGTAAATCTAATCTTTTCCACGCCAATTTCAGAGAATATTCTAATAATTAAATCCATTTCTTCTATAGACATCCTTGAATTGACATAATCTTGATTACATTCTCCTTCTGGCATGCAATACATACATCTTAAATTACACTTATCTGTAAGTGAAATTCTTAGATAATTTATTTGACGTCCTTGGGCATCCCTCATAGCTATTCCCCCTCTATAAACTCTATAAAGTTTTTTCTCCTCTAGCACATTCCGACGCTTCACCAGATAAAATCTCTAAGCCATGGCCTAAGGATGGCAAAATAAACCCCAAATTTTCTTTTGCTCCTCTAGGACTTCCTGGTAGATTTATAATTAAAGAATTTTTTCTAATTCCTGCCACACCTCTAGATAACATAGCCCTTGATGTTATCTCCATAGACTTCATTCTCATATATTCTGCAATACCAGGCACCTTCTTATCTATAACTTGTATAGTTGCCTCTGGAGTAACATCTCTCTTTGAAAAACCAGTTCCTCCATTAGTTATTACTAATGGTATTTTCAGTTCATCACATATATGTTTTAGTTCCTTTTTTATATTTTCTACTTCATCAGGTATAACTTTGTAATACTCAACTCTATAGTCACTTTCTTCTAAGTATTTTTTTAATACTTGTCCAGTCTCATCCAAGCGCTGCCCCTCATACCCTTTATCACTTATGGTTAAAATTGCAGTTTTTTTCATCTCCAACCTCCATTAACCTTTATATTAATTTAATTATTTAAATACTATTTTATATTAGCTTTTAAATTATATTCCTGACTAACTCATCAGTTCTTAATTAATATCAATTATATCACATATATTCTATTTTATGTAAATATAGATAACTATTTTTATTTATAAAAATAATTAAATCATTATAACTTATCTCAGATTAGGTTTTTATTTTTATAATTTAAAGAGGTTTTTACAAAATATATTACCAATATCATATAAAATATTTAAGCTGCACTTTAATATTATTGTTAGCCAATGCCATTTGCATAAGTAAGAATCTAAATCTTTGATTTAGTTATTCGAACTTAGTTCTTCTAATTTATTAGAAGAATCTCCTATTAATATTGATTTCTTAGTATTTATGAATGGTAAAATCCTAAGCAACTCAACTTGTTTAAGTGCATACGAGTTGTTGTGTTGTAGATTTTACCTTGAATAAATGCTTTAGTAAATCAATATTTTGAAATGGCTCAGCGGTAATAATATAAGTACAGCTTAAATATTTCCTTACATTTGTTTATTTTGGAAAGGCCCTTCATTTACATTTTCATATAAAGTTATAACTTCCTTATCATTATTTGTTTCTATAGTACTTTCATCTTTTTCATCTTCAATTTCACTCTTTTTATTTTTTCTTCTAAATCGTTTCCTCCAGCTTATATCCTTTTGTATTACTTTATCAGCCTTTTTAAATACACTTAGTATTATAAATACAATTAGAGCTCCTGTTAATGACAATGCGAAGAGTCCCCTTCCAACAGCCAAACCTAAGCATGCTACAGTCCAAAGAGTTGCAGCAGTTGTTAATCCTCGTACTGACCCTTTATCCCGTAGAATAGTACCTGCCCCTAAAAATCCTACACCACTTATAACTTGAGCACCCAACCTAGCTATATCAACTTTTATAAAGCCTGAATACATAGGATCTTGAGCTATCGTCATGACTCTCTGTATATCATATTCTGTTATTAAAGAAATAATTGTAGCTCCTAAGCATACTAATATATGAGTTCTAAACCCCGCTGGGCTATTCTTAAATTCTCTTTCATATCCAACAAGTCCGCCTACTATAACGCTTACTATAAGTCTTTCCAACATTACTATATAATCCATAATACCTTCCCCCTATTACAATATAGTACTTATATTATATTCGTAAGTATAATTTTGTTTAAAAAAGTGTTATAATAAATTTACAATCTAAAAAAAGGAGGCTTTTAGATAATCATTTAAAGGTATCTAAAATGACAATAAACATGAACAGAAAAGAGAAATTAATTCGTATAATTACAGGAATAGTGTGTTCCTTATGCATATTATCATTAATAGTTACTATACTTTCCTCTCTCTCTATGCTTTTAGGACTTAATCTCAATATTCAATTAAAACTATTAACTCTTATAAGCACATCTGATATAGTATCAATAGAAATCTCATCTTTACTTGTACTAATCTGTGTATCCATTGGAGTTCTAGTTTGCTTAAATATAAATAAGAATTCAACTAATTAAAATATATATTTAAAATATAATCCCAATGAAGATGTTAATTTTCTTCACCAGGATTATATTTTTATATTATCACCTATAAATATATCTCTTTTAATTCCTTTATAGCTTCATTCCATATATCTACTATAGTATCTCATGAATCCCACATTGTTCCATCTAAATCAAATATAATACTATATACAGTTTCTAATAACATATTGTCATCCCCTACCATAAGTCTTCTTAATACTCTATATTTTTTTGATAATTTTTAAAGGCTTATGGATAAATTACAAGTGGGCTTACACAAAATGCATTTCTAATTATTATATAAAATATTTAAGATGAATTTTAATAATATAAGTACATCTCAAATATTTATATTAGTTTATTTCACAAAAATCCCATTAAATTTTAAAGATGACCTGATATATTAATTATATCATAATAAGCTAACACGTTTTAAAAATATTTTGTTAATGGAATTTAGTTAAGCTAACTCTACTTTCTCCTCTAACTTCTCTAATTCTTCATCAATAAGACTCTTATCTAACCTTTCAAATAAAATATGAAATTCACCTATATTTATTTCGGATTTTAACTTAATCTCTGTCCATGTGTTTTCTTCACAAGAAAACCAACTTTTTATTTTTAAAGAAGACTCCGGTAAAAACGGATTTAATAGATTTGCTATATTTATAATTGAATATAAACAGTTATAAATGATATTTCCACATTTTTCTTTATCCTCTTTTATAGTTATCCAAGGAGTTTCCTCATCAAAATACTTATTTATACGTCTTATAAAGGTAAATATTTTTTCTATGGCAGTCTTTAAGTTTCCTTCTTCAATACTTTTCCCAATATCTTCATATAACTCTTCTATATTAGTTTTAATTGATTCATTAATTTTGCCTTTAGGTATATAACTATTAAAATACCTTTTAGTAAAGGCTAATGTTCTATTAACTAAGTTTCCATAGGCACCTAATAGTTCGCCGTTATTTTTATTTATAAACTCTCTCCATGAAAAATCACTGTCTCTTTTTTCAGGTCCATTAGCTATAAAGAAATATCTTATTAAGTCGCTATTATACCTCTCTACTATATCTGGTATCCATACTGCCCAATTATCACTAGTAGATATTTTCTTTCCTTCTAAAGTCACATATTCACTAGAAATAACCTTATCTGGATTTCTCTCTGGTCCTGTTCCTCTGAGTAAGGCTGGAAGTATAATAGTGTGAAATGGTATATTATCTTTTCCATGAACATAATAAGATATGCTACTACTATTCCAATATTCACTGGCATTTTTATTATTATCTTCTGCCCACTTCTCACTTACAGTTAAATATCCAAGTACTGCATCAATCCATACATACACTTTTTTATCTTCAAATCCTTCAATAGGTATATCTATTCCTATATCTAAATCTCTAGAAATAGCTCTATCCATTAAACCCTCATTTAAATACCTCTCTGTACTATTTACTGCATTTAATCTCCACTTACTTTTAGACTTTTCTAAATGCCTTCTAAGTCCTTTTTCAAAGGTAGATAGTGCAAAGTATAGTTGTTTAGTTGATTTTACTACCGGGTTACCTCCACACAACTTACATTTTCTATCCTTAAGTTCTAAAGGATCTAGTAATGTTGAACAACTTTCACATTGATCTCCTCTTGCAATATTATTACAATGTGGACATATGCCTTCCACATATCTATCAGGTAAAAATTGATTACAATGCTCACAGTAAACTTGTTCTACCTTTTTCTCATATATTAAGCCCTTTTCATATAAGCTTATAATTATCTTTTTTACTTCTTCCTTATGATAATCATCATCTGTCCTAGAATAACAATCATAGCTAAAATTTAATTTATCAAAACAATATTTAAATTCCTCATGATATCTACTAGCTATAATCTCTGGGGATACCCCTTCTTTTTTTGCTCTAATAGATATAGGGGTTCCATGGCAATCACTCCCTGAAATATATAATACATCATCGCCCTTTGCTCTATAATATCTAGCTATAACATCTCCTGGTAATAATGCTGCAATATGACCTATGTGCAATGACCCATTAGCATATGGCCATGCTCCTCCAATTAAAACTTTCATCTTATTATCCTCCTTTTAATACTTATTTACTTCTTATAAACATATGAAACATATCAATAGACTCTAATAGAAATCTGAGAATTTTTTTATACTATAAAAAAGCTTCTGTAATCTCCACTTTGTAGAATAAGTTTTTCTTATAGAACTTTTAAATAAAACTAAAAAACTCCCATTCCTAAGAAATTAATCTTAGGAACGAGAGTTAAAACTTCGTGTTACCATCCTACTTCATTTATATTTCACAATATAAACCTCTTCAAGTACGCTACAATTAAATACTTATAAAAAACTTATTTAAACTACCATTAAATAATGCTTCTCTATAAGCCTCTACTTTATAGTTATACTCTATCACTATTACGGGTGAACCCGTTGCAGCCTTAATATCAAAATCTCGGTGCACTGCTCCAAGGCCATTTTCTCCTTAATATCCTCTGCTTCTTCTCACCAATAAAAGCTCTCTGTAGGAGTGTTCTTAAAGATACTTTCCTTTTCCTTGCATTTATTTATTATAATTTAAATTATATCTATATTTTTAAGATTGTCAAACAATTTTTCAATTCATTAACATTTTATGGTTTTTACTCTAAAAAAATAATATTTAATAACACCAAATTAATTTATTATATTAAAAATAGAAAAGGTCTACCACTTACATAGTAGACCTTTCCTATCTGCGTCTTGTTTAATGTCTAGTTCTTTTAAAATTATAGGGAAATTTTAAATGAAACTAATTATATATTAAATTTTTAATATATAGCATAAAAAATTTGTTCTATATTGCTATTATAATACAAAATAATAAAATTTCAAATTATATTTTTCTACATTTTTTTATTTTTTTGTATTTTTCTTCTCATTCTAAAGCAATAGCAAAAGGATTGAAAAACTTTAAATTAAAATATATATTCAAGAATATTAATGTAAATTTTTAACACAAAAACCATCTTTAAATAGATGAATTTTTTCTATTTCAAAATGATTTAAATAATATAAGTTAGTCACTCTATAGCTAAATATTTTGTGAACTTAATACTGTAATTTATATTTAAAATAAAGCAATTTATAAATATTTATAAACGGTGTTATCCAAAGTATAACACTTCTATATTTTATGTCAATTAATCATAATAAAGTAAAATGTTAATTTTATTTTAAATAATGTATTACATTTGATTTTATACTTATACCCTTAAAATTTTATTAACTGCTCCATATACTAAAGGCTAAGTGAACATTTTTACAGTCATAAAAAAAGAGAATCATTAAAATATGATTCTCCCATTATCTTACTTTATTTTCAGAACTTGTCCTACATATATTAAATTAATATTTGCTATATTGTTAATCTTTGCTATAGCTTTAGCTGTGGTTCCATACCTTTGTGCTATCTCACTTAAAGTATCGCCGGATTTTACTGTATAATAAACTGCACCACTACTTCCTGAATTGCTATTCTTTGATGGTAACAGTATCTTTTGTCCTGGATATATTAGGTTTAGATTTGATATATTGTTAATATTGGCTAAAACCTGAGGTGTAATACCATACCTCTGTGCTATTTCGCTTAAATTGTCTCCTGCTTTTACTATATAATACGATGCACTACTGCTACTTTCACCTGTTGAAGTGCTACTTCCTGATGGCAATAATATTCTCTGTCCTGCATATATGAGATTCGGATTAGATATACCGTTAAGAGAAACTAATACTTGATAAGTTATATTGTATTTTTCTGCTATTTCACTTAAGGTATCTCCTGCTTTTACTATATGATATTTATTATCTTCTTTATCTTCATCTTTACTTGGATTTGATGGTATGCTTTCTTTATTTAGTAAAATACCTTCATCAAACTCATTCAAATCACAATTTCCGCTTACTCCAGGCACCCTACCGGTACTTGAATGCTGGAATCCAACCCACTGGCTCCATATTGGATTATTAGCCGGTCTACTTACTCCATATTCTGCAATCCATAAAGGATATACTCCTAGCCTATTATCTAAACTAGTTTGGGCAAAATTTGTATAGGTGTAAACCACAATACCCTTACCTGTTACTCTCTTTACTTCTTCTAAAAATTTAATAGCAGCACTAGTTAGTGATGTTTTATCTAATCCATTAGTTTGCTCTATATCAATGGCTAACCTACAATTTGATTCTCTATTTCCAATAGTGTTTACGAAATGCCTAGCTTGAGCTATAGGATCTACTCCACCTAAGAAAAAGTGATAAAATCCTATCTTTAATCCTTGGGCTTTGGCATTTGTATAAGAGCACGATAAATAATTATTAACATAGCTTGTTCCTTCTGTTGCTTTAATATAAACTATTTCTATCCCACTATCCTTAACTTTTTTAAAATCTACATTACCTTGCCAACTACTTATATCAATCCCCCTATAATTACTGTTATTTCTACTTTTCATAGAAACACCCCCTCTGTATATAAATATGCAGTTTATCGATTTATTCTACTATCAATTATAATTTCTATATTTTCGATTATATATACTAAATTTTTCCTAAAATATTTACACTTAAATTTACGTATATAAAAAAGGCTTTCTCAAAATAAACTAATATAAAAAAATATTAATAATGTATTTTGTGAAAGTCCCTTTAAATTTAACTTTATTATTTAACGATAGCTTCCATATCTGCTATCATTAAGTCTGCAGCTTTAAGTCCCGCTCCTCCAACATACCAAGCTTGGGAGTTTAGATATACTATATTTCCATTTTTATATGCATCTATAGTTTTAACTAAATCATTTTCTATTACTTCTTTAGCTGCTGAATAATCTTCTGTTCCGCTTGTTCCTGCTGCTTTATCAATTACAAAAAGATAATTTGGATTTTTAGCTAATAAGTATTCATAAGTTATATTTTGTCCATGGTTTGCCACTTCTATATTCGCATCTGTTGGCACAAATCCAAATTCATTAAATATAATTGAAAATCTTGATCCTGCACCATATACACTCATAGATCCATCTGTTACTATAGTAGCTAAAGCATTTAATCCTTTCTCCTTTACTTTATTTCCCACAGCTTCAACTCTTTTATTAAGTTCCTTTAATTTAGATGTTGCTGAATCTTCTTTGTCAAATATTTTTCCTATTGTGTTTACATTTGTTTCTAATGATTTTAAGTAGTTTTTAGAATCTGTTCCTAATTGTATTGTTGGAGCAATAGCTGAAAGGGCATCGTAATAATCAGCTTGTCTACCTTCTATAATTATTAAATCTGGATCTAACTCATTAATTTTCTCTAAGCTAAACTCTTTTAATCCACCTAAGTCTTCATATTTATCACTTTTATAATCTGATAAATATGTTGGTAAATTCTTTTGTGGTAATCCTACTAATCCTTCTATTTCCATTGAATCCATAATATCTAAAGATGCATAATCTAATACTACTACCTTCTTTGGGGTTTTAGGCACTTCTGTTTCTCCTGCTGTATGAGTTATTGTTATACTTTCCCCAGCTTTTTCTCCTATTTCCTTATTACCTAACTTTGTAGCTGCAAATACACCAACTAATGCAACTATAGCAACCCCAACTATTATACCAATTTTTTTCTTGTTCATTTATTCCACCTATTCCTTTCATTTATACCTAATTACTACTTTTTCTTAAATCCTAAATATCTATTTTTATTTATAAATAAAATTCCTTTAATTTTTAGTTAAAAGAATTTATATTTTACTATGTTATAGTTTCTCGTTTTTCTCGCAAGGACATTCATTCTCACATTCGTATTTAAAATGAAACTCCTTGTCACGTTCGTTCCAATGAGTAAGTTCCACTAACAAAATATAAAATTTTGAGCTATGTTGCTAAAGCAACTTCTCGCTTTGCTCGCAAGGATACTCCTTCTCACATTAGTTCGAATGAGTAAGCTCCACTAACAAAATATAAAATTTTGAGTGTCACTTAGAAATATACGCAGATGTTGTTTCCGTTTATATTTTTAATATTGAAGTCAATTTCATATACGTCTTCTAAAACTTCTTTTGAGATTATAGCTTCAGTGACGTCATTCTTAATTATCTTTCCATCTTTCAGAATAACTATTTTATCTGAGTAAACTGAAGCAAAGTTTATATCATGCATAACTATTATTACAGTCTTTCCAAGGTCATCTGCTAACCCTCTTAGAACCTTCATCATTTGAACTGAATGTTTCATATCTAAGTTATTTAATGGTTCATCTAGTAATACATATTCAGTATTTTGAGCAATTACCATGGCAATATATGCTCTTTGTCTTTGCCCACCACTAAGTTCATCTAGATATCTATTTTCTATGTCCTTAAGCTGCATATATTCTATAGCTTCATCTACATATTTCATATCTTCCTTTGTAAGTCTGCCTTCACAATGAGGGTAACGTCCAAAGCTGACTATTTCCTTTATAGTTAATCTCACGTTTATATTGTTTGATTGTTTAAGTATAGCTATTTTTTTAGCAAGTTCCTTAGTATCCCACTTTTCTAGCTCCTTACCATCTATGATAACTTCACCTTCATCTTTTTTCATAATACGAGATATCATTGATAATAAAGTACTTTTTCCTGCTCCATTAGGCCCTATGAAAGAAGTAATCTTTCCTTTTTCTATATTTAAAGATACCTTGTCTACTACTGCCTTATCTCCATATTTTTTAACTATATTTCTAACTTCTATCATTTATTTGCCCTCCCTCATTAAAAGATATATAAAGTAGATTCCACCAATAAAATTAATTATTATACTTACTGTACTTCCAAAATTCAGTATTCTTTCTACTACAAATTGCCCTCCTACTAATGCAATTATGCTTATCAGTATGCTTCCTATTATTTGATAACTATGTTTATATGTATTGAAAAACTGATAAGATAGATTTACTACTAGTAGCCCAAGGAATGTTATTTGACCAACTAAAGCTGTAGAAATAGATACTAATATAGCAACAATTAATAATATTTTCCTAGAGAACTTATCAAAATCTATTCCTAAGTTCATTGCCTGATCTCTTCCTAAAAGCATCACATCTAGCTTTTTTATATCCTCATAAACTAATACAAAAATTATAAGTATAGCTATTATAGATATTAATAATATGTCTGTATTGACATTAGCAAAGCTAGCAAACATCTTACTTTGCAATACTTCAAATTCATTAGGATCAATCATGACCTGCATAAAAGATGTCATACTCTTAAATAATGTTCCTAATACTGTTCCAACCAATAATAAAAAGAAGATATTATTGCTTCCATTCTTTTTAAATAGTAATTTATATAAAATTAAAGTTCCAATTAACATTACTCCTACAGATAATAAGAAGTTTACATTTTTATTTGTCATAAATATACTTGATACACCAAATAGAAATACAGATATTGTCTGCACAAACATGTATAGTGAATCAAGTCCTAATATACTTGGCGTTAAAATTCTATTATTGGTTACAGTTTGAAATATCATAGATGAAAATGCAATTGACCCTCCAGTAATTGCTATAGCTATAACTTTAGGAATTCTCTTTGATAAATTATAGTCCCAATTTCGTGCGTTTAATCCTTGGAATAAAAATAATCCTATAACAGCTATTGCAACTATTCCAAGTATGTACAGTTTCTTTTTATCTCTATTATCCTTCATTTCTATTCCTCCTAAATATAAGGTAAAGGAATATGATACTTCCTATAACTCCAACTGTAAGACTTATAGGTATTTCATATGGATAAATAATAAGTCTACCTATAATGTCACAAGCTAGTACAAATATGGCTCCAAATAAAGCTGTATCCCATATATTTTTACTAAGGTTGTCACCTTTAAATATTGATACTATATTGGGAACTATAAGTCCTATAAAGGGTATATTTCCAACTGTTATTACTACTAAAGCCGAAATTAATGCAACTATTATAACTCCAATATTAGATACTCTATTATAGTTAAGCCCTAGATTAGAAGATATATCTTCTCCCATCCCTATAATTGTAAATTTATTAGCATATAATAAGGCTATTACTAATAAAGGAATTGTTAAATATAATAGTTCATAATTTCCTTTTATAATCATAGAGAAATCCCCTTGAAGAAAAGTTCCCATACTTTGTACTAAATTGCTTTTATATGCAAAGAAATCAGTCATAGATCCTATAACGTTTCCTACCATTATCCCTACTAAAGGAATGAATATAACATTTTTCATTTTTATAGTTTTAAGTATTTTCATAAATACAAAGGTTCCAAGAAGGGCAAATATAAATGCTGTTATCATTTTTTCCATTAAAGTTGTTGATGAAAACAATAGCATGGATACTAATACTCCAAGCTTTGCAGAGTCTACAGTAGCTGCTGTGCTTGGGGAAACAAATTTATTATTACTAATTTGTTGCATTATAACTCCACCAACACTCATCCCAACTCCTGCTACCACTATACTTATAAGACGTGGTAATCTGGTTAAAATTATTACATTTATCTTATTTTGATTCCATTGTAGTATATCCGTAAGTGTTATATTTTGAACCCCTATAAATACTGAAGCTATTGCCAGTATTATAAATATAGGAATTAGATATTTCTTTTTCATAATTCCTCCAAACCTTCTTATGTATTGCTGAATCCTCATATATGTAAAATTCTAGTTTTCTCAACACAAGTTATATACTCTATATCAGCTAATATTTTATTATCAATTAAAACACAAAACCAATTGATAATTTTTATCATTTTCATAATAACCTAATTGATAACAATTTTCAACTACTTTTTCATTGATTATATATGATTAATTTACTCAAGATTTATTAATCTCTGTTTTCCTAACTTTTCCTTATATACTTACATTAAAACTTTAAATAAAAAGGTAGCTTTAGTAATTTAGTTGATATGAATCTTAGTACATTAGCAAATAAATGTTGAAGCTCATTTACATATGTTTCATATAATAGTAAAATTCTAATAGAGATAATTAGATATTTCAAAATTTTTATAATCATAATGAACAAATTGTAATATCTAAAATACGGTTTCATGGAATTTAAATTTATAAAGGGGATTATTGAAATTATGAATGAAGAAGGTATTTTTCAAAAAAACAGCGTTATTCTATCCTTGGCTCTGTTATGTACCCTACTTTGGGGAAGTGCATATCCATCTATAAAAATTGGTTATTCCCTATTTGCTATAGGTGAAAATGATATTTTTAGCAAACTTCTTTTCGCCGGTAACCGATTTGCTTTAGCTGGTATTCTAGTGCTTTTACTTACTTGGATAATCCAAAAGAAATTTCCAACTCCTAAAAAGGAAGCGTTAGGTCACATTGCATTACTTGGATTTATTCAAACCACTTTAGAGTACTTATTTTTCTACATAGGACTTTCTCATACTACTGGAGTAAAGGGCTCTATCTTAAATGGTACTGCAACCTTTATGGCTGTAATCCTTGCTCATTTTGTATACTCTGATGATAAATTAAATGCTCAGAAAATTTTAGGCTGTATTGTAGGTTTTATAGGAGTAGTCATAATTAACCTAGGCGGTGAATTTGGAAGTGGTTTTACTTTTACGGGAGAAGGCTTTATTATTCTTGCTGCAGCATCTTTTGCCATAGGATCACTTATTAGCAAAGAGGCTGCTAAGAGAGAAGATAGCATGATAGTTACAGGTTGGCAGCTACTATTTGGTGGAGTTTTACTTATAATTGTAGGCGTTCTTGGGGGCGCACAATTCTCTATGCCATCTGCTGCTGCTATGCTACTACTTTTATATCTCGCTCTACTTTCTTCCGTAGCTTTTACCCTATGGACTATGCTATTAAAGCATAATAATGTAGGAAAGGTATCTATATACAACTTTCTAACTCCTGTGTTTGGTGTTTTTCTATCTGCCATCTTCTTAAAAGAATCTATTTGGCACTTTAAAAACTTAGTAGCTCTTATATTAGTTTGTATTGGAATTTACATTGTAAATAAACCTAATAAGTTTAAAAATGATTGCATAAAAAATATAGACTCTCCAAGTTAACTCCTTGTAGAGTCTATATTTTTCTAAGGATTTAAGTATTCTTGAAGTTTAGGTGAATCCAAAGGTGCAGATTTTGGTACATATACTCCATCTATATAATTATAATCTTCGCTATCCATATAATCTCTTATCTTCTTAAGGGATAACTTCTCCCACACTGTCTCCCACACTTCATCATCTAGCTTATACACAGACCATGTATTATAAATTTCTAAATATCCACTATTAGTAATTTCTAAATTAATAGCTATATCGTCCTTTGTTATAATTCTAATGCTCCTCATCCCATCTATAGCATTTTTAACTTCATCTGTTTCTTTCCATAATTCATAATGATCCTCAACATTTACCTTTTTCTTTCCTTTTATATCTTGAAAAATACTATCTATCACGCTAATGTCTATATCCTCTGAAATTCTTTTTTTATTATCAAACGCTCCTACTTGATACGCCATCTTAATGTTATTTATATAATTATCTTCATCTAATATATATTTGTCTTGAGGAATTTCCTCAAAATTATCTCTGCAAAAGAACATTATATTAGGAACATCGCTATCACTTTCTACTAAACACATAACTATATCTTTTGAATCATATCCATTAACTTCATAAATACTTGTTCCAACAGCAAGATTTGCTGCTCCATCCACTTTCCAATAATCTTTTTCATTCTCACCAATAAATCCATCACCTAAAGAATATCTTGTTTTAGTCAACTCTTCTCCTAAAAGATCATTGATTGCTACAATCTTTCCATAGTCATCTAAGCTATTATATTGAGAATTCCACCAATATGGTGTTTTGTAGTGGATTCCATTATAAAACAATGAAAAATATGCTAAGCATGCATTCTCTGGGCTCTCTATACTACTGGCCTTTGGTATCTTACCTAATTTTTCATTAAATGATAGGTTTGCTTCTTTATTATCTAAGTCCACATTACTTATCTTCTCTTTTCCTCCACTATTTAGTTTATATACTGTAAATACTGAAGTTATAATAACAGCTAAAGCAACTGCTATAGATATATATTTTTTAATATATATTTTAAATGACCAAAACTTATTGCCGTTATCTTCTGATTCTTTCCTAATACTAATTGGTTCACCTTTAATTTCATCCCAAAACTCTGGAACCTTGACTTGAAATTTATCATCCATATGAGAAATTATATCTTTTCTTTTCATCTATAAATCCTCCTCATTATATATCTTTACTAAACTCCATTTTGCATAAAAAACTCAAAAATTAAAGATATTACTATATATACGTAAGTAATATCTTTACAAACCTATTTTATTTTTAATTTTTTTAATATTTTGATGGTCCTAATATATCTTTAAACATTTGATTTTCATACTCTTCTCTTAAAATTGAATAACATACATCATCATATATCCTTCCATCATAAAGCTCACTAGCTCTTCTTAATACACCTTCATACTTAAAACCGCACTTTTCAATAACCTTCTTGGATTGAGAATTGAAGTCATAATGATAGCAAGAAACTAAATCATATCCCATTTCCTCAAATAAGTATTTAACTACTCTTTTTACAACTTCAATCATAATTTCCTTTCCCCAATATTCTTCTGAAAGAACATATCCTATCATCCTTGCATTTAGTAAATTTCTTTTTACATCTCTATGATTACCAATGGAACCAATAACCTTATTATTTTCCTTATATACAATTGCCCACATTTCATTATTTTTTATAAAAGAATTAAGTACCCATTTAGATATTTCTTTATTTTTATGAGGTTTCCATCCTGCCATAGGACCAATCTTAGGATTCTTAGAATAATGATAAAAATCATCTAAATCTGTAATTTCCCAACCTCTTAAAATTAATCTTTCCGTCTCTAATACCTTCAAATTCTTCACCCCTTACCTACTAAATTTCGTATTAAACCCTCATAAACAATTTGTTTAAATACATAGAATAAATATATCATAAACTCATCTTAATTCCATCTACTTATACATCTAATTCTCTAAATCGCTCCTAAAAAGGCATAAAAAAACTCTAATATATAATTTCTATATATTAGAGTCTTTTATATATCTAAAAATTCTTAGCTTAAAATTTAACTCCTAAATCATATTTTGATACTAAACTTTTCAACAGTTTGTATACTCTTTTTCCAAGCATAAGCATAATAAAATAGTTTCCAATCATATGAATTAGGTCATAAGGAATTCCATTTATCCAATAGGTTAAAGCGAAGGTCTTAGATACTGTAAAGATATATGGTACTGAATATAAAGCACCAAATGACATTCCAAATGCCCCTGATACAATACTCCATCCTAAAAAATTTTCTTTTATTATTTTTCTAAGTAATAAAACTACAAATACTAGCATAGGCCAAACTACCCAATATCCAAACCACCAAGTTCCCATTCCACTAACAAGCCCAAGTAGAAAATTAAATACCACTACAACTACTAGTGCTTGTTTTCCTAATACTAAAGTATATATTACTAATAAAAATGATACTGGTTCTATATTAGGTATACCACTCATCATAACTTGTAATACAAACATCAATGCTCCAAGCAATGCTAATATTATTAAATCCTTAGTTTTATACATACTACCAACCTACTGTGAGTACTAGTTCTATTTTATCACCATCTCTTATAGCAGTATCATCTATACCAGTTTGAGAATCCTTTCCATTCACTTTTAGATTCCACCATTCTTGCTTACTTCCATCAGCAGTTAAACCATCTACCCCTGTTAAAAATCTAGTAGCTTGAGAGGTATCCGCAACAATTATCCCCATTTCATCTAATGCCTTACCTAAGGTTTCTTCATTAGTAGAATGTGTATAAGTTTTAGTGTAATTATCCTTTTCACTAATAACCGTAACTTCTATAGTTTTATCTCCCTCAATTCTTTGTTTTGAATTAAAATTTTTATAGACAAAAAATCCACCAATTGCAATAACTATAACTATTAAAGAAATTATCATTGCTTTCATATTCTTTTTCATATATTCTCCTCCTACCAAACAAAATAACTCCCCTTCAGTAGAGAAAGCGAGTTTTAATGACTACTAATAGTCTTATTTTTATGTAACAACTCCATTTCCATGCTAACATATATGTTTTATAAAATCAATGCATTCTAGTTGAAATCCTATTATCTATAAATCACATTTTATACTTTATATTTTCATATTCCTGAAACTTTTTATAAATATTTATGTATCACTAAGGTAAATACTTTATTATTATATTCAAAATATAGGATTATTATGATAAAAATTTTGATATACCTATATTTCTATAAATAAATTATTAACAAAAAGTTAATATTCATGATGAATTTTTATATATACTTATATTTTAGAAGATAATTTCTTTTTCATGAAAAAAATTACTATGATACTTTTACTTTTTTTGTTTTAATTTGATGAATATTGTTTTATTTCAAATTAAAACAACAGTTTTTTTATAATGGTAAAATTGACAATTTAATATCAGCGCTTTTATTTTTGTTAATATTTATGCTATATTTGTTATGGAAAATTAATTATACGGAGGATAATTGCAGATTATGAATAACTATTTTTATAAGTCCAATATATTTTTAAAATCTTTATTTAAAAATTCTATTATAATCCTATTAGTATTCCATAATTATACATGAAATTATATTAATAGTTTTCTCTATTTAAAGTATAAATTTAATATAACTTTTAACTTCATTCCTATTATTACATAACATTTTTTCAAAGCTTAATCCTAAGTTAATATTTTATCATTTGTTATATGATTTTTATTCTATTTTTCTTGAAATTTTGTACTAGTGAGGTAACAGAAATGAAAATTAAACAAAACAAATCTGAAGATTTCGAATCATGTATATTAAACCATAATTTAGATCTTAGTCATATTACTTCTATATTTTTAATTATATTTAATGCTATACCACTTATAATACACTCAATTGATTCTAGCTCATTAATAGTTGATAATATCTTTATAAATACCACAAATACTGTTAATACTATTAATATTATATTTTTTACAATTTGGTTATTAATTCATAAGGTAATTTTAAATAGATATAATACACGCTTGAAATATAATTTACTTTTTAACATATTTCTATTTTGCCTTACCTATTTAACATTATGTACATGCATATATTCACTTATTATTAGTAAATCAATAAGTTATTACTTACTTTTAATCTTTATTTTAAATCTATTTTTTTTTATAGATATAAAAAAATTTATATTTATAGTTTTATTACCTTCTACTATATATATATATGCTATGTTTAAAGTTTTTAATTATACCGAATCTTTCTGGATAAATTTATTTTCTCTAATTCTATACCTATCACTGATTATTTATTTTTCTATATTAAAATTTAAGCTTATTAAGCATAGTTTTAATAGTAATCAACAACTTCTTTTAGCTAAAAGTAAACTAGAGATTGCTAATAATAAGCTTATGGTAAATGAAAAAGAACGAACTAATTTTTTTGCAGATGTATCTCATGAACTTAAAACACCAATTAATGTGATATATAGTGCTAACCAGCTTCTAACTCAACAATTTAAAAATCCTAGTATAGATTTAAGCAGAACTGAACACTATGTTGATTGCATAAAACGGAATTCCTTTAGACTTATACGTCTTATTAATAATCTTCTAGATGTAACTAAAATTGAATCTTCTAATTTTAAAATTAAGCTTGAGAATATAAATATAGTC
This sequence comes from Clostridiaceae bacterium, assembly GCA_902363375.1. GTDB lineage: Bacteria > Bacillota > Clostridia > Clostridiales > Clostridiaceae > Clostridium_J. Next base: position 413,550 of record CABIZX010000002.1, on the reverse strand, counting down.
TATGCAATAGAAAACATCGTTGATTCCGTTGTTGACTTTGTTAAATCTGAAGGAATAAATATAATCTTTGATACCACTACTGAAGAAAAAATTACTGCAGTGGATGAAGATAAATTAGAGAGAATCATTTTAAATATTCTATCTAATGCTATAAAATTTACTGATCCAGGTGGAACTATCTTTATAAATATATCTGAAGACATTAATAATACCATTGTATCAATAAGGGATACTGGTATAGGAATAGATGATTCTATGAAAAAAGTAATCTTTGAAAGGTTTGTACAGATTGATAAGTCCATATCTAGAAATTCTGAGGGTACCGGAATTGGTCTATCACTTGTAAAATCTCTCATGGTACTTCATGGTGGGGATATAACTTTAGATAGTGAAGTTGGTAAAGGTAGTGAATTCAAATTATATTTTCCCAATCAAACTATAGAGTCTGATAGATGTACTAATTTAGAATATACACCAATTAAATCTTATAACAATAAAATAGAAAGAATCGAAATCGAATTTTCTGATATATATAAATAAAGTTTTAAATATATAAATTATAATATTAAATCTAGATTATATTTATTAGTGATACTTAGAATATAATCTAGATTTAATATAGTCTATACTCAACTAACTTAATTCCAATAATATAAATAAATATTTTATCTATGCTTACACTAAGTTCTGCTCTATGTTATTTAATATATTTTTACATGACCACATTATTATAAAAGAAATAAGCATATTCCATATAAATGTGACTATTATAGAAACTGTACCTAAATTCCATACAAGAGCTGTAACTATAGCTCCTACCACACCTGGTAACGCAAGTATTATTAGGGCAAATATAGTTAAAAACATTAATAATCCTTTACCTGTAACCTGTTTAAATATTTTTTGAGACAGCACATCTCCAGATATAAATAGCATTCCAAATCCTAATCTTGCTATTATGCATAATAATATCTCTATAGGTGAAGAACCTAGTATTATTCCTGCAATAATAAATAGTATAATTCCATCAATAGCACACTTTATCAGGCTTTCTGAAATTATATATATTAATTTTTTCAATGGATTTTCAGGAATTAAATATACATAATGCATCTTAAGCTCTCGTACCCATCGACCTGTAAAAGTTATAGATAGTTGAATATACGTAGCCATGGCAAAGGTTGATATTATGCTTCCTGATTCCTTCATAGTTAATGTAAATACAATTACTATCACAGCTTGGATTAGAGTGGTATTATCTAAGAAGAACTTTCCTGACCTTTTATTTTCTAACATATGTTTAAAGAAAAATATAGAAGCTCCTTTACCTTTGTTTATTCCACTATTTTTAAACTTTATTTTCTTAGTATCTTTAGCATCTACTACTCTACCTTCTTTTGCATCCTCCATACGTTTATACATGATTTCAGTAGCTTGAAGCACATCCTCATAATATTCATTTTTACTTTTCATGAGAATTAATATAGTTAAAGCTATCCCTACAACTGTTAGTGCAATATAAATTAAAGCATTAGAAGCATCTCCTATCAAAAACCCATAAATTAAAGACTTTACCCAGCCTACAAATGGAATAAACTCTAGATATCCCTCATTTATCCCATTAGCTATAGCCCCTATTCCTCTTCCACCATGTTTTATATTAAGTAAAATAGATGCTATTATAGGTAATACTAAAAGATAGATTAACCCCTTCACTATTTTCTTTTTCTTCTCACTACCACTAGTAATTGAGTAAATAGCCATAGATATAATGCTACTTATAAAGGTTAATATAAAATATCCTAAAAATATTACTATTACCCCTATTGGCTTTACTCCATACACCTGATTAAGCACGCTGGCTTGAAAAAGTATAAAAAAAGATATAAGTAAAGACATTCCCAGTTGTCTTACAAGCCCATATATAAGTATTTTTTTAGATGATATAGGGGAAACAAATAATAAATTTACATCAGCCATTTTAAAGAATGTAGACCCTGAAGATATTCCTTGAAGGATTTGACTTATAAATAGGAACATAAATAATACATATATAATTGCTCCCAATTCTGACATTGACCTTAAACTTTCTCTATCACTACCATTAGAAGTCATAACTGAACTTATAAACACAAGAGCCAGCAAAGCTATTATAATTATATATCCAATTAACTTACCGGGGTGATTTTTTAAATCCTTAAATTGATTCTTTAAAGTTGTCCTCCATAGATAAATAATTCCTTGCACTACTGATCACCCTTTCCTTCAGTAATGTTAAAGAATAATTCTTCCAATCCTTCATTAGATTTTTCAGCATCTTCCTTTATCTTTGTTGCAGCAATCTTCCCATTCATCATAATGTGTGCCACATCCCAAAACTCCTTTACACTATCAATCATGTGTGTACTTATTATCATTGATGCTCCTTGATTTTTTAGCTCCATTATTAATTCCTTTAAAGCTTTAATCCCATGAGGGTCAAGCCCTACTAATGGCTCATCAAAAATTATAACCTTAGGCTTTGGAAGTAATGCACAACATATACTTACCTTTTGTTGCATTCCTTTAGAAAGCTCTTTACCAAATTTTTTTCTTTTATCATCTAACTCAAACCTATTTAAAAGCTCTTCGGCATAATCTTTCCAATCTGTAAGGTTGTACCCTCTAGCAATAAATTCTAAATGCTCTTCCACCGTTAACATGTCATAAAGCACAGGAACTTCTGGTATATATCCAATTCTCTTCTTAGCTTCAATAGATTTGTTCTCAAATCCATCTATGGATATATCTCCTTGAAATCTTAAAAGTCCACATATACATTTAATAATTGTAGACTTTCCGGCTCCATTAGGCCCTAGAAGTATAGCTATCTCACCATCACTAACTTGAAAATTTATATTATCATTAGCTAAAAATTTCCCATATTTCTTAGTTACACCATTCACAATTAGCATTTTAATCACCAACCTTCAATAATATTATTTATGGAAACTCCTTCATTATAAAAAAATTATCCACATTTCTCTCTAATTTTATTACTAATATTAACATTTTATACATATAACTCACCAATTACAAGAATAAATGATAAAATACTAACAACTAGAGTTAGCATTCATTAAATAAAATAAGAGTTCTTGGTAATTCATACACCAAGAACTCTTATTTATCAAGACTTATATTATATTATATTGACATTGTTAGATATGTTACATAGCTAGCTACTATTGCTATACTAGCTAATACATACGGTAATGGACTTGATACTTTATGTATTTCTTTACTCTCTTCTTTTTTAATTTTTAACATACCATATGCAATTACAGTGCAAATAAATCCAAAGATTATTAATAAATAACCTTGCTCTGAAGGCTGATAAACAGAGCCTTTTATGTATAGTATATCTGCTAAAAATAATATACAGAAATTAAATAGATTACTTCCAACAATATTTCCTACCATAGCATTAAAATTACCCTTTTTAACTAGAGATACAGACGACGTTAATTCTGGAAGTGAAGTTGCAACTCCTAAAAATAGTGCTCCAGCTAAAGTAACACCTAAGTTTAATTCCTTAGCAATCATATCTGTTACTATAGTTATTCCTATACTAAATACAATTAGTCCTATACTCAATAGTATAAATCTAACATATATCTGTTTTACTGTGAGACTACAAGTACTTGCCTCTCCCTCTTCTGAAGATTCATCTCCCGACATAGTCTTAACTCCAAATACGTACAATAGCATAATAGCTATAGAAAATATACTTACACTAAATATTGAAAAATCTTTTCCTATATAATTAGCTACAAACACAATTCCGTAGATCACCATCAAAAGCTTTAATGTATTTCTATGACTCGATGTTATCATAGAGTTTTGAAATCTCTTAACTCCTAATAAAACTAAAACTCCTAGAATAGTCAAATTAAATATATTGCTTCCAAGAATATTACCTGATACTAATTGTACTTCATCTAAGAATATGGTGGATGAAATACTAGTAAATAATTCTGGAAGTGATGTTACTGCTGCTAACATAACACCTCCTATAAAAGCTCCTGATAAATTTGTTTTTTTATCAAGCTCATCCACATAATAAGATAGCCTAATTGAAAAACCAATTACAAATGCGGCAAGAATTACATATAAAACGTATATCATTTTACTTCCTCCTATGTATTTATGTATTTTAGCAAAATAAAAGAGACTTATATTCCATTCTTAGAATATAAGTCTCGTCTTTTAAGATTAAACCAGAATATTAAATATTCAGTATGTTGACCTAACCCCACGAAGTCTATCAATACTTCCTGCTGACTACTCCCTTAATATATAAAGTTTAACTATTTTGCCTTTAAATTTATAAGTTATTTAAATGATATCATCTTTTTTCTTTCATATCAATAAGATATTTTGGATATTTTATAAATTAAGTTTAAAATTACGAATAAATTATACTAATTTTATCTTCTATTCAATTAAATAATAAATGATTTCTTCTATTGTAAAACCATTATAGGATTTATTTACACTTGCAAACTTCCTTTTTAAGGTTTCCTTCATATTTTCAGTATATGATAAAGTAAAGGGTAAGTACTTAGAAATATCTTTTATATATCCCTTTGAAAAGTACTCTTTGTTCATAATAATGGCGAAAATTATCATTAATATACAATTATCCTTTATTATTTTTTTTAACTCTTTTACATTTTCTCCCTTAAAACAAGTAGCATCATCTAACACATTAATAGTTAAGTTTATAAGCTTATTTACAATGTTATCCAATTCATATTTCCCAGCTAATTGAGACATTATGGTCATATGCTTGTTCTCATAATCTACTTTCACATCCTGTAAATCATCGCACAATTGAAGTAAAAACCCATATCCATAAGTAAAAATTTCTTCTTCTCTAGTTAAGCTTCCGTTTATAAGATAGCCATCACCAATCACTGATGCGCCACCTTTCTCTATAGATATATCTAACATATCTTTTTCATAAGGATTACTTATTCCTTCTTGCTGCCTTAAACTTTTAACTTGCTCCTCATAAATTAACAGTAGACCTTTGAAAACCTTTGGATACTCTTCTCTCTTAAAGACAGATTCTATATACTCAATTAGCTTGAATACTTGTTTTTCATGAGCATTTCTACCTTCTATATTTTCTCCTAATAGCCTTTTATACAATCTATGATTAAATTCATTCTTCTCTTCCATAGATATTTCTACATCATCTAAGTAATTATCAGTATATGGATATAACATACTATATCCAAAAATAGCCATACTAAAGGAAATATCAACATCCTTCATCTTTTGAAGAAGGCTTATAATCCATACATTTCTCATGGCTTGACCTATATCTTCATAACTCATATTTTTATCGAAGGCTTTACACTGCTTTATAAATACTTTAGTAGTATTCATAAATTGATCCTTCATCTTTGTATCTATAACTCCCAGCTTAAACAGCTCTTCTCCTAATATCATTTCTTCAATTAAAGCATTACTCTCTTTTTTCCACAGAACTCTTTTCTCTTCATCTAAAGGAAATTTCTCTATAACTTTAATAACTTCATCTAGAAGGCTTTCAAACTTTCTTTCATACTTTTTCTTTTTAATATAACCATTGGCTTCTAAGGGTATGTCTGCGTATGTAGGCATACTCCACCAAATATCTCTGTATAAATTTTTTAAAGTCTTTATATTTTCTATATAAGCTCTGCCTACACTATCATCCACAATGCTCATCTCCTCAAAAACCCCTAACCCACAAATTCTATACTGTAGTATTTATGATTGTTATGTTTATAATATTCTTTAAATCAATCTCATATGGACTAATTTTATTGTTATATTCATCCCTCACAACTCTTACTATAGGTTTATCTGGAAAACCATTATTTTGCCTTACCACATAACCAAATAACTTATTTGATAAATATACTGGACACCCCAATGGATAAACTGCAAATGTATCTCTAAACAACTTAATAATCTCAGGGTCAAAGCTTGTATATGTCTCTGCTAAAATTAATTCATAAGCTTCTCTAGGATCAAACTTTTTTCTATAGCATCTATCTGAAGTTATAGCGGTAAATACATCACATATTGATATAATTTTTGCAAACTCTGATATTTCATCCCCTTTTAATCCATAGGGATAACCTGTACCATTATATTTTTCATGATGTCCTATTACTCCTCCTATTATTTCTTCAGTCATTAGAGGGCTATTGAGGAGTATATCTTTTCCATATACAGGATGCATCTTAATTTTTTCAAACTCTTCCTCTGTTAGTTTATCTGGTTTATTTATAATTCCACTAGGTATTTGGGTTTTTCCTATGTCATGAAGTAATGATGCTATAGCCAAGTCCCGTAATCTCGATTTTGAAAGATTCATATTTACTCCTAGAAAAATTGACATAATACTAGTGTCTACTGAGTGAATATATGTATAATCATCGTATAATTTTACTTCATACAGATTTAAATTTATGTAGTTTTCATTTTGTATGTATTCAACTAAATCATCAACCATAGTTAAAGACTTACTCAAAGATTTCTGATCATATCTTATCAAATCATTAAACATATTAGGTAATGCTTGAAGTACATTTTTTTTTAAGTTTATAAGCTTGCTATCATCTTTTATATCTTTTAAATTATCGTCTTCTACATATGCAAAGAATATTCCTTGTTTCTGAATTCTATTTCTTACTTTATCAGTAATTATAGTGCCCTTCTTTAATAAAACCCTGCCGCAATCTGTAATAATATCCTTAGCAAGTACTTCATTTTCTTGCATATCCTTAAGCAAAGTTAATTTCATATAATCCCTCCTCTTAAACATAATTATCTGTATTTTCTTACTTTATAATATCATATATATAAACTATACGGTACTATAATTTGATTGTTTATACATATATTGTATATCCTTAATTTTACTTAACAAGTAAAGCTATTATTAATTAAAAATAGTTAAGACTATATTTAAAATATGAAATATAGTCTTAACTATTTTATTTACATGATATTTTATCTACTATTTAGTTATATCTATATGCTTTACTTCCAATCTTCACCTAGTTCCTTAGTGTATAACCATTCAACCTTATCTCCATCTTTAAGAATAGTACTTCCGGCACTTTTATCTGGTATTTCCCCATTTACTCTATATATCCATCCGCTTTTAGGACCTTCATCAAATTCAAATAAACTATTTATACCCTGAATATATACAGTTGATCCCGTTCCTGTGGCACTTATAGGTATTTTATTCTCTTTACATACCATAGCTAATCCTTCATATACGGAGGTTTCTTCATTAACTTTAATATCATAGTCTTTAAGTATAAACTCCTCCTTATTTGACCCTACAATTGAATATGTTACAGATAAGTCTCCCTCACTACCTTTTGAGCATCCTACCATAAATATCAGTGACATTAATATTATAGAAATGCATATAAATACTTTTGCATTACTACGATTCTTCTTATTAGATTTAATCACGTTTCATAACCTCTCTTTAGTTTTATTAAACTTATAAATTTAATAGTACATATATCTATATTTATTTACTTTTTCTAGCTTTTTTATATACTATAAATCCTAATACTGATCCTCCTATAAGGACTAAAGCCACTACAGGGATGTATAATCTACTATAATCACTTCCTTTCTCTTCTGTTTTTTCTTGTGAAGCTATTTTATTTTCATATATAGGATTTTCACCACTAAGATATCTATTATAGCTAAGTAATGCTATAGCTCCTTGTTCTGTGGCTATTGAATCTTCATCTCCCTTAATATCATGCTTAAATCTATTATTTTCTCCAGTATACTTTAATAATTCCTCTATTAAATTTTTATCTCCAAATTTTTCTGGATTTTCTCCTAAGTAAGTAAGTGCTATAATCGTCTGTGAAATCCCTTCTGAAGTTTTAAAATCGCTTTTTTCTAAATAATCTATAGCTTTTTTTATGGCCCCTTCTAGCTTAGTCTCATCAATATCAGTATTTTTAATATCTTTACTCCCCAATTCCTTATAAAAAGCTTTGCTGCTTGCTAATGCCTGAAGAGCCATAGCTGTCAAGTCTATATCTGAACCACCTTCCTTTTCCAATGAAAATCCACCATCTGAATTTTGGTAGGTGAAAAGTATATCCAATAACTTTTCCCTTGTCAGTAAACTTTCTTTATCAGAATTCTGATTTTTAATCTTCTCTACTAATCCTTCTTCTACACTATTTATACACAAAATCCCATATGCAACTCCATTAGAACCTTGCTTTTCTATATCTTGCAATAGTAACTTTTCTAAAAGATTTATACCCTCAATGTTAGAAACATCATAACTTAATAGGTTTAATAAAATAATATCTTTCTCTAAATCAGTAACTTTTGAATATTCACCATTATTGCTCTTTATATCTTCTATTACAGAGTTAACATAGTCCTTGTATACTTCTGAATCTCCATTATTTTTATGTAAAGCTATAGCTTCCCAATGAGAATTAACAGACCTCTCATATAAAGACATTACAGAAGATAATATTCCCTTAATTTTTGCTTCTAAATTTATATCTTCATTCTTTTTTCCATCACTTACTTTATTATCTTCACTCTTTTTCTCATCACTTACTTTATTATCTTCATCGTCCTTTTTATTTTCTATATCAGTTTTATCAGTTTTCTTATTTTCAATAGGTTTCTGATTATTGTTTTCATTTTTACTAGAATTGCTATTTACATTTTCGCTAGAATTTGATTGTGTATTTGAACTAGGTTTTTCTACTGAGGTTCCTGGTTTAGAAGTCACAGGTACTCCCGGTTTAGGATTAACTGGTGTTTCTGGTTTAGTATCTGTAGGCGTTTCTTCAACCTTAGGTGGGTTTGCTGCAATAAAGCTATCTAGTTTATTTATTCCAAGATAAATATCACTACCTAGATCCAAGGTATAGTGCCAAACTAATTTATCTCCTGGATTTAATCCATATGCTCCAGCTCCCGCATTAGGTCTTGCTCCATTTACTGCATATACCCATCCACTCATAGGCCCTTGAGCAAATTCTGATATCCCGTTAATAGCAGAAACATATACACTAGAACCGCTCCCTTTAGCCTTAACATTACTTGCCACTCTAGTTAACACGGAATATGGCGTATCACCTGACTTATACTCCACATTAACACTTTCATATATTGTTCCTGATTGAGTATATATTCCTACCTTTAAAGTATTATTGCCTACTGCAAATACTTCTTTAAAGTATAGAAAATTTATAGTGAATATGAATGTTAATATTAATGCTATGACTTGCTTCTTCTTCATACTATACCTCCAATTAATAGCATCATAAAATTTTATTTTTAGCATAATAAACAAAGTAAAAGACTTTTAATGCCCTTTACTTTGCTACTTCAATTATTTTCTTTTAAGTTTAATACCTAGTCCAGCTATAACTGCCGTAATACCTGCTATAGCTACTGGTAAAGTTCCTTGACCACCTGTTTGTGGTAGCTTTGATGAATTAGTTGTTGAATTCATTTCTGTTTTATTTTCGTTTTCTTCCTGTGAAGGTGCCTTTTCAGTCTCTTTCACAGGCTCCTTTTCAGAATCTCCTACTGGATCTTTTTCAGGATCTTCTACTGGTTTAACTTCTGGTATATCTATAACTGGCTTATCATCATTTTTAGATAATACCATTCTTATTTCCCATTTATCATTATCTGCTCTCATATTAGAGTTCTTTCTTACTATAAAAGTATAAAGCATATATTCACCATCTAACTCTACTGCTTCCTTTTCTTCTAAGTTATAAATTGGCTTTCCATCCTTATCTACTTCCTTAAGCATAGCTTCTATTTTTTCTATAGCTTTTTTAGAATCCGCTACATTATCAATTACAGTAAGATTTATATCTTCTCTTTCCTTTACAGTTACCTCTATAGTTTTTAAATTATTTCTACCTTCACTGTCTACCACTTCATAAGTTACGCTATAATTTCCAGCTTTAGTTGCTATATTAGCTTTTGATTGTATATTGTTTTTCTTTATAATCACTTTAGACGTTAAATCTTTTCCATTTGTATCTTCAGCCTTAACACCCTCCATGAGATTAATATTATCACCAACATTTACTACTATATCGGATGCTACTATTTTAGGTAATGCTAGATTCTCTTTTCCAGCTTCATAATTTTCATATTGAGTATCTAATTTAGACCATATGCTTTCTTGTGATTTTAAATCTCCAATAGCAATTAAAGATTGGTTAGTCGCTAACTCATTAGCTGTTGGTTTCTGCCAGAAGAATTGTCCTTTAATGCCATTACCTGCAGCCTCATCTTTTTCTGTTACTTGCATAGATAAAAGTCCTGTGTTAACTCCACTCCACCTTTCTGATGTTAAATCTTCACCAACACTTAGTAACCCTGTAATTGCCATAGCGGTAGAATTGGCATCAGATGCCGCTGCACTTCCATAACCTATAAAAGTTCCATCCTCAAGTTTTGATACTTCTAAGTAATTTAAAGCTTTATTTATAGATTCTTTAATGCGTGAATCATTTTTAAAGGCTTCGTCCTTTTGTAACATTGATAAAGATATAAGGGCCATTCCTGTCATATCAGTACTACTACCCCAAACCTTACTAAATCCAAAACCCCCATCATCCATTTGATATTCTAAAAGAGTCTTTAATGCAAACTCCTTATCATATTCTTGATTCGCCATTTCTAATGCTATTATAGCCCACATATTAAAATTTGCGCCATTGAAACTCTCAGGAAATTGTTTTTGTTTTTTTGAAACAATCTCTGCAAAGTTCTTTCCATGAAAATCCTTAGGGTCTTCACCTTTCGCAATAAGTCCGATGATAACTCCTGTATCATCACCAACATATGTATCTGTGGTCACGGTATTTTCATCCCAAACAGGTATTGTATATGGAGCTCCCTTTATATCTTCTCCTACTCCAGTCAAGGCTACTATCTGCCACCATGAATCTAAGTTTTTATTATGATTTCTATAATAATTAATTGTATTTGCTATAGCCTGATCCAAAGTCAGCTTTTCCGTATCAATTTGATTTATTATACTTGTAGTAGCTATTGAATCCATATCTCCTGCATAAGCAACTACCGGCAATATATTTGTTGTAAGTGTTGTTCCTATAAGCGCTGTCGCTAATAATAATTTTATTTTTTTCATATTTACCCCCTATAAAATGTTGTATTATATAAATTTCAAGCTATTTAAGCTCATAAATTTCAAACTATAGAATTTGCATATCATTCTTCCAATATGCCATACTTAACTTTAATTCTATTTAAGAACTTGAATAAGTTGGGCATAAGTAGTATTAAAAACAGTACATTTCCTATTCCGTGAATTATGTCAAAATAAAAGCTAGATACATAGGATAAAATTATAGTTTTTAAATTTATAACTTCTACAAAACCAATGATATGCCAAAGATTCATAAACCATCCAAAAAATATTCCCGCAAAAAATCCATAGAAATAAATAATATATTTGTTTCTTCCATTTAAATTAGCAGCGAAAAAGCCACAAGCTCCCCAAGCTACCATCTGCCAAGGTGTCCATGGTCCTTGTCCTAAAAACATATTAGAAACAAAAGCCGCTATGAAACCAGTTATAAATCCAATCTTTTTTCCATATACCATACCTACAATTATTACTATAGCTGTAGTTGGTTGAAAGCTAGGAACAGACGCAAAGGGGATTCTAGTTACCCCTGCTATAGAAGAAAGTATTGCAATCAATACAACTTCCTCAACTTCAAGATTTTCAAAGACCTTTTTCCCTTTAATAAAAATATATATGCATGAATATGCTATAGCTATATATATAGCTAGCTTACTTTTAGTTACTCCTATAACCAAAAATAATAAAATTAAAAAATACATCATATTTATCTCCTAGATTTTATTAGCTGCTTGGGAAGATAAAAAAGTTTATTTTTGAAGAACTTTTCTATCTCTGTTGCCCTGCTAATCTTCCTATTAAACATCATTGAACATTTATCTGCATAGTCATATATAAAATCAATATCATGACTTACTAATACCACTGCGGTACCTGTATTTTTAACTTTTATTAAAGTTTCACCTAGCCGCTTTTTTAAAATAGGGTCCAATCCCTTAGTTGGCTCATCCAATATTAGGACTTTAGATTTCTTAAGTATTTGAAGCACTATTATTATTAATTGTTTTTCGCCTCCACTAATATCTATAGGATGTTTATTTAGAAATCTTTCCAAATCGTATTCTTCTTTTAATTCATTGAATAGTTTCTCATCATAATCTTCCTTTAACTTACTTTTTAGAAATTTAAATTCCTCGCCAATATTGTCAAAGGTAAAAAATTCATTTACATCCTGAGGTACATAACCAATTAATTTAAAAAGTTCTTCTTTAAGCCTTCCATACTTTTTCCCACATATCTTAAAGCTGCCTGTCAATGGAGAATATATACCAGATAGTAGCTTTAGAAATGTAGTTTTTCCACATCCATTAGCTCCTACAATTGCTGATATTTCTCCACTATTTGCACTGAAATTTACATAATCTAAATTTAATGATTTATTATCATAGGAAAAGCTTATATTCTCAGCCTTTAAGATTACTTCTTTTTCTTCTCTAGCCATTCTCTTTTCCTTGATATCTTCATCTATATTTAATTCAACCTCTCCAGTAATTTCTTTTATAAAAGGCTTTACTAAATTTCCTAACTTGTTTTTTAGTTTTTCTATGAAATTATTAGGAGATTCACATAATAAAATTTTCCCATCATCCATAAATACAACTTTATCTGCCTCATGGAATAATCTACTATATCTATGCTCTGTTATTATGGTAGTAATATTATTTTCTTTATTAAGCTTTAACACTAAATTAACAACATCATCATAATGTATTGGATCAATTTGAGATGTTGGCTCATCTAAAATTAAAATCTTAGGATGCATTAAAAGTAATGCTGCAATATTTACAATTTGCTTATTTCCTCCAGATAAAGTATGTACATTTTTATCTAATATTGAATTTAGGTTAAGATAAGTTACAATCTCCCCTAACCGTTCATTTATCTCATCTTCATCTAAATTTAAATTTTCTAATGAATATATAAGTTCTTCTTGAACCTTGTCACTAACTAACTGCGCATTTGGGTCTTGGAATAAATACCCTACATCATTAAACTTACATTCATTCACTTTAATTCCATCAATTAATATACTTCCATCTAAATGTCCTGATGGAGTTATCTCATGCTTAAGCATAGATAATAAAGTAGATTTTCCTCCTCCAGATGGTCCTATGATGAGTATTAATTCCCCTTTGTTTATTTCTAAATTTATATCTTTTAGTGTTCTAACTTTTGAATCTGAATAAGAAAAATTAACTTTTTCTAGACTTATAAAGCTCATATAAACTGCTTACCTTTCTTGATATTCTAATATTCAACGTAATATATCAGTTAAAGCTTATACTATAAGAATATTGACATCTTCTACAAGACTCTAACTATTTTCCTTCATATAATAATGAATTTTTCTGTGCTCCTTGCATTTCAAATATGCCTCTTCCCATAAATATAAAAGAATTGGCATGGATAAGAATATTAAATGTGCAATAATTGCGATTATACTCTCTAGATTAATGGCTATGGGAGCAACCTTTGGATATATTTCATATCTATAAGATTCTTTTAATAGGAGTATTAGTGCTATGCATAATCCACATACTCCACCGAATATATAATCAATATTTTTTAACCTAATCGCTTTTTTCTTTCTTTTATCTCTATTTAAATAACCTCTAGATTTTATAGATTTTATAGTTGTAATTCCTTGCTCTAAGGTTATAAAAAAAAATGCATTTAATATATGACTAATTCCTTTTGCTCTTTCTACCTTACTACCTTCATCAATACTTATTCCTTTTGTTTTTTGAGTATCTTTAATATTTTTTATCTTATCTAGGTATTCAGGAATAAATTTCACTGATAAACTTATAATTAAACTGAGATTATTTCCTAATGGCAATAATACATAACTTAATCTTTCATAATCCATTATTGCATTAAAATAATTTCCAAGAAGCAATAATGAAAATAGCTTAATACCAGCAATTACACCATAAATAGTAGCTTCTAGGGTTATGGGGGTATAACCAATATAAAATATAATGGTCAACCCCCTGTGTGAAACTAGTGGATTTATTAAAACCACTAAGAGGGACATAAGTAGAAAAATTTTTATATATTGACTAAAGTTTTGAGTGCAAAACTTTAAGTTAATAACTAAAGTAATAATCAAGAATATGCCTACAATAATTGGATTTTCGCTTGAATATAGTAGTGCAATAGAAATAATAAAATACGCTAAATTTATATATGGATTTAAGTTTTTAAATGAAAATAACACCTTATACCTCCAAGCTATCTACAGATTATGAAAATATTCTTATAATCTTTATATATATAGGATATAGTTACCTCTTTGTAACTTTATAGCTAATATTAAAGCTTTTAACACAGCTCATATATGCTATACTCTACTTCCTTGTAGATTCTCCTAATATTTAATACAATAAAAAAAGATAGATATCATTGATACCTATCTTGGAATATACTAAATTTAAATAAGTGAAAATCATCTGCCTTAATTCAAAGCATTAATTTCTATATGAGTCTAGATGTAATCTTATACCTAAACCATCACTTACTAAATCTTTAGCTCTTCCTCAGAAAGCATCAAATTTCATAATCCATGGCAGGTCTCCTGGCTTGTGAATCATACTTCTTAGCGCCTTCCCAAAATTAATTAGTGGCCTTTGCTAAGTCGTCCTCACTTACAGTTACTGGGATAGCTTTGGATTTTAACCAAATTCCCTATTAAGTACTTAGTACACCTATTGGACTGTCTATTTATTTAATTGTATTTTAAATTTACTTATTTTAGAACGTAAATATGTAATCCTTTAACAAATTAATTTTTACATTCACTTTACAACTATAATTCTACTTAACTAGATTAATATTGTCAACCCCACTTTTCAAAAATTAATTTATTACTGTCCTTACTTTTAGTCTCTTTGTATCAGCTCATTCTATTTTTTCTTATTTAAAATATTATTGAATTCACCTATAAAAAGGCTTCTAGACTTTAATCTAGAAACCTTTTATAACAGAGTCTTACAAATATATTAGGATAATAAATTTAAATGTATATTAATTCTTTACATCTCTTTTTTCAAATACTAAGAATGAAGCTATAATTAGTATAACAGCAAACACAATTAATTGAATTGCTCCCATTGTTGGATTTAATACTATATTATATTGATCTTTAAACATCTGAATATAATAAGAATTTGTAATGAAAGTAGATAAACTCATATATGGTAATATTGTTTTTCCTACCCATCTCATACCTAAGTTCGCCATAATTAGTGTAGCTGCTGAGCTACCTAAGTATGCTACAGTAGTAAGTCCAACTGCTAAAGCTGTGTTTTTTATAATAGTAGATATCGCAAACACTAAGGCTATTATAAATATTAAGCTAATACTTGAGAATAGAAGTTTAGGTATGATAGAAATTATAAAGTTTTGTTTAACTATACTTTCTCCGCTGAAGGATATTACTTTTGTAGCAAGCCCTCCAAAGCCATTCATAATACCACTTGATATAATATTTAATACAACTGTAATTAATAATACTCCATATCCTATAATGAACACTGATATTAATTTAGAAATTAGGATTTTCCATCTTGACACAGGTCTTATCATAAGCAATCTAACAGTACCTGTTGAATATTCTGAAGAAACTATTCCTCCTCCAATAATTATGCATAGTATAATTGCAAAACTTACATACATTAAATAAGTACTATCCACAGAATTTCTAATATCGTTATCAAATTTAACTTGTGAAATATTATTTTCAAGACTGTACCAATTAAGGGCTATGTCCTGTTCTATAGATTTGATTTTCTTCTCATAATCTTTTTTATACTCCTCGTAAGTATATCCCTTTGCAACCTTTTCACTATTGTATTGTGTAAATTCAGTTTCACTAAGTAGTCTTTCACCCTTTTCATCAATCTTATATGAAATATCTCTTATAGTATTGTTCTTCCAATTCTTATCATCATAAGGAATTTTATTATTATATCTATACTCTGTAGCTTCAAGCCTTTCCTCTAAAGCCTTTAGTTGAGTCTTTAAATTTTCTAACTCTGAAACTAAATTTTTATTATTAGGATTTTTCTTAATCTCTTCTTCTGAAGTCTTAATAGTTGAATTTAGATTTTTAATTTCTTCTTTAGAATTCTTAATATTTTTTTCTAAATAAGCTAAATAATCATTTTTTATAACAGAATCATATAATTCCTTACTTTCTTTATTTTTAGAATCTATAACTTTTTGAAGTTCTTCTTTACTCATTTCCATATATTCATTAAACATACTTATATCAAACTCATATATATTAAAGAATAACTCTTCACCTGATAACCCTTCAACTATCCCTGATAATATAATTGCCTCTTTTGATTTAGTAGCAGCTTGATTAACTACTTCCCATCTCCAATCATCCCAAGAAATATTATTATCTATTGAAGTCTGTGACATCTTAATGCCTTCTTCATAAATCTTTTTCTGAATATCTTTATTCTTTTTACTAGAATCTATATTAGTTATTTCTGTTTGTTTCCACTGAATTTCTTGATTATAGCTATCTATATACCATTTTGACTCATCTCTATTATTTAAGAATTTTAAAGCTACTGGTAACATTATGCTAGCTAAAAGTATTAAAATTACAATCACTTTAACACTAGTTTTTTTGTACTGCTTAATTAATTCATTTTTTACTAGTCCACATACTTTACTCATTAATTTCTTCTCCTTTTCTAAGTATTACACTATCTGTGTTTTAGATCCCGTTGTTATCTTCATAAATTCATCTTCAAGGGTATTATTAGCTGGAGTAATAGTGTAAACCAATATATTCTCCATAATTAAAGCTTTATTTATATTTGCAATTTCATTACGAGAACATGAAATTAATATTTTATTTTCTTTATAACTTACATTGATTTCCTCTGATTTTGATTTATAAGTATTCTCTATAACTTTTTTTGCTAGGTTAACATTGTCCACTTCTAATTCATAAGTTATCTCACTTAAAACATCTTGCTTTTTAATATCTTTTAAGGTTTTAATATCAACAATTTTACCATTATCTATTATTCCAACCCTATCACACATAAGCTCCATCTCGCTTAGCAAGTGGCTTGATACTAAAACTGCTAGTCCATTTTTCTCAGCTAAATTCCTTAGTGTATCACGTAATTCTTTAATCCCCATAGGATCTAGTCCATTGGTCGGCTCATCTAGAATCAATAGTTTTGGACTATGTAGTAGTGCTTGAGCAACACCTAATCTTTGACGCATACCTAAGGAGTATTTTTTAACCTTATCATCAATACGATTTTCAAGTTTTACTAGCTTTATGACTTCATCAATACGTTCTTTAGAAATATTGCCATGCATTCTACTGTATATCTCTAAATTAGTGCGTCCTGTAAGATATCCATACATTTCAGGATTTTCTATGATGCCACCCACCTCAGAAAGAGCTTTTTCAAAATTTTTCTTAACATTGTTATTACTAATCAAAATATCTCCTTCATCAATTTTCAAGAGTCCTGTAATCATTTTAATTGTCGTAGTTTTACCAGCTCCATTTGGACCTAAAAATCCAAATATCTCTCCTGAATTTATTGCAAAGCTGACATTATCAACTATCCTACGTTTTCCCATAATCTTAGTAACATTTTTTAGTTCTAAAACTTTAGACATTTTCTCACCTCATAATCTTTGATGATGTTAGCATACAATACATTCAACTTTTTGAAAATAAGTTTCTTTGATTTGTAAGAAAGATGTAATAATCCTCTTAATTCTTCTGCTAAATGTAATAAATTCTTAATAATTTATTATGTATTTTATTAAGGTTTGTAAGTATAGTTAATATTTTCACCAATTAATATTTCATAAAATATTAAAAATATTTAATTATAAATCTCTTTAAATAGCTTGTCCTGTTGTACTATAATATTGTATAAGGGATATATCATTTATATTGAAAAGTCCATTAAACTTTATTATATAAATAGAATTTAGTTATAATTATATTTAAAGAGGTGATCAGATGAATTTTTTTAATGAATCCTATGGATTTGACTTGTTTTCACTATTTCTTATTCTAGTATCATCTATATTTAATTTGTTTTCTGTTACTCGTTTTTTAGCAGGAGTTATTTTATTTTATGCATTATATAGAGCATTTTCCAGAAATATTGAAAAACGTGAGCAAGAACATAGAAAGTTTTGCATGTATGCTAATAGATTTTTAAGTAAGTTTAATAGGGCAATTCCTAGTAATCTTCCTGTATTTCACTTTAGTGATTGTACTCCAATTTTTAGCAATTTTAAAAAATGGTTTAATGAAAAGAAAAATTATAAAATAGTTAAATGTCCAAAATGTGGACAAAAACTTAGATTACCTAGGGGAAAAGGACGAATAACTGTTACCTGTAAAAGATGTTTACATGAATTTAAAATGAAAAGCTAAAATTGAATATAGGTAATTCAGCTACCAGTATTAATTATATGCAGGTAGCTTTTTTGCGTTTTGATATTTTAGAATATAGTTAAATTAAATTAAATATTCTAATAAATTACATTGATTTTATTTGTAATTCCGTATACCATATAAATTATATATTAAATTATCCGTAAACTTTTAGTTTTATTATATCCCCATGTAAAATTTGTATAGTTTTTGTCAAGTTTTTATATTAAATAGAAATTAAATTACGTAAGGAGATGAATTATGAACTTTTTAAACTCTATCAAAAACATATCAATTACTTTTATGAACTTTTTAGCCGATAAAGTTGATCTTATTAACAATTTTATGTGGTCTTATGTGCTCATTATTTTACTAATTGGAGCAGGCATATACTTCTCATTTAAAACTAAGTTTGTTCAGTTTAGATTTTTCAAAGAAATGTTTAGACTTTTGAAGCCTAGTGATAAAAAAGATAAAAATGAAATTTCATCCTTCCAGGCCTTTTGTATAAGTACAGCTTCCAGAGTCGGTACTGGTAATATTGCAGGTGTTGCTATGGCTGTGGCTGCTGGTGGTCCTGGTGCAGTATTTTGGATGTGGCTCATTGCTTTAATTGGTGGTGCTTCTAGTTTTGTAGAAAGTACTTTAGCTCAAATTTATAAAACTAAAGATAAAGATGGTAACTCTTTAGGTGGACCTGCTTACTACATTGAAAGAGGTCTAAAAAAACGTTGGCTTGGTGTAATTTTTGCTATTTTAACTACTCTATGTTTCGGATTAGTATTTAATGCTGCTCAATCCAATACTACAACTTTAGCATTTACAAATGCCTTTGGTATTAATCCTTTCATAATGGGTATAGTTCTATCAATTTTAACTGCCTTAGTAATATTCGGTGGAGTTAAGAGAATTGCAAAGGTTTCTGAGGTAATAGTTCCAATCTTTGCTACAGCTTACATATTAGTTGCTCTTATAGTAATAGTAATTAATATTAACTCACTTCCTAGCATATTCATATTAATATTTGAAAATGCCTTTGGTTTAAAACAATTTGCAGCTGGCGGACTTGGATTTACTATAATGCAAGGTATTAAAAGAGGTTTATTCTCTAATGAAGCTGGTATGGGTAGCGCCCCTAATGCAGCAGCTACAGCAACAGTTTCTCACCCTGTAAAGCAAGGGCTTACTCAAACTTTAGGTGTTTTTACTGATACTATAGTAATTTGTACATGTACAGCTTTTATAGTATTAATTTCTGGAGATTATGCAGGAACTACCCTAACTGGTATTGAGCTTACTCAAAGTTCACTTAGTTCTCAAATTGGAGTAATAGGAACTTATTTCTTAGCTATATGTACTTTCCTATTTGCTTTCAGTTCTATAGTAGGTAATTACTATTACGGACAAGCTAATATTGAATTTATAACTAATAATAAAGGAATTCTTAACCTATTCAGATCTTTTGTTGTTCTTACAGTATTTACTGGTTCTCTTGCTTCCATAGACCTAGTTTGGAATCTAGCAGATTTATTTATGGCCTTCATGGCAGTTATAAATTTAATTGCAATTCTATTCCTTGGTAAATATGCTTTTGCTGCTCTTGAAGATTATTCTCATCAGAAAAAAGCTGGTAAGGACCCTATTTTTAGAGCTTCATCAATTCCAGGACTTGAAAATACTGAAGCTTGGGAAGATGCCTATGATGATATTGGTGAAAAAATAAATTAATATATTTATCTGTATATAAAAATTAAACCTTGATGATTCTCTTAAGGAAGTTTAAAAGAATTATCAAGGTTTCTTTTGTTATTTTACACTTACCGCTCTTCTTGCCTTTTCAACTGGTTTTAATACACCGTATAAAATTGCAGTTTCTATAGGTAAAAGAATAAGATTCTTTATTATACGAGCTGATACGTATACCATTATTCCTTTTCCATAAAGAATTGTTAACCATATAGGAGTAAGTACTAGATTTACAATTACTATTACTACTAATCTAGTTAAAAAAACCCGCTTTATGGTTACAGGTTTCTTATATAATATCAATCCTGTTAAAAATCCACTTATGAATTCATTAAGTGTAAATCCAATGAAAAATGGACCACTAGGACGTATCATATACTTTATTATATCTGCAACTGCTCCTACACATCCCGTAGCAACAGGCCCATAAAACAAGGCACATGCGCCAACTATAATGAAGGAAAACCCTATTCTTAGTGCACTATTTAGTTCTATAAATAGGGAGCCAACAATAATGTTAAGAGCTACAAATAAAGCTAGATTAGTCAATGATGAAGTCTTTTTTAAATGTGCTGAGGACTCCTTTAATAAACTCAGCATGTTATCCGTTTTTTCAGAAAAAAACATAAAAAAACCTCCTTTTTGTAATAGCCACATAAAAAAGGAGAAATCCTATTAATATGTAGCAGTGGGAATCAAAGTAAGTACCGCAAGTTTCCTTTTCGTCTGAGGACAACTCCCTGTTCACTCAGCACTTAACGCACAAACTTTTACTCTGCATCATAATCATAGTATATCATACATAAATATTTTTTCATATATATAAATTCTATGAATAAATAGAATTATTATCCATAGAATTTATATATTAATATTCAATTATTCTTTATAACAATTTTCAATGTATATTCTTACTTTATCATCAAATTCAAATCCTTGACTTTGAGCCTGTTCTAGTATATATATGTCCACTCCGTAAGGCTTGTTTAATCCATTGATAAGCCTTTCACTCATAAGTATTTCATATCCATCTATACTAATCTTAAAATTTTTATTATCTATAGTTTCTAACTTAACTTCTCTATTCAGTTCTTTACTTAAAGATTTAACTACAGCTCTAATAAATTCTTTTGCATTTAAATTTTTCACTTCATATCTTCTTAGCATTTTTGATATTCCCATAAACTCAACTCCTTATTATATCTAAAATAAAATATACCTAATACTATTAATATATGAAACTTCTTAATATGGTTTAATTTTATAAAGCTCTGTAGTTAATTAAAGTGATAGGATTTTATAATAATTTATATGAATAATAAATAGGAGATGTTCATATGAGTTAGCCTCAATATCATGAAGTGTTAGCCTTAGCTAGAGATTTTTTAAAAAATGAGAGAGCAAAACTAATTTTAGATATATACAAAACAATTAATGAGGTTTTTCTAAAGAAAAATACTAAGGAATTAAGTTGTCCTTACTGCGATAGCAGCCCTATTGTAAAGGATGGTAAGAATAAAATAGCACAGGAGAGGACTACAGCTAAGCTTAGAGGAATGTCAAAGATGCAAGTCTGTATACTTACAGCCTTAGATAGTAAGAAAAGTATTGTAATTGAACCTAGCTGTATGGAACGTCCACCAATATTCTCATGGCTTGTATATTTATCACTGTAATTTTCAACAGAGCCTTTCTAATACAAATAAAGCCGAGATTAACTCTCGGCATTTGTATTCTCATAAGCTATTAAAACTACTTTTTTGTTTTCATCCTTTGACATGCTTTCTTCAAGATTCGTTAGCATTTGTCTTTCATCATCTGTTACATTAGCAAATTTATACTCATTAAATGATTGCATGATATCACCTCCTGTGGAGATAGTATTAGCCTTCATATAATAAATATGTGTAAATTAAAAATATTTATTATGCCAAGGGTGTCTTCTCAAAAGAATTAAAGCTTCTAAGATTTCATTATATAGATTACTTCACTAAAAACTCTATAGCTTTCTCCATATCTATATCCTTAAATATATGTTCTGGAGTCCATGGGATATATATATCTGGAGTTACTCCATTTTCAGCTATTCCCTCTCCTATATCAATCCTTCTGCTTCTAGAAGTTGGATATAAAAGTATAAATTTATCACTATATATCTTAGGAATTAAATTACTATAATCAGTTATCCCCTTAGTTCCTCTTCCCATTACTGTAACCTTATCACAGTTTTTAGCTACATCTACAAAGGCATCACCTGAACTACCACAGTAAACATCACTTAGTACTACTATTTTTTCAGGCATTATTTCTCCACCAACTACTATATCTTCGAAGCCTTCATCCTCAAATTCTACGAACCCCTCACCTTTATGATTTTCTAATTGATTAATTGTATATTCTAAAATAGCCTTAGTATTATCATCATCTATATCATTTATCATATCAGTATACGCTTTTATAGATATATTACAATTATTCTCAGTATAGTTAATCTCCATAGGTGGCATATTCTGAAGTTTTTCTAAAGAAATTTTATAGCTGTTCATATAGTTTAGAAGTCTATAATAAGAACTATCATTACCACCACCATTGCTTCTTACATCTATAATTAAGTATCTACAAGTATTTAGAATCTTCTTATTACCTTCAATTAATGAATTAATATTATCTACATTAGCAAAGTCACTTAATTTTAAAATACTTATATTTTTATCTAAAGCCTTCAATGAATATTCCGGTATATATTCATCTTCTTTATATTTTCTTAAGTCAATAAAAAATCTATCTTTATTTTCATCTTCCAATGTACAATTAGTAAACTTCAGCATTATCTTATCCCATAATTGTCTTTCCTTTGAATCATACATTAAATGAGATGAAAATCTGTCCGATAATTCTGGTATAGGCCTTCCATCTAACTCTACTATGGCCATACCTTGCCTAACTCTATCTTCTTTCTTTACTTCAGTTATGTAGAGCTTGTCTTCATATCGTCTACATTTAAAACCACAATTATATCTAATAGTTTTTTCTCCATCTATAAAATTAAAAAGTATATGTCCATCTCTAAAATCACTTATATAATCTAATATTAAATTTCTAAAGTTTTCATCTGATATTCGATTTTCATTCATTAATGCATCTATCTTTTTTCTGTATTCATAAGGATTATCCCATCCTTTCTTATCAATACACCCCGAATAGTCATTATGCATAATCTCTACTATATCGTCAAACATATCCAAATAATTCATACCCTAATCCCCATTTCATATAGTATTATATAGTTGATATAAATTTTATTGTTTTCGATAATTATACCATGTATTCTATAATATGTAATAAGCGTTATATAACTCATCTTACTTAACCTTTCTTACACGCCAAACTCACTATTAATTACATTAATTTATAGTAGCTTAAAATATCATAAATACTAAGAGTTTATATATTTAAATCTTAAATACTCACACTAATAGCAATATTTAATATATTAAATATATATCAATAATAGGGATAGATATAAAATGTCAGCTGACTTATTTATACCAGTGTATCTAAATCAAGATGCAATTCAAGATCTATCCTCAATATTAATTGATGGATATTTCGAAAGTATAACTATTAAACAGATTAATGATAATACCATTACTGGAAGATACCAAAATAATAATAAAAATCAATGCGCTAATGACTATAAAAATACTAAAGGAGATAAAGATGATAATACAGTTATTTGTAATAGTTGTTATAATTATGGCGATATTCTTAGGTATTTAGAAGGAAGAACCTTTGATAGAAATGACATAACTATAAAAAAAGTATATGCTTCTTTTAGCATTTATAATAGTTTAAGAAATAGGATGAATAATCTAGGAATAATAAAGTATATTAATGATTCTAGTCCTTCAATTAACAATATTTATCCTGGAGATTATGTAGAAATAACAGGTTGCTTAGAAGTAAATACTATTTCCAACTGTATTGACAACTGTATACTTATATTAAATAATTATGGAACATCAAATTTAGATAAGTTATTTGATAATAAACATATAGGACCCTTGACTTATACAATGATCTATGAATTGTTTAAGACTGTTCAGAAGGCATTAAATAAAGGAACTACTTTTGATATTATAATGAATAGATTAGGTGTAACCTGTATTTTGCCTATAAATTCCACATATACATCTAAGCATTCGTATATATATGATGATGCCTCTTGTGACTGTTGTATTCTCGGAAAAGTATCTAAAGTAGCTCATACTCCTGGTGAGAATATAGGAATGCTTAGAAAGACAGGATTAGACTCCTATTACACAGAACTTCTAAATTCATTTATCCCCTATCTACAAGTCTTAAATGACAATGGCTTTTTAATTCCTGGTGAATTTATAACTAGCCTTAATGGTCCTGCTCTAGAAATTATTCCCCTAAGCATATGTATGTAAAATCGTGATATTGCTCTAAATATAGTTATAAAATCTGATGCTATTAAAGATTGTAAATATATATCTTTAATTATATTTTTATCTTTTAAGGGAATCTTTTATATGCAACAACAAATACAATCGTAATATCACATCACTCTTTAAAACCACTATAAACAAAATCTCATAGATATGACTATCTATGAGATTTTTATTTTAAATATTATTTACTTTTAATAAAAAATAAAGCTAAGGCACCTTGTCCTGAATGGGTTCCCACTGCAGTACCAATCTCATTAATAAGTATTTTATTTGTTCCTAGTTCATCTTCTATTAACTTTACTGCTTGTTTAGCCGCCTCTAAATCATTTGCATGTGAAACAATTATATTATAATTATTATCTAATTCTCTAGTTTTCATTAAGTCTATAACCTGTTTTAAAGCCTTAATTTTCCCCCTAGCTTTACCACAAGGTTCAAGAGCTCCATCGACCACAGTTATAATTGGTTTAATTCCTAAAATATGACTTGCAATAGCCTTTCCTGAAGATATTCTTCCACCACGCTTTAGCATGTCCACTGTATCAATTACAATTAGTGTCTCTAATCTTCCTATTAAATTATTTATTACCTCTAGTATTTTTTCAACGCTATAACCTTTATCTCTCATATCTACTGCTGCAGTAACTAAACATCCAAGCCCTCCACAAGCTACAAGTGTATCTACAACAAAAATATCTTCACTTCCTTGCTCTAAATGCATTTTAGCTATGTTGGCTGAACTATTTGTTCCCGATAACTTACTAGAACAAGTTAGACAAATGACTTTGTTTCCTTTTTCTATTTCTTTCTTAAAAAACTCTTCAAATTCATAAGGTGTAACCTGTGAAGTTTTCACTGTAGTATCCTTATGTTTTATAGCTTCATAAAATTCCCCATTTGATAAGTTAACTTTATCCTTGTATACATACCCGTTTAAGTCCACTAGTAGTGATAGAAATTCGATATTTCTTTCTTTCATGAATTCTACAGATAAATCTACAGAACTATCACATAGTATCGTTATATTATTATCCACGCTAATAACCCCTCCTAAATGTCCTTTGATAATCAAAGGATATTCGGATTATATCATCTATTTCGACGTAATACAATTAAAAAAGACAGAATTAGCAATAGAACATTATGGAATTATGATTTTTTATGATATGTGGTTTAGTATAAAACAATATAGTATTTATATCTAATAAAGTTCATAATAAATATAATGATTTCCTAGTACGCTTATTTTACACAGAAAAATGCCAAGGCCCTATGCTTAAGCCTTGGCTATATTATAGTGTAGATGGGGATTATTCATACTACCTATAAAACATAATAAATATTATAATTGCAATTACTGCAAATATAATTAATAATATTGGGACAATAACCGATGCTGTGGCTAAAACTAGGGCTAACATATCATTTTTTTCTAGCTCAATTTTACCAATCATCTCCGGATTTACTTCTCTTTTTTTAAATACAGCCTTATATGCCTCTTTCATCTTCATAGGGATATTCATCTCCTTTTATGTCTTTTACTATATCTCTCCTGCAAAGTGGCAAGCACAGAAGTGTCCCTTTTCAATCTCTTTAGTTTCCGGTACCTGCTCTTTGCATACATCCTTTGCATAAGGACATCTAGTATTAAACTTGCAACCCTTTGGAAGGTTGACGTTGCTTGGGATTTCACCCTGCACAATACTCATATCACTTTTATAATCAGGATTTGCTACAGGTATAGCTGCTAGTAATGCTCTTGTGTATGGATGTAGTGGATTCTTATATAACCTCTCCTTATCTGCTAGTTCAACTATAGAACCTAGGTACATTACTCCAACCCTATCACTAATGTGTTTTACAACACTTAAATCATGGGATATAAATAAATATGCTAATCCCATTTTTTCTTGTAAATCCATCATAAGATTTAAGATCTGTGATTGTATAGAAACGTCAAGAGCTGATACTGGCTCATCACATACAACAAACTTTGGTTGTAATGCTAAAGCCCTAGCTATTCCTATACGTTGCCTTTGTCCACCTGAAAATTGGTGGGGATATCTATATATATGGTATGGAGAAAGTCCACACTGTTCAACTATTTCTAATACTCTTTTATTAAGTTCTTCACCTTTTTTATATAATTTATGCTCTACTAAAGCTTCACTAACAATTGAGTGTACATTCAATCTTGGATTTAAAGAGCTATATGGGTCTTGAAATATAATTTGCATATCTTGTCTTAATGGCTTCATCTTTTTTTCATTATATTTTATAATATTTTTACCTTTATATAAAATTTCTCCCCCTGTAGGCTCATAAAGTTTTATTAAAGTTCTACCTAGAGTAGATTTTCCACATCCTGATTCTCCAACTAACCCTAATGTTTCACCTTCATATATTTCAAAAGAAACATTATCTACGGCTTTTACACAAAGTTTTTCCCCTGTAGCGGATCTTCCCTTAACTGGAAAATACTTTTTAAGATTTTTTATTTCTATAATCTTATTTCTTTCTTTTTCCATCATGGATTCCCTCCTCTTTATGATGTTTCTCATCTATAGCCTTATTGTATAGGAAGCACCTTACTTGATGTTTATCTGAAATGCTCGTTACAGCAGGCATTTTGCACTTACATTCAGCCTTAGCATATTCACATCTCGGTTCAAAATAACATCCCTCAGGAAGATGGAATGGATTTGGAACTACTCCATCTATAGAGTATAACCTTTCCTTATCTTGATCTAAGCTTGGTATTGAATCTAAAAGTCCCTTAGTATAAGGATGTTTTGGATTATCAAAAAGCTCTTTAATTGGAGCTGATTCAACTACCTTCCCAGAATACATTACAATTACATGATCTGCCATCTGAGCTATTACGCCTAGGTCATGGGTAATTAACATTATAGCTGTATTAGTTTTTTCCTTTAAATCATTCATTAATGTTAATATCTGAGCTTGTATAGTTACATCAAGAGCAGTGGTTGGCTCATCTGCAATAAGAAGTTTAGGTCTACAGGCAAGAGCCATGGCAATCATAACTCTTTGACGCATTCCTCCACTTAATTGATGAGGATAATCTCTAGCCACTTGCTCTGGCCTAGGTATACCAACGAAAGCAAGCATATCGATAGCAATTTTTCTTGCTTCCTTCTTCTCTAATCCTTGGTGAAGCATTACTGCCTCCATTATCTGGTCTTCAATTCTAAATACTGGATTTAGTGATGTCATAGGCTCTTGAAATATCATAGATATATCGTTACCTCTAATAGTTCTTATATTTTTATCATCCATTGATACTATATCTTTATTATCAAATTTAATAGTACCATCTACAATCTTACCTGGCTTATCTATAAGCTTTAAAATAGACATGGAAGTTATACTTTTCCCACAACCAGATTCACCAACTATACCTAAAGTCTTTCCTGGCTCTACATCAAAGGAAACTCCATCTACAGCTTTTACAACTCCATTATCAGTATAAAAATACGTTTTTAAGTCTCTTACTTCTAATAAATTCTCCATATATCACACCTACCTTATCTCTTTTGGATCAAAGGCATCTCTTAAGCCTTCACCAAGAAGATTTATACTAACAACGGTTAATATCATTAAAATTCCAGGTGGTATCCAAATCCATGGATTGCTTGTAAATATAAATGAGTCTCTAGCTCTCTCAATCATATTTCCCCAAGTTGGTGTTGGTGGGATTACTCCTAATCCTAGGAAGGAAAGTCCAGCCTCTGTTAAGATCGCACTAGCCATTCCAAGTGTAGCATTAACGATAATATATGCTAGGGTATTTGGTAGAAGATGTCTTACTATCTTAGACTTATTGGATATTCCTAGTGCCTTTGTAGCCACTATAAAATCCTGTTCTCTAAGGGATAAAATTTGTCCTCTAACCATTCTTGCAAGTCCTGGCCACGATATTATGGCAAGGATGACCATAACCACATACATCTTTTGAGTACTACTTACCCTCCACATAAGTGCAAAGGATAATGTAATCATTAAAGGCATAAATGGTAATGAGCTAACTATCTCTGTAAAACGCATTAGGATGTTATCAACCCATCCACCATAGTAACCTGCAATTCCACCAATGGTAGCACCTATTACTACAGTTATTCCCGCAGTCATAACTCCAATAAATATGGATATTCTTCCTCCATAAAATAATCTCATAAGTACATCTCTGCCCTGTTCATCAGTTCCAAGCCAATGCTTTGCTGACGGTGGCTGAATCTTATTAACAAGTTCAAACTCATTTATCTTGTAAGGAGATATTATAGGAACTAATATCACTAGAAGAACTATAGTTCCAAATATTATGGCCCCCGCAAGAGATATTTTATTTTTTCTAAATCTTTCCCATGCAACCCTCCATGGTCCCATTGATTGGAGGTCTTGTTTCTTTTTTTCTGCTTTAGCCTTCTTTACTTCTAACATAATAAGCTAACCTCCTATTCCAATTTTACTCTAGGGTCTACTAAGGCATAAGACATATCTGATGCTAAGTTTCCTAGTATCATAAGAACTGCATAGAATGTATTAGCTGCCATTACAACCCAAATATCTCTATCCATAACTGATGTATACAGTATATTTCCAATTCCTGGCCAAAGAAGTACTGTTTCTAATAATATAGCTCCACCAAATAGGGATGGGATATACATTCCTAAAAGAGTTACTATAGGTATTAATGCATTTCTAAATGCATGACGATAAATAACGACCTTTTCCTTTAATCCTTTAGAACGTGCTGTTCTAATATAATCTTGATTAATTACTTCAATAACACTATTCCTAACATATCTTATAAGTCCTGCAAGACTTAAAATAGTTAAAATTATTACTGGTAAAATCATATGTTTAGCTATGTCTATTACTTCAGCCATAAAGCTATCGTATCCCACTGCTGCCATAACTGGAGTCCTCATACCATTAAGAGGTATAGCTCCATTACTTGGTATAGCTATAAAGAAAATCATAATCAGTGCAAAGAAAAACGAAGGCATTCCTACTCCGATTAAAGAAAATACTGTCCAGAAGTTATCAAATATTCCATACTTTTTTACTGCCGATTTTATTCCTACTGGAATAGCAATAGCAAAGGCTAATACTAAGGATACTATATTAAGTAAAAAAGTGTTCCAAATATAATCACCTATAACTTCACTTACAGGTTTTCTAAACTTTAATGAAGATCCAAAATCTCCCTTTATAGTTCTTTCAAGCCAATTTATATATTGAGTAACAGGTCCTTTATCCAATCCTAATTGTTCTCTAATTTGTTGCTGCTTCTCCGGTGTGATTTTTGATCCTTGTCCTAAGTATGCACTAACAGGATCTCCAGGCATCATCTTTAATAAAGTAAAAAGTATAATTGTTATTATTATCATAACAGGGATTAAATTAAGTAACCTCTTGCCTAAAAATTTTAACATATCATCACCCCTAAACTTATTTTAATAACGCCCTGCACCATTCGGCAGGGCGCCAATACTAACATCTTTAAGTTATTCTTCTATATATGCATTTCTTAGTGCTTTTACCCAATCACAGAATGGGCTTGTTTCTAATCCCTTAACTTTTTTGTTATACATATCAAAATAAGTATTTGCATATACAGGAACTATAGGTGCATCTTCATTAAGAATTTTAGCTATTTTATGATAATAAGGCTTTGCTTCCTCTTTATCTATGATACTCTTAGCTTCATCAAATAACTTATCAACCTCAGGATTTTTATATCTAGCAGTGTTGTCTTTACCACTACCTACATATTCTGAATGAATTTCAGAATATAAACTATGAGGGTCTGGTGTAGTTATAGATGTAGCCATGAAGTATACACTCCACTTATCTACATTGGCATCAGAATTGTATAAAACATAATCTAGTAATGTATTAAACTCAAGGTATGCTACATTAAGTTTAACCTTTAAGCCTTGTTCCCAGTCCCTTTGCCACATCGGAATAAGAGTATTTAATATATCATGATCTGGCATAGCAGCTATATTAAGCTCTAATGTTTTTCCATCTTTTTCACGATATCCACTTGATCCAACCTTCCAACCAGCTTCATCTAATATAGATTTAGCTTTTTCTAAGTCAAAATCATATTGTGTCATTTCATTAACTAATTTATCATCTATACCCCAAGAAACTTGAGAGAATGGATGGTATTGAGTTGAAGCCAGTATATCGCCACTTTCTTCATCTTTATAATAACTATTTACAAACTCTTTAATATTAAAGCCATAATATAAAGCTTGACGTACAGCCTTATCAGCTGTTGGACCTGCTTCACAGTTGAATTTAATGTAACCATATCCACTTCTATCATATTCATTGAAAGCCATAAAATCCTTGCCCTTAGCTTCATTGATTTTCTTAGGCTCAATAACACCTGGAAGTAAATCTACATTTTGTGATGTTAAGTCAACAATATCAGTAGTTTCATCAACAAACTTACATAAAATGTTTTCAATTAAATATCCTTCACCGTAGTAGCTTGGATTTCTTTTAAGAGAAGCAAATTCTTTTTCTTGGAACTTTTCTAGAGTATATGGACCAGATCCTACTGGCTTGGTTGTTATAGCTTCTATAGTAGAAGTGTCTCCAACCTTCCAATTTGCTCCATAGTAATGCTCTGGCATAATTGAAAAATCACAGTTAGCAAGATTTGTTCTCAATGCTTCTTTAAAAGTAAATTTAACTGTGTATTCATCTACTGCTACTACACCTTTAAAATCTGTAGTTTTTCCAGTTGAATACTCATCATATCCTAATAGATCTTTAGCCATCGAACCATATCTACCAGTGTAAGATGGATCTGATAAAAGTTTAAAAGTGAAAACTACATCATCAGCTGTAACTTTCTCACCATCTGAAAATGTCATATCTTTTTTCATTTTAAAAGTTATTTCCTTTGCATCTTCTGAGAATTCCCAACTTTCTGCAGCAGATGGTTGGTATTCTCCATTAACATCCATTGAAATAAGTGAATCAAATACCATATTAACTACGTTAGCATCATAAGCAGATGAATAATAAGCTGGATTAAAGTTACCAGACATTTCTTTTATTCCAGCAACTAAAGTACCTCCTATTTTTTTCTCTCCTGCTTCGTTTTCTGGTTTGTCCTTTGGTGTATCATCTTTGTTGTCTTTGCCACCACACCCAACTAATGAAAAAGCTAGAATACTTGACAACATTAAAGCCATTAATTTTCTTTTCTTCAAAATCTATTCCCCCTTAAAATAATTAAGTTATAAATAAATACAAAGATATATAAAATATATAGTTGTATAAATTTCTATCCCTTTATCCCCTTTTTTTAAATTTAGTATAGTGTTGATTTAAATTAGGTAACTAATAAAATCATTTATTTAATTGCTAAAATTTATTGTATTATTATTACTTTTAAGTATATATATTTCATTTTTGTAAATTCATTATCCTAATAATACATATATTTTGTTACTTTGTAAATAGCTTTTTTGAAAATTTTCAGAATTTTCTATCTTTTCTTTAGCCCATGAAAATATTCGTATCCCTAATGTTTCGTGAAGTATATTATCTGGTAAACTATAGTAAATGAACTATTAAGTAACTTTTTTCATATTCAATATAAAAATAACAGACTATTAAAATAAAATAGTCTGTTACATTTAACATTTTATACATATCTCTAAACTATATATTTATTCAAAATCTTTTTAAATTCCTCACTGTAATTTCCAATATAGTTATTCAAGTTTACACCTTCTTTATTCACACCAAGGCTACTCATATAGAGATTCTGAAATTTTAGATAATGGGTTATCTCCATAAGGTTTTCCTATCTTTGTTCTATCTACATCAAAAAATCTCTAATGCATAAATTAAATCATTCTACATTATCTCCCTAAATTCTTTTTTTCTTCTATAAAACCTATTCCACCAACCTGATGGATTCCCCATGAATTGACACATACTAAAATATATATCCTAGACAATACATCTTTATTAAAATATTCTTCTGCCTTTTAGAAAATTATTCCTTTAATTTTCTTGGCAGCTTATATTTATAAACTTTATTTTAAAAGTGCTTTTCACCGTCTATAGCATATTGTGTAGCATCCAAAGCTTCATTAAGATCAACTTCTGCTGACAGATATAAAGCTACATTTCTCGGGAAATTTCCGCCGGAACCTCTAGTATAAATATCATTATATAAAGCTTCCTCCATCAAATCACATATATCGTCAATAGATAGTCCGTGAAGTTTATAGTTATTCTTTTACATATATTGTGTTTTAGAACCCTTTATTATTAATATTGTCTAGTGTGTATATTATAATTAAATTTATACATAGAATATCCTTATATAGGATAACTATTTATATATTCCAGCAATGATTAAGAGGTCCACTACCTTTTCCAAGACTCAGATTATCTTTTAGTGCACCTGTGATGTATTTTTTTGCCCTTTCAACACTATCTATAACATCATATCCAGCCGCTAAATTACAGGCTATAGCAGAAGATAATGTACATCCTGTTCCATGGGTATTGGGATTATTTATTTTTGCTCCATGATACCAAGTTATGGCTCCCTGCTCATATAGTAAATCATCAGAACTTTTGTCTAAATGTCCTCCTTTAATAAGTATTTTTCCTTTATAGTCCTTAGAAATTTTTTCTGCCGCAGCTATCATATCCTCTTTACTCAATATTCTAAAACCACAGAGACATTCTGCTTCTGGAATATTAGGAGTAATTACATCCGCTATAGGTAAAAGCTTTGTAACTAACGCCTCCATAGCGTCTTCTAAAAGAAGTCTGCTCCCACTAGTAGAT
This sequence comes from Clostridiaceae bacterium, assembly GCA_902363375.1. GTDB lineage: Bacteria > Bacillota > Clostridia > Clostridiales > Clostridiaceae > Clostridium_J. Next base: position 379,784 of record CABIZX010000002.1, on the reverse strand, counting down.
ATCATAACTGGGTCAACTACAATATTTTTAACTTTGTATTCAGACAATCTTTCTACTATCTCTTCAATAATTTCCTTAGAAGATACCATTCCTATTTTAACTGCATCTGGAAAAATATCTTCCATAATACAACATATCTCTTTATTTAAAAATTCTCTTGATACATTCATCACATCATAAACTCCAGTAGTGTTTTGTGCTGTTAAAGCGGTTATAGCACTCATCGCATACATCTTATGAGCAACTATTGTTTTTATATCAGCCTGTATCCCAGCTCCTCCACTACAATCTGAACCTGCTATTGTAAGTACTTTCTTCATTATCAATCAACCCTCTCTAACTTTAGTGCATAATTTTAAACATTATTTATTGAAAGCACACCCATATTCTTCCTATGGGTTATTTATTTAACATTTCCACTACTAAACTAAGCATCTCCTTAGTAGCTACTAATATATCATCTTTAGCAAATATAGAAGATACTAAAGCTACCCCATCTATTCCCAAGCCTTTGAGATTCATGATATTGTTTTCATTGATTCCTCCAATAGCTACTACAGGTATTGACACAGAGTCACATATACTTCTTATGGTTTCAAAAGTTATCACTCTAGTATCTAGCTTTGTAGAAGTAGAAAAGGCCGCTCCAACTCCAAGGTAGCTTGCCCCAGCCTTCTCTGCTTTAATGGCCTGATCTACAGTTTTTGCTGTAACACCTAAGATTTTATCCCTTCCTAATAATCTTCTTACTTCCTCAGCATCCATATCGCTTTGTCCTATATGGACACCAGAAGCGTCAATTTCCATAGCTATTTTTACATTATCATTGATAATTAGAGGTACATTATATTTATCAGTTAGTCGCTTTACCTCTTTAGCCTCCATAAGAAACTCATCATAGTTTAAATGTTTTTCTCTTAATTGAACTAATGTAGCGCCCCCTTGTAAAGCCTTTTCTAATTCTTCTACAAACCCTCTTCCATTTAACCAACTTCTATCAGTTACTACATATAATTTCATTTGTTCTCTACTAATACCCATCTCATACACTTCCTTGTCTAAAATTCTTATTTATATAAAAAAATATGAGACATGCCAAATAGCATGTCTCATTAATCTTCTTAATGTTTCCCTACGTTGGCATTATCCAAATCAGGTTATAGGTCGAAGCTCCATTTTGCTTCCTCTCAGCCTGTTGCTACAAGCTCCCTAAGTATTTATTTTTCTTAAAGCATAGCATTAATTATATCTATTGTCAATTTCATGTTAATTATACAATTATATGTTTCCCTTATTCTATATTTAATCTTAGTTATAAAGTATATTCTTAATTATTAAATTAAATTGTAATTATCTATGTAAATTTTAACATAATTTGAATGTCATTTCTAATTGGTAAAGTATATTTTCTATGATATTAAAAAATATTTATCTCACCAATTATACATAGAATATTTATGGTGAATATATAACTTATTTATATTAATAATAATCATAAAATGATAATTTAAACTAAGGAGATATAGCATGAGTGAACAACTTTATTACAACGGATATATCATAACTATGGAAGAACCAATATATGCTGAAGCAATTTTTGTTAAAGATGGTATTATAAAAAAAGTTGGTAACTTCGAAGATTTACTAAAATTTAAAACCACTTCCACGGAATTAATAGATTTAGAAGGAAAGACTTTAATTCCATCTTTCATTGATCCACATAGCCATATTACTGCTCTTGGAGACACCCTGCATCTTGTACCTTTAAAGGATGCTAAAAACTTTAATGATATAATTGAAATGCTTAAAAAGTTTAAAAAAGATAATAATATTCCATCTGGTCAATGGATTTCAGGCTTTGGATATGACCATAACTCACTTCTAGAAAAAGCTATGCCCTCAAAGGAAATACTTGATGAAGCTTCAATAGAAAATCCTATTTTAATTTCCCACGCCTCAGGTCATATGGGAGTTGTAAATACTCTAGGCCTTAAAAATTTAAACATTACTAAAGATACACCTGACCCTGAAGGAGGACATATTGGTAGAGTTAATAATACTAATGAACCTAATGGATATCTTGAAGAAAATGCTTTTATACATAGCTCAGAAAAAATACCTCATCCACCAATTGAGTATTCTAGCAGATTTGTAGCAGAGGCACAAAACATCTATTTAAGTAATGGTATTACTACTGTTCAGGATGGAATGATAAATGAAACAGAATTTCAGCAGTTAAATTATTTATCCGAAAATAATTTAATTAAAGTAGATATAATTGGTTATGTGGATTTAAAGAACTCTAAACATCTAGTTAAAGATAATAATAAGTATTTAAATAAATATGTTAATGGCTTCAAAATAGGTGGATATAAAATTTTTCTTGATGGTTCTCCTCAGGGAAAAACTGCCTGGCTTACAAAGCCTTATAAAACTTCTGATGATGGTTATAGAGGCTATCCTACATATAAAGATGAAGAAGTAAAAGAGTTTATTACTACAGCATTAAAGGAAAATATGCAGTTACTTACTCACTGCAATGGTGACGCTGCTGCAGATCAACTAGTAAATTCTTTTAGCGAAATTCTATCTGATGAAAGCTTGAATAACGATACTAGACCTGTAATGATTCATGCCCAAACAGTTCGTGATGATCAAATAGATAAAATGAAAAAAATTAAGATGATTCCATCCTATTTTGTAGCACATACCTACTATTGGGGAGATATTCATATTGAAAACTTAGGTGAAGAAAGAGCCTTTAGAATTAGTCCATTAAAAACTACCATAGAAAAAGGTGTTCCTTTTACATTGCACCAAGATAGTCCTGTTATTATGCCTAATATGTTAGAAACTATTTGGTGTGCTGTAAATAGAATCACTAAAAGTGGAGTTATCATTGGTGATTTTGAAAGAATAACTCCTCTTGAAGCTCTAAGAGGAGTTACAATAAATGCAGCTTATCAGTATTTTGAAGAAAATAAAAAGGGTTCTATCAAAGAGGGAAAAAATGCAGACTTTGCAATTCTTGATAAAAATCCTTTAACTGTAAATCCAATGGATATTAAGAATATTAAGGTTTTAAGAACCATAAAAAATGGTGAAGTTTTATTTTCTGCAATGTAAAATTTATATATATGTAGAATTTTAAATAAGGGGCTTTCACAGAATAAACGAATATAAAAAAATATTAGTAAGTATTCTGTGAAAGCCCATTATATAAATAAAGCTATATATATTTTGTATTATGCTATTTATCTTTATCAAAGGTAATTAACACTTTAAATAAATCTCCATCTACCCTTATTTTAAATTCTCCACCTTGCAGTTCTACAAAACTCTTTGCTATGGCAAGACCAAGACCTGAACCCTTTGTATTTCTAGACTTATCACCACGTACAAATCTTTCTGTAATTTCTTCTACGTTAAAATCAATTTCTGTAGCAGACATATTCTTTAGAGTTATTTCTACTTTATCCTCTTCATTGATGATGTCTATATATACTCTAGATTTTGGCATAGCATATTTAGTTATATTAATTATAAGATTTTCAAAAACTCTAAAGGTTCTTTGACTATCTAGTGGAAGTACAATTTTTTCACTTGGAAAATTGCTTTTTACTATAAGCTCTGATTCCTCTATCTTATCACTAAGTTCCAATATAATTTGCTTCATAAGAGACACTATATCCACGTCCATTATGTTTAATTTTACATTTCCACTAGTAGCTTTACTCATCTCAAATAAATCCTCTATTAATGCTTGAAGTCTTTGGGATTTCTTATCTAATGTATCTAAGTATAATTTTCTATCCTCATCTGATAAATCTCCATTCTTTAACAAATCTACATATGTTATTATAGAAGTAAGTGGTGTCTTTAGATCATGAGATACGTTAGATATTAAGTCAGTTTTCATCCTAGCACTTTTTACTTCTTCATCTACAGCTTTCTTAAATCCGATTTGTATATTACTCAAATCTTCTTTTAAAGAATTAAATACACCTAAGTCCCTTTCTAAATCCACTTCTAAATTTCCTTCTGCCATGTTTTGCGTAATATCACAAATTTCATTGTAATTATTACTTACCTTGGTATAACTCTCCCTTAACTTTATAAACAAATATATTGAATATATTATAGCTAAGATAATACCAATGAACCACATACTACTCATAATAACTAGTATTATAAGATTTATCCCAACAAGTTTTATAATATTACTAATTCCTTTATCCTTTAGGTCTATAGTAAGTAATCTATCTACTGACCTTTTATACCAACTTTTTATTAAAGTAATTATTCTTAAAACTAAGGTATCTTCTTTTATATATTCCTTAAATCCTTTTATAAATATATGTTTTATTAATATTATATAGATATATAACATTCCAAAACATATGATCCAAAATAATAAATTCAATACAAGTATTAAGCTATTTGTTAATGGAACATCACTTATATTTATACCAAAGAACCAATGTATTTTTCCAAGAATACTTTCCATCATTATATTTTCTGGAGCCGAAAATATAAAGTATAAAACAAAGGAACCAATAATTAAATGAAATTCTAATGGTATTCTAGATATTTTATTAAAGCCAATAATGTCCTTTTCTCGTTTATACGTTATTAAAAGTGCACTTAAAACTATAAAAGATACTGCTATGATTATAAAGCTATCACTACTATCTATATAAGCTGCACGCTCAGCATTAGTTATATAGTTGTATATTCTATCCCTATAAAAATACATACTTTTATTAGCAATCACATCTTTAGGTACTCCATATATAAATGTTGCATTTTTAATTGGATTATACTTTAAAACCACTTCACCTCCATAATTATCCTCTTCATCTATTATGTTTTCATTAATAAGAGTATTGTATATTATTTTTTCATTTCCTCCATTAATCTTACTAATACTTAATTTACCTTTTTCATCATAGTTTATAACTATATAAAAGTCATAAAAGTTTTGTACTTCATTAGACTTATTAATTTCTTCCTTCTGTAATAAGTCTCCCAATTTATTAGATTGTCTAGACAGTATTGTCCCACTCTCTTTATCCAAAGCATAATAATCTAAATTTCTAAGTTCTTTATCTAAATCTTTCATATAATTATATATATAATTATTTAATCTTTCTTTATAGTAAATAACATCCCCATCTTCTTCTAGAGAGCTATTATTTTCATTTATCTCTAAAAATATATCCTCTGGCTTTATCTTCTCATTCTTATCAGTTTTCAACATATAATATAGTGCACTATTTGAATTAGTTAAGTCTGAGATAAAATTTGTTTCTTCATAGGGATTATATGTTTTTTCCTTAGCTATATTTTTTATAGTAGGATAAGTAGCTATAATTCCTATAGATACACATATTATTATTAGAATAGATATAATATTTATTATGATTTTACTACTACTGCTTTTCAATTTTGTATCCAACTCCCCACACTACTTTCAAATATCTAGGATTTTTAGGATTCACCTCTATCTTTTCCCTTATATTTCTAACATGAACCATTATAGTATCTGTATTCACAGCCTGCTCATTCCAGACTCTCTCATAAATTTCATCTGCTGAAAACACCCTTCCTGGATTTTTCATAAGGAGCTTAAGTATTTTAAATTCACTAGGTGTAGTTTTAATTAGACTGCCATCTAAAATTACCTCCCTTGTATCCACATTAAGGTCAAGTCCTCCTATTGAATATACATTTTCTTCTTTAGTATTCATTCCAGCCATGTTTAAATATTTTGTATATCTTCTTAATTGCGAATTTACTCTTGCTAGCAGTTCTAAAGGTTTAAATGGCTTTGTAATATAGTCATCTGCTCCTATGTTAAGTCCCAATATCTTATCCATATCCTCTGACTTAGCTGATAAAACTATTATTGGAAAGGTATATTTTTGTCTTACACGCATTATAAACTCAGTTCCATCCATTTTGGGCATCATCATATCTACTATAGCTAAATGTATATTTTCTTTTTCTAATACTTCTAACCCCTCAAGTCCATTATAAGCCTTAAAAACTTTATAGCCTTGGTTTGTTAAATAAACTTCAATAGCTACAGCTATTTCCTTCTCATCTTCTACTATTAAAATATTGTATAAATCCATGATACACTCACTCCTAATAGGATAAATATTTTTATTATATTAACTTTTAAAATACCTTTAATTCAATTAAATTCTTCTAAGTATATATTAACATATATTATACGCATATTAGGCACTTTCCACAGTTCTTTTATCTAATCTACTTTAAGTTTATCTTGAATCCCCTTTTTATTTTCTTTAAAATTAGCTAAAGATTTTTTATCTATTTCACCAAAATTATATGCTTTAAATTCTATTTTGGTAAAAGGAAAAGGTATAGCATAATTATCCCAGCGTTTCTTTATTGTAAACTTTCTTGATAAATCTATTTTTATTCCAATTAGAGGTTTCTCTCCTTCATTAGCTAACATAAAGCCTAATTTCTTTGCTTCGTATATAGGACCTAATGGACCATCTAGAGCTACACATAAAGTAGAACTTTTTCTTTTACTTTCCTCTTTAAGCTCTTTTAAAAATTTCTTCATTTTAACCCCATCTGGCATACGTAGTGTACTTCCACCATATTTTTTTATAATTTCCTCAATGTAATCTCCCCTTTTATCTGCAGTAACTATAATTCTTGGATTAATATGATCTTTCATCACATACTTTAGAAGTAAATTCATAACGTAACTATTTCCATGCCAAAACCCTATTATGCAGTTATTTAGCGTTTCTCCCTGTAGCTCTTCTCTATCGAATTCTACTTTGCTCGTTCTATATACTAACTCTAAATATCCGGTAAATACTTTCTTTATGAATTTATCTCTTATTGACTTCATATTCACACTTTCTCCTTACTTTTAGGTTAGTTTACCTTGCACTTGCCATATACTTTTTATCTCCTATTATTTCATAAGCCTTACCATAATAACTTTCTATAGCCCTTTCATAACTTGATTCAGCTATTTGTGCTATATCGCTATTTAAGTATTTCTGTGCAGTAATAAATGCACCTTTTTTAAGATTACCATTCTCTTCTACATTCTCTATAACCTGAATTACTTTATCTGACCATTCACCAATATTTTCTTTTGTCATATATCCATTAACTCCATTTTTTACTACATCAGCTACTCCAGTAGCCTCAATAGCTATTACAGGATTTTTAGCTGCCATGGCTTCAAGTAACACAATTCCTTGTGTTTCCGACTTTGATGCAAATAAAAACATATCTGCTGCTCTATAATAATCTCCAATAGCCTCATTACTTACACTATTTAAAAATTTGATATTTTTCTCTATGCCTAAAGCTCTAGCTTTTTCTTTTAATTCTTCCTTTAATGGACCATCTCCTATAACCATTAAATTAAATATATCTCCAACTCTACTTTTAATTTCTGAGACTCCATCTATAATAAATTCTATATTCTTTTCTTTTGTTAATCTTGATACTGTGCAAAAGAGGTATTTTTTATCTTCTATATATTTATTTCTAATTTCATTTGATACTTCTTTATTTTCATTAAAATAATTTACATCTAATCCTGTTGGCATTACTTGAATTTCACTTTCAGCTCCCACTTTTTCTAAATAATCTCTAATTAAATTTGTAGGAGCAAATATTAATTCACATTTATTCACAAATCTTTTCATATAGCTAGGTACTAAATTTTCCTTTGTATAACTTATAATCTTCCCTTCAAGTTTACTTAAATATTTATTTTCCTCATTTTTATACTGCTCTTCAAGAACATTAAATGCCTTTATATTATGAAGATATTGTTCATATCTAGTATGATAAGTAAATGTAACTGGGATATTATACTTTTTTCCTAACCTTAATGCTATATTTCCTATTAACATAGGATGATGTACATGTATAATATCAAAGTCTAAATGTGAAAAAGCACTTTCTATTGCGTAATCTAAAACATTTGGTATCACAATTTTGTTATCAACTAATCCTTTGTTGTAAATTAATCCTTTCTTATATGATTTATATCTTATAACATATTCTTCTTCAATTTGCCCTTCATAGGATGGAGCAAATATATATACTGTATGTCCAAGCTCTCTTAACCCATTCGCAAGTCTTTCTATTGAAATAGGTACTCCCCCTAAAAATGGTTTATAGTTATTTGTAAACATTGCTATTCTCATTTTTACTCCCCCTTAATATTTAAAATTTATATATTTTAATTTCTTATATTTCATTAATTCATATTTATAATTATCTATATTCACTCCTATATTTGTACTATTTAATTGCTTGCATTACCATATCACCAAAAATATATCCAAAGCCCATAAATACTCCATTCCAAATTAAGATTCCTAGTGCCGAGTAAACTGTATATTTAATAAAATCTAATTTTATTACCCCAGCCGGAATTGATATTAGGGTTCTTACAGCAGGCATTAGTTTGCAAATAAATACTCCTAAATTTCCGTGCTTTCTCAACTTATTTATACCTTTGTTAATCATAGGTTCATGTTTAGGAAACTTTTTTGTATATTTTTCTAATAAAAATTCTCCGCCATATCTTCCGATTATGTATAGCATCCAGCTTCCTATCACTCCTGCCATTACCGATACTCCTAATGCAAGTAATATGCTAGCACCACTATTTGCAACCCACACTCCTGCTAATGGCATTATTATACCTGCTGGAAATCCTGGTAAATTTAAATATTCAAGAAAAATAATAATAAATATACATATCATTCCATAGTCTGATAGATAACTTAATATAGTTGATGCTTCCATTCAAATACCTCCTTGCTCTTGCTATACTTTAATTATAGGCTGAGATTTTAAAGAAAATTTACATATAAAACTTAAGATTTTCTAAAGATTTTCTTAAAATATTAAGTTTTATTGTAAAATAAAAAAGCTCTGAAATATTCTAAATACTTCAGAGCATATAATTAATACTTTATAACCAATTTTTAATCTGTATTCCTAATTATAAAATAAACCAAAGATAAATTATCTCTGGTTTATTTTATTAAGTAGTTTATCTTATTTAATTAGAATACTACATATTTAATAAACTTAATATCTCTTGAACAGCTTGCTTAGCCTCTTTAGGTAATCTTTCTATTGCTGCACTTTGTGCCTTAGGATCATTTATTTGTGCTATTCTCATTATCTCTTGTTGTAATCCAGGTATATTACTAATTACATTTGAAGCATTATTAAATCTAGCTGCAAAATTAGGATCTTTCATTCTTTCCTTTATTTTTGCTATTAATTCATAAGGATTCATTAAACTTTCCTCCTAACTATTAAAATAATTCACTATAATTACATAGTATTCAATAGTAGATTAAAAGTTCTTATATGAAATAATCTATATCTATTATTTTACTGCTTATAATATCATATATATAATCCTATCCCCTATTCCATAGCTAATTTAATAGCAATAGAGTTATTTTCTAATAGTCTATTGACTCTATTGCTATAGCCCTTACTGGTGATCCATCAGCTGATTTAATTTTTAATGGCAAAATACTTATCATAAAAAATTCTTTTTCTATAGCTGATAGATTAGTTAAGTTTTCAATTATTATCATTCCTCTATTTAATAAACTATTGTGGATACTAAATGTTTTAGAATCCATGGCATCTATTGATATAGCATCTATTCCTATACCTTTTAAATCAAACTCCGATATCCACTTAGCCGCTTCATCACTTAGAGTTGGAAAACCTTTATAATAATCTTCACTTCCCCAATACTTATCCCAACCAGATCTTATTATTACAAAATCTACAGCTTTAATTTTCTCTTCATAACTTAATATATCTCTGAGTTCAATTACCTTATTTGATAAATCACCCAAATCAACAACTATGGCCTTACCTATAAATTGTTCTACTGGTAGTTCATCTAAAGTTGCTCCATTCATGAGCATATGTGCAGGTGCATCTATATGAGTGCCCGTATGTGAAAACATAGTTATTTCAGCTTCTCTAAATCCATGCTCTTCAATCGTATATTTTCTATTTAAAACTGGAGGGTTAGTCCCTGGAAATACTGACATATTTTCATCAATTATATGTGTTAAATCTATAATTCTCATAGCTTTTCCTTACCTATCCACTTTCTTAATACTTCTGGTACTATAACACTTCCATCAGCTTGTTGATACTGTTCTAGTATAGCTGGTAATAGTCTACTTGTAGCTAGTCCAGATGCATTTAAAGTGTTCACATATTCTACTTTATTGCTTTCCTTTCTTCTAAATCTTATCATTCCTCTTCTTGCTTGATAATCCCTTGCATTAGAGGCTGAACTTATTTCCTTATATTCATTCATACTTGGTATCCAAACTTCTATATCATAGGTTTTTGCCATAGATGCACTGCAATCTTTAGCCGCTAATTTAACTAATCTATAATGTAATCCTAGACCTTTTACTAAGGCTTCAGCCTTTTGAATTAACTCTTCTAAAGCTTTATCTGAATCCTCTGGCTTAGTATATTGGAACATTTCTATCTTATTAAATTGATGTCCTCTTATCATACCTCTCTCAGATTTTCTATAGCTTCCTGCCTCTACACGATAACAAGGTGTGTATGCAAATAATTTTTTAGGTAAGTCTTCTTCTTTTAAAATTTCTCCTCTATAAAGATTGATTAAAGCAGTTTCTGCCGTAGGAAGCATAAATCGCATGCTTTCTTTATCTTTTTTATCTCCAACAGTAAAAACTTCATCAATAAACTTTGGAAACTGACCAGCTGAAAGGCCACACTGGTAGTTTAATATATGAGGTGGTAAGATAAACTCATATCCATCCTTTATATGTTCTTCGATAAAATAATTAAGTAGAGCCCATTCCAGCATGGCTCCTACCCCCTTATATATCCAAAAACCATTCCCGCCAAGTTTAACTCCTCTTTCATAATCTATAAGATCATGAGTTTTAGCTAGCTCTACATGGTCTTTAATTTCAAAATCAAACTTAGGCTTCTCTTTGAATTCTCTAACTACCTTATTATTTTCTTTTCCCCCTGCTACCACATCTTCATCTGGTATATTAGGAAGTCCCTCCATAAATTCATTAATCTTTTTCTCTAGCTCTTGAAGTTTTTCATCATATTCTTTTATTTCCTTGCTAACTACTTTCATCTCTTCATATAAAGCTTCTACATTTTCGCCCTTCTTTTTAAGGGTAGGAATTTCTTTAGAAACTCTATTTTTCTTACTTTTTAATTCTTCAACCTCTATTAATATTCTTCTTTTCTCTTCATCCCATTGTAGAAGGTCTGAAAAATCCACACTGTTCATTCTCTTTAAAAGAGCTTCTCTAATCTTTTCTGGATTATTTCTAATTAAATAAATATCTATCATGTTTGTTCCTCCTAAATTAATTTTTAATATAAAACCTTGTTTTAAAATAAGTTTTTCTTTTTTACATTTTTAAATTATATTTTCCGTATAATAAAAAAGCTCTCATCTCTACAAATATAGAGACGAGAACTATCATATCCCGTGGTACCACTCTAGTTGTCACTTCTGTGACCTCTTTGTGTGCTTTAAGGTGCACTAAACCTCTGATTCATCACCAGTAACTCCGAAGTGGAAAGATTATTTGATGTACTGATTCTCACCTACCATCAGCTCTCTGAAACATAGAAATAATCGCAGCTTCATCATTGTCTTTATATTTGAATATATTAACCACTATACTAACATCTTATTCTTATATTGTAAATATCTTAATATTACATTTTTATATTTTATAGACTAATACTATCTATGTTATAATGGTCTATGAACTTAAAATAATATAGAGAGGTGCAAAATGAAAAAACTAAAGATATACTTTACATCAGATCTTCATGGATATGTATATCCTACAGATTATAGAGATGATAAAAAAAAGAATATGGGAATGTTAAATATTATTAATCAATTTCACAAGGATGGAAACACATTAATTATAGATGGTGGAGATACAATACAAGGCTCTCCTTTCACTAATTATTTAAGTAATAATGAATTTGATGTACATCCAATAGCCTCTATCATCAATGAAGGTCAATATGATTACATAACTCTTGGTAACCATGATTTTAACTACGGCTACGATTATTTAAAAAAGTATCTCAATAATTTAAATGCCAAATGTATTTGTGCCAACGTAGATAACAAAACAAAAGAATTATCTATCCTTCCTTATGATATTAAGGTTATGGAAAATGGTTTAAGGCTAGGAATAATCGGATTTACAACTGACTTTATAAATAGGTGGGAAAGACCTAACAATATAATTAATTTTACTATATCTGATACTTTTAGTTCAGTAAAGAAATCCTATGAGGAAGTAAAGAATAAATGTGATTTACTAATAGGAATTTATCATGGTGGATTTGAAAATGACTTAGAATCTCATGAAAAATTAAGTAATACTAGTGAAAACATAGCCTATAAAATTTGTGAAGAGTTTGATTTTCACATTCTTCTAACTGGACATCAGCATATGGAGATTCCAGGTCATTATCTTCACAATACTTATATAGCTCAGACGCCACCTAATGGTACAAAGTTTTTAGAGCTTAACCTAGAGCTTCATGAAGACTTATCCTTAAATATAAATTCCACCTTAAAAACAGTGGAGCTTAATCCTAATAAAACCATGTATAATAAATTCTTAAATCTAGAAAATCAAGTTCAGCAATGGCTAGATACTCCAGTTGGATTTTTAGATGTGGAACTTCAACCTAGCACTCATATAGATATGGCTGTGAATGGCTCCTATTTAGCTAACTTTATAAATCAAGTTCAATTAGATTCCAGCGGTGCGAATATTTCGGTTACTTCCTTTGCTAACTCCATAAAAGGTTTTAATAAAGATGTAACTGTAAGAGATATAACATCTACCTATATGTTTCCTAATACCTTAGCTATTCTTGAAGTAGATGGAAAAACCTTAAAACTAGCCCTTGAAAGATGTGCTAGTTACTTTGAATATGTAGATGGTAAATTGCAAGTATCAGAGCGATTTTTAAAACCAAAGGTAGAACATTATAACTATGATTATTTTTCAAACTTAGATTATACTTTTGACTTAACTAAAGAAATTGGAAATCGTGTAGTTTCAATGAAGTTTAAAGGAAAAGACGTTAATAATAATGATACATTTACTCTTGCCATGAACAACTACAGAGCAACAGGAGCTGGTGGCTATGACTTTTATAGAGATTGTAAAGTAGAGGGTGAAATCTTAAAAGAAATGCCAGACATTATAATTGACTATTTTAGAGCTCATAAGCAAGTTGTAGTTGATAAAAATAAATATTTAACTGTTATTAAATAAAAAATATGCTGATTTGAATATTTGATATTCAATCAGCATATTTCTATTTTAACCCCTTGCTAATTTATTTCTTACTTTTGTTGAAAGTATTTCTACTACTAGCACAAGGACTATTAATCCACAAAGAATTGCTCCAACCTCATCCCAGTTAAAGGCGTTCATTGCAAAGATTAATGGAGCTCCTATTCCTCCTGCTCCTACTAATCCTAATGTAGATGCATCTTTTATATTTATTTCAAATCTATATATAGCTGTTGAAACAAAGTTTGTAAATAATTGTGGTAAAATACCATATCTTATTTTTTCAAATGTATTGCATCCAGCTGCATCTAAGGATTCTAATATTTTCGTATCTAAATCTTCTATTGCCTCTATAAACATCTTAGATATCATTCCTATAGATACTACTGACATGGTTAAAACTCCGGCAAATGCTCCTGGCCCTGTCACACGTATGAACATTAATCCATAAACAAAAGATGGGAAAGTTCTTATGGCTGCTATTATAAATAAAGTTATACCACTTATCCATTTTGGAACTATATTACTAGATGCCATGAAAGAAAGGGGAATCGCTAGAATAGTCCCTATTATAGTTCCTAGTAGAGCTATACAAACTGTTTCTAATAATAGATAAGGAACTCCAGCTTTAAAATCAAAAAGCATGTCCATATCTGGATGGAGTATTCCCGATAATACGTTTTTAGCTATATCTACGCCGTTTTCTTTAACGCCAGTAAATGCTACAGATCTTGCCGCCCATAACATTATGGCTATAATAAATACTACCGTTAGAGTTTTACGTATCCAAAGATTTGGCTCTTTTTCAAGTTGTGTTTTTACTGATAACTCCATCCTAACCCAGCCTTTCTCTTATATATTTACTTAAATTCTCGATGATAACCACTGTTATAAATAGCATGACTAATATCATTCCTACTTTGTCATACTCTCTCCAACCTATTTTTTCATTTAGAATAAGTCCTATTCCACCAGCTCCTACATATCCTAATATAGCTGCATAACGCACATTTATTTCTAGGCTATATAGGCAAGTTGAAAAATAAGTTGGTAATATTTGAGGCATTATAGCAGCTATAAAAGCTCTTAATTTTGTTGCTCCAACAGCTTCCATAGCTTCAAAAGGTCCCATATCTACAGTCTCTATCTTTTCATATAACATTTTTACTACTATACCAAAAGTAAAAATAGTTATAGCTACAGTTCCTGAAAAAGTTCCTAACCCAAATATATATGTGGCAATTAACGCTATAATTAATGTTGGTAGAGTTCTAGTTATGCTTAAAACTATTCTTACTATAGCTAATACAATTTTTGATTTATTAATATTAACAGAAGATATTATAGCAAATGGAATTGCTATAAAGCTTCCTATCATAGAACCTAATAATGACATTTTTATAGTTTCTATAAGAGAGGGTAATACATTTTTAGCAAAGCTAAAATCTGGTGGAAACATATCTTTTAAAATTACAAAAAACTGATTCCCTCTATCTAATAATGTAGAAAATTTAAATCCAGTTACTTGTCCAGCTATAATAATTGCCACAGCTAGTCCAATAATTACATACGGTACTACAGATCTAGGTGGTTGTATTTCTTTTCCATCTTGTAATATGATTTTTTTAGGTTTGAAGATATTTTTAATAGCTTGTACCATAATTAATCCCCCATTATCTCATCATCAGATAATTCACGACCATATATCTGCTTTAATATTTCTCCATTAACATCCTTCGCTGGACCATCATATACAATTTCTCCAGCCTTTATACCAATAACTCTATCAGCATATTTTAAAGCTAAATCTACATGGTGTATATTTATAAGAATTGATATATTCATTTCCCTATTAATTTTTTTAAAGTCGTCCATTACTTGAGCTGCTGTTATAGGGTCAAGGGCTGCAACTGGTTCATCTGCTAATATTAATTCTGGATTTTGAGCTAAAGTTCTAGCTAATGCAACACGTTGCTGTTGTCCACCTGAAAGTTGATCAGCTCTTACGTAAGCTTTATCTAATATTCCAACCTTATCTAAGGCCTCTAAGGCTGCAACCTTATCTTCCTTTGAGTATAATCCAATAATAGATTTCCATAGTGGCATATCTGGTACCCTAGATGTTAATACATTTTTTATAACAGTAGTTCTAGTAACTAGATTAAAAGATTGAAACACCATTCCTAATCTTCTTCTAAACCTACGAAGTTCTTTTCCCTTTAATTCTTTAACATCTTGTCCATTCACATTTAATGTTCCATCTGTTATATCATGCATCTTATTTATTGTTCTAAGTAAAGTAGATTTACCTGCTCCAGATAACCCGATTATAGCAACAAATTCACCTTGTTCAATTTCTAATGATACATTTTTTAATGCATGTAATCCGTTTGGATATATTTTATTTACTTTATCAAATTTTATCAAAGGTATCCCTCCACAATACATATTTAATACAATGTTTCTATAATTTATATAAACAAATCTTAATTAACTACAATTACAAATCTTGTATCTTTACCCTCACATACAAAATGAGTTCATGTTAAGCATGAACCCATTTTAATCTTCAATTATTTTTGCATAGATTTTATTAATTCTTGTGCATCTCTTTCTCCATCATAGTTCTTGTTATCACCTATTTCATAACCATTATGGCTATATATAGATATGATTTCTTTTCCTTCTGGAGTGTTTCCGATATTTATGAAAGCCTTTTGTATAGCTTCTTTTAATTCAGTAGTCATTGACTCTGCTTTAGTTACAGATATAGTGTCATTGTATATAGGTTCAGTCACACCTATAACATTAGTTTCTTCCCAAACTGTAGCTTTTCTACCAAAGGTAGTATTCCACTCTTTTTCATAGTCACGACGTGCATCTGCATAAGTTACCATTACGTCAATTTGACCACTAGCAAGTTGTGATAATGAAGTTGTGTAGTTATCTAATGCTACCTTCTTTGGTAAATCTGTTAGAGATATTCCAAAGTTTTCTTGTAACCATAAACTTGGATAAATGTATCCTGCTGGAGAAGTTGTATTACTTGATATTCCCCAAGTAGCGCCTTCAACATCCTCTTTAGTTAGCTTCTCCCCCTTATTTATCTTAGCAGCTAATTCCTTACCTTTTTCAGAAGGACCAGCTATTACTAATGAACGGTAGTAAGTTACTTGATTTTCAGTAGCTTCCGTTGGAGCAGTGTTCCAATCGGCAGGATTATCAGAATCATGATTTAATCCGTTACGAGTAGCTGTTAATGCTACATCTACACCATCATCATATAAAACATAAGTACCACCTGGTATAAATCCAACATGAGCTGTTCCTGCTGATAAAGCTTCTCCAACAGCTTCAAAACTAGTACCTACCTCAATTTTTATGTTTTTAAATTCAAATCCTTGATCAGCTAATTCTTTCTTAAGCATATCAGCTAATGGCGCTGTAGCTGTTCTTATTTCTGACGGATCTCTTGATGGTACAAAATATACCACTAATTCTTCGTTAGTTGCACTTTTAGATGATCCACAACCAACTAGCATTGACATAGTTAAAAATACAACTGAAAGTAATGCAATTAATTTTTTCATTGGCTTCTCCTTTTCTAACTGTAATTAATTTTATGTGCTACACTATATAGCTAGTAGCCCTATGTATTATATCATATTTTTGCACTATTGTTTATTAAAATTTTAATTTTTACAAGATTATATTAATAAATTATCTATTTATGTTATATTATCACCTTTTTTGCAGAAAAATGACGAACACATGCATTTATTCATACTTTACCGTGTCTAGCACTTATTATTCATCCATAATTACATTAGCCTATTCTTTTATCCAAGTTATAATATATTTAAAATCTGTAGGTGCATATGATAACTCTGGATTATTATCTATAAATTTTCCCTTTATTCCATGCTCTTTACAAGTTAAATCAAAGTGACACATAGCTATTCCCATATCTATTCTATGATTGTCTACACCAGTTTCTTTAGAATGATTACTATATTTTTCTTCTTTGTAAAAATGGAACTTATTATTATCTTTTATGATTCTCCATGGTTGTTTATTTACAGCTGATGGTGCTAACCTCACATTCTCTAAGGCCTCTTCTATTTTTCCAAGTTCTTCATTAATAGGAATAGGTGTTGTAAAGTTATTTAATTTAAATAGTTCACTCCAATCCTTTCTTCCTCCTGACCTTCCCTGAAATTTAATAAGCTTTTCTATAATACTCTTTCTATCTGCCTTATATCCTATAGGAGAGATAACTGCAAAAACTTCATTTTCCTTCAAGTCCATTGACTTACTGAACTCACTCTTTTTAAAGGTACCTGCAATCCAACAGGTCCCTAATTCTAAATCAGTAGCATAAAGTATGAGCCTCTCCATTTCATATCCCAATTCCTCCAAATTCATAGGACCTACTTCAACCGCAGCCCCTATATACGTAGAAGCTCCCTTTATAACTCCATAAGTACCAAGTTTTCCCCCATTGATCTCTTCTTTCACATTTATAATTTTAAATCTTACTTTTGGTTTAAATGGTCCTTCTAACTCTTTAATAAATTCATTTAGCTTATTAAGTGTTTCTTCACTAATAGCTCTATCATCATAAGTTCGTATAGAAGTTCTCCTTTGTACTAATTCTTTAATAGATTTATTGTATTTTATATTCACCATAACGCGTCTCCAATCTATATATATCTATATATAATTATCACTAAAAACAAACTATATGCATTATAATTATATTAATTTATATTTTAAACTTTCATCAATGTATAACCCTTTAATAATAAGATTATTCATCTTTTATATATTAATATTTACTATTATTATGTGTAAAAATCATTAATATTTCAAATACTACATTATAAAATTATTTAATACTCAAGGAGGAATATAATATTGTCTAGTATAACTGGTATCGTTAAATGGTTTGATGAAGGAAAGGGTTATGGGTTCATATCCTGTAATGAAGGTAATGATGTATTTGTACACCATTCACAAGTAAAAGAAAAAGGCACAAATAAAGATTTGCATGAAGGTGAAAGTGTATCCTTTGATATTACTGATGGAACTAAGGGCCCTATGGCTATAAATGTTCAAAAATTATAATTCTAAATAGGGCTATCTTAAGATTTTTAATTTTATCTTAAGATACCTTATTTTTTTATAAGCTTAATATTAAATAGAAATCTTTATAAAGAGGTGATATATTTGCATAACGAGAATAATAATCACAAATTAACTACTAGAGGATTTAATCCTGAAGATATAAAATCTTTCTCTAAAAGTAGCCTTTATCTACTTAATAAATCAGCTACAGAAATTTGCTATCTTCTTGATAGAGGTTACGATATTAAAAGTACAACAACCTTTGTAGGAAACCATTATCAACTTACTAACAGGCAGAGAACTGCTCTTCAAAGAAGTTGCTGCTCAACTCTTCATAAAAATAATAGACTTAAAAATATGAGTGATGACATAACAAATAAAGTAGTTTATATAGATGGTTTTAATATAATAATAACCTTGGAAGTAGCCCTCTCAAAGGGTACCTTATTTAAATGTAGAGATAATTGTATTAGAGACTTAGCTGGTCTTCGCGGAACATATCGACTTATAGATAAGACTTCAATAGCCATTGAACTTTTAGCTTTGACTCTTAAACAGCTAAAAGTTTCTGAAGCAATTTTCTATTTAGATGAACCTGTATCTAACTCTATAAATCTAAAAATAGCTATATTGGAAATATTTAATAAGGCTAATATTCCTGTTTCAGTACATGTAGTTCCAAACCCTGATCATATTTTAAAAGATAAAGGGTACATAATTACTACAGATTCTGTTATTATAGATAGTTGTAAGGGATGGATTAATATATGCCCTGAAATAATTAATAGGTATATACCTAATGCTAATATAATTGATTTTATGTATTAAAAGTGGTGATTTAATGAACTATATAGTATTTGATTTAGAATTCAATCAAAAATATGAAGAAAAAAAAGAACAAAATGAAGTACAGGATGAATGTAGCGATAAACCTGAAAGTGAAATTAAGTGTGAAAAAAAAGAGAAAAATTCACATCTTACTTTTGAAATTATTCAAATAGGGGCTATAAAGTTAAATGAAAATTTTGAAAAGTTATCCACATTTAATTTTTTTATTAAGCCAACTATTCACACAATTCTACATCCTTATGTGGAAACTCTTACTAAAATAAGTGAAGATGACATAAATTCTTCTGAACTTTTTCCTGATATCTATAATAAATTTATTGATTTTATTGGTGAGGAAGAATCTATTCTCTGTGTTTGGGGCATTGTTGATATTAAAGAGCTCTTAAGAAATATAAAATTTCATAATATATCTACAGCTTCTCTTCCTCTAAAGTATATTGATGTGCAAAGTCATGCCTCAAAATACTTTAATATTCAAAAGGGATTAAAAATTGGGCTTAAAACCGCAATCGAACTCTTAGATATAAATGTCGAAGGTGAGTTTCATGATGCAGTAAACGATGCTTACTATACCAGTGAGGTATTTAAAAAGATTTTTAATAAAAATATAAAACCATTATCTTATACTGTATCTTCTCGAAATACTTCCTCTTCTAAAGAAGTTGTTGATATGAACGCAGTATTCAGCCAATTTAAAAAGATGTACAAAAGAAATTTGACTAAAGAAGAAAAATCAATGCTCAGCCTCGCCTATACCATGGGTAGAACAAAACAATTTGTAGTTATCAAAGATAAAACACCTAAATAAAATGTTGAACTTAAACTTTTAAAAGTATAAGTTCAACATTAATTTAAATCTTAGTCTATTAATTTGTAGTATTACTATTTAGTTAATTAAACTTTCCTCGTAACAATTCTATTTCTCTTGCATATCCATCAAGTTCATTTGGTGTTTCAAGGAAAAATGGTAGATGACGCAATTTAGGATGGTTAATAATTTTTGTAATAGCTTCAATTCCTAAAGAACCTTCTCCAATTTTTTCATGTCTATCCTTATGACTTTTAAAAGGATTTTTACTGTCATTTAAATGAATTGCCTTTAATCTGTCTAAACCTATTATTCTATCAAAATCCTCTAAAACTTCATCTAAATTATTAACTATATCATATCCAGCATCATATACGTGGCAAGTATCAAGACATACTCCCATATGATCCTTTAATTCTACTCTATTTATAATTTCAGCGATTTCTTCAAAACTTCTTCCAACCTCTGTACCCTTTCCAGCCATAGTTTCTAGTAATACAGTAGTTGTTTGTTCTGGCTTAAGAACTTTATTAAGCATTTCTACAATATAATTAATTCCTACCTCTACCCCTTGTTTAACATGGCTACCTGGATGAAAATTATATAAGCTATTAGGTAAATACTCCATTCTAACTAAATCATCTGCCAGCATTTCTAATGCAAACTTTCTAGTATTTTCATCTGCTGAGCATGCATTTAAGGTATAAGGAGCATGAGCTAGTATCGTAGCAAACTCATTTTCCTTCATTATATTTAAAAGAGCCTCTACATCTTTTTCATCTATATCCTTTGCTTTTCCACCTCTAGGATTTCTAGTGAAGAATTGAAAAGTGTTAGCACCAATTGAAAGTGCTTCCTTTCCCATATTCTCAAATCCTTTAGTTGTAGATAAATGACATCCTATATTTAACATATCCATTACCTCCATCTTCTATTAGTATTCTTCAACTTTAAGTTTTATATATTCTATTTTCTTTAAATTCTCATATTGAATCTACATTATAAACTTAAACTGTATTTTTCATATTACTAATTATTCTAATGAAATCTATTTAATAAAATATACCTAAATAGGTTTCTTTATATAATAGTACTATAATAGAATAAGTGTTTGCAATGGATAATTTTTATTATTTAAAAATAGTTATATAATAACTGTTTAAAATCTGGAATATATGACCTTTTAAAATTTTAAATTTCTAACTAAGTCATATACGTCTTCACAATAAAAAAATGTAGACATTAATGCTACTCCATCAGCTCCTGCTTTTAAAACCTTTGAAACATTCTCTGTTGAAATTCCACCTAATGCTATAACGGGGCAAGTAACTGTTTTTTTTAATTCCTGAATAAATTCCACTCCTTTAGGTTCTAATCCCTCCTTACATTTCGTAGGGAATATATGTGATGCTAATAAATAGTCACAGCCTTTTTCATTTGCCTTTATACCCTCTTCTATAGAATGTACAGAAACTCCTACTTTAGCTTTTCTTAGATTATCAAAGTTCATAAAATCCTTAAAAGATAGTTGTACAGTTTTCTCATTTACTTTTTCAAAGATTTTCATATTAGAATTTATTATTATCTCCGTATTTTTACTTACTAAAGCTTTTACTTTATAATAAAGTTTTTCTAACTCTTCATCACTTAAATCTTTTTCTCTCAATATTATTTTATCTACACCGGCTAAAGAAGCATCATGCAGGGTTTTAAAATATTTCTCTTCACTAACTAGGTGTCTATTAGTTATTAAGTAAATCAAATTCTTTCCCAATCCTTAAATATTGGTTGAAACCCTGCATCTATTATCATTTCCTTTATTTCTTCAACTGTACCTTCATCATTTATAGAAAATTGAGAGGTTCCCTTAGATTGTAGCGCATGTCCACCAACTTCTGTAGAAACTCCTGCACTCATCTTAGTAATTCCTAAAGGAATTAAATTTTTTCTCATGTCATGGTCTTCTCTTGTGGAGATATTTATTCCACTTTGCTGAGCAAAAATTTTATAGGCTAACATTACTTGTACCATTTTTTTATCTGGTACTGGGTTTAATTCCTTTAGCCCACCTTCACAAGGCCTTATCCTTGGTGGTGAATAAGTTACTTCTACATGAGGATATTTCTTTCTAATATATTCACCATGTAACGCTGTAAAAAAGGCATCCTTTCTAAAATCTCCTAATCCAAGTAGTGCTCCTATGCTTATACTTCTCATTCCAGCCCTTGCTCCTCTTTCTGGAGTATCAAGTCTAAATTTATAATTCTTTTTAGGTCCTGCTAAATGAACTTTATCATATATATCTTCATCATAGGTTTCTTGATATACTGTAAGTCCTTCTGCTCCTGCCTCTACAGCTTTTCTATAGTCATCTTCACTTAGAGGTTGTACCTCTAAAGTTATAGAAGGAAAATACTCTCTCATTACTTTTATAGCATCAACTATATAGCTAGTTGGTGAATGAATCTGACTTTCTCCAGTTAACAAAATAATGTGTTTAAATCCCTGCTTTGCTACTGCTTCTGATTCTAATCTTATTTCTTCTAAAGTTAATTTCTTTCTACTTATAGAATTTTCGAGATTATATCCACAATATGAGCATTTATTTACACAATAATTTGCTATATAGATTGGAGTATATAATAAAATAGTTCTTCCAAAATGCCTTAAAGACAATTCTCTTGCCTTTACTGCCATCTCTTCTAAGGCTGCTTCTGCTGCTGGTGATAACAAATTAAGCAGATCTTCATAACTTGGATTTCTTTCATTAATACTTCTTAATACATCTTCAACTTTTACCCTACTCCAATATTCTCTAAAGTCAAAATCTCTAAACTTTTCTATAGTATTATAAAAACTCATTTTTTCATCTCCTCAACCTTCACTTTTGCTACGCAAGAAATAATTATCCTATGCATCGTAAACCATTAATTGATGCAATAGTTTTTTACTCTCCTAGAAATCCAGTCAATGGTGAGGATGCATTACCACTTCTAGAAACCGCTCCAAATTTAGATAAATATGCAAGTCGTCCTCCTTCTACTGCCATACTAAAGGCTCTTGCCATATTCGCTGGACTTTTTGAAGATGCTATAGCAGTATTAACAAGGCATGCTGAGGCTCCCATCTCCATAGCTTCCATAGCCTGTGATGGCTTTCCTATTCCAGCATCAACTATAATTGGAATATCTAATTCATCTATCATAATTTCGATAAGCTCCTTAGTTCTTATTCCTCTATTGCTTCCTATAGGTGCTCCCAAAGGCATTACTGCTGCTGCTCCTGCTTCTATTAACCTTCTACCTGCATATAAATCCGGACACATATATGGAAGTACTGTAAATCCTTCCTTTGCTAATATCTCTGTAGCTCTTATAGTTTCCTCATTATCTGGAAGTAGGTACTTCGAATCTGATATAACTTCGATTTTGATCCAATTACCACATCCCATAGCCTTAGCTATTCTTGCAATTCTAACTGCTTCTTCTGCATTAGTTGCTCCTGAGGTATTAGGTAATAAAATAACATCCTTAGGTATATTAGATAAAATATCGTCTTCTTTATTATCTAAATCCACTCTTCTTAGAGCTAAGGTAATAACTTGAGCCTTACTTTCACTTAAGACTTCTTTTATAAGCTTATTAGATGGATACTTGCCTGTTCCTACAAACAATCTATTTTTTAATTCTACTCCACCTATTTTTAATATATCTTCCATTTTAACTTTCTCCTTCTCCCAATATAATTCTAAGAGCCATATTTGCCATATGATTTGCACATATAGCTACTCTGGGTGCCATAAGTCCACATCCTTCTTTAGCCTCATTTACTCCGTCACCACAGATATAAAATCTACTATTTATTCTTCTAGTTTTTATATCATTTGATGAATAAAATCCAGCCATCCCCGAGGATGCTATTAGAATTTTATCTTCCATTGTAGTTAATACTTCATTACTAAGCATTGCTTTATAGCTCGCATTATCAAAGGCCTCTATGATGATATTTACATCATGAAAGAGTTCTTTTATATTCGCTTTTTCTATTTTTTCAACTTTTTCATCTATACATATAAATGGATTTATTTCTAATAGCTGATTCTTTAAGGCCTTAACTTTATATTCTCCTATATCTTTTATCAAATATTGTTGCCTATTTAAATTAGATGGCTCTACCACATCAAAATCTATTATTTTAATGAATCCAACACCTAACCTTGCTAGAGATATAGCTATATTAGATCCAAGTCCTCCTACCCCAGCAATGGCTATCCTAGCTTTCGATACCTTTTCATAGACTCCAGGTGTATGTCTCGCCATCATAACTCCACGTAACTCTTCCTTACTAGGTATTTGCCCTTTTTTTATAAAGACAATCCTATCTTCCTCCTCTAGTATCTTATCTTTTTCTAAAGGAAACCCATTTAATATAATCACATCACTATCTGGTTTCAGCTTGTCTCTTAATTTAAGACAAGTTTCTCCCTTGTAAACTTCTTCATTATTCTCATTAATTTTAATTTTAATCTTCTCTTTCACTGCCCCACCACTCTATGATTTTTATATCTTTTCATTAAAATTTATAATTAGCCTCCTCCAACAAAAGATATAACCTCTATAACATCATCTTCTTGTAAATTTATTTTTGAATATTTTTCTTTATTTATTATTTCTTTATTTAGTTCAACAACGACTTTATTTTCATTAACCCCTAATTTACTTAGTAAACTACTTAAAGTCGTTATATCCTCCATATCCATCTTCTTTCCATTAACCTTCATTTTTAATCCTCCTTTCATCTTCATAGTCAAGTTAGAGTATTTTTACAATAAAAAAACACCTAACTTAATGCTAGGTGTTAGAAATCCACATAATCTCGTTTTAATTTCATTATTCCATAAGTCCTTATATTTAGTATTAATAGACTCTTTAATTTATTAATACTAAATTTTTATGTTAATATGACTTATTAACTTGCTTCCCTCCGATGGTACTAACCATATCAGGTTCTTAGAGTTAGGATTTTCCTTCTCAGCCAATTGGCACCCCTAGCTATATTGAGTTTAACTTATTATATCATTATAAATTTACAAATTCAACTATGCCATTCAATATATTACTTATTTGAAATTAATATAAATGAATAGATTTTTATATTAATCACAAAATAGAGTTAAACTCAAACTACTTAAGGAGGCTATTTTTATGAAATTAGAAGATAATGTTGCTCTACGTGAACAAGCTAAGCAAATGCTTATAGATGGTGAATCCTACGATAAAATTATGGATGAAACTCATCTAAGATTAAAAGATATAAAAAGAATAGAGAGAGAAGAAGTAAGTAGCCATTTTTAATTAATAAAGTATAAAATGCCCTATAAGATATAAGTAATTTTTATGTTTAAATCTCTTAGGGCATTTTTTACCTACTTACTATTTGCCTATTTTCCCTCTAATATCTCAATAAATTTTGTAGCTGCTGGAGATAGAGATACACTTTTTAAAAAGCAAAGTCCTATACTCCTTTTAGGTATATCTTCCTTTAATTTTACTTCATATACTATATTTTTTTCTAAATATTCCTTTGAAAATTCTTTGATAACACAGGCTATTCCTAAGTTTATTCTTGCAAACTCCAATAATAAATCATAAGAACCTAATTCAGTCTCCGCATTAATCTTAATTCCTTGAGATAACATATATTTTTCTATATACTGTCTTGATATAGATTTTGTTTCCAATAGTATCAGAGGTAGTTTTGAAATTTCTTCTAAACTTATAGGCTTAGAGCATATTTCTTTATATTTTTCACCACAAACAAATATATCATGAATATACATACATTCTTTAAGCTCTAAAGCAGAATCTTCAAGAGGAAAATTACAAATTGCAATATCAACTTCCCCTGATTTTACACTAGCACATAACTCTAAGGTAGTAGCATTTTTTATCTTAAATTTGATATTAGGATATTCCTTGTGGAATTTTTCTAAATATGGAAGAAGAAAATATCTTGATATTGTATCTCCTACTCCAATCTTTAAATCTCCTATCATAACATTTTTTATTTTTAAAAGTTTTTCTTCTCCAACATTAATTAAGTTCATAGCAGAACTTGCATACTCAAATAGTAACTGTCCTTCGTTAGTAAGAATAACTCCTTTAGAGGTTCTGGTAAAAAGTCTAATATCTAATTCTCTTTCTAATTGCATAATTGCTTGACTTACTGCCGGCTGAGTCATATATAACTCCTTAGCAGCTTTTGAAAAACTTTCATGTTTTCCTACCATACAAAACACTTTATATAAATCTAATTTACTTACCATATAAGTACTCCTTATACCCATTATTCAATCTATTTATTTTACTTATACCATTAAAATAGTGTATATTACAATAGTAAGCCTTAAAAATTAAAATATTTTTATATGAAGGAGATGTTACAATTGGAAAGAGTCGTTGGAACTGTTGTTAGAGGACTTCGTTGCCCAATTATAAACAAAGGAGATAATATTGAAGAGATCGTTGTAGATAGCGTATTAAATGCTGCTAAAGTAGAAGGTTTCTCAATTAATGATAAAGATATAATTACTGTAACTGAATCTGTAGTTGCTCGTGCTCAGGGTAACTATGCAACTATTGATAATATAGCTAAAGATATAAATTCAAAATTTGGTGATGATACTATAGGAGTAATCTTCCCTATATTAAGCCGTAACCGTTTTGCTATATGTCTTCGTGGTATTGCAAAAGGAGCTAAAAAAATTGTTTTAATGCTTAGCTATCCTTCTGATGAAGTAGGTAACCACTTAGTAGACTTAGATATTCTTGATGAAAAAGGAGTTAATCCTTGGACTGATGTTTTAACTGAAAAACAATTCCGTGAGCATTTTGGGTTTAATAAACATACTTTCACTGGAGTTGACTATATTGAGTATTATAAATCTCTAGTTGAAAGCTATGGAGTTGAGTGTGAAGTTATATTTTCAAATAATCCAAAAACTATCTTAGAGTATACAAAGAGTGTTCTTACTTGTGATATACATACTAGATTTAGAACTAAGAAAATATTAAAAGCAAATGGTGGAGAAAAAATTTATAGTCTTGATGACATTTTATCTGAATCTATTGATGGAAGTGGCTTCAATGAAGCTTACGGACTTTTAGGTTCAAATAAATCTACTGAAGAAACTGTTAAACTTTTCCCTCGTAATTGTCAGCCAGTAGTTGATAATATACAAGCTGCAATTAAAGAGAAAACTGGAAAAACAGTTGAAGTTATGATTTATGGAGATGGAGCATTTAAAGATCCTGTAGGTAAGATTTGGGAACTAGCTGACCCAGTTGTATCTCCAGCTTATACTACTGGTCTTGAAGGTACTCCAAATGAGGTTAAGTTAAAATATCTTGCTGATAATAACTTTGCTGATTTAAAAGGAGACGAACTTAAAGCTGCTATCTCTGAATATATTAAAAATAAAGAAGTTGATTTAGTTGGTGCTATGGAGTCACAAGGTACTACTCCAAGAAGACTTACAGACCTTATAGGTTCATTATCAGATTTAACTTCTGGAAGTGGCGATAAGGGTACTCCAATCATATTTATCCAAGGTTATTTCGATAACTATACTAAATAAAAAGAATGCAATTTCTTATTCTAATTATATAAAAATGGCTCAAGGAAAATAAAATCCTTGAGCTATTTTTCATACTACTATAATTAATTAAATCCTTTAACATAATATAAATCATATTATTATATTAAATGTTGAGAGTACTTTAATATTTACCTAGCTAAAAAAAATTCTACTTATTTTTTATAAGAACTTTTTAATGATACTGTTCTATTAAATACTAACTTATCTTTAGATAACTTAGAATCTCTTATAAAATAGCCATGTCTCATGAATTGAAATCTGCCTTCTTCATTTAATCTGAGTGCAGACGGTTCAATTACAGCATTTTTCTTTACTTCTAAAGAATTTCTATTTATAAACTCAAATAAGTTATCTCCAGAAGGGGTTTCATTAAATAGATTTTCAAATAATCTAACTTCACAAGGTACTCCATATTTTGCACTTACCCAATGAATAGTTCCCTTAACCTTTCTTCCTGTAAATCCACTACCACTCTTAGTTTCAGGATCATAGGTACATCTAATCTCTACTATTTCTCCAGCTTCATTTTTAATAATCTCATTGCACTTTATAAAGTAAGCTCCCTTAAGTCTAACCTCACCATCTAAAATTAATCTATTGTACTTTTTAGGTGGATTTTCACTAAAATCTTCCCTTTCTATATATAGCTCTCTAGTAAATGGCATCTCTCTATTACCTAATTTTTCATTTTCTCCGTTATTTGCTATAGTTAAATACTCTAAATGGTCTTCAGGTAAATTTGTAATTACAACCTTTATTGGGTCAAGTACAGCCATAACAGACGGTACCTTTAATTTTAAATCTTGTCTTAAAGCATTTTCAAGCATAGCTACATCTACTAAGGTATCAGCTTTAGCAACTCCAATTTCTCCTAAGAAATCTAGAATTGCTTCCCTAGTATATCCTCTTCTTCTCATTCCTTTTAAAGTTGGAAGCCTTGGATCATCCCATCCATCTAATTCACCACTAGCCACTAGCATTTTTAAATATCTCTTGCTTGTTACAACTCCACTTAAATTCATTCTTCCAAACTCAATTTGCCTTGGCTTTGGACTTTTTAAATCTAATTCATTTAAAACCCACTCATAAAGTGGTCTATGGTCTTTAAATTCATTAGAACATAATGAATGTGAAATTCCCTCTATATAATCTTGGATTGGATGTGCATAATCATACATAGGATATATACACCACTGATCGCCTGTCTTGTAATGTGGAGTATAGGATATTCTATAGATAACTGGATCTCTCATATTTATATTAGGACTTGCCATATCTATCTTAGCTCTTAAAACTGCCTCTCCCTCTTTAAATTCACCTGATTTCATTTTCTCAAATAATTCTAGGTTTTCTTCTACAGTTCTATCTCTATATGGGCTATTCTTACCTGGCGTCGTTAATGTTCCCCTATATTCTCTTACCTCATCTGGCGTTAAATTGCATACATAGGCTTTTCCTTTTTTTATTAAATATATAGCATATTCATAAATCTTTTCATTGTAATCTGAACCATAGAAAAGTCTATCTTCATAATCAAAGCCCATCCATTTCATATCTTCTTTAATTGCATCTACGTATTCATGATCTTCTTTACCTGGATTTGTATCATCAAATCTTAAGTTAAATTTTCCATTATACTTTTTAGCAATACCATAACTTATATTAATTGCATATGCACTTCCTATATGAAGATACCCATTAGGCTCTGGAGGAAAACGAGTATGAATTTCATTACATCTTCCTTCATTAATATCCTCTTTAACAAGTCTATCCACAAAATTTAAAGAACTATTTTCATTACACATATCATCTTAGCAAAGTCATCTTTATTTTAACTTTACTAAATTCACCTCCTATTTTTTGTAAATTTTATTTTAAAGTTTAAAACTCTTTTTCACTTAGCAAATATAAAATTGGAGTAATGTTACTGAAGCAACTTTCTCACTTTGCTCGCAAGGAAACTCCTTCTCACATGCGTTCGAATGAGTAGTTTTCACTTAGCCAAATATAAAATTTGGAGTGAAAACTAAAAACTCCCGCCCTAGGACCTGTTATAGTCCTTAGGGCGAGAGTTATATCTTCGCGTTGCCACCTAAATTCATAGATATGTTACCATATCTATCTCATCAAGTACGGTATTTTGTAATACTTATACTCTAGTCTTATAACGTAGACCTACGTCATAGCATCATCCTTAAAATATAGAAATTAAATATATTAAAGTTTCTATTTCACCTTTTAAAGAATCCGTATGAAGCTCAGAGGCTTGTTTCGACAGTTACTTCTTTACTCCTTTTCAGCATCTGGAGCTCTCTGTAAAAGAAATTAAATATCTACTCTTCTCATCATAGCTATTATTAATATTATTATCTATAATATACAAATATACTTGTTTCGTCAATATAAAAGTTGAAAAATACAGATTAATATAAAAATTAATCTGTATTTCACTATATTTAATACATATATTTATATCCTCGTACCTTTAACTGTAAAGTTTCCAAATTTCGAATATACTATTGCAGTCAAATTATTACCTTCAACTCTTCCTTCAGCAGTATAGGCTATTCTTGCTATCATTTTTTTTAGTTCTCCGGAAAATTCAAATTCGTTTCCCCTTACAGTTCCTCCATAGAAAGTGCTAGTTACGCCCTTAGCTATTAAAGTACCACTAAGCCTATTTCCATTTACTACAAATTCTATTGTTCCTTTTTCTAATCCCATAGGAGTTTGCATTGAAATATAATATTTACCTTCCATTCCATATCCTCCTCTTAATATAAGTTATATATACATATATATTCAGTGGGATTACTTTTAGTAACTAAATATCAAAGCTCAAGATTAATACTAACTTCTTAACAATTTAATTAAAAATTTTACTCATGTAATCCGAATCCCATTATTATTAGAGTAGCCCAATCTTCATTTTCTTTTTCAATCCATTTGTACACTATGTCAAGTTCTTTAAGCCAAGCATTAAGTCCATGACTCTTTTTACTTACATTTGGAGACTTTCTTCCAAAGATTTCTTTTATCGTCTCAAGTAATTCAGCTTGTTCTTCTTGACCAAGTGGCTTATCAATTACATTACTTATCTCTATACAGCATTGTGCATAAGATGAATGATCTTCAAAGTACAACTCATTTGCAAGCTCTATTCTTTTCTCATTCAGTTCTTTAATTACCTGGTTAATCTCATCAACATTTGATAAATACTTCTTTGCTACTCCCATAGAATCAATATCGTTATCTATTCTATTTATCTGCTTTTCCAGTCTCTCATATCTCATATATTTTCTCACTTTACACATTTATTTTGCCATATATAGAGTTTGTGTTTAATAAATTTTACCACTTCTGACTTTAAAATTTCTTCTTTTAAGTTGTATACTCATTTACATTTCTCTTAATGCCAATAATCTATTATAACATTAAAAATCATTGTTGCAATTAACTTCTTTCGATTCTAACCTTACTTCCACCTCTACCTGCTTCTGCTGGAGTAAGAACTAATTTCACTGGCACTCTATTTTTTATAGATTCTACGTGACTTATTATTCCTACTTTAAGCTTATCATTATGAATTCTCTCTAGTGAACTCATAACTACTTCTAATAAATTATCATCTAAGGTTCCGAAGCCCTCGTCTAAGAAGAATAATTCAAGGGGAGCTGTTCCCTTAAGCTGAATTTCTGAAGATAGGGCTAATGCTAAAGATAAGGATGTTAAGAAGGTTTCTCCACCTGATAGAGTAGATGCATCTCTTTCTGCACCACCATTTTTATAATCTCTTATTATAAATTTTCCATTTTCATCAACTTCTAAACCGTAAGTTCCACTAGTAATTTCCTTAAGTCTTTTAGATGCTTCCATAGATACATACTTAAGCCTAGTTGCTGCTACAAACTCTACAAACTTTTTACCCTTGAATAGCTTCTCTAAATCATCAAGAAGTGCTAGCTTATGATCTAATTTTTCCTTCTTATCTAGTAATTCCTTCAATTCTAATAGTTTTTTCTTTAGATAATTAACTTCCTCTGAATCCTTTATTTTTACTTCATTTAAACCCTTAATCTCTTCTTCTTTTATAGACTTTTCTTCTTGAATCTTATTCCATTCTTCTCTTGTCACTTCTCTTCCACTTATTTTTAAAATCAAACTTTCAATTGCCCCATTAATCTTAGATAAATTATTATTATATTCTTCTATAATTTTCCTTAGATCTTCACTTTTCTCTTTAGAAATCAAACTTTCTTTTACCTGTTCATGGCTCTCAAAAGCTTCCTCTTTTAATGCAGCTTCTAAATGATTTCGTTCTTCAACTTCTCGCTTATCTAATTCTCTAACCTTACTTATGATATCTATTAAGGATTCATTACAACTTTTAAACTCTTCCTCTATAATCTCTTTTTGTTTTTCATAGCTATTAAAAGAGTCCTCTATATTCTTTATTTCTATCTGAAGCTTTATTAATAAATCATCTAAATTATCTACATCACCTATTTTCGCTTTCATTTGAAGCTCTTTTTCTTCTGCATTTTTTTCTTTTTCTATAAGCGCTGAATTTTCTTTAGCTAGATTTTCTCTTATAGTATTTATATTAGCCTGTAGAACTTCTTTATTATTTATTAATCCTTCCAATGCCTTTCTATATTTTTTTAAGTTATTTTCTAACTGTTCTCTCTCTTTTTCCACTTTTAATATTTCTTCATTTTTTTCTTTAAAATCTTCTACCTTAATATCATTCTTTATTTCTCTTATTTCAGCCTCTAAACTACCATAGGATAATATATTTTTATTGTGTTCTAATTCCATTTCTTTATAGCGTTTTTCATTTTCTTCTATAACAGATTTTATAGTATTAAACTTACCCTCTAAAGATAAAATTTCTTCTTTTAAAGTTTTTATATAGTTTTCTATGCCTTCTTTATTTTTATTATACTTTTCTAAAGCCTTATCTAACTCTTTGAACTTCTCTTCTAATATTGGTAAATTCTCAATTTTAAAATCATCACCTAAAGCTTTAATATCATGAGTTCTAGCTTTTACGTTTTCCTCTAAACTTAAAATCTTTGTACTATCTCTAGTGATATTACTTTCTATCTCTTTAAGCTGAATTTCTAATTGCTCTAATCTTTCATTTGCTTCTTTTAAATCTATATCTTCTACATGTCTTATATTTTCTACATGATGTTCTAAGGAACCACAAACAGGACAAGGTTCTGCTGACTTTAAATTTTCTCTAAGCTTATTAGCCAAACTTTCAACTTGTAATCCCATTATTTCGTCCTTTAGTTCTTTAATTGTAGACTCTATACTTTTCTTATTTTCATTGTACTTATCTACTGCTACCTTTAGACTTACTATGGCCTCTTCTGAATTCTTAACCTCGTCCGTTGCTGCACTGTATTTTCTAGACTTTTCTTGTTCCTCAGATAGCTTTCTTTGAAGAATTAATAAATCCGTTGATTCTCCTGGACAACTATTTATTAACTCTTCTAATTTCCTTTCTTTCTCTTTAAGAAATGTTTCCCCTTTATCAAGTTCTTTCTTTAATTCTTCTCCTTTTATATGACCTTCTTTTATAGACTTTTCTAATCTTGTTAATGATGCCTTGTCATTGTCTATACGATTTTTTAAATCTTCATATTTATCATTAAGCCTAATTCCCTGTTGAACTTTTTCCTTTAATTCACTGTCTATCTTTAAATCTTCAAATCTATCTTCTGTTTCTTTTATAACATTTTCGCCCTTACTAATTCTTTCACCTAAAACAATTATCTCTTCTTGCATCTTATGTTCTTGACTTTGCAAACTTGAAGTAAGCTCTTTTAACTTATTTATGTCCTTTTTTATAACCTCTAAATTACTCTTTTCTACCAAGGCCTCCTTAACTTTTTCTTCTTTAATTTTTAAGTTTGGTAGTTCATTGTCTTTTCTTTTTCTCCAAAAATTCCACTGGTTTTCAAGCTCATCTTTCTCCAGTTTTAACTTTTCATGTTTAAGTTTTAAAGTTTCTTCTTTATCTTTTGAAGCTTTTAACCCTCTTATAGTGCTCTCATAGCTTTCTATATAAGGTAATACTCTAGCTGCATTTTCTCCTGCTCTAAGCCTTTCCTTATACTCTTCTATTTGCACAGCTTTTCCCATAAGCATTTCCTTTTTTTCTTCATAGGCCTTTATATCTAAAGTTAGCTTCCAAATTTCTTCTTTATCTTTAAAATCTTTTTCTATCTTTTTTAGCTCATCAGTAGCTATTTCTAACTTTTCCGTTGATACCTTTAGTTCCTCTTCTTTTTCCTTTAATACTTCCTCACTTATGTATTCATACCCTTTAAGTTCACCAGATAACTCTCTATACTTATTTTCTTCCTTAGTTATCTCTGCTTTAAGTTTGCCTGAAAGATTGTCTCCATACTTTTGAAGATTAAATAACCTCTCTAGCATATCTCTTCTTGCTCTACCCTCTAGCTTTAAGAATTCACTAAACTTTCCTTGAGGTAAAACTACAGTTCTAGTAAAATCATCTAAACTTAACCCTATAATTTCTCTACAGGTTGCAGTTACTTCCTTTACCTTATCAGCTAAGATTATAGGCTCCTCTGATGTTATATCAACTATCTTACACTTTCCTGATACTGGATTGCCGCTCTTTTTATCTCTTTTAAACTCTCTATCTACAACATATCTTCTAGGTTCTGCTCCTGAAATTTGAAAGGTATAACTTAATGACAAGCTATCACAATTAGTATTTATAAAGTTTGAGCTTTTTCTTGATACCTCTCCATACAAGGCTAAAGTAATTCCATCTAATACTGTGGATTTTCCGCTACCTGTAGGTCCAAATATACCAAAAAAACCTCGTTCTGTAAGCTTTTCAAAGTCTATAAATTGCTCTTCATTAAAGCTATTTAATCCTTTTATTTTAAGACTAATTGGTTTCATTCTCTTCACCTCCATCTTCAGAAATTATAGACATAAGCAGATCAACTACTTCCCCTTCTGCCTCTACGCCTCTTTCTTTTTTATAAAATTCTTTAAATATTTCTTCAAAAGATTTTTCTGAAAGGCTAGTAGCAGTCTCATCTTCAGCCTCTATACCTCTTATTTTAGGCATAATTTCTAAGATATCTTTTTTTAATGTTTTCATTTTTTTTATTTCATCTTCATTAATATATCTATCTGTAGAAATTTCAAGGTAAACCCAACAATCTCTATCCTTATTTTCCTCACACTTTAAGATTGCTTCTTCTACATTATTACACTTCCAGACTTCTATAGGTTTATAAACCTTTATTTCTACCTCTTCTATAACACTCTCTTCTCCAGCCTTTACATCTACAATAAAACACTTATTTTTGAAACTAATTTCTTTTTTATTATAATGAAGAGGGGAACCTGAGTAACGTGCTCTTTTATTTGTTCCAGGTACAACCTGTGGTTTATGCACATGACCAAGGGCTATGTACTGAGCTGATTCAGGGAAGCAACTTCCATTAACTATATAGCTTCCTCCTAATTGAATACTTCTTTCTGAACCACTTTCTTCACTACCCATAGCAAAGAGATGAGATACAACTAAATTTATAGTATCTTCTCTATAGTGACTTTCTAAAGAATGAAATAATTCATGTATTCTATCACTATAGGACATTAACTTTTCTTCTTCACTATCCATCCCACTGTATAATATTTCATTTAATCTTTTTTCACTTGGATAAGGCACTGTTAATATAACTGCTTTTTCTCCATTTACTTCAATTTCAATAAACCCTTCTCCAGATTCTATAAGTTTATGTTTTCCATATATACCTGGTTGAACTATGGTCTTAGGAGTTCCCACCATTATTATTCCATGATCCATTGCTAATGGTCCTGCTGCCACTAACCTGTCCGGATTATCATGATTACCTGAAATTACAAGGGTTAATCTTTCTCCATTTCTAGAAAGCTTTTTTAAGGTATCATAGAACATTTTCTCAGCTCTAGCTGGTGGATTACTAGTATCGTAAACATCTCCTGCAATGATAACTAAATCTATATTGTTTTCTTCCACTATAGTTACAAAGTCTTTTAAAAATTCCTCTTGCTCATCCATTCTACTTTGACCTTCTAGATTTTTTCCTAGATGCCAATCACCAGTATGAAGTATTCTCAAGTTTATTCCTCCCTTGCTAACTTATTTATTATTTTTAAAGTGTAAATTATTAAATATATAATAAATTCAACTCATTCTATACATCAATCTAATTTTAATTCCTTAAACTCTATAAATTCTCTATCCCATTATATCTATTATACATTAAGTTATTTTGTAGTATCATATATAAAATAAAAAACGTTGGTATTTTATGTGGTTACCTAAAGCCTTTAAATAAAAAAGCTATATAAAACTTAACCTAAAATAAATTAAATATTGAACTTCTATCCTGATAAATACAACTTCAATGTTTAATTTAAAATTTAGTCAGCTTATATAGCTTTTAAATTTATTCAAATATTCTACTCTTCTGCACCATAAAATAGTTCTAATACATCCTTATCGGGTCTTGGCCCAACGTAACTTCCTATAAAGAATGCAACTATTGCTACTATAAGAGCTGGCACTATTGGTTGAGCTCCCATAGGTGCAAACTTAGTTATATAAAATAATATGAAAGATCCAACTCCACATATCATAGA
This sequence comes from Clostridiaceae bacterium, assembly GCA_902363375.1. Classification (GTDB taxonomy): domain Bacteria; phylum Bacillota; class Clostridia; order Clostridiales; family Clostridiaceae; genus Clostridium_J. Next base: position 343,249 of record CABIZX010000002.1, on the reverse strand, counting down.
GAATATAGCTCCCACAGCATTAGATCTTTTCCAGTATAAACCAAAGACTACTGGGCAGAAGAAAGCTGCTTCTAAGCCTCCAAAGGCAAATAAATTAATAAAAGTAAGAAGGTCTGGTGGTTGTATTGCAAGAATAAATACTATAAACCCAATAATTGCTGTAGACCATAGACTCATCCTTGATATTTTCTTTTCAAAATCATTGCCTTCTTTTGCTTCATCCTTCTTCATAATGTAATTCATATATATGTCCTTTATAATTGCCGCGGAGGATAAAATTAGCATAGAAGATACTGTAGACATAACTGCTGCAAGAGGTGCTGCAAGAAATATTCCAGCTACTACAGGATGCATGATTTTAATAACTAAAGTTGGAATAACTATATCCGAATTAGAAATTCCAGTTGGAAGAATAGCTGCTGAAAGCACTCCCGCTAAAAGCATACCAAACATTAAAATAAAGAAAACTACAGTTCCATAAATCATAGCATCATGCATGGATTTGCTATCCTTAAATCCCATAGCTCTAACTGTATTTTGTGGAAGTCCAAGTGTACCAACCCCCACAAGAACCCAAAAAGACATTATGTACCCTTTGCTAAAATGATCTCCTGATAAAGGAGTACTCCATACTGGATTAATTTCATTTAGTGTGGCTGAAATAGCATCCATACCACCACCAACTTTTATAATAGTATAAAGTATTAATCCTGTTCCAATTAACATTATGATTCCTTGAAGGGTATCAGTAATTACTACTGCTTTAAACCCTCCAATAGTAGTATATATAATTACTATAGTCCCAAATAAAATTAGCCCTATTAAGTAAGAATATCCAGTGATTGATTGAAATAATACTGCACCACCAATAAATTGAGCCACCATAGTTACAATAAAAAATACGACTAGTGCAATAGATGCTATTATAACTACCGTTGGTGATTTATATCTTTTGTATAAATAATCAGTTACTGTTACAGCATTAATTTTTCTAGAGATTATTGCTAGCTTTTTTCCTAATATGCCCAGTGTTAAAAATGCTGTTGGTACCTGAGTCACTGCTACAAATACCCAGCTTAATCCCACCGAATATGCAATTCCTGGTCCACCTATAAAGCTACTAGCACTAGTATAAGTAGCTATTAAAGTCATGGCTAGAACAAATCCCCCCATAGACCTTCCGCCTATAAAATAATTATTTATAAATCCATTTTTAGCATTTTCTTTTGCTGAATGTTTACTAATCCAAACTCCTATAAATAAATTTAATGCTAAATAAATTATAATTGGTATTACAATTAACATTTTTTCCATAGTATCTTCTCACTCTACTTCCCATGATTATTTTCATCAGTCTTAGTTTCACTATCATCTAGCTCTATATCTAAAAATAAATATTTTACAGTAAATATAACTGCAATTATGAGAATTATAGGGCCTACAAAACTACTCAGCACAAACCATAATGGAAGTCCCATTACATATTTATAAGTAGATGGATCATTACTTCCTAACCCAAATCCAGTAACATACCACCAAATAAAGTAAAGTATATACAAAATAATAGATATGAGAGCTTCTTTATTTATTTGTCGATTCTTAGCTTTTTCAGATAACTTCATTTCCTTACTCTCCTTACTTTTATCATTAATAAATTCCTTAAGGATCTAATATTTATTAATAAAACTCTTATTTAATAACATAGTAATATTATCATGTAGACATATAGTTCACAAGGTTTTCATAATTTATTTTTCTCTAAGTATGTGATTTAAATTAAAATAAATAAAAACTTTTTGAATAAATATGAAAAATGTATTGCATAAATATAAATTATAGTTGTATAATTATGCAATAGAGTTAAATTATTATTCAATTGTACAAGGGGGATATATTTATGAAAAAAGGTGTACTAAAGAAAGTTCTTGTAATAGCAATGATAGGTACTATGACATTATCTTTAATGGGGTGTGGTAATAAATCTAATGAGGACTTGCTATCAAAAATAAAAGCAGAAGGAAAATTAAAGGTAGGTATGAGTGTAGATTACGCACCTTACGAATTTTTTGTTATGGAAAACGGTAAAAAGAAAATGGTTGGATTGGATTTAAATCTAATAAGTGAAATAGCTAAAGATTTAGGTGTAGAATATGAAATCCAGGAGATGGAATTTAGTACAATCTGTGATGCTACTAGAAATGGAATAGTCGACTTAGGTGTATCTGGACTATCACCTGATGAGGAAAGAAGAGAAATTATAGATTTTTCAAATATATATTTTCAGGCTGAGCAAGGTATCTTAATTAATAAAAATACTGCTAAAGAGATTAAAAATATTGATGATTTAAAAGGTAAAAGAGTTGGAGCTCAAAATGGCTCTATCCAAGCTACCTTAGCTCAAGGAATTGAAAATGCAGATGTAAAACTACTACCAGAGGTTCCAACTTTAATTCAAGATTTAATAGCTGGAAATCTTGATGCAGTAATAGTTGAACTACCTGTTGCAGATATACAAGCTGTTGTTCATGAAGAATTAGTTGTTGCAGAAGAAAGAATTGCAGATACTTCTGGTGGCGGTTCTGCTATAGCTCTTCCAAAAGGACAAGAAGCTTTAATAACAGAAGTTAATAAAACTCTTGAAAGATTAGAATCAGAAGGCAAAATACAAGAATTTTATAAACAGGCTATTGAATTAAGTAAGAATGAGGTTACAGCACAATAGCTATTAATTTCAACTAGCTACAAAGGAGGAAGCTATGTTTAACTTAAGTTTTAAATTTATAGAAAAATATTATCCAGTGTTTCTAGAAGGTATTAAATGGACTTTAATAGTAGCAATACTATCCGTTATGTTGGGAGCAATTCTTGGAACTCTTCTTTGTTTTATGAAAAGGTCCAAAGCCTCTGTATTAAAAATACCTATTCCTAAGATTATAGCTTCTATTTATATAGAATTTATAAGAGGAACACCCCTATTATTACAAATTTTCATAGTATATTTTGGTACAACCTCCTTTGGGTTTAAGCTCACTCCTTTAGTAGCTTGTGTCATAGCACTTTCTCTTAACTCAGGAGCTTATGTAGCAGAAATAATAAGAAGTGGAATCGATGCGGTAGATAAAGGGCAATTAGAAGCTGCAAGAAGTTTAGGAATGAATCAAAGAATGGCAATGCAACATATTATCTTACCTCAAGCCATAAGAAACATCTTACCTGCTATAGGTAATGAATTTGTTGCCATAATAAAGGAATCCTCTATGGCATCAGCTATTGGTGTAGCTGAAATAACCTATGGTGCTAAGCTAGTGACTGGTGCTACCTACAGAAATTTTGAACCTCTAATTGTAGCGGCAATTTGTTACTTTGCCCTTACATTTACACTAGGAAGATTAATGGCTTATGCAGAAAGGAGACTTAAAGGAAATGATTCACGTTAAAAACTTAAAGAAAAGCTTTGGAGAAATAGAAGTTTTAAAAGGAATAGATGAACATATAAAAAAGGGAGAAGTTGTCGTGATTATTGGCCCTTCTGGCTCTGGTAAGTCTACTTTCTTACGTTGCCTTAACCTTCTTGAAGTACCTACTTCTGGAGAAATTATCTTTGAAGGGAAAAGTATTACTGATAAAAAAGCTAACATAAATAAACTAAGAGAAAAAATGGGAATGGTGTTTCAACAGTTTAATTTATTTCCACATAAATCAGTATTAGAAAATATAACTATAGCTCCTATTAAAGTAAAGGGTGAAAAATTAGAAACAGCTAATAAAAAAGCCTTAGACCTTTTAAAAATGGTAGGATTAACTGATAAAGCAAATTCATACCCACCTTCTCTATCTGGAGGACAAAAGCAAAGAATTGCTATTGCAAGAGCTTTAGCAATGAACCCAGATGTAATGCTATTTGATGAACCTACTTCTGCTTTAGACCCTGAAATGGTTGGAGAAGTTTTAAATGTTATGAAGGAACTTGCCAAAGAAGGCATGACTATGGTTGTAGTTACTCATGAAATGGGCTTTGCAAAGGAAGTTGGTGATAGAATCCTCTTCATGGATGAAGGAAAAATTCTAGAGGAAGGCACACCAGAAGAAATTTTCGGAAGTCCTAAAAATTCTAGAACTATAGATTTCTTATCTAAAGTTTTGTAAAAAGCAAAGGAGGCTTTATAAAAGCCTCTTTATACTATTACAGTTTTAAATATTTAAAACTTTTACTTCTTTTGTCTAACTCCAATTTTAACACCATTAGGATCAAAAATGAAAATATACTTTTCCATAGGTCCATTAATCATTTCCACATTTTGCTCTTCTAATTTTCTTACTGCTTCATTGAAGTCATTTACATTAAATAAAATAGTAATATTTGAACTATTAGCCTTTTCTTCTCCAGCTAGATTCTTCGGAAATTCTATTAATTCAATAACTCCAGCTTCTTCATCCTTTAAGAAAACAATATGTACTCCCTCTGGAGTATCTATTCTGTTCATCTCTTTTAATTCTAAAACTTCCTTGTAAAACTTTTCTGATTCTTTTAAATCTTTTACTGCTATAGTAACCATTTCTAAATTCATAAATATTACCTCACTTTATTAATTTTGTACTTACTACTACATATAATTTTATATTTCTTTACTTATTTAATTAATACATTAAAACTAGTATAACACACCATTTTTAAATTAATCATATACATAATTTTAGTTTCAGTATATCATAAGCAAATTTTTTCTACAATAAATGGATTATATGGTAGATATACTTTGGTTGCTAAAGTTATGCTTGAATAAATCCTTAATTAAAATAAATTTCCCTGATTATTAAAATATATATACTCTAAAATTCAAATCAAAAAATTTTCAGATTGTTCTATCTTTATTTTTACATCTATACTTTAACTAAAATTTCATTTATGCAATAATAAACTTATTAAATATAATTTGGAGATGATTTAATGAATGCTGAAATAGAAAAATTAACTCATATTTTAAAAGAGAGTCATAACATAGTATTCTTTGGCGGAGCTGGAGTCTCTACTGCTTCTGGAATTCCAGACTTTAGATCTGGAGATGGTCTTTATAACATAGTAGAAAATCGAAGATATTCTCCCGAAGAAATGCTTAGTCATAGCTTTTTTTATTCTCATACTAAGGAATTCTATGATTTTTATAAAGAAAAAATGATTTATACTAATGTAAGGCCTAATGGAGCTCATATAGCATTAGCTAAGCTAGAAGAAATGGGTAAGTTAAAAGCAGTTATTACACAAAATATTGATGGTCTGCATCAAGCTGCTGGAAGTAAAAAAGTTTTTGAACTTCATGGCTCTGTACATAGAAACTATTGCACTGGATGTAATACCTTTTATGATTTAAATTTTATCCTTAACTCAGATGGAATACCTAGATGTCCTTCCTGTAATGGAATAGTTAAACCTGATGTAGTTCTTTATGAGGAAGCTTTAGATAGTGATACTCTAACTAATTCCATTAGAGCTATACATGCTGCTGATACTTTAATTATAGGCGGTACTTCTCTTGTAGTTTATCCTGCTGCGAGCCTTATTGATTATTTTAATGGTAAAAATTTAGTTTTAATCAATAAAAGTAGTACTTCTAGAGATTCTAAAGCCAACTTGGTTATTAATGATTCTATAGACGAGGCTCTTTCGGATGCTACTCATTCTCTTATAAAATAGGAAGGTATATTTTACAAAAATTTATAGGAATCGTGATTTTTATCATGATTCCTATTATATAAGTTAAATGTTGAGATTACATTTTAAATTTATAGAAACATAAGAAACTTCTTATTATATAATAGTTCTTATATTTAGGTATCGTACTATTTATAAATTATACTATGGAATAATAGGGGTACCATAAATCAGTAATCTCAACATTTTCCATATATTACTCTATATAATAAAGGTATTAGTAAACATCTACTCTACAAATGGAATTTCAATTTTTATAGACTTTGTCTTTACTGTAATTTCAGTTTTTGTAAAAGGTCTTTGAGTAGTTTCTGCATCAGTTCCATACAATATAACTCCAAGCTTATGACCAGCTTTTACTGTATAATCCATCGGTATCATAGTAAATGAATAATCATAGAAAGTTCCTGGGTCTATAACTTCTTTTCTCCATATACCCTTTCTATTTTGTGCATTCATCCACCCTCTAGAAATAACTCTGTACTTTGAAGGAATTTCTTCATGAACAAATCTTTTTATATCTGACTTAGGGGTATTAAGTCCCCAAGTAATTCCATCTTTCTTTGCGACCTCTTGTTTTGTAAGCATACGATTATCCTCTCCATACTCTACTAACATAGCACTTAAAATAGCCGTTGGTTTATCAATTGCAGCACTAAAGGATACCTTCACTCTACCACTTATTCTTACTTCTTCTTCTAATTTTTCACCTAAGAATTTTATAAAATGCCCATTTTCTTTTACTTCACTAGTTGTTATTTCATCTAACCATTCTGATAAGTTGTTTTTATCTCTCTTATATATAGTAGAAGATAAATCATCAATAAAGGTAAGTTCTTCCGGAACTTGTCCAATGGCAAATCTCTTTAAACTGCTTCCATCTGCTGGCCAATTAGATGAACTATACCACTTATTTTGATCCACATTACTTTGAATTAAAACATTTGGTACTTTTTCCATAACTCCATTATCAATCCCATATAACCAATGATCTAGCCACATATGCATAATCTCGTTAAAGTTTCCACTTTCTAAATCATGAATGTATATGTGATCGCCTTGATGTAAAATTATTTTTCTTGGGACATCATACTTTTCAAGGGCTTTCCATAGAAGATCACATTGATTAGGCATAACATTCCAATCATTTAATCCATGCACAATAAATGTAGATGCCTTAATTTTATTGGCTAAATTTAAATAATTTCTTTCATCCCAAAACTTATTATAATTTCCACTTTCACGATCCTCTTCTTTAACCAAGTTTTCTAACCATCCATCATATGCTTCTCGTACATTCTCATAATCTTCATCCATCTTTCTACTGAAGCAATACTTTGCGAGAATATCTAAATCATCTCCTTGCCATCCCATAGCTGGTGAATTAAGTCCATTATAACGATAATATTCATACCAATTTGATATTGCAGCCTCTGGAATAATAGTCTTTAATCCCTCAACTCCTGTAGCTGCTACAGCAATGCACATTGTTCCTAAGTAAGATTTTCCTGACATTGCAACATTTCCTGTACACCACTCTGCTTTTATTTCAATATTATCTTTTCTATTTGTAAATGCTCTACATCTACCATTTAACCAATCAATTACTGCTTTAAATGCTGCTGTTTCTTCTACAGACCCACAACTATTAAATCCTTCAGAACCCTTTGTTCCAAGTCCACCGCAAAACACTGAAGCGTAGCCTCTGCTATTAAAATAACTATACCAATCAGTAATACAATCTAACGGAATTTCCTCAGTTGGAGCTGTAATTGCATACCCTACAGTCTTTCTTTCTTCTAATATTTTAACTTCTTTTTTATCGTTAAAATTATATGTAACATCTTCTTTAGAGATGTGTTGCTGCTCAAAACTCTCTAGATCCTTGTCCACATTATGTGGTACATACCATTCTTCATTACATTTCATCATGTATGGATTTGCAACATATATAGCAGGTACCTTAACTCCATATAAGGTTTCCTTAGGTCTACGTATATATACAGCAATTAAATCAAGTTTCCCATCTCCATCGGTATCTACTGGAGTTTCAACATATACTTTTTCAAAAATACAATCCTCATAATCAAATATAGGTTGAGTTTTATTATCTTTAACTAAAACCTTATCCTTATTATTTTTTAATTCATCATTCAACTTTATCATGTCCTTCATGATTCCTCCTAAGATTATGCTTTTGTAAATTTATTTTTGTTTTTTAAGATATCTTTTCCAAACTAAAACAAACCCTACTCCAACTAACAACATTAATATTAAGAATCCAAAATAATATCTAAATCCTGTTACTCCAGGGTATCCATCAATTAATATACCTGCTAATAATGAACAGAATATTTCTGGAAGGTATCCTACTGTCGATATTATTCCTGCTGCTGTTCCTGAGTATTGCTCTGGAATATTTCCTTCACTCATCATAGCCCAAGTTAAAGCATAGTTAACATTGTAGAAGAAATATATTAATAAATAAAGAATTATAAATACTACTATTGAACTTGTTGAAAGCGGTAAAAATAATATTGCTAATGTTCCTGCTGCCATGGCCAAGAAAGATACTAGTAATAAATTACCAGTTCCAACCTTGTCCGCAATATATCCTCCACCTACATTTGAAATTGGAGAAACGAATCTTTTTACAGCTGCCAAAGTTGCTCCAAGAGTAACTGTCATTCCTAAAATACTCGTAGCATAAGGTGTAAAATAATATAGTGATAATGTAAATACATAGTTGCAGAAAGTTACTATTCCTATTATCCAAACTGCAGGTAAACGTAAAACCTTCCCTATTTCCTTAAAAGATAACTTTTCGCTTTCACCAATATTTTCATCTTTCATTTTCCAAAATACAAGTAATCCGCTTATAATTGTTATTATAGAATAAAAAATTATAACATATCTCATACCTGTTGCATCATCAAGTCTCTTAACTCCAATCTGGAATATAATAACTGCAAGAGGTGCCATAATAGCGGCTGCAACGCCTCTACCACCTTCAAACCATCCAAATGCTTTTCCTTGGTCTTCTGATGAAGATAATATACGTACAGCTTTAACACATGCAGGCCAAAATGCAAATAATGATGTAAATCCCCAGAAAGCATATAAACATACAAGTGCACCAAAACTTAATGGTAATAGGTGTAAAAAACCACCTAATCCTGTTCCTATAAGTGAAACTGTTAAAAGCATTCTAATAGAAAAACGATCAGCTAAATATCCCCCAAATAAATATGAAACCATCCCAAAAATTCCAAATATACTTCCAAACACACCCATTTGAGTATTAGTTAAATTATAAGCTTGAAGATATGCATCATAATAGTCATATCTAAAATAAGGTAAGCCATAAATTATAGCTCCTCCTGCCGCTACAAGTAAGATAGCAATGAAATTTCTTGCTGTTTTCTCACTAAAGCCAAGTTTTTCAATTCCTCTTCCCATTTAAATCTCTCCTTAATTTTTATTTAATTTATAAACTTCGAAATATTTATCTCGAAGATAATTGATGTAATATTTAGATTCCAACTTCTCTCCTGTTGCCTTTTCCATAAGTTCTGTTGGTGAATAAATCGCACCATGCCTATGAACCTTCTCAGATAACCATTTATGAATTACTTCTAACTTACCGTCCTCCAATAATTTATCTATACTCCCTACCTCTCTATCTATTGAAGCCATAAACTGTGCTGATATTAGATTTGCCATAAAGTAACTTGGAAAGAATCCAAAATATCCTGCTGCCCAGTGAATATCTTGTAGTATACCTTCATCATCACTTTTAGGCTCTACTCCTAAGTATTCCTTATATTTTTCATTCCAAATTCTTGGCAAATCTATTACTTTAATTCTATTATTTATAAGATCATTCTCTATTTCATAACGAATAATTATATGTAATATATAAGTTAACTCATCTGCATCATTACGAATAAGGGATGGTTGAACCTTATTAACTCCTTTATAAAATTCCTCCATAGACACATCTTTCATGCAGCTATATTCATCTTGCAATTCCTTATAAAAATACTTCCAAAAACCATGACTTCTTCCTATAATATTTTCATACAATCTAGCTTCAGCTTCTTCAACTCCAAAGGAGGAAACCTCTGCTAACATTGTTCCTAGAAGATTTGCATCTATATCTTGTTCATAAAGTCCTTTACCACCTTCATGTAGTGTATTAAATATTCCAACTCTAATGTCCCTTTCACTATAAGATGTTATAATTCTTACATCATTAGGCGAACTAGCCAATGTAGTAGGATGTGCACCTTCATCAAGTCGACCAGCTGAAAAGTCAAAACCAATCGCTTTTAATAATCCTTCAGATAATTTCATTTGATTTACTTTTGATACTCCTTCTTCTACCTTAAAGAAACTATCATTTACTTCTTTTCCCTCTTCTTTAATTTTAGATAATAGCTGAATTACAAATTCTTTTAACTCTTTAACCATAATGTCAATTTGTTTTACTGTTACACCTTCTTCATAATATCCTATCAAAGCATCATAGGGATTTTCTTCGTATCCCCAATACTCTGCAAAGGATTTAAAAGTTTCTACAACCTTTTCAAGATATGGAGAGAATATAGTAAAATCTTTTTGTTTTTTGGCTTTCTCCCATTGTCGCTCTGCTGTTGCAATAAGACTTATATATTGAGTATATTCTTTTGCTGGTATTGCACTTACATAGCTATAATTTCTTTTTATACGTTTAACCATGGAATCAACATACTTCTCATTATCTTTTTTACTTTCAAAATAGCTTACATAATTTCTCAACTTCTTATCTGAGAATCTATTATATAACTCACCACCTAAATAAGACATAACTTCACTTCTATACTCAAGTCCCTTTTCCGGCATATTAGTTATCTTATCCCAATAAACTAAAGAATTTAACGTATACTTTAAGTATTCTATTTTTTTCACCATATCTTTAAAATCTGCTAATTTGGTTTCATATATTTTACTACCTTTAGACATTATTAATATCTCCTTCTTTTCCAGTATTTCTATTATATTTCCATAACCCTAATAAAAGTATTACGCATGCAATAACATATATAAGAGCTGCAATATAATAAGCCGTTCTATAACCTTCCTGAGTAATAAATAAAAACTTTCCTGTAAATATCCCACTAGCTATACTAGATAATCCAGCTACAAAATTTAGTGCAGATGCATATGCTGGTCTATACTTATCTGGTACAAGTTCCATAGATAAGGAACTATCTACTGGGCTACTTAAATTCATTAGTCCAGCTCTAATAAATAAAGATATTCCAACTACAGGTACTGTATAGCTTCCAAACTTATCTCCATTTGCAATTATTAACATAAAAGGAACTGACAGTAATGCTACTCCACCTAACGTAACGATTTGTCCACATTTTTTAACTACAATTGGCGTAAATAGCATAAATACTACTATAGCTATATATGATAATGATACTAATTGTGAAGAAGTAACCTTATCAATATGAAGATTCCGATTTAAAAATACTGTATAGTATGAACTAAATAGTCCCATTCCAAATGAAACCAATGCCCAATATATAATATAAATTATAGGATATCTTCCCGTAATAGCTCTAAATATATCTCTAATCTGTTCTATAAAAGAAACTTTATTTTCCTTTAAACAATAATCAGCTTTCTCTTCCCTAATTAATATTACAGGTATAACTGCTAATATTGAGATTATGGCAGTTACTAAAAGAACATCCTTATTTCCCTGTAGATAAGCACTTTTTATTGTCGGAGTCATATCAGATATATATTTAGTCAAAATCTTCGCCTTAGCATAAGTTTCTCCTGCTCTAAGCGAAAACATCTTAACTGTAATTGCCCCACCTAAAAGTGTAGTTAAGAAATAACCTACATATCCCATATAATATGCTTTTGTATACCATCTTATCTTATTTTGAGAGTTTGTATATGTAGCTATATATGGTGAAAGTATTACATAATGTAATTGTATCCCAACTAAGGCTAATAAAGTTGATATAGAAAATATAGCTGATGAGTCTAAAATAATAACAGACACCATAGCTATTGAGCATGATATTGATGAACATATAAGCAACTTTTTATATCCTATTTTAGATATAAAAATAAGTAAAAAAGCACTAATAAATGTTGCATATCCATAATCTTCACCTTTTAAAATAAATAAATTTTATTTATATTTATATTGTGTAAAAAATGGATGAAGAGAATTTAGCGAAAATATATCCTCACTTGTAGCTTCTTCTGTAATCTGCATATTCTCATAATCATCAATAACTTTTTTATTATTAATTGAACTATCCTCTTTCTCAACCATTTCCAATAATGCTAGAAAAACTTTTGCCTCGCGCTTTAATTTTTGCAAATTAAATTTGTGAGCCCTTACTGTAGCTGGACTTATCCCCATTTTTTCTCCAATTGATTTAACATCCTTTTGTTCATACATACAGTTAAGAATACTTTTTTGTACATCTGATAATCCACTTATTTGTTTATCTAAGTCAAGTAAACTTTTAAAAGCACCACTATGTTCATCCTCTACATGTTCCTTTACAGCTTTCTCAGCATTAACCATTCTTTCTCTACTAGAATAAATTACTCCCTCCTCAAAATATTCACTACAAAAAATACAATTATATCCTCCATCATCTTCCCGTTTAACATACCCTCTCTTTAACTCATCAATATGTAAATCCTTAAAATTCTTACCTTTAGCCATATCTATTTCATTCTTTTTTTTATTATCTTCCATCTTTCCTCCCAATTATTAATCCTATATAAAACCACTTTACGTTTATCATTTAATAAATAGTTTTAATATTTGTTTATTTATAAGTAAATGTTATCACAGTTTATTTATCATTTCAATATATTTTTAATTTTCTAAATTATTTTTTTCACAATTCTAATACTTCAAGAACTAAACATCATCTTTATAAACCTTTTTATTAAATTCATGAAAATATTATGCTTGTTAACTAATTAAACTCAAGTCTATTTAGTTAAAAAAGACTTGAGTTTAGTTTATTATTTATATTTACTGTTTAATATATGTAAGTTCAACCATACCATCTATACTTTTACTTTCAACAAGTTTAAGTTTAATCTCTGAACTTCCTTTTAAAAATAGTGGTATACCCTCTCCTAATATGGTTGGAATTACTGTAATAATGTATTTATCAATAAGATTTTTTCTTACAAATTCATGAATTAACTTACCTCCCCCTACAAGCCAAATATCTCTTCCTAGTCCACTCTTTATATATGATACAAATTCTGAGATATCCTCTGAAGTGAATTCTACTTTTTCATTATCTTCATACTCTTTATTAGTAAAGACGTAACATTTCTTTCCTTCATAAATCCAGACTTCCGGGGATAATTCATTAACTACTTGCTCATAGGTTGTTTTTCCCATAACTATAGTATCTATAGTACTATAAAAATCTTCATAGCCATTATCGACCTCTTCAACATCTCCATGTCCACTTAACCAATCAACAGCTCCATTACTCCTTGCTATATATCCATCTAAACTCATAGCTATGTATAACACTACTTTTCTTTCCATTCTTATCTCCTTATAATATAAAATTTATATAAATTAATTTTATATCTACTTTAATAAAAAAACTATTTATATTATACTAATATAAGATTTAATTCATTCACAAAGGAGAATATATCATGACCCAATTGCCTTTAAAAGATTTTAAAAATATAGATGTTTCACTATTAGACAATTATATTGAAGATTTTAAATCACTTTCATTAAAATATCGTTGTGCTCTTCGTGAAATTGAAACAAAATTTGCAATACTTAATGATGAATATAAAAGTATCCACTCTCATAATCCAATTGAGCATATGAAATCTAGGCTAAAAACCCCTGAAAGTATTCTTGAAAAACTTCAAAGAAAAGGTTTAGGAATATCTACCGAATCTGCTGAATCCTTAACTGATATTGCTGGAATTAGAGTTATTTGTTCATTTCTTAGCGATGTTTATGAAATTGCAGCTTCTATTAAAGCACAAAATGATCTAACCGTTATTAAAGAACGTGATTACATAAAATCTCCTAAATCTAATGGTTATCGTAGTCTTCATTTAGTTGTAAGTATACCTGTATTCTTTTCGAAAAAGGTTGAGAATGTTCCTGTTGAAATCCAACTTAGAACAATTTCTATGGACACATGGGCAAGCCTTGAGCACAAATTGAGATATAAATATAGAGGCGAAATGCCTGAGGATATTAGTAAAATGTTATTAAATTGTGCTCATACTACAGCTCATTTAGATGAAGAAATGCTTGTAGCACATAATAGACTTATGACCTAATTTATTCTATAATTTTAAGCTTTAGTATAATGTAAATAGAGGCTGATTAAATTTACTAATTGCAGTAAACTTTAATTCATCCTCTATATTTTTATCTATTTTATTGATAATGTGAATATTATTACTTTCATCTAAAATATTAATCTCTGTTAGGAACTACTTTCGCATCATTTAGAAGGTTATCTAATTGATAATCATTAATATTAAGATTTATTTTTTCCTGCATAAGTCTTGTTATAAGTTCTTCTTTTTCCTCTTCGAATATTCCTGACTTTTGAATTCCTTCTATAACACTATCTAAATCATAAATAATACAATCTCCTTCATAAGCACCTAATTCTGTGCATATGTCTATAGTAGCTTGAAGTGGTTCTGTAGCATAATCAACATACACCTTACTTCTATCATCTGATAACTCTTCTACTTTTCCTACATAATATCCCGCCACATATCTTCTGGCATCATCTTCTTCTCCAAATCCTAATACATCTCCATTTGGTGTTACAACTATATAATTATGATAAGGTACCCTTGTATTCATAATTGCCCTCCTTTTTAATGGATTTAAACTATATTTTAAGTTTTCCAAAGGAGAAAGTTATTATACTGAGTAAAAAATAACATAAAATAAATATGTTCTTGATTTAGGTTTTTATTGTAACTTAAATTAGCTATTTTATTCTTTACAATCTAGATAAATCCAAGATATAAAATAAAACTCCGTATATGATAAAGGAAAAACATATAAGCAAATGATATATAATATCAAATTTTATTGTCTTACTTCTAATACTTTTATCCATTAATTTCTCCCTAGATAGTAAAATTTTTATTCTAAAAAAAATTTCAAATATACCTAGTAAAAATGCTGGTATAGATAATAGATTTAATTTAGCTGCAAAAATATTGCCAGATATAATATTTCCTATATCTCTAGTAAACCCACAAAGGGGACAAGTCTTTCCTAAAAATCTATAAGAAAGACATCCATATGTAATTGGAAATATATGATTAACCACTCTTGATATGAAGGGTAAAAATACCATTGCCAATACCAAAATAATTAAAATCCAATTGAATATATTATATTCCTTTATTATCTCCCGGCTATTCACGTTATAACCCCCTAATAACTAAAAATAAGATGCCCTTACAGGCATCTCCTTGTGGTATGCTTCTACAATCATAATTTTATACTAATGCTACTCCTAATGAAGCTACTCCTACAATAAATATTAAAAATATAATAGCTAAACATATTCCTACTATGGAACATATAAATCCACCTTTAGCCATTCCAGGAGCTACACCTTCTTCTTTTTTCTTCTTCATGTCTATAATTCCTAATACTACACCTACCACTCCTAGTACTAGAGATAACCACCATAAACATCCCCATGAAATCACAGCAAATACAATACTACAAATTCCTAATACTAATGAAGCAACACCCATATAGAATCCTCCTTGTAAATTTTATCACTCCATTCATTGTATTAATTTAAACTGTATATTATTACAAAATTGTTAACTCATTCTAAATTTCTAGTTCTGATACCAGTAAAATCTGATTATATTCTATAGAAAAGAGCTATCTCAAAATCATGTAAATTCTAATTTTGAAATAGCTCTGCTATAAAGATTTATTCTTCACTATATACCTATTGAGAAATAGTTATTAATACTTTACTTGTTTCCTTAGCTATTATATTATGCTCTTTACTAGCATCAAAGCTTAAGAAATCTCCACATCTTAAAACAAAACCGCCTTCTCCAACAAACTCCATATCAACGGAACCTTCAATTATAAATATAGATGCACTACCATTGTGAGTATGTTTTGGTAATCCACTACCTTCTTGAAAATTTAAACACATGGTTTTGAATTTATCATTATTAGCCATAACTTGGCTTCCAGCTGCTATATTATCTACATTTACCACTCTTCTATTTGATGTTAACATAACTTTCAAAACTCCTTCACTTATATTATTTATAACTCCTGATATTGGCATATGCAAAAGCCTCCTGAATAGTTAATCAAAACTTAATTCTCATTTTTATTTTCTTCATAAACTATAGGATTATTCTTTAATTCTATATTATCATAAAACCCATTTTTAATTTTAGTAATCTTGAAAGTAAATTACCACCAATAATGCACATTAGTACTATCATTATAGTTATAGTTTCATCCATAGCTAAAAAAGTTGGTAGATTATTTTAAAGTATCTATAAAATAAAAAAAGGTGTTAATACACCTTTTTATTCTTCCACAAATTCTATAATATCTTTACCAAGCTTACTTACTCTTGCTAATGAATATACTTCATAGCCCTTATCTTCTAAAGAGCTACGTCCTGGTTGGAAAGACTTCTCTATAACTATTCCTATTCCTGATACCTTAGCTCCTGCTTCTTCAACGAGTCTTATAGCTCCTTGAGCAGCCTCACCATAGGCTAAGAAGTCATCTATTATAAGTATATTATCTTCTGGTGAAATGAATTTCTTTGATAAAGTCAACTCATAGTCTACAGCCTTAGTAAAGGAATGCACTGTAGTTTGATATACATCTCCATTTAAAATCTTAGATTTTTGCTTCTTTAATGTTACCATTGGTAAGTCCATCTGAAGTGCCGTCATAACTGTTGGTGCTATCCCAGAACTCTCAATAGTAAATATTTTTGTTATTCCATGATTTTCAAAATGTTCTTTAAAGTTTGATCCTATTTCCTTCATTAATTTAGGATCTACACCATGATTTAAAAAAGAATCTACCTTTAATACCGATTCATTTAACGCATGTCCATCCTTTAATATTCTTTCTTTTAACGCTTTCATTATGCCACCTCGTTTCTTTCGTTTTCAACTTTTTCTGCTTCATCCTCTTTTAATACTAAGTTTAGTATTAAAGCAGTTATAGTTCCTGTAGATATTCCTGATGAGAAAATCATTTTTAATCCTTCGGGTAGTTGAGCTATAACCTCTGGTCTAAATGTAACTCCGAGACCTAGGGCTATAGATGTTGCTATTATAAGCAAGTTTCTTTCAGTTAGTTTTACTCTACTTAAAGTTTTTATTCCTGCTGCTGCAACAGTTCCAAACATAACTACTCCAACTCCACCAAGAACTGGTTGTGGTATTCCACTTATTAATCCTGCTAACTTAGGTAGGAAGCCTAAAATCACCATTATTATCCCCGCCATAATTGCAACATGTTTACTTGCTACCTTTGTTAAAGGAATTAATCCTACATTTTGACTAAAAGTAGTATTAGGGAATGATCCTACAACTCCACCTAACATACTTCCTATACCATCTGCCAATACTCCTGCACCTACACGCCTTTCTTCCATTTCTATTTGAGAAGTTTCTCCAATAGCCTTGAGACATCCAACAGTTTCTATCGTAGTTACAAAGTATGCTGGAATAAAGGCAATTAGAGCTTTCATATCAAAAGTCACCCCATATTCAAATATTTTAGGGAATGAAATCCAGCTTGCTTCTTTAATAGCTGTAAAATCTACTAGCCCTAGTGGAATGCAAAGTACATATCCTGCCACCATTCCAATTAAAATAGATGCACTGCTAACCATACCTTTTCCATATCTATTTAAAATTAAAGTAAAGATTAGCACAAACATAGCTATAGATAAATTCTTCATACTACCATAATCCACAGCACCAACTCCACCTGCTGCCCAATCTATTGATACTGGTAATAAGGTTAATCCAATTAAACATACAACTGTTCCTGTAACTATTGGTGGAAATAATTTCATAAGTGGCTTAATAAAGTAACTTAAAATAATTTCAAAAAATGCTCCTAAAATTGTAGCTCCAATTATTCCTGGAAGTCCAAGTACAGTTCCAACTGAAATAGCCGGTGATACAAAAGTAAAATCTGTTCCCATAATACATGCAACTCTTGAACCTACAGCCCCAAAGCCCTTAGCTTGTATTATAGTTGCAAGACCAGAAGCTAAAATGGTTGCACTTATTAGCGCCGTAGTTATATTTCCATCAAATCCTAAAGCACTTGCTATAACCAAAGGTACAACAACTATACCTCCAAAAGCTGCGAAAATATGTTGTATACCAAATAATATTTTTTTAACTAACTCTGGATTATCATCTACACCATAAGTTAACTTAATATCATTAGTTAATAATTCTTCATTTTTCATAGGTTTATCTCCTTTAGATTTTATTTTAATTTAACCTAAGGATTAGCTACTTCCTTTGATTAGGCTTATAAACTCTCTTTAAAAGCAAACTTTCTCTTCTCTGCCATTCGAATGATTAATTTGGATTTGCAAAATATAATGTCCACTTTATCCTTTTATTTAAATTAACTCTTAGTTATAAATAAAAATTAAAAGCACCTCAATAAAAATTGAGGTGCTGTAATTTATTACTATAAGTAGAGTTTATAGTTTATAACAAATACAACTCCTCGTAGTCTGCAAATTTACGGCTTGCAGGTAGAAACTTTCGGACCATATTACCGATTATATACGAGTTTTATTAATTGTATTGACATTATAACACGAACATTTGCAATTTACAACTGGTTATTGTTAGGATTTATATATCTATAAGTTTCTAGTTACATTGATTCCTCTCTTATAGTTTCTATTGATTTATTTTTTCTTCCTTCAATTAT
The DNA here is from genome assembly GCA_902363375.1 of Clostridiaceae bacterium. Classification (GTDB taxonomy): domain Bacteria; phylum Bacillota; class Clostridia; order Clostridiales; family Clostridiaceae; genus Clostridium_J. Next base: position 324,506 of record CABIZX010000002.1, on the reverse strand, counting down.
ATTTTGAAGATTTTCTCCTGCATTTTTAAACACTATAGATATTGTTAAAAATACAAGAAGTACAACTCCGAGAATTAAGAAATCCTTTCCAACCACTGAGTAGTTAATTGTAGTTGCTGAAATAACCTCTCTTAACAATTCTACACTATAAGTAAATGGCATATATGGATTAATTACTTTAAAGAATTTAGGTACTATTTCTAATGGGAATGTACCTGCACAAGCTGTTAGCTGAAGTATTAATAATACTATTCCTAAAAGTCTTCCTGCATCTCCCAATAGTGATATTAAGCATTGAATTATAGCTATAAATACTAGCGATAAGAATACTATAGATGTAAAATACATTACTGTACTTGTTGGATTTAATCCTAAAGTCATTACAACTATACTTACAAGTATCGCTTGTAATAAACCTATAAATCCAAAGGACAAGTATTTACCTATAACCTTATCAAATTTTGATAAGCTAGGGTCATCATCAGTTTTAGCTGAGATAACAAAGAACATCATTATTGCTCCTATCCATAGAGATAGAGATATAAAATATGGTGCAAAACCTGTTCCATAGTTAGGAACCTTATTTATAGGCTCATTCTTCATATTTATTGGAGCTGAAACAAAGTCACCCATTTCTTTAGATGAGTTTTTTAGTCCTTCTTTCATTTCCCCTGCTCCATCTTTCAATGCATTGGAAAGTTCATTAGATCCGTCATATAATTTACTTACTCCCTCTTCTAATTGAGATACCTTACCTGTTAATTCTGATACTCCATCACTTAACTGATTTTGTCCATCTACTAATGCATTGGACCCTTCAACTAACTGATTGGATCCATTGTATAAAGCTTGTATTCCACCACTTAAAGTTGGAACATTGCTTCTTAGCTGTCCAAGGCCTCCATAGATTTCACTAGATCCACTGTTTAACTTATTAATTCCTTCATTTAAACCAGACATATTGTCTGATACTGATTTTAATCCAGCTCCAAAGGAACCTTTAGTATTTTCATTAAGTCCAGCTTCTAAGGAATTTAAACCTCCGCTTATTTTGTTTACTCCTACACCAATGTTATTCACACTATCCGTTAAAGCTATTGTGCCAGTGGCAAATTCATTAACCTTACCAGTATACTTATTTACAGCACCATCAAATTCACCTAGTTTATTACCAAATTCCTCAGTTCCTGCTTGTAACTCTTGTACCTTCTTTGGTGTTTCACTAGCTTCTTGACTTAAAGCTTGTATCTTTTGAAGTGCGGCTTGAATATTTGGATCTTTTGCCACCTCAGGATTTGATTTAGCTGCTGTTACAATACTTGTAGCTATTTCATTCATTGCTGTTGAAGATTTATTAACACCATCTATAAGCTGATCAACTCCACCTTTAACTGATTGGTATCCCTTATTTATACCTGATGATGCCGCTGCTACATTATCACTGGCAGTTTTTAATCCTTCTCCACCTTCTTTTAGAGCTTTTATACTACTTTCTCCAGCTTTTAATGAACTATTAAGTTCATTAGCTCCACTTTTAAGTGAATTTACAGCTGGATAAATTGTTGTATTAAATGCACTATAAAGACCTTTACTTCCTGCTGTTAGTGCACCTGCCCCATTTGCTGCAGTTCCTAGCCCATTTTTCAACTCCTGTGAACCATCATATAACTTATCTACCCCAGAACTCAAGTCTGGAACCTTATTATTTACTTGTGATAAGCCATTGTTTATTGACCTTATTCCGGAATTAAGTTGGCCTTGCCCATCCTTTAATTGTGATGCTCCATCTCCAAGCTTATTAGCACCTTCAACTAACATCGGTACTTTATCATTTAGTTGACCAATTCCTTTGTAGATCTCATTGCTCCCATCAGCTGCTTTCACAAATCCATCCTTTGCTTCATATAGCTTGTCAAAAGCAACAGTAACATAGTTATTCGAAATTGTACTTACAATTTCTTCTTTAAGTAATTTTTCAACCTGTGAATTGATTTGAGCCGCTAAGAAATTCTTCTTTTCATTACATACAAATTGCAGATCTGCTACTTGAGGCTTTCCTTCCTTTGCAGCTACAATATTTTTTGAAAAGCTTTGAGGAATTACAAATTTAGCATAATACCCTTTATTCTCTAGGCCCTCATTAGCTTTTTCATTACTAGTGAACTCCCAACCAACCTCATTGCTATTCTTTAGATTTTCTACAATATCTTTACCATAGTTTACCTGTTCCCCGTCAAGTAAGGCACCACCATCTTCGTTAACTACGGCTATGGTCATGTCTTCAATTCGTGCATAAGGATCCCAAAAGGCATCTAAGTACAACAAGGAGTATAATAATGGTACTACAATAATTGCAACAATTGATATCCTTATAAGTCTGTTCTTAAAAATGCTTTTTATATCCTTACCCGCGATTTTTAGAAAATTCATGCTACCACCTCCTTTAATTTTTTATACTTTACAGTAATATATAATATATACTCCTTTTTTACTGGCCAGTCAATACAAAAATATAAAATTTATTTAGGTTCATAATTTCTTAATATATAAAAAGAGTCTTCTAAACTAATTATTTTATTAGCTTAGAAAACTCCTTAAGTTTAAGTACTTCATTTTATTTATTATTTAAGACAATCTTATTCCATAATTAATATAATTTATGAATTTTTCAACTACCTCATTTTGATCATAATTATTCTCATTTATGATTTCATATAATGCAGATGAAAATAATATACCGATAAAACAATAGCTTAATATATCGTAATCTTCTTTGTCTTTATCACTATCTTTTTTTGTTTCTGATAGTGTCTTCGAAGTTAAGTCTATTAAGCTTTTCATCTGACTCCTTATCTCTTCATGACGTTCTTTACTTCCCCACATATGAGTCATTATTACTCTAAATAGATCTTTATTAGTATAGAAATACTTAAGTTGAAGCCTTGCTGCTACCTTCATCCTTTCTATAGGATCATCAACCTCTTCTATAGCCTTTGAAACCTCATCACTTATTAAATCTATACCTGACTGTACAATAAAATAAAATAATTCCTCTTTACTTTTAAAGTGATAATATAGGGTTCCTTTTGCAACTCCAGCCTTACTTGCTACTTCATCCATAGTTGCACTCTCGTACCCATTACTTGAAAATACTTTTATTGCAGCCTCAAAAATAATTTTTCTAGTTTTATTCATAATTTCTGCTTCTATCTAATATGACATGAAGCAACACAACTCCTTATCATTCATATTCTACTCTTTAGTAGTATACAGTTTATTATATCACACTATTTACATACTGACTAAATAATAAATTAAAATGACTATCTAAAACTATATTTTCGATATATTAACTATATATATCTGAAAACTCTATATTACATTTTTCTACTTTAGAACTTATCCTCTCTCTGGTACCTGATACAAAACTCTTATGCTCCCTCTCATCTTTCAAAACTTTTATAGGGAGATAAAATATAAATTCAGTTCCTTCTCCAACCTGACTAGTTACGTCAATAACTCCTCTATGCATTTCAATTAAAGATTTAACTAGTGATAATCCTATCCCACTACCCTCATATTTTCTAGCTAATGTATCATCAACTTGAGTAAATCTATCAAATACCAAATTTACTTTTTCTCTATCAATACCTTCACCATCATCTTTAACTGATACAAAAACCTGATCACCTTTAATGCCTAAATATACTTCAATTTTACCATCTATCTTTGTATATTTAACTGCATTAGATAACAAATTCAGCATTATCCTTTCTATTTTATCTGGATCACAAGCAATTATCATCTCTTCAACTTCTGTATCAAATATTAATTCTATACCTTTATTTTCTATATATTCAGCTACAGAAATTGTAATATCCTCTACTACACTCACAATATTGTGATTTGCTAATTGTAATTCATAGTATCCTGTATCTATTTTTGTTATATCAATTAAATTATTCACTAACCTTAATAACCTATATGAGTTTTGTTTAATAGAATTCATATAACGCTTTAAATCAACATCTTCTTCTGCGTGAATGAGTTCTTTTTCAATATTGTGATTTATTAATTGCATTGTAGCTAGGATAATATTTAATGGTGTTTTAAATTCATGGGATATGTTAGAAAAAAACTCACTTTTAACTTTCTCTAGTTGAATAGCTTCTTCATAATTTTTGCGTTGCTCTTCTAGCTCTTGCTGCTTTGTTATATCTTTTCCTGTGCATATGCATATTTTTCTGCTCTTTAGATATCTACTATTCCACTGTATCCACTTTATATCACCATTTTTACATATATATCTATTTTTAAATGCCATTATTCTTTGTTCATTTTTTAATACTTCTACAAAGTCTTCTGTTGGTTTTATGTCATCTGGATGAAGTATATCTGTCCAATTCATATCTAAAAGTTCTTCTTTGCTCCAACCTAAAGTTTTTTTCCAACCTTGATTTACTTTTCTATACTTACTATCTTCTCCAATTATAACCATAAGATCAGCTGCAGTATCTAAAAATAATTGAAGTTCACTTTCCGTTTCCTCTCTTTTCTTGAGCTCTAGCTTAATTTCTTTAGATAAATTATCGTTTCTTATTAGCACTGCAATTTGATTACATAAAATTTTTATAAAATCATCATTGTTCAGTTTTGCAGCATCCATCTTACTATATAATAACTTTATAACCCCAATAATTTTATTATTAAATTGAATTTTATATGTTCCTATGAATCTTACACCTTTTTTTATAAGCATATCTAAATTTATATAATCTTTGCTTTGACATAATGGTTTTAGCCCCTCACCATTGCCATTAGTGAAATACTCTTCTAACTCCTCATACTTCACTGAAATATCTAAATTTTCATCAGCTATTTCAGTGTACTTTCCAAGATAACATTTACAACTCAACTTACTTTCCTTATCATTGTAGGTCCATATACTCATAGAGTCCGCACCTATTTTATCAATAATCTCCTCTTTTAAGGTATCAAATATTCCACTATTTTCATCATAGCCATTTTTCACCACTTCATTTAAAGCATAAAGCTGCTCATGGCTATTTATTAATTCTAATTCTACTTTTTTATTAAATGTTATATCTCTTGAAATTCCAACTATATATTTTACTTTTCCATCTTCGTCTAATATTGGTCCCTTATAAGTTTCAAACCATCTATCGCCTTCTGGTCTATCAACTAGTCTTTCATCTAGTAGTGGTCTTCTATTATGAATAACTTCATTATCTGTTTTCTTATAATAACAACACTGCTCTTCATTCCAAAAATCTGAATCATGATATCCTATAATACTCTCTTTACCAATTCCAAAGGTTCTTGCATGTGCGTTGTTCACATATATATACTTTTCAAAAGCATCTTTCATCCACATACCATATGGTAACGTATCCAAAAGCATTTCTAAATCTTTTTTACTATATCTTTCATTTTCTTTTATATTAAGAAAAAAGGCTTCTTCCCCATACCACATTTCCTTGTTAATACTTACTTTACAATGAATCTTTTCAGATTTCTGTGGATAAAAAATGCACTCAATTATTTCTGGAGTTATACTATTAAAACTTGCTATCATTTTACTTAATCTATCATTTGCTTGCGGGAATACAATATCTATATACTCTCCTTTTGCTTTTTCTTCAGTAATTTTAAATTTTCTTAATAATTTAGAATTTGCAAATAAAATTCTTGCTTTACTATCAACTATTAAAATCATCTCATCTAAGTTGTTAAAAAATTGTTTCATAAGCTCCCCCCCTTTATTGAATATTGATACTATTGTATTGTTATTATTGCAAAATTATAAATCATATTAATATTCTTCATTTTACATGTGCACTATCTAAATATTGTACTAACAATTCCGTTAATGTATATTCATACTACTTAATTATACATTTATAACTAATACATTACAATATATTAGTAACATAAATTGTAGTATATTGGGTTAATTTGTAAAATATTAATTGAAATTTATGTAAATATCCATAATTCAGAGATAATTATAGATATCTACATTTATATTGCTATAATCACCTTATATGCCATCTTTTGAAATTAACCATCAAGTCAGTATTGGTGTATTATGTAATTAAGACACTACAACTGATAGATGAGGTGATGAAATGGAGTTAGAATTAAGCTCAAAGGAACCCATATATATTCAGATAAAAAATTATATGAAGATGAAGATTGTTTCTAGAGAATTAAAAAAGGGGGAAAGACTATTGTCTGTTAGGGATTATGCCAGTGAGCTCAAGGTTAACCCAAATACTATATTAAGAGTTTATTCTGAACTTGAAAATGAAGGATTAATAAATACTCAAAGAGGAATTGGAAAATTTGTAACAGAAGATGAAACCGTAGTAGAAAACCTGAAAAAAGAATATTCTAAGGAATTATTAAAGGATTTTATTAGTAAAAGTAAGACCTTAGGATTTTCTAAAGAAGAAATTTTAGAGTTAATCATGAATATGTATGAGGAGGAATAGCCTTGAATAGTAACTTAAATTCCATAATAACTGAAGAAGAAATATTAAAAAGTACAAGTTTAAATTCTATCAATGACAATATATTGGAAGTAACTAATCTTTCAAAGAACTTTGGTTCAAAACATGTCTTAAATGACATTAACTTTATATTAAAAAAAGGCAAGGTTCTTGGAATTCTTGGACCTAATGGGCAAGGAAAAACTACCCTTTTAAATATTATATCTGGACTATTTAAACCTACACTAGGAAATATAGAAATAAACGGAATATCAGTTGGAGTAGAAACTAAAAGATTTATTTCATATCTTCAAGAAAAAGATTACCTTTTTAAATGGATGAAGGTTAATGATGCCCTTAAATTTTATAAGGATTTTTTCGAGGACTTTAATGAAAATAAAGCCCTAAATTTACTAAAGTTCATGGGTATCAAAACAGATTCTAAGTTAAAAGCATTATCTAAAGGAATGCTAGAAAAAGTAGCCCTTAGCCTAACCCTAAGCAGAGATTGTAGTTTATACATTTTAGATGAACCTATTTCAGGAGTTGATATCATAAGCAGAGACAAGATAATAAATGCAATTATAGATAATTTAGATAGTACTGCTTCAATGATAATTACAACTCATTATGTAGGGGAACTTGAACAGCTTTTTGATGAAGTAATATTTTTAGGTGAAGGTTCGATAATTGAAAATGGTGACGCTGAAGAATTGCGTATAAAATATGGTACATCCATAGACCAAATATATAGAAAGGTATTTGCAGAATAGGTGAATGTTATGGAAACTACACTAACTAAAAGTAAATCAATTAAAATAAAAAATATTTTAAATATATCTAAATATACCTTTAGAACTTTAAGAATAATGTATTTAATCGAAGCAGTTATTCTAGTGTTAGCTCTTGGTTCTAGCTCTTTTTTATCAAAATTTACTCTAGGATTCGATTTAATTCCTGCTATTTCTCTGCTTCTTATTATAAATTTTATAGCTCATATAATAATATTTTCTATGCAACTATCTAAAGAGTATGGACGACTTTTGTTTTTAACACCTATATCAGGTATAGATTTTATTCTTGGTAATTTACTAGAGCTTATTCTAACGAATTCATTTATCGTTATAATTTCAAACTTAAATATAATGGTTAATTCAAATAACATGACTTCTATGATATTTAGCATTTCTTTATCTATATTATTTGGTATCATAATAGGATATTTAATTATAACTGCATTAATTGCTATATTAGGTTCATATATTAAAAGTACTGCTCTATGTGTATTAGCTGTTATTGCTACCTGGATTATAGGAGATATTATTTATTCCTTCATATCTAATCTCTTACTTCTTCTTTTCCCTTATTGGTATATAACTATCGGAAAATATGGGGCTATTGAAGTTGATATATTCTCAATGCTTATAAACTTAATTGCTCTTATCACACTTCAGCTTATTGCTGCCAATAGAATAGACAGAAAATTAGATATAGTTTAATTAATTATTAAATAGAGGTGTTTTTATGAAAAAAAAGCTTTTTATTATAATTCCTGCTCTGTTTCTTTCAGCTACTCTCCTTACCAGTTGTAATGTAGAGTTTGGTGTTAAACCTAGACCTAAAAATAGTAATACTATTAATCTTAATAGTGATAAGCTCTTTAATAATCTTGGAAATGATTTTGTGAATAACTTAAATGACATCATAAATAATGGATCTAGCTATAGTAATGATAATTCAGCTATTTATAAAGAAGATATTTCAAAAACTATCCCTATGGATGGTATCGAAAATGTAAATATTTCAATTGATGCTTCCAATCTTACTATTAATGCTATAGATGGTTCAGATTTTACTATAACCTGCACAGGTTCTAGTTCCATTGTAAATAAAACTACCATTGAGAATACTGGAAATACTCTTAATATTAAGGAGCATAGCGTAGACTCTAATATAAATTTAAAATTTTTAAATGGCTCAAATTCTAGGGAAGTAGTTATTAATATTCCTAAATCCTTTGATAAAGATATAAACCTAAGTTGTGGCGCTGGAAATGTTTCTATCACCAAAATAAATTCTAAAAAATTAACTATTGATGGTGGTGCAGGTAATTTAACACTTAAAGATATTTCTTTCAGCGATTTAGATCTTACTCAAGGTCTCGGTAATGCTAATATAAATCTCTCTGCTAAATCTGGTGATATGAATATCAACGGTGGTTTGGGTAACCTTACTATAAATTTTGCTGAAGTTGGCGGGAATTTAAACTACGATGGAGGTATGGGTGAAACAGTTATATCTATTCCAAATAACTCACCTGTAAAAATAAATACTTCTACTGGTGTTGGAAGCATAGATATAAATGCTAAAACTTCTGGTGAAGATATATATACCTTCGACTTAAATATAGGTGTTGGAAGTTTGACTGTGAACTAGCTGTATGTGATGTCCGGGAAGTAGCGATTTTTAATAGTACTTGAAAGTATAATAAAAAAAGATAGTGTTCTTGTAACAGATTCGCTGTTTAGTTACAGAACACTATCTTCTTATTTCAGTACGAACTTTAAAGGACGTCCGCAAATCTTCTCATAACTTGTATGTTTTATCACAGTAATTTTCAACAGAGCCATTTTAAAAATAAGCTTAAATACCTATAATAGTTAAACCTACAGCAATTACTATTCCCGAATATAGTAAATCTATTATGCAGTAACCCATAATATCCTTCGCCCCTAATCCTGCTATACCAAGTGCTGGTAAGGCCCAAAAAGGTTGAATCATATTTGTCCATGCATCTCCCCAGGCAATTGACATAGCAGTTTTTGCCGTACTCACACCTAGCTCAGCACCAGCAGGCATCATAATAGGTGCTTGAACAGCCCATTGTCCACCTCCTGATGGAACGAAGAAATTAACTAATCCTGCACTTAAAAATGAGAACATTGGGAAAGTAAATTTATTAGATATAGTTACAAAAATGTTAGACATTAATACCGCTAAAGAGATTCCCTCTGTATTAGCTCCTGTCATCATTCCCATAATACCGGCATAAAACGGAAATTGAAGTAATATTGGACCTGCTCCTTTAGCTCCATCCATTAAAGCATTTAAAAATCGTTTAGGAGTTCCATGTAATAAAATACCTAAAAATAAAAATATAAAATTTACTATATTTAGATTCAAACTAAATCCTGAATTAATAAAGTAATATATTATATAAGCAAACCCCATCATTGAGATTAGCCAAGTAACTAACTTACTATTCTCCAACTTATCTGCTGGAGTCATTTTTTCCCTTGGAATCTCTATAAAATCTTCATTATCACTTAACAACTTTTTATCTATGACTACGGCCTGACCTCTTTCTGGGTGCATAGCCCTATTTATAAGTGGTAATGTTATTATTAAAACTCCTACGATTACTAAATTAAATAGTGAAAATATGGTTTCACTAGTCGGCACTCCTGCTGCACTTACAGCTCCTGCCGTAGCTGTAACTAAGGACTCTCCTCCAGTTGCAAGAGTTAATGGTATTGATGCTGATAAACCTGCATGCCATAATAAAAATCCTGAATAAGCTGAAGCGATTAAAAGCCTATAATCTACACCCTCTACTTCTTTAGCCAACTCTTTTGCAAATATTGCTCCTATAACTAGTCCAAATCCCCAGTTTAATATACATGCTATAGATGATACAAAGGTAACTAATAATATTGCTTGAGTCGGAGTTTTAGGAATTCGGGCTAGCCTCTTTGTAATTTTCTTAAATGCTGGTGCACTTGCTAAAGTATGCCCAAATACAAGAACTAATGCCATCTGCATTGCAAATTCTAATAAACTCCAAAATCCATCAGTCCAATGTATAATCATAGCTAATGGAGATTGTCCTGTAAATATAATACCTGAAGTAAAGATTATGAAAGTTAAAATGATACAAAATAAAAATGGATCTGGCAGATAATTCTGAACTAACTTAACACAACCATTTGTAAATTTTTTAAACATTTTCTTTCCCCCCTAGATTTATATATTGATATCTTATATCATCTAATAGTTGTATTTTCATACAATTATTTATTGATATCAAATTATAATATTTTAACTAATATGGTTATTTAATTAACCATATTAGTTAAAATATTTTTAAAATAAACTCGGCTACTTTATTTTCATATATCAGGTTAAGTATACGCTGTATATAACTTTATATTTAAAACTATATCATACTTAAATTTATATTTATCATGCTGTCCGTTTATACTTTCATAACAAATTTATTACTTATTTTCATTTTTATTATCTTTCAAACTGCCTATTTAAAGATAAATTTATTATTTATTTAGTTGAAAATTTAACATATAAACATATAAATATTTAAATTATATTGCTTTTCATTCCTATAAATTTAAAAAGCTATATAAAGTATTTAGTAGTTTAAAACTTATTATTGAATTTAATCTCTATGTATCCATTAAATTTATAAAATATTATTATACTTTTGGAACAAACTATATAGAAAGTAGAATTAACTTTATATTAAATATCAATAGATATTTTTAATTCTATTAAGCAACTGTTTATATCATATGATACTAATTTAACTTTTAGAATGGCTTAAAGAAAGGAGATTTTTTATGAATAATATAGGTGAGAATATCAAGGAAGGCATGAACAAGACTACTGGTGAAGTTAAAGACATGTTTAATGAAATTAAAATTCAATATGAAAATAAAAAGGAAGATGTTCAAGACTTTATTTCTGAAAAAAAATTTGTTCACAATCTAAAAAATCAGATGAAAAATGAAGTTCAAGAAGAAGGCAGATTAGCTAAAAATCTTTACAATAAAACAATTGCTGGTGGAAAAGAAATAGCTAAAGAATTAAAAAATGATATTAAAAACGAAATGAAAAGTTAATATAATAAATATACATTTCTCATAAAAAGGAGCTTTTGCAAAATAAATAAATATCGATAATGTATTTTGTGAAATCCCCATTTTGATACGATAAATTTTTTATTACTAGGCTTGCTCATACTGTTACGACTTTCAAAGTACAGTATAAATACTAGGGCTGTATTCATACTAATAATTTAATATGAATACAGCCCTATATAACATAAAATCTTTGTATTAACTATTTCTTTAGCTCTTGAAGAATTTCTTCTATTTCATCAATACATGCTCCACAAACAGTTCCAGCTTCTGTAGCCTGCATGATATCATCTACTGTTTCTGCTCCATCTTCAATTGCTTTCTTAATAGTATCATAATCTACATCTAAACAAGTACAAACAACTCTATTTTCTGACATTACCTATTATTCCTCCTTAATATCGACAAATCGACAATATAACTAATAAAAAATAATTCTGTATTATGTTAATTATTCCTCATTAGTATGGCTATTAAATATATTTTAATACCCACTAATTATTATAAAAATCTAATTAATATCCTTCTGAATAGTATTTATATTAGTCTTAACTACTATTTCAATACCTCTAAAAAAGGAAATCCTATTTTGCAAGATTTCCTTAACTTTTTATATTTATCTTTTTAGTTCTATAACATTCTCTATAAGTGCTTTACATCTTCCACAAACAGTTCCTGCTTTAGTAATTTCTCCAACCTTTTCTACAGTATCAGCACCATTTTTTACTGCGCCTACTACCTCTTCAAGGGAAACATTAGTACATCCGCAAACTGATACCAATATCTTTTCTATCTCTCCTATGCATCCTCCACAAACAGTCCCTGCTCCTGTCATATCTTGAATTTCCTCTACTGTACGTGCTCCTGCTATCATAGCCTTTCTTATTGCTAAGTAATCTACATTCATACAGTGACATATAACTCTATTTGCACCCATTTTTATTCCTCCTAATGTTCATTAACATATCTTTTATATTGGCTGGCGAAATAATTTGTTTTAATTTTATATACTCTAATTATTTGTATCAATTAAACTTTCAAGAACACACTTGCACTTTCCACATGCTGTTCCTGCACCTGTAGTTATTCCTATCTTTTCTACAGTATCATCACCATTTTCTATTGATTCTATAACTTCTTCAGTAGAGACATTTCTACATGTGCATACATCACCTAATATTTTTTCAATTCTTTCAATACATCCTCCACAAACATCTCCTGCTCCTGTAGCAGCTTGAATATCTTCTACTGATCTAGCCCCTTCGGACATTGCTTCTCTTACTGAAGCATAGGTAACTCCATTACAAAGACATACAATTTTTTCTGATGCCATTTTATATTCCTCCTAAAATATCTCTTAAATATATTTCAATTATAACTAAATAATCATTATTAATCAATATTTATTATTCATTATTAAATTTATATCTTTATTAATACCCCCTTTACTCTTTTATCTTTGTCAATATTTAATAATATATTCAATACTAAATATATTTACATCTATTCTGAATTTACAGACTTATTCATCATTATTTATTTCAGTTTATTGACACGCATTCTCAGTTATGATAGAGTATGTTTTGTTGAAATATAATAATATATGAATAATATTGGTTAATTTAAAGGAAGATGGATGAGATTTCCACACAGTACCGCTACTGTAATTAGGGAGTATTGACTAAATTAAGTCACTGAATCATTGATTTGGGAAGGCTAGTTAATATTATGATCTATAAGTCAGGATACTTGCCAATATTAAAATATCGATACTCTTCGAGTAAAGAGTGATATTAATCATAGTAATAACGCTATATTATCTATGGTTTTACTTAGAGTATCCTTATGTATTCATAACAAATTATAATATTTAACTAATTATAATTGGAATAGTAAAGGAGATTTAAAATGAAACACTTTAAAAAAATCATTTCAATTTTATTAGGCATATTACTTATCCTTAGTCTTGTAGGTTGTAGTAATAAAAGCTCTGATAAAAACACTTCGAAAGAAAATCCTAATTCATCACAAAATGAAAGTAAAGATTCCCATTATCCAGTGACAATTCAAACCTATAATTATAAAAAAGAACCTATAGAGTTAACTTTTGATAAGGCTCCAGAAAAAGTTTTTGCTGTATATCAAAATTCTATCGAAACACTTCTTGCTTTAGGTCTAGAAGATAAAATCATTGCTGCAGCTGGTCTTGACCATCCTGTAAAGGAAGAATATAAGGCTATTTTTGAGAAAGTTAATTATTTAGAAGAGTTTACTCCTTCAAAAGAGACTGTAGTTATGTCTGAACCTGACTTTATTCTCGGCTGGTATTCACTATTCAATGATAAAAATCTTGGAGATGTTGCTTATTGGAATGAGAATGGTACTAATACGTATATATCTTTAAATAGTGGTATTGCTAAAGAAAAAACTATTGAAAATGAAATTACTGATATATTAAATTTAGGAAAAATATTTAATGTTGAAGATAAAGCTACAGAATTAGTAAATAAGATTAATGAAGGTGTTGAAAAGACTGCTAATCTAGTTAAAGATAAAGAGAAACAAAACGCATTAGTTGTAGAATTCTTTGATGATAAAATTAGCACTTATGGAGCTAGCACTCTAGCTGGTGACATGATAACTAAACTGGGTTCTAACTTATTGAATCCTGAAGGAAACAATATTGGTAAAGAAGATTTAATAAATCTTAATCCTGATTGTATATTTGTAGTATTTATGGACCAAGGTGATAATAGCATCCCTCAACAAGAAGTAGATAAAATTTTAAAAGATGAATCTCTTCAAACACTTGCAGCTGTGAAGAATAAAAGAATATATCCTATATCTCTAGGAGAAATGTACTCTAGTGGTATCAGAACTATAGATGGAATAAATACTTTTTCTGATGGTCTATACGGAACTCTAGGTAAGTAATACTATGATGATGAAAAATAATAATAACCTCAAAACTAAAGATTTTAATACTTGTAAGGGAGTACCTATTTATATAGGCACTTCTCTTATTCTTTTAATAGCACTTCTACTTTCAATAGGATTAGCCGTTGCTATAGGTTCCGTAAATATATCTATGAAAGAAGTATACAGTATAATTCTTTATAAAATTTTTAATATTGGTGAGCTTTCTACAAGTTCTGCAAAAATGGACGTAGTATGGTTGATTAGAATGCCTAGAGTAATCTTAGCTATCGGAGTTGGATCCGGATTATCTGTAGTTGGCATTGTAATGCAAGCTATTGTTAAAAATCCTTTAGCTGATCCCTATGTTCTTGGGATATCTTCTGGTGCATCTCTTGGGGCCACCTTAGCTATTCTTCTTGGAATTGGAACAAGCCTTAGTATTAACTATATTGGAATCATGGGATTTATAGGTGCTTTCGTTACCTCAATGTTAGTCTTACTTATCTCTAATATAGGTGGACGAAGTAATTCTACAAAGCTACTTCTTTCTGGAATGGCTCTTAGCTCTGTGTGTAGTGCCTTTTCAAGTTTTATAGTCTATATTTCTAATGATGCTCAAGGTATGAAGAATATTAGTTTCTGGCTTATGGGTAGTCTATCTGGCGCTAATTGGAATGAGATTTCTTTTATACTTCCTATTATTTTTATAGGAATGTTATTCTTTATGACTCAATATAGAACTCTAAATTTAATGCTTTTGGGTGATGAAGTATCTGTAACATTAGGTACAGACCTCCATAAATTTAGAATTCTTTATTTAATAATAACATCCCTAATGATTGGAATAATAGTATTTTCTTCTGGTATGATTGGATTTATAGGACTTATTATTCCTCATATAGTTAGGATGATATTCGGTACAGATCACAGAAGAATAATTCCTGTAGCTGCTCTATTAGGGGCTATATTTATGATTTGGGCAGATGTGTTATCTAGAATTATAATAAATGGTGCTGAAATTCCTATTGGTATATTAATTTCTATGATAGGTGCACCATGTTTTGTATGGCTTATGATTAAAAAGTCCTATGGATTTGGAGGTAACAATTAATGCATATTTCGACTGAAGATATAAAAGTTAAAATAGGTGATACTGAAATTCTAAAAGGTATTAATATAGATGTTAATAATAAAGAATTTATAGGTATAATTGGTCCAAACGGCAGTGGTAAATCTACTTTATTAAAATGTATTTATAGAACACTAAAGCCCAGTAGTGGCATAATCAAATTAGATGATATTAGTCTAAGCAAATTATCTATAAAAGAAAGCTCTAAAAAACTAGCAGTTCTCTCTCAGCATAATAATTATAATTTTGACTTTTCTGTAAAGGACATATTACTTATGGGTAGATCTCCTCATAAAAAATTTTTAGATAGAGATACTAAAAAAGATTATGACATAATATATGATTCCTTAAATAAAGTAGGAATGCTAAAGTTTATTGATAGAAACTTCCTAACTCTTTCTGGTGGAGAACAACAACGCATTATTCTTGCTAGAGCATTAGCACAGCAAACTGACTGTCTAATTTTAGATGAGCCAACAAATCATTTAGATATAAAATATCAACTTCAGCTTATGGGCATTGTAAAAAGTCTTAATGTAGAAATTATTGCTGCTATACATGATTTAAATATTGCCGCTATGTATTGTGATAAGCTTTATGTTTTAAAAGAAGGCACTATTGTTGCCTATGGTAGTCCTAAAGACATTCTTACCTCTGAATTGATCAAAGATGTTTATGGTGTAGATTCAATAGTTATAGAAAATCCATCAACTCATTTATTAAATATTTGTTATATTCCTATATAGCAAATAAAGGTATATCTCAATATATTGAAATATACCTTTATTTTATTCATAACTTATACGTAAAAATAATCAAATATAAATATTCTATTTATTCACTTTAAAATGATTAATTAATTGTGATAGATCATGACATGATTTTGCTAACTCTTCTGAGTGCTGTGCTATATTTCCAAATACAACACATTGCTCGTCTATTGAAGCACTTACTTCTTCTACTGTAGAGGCATTTTGTTGTGCATTATTAGATATATCCTCTACTCCGCCTAATATATTTCCACTATAGTTATTAATATCTTCTGTCCTACTATTTGTTTTTCTTATTAATTCAACTATTTCTTGTAATTCATCATTGATAGAATTAAAGGATTGCTCTGTAGTTAATACTGCACTTTCAGTTTCTTTATTTATATCATTAGCATTGAGTATGGCACTTTTAACATTATTAGTTTCTTTATTTATATTAGTTAAAGATTCTTTAATCTTATTTGTGGCATTGTTAGATTGCTCTGCTAACTTTCTTACTTCCTCTGCTACTACTGCAAATCCTCTTCCAGCTTCTCCTGCTCTTGCTGCTTCTATACTTGCATTAAGAGCTAATAAGTTAGTTTGGTCTGATATATTAGTTATCATGTCAATAACCTTGTCTATTTCTTGCAACTTATAAACTAGTCCCTGGAATATATCATTTACTTTATTAAGTTCATTAGTATTTTCCTTGATTTTAACATTTAAGTTACTTACATTTTCTAATCCTTGTTCTGAAGCAGTTGTTGAAGAATTAGATAATTCATTCATCTTATTAATAATATTATTAATATCTTCAATAGATTCATTTAACTTTTCAACCTTATCTACTATGTTTACAATAGTCTCTGCTTGATTAGATGTATCTTTCGCTATTTCTGCTACTGCTGCATTTATCTCTTCTGATGAAGCCGTAGTCTCTTCTGATATAGCACTTAGATTTTCGCTGGCACTATTAATTTGATATATAGATTTTTGTACATTAGATACTATATTATTAATATCTTTAACCATACTATTAAAGTTATTAGTTACTTGTCCAATTTCATCTTTTAACTTAGATTTTATATCTATTGTTAAATCTCCCTCTGCTACTAACTTCGCTTCATTAGATAATTTAACTAAAGGCTTAGATATTGTTTTTATGAGTATATATAATATTCCAGTTAATACTATCATTGCTCCAACAGTAATAACTATAGCAAAGTTATTAATTTCAGTTATACTGCCTTGCATATCTTTTTCATTATATACAGCACCAACCTTCCAGTTAAAGTTTGGTATAGTATAATAATATATATTTAAATCATCTTTATCTGCATTAATTTTATAAGATCCTACATCTGATTTGAAGATTCCACTAAAAATGGCTTGATCTTTTAGATTTTCGTTTATCAGTGTTGGATGGTAAAGAGCAATACCTTCATTACTAACTAAAAATGCATATCCATTATATCCTACATTATATTCTTTGACATTATTCAAAGAGCTTTCTAATGATAAATCAATAGCTATTGCACCTTTAACAACTCCATTTTCTACTATTGCTTTTGCTGCAGTTATTACAGGCACATTGTGGTCTGCATCAATATATGGTTCTGTCCAGATTACTTTATCAGTATTTTCTGCCGCTTTTATATACCAATCTCTTTGAGTTACATCGTAATCTTCTGGTACTTCCCATGTAGGCTCCGCAAGCATACTCTTATCTTTAAATCCTACATATATACTTAATATTTGTGAGTTAGATTCAGTATAATTTTTAAACAATGATGATACTTCTTCTAACGCCACTGGATCCTTAAGCACTTCTTTGTTAAAAGCACTTTCCTCTCCTATTAACTTTAAATCCTTCTCATACTGTACTAATTCCTTTTCAAAGGATTTTCCTAATTCGTCTACTACCGTAGTTCCTCTTTCATTTGTTTCCTTTTCAAGATTTTTTCTCATAATCATAGTAGTAGCTAGCTGTGTTGTCACCATTCCAACTAAAACTATTCCTACTATGAATACAGTCATTTTAGTTCCTAGACGCTTAAACCTAAACTTAACCATTTTCATCCCCCTATAATTATTCTAGATTTATATATAAGCCAGTACTTATTAAGTATATAGACTACCTTTGCATTCTCTATTACTAACAACTTTACTATCCACTTACCTTTCATTATTACCTTATTAATTTGCTATATAATAGTTCTACAATAATAGCTAACTTAGTATCTATTTTGAGTCTATATATTTTATATATCGTAACACTTTTTATATAATAAATAGTCGTATCAAAAAGATATCATATATTTTAAAATAAAACCACTAATATGTAAAATATTAGTGGTTTTTCGTATATTATGTTACTTTTATCTCCAAATATCTTTAATGATGTCATCTATTTTATTACTAGCATGATCTATGGCTTTTTTTCTTTCTTCATCAGTAAAGCCTGTTCCGTCTACTAGTAATTCTTCAAATTTTTTAATTCCTATATATTTCATTATATCTTTCACATAATCAAGTCCCTTATTTAGAATAGGCCTTAGCATCCAAGGAATAGAAGCCCCTGATGATTGTATATATACCATAGATCTTGGTTTATCATTTAATAATCCTTCCATTTTATTCTCTGATATTTTTATAGTTTTTCCATCCATAACCACACAATCTATATATTCCTTTAAAGGCGATGGGAAAGAAAGACTCCACATTGGCGCTGCTATTACGTATACATCGGCTTCTTTAAATTGATCTACAAGTTTTACTATCTTATGAACCTCATCTTGTTGCTTTTCATTTAATTTATTAAAATCAGCTTCTTTAATCATACAATTCCTTTTCTCAAAGTATTCATATTCAAGCCTAGGTATATGACACTGGTAAAGATCCAGCTCTTCTAGAATAAATTCATTATGCTCTTCTAAAAACTTATTTACAAATCTCCTACCTACAGTTTTACTAGCAGACAATTCTTCTGGTTTAGAATTAACGGTTATATATAATAATTTTTTCATAAATTACACCTCTTCTAATAATAGTGTTACTATTATTTACTTTAGCCGTTAAAATATTCTCAATAAAAGATAGATTGTATTTCACTGTGTGCTGAACCAGAGTATGAATTTAATATAATATTAGCATATTCTTTATTTCTACATAATTAATACTATATATGAAATAGATTTTGAGGTAATCCATTTCTATGTAAAAGCAAAAGAGATATTCCAAAATAGCTTTGAAATATCTCTTAAAATTACATTTTACCTAAGTCTGCTGATGGTCCAAACATTTCATAGTTTATTGAATCATCTGATACATCCATAGCCTTTAATGTATCATATATCATTTTCATAAATCCTAGTGGTCCACAGAAATAGAAGTCTTCATCCTTTGATAGATTATTTTCTATCCATTCTTTAGTAATATATCCTTTAACTTGATAATCTTCTCCCAATTTGTCTGTATCTAATGGGTTGCTATAGAAAAACTCTACATCTACGTTGTTATGTTTTTCAGCTATTTCTTTTAATTCTCTTTTAAAAGTATGAACATTGGAATTCATTACCGCTTGGATAAACTTTATATTTCTACCTTCTTCTATGGCTTTATATAGCATAGACATCATAGGTGTTATTCCTATTCCACCACTTATAAGCACCAAAGGCTTATTACTATCCTTTAATATAAACTCTCCTAGTGGTTCTGTTATTTCTACTTCATCACCCACATTAATATTTTCATGAAGATATCTTGAAATTAATCCTTTATCTTCTCTCTTAACGCTTATTCTATAGAAATCCTCTCCTGGTTTCATTGATAAAGAATACTGTCTAACTTCACCAGAATTATCCCCTGTACTTATTGGTTTTATAGAAATAAACTGTCCTGCTTTATTAGTTTTAAAAACTTTTTTATCTACAGGTGTTAGATAAAAAGATGTAACTACATCATTCTCTTTGACTTTATTAAATACTTTAACTTTGCTAAATAAGTCATTATCTTTTAACTCTTCAAACATTTCTGCACTTACACCACAGATTGGACAAACAAAGTCCTTTGGTAATTCTTCACCTTCATATATGTATCCACATACTTTACAAACAAATTTTTTCATATTATATCCTCCATACTTATCCTATCCTATATATACTTTTATTATATACATATACTTATATTTATATTATTACTAATTTGCTTATTTGTCAATAATAACTATTATTAAATAATAATTTTGCACCTTTAATATTATTTAATAATAATTCGCTAATAAAGTTCACATATATTTCTTTATATAAAAATTTTTTATTTATTACTTTATGAATTTTAAACTATATAAGTTTAGTATTACACGTCTTTGCGATATCTCCATATAATTTTACTATTTCATCATTTGTAAAAAAACATGGAAATTTCTTATCATAATTCCCCCATATAGTAAGGGGATATCTAGTAAAGTACACAGTACAAAATAAAATTTCTCTAGTGCTTAATCTAGTTATAAAGGGAATAATTTCTTTTGTTAATCTAAAATAAATTGTATCTTCATTAAACACATCTTGAATTCTTCCCATAAATTCTTTATCTTCTTCGGTTAATAATCCTATTAATCTTTCCTTGCTTTCATTATCTAAGGTGGATATATATAAATCTACATAAGAGTTCTCCTCTCCATTTAAATTTATAGATTCTTTCATAAATTTAATTATATTTTCTTCTGCTTCCTCTGTAACTTCACTTTCTAATGTTACATTTTTAAAATTATTAAAGCCTTCATTTATATTATTAAATCGTATATCAACTAACTTTTTAAAAATATCTTCACTTATTGGATATAATAATTCATTCACTACACTCTCTCCTATACTAGTTAATTCTATATTTAATACAAATATTTATATTATATTCATGCTAAATTGCATTAAATTTAATATAAATTTACATTACTTATATATTAAAAATATACCCTACACTAATATTTTACTTCCATGTTAATTTTTCTAACTCTAAATGACTTCTATACCAATTATCTTTCTCTATCATCTCTTCTGGCGTCCCTATATTCTTCACCTTTCCTTCTTCAATTCTAACAATCTTGTCACAGGCTACTATTGAAGATAATCTATGAGATATAGATAAAATTGTTCTAGAAGTTGATACTTCCTGTAATACAGAAACCACCTTTTCTTCAGTAATTGAATCTAAATTAGCAGTTATCTCATCTAATAGTAAAATAGGTGGATTGGTAACTATAGCTCTAGCAATAGCAAGTAGCTGTTTTTGTCCTTGTGAAAATAACTTGTCATGCTCTACCATGGTTTCATATCCTTTTTCTAGGGTTAACACATAGTCATGCAGTCCCACCAATTTCATTACTTCTTCTACCTTATTATGTGGTATATTCTTGTCTTGTAGTGTTACTTGCTCTTCAATGTTGCCCTTAATAAAGGTAAACCCTTGAGATACATAACCAAAAATCTTTCTCTTTTCTTTGTTAGGAATACTATATACGTCTACTCCATTTATCGTAATATCTCCTATTCCTGGTTTAATTAATCCTAGGAGCAACTTAAATAAAGTTGATTTTCCTACTCCTGTTCTTCCTACTACAGTTATTTTTTCGCCAGATAGTACCTCAAAAGAGATATCTTCTAATACTTTAATTTCCTCTGTATAACCAAAGGATACATTATTAAATCTTATGGATATTTGTGTAGGATTACTAATTAAGATTTCTTTTTTTAACTCTTTATTTTTCTCCTCTTCTTCCTTCTCTTCATAAAATTTATTTACGCGTTTTATTCCAGAAATAGCTTTTTGAATATCTTGAAGCTCCATGCCTAAGTTCTCTATAGGAGAAAACAAGTTAGAGATTAGATCTATGGAAGCTGCCACCATTCCTAAAGAAATACCTAAATAATTAAATTTACTTGAAGATAGTATTACAATAATCGAAATTACAATAGCACGTATAAGTTGAATAATTGGAGAATATACTGAATCAAAGTAATTTATCTCCTCTACAGTCTTAAAATTATCTTTTAGATATTCTACATATTTATCCTCCATGTACTTCTCTTTGCTATAAGCTTTAATCATAGTTATATTCTTTAGACTTTCAGATATATGATTATTTACCTTACCTACTAAAACTCTATTTTTAAGTTGTGCCTTTAGCATGAGTTTTTGAAAACCTCTAGTTATAAAATAAATTATAGGAATCAGTATCAATGTGGCTAACCCTAAATAAGTATTAAATATCCAAATGGATGCTAATATTCCTATGACTTTGAAACAGTCTATAATCATTCCAATAATTCCATTAGTAAATAATGAATTAATTGTATCTACATCATTTGTAAATAATGAAACTACTTCCCCTGAATCATTATTCGAAAAATACATAGAATTCACTTTTTCTAGTTTAAACATCATTTCTTTACGTATTTCTTTAGTTATTTTCTGTCCTAAAACTACTAAAAAAGCTTCTTTAATTACATCTAATATACCTATAAAAATTAATACTACTAAATATATAATTGCTATATTAAGCAATCCTACTGTAACTTTATTTACTAGATACTTATCTATGATAACTTTTAAAAGTTGAGGTGGAACTAAGCTAACTATTACTACTCCTATAATCACTAAAACTAAAATTGCACAGAATATAATATTGCTTTTAAATACTTTCTTTATTGATTTTCCTACTAATTTATCCTTCACTAAGCTCACCTCTTTGCAATTTGTAAATTGTAGAATATAATTCTGATTTATTTATTAATTCTTCATGGGTACCATATTCCACTTTGTTATCTTCATCTAGCATAATTACCTTATCTACTTGATTAAACATAGTTAATCGATGAGATATTATTATAATAATACTTTCTTTATAATTATTACGTAGATTATGAATAATCTCACTTTCAGTGTTCATATCTATAGCTGAAAAAGGATCATCTAGAATAATTATTTTATTTTTATTTAATAAGGCCCTAGCAAGAGAAATTCTTGCCTGCTGACCTCCACTTAGTCTAACTCCGCTGCTTCCAACTAAAGTCTTTTCTCCTTTATCCATGCTTTCTAAGTCTTTATCAAAACAAACATCGTGTAAGACTGCTTTAATAGACTTGTCCTTACCTAATGTGATGTTATTATAAATGGTATCTGATAATAGCTGGGTGTTATGTCCTAAATAAGATATCATTTCACTTCTTTCATAATCACTATAATCTCGTAGCTCCCTATTATCTATTTTTATACTTCCTCTATAATCATAAATTCCAAGAAGTGATATGCCTAAAGTAGATTTTCCACTAGCTATAGGGCCAGTAATTCCTACAATCTCTCCTTTATTTACCTCAAAGTTAATATTCTTAATAACCTCTAATTCTCTATCTGGATAAGAAAAACTTAAATTTTTCACCTGAATGGTTGTACATTCTTTATTTATATCTACAATTGTATTCTTTGATTCATATTCCTTTAAATAAGGTTTAATCCTAAGCCAAGAAATCCTTGATTTTTGAGCTGAATTAAATAATTTTGCCGTTTTACTAGCTTTTGTTGCCATAGCTGTAAACATCACCATATATGTAGAAAAGTTACCTACAGTCCAGCTACCTCCTATTACTTTATTCCCACCTAGGTAAATAACTATAATTATTCCCAATAAAGCTATAACATTATATATAGGTTGCATAGCATTTTCTAAAACACTTGCTTTAACTGACTTTCTTTGAAGTTCATTTAAATGATGAAAATACTCTTCTCTATTTTTATCCTCTAATCCATTAATTCTGAATAAAACTGCATTTTCTATGGTATCATAAGTCAAATCAGTAACTATACTACTTTCCTTTCTATAATCTGTAGAATACTTATATATAATACCCTTCAACATCTCTGCTAACTTCATAGCAATAGGTATAAATAAACAGGATACAATAGTAATTTTAATATCATAAGTCATCATGGTAATTAAATATGCTGTCATCAAAACCCCAGTATCAAAGATTTCTGTAGTTACTTTTCTCATTCCTTCAACACATAAATCTACATCTGAAATAACTCTAGTCATAAGGTTTCCCATATTTTCATCATTAAGCTCATTTATACTTTTATTCATTATGTTGTTATAAATCATAAGACGCATTGTTGCACATGTACTATTAGCAAATCTTCTTACATAAAATCTTTTAAAAAAGCGCATAAATTGAATAGATGCAATGGCTCCTATAAATAAAAATATTCTTATAAATACATTGTATAAAGATTCTTTTCCTAATATAGAATCTATTAAGTTACCTTGCAGTATTGGACCAGCAACAGTAGCTCCATTAAATGCTATTCCAAAAAATATTATCATGGCTATTACCTTTTTTTCTTTTAGCCAATAATTTTTAATAAGATTAGGTTCTTTCATAGGCTCAATCTTCAAATCTTTCATCCATTATTTCAACCCTTTCAATAATATTTTTAAAATTTTCCCTTCTTTCTATTTTAGATTTTATATATAGTTTTTTTAATATCTTAAAAAAAATTTCTTTTTCACCTTCATCTATATCTTCCATTAACCATTGATAAAAATGTGTTTCTGTAGCTGTGGCTATTTCTTTTACTTCTTTAGTTTTATCTGTAGGAAATATCCTATTTATTCTTTTATCCTTTGCATCTTTGCATCTAACTGCATAACCTTTTTTTTCAAGATTACTTACGAGACGAGTTACCGCTGCCTTATCGATAGCAAGTAATTCTCTTAACTCTTCTTGACTTAGCCCTTCCCTCTTTCTTATATATCTTAAACACATATATTCTGAAGCACTAAGATTTATACCTTTCAAAATACTATTAGTGTACATTTGTGCAACTCTTCCAATCTTAGTTATATATCTTTTTGTTTCATCCATAATATAACCTCCAAATATAATATAGTTGATTTATCAACTATATTAAAAGTA
This sequence comes from Clostridiaceae bacterium, assembly GCA_902363375.1. Lineage (GTDB taxonomy): Bacteria > Bacillota > Clostridia > Clostridiales > Clostridiaceae > Clostridium_J. The sequence continues at coordinate 299,288 of CABIZX010000002.1, read as the reverse complement.
CCAGTAAATACGTTGATATGTCAATTATATTCTTACATATTATTAATTTAAATTCTAAAATTTCCCTTTATCCGTGATATAATATTATATATAATTTGAATTTTATAACAGTGGAGGTGTTTTATTGGATAAAATAATTGAAGTGCAAAATCTCAAAAAATCCTATGGTGATGTAAAAGCCGTAAATGGAATAGATTTTTACGCTGAAAAAGGAAAACTATTTGCATTTTTAGGTCCTAATGGTGCAGGTAAATCTACTACCATTGACATTATATGTACATTTCTAAAACCAGATGAAGGAGAAATATCAATTGATGGCTTATCCCTAGGAAAAGATGATGATAAAATCCGCTCTATAATTGGAGCTGTGTTTCAAGACGGATTATTAGATGACTTATTGACTGTTAAGGAAAACCTTAAACTTCGTGGCAGTTTCTATGGATTAAAAGGAGACGAGCTCTCAAAAGCCATAGATAAAGCAATGGAAACCACCGGTATTGTGGACCTTGCTAAACGCCCTTACGGAAAGCTATCTGGTGGACAAAGGCGTAGGGCAGATATTGCTAGAGCTCTTATTAACACACCTAAGATACTTTTTCTAGATGAACCTACCACAGGACTTGATCCTCAAACTCGTAAAAATGTTTGGGAAACTATTCTCAAATTACAAAGAGAAAGAGATATGACTATTTTCCTTACTACACACTATATGGAAGAAGCTGCTGCTGCTGATTATGTTGTTGTTATTGATAACGGAGAAATATCAGCTAAAGGAACCCCTTCAGAGCTACGTGAAAAATATTCTAGTGACACTCTAGTTCTATATTCCAAAGATGAAGATAGTCTTTTAAGCCTATTAAAAACAATTCCTATTGATTATAAAAAAGTTAGTGACCAAATTATTATTAAAATATCTTCTACAATGGCATCTCTTCCTATTATTGAACAATGTAAGAATCATATAGATGGCTTCGAAGTTCATAATGGTACTATGGATGATGCCTTTATTGGAATTACAGGGAGGAGGATTAGAGAATGATTGCATTTGCTAAACGAAATATTAAATTATTCTTTCGTGATAAAAGTGCTGTGTTTTTCTCTCTTTTAAGTGTATTTATTATAATAGGTCTTTATGCCCTATTTTTAGGAGATGTTTGGTCAGAGAGCCTTACAGAAATATCTAATGCACGTGCTTTGATGGATTGTTGGATCATGGCTGGATTAATAGCAGTTACATCAGTAACAACCACTATGGGTTCATTTGGTATACTAGTGGATGATAAATCTAAAAAAATTTCTAAGGACTTTTATTCTTCACCAATTAAACGAAGTGACCTCGTAGCTGGCTACATTATAAGTTCATATATAATCGGAGTTTTAATGAGTATTGTAGCATTTATTATTGTACAAATCTATTTAGTAATGGGTGGAGGAGAAATACTTTCTGCTATAGCAATTATTAAAAGTCTTGGATTAATTTTGATTTCTACCTTTACGAACACTGCAATAGTATTATTCCTTGTTTCCTTCTTTAAAAGTCAAAATGCTTTTGCAACAGCAAGTACTATTATTGGTACACTTATTGGATTTGTAACTGGCATTTACTTACCAATAGGCAATCTATCAGGTCCAATACAAAATATAGTCAAATTATTTCCTATATCTCATGCTGTAGTATTATTAAGGCAGGTAATAATGGAAGATCAATTATCTGTAGCTTTCAAAAATGCACCTAAACAATACTTAACAGATTTCAACCAAATGATGGGAGTTACTTTTACCTTTGGAGACTACACTATAACCCCTATTATTAGTATCATTATTTTGATTTCTACAGCTTTGCTATTCTATGGTTTATCAATATGGAATTTGTCACGTAAGAGCAAATAAATCTAGTTTAAAATATAAGTTTTTGTAGAAGTGCTTCCGCAAAATGAACTAATATAAAGAAATATTTAAGATGCATTTATATTATTAAAATGCATCTTACATCTTAAATATTTTACATAGTATTATTAATGTATTTTGCAAAGTCCACTATTTTATAAACTTCCACCTAATTGTGAAAATACAATTTCTTTAGTATCTCCATCATAATCTTTTCTTATAAGTACATCTCTTTGGTCACACCTATACCGAGCTATTTCTTTTTCTAAAACATCTATAAGAATTTTTTCATAATTATTAGGAAAATAGAATTTCATAAGAGGACCTATTATACTTTTACTACTTGTTAAGTCGCAGTAATCCATATAATCCCCTCTTAAGGTTATGTTACACCAAGTAGAGTTCTCTGTTATCAATACATCATAATGTTTAAGCCCTCTTAATTCTGAACTATATAATAAAGAACCCTGATAATATTCCTTAAAAGAGAATTTCTCTTTTAAAACTTTAAAATCTTCCAAAAAGTTATCAGTAGAAATTTCCTTTTTATCATATTTACTTAAAGGCTCTTCAAAATTTTTAGAGGCATTCTTGATATAGACTTGAGATCCTTTTACCGTTATAGAAAACCCAAAGATATTTCTTAATATTTCAAAGGGTATTCCTGTTTTTCCATCATTATTTATTATTAATTCGTTTAATTGTAAAACTATAGACTCATTTTCGCTTTTATCTGACATCAACCTCGCCCCTAACATTTAATATAACTATTTTACTTTATTTCTAGGTATAATGTTATATTAAATATTATTTCAATACAATATGAATTATTTAAATTTTAATTAACAAAGAAAAGGATAAAAACTTACCCTTTTCTCTAGATTAATTTCTATATAAAGTTTGGAATAGATAAATATCTTTCCCCTGTGTCTGGCAACAATACTACAATAGTTTTACCCACATTTTCCGGTTTGCTTGCTATTTCTGTAGCCGCCTTTAAAGCTGCTCCTGATGATATACCTACTAACAAACCTTCTGTTTTTGCTAATTCCTTACTCATAGCAAAAGCATCATCATTAGATATTTTTATAACTTTGTCATAAATATCTTTATTCAAAATCTCAGGAATAAACCCTGCTCCTATTCCTTGAATTTTATGAGGTCCTGCTTTACCATCGGATAGTACAGGTGAATCCTCTGGTTCCACAGCTATAATCTCTATATTAGGATTTTTTGATTTTAAAAATTCACCAACTCCAGTTATAGTTCCACCAGTCCCTACTCCTGCTACAAAAATATCTACTTCTCCATTAGTATCCTCCCAGATCTCTGGCCCTGTAGTTGCTTTATGAATAGCTGGATTAGCTTGGTTTATAAACTGTCCCGGAATAAAGGAATTAGGTATTTCTTTTGCTAATTCTTCTGCTTTAGCTATAGCACCCTTCATTCCTTTAGCTCCTTCAGTTAATATAATTTCAGCACCATAAGCCTTCATTAAGTTTCTTCTTTCTATGCTCATAGTATCTGGCATCACTAATTTAATTTGGTATCCTCTTGAAGATGCTACTGAAGCAAGTCCTACTCCTGTATTTCCACTTGTTGGCTCAATAATGACAGAATCTTTATTTAAAATCCCTTTTGCTTCAGCATCATCAATCATAGCCTTTGCTACTCTGTCCTTTACACTTCCTGCAGGGTTAAAATATTCTAACTTTGCTACTATAGTAGCTTTTAAACTATGCTTATTATTATATTTTGAAAGCTCCAGCAATGGTGTACTTCCTATTAGTTCAGTTAAACTCTTATAAATTTTTTTCATGATTAATACCTCCATTTATTTCTAATAAAATTTTTAATATTATTTTTTATTTAAAGGCTTGGCGGCTATTCCTACCACAGTAGAATTTTCCTCTGTAGATTGTAGCACTACTGAATTTGCTCCTATTTTAGTGCCTTTACCAATATATATATTTCCTAAAACTTTAGCTCCAGCACCAATAATTACGTCATCTCCTATGGTTGGATGCCGCTTCCCCTTTTCATTGCCTGTACCTCCCAATGTAACTCCATGATACATTGTCACATTATCCTTAATTTCTGCTGTTTCTCCAATTACTACCCCCATTCCATGATCAATAAATAATCCTTTTCCAATTTTAGCTCCTGGATGTATTTCTATTCCAGTAATAAATCTGCTTATATTTGAAATAAATCTTGCTAAAAAAAACAATCTTTTATTATATAAAAAATGAGATATTCTATAAAATATAATAGCTTTTATATGCGGATATAATAGAAATATCTCTATTCTGTTTCTTGCTGCTGGATCTCTTGGAAAAACTGAATCTATATCATATTTTATTGATTTTAAAAAATACATAATCATTTTCCTCCATAAAGTTTTGTAATATAAATTTCTATATCTATATAAAGCTTACGGCATATTTTTTTATCTACTCAACTAATTTCATACTATTTTTGAATAAAAAAAACCGTCTCTAAGATAAACTTAGAGACGGATAATATCCGCGGTTCCACTCCATTTGGTTATAAAAAATAACCCACTCTTCAAGTACTATAATACTCTATTAATATAACGGTTAAAACCGCGATAGCCTACTGAATTCGGTATCGTACTCCGAAGGGCACTTCATATATAACTCCAATAAATATCCTTTCAGCTAATAGATACTCTCTCTGAATTTTAATTATATACTACTTTCCTTCTTCAATGTATTTATATATTTAAATTATTATATTTCATTATATGCTTATAATTAAAAAAGTCAACCAATTTTAAAACTTTTTATTTTTCACTTTACTTATTAACTTCTTTTTCTTTATCCGAAGGTAAATAGTTACGTGCTATAAAAATTTCTACTCTTCTATTCTTAGCTCTACCTTCTTCTGTAGAGTTATCAAATTTAGGCAAATATTCAGCATAGGCTTCAATAGACATTTTTTCTTGTTTAACTCCACCAGATTCAGACATAAAGTTCATTACATTTATAGCACGCATTGAGCTCAATTCCCAGTTGGAATGAAAGTTCTTATTGTGTATAGGCATATTATCTGTATGCCCAACTATTTTTATATGATTATCTAATCCGCCTACTATTTTAGAAATTTCTAAGAGAAAGGGTGCTGATGCCTTTAATACTTTTGCATCTCCAGAGTTAAAAAGTACAACATCTTGTATAGATATCTCTAGCCCCCCTTCATTGAGTTCAACTTTAACATTATCAGAATATCCTTCACTTCCTATTTCCTTTTGTAGCATATCCTTAACTTTTTCCATCTGATTTTCTTCAACTTCTGGTTTTGAAAGCCCTTCTACAACTTCTTCATTTGATAATCCAGTTGCACTCCCACCATTCTCCATTAAACCAGTGCTACCTGAAAAAATCACATTAAACTCTCCACTAACTTTTTGCAATTTTTCCTTATCTATCTGACTCATAGCAAACATAACAATAAAAAGTGCCAATAATAACGTTAACATATCTGCATAGGGAATAAGCCATGTTTCATCAGTATGTTCTTCATGATGTTCTTTTTTCTTCACCACTAAATCCCCTACTTTCTATTATGATCTTCATATTTGACTCTATCTCTAGGCTTTAACATTCCAACTAATTTTTTCTCTATGTTCTTAGGATTCTTCCCTTCTTGAATCATCAATAGCCCTTCGAGCATAATATACATATTACTTACCTCGTCACTAGACTTTCTTTTCATTCTAGATCCAAATGGATGAAAGATTACATATCCAAAAAAAATCCCATAAAGAGTTGCAACAAAAGCTGCAGCTATCATATGCCCTAGCTTCTCTGTATCATTTAAATTTCCTAAAGCACCTATTAGCCCTATAACTGCTCCTAAAACTCCTAGAGTTGGAGCAGCTCCTCCAGCTGTTGTAAAAATTGAAGCTCCTACGCGATGTCTTTCTTCCATGCTCTCGATTTCAACATTTAGAACTTCACTAACAAATGCCGGTTCTGAACCATCTACTATCATCTCAAGACCTTTTTTCATAAATTTATTTTCCATACCTTGTATAGTATTTTCAAGAGATAATAATCCATTTTTTCTTGTAGTCTGAGCTATCTCTACAATTTCACTAATTATTGCCCCTGGGTCATTTTTTTCTTCTCTAAAAAGTGCTTTGAATATTTTAGGAATTTGAACAAAATCCTTCTTAGGAAACGAATTCATTACCGCTGCACTAGTACCAACTAGAATTATAATTGCTGCTGCTGGATTTAATAATACTAAAACATCTGCCCCCTTTACAATCATACCTACGACTATGGCAAAAAGGCCTGTAATTATACCAATAAACAAAAAAATATCCATTTTATTCTCCTACCTATTCTTTTAGAATTACTCTTGTCCATATTAGTTATTGAATTTTTTTACTATATGCCTAAAATTTTTAAATATATTTTTCAAACATTTGTTGCAAACTATATTTGTATAGATTTTATAGAAAAATTATATCACGAAGAATTTAATTCAAACTTATTGTAATAAGCATTTAACCTAGATTTAACCTATTTATAATAAAACTGTTAACAATATAAATGTTAATAGTTTTATGTGAGTATAAAATTCTAATGTAAATCTTATATATCTATAGATTGTATAAGTAAATTGAATTATTTTACCATATTTAACCTTAAATCATTAAGTTTAAAATTTGATTAATTAATATTTACTATGCTATAATAGTTTCACTATATTTAAAAATAAGGGGGAATATGAGAATGGACGCGAGCCCCAGTGGCAGTTTTATTCTAATCTTTTTACTAATTTTAGTAAACGCTTTCTTTGCATCAGCAGAGATGGCAATTGTATCTTTAAACAAAACAAAAATAAATCTTTTAGCAGAAGAGGGTAATAAGAAAGCATTGCTTCTTCAGAAAATTTTAAAGGAACCTAATAACTTTTTATCTACTATCCAAGTAGGAATTACCTTTGCTGGTTTCTTTGCATCGGCTTCAGCCGCAACATCCATTTCTGTAGGTTTTGCTAATACACTGTCTGGATTGGGTATACCTTACAGTAATAAGATAGCTTTAGTTATCATAACTTTGCTTATCTCTTACTTAACCTTAGTTCTTGGAGAATTAGTTCCAAAACGAATAGCTCTTCAAAATTCAGAGAAGGTAGCTATGTTTTCTATAAAAACTATAGTTTTTATATCTAAGCTAACTAAACCATTCGTATGGTTTTTATCATGTTCTACTAACTTGATATTGAAACTCTTTATGATTAAAACAGAAGGCATAGAAGATCAAGTTTCAAGAGAAGAAATCAGAAGTCTTATTGAAATTGGTCAAGAACAAGGAGCTATCAATGCCATAGAGCGTGAAATGATTGATGGTATAATCGAATTTGATGATACTATGGCTAAAGAAATCATGACACCAAGAACTGAAACATACTTACTAGATGTAAATGACAACATTAAAGATAACATCAATTACATTTTAACTGAAAGTTTTTCAAGAATACCTATTTATGATAAAGACTTTGATAACATTATTGGTGTACTTTACATGAAAGATTTATTTGCAAGTATAGTAGAAGATGGTATTGATAATATTTGTATTAAAGATATAATGAAAAAACCTTATTTTGTTCCTGAGACAAACTCTATCGATAATTTATTTAGAGAACTTCAGGCTAATAAGAACCATATGGCTATATTAATAGATGAATATGGTGGATTTTCAGGTATTGTTACTATAGAGGACATTATTGAAGAAGTAATGGGTGAAATTTCTGATGAATATGATGACGATCAACCTGAAATAGAAAAAGTAGATGATGAAAACTATATAGTTAGTGGATTACTTACTATATCTGACTTGAATGATCTTTTAGATCTTTCTTTGGATTCTGAAGTAGCAGATACTATAGGTGGATTATTTCTTGAAACCTTCGGTACCGTTCCTAATGATACAAACAACCATCAAGTTGAAATAGGAGATATTACACTAAAGCTTTTAGAATTAGATGACAGAAGAATAGATAAAATTCATCTTACAATAAATAAAGATAAAAGACCTGAAGAACAATTTAAAATATAATAATTAAAGGGACCTTCACAAAAAACTAATATAAGCTAATATTTAAGAAGCACTTATATTATTACCGCTCATCCATTTCGGAGTATTAAAGTACAACTTAGATATTTCACATAATATTAGAATATATTTTATGAAAGTCCCTTTTTTTCTTTTAATTTATTTATCAAATTTTATTCAAATTGCGAGTTATATAATTTACTATAAAAGCCCTTCCTTTTTAATAGCTCTATATGATTTCCTTGTTCTACAATATTTCCCTCATTAACTACTAAAATATGATCTGCATTTTTTATAGTAGAAAGTCTATGGGCAATTACAAAACATGTTTTATCCTTCATCAGATTTCTCATAGCCTGTTGAATTTGAATTTCTGTTCTAGTATCAACATTAGAAGTTGCTTCATCTAAAATAAGCATTTTTGCATCTAAAAGCATTGCTCTTGCTATAGTCAAAAGTTGCTTTTGACCTTTTGATATATTAGTTCCATCGTCAGTAATTACTGTATCATAACCTTTTGGAAGTCTGTTTATATATGAATGAATTTTAGCCGCTTTAGCAACTTCTATAACATCTTCTATAGTGGCATTTTCATTACCATAAGCAATATTTTCAAATATTGTTCCTTCAAATAACCAGGTATCCTGGAGTACCATAGCATAAGACTTTCTTAAACTCTTACGTGTAACTTCTGATATTCTATTATCATCTACCATAATGTTTCCTTCATTAACATCATAAAATCTCATAAGTAGGTTAATCAAGGTAGTTTTTCCTGCTCCTGTTGGCCCTACTATAGCAATCATGCTCCCAGCTGGTGCATTCATACTAAGGTTCTTAAGAATAATTTTATTTTCATCATATCCAAAAGAAATATTATCTACTACTACATTGCCCTCTATATCTATAAGTTCTTTAGCCTCTTTCTTATCTGCTACTTCTGATAATTCATCCATTAATTGAAAAATTCTTTCCGCTGCAGATAGAGAAGATTGAAATTCCCCCATTATATTAGCTGCTTCATTAATAGGACCTGAAAATTTTCTAGAATACAATACAAAGGAAGATATATTCCCTAAAGTCATTTTCCCAAATAGATACATGATAGCTCCAAATATACTAATAAGAGTTAGTGACAAGTTATTCATAAAGTTAACTGAAGGCCCTACCATAGATCCATAATAATCAGCACGATAATAAGCATTTACTGCCTCCTCGTTCTTTCCTGCAAACTTCTTTTTTGTATTCTCCTCTTGGTGATAAGCTTTTAAAGTTTTTTGACCGGATACAAACTCCTCTACCATTCCATTGAGCTCACCTAACTTTCTTGAACGGTTACGGAACATAGGTCTCGTTATTCTTGTTATTCTTTTTGTAAGTATAATAGACATTGGTACTGTAAACACAAATACCAAAACTAACTTTTTAGAAATCATAACCATAGATATAAATGATACTATTACTGTAATAATACTCGCACAAATACTAACTAAATCAGAGGTCAATGTAGAGTTTAATGTGTCTACATCATAAGAAATTTTACTTATAATATCTCCAGTAGCATGAGTATCAAAATATCCAACTGGAAGAGATAACAATCTATCAAATAAATCTTTTCTTAATCTATAAGATATTCTCTTACTAATTTCCAGCATAAGGACTGCTAAAATGTAAGCTAAAATAGAAGATATGATATAAAATACAATCATAAGACCACAATAATAATATACTTTAGAAAAGTTTACAGCTCCTTTCCCAATATTAATATTATCTATGGCATAACCAGACAACATCGGTCCAATAAGAGCAAATATATTAGAACCTATAGATAATATAATTGCTATAATCATTAATAATTTATATTCAAATAAATAGGACATTACTCTTTTTAAAGTATTCTTCTTTTTAACTTTCATAATTTCTTAATGCCCTCCTTTTAAATCTAATACACATAACTTACTCTCCCATCTGAGACTTATTGATTTCCTTATACACATCACAAGTCTCTATAAGTTCATTATGAGTCCCATAGCCTACTACATATCCATCCTCTAAAACACAAATATGATCTGCATGTAAAACTGAGCTAATCCTTTGAGCAATCATTATTGTTGTAGTATCTTGAAAATGTTCAACAAGATTTTTTCTAAGTTCAGCATCTGTTTTATAATCTAAAGCACTAGAGGAATCGTCTAAAATTAGTATTTCTGGATGAGCTGCTATAGCTCTAGCTATAAGCATTCTTTGTTTTTGACCTCCACTTAAATCTGCACCTCTTACTGCAACTTTAGTCTCAAAGCCCTCTCTCTTACCTTCTATAAATTCTGTAGCCATAGCATATTCAGCTGCTGACTTTACAGCATCACATTCTAAATTTCTTCCAAATCGAATATTTTCGTAAATTGTGTCTGTGCTTATAAAATCATTTTGAAATACAACTCCAAACTTTTCTCTTAAGCTTTTCATATTAATAGATTCAATATTTTGTCCATTTATATAGATAGCACCTTCATCCACATCATAGAATCTCATTAATAATTTAATCAAGGTAGACTTTCCTGAACCTGTTGCTCCTATTATTCCTAATGTCTGTCCTTTTTTAATTCCAAAACTTATGTTGCTTATATTCTCTTCTTTATGATTATAAGAAAAAGTTACATTCTCAAATTCAATCGCATAATCAGTTTCCTTTTGAGGAAGCTCTTTTACTATAAGCTCTTCTGGTTGATTTATTATTTCAATGATACGTTTTGATGAAGCACTAGCCTTAGAGTAATTAGTAAATACTCTAGATATAAATAAGAGCGCATTTAATATTAAAGTTACATACGTTAAAAATGCTATTATTACTCCTGGTTTAATAGCTCCACTATTTACTCTGTATGCTCCAGCTAAGATTACAAGTACTGTTCCTACATTCAAGCAAAGATTCATCACTGGATTTAGTATAGACATAACCATACCACTCTTCTTTTCTTGAATTACAGTAGCCTCATTACGAGCATTAAACTTATCCTTCTCATAATCTTCTTTAGAAAGCGCTTTAATTACTCGAATACCTGTCACATCTTCACGTACTACACGCACAAAATCATCTACTCGCTTTTGAACAATAGAGTACATTGGTATACCAACCTTTGAAATATACATAATTGTAAAAAATATGATAGGCATTACTGATATCATAACTAGCGTTAAAATAGGATCTAAAGTCACTGTTATAGCAATCCCACCAATAAGCATTATTGGTGCCCTAATACCAATTCTTTGCATCATACCCAACATCTGATGAATGTTATATGTATCGGTAGTTGCCCTAGAAATTAAAGATGGTAAGGTGAAGTCATCCACTTGTCTATCTGAAAGACAAATCATTTTAGAAAATAGATCATTTCTAACTCGTTCTGTAGTATCCCTTGCTACTTTTGAAGCCATTCTATTTGCTATTATATTAAAAGTTACCGCACAAATGGCACATAAAAGCATGATTCCTCCCCAAATTAAAATTAATCTCACTTGCTTTAATGGAATAATTTCATCAATCATGTAAGACAATATCCAAGGAATAGCTAGCTCTACAATAGTTCCAGTGAATTTTATAGAAAGCCCTATAATCATATTCACTGTATATGGTTTTAAATACTTAAATATTTGCTTCATAATATTCCACCTATAAAATTTATTTCGTTATCCTAAATATATTATATACCAAAGTTTTAAAAAAATCTATTTTAAAATCCATATATTCTAATTTATGTATTTTACTTATATACTTTAATTTTCTAAAAATATCACATACTCTATCATTCCCAGAATAGATATGTCTATATAAAAAGCCATTTTTTCAGCGCAATCACCATAAATATTAATAGCATCAATATCACATACTTAACTCTTTATTAATAAATCTGATTTACTTAAAATAATATCTTTACAACAAAATAAAGAGCATGTCCATGTTCATGCCCTCTTAGTCAATTATTATAGCTTTTTTACTGGAATATAAATTTCCATAACTGTATCTGGTCTATAATGACAGCGTTCATCATAAAATTCAAAATCTAATTTCTCCTCATCATAGATATATCCACTATCTTTAAACCACTCTTCAAATATATATCTCCAGGTTTCTTTAATTACATCTGAAAACTTAATTTGTTGTGGATCTATAGTAACATCTACCGGTGGAGTAGTAAATACTGCATATTCAGCTTCTGGTACTTCTACTGTAATCATATCACTTTCAACTTTAGAAAAATCTTCTACAATCACTCCTAAAAGATAAGTCACATTTCCTCCTTCATCTGATGGAACACATAATCCAATCTCTCCATGGTTAGGTGGATTTAAAGTTTCATACATTTTTGATTCTAAATTTTCTCCATCATAGTTACTCCAAAAGGATGCAATATCCTTTGTATAACTTGTATCCCCAATATTAGTCTTTATTCCATATCCAGCTACCTTAAAAGCATTTTTTTTAACAATACTCGGATTCATAATATACCCTCCAATTTTAGATACTTTTTCCTTATTAAAATACCCTTCCATTCTAGTTACATATTGTGTTGGACTATATCCAAAAGCTTTTCTAAAGGACTTTGAAAACCCACTTGGTGTTTCAAATCCATATTCAAAAGCAATGTCAATAACTTTTCTACCTTTAAATAATTCCATTGCTGCTAATGATAATTTTCGCTTTCTAATGTATTCCATTATTGACATACCTTTGCACAATACAAATACTCTGCAAAAATGATTTATTGAATAACCAACATAACTAGCAATTATATTAATAGTAAGATTTTCTTTAATATTATCTTCTATAAATTCAATGCATCTATCAATATCTCTACTGTAATTCAATGTATCACAACCTTTTCCCTAGGGTAATTTCATTATATCAATATCTTAAAATTGAATCTGTTCCTATTTTGCTAAAGTCCACTTAATTGAATTAGTTATTGTTTCTCCTAGTTAACCTTCCATATTTTCCATACCCCACTTGTGCATATACTCTAATATTGGAAGTAGTGTTTTTCCTTTATCCGTAATAGAGTACTCTACCTTAGGTGGTATTTGATGATATTCTTCTCTATGAATTAATTTATCTACTTCTAGCTCTTTAAGCTGCTGAGATAGCATTTTATGAGATATGTTTGTTAAACTTCTTTTTAACTCTCCATATCTCATAACCTTATTAATATGTAGATACCAAAGGATAATAGGCTTCCATTTACCACCAACTACCTTTTGAGTGTATTCTAATGGGCATTTGTATTTATCATGCTGTATATTAGTCATTTGCATATTACTCTCCTTTTACATAGTATCTTACATAAAAGTGCATACTATTAAAAATAATTATATAAATATATAATCAGTATATAAATTAAATAGGATTATTACAATCCTATAAAATATAAGGAGTGTTTTTATGGAATTATTAGAAGCAATACAATCAAGAAGAAGTATAAGAAAATTTAAATCTGATGCAATACCAGAAGAATATATTCATCAACTAATTGAGGCTGGAAGATTAGCTCCTTCTGGGACCAATCTTCAACCTACTCGCTATGTGATAATAAAGAGTGAAGACGCTAGAACTAAATTAAAAGAATGTACTCCTTTACCTTTTGTTTCTGCTGCTCCAGCTATAATCGCTTGTTGTATTGACACCCAATCTATAGTATCAACTGGAGATAGGATGAAAGAACTTAAAGAAGCTAAAGCTTTTATTGATACTCCTCTAGATAACCCAGATAAAGACTACAGTAAAAATAAACAGAGTATGGATACTGCTTCTTTGAAAGCTTATTTAACTCTAAATGCAGCCATAGCTATTGATCATATAACTCTTAGAGCAACAGACTTAGGTCTTGGTAGCTGTTGGGTCATGATGTTTGATAAAGAGAAAGTTAGGGCTCTTTTAGAGCTTGAAGACAGATATGACATTGTAGCTCTATTGCCTATTGGATATCCTGATCAATCTCCTAAACAAAGACCAAGATTAGATTATAACGAAGTTCTTTTAAAAGAAATCTAATATATTCTTATAAAATAAAAAGTATTCTATATGAAGAGCTAACTCCTCATATAGAATACTTTATTATTATAATACTAATTTTCATTAACTATATTTTTTAATTGCCCACTTAATTTATATACTTCCGAAATTGATGTATTTATAGAAGCTATTAATTCATTTTCACCTTCTAAAGTTGACAGAATTTCTTCAGTTGATGCAGTATTCTCTTCAGATATACTTGCTAAGTTCTCTATCTCCTTTTGTATGTTGGTAAAACCTACTGTCGCTGACTCAATCTTTTTCATTCCTCCTGTAAGAGAACTATTGGTTTCCTTAAAAGAATCTGATATTTCTTTAAAGTAAGCTGAAATTTTATTTAATAGTTCCTGTCCCTCAAGGGCTGCCACTTCACCATTTCTAGATTTTTCTCTCGCTTCTTTGGATTTTGTAAATATACTTGTAGTTACTTTAGATATATCATCTACAATCCTTGCGCTCTCTTCAGATAGCTTACGTACCTCTTCTGCAACTACAGCAAACCCTCTCCCATGTTCTCCAGCTCTTGCAGATTCTATTGCTGCATTTAAAGCTAAAAGATTTGTTTGATCTGCAATTTGTTTTATTCCCTCTAGTAATACATTTATTTTTTCTAAGCTCAGACTAAGCTCAGAAACCGTTAATGCAGTACTGCTAATTGATAAACTAACTGTCTCCATATGATTAGCTACTTTATTTATTTTGTTCCAACCATCCTCAACTTTAGTATTCATTTCATTTGACTTACTAACAATTCCTTCTGTTATATCTATAATCTGATCTACTTCTTTTAAAGAACTACTCATAGCATCATTAGTCATACTAATACTAGAAGCTTCTTCCTGTATTGCTCCAGCAATCTGTTGGACAGAATCTACTATAACATGGCTTTCATCATTAATAGTTACCATGTTACTATTAACCACTCCTATATTATTGTCTAATTCTATAGCCTGTTGCTCAATATAATCAAAGGTTTCTTTCAACTTTTTCAATAAGTCTTTAGTTTTTTCTTCCTTTTTAATTGATTCATTAATTAATAGTTCTCCCCATCTAGTTAAAAGATATAGTAGTAATACTACTGCACTAAATATGGTTAATGTAGTGATTATTCCTTGAAAATTTGCATTTACACCTAAAAACTTCTCTGGAACAACTAGGTATAGGGTAATCATTAAAATATCTATTATTACTCCAAATATAATAATAAGTTCTTTCTTAAAATATAAAGATACCATAGCTACACTCATCAAAAGCATATAATGCTTATTTAATGCATAGCCATCTAAACAGAAAAGTATAATTATTACAATTGCAGGTAGTAATGCAAAAAATAATCCCTTAATATGCTTGTTTATTGGTAAAAAATAATTAATTACAGCTAATAATATTGCTATTCCACCTGCAAATAAATAAACTATACTTTTCTCAATTCCTTTTGTCATTACAAGTTGTCCACAAAGTAAGCATACCAATAAAACTATAACTAATAAATTTACTCTATGAGCGATGTTTATGCTAGATTTATCTTGTCCGTTCATATTTTCCCCCTATAATAATGTACTAAAATAGATAATAATTTATCAAATACATCTTTCTATTATATTTTATACACATTATATATATTATTAAATGATTTTCTATCATCATATTTCTACACATATCCATTCTTTTTTAAATTTATTTGAAAATAAAATAAAATAAAATTGCCTAGGGTATTTTATTCCAATAAATAACACCCTAGACAAAATATCTTTATTAAAACTTAGTACTGAAGTAACTACCCATTATATTTTGATAGTTTTTAATTAATATGCAGTAAAGCCTCCATCTATAGCTATACATTGTCCATTAACATAGCTAGAATCTTCACTTGCTAAAAATATAGCCATCGGAGAAATCTCGCTACTTTTTCCCATACGTGGGTTTGCTCCCATACCTGTAGCTATTCTATCCATTCCCTTACTATTTATATTTTTCATATAGTCTCCAGTATTAATTTCTGTTTCTACCCCTCCTGGACAGATTGCATTACATCTAATATTGTTGTTAGAATACATAAATGCAGTATTCTTAGTAAGACCAATCAAAGCATGTTTTGATGATGTATAAGCTGCCCCTGCTCTAGCTCCACATAATCCACCAATAGAAGCTACATTTACAATTACTCCGCTACCTGTTTTTAGAAAATGATTTATAGCTTTTCTAATAGCATAAAAAGGTCCGTTTAAGTTTACACTCATAACTTTATTCCACATATCATCTGAAACATCTGCAACAGGACTAAAATCATCCATTATACCTGCATTATTAACTAATATATCTAGAGTTCCAAATACCTTTATAGCCTCATCTACCATTGCATTAACTTGGTTTATATCTGCCATATCAGCAGCAAATGGTACTATTTCTCCATCTAAATTTTTAGCTTCATTTGCAAGATCCTTTAACTTTTCAATACGACGTGCAACAGCAAGTACTTTAGCGCCTTCCTTAGCATAGCTATATGCAATATCTCTTCCCATACCTGCACTAGCCCCTGTAACTATAGCCACTTTCCCCTGTAATTTCATTATATATCCCTCCATAGTTAAATTTAAATTATTAACATAAACCCTAAAATTGTTAATATTTTAACTATATTTTATATTCTATTTTTTGAATTGTCAATCAATTTGTTTTAAATATATTATTGGGCTTCTTAAAATTTATTTCATTTTTATATATAAAATTTTAAAAAATTAAGAGGCCTTCGTAAAATAAGCTAATATATCTTTATATTAGCTTATTTTACGAAGGCCTCTCCTTACAAAGTTTATATAGTTTAAATATATTTAATCTAGTTATCACATAAAACTATAATTTGGTATGGTGTTGTTATTGCTGGTATGCTCTTAGTACTAATACCGTACACCACTACAAGATTTCTGTTTCCAATATTGCCTAAAAAAGTCTGACCGTTTTGAAGTAGTATTTTTGTTCTATCACCAATATTAAGTCTAAGTGAGTCATCGCTACTTATTAAGTTCCTATTAAAATGAGATACTTTAATAGTCTCTCTTCTTGATTTTTTTCCTATAACTATAGCGCGGTATTGAGGTGGAAATATTAATGGCATAGGTGCTAATGCATCATAAAATGCAATTATATGATCACCAGGTCTTATATTAACATGATCTACAAAATAAGTGTCTACACTGACAACTAGATTAAAAGTATCCTCTCCTCTACCTCTTACTGACATAAGTAATGTGCAAGCTGACCTGTCATTCACTGAAGTACTCATAACTTCTATACCTGTAACTATTCCTTCAACACTTAAAAATTCCTTCACTTCTATTCCTCCAAATAATCACATACTATGTTGCTATATAATATGAGTTCAGAAATTATATGTTACAGTTTTAATATACCTTTATCAATAAATATTTAAAATCTTTCTTGCAACCATATTTATATATATTGTTATATAAAATTATATAACTGAATAACATTAATCAGTCTTTACTTAAAATATTATCTTATTAATTTCTATCCTAATATTTGCCTTGCTATTGCTACAGATTCCTTTGCGTCCTTAGCATAATAATCAGCTTTAATCATATCAGCATACTCTTTATTTAATACAGCACCTCCCACCATAACTACACAATCTGGTTTGGCCTTTTTTAATTCAGATATGGTTTCCTCCATATTTTTAACCGTAGTAGTCATTAGTGCACTAAGGCCTATAAGCTTAACATCATTTTTCATTGCTGCATCTATTACTTTCTCCTTTGGAACATCCTTTCCTAAATCTATAATTTCGTAATTATAATTCTCTAGGAGCACCTTTACTATATTTTTTCCTATATCATGAATATCCCCTTTTACTGTAGCTAATATTATCTTTCCTTTTGAAACTGATATAGTATTATTTAAACTTAATTTATTCTTTATAATTTGGAAAGAACTCTTTACTGTTTCTGCTGAATGAATTAGCTGTGGAAGAAATATATCTCCTTTTTCATATCTCTCACCAACAACATCTAATGCTGGAATTATATATTCATTAATAATCTCTAGTGGTTCTTTATATTCTAACAGCTCTACCGTAGCCATTTTAGCTTCATCTTTTATTCCGTTTAAAATAATTTTAAATAAATCATTATTAGTACTAATTGTATTATTTTTTATAAAATTTTTCTCTTGAGATATACTTTCGCTGTATTTTAGATATTCCTTTGCCCCTTTATCTTGATTCCATAAAACCTTTGAGGCAACTATGATATTCATCATCTCTTTATCTAATGGATTTATTATAGGTAAATCCAAGCCAGAAAATAAACTAGCTGCTAAAAATGTTTTATTCAAGATTTCCCTATTAGGTAATCCAAATGAAACATTAGATACTCCGAGAACGGTCTTTACCTTTAATTTCTCCTTTACCAAAGAAAGAGCCTTTAATGTATCTTTTACATCTGCTTGTTGAGCTGCTGCTGTTAATGTTAAGCAATCAATATATACATCTTTTTTATCTATTCCATATTCTTCTGCTGTCTTAACTATTTTCTCAGCTATCTTCAACCTTTCTTCACTACTTGAAGGAATTCCATTCTCATCTAGCGTAAGGCCTATAACTGCAGCCCCATACTTCTTTACTATTGGTAGTATTTTTTGTAAAGCTGCATCCTCACCATTTACCGAATTAACTATAGCTTTACCATTATAATATCTTAGTGCCTTTTCTATTACCTTTGGATTTGTAGAATCTATTTGAAGAGGTACATCTAGTATTGATTGTATCTCTTTAATAACTCTTACCATTGTATCTTCTTCATTTATTTCAGGAAGACCTACATTCACATCTAAAATTTCTGCTCCTGCCTCGACTTGATCTATTGCTTCTCTTAAAATGTAGTCTAAATTGTCATTTCTTAATGCTTCCTTAAACATTTTTTTCCCCGTTGGGTTTATTCTTTCACCTATTACTTTTACATCGTTGATAATTACTGCTTTAGTAGGTGTGCATACACCAGTTAATGAGCTTGACTTCCTATTTTTCATTTCTACTCTCTCTAAAGCTTTTACTAATTCTGATATATGCCTATCAGTTGTACCACAACAGCCTCCTACTATTTTTACTCCTTTTTCTTTGAACCTACCTCCATAGTATGCAAACTCTTCAGGCAATATATTAAATATGGTATCTCCATCAACAATTTTAGGCAATCCTGCATTTGCCTGAACTATCACTGGTACATTTGTTATATCTAATATCTCATTCACTATATCGTCTAGTTCTTTAGGTCCTAGAGAACAGTTAACACCAAGGGCATCTACTCCTAGTCCTTCTAATACCATTACCATAGATGTAGGATTGCATCCTGTAAAAGTTCTTTTATCTGCCTCAAAACTCATAGTACAAAATACAGGTAAATCAGAATTTTCTTTAGCTGCTAATATAGCAGCCTTTGCTTCATATAAATCTGTCATGGTCTCTATTAATATTAAATCTACACCACTTTTTACGCCTTGAATAACCTGTCTTTTAAAGATATCATAGGCCTCATCAAAGGTTAAAGTTCCCATAGGTTCTAATAATTCTCCAATTGGACCTATATCTAAAGCTATATATACATTCCTATCCTTGGCAGCAGCTTTAGCATTTTCCACTGCTGAAGAAATTATTTCTTCTACTTTAAACTTACTACTTTTAAGCTTAATTTCATTAGCGCCAAAGGTATTCGTAGTAATAATATCTGAACCAGCCTCAATATAACTTTTGTGTATTTCAACTATTATTTGTGGGTTTGTAATATTTAAGCTTTCTGGTAATTCTCCTAATTTTAACCCTTTCTTTTGAAGCATAGTCCCCATAGCTCCATCGAAAATTAAAGTTTGCTCCTTTAATTTCTCTCTAATTTCCACATTTATCATCTTCCTTTCTAAAAATGCAATTCTCATATTTATTGCACTCTAAGCAATGGTGCTTCCCCATATTCTTCTCATCTTTTTCAACAACACCAACTATAGCTGTGACTGATTTTCTAGGTATTAGAATATTATGTGACGATGCTGTAAGTCCTATAGTATTTCCAGTATCAAGAATAGTTAAAAAGCTTTTTTGTATATCTATAGGTAAGTCCCCATATCCTGGACTATATCTTAATGTTAAAGTTTTGTTTTCACTCTGCATCTTTTCTTTTAACTCTTCACATACCTTGTCACATACTTCTTCTATTGCTACAGTTGCACATGCATCTAATATTAGTGCCTTAGCCATACTTATCTTTTCATAATATCTTATTTTGGTATCCACACCATTTCCTAAAGTTACAGCTATTAAAATGCATTCCTCTGATTTTGATAAATGCTTTTTAATACTTTCTCCAACTAAATTAAAATTACTATTACTTAAATATATTTCTTCTTCTCTTCTCTTAATATTAAAGAATTTATATATATACCTAGGTCTAATTAAACCTCTCATTTCATTTATTGACTCTTCAATTAAATCATTGGTTAATTTATCTATAAGCTGATTTCTATATCCTAAATATCTTAGAACCTCATGCTTGTTCTCGAGAATTTTCTCCATTACTACCACCTGCTCTATTTATTGGTATATTGCTACTTAAACTACTTGCTTTTTATTTATTGAATTTAGTATTGAACCAATACTATTAGTTATTCTTTTAGCTACATAAGGATTATTCATTGTATAAAGATGAATTCCTCTAACCCCTGTAGACACTAAGTCTACTATTTGCTCTAAGGCATAAGCTATGCCTGCATCTCTTAGTGCCTCTTTATCATACTCATACTTATCGAGTATCTTTATAAATTTATATGGAAGTGTTGCCCCACACATAGATATTATTCTTTCAATTTGCTTTTTATTTGTTATCGGCATTACGCCTGCTTGGATAGGTAGATTTATATTGTTTTTTTCTACCTTCTCTAAAAGATTATATAGGTAATTATTATCAAATAAAAGCTGTGAAATCAAGTAATCTGCTCCTGCTTCCTTCTTTAGTTTTAATATCTCCATCTCCCTATCTATACTTTTGTTTTCAATATGACCTTCAGGATAGCATGTTGATGCTATCCCAAAGCTATTGGTTTTCTTTATATGTCTTATAAGTTCTTGAGAATTATTAAATTCACCCAGCTTATATTCCCCTTCTGGGATGTCACCTCTTAAAGCTAATATATTTTTCATACCATTCTGATTTAGATTTTTTAGTATTTGTGTTATCTCACTCTTTGTAGATCCTATACAAGTCAAATGAGCTAAGGCTTCAATACCATACTTATTTTTAACTAAAGAGGATAGCTGACATGTTCTATTATTACTAATACTTCCTCCCGCTCCATAGGTAATACTAATATAATCTGGATTTAAATCTTTTAAACCTTCCAATGTATTATATATAGTTTCTATTGATGATTCTGGTTTTGGTGGGAATATCTCAAAAGAAAAAACCACTTCTTTTTCCTCAAATAATTGTTTTATATACATTTTGTCTACCTCCTTCTAGAATATACAAAGCTTCATTAAATTCAAAGATTCTACTTTCTGTTTCTCTATTTTTTCTACAAATAAATTTACTTTCTTATAATGTTCACTATTGAATTACAGCATGGAATTCATCTTCTATTAAACCTCTGAATCCATTTATAAATTTATCTATTTCTTTAGCTTCTATATTCTTAGTCGTAAATATAGTGTTATTTCCCGTTCTAATTATTTTATCAACCATATTTTCTTTTCTAATAGTATTTAAAACATCTTCAACCAATTCATCCTTAACACTTAATCTAACATAATACTTACTTTTAACTAAATCTACATTATTACATAGGTTGTGTTCATTTATATTTATTTCATAGGTCTTATAATTGTTATATAATATATCAACCACATCACTTACAACAGCATTTGCTGTAGGAAGCTTACCCGCACCTTTCCCGTAGAATTTAAGTTCTCCTATATCATTCCCAACAATGGAGACAAGATTATTAGCATCCTCTACCTTGGCATAAAATGAATCCTTAGATAAAATATTGGGTTCTACAGACAAATAATATTTATTATTCTTAAAGGATGCCCTAGCTAATAGCTTTACTGTGTACCCTAATTCCTTTATTACTCTCATATCTATTAACTTAATATTTCTAATTCCCCTACATTTAATATCTTCTTCCTTCACTTCTTTTTTGAAAGCTATAGTCGATAGAATTGCTAATTTCCTTCTAACGTCGTATCCTTCAATATCGTCTGTAGGATCCTCTTCAGCATAACCTAATCTTTGAGCAGTACATAATGCTTCAGCAAACTCTAAATCTTCGTTGATCATCTTACTTAGTATAAAGTTGGATGTACCATTCAATATACTAGTTATTTCTTTAATATCATTTAATGTTACTTGCTGTTTTAAAGGTTTAACTACTGGAACTCCACCGCCTACACTGGCCTCATATAAAAATGCTTTTTTATTCTTCTTTGCCAAGTCCACAAATTCTTTCATATGCTTTGCGACTACTGCTTTATTTGCAGTTATCACGTGCTTGCCTGAATTTAAAGCATACTTTATATACTCATATGCCTCTACTGTTCCCCCTATAGCTTCTATAACTAAATCTATATTAGGATCATCTAATATTAAATAAGGTTCATTTGTTAATTGATTCTTAGAAACAGTTGTACTTCTTTCTTTACTTATATCCTTAATAAGTATTTTATTTATATTCAACTCTTCACCTATTGCTGATTTGAAAAATTCTTTTCTCTTATTTATGATTTCATAAACCCCTGTACCTACAGTACCAAAACCTAATAATCCTATATTCATAAAAATAACACTCCCCATTTAACATAATTAATTACATAGTCATTCTCCTTTAGCTATTACCTAAAATTTCATTTATCCAGTTTTTAAATAAATTCTGAGAACAGATTTCCCATTCTAAATCTGTTTCTATGTTATAGTCATCATCTATAAAATAATTTTTAGGTAAGTTTACATCTATTTCGCCTCTTATATCTCTTTCATATTCATCCCTTAAAGTATATTTTTCATATTCAGGGTGGCCTGTAATGTAAATTTCTTTCCCGTCTCTTGTACTTACTATATATATCCCCGCTTCCTCTGACTCGGACAATATTTCTAATTCTTCTATTCTCGCTATAGCTGATTTTCTTATTTCTAAATATCTTGAGTGAGGGACTATAAATCCATCACTCAAGCCTATTAATAATGGAGAATTTTCATTAATTATCCTATGTGAAAAAGCTCCGAACACCTTTTTTTTCACCATGCATTTATTTATATCATAGTTGTAGGATAATCCTGCCATAGCTGACCAACATAGATATATAGTCGACTTCACCTTTTTCTTCGAATAATCTATTACCTGCTTTAATTCATCCCAATACTTAACATCTTCAAAATTTAAAAATTCCAAAGGCGCTCCTGTAATAATCATTCCTTCATAACTACTTTCCTCTATATCTCTTAAAGACTTGTAATGTTCTCTTAAGTAATTCTTATCTATATTCTTTGGCATATAAGTTTCCATCTGCAAGAAGTCCACCTGCAAATTTATATCCATAGTTCCTAATATCCTTAAAAATTGAAACTCTGTTTCCCACTTTTTAGACATTAAATTTACAATAAGAATTCTTATTGTTTTTAAGTTGTAACTATTAATTCTTTCTTTTATCTCTATCCCATAGCTAATAAGTTTATCTACAGCTAAAAGATTTTTGTCTATTATTAATGCCATTTGTCTACCTTTCTCCTTTATACCAAAACTGCTTTTTTAAGAGCTTGATCTATATCATCTATAAGATCATCTACATCTTCTATTCCTATAGATAGTCTTATCATATCTGGTGTAACTCCAGCATTAATCTGCTCTTCTTCATTTAATTGTGCGTGAGTAGTACTTGCTGGATGTATTACAAGAGATTTAGCATCTGCCACGTTGGCAAGGTGAGAAAATATCTTTAGCGATTCAATAAATTTAGCTCCTTCTTTTACTCCTCCTTTTATTCCAAAAGTAAATATAGAGCCAGCTCCTTTAGGCAAATATTTCTTAGCAAGTTCATTATAGCGATTTCCTTCTAGACTAGGATAATTTACCCAAGCTACAAGTGGATGTGACTCTAAAAATTTTGCTATTCTTTTAGCATTTGACACATGTCTCTCTACTCTTAGTGAAAGAGTCTCCAATCCTTGTAAAAATAAAAATGAATTAAAAGGACTTATACATGCTCCTGTATCTCTTAAAAGTTGTACTCTTGCTTTCGTAATATAGGCCGCTTTGCCAATATCCTTAGCATATACTATACCGTTATAACTAGAATCCGGTTTGTTGAACTCTAAAAATTTAGAGTTATCTAGCCATTTAAATTTTCCTGAATCTACTATTACCCCACCTATAGAGGTCCCATGTCCACCAATAAATTTTGTAGCAGAATGAACCACAATATCAGCTCCAAACTCAATTGGTCGTATAAGGTATGGGGTTCCAAATGTATTATCTACAATTAATGGTATATTGTGCTTATGAGCAATCTTTGCCACCTTCTCTATATCAATAAGATTTATCCCTGGATTTCCTATAGTTTCTATATAAATTGCCTTAGTTTTATCATTTACAACCTTATCAAAATTTTCTGTAATATCAGGGTCTACAAATGTTGCCTTAATTCCTAACTTTGTAAGGGTTGTAGATAATAAATTATATGTGCCTCCATATAAAGTGCTTGCTGCAACTATTTCATCTCCAGCTCCTGCTATGTTTATTATTGAATATGTTATGGCTGCAGAGCCTGACGCAAGAGCAAGAGCACCTATTCCACCTTCTAATACTGCCATCCTTTTCTCAAAAACATCCGTAGTTGGATTCATCATTCTCGTATAAATATTTCCTTCTTCCTTTAAAGCAAATAAATTTGCTCCATGCTCAACACTATTAAAAGCATAAGATGTAGTTTGATATATAGGAACTGCTCTAGCTCCTGTTGAACTATCTATCTCCTGCCCTCCATGAACTTGTAAAGTATCAAATTTAAATTTTCTTTCTACCATCTCAATCTCTCCTTTAAAAGTTTTAAATAAAATAAAAATTCCCATTTACCTAAATCAAAATAATCTAGACAAATGGGAATTTAAATACACTGTATCTATCAGTATAATTCCCTCTCATCTTTCTCTAGATTAATAAAGTCTAAAGTTGGAATTGGCACCTTTTCAGATAAATGAAATCTGAAGGTTGCCGAGGTTTCATAGGGCCTATCCCTCCACCTCTCTTGATAAGAGTTTTAAATATTAAATTTTAAATGTTATATTTCTAGAAGAATTTTAAAAGTAAAAAAGCCTCTTTCATGCTGAAAGAGGCTATAGTAATCATCTTCTTATCTTTCAGCTCATACTGTAGGATTTAGCACCATATATATCATATTGGTTGCTGGGTTTCATAGGGCCTTTCCCTCCACCTCTCTTGATAAGTATTTTATTAAATATTATATTATCTCTCATTATAATAACTATTAATACCTATGTCAACAGTTTTTTCCATAAATATAATATTTTATATTGAAAGTATTGTGTTTCTTGCCTCTAATACTGCCTCTGCTATATGTCTTGGAGCTTTGCAATCTCCTATAGCATAAACAGGCATTTTGTCTTTAAGTTCTTCCACAAGAGTATTTTCAGATCTAAGTCCCATTGCTAATACTACAGTGTCACATGGCAATATGGATTTTTCTCCATCTTTCTCTATCTCTATACTATCTTCATTGATAGCAAGTAACTTTGTACCAGTATGCACAGTTATATTTTTATCATTATTTATCATCTCAGTAAGCATAGACTCATTCATATGGAAGATTGGCTCTGGAAGAATCTTTGGCTGCATCTCAATAAGATTAATCTTCTTGCCTCTTGGACTTATATGAAGAGATGTTTCACATCCTACGAGACCACCACCTATAACTGCAAGACTAGTACCTAAAGTACATTTATCAAGCATAGCATCAATTGCTGTAACTACATTGATTCCATTTATACCAGGTATTCTTTGTGGTACTATTGGTTTAGCTCCTGTTGCAATAATAACTGCATCCATATTTGCTGCCATTACTGATTCAGCTGTTGCAGTAGTGCATAGTTTTACCTTTATTCCTAACTTTAGCATCTGTGTACGATAATATTCTATAAGACCATTTATCTCCATTTTAAAACTTGGACGACCAGCCGAAATAATCATTCCTCCTAGTCTACTAGATTTTTCCCAAAGCTCTACAGTATGACCTGCATGTGCAGCATCTATAGCCGCTGACATTCCTCCAGGTCCTCCCCCAATAACCAGCACTCTCTTAGGAGATTCTGTAACTGTAATATTAACTTCTGATTCTCTACCTGTACTTGGATTTACAGTACAGGTAACACTACCTCCAAAAGTTACTTTACCTATACAACTTTCATTGCATCCAATACAAGGTCTTATATCTTCTGGTCTACCTTCTTCAAGCTTCATTGGAAGATATGGATCTGCAAGTAAGCCACGTCCAATTAGTGCGAAATCTAACTTTCCTTGTTCAAGAGCAGTTTCAGCCTTTTCTATATCACCTAACTTTGAGTTAGTTGCAACTGGTATAGATACATGTTTCTTAACAATTTCAGATGACCTTAATTGATAAACCTGCTCTTGCTGATAAATTGGAGGCATAGAAAGGTATGCACGTTCATGACATCCAGCATCTACATGTAGAAGATGTACTCCTACTGATTCAAGTAATTTAGATAACTCAATACCTTCCTCCATTGTTCTATAACCTTCCCCTTGCATATAATGTGCAGGAGTATACTTAACTATTAATGGATATTCTTCTCCACAAGTTTCCTTTACAATGTCTATAAGCTCTAATAAAAATCTTGCTCTATTCTTTAAGCTTCCACCATATTCATCGGAACGTTTATTCCAAACTTCACTTAAGAATTGATCTGTAAGATATCCGCCATAAGCATGAATTTCTATTGCATCTGCTCCTGCCTCTTTAACTATTCTTGCTGTCTCTCTAAATCCTTCTTGGATTTCTTTAATTTCATCAATAGTAAGTTCGTGACATGTTACACTTGGATCATATAAGGCTGGAACTGCTGAAGCAGATACTGGTATATTATATTTTTTTGCTCCTGGAAGCAATCTTCCGTAACCCGGTAATATCTGTATGCATGCCTTTGAATCATTAGCATGAATATCCTCTATTAATTTTACAAATTCCCCATAACATTCTTCATCTAGAAATAAACTTGGCGCGCTATATTCTACTGCATCTGAAGCAAAAATAGGAATTACAATTAATCCAGCTCCTCCTTTTGCACGCTCAACAAAATAATCGTGAGTTTTAGGACCAAAGTTGTCTAAATGGCTACCCATTGGAGCAAACATAATTCTATTTTTAAGCTCCATATTTGATATTTTACCTGGTTGAAGAATTTTCATTTTTTATCCCCCTTTAATCTAATTCATTACATTTTATGCCTCAATAAATTAGTGTTATGTAAAAAATTTATTTCTATTACTTGTTATTATAATAACAATTCTAATATAAAAATTCTTCAAAATCATTGTTAAAAATCACAACATTATCTATTTAATATTGTAACTTTGCACTATACTTATATTAAGTGAGGTGAAAGGAATATCAATTACATTTAAAAATGTGCTTTCTAATTTAGTTGAATACAAAATAACTATGACTAAAAATCCTAACTTTGATATTTTATATAAAGAAGTAAGATTTATTTACGGAAAGGAAATGAATCTAGAGAGTAATACTATTTATACAGGTAAAACCTCTATGCTACCAAATGAGATATATGAATATAATAATATAGGACTTATCCTTATAGATGATTGTAACTTTGATTTTTCTTTACTAAATTTAAGTGTTGTAGTACTCCATGAAGATACAAATATACTTAAAGTTTTTGATTATATACAAAGTATATTTAATTCTAAAAGAAAATTAACGGAAAGCTCTGCAGTTCTTCTAAACTCCTTAATAAAAGGAAAAGGTCTAAAATATATAGTTCAAATTGGATCAGAAATTTTAGGCAATCCTATTCTAATTATGGATTCTTCATTTAAATTGCTTGCTGCATCTACTACCCAAGGCGTAGATGACCCCCTATGGATGGATGTAATTACATTGGGATATACATCTCAAAAGTTTGTTACTCTATTAAAAAAAGAAAATTATCCAGAAAGTTTATACAATAGTACATTCCCTATTATTGTAACCTTAGATTCATCTAAAAACTTAAAAAGAATAATGGGTAAAATAACTATAAAAGATAAAATTGTTGGCTATATTGGAGTTTTGGAGGTCCATAAGAAATTTAAAGATGAAGATATTGAAATTGTAAGTATTCTTAGCGATGTCATATCCTCTGAAATGCAAAAAAATAAGTTATATGCAAATCCAATCGGTTTAGCTCACGAATATCTTCTACTAGATCTTCTTGATGAAAAAATAAAAAATCCTCAAATTATGGAAGAGAGGTTAAAAGCCTTTCATTGGGATCTTAATAATGATTTCTATGTGACTACTGTAGATGTATCTAACGACGTTGAATCTCTCCATCACATACAATATCTTAGATCTTACTTTGAAAGATTCATTCTTAACTGCAAATCTGTTTACTATAACGACAATATAGTTCTTTTATTTAATTGCAAAAACTTGAGAGATGTTCAATATACTAAAAATAAACTTATTGATATTTTATCTTCTAATAACATCAATGCTGGTATGAGTCAAAAGTTTAATAATATAATGGAAATAAAAAAATATTATTATCAATCTAAGAATTCTTTAGCTCTTGGTAAGTTTTTAAAAAAAGAAAATTGTCTATTCGAATATGAAAATTTATATATATATGACCTTTTAGCTTCAGTGGATAAAAACTCTAATATAGAAGACTTCTGCCACCCCGGCATATATAAAGTATTAGAATATGATAAATCTAATGGCACTGACTACTATACTACTCTTTATGAATATCTTATAAATGGTACTAATAAGTCAATAACAGCACAAAAACTTTATATTCATAGAAATACTATAGTTCATCGTATAAATAAAATCTCAGAAATAACTAGTCTAAATTTAGAAAATGGAGATGATTGTCTAAAGCTACTACTATCATATAAAATTAGAGAATTTCTAAAAGAATAACTAGACTACTATTCTTATTTAAGATAGAAATCTTCTAAATCTTTAATTTAGTTATTCTAACTTAGTATTTATGAATGATAAAATCGTAAGCAATACAACTTGTTTGAGTTTATACGAATTTCTGTGTTATAGATTTTACCTTGAATAAATGCTTTAGTAAATCAATATTTCGAAACAGCTGAGCGATAATAGTATAAGGGCTTCTTAAATATTTATTTATATTTATTTTTTGAAAGCCCTGTCTTCATTAAGCCAACATCTAGACCAATGGCCTTTAGATATCTCATTTAATTCTGGTAGCTCAATTCTACATTTTTCAATAGCTTTATGACAACGGTCACAAAATCTACATCCTTTTGGTAACTCCGATAGATGAGGAACATAACCCACAATTGTATCTAACCTCTTTTTTCTGTCATCTATTCTCGGAATACATTCCATCAGTTTCTTTGTATATGGATTTATAGGATTTTTAAATAATTCTTCATTTGATGATATTTCCATTATCTTTCCACAATACATTACTACAACTTCATCTGCCATTTCTGCTACAACCCCTAAATCATGAGTATTTAATATTATCGACATGCCGCATTTCTCTTTTAAGCTACGTAGCAAATCCAGAATTTCTGCTTGAATTGTAACATCTAGAGCTGTAGTAGGTTCATCTGCTATAAGTATTTTAGGATTACAGGCTATTGCCATAGCTATCATAAGTCTTTGTCTCATTCCACCACTAAATTGACTAGGCAAATGATTATATCTTTCTTCTCCATCTGAAATACCTACAGATTTCATCAACTCTATAACATTATTCTTAGAATCCTTTTTATTAATTTTTTTGTGAATTATCAAAGCTTCTGCAATTTGATCTCCCACTTTATTCATTGGATTTAAAGTTGACATGGGATCCTGATATATCATAGCTATTTCATTTCCTCTTATATGCCTCATTTCCTTTTCTTTTTTCTTAAGTAAATCTTCTCCGTTATAGTATATCTTTCCACCAATTATCTTTCCTGGAAGGTCAATTAGCTTCATTATGGATAGGGCTGTCACACTTTTTCCACTTCCCGATTCTCCTATGATTGCTATTGTTTTTCCATTCTCTAAGTTGAAGCTTATATCATCAACTGCAGGGTATTCCTTACCCTCCAAATAAAAATATGTTTTTAAATTCTTAATCTGAAGCAATGTCATATTGTTCCTCCTTAATATGATTTTGTTTTAGGTAATATAATATTTTTCAAAGCATTAAAAATCATAAAAATAAAATAATAAATAATTGCTAGAAATACGGTAAAAGATGTAAATGCAATCCCTGATTCATATGGTGGAATTAGTTCTGTGGTATATAAATATATAAGATAAAACCCCATTCCTCGAACATAAAAAAGATTTTCTACAATAATAAGACTTGAAAACATTATTCCTATGACTGTTGGAAATCCTGATAATACTCCATACCCTATACTTTTCATCATATGATTTTTTACAATTTGAAAATTAGAACAACCTTTTCCTCTAGCTGCTAGTATATGGGGTTTTGCAAAGTTTTCTTCTATAGTGGTGGCTGTTACCCTAGAAATATAGGCTGCTGGAAGTATTGAGATTGAGATTATAGGATAAATTATATTTCTTAAACTATCATCTCCAAATGCTGGTATAGGTCCTAACCCCAATATTGAAATCCCTTTATTATATAGATATATAGCACCTATCTGTACAAGCGCTATGGTTAGAATATCTGGGACTGAGAGTAGTACTAATGATTGTAATAGCTTCATAGTTCCACTTTTATTATTTTTTCTACTGTCTATAATCCCCTTAGGAATTCCAATAATTACTGCTAAGATAGTTCCTAAAACCAATATAAGTAAACTTTTCATTGCTGTTTTAACCAATAACTGTCCTACTGTCTCACCTTGGATCATTGTGTAGAAGCCTTCTCCACTGAAAAATATTTTAAAATTATTCTTTATACTTTCAATAATCACTGCCATTCCCATATTAGCCTTGCTCTTACCGTTAAATGATATGATATCAAAATCAATAGGTATTCCTGTTACAGCTATAACTAAACATAAAATTATAAAGAGTATCATTATATTTATAAGAAACTTTTTAGCTATTATTTTAGCTTTTTCATCTATCACCTTGACCACTCTCCTCTTCATATAGATGACAAGAAACTACTCTCCCATCTTTAAGTTCTATAAGATTTGGTTCAACACTTTCACATTTTGTCATTCTTTTAGGACATCTATTATGAAAAGCACAACCGTATGGTATATTCATGCCACTAGGAATTTCACCTTCTAATCTTATTCTATTAATATTGCTATTAGGAGATGGTATTGGTGATGCAGACATAAGTGCTTCTGTATATGGATGTTTTGGAGAATTAAATATATTATTAACATCTCCCTTTTCTACGATTTTTCCAAGATACATTACTGCTACTTTATTGCTGACATGTTTTATTACACTTAAATCATGTGATATAAATAAATAAGATAGACCAAATTCCTCTTGAAGGTCCATAATTAGATTAAGTATTTGAGATTGAACGGATACATCTAAAGCCGATACCGCTTCGTCACATACTATAAATTTCGGTTTTGTTGCCAATGCCTTAGCTATGGCAATTCTTTGGCGTTGTCCTCCACTAA
Source organism: Clostridiaceae bacterium (assembly GCA_902363375.1). Classification (GTDB taxonomy): domain Bacteria; phylum Bacillota; class Clostridia; order Clostridiales; family Clostridiaceae; genus Clostridium_J. The sequence goes on along the minus strand of CABIZX010000002.1, from coordinate 267,335 downwards.
ACTCATGAGGTAACTTCTTTGCATCCTGTCTTGATAATCCCACTATTTCAAGTAATCTCCTCACTTCATCTTTGTATTTAAGTGTTGGAACTATTTTGTGTATTTGGAGTGGTTGGATTAATATATCTTCAACAGTCATTTTATAATCTAGAGCTGAATATGGGTTTTGAAAAACTATCTGTAAATCCTTTCTAAGCCTCCTAAATTCCCTATTATCTATAGTGCTAATATCTCTTCCTTCTAAGTATATATTTCCCTCACTTGGTTCTAAAAGTCTTAGTATTAATCTTCCTATAGTAGATTTACCACTACCTGACTCCCCAACGAGACCCAGAGTTTCTCCTTTTTCTATCCTAAAATTCACACCATTTACTGCATTTACAGTACCTTTAGTAATATCAAAAATTTTATTCTTTACTTTAAATTGTTTTTTTAAATTTACTACTTCTATCATGACCATTCTCCTTTTCAAAGGTTTATTACTACTCCTTAATATAAGAATTCATTGTCATAGTATCTATTATAATCTGTCCAATGTCCTCCATTCTTTTGTAATTTATATTTTCTTTGATATCATCACTGCTATTAATCTTTTCCGTTGAAGGGTTTCCTAACCCAACACTTAAAAGTGCATTTAACCTCATATTAGCCATAGCAGATGTAGTTGCGAAGTTATAGTTGAATTTTTGATATTTTACATCTATTTGCTTAAGCCTTTTTTCTATTTCTAATCCCATTAAATAATTACTTTTATCTGATTGTTGTGCAGGAAAAGTTATAATGTTTAATTTTTTATCCTCAATATATCCTGGGTAGCTTATATCAAAGTAATAATAGCCATGTGCCATAGCCATATCTACAGATATATTTTCTGTTATTCCATAATGATATGATCCATCAACCTTAGAGTAATTCATACTTTCATATTCATTATCCCAAAATATAAATTGAATTGATTTTTCTGAAGGGTCCTTTAATTGAGAAAGCATTCTTGCTATTTCTAATGCCGTCGCAGCCGGAGTTGATGTCATTGTATACTGAGTTTCGTCTTTCCTAACATATACACCATCATAACTTGCACCTATAATTATTAACTCTCCTGGTTCCTCTTTAGTTCTATCTTTACCTGATAAAAAAGCAGTAATATTTCTTCCTTGATATTTAGGTAGCTTTGGATAATCAAAACTTATTTCAAGCTCTTTATATCCTTTTTCTAATTCCATTCTTAAATTATCATAGGGAATAATTGTAGTAGATTTAAAAAGATAAGGATTATTCCTCGCTTTATACCCTTCACCTAATATAAACTGTATGTCATAACTTAAAGTTTTTCCTGATTCAGTTGTTATCTGATTAGGAGTATCAAAGGAAAAAAATGTAAACCCATTGAAGTTTCTTTCAATTGTAAAAAAATCCGCTCCTTCTGGTATCTTACTTATGTTTTGAGAGTCTACAGCAATTCCTTTATAATATAGTTCTTCTTTTGGAGTACTTTCAAAAACACTCTTGCTTACTGATGGAATGGTGAAGTCTTTATGAAGCTCATATATCTTTTCTTTTCCCTTATCATCTTTTAACTTTATCCATCCTGATTCAATTATCATTGGTGCTAAATTTTCCGGTTTTTTTACCTTATCCTTCTCTGAGATGTAGGTTAATGGAACTTCTAAAGTATCTACTTCATATCCATAGGACTTTAAAGTATTAATTATATATTCTCCCGCTAAGTATCCCCCCTCTGTTCCAGCTACCCTCCCACTATATTTTTCCTTAGTGAGCTCTTCAAGGTGTATTTTTGCATTATCAATATTAAATTCATAGAGACTTGGATTCCAAGGTATTACCATATATGCAATAATTCCTATTAAAATTAAGGTTTTTATGATAACAGGTTTATAGTATTTTCTAATGTCCTTAAATTGAGATATAAATACCTTAGGCGATAATACATAAGAAATCTTTTTAATAAAACTAATCACCTTAGATTCTCTCTTCTGAAACTCTATTCTAAGACCTTCTCCAGTAAGATTTATTCCCACAATGGCAATACTAAAAACTAATACTGGATAAAGAGACATCCAATAGGTAGCTTCATATTTTTTTAAGTTTAATGCAATTCTAGAAAGCGATCCTCCCCACTCAGGTTCTAAGCTCATTTCATAATTTGCTTTAAATGCTAGTCCATTAATCTGTCTAGATACGCCTACAAAAACATAAAGAACTGCTAGTTGTGCAACTAAGAACAAAGCCATCCCCATCTCTTTAAAAAATAAACTTATACTAGTTGGTAAGATATGTGGTAAGATATTCTGATATGCTATCTGTAGTTTTGTCTTTCCTATAGCTATCTCACCTTCAATAAAGTCTTCTTCCATAACTATTCTAGTTGAATCCTCTATAATTCCCGCTAGCTTTGCCCATCCCACAAGAGTAAGTACTATAGCAAAAGCAAAAATCGACTTGTCCATTTGTAGATTTCTAAAATATCCTATATTTAAAATTATAAAACTAAATAAGAGCATTGGGATTGCAGTAAAAAATGTGTTAAATATTTTTATTATGTTTGAAATAAGTCTTACTCCCATACCTGCAGCTAGTCCAAGTGGTAGTGCTAAAATCATTCTGAATATTGCTATAAGAAGTGCTAATTTTAATGTATTTCTAGTTCCATATATAAGTCTTGCATATATATCTCTTCCAGCATCATCTGTTCCAAAAATATTATCTCTATTAGGTGGCATTGGATTAAATGCAAATTCTTCTACTAACTGCCCTTTCTCTTTATATCTTATATACTTCGGTGCCTCTTCAAAAAGAGGATCATTGGATGTAAAAAATCCTGGGCATAAAGCAATAATTGCTAAGAATACTACAATTATACCTCCAAGAAGTAATGGAAAATTTATTTTTCTCATTGTATAGTTACTCTCCTTTAAAATAATATTTACCTATATAAATAGCCTTCTGTATATTCATTCAATTTATATATATCTGTTATGTAATATATTACATAAATGTAAAAAATCTATCAACGAATTTTCTCTGCCATTTCTCAACATACTTTATATACTTTTAGAGCTTTTTAAATTTTATTTTAATATGAATTAAAAGGCAGTAAGATTAACTTACCGCCTTTTAAAATTTAATTTATTCTATTACTCAAATATTAAACTTTTTATATCATGTTTAAAATTAACATTTTTACATTTCAAAATGTTTTATACATAAAATTTAAAATATAATACATTTTTTAATTTTATATATTCAATACTTCTAATTTAACTACACACTTAGCGGTAGCTTGCTGCCATCATGAAACCGCTCTTCGCAAAAAACGCGTCACTATCGCCAAACAGGCGCATCTTTCATAGGACCATGGTCGCCATAATCAACGAGATGCCCATAAACCAAACAAAGGTATTTATCTTTCAGCCTGTCATAATCCAAACCCATTTTCACCAATTTAATACGCGTTGCCCACCCCTATCTGGCGGACAACGCGAAAAACAGATAAATAATACTCTATACTTTTTTCAATTTCTTTACTCTACCCAAGCACTCATAGGATCCCACTTTTGGATTTTACCACTATACTTCTCATCCATATGCGTACGGAGCTCTACAAATTTTCCTGGTAGAACATCCCAACTGGCAGGTTCACAGATACCTCGTTTTCCTTTAAGTAGGGCATCTATGCTAGCGTAAGCACGTTCAGGGCTAATCCAATGTAAGAACTGTGAGACATCTATTTTTTTAGAAAGTTCCATTGCATCTATATCATCATCATAATGCTTGTTGAACTCTTCAACTAAATTTAATAAATAATCGCGTTGCTCTATCACGAAATCCAGGCCGCAAATCGCTCCATGGCCAGGCACGACGACCTCGGGCTTTAGTTCATTGATAATACGGTTCAACACACTCACCCAGTTCCTGATACCCTCCTCACTGTATGCTGCGCAACCATTAAACACAATATCCCCGGCAAACAGTACCTTCTCCTCAGGCATCCAAAGAAGTAAGTCGCTATCGGAATGGGCAGGGGCAACATTCAATATCTGTACAACTGTGTCACCAAGACGCATATTAATATCACTTTCTATTTCAATATCTGGATATACCCATTCAATCCCTGTCAAGTCAAAGCCGTCGAGCTCATTCGCGAGAAATTTTGGTCCTTCGGATATGCCTTCTGCGTTTTTATCCAATTTCACAATATTGCTCCAAAAATCAATACTCTCGCTTTTGCGTTCCCTGTCCGCCTCTTTGTGCATGATAATACAAGAATCTTCGAAAACCTTATTGCCCCAGGTATGATCACAATTATAGTGAGAGCTTACAACGTAACCTGGTTTCTTTCCTCCACTCACTTCCTTGAATACGTCCATCATTTCCTGCGCATGGAACAAATCAAAAAAGAATCGTATACGAGGCCAGGCCCACGGTTGATAAATGCTGCGTTGGCCCAACAAATACCATTATAAGGAGATATTGCAGCAAAAACATTATCGGCCACTTCATAAAACTTAACTCTTTCCTTCTGAATAATTCTACCGTATTTCATTCTATTACCTCCCATCGTCTATTTGTTCAAACATTTCTTCACGATTTCCTTAACTCTGTAGTCCGGAACAAGGTCTTTTATCAAAATAGATTCTTTTTTTATAAGTTCTGATATTTCATTTGACTCTTGCTTTGAGGCTGTAAATCCCATTTCCGCCACTAACCTCGCAACCATATTGGTTCCAACGCCTTTACCATACACAACTTCATAAGGCTGGCGGCCAATAAGTGATGGCGAAAATGGAAGTATTGCCACATCCATATTCTGGGTCTGAAGCTTGTAAAGCATATCAACAATGAGACCTGAGCCCATTTTGAAATCTCGGTCACCGACGATCGGCTTATTGTCCGATAACTTAGTTTTTGACATTGTTTCCAGTTTCTTTGAAAGCGGATAGATTTTTTCAAGCTTGATGTCTGTTTTAATACCCATATTCAGCGCTAAATTGAGCGCAACTTCGTCAAGAGGAGTGTTACCAGCACGTTCGCCAAGTCCATTCATCGCTACTTGAACATTGCTACACCCAGCAGAAACCGCCGCAAGCGTATTTGCAGTGGCCATACCGTAATCATTATGGAAATGACAGGATATTTTTACGCCCTTTCCTGCCCATTCACGGTATTTACGAATCATATACTGAACAGTCCATGGCATAGAGAATCCATAAGTATCTGCATAGCAAATTTCTGTTGCCCCAGCCTCCACGGTTTCCTTTATGAATCTTTCAATGAGATCAAAAGATGTCCCCCTGGCAATATCCCATGGTCCTACTGCAATTTCTTCGATTCCACTTTCTTTCGCCTGCTTAATTGCTACTTTGAAGCTATCTATTAACTGGTCTTCTGACTTGACGCCCACCGTTTTTGCGACCCACTGATTTCCCGGACCCTCGATACATATTTTTTTGATGCCACACTTTGCAGCGGTTTCTACATCCTTGGGTACGGCTCTGGCAAGGGATGCGAGTTTTGCGTGTTTAAGCACACCTGGCTTTGATAATTCAATTAACGCTTCACGTTCTTCGCCAGATACCATGGCAAACATTTCAATAGCGTCAACGCCTAAATCATCATAATCTTTTGCCAACTCAATCTTTTCTTCAGCTGTCAATACGCAGCCTGGTGTCTGGTCCCCCTCACGAAGAGAGAGCTCATGTATTTCCACACGTTCTGGATAATTGCACTGTCCTTTAATTTCCTCCATGAAATTAAAGTCAGTTACCCAATATTTATCAGTTTTATTGTTCATATTTATTCAAAACTCCTTTCATTTCATTATATCGAATAGTGATCGATTCACCGATGCCTTTGCCGCCATCGGTGATAACAGTTTATTTTCCAGCTAAATCTCTCATGTCAAATGACTCCCTTCGTGATTCACCTCCAATTCCTGTACTTGGCCCGTCGCACACCTCAGAGAGGATGCGGGACCCCGACACTTTTTTACTCCTATCCATGCCGCCTATACCAATGGGTTCTCCAAGACCAAAGAGATGCCCTGTCCACCGCCGCAACAAAAGGTGACAAGGCCCCGCTTCAGGCTGCGTCGTCGAAGGGCGTAGACCATACGTCCCACCAGCATACCTCCGGAGGCACCGTTGGGGTGGCCAATGGCGATAGCTCCGCCTTCTACGTTTATCTTTTCCATATCCCAATTCATTTCCTTGATGCAGGAAATGGCCTGTGCAGCGAAAGCTTCATTGAGTTCGATAAGATCGAAGTCCTCGTTCTTGTATCCGTAACGCGCCATGAGCTTGCGGCTGGAGTAAACAGGGCCAATACCCATGATGGTGGGATCGCATCCAGCTGCACAGTACTCCCTAACCACGGCCAGGGGCTCTAGATTCAGCTCAGCTGCCTTTTCAGCACTCATGACTAGCACCGCTGTGGCGCCATCGTTCTGTGGTGAAGAGTTACCAGCCGTAACTACGCCATTAGGGCGTCCAGATACAGTTTTCAGCTTCGATAGCAGCTCTATGCTGGCATCAAATCGGACACAGGCATCGGCGGTCACTACTTTTGGCTCTCCTTTCCTCTGGGGCACAGAGACAGGGACAATCTGGTCATCAAACCAACCGTTATTCACAGCGATCGCCGCCTTCTTGTGGCTTGTCAGGGCAAATGCGTCACACTCCTCCCTAGTTAGTTGATACCTCTCCGCCAAGTTTTCGGCGGTCTGTATCATAGGAATATTGTCTCCGGATCCTCCAGGGATGGAAGTTTTATACTCTTGCACATCTAGAGCAGGAGCGTAGGCCCGATTGGGCTGCTTGATGTAGTATGGCTGCTGGGAGTAGCTCTCCACGCCACCGGTGAGGATGACATCGGCCATACCTGCCTGAATAGCGGAGGCGGCAATACCCAGAGCGGAGAGTGCACTACCACACTGGCGATCCACCGTGATGGCGGGGATTGCCTCGGAAAAACCGGCTTGGAGAACACAGGCCCTAGCGGGGTTCCCCCAATCGGAGCCAAAGATGTTACCGAAGATGATCTCATCAATGATAACGGGATCGAGGCCAATTTTTTCCACAGCGGCTTTTATAACAATACTGCCCAACTCAGGGACAGTTAGGGCTGCAAAGTCGCCACGATATTTTGCGATAGGTGTGCGAGCCACGCTGACGATGACTGCTGTTTTCATAATTAATGCCTCCTTATTAATATGTTTAGGTTGATGAAGGTGACCTATAGCTCTTTATTAACTCTATCTTTATACATATTATTTCTGTATACTATCTATAATTAGATAGAGTGATACCAAATGCTCCTTTATCTTTCAGATTTCTCTCCGGGATTTTTCATGCCCACAGCCTTTAGCCATGGGCTTGAAATTCCACGATTCCAAAGCAATAGGAAGCATTAGTGTTACAACTGTTTATTGGTGTATACCATCCCTATATGTAACTTCTATGTCACGGGGTGGTGTGTCTGATTATTTTTTCTCCATAACAAAAGTCTTTACAAGTTTTTGTGCAACCCTGCACAGATGGTATTTAAGAGCGATTAAATTTACCTTCTTCCGAGAAGCGATCTGTCTCCTTCTCCAACGCAAGGAGCTTCTTCACTTCGGCCAACAGCACAGGGTCATCAGAAAGTTGAAAACCAAAGCAATCCTGAATTGAGTTGTTTGCTTTCCACATGGCGTCATAATCCTCATGCTCGGGCAAACTGATCCACGCCTTCACGGCATCCAAATCGGCCATTTCATAAGTGACAACGGCATCCCAGTCTGTCCTTCCCTTTAATTCCGGTCCATCATAAGCCAGGGTAGAGTAAAAAAATTTCATCTTCCCGGTCTCAATCAACTTCTCCTCAACGGCTTGATTGAGGTGCAAATCCGCTTCCTTAAGCTCATGATTGTGGCCTTTTCCTTTGTTCCATTTAAAAAAAGTAGTAAAAATAATCATGATCGTCCTTCCTTCCTATCTCCTATGTGATTTTACAGCTTAACATTGGCCAAGATTTCCTGGCGGCTCTTCATTGGATAAATGTCATCAACATTGACCTTCTCGTCAATCAATCGTTGTAGTTCATCCACCACACCCAGCTCCTGTGGCATCCAGCCCCAATCCTCGCGAATACGTCTGGAAGTGTAAACAGCATCTCCAAGGTCAAAATCTCCAGCTCTGGCCCATCCACATTTTTCTTCTAGCTCGACCCTGTCAACGAGAGTCAGGCGGCCTTTAAGCCCGCAGAGCTTACTGACAAGACGGCACATACTGAGGTTATCGCAATAATCACTAGTTACGATATAATGCTCACCGCCTTTCGCCTTTTCAAATCCCATTTGAATAGCTCGGGCATAATCAGTTACATGGGTATATTGGCTTGAGCCATTGCTGCCATGCAGGTAATGGATGACACCATTTTTGCGGCAGTCCTCAAATGTGCGGGGAAGGGGTCCGATATATCCACCGTCTCGTCCGTATACCTGACCGGGAGACAGTAGAAATCCACGTACGCCACGCTTTTTTGAGTCCCTCAGAACACTGTATATACCTGGGTACATCTCGGCATAAAGTGTCTTTTCACTAAATGGAAGAGTACCGTCGATCACCTTGGACATATTAGGATCATACAGATATAAACCAATGCCGCCTTGCAACAAGTATGGCTTCTGGCTTCCCTCCAATGCGCTCATAATTGCTTCCACGCAATTGTTAAACTGTTCGCCTTTTCCAACTGCCTCAGTGAGGAAGCCACCTAGTGCAAGCTGTATCACAGCATCCGCCTTTTTAGCCTCCTCGTGGATGATATCCACGTCCAGCATTGATCCCATTACGGGAGTAACACCTCTCTCTCTCAATGTGTTTGCCGCCGTTTCTGATCGGGCTAAACCTACCAATGTATGCCCCTGCTCTCGCATAAAAGCCGTAACTCCATCTCCAATGTAGCCGCTAAGGCCGATTCCAAAAATCTTCATTGTATAATCATCTCCTTTTTCATTTTGTTATAATTATTTGGTTTCTGTTTACGCTTTGTCTACCCATTAAGAAAATTTTACATAGCCAAGATTCCTTTCAATGCCACTTTCATTCAAATATGGCAACTGCCCGGCACCACCCGGCACTGGCTCCCTTGATCTTGAACGGCAGGCAAATAACCTGATAGCCATTCAGCGGCAACTGATCTAGGTTGGTAAGCTTTTCAATGTGGCAGTATGCCTTCCTGCGCCCAACTCGGTGCCCCTCCCAAATAATATCGGCATTTCCGTTTTCTCGGAATTCCACTCCTTCATATGGTAGTGGCACATCCCAGCTCCAACCGTCGGTTCCCATCACCCTCACACCTTGATCAATCAGCCATTCGGTTGCTTCGGCGCTCATACCAGCGCCGGCTTGCAAATACGCTTCCGTTCCCCACCTGCTGGGAGCACTTGTGTGCAACAGAACAATGTCCCCAAGCTTTGGCCTATATCCGTGATCCTGAAAGTATTCCTGTACATCTTGCAAAGTAATTTTGTAGCCATCTGGCTTGTCGCTCATATCAAGTTTGACACCTGGTCCGATACACCATTCTAGAGGAACTTCGTCGATACCCCAAGCTCGTTCGCCACCGTTCATGGTCGGGTAGTAATGCCAAGGAGCATCCATATGGGTTCCGGAGTGAGTGCAGATCTGCATTAGTTCAATTGCCCATCCGTTTCCCTCAGGAAGATCCTCCACAGTGGCACCATCGAAAAATCCCGCCATCTGTTCAGCTGTATCCTTGTGATTCAAATATCGAATTTTTGGTCGTTGGAACTCCGGATCCACCGGCAGCTCCGACTCTAACGTTACGCTTAAATCAATCACCCTCATTATTCTCACCCTTTCACTGATGCATCTTACAAGCCTAGAATTTCACGTGCCTCCATTGGAGTTGCGACCTCACAACCGTATTCCTCGATGATTCGTCTGGCACGGGCGACAAATTCCACATTGCTCTGTGCAGGTTGTCCCTTTTGATACAGCACGTTGTCCTCCATCCCTACACGGACATTGCCACCCATTGCAACTGCGGCGTACAGAATTTCCATCGCTCCTGCCCCTACTCCAAAGGCGGACCAGGTCGAACCAGGTGCCAGCTCCTCCATGGCATCTTTCATAAACACTAGGTTTTTGGTGCTAGCACCAATTCCACCCGCAACACCCATGCAAAACTGGAAATGGAGCGGTGCTTTTAGGACACCCTTTTTAAGGTAATAGGCGGCATTATAGATCATACCGATATCGAACACTTCGATTTCCGGTTTCACGCAGGCCTCCTGCATCATACCGCCCAACTTTTCCAAGAATAGGGGATTGTTTTCAAAAATCGTAGTGTGCTGCCAGTTCATGCTACCACAGTCGTAGGATGCCATTTCTGGTCGTAACTCGTAAAATGGTCGCAAACGGTCTCCTTCCTGTAGGTTGACGCCGCCAGATGTTGTGAGATTGAGAATGATGTCACAGTCTCCATAGGCACGAACTAGCTTCACGGTCTCTGCGAATTTATCAAAGTTCATGGATGCATTCCCATCGTCGTCACGCACATGAATGTGTGCGACCGCCGCTCCTTCTTTCCAACACTGATAAATTTCTCGCGCGATTTCCGCAGGCTGTAGCGGAATGTTTGAATTATTTTCCTTCGTTGCCCAGGCTCCCGTGGTTGCGACAGTGATAATGCGCTTTTTTTGTGATTACCCATATTGACCCTCCCAGTTCTGAATCGCATTGTAGCGATTGCTCAGTTATATAATATGGCAAGTTTTATTCCTGCTCGGTTATATAATATAGCAAGTTTCATGCCAAAATTGATAATCGGCAAAACATTGTGCTTTCACAGATTTTCGGTAAAGTAGAACTGGTGCAAATTGTAAAGTTTTATGCACACAACTGATACAAATCGTAAAGTTTTCTTTACACTTTGCCTGTAAACAGAAACTGTAATGTTGCGACTTGACATCTATAATTTATTAGTTACAATGAAACTATGAGGGCTTCTTACATATGCTGGCAAACTACTTTCCGCAGTAGTATGCACTTTGTCAATGATTGCATAACCTTTGTTCACATTGTCAGCATACGCATCCGAATCATTGAAATACAATCCTCGTTTGTATGGAAATGATCGGGATGTGGTACCTAAAAAAGTATGGGGAATCATCTTGAGAAAAATTCAGAGATAGAGAAAATGGAGGATTAAAATGAAACAAAGCAAGGTGGGGAGCAACTTGAGGAAAATTCAGAACATCAATGATCTATCCAATTCCAATCTGTTGGAGTTATTAGTCAATCAAATGAAAAGTGTTTTAGTCACGGATAAAGAAGGCCGTTACGTTTATGTGAACAAAAATTGGGAAGAGATGATAGGATTCAAGCTAAAGGATATCAAAGGAAAATATGTGCATGATCTGGTTCCCGATACGAAAGTTAACGCAGCTCTGCGAGGCGGAACTCAAATCCTCGGAATTCCCATATCCATTCGCAACATAAGAGGAGAACAAATTCAGTTATTCTGCTCCTATTACCCACTATTTGAAGACGGAGAGCTGATCGGATGTTTTGTCCACGCTTATTTTAAGGACATCCAGGAACTCTTGACACTTTCTGCGAAGGTCGAGGATCTGTCGGCCGAACTGAAACACTACCAAAAAGAGTTAGAGTTGGAACGCGGTGCCAAGTATACGGTAAACAATATCGTCGGCAACAGCCCCTGTATTGTGGATATGAAAGCGCTGATTTGTCAGGCCGCTCGTTCTGTATCCACGGTTTTAATTCAGGGAGAAACAGGTACCGGAAAAGAGCTTGTAGCACATTCCATCCATGTTATGAGTAATCGGTCAGTCAATCCGTTCGTCAAGGTGAATTGTGCTGCTATTCCAGCAGAACTCATCGAATCAGAATTTTTCGGTTATGAGGGCGGTGCATTTACCGGTGCGCAACGTGGTGGTAAAAAGGGGAAGTTTGAGCTAGCACACCAAGGCTCTCTATTTCTTGATGAGATTCACCAACTTTCGCTCACGCAGCAGCCCAAACTGCTACGAGCTTTACAGGAACGGGAAATCGAGCGTGTTGGGGGAGCAAAAAGTATTCCAATAGACTGCCGGATTATCGCGGCTACCAATGTTTCGTTGGATGATATGGTGCAGGAGGGTACCTTCCGAGAAGACTTGTTTTATCGGCTGAATGTAATTACAATCACGGTTCCCCCTCTACGCGAGCGGAAAGAGGATATCCCGCTCATAGCCGAGAACCTGATAGAAAAATTGAATTCCCAGATGGGTTTAAAGGTGCCGGGTATCACCGATGATGCAATGAAACGCCTAGTTGAATATCATTGGCCCGGAAATATACGTGAATTGCAAAATGTAATTGAGCGCGCCATGAATCAGACATGGGATGAAGCGATCGCGTGGAAACACCTAGCATCGTATTTTGAGAACAAGCATATCAGTCATAACGTTACACACAACAAGGCGCAGTCTGTGAGAATGCAAAAAAAGGATTTGGAGCGCCAGATTATTTTGGATGCCTTGAAGGAATCAAGCGGAAATAAAACACAGGCGGCTGTAGCTCTTGGGATTTCACGAACCATGCTTTATCAAAAAATTAAGGAATACCAAATAATTTAAAAAACGGTGGCTTTGACTGTTATTTCAAAACCACCGTTAGCCTACTGTATTTTGTTTGGGCGCATAACTATCTTACCACCACAATAAAGTTTTTTTATTTACCGTTGGGCGGCTATGGCCTTATTATTCTAATGGTAAATCTCTATCCGTATCAAAGCCGTTCTTTTTGTACCAATCAACAATAGCCGGAAAATCAACCTTTTGATTACAATGCATTTCAATTTCAAATCGAAGTTCTTCTATCGTCGTTTTAGACAATGAATCCTTTAATAATGTGACAGCTTCCTGCAAATGAATAAGCAACAATTCTCGAATGGAACTGCCTATTGGACATACACCTGACAACGTATCTGAAAACTTAAATATTTCGTCAACGGCCTCTGTCTCCACCGCCTTATAAACGTCCCACAAAGTAATTTCATTTGCTGGTCTTGTTAATGCAGTAACACCGGTTCCACGTTGAATGGACAAAATAGAGGCTCTCTTTAGCTTACCATAAATATTTCTAATGATGACAGGGTTATTTCCCACACTTTCCGCAACCATTTCACTGGTAATGCGAATATCTGGGAAATATGCAATCATAATAAGTGCATGAACTGCAATCGTAAATTGTGTACTTACTCTCATAAAAAGATCCCTCCTCACTTATTGTAACAATTTGCATTACAATAAGCAAGAGCAACCAGTAGGGATAGCTACCCAATATGTTTTTGAGCTATCCCAGTTTGTCTGTTATGCTAACCAATCTTTGGTAAGACGGTCAATCAAAAGGCGAGCAGCAACTTCAACATGAACAGGTGGTAGCATATCAAACGCGCCGGACTGAACTGCTTTCAAAAGATCATCGTTTCTGTCCGCACCATATGCAACCGTCACATCGTAGTTTGCAACACGCACCTTGCTTTCCATTAGAAATTGTAGCTCATTTTCTTTCATTTTTACAAAATCCTCAAAGCCTGGAATTGCTGCATTACATCCAATATTACCAATGGCTTTAGCGCCGTGTTTCTCGGCAAAGTCACGAATTGTTTTGAGCGCGTCCATGCTGCCATAGGTAAGGTTTACGATGTAATCGACTGTTTCCGGTAAAGCCTTTTCAAATGCAGCAGCGTCATTAACATCAACTTGAATGTGATGGACACGACTATCCTTTACTTCTTGCTTTTCACTACGGCTGGTTACATAAAGCTGTGCCTCCGAATCTCGTTTTAACCACTGCCTTGTGATTTCACGACCAATGTAACCATTTCCTCCAACTAATACGATTGTTGCCATTTCTTTGTCCTCCTTAAATTTAGTTTGTAACATAATTTATTACAAACTTATTATAACTCAAGGTAATTGTAATGTCAAAGATTACAAACTTATTTTTGATAGAAATATATTTTTTTGATTTTTACATGTGCTCTATTACAATCAATAATATGGTTTATCACATTTATGAGCCTTCCTGTAAGCAACCAGACTTCTGACAACATGCGATGAAAAATAGACATTTATTGCTAGCAACGCCTAAATGGCGTATATTGGTCTGGCACATGCAACTTATTACTTATAGCTCGTAAACGGATAAAAATCATTGAGTGTTAATTGCTCAGCCAATTGATATTCATGAAACTTGATATATTCATCTTAGGTGGTATTTTCAAATAACATATGAATATAGTCATGGCACACTTCCGCTTCTATTATGTATATCATTCATTTGAATGCTCTGTGTGGCCTCCGCCGAAAAGCTCATGTTATTTTAATATATCAACAGTATTACAATTAGCAGCTTTTCTAGCTGGAATAAAGCTTGACACTAAGCCAATTACTACACATATGCCTATTGCTAAAACAGCTGTGAATAAGCTTGGTGCAACCTTTAAGCCTATGAATATCGAAGTTGCTTTTGCAATTATAATGCCAAGAACATAACCAATACTTCCTCCTATCATAGTGAGAACTACTCCTTCTATTAAGAACTCTCTTTTGATATCTCTTTTTTTAGCCCCTAGTGCTCTCTTTATACCAATTTCTTTAGTTCTCTCAGAAATAGAAGTATATACCATGTTCATTAAACCTATACCAGCAATCAAAAGAGCAATTCCAGCTACTAATGCAATAAATGTAGTAATACTTACCAATAATCCAACTAATAGACCTGCTAATCCATTTGCATCTTCTACTTCATAGCTCCCATTGATAGGCACTTCCTTCATGGAATTTAGAACATCTTCAATTTGGCTACTAGCTGTATTCATATCAGCTTTTTCATCTAATGTTATATTTAATCCTTGTATACCTTTTTCATTTGGAAAATATCTGTAATAAGTTCTTTCTGGAATTTGAAGTTCTCCTGTGCTTAATTCATCAAATCCTTTATTTATAATACCTACAATTTCAAAGCTTATTCCATTTATCAAAGCTACAGAACCTAATAAAAATTTAGGATTTTTTATTTTTTCAGATATCACATCATCAGAAATAACTATCACCTTTTTCTCTGATAGATTATCTTCTTCCGTTAAATTTCTACCTATAACCTTGCTATTAATTACGCTATCTTTAGTTTTAGTTACTGAATAATCAAATAAGTTTCCCTGAACATCAACCTTCACATAGTCACTAAAAAACAAATTATTATAATTGAATTCAACATCTTTAACAAAAGGTATTTTCATTAACTCTATCTTTTGATCATCATTATAAATTAATCTTTTAAAATTTTTACTATAGGATTCATAGTTACTATCTTCGGCTCTAAATACGGCTTCAACTGCAATTTCTTCTGATTCTCCCTTTGTAAAATCCTTAATAGTCTTATTTTTATAAGCTTCTCCAATTGCCACAATAGTTATTACAGACGAAATCCCAATTATTATACCAAGCATGGTTAAAAAGGAACGGCTTCTATCTCTATTTAAACTTCTTAAAGCTGAAATAATTAATACCCTAAGCTTCATTACTTTCGTCCCCCTCCTTAAGAACTCCATCATAAATTCTTACAACTCGTCTTGCAATCTTTGAAACCTTTATATCATGAGTAATCAATATAATCGTGATTCCCTTATTGTTTAATTCTTCAAAAATCTCCATTATTTCCTCTGAAGTCTTGCTATCTAGAGCTCCTGTTGGCTCATCTGCAATAATAATCTCAGGATTATTTACCAAAGCTCTAGCAATGGATATTCTCTGCTGTTGACCACCTGATAACTGTGAAGGATACACATACTTTTTATCTTTCAAATTAAATGTATCTAATAATTCATCAACCCTTTTGTTGCATTCCTTTTGACTTTTTCCTCCGTACAGCATAGGCAGCTCTATATTTTCTTTAATGGTTAATCTTTTTATCAGGTTAAAATCTTGAAAAACATAACCGATTTTTTCATTTCTAAGACTGCTGAGCATATCGTCATTTAAAGCCTTTGTATTTTCTTCATTCAACAAAAATTGGCCTTCATAATCCCGGTCTAACAACCCCAATATTTTTATCATTGTAGATTTTCCTGATCCTGAAGGCCCCATTATTGCTAAAAATTCACCCTTTTCAACATGCAGGTTTATATTCTTTAAAACTTGAAATTTATCTTCTCCCAAATTATAAAACTTATTTATTCCTTCAAGTCTTATCATTTATTTTTCCCCTCCAGCTTTATCTGAAGATATTAACAGCAATTTATCTCCTTGATTTAAACTATAATCTTGTAAAATATAGTTTTCTCCATCTAATGTTGCTTTTATCTCTCTTTTTTCACTACTACCATCCTCATTAATTAAATTAACAAAGGTTTTATCACCTTCAAGCAATACATAGTCTTTAGGTATTTTAATCTTTTCTGGATTAACTGCTATTTCAACTGTAAATCCTACTCTAATTTTCTTTTCTGGTTTTACTTCAAACCTATATGCAGAAGACTTATTTTCTCCACCTTCAACCGGTAAATTCCCCACCTCTATTATTTTTCCATTAATTTTTTCTCCATTACTGACAACTTTAAGTTCTACAGTATCATCAACCTTTATATCATCAACTTCAAATTCAGAAACCTCTGAAACTACTAAAGGTTCCTTAGAAACTACTCTCATATATGCAACAGAAGAGTCATCCTTACCTTTTTCATTAATATAAACTACACCATTTACCTCAGCCTTAACTTCTGTATTAACTTTTCCTCTTAAATCATCTCTTCTTATGATAAGCTCTTCTAAACTATCTTTTGCTTCCTCAATTCCATAGTTTTCAGCAACCTCTTCCTGTTCTTCTTTTGAAAGCCCTTGTAATTCTCCATGCTGTTTTTTTATCTTTGAATCTAGACTGTTAATCTGCCTTTGAAGCAATTCAAGTTCAGTCTCTACCTCTGCATTGTAATATACAAATAGAGTAGTTCCCTCTTCTACATATTGCTTGTCTTCTACTAAAACTTCACTTATTTCACCCTTATCTACATTAATAAAAATATTCTGCTCATCACTTATAACACTAGTACCTTTGAATTTAGAGCTACTATCCTGAGAAACCTGAAAATACTGAGCTACTTCTTCCTTGCTACTATCACTCATACTACCTTTATCCTTGCTCGCAAGAATTATTACTCCAATAAGGGATACTCCAAATACTATCATTGATATAAGCACTTTCTTTTTCTTCATATGCCCCTCCAAAGTTATTTAAATAAATGTCTTTTTTTATAAATAAAGTATCCATATGTTAGCATTATTAAAACTTCAAAGCCATTTGATAAAATAAAGCCTTCTGAAACCACTGAATATACTGTTGATAGAATCCATGAAGCAAAATAAAGATAAGCTCCAAACTTTCTTCTTCTTAAAATCAATATTATACCTACTATGGATAAGATAAATAATACAATTTGTACTATTACCTGAACACTAAATAATTCTCTTTCTACTTCCTTTCCTCCTAAGGCTACCAATCCTATAAACATAGCTCCAAATACAATAGCAGATATTAATGAAATTACTGAAAATGTAATAATTCCTGCCCCTAAAGTTTCTTTCTTGTTTTCCATAAATAATTTCCTCCTCTTAATATATAGTTTTATAATCTTCTATAGTCGTATAATACTACTCATTAATTAAGCCAGAGTTAATCTAAAGTTAAGAAATCTTAGGAAAAGAAAAACTCATGCAAAAACTAATATCTTTGCATGAGTTTAAATCTATTATTTTATGGGTAAGGTTATTTCAAATTCTGTTTTAAATTCTGAAGCTGAGTTGCTGATTAATGCAATCTTACCATCATGAACTTCTATAATCTTTTTACATATTGCAAGTCCAAGACCTGAACTATATTTATTTCTTGACTTTTCTCCCACCATAAATGGCTCAAAGATATCATCTTTAAAATCATCTGCTATTCCCACACCATTATCACCAATAATAATCCTTACACTATCACTTAATATTGTAAGGGAACAAATTATTGTTGTTCCTTTTTTATTATACTTTATGGAATTAGAAATAAGATTATCAAAGACTCTTTTAAGTTGAAACTTGTCAATATCACAAATGACATGTTTCTCTGGTATTTCTACAATTAAGTCA
This sequence comes from Clostridiaceae bacterium, assembly GCA_902363375.1. Taxonomy (GTDB): domain Bacteria; phylum Bacillota; class Clostridia; order Clostridiales; family Clostridiaceae; genus Clostridium_J. Next base: position 249,118 of record CABIZX010000002.1, on the reverse strand, counting down.
AAGTCCTCTAACTCAAACTCATTATACTTATCTGCAATATAATCACGTAGAAATACAACTATATCCTCTGGCTTCAGATTTAATGTATAATCTGGATGATCCATTTTACTATAATCATGAAATGTATTTATTAATTCATTTAATAAATCTGCTTTCTTAGAAATAGTCATTAGGTACTGATGCTTTTCCTCTTCAGGTACAAGATCGTCACATACAGCTCTGGCATAGCCTTGTATAACAGTAATAGGCGTCTTAAGGTCGTGAGAAATATCAGCTAACATCTTTTTCTTTTTTTCTTCAGCCTTAATTCTTTCACTTTCACTTTTATGAAGCCTTTGAGACATGTCATTAAAGCTGTCACAGATTTCAACAAACTCACTAGTGCCTTCATAGGAAATCCGTTCTCCTGAGCCGCCCTTTGAAAACTTGGATAATGCTTCCTGCAGCATCTTCAGAGGTCTTTTAACCTTCTTTTGCAGCCATAGGATAAATAAACCAATCAATAGGCAGTAAGCTATAATGAAAGTTCTTCCTGCAATAGAACCCAGCCTTTTAAAGCTCCCTATTAAGGATGTAAATCTCTCACTCATTTCATATATGATAATTGTGTGGTTCTGTCCATTTTCACTCACAAATGGATATCTATAAATTTTATAATCCTCATCTAAGGTATTGGTTAATAATAAAAACTCTCTTTTGGTAAATTTGTTTTTTCCAGTATCCACAGATCCATAAATAATATTTAAAGCTTCATCCAAAATGAATCTATCATCCACTTCTTCTTCAAGTTCATTTTTTCCTTCAAAATTTAAAGAAATTTGCTTTTCCCCCTTTGAATTTTCAAACTCACTTACATGGGAGGAATAGGAAGTATCATATCTAGGAACATACTTTAGTTCATCCCTCGTTAAAATGTTATACTCAACACCAGATTTACTTTTGTATATCAGCTCATTACTTTCATCAACAATAGCAAAGTAACTGTCCTCACCTGCTATTTTTTCTATTGGAAGTTCATCATACCTCTCCCCTTCCAGAACACTTTTATAAGCCTGAATCTGATTTAACTCCTCTTTCTCAACCAGTCTTAAAAGTCCATAAATACTTCCTATAAATATAGAAAATATTATACCCACAAGAACTACGGTAAAGATCACATATCCCTTCAAAAGTAAAGTAAAAAAGCTTCCTCTTACCTTCTTCTTACTTCTCAAATTTGTATCCAACCCCTCTAAGGTTTTTAATATATCTTGGATTGCGTGGGTCTTCACCTATTTTGTCTCTGATATGTGATATGTGGACAGTAATTGCTTTTTCATAGTTATCATAAAACTCACCATTAATAGCTTCACAAATTTGAGACTTGGTAAACACTCTACCTGGAGACTTCATTAAAAGAGCCAAAATTCTATACTCATTAGGAGTAATAATTATTTCTTCTCCATTTTTATGTAAAGTTAATTTCTCTATATCTAAAACTAATTCCCCTGCAGAAATTAATTGGGTTTCCTGCTTCTCCTCACTGCTGCCACTATTTAGCTTGTAAAACCTTCTTAAATTAGATTGAATTCTTGCAACCACCTCTAAGGGATTGAAGGGCTTCGTAATATAATCATCCGCTCCAATATTAAGTCCTAGAATTTTATCTGCATCTTGATTCTTTGCCGATAAAATTAAAATTGGAATATCTTTAATTTCTCTAATCTTCTTTGTTAATTCATATCCGTCCATTTCAGGCATCATAATATCCAAAACAGCTAAATCAACTTTTTCATTACATATTATCTCAAAAGCAGAAGTTCCATTGTCAGCAGTTAAAACCCTATAGTTACTGTTTTCAAGATATAACTTCAGGAATTTAATAATATCCTTATCATCTTCTGCCATCAGTATTGTGTGTTGCATTTTCTCCACTCCTCACACCAAACTTACATTATATATTTTTTTACAAAAATATCATTACTCTTAAACTACCATAAATGTAACACCTAATCAAAATAATTATATCATAATTTAATAAAACATATTTTCTCATAATATTTTTCATAAAAATAGGACCTATTTCAATAATTTAAATCCTATTTATACTTTAATATTAATTCTCATTATTTATAAAAAATTTTATAGTTATCCCCTACCCAAAAAAGTAGAAAATTTATAAAATAACTTTTCACTATCTACTTAAATAAATAAAAGAGTAACAATTCAATATATTTAAATATATCTTATCATTACTCTTCTTCAAAATTTAATATTAGATTTTTAATAAACTTATATCATCCTTTTTAAAATATATAATAAAGATATTTTTCATATTTATTGCGTATTTCCACACTCCATATATATAACTACAGATACCTCAAAATACTTCTTCAACTCTTTATTCCTTATTTTCTTACCATCTGATCCAAATACTATATATTTGTAAAGTGGCTAAAACTCAGGATTTTCAGACTTACTTTCGACGTATCAACGCTACAGTCTCGACGTGATGGCTATGCCACCATAAAAATATATTTTCGTAAATTAGAATATCTTTTAGTTTCTTAAAGAAGGTATACTAGCTACTCTTAAGGAAATAAAAATATTTAATAACAAATATCCGAATATTACACAATGTCTCAATTGTTGTACGTTGGTGGCAAATAGACGACATTGTCGCCATAGTAATTAACATAAATAATACAGCTTAATCAATATTATAATGAGGTGATAAATTTGTACTCTTTCAATATTAATGTTCAAATATCAGATATAGAATTAAAAAATATCATAGACACTATTAATAAATCACTTAATCTACGCCCTACAAAAGTGATTCATGTTAATGAAAGTTCTACCAATTCAGCTAGTAAAGAAATACTTTATACTGTTCCTGAGATAGCAAAAATTTTAAAAGTCGATCAGCATAAAGTATATGAACTTATAGAGAAAAAAATATTAATAGCTTTAAAATTAGGTAGGCTTAAAGTCACTAGAGCAGAGCTATTAAGATTCCTTAACGAATATACTGGAAAAGATTTATCTGATTTGGATAATATAAAAGATTTATAACTAAAACAAAGACTAGAATTTAAACTATTCTAGTCTTTTATCATATTTAAATATATCTTTTTTATATCTACATATCGTATTCTTTTACTACCCTTATACTCCTTGGAGATTCTTTTTTTCTTGATATATACCCCTTCTCTTCAATCCTACTTAGGTATTCATGAACTGTTGATGCCGAAGATAATCCTAAAATATCGCACAACTCTCTAACTGTTGGTGATATTCTCTCTTTCTCTATGTATTCATCTATAGCTTTTAGAACTATTCTTTGTTTCTTAGTCAACATTTTATATCCCCCCTGTAAATATATTCTATCAAACATCTGTTCTTATTTCAAGAATAGATATAAAAAAGCTAGTGAAAAATGATTCTCACTAGCCTACTAATAATAGCTACATCAAAATAAATTATTATTTAAAATTACTATTAAATGTTTCTACTATTTTATCTTTATCTTTATGATTTTCATAATTAATTAGCATAAATCCGTCTTTATACAGCGCTGGTTTACTACTCATCCCAAGTATAGACACTGAACCTTCTTTAGCTTGCTTAACATATTCCTTACCATCATCTGATAAATTCTTACTATCATAATAATATAGTTCAACTGTTTCTTCATTTATATCAAACTTAACCCCATTGTTAGCACCAATCATTTGGAACATAACTTCTTTATTTTCTCCAACAGTCATTCCAGCATCAGCAAATGACTGCTTTATAGAATCTATTGTAACATCCTTAGCTTTAGAGCTTCCACACCCCACTAATAAAAAAAGTATAGACATTGAAATAAGAATTGTTGATAATATTTTTTTCATCATAATCTCCCCCTATTTTTGATTAATTCTATATTATTGTATAATAATATGTTGTTTTTAGCAATGTTTTACATATATTGATGTATGAAATAGAAATTACGGGTCTATAATTTAATTAAATTTAGTCTCCAAATTATGTGCTACAAAAGATAAAAAGGCTAGTAAGGATTTTATTTCCTACTAGCCTTTAATAATTTTCTATAATTAATTTTTATATTTAACTATTACTTAGCAATACTTTCATTCTGGATGTTAACAATATTATTAGATATATTTTTAGGTATAAACCTCTTTTCTGTGATGATTGTCATATCACTATCTTTTACTCTACTCCAATCTCTATCAACTGTCCAAATATGATTAATCTCATTTTCTTTTGCTAATGTATAAATAGTTGCATCTCCCCATCCTAAGGTATGTTGTATTGAATTGTTTCTAATATTTTTAATATTATCTGGACTAACAACTCCAATAGGTTCTTTAAACATATTAGGCAATATATTTACTGCGTTTATAATTGAATCCGCATCATTGAAACTATCATTTATATAAATATCTATTTTAGGTATTGCTTGTCTTTTATCTTTCGGTATATTTTTTGACTGTGAGCGTATATATATTTCTTCTATACTTTTAGATGAATAACAAAGCATTATATTATTTTGTAGTGTATACCTCACAAATTCTAAAGCTGCACTGTCTTTACTAGCTAAATTAATCATAACGCATGTATCTAACATTATTATATCACAGTCATTTAGTTTATTTTGGGGCTTATTAAAATCTATGAACTTAGTAGTCAATTATTGTTCACCCCTTATTCTCTTTAAAATCCTTAGTTCTTCATCTTTATTTAGATTTAATTTATCAGCTTCTTCTAAAAAACTGTTAAACGCTTTTTCTTTATCTTCATTACTCATGTGTATAAGTATATTTTTTCTATAATCTCTTATAGACCTTATTGCACTAGTCATCACAACCCCCTCACAATCTAATTAATATTTTCGTAAATCTCCTTACACTTTATAGTATAGTCATCTTTAACTGATTCTATAACATTTTTAATAGAACTTATATCTACACTTTTCATGTTATATTGAACTTCTTGATACCACATCTGGTCGTCACTTATACACGGTTCTACTTTTATCTCGCATAAACTATTGTTATAACTAAAGAATTCTCTTATTCCTACTCCAATACTGTCCTTAAGTAAATTTTTAAATTTAACTTTACTAAGTTCCATTGTAGATTTACCACACTCTCTAAGTTCTGAAATAACTAGTACCATACTATCAAACCTCTCATTCAATAGTAGTAACTCTTGAATATCCTTTAAAGTCTTTTCAACACTATCTACTTCCTCATCCGTAAATACATATTGAATTTGATTTGATTGTAAAATAACTTGTGAGTTCTGAGACATCATTATAAGTTGTCCTGGATTTACAATACCATTTTTAAACCTTTTACTAAACTTTTCCTGTAACTTATTTATCTTAATTTCATTTAATTCACCTATATTTACTGGTGCAATTAGATTAAAGTTCATGTTACCCCTCCCATATCTAATTCAATATCTACATATAGCTCTATAATTTAAAATCGCTTTATCTCGTTAAATTATCACGTATATGTGATATATTTACCTTTATTATCCTATATTTTGTTGTCTTTTACAACACCTAGAAACTTAAAACAAGTTAAATATATCATAAAATTATCATTAACTAAGTATAAAATTTCTTTAAAAAAGAAAAATAAGGGTAGCAAGAAGTTAATCTCACTACCCTTAAAATCTATCTTCCTAGGCCCTTACAATAAGCTATAGCTTTATCTAAAGTTTCTTGTCTATTTTTACCTTGTATTAACACATTAGTGTAACTACTTCTATTCTTTGCTTCTCCTACTGCAATTACAGTTTTATATTGTCCATAATATTTATATGGTCTTAGGCAGTTTATTGTTGGACAATTTAATCTATCTGCCATTACCTCTGCTATATTTTGATCTATTGCATTTGAATATTGTATAATATAATCCACTTTAACTTCCTCCTTAATAATTGGCTTTGTAATAACTTCTTTCTTATTGATTAATCCTGGATAATCTACATAACAATAATTCATATCTACATTTCCAGCAATTCCATTAACTTTTCCAGAGCTGCTATATTGCCACATATCATGTTTACCTTTATATTCACACACTGTATTATATTGGGCTACCCATTTAACCCATTTATTAAATCTAGAATCTGTTAATTTGTTAGTGAACCAAGATGTATTTGCATAGATACCAGCCCAATACTTATTGCTTTCTATTATATTGCAAAACACTTCTGCCATGTCTGCAATAAGTTTATTAGAGCATTTACCTGTAGTTGGGGCATCTTCTAAGTCATAGTAAACTGGATAATCTAATTTATACCCTTGTATCAATCTCAAAACATGATCTGCTTCGCTTTTAGCCTGTGCTATTGATTGTGCATAAGAATATATATAAACTCCGAATGGTATTCCAAGTCTCGTACATTCTTTAGCATTTCTATGGAACTGTTTATCATCTTGGCTCGTTATGTTATCTCCGTAACCAATAGCTAGAATTGCATAGTCTATTTGACTTTTAACTTTGTTCCAGTCTATTTGCCCTTGGTGATGTGATACATCTATACCTTTTAATTTCATACTTTTATTCCTCCTATTCTAAATCTGCTTTATTTTCTTTAATAGCTTGTCTAGCACTAGACTGTCCGAAGTAAAAACCTATAATAAGTGTAAATACACTTAAGAACTCTGTACTAGATAAACTACCCTTGGTACTTAAATAGCAAAATACCAAGGTTGTAAGTAATGCTATAATCTTTTTAATTTGCAATAGATTCTTTAACATAAAAACACTACCTTTCTAACTTTTCTTCTATCTTATCTACACTTTTTTTTACATCATCCAAGATATTAAATTTATCTGTTAATGTGGATATTATCTCCTGGTATTTTCCCTCTCTCTTAGAGTTTTCTTTAAGTACATAAAAAAGGAGGTATGCAAAAAATATTGCAAACACTCCTTGACTAGCTACCATCTTAACTATTTCATTTTCCATATCACACCTACCCTATTACAAAATAAAAAAGCCTATTCTCGTAAGCTTTTTATTTAAATATCATATATAATAAATATACTATAAAACATAATGTGACTAGAGCATTAAGCTTAAATGTAAAAATATCATAGGTTTCCTTATAATTATCTATAAAAGGTCTAATCCTAAACTTTATCAATCTTCTTAATGTAATCTTTTTATTTTTATCTACATATTTATTTATACTGTCTGTACCAAGTTTCAAACACTTTTCTATCTTTCCTCTATATCTTTTATCTAAAATTGCACATATTACATAGGTTATCACAAAGCTTATATACGAATAAATTCCACCATATTCATTAAGTCTAATTGTTATTATCATTAGGATTACAATTCTAATGCCCCCTATGTAAAAATTCTCCATACCTAGTAAAGCCCTATATTTAATGTGAAATTCTATAAGTGTAGTTATAAATATTAAAAGAACAAATGGTGCTAACTCTATTAGAACTTGTAATAATATCGGCATAAATATTCCCCCTCAAGTAGCAATTATATCATTTATAACTATATTTATAAAACCTATCTATAACTTCTTTATGCCTTCCTTTCTCATATAAAAAGAGACTAGATTCCTCTAATCTCTTAAGATCTATTTAGTTCGTAATATCTTTCCATTGTAGCTTTAGACAAAATAAAAAAGCCCTAAGGCCCTATACTTTACTATTTATTTATCCATAAATTAAGTATAGTACTTAAATACGGCTCTGGGACTTCTCGTTTCAAATCTTCTATTCCTTCCTCTGTATTCTCATAAGCTCTTCTCCATTGTTCTCCAAAAGGATATTCTATTTCACCTTCTATAACAACCTTCTGTTTCACTAAAGACACACTCTTAGTTGTTAATGCGTCTAATATTATTCTTTCTTCTACCATTCTTTATTCCTCCTATAAACTATACATAATATATCCCGCTAATCCAAATGTTTGATTCATCCAATTTATTGATATATTTCCGTAGGTCCCCATGCCTGTAACACTTCTGTGAAGCCAAAAAGCACTGGTGGATGTATCATGCCCAGATAATGAAATTATATCAGCTTGTAAATTATTTGTAGATCCATAATACCTAGTCACCACACCAGTGGCAAACTTATTTGTATTTCTAGGGTATGGTATCCCCTTTATTAATAGAGTTTGGCCTGTATATGATGTCGGCCATGACCTAACTTCCAAAGAAAAGAAAGCCATCACTAGACTGCCTATCCGCATCCAATGGCAAGCACTTGTAACGACATCATCTAATATGTTGGAGCCTCCTCCTGAGCAATATATAACTGGATTCCACGTACCTTGCCAATAATTAGCCTTAGAGTTTAATGCTAATTTCACAGAACCTATATCAGATAAGTGTGCATCTGCCCATTCTGCTCCTGGTACCCCTAATGTTTTTAATCCACTTTGGGAACCAAAAGGTCTAAGAGAGTTTGATTGTCCATCAAGACATATTCCCATTTTATCACTACCAAGACTTAAGATATCTTTAGTAGTTAAAAATTTATCCTCACTTGTATTAGAACTTTCTGAAACTATGTTTAAAGTACCTACAGCCCCACCACTCTGTTTAAAAGTTTCCCATGTATTAGTTGAATCATGTAAAGTCTTAATCATAGTATCTAGCCAATCCCAATTAGAATTTATAACCGTTATGTCTGGGGGACTATCTTTTAACTCTATTTTTTTCATTTTATAGTTTGTTGTTAATAACATATATCTTCTCCTCTCTAGTCAGTAACTGAAACTGAAATTTTATAGCTCTGATTAATATTAACTGGATTAGGTGTAATTACAATGTCCGTAACTACTGGTGGAGCTGTATCTAAAATAACTGTTCGAGTTATCTCTGAGTATTTTCCAGCTAGGTCCTCAGCTTTGATTACTAAAGTATTAGTTCCATTTATTAAAGTTAGTGTTTTGGTAAAGCTTCCGTTTGACTGTACTAATACAACTTCAGTATTACCATTAAAATTAACTGTTAACTTTACAGAGCTACTAGTAGCATCAGATGTTGTACCAGTTAATATAAGTTCTGAATTATTAGTATAGGTAGTAGCTGCAGAAGGATTACTTATTGTTAATACTGGAGGTACTGTATCCACTGTAAATCCAAACATCTTCTCTATAGCAGCATTTCCATCATTATCAGATACATTTATTTTTACTGTATGGAATCCATCCGTTAATGCTGAAGGAGGTGTATAAGTTACATCATATCCTCCACTAACTTGAACTACAGACATACCTGGGCTTGTATTAGTATAAGTATTTGCTCCTATAGATAGTCTTAAAGTTCCTATGGATACACCTGAACCATTTGTTTCATCTCTTAGCTGAAATTTTATTGCTGGCGTATTAGTTGCTAAATATGAAGCCTCAGTGGGAGAAGTAACCACAATAGTTGGTGGAGCTACTTCTTTTACAACCAACTTCAATTTACTACCTAGAGTTGTATCAGTATGAGTTTTTGTAGTAACGTTCCCAGCTAAGTCGGAAGCTTCCACAGTTACAGGATAGTATTTACTAGCTTGATTAAAGCTTGTTATACTTGGAGCTGCTATATTTGCTTCATATTTTCCAGTGGATGAGTTAAGATTCAAGGTTGTCCATACCCCATTAATCTGAACTCTTATTTGTTTTATAGCCATTGATTTTCCCCTTTCTATATATCTTTTAAAGTTTGCCAATTTAATAATTTAATTTTTAAGTCGTCCCAAGAACTATACCACTCTAATACTTCATTCCAGTTTGCTTCTCTTGCTGCTACTCTTATAGTAATAGATTGACTAACTTTAACAGCATTTGGTATTATCTCTACATCTTCTATCCTTATCATACTCTCACCACCGGAGGAATATAGTTTTTAAGTGTAGTCCAGTTCTCGGCTCCTTTTTTTAATGTTTCCCAGCTAGAATATGAGTTTCTAATATCTGCCCATGTAGCAAAATATTTTATTAACTCTAGTTTTAGATGTGCTGGCATTAAAGGGACTATCGTTCTAGCCACATCTTCAAACCTATAATTTACGCTAGTGTCAGGAGAAAGGACTCTTACCGATAAAGCCCCTTGACCAGGAAAAGGAGCATCAACTTCACTTCCAGTATAAAATCTAATAAGTGCTTCAGCACCAGTAATAGTTTTAATTACAGTTCTAATAGACTCCTCGCTTAGTTTTTCCCCTTTTCTAACTAAGGCCTTTAAATAACTTCTCCTTTGCTCTATAGTTCCTTCCCCTACTACGCCTAAGAACTTCTCAAATCTCTCTATAGTTTCTTTAGACATTGCATCAAGGAAGTTATTTTCTAAATTTTTATTTATATTATAGGCGAGTTGGCTAAATTGAATAGACTCTGTTCCTAGAATAAGCTTAAATTCTCTTATATCTCTAAGAAATTCAGGTAAGTAATCTAATAAATTAACTGTTAAAGGTATTTCTTCGGCTACAGATAAAATCATATCAAATCTTTCATCTGTATTATCTATGGTTATCTTATTACCAGCTAAATCTATAATCTCAACACCAGTAATATATTCACCTTCTTGATTAGGTGCAGTTAAAATCCTACTATATAAACCTCCGCCATTATCTTCAAGAGTATAATCCTCGCCATTAACTTTATAATTTACACTTTCTATCATCTAACTAACCACCGCCAAGTCAAGTATACCTAATGTTGGAATTTCTTCATCTTTAAGAGATATATCCGAGGTACCATTATTCAAGGTTATATTTCTTACATCTGCAACGCTTGGAAGGGATAATATCAGACTAGCTAACTTAATATAACTGACTTTATTTTGTGCATAGGATATACTGGAGAGATACCCTGTAATTATCTCCTTAGCACCTTCTGCTTGACTATATCCACTATTTAAAATTACCTCTCCTCTTACATCAATTACTTTACTAGTTCCAGTAGTTACAGTAATTTTTGCTCCTATTGGAGCTTTACCATTTCCAAGACCAGTTGAACCAGGATCTAAATAATCTTGGAATGATTTAATTAAAGAGGATGAAGCCACCTGGTTTTTAGAGTCTGTGATACTTACCTTTACTGTATTAGGTCCATTAGCAAGAGGAAATACTTTACTTCTTCCAACTCCATTAAAATCATTGGCCCATCTAATGTATTGATTTATATTTCCATCAGTTTCAGAATTAGCTATAGCAGTTTTAGTCCTAGATCTTAAAGACTCATCACTCTCATTATCCTCACCATATATTAAAATCTCACCTAATGTAGCTGTAGCCACATCTGTGAGATTTCCTAATGGTAGTAATGTTCCTGAATAGTTATTGCCTATAGTTCCAAGCTGTTCACATTTTAATTTAAAGTTTCCCAGGCTTATCTTTTCTATAACTATAAAAGTTATATCATTAATTCTAAATCTTTCTTCTATGGATACATCAATTAAAGAACCAGCTGAGTCTTTAAAAGTACCTTTTCTTATAGCTGAAGTTGCTTCTCTCCTAACTATCCCATGTTCTAAGCATTTTCTTGTTAAGTATTCTTCTGTAGCTGTATCAAGAAACGCTAGATCTAAATTATTGTCTAATATAAAATAAGCCTCAGCTAATTTAATGGCAGCTGGGGCAAGTGCATCATATATTATGGATCCTTCTCTCTTGTCTAAATCATCAGGTATTCTTGATAACATATCTGCCAAAATATATTCATAACTATATATTTCAGATTGTAAATACCCCATTAATACTTCACCTCCTTGTTAATATCTAACTCACCATATATAGTGTTAACTTTACATGTGTAGTATAAATTTTCGCCTTCAATTTTTATATATGGATTTTCAAGGGATATAACCCTATCATCCTGAAGTAGTGCTTCCTCTATTCTTCTATGGATATCGGCTTTAACATAAAGAGCATCTTCTCCTATCAAATCTTGAAATTCTGTGCCATAATCATAGCTATATATCAAATTATCATATCTTTCTGTATTGAGTATACAAAATATGCTTTGATTTAAGGCTTTTAAATTCTCTACATAACCCGATATCGTTTTAGTATTAAAATCTATATAATAACTCCTAGTCCCATAACTAGTTGAAGCTTGAGGTAAATTATTTATAACCTCATCAAAGTTGTTATTAGGTATCATAATTACCCCTCCTATACTTTATCTAAAATTACAAATCTTTGTCCTCCTGAAGCCTTAATTAAAACAATCTTATCCTTATTATTTAAAGGGTCCTTTTTAAACTTATCAGTTATAACAAGAAAAGGCTCTTCAATTTGTAATTTTGAATTATTATCTAACTTTACTTTAACAGGATTAGTATTAATCACAGTTCCGAAAACCACATCAGAAAGATTTGCATAATTTAAATAGTTAGATACTATTTGCTTTATTGCATCTGTCATCATATTATCAGCTCCAAATCCATTGTGTGAATTACACCTTTAAATTTATGTGATACCTTCTTAACCATAGCCCATTGTTTAAGTCTTAATTCTGATATATCTATATATATTCCTGAACCACCTCTAACTCTTGGGTCCCCTAAAGCTGGTATGCTAAATGTTTTTTCTTCTTGATTATAATATTTAAGTAACTTCTCGGCTTTTTCTTTAATTTGAGCGGGATTAAGATTTTCATCAACTTTATCATAAAATTGTAATGTACCCCACTGTGCCATACTTTTACTATCTTGAACTATATAACTTTCTCTTGTTCCAGTTTCCTTATTATCCTGTGCAAGTTTAACTTTATTATAGGTATCCCCATCTATGCTAATTTCATAGCTATACCCTAGAGCATAACTCTTATCGCCTAACACTATAGGTAATTTTAATTCTCCAACTTCAACAAGTTCAACAAATCCAAATTTATCATATAAGATATATTTTCTACCTGTAGCTAATAAAGTGTCAGCTATACTATCATATATCATATCTAAGTATGTTTTATTATCCTCTATTTTATCTGGAAGTATATGATAAGTAGGTCTTATATTTCCCACTCTCATATTAGGTCTCTCAGCCATTATCTCTTTAACAAGTTTATCCGTAGAGAGTCTTTTAAACACTTTAGTATCCTTGTATTTAAAATATCTAAGGGAGTCATAAGCTGTGACTCCCTTTACTCCATCTTCATTATTTATTTTAAATATATATCCATAGAATATGTTAAACCCTTTATATTTAAATCTAACTACAGAACCATTAGGAAACATATGACCATCTATATAGGAGAATGTGAGCTTAGAAGCCCCGTTTTGAACTTCTGAATTCCATCCTATATCATCTATTACAACCTCTGATAAATCATATATTTTCTGTGTCTTGCTATCTTGAATTAGAAATTCATATTCTTCATTCTTAGCCATCTTATTTCCCCCTAAGGTATTTTTATTCTCTGACCTGGATATATAAGATTAGGGTTATTCCCTAATGGTGGTCTATTTATATTGTATATCTTTGGCCAACTAGCGCCATTTCCAAGATATCTCTTAGCTATATTCCACAAGCAATCTCCACTAACTATAGTATACATTTTATATGGTGGTTTTGGTGGTGTGGCCGGTCTCGGTGGTGTAGGTGGCTTATAGACTATGGAAGGATTACTTTTTAGTTCCTTCATAGAATAAGGAGCATACTCTTGAAGTGAAAAGCTAATATAATAGTCTCCTTCTTCTCCAGCTGACTCCTTAAGTTCTAAGTTTGTTATTGTAACTAATATAGATAAATCTCTAGTTATACCATTAGTACATATAAATCTTATGGCTTTTTTGTTCTTCATCCAAGTTGTAAATTTATCTATATAATAATCAGGGCCTTTAAAATTATTTCTTGTTTCTACAAGTGAAGATACTTTATGTGGAAATTGTGCTTCAAATTTTATCTCCATTAAACCCATTGCTCCTGGTACTGATATTTTTCCAAGCTTAAGTACCTCATAATCCTCATTTTCTACTTCTCTACTTTTACTTATCTCTTCCGGATTCATTGGGAGTCTTATAGTCAATTTTTCTTCTTCATCTCTAAAAAATACTCCATAACTCATTATGATACCCCCTCTGCAACAACTGCTATTTCTTCTCTTAACATCTTTTCTAAGATACCAGCTATTTTATTAGCATCTGCTGTTTCTTTTACATCTCCAAAAGATATTTGTACATTCGGTGCAAGAGTTGCTTGAGTATACTTAAGCATATAATCTCTATCAGCTATATCTTTTAAATATTTAATATCTTCTTTATCTATAGATACATTTAAACTTCCAGCATTTCCACCCTTACCATTAGTAACAGGTAGCGCTCCACCATTCATATATTTACCCATATCTCCCATACCACCAGTAGGTATCTCAGGCTTTCCTATACCTCCAGTGGATAATCCTTTAATAGCATTAGAACCCCAGTTATAACCACTGTTAAAAGAACTATTAAGGTTTTTATATTCCATACGATCTAACTTAACTACTTCTTTATCTGATTTCAAATCAGATATTTTACCTTCAATATAAGATATTGTGTTATTAATTCCAGAAGTTAAATCTACTGAAATTCCCGGAATTGCATTAAGCATATTCTCAACTTGTTGTGCTATTGAAGAAAATACCTCATTTACATATAAGGCTAAATCCCAAAATAGTTTCTTTACAGCATATACAGGATCAATAAATACATTAGCAAAGAACTCTGCAAAAGAAGCAGAGACATTATACATTAAAGCAAATCCATTGTATATTATTGCAAACATCATCATGAATGAACCGCATACTACCCCTACTATCTGATCTGTAGTTACTCCAAATTGCATTAAAGTATATATTAATATTCCTACTATAGCAATTATTAAAAGTATTGGCCAATATGTAGCTAAGAATCCCATAGCTGCAGTCCATATTGGTGGCACCATAGCCCATAATTGTTTTATAAGTATAGGTATTAATACAAAGGCTGCTGCTAATAATAGTGGTTCAATTATATTCCAATTATCTACGATAACTTGTCCTACCCACGATATAATTTGTACCACAGTCAAAAATCCTTGTGCTAATATATCTATAAACCCTTTGACACCTGTTACAAAAGCTTGAAAGCCTGATGTATTAATTAAAGCATTTGACTTCTCTATAACTTCCTCAAAGGATTTTACTGCATGATTTTTAATAGAAGTTCCTATATCTGACCATGTCATAGGTATTGTTTCAAACTTGGCATTTATATCATTAGCCATACTAAACATAGCATTTTTAATAATATCCGCTGTAAGTTTTCCATCTGCTCCTAATTCTTTAAGTTCACCTTTAGTTACTCCTAAATACTGAGATATGGCTCGAGTTATCATAGGTGCATTTTCAGAAATACTTCTAAGCTCATCCCCTTGCAGTCTTCCGGAAGATAAGGCTTGTGTTAATTGGAGCATCCCAGACTGTTGCTCTACCTTACTGGCTCCTCCAACTTTAAAAGATTTTTGTATTAACTCAGTAAAATCTACTATCTCTTGAGAAGAACCAAAAGCATCTCCCGCCATCATACCTATTTTAGCTACAGCTTTCTCAATTTCCATATAAGAACCTCTAGCTCTCTCTGCTGCTATAAATATATTGTCTTGTAACTTAGCTGTAGTCTGTAGGCCATCATTCATCATGTCTATTCTAGCTTTAGTATTCATGTAATCATCACTTATGGCCATACCTTGTTTAATAGCCATAAATCCACCAAGCGCAGCGCCCATCCTTTTTAAACTACTTATAAATATATTGGCTCCTGTTTGATTAGCTAATTTATTATTAAAATTATCTACCTTTGCTGAAGTTCCTAAGACAGAGCTGCCGAATCTTTTATTTCCTGTATCCATTAGATTAAGAGTTTTAGTATATCTATCTGTAAGTTTAAACATAGCATTTAAAGTAGGCATAGACTATCTCCTCCTTCCTCTTCCGGTAGATTGAGATTTTCTCTTAATTTTATCCTGTTCTTCTTTTTCTGTCTCAATTCTTGTAATAATTGAAGCGTATACAAATATCTTCTCCTCTTTAGAAAGATTAACTATTTGTGAAGGTAATAAGTGAAGTTTTTGGAGGGCAAAGTGCGCTATAACATAATCCACCTCACCCTCCTTGATTAGTTTTTTACCTCTTCTACTTTTACATCATCCTCTTCATCTAAACCTGATAGCTTTTGAACAGCTCCACTAAGAGTAGTAAATTCACCTAAAGATAGCATTTTAGATAATAAGCCTACTTCTCCAATAACACCATAACCTTTTTGTAATTCTGCATTTTTTAAGTCTGGAAATACTACAGCAGAAGCCACTAGGTCATTTACATAAGAAGCCCTATCGAAAATTTCTTGTTTAGTTTTCTTATCTCTTCTAGTATGTTTTTTCATAAGAGCATCATTTTCCTCTGACATAATAGCTCTTATTTCCCATGGTACTGGGTTACCTTTTTCATCTTTAAATCTATTTGATACCACCACAAATTCATTTTCAATTTTTATTGGGTTTAAAAATGCTGATAAACTTCTATTTTCCATTATAAATTCCTCCATTATATAAATTAATATTTATAAGAGTAGCCTTATCCAAAATGATAAAGCTACAGATGATATTGATATCTTAAATAGTTGAAATGTTATTATATTCATACTATCTATAGTTAGATGGTAGATTAAAGAAATCTAATCCTTCTATATCATCAAAAGTAAAATCTGTATCTATTGTTATAGGATCATCAGAAGAATCATCTAAGTTAGTAACAGGAATAGTATTTAAAATAACTCCTAATAATACTATCTCTTGTTTGCCTACAGTAGATTGACTATCTTCATTTCTAATCTGTAGCTTAATATCTGCTAATGTACCATTTTTAATATAGTTAATAGCTAATTTAAGCATATCTGAGTTCATGAAATACATAGTCATAGAGCCTGTCCCTTCTGCCCCTACAACCTTATGTTGAGTCATTCTATGACCTAACATTGGTCTAGCTTGAACACTCATATCTAATTGTGCTTTAATAGAGGATATCTCAAATAATTCTCTATTTTGGCCATTTATTGTTATAAATGCTTTACCTTCTTTTGAAGATATAGTGTCATTTATTCTAACGTGTTTATTAGACATATACTCTTACCTCCTTTTCTAAACAGTTACAGTCATATATAATTTCTCAGCTGAATCGGTAATTTCAACCCCTACTTTTACAGTAATTGCATCTGAGTCAGTACCGGGTTCTACAATTACATCTTCAGGTGAAAAGTTCTCTATAGCATTTAAACTTTGTAGTCCTTTAAAATAATCAACTAATGCACCTCTGTAAAGGCTTCTACCATCTGCATTGTTATCGATCTTACCCATGAAATTATATTCCCATACTGAAGTAATATCATTGGCTATACCATCAATGGTCCTTATAACCCTATTCTTTTTAAATGACTCTTTTTTATTAGGTAGATAACTTAATAATGTATTTATGTCATAAACTATAGTAACCCTATGGTTATTATCTACTTTAAATATCATCTTTCCTGATTTAATTCTTTCTTCCATTTGAGTTTTAGTAAATCGTGGATTAACATCTATGGCGCCTTCATAAACCTTACCCGTATTACTTTGATTTATATTTGCTCCTGCTGTTGCACCTGCTATCCAATAACAAGCATCTCCAGTTGAAACCTCTGTACCATCTTCAAGTATTACACCATTTTCTACTACTATTATTCCTTCATAATCACATGTATAGTTTCTCATGACCGCTTGAATCTTTATACCTTCATTTTCTCTTAAGTCTTTTACATAACTTTCAATAGCACTCTTAACTTCTGCAGTATCACCACCATATGCAATAACATTAAAGTTCTGAGTTTTTAAGAACTCTAAACATGCATTGTATTCTGTAATTGTAGATGTATCATCTGATCCACTAGTCAATTTTTTAGTCCCAGCAACAACTTCACCACTTCCTTTGATATCTATATATCCATTGGAAGTGAACTCTGAGTAAGCTGATATTACTTGAGTATCTACTAATTGACTATCAAGATAAGTTGATATCTTAAACTTTCCATTGAAAGCTTCAGTTATGACAGATAAATCATTCCCTCTTGTTCCTTCCAATGCCGCTGTTACTGTTACTCCACTAGTCAATGTTGCTGTTGCCTTTGTTCCTCCATTTAACTTATATATAATTACCTCATAAGCATTTTTTAAGGCTTCTCTTATAGGAATAATACCTGTGATATCATATCCTAATGTTTTAAGAGTATTATCTCCTGAATGAATCTTATAATAACTACCTTTAGCACCCCATTTTAAATCTAATGGTAAGGCTACAATTCCTCTGTCCAATTGCTTTATTGACAAAGGTGTTTCTCCAAGTATATTAATATAAGCCCCAGGAAGAATTTTATTTTGCTGATTCCATGTTCCGCCCATACTATACCTCCTTAATTCCTGTATTAGTATTTAAATTATTCATTTTTGTTTCATTAATGCTCAATGCCTCTGAATACTTAACATCAAACATAATATGAAGTACATCATCCGTTATATTAGCTTTAATATTAAGAGCTCTAAATGTATCCATATCTATAAATTCTCTTATTAAGTTTTCTTGCACTATATACATCTCATTATTTTTGTTATATTCTTCATGAGGAAAATAGGAAATATCATAGCTTATAGTAGACTTATACTTTGTATTAAGTCTTTTCTCATAGTCTTGGTCATAAATAGATATAAAAAAAGAAGGTGTTTTGAATTTCTGTGGCACCTTCTCATCATATATAGTTATACCTGGATATAAACTCAATAACTTATTTTTCACTTCATCATTTATACTACTTACCATGTTTCCTATTCACCTCTTCTACTGCTTTATTGAACTCTTTTACCATAGTCTTATCTACTGCACCTATTGCTTTTTCTAAAACAAATGTACCTTTGACAAATCCTTTTGTTTTTTTATTAGCTACAATTCTGTGTCCATAATTAACATAAGGAGCATACTCAGCAACATTATATAAATCTTTTTCAACTCCATCACTAGACTCTCTAATTAGACCAACAAACCAACTTCTTCGCATGTATCCGGTTTTTACTTTAGTCATCCTTTTAGCCTCTCCAAGTCCTACATTCAAAGATTTATTCAGCACCTTTTTATCTATTTCTTTAATATCTTTAACCATGGCTTCAAGTTCTCTTCTATACTGATCTATAAAAGCTTTGTTTCTTCTTACATTGCTTCCCATTATGCAGTCTCTTCCTTCTGTACATCTATTTCTATATGTGATGAATAAGGGAAAGTTTCTCCAGCTTTAAAGACATATATTCTTCCCCACTTCTGTGTAATTATTAGCTTATCCCCTTCTAAAACATCAACATTAGGACCAGTAAATACCTTATGTGCTATTGTTAATATAGGCGCATTTTCATTACTTATATCGCTTAATTTTTCTTTAGATAACCTACAAGGAACATCTACATATTTTTCAACTTCTTGATACTTAGTTATACCATTTACTTCAACTTCTTCGTATCTAAGTATAGTCATTTTATCTTTATGGAGTTTCCCTAATATTGAACTATTCAATAATATCCCCCCTTAAAATTTTATCTTCCTGAAATTTCTTAAAATCTTCTTATCTGAATCATTTATTGAATAAGCTAAAGTATCAGCTCCGTTATTTTCTATTGCAAACTCAAGTTTTGTATCTCCTTCAGATATACTTTTAACTCCTCTATATTCATTTTCTTCGTACCTTAAGATACTAATTACTTTATTCTGTATAAAGGTCTCTAATTCTGTAGGAACTTGTTTTATGTTGCAATAACTCATTATTTCATTGCTAATACTCTTAATATAATAATTAATCAATACATCTTTACTATTGTCGGTAATACCCAGCAATGCTTTAATTTCTTCTACCATAACTTTATTCCTCTAAAACCTTTATAAGTTCCTCTTTATTTAAAGAAGAATATCCTTGTATTCCTTTTTCTTTAGCTAACTCTTTTAATTCCTTTGAACTCAATTCAGATAAATTAGGAGTTTCTTCTGATTCCTGATTATTATCATCTTCTGTAACTTCTTCTTTTTCTACTTTATACTCATTCTCTACAAACCAATCAGCTAGCCAACTATTCTCTGTTTCTCCTTCTCCATTAGAAAAGGACACACCAGCAATAATACCAGTGTATCCTTCTTCTGGAGTAGTTATCTTATATACCATAAAATAAACCTCCTATTTTACTTTTATATTTCTTAATACCCCAGCCTTTCTAGAGTTCTTTAACGCAACAGCTGCCACCATTTCAACCTCTCCTGTTTTCACTGCACCGGGTGCATTTAAATCAGGTAGGTATGTGTTTATCATTTTATCTCCTTTAACAGTTACACCATGGAAACCTCCAATATCAATACTAGCAGCAAATAAGTCTGTTAATCCTGTTACTGGTGATTCAGCACTTCCTGGTTTTCTTGTATCTACAATTTTAACTGTCGGAAGTGTGCTAGAACCATCTGAATAATATTCTAGGTCCAGTAGAGGTATTCCATCATAAGCGGATACTTTTCTTCCGAATGCATCTTCTGTTTGAGTTAAATATCCAGCTCTTCTAGCTACAGATCTAATCTTAGTCATTAATTTAGAGTTACCCATTAATACGGATGGTTTCCCTGATAATTCA
This sequence comes from Clostridiaceae bacterium, assembly GCA_902363375.1. Lineage (GTDB taxonomy): Bacteria > Bacillota > Clostridia > Clostridiales > Clostridiaceae > Clostridium_J. The sequence goes on along the minus strand of CABIZX010000002.1, from coordinate 228,441 downwards.
GATAAGAAAGCATCTAGTAAATCAAGAAACTCTTTATAATGTGTATCTAATGCAGCACTAGTTGATAAATCTATAAATGCATCTGTATTTATTTCAGTATCTGTACCTACTAAAGCCTTATCTAATCCATCAAAAGCCTTACTATCAGTGGCAGTATCACCATTGATAACTGTATAGTGGAATAAGTTACTTGCTGCTTTTATTTTCTCTTTAAGCTGGAAGTCAAGTTCATCTACTGCTCCTGAGGTATTTGCTATAACTCTATCTAGTTGGAATGATCCACCAAAGATTTTCAAATCTACACTTTCCTTTTGTCTCTTTGCTTCTTGTGGAGCATATTCACTGTTTATTGCTCTGAAACCTGCTGTAGCTGGAGTCAATAATCTAGTATAGCCATAGGTTAATGTACTTCCTCCTGTACCTGGAGAAACTGCATCATCAAATATTAAGCTATCTAATAATAAAGAACTCCTTCTAAATTCATCTACAACCATCTGATCAACCTTATCTGCCATTCCTACTTTTGATTCTGCTAATGTAATTGCCATTAAATATCACCTTTCCTTTTCTAATTACTTTCATATTTTTGTAACAATGCACCTTTTAAATCTGTTGGTGCTTGTGGTGTTGGGTCGCTCTTTCCATCTCTTGGTGGAGTACCTGATACAGTAGTGCTAAATAATAAAGTTTTACTTTCTCTCTCACTAGCTATAATTGAATCTAAATTCTTAGGAGCGTTATTCTCATCAAACTCAATTTTATCTTTATGCTTAAACAGGAAATAATCTTCATCAGTACATCCTGCACCCTTAAGAGCTACCTTTATAGCTGACTCTCTTTGTATTCTGATATTCTCAGCCTTTTGGTCTGCTATTGCTTTTTCATATTCCTTAACTTTTCTCTGTAATGCTTCATTATCTCCATTGTTTTTCTTTAAATCTGTAATTGTCTTATTAGCCTCAGATAATTGAGTTTTAGCACCCTCTAACTCAGTTGTAGCAGTCTTTGTCTTTTCCTTCTCTGCTTCAATATCCTTTCCATTCTCAGCCATAACAGATCTAATTTGTTCTTCTGTTAATCCTAGTTCTTTTAAAAACTCTGTTTTCATGATATAAAATCTCCTTTCGCATTAAGTAGTTTTAGGTGTGTTACTATCCACCACGAATTGACTGTTTTAGGTCTAATCTACTGACCAATTTTAAGTATAATAAAAAGCCTTAGTTTCCTAAGACTTAATTAATCATTTCTTTCAACTTCATTTGTTGTACTAGGTATACATATCCATATTAACAACCATGCTAAAGTGTTAATAGGAATTTGAGTATCCATAAATTCCATACCAGGGATATTTAATACATCTAATACCCAAATTATAATTAGTAATGTATAAAATGTTTTATACACTAAACATCATCCCCTTAATTTAAAACATAATAAAAGCACCTACTCTTTATCTAAGTAAGTGCTTCTACAATACTTTTTTACCTTTTTTATATGCTTCTTTTGCTTCTTTTAAAGTCATTTCATTAGGTCCTTTTAAATTACTATCTGTTTTCTTGGGACCACTGTTCTGCCAATTACAATTATCACAGATATCAAACATATCTACTTCTTCACCACAAACTGGACATTTCATATACTATTCCTCCTTATAATCATTAATCTGTTCTAGCCAATGTTCATATCCATCAACTGGTCTATATAGTGTTGATATATAACCATCAGCTCTTCCTATAGCTAAGTCATTTGTATCTTTATTATATCTAAATACAAACCCAAGCTTAGTTGTGAATCCTTCTACATCACCTTTAGTTGGAGAAGCTAATAGCTTTCTAGCTATATCTAAATATTCATCTTCTGTAATATTTCCAAACTCATTTAAATGTTTTTCTATATGCTTCTTAAACTTTTTCTCTGTAGAAAATGTTGAATTTAACCATACTTTACCGCTCTTAGTATCACCATATAACTTCTTTAAATTTTCCCAACTCTCAGTATCATTATACTTTAATTCTTGGAAGTCAGCAAAAGCTCTAGGTGCTTCTCCACCTAATACTTCTTTATATAAATCATGTTTCTTTTTATCAGTATATCTATTCTTTATCTTCTTTTCTTCTGCTAGTGCTTTAGGATCATTAGCTACATACTTATTATACCACTCTTTATACTTCATTTCAGCTGGTACAGTGTAATTTTTCCCTGTTATAGGGTTTCTTGCTATTCTTTTTCCTGCCTCATCATCTAGCATGTGAGGAATAGTAGTTGTCCTACAAAACCAATGGAACGGTGGAGAGTTTACTCCTGTTTGTGCTTCTTTGACATCATATACTTTACCATCTTGATTCCTACATATGTCAGAGGTCTTTAAGTCTAATGTAGCTAGTATCTCATACTTTTCTATACCATCCTCTGTATATCCTCTAAGTGTAGCTTGTTCAACTATAAATGCATTTTCCATCTGTAGTAATCTATATGCTTCATATTCCTTGGTTTCAAAATGCTTAGCAAATTCCTCTGATAATTCCTTGGGATGAGTACCTTTTATAATCATATTCATTAAGCTATCTTTTAGCCTAAATATTAAGTCATCCTTTTGACGCCATAATCTATCACTATAACTTGATCCACTAAAAGGATAGTTTATTAACTCTTCTATCACTCTAGTATTTATCTGTGCAAACTCACTATGAAAGCCTTTGTATTGTTCTATATTAAATATAGTTCTATAATATTGGTCTTTGTATATATCGATAAATTTCTCTGTTCCATATGCTTCATAATCAATTGAATACAAGTTATTTAATATAGCATTTATCTGCATTTCTAATGCCTGGTATCTTGTTATTCTTGCACGCATAGACATGTTCTCAAGCTCTAAATTAAATTCTCCTATGGAGTCTAATGCTAAGGCCTTAAACATTCTTAATTCATCTTTTAAGTCTTTAAGCTCTTCAAAGTCTAACTCTTCCATTGCTACATCATATGTCAATTCATTATTATCAGCATATCTAATATAAAAGTTATTTATTACACTATGAATATTCTTTTTAGCCATTTTAAAAGATTTTACTAAGTCATTATGAAACTTAAGAATATCCTTCTCTGATTTTAAGAATTTTGCTTCTTGCCTTTGTTTCCAGTACTCACTATTCTTCATCTACTTCACTTCCACTACTGTTATTACCGAAATTTAGAGGAGGTTCAAGTGGATTATTTCTTTCTTCTTTTTTCCTCTTTTCTTCTTCATCTATATCACCAACCCATGGATGGTGCTCAGTAAGTGTCTTATCAGATAATATACCTTTTGAGTTTCTAATATTAGTTATAGTATCAGTTTCATTTATTATCATACTTCTTACGAAGGTTACTTTAGCTTTCCTTGAATCATAAGTACCTTGATTAGTTATTTTTAAATATTCAGCTATAAACCAAAATATAGATTTAAAAGCCTTTTTAAATTTCCTCTCCATCTGATCACATTTTAAATCTAATGCTGAGTATAAGAATTGAAGAGCTATACCACTTGGGCTATTACCAAATTTATCAGTATCCATGTCTACACCTTGACCAAATATATAAACATCCTTTTTTATTCTATCTAGGTGTTTCTCTACTGCTTCGATTTCTATATCAGGACTTAATTTATCAACCCCACCATCAGTATCAACCTTTATAGCTTTATATAGCTTTAAATCATTTAGGAACTCACCTAAATCAGTTCCTTCATAATTCTTAAGGATATAAATAAACCTCGCAATATCATCTAGTGTATTAGATGTATCTGAGGTATTTTTATCATAGTCATCTATTAATGATTTAAAATAAGTTAGGTCATTTAATTCTCTAGTGTTATTCTTAAATGGTATAAATGGGACTCTTCCCCATCCTTTATATTCCTCACTACCATTAACTTTATAATGCCCAATAGGTTCACCTTCTTCTGGTGCTTCTACGTCAGGTACCATGTTGCCATTAAAGTATGTGTAGTAAGTAACATCATCCTTAGTCCAGTATTCCACTTTCTTTACATCTTTTCTCTCCCTACCTTCGTATGTCTCAACATAATAAACTCTTATAATTGCTTCAAGAGTTTTGTGTGCACTTTCTTTCCATACTGGAATAATCTTTTCACTATCATGCTTTTCAAACTTTAAATTTCCTTCTTCATCTATATAAGGTTGTAGCCATGATATACCTTTATTAGAGCTCTCTATTCCTATCTCTTGTATCGTATCATCAAATTCATCATCTAGTATCTCTATAAGTTTTTCTTGGAACTTCTTATCATCTGCAGCTATTATAGGAGATTTTCCTAATAAATAGTTTACCTTCTCATCTACTAATAATTTAGCAAAACTGTGAGATAACTTATTGTTAGGTCTTTCTGTATCTTCTACCTTACTTCCGTCAATATACTTATACAACTTTCTTTGATTAATATCATTTTCATTCTGATAATATCTTTCGCCAGTAAGCATATCCTTTCTAGCTTTACTACTCTCAAAGTCCTGTATATAAGAATGTATTACATCCTCTTGGCTCATAGGCTTACTAGACGGTCTTATTATACTACTTAAAAATCCCATGCTTATCTCCTTTCTTATTTTAATATTGATACTCCTGTAGGCTTTATAAATGGCTCTAATGAATATCTAAAAGCATCCATCAAGTGGTTAAAATCATCTATAGGCTTATTTATCTTCTTACCTGTTTTCTTATCTGTTGCCCAAGTATAATTACTTATTTCAGTTATGAAATTAACACATCTAGGATGAATTATTATCTTAAAATCACTTATATAGTCAATTCCATTGTTTACACTGTCCTTACCTTTTTGACAACTCTTTATCCTCTTTATGCCTAATTCTCTCAACCTATCTATACTCTTAGGCTCTGCCGACTCTGCTATTATCTTTTCTTTTGCATATCCCATAGCTATTATTTTCTTTGCTATCTTTTCATTAGACATACCTTCCCCGTACATTTCATCAAATACATATATTATCTTATTTTCTTCATCAACTAAGCTACATGGCATTGCAGTAGGGTCATTTGTATAACCAAAATCAAGACCAAATGCGCTCTTAATTCCCTTCTGCCCTCTAATATCATTTATATCGAAGAATTTCTCTTCCCAATTTTCAAATACAAGTCCATCAACAATACCCCAATCTCCTAGTCCTGCCACTTTATAACGCCTTGGATTTCTTTCTTTCATAATCTCAAACTTTTTATGGTCCTTTTCATCTAACCACTCATTACAAAGATAATTTGTAGTTATTGCAAGTATATCTTCATCTTCAACATCAAAGAATTTCTTTTTAATCCAATGGTGCTCGTTCCATGGGTTAAATGTTAATGTAGCCTGCTTAAATAGTCCCTGGGGTACTTTTCCTCTTATAGATTCATCTAATGTATTAAAGTCATCTTCTGAACTTATCTCGTATGCTTCTTCTATCCATAACCAACATAGATACCCTATATCGACTGTTATAGATGTAACCTTTAATGGATCATCTAATCCTCTAAAATATATTTTCTGCCCTGTAGGTCTATAAGTCATTTCTAATGGACTTTCTTTTATATCCCAAAAGCTATCGACTTTTAATCTATGTATGGCCCACTTGAGTTCTGCAAAACAACTATCTTTAATAGTTCTGAATGTTTTTCTAACTACAAGTAGATTACTTTCTTTGTATTCCATTATTCTCGTTATAAAATTAAGAGCTGTTGTCTTTGACTTCTTACTAGCTCTTGATCCTTTACATACCCTATATAACCCTTTATAATTCCAATAAGTAGCATACCCCTTACCAACTATATCAGGTAAATAAATATTATTAACCTGGTTATCAATCTTCAAGTTTATCACCACCAGATATTACAACAGGTATATCTCCTTCTACTTCAACTTTATCTGTGAATAACCTGTACCTCTTTCCAAGTAATTCAGCTGCTTTATTTCTGTCTTTAGCTGACATATCTTTCTTAACTACTCTTGCAGAGCTGCAACCTTCTCCCTCACCTTCAACAACAACTACTTCTTCTGTTACTTCATTCCTCATTACTTTAGTTAAATACTTCATAACTTCTGCTGCATCTGCTATGCTTTCATCTTCTATTTTCTTAAGCTGTTCATCTATATAGTTTTTAACGTTAGTATTTGTTAGTAATTTACTTCCGTTAACTCTTGCTGTTTCATCTTTCTTACAACTTGAATAGGCTTTCTTATAAGCTCTAGTAGCATTAAGGTCTACTAGGTATTCATTTGCAAATATTCTTTGTTTATCTGTTAGCTTGGCCATAATGCCACCTCACTTTCTACATATAGTATTACTTGTCCACATTATACACAATATATTGTGTATAAAATAAAAGAACCCTATTTCTAGAGTTCCTACATTTTTTTAATATAATTGTTATATGTGTTAAGTAAATACCTATTAGGCTCTGGCATCGGACCAGATTTACCTTTATTTATTTCCTTATGTTCTTTATATCTTTGGTTTATTCTTTCCCAATCCTTAGGATACATTTTTATAAATAAATTTTTAAAGCTTTCAAAAGAATTTTTATCACCAATAAAATTAAACACTTCCGCCAGTTTCTTTTCTTTGTTTGGTATTAAAGCACCTTTTGATACTCTTTTTCTAGTCATAATGTATCACCCCCTTATTCTTACATTTCGGCATAAATATAAGAAACCCTCTAAAAAAGACACCTATATTCCTATAAGTGCCTTTATATTGGGGTTTTGGGGAATGGCGGAGATAATAGGACTCGAACCTACAACCTAATGGTTAACAGCCATTTGCTCTACCTTTGAGCTATATCTCCACATTGCCCCACAGACTTAATCTGCAGGGTAATTATTTATTTTATAGAGGGAATACATGAGAACTTTACTTTCCTTAATAATAGTTTACTAAACTTTTTTCTTTCATGTGTCCTTACTTTGTCCCTATTTTGTCCCGAAATTTTTATTAAATCTTGCTATGTCATTTACTAATTTTTCTCTGAGTTCATAGGCTCTATTCTTACCCATGTTTAATTCTAAAGCTATATCTCTCATTCCCATCTTTTCATGTATCACAGTATTATATTTTAATTCTATAAATTTCTTATACTCTTCTTTGAGCATATCTATGTTTCTTGCCATATTCTCAACCTTATAGCTAAGATTTCTTTCTCTACATTCTAACTTAAATAACTTCCTAATCTTATGTCCCTGTTCTCTTTCCATATCTCCTATAGCCTTCGCTATTTCTCTTTCAACATAACTTGTACTATTACTCGAGGTTTGAACTCTCTCTGTAATTTGCATACATCCACTTTGTTCTGGATCTATACTAACATTACATTCTCTAATTCTTTTATCTAAGTTTTCTATAGCCATATTAAGGGACACTATCTCCGCTCTAACTCTCTTTAAGTTTTCTATATCCTCAAAATACCCATATAGCTCGCCTTCTGTCTTTCTAAATAGTTCTTTATTCAAGTCTTATCTCCTCCTTCAGGTACATATCATGATAAGCCACACCTACAGCATAAGCCTGCCATATATCCTTTTTAAATCCATAGAACCAACCTGGCTCTTTCTTAGTACCTTTCCCCTTGTTACTTGTATTAGGTGCAAATCTATCTACTAATGCCTGGACTATGTTACTATCTTTAGCTTTCATACTTCCACATAAATTCATCTTTTCATCTTTACGATAGATATATTGTAATTTAATTGGTTCACCATAAAATGCTTGTATGAATCTCCCTATCCATACACAAGTATCAAATACAGTTTTGCCTACTGCCATTCCATAACTAGCTATCATTTCTATGGCTATATGGTCAATGCACTCAATATCGTCATATCTCTCGTATCTATCCATTATTAAATTATCTAGTAAAGTATCATTATCTATCTTTTCAGATACTAAAGGCTTTAAATCACTTTCTCTTATTAACACTACTCCACTTTCAATGTTCCCTGGATCTATTGCTAAAATCACTTAATCACCTTCAATCTCTTTTCCATCTGCTCCTATAGTTATCTTAAATCCACACTTACAAGTTCTTGTAAATGTATCATCTTCTACTATTATCCCACCTTGTCCATTTCCAATAGTTGAACTTCCACACTTAGGACACTTTTCATATTTAGGCATTATCTCTAATAATTTAAATGCATTCATTACTCTTCTACCTCCTCATCATTTTCATCACTCACAAATATATATTTCTCTAAAAACTCTCTTAAAGTCATAGCTCTTTCTCCTAAATTATTATTTGTACACGTCTATCTAAATCAGCTCTATAATCCCATACCCTAAATCCTTTTTCATCTTTTTCTATAGGCTCAAAATTCACATCTAAAAAGCAACTTCTTAATGTATTCCCATTTTCTCCAATATAATAACCCTTCTCCCAGTTTGATGACTTTGTTCTTTTAAACTCCACATATTCTATATACATTTTATTGCCTCCTACCATTAAATTTGAATAAAAAAATACCGCATATTCATTTGAATAGTACGGTAATTTAAACTAAAAACATACTCTTGTATTAAAGTTTAAGTATAATAAATATTCTTTAAATTTATTCATCATCTGATACAAACCCACACCTCGGACAAACATTATTGTATTGTGAGTTTCCAATATATTTACATCTAGAGCAGCTAATAAATCTATCATATCTCCTAGATATATCTACTTGCTTTAATTCATACAAAATCGTAGGTATAATTTTCTTTACAAAATCAATATACTCTTTGCTAATTACTTCACTATGTATTCCTCGATTGCATATTGCTAATACTTGTTTTAAGTACTCATAAATATCTTCAAAAATCAATTTTTCTGAATATAAAAAATCAACTTTAACACGTATAGGTTTAACATTCTTATGATCAACCTTCATATATACATCATCCAAATACTTTTCTATTGTAGACCTAACCTTAAATAAAAAAATTGCATCTTCTGATACTTCTAAATTATCCTCGCTACTTATATTTTTCTCTGTTTTATCAGTATTAATTTTACTAGCCATATATGATAATTGTTCCTCTGACGCTAAATATTCTACAGTAACACTTTGCTGATTAGTCTGTATTGCCGTAGACTTTATATCTACCATTTGATACTTCAAATCTACTATAGCCTCTTTCATCTCTTTTCTTGCATTAGTAATTTCTTTCTTTATGCTAAATCCTAGCAAAGAAATCTCACTAATGAATGGAAGAAAAGCTAAAATTAATGTACTAGCAACTATAATTCTATCTAATGTGTTAGTTAAAATCATAATACGTTCATAATTGTTGTAAATATAGTATACTCCTAAACTAAAAAGTATTATTCCCCAAATAAATTTATAATTTTTCTTAATAAAATTTCTTATCTTATCTACCATACAAAATACAATCCCCTCAAATATCTTATATTTATAAGTTTCTAACATTCTAAAGTTTTACTTATACTACAATTATATATAAAATATCATAATTATGGTATTAATTTATAAACACCGCACTATTCAATTTTCAAAGAACAATGTAGGTTTGTCCTACATACTTAATTCTGACTTAGTTTGAATTGTAAACTAACTATTTTCTAATTCTTCAATTTCTATAAATTTGGATATTTTATTTTTTAAATTACCTATACCCGAACATAAACATTCATCTTCTTTTTTAATACCTATTTATTACTCCCTTTCTACACGTTAACTATCCTAAATTTGCATATTATAATTTTCATTACACAAACTATTACTAAAAGGAGGTTATACTATGAAAAAATTTATTGCTATATTACTGGTTTTAATGGAATTAATATTTAGTACATTTATTTCAATACCTGCATTTGCTGAAAATTTATTTACTGAGGGTGTTTACAAAGCAACTGATTTTAACTTATCCTTAAACGAAACTTATGTTGTACAGAATGTTTCTCCAACTAATAGTGTTTTCCTTACTCTTTATGACGAAAACCAACTTGTATTACAATCCATTCGTTTAGATCCTAGATCAGCTAAATATAATTTAATTCCTCTCAAGCCTGATTATAGAGTAGTTATAGTTGGAAATGGACAAATATTTATTGATAAAGGGACACAATAAAGTGTTCCTTTATTATATGATTGTCATATGAGAACACAAGCTTGCAGCAGTACTCCCATATGACCTTATTCCTAGACTAAGATATTATTTTTACATTGTCTAAACCTTCTAATCTAGCCTTTAAGTATTCTTTTATGCTTTCCATTGCAACATTTCTCCATGCTCCTCCATCTGCTTCATAAAGCGCACATTGTGGACCTGTTTGCATACGGAATATAAACTTACTCTCTGGTTGTTCTACCTCTGGGAATGTTCTAAATGGTGCTAATATAACCGGGTTAGGAATTACAACTTCTGCTACACTTGCTACTCCAACCTTGATAGCAGCACTTTGACTTACTCCATCATCACCTACACTTTTAACATTCTCTTCTTTGATGTTTCCACTTACTTTTAATAATTTATTTCTATCTTCATTATCTATGAAACTACTTTGTAGCATAATATTAAATCTCTCCGGATCTATAAATCTATCTGTTACTATACTTGGTGTTAATGCTTCGGCTATCATAACACATTCTCTTCTTTTGTCTGAGTTTAATTCCTTTTTAATGCTTACCTTGTCATAACTCTCGATATGAACTATTATGTTACCATCTTTGATACTATCTACATTCTCCTGGATATAATCAACTATTGATGTCAATGTAGTTGTTCCTATTGCTCTTGATATTGGTGTTTCAATTCTTGTAAGGTTCTTATTAGTATAAATTGCACCATTGATATCCTCTTTGATATACTTGTTTTCTCCTTCCTCAATTAGTAATTCAATTGCTCCTTTTAATCCTTCACTTATCATTTTTTATTCCTCCTAAAATTTATTTATTTTACTATTTGTAAGCCAGCTAATTCATTTTCGTTAGTTTCATTTATTACTTCTTTTGGTGCTTCATCTATTCCACCCATGAATACTTCTCCAGTTTCATTGTCAACCTTCATGTAAGTTTGTCCTTTAACTTGTTTCTTGAACTCAGTTCCTAGGACTTCTCCATTAAGGTCCTTATCAATAATTATCTTAGTTGCTATTGCACTTCTAGGCGCAAGTTTCGCCTTTGCAGTTATTGTTACTTCTGTAAGCTCTCTTTCTTCATCTGTACTAAATGTCATATCTAAAGTTAATTTTCTTTTAGGTTTACTATCTGTATTCTTATCAGCAATATTTTCTAATACCTCCTTCAATCCTTGGTTCATTCTTTCTGCTAATGCCCCATTTGCAAAAGTTTCTAAATTAATCATTTTATCCATACTATTTCCTCCTTATTTATTTAAAATGGCATGTCCGAATCTGAGTCATCTGGAATATAATCAGCACCGCCAAAATAATCTCCTGGAATACCATTACTCTGTTGAGTTGCTTGTCCATTCTTATTACCATATTCTAAGAAACTTACTTCATCAGCTACAACCTCAGTAACATATCTTCTTCCACCATCTTTGGCTTCATATGACCTAGTTTCAATTCTTCCAGCTACACTTAGAAGCTTACCTTTACTCATATAGTTAGCAGTACTTTCAGCTTGTTTTCCCCAAACTACTATAGGGATAAAATCAGCCTCTGGTTGACCTTCCTTCTTAAATCTCCTGTTCACTGCCATTGTAAATGTACATACTGCAGTTCCTGTGCCTGGAGTAAACTTTAGCTCTGGCTCCTTAGTCATGCGACCTATTAAAACGACCTTATTCATAAATCATACCTCCTAAATTTATTACCACTACTTGCAATCACATTTAACCTTCAATGGGGTAAACATAATCTTTGCTGATTCACCCTTTATGATTTTTTCTAACTTAATCTTATTTGATTCAACATTCTGTGCTAGTTGACCTATAGCTTTTTCATTGAATTGTCCTCTTTCAACAATCTCTTCATTAATTTGATTGCATTGTATCTCTATAGACTTCTCAACACTTTTCCAATATGCTTTCTGCTTGTCCATCTTCTTGTCTAAGCTATTTAATTTCTTTTCTAGAGTAATATGTCCCATCAGAACTAAAACCCCTATAACACCTATTCCTAAGCCTAAAATTATATTCATTTTTAGCTACCTCCTAATTTCCTTAAATTGCGAACCAAATCGCTTCTTTATTTTCTTGTAAATTAACTTCGTTGCCCCAACAATCCCAACCTGAAAACTCTTGTCTTGCAAACAACTCTATTCTTGATACATCACCCAGCAAGGCTTCTATTGCAACTCTAACTTCATTAGGTTTTTCAGAATGTTTTAACACTGGGGATTCTATTATTTGGTGTATATCGTGCCTTTTAACAACCTCGGTAGCTTTAGTGTTCTTGCTAATTGCTAATAGACAAACTTCTGCATTTGCTCTTGTATAAGCTCCCATGCCCCAAAAGTTAGTATCTTTATTCCTTTTATTTTTCTTTACCCATACAAAGGCTGCTGTCTTATATTCAAAACCCCATGCATCGATAACTTTTAAAGCTTCCCCGATATTAGGGAATGTCGCCCACATTAAAAGCACTGTAGTATCTGTTTTTATTCTACTTATAGGCAATTCACATATTTCCTTGGTACTCATTGTTGGATAATGTTGTTTCGCCATACCTCTTGAATTTGTTTTGCTTCCACTTTGCTTATATTCCCATGGAGGATCTGCATAAATTATTTGGTACTTTTTATTAGGAAAAGCTATCACTTTCATTCCCCCTTTGCTTTATATATTATCTATTCTTTTAATTTAACTACTACCTTCTTACATAGTAATATATCCAACTGCTTCTTAAACTTTTCATTGATAACCTTTTGTATAAACTCTGACTTTGCTAATATAACTATTTTATTTTCTTTATTCTCTATATCAGTATCTATGAACCAGGTCCTATAGGTTATCCCTCATACTGTTCATATATCTTTGAATGATATGGAGTAGGAAAGGATAGAGGTGGGAGTGAAGGTGTATTTTCTTCCCCTTCTTTTCCTTCTTCCTCATTCTTATCATTCTTATATAATTCTTTATCATTATTGTTTGTGTCTACCTCATGGTTCTTTATCGGTATACCATATGGTTCTTCTATGGTTTTTTTATGGTCTACATTATGGTTTTTTTGTGGTTTTTTATCGGTTTTTTCTTCCTCAGAAAACCCTTGATAATCCTCATAATTACTTACTTTTAGGGTAGTACCTTTTTTTGATTTTATTGTTGTTATCATTCGGTCACTTTCTAGTAGCTCTAAAAACTTTCTTACAGTCGTTTTTGACACCCCCCATTTTTTAGCAAGTTTTAGTTCAGAGGTGTGAAAACTACCTCTTTCTATTAGCACTAATTCATTACCTAATAACACTTTTTTCTCCTGGTGGTTAGCCTGAAGAAGGATATCTAACCACCATTTTAATTTTTGAGCATCTTCCCATATCCAGTTTTTACGTATTGCTCTATGGAGCTTTATCCATCCTTCTGCCATTGCCTCACCTACTTGTCACTAATATTTTCAAAGGTTTTTAAACCCCATTGCTTATCTATAGAATTAGTTAAATCATTCCACTGGCTATAACTAAACTTAATTAATTTTTCAACATCTCCATCTTCAACAAATATTTCTATATGTCCACCACCATCTTTAATAGATATTACCTTACCATCATCAGCTCTAAGGTCTATCTCTTCTTTATACATATAATCCTCTCCTTACTATTTATTTGTTGAGTCACATTTTTTAGAAAGTCTCATATATACTTGCTCGTATTGGTCACTAGAAAGCTCTTTAATTTCTTTAACTCCAAAATCCTTTTCAATAACTTGCTTTATAACATCTTCCGAAATCCCTACAGTTGAAGCTAATTTTGTTAGTTCTTTAATTTCTCTATCACTTATTGAGCTTGGTAATGCCCATGTAGGCAATTTAGGTATCTTCCAATAGATAGTCTTTTTATCTTTAGTAACAGCCTTTTTCCATCCAGTGTTATCTTTAGGCTTCTCTAGTGAACATTCTGCAAAACTTTCTGTAAGATTATAAAGATATCTTCCTATGCCATATCCACTACTAGCACACCTCTTTAAAGCTCCGCTTATTCCTCCTTTAAATGGTTCAACATTACTTTCACTTGCTCCATCTTCTTTATATATCCATTCTCCCTGGCTATCCTTCACCGATATTCTGCATATTATATTGCTATCATTTGAACCCGTTCTATACTCAACTTTCCAACCATCAAATCCAAATACATAATCCAATCTATTCTGTATTGCCCTGGCTTGTACATAGCATAGAACCATTACCCAAGGTTTATTGTTAGATACACCACAGCTTTGAACTCTCCATTCAACCTCATTCTCTCCAAATGGTTTTCTTAATTCCTCTTGTACATCCATTTATCTAATCCTCAAGCTTTCAGTCTGCTTTAATGTTACTCCTGGTATTTCTTCACCAGCTTTTAATCTAATAAGTGTTTCTTTCTTATCAAGAATTGGTGCTGGAGTATTGAAAAGCTCTTTAGGTATAACACTTTCATCTAAAACTTCTACACTGGCTGGATTCTTTTGAATGCTGAATGAGAATAGTTTGCCTTTAATCTTAGACTTGTCCACCGCTTTCATAGCCTCTTCTAAATATCCCTTAAGATTTTTAACATTAGTTTCTAAACTTTTTCTTCCTGCTGCAAGTCTAGTCTCTTCTTCCTTATATCCTGTAATTTGAACTTCCATAGTTTTTATAAGTTTTGCTATGTTTTCAGCCTTATCTTCTAACTGTTCCCCAACCTCATTAAGTGCTTCATTTATAACTTCACCTGGTATTGTAGGGTCCTCTAATAACTCCTGTAAGTTTAAATAGTTTTGTGTTAATTCATATAGTTTCATCTATATTTCCCCCTTATAATCCAAATCTCTAATAGTTTCTCCTGTATGCTCGTTGTGAATTTCATTGTTGTCTAATTCTGTGCCAGGTGGTATAATTTCAGAAAGAATATTTTCTTTAGGTTGCATCTTACTTTGGTCGGTGGAGCAACCTTTTACTATTTCTATGGCTTCACTTATACTTTTACCCTCTTCACAAAGTCTTTTGACTTCATCAAGCTTTTCATTTAAATCTAGCAATGTTGACATTTCATTACCTCCTACTCCTTTTACGTATTCTTCTTGAATTTTCTATAGCATGAATATCTGCATCATTCATCAAATACTCTTTCTTTTTCTTTCGTTGAAGTTCTAATATATTATTAACTACTTGTTTTGAAGTCTGCTTTACAAGTTTGCTCCTCTCTGTATCAATATCAGACTGTCCATACATACTTCAATAACCTTCCTTTCACTCGTTCTCTTATTAAATTTAACTTGATTAAACATAAGGTCTTGAGTTGCTATCTTAAGAATTTCATTGAACTCTTTTTCTGTAGTTTGAGATTTCAATTCTTTAAAGAAATCAAATAACATATTTATCATCCTTTCAGCTATTTAATTTTGCTTATCTTTTTAATACAGCTTGGACAAATATTCTTACCACTATAGTTCTTTATGCCCCTTACTTCTCCACAAAATATACAAGTAGGCTCATATTTCTTTAGGATAATTTGGTCTCCATCTACATAAATTTCTAAAGGATCTTTAATATCTATATTTAAAGTTCTCCTTAGTTCTACTGGTATTACTACCCTTCCTAGTTCATCTACTTTTCTTACTATTCCTGTTGCTTTCATTTTTACATTCCTCCTATAAATCGATATAAACTATATTATTTAATGCTTCATTGATTAAATTTTGAAGTACAGTGTCATTAAAGAATCTCTTTTTAAATTCTTTCTCTAATACTTCTTTGATTTTGTAGTAATTAAGTTCTTTCTCTGCTTCAAGAACCTTTTCTGTTGCTTGCTGTACATATTGTTTTATCTCTTTAGTTATTGTTTTCATTATTGATGTTCCCCCTACATCTGATATTCTTTAAATCCTTTAATGGTGCAATAATGAATTATGATATCTCCGTTACTTAAGTTTTCTTCTATCTCAAATTGAAGTTGAATTTCCTTATAATTATCTATTGTCAGAGTCGCTATAGGTGGAAGATCATAATCAACATTATAAAAATTCAAATTCCACTCTCCGGTGTCATCACTCGTATAAGCCTCAATACTTGTTGCTACATTAGTGCTAATTAAATCGGTGCAGATAAATGCTCCAACTCCACCCCCATGTTGTTTAATGCTAAGTAGTTTATTAATTGCCTTTACATTGTCCTTCACATTAATTTCATCAAAACAATCTCTGAATACAAATGTTTTAGTATAGTTACTCCACATCTACATTACCTCCTTAAAACATATCTGATTATTAGCTTGTACAATTTCATCTAGTAATACTGTAGGTGCTTTATAGTTAGTGATTACCTCTTTAGCTTTATTTAGTTGACTTCTCTTTATTGCTTTATATTTTTTAACCCCAAATTCTCTCCTTAATTGAATTTGTATATCTGCATATATTCTTCCTCTTAAAGATTTGTCATTATATGCTGGACTTTTATATCCTCCTAGCTCTCTAGTTGCTACACTTTTTACCTTGTCCATTAATTCTTCACACTCAATATTAAATAGTGGTGCATTATCTCTAAAGTCATTAAAATCTTCTTTGAGTTCTTTTACTTCTTCCTTAACTTCCCTAGTGTATTTGTATTGAAGCTCTAATATCTCTTCTGTAGATAATATTGGTACTTTATTCTCAATGTAGTTTTCCATCTCGTTAAATCTTTTAACATATCTAGCTGTAAACAGTATGCCTTTTTCACCTTGTTGCTTATTACCTAGCATTTCACATCCCATTTTAGTTACTTGATAACATTTATTAGCTTTACCTGAATTATCTTTATAACTGCTTTCTACAAAATAATCACTCACCCCAAGTTTGTTGTCAGCTAAAACCTGTATAATTCCTATTGTTTTACCGTCCTTTGAGCCTTCAATATCTCTTAATACCATCCAATGTTCTTTACCTAGCATTTCAGCCACTTCTCTACTGTCTATTGTTTTATTTAATTCTCTTGAAATTTTGTTCATATCTATTCCTCCTTATTTTTTATTTATGATTATCATGCAAAAATTGATTAGTCCAAGTATTAAAGCTCCTATACCTAGGATTAGTGATATATCTGTAATATCCATAAATTTATTCCTCATTCCTATAAATTTGTAATTTATTGTCCTTCCATGCTAAAATATTCATGAAAGGTGGTGATATTATGAAAGAACTTGAAGAATTAACTAAAGAAGATTTAATAAAACTTCTAGATGAGCAAAGCAGTAAACATATGATGGAGCGAGCTACTCTAAAGGAACTTACTACAACTCATATATTAAAAGAGGATACTTTGTTCATTACCTCTGGTGGATTCATCATTGGACGACCTTATGTTGATGAAAAACCTGTTGTAAGTGGATATATTATAATTAGTGACGTTATAATCATGGATTCTTTATATCCACCTATAAGAAAATCTGCTTTTCATAAGGCGAGTTTTCAACTTGCAATCGACCAAATTATAGCTTTTACTACAATTGATAGAGAATCTTTTTTACAACAGCTTGAATCTCAGTAGGAGTTTTAGTGTTTTTTAAATTTATAATCACTTCTTCAATTTGCTCTCGGACTGGTACTTCGGGAGCAGTTTCTTTTTTGTTAGTCATGTCCATTTTTGTTTGAGTCACTACTGGTATACCAGCTAAATCTTCAACTAATTTAATTTCCGAACTTGTAATAACCACTGATGTATATGGATTATAATTTTCATTTAAGTAATCAATTATCGGTTTACACGCCATTTCCAAATCTTTAAATTCTTTAATATTCATGTTTAATTCCTCCTTTAAATTCTTTACCCTCACGTTGGAGCTGCTTGAATACTAATTTAATTCTTTTATATTGTCTAAGTCAGACAAGTCTTTACCTGCATAATCTCTAAGAAATCTTAATAGCTCTATTTTTGTGACTTTAAGCCTACCTAGTTTTAAGCCTATTAATACATTTTTTCTTATCAGCTCTCTTACTGTTGGCTCGTCTGTTTTTAAAAGAGCTGCAACTTCCGGAACTGTATATAATAAATCTTCCATTTTTACCTCCTTAATTAATTTGGAACACTGTTTCTACTTTTTCATCCAATGCATGGGCTACTTTCCTCATTGTTTCTAAACTAGGGTTAGTTCTTTTATTCTTAGCTAAAAGGTAAATATATTGATAAGTAACTCCAGCCCTTTCTGCTATCTCCGAATAACTCATTCCTTTTTTCTTTCTTAGCTTCTCTATCCTATTCATAATGTCAACTCCTTTCACATATATTAAACTCTATGTTTACATTATATTAAACTAAAAGTTTATTGTAAACAATTATTTAAACTCACAGTTTATCATATTTCATCATATAAGTAAACTATCTGTTTATTTCTAACATTTACTTAAAATTTCTTTATTTTCTGTTGATTTTTATAAACTGCTAGTTTATAATTTATATAAACAATCAGTTTATAATTATGAGGTGTTAATATGCTAAATGATAATATAAAAAACTTAATGAGAGAAAAAGGATTGACTTCTAGAAAATTAGCAGAAATTGTTGGAGTATCTACTACCCATATAAGTTATGTCTTAAACAATAAAAGAGATCCTAGTGTAGAACTTCTAGAGAAAATAGCTAGTGCTTTGGAAGTTAATATTAGCGATTTATATAATCAAGTTGATAAAAAAGATGAAAATGAATTAACTGGTAGAGAAAAATTAGACATAGAAAAAGAAGCTCAAAGAATGATTGACAATATTGATAAGCTTGATACAGTAGAATTCTGTGGGACTCCAGCAGATGAAGATGATAAAGAATATTTAAAATTAGCTTATGAAAAATTCTTAACTGATGTAAGAATTTATAATAAAAAGAAATATACCCCCAATAAATATAAAAAGTAATACGATAGTAGTTTCAAAGGGGATGGGGTATACTGTGAAAATTAAAAATTTAGTTCAAAAATTAATAAAAAAATATGGTACAAATAATCCATTTGAAATAGCTGATGCTTTAGGTATATGGATTTATGTTGTACCATTAGGAAATACCAAAGGTAATTATGTATATAACAAAAGAAAAAAAGCATTCTTTATAAATGAAAGCTTATCTGAGAAAGAAATTCTATTCTGTATAGCACATGAACTCGGTCATGCACTTATGCATACTAAAAGTAATGTATATTTTAATAATTCCAACACCTTTTTTAATCAAAGTAGGCATGAAATTGAAGCTGATACCTTTGCAGCCGAGTTATTAATTAATGATAACCTTTTAAATGATTATGAAGATTTTTGCCTTGAAGTTATCGCTAACTGTGAAGGTATTGATTATAAATATTTGAAGCTTAAATTTGACTTAATTTAAATTAAGTATATATTTTTTAAATTTTATGAGAACATACATTCAAGAAAGGGGGTGTTAAAATGAAATTTGAAAACAAGGAAGCTGAAAATTTATTTATAAAATTCAGTGAAAAATATGGATTAAAACATATTTCTTCAGTTGGCCCTATTAAAGTTGAAGATTTATACAAATTAGAAAAATCCTTAGTTAAGATTAAAAGTGAAATGTAAAGGAGATTTTATTATGCAAGGTGGAACTCGTAAACGTGGCTCTACATGGAGTTATTATTTTGATCTTGGAATAGTTGATGGTAAGAGAAAAAGAAAAGAGAAGGGAGGTTTTAAGACTAAGAAAGAGGCTCAAGAAGCCTTAAGAATTGCTCTAAATGAATATGAAAGATGTGGTAGCGTTGTAGATGAAAGTAATATAACAACGTCTGATTATTTTGATTATTGGTACAAAGAATATGTTTTGATAAATTGTAAATACAATACACAAGAATATTACAAAAGGATAATAAAAAACCACATAAAGCCTTCCTTAGGTGTATATAAACTTAAATCATTAACTCCAGCTATATTACAAGAGTTTATAAATCAAAAATACCTAGGTGGATTATCAAAATCTAGCATAGATAATTTTTATGGAGTACTTTCTGGAGCATTAAAATCAGCTGTATATCCTTATCAATTTATAAAAGAAAATCCTATGCAATATGTTAAGTTGCCTAAAGATAACAAATCTAAGGGCTCAAAAGAAGATTTAAAAATAATTTCTATTAAAGATTATAATATAATTATTAATAGATTTCCTATAGGAAGTAACTTTTATATACCACTTCAAATTGCTTTTCATACTGGTATGCGTGGTGGAGAAGTTACAGCCTTACAATGGAGTGATATAGATTTAAATAATAAAACTATAAAAGTTAACCATACTCTAATAAGTAAAGGAAAAGGTATATTTGAACTTGGTACTCCTAAAACTAAAAGCTCAAATAGAACAATTGTTATAGGAGATACTTTAATAAATATATTAAAGAAACATAACTTATCTCAAAAAGGAAACAAGCTGAAGTATGGTAAGTATTATATAGCCTCTGATTTTGTATGTACTAAAGAAAATGGTGAACATATAACAACCGATAGCCTTAAATATTTATCTAGAGTTGTAAATTACGAATTGGGTATTAGCTTTAACTTTCACTCACTTAGACATACTCATGCCACTATGCTTTTAGAAGCTGGAGCCAACCTAAAGGATATTCAAGAGAGACTAGGTCACTCAAAACTTGCTACAACTATGGACACCTATTCTCATGTAACTAATAAAATGAAAAATGATACTGTTAATATTCTAGAAAATATAATTATACAAAAATAATTTGCCACCATTACAAAACTTATGGTGGCAAATCGGTGGCAAATCACATTTTTATTCATATCAAAATAGCTTAAATTGGCTATTTATCTGCTTAGTTTAACTACTGTCTCAACATGATGGCTTTGTGGGAACATGTCTACTGGTTGTAATTCTATAGCTTTATATTCTAACTCTTCAAGAATTTTTAAATCTCTTGCTAAGGTAGCTGGATCACAAGACACATATACTATTCTCTTTGGTTTTACTCCTGCTATAGCATGTAAAAGTGATTCTTCGCATCCTTTTCTAGGAGGATCTAGCATTATTACATCTGGATTTATTCCACTAGCTATTAGCTTTGGAATTTCTTCTTCAGATTTTCCTACTATAAATTCTACATTTTTAATATCATTAATTACTTTATTTTCGTTAGCATTCTCTATAGCCGATGGTATTATTTCAATTCCCAAGACCCTCTTTGCCTTTTTTGATAGGAATAGTGATATAGTTCCTGTGCCGCAGTAGGCATCAAATACAGTCTCATTTCCTGTAAGATCCGCATATTCCAAGGCCTTTCTATACAATTTTTCTGTTTGTACAGGATTAACTTGGAAGAATGATAATGGTGATATATTAAATCTAAATTCACCTATATAATCTGATATTGTATCTGCTCCCCATAGAGTGATAGATTTATTACCTAAAATCACATTTGTCTTATCCTTATTTACATTCTGAATTATGGATTTAAGATTTAAAATTTCTTCTCTAAGAGATTTTATGAATGGTTTTACATTAGGTAACTTCTCTCCATTAGTAACTATTACTACCATTACTTCCTTAGTTTTAAAGCCTTCTCTAATCATTATATGTCTAACTGTACCACTATGGCTTTTTTCATCATATGGCATTATTTTATATTCCTTCATCCAAGCTTTGAGAAGTTTAACAACCTTATCCCCTATTTTGCTTTGAATGTAGCAATGCTCCATATTAATTATTTCGTGAGACCTTGGAGCATAGAATCCTACTACTATATTTCCATCGTTATTTCCAACAGGTAATTGAACTTTATTTCTATAGTTATATGGGAAATCCATTCCTATGGTATTATGTACCTTTAGTCCCTCTATCTTTCCTACTCTCTCCATAACATCTTTCACTCTTTGAGTTTTAAAGTTAAGTTGTTCTTCATAGGATATATGCTGAAGATTGCAACCTCCACATCTCTTATAAATTGGACATATAGGTTCTATTCTATCTTTTGATAAAAGTATTACATCTAATAATTTGCCTACTCCATAGGTCTTACTAACCTTTATCAGTTTTATTTTCACTGTTTCTCCTTTTATAGCACCTTTAACAAAAACAGTAAAATTATTTATTTTACCTACGCCTTCTCCTTCATGTCCATATCCATCTATTTTAATTATGTAATCCTTATTTTTAACAATTTCTATATCTACATGATTATTATTTAACTCTAAAATAAGATTTTCTATTTCAGCTTCCATTTCTTCACTTTCTATTTGTTCTTTTATAATTCTATCTTTTTCTAATGCTGCATCTACTCTTTCTCTCTCTTGTCTTTCTGCCTCTTCTATATCTTTAACCCTACTTATATTTTTACGTTTTTTCATAAAACCACCCTCTATTAGCTTCTAATTAATATTAATTTTATCAGAAAACTAGTTAATTAACCATAACAACTACTAGCTTTTTTATTGGATTTATAATGTTTATCTCCTTATCATTTTACTTTGTGACAACATAAGCTTTTCAAATAGTAGCTATAGGTCTTATTATATCCACAATAATAAATTTATTATCAAACTTATATGTTGATTAATTTTATGAAATTTATGTTTATATTACATTAGGGGAGCAAATAATCTATAGAATCTCTCTTTAATTTTTCTCCATAAACTTCTTGTTTTGAAAGCTTCATAATTAAGTTCTATAGAATTTTTCTTATCAATCTCAAAAATATTCTCATGTTTTTTTGCAAAATCATCATCATATATAAATGCACATACCTCATCATCTATTAATTTTTCATATTTCTCTTTACCATTAGTTATTATATTAATTTCATTGTGTTCAGTTATTAGGCTCTCACTATAATTTATATTAAATTGAGCTATATCTTTCATGTTACCATTAATAGAACTTTCTGATAACATCTGATTATTTTTAACTCTTGAAAGTTGCTTATATATTACTTTTCTATATTCATCTTTAAGTTTTTTGCTTCTTACAAGATAAGTGAATTTTATTCCTACCGTAGAGCCAAATATCAAGTAAAATATAATTCCTACTATAATACTATTTTATTTTGCTTTCCTTAAACATCTTATAAAATACAGGAATATATAAGGCAAATGATATGCTAAGGAAAATTGTAGCTATTCCTATTAAAATATTTATAAAAATCATATTAGCTTTAGGTAATATGATGATTGTAAACATTGTGGCATAAAATACAGCTGTTGAAACCTTTCCAAACCACATGGCTCCATCTAACTTTTTACCCTTCCTTAATAAAAGTAAACATACAATACCTTGAAGAGTCTCTTTAACAGCAAATATTATCAGTAAAATAAACATAGATCTAATTCTAACTACTAAGCTAAATACTATAGCTACTTGTGTAAGCTTGTCCGCTATAGGATCAATTGCTTTTCCAAGCTCTGTTATCATATTATATTTTCTTGCAATAAACCCATCTGCAAAATCAGTTATCCCTGATATTAAAATAATTAAAGCAGCAATATAATAATCTCTTGGCTCAGATGCCTTAATATAGGTAATAACAAATAGTGGAATTAATAGTAGCCTTATATAACATAGAATATTAGGTATATTAAATATTTCTTCTACTTTTATTTTCATGTGTTAATCCTCCTATAAAAGAATATTAAATCTAATATAACACTACTATTTAAATGAATATATAAAAAAAGTATTATTTATATAAATATTTGATTCAAAAAGTAAAATATGATATATTTTTTATGGTGATAGTATGAATAATATTAAAAGTATAGATAAAATAATAGAACTCTCAAAACTTATATATGGTTTTTCCAGAATCCCAATATCAATTTTAGATAAAAATATGTGCAATATTTATAGATTTCCTAGTATTAAAGATTTTAATAACTTAGTTTTTCCATCAGAAATTATTTATGAAATAAAAAAAACTTCTCCAAATAAACCTTTAATAAAAGTCTTTAATTCAATTCTTTTATATTCATTTATAACCTTTAATATAGATGATGAAAAATATATTCTTTCTGTAGGACCTGCATTAATTGGATCTCCATCTAAATCTGATATAATTAAGCTTTCTAATATATTTAATTTTACTGAAGGTGACTATATAAAAAAAATTTCTAAACTTATCCCAATTTATGATTATAATAAATTTATATATATAATACAGATGCTAATCTTATATATTCATGATGATACTTCTATTCTATCTCATAATGAATTTGCCTATAAAGATTTAGTTTCAAATGATGCAATAAATAATGAGTTAGATAGAAGAATATTTAATCAAAGAGAATTAACTTCACTACCCATTTCATATGAATATGAAATTAAACTTACTGAATATATTAGTAATGGAAATATTCAAGAGTTAAATAAATTATTGAGCCTACCAATATCCGGATATACTGATTTACTTTCAAAAGACCCATTAAGACAAGCCAAGAATTTATTCATATCGGTGGCTACATTAATTACTAGAACCTCTATAGCTAGTGGATTAGACGTAGAAATTGCCTTTAACTTAAGTGATATATACATTCAATATTCTGAAGCTGCTAATACCATATCTGAAGTTAATGAACTATGCATAAAGCTTATTTATGACTTCACTAAAAGAATTGCAGAAAATTTAGGTGAAAAGGATTTTTCTTTACCTGTAAAATCTAGTTTACGATATATAAGTACTCATCTTCATTTTGACATTTCCTTAGAAGACTTAGCTAGCCATGTACATTTAAGTCCTAGATATTTATCTAAAATTTTTAAAAAGGAAACTGGTATGACTATTGTCGAATACATTCAAAAGGAAAGAATAAAAGAAGCTAAACACCTTTTGCGTTCTTCTAACTATACATTTTTAGAAATAAGTAATATGCTTAATTTCGTATCTCAAAGTTATTTTATTAAAGTTTTTAAGCAACATACAGGAATGACACCTCTACAATACAGAAAAAAAATCATTAATAATCTTATTAAATAATAATAAAAAAGATAGCTTCAATTTTAATGAAAGCTATCTTTTTTATTATTTAAATTTTAAAAGTATCACAGTCTGTTCTATTATTGCTTAAAGCACCTGCACCATTTATATGCACAAAATTAGCAACACAATCCTTGTTAATGTTATATCTACAATTTGTTGCATCACATATTATTCTTGGTCCTACACCTCCAGCAAAATTGTTAAAGCTTTGTTTTACTTGTCCTCCAATATTCATATTATATACATTTGATAAAGAATTTTTTATTCCCATTTCTGTGAAAGTTCCACACTGAGTATATTCACTAGAGTGAGCATTTGCGCCTTGCACATGGATACTATTTGCAGTGCACATTCCAGTGTTATTATGTATGCAATTAGTTGCATTACATGCTAAATTTCCATTCATTCATAGCACTCCCTCTTCTTAACTATTTTCTTAAGTTATGTGGTAATACTATTGTGTGGAAAAATACTTATTTTATACACGGGGATGTTCTAATGTTGAAATGTTAATTCGAAACTGATAATCTCAATATTTTTTCAAAAAAGTAAAGACACCCTTTACGGGTGTCAATAATGAATCAGTTGCCAAAAATGTTATATTGTAAGTCTTATCCATTGAATTATTAATTATACATTAAGTTTAAGATAATTTCAATATTTTATATATATTTTACATAAATTACACAATTTTCTTCATGTTTAATAACTCATTTGATACAACTATTTAATATTAGCTTTTCCGCTATATACTATTCCAACTTTTGAGTCCATAGTTATGAAACAACCTGACTTTATAATTGATGATGCATTTTGTGCATTGAATATGATAGGAATATTTCTTGATGTGCATTCTAATAAAACACTAGAACTCATTTCATCACTTTCAACTATTATACCTGCCACTTCATCAAGTACTGTAGAAAAATCTCTATTTAGTTTATCAACTATAATAATTTGTCTCTCATCTAATGTGTTAAAGAATTCTCTTGCGTTCTTTACATGCATCACTGTTCCATAGGCTGTACCAGAGTTAGTTCCTTTACCTTGTAAAAGTACATCTCCTATAATTTGAACCTTCATCATATTAGTACTACCTATATAGTTCATTGGTATTCCTGCAACAATTACTACAAGATCTCCTTTTTCTACATAATTAGCTGCTAATGCAATTTCTGAAGTCTTTTCTATTAATTCATCTGTATCTTTTAATTTTGGAGTTGTTATGGCAAATACACCCCAGTTTAAAGCTAAGCTTCTTGCAACTCTTTCATAAGGAGTACATGCTATTACCGCACATTCTGGTCTATATTTAGAAATTTGTTTTGCTGTTTGACCACTTTGAGTTGCTGTAATGATTGCTGATGCATTTAATTCCATAGCAGTTGTACAAGTAGCTACACTTATAGCATTAGGTACATTAGAAACATGGAAGTTTCTTCTCTTATTAAAGCTTTCCTCATAATTTATATATTCCTCTGCCTTAATAGCTATTTGTGACATTGTTTTTACAACTTCTACTGGATATTTACCACTAGCAGTCTCTCCACTTAACATTATAGCATCAGTTCCATCAAATATTGCATTAGCTACATCTGATGCTTCAGCTCTAGTAGGTCTCGGATTTCTAATCATAGAGTCTAACATTTGAGTAGCAGTTATTACTGGCTTTCCAGCTTTATTACATTTTTGTATGATCATTTTTTGAACTACTGGTACTTCTTCAGTAGGAATTTCTACTCCTAGATCACCTCTTGCTACCATGATTCCATCAGAGTATCTTATTATTTCATCTATATTATCTACACCTTCTCTATTTTCAATTTTTGAAAATATTTGAATGTATTCTCCACCATTTTTATCAAGAAGGTGTCTTATATCTAAAACGTCTGTACCTTTTCTTATAAACGATGCAGCTACTATGTCTACTTCACATTCTATACCAAACATTAAGTCCGCAATATCCTTCTCTGTTAATGCAGGAAGATTTAATTTAACTCCAGGTACATTCATTCCTTTATGATTACCTATAACTCCTGTGTTTTCAACATGAGTTTTTATGTTTTTTCCTTCTACAGATAATACTTTTAATGCCACTAATCCATCATTTATTAAAAGCACATCTCCTGATTTTACATCCTTGTAAAGATTTTTATAGGTTATAGAACACTTAGTTTCATCTCCAATGATATCTTCACCACAATGAACTATAAAAGTAGTTCCTTCTTTAAGTTCTACAGTTCCATTTTCAAAGTTTCCAGTCCTGATTTCTGGCCCTTTAGTATCTAATAATATGGCAATATGCTTATTTAGTTCAGTTCTTGCTTCTTTAACCATATCTATCCTTCTCTTATGCTCTTCATGACTTCCATGAGAAAAGTTTAGTCTGGCAGCATTCATACCATTTTCAATTAGCTTTTTTATAATTTCTTTTTCATCAGTAGTAGGTCCCATTGTACAAACAATTTTTGTTTTCTTCATAGTTATCCTCCTTTTATTTAGATAGCTTTAAAGTTTTTTTACTCAGATAACTTTATCAATCTATAAAATTATATTAAA
Organism: Clostridiaceae bacterium; assembly: GCA_902363375.1. GTDB lineage: Bacteria > Bacillota > Clostridia > Clostridiales > Clostridiaceae > Clostridium_J. The sequence goes on along the minus strand of CABIZX010000002.1, from coordinate 200,804 downwards.
AAAATTCAAATTCTACAATAGTTATAGTACATTAATTCGACAAATCTACACTTAATTTATATAATTCTTCATTAAAACGTGGTTTCATATCAAGAGCTTCTTTTATATCTATATCTATAATATCATTTGCCTTTATTCCTATAAGCCTTGCCGTTTTTCCTTCTAGCAATACTTCAACAGCTCGACTTCCCATCCTTGAGGCTAATATTCTATCAAAAGCACTTGGACTTCCACCTCTTTGTATATATCCAAGTACCGTTGCTCTAGTCTCTATACTTGTGATTTCTTCTATGTTCTTGGCTAATTTTTGCGCTCCACCTACGCCTTCAGCTAGAATTATAATATTATGAAGCTTTCCATTACGCTTTCCTTTAAAAATATTTTCACATATATCTTCAATTGTAAATTTTTTCTCTGGAACTATAACCTGCTCCGCTCCACCAGCAATTCCTGCAAACAAAGCTAAATCTCCACAATTTCTTCCCATAACCTCAATTACACTCACTCTTTCATGGGAACTAGAGGTATCTCTAATTTTATTAATAGCATCTATAGCTGTGTTCAGTGCCGTATCGAATCCAACTGTATAATCCGTATAGGCTAAGTCATTATCTATAGTTCCAGGTATCCCCACTGTTGGTACACCTAAATCACTCAGTTCCTCAGCTCCTCTAAAGGAACCATCTCCTCCAATTACTATAATTCCATCTATCTTTAATACTTTGATAACATTGATCGCCTTTTGCCTTCCCTCTGGTGTTTTGAACTCATCACTTCTGGCAGTTCTTAATATAGTGCCTCCCCTTTGAATTATATCTGAAACAGAATTTCTATTCATTTCAAAAATTTCTCCATTGATAAGTCCACTGTATCCTCTATGTATTCCAAATACCTGAACTCCATTTTCAATTCCCATCCTAACTACGGCTCTTATTGCTGCATTCATCGCTGGCGAATCTCCACCACTAGTCAATACTGCAATTCTCTTCATTATCTTACCCCCTAGCTTTACTGTGGTTATTGTTTATAATTTTTATTTTCATGTATGCTTATAGTATATTTAGGCTTACAAATAATCCACTCTTTGAAATATGATTTACATATCCCCATATCCCTAGGTTAACCCAACTACTATATTATTCAAAAATACCAATATACTATTAACTTTCTACATGTTTACATAACTTAATTCTAATCTTTAGATTTACTACTTGCAACCTATTATTAGCTACATTTGATTATTTAACTTAAAATTCTTAATTGTAAATGTTGTCAAAATTTTAATAAACGCTCTTAGTCTCTATTCTTCCCATTTTCTATTTTATAATTAACACATTTAATTAAAATTTAAATAAATAATTAATTATTTATTTAAAAAGAGTTATATTATTAATTTAGATAAGATTTAATAATTCCTTTAATATGCAATTTAATATTAGTTCAAAGTAGCTTGCTTTTATGCATTTTAAAGTTAAATCTAAGTAAATTTAGTATAACTCTTAATATAAATTTATTTAATTTTTATTTGTATTTATCTTTTAACTAATGGAAAGGCTATTACATCTCTTATAGATGATGAATTTGTTAAGAACATCATCATTCTATCTATGCCTATTCCAAGTCCTCCAGCTGGTGGCATCGCTACATCTATGGCTACTGCAAATTCCTCATCCATAGGGCTAGCAGTTTCAAGACCTGCTCTTAATTTTGCTGCTTGCTCGTGAAGTAAAATTCTTTGTCTTAAAGGGTTGTTAAGTTCTGAATAAGCATTACCAAGTTCAACGCCAAAGGCATAAGGTTCAAATCTTTCTATTAATTCAGGATTACTTCTGTGAACCTTACACAATGGAGATGAATCTAATGGAAAGTCTATTACAAAGGTTGGTTCTATTAATTTATCTTCGCAATAAGCTTCAAATAATGTGAGAATTAAATCTCCTTTATTTGCTTCTTCAAGGCTAAATCCATCTCTTTGCTCTTCTTCTAATAATCCTTTTTCCATAATTAAAGATACTATCTCTGCTTTTGTCAATCTTTCTACATCTATGCCTGTATCCTTTTGCACTAGATTACACATGGTTTCCCTCTTCCACGGAGCTTTAAAATCTATTTCTACACCATCATATATAGCTTTAGTTATTCCTTTAATTTTAGTAAACACATATTCATATAGCTCTTCCATTATTCGCATCATATCGTTATAGTCTGCATAAGCCATATAACATTCAAATAGTGTGAATTCTGGATAATGAGTTCTATCGATACCTTCATTTCTAAAAGAGCGACCCATACTGTAAACTCTATCAATACCTCCTACCATCAATCTCTTTAAGTATAGTTCTGGGGATACATTCATATATACTTCACAGTCTAATGCATTTACATTAGTTATAAATGGCTTTGCTTCTCCTCCACCATATTTAGTATCCAAAATAGGAGTTTCCATTTCCATAAATCCTTTAGAGTTCATAAATTCTCTTATGGCATACATAGCCTTAGATCTATTTACAAACCTTTCTCTTACATCATCATTCATTATCATATCTAAAGATCTATGTCTTTGTCTTAAATCTGTATCTTGTATTCCATGATACTTTTCTGGAAGGGGTCTTATAGATTTTGAAAGAACAGTAACACTTAGAGCCTTAACCGTTATTTCATTAGTCTTTGTTTTAAATACGGTACCTTCTACCCCTATTATATCTCCTACATCTAGAAGCTTAATAACTCCGTAAGCCTCTTCTCCAAGTTCATTTTTACTTATATATACTTGAATATTTCCATTTCTATCTCTTATATTTAAGAAGGTTACTTTACCCATTCTTCTCATTAATACTATTCTTCCAGATAGAATAAATCTTTCTTCATCATTAATATTATTGAAATTCTCTATTATATCTATTGATGTGGTATTAGGATCAAATGTATATGGATAAGGATTAATACCTCTACTTAAAATTTCATTTAATTTTTTTATTCTCTCTACATTAAATTCGTTAGCATCTTGCATTATTTCTTGTAAATTACTTAACTCTACATAATCATTGTACATATATAGTACCACCTTTCAATTTTGCTCTAAACTTTAATTTCTCGTAACTTTTATGAATGTAAATAACACCTCAGTATAGTATTTTCTGTTAGATTCAGTTACTTTAATTTCATATTAAATTACATTACTTTCGTCCATTAATAAATTTTTGCAAAATAAAAACTCTCACCTCCAAGACAATAGTCTTGGGGACGAGAGTTAGTAAATTCAACTTCGTGGTACCACCCCAGTTTATTAATATGTCACCATATTAACCTTTTCAAGTACGGCTTTAGTAATAAAATATGTTTAAGCTTATACCCTAGCTCTATAACGGGAGCACCCGTTACACCATCTCCTTTTCCATAGAAAACTCTTTTAAGAGGTAACTTCGCTTTTAAATATACTTCAACGAAGTAAGGATCCTGTGTACAACTCCGAGGCTTTTTTCATCAAACTGTTTTTTGCTTTTTCTCACCATCTAAAGCTCTCTGTAAAAAAAGTGAAATTTGACTACTCTTCTCTTCATAGTTTTATTGAATTCATTTTAATATATTAAAAATATAATGTCAAGAATTTTTAAAAAACTTATATTGTAAATGAAGTAGGAGATAGATAGTGACTTTATCTATCATCATCCTCTCACACCACCGTAGATATTCTTTTATACATGACGATGTGAGAGGAATTACCTAATCTTAAATAAACTTCAGTTAATTTTATAAACCTTTATTATTTAAGATATTTATTATTTAATATTTTTCAAAAATATAAATGTAACCACGTTTATTATAACTATTTCATTGATTCTATAACACCTTCAACAATTGTATCCATAGTTTCCATATTTCCTTCATTCATAGAAGACACAAGTGTAACCCTATCTTCCATAACTGTCATTTCTCTCATTTTATCTAAGAACTCACTCATCAAACTTCCAGATTTGCATGCCCATGAGCCATTTTCAATTATTGCAAAAGTTCTCTTTTGAAGATTAAGAGCCTTCATATCCATAAGGTAATTATGCATAGGTGGATAAATACCAAGGTTATAAGTTACAGAGGCTAAAACTATATGACTAACTCTAAAGGTTTCTGAAATTAGTTGAGATACATGAGTGCTTGAAACATCATACATAACTACGTTTTTCATTCCCTTTTCTACAAATTTAGTTGCTAAGGCTGTAGCTGCAGCTTCGGTATTACCATACATTGAACCATAAACTATCATTACTGCTTTTTCTTCTGGTTCATATCTACTCCATTTATCATACTTATCAATAAAATATCCAATATTTGTACGCCAAACTGGACCATGGAGTGGACAAATCATTTTAATATCTAGTCCACTTGCCTTTTTTAATAATGCTTGAACATGAGGTCCATACTTTCCAACAATATTTGTATAGTATCTTCTAGCTTCATCAATCCAATCACGATCAAAGTCAACTTCGTCATTAAATAGTTTACCATCTAACGCTCCAAAAGTTCCAAATGCATCAGCTGAAAAAAGAACACCATTTGTAGTATCAAATGTAACCATAGCTTCTGGCCAATGTACCATTGGTGCAGCTATAAATGTTACCTTATGCTTTCCAAAGGATTTTATGTCTCCCTCTGCAACTTCCTCCATTCTACCATCAACTTCGAATCCAAATTGTCTCATTAGTAGAAAAGACTTCTCAGTACTTATAATCTTAACATTAGGATAACGCAATATTATTTCTTCAATGGCAGCTCCATGATCAGGCTCTATGTGATTTATTACCAAATAATCTAATGTCCTACCATTCAAAACTGCTTTTATATTTTCTAAAAACTGTCTGCAAATTGACCAATCTACAGTGTCAAATAATACAGTTTTCTCATCTAATAATAAATATGAATTATATGAAACCCCTCTTGGAATTGGATGAATATTTTCAAAAAGAGCTAGACGCCTATCATTTCCACCTACCCAATAAAGGTCTTCAGTTACCTTTCTAACACAAAACATAAATTACTCCTCCTTTTTTGCTGTAAAAACTTTAAATTTATACTATGAAATTAAATCTCTATAAAGTTATCTTTTTCTTCACCACAATCTGGGCAAATCCATTCTTCTGGAAGAGCTTCAAATAAAGTTTCTTGGAATACATCGTTTTCTATATCTCCTACAGCTGGATCATATTCATAGCCACATCCATTACAAACATATCTCTTCCAAGTAGGAGCAACCTTTTTAGGAATATACTTTTTCATCTTTTTCATAGGAGGTGCTTCCTTTTTTGGTTCTCCGTTATCTAAAGCATTTGTTAACAATGGCATTATTTCTAGTAAATCTCCAACAATACCGTAGTCTGCATTCTTAAATATTGGAGCATTAGGATTATTATTAATAGCAACTATAGTAGTGGCATCCTTTATACCTTTTAAGTGTTGACCAGCACCTGATATACCACATGCTATATAAAGATTTCCATTAAATTTTTGACCTGACATTCCAACATAACGATTTAAAGGTAAGTATTTTAAAGTTTCAGCTACAGGACGAGATGATCCAATTGCTGCACCAACTTGAATAGCTAAAGCCTTAGCAAGTTCCATATTCTTCTCTTCTCCAATTCCCTTACCTACACTAACAACACGCTCTGCCTTAGATATTGGAGTATTTATATCAATACCAACAGTAAAATCATAACCATCTGCTTTTAATGCTTCCACAAGCTTAGCAACTCTTTCCTCAGCCGTTCCATCTTTCATAATCATTTTCTTACGGGCACCAGTTATTCCTCCACCAGCTGAAGCTTTTTTAACTCTATTTTCATTTTTAGGCATTTTACCGATTATATGAGATGCAATTACCATTCTTTGAATTTCATTTGTTCCTTCATAAATAGTACAAATTTTAGCATCACGATATGCTCTTTCTACATCCATTGCTTTAAGGTAACCAGATCCTCCAAAGATTTGTAATGCATCATTTACAACCTCTAAACATATATCAGACGCATATTGCTTAGCCATGGCAGCTTCCATAGAATAAGACTCATGATTTTCCTTAAGCTCAGCAGCACTATATACTAAAAATCTAGCTGCTCTTAGCTTGGTTGCCATATCAGCTAATTTAAATGAAATTACTTGTTGCTGGCATATAGGCTTTCCAAATTGTATTCTTTCCTTTGAATATTCTAAAGCATTTTCATAAGCTCCTTGAGCTATACCTAGAGCTTGAGCTGCAATACCTATACGACCACCATCTAATGTTTTCATAGCTATTTTAAAGCCTTGTCCTTCTTCACCTAATAAGTTTTCTTTAGGTACTTTAACATTATTAAATACTAATTCAGCAGTTGCAGAAGAGCGAATTCCCATCTTATCGTAATGATCTCCAAATGTAAATCCTTCCCATCCTTTTTCAACTATAAAGGCACTTATACCTTTGACTCCTATACCTGGAGTAGTTACAGCAAATACAACGTAAGTATCTGCCTTATCTGCATTAGTAATAAAAATCTTTCCACCATTTAAAATATAATAATCACCTTCTAGTTCAGCAGTAGTTTCAGTTCCACCAGCATCACTACCAGCGTTTGTTTCAGTTAAACCAAAGGCACCAATCTTTTCTCCTTTTGCTAGAGGAATCATGTATTTTTGCTTTTGTTCTTCAGTTCCATATTCAAAAATTGGATATGTTCCTAAAGAAACATGAGCTGATAAAATTACGCCTGTACCACCATCTACTCTAGAAAGTTCTTCAACAGCGATGGCATAACTAAGTACATCTAGACCTAACCCACCATATTTTTTAAGATACGGAGTACCTAATACCCCCATTTTACCTAACTTTTCTATAGCCTCAGTTGGAAATTTGCTTTCTTGATCCAACATAAATGCTTGTGGCTTTACCTCTGTCTCTGCAAATTCTCTGATTTTTGCACGAAAAGCTTCGTGTTTTTCTGTAGTCTTAAAAAACATAAATCTACCTCCTTCAATTTAGTGTTTTATCCTAATTTTTATAAGTTTTATTAATAAAGTTTATAAAAACTTATGAGCTTTAATTTAAAAACGTAACATGTCACAATATAAGTTAACCTTAAAATTACTTATATATTTTCTGATAATCAGATTGATTATATAATTTATTTTATTTGTTAATAATAATTATTATAGAACTTATGATTTTATTTGTCAAATTCTTATATAAGTTTATTATAATGCCCTTAATTATAATTATTTTACATTAAATAAAAATATACCTATGACATCCACTGGCTTCCTTCAAGTTCCACCTCACTATGGACACCCTGTCTTAAGCTATACGCTTACCACTAGACTTTCACCCTTGAGATTACGATTACGACCATGCTGGCACACTATAAAAAAGCACCAAGATAATTTCTTGGTGCTTGAATTAATTTATTTTATTATAACAGCTGACTTTAATCTTCTAAAACTTTAACATTATCCTCTCCAAAGAGATGTCTTAATTTAGATGTTGTTTCATAATCATTATTAAGCCAACTACTTTTATTTATAAGATACTTTTTCCTAGTGTTAGCTGCAAATAAATAAAGTGGTGTTACTCCAAATTGACCTGCAAAGTTCTCTTTTATAATTTGCATAGCATTATTTAATTTACTATCATCTTCAACACGAATATATATCTTATCTGTACTCACTTTTATTAAGGGAGATATTTTTTCACATAATATTTTAGGTTGTTCTTCATCTTCTAAAGCCACTCTACCTTCAACAGTAACTATTTCATCTTCCTCGACAAATTCTCTATAAGCAGAAAAGGTCTTTGGAAATATAACTAGCTCTATTGTTCCAAATAGATCCTCTAAAGTAGCAAAAGCCATAGCCTGATTATTTCTTGTAATTTTTTTAGATACAGATGTTAAAAGTCCGCCTAAAATTACCTTTTGCTTATCTTTCACCTTAGAAACTCTTTGGCTGATAATCTCTTCTTCAGATACATTACTATCTTCTAAAGTATCTGCCAGAACTAAATCTGATATTTTATGAGTAGTTGCATGTTTTAAAGTCTTCTCATAATCATCCAGTGGATGACCGGACAGATATATACCTGTCATCTCTTTTTCCATAGCTAATAAATATTTTTTATTAAATTCATGAATTTCTGGATAAACTATTTTAAAAGCACTATCCTCTTCGTCAATTCCCTGGAACAAGCTTATTTGTCCTGGAACATTTCTCTTTCTTTCATTATTTATTCCATCTAAAAGCTTCTCAAAAACAGCTATTAATTTCGATCTATATATTCCTAAACTATCAAAGGCTCCAACCTTTATCAAACTTTCTACAGCTCTCTTATTTACTGCTGATGAATCAATTTTATTGCAAAAATCACTAAAACTCTTAAATGTCCCTTTTTCATTACGTTTTTCAACTATAGATTTTATTACATTTACACCAACATTCTTTATTGCAGAAAGCCCAAATCTTATAGTATTTCCTTTTACGGTGAATTTACTATAACTTTCATTTATGTCAGGTGGAAGTACCTTTATTCCTATATCCTCTGCAAATCTAATATAATAGGCTACTTTTTCATTATTCCCCATTATACTATTAAGCATAGCTGCTATAAATTCCGCTGGATAATAGTGCATTAAATATGCTGTTTGATATCCTACTACAGCATAAGCTGCGGCATGACTCTTGTTAAAGGCATAGGATGCAAAATCCATCATTTGATCAAATATTTTGTTTGCAGCTTCTTCCGAAACTCCATTTCTAATACATCCAGGTACTACGATATTATCATTTTCATCTACTATTCCATAGACAAAATTCTTTCTCTCTTCTTCCATGACCTTATGCTTCTTCTTAGACATGGCACGTCTCACAAGGTCACTTCTTCCAAGTGAATATCCTCCCAAGTCTCTAACTATCTGCATTACTTGTTCTTGATAAACCATTACCCCATAGGTAACATCTAGTATGCTCTCTAATTGAGGTGTTACATACTGTACTTTATCTGGATTTCTTTTTCCTGCAATATATTTGGGAATCTCAGCCATTGGACCTGGTCTATAAAGACTTATTCCCGCTATGATATCCTCAAAACAGTCTGGCTTTAAATCTCTCATAAAGGAAGTCATACCTGCAGATTCTAGTTGGAATACCCCTACAGTCTTTCCTTCTCCAATCATTTGGTAAACCTTTGGATCTGCAAAATCTATATGGTCAATATCTATCTTTATTCCTTGATTTTCCCACACATTCCTAATTGCTTCATCCATTACTGTAAGAGTTCTTAGTCCTAAGAAGTCCATCTTTAAAAGCCCTAATTCTTCTAGTGTACCCATAGTAAATTGAGTTACTATCATATCCTCATTCTTCTGTAGTGGCACATATTCTACTAATTGATGAGATGCTATAACTACTCCAGCTGCATGGGTAGATGAATGCCTTGGTAATCCTTCTAAATCTCTAGCTACGTTTATAAGTTCCCTTACCCTTTCATCTACATCATAAAGTTCTTGTAACTCACTATTCATCTCCAATGCTTTATCTATAGTTATATTTAATACTGAAGGAATCATTTTAGCAATTTTATCTACTTCCGCATAGGAATAATTCATTGCCCTTCCTACATCTCTTATGCATGCCCTTGGAGCCATAGTTCCAAAGGTTATTATTTGTGATACATTACTCTCACCATATTTATCTACTACATAATCAATTACTCGTTGTCGTCCTTCGTAGCAAAAGTCTGAGTCAATATCAGGCATACTTACTCTTTCTGGATTAAGAAATCTTTCGAAAAGTAAAGCATACTTTATCGGATCTATCTTTGTTATTCCTAAAGTATAAGCAACTATAGACCCTGCTGCTGAGCCTCTTCCTGGGCCTGTGGGAACTCCATTTTCATTAGCATATCTTATAAAGTCCCAGACAATTAGAAAGTAATCTACATATCCCATTTGCTTTATTATGCCTAATTCATAGTCTAATCTATCACAAAGAAGCTTTCCTTCTGCATTTTCTTCTCTTATTTTATTTATCTTTTCTTCGTCAAATTCTCCATTTAAAGGTGAGAAAACCTCGTATCTTTCAATAATCCCTTCATAGCACTTCTCTCTTAGGTACTCATAAGGGTCTATACCATCAGGTAGAGGAAATTTAGGTAACTTAGATTCATGAAATTTATAATCAAAGTTGCACTCTTCAGCTATCTTTACTGTATTTTCCATGGCCTCAGGTATATATGAAAAAATTTCATACATTTCTTCAGGAGACTTAAGATAAAATTGATTTGATGGATATCTCATTCTAGTTTTATCTTCTACAGTTTTACCTGTCTGAATACAAAGCAATACATCATGAGACTTATTATCCTCTTCATTTATATAGTGAATATCATTTGTACATACTAATGGAATATCGCACTCCTTAGATAAGTTGATTAACATCTCATTTACCTGTAACTGCTGAGAAATTCCATGATATTGTAATTCCAAATAAAAATCACCATTGAATATCTCTTTATATGCTAAAGCAACTTCCTTAGCCTTCTCACTATTTTCTCTTAGAAGATTTTTTTGAACCTCTCCACCTAAACATGCACTAGTAGCTATCAATCCTTCACTATGTTTCTTTAAAAATTCATAGTCTACTCTTGGCTTATAGTAAAACCCTTCAATAGATGCCGCAGATACTATTTTCATTAAGTTTTCATATCCCACCTCATTCTTAACTAATAGAACTAGATGGTATGTATCATTATCCTTTTGAGGCTCTTTAATATACATTGATTTTCCAGCTACATATATTTCACATCCAATTATAGGCTTAATACCATTTTCTATGGCTTCCTTATAAAAATCTACAGCACCATACATAGTTCCATGATCAGTAATGGCAATAGCCTTCATACCTAATTCTTTTGTTCTTTTTATAAGTTTAGATATTTTCCCTGAGCCATCTAAAAGACTATACTCTGTATGTACATGTAGATGTACAAAATCCTTCATATTTTCACCCCCTACATCTTTAGCAATAAAATTATTTTTCTAATTTACCCTTTACGATTAATCTATCCTTACCATCATAGGTGCAGGTTACAAGGGTTATTATTGGATCTTCACTTTTATCTAAAACATAAGTATCTTCTGGTGCAACTGTAAAACTTTCTGTCACTTTATAAGTAAAAGTTTTATCATGAGTAGATACTATTATATCATCATTAATCTCTAATTTGTTTAATCTTAAAAAAAACTCTCCAGTATCATAATTTCTATGTCCTGCCAGTGCAAAATTTCCTATTTCTCCTGGCATAGCGGTATCTTTAAAATGACCAACTGCATATTTTATAATTTCGTCTTCAGTACCTTCTGACACTACTACTTTCAAATTTATTTTAGGTATTTCTAAAATAGCAATAGGAGACATCTTGTCTACATAAGTTACTCCCTTGTTTTGATTATTCTCTTTTTCTTGAGATATAAACTTATCATAAAGTTGATCTTGAACCTTCTTTGTTTCCCATTTCCCTTTAAACGCAAAAATTAATAGGCTAATCCCTAATAAAATTAAAAATATACTAATAACGCTTCTAACTCTCCCCTTCATTAATGCACCTCTTTATTTAATTTTCAAAAATTTAAAAAGTATTATGCACACATACGTTTCCTAACTTTCTAAAAAATAGAACGTCCCTTGTAATCTCTCCTACTTATTTTACTAATATCACTATAGCGCTTACATAAATAGTATTTATATTGGGACATTCATAAAAAATTCTTATATATATTCTCGCTATAATATCTTATATATTATAGTCAGCCACTTTAGAAACTTCTATATATGGCTTTATTTTATTTAATACTTCATTTACATGATAAGGATGAACTTGATAATCATTCATATCATTTATAGAATTAAATCTTGTAATTAAACACACATCAAATGATCTTTCAGTATTAAGTTCATCTATTCCTACCTCTAAGCCTTTAAGTTGTGCAATTTTTCCTTCCATAGCTTTAAGCGTATTTGCTACAAAAGTAACATTATCCTCTGTATTCTCCTTTAACTTAAATAAAACTACATGTGTAAACATTACCTATCCCCCTCATAAATTAACCTATCTATTTAACTATTTTTTAATACCTTAGCTGATAGCATAGCCTTAGCCATAATCTCTTTATTCTGATTATACATTGTAACTTCTACCTTGGAATAATATCTTCCTCTATCTATAACTTCAGAATAAACATCCATTATTCTTCCCATTTGAACCGGCTTAGTGAAGTAAGATGTGAAACTATCTATAGCTACATTAGTAATACCATTTTGTCTCAGAACCATAGTTCCCATGGTTGATAAAAGCATATTTAACGCATTCCATGATGCAGTGCCTATGGAATCAAGCATCTCTGGAACTATCTCTCCCCAGAAATGCATAGTATTCTTACTAGATTCAAACTCAAAATTTCTTAAAATTAAATCGTCCATAGTCTGACCTACATGAGGCTGTCTTACTACTATTTGTAATGCTTTTATTACATCTTCCCTAGTAATTACCCCTACTAAATCCTTTTTATGAACTACTGGACATATTTTTATTCCTTCCCACGCCATAATATGAGCTGCATAAGCAATGGTACTAGTCGGAAGTAATACTATTGGATTTTTAGTCATGATATTACTTATAATTTCATCATCATCATTGTGTTTAACCTGAGTAATGCTTACTATTCCAACTACCTTTCCATCTTCATCTATTACAGGATACCTTTCATGACCTGTTTTTTCTGATATCTCCCTTATGGTTTTCGCCTTATCCCATGAATTTACACAGGTAGGCGTTCGCTCCATAACATCCTCAACTAGTACAATTTCCTTCTTTATATTATTTTCATATATGGCCTTATTAATAAGACTAGCTACTGTAAATGTATCATATGTACAAGATATTACTGGAAGATTATTTTTATCTGCTAATGCTTTTATTTCATCACTACATTCTAATCCCCCAGTTATTAATACTGCACATTGATTTTCAAGAGCTAATCTCTGAACTTCTTCTCTATTTCCAACAATAAGTAGTGATCCCGGATTTATGTATCTCTTCATGGTTTCAACTTCCATGGCACCTATTATAAACCTTTCAAGAAAATTATTCTCTCCACCTTTGCCACCTATTAATGTTCCATCTACCATGTTTACAATTTCTTTAAAAGATATCTTATCTATATTTTTTTTCTCTAATTTTTCTACCCTCACTGTGCCAACCCTAGGAATTGTATTGACAATTCCTATTGATTCACACTCCTTTATTGCTCTATATGCAGTTCCTTCACTTACACCTAATTTATTACTGATTCTTCTAACAGAAATTTTAGTATTTATTTCTAAGGATAAGATATATTTAATTATATCTTCATGCTTTGACATACCTATCTACCTTCTTTTCTAAGTTCATCTGCTATTTTTTCAATTCTTCTGAGACGATGATTTACCCCAGATTTTCCAACTGGTGGATTTAGCATAGCACCTAATTCCTTTAAAGACTCATCTGGAAATGCAAGCCTTAATCTAGCTACTTCTTTTAAGTTTTTAGGTAACCTATCAAGTCCAATTTCACTTTGAATCAATTTTATACTTTCTACCTGTCTCACGGCAGCATTAACAGTTTTACTAAGATTTGCTGTCTCACAGTTAACAATCCTATTTACATTATTTCTCATTTCCTTCATGATTCTTATATTTTCAAGTTCTAATAAAGCATTATGTGCACCTATTATATTTAAAAGGTCAACAATTTGCTCACCTTCTTTTAAATATATAACAAAGCTATTTTTTCTTTGTATAACCTTAGAATTGAGTTTATAGCTATTAATTATGTTACTAAGTTCATTTGCATAATCTTGATCGTGGGTTACGAACTCTAAATGATAAGTTTTTTCTGGATTGCTTATACTGCCTCCCCCTAGAAAGGCTCCCTTTATATATGCCCGTTTACAGCTTTCATTTTTTATAATTTCCTTAGGCACTCCATAATGTATGTTAAATAATCCATCCTTCTCAATAATTCCTAACTCTTGAAGGAGTCCCTTTACATCTACTTCTTCTGGTATTAAAACCATATAGATATTATTCTTTTTTAAAGAATTACTCTTCTTTACTAATAATTTAGTGTGAATATCAAAAAAGTCCTTTAGATTTTTAAAAATCCACCTTGCTATAGCTGGATTTTCAGTTACTACTTTAAAAGTTACAGATCTGTTAAATCCAAAACCTAAAGTTCCACTAGACTTCATTATAGCCGATAACTGGGCAGCTATTTCATCTTTAGATAATTCACTATTTCTACATACTTCATTTTTTACCTTTAGTGAAAATGACATCTCTCTACTCCCTATCCTTATTTTCTCCTCTTAATCTTTGTGATAAATAAATATATTCAAAAACTCTTTTTTCATCGTTAATCATTTTTTTCTTTAATACAGTTTCTATAAGAATTTTAGCAAGCTTATCTTCATCATGCCTTATAAGACCTTTTTTAACTTTTATCATATCAAACTCTATATACTTTACATCTAGCTTTTCTTTGTCATCATGGTCAAGCTGCACAAATGTTGACCCCTTTTGTAAATACTTTTCCTTTATATGCTCCTCCTCTTCTGTGAGGCCTTTATTTACAATAGCATAATCAATAGGCATCCCTTCACAATGCTTCAATATAGCCCTTATATGATCTTGAACACTAAAGTTATCACTTTCACCTGGTTGTGTCATTATATTTGATACATAAATTTTTAGGGCGCTAGTCTTCTTTATAGCTTCTCTTATATCGCTTACCATTAAATTAGGAATTATACTAGTATATACACTTCCCGGTCCTAATATTATTGCATCTGCATCCGATATAGCATCAATAGCTTCTTGGACCCCTTTAGCATCTTTCGGTTCTATAAATACTCTATCTATAGGAGACTTCCTATTTAAGCTTTCTATAGGTATAGAAGATTCGCCTTTTATTATATCTCCGTTTTTCAGTCTTGCATATAATTCTACATTATCAAGAGTAACCGGCAACACTTTTCCAGTCACCGCCAAAACTTCACTAGTCCTTTTAATAGCATCTAAAAAGTTATCTGAAATTCCATTCATTGCTGCTAAAAACAGGTTTCCAAAGCTTTGATTTTCTAAAGCTCCATCCTTAAATCTATATCTAAATAACTGCTCCATTAAAGGCTCTGTATCAGCTAAAGATATTATACAGTTACGAATATCTCCCGGTGGCAACATGCCTAGATCTTGTCTTAGAATCCCCGATCCTCCTCCATCATCCGCTACTGTAACTACAGCAGTTATATTATTAGTGTATCTCTTTAATCCACTAAGCATATTAGAAAGTCCTGTTCCCCCTCCAATGACTACTATCTTCGGTCCCTCTACTAATATACTATTTTTTAAAAAGTCATCACCTAAATTCTTTTTTCCCATAGAAAAGTTCAACGCTTCAAACTTCATTATGGCTACTATTTTTTTAGTATACTTTTTCAAACTTATATAGGTTAATACACATCCAACTAATAATAATCCAACTAGTAATAATCTAATAGATATATTACTAGTTGATTTTTTAACTAGTTCAATCATGGCATAGGAAATTAAAAATATACCTAATATCATCTGGCATATCCATCTTTTAATCCCTATTCCTGGCATCAACCATTCCTTAAGTTTCATCGCTTTCCAGCTCCTCTACTTACATCCTCATTTATGTCCCTATGATCTATAGTTACACTATTTCCATTGTGATTTAAAATTTCATATACTTTATTTGCAATAGCCACAGAACGATGTCTACCACCAGTACATCCAATAGCAACAATTAATTGTCTCTTTCCTTCTATTTTATAGTTAGGAATTAAAAACTTAAGCATATCTATAAATTTCTCTATAAATTGCTGTGTTTCTATTTTAGATAATACATATTCTTTTACTGGCTTATCTAAACCACTAAAAGGTTTTAATTCAGAAATATAATAAGGATTAGGAATAAATCGTACATCCATAACCAAATCTGCATCTAGAGGTATTCCGTATTTAAATCCAAAAGAAATTACATTAATTAGTAATGGACTTTCTATTTGACCTTCATCACCATAGGTCATAGTTATCTCTTCATTAAGCTCCTTATTAGTAAGTTTTGATGTATTTATTATTTTATTTGCTCTTTCTCTTATACCCTTTAACTTTTTCTTTTCTATACTTATCCCATTAATTATTCTTCCATCTGGTGCGAGAGGATGCTTTCTTCTTGATTCCTTATACCTTTTAACTAGAGTCTCATCTGTAGCTTCAAGATATAGCACTTCATATACATAGCCCTCTTTATCAAGCTTAGATAGGCTTCCTAATAAATCATCAAAGAAAGTTCTTCCTCTAATGTCTACTACTATGGCAATTTTATCTATCTTACCTTCTGTTTTAAAGCAAACTTCTGCAAATTTTGTTATAAGAGTTGGTGGTAAATTATCGACACAGTAAAATCCTAAATCTTCAAGACATCTTATTGCTTGTGTTTTACCAGCTCCTGACATACCCGTAACAATCAAAAATTTCATTCTATCACACCTCTTTTACATCACTATTTTTTATATAATATATTACTAAATTAAAATTTACTTTTAAAGATTATATCACTTTTATCTTAATAACTTCTATAAAACTATAATAAAATTACTATTTTATATACATTAATTATACCATATAGTAATTTATATTACTAAAAAAAGATATAGAGTAAACTAGTATTTACTCTATATCTTTTACATAAAATTCTGTTAAATTAGATTATTTTTATTGTAATATATTTACTTTACAGACTCTATTAAAGCTTTAAACCCTGGTAAAGCGTTTTCTATAGTATTATAACCTACACAATAAGCAATTCTAATATATCCAGGACAAGCAAATGAAGTTCCTGGAACAATTAAAATATTATGCTTCTTTGCCATGTTACAGAATTCAATATCATCTTCTATAGGAGACTTAACAAATAGATAGAACGCACCTTCTGGCTTTATACAATTATATCCGTAAGAAGTAAGTTCACCATAAAGCAGTTCACGATTTCTATTGTAAAAATCAACATTAACTTTATCATCTAAACATCTACCAATTACTCTTTGGAAAAGTGATGGTGCATTTACATATCCTAAAATACGAGTTGCTACGTTAGCCGCAGATACAACGTTTTCGAAGTCTGAAACTTCATTAGGAATAACTAAATATCCAATTCTTTCTCCAGGCAATGAAAGAGACTTACTATAGGAATATCCAACAATTGTATTTTCATAATACTTTGTTAAATATGGAACTTGGATGTTATCGTATACAAGCTCTCTATATGGCTCATCTGAAATTAAATAAATATCAGTTCCTAACTCCTTTTGCTTCTCTTTTAAAATATTAGTAAGATTTATAATGGTTTCTTCTGAATAAACAACTCCTGTAGGATTATTTGGTGAATTAACTATAACAGCTTTTGTTTTAGGTGTAATTTTACTTTTGAATTCATCTAAATTAGGTTCAAAGTTCTTAGTGTTTGGTGATATTACTACTAATTTGCCATCATAGTTTGCTGCGTAGCTCCTATACTCACCAAAATATGGTGCAAATACTACTACCTCATCATCTGGATTTAAAAGAGTTTTAAAAATTACATTTAAGCCTCCTGCAGCTCCTACAGTCATAACTATGTTCTTTTCTGTAAAGTTTGTATCAAATTTTTTATTTATTGATTTAGCAATAGCCTCTCTTACGTCTTCATATCCTGAGTTACTCATATAACCATGAACCATAGTATTAGGCTCATTGTTTAGAATATCTACAATTGCCTCCTTTACAGTATTCGGTGGTTCAAGATTAGGATTACCTAAACTAAAATCATAGACATTTTCTGCACCATAAATTGATGCAAGCCTTTTTCCTTCTTCAAACATAGCTCTAATTAAAGAGCTCCCCTTTACATAATCAATCATTTTTTCTGAAATCATATCCCCACTCCCCTATTTTTTATATTAGGTTAAACTTTCTTCACCTATAATTCTAACTTCAGTGTGTAGTTCAACCTTGTATTTTTCATAAACTTTGGCTTTTACAACTTCAATAAGATTTAAAACATCTTTTGCTGTTGCATTACCTTTATTTATGATAAATCCTGAATGTTTTTCAGACACTTCAGCATCCCCAACGTTAGTGCCCTTTAATCCTGAGTCTTGAATAAGCTTACCTGCGAAATATCCTTCAGGTCTCTTAAATGTACTTCCTGCTGATGCATATTCTAAAGGCTGTTTACTACTTCTTCTCTCTGCCAGATCATCCATTCTTTCTTTAATTATATTCTTATCCCCATAAGCTAATCTAATTCTACTCTCTAATACTACATATCCATATTTCAAAATTGCACTAATTCTATATCCAAATTCTAATGCTTCTTTAGTTAGTTCTTTAATGTTCCCCTCATTATCAATAACTATAGCACTTTCAACTACCTTTGACATTTCTCCATCATAAGCTCCTGCATTCATAGCAGTAGCTCCTCCAATAGAGCCTGGTATCCCTGATGCAAACTCCAAACCTGTTAAACTATTTTTTAAAGCTTGGTCTGCAACTTCACATAATTTTGCTCCACATTGAGCAGATACTAAATTTTCATTTACCTCTATCTTATTTAGATGTCCTAGTTTTATAACTACCCCTCTTATACCACCATCTCTTACTATGAGATTAGAGCCATTTCCTAAAATGAAATAATTTACACTATTCTCTTTGCATATATCAATCAAATTTTTAACCATTTCATAGTTAGAAGGGTAAACTAATACATCTGCTGGTCCTCCTACCTTAAAAGAAATATGCTTCTTCATTGGTTCGTCTATTTTTACATTCTCATGCCCTGCTACATCTATAATATGTTTTATAAAACTATCATTTAATTTCATTGTGTACCCCTTATTATATTATTATATATTAAGTATAAAATATTTACGCTATACATATCAACAGTTATTATATATTTCTTTTCATTTTAAATATAATATTCCATTAATAGTATAGCTTAAATACTTTTTACTATTTTTATACCAACAAATTATGACTAACTATTTTTCTTAAAGTATTCCAATATACTTTCACTAGCTTTACCGTCCATAGATGGTGTATTAAGTAATTCTTCATAGGTAGCTTTTTTTATATTTTCAATACTACCAAATTTCTTTAATAGCTCACGCCTTCTTTTTTCTCCAATCTTAGGCACCTCATCTAATATAGAGTATAAAGTTCGTTTATCTCTCAATGTCCTATGATAAGTAATAGCAAATCTATGAACCTCATCTTGAATTCTAGTTACAAGTAGCATAGACTTAGATGATGGTTTTAATAAAATTTCTTTATTATTATAGATAAGCCCTCTTGTTCTATGCTTATCATCTTTTACCATGCCACATACAGGTATATTAATATTTAGCTCATTTAATACTTGAAGGGCTATATTAATCTGTCCTTTTCCACCATCCATCATTATCAAATCAGGAAAGATAGAAAATTTACCTGCACTAAAGTTCATATCATTATTATTTATTTTCTTGATTTCTTCCAATCCGTGAGTAAATCTTCTTGTTAATATCTCTCTCATGGAGCCATAATCGTCAGCTCCCTCTACAGTCTTTATTTTAAATCGTCTGTAATCACTATTTTTAGCTACTCCATCTTGAAATACTACCATAGTTCCCACAGAATCCATTCCCATAATATTAGATATATCATAGGCTTCTATTCTATTAGGTAACTCATCAAGTTCAAGTACTTCTTTAATTTCTGAGAGAGCCACATCGTTAAGCTCTTTGTCTACTTTATGCTTAATTTTAAACATTTCAAGAGCATGACTAGCATTTTTTTCTACCATATCTAGCGTCTTACGCTTTTCACCCTTATGAGGAATCTTTATAGTTACCTTATATTCTTTTTTTATAGCTAGCCATTGTTCTAAAACTTCAATTTCATCGCAATGACTTACATATATAGTCTTAGGTATAAAGGCAGTTCCACCATAGAAATTTTTAATAAATTCCTCTATAACATAGGCAGGTTTTTCACCTCCTGTATTATCTAAAATAAAATCCTCTCTGCCAACAATTTTACCATCTCTTAAGAAGAATATTTGAATACAACTATCCTTTTCATCTTGAGAAATACCTATAAAATCTTCGTTTTCAAAGTTATTACTAATAATTTTTTGTTTTTCATTTATTTTATCAATAGCTATTAATTTATCCCTTAAAGAAGCAGCTCTTTCAAAATCTAAATTTTCTGCTGCTTCTTCCATTTCAGCCTTCAATTTATTGGTGATTTTTGTATCTTTTCCTGTAAGTAAATCTACCACATCATCTATTATTTTCTTATATTCCTCTTTAGAAATTAATCCTTCGCAAGGTCCACTACATAATTTAATATGATAGTTAAGACAGACTCTAGTTTTAGGCCCATCTTCCTTTATAATTCTTCTACAGGTTCTGAGAGGAAATACTTTTTTTATAAGTTCATTTATAGTATATACTGCACTTCCATCGGTATATGGTCCAAAATATCTTGATGAATCATTTCCATAATTTCTTGTAACTATCACCCTAGGGAATTCTTCGTTAGTAATTTTTATAAAAGGAAAATATTTATCATCTTTTAATAAAATATTATACTTAGGACTATATTTTTTAATCAGATTACATTCTAGTATTAGAGCCTCTACTTCAGAATCCGTAACTATATATTCAAACTCACTTATGTTTTTAACCATAGCTCTAACTTTTTCACTATGTCCCTTAGAGTTCTGAAAATATTGTCTTACTCTATTTTTAAGATTTTTTGCTTTTCCTACATATATTACCTCTCTCAAGGAATTCCTCATTAAATACACTCCAGGATTATCTGGAAGATTTTTTAGATGATATTCAAAATCAAACATAAAATCACCTCACTTCCTATACAAAAAGCTATTTTATCTTTAGTATGACATTTTATCTTTTTATCTTTTTATCTTTTTATCTTTTATAATTTTTTAATAAATATATCCTAAAAAATTCTTTAGTCTAATTTGTATTAAAATAAACTTTCATAAGCTCTTTAGCCATAGAGCTAGCATTAAAGCTATCATTTCCACCTTCCTCTGCAATTATAGCAAAGGCTATTTCTGGATCATCATAGCCAGCAAAACCAATAAACCATGTATGTGGTGATTTATCCCCAGAGTCATGGTCTGCTGTTCCTGTTTTTCCTGACACCTGAACTCCCCAAAGTCCTGCTGCTTGCCCTGTTCCCTCATTTACAACCGCCTTCATATATTCTTTTAATAAGGCTGCATTCTCAGGAGATGTAACTGTAGCTGCTTCCTGTGGCTCATAGCTTTTGATTACTTTACCTTCTGAATTTATTATTTCCTTTACTACATTAGGTTCCATCATCACACCATTATTAGCTATTGCACTAGCCACTAATGCCATTTCTATAGGACTTGCTAGTACTCCACTTTGCCCTATACCACTTTGTGCTATATTTCCAACCTCTTCATTTTTATATTTAGGAAAAATGCTATTATCAATGATAAGAGTCCTAGAAGGAATGTCTCTGTTAAATAAAAACTTCTCAGCAGTTTCTCTTAATTTATCATTTCCAAGTTCCATAGCTAAAGTCCCAAACACTACATTACTTGACTTTAAGAAAGCTGTTCTAAGTCCGATACTACCATTGGCATATCCCTTAAAATTTTCTAAGTATTCGCTTGAATTGAATGTAATTTTACCTTCATCATTAAATGTTCTATTAGTTATTCCATCCATATTTTCTAGAGCACTTACTGCTGTTACAACCTTAAATGTTGAGCCTGGTGGATAAAGTCCAGATACTGCTCTATTTAAGAATGGTGTATCTTCTTGTTGCGATAAAGTTGCAAAATCTTCTTGAATGGTATTAGGATCAAAACTTGGTTTTGATACCATGGCTAACACTTCTCCAGTCTTAGGATTTAATGCTACTACTGAACCTTTTCTATTTCCTAAAACCTCAAAAGCCCTTTGCTGTAATTTAGAATTCAACGTAGTAACTACATGATTTCCAACTTTATTTTCATTTTTTTTGCTTGAAAAGATATCTTTTATAGAATTTACTGATTGTCCTGAAAGTTCTTTATCAAATTTCTTTTCAATTCCGCTAGCTCCATATTTAACATCGTTATATCCTATTACATGAGAAAATGCTACTCCACCAACATATTGCCTAGTTTGTGAAAACTCTCCAGTTTTTTCACCTGTCGTTAAAGCATTCATATCTCTGTCATAGATAGTACCTCTTAAAACTCTATTTTTTTCAGCTTCATTCCTTCTATTATAAACACTTTCTAAAGCAACTTCACTTTTAAACAATGTACTATAGCTTATATAGGAGATTAGAGCAATAAATAATAATAGAAATACAATCATTACATTTTTTATATTTTTTTGTAGATTATTCATAATTATTACTCTCCTCTGATATTTTTTGTATTATACCTAATGCAAGGTAGCTTATAAGCATGGAACTTCCTCCGTAACTAACAAAAGGCAATGTTATCCCTGTAAGTGGTATAGCCCCAGTTACCCCACCTATAATTACTAAGGTTTGAGATACTATCATGGTACTATATCCGACAGCTAATAGTCTTGAAAACTTATCTTTAGTATAGAGAGCTGCTCTTATACATCTATAAAATAATAAGAAATTCAATATTATTATTGCAAAACCTATAAGTAAACCAAGTTCTTCACATATAGCTGCAAATATAAAGTCTGATTCTACTACCGGAATATACCCTGGATATCCATTACCAAGTCCTACGCCAAAGAATCCTCCATTAGCAATAGCAATAAGAGATTGAACAAGCTGCAATCCTTGATCATATCCGTACTTCCATGGGTCTTGCCATATCATTACTCTGACTCTAACATGATAAAATAGGAAATATCCTACTACTCCGCCAACTACAAATAAAAGTAATGCTATTATTACATACTTTTTCTTTGATGTAGCAATATAAAGCATAACTAGAGCTATAGCAAAAAATATTAGTGCTGATCCTAAATCGGTCTGTGCTAACATAAATAATAATGATATCATCATTACTAAAGCTGGCTCTATTAAGCTTATATATTTATATGAACTTTCTTTTCTAAAACCTATTTTCTTTCCAAATGTAATCCAAAATCCTGAAGGATTTTCATAATCCTTTAAAGCTGAAGCCAAATAAGCAACTAAAGCAATTTTACCAAACTCCGAAGGTTGGAATCCAAAGCCAAAAATGTTTACCCAGTTCTTAGCCCCAAACTGTTCTTTTCCAAAAAAAGTACCCATAGACATAAAAATTAATGTTATTATAAGATACACATACTTATACTTACTAAATCTTTTTAAGTCTGGTAATATTACAACAACTAATATGAACATTGTCATACCTAAAGCAAAAAATATTATCTGCTTAGCTGTTAGAAAAGTTCTAGTTCCTTCAGCGATATAACTTCCTCCTGATATAGGTAAGTCTAATCTATATATCATAGCAATTCCTATTACTGCAAGAATATTAGAAAATAGTAATATAAACTTATCTCCATCTGGATAAAATCTTCTTATTACAAAATGAGAATAACATAATAAACCACAAATAATAGCACCTATAAGTATTGCACCTTTATCAATGGTTGGAGTTAGAATTGCCACATTAAAAAACAGCGCCATTACAAGTAAATAAGAAAACCTTAGCACTCTTTTTTCTTGTTTTATACCCTTCATATCTGCCTCCCTATGATTATATGAATTTAAAGGTAGCAGTTCCCACCTTTATAACATCCCCTGATTTTAATATAAGGGAATTTTTTATTCTAACATCATTAACTTTAGTACCATTAGTACTCTCTAAGTCTTCTAAAACATACTCGTTATTTCTCCTAAAAATTTTAACATGATGAGAAGAAACATATTTATCATCTAATATTACTGTATTATCACTTTTTCTTCCCATAGTCAAATTATCTACTATAGGCAATATCCCACCATTTTTTAAGTTTGTATTTTCACCAGCTACTATCACCTCTAGTCCAGAAGTAGCTTTATGGGATCTAGTTCTTCTTTTTCCTACTGATTTAGTATCTGTCCACATTATTTTCAAAGCATAGATTATAATGAAATAAACTATCGCTATTATTCCTAAATTCAATACGAATTTTAAAATATTCATAAGCAAAACTCCTTCATAAATATATAATATAACTAGCACCACTATTAAATATGATGCTAGTTATAAATAATTATATCATCTTTTTTAAATACTGTCCTGTATATGACTTAGAACACTTAATTACTTCTTTAGGATTTCCTTCAACTATAATAGTTCCACCTTTATCTCCACCTTCTGGGCCTAAATCAATAATATGATCTGAACACTTTATAACATCTAAATTATGCTCAATAACTATAACAGTATTTCCTCCATCTACAAGTCTTTGAAGAATATTTATAAGCTTACTAACATCATCTATATGCAATCCTGTAGTAGGTTCATCTAAGATATATAAAGTTTTTCCTGTACTTCTTTTAGATAATTCATAGGCAAGTTTTATTCTTTGTGCCTCCCCACCTGATAATGTAGTTGATGGTTGCCCTAATCTTATATAGGATAGTCCAACATCCATAAGAGTTTGTAGTTTGCTACTTATACGAGGTATATTTTCAAAGAAAGCAAGACCTTCTTCTACTGTCATATTCAAAACATCATCAATAGTTTTTCCTTTGTATTTAACCTCTAATGTTTCTCTATTATACCTTTTACCTTTACAAACTTCACATTCTACATATACATCAGATAGAAATTGCATTTCTATTTTTATTATTCCATCTCCCTTGCAAGCTTCACATCTGCCACCTTTTACATTAAAGCTAAAGCGCCCTTGCTTATATCCTCTACTTTTAGCTTCTGGAACCATAGCAAAAATTTCTCTTATTAGATCAAATACACCTGTATAAGTTGCTGGATTACTTCTTGGAGTCCTGCCTATTGGACTTTGGTCTATATTTATAATTTTGTCAACTTGCTCGGCACCTATGATTTCATCATGCTGACCTGGAAGCTTCTTCGAATTATTAAGTTTTCTATTTAATCCTTTATATAATACTTGATTCACTAATGTACTTTTTCCTGAACCCGAAACTCCTGTTACAGATGTAAATAGTCCTAGTGGGAAATCGACAGTTATATTTTTTAAGTTATTCTCCTTTGCTCCCTTTACTTTTATAACTCTATTCTTATCTATAGGTCTAAACACTTGGGGCACATCTATAGTTTTACGACCACTTAAATATTGACCTGTAATAGATTCTTTACACTTCATTACTTGTTTTACTGTCCCTGCTGCTACAATTTTTCCACCATGTTCCCCTGCTCCAGGTCCTATATCTACTAGGTAATCAGCTTCTCTCATAGTGTCTTCATCATGCTCAACTACAACTAATGTGTTTCCTATATCTCTAAGATGTTTTAATGTCTTTATTAGTTTATCGTTATCTCTTTGATGTAGTCCTATACTTGGCTCATCTAAAATATATAAAACTCCCATTAAACTAGCTCCGATTTGAGTAGCTAGTCTTATTCTTTGAGCTTCTCCCCCTGATAAGGTACCAGCTGCTCTACTTAAATTAAGGTAACTAAGTCCTACATCTTTTAAAAAGTTAAGTCTACTCTTAACTTCTTTCAATACTTGTGCTGCTACAATCTCGTCTTTTTTTGATAATTGCAGACTATCTACGAAAGAAAGTTCCTCAATAATAGACATATCACTAAACTCACTTATATTTTTTTCACCTACAGTAATAGATAAAGCTTCTCTAGATAATCTTCTACCTTTACACTTAGGACATGGATTATCACTCATATATTCCTCTACTTCTTTTTTAATGTAGTCAGAATTAGTTTCCATATATCGTCTTTTCAAATTATTTATTATACCTTCATAGGCATAATTATAAATTCCTGTTTTAAATTCTTTTGTATACTCTATTTTTAACTTTTCACCATTAGTTCCATATAAAATTGAGTTTAAATTTTCCTCTGATAGCTGTTCTATAGGTGTATCTAATGTGAATCCACCTTTTTTAGCAAGAGCTTCTAGTATAGCTCGGGTCCATGAATCTTCCTTTAGACTTCCTTCCCCTAAGGTTAGTATTGCTCCACCTAGTATTGATTTACTTTTATCAGGAATTACTAAATCCTCATCTATTTCCATTAGAGTTCCAAGCCCATCACACTCATCACATTTTCCAAAAGGAGAGTTAAATGAAAAAGTTCTAGGCTCAATTTCTCCAATACTTATCCCACAATTTACACATGAGAACTTTTCACTTAATAATATATCTTCTCCGTCTATTATATTTAAAATAGCCATACCTTCACCAATTTTTAAGGCTGATTCCAAAGAATCCGTAATTCTTGATTCAATGCCACTTTTAACAACTATTCTATCTATTACTATTTCAATGGTATGCTTTTTATTCTTTTCTAACTTAATGTTTTCTTCTTCTAAATCTAAAATCTCACCATCAATTCTAGCTCTTACATAACCATTCTTTTTAATATTCTCAATGACCTTTACATGTTCACCTTTTTTCCCTACAATTACTGGTGCTAAAATTTGCACCTTTGTTCTTTCTGGTAAATCCATAACCTGATCTACCATTTGATCTACTGTTTGCTGAGTAATTTCTTTACCACACTTAGGACAATGCGGCACCCCTATTTTAGCATAAAGTAATCTAAGGTAATCATAAATTTCTGTAACTGTTCCAACTGTAGATCTCGGATTCCTACTTGTAGTCTTTTGATCAATGGATATAGCTGGTGATAGTCCCTCTATATATTCCACATCTGGCTTATTCATCTGTCCTAAAAATTGCCTTGCATAAGCAGAAAGAGATTCTACATATCTCCTTTGTCCTTCTGCATAAAGAGTATCAAAAGCTAAAGAAGATTTTCCTGAACCTGAAAGTCCAGTAAAAACAACAAATTTATCTCTTGGAATTTCTAAATCTACATTTTTAAGGTTATGTACCTTTGCACCTTTAATATAAATACTATTTCTCATAAGGTTCTCCTTTACAAATCAAAATCTCTCTTCATACGCTCTATCTCATCCCTTAAAACTGCTGCTCTTTCAAATTGTAAGTCTTTAGCAGCTTCTTTCATTTCTTTTTCCAATTTTGAAATATGCTTAGTTAATTCCTTTTTATCTAAAAGCAAATCACTACTTGCTTCACTAGTATATAAAGCTTCCTCTTCCGCTATGGTAGAAATCTCTATAACTTCTCTTATTTCCTTAGTTATAGTCCTAGGAATTATATTATGCTCCTTATTATACGCTTTTTGAATACTTCTTCTTCTATTTGTTTCATCTATAGTTTTTTCCATAGAATTAGTTATATTATCTGCATACATTATTACTTTACTTTCTGAATTTCTAGCAGCTCTACCCACCGTCTGAATCAACGATGTTTCACTTCTTAAAAATCCTTCTTTATCTGCATCCAATATAGCAACTAACGCCACTTCTGGAATATCTAACCCCTCTCTTAAAAGATTTATTCCAACTAATACATCAAAATCTCCTTTACGAAGTTCTTGTATAATCTTCATTCTTTCCATAGTAATTATATCAGAATGTAGATAAGTAGTTTTTACCCCTAGTTCCTTTAAGTACTTAGTTAAATCTTCTGCCATTTTCTTTGTAAGTGTAGTGACTAATGTCCTAAATCCTTTTTCCGTAGTTCTATTAATTTCACCATATAAATCATCTATCTGTCCCTTTACTGGCCTTATTATAATTTCAGGGTCCAATAATCCCGTTGGTCTTATTATTTGCTCTGCTGTATTTTCTGAATGTTCTTTTTCATAAGGACCAGGGGTAGCACTTACAAATAGTACTTGATTTAATTTTTCCTCAAATTCTTCGAACTTAAGAGGCCTATTGTCATAAGCTGATGGAAGTCTAAATCCATACTCTACCAAGGATGTTTTTCTAGACCTATCTCCTCCATACATAGCCTTAATCTGTGGCAATGTAACATGACTTTCATCCACAAAGAATAAAAAGTCATCTGGAAAATAATCTATAAGTGTTTGGGGTGGTGTTCCCTTTACCCTTCCATCTAATATTCTCGAATAATTTTCTATACCAGTGCAATAACCAACTTCTCTCATCATTTCTATATCAAAGTGTGTTCTCTGCTTTAATCTTTGCGCTTCTAATAATTTATCTTCTGCCTTTAGCTCCTTCAATCTTTCTTCTAGCTCAAATTCAATTTGAGAAATTGATCTTTCTAAATTTTCCTTTGATGTCGCAAAGTGTGATGCTGGGAATATAGATACATGCTTTCTTCCACCTACTATATTTCCTGTAAGGACATCAAATTCTCGAATTCTATCTATCTCATCACCAAAAAATTCAACTTTTATACCCTTGTTAGTTGATGATGCTGGAAATATATCTAATACATCGCCTCTAACTCTAAAGGTTCCTCTTACAAAATTAATATCATTTCTTTCATATTGAATATCCACTAGCTGGCTAATAACACTATTTCTATCTTTAGTCATGCCCTCTCTCAAAGATACAGTAAGTTTTTTATAATCTTCTGGATTACCTAATCCGTATATACATGATACAGAAGCTACAACTATAACATCTCGTCTCTCTATTAAGGCTGATGTGGCTGAGTGACGCAATTTCTCTATTTCCTCATTTATAGATGCGTCTTTCTCTATATATGTGTCAGTTTGAGCTACATAGGCTTCCGGTTGATAATAATCGTAGTAAGATACAAAATATTCTACCGCATTTTCAGGAAAGAATTCTTTAAATTCAGAGCATAATTGAGCTGCTAAAGTCTTATTATGAGCAAGAATTAACGTAGGCTTTTGAACTCTCTCTATAATATTAGCCATAGTAAATGTCTTCCCTGATCCTGTTACCCCAAGTAAAGTTTGATATTTCTTATCTTCAAATATCCCTTGAACTATACTTTCAATAGCCTCAGGCTGATCTCCTGTAGGCTTAAACTTTGAATGAATCTTAAACTGACCCATAATACATCACCTCATTTCATTAAATATTACTCTTCATTGTTATCATCTTTTTTTTCTTTAATTTTATTTAGTACATCTGAAAAACTAGAATTACCCCTTCCTTCCACAGTAGCTTGCTTAGGAACCTCTCTCGGTACAATAACTATACCTAGTTTCTCCTTACTGTTTGAAACTCTAGCTTCTAACTCTTCTATATTACCATTTTCTCTTCTAACTTTCATGGTTATGATGCTTGGAAGAGTCTCCAATATATTGAATATGATTTCATCTCTATATAACTTCAAATCATTTATTTCAAGTATTAAATCTCCCATCTTAATGCCCATTCTCTTAGCTATAGAATCTGATGCTACATCAAGGACACATACACCCTCTTCATTACTAACATATTTTATTTTACCTTTTTTCTCTGACAATCTGTCAATGTATAACATATATTCATGTAATATAGGCATTAATATAAGAATTATTACATCTAAAATTTTATTTATATCTCCTAGGAAAGATAATAAAATTAGTATTATTCCATATCCTAAAATTAGTAATCCTGAAAATACAGGTTTACCTTTTTTACTTCTAGTAAATGTCACCGTAGAGTAGTTAATTCCTGCAAAAATTGGTAGTGCACCTATCATCATTGTTGAAAAAAGTATAACATTTTTACTATGCTTAATAATTGGCCACCAATCTGGAGTTGCTACATTTCCACTCATAGCTAAATTAGAACTGGTAGCCTGTACCATTAGTAGTATTATCATAGGCAATATCCACTGTCTTCTATAAGCAAAGCCGCCAATAATCTTTTTATCTCTTGATCCAAATACAGGTATGGCACCTCTTTTACCATCTAAGATTACCAATAGCCCTTCAACAATATGCATTACTGCAATTAACACCAATAGATTAGTTATATCCATTTTTATAACATTTAAACTTGGATTATCCATAATTAATGATATAAAATACATTAATATGGATATTAGTCCCAATATTGCTCCTGAGTAAGAAAAACAAACTAACTTAGGATTAAAAATCATTAACGCTACTGATAAGATAAATATTAAAAATATATTTGAGGTTTCATAAAAAGTGATTCCTAAAAATGTAAGAACTAAACTAGCTACCACTCCTCCTAATATACTCATAACTATTTGTGATATAGTCAATTCAAAGGCAGAAGATGAACTTTTACCCATAATTAACCTTTCCATCACTATAGTTTTTTTATTTTTCATATAGAACACAATGGCCATCATTATTAATATGAATGCATAAGACGGCTCCACAATGGCATATGATACCTGTTGCAAAGTATATTTTAAAAGTTCCATTCTTTTTCTCCTTTTCATTATGTAACAAAAGTAATTATATGTAACCTAAATTAAGTATCTATTATAATAAATAGATACTTAATTTAAAATCATTATTTATCTACTTTAGACTATAAGATTAGTTTTAATCTTTTCTATATGTTAACTTATTCTAGTTTACTCTTTATCATAATAAATTATTGTCACTTATTATAATACCCTATATGGAGTTACTTAATCTTTTCTTTTGCAACTTCTAAAGCCTTCTGAAATTGAGGATCCACTGTTCTATCATAGTTCTTTCCTTTTAATTCTTCTGGATATTCTACTAAAATATCTGGCTCTATACCTATACCATGAATGTTTTGCCCATTCGGAGTATAGTATTTAGATATTGTAACCTTTAATGCTGTTCCATCACTAAAACCATCCCTATCTCTGTAGAAAGTTGTTTGAACAACTCCTTTTCCAAAGGTTTTAGTACCAACTAAAGTTCCTAGCTTGTAATCCTTTATAGCTCCTGTAAATATCTCAGAGGCACTAGCACTACCTTCATCTATCAATATAGTAAGTGGTAGACCTTCAGCTATTCCTCCTATAGAGTTATAATCTTTTCTATTTCCATACTTATCTTCTGTGTAAACTATATTTTTATTCTTAGGAATAAATTGTGAACACATATTCACAGTTTGGTCTAATAGTCCACCTGGATTTTCTCTTAAATCCACTATTAAACTCTTCATTCCTTGTGATTTCAACTCTTTAATAGCTTTTTCAAAATTACTAGATGTGTTCTCGTCAAACATAGTAACTTGAATATATCCAACCTGACTATCAATCATTTCCTTTTTAACAGTTACCATCTCTATTTCATCTCTTACAGCCTTAACATCAAAAGCCCCTTTATTTTCTCGAGACAAAGTAAGCTCTACACCTTCACCTTTTTTACCTTTCATGGTAGCTACAGCTTTTTCTAAGTCTTTTCCTTCAACCTTTGCTCCATTTACACTTTCAATAATATCTCCTGAAAGTATTCCTGCTTTTTCTGCTGGTGAATTTTCAAAAATTGCAACGACAACAATTTTATCTTCCTTAACTCCAACTTGTATTCCTAGTCCTACATAATTTCCTTCAGTTTGAGAATAAAAATCTTTAAATTCTTCTGCATTCATGTATGTTGTATAGGGATCTCCTACAGCTTCTGTCATCCCTGCTGCAGCTCCATCTATAAGTTTATTTGTATCAATTTCACCTAAATAATACTTATCTAACTTATCTTTTATCGTAAATAATTTTTCAAAGTCTATTATGTTTTCATAAGTTTTTCTACTAACTAATACCTTTCCATCAGGTAAAGTAAATGATATATAGTTAGATAACCCAAAAGTTATTAAATTTGTGACTACTAGAAGTACCACTATGCCCGTTACTTTCTTCCATTTACTTTTCTTTTTATCCATAAAATCACCCTCTCATTCTCTTACATATATTATTACTTTTCATCCCCCATAATAATACTATGTAATTTAAACTATTTTATTAATTTTTTCTATAAACCCAATATTTATATTATACACAAATGAGACTAAGAAATAAATTCTTAGCCTCATTTATTCTTTATAATTTAAACTTTCAAGAACTTTCTCATGGATAATATACTTCCAATAGCCCCTATGAAAATTCCACAGCCCAGGAATTCCCAAATTATCACTTTCCAAATATAAGAGATTCCAATTAAACTAAATCCAAATAATGTATCTGTACTTAATCTATTAATTAACATTGCATATATAAGATTTAATATCAATACTGATATAAATGCTCCAATTATCCCAAGAATTATACCTTCTATTATAAATGGCCATCTAATAAACCAATCTGTAGCCCCTACATACTTCATTATTCCTATTTCTCTTTTTCTTGTAAATACTGTGATTTTTATAGTATTTCCTATCAAGAATAAGGATACCATAATAAAAACTACAAAAGCTACTATAGCAGCTATCTTAACTGAATCTGTTAGTTTAGATATTTTAGCAATTAATTCTCTGGCATCCTTTATCTCTTCAATTCCAGCCATATCCTTAATACTGCTAACTACCTTATCTACCACTGGTGGTTCACTAACATTTACTGTAAATGAAGCTGGGAATGGGTTTCTATCTTCGAACCCTGAAGATAATTGACCTGATTCATCATTTAATTGCTTCTGCACATCCTTTAAAGCATCTTCTTTGCTCTGGAATGTGACAGTGTTAATACCCTCTACCGATTTAATCTTGCTTTCTATAGCATTTTTATTACTGTCACTTATATCATCTTTTAAATAGATTCTTACTTCAACCATAGATCCTAGTTGAGTAACCGCCTTGTCCACATTTGCAACTCCAAGTGTTATAACTCCTAAAATAAAAAGAGTAGCTGTTACTGTAGCTATAGATGCTATACTTAAGGTTTTATTTCTTTTTATACTTTTAAATGCTTCTTTTACCGAATATTTAAGAGAATCAAATTTCATAACCATATTTTCCCCTTTCCTCATCTCTTGCAATAACACCTTTCTCAATAGCTATAACTCTCTTTTTCATAGAGTCAACTATATCTCTTGCATGAGTTGCCATTACAATTGTAGTTCCAGCTCTACTAATATCGCTTAAAATATCCATAATCTCTAATGAGGTTTCAGGATCCAAGTTTCCTGTTGGCTCGTCAGCAATAAGTAATGATGGACTATTTACTATAGCTCTAGCTATAGATACTCTTTGCTGCTCTCCACCTGACAATTCTGTTGGAAAAGCTTCTCTCTTTTTAGATAGCCCTACCATTGATAAGACAGCTGGTACTTTCTTTTGTATATCTTTTTCACTTGCTCCTATAACTCTTAATGCAAAAGCTACATTTTCAAATACATTCAAAGTTTGTATTAATCTAAAGTCTTGGAATACTACTCCAATTTTTCTTCTATAATAAGGAACCTCTCTTCTTGTCAATTTTGTTAAATCTGAACCTGCAACCATTACTGAACCTGCAGTCGGATCAACTTCTTTCAATAACATTTTTATAAAGGTAGATTTTCCTGCTCCACTTGGGCCTACTAAGAAAACAAACTCACCTTGGTCGATATGTACGTTTAAATTAGATAAAGCTAGTACATTGTTATTATAAACCTTAGTAACATTTTTAAAATCTATCATAATTATTAACTCTCCTCGACTTTTTACTTTATATCTGTGTATATTATAACATAAAATTAAAAAAATCAAGTCCTACAAAAAACAAAAAACAATGAATTATTTCCTATTTATATAAAAAAGAGTGGAAATATATAAAACTTTTTCCACTCGTGCTTTTTTATGTATTATATTAAAAAAATAAATTATGAACTATTATATCGTATATGAAGAAATATGCTACCATAAATGCAGAAGTACAGAATATAATTCCTACCAACCCAAATCTATTAATGTACTTTCTCCAGGTTTTTTCATAAGATAATGGTCTTAACAACTTCAGTGGCTGTAAAAATCCTAGTCCTGATATAAATAAACCTATACAAGAAAATATAATTCCTGCACTTCTTATTCCCATAAGTATTGGTAAAAGCTCTATAGCTCGTCCTTTAATTAATAAATATATAAAACTGATAACTATCCCTAAAACTATAGGTATAATTGCTAGCTTTAAAGATAATTTAAAACAAAAAAATACATCACTCATATACCCCTTAATATTTTGCTTCATTCACGATTCTCTCCTTAGTAAATAGAATTTTCAAATTATTATGTTTATAAATTATATCATAGGTCTTTTAAAAAAGAAACCTAAGATATAATTCTTAGGTTTCTTTTCTTTGATAATTATTATCTTATTTCATGTTAATTCCTGTTTTAACTGCCTTAACTATATCCATAGCTGTTAATCCATAAGCCTTTAATAATTCCGCAGGCTTTCCACTTTCACCAAAGGTATCCTTTATTCCAACTCTTAAAACTGTAGCAGGACAGTTTGTAGTTACTACTTCTGCTACCGCTGAACCAAGTCCACCTATCACACTATGTTCTTCAGCTGTAACTATAAGTTTTGTTTCTCTTGCAGCTTTTGTTATTAATTCTTCATCAATAGGTTTTATAGTATGAATATTAATAACTCTAGCTCTTATACCTTCTTCAGCTAAAATATTATAAGCTTCTAGTGCTGCATCTACCATAATTCCCGTCGCAACTATAGTAGCATCTTTTCCTTCTCTTAAAGTTATACCTTTACCTATTTCAAATTTATAGTCTTCATTATCATTTATTATCGGTACTGCACTTCTTCCAAGTCTCACATAGCAAGGTCCTTCATACTTTGATACAGCTTCTATCGCAGCTTCAGCTTCAATTCCATCACTTGGACTAATCACTATCATATTAGGTATACTTCTCATTAGAGAAATATCTTCTACTGATTGGTGAGAGGCTCCATCCTCTCCAACTGTTAGACCAGCGTGAGTAGCACATACTTTTACATTTAATTTAGGGTAGCATATAGAATTTCTTATTTGCTCAAAAGCTCTTCCTGTCGCAAATATAGCAAATGTAGATGCAAAAGGTATTTTACCGCAAGCTGCCATACCCGCTGCTACAGTCATCATATTGCCTTCCGCAATACCCATATTAATAAATCTTTCTGGGCATACAGCTTTAAAATCAGCAGTTTTAGTAGACTTAGACAAGTCTGCATCTAGAACTACGATATTTTCATTTTCTTTACCTATTCTTGCTAGTGCTTTTCCATAAGCTTCTCTAGTTGCAACACTCTTCATTATTCTTCTCCCCCAATCTCTCTTAATGCCATGTCACATTGCTCTTTACTTGGAGCTGAACCATGCCAACCCGCTTGGTTTTCCATAAAAGATACACCTTTACCTTTAATAGTTTTGCAAACTATCATCGTTGGCTTATCTTTCACCTTTTTTCCTGCTTCTATTGCATCTTTTATTTTAACTAAATCATGACCATCTTCTAGATAAATTACATTCCAACCAAAAGCTATAAACTTATCAGCTATTGGGTTAGGATTCATAACTTTATCAATATCCCCATCTATCTGAAGTCCATTGAAATCTACAAAGGCTGTCAAATTGTCTAGTTTGTAATGAGCCGCACACATAGCAGCTTCCCAAACTTGACCTTCTTCTAATTCACCATCGCCAAGTAATGTATACACTCTATATGAGCTATTGTCTAGTTTACCTGATAACGCCATACCTACAGCAGCTGAAATACCTTGACCTAGTGAACCAGTAGACATATCTACTCCTGGTATGTAATTCATATTTGGATGTCCTTGTAGCATAGCTCCTGTTTTTCTTAACTTCATAAGTTCTTCTTTATTAAAAAAACCTTTTTCAGCAAGAGCTGCATATAAAACTGGTGCCGCATGACCTTTTGATAGTACAAATCTATCTCTATTAGGATCCTTAGGATCTTCTACATTAATATTCATTTCATTGAAATATAACGTTGTAATAATTTCTACAGCTGATAGGGAACCGCCTGGGTGACCAGATGCTGACTCAGTTACCATCTTAATAATATCTTTTCTTAAAACTTTCGCTATATTTTCTAATGATGTTAATGACTTTTCCATTACTTATCCCTCCCTGATTTTCTTCTAAACTCATTATATCAATAATTCTTTTATTCTCAACTATTTAGTTGAAAATTCTTTTACACGTATATCTTATCATAAAAATTATATATTATCTGTATTTTTATATTTTACGTTCATATATAGTTAATAATTCATTAATATATAATATCTAATAAAATATATTATTTCCCTTACTTCAATTAAATACTACTTTTCTACAATAATTACGAATATATTCTGATCATTGCACAAGCGTAGATTGCAATAAAAAAGAAGATAGATTTACTCCGCAAATCTACCTTCCCTATATAAGTTTAATTTTACATTTTTAAATCTAAACTAATTTTAAGAGCAATATCAACTTTAACCATATCTTCGTCGGTCATATGACCTATCTTCTCTTTTAGTCTTCTTTTGTCTAAAGTTCTAACTTGCTCTAGCAAAACCACCGAATCTTTATTTAGTCCGTACTCCTCAGAAGAAATTTCCACGTGAGTTGGAAGTTTTGCCTTATTTATTTGAGAGGTTATAGCTGATACTATAACAGTTGGACTATACCTATTTCCAACATCATTTTGTATAATTATTACAGGTCTTATTCCACCTTGTTCCGACCCAACTACTGGGCTTAAATCAGCATAAAATATATCGCCTCTCTTTATAACAATTGTCATTAGGCATTCACACTCCTAAAGGCTAGCTTCATATTCATTTAAGTCATTAATATAACCCTCAAAGCCATACTCTGATAATTCTAAATTTAATTCTCTCATAGCTAAATAACCTTGTTTCATTTTTTCTATATAGCTACTACTATTATAGCCTTCACTATATACTATTCCACAGTCTGCAATTAATTTACTATTCACTATGAATTGTTTTTCATTTATATCATTAAAATTTTCGCAAAAATCTTTACTAAAATTTAGAATAAATTTCTTTGAGCTACCCATGGATTTCATTACCTCCAATTAAAATAACAACTATATGTACAACTTTAATTATAAATCATCAATTGTCATTATGTCAAAGAATTTATCCTTATTTTCTACTTTTTACAACATTTTTTTCCGATTTTTACTATACATAATTTCTTATTGCAAAAACTTTCCCATCTTTTGTATATATTCTTGGAACTCTCTTACTTATGTCACAAATAACTTCATAACTAATAGTTCCTATCGCAGCTGCTATATCATCTGCTGTTATCTCATTTCCTCTATCATCTTTTCCCATTAATATAACTTCATCACCAACTCTTACATCTGGCACGTCGGTTATATCTATCATACATTGATCCATACAAATACGGCCTACTATAGGTACTATTTCTCCATTTACTATGACTTTAGCTTTTCCTGTTAGTAATCTAGAGACTCCATCCGCATATCCTATGGGGAGAGTTCCAATAAGACTTTCTCTAGACGCCCTGTACAATCTACCATAACTCACATAATCTCCCTCTTGTATTTTTTTTATGTGAACAATTCTAGACTTTAATGACATAACAGGTATTAAATTAACACTATTTTTATTTACATAGTTTGAAGGATAGTATCCATATAGCATAATTCCTGCCCGTACTCCTCCATATGGTAAATTCTGAAAGTCTATTATAGCTGCACTATTGCTTATATGCTTAAAATATATGGTTATACCTAATTCCTCAAGGTATACATTAAATTCATTAAATTTCTTAATTTGCAAATTAGCGTAACTCTTGTCCTTCTCATCAGCGGTAGCAAAATGAGTAAATATTCCTTCAATTTTTACGCCTTCTAATTCAGTTATCCTATGTACTTCCTTTGCCTGTTCCCTTGTTGGTAAAAAACCTATTCTTCCCATACCGGTATCTACTGCTATATGAATCTTAGCTATCTTATTTTTTTTCATCGCTTTATTTGAAAGTATCCTAGCATCGTCATAACTATATATAGTTTGTTCTATATTAAAGTCAATAACTTCATCATAAAACTCTCTGGGTGTAAATCCTAATATA
Organism: Clostridiaceae bacterium; assembly: GCA_902363375.1. Classification (GTDB taxonomy): domain Bacteria; phylum Bacillota; class Clostridia; order Clostridiales; family Clostridiaceae; genus Clostridium_J. Next base: position 162,652 of record CABIZX010000002.1, on the reverse strand, counting down.
ATAATTGGGATTTCTACTCCAGCTTTTCTAAGTTCTATAGCTTCTGTAATTACAGCTACAGCAAATCTACCTACACCTTCCTCTAACAATGTCTTATATATATCTATAGCTCCATGCCCATATCCATCAGCTTTTATTGTGGCAATTATTTCTTTGCCCTTTGATACTCTTCTCACTTCCCTCGCATTGCTTCCTAATGCATCTAAGTCTATCTCAGCCCAGGAGGGTCTTATTTTATTTATCATATTACTCACCTTATTTACCTTTCCAGCCGTGAAGAAAGTTTACCCTATTAAATACTAAGATTTACCTTCATTTTCTTATATCCTGCTATAAATCTAACTCCACATCGTCGACTTTATCAGTCCAATTAAAGTTTTCATAAGTATATATAATTCTTTCTCTCCTGTTATTGTCATAGATTATTATTTTCTTCGGTACGCAATTTTCTATATCATAATACAGGCTACCACTATAAATATTGTTATTACTTCCAGGCATTAATGTTTTTATTATAAAGTATTCTTGGTTATTTATTGTTTCAGTGCTGAATTCCAGTTCTTCATTAGTATATATAAGCCCTATATACTCACCAATAAATCCATATTTAAATACTTCATCAAATTCTTTATTTAAAGTGTACTCTCTTGTGCTTTCCCTATCTTTTACAAGGATTTCATCTCCTTTAAATGTAAATGATCTATTATCATTTAAATCTAGCTTATACCCTATACCTCTTTTGTATGTTTGAACACCTTCATATTTATTAGATTCCCTATCATTTATAACCTCTATAGTTATATTACTTTTATAAGCTCTAATTTCTTTTAAAGTATCAATGGCATTATACTCATCTAAGGCCTCTGTTTTTCCCTTCATCAATAAACTTGCTATAACTATTAGAGCTATAGCTATAACAGACACTAGTGTATAAATCAGTTTTTTCTTCATAAACTCCTCCAATTAATTTACTACACTATATGTTTATTATAGTTATACCTCCTCTATAACCACATTTATTTTATTATTAATAATGATGATTTTTTATGTATCAATTACTCTCCATAATTTCTTTTATTCCAAAAGGTAGTTCTTCTATAATATGAGTAGCATTGACACAGAACATATTCTCTGATAACCGATCACCACAATACCCATGTATAAAAGCTGCAACATATGTAGCTACTAAAGGTTCATATCCTTGGGCAATAAACGAAGCTATAATTCCCGTTAAAGTGTCCCCCATACCTCCAGACGCCATAGCACTATTTCCTGTAGTATTTTCAAAAACCTGTGTCCCATCAGTTATTATGGTTCTATGGTCTTTCAATAAAACTATCACATCATATTCATAGGCAAATTTTCTTGCCACTTCTATCTTATTTTCTTTTATTTCATCAATAGATAGCCCTGTCAATCTAGCCATTTCACCATAATGTGGTGTTAGTATAATACTATTATTTTTGCTATGAAGTAATTCAAGATTTCCTTGCAGTGCATTTATTCCATCAGCATCAATTACAATAGGACACTCAGCATTCTCAACTATACTTTTTACCACATTAAAAGTTAATCTAGAGTTTCCCATACCTGGGCCCATAGCGATACAGTTAGACTTAACCATTATGTTACCAATTTTATCACTTTGCTCAAAGTTAATCGTCATTGCTTCATTAAGTTTTATGCTCATTATCTCTTGTATTTCCTTAGGGACACAAAGAGTCACTAAGCCTGCACCACTTCTCACAGCACTCTGAGTTGTAAGATATGCTGCGCCTGAAAACCCCATAGAACCTGCTATTATAAATACATGTCCATAATCACCCTTATAGGAATCTTCATCTCTACTTTTTAATATGCCTTGTATCATATTTTTGTCTAGTGGCACAGTCCTATGTTTGAATCCTATAAAGCCTAATCTATTATTTTTTAACTTATCAAAAGGATTCCCCATATTAAATGACCTCCAAAACAGCATAAGCAATAGCACTATCGCATCCATGTGAAATGCTTAGATGAATAGCTGCATTCCCATTTTTATTTAAAATATCCCTCGCTCCACCATCTAATGTAACTATAGGTTTACCAAGCGTAGTACTCTCTATTATTATATCTTTGAAATTGAATCCTCTAAACCCTGTTCCTAAAGCTTTTGAAACTGCTTCCTTAGCTGCAAATCTACCTGCCACATATTCAGGTCTTAGATTTCTAGTTTGTAGGTATTCAATTTCTTTAACTGTAAATATTTTTTCTAAAAACTTACTATTTTTGTCTAGCATATCCTTTATGCGTCTTATTTCAACTATATCTACTCCAACGCCTACTATCACTATCTCACCTCCTAATCTTAGGAAAACAGTATATATAATCTGATTGTAAACATAAACATATTTTTACAACTTTAATTTTAATAAACAAGCAGATTAATATCAACTATAACTTTTATATACATGAGTATATGTGATAGTAATATTATAATTATTTTATTAATTAAGTTTAACTATATAAAATACTTATACATACACTAGGAATTTTAAATTAATTCGCTATGGCTTGTACAGCTTTGTCAAAATCAGCATAATATTCCTCTATATACTCTTCTATAATATCTATAAGGTGTACTGGTGATACCTCATTGTTTCTTAATAATCCTAACAGTTTACTTCCCTTATATTTATCAGGAGTTATACAACTCACATGCTCTTTGTATTGATTTACATTTTTATCTTTATTTTTCACTTCGCTTTCTATTTCTACACCATATACATCTATAACCCTTCTTTCACCATTTCTATTAATCTCTAATTCTGATTTAATTAAATTATAAGTGTATTCTACAGTATTTTCTTCACATACTATGTTAGACTTTAATGTCTCAATTATCATAAAAGCACCCCCAAATAAAGTAAAACCTATTATGGCAATAAAATTTTTGATTTTATTGCCTAAAGAAATTGTATCACTATACAAAAAAATAATGTGTAAATTCTTGTAGGTAACAATAATATATTCCCCCTTAAAATTTACACCTTATTTCACAAAATTCCTTTTTCTTTACAATTATACATGAAGATTTGTTACTGTTAATATATTAGTGGATAAAATGTTAATACTCTGTGAGTTTTCTTGTCTTTAATTGTAGATTTATTTTTTATTTACATTATTTAATCTTTTTATTAATATTATCCACATACTTTTCCACTTTTTGTGCATATTCTCTGTTTATAATATGTGTGGAAAATTTTGCTTCATTGTATATGTTAGTAACCTCATCAACTTCATTACAGTTATCCACTTTTATTTTAACGATATTACCTAGTTGTTTTGGTGTCATATAAGTTTTAAAAATCTCTCTTTTATCAGCTACCTCAACAAATTCACTATATTTATATAAAACCTCTTCTTTAGGAGTACCTTTTTTTCTAAAAACTTTCTTTATTTTATTTATAAACTTTCTATAACTAGGATCTTTTTGTTCAATATCTTCAACTACCTCTACATATCCCTTACCTTCATTAAAGTTAGTTCCGTCCAGTATTTTTTTCACTATCTTTATGATAATCAATATTAATACTATCATTAGTATAGTTTTCATAATAAATATAAATACTGGGCTAGCCTTTACAGTCTCCATATTAACTTTATTAAACTTAGATGGGTTTTGAGTATTATTACGTAAATTTAGAATAATGCTTTCTATATCTGCTCCTCTTTCTGCAAATAATTTATTTAGAGCATTTATAGCCCACATCATTGGATATTCTATAATTTTCGTTATTATGTCTATTATTAATTCCATAATAAAGTTGAACCCACTATGTAACAATTTAACTATTCTAACACATATATTGTAAAAAAAATTTTGTGTAGTTAATAGTGCCACTATTACTAATGATAAATTTATACCCTTATTAACTTTTGAACTTTTTATATTATAACAATAGCCCATGGCTTCTCTCATAGTTATAACCAGTAGTATTAGGTATATAACTGAACCTCTAAATACAAAATTAGCATACTGAGGTTTAATAATTCCACAAACTACCGCTGCTATAAAAATATAAGATACTCCTTTTACTAAAATATTTTTATACCTGTCATAATTTATATTCTCATTTATTTCTTTAATTAAGATTGAGCTAATAATTACTATAAACATCAGGTCTAAAATAGCAATCATTATTTCTTGACTAAATATTTCATAAATAATAGCAGGTATTAAAGCTACTATTATAGAAAAATTTATTTTCTTTCCTTTTTCTAATAAATATTTACTAATCAATACTGTAATAAGAATAAAAACAAATATAGAAAAATTCATATCTTTAAAGAATACTATAGCTGTTGCTATTGTCCAAATAATAGACATTAACATGCTAAAAGTTATATCATAATAAAGTCTAACTTGCTCAGACCAACTCATTACTTCATCTCCCCCCTATATGAAATTTTATCAATCCCCCTTATGTTTTCAATTCTATTACTTCCAGACACATCAATGATCTTTATTTTATACCCCTTTGCAACTAGAGTATTTAAAATATTTATATCTTTTTCGTTTAAATAAGCTGTAATTAATACATAAGTACAATCCTTATCAAAGTAAGGCATTCTACTTTTTAAATATTTATTCAGCTCATACTTTACAGCTAGGTATATTCTAGTACAAAATTCTAATATTTTATTAAAATTTCCTGTACTAGGTTGAATCTCATTTACTGAATTTTCATTACAATAAATTAAATGCGCATTGCTCCAAATTCCTGTTGGAATGCTTTCCTTAGATGCCTTTGCAGCTAGTGCAACGGCAATATCTATAGATGTTTCCAAAAGTTCTTCATTTATATAATTACAGCATGGATCTCCACATTGTGTATTTAAAATTATAACCATCTGTTGTTCTGAAGTATAATCATAATCTTTAACCATAAGTTTATTAGCCTTTAAAGAAGTTTTCCAATGAATATCCTTCATTCTATCTTCAACGTTATACTCTCTAATACCTTTTATATAGAGTGGATCCTTATGTATCCATCTTCTTACGGTATTATTGCCTAAAAAATTTGTCACATCAAATCTAAAGTTTCCAATAGATTTTACCTTAGGGTAGATTAAAACTTCTATATAATCATTTTGTTCTCTACTCTTAATATCTAGCCCAAGTACATCGCCTATCAAAATATTCATACACTTTATTATATAGGCTCCCCTTTTATCTCCTACTAAGGTATATGTTCTACTCTTTCTTTGAAATTTTCCCATTACATACTTACAAATATGCCAATTGTCATTCCCGCATTTATAAGTAGAAACTTCTCCAATAAATCTTAATTCAGAAGGAAGTCTTTCCTCTACAACTAAAAACAAAACCGGCATTCTTTTATTGTTTTCTACCTTCATAGTTATTGTAAACTCTTCACCTACAGTTACCCTATCTGGTTTTATTTCTCTATACACCTTTAAGTTATTGTACCCTTTTTCAGTAACAAGATTTACTATGCTTACGAGTATAATTACTATTAATGCAACAAAAAATATTTGAAATATCATAGTACACCTCTACTGTCTATCTATCGGAGTTTCAACAGTGGCAAGAATATCTTGTATAACTTTTTCACTCTTTTCACTACCACTATTTATTTCACTTTTAAGAATAATTCTATGACTCATTATAGGTACTGCAAGTTCTTTTACATCCTCTAAAATCACATAATCTCTTTCTCTAATAGCAGCCAAGGCTTGACACCCTTTCATCAGATTTAATGTAGCTCTAGGACTGCACCCTAACTCTATTTCACTATTAGTTCTAGTAGCATTAACTAAATCCACTATATACCTTCTTATCTCTTCACTAACATGCACTTTGCTATAATTACTCTGAACATAATTTATCTCTTCCATAGTTATAGCAGACTCTAAAGAATCCAGTGGATCTTCTTCTATAAACCTGTCCATCATTCTAATTTCTTCATCATAGCTTGGATATCCCATTGATAACCTCATAAAAAATCTATCTAACTGAGCTTCTGGTAGAGGAAATGTTCCAAATTGTTCTACTGGATTTTGAGTGGCTATAACAAAAAATGGTTTATTTAACTTTATAGTATTTCCTTCTACAGTTATCTGTCTTTCTTCCATACATTCAAGTAATGCAGATTGAGTTCTTGGTGTAGCCCTATTTATTTCATCTGCTAAAACGATTTGACTTAGTAGCGGACCCTCCCTGAACTCAAATTCTTTTAATTGTTGATTATAAAAATATATTCCTGTTAAATCTGAAGGTAATAAGTCTGGTGTAAATTGAATTCTCTTAAAGCTACAATTCATGGTCTTTGATAATGTCTTACATAATTTGGTTTTACCAAGTCCAGGAACATCTTCTAGTAATACATGTCCTGAAGTTATAAATGATACAATTATTTTATCAATTATATTTTCCTTTCCAATTATAACCTTAGATATATTATCCTTTGTTTTGTCTCTAAACGCCTTAAATCTTTCAATTTCCATAATAATCCCCTTTACCCTTATAGTTTTATGAGCTTAATCAATAGCCTAATATCATATAATTTAGTATAAAATTATGTAATATTAAAATTCTTTCTTATGAATTTATTATACTCCTATTCCAGCTACTATCCAAATATTTTTAATATACTAAAATAGAATTTCTCTCTTTTCCAAATAACTTTTAAGTTATTATTAATAAAAAAATTACCTATAATATTTCTATAATAGGTAACCTTTTTTCATTAAAATATTTTAATTGTCCGTAATCTATGGAATTTAGTAATTTTGTAATTAAAATCATGTGGATTTAACCAATTTCTTCTTTAGGCTTTTTAGTATTCATGAACTGAAATTCATCTGCAATAACCTCTGATATGTATTTTTTCTGTCCATCTTCATTTTCATAATGTCTGCTTTGAAGCCTTCCAGTAACGCTAATAACACTTCCTTTAACTAAGTATTCATTAACAATTTCTGCCTTTTTCCCTCTTAATACTACCGGAATGAAATCCACATGTTTTTCTCCTGATGCAGTTTTATAAGGTCTATCCACAGCCAAAACCAATCTAGTAAAAACCTTGCTACTATCTTCAAAAACTTTAATTTCTGGGTCTCGTGTTAATCTACCAACTAAAACTATTCTATTCATCATATACCTCCAAAAAAACATATCATTTTTTGTAATTTTACCCATGAATATATTTTTTAAACATATAATCTATGAATATATTAAATTTACTTTTAATCCCCATACAAAAATACTATTGAATAAAATTTTCAATAGTATTTAGTACAATATAATTATTATATTTTCAAATCTTTAAACATATATATGTGTTTTTATTTTATAATTTATTTATATATATCTGAAAACTCTATTTTTATTCTTTCCAAATTGTATTTGTCCGCATGATATACGTTTGTTGAGCAGAATTGATTCTTTGAGAGTATATTAGGAAGTTCCACAATGAATTCACTTCCACCATCAACAACACTCTTTGCATATATCTTTCCTCCATGATTTTCAACTATAGATTTTACTAAGGATAGACCTATACCACTACCTTCATGGGACCTAGTAAATAAATCTTCCCCTTGAACAAATCTATCAAATATCTTTTCTTGAAGTTCTTCAGGTATTCCTATACCATTATCCTTTACTGAAATTTGAACCTTGTCCCCTAAGTCATGAATTGACACCATAATAGTTCCATTATCTTTAGAGAATTTAACTGCATTAGATAAAAGATTTAGAACTATTCTTTCTATGTTCTCTCTATCAATTCCTATAATCTTCTCTTCAACATCAGTATCAAATATTAAAACCATACCTTTGCTTTCAACATATTCCACGGCCGCCATTGTTATATCTTCCACTATAGCAACTATATCATAATTCCCGAAGTTCATTTTTAAGTTACCTACATCAATTCTTGTAACATCTATTAAATTATTTATAAGTCTTAATAACCTATAACTATTTACTTTCATTAAATCAAGATATCTATCTAATTGCTCATCATCTTTGTCTTTATAATTATATTGTAATACTTGTACAGTACTTAAAATTATATTTAATGGAGTTTTCAATTCATGAGACATATTCGATATAAATTCAGTTTTTAATTTATCATATTTTATAGCTTGTTCTAATTTAACCTTATTTAATTGAGCTTTTTTACGTTCTGTAACTTCTTGAATGAAAAATACTACAGATCTTCCATAAGTAAAGTTTATTCCAAAACTTGCAATCTCAACCTCTACCAGAGTCCCATCTAACTTTCTTGCTTTAGCCTCTTTAAACTCTGTAGCTCTCCCCCTAAATTGAGCATCAAAATACATCTCTTTAATTAAATCTCTATATTCTTCTTCTACTAAATTTGTATATTGTAAATCACTTAAATCACTTATATCATCTAAACCTAATATATTTACTAAAGCTTTATTACCTATTTCGAATTTATTATCAGAATATATTACCATACCAAAAGGTAAAAGCTTAAGCAACTCTACATAGTTATCCCTATTCTTTATTACAGCTTCTTCCACCTTTATCCTTCTCGTTATATCTCTAATTAAAAATATAGAATAAATATTATCATCATTTACAAAGCACATTGGTGTCATCTCACAGTATACTATACTACCATCTTCTCTAGTAAATTTTCTTTCTATTATATTTAGACTAGAGTTATATTTAGAATATTGTTTTTTTAGAAATTCATCATTATACTGTACTGATTCTAGTTTAACTATATCAAAAATATTTTTACCTAAAAACACATTATCCTTAGGTTCTCCTATTATATCTATAGCAACTTTATTTATATAATTAATTTTATTATCTTTTTCAATTATAATCCCAGTTGTACTTGTAGCAAAAATAGCCTTATAAAAATTTATATTTAGATCTATTTTTTGAGTTGATATAAAATCTTCATCCTCATATTTATCCACTACAATATATTTAAATTCCTCATTTTCTTCTAATTTAGTGGTAGTTGCATTATTATCTATTGATTTAAAATGGAGATTCTTACTTGCAATAGTCTTTAACAACAATAGTGCACCATCATTATTTTCAACTTTTATACTTTTAACAACTAACTCTATTTCTATATCTTTATATATTCTAGTATCTATACTTAACCTTAACCTTTTATCTTTACTACTTTTGATAAAACTTCTCAGATTAAATGTCTCATTTCGGAATGTAGAAAACTTTATCATAGTATTTATATCTGAACTTTCAATAGAATCCATATTTTGAACTCCTAAAAATTCTAATGCACCTTCATTGCAGTATTTAATTTTATTATCAACATCTATAGCTATAATAGGTTCCGAAATGTTGTTATAAAACTCCAAATCTGACTTATTTTCAAACTCCATTGTTTATCCTCCACTTTTAACGTTACTCTATGCACCACTTAATTATTTTACACTAAAATCAATATTTTTTTTACTACAATTTTCTACTATTATTCTACATTTTTTTTTTACATGTATAGTTAAAATAAATCCACATGTTTCTTCTGAGCAAAAACAATAAAATTTGATATACAAAATAAAAACTGGTATAATCTCCTAGATTTTTTTACCAGTTTTTATTTTCAATTATTTAGTTATATAATCATTTAAATAGATTTGTCTTTCAAGAATTTTTTAAATTCATTCTTTAAATCATCTCTTTTTAACGCAAACTCTACTGTTGCTTCCAAAAATCCTAACTTATCACCAACATCATATCGTCTACCTTCAAAGATATAAGCATGCATGCTTTGCTTCTCTATTAAAGTTTTTAGACCATCTGTTAATTGTATTTCATTTCCTTTTCCCGGTTTAGTATTCTCTAATATATCAAATATCTCTGGAGTTATAATATACCTACCTAAAATAGCCACATTAGATGGAGCCTCTTCAACCTTTGGCTTTTCCACTAAATCTTCAACTATATACTCTCTATCACTAACTTTCTTGCCTTTAACAATTCCATACTTATTTACATTTTCCCTTGATACCTCTTGAACTCCAAGAATTGAAGTACCATGCTTATCATAAGCATCCATTAATTGTTTTAAACAAGGAACTTCACTATCTACTACATCATCACCTAGCATAACTGCAAATGGTTCATTCCCTACAAAAGCTTTGGCACAACTTATAGCATGCCCTAATCCCTTCGGATTTTTTTGTCTAATATAATGAATATTGGCCATGTTGGTAGATTTATCTACAAGCTCTAAAAGCTCTTTCTTCCCATCTCTTTCAAGATTCATTTCTAATTCGATGGCTCTATCAAAATGGTCTTCTATAGCCTTCTTATTTCTACCTGTTATTATAAGTATTTCTTCTATACCTGAAGCTACAGCTTCCTCTACTATATATTCTATAGTCGGTCTATCTACAATAGGAATCATTTCCTTAGGCACAGCTTTTGTAGCCGGTAAGAATCTAGTTCCTAAACCTGCAGCTGGGATTATAGCCTTTCTAACCTTCACCTCATACCCCTCCATTACTGTTAATCCTTTTTATTTAGTTAATCTACTCTCTTATCTTAACACAATGCGACAAATAGTTAAACTAATTATATCTTATAAGCATCAATATTCAGGATGAATTCCTTATAAGTTTAAATTATGCTCTTTGTCATACATCAATAGTGCATTTAGCTCTCCACCTAATAAAATTGTAGTAGATGTTATTTGTAGCCATATCATCATAACTATAACTACTCCAATGCTGCCATATATGTCTGTATATCTTCCAAAATTATTAACATAAAATGCAAATCCCATTGATAAAATTATCCAAACAATACTTGTAAATACTGCGCCTGGGAAAGCCTCTTTCCACTTGATTTTTCTTGATGGAATAAGTTTATATACTGCTGAAAATACAACAACCATCCCTGATAAAACAATTGGATATCTTAAGTATCTTATAAAGTAAAATAATTTAATATCTAAATCTAACCATTCAACTAGGGTTAAACTTATCATTTCTCCAAATACTAAGAATGCCAATACAAATATAATCATAAATGATATGACTATCATAAATAAAACAGATAGTATAACTACTTTTATCTTATTCTTATCTTCATCTTCATTATAAGCTCTATTTAAACCATATCTTACTGCTCTAAAAGCTCTTGATGCGGTATAAAGTGAGAATACTAATGAAAATGATAATAAATTTCCGTTCCTAGTCTGTAATAACTGCAAAGACAAAGTAGACACTAATTCATATAATTGCTCTGGCATAATAGTTTGCAAACTGCTAATCACTTCTATAGGGTCTACATTTATAAATCCTACTAATGTCAATAATAAAATTAGAAATGGGAAAAATGAAAATAGCATATCAAAAGCTAATTGAGATGCCAATGAAGATATATGATGATTTTTATATCTTAATGCCATTTTTACTATATATTCAGTTATTCTCATAGACACTACTCCTAACTTACTATTTATTATAATTTATATTCATTATAATAATTTAATTACATACTCACATAACTTATATTTTATGCAAACTAATTTTAACCTAAGATAAATTTAATTACAAAATATCTTTTATTTATAAAAATTAATTATACCATCTTCTTTAACATAATTAAACAAATAAAATGTAATAATTAAAAATTGTAATTATATTACAACAAAATAAACTTATTATAATTAGTATGAATATTAACTTTAAAATATATTATAATTAGTAGTATAAACATTTCATAAATTAAATGGATATTTGAGTTTATTCTAAATAATATTAATCTTTAACTAGTATACTAGAAAAAGCTATAAATATTATTTGATATTGTAAAAATTATATTTATAATATATTAGATTAATTATTCTGTAATAGTATAAGGGGTGGTATTATGAAAATTGGACTCGTACAAAATAATATCTTATGGGAAAATAAACAATTCAATTTGTCTACCAGTAAAGAATTCTTTAAAAAAGCTAAAAATCTAAAGCTAGATTTACTACTATTTCCTGAACTTTCCTTTACGGGTTTTACAATGAATGTAGAAAAATTAAAAGAATTTGACTTTTCTACTATTACCTACATTGCTAGTCTATGCAAAACCTATTGTATTAATGCAGGAATAGGATATATTCAAGGTGTTGAGAATGATAGAAAAGGTAAAAATAATTATGCCATAATCTCTTCTACTGGGGATGTACTCTGTAATTATTCTAAAATACATCCATTTTCTTATGGTGATGAGAGTAAACATTACATGGGTGGAGATAAAATATTTTTGACACAGATTAATGATATAACTCTTTCTCCATTTATATGCTATGATCTAAGATTTCCTGAAATTTTTCAGATTGCTTCAAAGAAATGCGATTTAATTACAGTAGCAGCTAATTGGCCTGATGCTAGAAAAGAACATTGGATAACCTTACTTAAAAGTAGAGCAATAGAAAATCAATGTTATATTGCAGGGGTTAATAGAATCGGTATTGGTAACAATATAATATATAGTGGAAATTCTTTAATTATAGACCCTCTAGGGAAAATAATATCTAATGTAGATGAAGGTGTTGAAGATATATTAGTTGCAGATATAGATAAAAGCTTAGTTGGTAAGGTTAGAGCTTCTTTTAAGTTAAAAAAAGATAGACGCGAATCTCTTTACGACAAGTTAAGAGTAGATAATTCATGAAATAGAGACACACGGTAAAATATAGTTGATATTTCCATTTAAGTAATATATAATATGACAATAAAGATTATTAAATAATCATAATTATTAAAAGAGGTGTTAGCATGATCGATAAGGTTTTAGAGGTACTAAAAAGCTCATCTGAGCCATTAAAGGCCGGAGAAATCGCTGAAAAAGCTGGTATTGACAAAAAAGAAGTAGATAAAGCTATAAAAGCACTTAAAGCAGATGATAAAATAGAATCTCCAAAAAGATGCTATTATGCTGCAAAATAGCTGATAGACTAAATAAAAGAGTATATCTAAAGTTAAGATGCTTTAGGTATACTCCTTTATTATATAAAGTTACAATTATATAAAGTTAGCATTTTAAAATTTTAAAAGACTGTAATTATAAATAATCTGAATTCCCTCTTCTATATCTTTATAATTTACCATTTCCATATTAGTATTTTTATATCTTACAGGATATACTAGAGTTCCAGTTTTAGCTCCAACATCCTCCTTATGAATTGTTCTGCCATCTCCATCAGATTCTCCAAAGATATAGTGTGGTTTTTTACCTAGATATTCATAAATCTGTTCTAATTGTTCTTTAATTTCATGATGCATTAATAAAGCTCTATCCATAAACTTTATTCCTGTACCCTTTCCTAAAGAAAACTTTCCATTTCCCCCAAGAGCATCTCCAGCCTTTTCTCCATCTACAACCAAAGCATACATAGGTCTTATTTCATAAGCAGCTGCTCTAGCACCTCTTCCGCCTAAATTATTCTGAGTTGAAAATACAAAGGATATTTCTTTGTCTAAGTTTTTTAATTGTTCCTTATGCTCTAATAATTTTTCTATGACTTTTAATGTCATATAACATCCAACTCTGTTATCTAAAGCCGGTGCAATTATGTTTTTCTCTTCTTCTATAACATTGGATGTAATCATACATACATCCCCTTCTCTTACTAATTCTAAGGCTTCTGCTTTACTTGATACCCCCAAATCTATATACATATCATCTATCTTAGGATTATCTTTAGCTGCACAAACTCTTCCTGAGTTTCCATTCTCAAATTCCACCATATTATTCACAAAGGTAGCCTCATCAAATTCACCTATTTTCCCTACCCTTACAAAACCGCTATCTTCAATATATAGTACTATAAATCCCATGGTATCCATATGTGAAGAAATCATAACTTTTTTACTTTCATCTGAATATTTATTGCCTAAAACTGCAATGACATTCCCCATGTTATCTAATCTATTTTCTATATCTAATGAATTTAAATGCTCAACAATTACACTTCTAACTTCACTTTCATGTCCGCTTACTCCAAAAGCGCCTATTAACCCTTCAAATAATCTATTCATTAATAATACCTCCAAATCTATAGTGTTTTTAAGTATTCTACTAGTAACTTAACTGTGTTCTTTATATCTTTCTTTGATGCCACTGATACTGAAGAATGAATATATCTACATGGAACTGAAATTGTAGCAATTTTAGCTCCATTACCCGTACCATGGAAGGTAGCTGCATCGTTTCCTCCAGCTATAGCCTTTCTTCTTTGATAAGGTATATTTAGATTATCTCCTATCTCCATAATATCATCAGCTATATCAACATCAAATATACTAGTTAAATCCATTATTGATATAGCAGGACCGCATCCTACTTCAGTAGCTCTTAAGTGCTTAGGTACACTTGGCATATCTGCACATATAGTTCCTTCTAATGCAATTCCTAATTCTCCTTTTAAATTTAAAGAAGAGATAAACGCTCCCCTCTCTCCAACTTCTTCTTGAACTGCAAAAACTCCATATAAATCTATATCATAATTTTCTTTTAAGGCCTCCATAAGTACAAAGCATCCAACTCTATCATCAAAAGCTTTTCCCTTTACTAGGCCTTCACCAAACTCATCATACTCTGTATCAAAAACTACATATTCCCCTAGTTCTATAAGATCTTCACTCTGTTTTCTGGAAGTAGCTCCTATGTCAATACAGCAATCACTATAGGTAAGCCCCTTCTCTCTTTCCTCTGTTCCTTGAAGATGAATTGGTTTTGCACCAATAACTCCTGGTATTTTATTAGGTCCTATAAGTACAGTTTTAGAAGGTATTATCTTTGCATTAATTCCTCCTAAAGCATTGAATCTCAAGGTTCCATCTTCATTATAACCAGTTATTATAAATCCAACTTCATCCATGTGAGCATCAATAATTACTTTTTTACCCTTACCTTTCTTATGAGCTATAACATTCCCCATTCTATCTATAAAAATTTCATCCACGTAAGGTTTGATTTGTTCCCTAATAAATCCTCTAACTTCGCCTTCAAAGCCTGAAGGTCCACTTAAAGAAGTTAATGTATCTAAAAGACCACCTTTTTGAAGAATTTCATCTAAAAACATATTAATTCCTCCAATTCTTCACCTTTGATACTTTCTATTAGCTTAGCCATCATGTATCCGGTATTCTTTATATCATCCATGTTTACAGTTTCTACTGATGTATGCATGTATTTTATAGGAATTGATATTAAAAGTGTAGCCACACCTTCTCCTGCTATTTGAATATCCCAGGCATCTGTTCCAGTGTTTCCAGCTTCAACTTCTAGTTGAAAAGGAATATTATATTCTCTGCAAACCTTCATAAGATGTTTTCTAACCTTTGGATGAATATTAGGACCTATACAGATTACTCCACCCTTTCCAAGCTCAGTATCTCCATGTTCAAGTCCATAATTCCCACAATCAAAGGTAACATCCACAGCTATACCTATATCTGGTTTAATTCTATTAGTAGCAGTTTTAGCTCCCCTATGGCCTACTTCTTCTTGTGCAGAACATACGAAATATACATCCATATCATGATCTATATTTCTAAGCTCCTTAGCACATCTATATAAAGCTACAACTCCACCTCTGTCATCAACAGTTTTAACACTTATATTATTATTTAAAAGCTCTTTATAATTTCCTCTAACAGTAACATAATCTCCCGGTTTAACTATTTTCTCTAAAGACTCCTTAGTATATCCAGTATCAATTAATAAAGAATCTATAGTTACTGACTTCTTGCGATCTTCTTCTTTCATTAAATGAGGAGGTTTGATTCCTATAATACCATTAATAGTTTCTTTTCCATGAATTATAACTTCCTTTGAAACTAAAGTTTTAGGATCAATTCCAGCTCCTTTAAATGATAAAAATCCATTTTCTTTTATCTCTGTTACAATCATAAATACTTCATCCAGGTGAGCCATAAGCATTATTTTACCCTTGCCCTTACCTTTTTTATGAATAATTGTATTATTTAAATTATCCCTAGTAACTTGTCCAAACTCTGAAAATACCTCTGCCACATAATCATAAAGCCAGTGTTCTCTACCACTAGGTCCATGAGACATACAAAGGTTTCTAAGCAATTCTTTATCTTCCATAACCATGAGCCTCCCCTTCTACTCATAAAATTTATTCATACTATGACTATCAACTCTAATACTCCATATTCTTCAAAGTGGTGTAAAGATCTGATATCTCCTTGGACAACGATTTCTAAGCTTCAAAAAGCTAAGAAATCTGTTTATGATAAAAGTATACCTTAACTGTTAAGTATTTACAATAAAACTACTAAGCCATAAATAAGATTTTAATTATATCTCAGTAAATCTTGAACCTAGTTATATACTCTGATATTCTATTATTAATAAATGAAACTTTCAGATAAGTTTTATTTATTAATAAGTTTTATTGCAATGTTTGATATTATAGGGATTATATTAAAAAGGAGAAATTATTATGAATAATTGTACTAAGGATATTACAAAAGCCTTTGATGAAAAATTAGATGAAACTTTAGCTGAATCAAGAAGAAAAATTCAAGGTTTTTTATATGAAAATTGTGAATTAATTTTTAAAAGGAGTACCTTACCTACACCTTCTGAAAATTATGTGGAAAGTGATCTACCTAAATTAGTAGATATAGTGGACAAGTATGCTAAAATATTTAAAGATTCTATAGGTATACTTAATGGTACAAAGGTTTTCTTAAATCAGCGTGAATGTATTGCTTGTACGAGATGTACTAAGTATTGTCCAAGCGGTGCTCTTGAAAAAATTAATAAAGAATTAGTATTACATGAAGATAAATGTATACGTTGTGGAAATTGTATTGGTAATTGTTCATTTTTAGCTCTTTCTTCAGAAAAAACTGGACTAACTATATATATTAATAGTATGAAAGAAGGATGTCCTCCATATATATTGCCTGAATTCTATGAAGTGGATGAAATTTCTAATGTGATGGACAAGCTTTTAGTTTTCTATGATGCTCATAAATCTGAAGGTGAAAGCTTTGCTACTACTGTAAATAGAATAGGTTTTAATGAACTTTTAAAGTATATAGAAAGCTAATTTAAACACTAAATATATAATTTTTCTAAATATAAAGCCTAGAAAGTATAATTAAAATATACCTTCTAGGCTTTGTATAATCATTCTATGCTTCTAATAGAGTCTACTATGCTTGACTTAAATAGTCTTCTACTTGCTATTAAAGATGATAATGTTGTAATAGTAATAATGGCTACACAAATTATTATTGTCATAAATGTAAACTTCCACGTCGTATTAGGCACTAGCTTTTTATGAATAAAATAAGTTAACATACATCCCAAAGTAGAGCCTAAAATACTTGCTGTAACATCATATATAAATCCTTCAACTTTTATCATCTTTCTAACTTCATCTTCTCCTAAACCTATAGCCCTAAGCATCCCTATTTCTTTACTTCTTGTTATTACGTTCATCTTCATTATATTTATTAAGTTTATTATACTAACTATTCCTACAATGAACACGAAACTATAAAGTATAAAAATTGCAGTAGATCTTTTATTCATTTCTTCTATATCAATACTTCCATAAATTACCCATCTTTTTAAACTTTCTAATTGAGCATTACTATATCCATAAACTCTAGGATTAAATCTATATATGCCTTCTTCCAATAATTTTGATTTAAATTTGTCCCTTTTACTTTCTGCCTCAAAGTAAGAATAGCCTTTTTCAGTTAACATTTTCTTAGAAACATTCATATCCACAGTTGATTCCTTAACCTTGGAAAGAATCTTTATTCCTTCTATATCAGAAATTTCATCTAATTCTTTATCTACTATTCCTTTATTTGAGTAAGATGAAATTTTAAACTCTGCATCACCATAACTATTTTTTAATTTCGTTATAGTATCTGATTGATTAATCAAATAAAAAACTGATATAAGCATAATAATAGTTATACTCAATGAAATAATAGTTGTTAAAAATTTCTTCTTACTTCTTTTTATATTTATTATTCCTATTTTATTGTAAAACTTCATTTCTCTCTTTAGAAATCCCATTGTCTGAAAATCAAAATTCTTTTTACTGATATTTATATCCTCATTCCCCTGCATGACTTCCATAGGTGACACCTTAGATGCATTCCGTGCAGGAAAATATGATCCTAATATAATTGAAGACAACCCTATAATTACAGAGACTATAACTCCACCTATTGGTATAGAAAATAAGCTACTAATCTGATCATACCCTAAAATAATCATTACTGACTTTGTAATTATATTCCCAATAATTAATCCTATAGGAATAAAAATTGCTCCTAAAATTAGTCCTTCTGAAAGAACCATTGCTTTAATTCTTCCCGTTGATGCACCAATGACTCTAATCATTCCAAATTCTTTTTTTCTTTCAGATATGGAAACCATAAATGTATTATATATATTTATACTGCTTACAACTCCTACAATAATAAATAAAGCATTGCATATTAAATTCATAATTTTTATTGTCTGTAGGAAGAACTCCTTGCTAAAATTATCAATGAATGAAACATTATTATACTCATTAGAACTATCTAACAAAAGCTTTCCATCCGCAATATTATATTTAGGATTTAAATATATATATCCTTCATAAAGTATACTTTTATCTTTAAGGCTATTTTCTACAAGCTTTTTTTCTGCGAAATCTCTAGTTACCCATGCCTTGCCTACTTCAGAGCTTAATGCAGAAGTATATTCGAAAATCCCAACTAAAGTAAATTCATTACTATCATTTAAAGCTTCAAACTCTTTAGTCCCTTCATATTGTAAGTTATAATCAAGCTTAATTTTATCTCCTATCTCATATTTCTTAGGAAGATAATCTAAAATCCATTTTTCTAAAGCTATTTCATTATTTGAGCTTGAACTACTCCCCTCTACAATTTTCATATTTATGAACTCAGTTATATTTTCTTCATATCCTTTAATATCGATATAATATTTCGAATTTTCAATTCTGGATATTCCCAAAGGAGTAACTAAAGATAACTTATCTATAATACTTTCCTTGCAAAGATTATCTAAGTTTTTATATCCTTTAGCTTGAATCCTAACATCAAAATTTCCACCGTTTATATCTATATCTTCTTTAATTTTATAATCTAGATATGACTCCTTCATTATTGATAGAGAAACAATCAACATTATTGATAATGCTATTCCTATGGCAACAAACGAAACCCTTGATTTATTCTTTATAATATACCTTGGAACAATCCCCCAAAACTCTTCATTAACCCACCTTCTTATTATCTACAATCATCCCATCAGAAATTGTAATGATTCTATCGGCCATTTTAGCTTAGCTATATTGTTATCATGAGTTATCATCACAAGAGTCTGATCATACCTTACTATAGTTTTCTTTAAAAGTTCTAGAACTTCATTGCTATTTTTACTATCCAAATTTCCTGTAGGTTCATCAGCTAGAATTATAGATGGTTTATTAGCTAGTGCTCTAGCTATAGACACTCTTTGTTGTTGTCCTCCAGATAGCTATCCTGGTAAATGCTTTCTTCTCTCCTTAATATCAAGCACTTCCATTAATTCATCAATATAAGCTTCATCTACTTTTCCATTATCCATAAGTACAGGTAATTTTATATTTTCTTCCGCTGACAAAATTGGAATAAGGTTAAAAGCTTGAAATATAAATCCTATATTTCTCCTCCTATACCTAGAAAGCTCTTTTTCACTCATATTATAAATATCTTTATCATTTATAAATACTTGTCCAGCTGATGGCTTATCAAGACCTGCTAAAAGGTGAAGTAATGTACTTTTTCCTGAACCACTTGGTCCTACAATAGCTACAAATTCACCTTTCTCAACTTCAATATTAGTAGGCTTTAATGCTCTAACTAAAGTTTCCTTCATTCCATAATTTTTTGCTAGTCTACTAGTCCTTAATAAAGACATAACAAGTCCCCCTCATTCATACATTATAAAATCTAAGCCTAGAAAGTTATTTCCTTTCTAGGCTTTGTATATTATTTAATAAGTAAGTAAATAAATCCTAAAATTAAAGCTGCAATAATTACCGTGGCTATTATATTTGCTTTAAAAGAATGCTTATACCTTTCTGTATCTGCATTTCTTCCCTTAAATTCTGAATCCCTAGCATTAGCTCTTCTAAATAAATCCACTGACATAATACCATCTCCATTCGAATTTTTTATTTCTCTAGATAAAAATGTATAGTTATAGATTTATTATCATATTAAAAGAACTTTTTTTATTTTCTATTAATTATACTCTTTAATGAAATTAATAGAATAATTAATACCTGAAAGGATTAAAATCATCCTAAAAGTTAATATATCTTAAAAATATTTACTACTCTTATATCTCTCTTTAATTTCTTCATTGTAATACTTTTCTTGTGATTTTACATACTCTAAATTTTTTCCCATACATTGAAAAATATGATCAAAATAAGTTATAAAATCTCCTTCAAGAGCCTTAAAAACTTTAATCTTAATTGAATACATATTATTATAAAGCTCATTCTTTTTCATAGATAAATCTGTATGATACTTATAATATTCACTGTTAAACATCTCTTTGTCACTAAATTTTAAATTGAGATATTCATTTAAAACTCTTCTCTCTTTTTCCACTTTCTCATCACTTGATCCCAACATATTAAATATGTCTATATTATATTTCTTTAAGTTTTTATAGCTTTCATATATTGGATTAATTTTATACCTTACATCCATCAGTAGCTTTCCATTATAATAATCTATATTTCCTGTTACTCTATTTATAGGTTTAAAAATATTAATATATTGAATGGATTCAAGATTGTCTATTAACTTGTCTATAATATAATCATAGTAACTTTCCTTACATCTTTTTAAAGATGTACTAATAAAATTATAGATTATATAATTGAATTTTTCTTCAAGGATACTACATATACCATGAAAATCCTCATCACCCCTAATGTAGCAAATTGGCTTAAAAAACTCATTATAAAATATAGTATTTATCCCATCTTTTACTCTATCAGTCATCTCATTAAATAGAGCTTTATTTATTTTAAGCATCATCCTTAAATAGTCATGTTGTATTGAAAATAATTCATTAAATATAATGTATGTCTCTTTCTCTATATCTTTATTATAAATAGCATTATATTTTATTGTTTCATTATTTTTTATGGTTCCTTCACTGATTTCTTTTGCCAAATAAACATTTAGTTCCTTCTTATAAATCTCCATCTTCTCTGAAAGTTTAACTTTTACAGTACTCTCAATTATATTTAATACTTCATCTATAAAATTGTCTTCTATTATTCTTATTATTTTTTCCTGTAAGCCATCTAAATAATTTAATATTTCATCCTGTTTAACAATTATTTTATCAATCATGCATTCTTTATCCAACTTATCTCTTTCTTTTAAATCACCCCTTAATTTCTTTGTTCCATTCCAAATAAACATATAATAGCTATTTATTTCATCTATTAATATATCTATAGAATCCTTTTTTAACTTAATCATTTTTAATCTGATATAGTATATAGTGCTTGGAACATATTCATTTATATATCTATTTAAATCTTCACATATTTCTTCCATATCTTCTTTATATTTAGTGCTAAATGTATATACCTCTAAATTAAATTGTTTTTTTAATAAATCTAACTTAGAATTTATATTTCCCTCTATACTATCTAGGATTTTAACAAGAACATCTTCATCTATCTTTCTATTCTGATTTAAAATTCGGTAGTCCCCTCTATAATCTCTAGTTATTAAAAGTTCCTGAAATTCCTTCTCTATATTCTCTTTTTCTTCTACAAAAAAAGAAATATCAAAATCCCCTATGGAGCTTTTATAAGAAGTTATAATTTTAAACTCATTAAATTGAAAGTGTACATCTATTTCTCTTTTTATATATTCAAATACTCCTATTAAATCTCTGTATAAGTTAATTTTACTATAGACTAAAGTTATGTCTTTACTTCCATTATCCATAAATACTCAGCTCCAAATACATTCATTTAATAACATATTCTACATTTTGTACATAATACCTTGTTTAAAAAAGATGTACAAAAGGAACTTCAGTAAAATATATACCAAAGTTCCTTCTTATTTCATATTAGATTATTTCAACCTCTTTATCTAATGAAAATAAATATAAATATTTTTTTACTTTTTCTTTTTTAAAGGCATCTTTTACTGCACTACTATAATAATCTAGCTGCACTTTATACCTTGACTTAATTTCTTCTATGTTTTCCTCTTTTACATAATCGGTTTTATAATCTAAAATTATACCTTCATCTCCATCTTCAAAGTAACAGTCTATTACTCCTCTTAAGAGCATTTTTTCCTCTGAGTATTTTTCATTATCAACATTAGGATAAACAGTAGAGGCATTAATCTCCATTCTAAAAGGTAATTCTCTCTTTAAAGTACCTTCTTTATAAGCCTCTATGACCTTTTTACCTATATTACTTTGTAAAAACTTAAGAATTTTATCTACTTTTACTGATTTTGAAGCTTCAAAGGTTATAAGCTCCCTATCAACCATATTATTAACTTGCTTTTTAATGCCTTCTTCTGTAATATCACCACTTAAATCTAATCTTTGCATTACATTGTGATAAGCAGTTCCAACTTCTGATGGAGTTAATCCCTTTTTCTCTTGTAAAAATAAAGGTGTTTGCATTAAAGGCTTAAATTTTCTTGTACCTTCAGTCTCTTCATAATTCAAATCTTTATAATCATCTTCATTAAGATCACTATTATCAATGTAAAGATCATTTTCATTGTGTACCTTAGATGATTTATTCGCTTCAAGAGCCTTTAGTTCTGTAACAGTGATTACTGTAGGTATCTTAGTTGCTTCTTCATAATTATAAGTAAATTCTAGTCTTTCTTTAACTTCTTTATAATAATCTTCACCTAAATTTTTATCACTATTATCTAAAAGCTTATCTATTTTTTCTTTTACTGGCATCTCTTCTAAGGTTATGTCATCTATTTCTTCAAATATTTCTCTAGGATATATAGCCACCTTAAACCTACTATCATCTTCTTTTAAATCTTCCTTTAAAACATCTTCTTTATAATGCCTTAATACTTCTCCATCTTTATGATTTATAATGGCTGCTCCTATCCAGTCCATATAGTTCTTTTGATTTTTTACATAGCTTGATTTTATATTTCCGTCTTCATCTATGCCAGCTCCAGACCATTTTTCAATCTTTTTATCTAGTGATTTACCACTTCCAACTAAAATTAATTTTTCCTTGGCTCTTGTAAGAGCAACATATAGAAGTCTCATTTCTTCAGACTTATTTTCACCTTGAATTTTCTTCCTTATAAATTCTCTTTGAGGCGTGTTATAACTAACTCTGTTATCTAAATCAATGTATGTAGGTCCAAATCCTAAGTCATGATGGAATAATATTTTACCTTTTAAATCTCCTTCATTGAACTTTTTACCAAGACCACATAGAAATACTATAGGAAACTCTAATCCCTTACTTTTATGGATACTCATGATTCTTACTACATCTTCATTTTCTCCTATTATTTTAGCACTTCCCATATCCTCACTACTTGTTTTTATATTATTTATAAAGTTTATAAAATTATATAATCCTCTATAACTAGTTCTCTCAAAATCTTTAGCTCTCTTAAAGAGAACCTTTAAGTTTGCTTGTCTTTGTTCTCCACCAGGTAGTGCTCCTACATAACCATAGTATCCAGTATCCGTCATTATTTCCCATATAAGCTGATTTATAGGTGTATACTTACTTTCTAATCTCCAATTATTTATTTTATCTAAAAAACTTTTAACTTTTAATTTAAGATTAGTATTATTATAGATCTCTTTGCTTATTTTAGTAACTTCTTCGTCATCATAGATCTTCTCCTCATAATTTAAAAGACCTACCATAGCATGATAAAAACTTACACTTTTATTTGAAATTCTTATATCTGCTAACTCCTCTGTAGTAAATCCTCCGATAGGCGATCTTAATACTGCAATTAAAGGAATATCCTGAATTGGATTATCTATAATCTCTAAAACGCTTATGACAGTTTTTACTTCTAGAGTATCGAAATATCCTCCTCCACCTTCTGAGAATAGAGGAATTCCAACCCTTTTAAACTCTTCTATAAATATAGGAGATAACTTATTACTAGACCTTAAAAGAATGACAATATCTTTGTAAGTTGCCCTTCTATAGTCATCTAAGTTTTTGTCATATACCTTTAATGATTTTTCTCCTTCAAACTCCATAAGTTCTCTTATACGTTTAGCTACAAATCTAGCCTCTAACTGCATGGAATCTAGCTCTTCTCTGTCCAGCTCCTCGTCACTACCTGTTTCTTCGCTCTGCTCTTGAACTTCTTCTACTTCTTCCTTTTCTTCTTCAACTTCCATATCAAGGTTTATAAGATTAAACTCAACCTCTCCACCTACATTACCATCACCACTGAATTCTTTATAGGTAGCACCAACTTTTAGTTCTTCACTTTCATCATAGGCTAATTCCCCTACATCCTCGCTCATTACAGCATTGAAAATATAATTTATGCCGTCTATGACCTCTTTTCTACTTCTAAAGTTTTTATGTAGAGTAATGAGGGCATTATACTCATCTCCATCTTTAGTATAGCTCTCTTTCTTTGTTTTAAATAACTCAGGTTTAGCCATTCTAAATCTATATATACTCTGCTTTAAATCTCCAACCATGAACACGTTTCTTTTCCCTTTTTCTGTTCTGCAGATTAAGTTAATTATCTCTTCCTGAACATTATTGGAGTCTTGATACTCATCTACTAATATTTCTTCAAATTTATCTTTAAGCTCTAAAGCTATGCTAGAGGGTTTGTTTTTATCTTCTTTATCTCTTAAAATTTCAAGAGCAAAATGTTCTTGATCATTAAAATCTACAATGCCTCTTTCTCTTTTTTTCTCATCAAAAATAACTTTAAACTCTACCACTAAATTTGAAAGCTCCTTCATAATAGGATATAGTCTTCTAGTAATTTTTATATTATCTTCTGAAGTAGCATTTAAGATTTTTCCTCTTACATCCACGTATATTTCTTTAGCAGCTTCTCTAAAATCCTTTGCCTTTTTTTGTATTATTTTTTCTTCCTCAGTTAGCTTTGTTAAGGTTGGAATCCTTCCAAATGCAGTTTCCTCAATATACTGTCTCTCTTCCTTTAAGCCACCTTCAATAATTGTCAAAGTTCTCTCAAGTATTTCTCCATCACTTTCAAAGGTAGCTTTATATTTATCTAGAATAGGATTGTTTAATACAAAATCTAAACCTTCATTATTTATTTCTAAAGCATTTATTATATCCTCTCTTAATTCCTTTAGTAGTGCATCTTTAAAAGGTAAATTATCAAAAGAGAAATTTTCACCTATATTAAAAAGCTCTGATTTTTCTCTAAGCCAAGCTACAGGATCTCCCATACTCATAGAAAAGTTATAGAGTCTTAAAACTATTTCTGCAAGTGCTCTATCACTTTTATTATCACAATAACTTTCTACTAATTGTATAAATTCATCTTTTCCCTCAATATATTTCGATTCCATGAGTTCCTCTAAGGCTTCTACCTTTAAAAGATTTATCTCTGTTGTATCCCCAACTCTAAAATTAGGTTCTATATCTAATTGATGAAAGTTATTTTTAATAAGGTTTAGACAAAAGGAATGAAGGGTTGATATACTAGCCTTATTGAGAAGTATTAATTGAGTTTGAAGATTCCTATTATTAGGCTCTTCTTTAATTTTTTTATTTATTGCTTCTCCTATACGTTCTCGCATCTCTGCAGCTGCTGCATTGGTAAAGGTTACTATAAGCAGTTTATCAATATCTACAGGGTTATCCCTATCCGTTATAATCTTAATAATTCTTTCAACTAAAACCGCAGTTTTTCCTGATCCTGCTGCTGCAGATACTAAGGTATTTCTATATCTAATATCAATGGCTTTCTGTTGATCCTCAGTCCATTTAACACTACTCATTAACTTCACCATCCCTTCCCTCTTCTTCTAATTGCTGAAGAAGCTCTTTTTTATTTCTTCTCGGCATAACTTTAAAATTATTAACTCCCATAGTTTCATCAAATTGACATATGGAAGAAAAATCACAGAATTCACAATAGTAGCTCTTTCCATTTTTACATGGAGTTACTTCTATAATTCCCTCCAACATATCCTCACATATTTCTCTAACCTTATCCTTCATATGAGCTCTTAATACGTTAAATCCTTCATAAGTTATCACAGAGCTATTGCTCTTTGAAAACTCTGCTTCACTTTCACCTTTTTTAGGTTTATTTAGGGACACAGGAATTATAGATGAAGTTCCACCATTTTCTATAGTTTTATCCATCTCCTTAACTACTTTTAAGTCCTTTATAATAATTCCCTTCATCTTTAATGCTTTTAATACTTCTTCCTCTAAATTTTCCATAGTAAGCTTTTTAGATCCATCCATTATTGGATCATCTACAGAAAGATAAACCATAGCTCCTGGCATAGTTTTTCCTTCTCCTTTTGATATTATAGGCTCCTTAGACATATGCTCTTGCTCAAGAGTTAATATGGCATCTAAGTAAGTTAATAACTGAATTTTTAATCCATTATACACATCGTTTATATCTAAATCTATTCTTCCTGTCTTATAGTCAACAACTCTATAATAGTTAACTCCATCAATGGTAGTTTTATCTACTCTATCAATCTTTCCTTGTAACTTTACTACTTCTCCTGTAGATAAAGTTATAGGAATTGGTGGATAATAGTCATCCTTATCAAAGCCAAAGGAAATTTCATATCCTAAAGGCTCAAAGGTACCTCTTTCCATTTGCTCATTTATAATTAACACCATTCTATATAAGATTCGTTTTACTCTTGTAGCTATATACTCATATCTCTTAGAACTCTTTAATATTCTATGTTCTTCTGAATTTTTAAGTTCTAGTATAATATCATTAAGTACACGGTCACAAAACTCTTTGTCTAAAGTTCCCCACTTAACCTTTTCCTTTTCTACTACTTTAGAAAACTTTTCAAGGCCTTCGTGGATTATATTCCCAAAATCAAGAGGTGCGAAGGTATAAATCTTTCTCTCCTTAGCTCTAAGTCCATACTTTACAAAATATCCAAAGGAGCAATTGGCATATGCCTCTATTTTAGACACACTAAGACCTTTACCATAGAGCTGTCTTATCTTTTCTTTATCTATAGCCTCAACGTGATTTTTATAGGTAAATCCACCTATTACCTTATATAATTTCTCCTTATACTCTGGCTCTTCATAATAATATCTATAAATCTCCTTCCACAGCTCAGTTATCTCATCTTTTTCTATATATTGATGAAGCTTCTTTATTAACCTATTAAAAGTAGGAGTTTTTCCTACTATACTTGTTTCCGTTTCACCTATTTCATCCCTTAATATATCTGTATCCTCAGAAATATTTGGGAATAAAGCCTTAAGCCTTGGGATAACCATGGAGTACCTTTTAGTCTTTCCTTCTAAGTCTGCAATTGGATAGGTAACATACAACAAATTGCTTGCAATACTTAGAAGATTATATATCAAATATTGTTCTCCAAAAGCTAATTCAAAACTGTTATCTGCCACACTTATATTATTATTTTTAAATACTATTCTATCGTTATCATTGAATAGACCTTCATCTCCAGTAATCCTTGGAAGTACTCCATCATTTACACCAACTACTATAGCTACCTTTACTTCCTGAGCCTTTATCCTCTCTGCACTTCCAATAACTACTTGATCCATCGAAGTAGGGATTAAACCCATCTTGTTGTGAGATATACCCATAGATAAAATACTATTAAATTCTTCTACAGTCACAACATCTTCTCCAAGGATATTTACAAATTCATCTAAAAGTTCTATAAACATGTTCCAAATGCTGCTATATTCATCTACTAATAGAAGATTATTATCTCTTTTAAATTTTTCTATATATTCATTTACACTTTCATATACCTTATTATCAACTAAAAATTTATAAATACTTGAGCAAATATCCTTAACACTGCACTTTCCCTTAAGTTCCTTTTCTAATTTAATGATAGGGTTTATTCCTTTATTTTTGATTTCAACTATATTCTCATATCTAGGAGTATCTCTCCAATACTCATTATTCTCATCAATCCATTTCTTTCTGGTTTTTATTCCATATTCTAAAACATAATTTTCTAGTAAATCTACTTCTTCTGTAGATAGATTTGCAAAGCCACTTTTAAAATAATTAATTATAGAATTGTCTCTAAACCCTTTAGAAAATATATTTAAAAGAGAGGTTATATATACAACTAACGGATTTGAAGCTATATCCTCTTTATCATCTATAAAAAATGGAATTTCATATTCCTCAAATATTACTCTAGCTATATCCTTATAATTTTCTAAGTCTCTACTTATCACTATAATATCTCTATATCTAAAGTTTTTCTCTCTAACTAATTTTAGAATCTCCTTAGCCACATATTCCATTTCTCCATAAGGATTTTGAGCTTTGAAAATTCTTATGTCCTCGGTTGTCTTTTCAAAAGACTTACCTCTATTATTGAAATAGTTTTTCTCTAAAAAAGCTAATTCTTCACTTTCTTTAAATCTGTGTCCTATACTTAAATGAAGATTGTTTTTAGGATAATAACCATAATCTTGCGCAAGCTTTGTCAGCTTCTCTTCTGTGGTGTATATAGGATAATATGGATTAGTTTCATCATTTTTGTCCACAACCTCATATCCACCATAGGGTATAGTTATATTGACATTAATGCATACCTTTAATAACTTGCCTATAATGTCATATTGTTGAGGTGTAAAACCATTAAACTCATCTATCCATACTTCTGCCCCCTTTAAAAAGTCACTTCTTTCAACCTTTTCCTTTAAAATAGTTAAATTATCCTCAGGATCAAAGTATCCCTGACTAAGTTTATCTTGAAATCTTGAATAAATAGTTTCTACATCGCTTAACTTATCCACTAGCAATGAACTTTCATCCACATTTTCTTTTAAATCTCTCAGAATCTGTGGAGTAATTTTATGTCTTTTAAACTCTGTTAACACTCCAATGATTTTATCCACAAATCCCTTTTGTTTTGTAGCCTTTTTAAATATGCTAAGATCATCCTTAACTTCCTCTATAGATCGCCCTACAATTATTGCTTTTCCTGTATCATTCATATATTTATGTGTCACGCCACCAACTTCATTAAAAACAGTAAAAGCTAATCTTTTAAAGCTTAGAAGATGAACATTATTTATACCTGTAGCTCCAATTTTCTCAATAAGAGCCTTCTCTGCTCTAAAAGATAATTGCTCTGGAACTATTAATATAAGTGGTTTTTTATTATCAAAAGACTTCTTGTAGATTTCTTCAATGCAAGTATAACTTTTACCTGTACCTGATCTACCATAAATAAATCTTATTCCCAAAATCTCACTTCCTAACTCTTGGTTTATTACTTTTCTTAAATCCTATTCTGGTTAATATATAAAATAAATTTCATTCTATACACTTAGAAAAAATCTTATGAATTACTCTATTTATATTTAGGATTTTATTATACATTTATCGTCTAATTATAACATAAAGCCAATGATTCTTTTTAATATCATTGGCTTATTTATTAGTCCTTAAACATTGTATATTTTCATTATTAACTCTAGATATTTCAAATAAAATTTCATCTATATTACTAATATAATTACTATTAACATAAATATTTATATATTTAAAATTCAAGATAAATATTTAGATTTCTAAATAACTGCATATATAAAATTAAATAATTATATAATTATTCAACTTTACAATTATTTAATTCTATATTTCTTAATTAATTCTACTTATAAATCACCTTATTATTAATTGCATCTATTAAATTATAACTAAATGCATACTCATTTCTATCTGCATCTAATTTACATGCCTTTTGATACATATTTATAAATGCTATAGGGTCACCTACTACAGCTCTAATTACTTCTACTCCTAAAACTTCTTCAATGGTTTTTGCCATGAAAAATCCTATTGAATGAAACTTTACATTATCAAAAAGATAGTCTAATAATTCTCTTGAATTATTTTTCTTACTTATACTTAAAAGCATAATACGGTCAATTATGTTTATATGCGATTTCATGTTTTTAAGAGTGTTTTCTAATTCTCCTTTCTTCGCATATCCATACTTTTCATAAATTTTGGATGTCTCTTTAAAATTACATAAATCAGCAATGCCTTCAGATTCGAACCAATAAAGTGCTTGATCTATATCACCATGTTCTTCTTTCCAAGTATAATTACTCTCTACTTTTGCTCTA
This sequence comes from Clostridiaceae bacterium, assembly GCA_902363375.1. Lineage (GTDB taxonomy): Bacteria > Bacillota > Clostridia > Clostridiales > Clostridiaceae > Clostridium_J. Next base: position 132,206 of record CABIZX010000002.1, on the reverse strand, counting down.
AATATGTGATGAAGTTCATGAGCTAAAATTTTTGTTATTTCATCTTCACTATATCCATCCATGAAAAGTGCGTCCATAATTATACCTTCTGTTCCCAAAGCATTAGGTGCAAATATAAGTGTAGTCACTTTTAGATTATTAAGTGCTATACCCATTGGTATATACTTCTCAGCTATTTCAATAAACTTTCTATTATTAACTACACTTTCTATCCTTGTTTTTAATATATAAATATCTTCAATTCTACTTCTTGCTTCTTTGATGTGCTTTGCCCAAATTAATTGTAAGTCTGACAATTCTTCTTTTATACTGATACCTCTACAATCAAGTCCAGCACAAAAAGTTTCAATCCATTTATTTTTATCTGATATCCCTAAATTATGCCCTATTAACTTAATGGTATTTTTATAAGCAGGGCTTTCTATTAACTTTTCCACATCTCTATATAAAATAGTCTTATTTTTACATAGCTTAATAAAATCGTCACATCCTGAAAAGTCTAATATTATATTTGCTAATACCCCTTTCATACATATTCCTCCTATACCTATATAATAATTATAGCTAAATATAAAATTATTTCATACTATATCTCACTAGAGTTTTGTGTCATATTTAACATAAATAAACATAGTAATTTAAAGTGAATAATTCCACTAGTTTTTTAATTGTAAATTTAGTAAATCTTTATACATTGCAAAATGTTTAAATTCAAGGTAAACTAAGAATGAAGAAAATTTTTTTATTATGGAGGGTTTAACATATGAATAAACTTATTTCAATTGATGAAGCAGTTGCTAAAATTCAAGATGGAATGACTATTATGGTAGGTGGATTTTTAGCTGTTGGTACTCCAGAAGCTATCGTAGATGCCCTAGTAAAAAAAGGCGTTAAGGATTTAACTATCATAGCAAACGATACTGGGTTCCCAGACAAAGGTGTGGGTAAATTAATCGTTAATAAGCAAGTTAAGAAAACTATAGCATCTCACATCGGTACTAATAAGGAAACTGGAAATCAGATGCATTCAGGAGAGATGGAAGTAGAATTATCTCCACAAGGAACACTTGCAGAAAGAATTAGATGTGGTGGTGCTGGTCTTGGAGGATTCCTAACTCCGACTGGTCTTGGAACAATTGTGCAAGATGGAAAAGAAGTCATCACAGTAGACGGACAAGAATATATTCTTGAAAAACCTCTTAAAGCAGACGTTGCTCTTTTATTCGGATCAAAAGTTGATAAAAAAGGTAATGTTTATTACAATCAAGCAACAAGAAACTTTAATCCTTTAATAGCTACTGCTGCTGATACTGTAATCGTTCAAGCTGAAGAACTTGTAGAAGTTGGCGATATAGATCCAAATGTAGTTATGACACCATATATATTTGTTGATTATATAGTAAAGGAGGATAACTAACATGGATAAGAATATGATAAGAGAAGTCATTGCTAAAAGAGTTGCAAAGGAATTTAATGATGGAGACGTAGTTAACTTAGGTATAGGTCTTCCAACAATGGTTGCTAACTACATACCAGAAGGAATAGACGTTACACTACAATCTGAAAATGGATTCATAGGAATCAGCGCTGCTCCATCTGCTGGAGAAGAAGAAAAGGATCTAGTAAATGCTGGTGGACAACATGTTACTGTTATTCCTGGTGCTGCATTTTTCGACTCATCTATGTCTTTCTCAATTATCAGAGGTGGACATGTTGATGCCACTGTACTTGGTGCTTTAGAAGTTGACCAAGAAGGTAACCTTGCAAACTGGATGATTCCAGGTAAAATGGTTCCAGGGATGGGTGGAGCTATGGATTTAGTTGTTGGAGCTAAAAAAGTTATAGTAGCTATGGAACATACAGCTAAAGGAAATCCAAAAATATTGAAAAAATGTACACTTCCATTAACTGCTGCAAATCAAGTAAACCTAATCATTACTGAAATGGCAGTACTTGAAGTTACTCCAGAAGGACTTGTTCTTAGAGAGCTTGGACCAGAAGCAACTATTGAAGATGTAAAAAATGCAACAGTTGCAGATTTAATAATTCCAGAAAACGTAAAAAAAATGGAATTCTAATTTAACTTAAAGTATTAAATTAAAGTCTATTGATAATTTTTTTAAATTATCAATAGACTTATCTTAGAAAGGAATTTTTTTATGCCACCTTATAAAAATTATGCAGAAGACCAAGTTGAACATGTTTTAAAAAGTGTGCTTAAAGATTATCCAAATATCTGTACTTGTAAAAAGTGCCTTGATGATATGTCAGCTCTTGCTCTGAATTCTATTAAACCCAAATATGTGGTTAGTGACGCTGGTAAAATATATACTACAGCTTTAAATGAAATTGATAAACAAGAAGGAATTTCTGTAACCGCTCAAGTCATTAAAGCAGTAGAGATAGTTTCATCAAATCCTAAACATGAGGAATAGAGCTAGAGTAGGAGACTCTATGATTCAATGTCATAAATTAAATCATAGAGGTCTTATTTTTATTTATATAAACTTTCTAATTCTTCAAATTTACATATATTTGTTGTGCATATATAAGTAATTTTTCTTTACAGTTATCTTGTGGCTCTTTAATTACTATTTCCAATAATTCATCTAGTATTTTCCCTACTACTATCCCTTCCCTTATACCTAATCTAATTAAATCTTTACCCGTAATCTTTAAATGAGATTTATTATATGCCTCATTATTTCTTAAGATTTCTTCTAATATTTTTTCTATATAACTTCTGCTTATATTAAACTTTCTTTCCATTTTTAAATTTTCTTTCTCTAAGCACATTTTTGTTATATCTTTTATAACTATTAGTTCATGGAATGTTTCAATCCCAATGTTTTGTAATATTCTTTTTATATAAGCTTTATCCTCATAAATAGGAGTATCATAATATGCAATAAGCGTACTTACTTTCTTTATAGTATTATTATCATAATGGAGTGCTTTAAGAATAATTTCACATTTACTTTTTATATCAATATTGCATTTAGGACTTATACTACTCCTATCTTCTTTTGAATTAAGGCTTGTAATTTCATCGTTATGACAATTTAGCAAGTAATATAGAAATATAGTTAATCTTATATAAAGTTGTTTTGGAGAATTTTCTATTGCCCTAACACATACTTTTTCATTAAAAGGGTTGCACTTAAACTTATTCTCATATCCCTTTAAACCTGATATCACTATAGCCATAATATCCATATTGATAATTTCTTTAATCCCTTTTCTAGGATAATCTGATAAAATTAATTTGTTTAGTTCTATAATTACTCTTTCTACTGAAATTTTTTTAATTAATTCTCTATTATTGTTTATGGCAATTAAAGTTTGTTCTTCTATATTATAATTTAATTGTGTCATAAATCTTAGGGCCCTCATTATTCTTAAGGCATCTTCTTTAAATCTTTTTTCTGGATTTCCTACGCATCTTATAATTTTATTTTCTATATCCCTAATACCATTAAAGTAATCAACTATTCCACTTCTATGATTATAAGCTATAGCATTAATAGTAAAATCTCGCCTGGATAAATCTTCTATTAATCTAGCTGTAAATTCTACACTATCTGGCTTTCTTCCATCAGAATATTCTCCATCTATTCTAAATGTTGTTATTTCTATTGCCTCATTATCTATCATTACTACTACTGTTCCATGTTCAATTCCCACATCTATAGTTTTTTCATTCTTAAATATTTCTTTTATTACTTCTGGAGTAGCTGAAGTACATATATCCCAGTCATTAGGTCGCTTGCCTATGATACTATCCCTTACACAACCGCCTACAATATAAGCTTCAAATCCACTTCTTTCTATATATTTAATACATTTTTCTACATATATTGGCATATTAATATACATACTTATCTATTCTCCTCTAAATACTACTTAATAATACAAGTAAAAGATATTTATATTATAAATATCTTTATTTTTATATTATAAACCTAAAAAGCAACAAAACGTACTTAAATTGTTACTTTTTCGTAATGATTATACATAATAAATATCTTATAATAATTAGTATAGAATATAATTAATAAGTCAGGAGGATATCATGATAAACACTTCATACAATTATAAAAAACAATATAAAGTTTCCTCTAGAATCCATATTATGGCTCCCATATTATGCTTTATATTTATAGGAATTTCTATATTTGCCAATGCAAAAGAGAAAGAGTATAAATTAAAAAACAATAAATTATCTAGTGAAATAGAAACTCTTAAAACTACACAAGATACTCTGAATAAATCAAATAAAAGTTTATTAGAATCAAATTCAAATCTTGACACATTACTTGTCGAAATTTCTAAAAATAACAATTAATATAAGGAGCCAGAATTATGAACTATAACATTAATAGTCGATCATCAAAACGAAAAATTAGACAGAAGGAAAAATCTTTAACTCTAAAACTTATTGCTACAATAGCACTCAGTTTATGTTTCTTAATATCGATATTTTCAATTTCAAAAATGGTTTTAGCTTATAATAAACAGAGCGCCTTACAAAAAGAATTTGATTCTATTTCAACCTTTAATAATTCTATTCTTTCAGAAAATAATAAATTAGAAAAAGAAATAAGTGAAAAGCAATCAGCCTATGATGATGCTATGTCCAACAAAAAAATTGCTCACTTGACCTTTGATGATGGACCTTCAAATAATACTTTAAAGCTATTAGATATATTAGATAAATATAATGCTAAAGCTACTTTCTTTGTAGTGTATAAGGAAGGTTTTGATAATGTTTATAGGGAAATCGTTAATCGCGGACATGTTCTTGCGAATCATACATATAGCCATAATTATAAAGAAATCTATTCATCTGCTGATGCCTTTATAAAGGATGTAGAAACTCTTGATAATAACCTAAAAAATATAACTGGTAAGGAACCTTCCAAAATCTTAAGATTTCCTGGTGGCTCAAACACTGGTTATATGGATGAGCATGGTAACATATCTCATGCTATCTTCAAAGCTTTAGAGGAACGTGGCTATACCTACTTTGATTGGAATGTAGATTCTGCCGATGCTACTAAGATGACACTAGATAAAAATTCTCTAGTAAAAAATGTCCTTGATGGTAGTGCTAATGTTCATACTGCCAATATTTTAATGCATGATACAAATGTAAAATACACTACTCTAGAAGCTATGCCTGAAATACTTGAAGGTTTAAAAGCTCAGAATTATATATTTAGACCTTTAGGCCATGATTCAGCGGCTATTCGTTTTGTGAATTAGTAATATTAACTTATTTAATTTTATAATTTCTCTTGATTAATATAAATCTCATTATAAAAGGTATGAAATCAGAACTTTTCTTTCTAATTTCATACCTTTTAACTTTTCTACAAACTAATTCTCTAAAACATTTTTCTTTCTTTCAGTAATCTTTCTAACTATATATACAGCTAAGATTCCACTTATAAGTCCAACCACTGCACCACCTAACACATCTGAAAAGTAATGAACATATAAATATATTCTAGAAAATCCTATTAAGACTGCTAATGATATAAAGTAAAACTTATATCTCTTCAAATATGTGGATAATACATATGCTACAGCTATTGAAGAGGCAGTATGTCCTGATGGAAATGAAAAGCTATTAGGTGGCTTTACTAATGGATTAACTATTGGATATGCAATTATAGGTCTTACTCTTTCCACTAAATGCTTTATTATTTCTTCTGTTAAAATCGTACCTATAGATATAGCCAATAAGCTTGTTATTCCAACCTTTCTATACTTTTTAGTACATATCAAAATAATACTGATTGCTATCCAAATAAACCCTACATCACCTAGCTTAGTTATAAATGGCATTATTATATCAAAAAACTTATTTTGTAATCCAAAGTGTATAGCATCAGTTATTCCTTTATCTATTCCATATAACCATTGATTCATTAGTTTAACCCTCTCTACTCAGTATCTTATACCCTATTTCTCTATTGGAACATCTTATTTAAGCAAATATATCTTTGATGCCAATAATGCTTTCAATGTATGGTTCTCCACTAGATGTATAAATTTCTTTTAATTCAGACACAGTTACCCCCTTTATCCCTAGGTATACTCGTTCTTTATCCATTCTGTTTTCTTTACTTATCTGTTTCTTATCATCTTTACTTTTCTTTTCATTCTCTCTTTTATTTATAAATACTCCTATTACATCATGAATTATATACGGACTATTTTTATAATTTCCTATAAACATAGCTACGTGTCCATTTAAAAATATTAGTGCCCCTGGTTTTAAACTATCTAATATTTTCATTCTTTCATGATAAGTCATGTCCTTATCAATAAGTAATGTCTTACCCATAGATTTTCTTAATTGATCACCACTATTTCTCGGAAATCGTATTCCAAAGGTTCTAAATGTATCTATGACAAGTGAAGAGCAATCTCTGCCATTAAACTCTCCACCCCAACCGTACCTTTCACCTTGAAATTTAAATATTTGTCTTAATATATTATTTCTATTACACTTTAAATAACCTCTGTGAACATCTTCGCTGTACGGTATTAAAATATGGGTGAACTTTAACTTTCCATCACTTTCTCTTAGTGGATATTTTACTATATAATTTCCTTCACTATACATATCATAAACCAATTCGTCCCTATCCCAATTATTTTCTATAGGTAATTTTACTCCCATATCAATATCTAGATTTCTTAGTGACTCTATGAAAGGATTATAGCCAAGATGCATTTTTTTACCTGTTACCACTATAAAGTCTTCACAATTACAGTAATTCTTTATTTCTTCTTTATCTCCAAAAGCTATATTTTCTTTTTTAATCCAACCTAAATAATTATATGTCTTACAGAAGCACCACTTTCCATCTTTACTAGAAGTATATATAATACAAGGTTCTGCCGCATATATAGCACTTTCCATAAATCTATCTAAATCATATTCTTTTTCTTTCTTAAATACCCTATCACTAGTTGGAAATGTTCTTACACATCCTCTTTTTACCATTAATCCATATTTTACAGAAACCTTGTCTTTTACTCCCTCTAAATTCACGTTATCTATAAGTTTATCATAATATTCTTTATTTATCTTACTACCATTTTTGTATCTATCACCTTCTGGAATTTTACTTACCTTATTCACTATGGTAATAACATATTCTTTATCTACCTTGTCTTGTTCTTCAAATATATTATAAATATATCCTTTCTTCATACTTATTTCATTATATTCTTTTATTTCATCTTTAGTGAGAATAACTTCCTTACTTCTTTTGCATAGTTTTATCCATAAATCACTATAATACATTTCTTCTGATACACTTAAATTATTATTATAATCCATAATATACTCTCACCCCTAATTATATTTAACTAAATTTTAAAACATAATAATATGTAATATAATTATACTATTTATTTTTTCAATATATTTATATATTTACATAAATATAAGATAACTATAATATTTTCTTCTTAAAATTTATTAAGTTTATAATTTATATTGACATAAAACTTATATATGTTACAATGATATTAATAATTTTATATATAATAAAAACTTAAATAAATTAATCTCAATGAAGAGGACAGTAGATATGTATAATTATTTACAGAGAGAAGGTATGTTAGCTGAAATTACCTTTAAATATTCCATGTTGAATACCACCTCTGAGTGACTCTAATAAAGTCCGTTAACTACGTTATAGTTTTTAAAGTGGTCCTTTATATCACTTAATTAAATTTGTTTTATTTTAATTGGCTAAATTTAATTAGATTAAGGACAATTTGGGTGGAACCACGGGTATACCTCGTCCCTTTTCTTTATGAAAAGTGACGAGTTTTTTTATTTGCATAAGATGAAACTCCATCTCACATGAGTTCGGTGGAGTAAGTTCGAGGAACCAAATCAAAGATTTGGACTCTCACTTAGATTTTTGGTTATAATATTTAATATAGAAGGGAGATTTTTAAATGATTAAAATTACTTTAAAAGATGGATCTGTTAAAGAATTAGAAAAAGAAATGAGCATTATTGAAATTGCTAAAAATATTTCTGAAGGACTTGCTAGAGTAGCTACTGCTGGAACTGTAAATGGTAAAACTGTTGATCTTCGTTATATAGTTAAAGAAGATTGTGAACTAAATATATTAACTTTTAATGATGATGAAGGTAAAAGAGCATTTAGACACACAGCTGCTCACATTTTATCTCAAGCTGTTAAAAGACTATTTCCTAACGCAAAGCTTGCTATAGGACCTGCTATAGACAATGGTTTCTATTATGACTTCGACTTTGAAGGTGGATTTACTAATGAGGATCTAGAAAAAATAGAAGCTGAAATGAAAAAAATAGTTAAGGAAGACTTAGCAATAGAATGCTTCCAACTTCCAAGAGAAGAAGCTATTAAATTCATGAAGGAAAAAGATGAACCTTATAAAGTAGAGCTTATCGAAGATTTACCTGAAGGTGAAATTATAACTTTCTATAAACAAGGTGAATTTACTGACCTTTGTGCCGGACCTCACTTAATGACTACTAAGCCAGTTAAAGCAATAAAGCTAACTAAACTTGCAGGTGCTTACTGGAGAGGAAATGAAAAAAACAAGATGCTTGCTCGTATTTATGGAACTGCTTTTCCAAAAAAAGCTGAACTAGATGAATATTTAGAAGCTGTAGAAGAAGCTAAAAAGCGTGATCACAATAAACTTGGAAGAGAACTAAAGTTATTTACTACTTCTGAACCAATCGGTCAAGGTCTTCCTCTTCTAATGCCTAAGGGTGCTAGAATTGTTCAACTTCTTCAAAGATGGGTTGAAGATGAAGAGCAAAAGAGAGGTTACCTTTTAACTAAAACACCTTTAATGGCTAAAAGTGATTTATACAAAATTTCGGGTCACTGGGATCATTATAAAGAAGGAATGTTTGTACTTGGTAATGAGGAAAAAGACAGTGAGGTATTTGCATTAAGACCTATGACTTGTCCGTTCCAATTTACAGTTTATAAAGCTGAATCTAAGAGTTATAGAGACTTACCTTTAAGATATGCTGAAACTTCTACATTATTTAGGAATGAATCTTCAGGAGAAATGCATGGATTAATTCGTGTAAGACAGTTTACAATCTCTGAAGGTCACCTTGCATGTAGACCTGATCAACTTGAAGATGAGTTTAAAGGTGTAGTTGATTTAATTAACTATATGCTTGATACTCTAGGTCTTAAAGAAGATATTAGCTATAGATTATCTCTATGGGATGAAAATAATAAAGAAAAATATATTGGAGAACCTGAAGCCTGGGATGCAGTTCAAAATAAGATGAGGGAAATTTTAAACCATCTTGGAATTGAATATACTGAAGCTGTTGGAGAAGCTGCTTTCTATGGACCTAAACTTGACCTTCAAATCAAAAATGTTCATGGAAAAGAAGATACTATAATTACAGCTCAAATTGACTTCTCATTAGCTGAAAGATTTGGAATGACTTATGTAGATAAGGATGGTCAAGAAAAATATCCTTACGTTATTCATAGAACTTCTATTGGTTGTTATGAAAGAACTCTTGCTCTTCTTATTGAAAAATATGCTGGAGCATTTCCAGTGTGGCTTGCACCAGTTCAAGTTAAGTTACTTCCAATCTCTGAGAAATATCATGACTATGCTGATGAAGTGTATGCTGAACTTAAGAAAAATAACATTAGAGTTGAAGTTGACTACAGAGCTGAAAAGATTGGTTATAAAATTAGAGAAGCTCGTAATGAAAGAGCTCCTTACATCTTAGTTGTAGGTGAGAAAGAAGCTGAAAACAAAGAAGTTGCCGTAAGAAGCCGTAAGAATGGTGATGAAGGTTCAGTTGCACTAAATAACTTTATTGAAAGAGTTCTTAAAGAAATTGAATCTAAAGAAAGATAATTTTTAAAATAAACTTAGAGCATAATTAAGGACTGAGAAAACCTCAGTCCTTTATATTTTTTATTAAACTCTAGAGTAATAGTAATCAATTTGTGACTTTTCACTTAAAAATGGTGGATGTTCTCCATCTTTAGGAACTCCTATAACTACTGTGCAAATTAAAACTAAAACTCCTATTAAACCTATCTTTTTACATAACTTATTCATTCACAAAACACCTCCTTTAACATATTTTACCATTAAAGGAAACACTTTTCAATAAATTTTGTATCACATATAAGCACTTTTCAGCCTTATCATATTCTTTATTTTTAAAGTAAAGTTCTTGCATCTTGGTATAATACTTCAGCTTTAATTCTAAATTGTTTGTTTTATCCAAAATACTAACTGCAGCTTCAATAACCTTTTCTAATTCTTCTTTCATATCTAGTTTATAATAAATTTTTTCTAAAAGTTCATACCCCTTAAATATATATTCATAATCATTATATTCGTTTGCTTTTTCAATTCCTAATTCTATTATCATTATAGCCTCATCATAAAGTTCCTTATTAATATATATATTTGCTTTTTCAATTAAAGTATGAGATACATTTTTATTATCAAATTTACTTCTAATATGTTGAGACTTATTATAATAGTCTAATGCTTTAGATAAATGTTCATCTCTTGTGTATAATGAACCTAAGTTATTATATATGAGTCCAAGTAATTTAATACTTTCCTCATCACTTTTTTCATCTATTATATTAATTAAATCTTTAAGAATTGTAATCGCCTTTTCTATCTTATTTAAACCTTCATAGCAATTAGCCTTTAATATATTAGCGTAAACATAATTTATAAAGTATTTTTCTATTTGAAACTTATTTGCAAACTCATCTATAATATCAATAGCCTCTTGAAATTTGTTTATACAACTACATGCTATTGCCATATTGTATGAAGCATACATTAATATCTGATCTTCTTTAAATAACTCAGCATTATATATAGCTTTATTAAAATATACAATTGCTTCTTCATAGTCTAGAAGCAACGATTTGCAGCACCCCAACTTATTATAAATATAACAAATTTCAGCTTTTGCACCTTCATATCTCAATATATCCATAGAATAAAAATAATTTTTATACGCTTCCAAATATTGATTTTCTCCGAAGTATATATCTCCTTTTCTTCTATATCCTTTAGCTTCGATCTTATTTAATTCATATTTCTTTCCTATATTCATAATTTCATCTAATTCATCTATGTATAGGTTATCTTCAAGTGCCCTTTCACAATATATCCTAGCATCTTCTTTTATACTACGTGAAAAATAATCTTCTTCTAATTCTAACTCTATATTTAGTTCTCTAGCTTTTTTCATAAATTTCTCAGCAATAATCTTCGATGCCTGTAATGTAATATTTCTTCTTCCATTCTCTAGTAATCCTAAATATCCTCTGGTAAAATGAGAATCTTGAAATTCTTGCTGAGTCATTTTTAGCTGTTTTCTTAATAGTCTTATTTTTTCATTTCCACTTATAAACTCTACATTATTATTCATATGATGTCTTTAAATCCCCTCTCTACCGTAGTTTAAATAACCACTTTCTTATGTGCTTACCCATAAATCATATCATCTTTGAATACATCCTACAATAAAATGGATATTTTGTTTATACATCTTATGTTTCTACCAATAAATATATTCCATTAAAAGTAATATTATTTTTATATAGTTTTATCCAATTATATATATGTAACAAAATCGTTCCAACAAATAGCTACATTTTTTCTGATACATTTTCGATTTATTTTTGTTTCTTTGTAGGTCTGTAAATTAATTTGATAGAAACTTTTTGTAGCTCAACCGATACAAATTCATATAATAAAAGTATAAAATATTAGGAGATGATATTAATGAAGAAAAGACTAATTTCAATTCTTGCAACTTTAGCTTTAGTTTCAACCTTCACTTTTTATCCGGGAACTGCACAAGGTTTAGAAAACCAAGGAAAAAGTAAATCAGATATTCTAAAGGAATTTAAACAATTAAATAGCGGAAAGGAAAAAATATATTTAGATAGCGAGGATGGTTCACAGTTATTTATATCAGGCACTTTATCTGAAACCGTCAATTCATCCACTACCAGTGTTATTAATTTCTTAAATGAAAATATAGCACTATTTGATATAAACAATCCTAAAAATAACTTTACAGTTATCAGTTCTGAACAAGATGATTTAGGCTTTACTCACGTAAAACTTCAACAAACCTTTGATGGTAAAAATGTTTATGGCAGAACTATAACCGCACACTTTGATAAATACGGCGTTATCACCGGCTTAACAGGAACCTTAGAGAATAGAATATCTTCTATAACTAAGAAAAATAATAATCCTATTACTGCTGATAAAGCTATAGAAATAGCTAAATCATCTAAAGAATTTACTGAACTAACAGAAGAAGTCAAAACTGAAAATTATATATACTTTGATGATAAGAATGCATATGAAGTTTATAAAATAAATTTAGCATATGATCTTCCTGAAATAGAAAGTTGGGAAATTTTCGTAGATGTTTATAGTGGTGATATAATAGCTTCTAATAGTTTAATAAGAGAAGTTGGACCTGTTACAGGTACTGGTATTGCTGTAAATGGTACTACAAGAGAATTAAATTTATATCAATCTTCAACTAATTCTTATCAGTTAAAGGATACTACAAAACCTATGACTGGAACTATAAACACTTATACAGCTAATTACAGAAATACAACAACTGGTACTTTAATGACAAGCTCTAGTAAAACTATTTCAGATAAAGCTGCTGTAAGTGCTCATAGCTATGCAGAAGTAGTATATGATTTTTATAAAAACCTATTTAATAGAAATAGTTTAGATAATAAAGGCATGTCTATAGACTCTGTTATACACTATGGTTCTCGTTATAACAACGCATTCTGGAATGGATATAAAATGATTTATGGTGATGGCGATGGTTCATATTTCACATCATTATCTGGGGATCTTGATGTAGTAGCTCATGAAATGACTCACGGGGTTACTTCTAAAACATCAAACCTTAATTATGAAAATCAACCTGGAGCTTTGAATGAATCTATGTCAGATGTTTTAGGTGTTTTAGTACAAACCTATGATAAATATAATGTTTCAAATGGCGGACAATGGACTTTTAATTCAGCTGATTGGGTAGTTGGCGATGAAATCTACACTCCTGGAATAGCTGGAGATGCATTAAGAAGCTTAGCAAATCCTACCCTTTATGATCAACCAGCTCATATGAATAACTATAAAAACCTACCAAATACAGAGAGTGGTGATTGGGGCGGAGTTCACACTAATTCTGGTATTCCTAATAAAGCAGCATATTTACTAGCTCAAAATATAGGTTGTGAAAAAACTGCCCGTATATATTACAGGGCTCTAACAGTTTACTTTAACTCAACTACAAACTTTTCTCAAGCAAGGCTCGGTTTAATACAAGCTGCTAAGGATTTATATGGAACTAATTCAACTGAAGCTCAAGCAGTCTCTAATGCTTTTTCATCAGTTGGTATTTTAGGTAACTAAATCTACTATTAAATAAAAAGGGGGCTTTTACAAAATACATTACTAATATACCTCTATATTAGTTTATTTTGTAAAAGCCCCTTTGATTTATTTATAATATGACAATGCTTTTTTACCCATCTTAATCCAGACAGATTTAAAAGTTTCCTTATTTATTTTAGAATTTTTTCCTCCCGTTAATGGGTCGTTATAATATATATTATTTTCATCCATACCTGTTACCAATACAGCATGTTGAGAGAAATAAGAGTTCACAGTCACCCCACTGCTTGTCCATGTATGGGATACCTTGGGCTCTGTAAACTTTGATGTTATCCATACTACAATTGGTCTTCCACTTGATAACACCTTTTCTAACTGACTATAGTCAGAACCTGTTAAATCTAACGCTTTACCTGGTAAGTATTCGTTTATTACCGGTGCAAGAGCATCAGGATCTATTGAATAACCTGGAGTTTTTCCTGTTATATCTCCAACAAAGCCCAACTTTGGATTTCCCCATTCTATAATGTTTCCCTTTGAATCATATTTAATTGGCGTTGGATCTCTCTTTACCTTTTCAATCACTGAATTCTTGTTAACATTGACGCCTGCATAATTCAACATCATAGTTAAAGATGTTGCCTCACATCCATTTTTATATTCAGGTAACTGATTAATTAGTTCAACATCAAGAATTATACTCTTTGGTGGATTCAATGCTTTTTCCACTTCTTCCTTCTTTCTTTTAATCTCCTCTTCCTTCAAACGCTTTTCTTCTGCTTTTTTAGCTTCTTCTTCTTCCTTTGCTTTTCTCTTAGCTTCTTCCCTAGCTGCCTTTTCTTCTTCTTTCTGTCTCTTTCTTTCTTCTTTTACTAGTTTTGCTTCTTCTTCAGCGCTAATATACTCTACATCTCCTTTATTAGATAAAAAGCTCATATGAGCCTGAAGTGCGCTAACTTTTTTGCTTTCATATATATATATTCTCAATGTAAATACTAATGCAACAAAGGAAAGTGCTAATATAAACAACTTTAGAAACTTCTTCATAGTACTTCCTCCTTGAGTATACAACCTTATATAACTATCAGATTTAATAGAACTTAAAATAACATGCTTATATTATTAAAGCAAATAGGAATTATTAATATTACACTCACCCTATTCCTTTAGTTCCATATTATCAAGAGTTTCATTTTCATTTATCTTCTTAATATTATCGTCAAATTCCATTTGTACTTTAGGGGGTTTTGTCGCAATATATACAGCTCCAATAATAATTATTGAACCTATTATCTGAGTAAACCTTAATGTTTCTCCAAGTATAAAAAAACTAAATATAAAGGTTACTACAGGGCATAAATTTAAAAATAATGTAGCTATACCTACATCTAGCTCTTTGAAAGCAAAATTATATCCAAAATTTCCAAAAGAAGAGCATATTAATGCTAAAAATAAAAGATTTAAAACTATATTTCCATTAATCATCTGGAAGTTTATGGTTTCAAAGGGTAGCAATGGTATGAATGCTAAAGTTCCAAATATAGATTGATATGTTGTAATAGTTATATTAGAATATTTCTTAAATAAAGGCTTTGTGATTATTAGATATCCACACCATGCTATTACACTTCCAAGCATATAAAGATATCCAGATAACGACCCGCTTATTACATCCTTCCCTATAACTAAATAAATTCCAAACATAGATACTACTATACTAATTATACTAACCTTGGAAATTCTAGTTTTATAAAATATTTTATCAGCAATTATAGCTGCTATAGGTAAAGTAGCTACTATTATCGATGCAGAATTAGCCGATACTCTTAATATTCCATTGTTCTCAAAAAAGAAATATAAAGTAATCGCAAAAATTCCACTAATAGCTAATCTACCATAATCCTTTCTGTTAACCTTTTCTTTATCCGTAAATTGCTTTACTATAATAAGCGCTATTGTAGCAATTAAAAATCTTACAAATGCCATTGCCACTGGTGAAAAAGCATCTAACACTACCTTGATACTAACAAAGGATACTCCCCATGCTACTACTACGCCTATTAACGTTATATATGCCAATGTTTTTTTTGTACTCACAATTCTCCCTCCTATTTTCCCTGACTCATAGATTAATTATACCATAACTTCCTATAGGTTTTCTGATACGTATTTAAAACCTTTATTATATTAGCCTATAAATTACACAGTAAATCCATTGCATTTATGGTTAGTAAATACAATGGATTTATTTATTTTATAATTTTGTAGTGTATCTTTTTTCGAAGTAATGAACTACTTCATACATCAGATAAGCAATTATGGAAAGTATAACTACACTCATCATTACCATATCTAGTTGTGCTACTTGTCCTCCATATACTATTAAGAAACCAAGTCCTTCTTTTGCAACTAAGAATTCTCCCATTATAACTCCTACCCAAGAGAGCCCTACACTTATCTTTAAAGCTGATATAAAGTTGGGTATTGTCGCCGGAATAATTAGATTAGTTAAAATTTTAAACTTTGATGCTCCAAAAGTCTTCAAAAGTTTTATTTTATCTTCTTCTACTTCTCTGAATCCTGAAAGTATACTTATTATTGTAGAAATTATAGAAATCAATAGTGCCATAATAACTATGGCTTTCATTCCATTACCTGCCCAGAATATTATTATAGGTCCTAACGCTACCTTCGGAAGAGCATTCAGTACTACGATATATGGATCTAGAACCTTCGAAAGAAAGTCAGACCACCATAGCATTATAGCAATCACAGTTCCCAATAAAGTACCTAAAGTAAACCCAATTATAGTTTCATAGCAAGTTATTGTTATATGCCTAATTAGAGAGCCTTCATTATAAAGCTTTATAAAACTATCAATCATTCGCGATGGTGTACTAGTTAAAAATGGATCAATTACTTTCATGTTACCCAACACTTCCCAAAGAACAAAAAAAGTGACTAATATAAGTATTCTAGTTAATACAATTCTTCTCTTGTTTTTTTTAATTTTTCTTAAATACTCTTCATGTTCCTTACTTATTATCACCATAATCCATCTCCTTCCATATATCATTAAAGTATATTCTAAATTTATTGTGTTCACGGCATTTTAAAGGAGTCAGATTATCACAATTAAATTCTATATTGATAATTTTCTTTATAATTGCCGGTCTCTTAGATAAGACTATTACTCTTGATGACATAGATACAGCTTCTGATATATCATGGGTTACCATAATCGCTGTTTTACCTTCACTTTTAATTATTTCATATATCTCATCACTTACATTAAGTCTAGTTTGATAGTCTAATGCCGAGAAAGGTTCATCTAAAAGTAAAACTTCTGGATCTAAAGCCAAAGTCCTAATTAAAGCTACTCTTTGTCTCATTCCACCAGATAATTGCCTAGGATAATGATCTTTAAATTCCCACAAATTATAGTTTTTTAACAATCTTTCTATTTTATTTTTTGAATCTACATTCATCATTTTCTTAATCTTTAACCCTATACTTACATTCTCAAGTACTGTTAACCACTCAAACAGCTGGTCCTTCTGAAACATATATCCAATCTTATTTGAGTAACCTTCTTGAACCTGTCCATCTATTAATATTTCACCTGATGAAGGTTTAATAAGCCCTGATATTATATTTAAAAGTGTTGATTTTCCACAACCTGAAGGTCCAACTATGCTTACAAATTCTCCACCTTCTACTGTAAAACTAATATCTTTTAACGCAACAGTCTCTGCAGCTAATGTATGATAGTTCATATAGATATCTTTAATTTCTATTCTATTCATATCCCCATCTCCATTTCGTTTATTTTCTTATATAGTTGCAATAGCAACCTTTAATCTTAAGTTTCTCAACATTTATAGTATTAATATATGAATTGATAATAAATGTTGATAATAAATATTTGTTCTCCATATTTATTATCAAACTACCTCAATAAAATTCGTATTTGATTTAGCTAATAAGTAAAGGAACATGTCTTTAGAAAATCCAATGACATATTCCTTTTAATTGACTATTTATATAACTAGGCATTTATTATTTAAATCTTCAAATAAATAAATGTATATTTATTTATATTTATTTAACTAGTTATTTCTCTATTGCTTTTTCACTAATTGAATTATTGACAATGTCTTCAAATGGTGGTCTTTTAGTCAAAAGTTCAGAATCATAGTATTCTATAATATCCATTAATCTATTCATATCTTCTTCATTTACTACTGGTGTTTTAGCATAAGCTTCTATTTTCTTATAATTTCCTACAACTGTAGCTATTACTTCTTCATCTGTTCCAGGGAAAAAATCTTTTATGGATGCTGCCACCTTATCATCATTATTTTCCATTACCCAATCTTGCCCTTTTTGAATAGCTTTAACAAACTTCACTAATAATTCTTCATTATCATCAATATAGGATTGAACTGCATAGAAACATGTATATGGAAGATTTCCTGCATCTTCGCCAATAGAAGCTGCTACAGAACCATTTATTTCTTTAGCAATTATACTAGCAGTTGGTTCAAATATAGCTGCATAATCTCCAGTACCACCTTTAAATGCTCCTGGCACTGCATCAAATGCTATATTAGTAACTAGATTTAGATCTTTATCTTTGTCTATATTCTCATTTTTTAGAACATATTCAAGGGCCATTTCTGGTACTCCACCAGGTCTTCCGCCTATAACTGTTTTCCCCTTAATATCTTTCCATGAAAACTCATTATGTTTTTCTCTAGACACTAAAAAAGATCCATCCTTTTGAGTTAATTGTGCAAATACTACTGGATAATCATCTCTACCTTGGTTATATATATACAATACTTGTTCTGGCCCTGAGAATCCGATATCAACGCTTCCACTTATAAGTTGTTGCATAGTTTTATCTGCTCCTTGACCTGTAGAAAGTTCAATTTTAATTCCTTCCTCTTCAAAAAATCCTTCATTAATAGCTGCATACATTGGTGCATAGAAAATTGATCGTGTTACTTCATTAAGTCTTATTGTAGTCATCTCTCCTTTGCTGCCTCCCTCTACTGTCTCTACTTTATTATCATCATTCTTTTTATTAGTTGATTTATCCTTCGTGCATCCTGCAAATAAGCCAACACACATAAATATACAAACTAAAACACTTAATAATTTTATAGCTTTTCTCATCACAACATCCTCCTAATGTAACATTAGTAAATTAAATAATAATTATAATAATGTGTTTCCATATCAAATTCTTTAAAAGAATTTAATTTATCCATACTCTATAATATGTAGATAAATGATTTCTGCTAATTAAAGTTTATATTTATAGTTAATTATAAATATAAATTTAATATAATTGATGATATCTATAAATAGTTTAAACTATGATATAATTTTAAAATTCACTATTGATGACCTTAATAAAATTGACCAATATTATACCTTTTTTAACATATTATGTTATAATACAATTAAAATGTATAAGGAGATGATAATTATGGAACTTAATTGGAGTCTTAAAGAACTTTACCCATCTTTCGAATCTAATGAATTTAAATACGATATATGTAAGCTAGATTGTCTTATAGAGAACTTTATAAATACTGCCGACAATATCATTAACAATGCAAACCAACCAAATAAACTATTAGAAAAATTTATACTTATTAATACTGAGTTACACGATTTATTTACTAAACTATTCGGCATGGTTAGTTTAACCCTTAGCGTAGACACTAAAAATGCTATTGCTCTTAAGTATGATGATATTCTCTCAACTAAATTTAGTAACTTAGCTGAAAGTGATGCAAAAATTACTAAATGGATTGGTTCCCTTAATGATTTAGAATCTATTATAGATAGCTCTGATTTATTGAAAGAACATAGTTTTTTTATTAAAGAAAAAGCTCAAAATGCTCGATATATGTTAAGTGACAAAGAAGAGGCTATAATTGCTAAAATGAGAAACACTGGTTCTAATGCTTGGTCTAAGCTTAAAGATGTACTAACCTCCAGTGTTATGATTGATATTGAGTTAGACGGAAAACAACAACAACTTCCTTTATCCATGATCAGAAACTTAGCTTATGACTCAAGTAGTGAGGTTAGAAAAAAAGCTTATGAAGCAGAACTTAAGGGGTATAAAAAAATTGATGACGGCTTAGCTGCAGCTCTTAATGGCATTAAAGGTGAAGTACTTACAGTATCTTCTTTAAGGGGATTTTCTTCTCCATTAGAAGAAACACTCCTTCATTCAAGAATGGATAAGAAAATTTTAGATGCTATGCTTAACGCCATGAAAGAATCTATGCCTATCTTTAGAAAATATCTGAGAAAAAAGGCTGAAATCTTAGGACATAAAAATGGTCTTCCATTCTACGATCTTTTTGCACCTATCGGAAATGTAGATATGACTTATACTTATGAGGATGGATGTCAATTTGTTATAGATAACTTTAGAACTTTTAGTGATGATTTATCAGACTTTGCAAAAACAGCTATGGAAAACGCTTGGATAGATGTACTTCCTAAAGAAGGTAAGGTTGGTGGAGCCTTCTGTGCTGGACTTCATTCTTTAGGCCAGTGTAGAGTTTTATTAAACTACGGCAATACCTTTAGTGATGTTATTACTTTAGCCCATGAATTAGGTCATGGATATCATGGGCATTGTCTTAAGAATGAAAATACATTAAATGCAGATTATCCTATGCCTATAGCAGAAACTGCTTCTACATTCTGTGAAACTATAGTTAAAAAAGCAGCAATAAAAAATGCTACTAAAGAAGAAGCTTTTTCTATTTTGGAAAGTGAAATAAGTGACTGCACTCAAGTTATAGTAGACATTTATAGTAGATTTTTATTTGAAAGTGAATTGTTTAAAAGAAGAAACGAAAGTGCTCTTAGTGTAGAAGAATTAAATGAAATAATGATTAATTCTCAAAAAGAAGCCTATGGAGATGGTCTTGATGAGAATTATCTACATCCATATATGTGGGCTTGCAAAACTCATTATTATTATGCTGATGCTAACTTCTATAACTTCCCATATGCCTTTGGTCAATTGTTTGCAAAAGGTCTTTATGCTGAATACTTAAAGAGAGGAAATACATTCCCTGAAGAATATAAAAACCTACTTTCAGTAACTGGCAAAAACACTTTAAGTGATGTTGCTAAAATAATGAATATAGATATTACATCTATAGACTTTTGGAGAAAAGCATTAAAGATGATTGAAGAAGATATTAATCTATTTTTAAATATGTAACTTTAAAATCTATAATATAAAAAATAAGTAAGCTACTTTGAATTAATTTTCAAAGTAGCTTATTATAATTATATATATTAATTTATTACATCAATAAAAGAAAACTATATATCTAATCCTGCAGATTCTCTTATTTTATCTACATTCTTATCTTCTTTATTCTTTTGAAGCATCATGTAAACATATATTGGTATTCCTGCAAGCATTAATATGAATCCATACATTACCACATCAGACCCAGTTCCATATATAGCATATATAGAATAAGCAAAAGCAAGTAATGAGAAGAATGAGTTCTTTAAGAAATGTATTAAGCTAAACTCTTTTGACTTCTTACATAATAATACTATTTCAGCAGCCGCTGAGAATGTATATGCTGGTAAGAATGATAGTGTAGCTAATAATATCATAAAGTCAAATGCACTTCTAAGAGACCCAACATAGTTCATTATTAAAAGTAAGTTCATACATATACTACCTATAACAAGAGATGCTACTGGTGTATTGTATTTAGGGTTTATACGCTTAAATATTGCTGGAAATAATCCATCTTCAGCTGCACCAACAGCACTTCTAGCAGTAGTTAATAACCACCCTGAAGTTGCTCCTAATGTAGAAATCAGTGCACCTGCCGCTATAAATGTTCCACCCCATGAAGCTCCTGTAGCCTTATTTATAATATCAGCTAATGGAGCATCTGAATTTGCAAGAGCTACTTGATCCATAGCTCCCATAGAAACGATACTCATTACAATATATATAACAGCTACTATTATAATTCCATATATAGTACTCTTTTTAATGTTCTTTTCTGGATTCTTTATCTCTCCACCCGCTACTGTAGCACTTTCTAAACCTACGAAAGCCCATAATGCTATAGCTATTGCAGCCGGTAATGTTCCCATTCCACTCACTTCTGGACTAGAAACAGTATTCATATAGCTCGGATCAAAGTTTAATGCAGCAATTACAATAAATACTACAAGTACTGCAACTTTTAAAACTGTTGATATAACACCAATTTTTCCAACATATTTTACACCATATATATTTATCAATGTAAATATCCATACCACTGCTGAAGATATTAAGAATGCAGCTAGTGGATTATTGGCAGCTGGAACGAAATAAGTAAAATAACTCATAAATGCTGTGATAATAGCAGCATTACCTACCCATGCGCCTATCCAAAAGGTCCATGCGATTAAAAATCCTGCAAAATCACCAAAGGCGGCTCTTGTATAAACAATCGGACCTCCAGTCTTAGGCATCTTTGAACCTAAATTAGCAAAGCTTAAAGCAATAAGTAATGATCCAATTGAAGTTAAAATCCATGCTAATATAGCTACCTTAGGATTTGTTACTCTTGCAAAACTTGCCGGTGACATAAAAATTCCTGAACCTATTACATTTCCAACTACAATAGCTGTAGCAGCAGCTAGTCCAAGTTCTCTTTTAAGTGATGCATCAGTTTGTATTGTTTTGTCTTTCTTAGCCATTTTCTTCCCCCTATAATTGCTTTATCCTAAAAATATTTTTTTATTTTTAGAAATGTTAGATATCAAATTTTTCAACTCATTTATCTAGTTTAATTTAATCGATTACAAAAATCAACCTATTTTTTATATTTAAATAAGTTTTTTTATTAGAATTTTACCGATATTTATACATTTATTGTACTTTTAAATATTCATAAATAATTTTCTAATAAAATTGTATTTATTTATAATAACCCTTGCACTTTATTCCACATAATATGTTTTCAAACATATTTTTACTTACCTTTTATAACCAACAAAACTCTGTGAAGTAATCTTCTTCACAGAGTTTGCTCTTAAAATTAGTATTACAATTATTTTGCAACTGTAGTATTTACCTTAACAGTTTCTTTCTTAAATATAAACATTATAAACCTTATAAATACATATAGTACTACAACTGTTGCAATTATCTCTTGAAATTTAACTATATATTTAAGCCAAGATATACTATTTCCAGATTTCACAAGAAAACTATTAGTTCCCTTCATAGCAATAGCACTTATTACCATTGGGAAAGTAAATGAAGCATAACTTGGATAAAATTTAAGCTTTAATCCTCGCACAAGATATATGATTCCGAATACATATAATAACATTACTAATACTGCTAGAAATGCTACCATTCCCATACTCTTTTCTTGGAAAGCATTTAAATACGCTGCTAAAGTAAGTGCTGCTGGTGCTGCAAATATTACTATAGTCGGAAATGCAGGTTCTTGTATTTCTTTTATTACTAAAGTCCTATATCCCAAAATTGGAATCAATATAATAAGTGAAATAAAAGCAAACCAGAAAAAAACTTGACCTATTGCTGCTAAATTAAATACTGGTGCAGTTATTCCTCCTACACCTATACCTACATAGACAATGAATGTACTTGGAAACATCTTCTTAATATCAAATTTGAAAATGAAGTTTTTAGTATAAAATATTATCAATGCTATATGAATAATAACTCCTATACACCATAAAATAGTTCCACCTATAAAAGATATTTCCTTTAAATATCCAGCTAAAAGCATGACTCCCATGGAATACGTAGTTATAACTCCTGCAATAACAGGATTTTTCACTTCTTCCTTTACACTCTTCCAACAAGTTATAATCTTTACTGTTACAAATGTTAATATTACTGCTGATATCGCTCCTAATATATTTTTAAATACTATACTATATGACGATAATAAATTTCCTAATGCTGCTAATGCAAGCATTACTGCTGTCATTGGTAATGGTATTTTTTTTATATAATTCATACTTATTGCCCTCAACTATTCATCAATATTTCTAATATTTAATTCTCTTACTATAATTTCTGCTGCTTTTTCAGCCATTTCTCCAGTAAATTTTATACATTGAGCTTTATGTTCACCTGATGCCATGTCCATACCTTTAGTTTGAACACTGCAACATAAACATTTATGTTTTTGTCTAAAACTATCTTGTAATTCATAAGCTAATTCTAAAGCCTTAACACTCTTAGGATCTTGAGGATTGCTTCCTTTAGTTCTTCCAAAAAAATATCCTAGACATAAAACCGCTCCTGTAACAGCTCCGCATGTGCATTTAGATTTTCCAATCCCCACTGGAAATCCAGATGCCATTGCTATCATTTCGTCTGGCATGTCCACTTCGAAATTATTTTTAATGGATGAAACTATTGCTTCTGAACAATAAAATTCCCCTTTTCTGAAATGTTCTTCTGCATCTTCTCTAACTTTCTTTATACTAATGTTTTTAATCATTGTGAAAACCTCACTTTCATATCTATTTCATATACATTATATCTACTTGTTAATAATTAAACTTAAAGAATTACAATATCAAATAGTTTTATTTTATCTATAGACATTTATAATATGCTTTAAATTTCTTAATATTCACTTAATCTGTTTAATATTTAACACTTTAAATATTACATTAACATTCATTGCTCATTATAATTTTCTTCAATTTGTATAAGATATTTGATATAATATTTAATTGTTACATTAGAATCACTTGTATTTATAATAAGAACTTTATAAAAATAAATAAATGAAATGAGGTATTATAGATATGGCAAAAGGAAAAAAATTTGTTGAAGCGATAACCTCCATGGATGAGGATTTTGCAAAGTGGTATACTGACATAGTAAAAAAAGCAGAACTTGTAGATTATTCAAGTGTAAAGGGATGTATGATAATTAGACCATACGGTTATGCTATCTGGGAAAACATTCAAAGAATCTTAGATGAAAAACTTAAAGCAACTGGTCATGAAAATGTGTATATGCCTATGTTTATACCAGAGAGTTTGTTACAGAAAGAAAAAGACCATGTAGAAGGGTTTGCTCCTGAAGTTGCTTGGGTTACTCATGGTGGAAGTGAACCTTTGGCTGAAAGATTATGTGTTAGACCAACTTCCGAAACTTTATTTTGTGAACACTATGCAAAAATAGTTCAATCTCATAACGATCTTCCTAAGCTTTATAATCAATGGTGTTCGGTAGTAAGGTGGGAGAAAACTACACGACCTTTTTTAAGAACTACAGAATTTTTATGGCAAGAAGGTCATACTATTCATGCTACAGCAGAAGAATCCGAAAAAGAGACTATAGATATTTTAAATCTTTATGCTGATTTCTGTGAAAATATTCTTGCGATTCCAGTTGTAAAAGGAAGAAAAACTGATAAAGAAAAGTTTGCTGGAGCAAAAGCTACATATACTATAGAAAGTTTAATGCATGATGGAAAAGCTCTTCAAAATGGTACTTCTCACAACTTTGGAGATGGCTTTGCAAAGGCCTTCAATATTAGATATAGTGATAAAAATGGTCAACTTCAATATGTTCATGAAACATCTTGGGGGGTTACAACTCGTCTTATAGGAGCTTTAATAATGGTACACGGTGATGATAGCGGACTTGTTTTACCTCCAAAAATAGCTCCAACTCAAGTTATGATTATACCTATTGCACAGCATAAGGAAGGTGTATTAGATAAAGCTAATGAACTTAAAGATAGAATTGCTAAAGTTGCACGAGTTAAAATTGACAGTAGTGATAAAATGCCTGGATGGAAATTCAGTGAATGCGAGATGAAAGGTATTCCTCTAAGAGTTGAAATTGGGCCTAAAGATATAGAAAATAATCAAGCAATTATTGTTAGAAGAGATACAAGAGAAAAACTTCTAGTTTCTCTTGAAGATCTGGAGACAAAAATAATAGAGACTCTTGAATTAATGCAAGTTGACCTTCTAAAAAAAGCAAGAAAAAGTGCTAATGAAAAAACATATTCTGCGACTACTCTAGATGAATTTATAGACATAGCAAACAATAAACCTGGATTTATAAAAGCTATGTGGTGTGGTGATTTAGCATGTGAAGAGAAGCTTAAAGATGTTGCTGGTGTATCTTCAAGATGCATGCCTTTTAATCAGGAAGAACTTTCTTCTAAATGTATCTGCTGTGGTAAAGAGGCTAAATCACTGGTTTATTGGGGTAAAGCATACTAAAAAAATGACTGCATAATGCAGTCATTTTTTCTTATATATTAGGAATTTGCCATTCTATTTCTTTTTCTCCTAAAGATTTTAATATTTCATTTGTTTTAGAAAAATGCTTACATCCCATAAATCCTCTATTAGCTGACAATGGACTTGGATGTACTGTAGTTAAAATATAATGTCTTGGATTAGTTATAAGCTTAATTTTTTCTTTTGCATTATTTCCCCACAATAAAAATATTATAGGATCTTTTCTTTCATTTAATAATTCTATTACTCTATCAGTAAAGTTCTCCCACCCTCTATTCCTATGGGAATTTGCCTCACCTTCTCTAACCGTAAGTACAGTATTTAAAAGTAATACTCCTTGTTTTGCCCATGGAACTAGATATCCATTATTGGGAATATAACATCCCAAATCATCTTGTAATTCCTTATACATATTTAAAAGTGATGGTGGAATTCTTACTCCCGGTTGAACCGAAAACGATAATCCATGTGCTTGGCCAGCTCCATGATATGGGTCCTGACCTAATATAACAACTTTAACATCTTCATAAGGAGTTAGCTTTAAAGCATTAAATATATTATTCATATGAGGAAATATATTCTTAGTTTTATATTCATTAACCAAAAACTGTCTTAAATTTATATAATAAGGCTTATCAAATTCCTCTTTCAATCTCTCATCCCAAGAATTTCCTATGTTCACCAACTTAATCATCCTCCTATTGATTAATTATGTAAATATACTTATATAATTACTTATAATATTTTTTATGTCAATATCATTGATCTATTCTTATATTAGGAAAGCCTTTCTGCTACCCTGCAGAAAGGCTTTCCATCTATTTATTATAACAATAAAATCATTATATTATCATGATACTATTTTCGGTGATTACCCCGCTCTTTGCCCCATGATACCTCTTCGGAAAATTCTTCTTTAAACTTCCTAAGTTGTTGCTTTGTTTTTGGGCTAGTAGCTATATGCGTAGATTGATAAACATTCTTCATAAGCTATTCCTCCTTAAAATTTCCGTTTCTATGAAAAGTACTTAAACATCCACAGGCATGAAAACTTAACTACAAAACAAATAATGATTTTATTGGTATGCTAATAGTATGCTACTTTTCAAAAAATATATGTATTAATAAAATTTTTTTTTTAAATCACATTACTCTACTAACTGTATATTATATTAATGTAATACTAATAAGGAGCATGTTATGTTCATTAGAAAACCTTATGATATTAATTCACAAGATTTCTACAATAATAAATACTTAAATATCGATGAGGACTGTAAAGAATGTTGTGATGAACGAATAGTACCTCCATTCTTTCCACCTAGTATACCTGGTCCACCACCTAGGCCCCAACCTGGTCCACCACCTAGACCTCAACCTGGTCCACCGCCTAGACCTCAACCTGGTCCACCGCCTAGACCTCAACCTGGTCCATCCGGAGGCCCGCCAGGAGCACCACCAAATATGACACCTCATAAACCATTTGCAGCTGGAATTCAACCTACAGCCGTATCCCCTGCATCCATACGACCTTGCAGATTTCAATTTGTATATATGTGGCTTAGTAATGGAGTTTCATTTTGGGCATGGATTATTAATGTAGATAGAAGAACCGCTTCTGGTTTTAGATGGACTGGTTGGAGATGGGTTTACTTTGCAGTAAGCCTAAACAGGATAGATTTCTTTCAATGCTATGGACCACGCTATGCTCCACTAGAAGAGAATGTTGTATCCAACTTACAGACTCAAGTACTATCACCTCCACAATTTAAACTTGAGTACCCATTTATTGAAAATGCACCAAATGAAAATGCTTCAAATATAGTAAACCAAGAAATTATTTATACATTAAACTCTCTATGGCTTAATGAAGTTCTAATTCCAGAGAAAGTTAATTTTCTAATAGTAGAAAGCGCTTATGAGGTGCCATTAGATTCTAGTGGATTACTAAGTATAGTAATGTCACTATATACAGAGACTCAAGAAAATCCAAATAGTCATACTCTATTTGCTTCCTTAACTGTCGATATTAATACTGGAGAAGTTTATGATCTGGCTAATTTATTTAATAATAGAGTAAATTTCACTGAAATTCTTAGTAATATAGCTATGAGAAAAGCTAATGAAATGAATACAGATTTCATTGTACCATATAGCGGAGTTACTGATACTCAAAGATTCTACTTAACTCCTGAAGCTTTGGTACTATACTATCAAATTGATGAATTTACTCCAGCTTCTAGCGGCCTATTTAGAATCACAATTCCTTATAGTGAAATTTCAAACATTCTATCTCCTGAAAGTCCAATAGTTAGACTTATGGGAACTCAGTTAGTTTAATATAATCATAATATTTAGCACTTATTATTTGCCCCACTTAATAAGTGAATTAATTATAGAATAGAAGTTATCTAAAATAATTCAAACCTATTTTAGATAACTTCTTTATTTTTAATTATAATAATTGATAATATACTTTAAATTTAAAATAAGACATAACTTAGATAATTTTATAATGAATCGTGAAATACATGCCATACAATATTTTTAGATGTATAATATTACTATAAATATATTTTAAATTTAGAGGGTAGGTTTTAAATTATGTATAATTATCTTACTGAAGAAGCACTTCAGATTCTGAAAGATGAACTTGATCATAGAAAAAATGTAGTCAGATTCCAAATTAACGAAGAGTTAAAGGAAGCTAGGGCCCATGGTGATTTGAGTGAAAACTTTGAATATAAAGCAGCTAAAAAAAATAGAGCTGATAACAACAGACGAATGGGCTATTTAGAAAGAATGATTAAAACTGCTAAGATAATAACTGATGATATATCAGAAAATCAAGTTGGTATTGGAAGAATGGTGACTCTAAGATTTTTAGATGATAATGAATGTGAAGAATTCACTATGGTGACCACCATTGAGGCAGATCCTATCAATAATAAAATTAGTATAGAATGCCCTCTGGGTGAGTCAATATACAAAAGAAATTTAGGCGACCAAGTAGAAGTTTCATCGCCAGATGGTTATTACAGTGTAATCATAGAAAAAATACAACTTGTAAATTCAATTAATAGATAATAACTAAAAGCTGCGAAATACAAACAATTAGTATTTCACAGCTTTTAATATATGATGTTAAGCTACTTCTATGCCTACATTTTCCTGTAATAAATCCTTTTTCTTAGTCATGTAATATAAAATAGCTACAATAGTTATTCCCTTAAGTACACTACTCATACTTATACTCCACCAAACTCCATCTATACCTAAAATGCTTGGTGAGGATAATATCATAGATGCTGGAACTCTCAAGCCTGTTAGAATAATACTTACAATCGCAGGTATATATGTTCTTCCTAAACCATTAAACATTCCTACTGTTGTAATCTCAATGCACATAAATAATTGAGAATATCCAAGAATTCTTAAATAATCCTTTCCTAATGCTATAGCATCTTTCTCCTGAATGAATATTGAGAATATTGATTCCCCACCTATTACCAACAGTAATGTTGATAAAATACCTACTACACTTGCTATAATAATAGTAGCTTTATATCCTTCTTTAATTCTATCATATTTCTTAGCACCATAATTTTGTCCCACAAAAGCGCTAAGTGCTGTTGAGAATCCACCTGCTGTCATCCAAGTTATAGCTTCAATTTGGACCCCAACTTTCTGAACTGCTATAGCCACTTCTCCAGAACCTGCTATTACTCTTGCTATTAAGATAGAAAATGTGGTAAATAATCCATTTTGAACTCCTGAAGGAATTCCTAGTTTACATATAGTTCTTATAGCTTTTAGATCTGGCTTTTTAAACAGACTAAATTTTAAATATTTTTCTTTACTTTTTACAATTGATACTATAAAGCAAGTTATAACAATGGCTTGTGAACCTATAGTTGCTAAAGCTGCTCCTAGTACACCCATTTCAGGAATTGGTCCAAATCCAAATATTAATAGAGGATCAAATACAATGTTAACCACTAACCCTATAGTATTAATAATAAAGGGTATTTTACTATTACCTGCTCCATTAAATATAGCTGTAAAGACTGGTATAAGATTTGTTATAACCATTCCAACTGCTATCACACCTAAATAAGACTTTGCCATAGATATTACCTGTAGATTTTTTAATTGAAAAAAGGCTAAAAACTGATTTTTAAATAATAGTACAATTGTACCCATTATTAATGATAGTATTATGTTAATTTGAAGGGCACTTACAATATAATTTCTTGTTGCTTTTTCATCTTTACGACCTAAACTCTGCGATACCTTAACTTCAGCTCCAACCTTTGCAATCATAGTAAGAGCTGCTGCTAAATTAGAGAAAAATCCTGCAGTTCCTACTGCTGCTACCGCTTCGCTACCCATTCTTCCTACCCAAAGCATGTCTGTTAGATTATAAGCCATTTGTATAAATGAAGTTGCCATAATCGGAAGGGCCAATTTAACCAATTTCCCACTTATAGACCCTTCTGTTAAGTCTATTCTTTTCTCCATAATATCAATCCCCATCGCTATATATTTTATGTTATTAAGCTTTATATTAATGATTAGCATAAATCTTCTCATTAATATTCCTACAACATCCCAATAAATATTTTACTTCGTACTACGAAGAATGTCCATATAATTTTACCGTTAACTTCCGCCTTCTAACTACTTATTTTACCTTTATTTTCATACAGGTTTCAGAATAAAATACCATGCTCCATGTATAGTTAAATTATCTATACATGGAGCATGGTTAATTATATAAATCAATGATTATATATATCTTTCTTTATTTTTTAAAATCATTATATCCTCTAGTGTAGCTTTATCAAATATAACCTTATCTCCTACTATCTCTCTTACCTTTGATACTTGCGATGTCAATGCTTCAAATCCAAATCTATTTTTACTTATGCCTTCAAAATATTTTTCTAAATCCTTTGTAAGTAAACTATTGTCTCCCTTAACAATTTTATAAGAATCCATTATCTCATCCTTAGTCTTTGAGAATACAATATTTCCATCCTTTATAAAGGTAATGTAGTCTGCTATCCTTTCAAGATCTGAAGTTATATGAGTAGATATTAATACTCCCATATTTTCATTTACCATTAGATTTTGTAATTCTTCTAAAACCTCTGACCTAACTACAGGATCTAGTCCTACTGTAGGTTCATCCATTATTATAAATTCAGCACCATGGCTAAGGGCTAAGCATAAGGAAAATTTCATTCTCATACCCTTAGATAGTTCTTTTAGTTTTTTATCCTTATTAAGTTGAAATTTATTTAGATAATTGTTAAATTTTTCATTATCCCACTTACTATATAATCTAGAAAACATATTAGCGTTTTCTTTTAAAGACATATGGTCATAATAACAAGCTTCATCATATACAAAACCTATTCTATCCTTTATCTCTCTTTCAAACTTAATGTTATCTTTATCAAATACCTTTATATCTCCACTATCTTTCTTCACCAAATTCATTATTAATTTTATTAATGTAGTTTTTCCTGCCCCATTCTCTCCAATTAAACCCATAATAAAACCTTTAGGTAACTGCAAAGATACATCGTTAAGCTTAAACCCCTTATATTTTTTACACAGATTATTTATATATAATATATTATCCATTGTCTTCCTCCTACTATAGTTTATATTCTTCAGCAAGCACCCTTAAACTTTCTATAATTTCATCTAAAGTTATTCCTGCTTTGATACCTTCCTCTATAGCTTTACTTAGATACTCCTCCATATTTCGCATTAAGGATTCTTTTAAAAGTTCTTTATCTTGAACATTTACAAAAGATCCCTTACCTGGAACTGTATAAATAAAACCTTCTCGTTCTAGCTCATCATAAGCCCGTTTAGTTGTTATTACACTAATTCTCAAATCTTTAGCAAGTCCTCGTATAGATGGCAATGGTTCATTAGGCGTCAATTTATTTGTTAAAATATCATCTTTTATTTGCTTTTCTATCTGAGAATATATGGGTTCTCCTGAAGAATTATTTATTATTATATTCATCTAATTTCCTCCAAGTTAAATTTATTAAAACAATGCTACAAATCTCTTTTTCTATATCCTATTATAGATAATACTATAAATAAAACATATATAAATATTCCTAATAAACCTATAGATATAGCTAAATATATTCCATGTACTGTGCTTTCTAACAAATAATTAGTAACTTTTATAAAAATATTAGGATTTATCTTATCAACAAATTTTAAAATTATTATAGGCACATATATAATTGACATCATTATAACTAAAGAATATTTAGAAGCAGCACTATAATCATATCTATAATATATAAAATTAGTAGCTCCAATTATTAAACAATAATATATAAAAGATAGAGATTGAATAATATAAATCATACTTACTTGTTCTTCATTGAAATTTCCTACTATAAATACTATTAATAGAAGAATCAAAGAGCATAGAATGTATGATATAAGGTAATATATAAATTTACTTAGTACTACATCTCTTCTCTTAACAGGAAAACTATTAATTATAGTATCATAATTTCTTCTCATCTCATCAGTAGCGGTGAACTTATTTGCCATTAAAGGTACCATGAATGTTCCTAAAAGGTATATCATAAATGTCACTTCAAAGCTGTATATCGAAGCAAAACATAGAATTATTCCTACAATTAAAATAGCAATAGTATAAATATATCTACTTGTTATAAAGTCCTTTTTTAAAAGTGATTTCATAAGCCTTCCCTCCTAAAAATCCTTCTTTTCATAAATTATTACTGATATTGTAGCTATCAGAGCTATTGTAAATAGGACAAGTATAGCTAATATAGTATTACTAGCTATTGTATTACTCTGAAACAATACTAGAAATTTTTCTATACCCGATAACCAAGTTGGTATATATTCACCTTGAAGAATATCATTTATAATAAATGTACCTGACATTATTACAAAGAAGAGTATAAAGTAAAATATTCTAGCGACCTTTATACCTAAAGAGAAATACACACAATAATAAAGAGAAACGAAGATAAGAATGTAGCTAAGAGACATCTTAACTACAGATATAGGAATATTTAAATATTCTGATGGATATATCGTATATATTAGATTATTTATTATTAATCCAACTATAGTTGCAATTACTATAAGTATAATACTAGATAAAAATTTTCCTAATACATAATCACTTCTTTTACATGGACTACTAAGTATGCTAACCTGAACTTTATCTCTTCCTTCCATCTCTGTAAATGCTATATTTATTACTCCAGCAATTAATAAAAAATAACTAAAGAAACCACTCCCCTTATTAGCAATACCAAAAAATATTACTACTGCAAGCATTATAAGTCCATTTCTATTATTATATAAATTAAGTATTCCCTTAAAATCCCTTAAAGCCATTTTCCACATTTATTTTCCTACCCCCTTATTCATAGCTAGCATAATTTCCTCTAAAGATGGTTTTTCAATAATAAGTTTCTGTTTTACAGTTTTATCAATGCATATATCTTTCATTAAACCTTCAAAACCATAGGAAGTTTCTCTAAGACCATAAATATTCTTTTTATCTAAGTTGCTTAATAAATCAAGACTGCCTTTAATTATCTTATACTCTTCCATTAAATCATTAGTTGCTTTAGAAAAAACTATCTTTCCCTTTTGTATATAGGTTATATAATCAGCTATTTTCTCTAAATCTGATATTATATGGCTGGAAATTAAAATTCCCACATTTTCATCTTCCATAACTTCTTGAAGCACATCTAAAATATTACGTCTCATAACTGGATCTAAACCTGATGCTGGTTCATCTAATATTAAGAACTCCGCATTATGGCTAAGGGCCAATGCAATGGCAAATTTCATCTTCATTCCCTTAGATAACCCTTTAACCTTTTGCTTTTTATTTAAGTTAAATTTCTTTAGATAACTATCAAACTTTTCATAACTCCATTTTTTATAAAATCCTGAAATTATTTTCTCATTATCCTTAATAGATAAATTTTCATAATAGAAGCACTCATCATATACAAAACCTATTCTCTCTTTTATCTCTCTTTCATATTTGATATTGTCCTTATCAAAAACCTTAATTTCTCCCGAATCCTTATTAAGCAAATTCATGATTAGTTTTATAGTCGTGGTTTTCCCTGCTCCATTCTCCCCTATAAATCCCATAATATATCCCTTATCCAAATTAAAAGAAATATTATCTAGTTTGAAATCATCATATTCCTTTGTTAAATTTTTTATTTCTAATAACTTATTAGGCATAGTGACACCTCCATCAATTATCTTCTATTATGTACATTCCCAATGAGTTCATTATATATTAATCAGCAATTTATCATTCTGTTAATGCTCAGTATATACAGTACTGTTAAAAAAAATTAATCCTTAAAGATTCCTTATATCAACAGTATATATCGTTTATATACACTATGTCAATATTAAATATAAACTTTACAAAAAGCAACTAAGCCTTGGAGTATCCAAGACTTAGTTGCTTTTTATATAAATATATTAAAAATAATATGGTGCAGAGTCAACTCTAACTCCATCTTTAATAACTTCAAAATGTATATGTGGTCCTGTAGCCCAACCAGTAGATCCGACATTAGCTAACTGTTGACCTCCAGATACTTTTTGTCCAACACTTACTGATATAGATGAGTTATGAGCATATAGTGTACTTATATCTCCATGATTAACTACAACTACATTACCATATCCATTCATCACACCTGCATAGGTTACAGTTCCACTCTTAAGAGAATACACTGGTGCACCATGCGGAGCACCTATATCTATACCATTATGGAATTCTTGTTTTCCACTTATTGGACTAGTTCTATAACCAAATGGAGATGTTATAGCATATCTAGTTCCAGTTATTGAATACATTCCATTAGTTGACACTTGACTTGAAGATGAACCACTAGATGGTTGAGAGCTTGATTGGGAGCCTGATTGAGAGTCTGCCCCACCACGAGATGGTCTCTTAGCAGCTTCTTCCATAGCCGTTATACTTGATAAAATTTCCTCAGATTCAGCTTCATTTTGTGCTAATAACTTTTCTGCTGAGCCTAGTTCTTCTTCTGCCTTAGCCATAAGTTTATTTTTTTCTTCTTTTTTAGCATTTAAATCTGCTAAACTAGCATCTACCGTAGCCTTTGCACTTTCTAAAGTTTTCTTTTCCTTAGTAGAATCTTCTATGTTTTTATCTAACTCTTCTTGATTTATTCTAAATTCATTTATTACATCGTTATTAAAAGATATTAAAGTATTAATTGTATCTAGCTTTGCAAAAAAATCTGAAAATCCCTCGGCATTAAGTAAGATTTCTAGATAGCTTGTACCTTTGCTTTTGTATAGAACTCTTAATCTTTTATTCATTAAATCTTTGTTAGCTTCTAACTCACCTTTAAGCTCACTAGATCTTTGCTCTAATTCTTCTATCTTCTTCGTTGATTGAGAAATTTGTAAACCTAATTGATTAACTTCAGTATATAACTTGTCCATCTCACTAGATAAACTAGAAATTTCACTTAGAATATTATCTCTGTTCTCTTCTAATTCAGCTACCTTAGCTTTATTATTCTCAATTTTTGTTTGAATTTCTTTAGATTTACTTTTCGCATCTGATAAATCATCAGCTATTACCGTTGACGACATTAAGCTACAGCTTACAACTACTGCTGCTATTACTCTTAGTTTCTTATTCATGGTTTTCCCCCCTAATGGTTACCTTTATAAGCGTTCTAATACTTATAGCTATTAAATAAAAAGGTTAAATGTGAAATTTACTGGTATTTTTCGTATATAAAAATAGAATGTTTGCTACAAAATTAACATAATAACACATTTTTATCCATACTTTCTCCCATATCTATTTCCAATTCTACCAATGTGACTCCCCCTTGTCAATGCAGCTACAGGTTTTGGTAAAAATTTCATATTTCTTGGGGAATAAAATATATTTTTGCATAAAAAGCTCTAGGTTACAAATTGATAACCTAGAGCTTTTTTAACTCTTTAAATTTCTTTTACTGATTCCTGTTCTTCTACCTCAGACTCTATCGTCTCTGGTTCTATAACCGTCTTATTTTCATCTTTTAAATTATTTTCTTCATTTTTATTTAAAGTTAATCCCTTTATCATTTCTACAAGATCTATTCCTGTTAGGGAATTAATAACCTCTGGAACTTCAGCCATTATATTTGATATATTTTTTGATAACTTAGCTGCTCCACCTTGTCCCCCATTATCTATAATTACCATTTTATCAGTCTTAGATAATGGTTCTGCTATATTCTTAGCTACTTCTGGAAGTTTATCTGCTAACATATGAACAATGGCAGCCTCTCCATATTCTTTATAAGCTTCTGCTTTTTTCTTCATAGCCTCTGCTTCCGCTTTCATGGCATCAGCATTCGCTTGTCCTACCAATCTTATAGCATCAGCTTCTGCCATACCTTTAATTTTTATTGTCTCCGCTTCTGCTTCTGCTCTCTTAATCATCATAAATCTTTCGGCTTCAGCTCCCTGTTCCGCTTTATACTTATCAGCTTCTGCTACCTTTTTAACTGCAGATTCAAGCTCTTTTTCTTTCTTACGTACTTGTTGCTCCGCAATTTCAGTTTGTCTTTGCTCTTCAAATAACTCAGCATCTTTTAGAGTTTCTACAACCTTCTTATGAACTATGTTCTTTTCAACTTCATAAGCAAAGTCAGCTTTAGCCTGTGCTTTTTTCTCTTCCTCTTTAAATGATTGAACTTTTAATTCCTTCTCCTTATTAGCTCTAGCAATTTCAGCTTCTGCAAATATTTGTGCTTCCATTCCAAGTCTTTTTGCTTCTGCAGTCTTTTGCATTTCCTCTCTCTTAGCTTCAGCCTCTGCTATAGCTGCATTTTTCTTAACTTCAGCTATTTGTTTAGCACCTAGAGCTTGAAGATATCCTTTAGTGTCATCTATATCTCTAATTGTAAAAGTCTTTATTTCAAGACCCATTCTTTCAAGATCATTC
This sequence comes from Clostridiaceae bacterium, assembly GCA_902363375.1. Classification (GTDB taxonomy): domain Bacteria; phylum Bacillota; class Clostridia; order Clostridiales; family Clostridiaceae; genus Clostridium_J. Next base: position 95,350 of record CABIZX010000002.1, on the reverse strand, counting down.
TTTGCAACATTTTCAACTTCATTTGCAAACATTTCTCTGTCTTTATATATCTCTTCAATACTCATTTTAGAAACTATTTCTCTTAACTTACCTTCTAGTACATCTTGTACAGTTCCCCTCATTACTTCTATAGTTTCTCTTTCTTTCCCAGTGTTAAATTGTTCCATAGCTAGTAATACACTAGCAGGATCTGACTTAACCTTTATTATAGCTACTCCATCAGTATCTATAGGTACTCCGTTACTATCTAAGGATTCATGGGTCTTTACTTCTACTTTCATATTTTCAAGCGATATCCTATTAGTTTGTTCGAAGAATGGAACTACAAATCCTCCTTTACCACTTATAACCCTTCTTTTAAGTCCTGTAACTACAATTGCTTTATCCTGTGCCGCTTTCTTCCAAGTAATACAAATAAGCCAAATAATTACTAAGACAAGAACTATCCACCCTAAGTTGTCAGTAATACGTTCTAATAATCTTCCCATTTACACTTTCCCCCTAATTATTTTATATATATTATGAAGATAATAGCATATATATTACCCTCATTGGAAATATAAACATAACATTCTAAAATATATACTTGAAATTACACTATTCTCTTATTTAACCCTATTAGAATAATTCATTTTATCTAAACCTATCTATTAATTATTAAAATATATTTTTGTTATATCTAGGCATAATTCTTATAATCAAATTATGCCTTCACTTTATAAGTTAAATTTCAATTCCTACAATTCTCATTAGATACTTAGCATTTGTCGTATTTGATTTACCAGCCTTTAATTTATAATCAAAATATATCTTATTTTCCTTATAGTATTCAGAAAAATGATAGTTTTTAATTCCCTTCTGTTCTGATAAACTACATAACTCTAAATCATGAGTAGTCAAAGCTCCCATAACTCCAGCTTTACTTAAGTTTTTAATCACCGCATCTGCTCCAGTAATTCTATCTTTAGAGTTAGTTCCTCTAAAGATTTCATCAATAAGAAAAATCATATTCTTATTGCTCTTTGCTCCTTCAATAATTTCTTTTATTCTTATTAATTCTCCGTAAAAAGTTGAAATCCCATTTTTCAAATCATCTGTTATTCGCATGGATGTATATATATCTAATAAACTACAGTCCATTTTCTTACTAAATACTGGTGCCCCTATATATGCCAAAACTAAATTTATTCCTATAGTTCTTAAAAATGTAGTTTTTCCTGACATATTTGAACCTGTTATTATAAATATATTTTCTTGCATATTTAAATCATTATTAACTCTTACATCTCTATTTATTAGAGGATGACCAAGTTCCTCTGCCTCTATCTTATTCCTACCAGTATTTATTACTGGGAATGATATATTATTATCAATATGCATTAATACTGCAAGGCTCATAAGTTCTTCCATAACTCCAATATCTGAAAGCCAACCTTCTATTTTTTCTCCATTTTCAGCTTTCCATTCCTCGAGAGAAAATACACATTGGTAATCCCAAAGAAGTAGCACATTTAAGGCTATATATATTAATCCATTACTTTGTCTTATATTTATTTTCTCTGATATATTAGAAAGCTTCCTAATAGCTTTTATCGATGACCCATTATTCTCAAATAGGCTTTTCTTTATATCAATTAATTTTTTAGACTTGAAATCTTTTTTCTCTATCAATGTTAAAATATTTAAGTATTCTTCCATACTTCCTCTAAAATAATTTATATTTTCCAATACTTGATTTACTTTTAATGTGGATATTACCCATATACTAGTCTGAGCTATTAATAGAAAATACATTAATAAGCTTATCTTATTTAAATTAAATATAATAATTATAAGAGAAATAGGTATCGTAAATATTGGCATTAAATATAGAATTTTTTTAGCTAACTTTGATTTTATAAGTACATCCTTATCTCTTACATAATTTAATAATCTTTTAGGATTTTCTAATCCACTTTTATTACTTCTACCAATATATTCAATCTCCTCACAAAAATCTAAATCTCCAAATAACTCTTTTATAGCCTCTTGTCTTAATAAGATTTCATTTCTATCATAATTAGGCTCAAGCAAAGTATTGGCTAAGTATTCCCTACCATACCAAGTATTTGTTATATTTATTAGTTGGAATAAGGATTCTTTCCCTACAATATCTAAATCTGATGCATACCTATGACCCTTATTTACAAATTCATCACCTATATCTTTAAAATTTATCCATTCGCCAGAAATTCTTTGAAGATATCTATTGTTTATATCAATCATATCTTCCGCTAATTTCAATTTATTCTTAACTTTTTTATGGTATATTATTAGACACACAAAAGTCCCATAGAAAATTAGAGAAAAAAATAAAACCTTACTTGTTATTCCATCTTTTACTCCTCTATAAGTGAAATATAAGGCTAATATCATTACCATTAATCTTAGATATCCAATTCTATCAAACTCTTTTTTATATTTATCTATCTTTTCATTATAGCTACTTATTTTATTTAAAAATTTTTCCTCTATCACAACATTACTCCTTACTTTTGTATATTTTAAAAAATTTCCTATATAAATATTTATATAATCATCTATTTAAAATTTTCATATCTTAATGGTTATTTTTAGTATTTTTTTATATGAAATTTTTATGCTTATCTATCACTATTTCTACGCTTAATACATGTATATTATATCCAATATTTCTACTTATATCAAACTTTTAATAATCTTATATGCCTTAATATTTTCTTAAAATATAATCTATAAATTCAGCATTTAATCTAAATCAAATTACAGAATTCATTTACTTATTCATAACTTTATAATATAATAATAAAATAATGTATCGTGAGGGAGTAGTTTGCGTATAATTATATTTATACGTGACAAGTCAACATAATGATTAATTTTTAATCTGGCTTGCCTTAAAGAACAAGACTCATGTATAGCTTAATTAAAATGTATTTATCTTTGTACACTTTAAACGCTATACATGGGTCTTTTATTTTATATGAGGAGGATAGTTTACAATTTAACAAAATAAGATTAAGGAGTTTTTTAATGAGTATTATAGAAATTATAATGATAGGATTAGGTCTTAGTATGGATGCTGTAGCAGTATCTATGACTAATGGTATGGTATATAAGGATGCTACTAAATCAGAGATTATTGCTATGCCTTTATTCTTTGGTTTTTTCCAAGGTTTCATGCCTTTATTAGGTTATTATGCAGGAGGAATGTTCTCAGAAATTTTAAGCAAATATGCAGGTATCTTAGTTCTAATTATATTAGGATTTATAGGTGGAAATATGCTAAAGGAGGGTTTCTTCCCTGATAAAGATAGTGATAAAGATAACACTACTCTCCTTACATATAAACTTATATTCTTTCAAGCAATAGCTACTAGTATAGATGCCTTTGCTGTAGGAATTGGTTTCAGTGCTATGAATATATCTATTGTTCCGGCTATCTGTATTATTTGCATAACTACCTTTATATGTAGCTTCCTTGCTATCTTTATAGGAAAGAAATGTGGAGATTTGCTTGGTAAAAAAGCTGAGATTTTAGGTGGAATTATTTTAATTATCATAGCTATAAAGGCAGTTTTATAAAATGCTTTTATAAATTGTATATTCTATTTAAGAAAAAACCTCGTCATAAAAATAATGTAATTGCGCATATTATATTTAGATAATATAAACTTAAAAGGAGATGATATGCTTGAAAATTACATTTCAAGGCAATCCAATTACTTTAAAAGGCATCCAATTAAGAGTAGGAGATAAAGCCCCTGACTTTACTTTAACTAATAACGAACTACAACCTATCACTTTACAAGATACTAAAGGAAAAAGAATATTTGTGGTTGTTCCTTCTATAGATACCGGTGTTTGTGATATGGAAGTTCGAAAGTTTAATGAAGAAGCTTCTAAGCTTGATAATGTTACCATATACACCATTTCTATGGACTTACCTTTTGCTCAAGCTAGATGGTGTGGAGCTGCTGGCATTAAAAATGTCATTACTCTTTCAGACTACAAAAATAGAGAATTTGGTGATAAATATGGAGTATATATTAATGAACTTGGTTTACTTACTAGAGCTGTTTTTGTATTAGATGAAAATAATAACGTTATCTATGTAGAATATTGTAATGAGGTTACCGATGAACCTAACTATGAAGCTGTACTTCAAGCTGTTAAGTAATAAAATAATTTATATTAACTAATATTTTAAAGTCCAGGATAATTCAATATATCCTGGACTTTAAACTGATATTAAAAATTAAAATTTTATATACTAGAAATTTACTTTTCAGCTTGAAAAAAGCCAAGCTTTAAAAACTCTATCAACAAAATAAATATAGATACTAGCACAAATACATAGTATGTGAGTAATTTATCCGTATTATAAATTACAGCAAAAGCTATCGCTATAAAACTTAATACTATAAACACTATATTTATTTTAAAAGAAGTAGTTTTTCTAGGTTCTGATGCATTTCTATATTTAATATAGTATAAAACTATAAAGGCAATTACTAATAGACTTAATACACAAGTTGTGTAAAATCTTAAATTTATACCATCCCATTTGTAATTTTGATAAGTAAAATGTCTAACCAGTCCCATCTTTTTATTTGATAAATTATATATTACTATAGCAAATATTGTTAGAGAAATTTGCAATATAGTACCTATCCAATTTAAAATATTTTTTATAATCATATTTATTACCTAGCTTTTTCCTATTTTTGTGGTTCTCCAGTTGTTACTGGACCAGCTTCATTTCCAGTGTTTCCACTCCATTCATTCCATCCGCCATCATAAAGAGATATGTTTTCAAGTCCCATTACATCAGCATACCATAAAACTTCAGCTGCTCTCCAACCTGTTCCGCAGAAGAACATTAGATTTTTATCTGGTGTTATACCATATTCTTTCCACATTTTTAGAATTTGATCTCCACTAACCATAGTATTATCTTCGTTTCTGAAATCTTCCATGCTAGAACTATCACTACCACCATGCCCCCATAAAGAACATACTGGACGTCCTGTCGGTTGAATATAACTATAACCTGAAGTTTTTCCTATATACTCTTCCCAGCTTCTAATATCCACCAAGGTATTTTCTTCTGGTTTATCTACTGCTGTAAGAGCCTTATCGAAATCAATAATATAATCTTTATTTAATGGGGCATCTGCACCAAAGGATTCCACAGCAACTTTGGGATTAGATTTAGTTTCTACCTCATAGCCAGCATCTACCCATTTACTAGTCCCACCATTTAATAATCTAACATCTTTTACTCCTAAATATTTAAATATAACAGCTGCTCTTGAAGCTGCTGCAGTATCTCCACCATATAACACAACAGTTGTATCTGTAGTTACCCCATTTGCTTTAGCAAATTCTATAAGTTTATCATCTGAAAGACGATTCCATAACGGTCCTTCTTCTAATTCATCCGTATTTATATGTACCGCTCCTGGAATATGTCCAGTTAGATAATCTGGTGAATCTTTTTCCTCGCCCCATGAAACTTCAAATATCTTAAACTTTTTTCCCTCATAAGTCTCTGGATTTTTTCCATCAATTAAATCCTTAATCCATGACGCTGGAACTAACATTTGATAATTAGGATAAGCTACCATAGGTTTACTTTCATCCTTAGCCCATTCCTTTACGTCATATGTATATAAATTCTTAAATCCTTTTTTGGATAAATAATTTGCTACTTCTTTTGCATCTTCTCCATTTGAATCATACAGAACAACATTCTTTTCTGCTGATATTCCTCTAGCCTCTAAATCCTTAGTTAGACTTTCTTCTTTATTTTTTGTTTTTGCATTTATCCAATCCGATGAAAAATCTACAGCTCCATCAATGTGTCCGCCTCTTTCAATACCATCTAGCTTCCAACCATTATATGCATCGTTTGATCTTGTATCAACAACTATCCATTTATCATCCCTAATATTCTTTTCTAACTCTTCAGTAGTTATAGTTTTAACCTCTGTGCTTGAATTTTGGCCATTCTTAGCTTCATCTTTAGTTCCACAAGCACTTAATGTTGCCATTACTAGTGTTAAGACTACTATAGTTAGCATCATCTTTATGCATTTCTTCATATGTTTCTCTCCTCAATATTTATAGTTTTAAAATTTTCAATATGTAGATTAACACCTTTTATTCATGCTGTAAATATTTTTTATATTTATTTTAATTAAATTTAATAATAGATAAACTTTTTCTATTTGTATTTTCAATAGAAAAAGTTCATCTGTTTATATTAGAGTACAAAATTTGGAGTGTCCGTTACTAAAGCAACTTTTCGCTTCGCTCTTAAGGAAACTCCTTCTCACTTTGCTCGAATGAGTAAGTTCCACTTGCCAAATATAAAATTTGGAGTGTCACTTATGGTGTTAATCTTGTTCTGTCTCTTGGGATTAGAGATGCTTCTCTTACATTTTCTAAACCTAAAAGTTTAGCAGTTAGTCTTTCTAAGCCTATAGCAAGACCGCCATGTTTCGGCATACCTTGTTTGAATACACAAGTGTAACTACTATAATTCTCTGGGTTTAATCCTTTATACTCTATATTTTTAATTAGCTGTTCATAGTTATGAATTCTTTGACCTCCTGTAGTTATTTCTATGCCTCTAAACAATAGGTCAAAGCTGTGAGTTTCTAGTTCTCCACAAGGCATAGTATACATAGGTCTTTTTCTTCTTGGATAATGAGTTAAGAATATAAAGTCTGAGTTTAGTTTTTTCTTGGCATATTGACAAATTAATTTTTCACCTTCTGGGTCAAGATCTCCATCTAAATGCTTTTTATTGTACACTTTTTCTAATATATCTAAGGCATCCTTAAGTTTCATTCTAGGTATCCCATTTTGAATATCTGGTATTTCGGCTTGTAAAATTTCTAAATACTTAACTCCTTCAACTTTAACTTTATTTAAAATAAACTTTAATAATCTTTCTTCCATTTCCATTACTTCTGCTTCATCTTCAATAAATCCCATTTCCAAATCCATACTTATATATTCATTTAAATGCCTATTAGTATTATGCTCTTCAGCCCTATAAACATGCGCTACTTCAAAAACTCTTTCAAATCCTGCCGCTATCATCATTTGTTTATAGAATTGAGGACTTTGTGCTAAATATGCCTCTCTCTCAAAGTACTTAACCTTAAATACCTCTGTTCCACCTTCAGCTCCTTCAGATACAAGTTTTGGAGTAAAAATTTCTGTGAATTCTTCTTTAATTAAAAACTCTCTAAATCCTTGGACTAATATATCTTGCACTTTGAAAATGGCACTTATTTTTTCATGCCTTAAACTCAATACTCTATTATTTAGCATAGTATCTAAGTTAATGTCTAATTCCCTATTATTTACTTCTATAGGTAATTCTCCAATAGTCGCATTAATAATTTCTATATTTTCAATTTGTACTTCAAAATTATTTAATGTGTTCTTTCCTTCTTTAACTACACCTTCAATGGAAACCACAGACTCTAACTTTAAATTTAACTCTTCAATACTGGAGTTATCAGCAACACATTGTACAAGACCACTTCTATCCCTTATTACAATAAATGTAATAGACTTTAATTTTCTTATTCTATATATCCATCCTGCTATTTTTACTTTTTTATTCATATGATTTACTAATTTATTTATTAATACTCTTTCCATTTCTATGCCTCCTAAATTTTAATAATAAAAAACCCCTTAAGCCAAAGGCTCAAGGGGCAAAATATTGCGGTACCACCCTTGTTGATATAATAATTAAATACCTAAACATATTCTATAAAAACTTCTTATATAGAATATATTACGATTAGGTTAGACTAAATTTCTTATTATACCGGCTATATAAGAAATTTACCTTAATGAAATGAGCTCTCTTTCATAAAAAAAGCTTTCACTCCTATAGGAGCGAAAGCTATATTCACGGTACCATCCTAATCTGATTAAGTAGTAATTACTTTATCATCTCTAATCCCTTTAACGGAGGAATCCGATTTATCCTACTTATTATTTCAGATAAATATCTCCAGGATGTCTTTCAATATTACTGTTCTCATAGAGCTTCCACCCTCCCCTACTCGCTTTACATACTGAGTAATATTTACTCTTCCCTTCAAAGAATTATAAATATATATTTCTTATATATTATTCTCTTCAACGATAATTGTCAATATTTTTTGATAATTTATTTTTGTAAATAAACCTATATAAAAATTTATTTACTTTAAATTAGAATATCTAATAAATAAACTAATTTTATAGTTATTTCAAATAATGCTAAATTATTCTATAAAATGATATTATCATATACTTGGATATAAATTTATTTATCATAATGAATTTGTACAATCTCAATAAAATAAAAAGGTGTGTGTGATGATGGACAATAAGAAAAATTTGCTTTTAGATTCTCTTGCTAAGGGAGTTCTTGATATGGATGAGGACTTAGTAAGGGATAAAGCTGATGAGTATCTATCTTTAGGTTATGATGCCTATGATGGTATAGCTTCTGGACTAGCTGTTGGAATGGATAAAGCTGGTGTACTATATGAGGAAGAAGAATATTATATTCCAGAACTTCTTATGTGCTCTGATGCTATGTATGCAGGTATGGACAAACTTAAACCTCATCTTAAGTTTGATTCTAATGAGAAGAAGCACAAAGCTGTTGTAGGTGTAGTTGAAGGTGATACCCATGATATAGGAAAAAATTTATTTAAGATAATGCTTGAAACCTGTGGTTTTGAAGTGTACGACCTAGGTCGAGACGTATCCCCTACTGAATTTATAAATAAGGTAAAAGAAACAAAGGCTACTTTAGTTGGCATGTCAACTCTAATGACTACAACCATGGACAATATGAAGGTTGTTATAGATATGTTGAATGACGCTGGACTTAGAGATGATATAGTTGTGATGATAGGTGGTGGCCCAATATCTCAAAGCTTCGCAGATAAAATAGGTGCAGATGGGTATGAAGTTGAGGCTTCAAAGGCAGCCCGTTTAGCTAAAGAACTTGTTGCAAAGAGGTGTAGCTAATGTTTAAAGATAAAATGACTCCTATGGAAAGAGCCTTAGCTATTTCTAAAGGAAATGATGTTGATAGAATTCAATGTAATCCCAATCTTTCTAATGGAATTGCCAGAGTTGCTGGATTAAAGATTTCTGAATTTAATCACAGTAGTAAAGCTTTATCAGATGCAGTTATAGCAACTCATAGAAGATTTGGTGGTGATGGAGCTAAAATATTTACAGATTTATTTATTATTTCAGAAGCAATGGGCGCTAAAATGAAATATCCAGAAGATAATACTGTAGATTTACTTGAACCCGCAATTAATTCTGTAGAACAAATAGATTCTCTCACTCCTGTAAATCCATTAAAAGATGGACGACTCCCTATTCATATAGAGGCTATGAAAATTGTAACAGATACTATTGGCACTGAAGTCCCTTGTAGTGCTGCCATAGTTGGTCCTTTTACTAATGCTTGTTTCTTAATAGGTGTCCAAGAAATGACTAAGCTTATGATTAGAAAACCTGAGGCTGTTCATAAACTTTGTAAAATTTCTCTTGAAAGCTGTATTTCCTTTGTTGAAGAAGCCCTAAAACAGGGTGTTGGAATTAGCATTTGTGAACCTATGGCTTCCTCTACAGTTATTAGTCCTATTCATTTTAGAAGATATTGTAAACCTTATATGAAAGAGCTTGTAAACTTCATGAAAAATAAAGGTGTGACTCCTTCCATTCATATCTGTGGAAAAACAGATCCTATATGGCAAGACGTAGTGGATTTAGGTTTTAGTGCCTTTAGTATAGATAATATAGCAAGTTTATTAAAATGCAAAGAAACTATAGGCAATCAAATAAAAATCATGGGAAATGTAGACCCTTCTACTGTAATGTATAGTGGTACACCTAATGAAGTTAAAGTTGCAACTTTAAAATGTATAAAGGATTGCTATGATAGTCCTAAAGGATATTCAGTAATGTCAGGATGCGGACTTCCAGTTGAGACCCCTATGGATAATATAGATGCTATGCTAGATATTACAAGAGAACTTGGTTGGCCTATAGATCCTGAAAAAATAGATTTTCTTATTAAAAAGTATGGTGGTATATAAAATGATGACTGCAAAAGAAAGATTTTTTAATGTAATTAATAAAAATGAAATTGACCGTATTCCTTGTATGTGCCCTGGCGGAATGATGAATATGATTGTAACAGAACTTATGGATATAGAACATATCTATTGGCCTGAAGCTCATAAAGATGCAAAGCTTATGGCTAATTTAGCTGCAGGAATAGCTAAAAACAATATTTTAGATAATGTAGGAGTTCCTTTTTGTATGACAGTAGAAGCTGAAGCAATGGGAGCTAAGGTTCATTTAGGTGATAAAATTACAGAACCTAGAGTAATAGAATATCCTTTGAACTCAGTAGTAGATTGGAGAAAACTAAATAATATTGACCTTTCAAAGGGACGTGTAAATACTACTTTAAATGCTCTTAACATACTTAAAAGCATGAACATGGATACTGTAATCGTAGGTAATTTAACCGGTCCAGTAAGCCTAGCTTCTTCATTAGTAGATGCTTCAAATTATTATAAAGACTTAAGAAGGCATCCTAAAGAAGCCCATGAACTTATGAACTTTATCACAGATAATCTTATTAGCTTTGGTAAAGCTCAAATAAAATCAGGTGCAGATATAATTTCTATTTCTGACCCAAGTGGCACTGGTGAAATTCTAGGGCCTAAGCTGTTTAATGAGTTTGCTTTACCTTATATAAATAGAATTGTAGATGAATTAAATCCTCTTTGTAATAATGGAATCATAGTTCATATATGTGGACGATTAAAGCCTATATATAAAGAACTAAGTAACCTAAGAGGTAATGTATTAAGTTTTGATTCTATTGTTAGTATAAGAGAAGTTAGGGAAAGTATTAGTAATAAAGCTTTAATGGGAAATGTAAGTACTTTAACCTTAGATAAAGGTACAAAAGAAAGTGTAAAATCAGCTTGCGAATTTTGTGTATCTAGCGGAATAGATATCTTAGCACCAGCTTGTGGATTAGGAACAAAGAGTAAAATCCATAACATAAAAACTCTTATGGAAGTTTCAAAGGAGAAAGCTAATGATAGAACTAAAAAAATCTAACAAAACAGTGCTAGAGTTACTTAAAGATAATGAAATAGTAATGGAGTGTCCCTGTAGAGGTATGGGGACCTGTGGAAAATGTAAGATAAAAATATTAGAGGGTGCGGTTACACCTATTACTCATGAAGAGAAAAGGCTTTTAAGTTATAGTGACTTAATTAATGGTATTAGACTCGCCTGCCAATGTAAAATTATTGATAATACTAAAATTGACATTCTCTTTCAACCTAGCAGTAATGTTAATATTCTTACTGATGGTGTTATACCTAATTTTAACATAAATCCAGCTATAAAAAAGATAGCTTTTAACTTCAGTAAAGAAGCTATTTCTAAATTTAATAGTATTAATAGCTATTTCCAACATATTATAGATGAAACTTTATCTGTACCTCTAGATATATTGAAAAAACTACCTTCACTTCTAAAGGTTGGACATGGGGAAGCCATCGTTTATAACGATGAGATTTTAGATGTAAATATTAGCATATCTAATGTTTATGGCATGGCAATAGATATTGGAACTACTACAGTGGCATGTTCTTTAATCAATCTATCAACTTTTAAAGAAATTGATAGTAGCTCCTTTATAAATCCACAAAAGGAATTTGGGCTAGATGTTTTGTCTAGAATTCATTATTCTAGCGATAATGAAGATGGTATACTTAGGCTTCACCAATCTATTGTAGATGAAATAAATCATAATATAGAGTACTTATGTGATAAAAATAATATAAATATATCTTCTATATATGAAATTGTAATTGGTGCTAATTCTACTATGATACATTGTCTGCTTGGCATTTCTATAAATACACTAGGTAAATCTCCTTATATAAGCGTATTAACTGAAAATATGACTATAGATGCTAGTGATATTGGGATTAAAATAAATTCTAAGGGAAAAATTTATTGCATTCCTGCAGTATCAACTTATATTGGTGGAGATATCGTAGCAGGTATATTATCTAGTAGATTATATCTTGAAAAAGGAAACACCTTATTTATTGATATTGGCACCAATGGTGAAATAGTGCTAAGTAATAATGGCAATCTTATATCATGCTCCTGTGCTGCTGGCCCAGCTCTTGAAGGAATGAATATTAGTTGCGGTATGAGAGCTGATACCGGTGCCATAGAGGCTCTTAAAATTACAAATAATAATATATCTATAAGTACTATTGGTAACGCTGAACCCATAGGAATTTGTGGTAGCGGTATTTTAGAGACTATTAGTGAGCTTTTAAAAAATGATATTTTAGGAGTAAATGGTAGATTAAAAACTCCTTCTCCTCTAGTTTATGAAACTGATGGAAAGAGACGAGTTTTATTACATGAAAAAAATAAGGAAATTTATATTACTCAAAATGATATAAGACAGGTTCAATTAGCTAAAGGTGCAATACTTTCAGGATTTCTCACCCTCTTAGATTATAAAAATATAACTATGAATAATCTAGATAAAGTTATAATAGCAGGTCAATTTGGAAAACATCTCTCTCCCGAGAGCCTTACTGGTGTAGGTATAATTCCTGAAAGTCTAAAGCATAAGATAAATTATATAGGTAACTCCTCTAGAGTTGGAGCTTTTATGTGTTTACTTTCTATAGAGGAACGAAAAAATGCTGAAGATATCGCAAGAAATGTAGATTATATAGAGCTGTCTAATATAGAGGAATATGAAAAAACTTTCACTAAAGCACTTTTCTTTAAATAATCCATACTTTCATTTAAGAGGTGATAATATATGTCCTTTATTTGTAATGACTATAATCATATTACTGTAATTCCTTCTATTTTAGAAGAATTACATATAAGTAATGAGAAAGAACTGCACTTTAATAAGGATAATATAATAAAAATAGCTTTTAAATCTAAAGAACTCCTTAAAGATTCTTGGATAAAGCTACCCTTTTGTAATACTTTAGAGGGAGAAATTTTAGGTGCAAATGTATCATTAACTATGAATGGTGCTAAAATAAAAGAGCCTTGTTTTAATAATATAAATCAAATACCCAATAATATTAATATGTATAGTGAAAGACTATATGTAATTCTTCAAGTGTTAAACTCTTTGAAATCTGAGAACATTATTTATAATTTAGAAGGCCCTTTCACTATTTTAAATTGCTTATTAGATACAACTACTATTTTTAAATCTATAAGAAAACAAGAAGAAGACTTTCTTTATATTCTTAATTCTTTAGAAGAATTTATAATTAATTATGGAACTTTAATTTATAATCATGGTGTCAAAATATTATCCTTTGGAGATCCTCTCGGTACAAAAGATATAATTGGTCCTAAATTATTTAATAGCATATATGTTAATAGTTTTAAAAGAATTATTAGAGGAATTATTGACAATTGTCCTGAAGTAACAATCCACATCTGTGGTAAACTTAGTCAAAATCTTGTGGACTCTAATGTACTAAAGGTCTTAGATTATGATTTTTCTAGAAATATTAATTATGGAGAAGCTCTACTTAGCTATACTAAATTAAATCATAAAGAACCGATTATAGGGCTTATGTGTGTTAATCGAACTAGCTTACCTTATAATAAAGTTCATAGACTTAAAGTTATCCATTGACTATTAAATATAGTAACTTAATAACATTGGCTCTGTAGTTAATTATAGTGATAGGGTTTGATAATAATTTATATGAATAATAAATGAGAAATGTTCATATGAGTTCGCTTCAATATCACAAAGTGTTAGCGTTAGCTAGGGATTTAAAAGGAAATGAGAGCGCAAAACTAATTTTAGATATAAGCAAAACAATAAATGAGGTTTTCCTGAAGAAAAACACTAAGGAATTAAGTTGTCCTTACTGCGGTATCAACTGTATTGTAAAGAATGGTAAGAATCAAATAACACAGAGATACCTATGCAAAATTTACTCAAAATCTTTTATTAGTGTTACAAATACTCCAATATATTATTCAAAAAAAGAGATTAATATATGGAGTGAATATATTCATTTATTGTTTCAAGGATATTCCTTAAGAGAAACTATAAAAATCATTCCAATAAGTTTAAAGACAACTTTTCTTTGGCGTTATAAAATACTTGATGCATTAAGAGATAATTTTTAAACCAAAGAGCTATGTGGACAAATCCAAGTCGATGAAACTTATTTTAGGTGATCTTTTAAAGGACGTCCACCAATATTCTCATAGCTTGTATATTTTATCACTGTAATTTTCAACAGCGCCATAATATTTAATGTTGAAATTGATTAATATAATTACATTAACTAACAATGTGATTATATTAAATCAACTTCAACATATAATTCTAAAATATTTTCTTATTTATTCAAATGTAGCTTTGACCAATCTTCAAAAAGTATATTTGCTTTAGGTTTTGCTTCTGGTACACCATCTAGATTTTTTTGTGCAACCATAAGATTTTGCTCATAGTCAATAACATATATAGGTGCATCTGATGCAATTTGCAATTGTATATCTCTATAGATTGCCTTTCTCTTATCTGCATCTAATTCCTTTTCTCCTACTTTCCAAAGGTTATCTACTTTAAAATTAGTATATCCTGTTTGATTATAATAAGAACCTGTTTCAAACATTTTTCTATAGTCCGCAGGATTTAATCCTAAGGCATAATCATTAATATATAGATCACATTCTGTACCCTTACTAAATACTTTATTATAAAATTCCACATTTTCATAAGGTACTATTTCAACCTCTATTCCTATCTCTTTTAATTGCTTTTTCACAGCCTCTGCATAATCTCTATGTCCAGAAGTATCCATATTATACCCTACTTTAAGCTTATTCACATTAGCTACTCCACTTTCTTTTATTAGAGCTTTTGCCTTTTCTATATCATGTTCATATGTCTCCACATTTTCTTCTGTATATTGTTCTGCCTCTTTAATTAAAATTGAATTTGCTTCCTCTACCTTCTCTGCACCAGATTCCCCATAAGCTGCACCTATCATTTCTTTTCTATCTAAAGCATAGGATAGACCTCGCCTAAAAACCATATTTTGCATATAACTAACATTTTGATTAAAAACTATATAATTTACCTTTCCTTCGCTAAATGTATAGGATTGTAATTCTTCTCCTTTGTAAGCTTTATCATACAACTCTGGACTTGCTTTAACTAAGGTTAATTCTCCCTTATTAAAAGCTTTTTCTGCCATTTCTTCTGATGGAAATACCTTTATTGTTATCATGTCAGCTTTAGGCATTCCTGAGTAGTAGTCATTATATTTTTCTAAAACTATAGTTTCTCCCTTAATCCATTCTTTAAACTTAAATGGCCCAGAACCTATAGGTGATTTATTTTTTTCCGACTTAACAACTATTTCTTCCCCTTCATATACATGCTTTGGAATAGGAACAACTTTAGAAAGATTATATAAAAATACTACATTTTCAACAGGAAGCGTTACTTTAATTGTTAACTCATCAACTTTTTCTACCTTTATAGGTTTTTCATTTATCATTAGAAATTCTCTTAATGGAGATTCCTGCTTCTCATCTAAGATAAGATTTATTGTATACTCCAAATCATCTGCAGTTATAGGTTCTCCATCATGCCATTTTAACTTATCTTTTAATTTAATAGTTATTTCCTTATTATCTTTAAAATCAACTGATTCTGCCAAATATGTTCTAATCTCTCCATCTCCATAAGAAAAGATAGGAGAGTAAATTATGTTAGATACCATCTGAATCTCTCCTATATTAGTGAATGCTGGATTTATTATATCTGGTTCCTTTGTTATTGGAACAACTATATTTCCTCCTGCAGTAGTAGCTATTTGACCTTCATCATTTTTAGGAGATTTAGAATCACAGGCAGTAAAACTTATAATACTTATAGCCATTAATAATATAGAAACTATCCTTTTAAATTTCATAATATCCTCCTTATTATAAAACATAATCTCTCTCACACTAGCTTTTGCATTTTAAGCTAATTTTAAGCATAAAAATAAATTATTCTTTAAATATAAGTAGATTATAAAGTTTACAATTAATAAAAAAGGTCATCTTAAAATAAGTAACTAAAAAAATAGTCACATATTTTAAAATAACCTCTACAGAATCTACATAATATTTAATTTAAAATAAAATCATAGCAATAATTCTATAAAATTGGTTTGCAAATAAATTCATCTATCTTACAATCTAAAATATTAGAAGCATGAGCAGTACGCATAATAAGAGCAGTATCTACTCCTACGCCTGTTCCCCCTAAGGCTATAATTGATTTCATATAGTCTATAACTCCACTATCTAAGGCCATAACAGCAATCTCTACTGCAACCTTAGTACCTTGACCTAGCATACGTAAAGAGTATGCAATTATTTCTACAGGGTTTACTCCTCCAAACTTACGTGAAAGTCCACGCTCTGCTCCACTAAGAACGTGAGTTGTGGTCACAACTTTAATTCCTTTATTCTTAATCATATTTAATTTTTCTTCTGTAATTTCTTGAACTCCTGGCTCTTTAAACCCATTGACATGAGTAACACATACTATATTCAAATTGCTTATATCTAACTTAAGTAATTCATCTATAGTACTTCCTGTATTCGTAGGTACCACAATAGTATTAATACCTCTATCACGGGCTACTTTTATAGCACTTTCTAATGTATCCTTAGTATTTTGTTTTCCTGGCTTTTCAAAATACATAATTATTCCTCCTAACTATAAATATAATAAAATTATAGCATGATTTTCATTACAGGATTACCTATTCTGATAAATATAATAAGTATTATTTTTTAATATAAAAAGAACCTTTGTAAAATAAATCATTAATTTACAAAAGTCCTAATTATTATATTTTAATATGGTTTATTCATATATATTTAATTCAACAGTAACTTTAAATAAATCTCCATCTATTTGAATTTCTAAAATTCCACCATGAAGCTCTACTATACTCTTCGCAATAGCTAAACCTAATCCTGAACCATCTGTATGCCTTGATTCCTCTCCACGCTTAAATCTTTCTGTAATTTCACCGGCATCAAAGTTTAATTCATAAGCTGATATATTTTTCATAGTTATATATACCTTATCATTCTGGGGCTTCACATCTACATAGACTCTAGTTCCTTTAAGCGAATACTTTATAGCATTAGAAACTAAATTTTCAAATACTCTCC
Source organism: Clostridiaceae bacterium (assembly GCA_902363375.1). Taxonomy (GTDB): domain Bacteria; phylum Bacillota; class Clostridia; order Clostridiales; family Clostridiaceae; genus Clostridium_J. The sequence continues at coordinate 77,992 of CABIZX010000002.1, read as the reverse complement.
AAATCTTTCTACCATCAGCATTAATATATATTTTTTCTGATGGCATATTCACTTTAAAATCTAAATTTGCAGCTTGAGTCCTACTTTCAGCTTCTCCTAAAGTCTGCCTTATTAAAGCATTTAATTCTATTTTACTAAAGCTTAATTGCATGGATCCACTAGCAGCCTTTGAAGCTTCAAACAAATCTTCTATTAATATCTTTAATCTTTGAGATTTTCTATCTAAAACTTCTACATATGCCCTTGCTTCTTCTGGCTCAATGTTCATTCGCTTAAGCAAATCCACATAATTTATAATTGATGTTAAAGGTGTTTTTAAATCATGGGATACATTAGAAATGAGCTCTGTCTTCATTCTTTCACTTTTATTCTCATTCTCCATAGATTTTCTAAGCCCTTGCTTCATATTATTTATGCTATGAGCAAGATTTTTTAAAGCACCATGACCTTCTTCTGTTATATCATCACTCATCTTTCCTTCAGATATAAGCTTAGCTCCATTAGTTATTCTATTTAAATAAGAAAACTCTTTTACTAGCTTATAAATAGTAATTCCAGTAGCAACTATATCAAAACCTAAAGCAATGATAACACCTAATCCTCCTAAAATAAAAATTAGTAATAACGATACTATAATACAAGTAGTTACATATGAGCCAATAACAAAAATAAGCTTTCTACCCAAGCTTCCTTTTTCCATAGCAATGCATATGTGAGTATAAAGTTTTATTCCATAACTATCCTTTAGAAGAGTATCTTCCTTATAGTTTTGTAGAAGTGCTCTAACAATTATATAGTAAACTATTAAAATTAGTGTGACTAGGACTATGTTATAAATATTAATTGTATATCTATATTCATTGTTCCAGCTATATCTAAAAGATATTTTATAGGCTATATATCCCATAAATAATCCTAGTAGCTTAAATTCTAAAGGTACATTCTTCAACTTTTCTACTATTTTATTAGAATAGCATGATTTGCACTTAAATTTTTTAAGCACATATAACATAACCAATACTCCTACTAAAGAGCCTATGAAAATACCTATTTCTATATTTATAATAGACTTAGCCTCTAGAAAATTTTCATATATAGTGTAAACACTATCTCCACGTACAAGCTTACTTGGAACTGATATATATATATCTAAGTTTCCCTTAACCTTATAGCTATTTCCATGACTATTATATTCATTAGTTATCTCTAGAATAGCCGACTTATCTTCTTCATTATAGTATCCATGTCTACCTACTAATTCCTTTTCCTTAGCAGGTTCTCCATTAATAAATACACTTCTATTTTCTATACCATTAGAAATATGATACTCTGAAAAATAGCCACTATTTTTTCTTAATTCTGAAATTGCCTCTTTTCCTTCCTTGTAATTAGTAAGCCATATATTATTAGCCTTATCATAAGCAATATATTTTAGATTCTCATAACCCTCTAAAACCTTGAGAGTTTTATTAAAGTTTAATAACTTTTCTTCAATTATTGCTTTCTTTAATTCTTCATCACTATAAACATACTTTTCTTCTATCTTTTTATAAACAGCTTCTTGCTCTTGTTTAAATTTTACTTCGTCCCAATTATCATTGTACTTTTCATGTAACTTGTTAGTTTCTGCTTCATATTCTTCTTGTATTTTTTTATTTATAGTTTCTTTTTTCCACTGAATTTCTTCTTGAGATAAATTATTCACATTCTTAATGTAATCCTCAGTCTTATAAAGTTCTATTATTTCTAGAACCTTTTCTGTAAATCTATTAATTTCAGTTCCTAAGAATCTCCCTTCGTATAGACTTTTTCTATTAAAAATATTACTATTAACCTTAATATCTTTAAAAGAAATAAGGGATATGGAGATCATTATTATAGTTATTATAATAGCTATAGTTCTTGCTATTTTTATTTTTTTAAAGTCCTTTAACATATCATTATAAGCTTTATCTTTTTCATCAGCACTTGTCGATTTTATATCCAATCCCCCACACCACCTTTAAATATCTTGGTTCTTTAGGATTAATTTCAATTTTTTCTCTAATCCTTCTTATATGCACAGCTACAGTATTATCTACATTGTAGCTAGGTTCATTCCAAACTCTTTCGTATATTTCTTCCATAGAAAATACTCTTCCTTTATTCTTAAGTAATAACTCTAGAATTTTAAACTCTATAGGTGTTAACTTTACGCTCTCACCATCCACAAAGGCCTCCTTATTTTTAATATTAAGTTCTAGCCCTCCACTTTTTAAAATTTCCTTTTCCTCTTCTTTATTAAAGTTTCCTAGTGTAACATATCTTCTTAATTGAGATTTAACTCTGGCTATTAACTCTAGAGGATTAAAAGGTTTCGTAATATAATCGTCGGCTCCCATATTTAGTCCTAAGATTTTATCTGTATCCTCTGACTTCGCAGATATAAGTATTATAGGTATATTTTTTTCTTCTCTAATTTTAAGCGTAGCTCTGATTCCATCCATCCTTGGCATCATGATATCCATCAAAATAAGATGTATTTCCTTATCAACTAAAGTTTCTAAAGCTTCTATACCATCAGATGCTCTATATATTTTTAATCCTTCGTTTGAGAGATATATTTCAATGGCATCTACTATTTCTTTATCATCATCAACTACTAATACATTGTAATTCAATTTAATCCCCTCCATTTCATATTTATTATACCATGACTTCTCTCAATCTATATTTTTATATTACTCCTCAAATATTAAGTAATAGTTTATATAAATCTTAAGAAATTCTTACAATAATGTTCATATAATAAAAATGATTTTTTAATACCATTTATTAAGTTTACAAAACCATATATCAATATAGACAATAGCTTGTACCTTCTAAATCCAAACATCAATTTATTTTTATAAAAAATTGAGCCTATACTTTAATGAATCACATTAAAGTATAGGCTCAATGACATTTAAAGTTTTAAATAATAAACCCGTAAATCTATTATTTATGTAAAATAACTACTGATTGCTTTCCTAATTCATTAAATCTTTTCTCTACTAATTCCTTATCATATCCTACTACCCCATTATCTTCATAAGGATCATTAAAGTAGTATTTATATTCATCGTAACCTACTAATACCATACAGTGTTCATTACTTATCCACTGAAATTCTTCCCCAGATTCTCTTATATACCATTGGGTTCCTAAATCTGTAGGACGTAATTCAATGCTTGTCCAAAGTAACAATGGTATTTCTTCATCTATATAATTCTCTATAAGTTCATTAAGTTCTCTTCCTGTAGTATTTTTTACTAAATGATCTGTACTTAAGACTTTATTTAGAGAATTAACAATTACAGGTGCATAACATCCATAACTATAAATACTTCTTGGATCACCAACAAAAGCTTTATTGGGATTAGGTCCATATAACTTTCCATCAATTTCTTCAAGGAAAGAGCTCTCTAAATAATTATCTATGAACTCATCAACAGATATATCATATTTATAATATTGAAGCAGCATAGAAGCACTTACAACTTCACATCCTGTTGGATATTTTTCATCTTGGCTTATATATGGAACAGAAATAAGTTTATCGCTTTTATTAGTTCCATCATCAACTCTGCATTCTTCACTATTACTACCTAATGAAACATTTATTGGTGTATCTAACTTTGAATCAACTATTGCATGCAATATAAAGATACATAATGCAAATAAAATCATTATCTTTAATCTTAGAGATGTACTGTTAAATTTATAGATTTTATTTTCATTTCTTTTAAATTTCAATATAACTCACCACTTTTCCAAATATTACCTTATGCTCCTATTATTACATAGATATCGCAATAAAGTACTTAAAAAAATGTAAATTATATGTAAATGATTTTTATTGTGTTCTATTTTAATTTTTTTGTATATTAAATCCGCAAAACTCTTCGTTAATAGGATCAAAATATAAGATTACTATAGTGCCATCTTCTAATGTATATATAAGCATTAATTCTGATTCCGTAGAGAATATTTCATAGTTTAAATCTTGTAAATAATTTTTTACTTTTACATATCCATCTTCGGTATACATAACCATCATGTTATTTAATACATTTAATATTTCATAGGCATAATTCCTTTGTGAAGCCTTATATATATTCTTCAAATAATTAACTAATTTACTATCTTCATTTCTAGCATACTCTTCTAAAAGCTTATATGATTTCTCTATCATTTTATTGTCAACCTCTTTTGAATCTTTAACCATCTTATGCTTATAAGAAACTTGCCCATTTTTACTCAATGAAAATTTAACATTATACTTTGTTCCACTTATGCTTGTAAAGTTATTATTTAATATAAGTATCTTATTATGTTCTTCTTTATCTCCTTGAATATTTTCTAGATATTTAAATGAATTTATAATTTCATCTTCACTTGTATATATTTTAGATAAATTCATCATCTGGACAATAAAATCAACTACATTTTTTCCTTGAAAATTCTGAGTATAAACATTACTATTAAACACAGTCTTCTCATCATTAGAAAGTATAGAAACCCGACCTTTATCTACATAGCTCCAAGGATATGTAATAGGTTCTTCTTCAAGATAAAATAGATGTTTTACAGAGTTTACATTTTCAATCTTTTTAACTTGATATTTATAAGAGGGTAAAAACTTATATATCATAGATGTTATAATGTATCCACCTATAACTATAATTATTAGTAAGAATATAGTTTTACCTAATTCTTTTGCTAATCTATTTCTCATCTACTCTACCTCCCTTTATATCAATACATACACAGGTACCCTTTCCAACTTCACTTTCTATATTAATAGTCCCATTATGTAACCTTGCTATTTCAACGCAAAGTGCTAAACCTAATCCAGCACCACCGCTTTTTCTAGTTCGTGCTTTATCTAGCATATAAAAAGGCTTTATTATATTGCTTATTTCCTCTTTCGGTATACCAATACCTTCATCTACTACTTTAATTAGTACATGTTCTTTTTCCCTTGTACCTATCAATGATATATTTTGCCCCTCTGTTGATGCCTTAATAGCATTATCTATTAAATTATATATTAAAGATTTAAACAGCTCCTTATCAATGAGTACCCATAAATCTTTCTCTATTTTTACATTAAAATTTAATTTCTTATTTTTCAGTGTAGGTGTTAAAGATAGTTCGATATCTTTTATTAAATCTTTTATATTTATCTCTCTCATGTCTACATTAGTGCTACCTACAGTAATTAGTTCCATAAGCTTTCCTGATAAAATTTTTAATCTTTTAGTCTCCTCTATAATTATTCCAGCGTATTCTTGTCTTTCTTCCTCATTTACAACACGCTTAATTCTAAGTATATCTGCGAAACCTAGAATTGAAGTTAATGGAGTTTTCATTTCATGAGCTAAATTTGCAATAAATATTCTTCTATCTTCTGCCACCGCTTCTAATTCCTCTACATTTTCTTCAATAGCCTCTGCCATTATATTCATATTGGTTGAAAGTTCTGTAATTTCATCATCACCTTTAACTTCTAGCCTTTTGCTGTAATTTCCTTCGGCTATAAATCTAATCCCCTCATTAACCTTTTCTAAAGGATAGAGTGAAAACTTCACAACTATAATCAACCCACCAGCTATAATTATTCCACATAAAGTACTAACTAGTTTTATAAGATTTATTTGCTCTTTATAAAGAGTATATACTGGGGTGACATCATAGGTTGTTATAAATTCATATATCTTTCCTTCCATGTTAACAGGTGAAGCTACTAACATATAGGAGGCTGTTTTATAATCCACAACTTCCAAGTAATGATTCTTCGATTTATCTAAAGCCTTATATACCCCTTCTTCGATTTCACTTGGTAGTGAATTATTTTCAAATATCCTTACACCGTCCTTATATATAGATATACTAGTACTGCTTTTAACATCTACATTGTTGAATATAGTATTAATTATTTTTAATACGTCTTCTTCACTTAAGAAAGTTATAGATTTCTTAAGACGATTATAAATTACATTACCTTTAATATCAGACACTAAATATTCATGCTCGGATAAAGCACTTTTTTCTTCTCTTTCAATAACCAGCTTATGATTATTTGATAGTAATAAAGAGGAAGTAATGCTTATTGCCATAATTACAAGTGCAAGGGTATACCAGAAGATTTTTTGCCATAATTTCATATCATCGCTCCAATCTATATCCAAGCTTTGGTACAGTAATTAATTTATCATTCAAGTCCATCTTCTTTCTAACATGTTGTACGTGTATATCTATAGTTCTAGATTCTCCTACAAATTCATATCCCCAAACTGCAGCTAATAATCTCTCTCTTGTTATAGCAATATCTATATGCTGTATGAAAAACACTAGAATTTCGAATTCTTTTGGAGTTAAATTTATAATATTATCTGATTTTTTCACTATATGCTTATCAATATCAATTATAATATCTCTATACTCTAATATATTTTTATTTTTATGAGTCCTTCGCAGTACAACCTCTATCCTAGCTAAAAGCTCTACCGCTTCAAAGGGTTTTACTATATAATCTTCAGCACCTAACTTTAATCCCCTTACTTTATCTGATACATCTTGCATAGCAGTTAAAAATATTACTGGAACCTCTCGACCTCTAATCTCCTCCATAATCTGAAATCCATTCATATCCGGAAGCATTACATCTAATAATATTAAATCAAATTTTTCTTCTTCAATTCGATTAACAGCTTCTTTTCCGTTACCACATATATGTCCTTTATAACCACCTATAGAAAGAGTGGCCTCTATCATCTTTGATATATGTATATCATCTTCAACAATTAAAATATTTATCATAAGTAAACACCTCTCTTATTTATTATAACCTATTTCAAATCTATCACATCCTTACAAAATATCCTAGAAAAGTTTTCGCAAATTTTCTAAAATTATACCAACTCTGTATGTAATAAATTTATTTAGAATAACAAAAGCTTACTTTATAGAATTAATTCCATAAAATAAGCCTTATATTATATCATAGTACCATATAGTGCCATATTTTTATTTACATCAAAGTTCCCTATAAACCTGAACAATTCTATCCCAAGTCATTGGTCCAACTATACCATCAGGAGATAAATTAAAATACTTTTGAAAATCTATAACTGCTTGCCTTGTTGCTTTTCCAAATATTCCATCCACATTTATTCTCTTTATAGATGTATACTTATCTGAAATGGATCTTAGATATGTCTGTAACTTATTTACATCATTTCCTCTAGACCCTTCCCTTAATAAATATCCTGGATATGGCGCCCCCTCATTTTCAGGTTTATTATTTCCATCAATTATGTCTTTATATACAGAGTATATTTTATCCCAAGTTTGTCTTCCTACTATTCCATCTACATCTAGTCCAAATTTTTTTTGAAACTGTATTACTGCATCTAAAGTATCTACTCCAAAAATGCTATCACTAATAATTAGAGGTATTTCTTGATAATATTGAGCTATAACATTTAAGTAATATTGCATTTTAGTAACAGCCTCTCCCGTTGCACCTTGCTTTAATAGATATCCTGGATAAGTACCTGTTCCTTCTATCTTTTCACCTTCTGATTCTAACTCTGCTAATTTTTTAACTCCTACATAAATTCCTGATATTTTATACCATGTTGATTTACCAACTATTCCATCCACATATAAATTAAATATTCGTTGAAATGCCTTTACTGACGCTTCCGTCTGTAAATCAAATTTCCCATTTACAGGTTCTATTTTGGGTATTGCTGGATAATTATTAGAAATTCTATTTAATTGTCTTTGAATGATTTCTACATCCTCTCCAGTACTATCTATATTTAAAGAAATTCCACCATAAGATTCTTCTATTCCTCTTATGTCACTTGTTCTTTTTAGTTCAATATTATCACCATAATAATTTTTAAGAATCTCCATAGTTCCATACCCATTATTAGCAAATTCTACAGTACCCCATTGTGATAGTCCCTTACAAGTTACTGTAGTGCCATTGCAATATTGAGCTAACATAGGCTCCATATATCCTGCTCTAGTAATATACTCATTAAATATATCATCTACTATTCTACTAATGTTTTGAAAAATATTTCTTCCTTTAACAAAATACTGATCATATGCTGTAGAATTAGTAATCTGAAAATTATATCCCATATTCCTATACCATTCTGTGTATATTCTATTAAGTGCAAAAGAAATTTGACAGTATATGTTAGCTCTTATAGCCGGTTCCGGCCAAGTAGGGTATATTTCACTAGATGCCACATTTTTTATATATTCTGGAAACTTCACAGTAACGTTTTCTGCATAGGAAGATGGAGCACCTAAGTGCACCGTTATATACTCTGGAATATACGGTCTTATTAATACTTTACTTTGAAAAGTCGGTTCTTCTACTTGAACTCTTGGTATATCCTCAACTAACTGATGAGGTGGAATATAATTATATTCTAGTTCCTCTAGAAATTCTCTTTCCTTAGCTGTAGGTATCATCTCTATCTGTTGTATTGATACTTCATTAGGGAAAACCTGCACTCCTTCTACCGCTGCATCTTTATATCCCGGAGCTCTAACATATAAATCATATACTGAATATGGGACTTGATCTGAGTTAGCACTTTCTGATAATTGAATATCTGGAGCATCTACTTCTAATAAGTTTGTTATTCCACTAGAATCAGTACTTAATATTTGTCCCTTATCAAAATCTACCGAAGTGCTTTTTAAAACAAATATGTTCCCTTCTGGAACAGGTACTGATTCTCTAGCAGTAAAAAGTTCTACTTTTATAAATCCCTTTCCCATAACTTTCTCCTTAAAAATATTATTCATAATTATTATATGAGTGAAAATTATTTATGTTAGTAAAACTTTAAAATTTATTATACTACTAATCTGTAATTACCTTATCAATTTTTATGTCAGTTTCATTATGAGGAATATGATCACAAAGAATCTTTGCTCTACATATAACTGCTGTGTGGAATTTAGTGTTTGCAAGATAACGGTCGTAAAAACCTCCACCATATCCTAGACGATATCCTTCCCTGTTGCATGATACACAAGGTATTATAGCAAAATCTATTTCTTCCGACTTAATTAATAAGCATCCTACCTTAGGTTCTAAAATACCATACTTACCATCCTGTAAAGAAGATTCTCCTTTTATTTCATATACTTCCATAATACCTTTTCCTATACACTTTGGAACCCCAACTCTTTTTCCATTTTTTAAAGCATCTTCTATAATTACTCTCGTATTAATTTCATCTTCTGTATTTACAAAACAAAAAATGGTGTTGGCTTCTTTATATTCCTTTAAGTTTATAACTTTTTCATAAATCTTTTTATCTGCTTCTATTTTATATTCTTTTGTCAATTTCGAAATACGCTTTATAACTTCATTACGAAGTTGTTTTTTTTCTTCTTTCATATTCATTTATAATCGCCTCTTTCTCATCAATTATATGTACTTTATACAAATATTTATAAGGATTCATTATTTATTTCACAACAATATAATAACATATATTTACTGCGCTAAACTTTAATTTTATTCGTTTACAAAATAGCCAAATAAAAAGAGCACTACAAACTTCAATATAAAATTTCAGTTTGATAGTACTCCTTTAAAATTTGTAATACTATTTAAGTTATTATAATGTTATTCCAAAAACTTTCATTATAGCTGGTAATACACCTATTGCATTTAGCCATATAATAAATATTAAAATTGGTGCAATGTATTTTATCATTACTACAAAGAAAGGCTTACTTCTAAATTTATATTTTCCTTCACAAGTAATTTCCTCTGAAATATTGTCTATGCCCCATACATGTCCTATAAATATGCACATTAGAAGTCCTCCTAAAGGCATAAGTACATTTTCAGCTAAAAAGCTCATAAAATCAAAGAAATTATACCCAAATATCATGAAGTCTCCCATAACTGGTCCATTAGCTAAAGAACATGGTATTCCTATAGCAAATAATATTATAGACATTATTATTGTCGCTTTTTTTCTATTCACTTTAAAATTATCAATAACATAAGCTACTACAACCTCAAGTAATGATATAGCTGATGTTAATGCTGCAAAAAATATTAATATAAAGAACAGTATTCCAAATAATTGTCCAAATGGCATTGAATCAAATACTGAAGGCAATGTGATAAACATTAAGCTTGGTCCAACCCCCGGTTCAAAACCAAAAGCAAACACTGCTGGTAGAACTGCAAAACCTGCTAGGAGAGCCACTGCTGTATCTATAGCTGGAATAATAACTGCATTTCTCTCTAAATTTTCTGTTTTTCCAAGGTAGCTACCATAGGTAATTATTGCTCCCATACCCAAACTTAAAGAGAAAAATGCCTGACCTAAAGCTGCCATAATTGTACCGATATTAACTTTTGAAAAGTCTGGCTTTAAGAAAAACTCTATACCAGCTGCTGCTCCTTCTAAAGTAACGGATCTAATTGCAACTATAATTAATAATATAAATAACGCTGGCATCATAAATTTGCTTGCCTTTTCTATACCGCCTGAAACACCTTTTAAAACTATAACACAAGTAATAGCCATAAAAATTAAATGCCACACTATTGGCTGAGTAGTACTTGATATAAATCCAGTAAAATAGCTGGCTGCTTCTGCACCTGATATTCCTCCAACCAAGTACTTACCTATATAGTTAAGGACCCATCCACCTATTACACTATAAAATGATAATATACAGAAACCTACAACAACACCAATAAACCCTACAAAGCCCCAGTTCTTATTTAACTTCTTATAAGCTCCTACCGCACTTAGATGGGTATTACGTCCTATTGACATCTCTCCTAACATAATGGTAAAGCCTATTAGTATAACCATTGCTAAGTAAATAATTACAAAAGCTGCTCCACCATTTGCACCTGCTAAATAAGGAAACTTCCATATATTTCCCAGACCCACTGCCGAACCTGCAGCCGCTAATATAAATCCTATATTAGATGCCCATTGCCCCCTATTATTTGTATTATTATCCATAAGTATCCCCCTTTTAATTATATAAACATACATACATTATAACCCAAATTTTCAGACAATTGCATATATAATTTATCATTTCGTTATATTAATTTCTTATAGATAAAATATGTTTTATCTATATATCATTTTGTAACCTCTCTATTCTTGTATTTTAAATGGGTTGCTAGCATTTTATAAAAATATTAAATCTTTTTTTAAAATTGTGATATTAATATTTTTTTAACAACATGTTGCAATTTTCACATCATCTATAAATTTATACCGAATACTTTCATTATAAATGATAGTACACCCATATCATTTGCCAAATACAAATATTAACGTTGGTGCTATGTATCTTATAATTACTACAAAAAATGACTTGCTTCTAAATTTATATTTACCATTACACCAATGAATCCTACAAAAACCCTTTTTTCATCTAATTTTCTATAGGCTCCTATTCCATTTAAATGAATGTTACACTCTATTAATATTTTCTAACATGATTACAAAGCCAATTATCCCAATCACAACTCAATAAATATTAATAAAAGCCCCTCATCCATTTGCTCCATCTAAATAAGGAAATTTCCTTATTTTGCCCAAAACTACTGATAAACCTGCCAATTCTAATATAAATCCTATATTAGAATTCCATTGTCCTCGGCTACTTTCTCCATGCATAAGCTACCCCTCCTATATTCCATATTAATAGAACATATTAATAGAAAATACTATGTAATTGAATTAATATTAAAACTTATATTTATACTTTATTCATATTTAGCAGTATTTAATTTTAAATTATATATAAATCAATTATATATTTCAATAGAAATTTGGTCATTTTTATCAGATTTTCTATTTAAAGCTTTTCATTTTTCCTAATTAATACTTTTTTCATTTATGAAGTTGAAAATCATTTTTATTTATTTTTTAACAAGGTTATGTGAAATAATTATCATATTATATAGGTTTCAATAAAAAATTCAATCTATTAACTCTTCATCATGATATATGCTCATGAAATTTGCATTCACATACCGTTAATAGAATTATAGAATCCGTAATCATATATAATAAATATCAATTATGAAGCTCACATAACTAATACAAATAGTAAAATCACCAACTAATAAGCTATGGACAAGCTCTATTATTATTATTATTTTAGAGTTATAATATAAGAATGTAAAATAAACTTATAAGGAGTAACTATATGGTAGAATCATTAGTAAATTGGTTTACAAATAGCTTGTCAGGCTTCATGCCAAAGGAATTTATTGTCCTTCTCATATCCATGGTGCCTATTTTAGAGCTTAGAGGAGGATTAATTGCAGCTTCCGTATTGGGTATAGATATGTTTCGTGCTATAGGATATTGTATATTAGGAAATGTAATTCCTATTCCCTTTATCCTTCTTTTCATAACACCTATTTTTAACTGGATGAAGAATACAAAATTATTTAGACCAACTGTAGAAAAATTAGAAAAGAAATCTATGAGTAAAAGTGATCAAATTAAAAAATATGAGTTTTTAGGATTAATGCTATTTGTTGGAATTCCACTCCCAGGAACAGGTGCATGGACTGGCGCCCTTATAGCTTCTCTTTTGAATATTAAATTTAAAAAAGCATTTTGGGCAATATTCTTTGGATTACTTATTGCAACAGTTATTATGTGTATAATTTCTTATGGGATTCCATGGGCTATAACACTAATGGCTTAGATAAAACACATTATAAAATTTTCACTATACATATATTAAAAATTTAACCTATATAGCATTTTAAAATTTTATCTATAAAATATTTTAAAATGTTATATAGGTATTCATGTAAATATCAATTTTAAATTTAGCCCACTAAATAAATTTATATATCATAGTTTTATATTTTAATTTATATGATATTCCCCTTAAATCTGATTAATACTTTCTTTTTAAATAATAAAATACTGGAAGTCCAATAAGAGCTATTCCTATTCCTATTATAGAATTTAGAGGTGCAGATACAATTGTGCTATATAGTATATAAAGTCCTCCTAATATCCCAACCATTGGAACTAAAGGATATAGTGGAACTTTATAAGGTCTTTTATCTGATGGCACTTTCTTTCTAAGAATAAATATACTAAATACACCCATAACAAAGAATATCCATAAGACAAAGACAAGCAAATCCGTTAGTGTATTAAATGTACCTGAAAAAATATAAATCACAGCTAATACTCCTTCAAGAATTAATGCATTAGCTGGAGTACCAAATTTCTTGTGTATTTTACCTAGTTTATTGGAATAAGGTAGTTGATTTCTTTGTCCCATGGCTAAAGGTACTCTAGCTCCTGTTAATAAATATCCATTCATAGCTCCAAATACAGATACAATAATTCCTGCTGTTATAAATGCAGCTCCACTACTCCCAAATAATGCAATGGCAACATCAGAAGCTGGTGTTTTTGATGCAACTATACTTTCAATAGGCAATACATTAACCATAGCTATACTTATTAATGCATATACAAATATAACTGATGAAACTCCCCAAATAATTGCTTTAGGCATTTCTTTTGCTGGATTTTTTAATTCGCCTGCTATATTAGTAACACCTATCCATCCATCATATGCCCATAATGTACCTAAAATCGCAGCTCCAAATCCAGCTCCTTCTGTCATAACTGTAATGGAACGAAAGTCATGGGTTTTACCGCTTATTAACCCAAATAAAATAATAGCAACTATAGGAATAAGTTTTCCTACTGTAGAGATAGTTTGAATTACTCCTCCATACTTAGTGCCAATTATATTCATAATTATTACAAATAGTAAGATACCTATAGCCAGTAACTTCTGCTGAAAATCAGTCATTGGAATAAAAAAAGTTGCATAAGTAGAAAAAGCTATTGCCAAGGCTGCAGCTGATGCTGGATAGGATATAACTGTTTGTACCCATCCTAACAAAAACCCCCATACTTCGCCATATAACTCTTCAAGATAGACGTATAGTCCACCAGTCTTTGGTATAGATGAGGCTACCTCTGCAATTGTAAGGGCCGAAGCTAAAGTTATAATACCTCCGACTATCCAAGCAAGTATTCCCATTATAGGAGATCCTGCATCATTAAACACGATACCTGGTTTTAGAAATATTCCAGAACCTATTATCATTCCAACTACAATTGCTATTGCTTCAATGAATGTTACTGTTTTTTTCATAATCTTATCTCCCATCTCTTCTTCATTTATAATTTTTTATAAATTTATTATATCTTAGAGAATATTTTTTTATGCCTATTGATTCGTAATATGAATTATTATAATTATATAACTAAATATAATTTTGAAATGCTATTTTTCTTAATGAATAATTTTATATTTTTTTGCAAATGATAAATTATGAAGGTGGTGATACATAATGGCAAACAATAATAATCAAAATCAAAAAAATAACCAAAACCAAAAAAATAATCAAAATAACAAACAAAATAATAATCAAAATAACAACAATCAAAACAAAAACAACAATAAATAACATCTACTAAATGGCAATAAAATCAATGATTATTGAGTTTATTGCCATTTTTATGATAAGAAATTGTTTAATTTTTAAAATTTTAATTCTCTAACTTATATATAATTTCACCATCAATTATAGTATACATATTTTTAGTAAATACCTCCATAGGATTTCCATCAAATATTGCAATATCCGCATCTTTTCCTACTTCAATACTTCCAACTCTATCAGCTACATTACATATTTCAGCTGGATTTATTGTAATTGCCTTCAACCCCTCTTCTATTCCCAGTCCTTCCTTTGCTGCAAATCCAGCGCATATAGCCAAATCTTGTATTCTTGTAACTGGATGGTCTGTAGTAATAGCAACCTTAACTCCCGCTTTATGTAATATACCTGCTGTTTTAAAGTCCATATTCTGTGTCTCTATTTTATTTCTCACTGATAATGTTGGTCCGATTATAGCTGGAAATCCAGATTTTTTTATTTCTTCTGCAATTAAATGTCCTTCTGTACAATGATCAAGGGTCATTTTCAAGTCAAACTCTTTAGCTATTCGAATTGCAGTCAAAATATCATCAGCCCTATGTACATGTGCTTTTAATGGTATTTCTTTATTTAAAACTGGTATCCAACATTCTTTTTTAAATTCCTCACTAAAGTTATTATTATCATTTTTTGATTGCTGAGAACTTTTTTTACTATTGTAATATTGTTTTGCATCGAATAATTCTTCTCTTAAAAGAGCAGCTATAGACATACGAGTTGTTGGAACCTCGTCTTTATTATTATAGTTTGATTTTGGATTCTCCCCAAAGGCAACTTTCATTGCGGCAGGCTCAAGAATAGCCATTTCATCTATTACTCTTCCATGGGTTTTGATAAAAACAAACTGTCCTCCCACCACATTTGAACTTCCGGGTCCAACCATTACACCAGTAATTCCTGAACTTATTGCTTTATGGAAAGTTGAATCCATAGGATTAATTGCATCCAAAGCTCTAAGATAAGGTGTCACTGGCTCAGTCATTTCATTACAATCATTACCTTCAAAGCCTTTTCTTTCTTCTGTAATTCCTATATGACTATGTGCTTCAATAATTCCTGGCATAACCCAACAATTACTAGCATCAATTACTTCAGTAATCTCTTTATCACCTTCATCAATATTCTTTTCTACCTTTACAATCTTTTTTCCATCTATTAAAATACATCCCTTGTCATAATTTTTACCTGACATGGTTAGTATCTTTCCATTTTTAATTAATAGCATAATTTTCTCCTTTGCAAAATAAACTCTCTTCAATTTCATGTTGATATGAAATATTTTCATCTTTCTGGTTCTCTTTATCCGTACATATCATCACTCCTTATCCCTTATCTAATTATTTATATTTTGCAGTATTAAAAAGTTTTATTCATTGTATTGATAATTATATATTCCAAAAACCTGTTTTAAATAATTTATATCAAAACCACTTAAAGTAAGTAAAAATTGTGACGGAAGATAAAAAAGCCATATTAGATAACCTACTGAGAAACTTATATTACTTTCTTTTAATATATTGTAAACTCCTACATTAAAATCACACATAAAAAATAAAAACATTCCCAAAGCAATTAAAAATGAAGTATTTTTAGAATATGTACTTCTACTTATAGTCCCTAGTGCACAATAAAGACTAGTTATTAGTAGTACTGCATATATAGCTGCTAACTTGACTATGCCCTTTTCTATTGATGGTATTTCTATCCTTGATGTAATTACTAGAATAATAGTCAGTGCAATTATAAAAAATATAAAATTTTTATATTTTCTATTGGTGCTTCTAGTATGCCTTATTATGTAAGTTACTTGAACCAATATAAAGAAAAAAATTCCCATACCAAAATCACATGATATTACAAGAAAATAATCTGCAATTAAATTAAAAAATCGTGACATTTGAACCAATCTAGTATCTACTCTATCATGGCCATTAGAATTTATTAATAGTGATAGAATAAAACAAAGTACTATTGTTAAGTACTTTAAATTTACAGAATATATATTTCTTAAATCCCTAGATGCAAAATCTAGATATAAAAAAATTAAATAAATACTAAGTATTATTATTATGTTGACTTTTATAAAATATCTTTTGTTTATAAACTTATGCATATATATCACCCAATTATATTTGTTCCCTTTAATTGAGTTTTATATTATCTATATAAAATTATATAAATCTTTTTATTATTTTAAGTTTTGTTTTATATGAAAAAGACTTTCGTAAAATATATTACTAATCTTATATAAAGTATTGAAGATGCACTTTAATATTATTGTTAGCGAATGCCATTTGCAGGGATATTAGATTTACTTAGTATTTATGAATGGTAAAATCGTAAGCAACACAACTTGTTTGATCGTATACGAGTTGTTGTGTTGTAGATTTTACCTTGAATGAATGCTTTAGTAAATCAATATTCCGAAACGGCTGAGCGTTAATAATATAGGTGCTTATTCAATATTTATTTAGATTCGCTTATTTTACGAAAGTCCCCTCATTTTATCTATTTAATTCTTAATTTTTATCTTGAGTAAATTGAATAAGTTTAAATATTTCCTTCTATTAAAGATGCTGCTTCTGTCTTTCCTTCAAGAATATAGTTAAATGGAAAGGCAAATTGAAGATATTTAAATATCCAATTGTTATTTTCTTTAATAAGTACACCTTCCAATCTAAATGGCCAAATATATTCCTCACCTCTAGCATTTTCCTTGAAAGTTTCAGCAATTCTATTTCTGATGCTAAAGAGTCTCTCTCTATCATTCAAATCCCTTTCAAATATATCTTTTATTATATCTACAGTATTTCTAAGTGCATTTTCTTCAGTAATCACTTTTTTCATAGTACCTCTTATAATTATCCAAGCTACATCTTCATTAAAATCAACTATACAATTTTCATTATCTAACTTTATTTCATCATAATATGCTCTATGATTTTCTATTAAGGTCTTAATCTCTTCTTTACTAATGAAAATCTCTTTATTGGTATTAGCAACAAATGGGCTATGAGAAATAAAATATCTATTAACTATATCATCTACTTCTATATCCTTGCTTAAATAATCCCTATTAAAATTTTTAATAAGATTTATAATTTCATTTTTTATAGTCCTATTTTCACCAGAACATGTCTCTAGCTTTTCTATTTTTTCCTTAAGTTCATCTATGTTAGGGCTATCTTCAATTCTTACTTCTGGTAAATAACCCACTACAGGGAAAGAAAATTGCATATACTTTATAACCCATTTATCTGCTTTTTTAATTAATACAAAGGAAATACGTATATCCCATAGATAATCTCTTTGAACACTATCCCTCTGAGTTAACAAGTGACACAGCTTCCAATTTATTTCTGTTAGTTTAGCCTTATTAGACTTTTTACCATTAAAAGAGTTTTCATCAAAATAGTCTTTTACATATCCTAAGTAACGGGTATATGTTTCACTTCTACTATTAAAAGAATACTTAACTGTACCTGGAGTATAAATTATTGCTGTATTTCCAAGTTCTATTATATTAGCTTCATCTACTTTAACTCTTAAATCACCCCAATATTCCCAGTCACTTAAAAATATATCTTTAACTTCATCATATCCTATACACCACTCACCCTCGCAAGTACCTATTACATTTACCCTTTCATTTTTATCAAATAATTTATCCATAAAATTATCTATTTCATTAATATTTCTTTTTGTATATCCTTCGTTAAATACAGTTAGTATTTCTTTTAGTTCATTATTTACTCGGCCTTTCATATCCCCTCATACCCCTTTTCTATATTTCTTTCTGTCTTATCAACCTAATTTAATGATATTAAATGTATTTACCTCTATATAAACTAAAAAAGCTGTAATAAAGCAATGCTCTATTACAGCCTAAAAATATCTACAATATCTTACACACCAAAAATATACTAAACAAACTCCAAGTATTTCATAAGAATTATTCTAATTATTTCAATTTATATTACTTAAATAATATTGAAAGCTCCATAATCCTATTTAATATAATCTTAACTAAGTTCATCTGATGACTACCCGCTCTAATGTTCCCATCTTATTCAAAGTTGAAGTAAAGAGCAGCTACTCCCCTGGATAACAATTTCTAAGCTTCAATGAGAGTAAAAACTTCCTTTGAAGCAAAGAACTCTGTTTATTATAATAATTAAAGTGTAAAACAAATATTTTAATTTTAGTACTATAAATCTCACATTCTCTACTTGCAAAACTTTGAAAGAAGCATAACAAATAAACCTAAAAAACTAGGTAATTTAACCTTCTTTTAATATTAATTTTTATAGTAAAAATTAATTAGCAAGTAGTAATAATCATTCTATAGCACCTCCTTGATAATATACTTAAACTTTACCAAATAAATACTTTAGAGTCAATAAATTAGTCTGATTCTCTATTGATGATATAGTGTCTGCCATAACCTAATACACTATCTATTACTGAACATTATTCTATATTTTTTGCATAAAATAAAAAAACTAGACATTCATATTAAAATGTCTAGCCTTATATGCTTTATTATAAAAGATCAATCTTTCTTTCAAAACTACATTTTTAAACTTTTCTATCTACTATCTATTCAACAGTAACTGATTTTGCAAGATTTCTTGGCTTATCTACATCGCAACCTTTTTCCATTGACATATAGTAAGAGAATAGTTGCATTGGAATTATAGCTATTACTGGTGCTAATAAATCCATTACCTTTGGTATATATATTGCTGATTCTACAGATTTTTCTATATCAGTATGACCTTCTTGAGCTACTGCAAATACTCTAGCCCCTCTTGCTATTACTTCTTTCATATTGCTTACAGTCTTATCAAATAGCTCTTCTTGAGTTGCCATTGTTACTACTACTGTTCCATCTTCTATTAAAGCTATAGGTCCATGCTTTAACTCTCCAGAAGCATATGCTTCTGAATGAATATAAGATATCTCTTTTAATTTTAAAGATGCTTCCATTGCTACAGCATGGTCAAGACCTCTTCCTAAGAAGAACATGTCTTTTTCATCACAAGTTTTTGCTGCTAGAGCTTTAACTACATCATCACATTTAAGTGCCGCTTCTGCTTTTTCTGGAAGAGCTAGCATTTCAGCTTTAATAGCTTCTATCTCATCTTGAGGTACTGTTTCCTTCTGTTCTGCAAAGAATAAAGCAATTGTGTACATAGCTATTAATTGAGTTACATAAGCTTTTGTTGATGCAACTGCTATTTCTGGACCCGCCCAAGTGTATAATATATCATCTGCTTCTCTTGAAGCTGAGCTTCCAACTACATTAGTAACAGCTATTACTCTAGCACCTTTTTTCTTAGCAAGTCTTAAAGCTGACATAGTATCTGCTGTTTCTCCAGATTGGCTAACAACTATCATAAGAGTATTTTCATCTATTATTGGATCTCTATATTTAAACTCAGATGCTATATCTACTTCTACTTGTATTCTAGCAAGCTTTTCAATAATATATTTTCCAACTAATCCAGCGTGGTATGCAGTTCCACACGCTACTATATATACCTTGTTTAACTTTTCTATTTGCTCTTTTGTTATAGTTATATCATCAATTTTTATTGGTTGACCAGGAACAATTCTTGAAGTCATAGTATCTCTTATAGCCTTTGGTTGCTCATGAATTTCCTTCATCATGAAGTGATCATATCCACCTTTTTCAGCAGCATCTGCATCCCAAGTTACATTAAATACTTCTTTCTTAACTTCTTTTTCATTTTGGTCATATATCTTTATTCCATCCTTAGTCATAACAACAAATTCTTTATCTTCTAAAAGATAAACTTTTCTTGTTTGATTTAATACAGCTGGTATGTCTGAAGCAATAAAGTTTTCTTCTTCTCCAAGACCAACTATTAATGGACTTTCATTTCTTACAGCTACTAGTTTATCTGGCTCATTAGCGGCTATAACTCCTATAGCATAACTTCCTTCTAATTTTTTAGTAACTTCCATTACAGCCTTTAGTAAGTCTCCATCATAGTAGTAATCTACAAGGTTTGGAATTACCTCAGTGTCTGTTTCTGACTTAAATTCATAGCCTTTTTCCATAAGCCATTCTCTAAGCTCCATATAGTTCTCTATTATACCGTTATGAACTACAGATATAGTTCCATCCCCATTGGTATGAGGGTGTGAATTTAAATCAGATGGCTTACCATGAGTAGCCCATCTAGTATGACCTATACCTATATGTCCTTTAATTGGATTTTCTTCTAATTTCTCTTCTAAATTTGCAAGTCTACCCTTACACTTTGTAAGATTAATTTCATTATTACTTAGTATAGATACTCCAGCTGAGTCATACCCTCTATACTCTAGTTTACTTAATCCTTCAATTAGTAGTGGTGCTGCTTCTCTCTTTCCAAAATAACCTACTATTCCGCACATAAAAAATCTTCCTCCTAAATGTCTTCTATTTCAAATTAGATATAACTCTACATGAATAAGAAAAACCTTTGATTTAGTATAACCATTAAAATTTCTATTAACAAAATCAAAATAATAATTCAAAACATATAAATAAGCTATAAATTACTACATAACTTACTAAAAGCAAAATCATTAAGTTTAATTGTTAACATTTTTAAGTTATATATATCAACTTATCCACATTTAGTTAAGGTTTTACACCAGATTGCTTTGTAACAGAAATCACTTCCTGTTTTTATCAATCGCTAACGGTAGTGCGATACCGTGGGGCACCCGCCGAAGATTCGATACTCCCCATCCTCGTCAACTTAAGTGAGCCTCTAAATCTATGATTTAGTTAGGCGAACTTACTCCACCGAATTTATATGAGGCGAAGTTTCCTTTTTCCCTCTAAATCTATGATTTAGTTAGGCTAACTTACTCCACCCAATGTACATGAGGCGGAGTTTCTTTTTTTCACTTAAGTCCTGGCGCTTAGTTAAATGGTTGAATCATATCTCCCTTTTTAACACTTGGTTTTTAAAGTGTATCATAAAAAGAGATAGAATACATAAACTTTATATTCTCTATAAACTCATACTCCACATATACGATGTAAAAAGTCACTAAGTTTATGAATTATATATTAAAATTATAACTTAAATACAATTAATTTTAATATATAAATATTTCTAAATTTAAAACCAACTAACCTCACTATATTATATTCATTTAATAAGTTTTGGTCAATGGTATTTATTAAAAGTAACTTTACTAAATTGTAAAATTAAATTCTTACTTTAATTTTATAAATTAGATTAACTATATTTTAAAAACATTTATTTATGAAAATAATTTTATAATAATGTATAGTATACTTGACACTATATGTAAAGTATACTATACTTTAATTGTAAAATACACTTTACATCAAAGATTCTTCTCATTGTAAAATAGAATAGGAAGTGATATGTTGCAAAACAAAATACAAGAGCTTCGTAAAGAAAAAAAAATTACTCAAAGTGAACTAGCTGATGCTGTTGATGTTACTCGGCAAACTATAATCTCTCTTGAAAATGGAAAGTATAAGGCTTCACTGATATTAGCTCATAAAATTGCCCAATATTTTAATATGGCCATTGAAGATATTTTTATTTTTGATTTGGAGGAGGAAAATATATGTTATTAAAATCCATTATGTCTAATGCTACAACAGATAAAGATTATAAAGAAGTGCTAAAGAAAAGAATATATTTATTTTCTATTATGATTATATTAGGTATAACTACCCTAGTTTTTACTTTTATTTTTTCAACTGGAAGCCATGCTTATTTATCTAGCTTTTTAAGTGGAGTTTATAGTGGTATCGGGTCTGCATCAACTATACTAGGTATAATATTTATAATTAAAACACGAAAAACTTTGAAGAATGAAAAAATATTAAAAGAAAAAAGGTTAGAAGAACAAGATGAAAGAAATCAAATGATTACCCAAAAGGCAATGTATTCTTCTGCTATTATACTTGCCATTATTGCATATATAGGTCTAATGATATCAGGTATATTTAATATGGCTGTGTTTTGGACTCTATGGTCTGTTCTGATTATATTTATGGTGACATTTATTATCTTACAGATATATTATAGTAAAAAACTTTAATTTAATAGTATAAAAGAAGAGGCTTTCACAAAATACATTAGCTTATTTTGTGAAAGCCCTTATTATTTTATTTATTAGCTTTTTCTTCTATCTTTTTAGCTAGATCATGAGCCATTTTATCTATCTCTTCTTGATTTTCTCCTTCTAACATTACTCTTACTAGAGGCTCTGTACCTGAAGGTCTTATTAAAACTCTACCAGAACCAGCCATTTTTTCTTCCATGACTTTTATATCTGCAATTATTTCTTCATCTTTTTCATGTATATCTTTCATATTATTAGGCACTTTAGCATTTACTAACACTTGAGGTAATTCCTTCATTACTGATGCCAATTCACTTAAAGTTTTTCCAGTAGTTTTTACTGTTGCGGCAAGTTGAAGTCCTGAGACTAACCCGTCACCTGTAGTGTTTGAATCTAAGAATATAATATGACCTGACTGCTCTCCCCCAATAGAATATCCTTCTTTAGCCATTTCTTCCAAAACATATCTATCTCCAACTTTAGTCGTAACAGTTTTTATTCCAGCTTCTTTTAATGCTATGTGAAGTCCAAGATTACTCATAACAGTTACAACAACAGTATCTTTATTGAGCTTACCAATTTCCTTAAGATGTTTAGCTGCTATAACCATCATAAAATCTCCATTTACAAGATTTCCTTTTTCATCAACTGCTAAGCATCTATCTGCATCACCATCAAAAGCTAATCCTAAATTGCATTTATTCTCCACAACAAACTCCATTAATTGCTCTGGGTGAGTTGATCCACAATTTTTATTAATATTCACTCCATCTGGATCACTATTAATTATAAAAACTTCTGCTCCTAATTCCTTTAAAGCTCTTATGGAAGTTTTATATGATGCACCATTAGCACAATCAACAGCAATCTTCATACCACTTAAATCTCCATCAATAGTAGATTTAGCAAACTCTACATAATCACTTACTGCATCTTCACCAATATATTTTCTTCCTAACATTCCACCTGTAGGCATTTCTATTCCTTCGAAGTCACTTTCTATTAGGGCTTGAATTTTATCTTCTAATTCATCTTTTAATTTAAATCCATCTTTATTAAAAAATTTAATTCCATTATATTCAACTGGATTATGAGACGCTGAAATCACAACTCCAGCCTCTGCATTATATTTTCTTGTTAAATATGCAACAGCAGGTGTTGGTACCACTCCTAAACAAAGTGCCTCTGCTCCTACTGATAAAATACCTGAAACTAGAGCTGCCTCTAACATGTCTCCTGATATTCTTGTATCCATCCCTACAATTATTCTAGGTTTATTGCTAGTACATTCAGTCAAAACTAGAGCACCTGCTCTTCCAAGTTTATACGCTAATTCAACAGTTAATTCCTTATTAGCAACACCTCTTACTCCATCAGTTCCGAACATTCTACTCATATATAATTCTTCTCCTCTAAAACGATTTTATCTGTAATATAATATTTATTTCCCTCTTTAGTTTATACTTTTTATAACATACAAATTAATTATAATACAAAATATGTATCTTAACAATAAAAGTTTCTTTCTGCTATCTTAAATCGAACCTCATTCTCATTAAAATAATAATTTAGCTTTAAATATTTTTATTTTGTATGACTTATATAAGATTAATAACCTTCACTCCTAAGAAATGAAGGTTATTTACTATAATACATAATACCATAAATTTAAAGTATTATATAGGAATAATCTATTATTAATAACTTATTAACTTTCTAAAATCATGCTATTTGTTTTATCTATAAGTTCTTCTACAGTACCATCACTGCTTTCATACTCTATTAATGCTTTACTTCCTCTTACTGAGACTAAAGCTATAGTAAATATAAATGACATACTTAAAAGTGATAATATTGCTAGTTTTATAGGTATAAATTCACCTAGTAATCCACCTAATAATGTACCTATTGGTTGCAGTCCCCCACTTATGGTATTCATTAAAGCTCCAATTTTACCTCTCTTATCTGACGGTACTACAAGCATTATTGCAGAATTAAGTATAGTATTAAATACAACATTAAATAAGAAAGATATAAATACTATAGGTATCATTATATAGAGATTTTCTACTACAAATACAAGAGGCATGGTCCCAATACATAGCAACGCACCAAATTTATAGGCGTTAAATTTTTGTTCTTTTTTAATATTGATTATCGATAAAAGACCACTTCCTACTAACATTCCCATAGGAATGACTGACATAAATATGCCATATTTTTCTGGACCTAAAAATGGTGTGGATTTAAAATAAGGGAGTATTAATATGAATGCAGCATTAGCAAATAGATTTAATAGAGATGCAAGTAAGAATAAGTTTCTTAATGTCTTAAAATTCCAAAGAAACCTAAACCCTTCTTTAAAATCTTCTATAAAAGTTATTTTCTCATTTTTTATTTCTCTTTTAGGCTCAGTTATAAATATTTCTGTAAATGCTGATAGTAAATATGATATTCCATTACCTAAAAACATATACGGAGCACCTATTGCTATATATATAATTCCACCCAATGCACTTCCTATCATATCCATACCTGATGTTGCTAAACTAGTTACTGAGTTGGCTTTTACAAATTTAGATTCATGAACTAACTCTGGTTTTATTGAATTAACAGCTGGTCCAAAGAAGGCAGAACATAATCCATTAATTATTCCAACTATAAACACCATCCATACTTGTATAAATCCAAATATACCAGCAATACCTACAAAGGTTACAACTACACCTCTTATAAAATCTGTTAAGACTATAATATTTCTTCTATTCCACTTATCTACAAAAACCCCTGCAAAAGGTCCTAAAACTATTCTTGGTAACATTGTAAGAGCACTTAAAAGCCCCATAAGTCCAGTAGAACCAGTAATATCTAATATCCAAAAATCTAGTGCCATCATATATAATATATCTCCAAGCATGGATACTAGCTGTCCTTGCCAAAGTAAAAAGAAATTTTTATTCCAAAGTTTTATATTCTCGCCTTGATTTTTTAACTTTTCCTCCATGATTTTCCCCCTTATTGTAAAACGTATTTATCTACATCTTCACTGATTCTGTAACAACTCCATTTTCCTCTATAATTAGCTCTCCTGAATACTCAACTCTACCAATAACTGATCCTTTTCCTATGGTAACGTTTTTACCTCTTACTATATCAACTTTAGAGTTTTTAAGCAGCACTTCATCTCCCTCTATGCATTGACACTGAAGGCTTCCTCTCTTCTTAATTCTATTGGTAAACAGCGACATTATTGTTCCATTATTAGATATAGATTCTGTTACAGCTACAAATCTTCCCCCAATTTCTTTAATATGATGGTTTCCTTCCATGCTAATATATATCTCATCACCATTTATTAAACCATCACTATTTGTATCCCCTCTTAGTGTTATTTTCTCTCCTTCTATGCCATTCTTAACATCAATATCTCCAGATACATATATATCGCAACCTGTTATTTTACCATTACTTTCTATGTCTCCAGAAACCTCAATCCTATTTCCTTTTAAATTACCTTCAATTTTAGCATCTCCACTTAAATGTAGTAGCTCACTGCACTCCAAGTCACTTTTTATATCTACATCCCCACTTACTCTAAAGTCTTTACAAATAACCCTTCCATCTACGTTAACGTCTCCGCTAGCTTTAAATTCTTCTTTTATAAGTAGGCTTTCATGTATATCTACATCTCCACTAACCTTCATCATTCCGCACTCTAAACTATTTTTAATATTGACATCTCCACTTACTTTAAATAATTCATCACAATATATATTTCCATTTAGATCTGCATCTCCACTAACACTTATGCTTCTGCAATTAACATCTCCATTTATAACTCCATCTCCACTAATTTTTATATCTCTATAGTTCCCCCCTTGTGATATTCCATCATCACTTATTTTTAAATCAATAAAGTTATCATATTCCATTTTTACACCCCATTTAATATAAATTATAAAGTTAATCTTAATTTAAGATTTTCTATAATATTTTTAATATTTATTTCAGCAATAATTTTGCTACTATCATCTATAGCTATTTTTTCTTTATATGCAACTATACAAATGCTAATTCCTAACCTTCGTATAATATAAACCGTTCCATCTTTTTCTTCTATATTTTTATACTCACTATCAATTAGCTTTAGCATAACCTCAATCTCTACAATCGTTAATTGTCCTAAATCAAATTGACTTTGGAGTATGTGCATAAGTAAAACATCTCTAAAATTATACTTTTCTTTTTCTTTAAACATATCTTTATATATAGGAAGGGTTTCTTCTCTAATAATTTTTCTTTCTATAATATGTTCTTCACTTACATCGTTTACCTTTGGCCTATTAGTAAACATGTCTGCCAATTCATCTAAAGGCATTTCATCCTTAAGCTCTATAATCTTATTTATTCTACTTATTATTTTTTCCCTTGGGAAGAATGTCTCCTGACCTGTATAACTTGACTTTTTTATAAACCATTCTTCTGGAATAAGCTCTTTTCTCTTCCATCTATATAATTGTCCATAAGATATTCCTGTCATATCTAATATTTCTTTTTTAGAAATTAACTCTTCTTCCACCATTTCATTTCCTCCTCTTTATAGTTTAGACTTTCCTAAACTTCTCACATCTTTAGTATTTAATATAAACTTTATAGTTTAACTTCTTCTTCAATAATTGATTCTGAATTTAGTTTTTCTAGACTCTCACTATACTCAACTCTTTTAATTTTACATCCCTCTCCTATGATAATTTTTCCTCCTCTAACTACATCTGCAATAGTATTTTCTAAATAAATTTCATCAGCTTCAATAGTTCTAATAGTTAGATATCCATAATTTTTATTAAACATTTTGCATATAAATCTTCCAATGACATTCATAGTAGAATACTCTTTTAAAACTTTTACTTTAGTAGCTCCAATCTCTTCAATCTCACATCCACCATTTAACTCAATATTTATTTCATCTCCATTTACCATTCCTAAAGTTTTAAGCGCTCCCTTTATAGTTATAAACTCTCCTTCAATACCATGGCCTACTTTAATTGCTCCTAAAAGCTTAACTACTGTTGCATTTATTCTTCCCTCAACTCTACCAGCTCCAGCTACAACAATTTCTTCGCCCTTAAAGTTTCCTCCTATTTTTCCACTTCCACTTATATTGAACTTATTTGCATGAATAGAACCAAGAACTGACCCACTTCCACTTATATTACCTGTAACACAATTTAAATCACCAGTGACCTTACCACTTCCACTTATACTAAAGCTATTAGTTATAACAGCTCCTTCTACTTTTCCACTTCCGCTTATACTAAACCTTTCACAATTTATATCCCCACCAATTTTTCCACTTCCACTTATAGAAACAACCTTATATCTTCCACCACCAGCACTCCCTGATCCAGATATCCTTAAATCTCCAAATTGTTCATTGCTTTCCATAATCTATACCTCCATTAAATGTTTCGATTTTTTATTTTTCTTTAATCTTGAATGTTTGATTCGCGTAACAATGTTTCATAAATTAATAATTTATAATTCTTTTTTTCACATTTAATTGTGAATTACTACGTTCTATTACTATATTATCATAGTAACATAACATTGTTACGCTGTAAATACATATTTTAACATTTTTAGTATTTTTATTTTAGTATAAATATAGATATAAATATTTATATATTTTTAAAATTGAGATTATATAAGTTTATTAAAGTAATAGAACTTATATAATCATTAACTATAAAAATTTAAAAATGAATTGTACTATTTATTATTAATCTCCTAGTATCAACTTAAATAAAAATAAAAACTCCAGAGAGTTTTAAAACTCTCTGGAGTTTAAATCTAATAGTTTTATTTTGCTATATATGAAGCTCCAATTTCTAAAGCTTTTTTATTAATTTCAAAGAATTTTTCTTTTCCGTGGTCTCTTAAAGATTGAAGTAGAGTATCCATAGAAACTATTTGAGTTTTTGCAACTAGAGCACCTAAAAGCACCATGTTTGCAATTTGCTTACTTCCTAAGTTATCAGCTTCTGTTTGAGCTGGTATCTTTATAACTTCTATATCATCTCTTTCAATTGGTCTTTCAACTAAGTCACTATCTAATATCAATAAACCGCCTGGTAAAATTTCTTTTTCAAATTTATCTAGCGATGGTCTATTCATAACAATTACTGATGTAGGGTTGGTTACTATTGGAGATCCTACAGCTTCATCTGAAACAATAACAGAGCAGTTAGCAGTACCTCCACGCATTTCTGGACCATAAGAAGGTAACCATGAAACATTCATATTAACATCCATTCCAGCATAAGCTAAGAATTTACCCATTGATAATATTCCTTGTCCACCAAATCCAGCAAATATTATTTCTTGTGATGCCATATTATTTTCCCTCCTCAGTTGTTGAATCTTTTTTAACACCGAGAGTATAGAATGGCATCATGTTATCTCTTAACCATCCAAGTGACTCCTCAGTTGATAATCCCCAGTTAGTTGGGCATATTGATAAAACTTCTACCATTGAGAAACCTTTTCCATCGATAGCATTTTGGAAAGCTTTTTTAATAGCAGCTTTAGCTTTATTTACATGTGGAACATTATCTACTGATACTCTCTCTACATAGCAAGCTCCATCTAAAGTAGCTATCATCTCTGATACTCTTATTGGGTGACCTTGTAATTTTACATCTCTTCCATATGGAGAAGTCTCTGTAACTTGTCCTGGTAATGTTGTTGGAGCCATTTGTCCACCTGTCATACCATAAATACAGTTATTTACGAAGATTGTAACTATGTTCTCACCTCTTGTAGCTGCATGCACAATTTCTGCTGTTCCTATAGCTGCTAAGTCTCCATCTCCTTGATATGTGAATACAACCTTATCAGGATTAGATCTTTTTATTCCTGTAGCAACTGCTGGTGCTCTTCCGTGTGCAGCTTCAAACATATCACATGCAAAATAGTCATATGCCATTACTGAACATCCAACTGGAGCTACTCCAATTGTCTTATCTACAACATTTAACTCTTCAAGTACTTCCCCTACTAGTCTGTGGATTATTCCATGAGTACATCCTGGGCAGTAATGGGTAGGCACATCTAATAATGCTTTTGTTGGTTGAAATACTATTGCCATTATTTAGCACCTCCTATGAATTTTTTAACATTTTCAAGGATTTCGTTAGGACTTGGAACCATTCCCCCTGTTCTTCCAAAGAAGAATACTGGTTTTCTTCCTTCAACAGCAAGTCTAACGTCTTCTACCATTTGACCACAGCTAAGCTCTATAGATGCATAACCCTTTTTAGTTTTATTTATAGTTTTTTCAAAAGCCTCTACTGGGAATGGCCATAATGTTATAGGTCTTATTAACCCTAATTTTATTCCTTCTTTTTCAGCTAATTTTACAACAGTTTTACATACTCTAGAAGTTGTTCCGTATGCAACCATTATTAAATCCACTTCATTTTCACAGTTGTATAATTCATACTTAGTTTCATTTTCTTTTATGGATTTATATTTAGCTTGTAACTTTAAGTTATGAGCTTCAAGATCTTCTGGTTTTAGATATAGTGAATTTATTACATTATGATGAGCTCTTCCATTTAATCCATTAGCAGCCCAAGTTTTCGCTGGAAGTTCTTTTGAACTTCTTTCTTTGAATTCTACTGGCTCCATCATTTGTCCAAGCATTCCATCTCCCATAACCATAACCGGAGTTCTATACATATCAGCTACATCAAAAGCATCTTGAACTAAATCTACCATCTCTTGAATAGAGCATGGTGCATACACTGGCATATTAAAGTCTCCATGAGCTCCACCTTTAGTTGCTTGGAAATAATCTGATTGAGCTGGTTGAATTCCACCAAGGCCTGGACCTCCTCTAACTATATCAATTATAACACAAGGAAGCTCTGCACCTGCTATATATGATATTCCTTCTGCTTTTAAGCTTATTCCAGGTGAACTTGAAGATGTCATACATCTTACTCCTGTTCCTGCAGCTCCATATACCATATTTATTGCCGCAACTTCACTTTCAGCTTGTAAAAATACTCTACCTATCTTAGGCATTTGTCTTGAAAGATATGCTGATATTTCTGTTTGTGGTGTTATAGGGTATCCGAAGAAACATTTACAACCAGCTTTTATAGCTGCTTCACCTATAGCTTCATTACCCTTCATTAAAACTTTTTCTGACATGAATCTTTCCCCCCTATTATTTTTCCACTGTAATTACAAGATCTGGACACATTTTTCCACAGGATGCACAACCAATGCACTTAGGCATATTTTCTTCTGTAACTGTAGCTGGATGATATCCTTTTACATTTAATTCTTCAGAATAAGTTATGATTTGTTTTGGACAGGCAATGATACATTGTCCACAACCTTTACATCTCTCTTCTCTAAAAGTTACCTTTGCCATAACATTTACCTCCTTGTATAGAAAGTTTAGAAAATTTTATCTACCATATACCGTTTTATGACCTAAATTCAAAGCTTAATACGTTTACATTTTGTCGTCCATTTACCTAACGACAATAATATAAATACGTTTACATATATAATGTATCACTTTTTAATATAAGATGTCAACTTAGCACATAATAGCGCTAAATCGACTCTTTTCTCCATGGTGGTAGCATATATATGTGAATCGGGAATATCTCTCCTGATACTTCCCCTTCAACATCCTTAACAAGATTTTCTGAACATACAGTATATGCATGAGGAATGCTTAGTGCTTTAGAAAGCTCTAATATTTCTCTATCCCCTTTAATTATATGTTCCTTTGTAGTCTCATATGATAAGTTTGTATTAGAGATAAGATGAGTTACCTTTAATCTAGATGCTCGTTCTATATCTTTAATAAAATCTACAGTATCTTTATCATTTGATGTAAAAGGTCTATTTCCATTCACTACAAAATACATATCATAAGGTTCTTCCTTAAAATATCTATTATATTGACCAAGAGCTACAGCTCCTGAATCATCTCCTCCTACATCAAAAATTACCTCATAACTTTTATCATTAAATACACTTATAACTTCTGCCGGCACAACCATAAGTTCAGCATTAACATATTCAGGATTTGAAGATATAACTCTTATATTGTATTTTTCCTTTAATTCTTGTGTAAGATCTCTAACACAGAAATAAGGATTTACTATATCTAAATCTACAAGAGCTACCTTATTACCTTCCTTAGCTAAATTTATTGCATAATTTATTGCTATTTCTGTCTTTCCACTTCCAAAATGACCTGAAAAAACTCTTATTCTACTCATTTTCTTCACCCTACTTATATTCTTTAGCAGCTTCTTGACCTTTTAATACTCTAAGTCCACCTTCTGCTAAGGCTAATAATTCATCTTCACCTGGATAAACAACAACTTGTGATATAAATTCTACTCTTTCTTTAATGTAGTCTACTACATATTTTCCATATGCAATTCCACCAGTTAGTATTATTGCATCAACTTTTCCTTGTAATACTGCTCCACATCTTCCTATTTCTTTAGCTACTTGATATGCCATAGCATCAAATATTAATTTAGCTTCTTTATCTCCATTTGCTACTCTATCACCTACAACCTTAGCATCATTAGTTTGTAGATAGCCTACTATTCCACCCTTACCATTTATCTTCTTCTTTATTTCATCCATAGTATATTTACCACTGAAACAAAGTTTAACTAAATCTCCTACTGGAAGTCCTCCGCTTCTTTCTGGTGAGAATGGTCCTTCTCCATCTAGTGCATTATTTACATCTACAACTTTTCCTTGTTTATGGGCTCCTACTGATATTCCGCCCCCCATATGAGCTACAATAAGATTTAATTCTTCATAAGAAGTATTTTGTTCCTTAGCATATCTTTTTGCCACTGCTTTTTGATTTAAAGCGTGAAATATACTTTTTCTTTCTATTTCAGGCATACCAGAGATTCTAGCTACATCTTCTAATTCGTCAACTACAACTGGATCTACTATAAATGATGGAACATTTAGCTCTGTAGCTATTTCATGAGCTATTATGCCTCCTAAGTTTGAAGCGTGTTGCCCTTGTACTCCTTGCTTTAAGTCTTTAATCATAGTGTCGTTTACTTCATAAGTACCACCTTCAATAGGTTTTAAAAGTCCGCCTCTACCTACTACTCCTGATAACTCTTTTATGTTAAATCCTTTTTCTTCTAAAACTTTAATGATTACTTCTTTTCTAAAATCTAATTGATCATATATCTCTTTATATTTACCTATTTCATCTGATGAGTGTCTTAAAGTTTCCACTAATATAGGTGTTTCATCATCATATACACCTATTTTGGTTGATGTTGAACCTGGATTTATTATCAATTGTTTGTATCCCATATTTGTCCTCCTTACTATATTCCTGCTACTAATGATGCAAGTGCTATAGAATTCATTTTTGATTCTGGTGAATCTGTTCTTGATGTAACTATAACTGGTGCAGCTGCTCCCATTAATAATCCACCGTTTTTAGATTTTGTAGTATACGTTAAACACTTATAAACAGCATTTCCAGCTTCTATATTAGCCATTAATAATATATCTGCTTCTCCTGCCACTGGTCCTGATATTTTTTTATGAGCCGCCGCTTCTTTTGAAAGAGCATTATCAAGAGCTAGTGGTCCATCAATTATGCAACCCTTTATTTGTCCTCTCTCATTCATCTTGGAAAGGTTTGCAGCATCAAGTGTTGCTGGCATACTAGGATTTACAACTTCTACAGCACAAATAGGCGCTACCTTTGGAACCTCATTTTCAAGGGCATGGGCTACTTGAACTGCATTTTTCACTATATCTATCTTTTCCTTAAGTTCTGGATACATATTAAAGGCTGCATCTGTCACAAATAATAATCTTTCATATCCTGGAACTTCAAATATTGCAATATGTGACATTTGCTTTCCTGTTCTAAGACCTACTTCCTTATTAAGTACTGCTCTTAAGAAAGTAGCTGTATCAACTAATCCTTTCATCATCATATCAGCTTTTCCAGATGATACAAGTTTAACTGCTTCTATAGATGCTTTATTTATATCCTTCTCATCTATAATTTCATACTTATTTATATCCATACCAATTTTTTCTGCAATTTTTATTATTTCTGCTTTATCTCCAACTAATATAGCATCTGCAATGCCATTTTTTTTAGCATCTCTTATAGCTTCAAGAACAGGTTCATCTTGCGCTACAGCTACAGCTACCTTTTTCATTGATTGAGATTTAACTTTAGAAATTACCTCATCGAATGTTCTTATCATTTTGAGTTTCCTCCCATATATTAATCAAATTTCACTTCATTGTCATATATCTTTGGCTCTTCTTCACCATTTAATACTCTTAGAGCACCTTCTGCTAAAGCTAACATTTCATTTTCCCCTGGTACTATTTCTATAGGTGCAATAAATTTTACATCCTCAGTAATCCAATCAGTGACCCTTTTATTATAAGCTATTCCACCAGTTAAGATTATAGCATCAACTTTACCACATAATGCAGTTGCCATGCCACCAATCTCTTTACTTAACTGATATGCCATAGCTCTTAATATTAATTCTGCTTTTTTATCGCCTTCATTAATACGTCTGTCAACTTCTCTTCCATCATTAGTTCCAAGATAAGCTACTAATCCACCTTCTCTTGTAATTTTATTTTTTAATTCTTGTAATGTATACTTATTGCTAAATGCTAAATTCACTAAATCACCAACTGGAAGGCCTCCTGTTCTCTCTGGTGATAGTGGACCATCTTCATTTGCATTATTACAATCAATTATTCTACCGCCTTTTACTGGTGCTACAGTTATTCCCCCACCTATATGTGCCACAACAAAATTACTTTTTTCAAAATCTAATTTTTTATCAGCACATACTTTTCTTACTACAGCTTTAATATTTAAAGCATGCACAAGAGAACGTCTACATATGTCCTCCATACCTGATATCCTTGTTACATCGTCAACTTCATCGACAGCTACAGGATCTACTATATAAGATGATATTCCAGCTTTTTCTGCAATCTCAAAGGCAATAACTCCCCCTAAATTAGAAGCATGTTGTCCTTGAAATCCTACAATAAGGTCATCTAACATCTTATATGTTATTTTATAAGTTCCTCCTGGCATAGGTCTTAAAAGTCCGCCTCTACCAACTACAGCTGCAAAGTCTTGAAGTGAATAATCGTTTTCATTCAGCCAATTATATATTACTTCTGCTCTCATATCCTTTTGATGACATATGTGAGAATACTTTTTCACTTCCTCTGCACTGTGAGATAAATTCGCTGAGGCTATACATTCCTTCCCCAAATATACAGCTATTTTCGTAGATGTTGATCCTGGATTAATTACTAATACTTGCTTATCTGCCCTCATCACTATACCTCCACATAAAATATTTATATTAGCTTTAATACATCTTTTACTATAAACTCAGAAATTGAAAATTTTCAACTTCCGAGTTATAGTAAAATTTACCCTTAAGGATATTAAGTTCTTATGATACTACTCTCAGAACTCTGTATACCCTAAATTCCACCTTTACTTCCTGCTGTAAAATTATATCCCCCGATTAAATAAAAGAAGAATGGATAAAATAATCTTCTTAAATATTATATTAACAAATCAACAGTATAAATATCAAGTTTCTATTGTTTTATTCTGGTGAATATTCTGTAATTATACGTTCAGCAACCCTAAGTCCATCCACTGCTGCTGATACAATTCCCCCTGCATATCCAGCTCCTTCCCCAGTTGGGTATAGTCCCCTAACATTGACACTTTCGTAATTTTCATTTCGATTGATTTTTACTGGTGCAGAAGTTCTTGTTTCCATACCCGTTAGGATTGCATCTTCACCTGCATATCCCGGTATCCTTCTGTCAAATACTGGCAGTGCTTCCTTAATAGCATCCACTACAAAATCTGGTGCACATTTTCTTAAATCTGCAAATTCAGTTCCTGGAGTATATGTTGGTTTAACCTCTCCAAAGCTTTTTGATATTCTATCATTTAAGAAATCTTTAACTAATTGAACTGGTGCATTATAATTTTTTCCACCAACTTCATAGGCTAAAGCTTCATATCGTCTTTGAAATGATATTCCTCCTAGTGGCGTATTCTCTCCAAAATCTCCAGGATCTACTGATACTACTAAAGCTGAATTGGCATTTATACCATCCCTTTTATAATTGCTCATTCCATTTACTACTACTGTATTATCTTCTGATGCTGATGCTACTACTTGCCCACCTGGACACATACAAAAACTATATACTGACCTAGCTAGTTTATTACTAATGTAGGTAAGTTTGTAATCTGCTGCTCTAAGTTTTGGATGAGTTGCATATTTTCCATACTGATTTTCGTCTATCATCTGCTGTAAATGTTCAATTCTAAAACCTATAGCAAAAGGCTTTGGAGATATAGATACACCCTTGGAAAATAACATTTCATAAGTGTCCCTTGCACTATGCCCCGTAGCAAGTATAAGATTATCACAAGGCATATGTTCACCTTCTACTACTACTTCTGAAATCTTACCATTTCTTATTACTATATCCTCAAGTCTAGATGAAAATCTTACTTCTCCACCGTATTCTTTAATTTTTTCTCTTATGTTTTTAACTACATTCTTTAGTATATCCGTACCTATGTGTGGCTTCCCCATATATGTAATTTCTTTTGGTGCACCTGCTAATACAAGTTTTTCTAGAACATATCCACATCTATGATCTTTAATTCTAGTAGTTAATTTACCATCAGAAAAAGTACCAGCTCCACCTTCTCCAAATTGAACATTACTCTCTGTACTAAGTATTCTATTATTCCAAAAATTATTTATAGTTCTAGTTCTAGAATCTACATCTTCACCTCTCTCAATTATAAGAGGTCTATATCCTTTCTCTGCTAGAAGTAACCCTGCAAATAGTCCCGCTGGTCCCATTCCTACTACTATAGGCCTATTCTCTAACTTCTTTGTTCCAATTTCAAAATCGGCTTTATAATTATCTTCACTTTTCCTAACATCATTGCTGTTTGCTCTAGATATCACCTTAGATTCATTGTCACATTCTACCTCTACGGCATAATTTATTTTTATATCTGATTTTTTTCTAGCATCTATAGATTCCTTAACAATCTTAAAAGATTTTAAATCACTTTCTTTCATTTTAAGTTTATTAGCCACCTTTGATTTTAAGGTGGCTAAACTATCTTCATTAATTCCTAAAACTAAATTGTTTATTTTAACCGGCATCGTTATCTGTCTCCTCTTCTATAGCTTTTATAGTTATAGATATACTTCCTGGTGTTTGTTCTTTAATCTTTACTGTATTCGGTACTCCTGATATCTGAACCTTAATATCATGAGCTCCTTCCTTTAAACTCTTTAAATCAACTATAGCCTTAATAGTATCTTCACTTACTTTTTTAAGTTCACTTTCCTCCCCAGAAATAGTTAACTTTATTGTTGGTATAGAATTTTCTAGAGTAAGTTTTTCTCCTAAATTATTATAGGTTATAGGTATACTTAAAGTTTTTTGACTATATCTTTTTACTGTAAACTTTACTTTTACAGTTTTCTCATTATTTACACTGTGTATTCCTTCAGGTATTATAAGATTTGCATCTATTGTTGTATTTTCTGTTATACTACTAAGATCTATAGGCGCCGTATTTATCTCTTTAACCTGGTCTATTACCTCACTTGTACCTGCTACCTCTATACTCTTTGGAGTAGCTTCCATACCTATTATCTCTATCCCTGATGACGGTGCTCCTGTGGTTTGCACCTTTATACCCAAATACTTTCCTTTTTTGATTTTAACTTTTACTTGCACATATTCCGGATATATTAATAATCCACTTACTTCTTTTTCATCTGAGTCTACTAAAGTTATTTTACTTGTTTTGTCTATATCAACACTAGCATTAGTTATATCTATCTGTGCTACTGCCCCTACTACTTGATCTAAATACCTTTGAGGGCCTGATATTTTTACAGAATTAGGAGATATTACAGCATCATCATTATAGTATCCTTCTGCTACTTCTCCTACAACTCCTGATGTTACATTTACATATTTGTTTGCTAATGTATCTACATCTACTTTCATTAGGAGCCCATCAGAATTCACAACCGAAACTCCTGGACTTACTTCTTTTACTTTAACTTGAATTTTATTTTCTCCAGGCGTTAAAGCATAGCCTTGAAGATCTGCTACAAGTGTAAAATCTTTATTCTTATCTAAATCTCTTATTGTTGACGCAGGTGCTTTCACCGTTAAGTTAATATAAAATTCTTGGTTTGGTATAAGTACTAAATCTCTATCTGCTAAGGTATCTTCATTGAGTATTTGAACTGGCACATATTTGATTACACTAGTAGTTACAGGGTCTTCGCTACTACGAATATACATCCACAATACTAGTGCTGCTATTATACAACAAATTCTTATTATGATGTCTTGTCTTTTTTGTTTCTCCATAGCCTTACCCTCTCTTTAAATGATTCTTTTCTATTTTGTCTACTCTTCATTATTTTAAGTAGCACATTTCTCAACTTCTCCTTATCATAATTTCTAAGCAGTCTTCCATTTAAAGCTAAAGAAATTACTCCAGTCTCCTCAGAAACTATAATTGTAATACAGTCTGCCACCTCTGTGACTCCTATTCCAGCTCTATGTCTTGTTCCCAATTGCTTATTTAATTTATCATCATTGGTAAGTGGTAAAAAACAACCTGATGCTATAATCTTGTCATTTCTTATGATAGTAGCTCCATCATGAAGAGGTGTATTTACAACGAAAATATTTTGAAGGAGTGCTGAAGATACATCTCCATTTATTTTAGTTCCAGTATTTATAATATCTCCTAGACCAGTCTTTTGTTCTATTATTATAAGTGCTCCAACTTTATCTGTGGCTAAAGCTTCTACAGCATCTACTATTTCATTAACTACGCTTTTCATAACTTCTTCATCTTCATAAATTATTTTATCTACAAAAGAAGTCCTTCCAATATGTTCTAATGCCTTTCTAATTTCGGGCTGAAATATAATTATGATAGAAATTACACTGATAGTTAAAGTGTTCTCTAATATCCAATTCAAAGTTCTTAAATTTAAAACATCACTTACAGGGATTAATAAAAATATAAGTACAATTCCTTTTAATAATTGTTCTGCTCTCGTTTCTTTTATTAAGGTATAAGCTTTATAGAAAATAAAAGAAACCACAAGAATGTCAATTAGAGAAAATATAGTCATTCCCTTAAAAATATTTATAAGCGAATTAAAGCTTTCCATATAGTCACCACCTAACGATATTACTATTTTAATTATACACCAATACTTATATTTGTAATATAAAATTTAACTTTTAGAATAAAAATATTTTAATTAAACAAATGCAAATAACCATGAATATTTTAGTCTTTACTATAATATAAAAAATTATAATATTCTTTTATAGTTACAAAGGGGGATACTGTAAGTGAGTGATAAAAAATTCAAAATAGATAATGTAATAATGAAATATTTGTGCTTTTCTATTATTGGTATAAGTTTATTTTTTATTAGCTATGGTTTTTTTAGTAAATTTTCTTTGGATAAGGGTGAAAGATATCTTTATAGTACTATGAATTCCATTTTAAAAGTTAATAATAGATCTAAAGACTTTCTAGATAATAATAGCATAAATGTAGAAAAAGCTCTTAGCTCCCTACCTGAAATGAAAACTGACCTAATAGATATATCTATAGATTTAAATTCCAGTCCCTATGCTAAAGATATAGATTATGCAGAAGATCATAAAAATTTATCAAAGGGACTAAATGAAAATATTCTTATAATTGAGCAACTTGAAGCTATGCTTAAAAATCCTTATGGCAATGACATAGAAATAGCAGCAAATAATCTAAAACTTTTTAGAGATACTGCAGAAAACTATTATAGATTGATTACTATAGATGATTGTAGCTATGATTTAGGTGTTCCACTGTATTCTATAATAAACTCCACTATAGATTATTGTATTTCTACTAATAATTTAAAAATAATATCTGATTTCAAATCAGCTGAAGTTGCTAAATTTCTTGGTACTCTAAAAGAGTTAGTTATATCATTAGATAATCTAAAATATGACTTTTATCAAGATGTTTTAAAATGTCGTAGTGGAAGCATGACCTATGAACTTTTAGTTTCTAATATTGATGATACTGCTAGTAAATTAGTCTCTGTTCAAAATGTTTTATCTCAAATGTCCATACCAGATGATTTTGCATCAATATATAGTGATTATTCAAAATCTGTATCATTATATAATGACTACTTATATAAAATCAAATATGCAGTTATAACTGAAAAGGTTCGTAGAGAGAGTAAAGATGTAAAGGAAGATTTTATGGATTCACTTTATGTTTCAAGTAATGAAACTTATGATAAATTAGAAAAAGTGTATAAAAATTTTACTAAGGAGTATAATAACCTAAATAGTAATTACTGAAAAAGGAGATGAATTATATGAAAAAATTCATTTTGATTCTTTTACTTTTCTGTAACTTCCTTGTTGTACCTCCATATCATATAGATACCCTTAATAGAGTTAATCCAACTAGAATAGAAGTATAAATAAATTTAAAATAAAAATAGATAGAGTGATTTTCAAAATAAATCATTCTATCTATTTTATAGAGTAAATGAAAATTCTATTTTAATATTTTCTCTATCTTACTATTATTAAACTCAGATTTATTGAATTCATTGTGTAGAATTTCAGCGTATTTCTTTGCTTTTTCATTATCTATTCCATAATTATTAGTAGCTAATGAGTAAAGACACTGTTCTATATATGATCCTTCCTTTAAATACTTATCTACATATATTTCATAATATTTATTTGCACTTTCTATATCTCCTAGATTCTCATAAGAACCTGCCATCATGAATAGTATATGCTCATTTAAATATATTCCCTCACTATACTTATAAATCATATTAAAAGTGTTTATTGCACTATCATATTTTTTATCCTTCATATAGTTAGTACCTAATTCATATAATGCCAATACTCCATCTTCCTTGATTAAATTTGTTGCATTTTGAATTATAGTTTTATTATTTATATTTAAAGCTCCAACATCATATTTTTCTATGTAACCAATGATATTTTTATAGTCTTTAGCTGCTATATATGACTTTAATTTATTTGCATCAAAAACTTCATTTTCATCCTTTAAGTCTTTATTTTTGTCTTTTTCACCTTCATTTTGAGTTTCTTCTGTGTCATTCACAGTATTTTCTTCTGATTTTTGACTATTTCCTTGGAAATTGTCTAAATTTGTTTCATCCTTACTAGACTCTTCTTTTTTTGCTTCCACATTGCTTTGTAACCATTGTTGTACTTTATTATATCCTTTAACAGCTCCGAATCCAATTAATAATATAATACATATTGTCACTATGCTTATTCCAGATATCAAGATAACTCTCTTACATTTTGCTCCTGTATCTTTAGGTATAAAACCTAGTTCTATTAGTTGCTTTTTTAATTTTATAGCTTCTACATTATGCCTATCTATTGCTAGAACATCTTCTACATATTTAACAGCCTTATTATGTTGCCCTAATTGCATATAACATTTAGCTATATATCTCCAAAGATTTACACTATTGAAATGAGAACTTTCACACTTTAGAAAACATTTTAATGCTTCCCTTATCTTAACCTCGTTAAATAGATGTACCCCTTGACTAAAAATATATATATCTCCTTCATCCTGTCTAGAATCTTCTATATATTTTTTAGATACCATATCTCCATTTAATTTATAACTTAACTTCCAAACCCCTCTTGCTTCTTCTAGATCACCACGAACATAATATATTAATCCTTTTAAATTTAAAGTAGGGGAATGACTTCTATCTAGTCGTAATATCTTATCACAATAACTTAATGCTTTATCTAATTTCCCATCACAATAAGAATCCATAGCTTTCTTATAAATCTTATTTACATTAATCATTATTTCACCACTTATACTTTATTCTACAGTTTATATTATCTATTTATCACATATTCTCTTCAACTAATTTTATCATGTTATTTGTTTCTTTATCAATAAATAAATGTTGAATGTACATCCATCTATTAAGTGTACACTCAACATTGTATAAATCTTAGTAAATTATTTTATAAAGAAATCCTTTATTCAACTTCTACTATATCCCCAAGATGATAGTTATCAAAGGTTTTAGATTTTTCCTCTTTATCATTCATCATTTCATCTACATAAAGAACATATTTTAATACTAAGCTATCTTTTTCTCTTTCAATAGATATAAATCTCTCTTTATCCTTAGCAGTAGTTATAAGCATCTGTTCTCCCGTAGTTACATCTAACATTATAATACTCTCTCCATTAACTAAAGTTCCATATCCAAGGCCATGTACTATCATAAGATGGGTGTCATCATACCAATTTATTGATAACGGTGATTTTTGACTATCTTTTTCTGATGTAGTATATTCATACATTTTATTATTAGATTTATCCCTTATATATAGTATGCCTATTCCCTCTTCATTTGCAGTTTCGCCTTTTCCTTCTATACTGGCCTCATATTGTCCATTCTCAGTAACTATAAATGGTGTGTTAAAAGTTAATTCTTTAGACATATCCACTTCATTTTTCACATATAAGTTCACACTATCTATATTAGCAATCCTATTTATAGCATCATTACTTTCCTCACTGCTTGATGCTATATCTGGAACATCTTCTATATTTTCCTTTGTAGTCTCGCCAATATTATTAGATTTTTTTACTGAATTAGATTCTAAATCAGATTGCTTAGTTGATTTACTTTCCATTCCCTTTGATGCTGATGAAAAACTACCATCACCATCCATTAGTTTCATAGCCACAGGTGTAACTATAACTCCTAATAAAAATGCAGCTGCTATAGCAAAGGCTCCTTTATATCTTTTCTTCATACTTTTTTTCCCCCTTGTATACTTATTTTTATCTATATTCTCCATAATTTTGTTAGTACAATCACTAAAGTTAATATCCTCATGGGAGAAATATTCCTTAAATGCTTTATATCTCAATTCTTCTTTCTCATAATGTTCTTTGCAACTTTTGCAGATTAGAAGGTGATTCATTATTTCTTCATCTTCTTCAGTTGACAAACTTTCTTCAATATATTCTGTTAACTTATTCTTACACTGATTACAATTCATTATATTCCCTCCTAACCTTATTTGCAAAATACTTTAAATCCATCTCTAACTTTATAATATCTTCTTTTTACAGCAGCTTCTGTAATATCTAAAATTTCACCTATATCTCTAAAGGTTAAATCCTGTGAATATCTTAAATTCAATATTTGCTTATCTAGTTCATCTAAAGTTTTTATATATTCATTTACTTTTTCTTTTACTTCCAAATATTCTACAGATTCTTCTGGTCCCATATCTGAAGATGATATATTATAAGCTTCATCAATGTTACTTTCATAAACTTTTCTATATTTTCTTGTATAATCTATTGTTTTATTTTTTGCTATTTGTAAAACCCAGTTTATAAAACTATATTTATTATTATACATATCTAGTTTATTGTATACAGTTATAAATACCTCTTGGGTAATATCTTCACTTACTTCCTTTTGCTTTATCATTCCATAAATGAATCTAAGTACATTAATCTGATACTTCTCAACTATAATTTGAAAGCTACCTACATCTCCCTTTAATACATTACTTACAAGAATTGCATCTTCTATAGGAGTTCTCCCTTGCGATTCCTTCATCTTCTTCCCTCTCTTTATATAAATAATACGATACTAATTTAATAAAGTTTACCTTATTAATAAATTGACTAAAAAACTTTTAAATTTTATT
Organism: Clostridiaceae bacterium; assembly: GCA_902363375.1. Taxonomy (GTDB): domain Bacteria; phylum Bacillota; class Clostridia; order Clostridiales; family Clostridiaceae; genus Clostridium_J. The sequence goes on along the minus strand of CABIZX010000002.1, from coordinate 34,305 downwards.
TATTAGACAAATATTTTTCTATTTTATATTACTATATATTAATTATACTATATTTCATCTTTCAAATTACTAAATTTTCATAATAAGTAACATTATATTTAATATCATCAACTAATATTTCATATAGCCACAATTTATGAACAACTTTCTACGATAGACATATTAATATAATAAATAATATAAACACTATTATAAGTGCAGCTATTAATGTTGTATTATAGGCATACATGCCTCCACTATATTCCCTTTTTCATACATCTTTAAAAGGATCTTTTAATTTAGCCACTTAAAAACCTCCTAAGTAATTATCTACTATATTCTTATAGTTATAATAGCACATCTATGAACAATATGTTTACTGCATACATTAATTTAAAGTTAAAAGATTTCATTATACTTTCTAATGAAACCTTAATCCCTTTCTTTACTTATTTTATAATTTTACTTGTCTATATTGCAAACTTAATTAGTCTGCATATAGACTTTAAGTTTCATATCTTAATTTTAATAAAATAAAAGTAATACTTCATAAGAATTTATTCATCTCTTATAAAGTATTACTTTAAATATATACTTATATATATTTATTTATAACTTTTTACATTCATATAATCATACAATTATAAAGCTTTTTTAACTACATCTATAACAGTTCCATCTCTATATTCTACAACTGCAACTATCTCATCAGATAATTCTATTGGTTTAGGTGTTCCTGTTATTCTTTCAGCTATTTCCTTTAATTCTTCTATAGTTACTACATTAATTTTTGCTGCCTTTAATCTTTCAATTAAATCAACTCTCTTAGGATTAACAGCTACTCCTCTTTCAGTTACTATTACATCAATGGTTTCTCCTGGAGTAGTTATAGTTGTTAATTTATCTTTTATTATTGGTAATCTTGCCTTAGTTAGTTTAGTTACTATAACTGTAAGTTTAGCACCTGCTGCAGTATCTGCATGACCACCAGATCCACCCATTATAGTACCATCAGATGCAGTAGTAACATTTACATTAAAGTTTGTATCTATTTCTGTTGCACCAAGTATTACTATATCTAAGTTATTTACTACGGCTCCCTTATTATGAGCATTTCCATACATAGACGCTGACATAGTTATATGTTTTTTATTTCTAGCACAGGATTCTACTGCTTTTAAATCAAAACATTGTACATCTAATAAGCTATCAAATAACCCCTCTTCAAACATATCTACAATATATCCAGTTATTCCACCTGATGCAAAGCTTCCCTTAATTACTTTCTTTTTCATATATTCCCTAAGTTCTGCTGCTACTGCTAACGATATACCTCCTGCACCTGTTTGAAAGGACATGTCATCTTTAACAAGACCTGAAGCTATCATTACATCTAAAGCATTCTTAGCAATCTTAAGTCCAATAGGGTCCTTAGTGATTTGTGTAGTTCCTGATACTATTCCTGCTGGATTTCCTATAGAATCTATGTTTACTACATAATCTACATTAACTTGACTTATTTCTATTGGTGAATTTGGATAAGGTACTAGATTGTCAGTAATAGCTATTACTGTATCTGCATATTCTGCATCTGAAACTGCATATCCTAAAGCTCCACAAGCAGATTTACCAGTAAGTCCATTTATATTACCATACATATCACTAGAAGGCGCTGCTAAAAATGCTATATCTATGTGTAAATCTCCGCTTTCAATAGCTCTTGATCTACCTCCATGAGTATGCATTATAGCAGGATATTTTAATTTTCCTTCTGATATTGCTATTGCTACAGGCCCTGATATATAGTTTGCATATATTTTAGATACAGTTCCATCTTCAATATATGCAACTAATGGCTTATGAGTTGGGAATATTGAGCTTGCCGCTATGGTTAAATCCTTTATTCCACGCTTTGAAATAGCTTCTACTACCATATTAAGAACATAATCCCCATTTCTTAAGTGATGATGGAAAGATATACACATTCCATCCCTAAGTTCCACTTCATCTAAGACTTCATCTATAGAATTTACTAACTTTTCATCTCCTGGAACTACAGGTTTAACTCTTCCTGACACCTTTTTTAATGGAGCCATATTTTTAAATGCACCTTCAAATGCCTTTACTTGACCATATCCTTCTATATAATCTGGAATCTCTCTTCCTAATGTATTTTTCATGTTATCACCTCAATCCCTCATTAAATAAGCCCTAGCTTTTTACTTAAATCTATAGTAGTTTTTGCTCTACTTATAACTGGTGCATCTACCATTTTACCATCCAAAGAGAATACTCCCTTACCTTCTCTTTCAGCTTCTTCCATGGCATCTAATACTCTCTGAGCATGGATTATTTCGGCCTCAGTTGGGGCATATACTTGATGTATAGTATCAATTTGTCTTGGGTTAATTGATGCCTTTCCAGTCATTCCAAGTGACTTTGCAAGTAAAGTATCTTTTCTCAATCCATCAAAGTCATTTGTGTCCGTAAATGGAGTATCAATTCCATCTACTCTCATTGCTTTACAAGCTACAGCTACTCTATTTCTAGCATATGATATTTCATTACCTTCTTTAGTTCTTTTAACTCCCATATCAGAAGTTAAATCTTCTCCTCCTAAAAGAACTGCTACTACTCTATCTGAAGCTTTTATAATGCTATACACATTCTCTACACCATAAGCACTTTCCACTATTGGAATTAACTTTATAGCCTTAGCTTCAAAGCCTTCTTCCCTTTCTATTTCATTAAGTCTTCTGCTAATTTCTATAAGATCATCCTCAGTTGCTTTTGGCACCATTAGTGCGTCTGGTTTTACCCTAGCAATAACATTTATATCTTCACCTGAAAACTCAGTCCCAATTGGATTTATTCTAACTACTACCTCTACTCCACTATAATCAACATTTTTAATTGCTTCCCTAACAAGAATTCTCGCGCTATCTTTTTCTGTAAGACTTACTGCATCCTCCAAATCAAGGATTATAGAATCTGATCCTAATATCGCAGCATCTTGTAACATTCCTGGATTATTCCCTGGCATAAAAAGCATAGTTCTTCTTAATTTCATATTTTCACCCCCTACTGTGCCCTTTTTACTGCAGTTTCAACTCTAGCTCTTATGGTATAGTCAAGAGCTCCTTTATCTTGAGCCTTTACTATAGCACTTTTTACACCTAAAGATTCTAAGGTCTCCCTAATAGCACTTTCTATTTCTGCTCCAAATTGTTTCATAACCATGCTTTCAAGTTCTATATTTATTCCTTCTTCTTCATTAGGCATAATTATTACATATATATCATTTGATTCTAAAGTTCCAGCTTTTGAAATCTTTTTAATCTCCACCTATCTCACCTCTATCTATGTCATTCTTATAAAAATAATATCTTAAAATAAGTTTTAGTAACTTACAGGATCTACTTTTTACTATTTAAATAAGCTTCTCTTCCTGACTGATATAGATTATTTCCTTCTGAATCTATGACTACAACTATAGGTAAATCTTCTACTTCAAGTCTTCTTATAGCTTCAGCTCCTAAATCTTCATAGGTTACTATTTCTGCTTTTTTTACACACTTACCAATAAGTGCTGCAGCTCCACCAATGGCTCCAAAGTATACAGCCTTATTTTTTTTCATTGATTCTACTACTTCATTATTTCTTAGTCCCTTTCCAATCATACCTCTTAAGCCATGATCTAAAAGTGCAGGTGTATATGCATCCATTCTATAACTAGTAGTTGGACCAGCAGAACCTATAGCCATTCCTTCTTTTGCTGGTGTTGGTCCCACATAATATATAACGGCATCCTTTACATCTATAGGAAGTTCTTCTCCTTTTTCTAAAAGCTCTGCAAGCCTTTTATGAGCAGCATCTCTTCCTGTATATATAACTCCACTTAATAGAACGCTATCTCCAGCTTTTAGGTCCTTAACCTTTTCTTCTGTAAGTGGTGTAGTTATTTTTTTTTCCATAAACCTTACCCCCTATTATAGCTCTATATGTGCATGTCTTGTAGCATGACAATTTATATTTACAGCTACTGGAAGACCTGCAATATGAGTTGGATATGTCTCTATATTTACAGCTAATGCTGTTGTCTTTCCTCCAAAACCTTGAGGTCCTATGCCTAGTTCATTTATCATTTCTACTAGTTCTTCTTCTAATTCTGCATAGAATGGATTTGAATTTCTTACATCTATAGATCTAATAAGTGCCTTTTTAGCGATTGTTGCTGCTTTATCAAAAGTTCCTCCAATCCCAACTCCAACAATTATAGGAGGACATGGGTTGGGGCCTGCTTCTTTAACTACTTTTATAATAAAATCTTTAACTCCTTGAAGGCCATCTGATGGCTTTAACATCTTTATCTGACTCATATTTTCAGAACCAAAACCTTTTGGTGCTACAGTAATATTTAATTTATCTCCCGGAACTATATCGTAGTAAATCATTGCTGGAGTATTGTCCTTTGTATTTACCCTATCTAATGGATCTTTAACTACAGATTTTCTTAGATATCCATCTTTATATCCCTGTCTTACACCTTCATTTATAGCATCCTCAAGTGAACCTCCAACAACTTGAACATCTTGGCCAATTTCTATAAACACACAAGCCACACCAGTATCTTGGCACATTGGCATATCTTCATTTTTAGCTATATCAGCATTAACTAATATTTTATTTAATATTCCCTTTGCAATATCCCAATCTTCTTCTTCATGAGATTTTATAAGTTTATTTTTTATATCACTACCTAAGTAGTAATTTGCATCTATACATAACTTTCTTATAGCTTCTGTTATCTGTGAAACTTTAATTTCTTTCATATATGCTCCTCCTAAACCTATTTATTAAATTTATTATTTATAAGATTAATTTATTAATATAGTTTTATTAAAATCCCATGAATAATATTTGTCATTTGCATAATTATTATAAGCAAAAAGGCAGTTTTATTTAAACCGCCTTCTTACTTTATACCAAGTGTATTATTTATTTCTTCTATTTACTAAGGCAACAACCCTATTCATTTCATTGTTAACTATCATGTAACCTTCATCAACACCCATACCTGGTTTAGCTAAGCATTGGTCTGCTCCACAAGCCATAGCAATATTAGTACAAACTTCTGCTGATCTATTTGTTTCATTACATGTTCCACCACAATAAGCTCCAACATTTTTCTTTTTGCAGTATAGTATAGCTTCTATTGTATTATTTACTCCACCAAGGTCTGGAGTTTTTATTTGAAGCATGTGTCCGGAATTGTTATCTGCAAAGAATACTACATCTTCATAAGTGTTACACCATTCATCAGCAACTAATTCTACATTGATATTTCTTCTATCAAGTTCAGCTGTTAGCTCTTTTAAAGCCTCCATTTGTCTTTCTCTATGCTCTACGTCCATTGGTCCTTCTATTCTTAATTTAAATGGTTTAGCAGCCTCTTCTAAAGTTGCTATGTAGTCTGCCATTGCTTTTGTATCACAATTAAATGCAACTCCTATAGTTCCATAAACATCTATATGGAATATTGGGTTATAGTCTTCACTAGTTCTTAATTTTAAAACTCTATCACTTAACCATTTTACATACTCAAGAAGTTTTTCACCTTTTAAGCCTAACTTTTCTTCTACGTTATTTATTAAAGCATGAGGTAATACATCTGCTCCTTTGATAATCATCTTATCAGCATTACTGTATCTGTCATCTCCTGATTGAGTAAATATAGGAATTCTATTGATTTCTACTCCTGTGTTATATTCGTCTCTTACAACTTCAGCCATAGTAATCTTTTTAGCCTTAGCTACACCATCAAGAATAGCTTGAGTTACTCCATATCTAATAGCTGTGTGAAGTCTCTTCCCATTTACAGTCATTTTATCAAACTCTTCAGCTAGGCTTTTAAAGTTATTTAATTCTCTACCTATAAGTTTTGGTGCTATTTCCTTCTCTATAACTGGTATAAAGTCTTTGGCTAAGAATAATGGGTCACGTCCACCTGCTCCTGAATATTGAACAGCTGCGCAATCTCCATGTGCTACTTGACCATCTTCAAGTATTAGCATTACAGATATAGATTCTCCTGCTTGTCTTATAGAAGTAAATCCTTCAGTAACTGGTTCTCCAACATAAGTAAATCCATCGTGACCAGCTCCAGCTTTTATAGCTCTTTGGTCATCAAAATAAAATCCAGTTCTTCCTGCAGAACACACTACATCAACAATTTTCATTTAAATACACCTTGCTTTCTATAATTTAAGAATTTTATATTTAGTTAGTTGTTAGCTTAAAATCTTATATATTATTTTTCTGGTCTTCCAACAAGCTTTCCTTTTCCTACAGCAAATATATCATCTATAGTCATTTGGAATCCAACTGGACGATTTTCATATTTTCCTCTTTCGTCTAGTTTCTTCATATTGAAAGCTTTAAGCTCTGCAGTGAATGGAACATTTCCAAACTTAAGATATCTTACTGCTCCATTATTATCTCTTGCAGGCATCATTTTACCAGCATTATATTTACTTGGTGCAAATGGAATATCTATAACTCCTATTTCAAAACCTTTAACAACACCCTTTGCTAAATCTCCATTTCCTACTTCATATAACTTATCTACCATACATCTTGTTTCAGCTTTAATTATTGCAATTTCAGTTCTAAGTTCTTCAGATAAATGCATTTGTTGACCTTGTAATAAATTTAATGTCATTTTAGTTGCTCTTATACCTTGAGCATTTGCTTCTTTAGTTGGTATTCCTATAGCTTCGTGTGGAGTTTTAACTATAACTTTTGTAGCTCCTGCTAATGCTGCAGCTGCTGCTCCTGTAGATATAACACCAAAAGCTTTAGCTTCATCAGCTGGGAATCCCCCCATCCATTGGTGGAATACTGTTGTTAAGTAAACATCCTCATATCCATAAGCTCTTAAATAATCACTGCATTGTTCTTCTAGAGCTCTAATGGCTGCTACGTCTTGTATTAAGTTACCACATTGACCATATCCAACTGTAATATTTTTAACACCTTGCTCTGCTGCAAGTAATGCTTCTACTATCGCAACCGCATTAGATGTACTTGGTGGTACTAAAGTTCCTGTTAATGGACCAAAAGGCTCTCTATTTATAGCTATGCCTTGCTCTTCATAAAACCCTACTAATCTATCGCAGTATTGCCAATCAAGAAGAGTTTTTTCTAATGTAACACTCTTAGCGTATGGTATATTGTATGATATACCACCACCTTCATTTGATGTCCACCCTGATGCATGAGTTATTTCTGCAAGTAATCTACCATCTGGAGTACCGTGTCTTGACTCTAATGGTAAGTTTACAGATTCAAAAACTTGTCTACAACCTTTAACACCATGGTTAACTCCTGGAAATCCGTTTAAAAGTGATCTTCTAGCCTTTATACTCTCTTGTATTCCCACTTCACATTCTTCATATCTGTTTTGTCTTGTATAACTATCTATTGTTGATGGTAAAAGGTCTGCTCCTCCCTCTTTATCTAGATAGTTTAGTAGTTCTATGTGGCTATCTAATAAAGCTACACCGGCCCTAGGTTGAGCTAATGTTATACCTGCTTCCTTTGCTTCAATTAATTTTTTTGCAAAGTTCTTATGTGCTGGAATTTTTTTGTTGTAGTCTATAGCCTCCTGTAAATCTACCTCTTTACCTGTTGGCCATTGTGCTAAGACCTCTTCTCTTGTCTTAAAAAACTCTTCCTCGGTCCACTTTTTGTTTTTTAGTTCCACTTCAACTTACCTCCTAGTAATTTACACTTCCACTAAATATTTTTTCATTATTCTAACTGCCTTATCAGGATAATCCTGAGCTAGCAGACCCATTGATGATAATATATAAGTTTTGTCTACTAAAGTTTTTGGATTTCTCGGCCTTAAAGAAGTTGCATTTTCTTTATTAAAAGTTCCTGCCTTTAGTATTTCGCCGGGATTCTTGCTATGAACTAAAACTCCACCTGTACCAATCATATATTTTACATCCATAAGATCTTTTCCTAATTGATTGTATACAGCTCCCATAGGAGTATATATGCACTCAACAGTACCACAATGTCTTTCCATAGAAATCTCTGTAGCAGCCTTGGCCATAGCTTCATCAAATTTTATATCTTCCTCTGTTTCAGGTACCATTTTAATATTACTATTTCTATATTTACATTTTACTTCAATGTCTATCTTTCTATCTTTGTCATTTAAATATGCTCTAAGTTTTCTACTACCTGCAGCTTCCCAAAGAGATATAGCTGAATATCTCATACCTAAATCTCCTTCTACAGTTCTCTTTGCAAAAGGCTCTTCTAATCCCTTCATGTTTACTCCACCCTTAGTTGGTTCTCCATATCCAATAGAGTGTACATCAGTAGTAGCTCCACCTATATCAACAATAATTAAATCTCCTATACCTTCTTCTTCATCTGTGCCTTCTCCTAATACCCTAGCTGCTTTAATGACAGCTGCTGGCGTAGGCATTAGAATTCCATTTATATAATTTTCTGCATTGGATAATCCTTTTGCATCGGTTATCCTATCCATAAATACCTTTCTTATCTCTTCTCTAGCTGGTTCTACATTTAGGACATTTAACTGTGGCATAACATTTTCTGTTATACTAAAATAAAATCCTGCTTTTTCAAACATTTCCTTTATTTCGTCATTAGCACTTTTATTTCCTGCTACAACTATAGGAATATTAACATCTAAATCTACTAGCATCTTCGCATTATGTAGAATACATTGTTTATTTCCTCCATTTGTACCACCAGCCAAAAGAATTATATCTACATCAGAATTTTTTATTTCTGATATTTCATCTTTCGTTAATTCATAACTATATACCTTTATAACTCGAGCTCCTGCTCCTAAGGCTGCTCTCTTAGACGCCTCTGCTGTAAGATCTGGTACAAGTCCAATTGCTACCATCTTTAATCCTCCAGCTGCGGATGAACAAGCAAGTTTTTCAACGAAATTGATTTCTTTTCCTTCAAGCTTGTTCATAAGCTTGTCATAAGCTTTATTAAATCCTATCATTATATCATCTTCGATAGTTGTTATATCCTTTGCTGTAGCTAATATTTCTTCATTATCTATATCTACTGCAGTCAATTTGGTATAAGTACTACCAAAATCTAAAAGTAAATATGCATTCATTTAAATCACTCCAGCTCTCTATTATAACTCCAAGTAAGATCTACTTTAGTTAAGTTAGTTTGTATCTCTAAGTCTATTCTATTCCTAAATCTTCTTTTAAGTCATGGATAGTAGTATCTATGCTTGTTCCTGGCGGATAAACTCTATTAAAGCCCATTGCTTTAAATCTTGAATGAACCTCGTTCCAATCTTGTTTACCTACAACTATATTACCACCAACATATATAAGGATGTCTTTTAATCCTGCCTCATCGCATTTTTCTCTTAATCCTCTACAGTCAATTTCACCATGTCCATAAAGAGAAGAAACGATTATTGCATCGGCATTTGTTTCTACTGCAGCATTAATAAAGTCTTCCTGTGGTGATAATACTCCGATATTGATAACTTCAAACCCTGCTTCTGTTAATGCATAATCCATAATCTTGTTACCAACAGCATGGCAGTCTGCTCCAATAACACCAAGAACTAATGTCTTCTTTTCCATTTTTTAATTCCTCCTGAATTAATTTTTTTGATACTTTAATTCTACAATTTTTGACTTAAGTGCCTTCACTGATGTTGAGTCTAAGTTATAGGAGAATTCTATAAGCTCCTTATTTTCATGATTTAGCTTACATACATCCTTATATCTACCCGGTGTTACTATTAGTACCTCTGAGTTATCGATTACATCTTGCAATTTACTTTCGTCAGTTATACTAAAATACTCAACTGATAGATCTCCAAGACCCGAATTATCAAGTGCTGACTTTATTTTAAATATAAACTCTTCAGATAAACAAATAAAAGTAAACTTTGTTTCTGAAGGATGTCTAGCAATTCTTACTATGGACTCTAAATTAGGGCTTACGGCTACTCCAAGTATTTCTTTATTAAACCCTTTTAAAAATCCATCTACATCATTTACATGATTAAAGGGTGATATGATTACTTCACAAGTCGAAAGCTTGTCCTTTGTGTCATCATTCATCTTTTCTAAGTCTGTTAAAGTAAATGGTATCGTATTCATATTCATTATTGAAGTTATTTCCTTACTAAACATTCTTGCTTGTTCTATATTGCATTCTACAAATGCTGAAGTAACTTTATTCATAACATCCTTTTTCTCATTAACTCTGTTTGTTACTATGTCTAAAAAATCATCTGGATCTATACCACATTCTAAAGCTTCTTCTAGAGCTAAATCTACAAACTTATTTACCTTTTTTCTGCTATCATAATTTTGCCAAGATACAATCTCTTCAGCTACAAATGTACCTTTTCCTCGAATAGATTTTAATACGCCCTTAGCTTCTAGTTCATTATAGGCAGCACTAATGGTATTTCTACTAACTACTAACTCTTGAGACAATTCTCTTTCTGTAGGCATTTTACTTCCTACTCTTAAAGTTCCATCCTTTATAAGATTCATTATCTGTTTTTTTACTTGGATATAGAGAGGTATCCCATTTTTCTTATCAATTGTAATGTTCAAAATCTCATCTCCTGACCCTTTGGACCAATGGCTTAATCCAATCCTTACTCATAATATCATATGGACTAATCATTTGCAATTTTACATTCTTGTATATTTTATAAAGAGCCTACCTTTTATAAAAAAAGTAGGCTCTTATCTTTAATTTGCTCCTTCTTTCAGGTAAATGCTTATAGATTCAGCTAACGCATCTGCTATCTTTTTTTGATAATTTTCATCTTTTAGTTTTTGGCATTCTTCAGGATTACTTAAAAATCCACATTCTACAATAACTCCTGCCATATTATCATTCCCTCTTAACACCTTATATTGGGTTCCTGCTGCCTTCGCTACACGTTTATTGGACTGGTCCAATTTCTCTTTTAGTGTACTTTGCATGATATTTGCTAATCTAGAACTGCCTTCATAATTGGAATACCATACTTGTGCGCCCTTACAATAGGATTCAGGAAATGTATTTAAATGTATACTAACAAACGCATCACACTTTGTCTCTTCTTTTAAACTTACTCTTTTATTTAAATCCTCATATTTTTTCTCTTTTACTGATTTTCCCTCAGTATAAAGTCCCACATCTTCTGTTCTTGTGAACTCAACCTTATATCCTTGGCTCTTTAAATTTGCCCCTAATAGCAATCCAATGTTTAAGTTTATATTTTTTTCTGTAGTTCCATCCTTAGACGAAGCACCTCCATCTATTCCTCCATGTCCTGGGTCAATTAATATTATTTTACTTTCTTCTTGATTAGATTCCGCATTTTTATAAGTAGTGACTACGTTATTCACATTAATTACAGACATGCATATGAATCCTAATATAATTATTGTAACTATAGATATTAATTTAGTATTCTTAATGGCTCCCCCCACCTTTTTATTACTCTGTAATTATATTTATTCATTAAGGTCCATTATTATTCTATAGATAATATAATAAAGAACCTTTTAGACTTCATAAATCTAAAAGGTTCTTTACATTAATAATTAAATATTATTTATCTTAGTTTTCGTATATTATTTCTGCTATATTTACTGAGTGATCTCCTATTCTCTCTAAATTACTTATTAAATCTAAGAAAATAGTTCCTACAACCGCATTACATACACCAGTGTTTAATCTTTTTACATGTGATGCTCTTAGTTCTTTTTCAAGGGAATCTATTCTATCTTCTATTCCCCTTATACTAGCCGCCTTATCTCTATTATAGTTTTTAAAACAATCTATACTCATTTCCACTGCACTTACTGTATAATCAAACATGCCTTTTATTTCATTCAAGGCCTCTGGTGAAAAAGTTAATCCTTTGGTTATTCTCTCACTAGCAAGATCTGCTATATTCTCTGCATGGTCTCCTATACGTTCTATGTCATTTACTACGTGGAAATATGCAGCTAATTCTGCTCTTTGCTCATCACCTAAGTCTGAGTTAGATAACTTAACTAGGTATCTTGTTATATCGTGCTCTAATAAATTAATTGTTTTCTCATTATCATACGCCAATTTTATTAATTCCTCATCACCTTGTAAAAAAGAATTCATGGCTACTTTTAAATTTTCTTTAGCCTTTTCAGCCATTCTTACAACTTCATTAGTTGTTTGTCCAAAGGCTATTGCCGGAGTTTCTAGTAGTCTTTCATCTATATATTTAACTCCTGGTACTTCTTTCTCATCTTCACCTGGAATTATCTTATTAACAAAGGCAACTAGATATTTAATTAAAGGAAGTAATAGTATTGTGTTTACCAAATTAAATAAAGTATGAGCATTTGCTATTTGTCTCGGTATGGCTTCCGCTCCTACCTTTGGACTTATTGCTAAAACTATATTTGCTAATAGGCTTACTGGAATTACTAAGAATATAATAGCTCCTATTAGATTAAATAGCAAGTGAATAACTGCTGCTTTCTTTGCAGTTATTGAAGTGCCTATACTAGATATTAAAGCTGTCACACATGTACCTATATTGTTACCTAATAATATAGGTATTGCTACTGTTAATGGTAAACTTCCTGTTGATGCTAATGCTACAAGTATACCTGTTGATGCTGAAGAACTCTGAAGTACAGCCGTCATCATCATACCTATTAAAAGTCCTAGAATTGTATGGCCTTCTAATTTTAAAATTAAATTTGTAAAGAATACCGATTCTTTAAGTGGTGACATTGCTCCTGACATAAGTTTTAATCCTAAAAACAGAACTCCAAAGCCAAGAATAATTTGACCTATTTCCTTCACTTTTCTTTTATTACAGAAAAGTATCATAGCTGCACCAATTGCTAAAAATATAGGTGCAAAGGCATCAAATTTAAATGTTATTAATTGAGCTGTTATTGTAGTTCCGATGTTAGCACCCATTATAACTGAAGTCGCTTGGTATAAATTCATAAGCCCTGCATTAACAAATCCAACAATCATTACTGTAGTAGCACTACTACTTTGAATAATTGCAGTAACAATAGTCCCTGTTAGTACCCCTTTTATAGGGTTAGATGTTATTCTATCGAAAATGCCTTTTAGTTTATCTCCTGCTGCATTTTCAAGCCCATCTCCCATCATCTTCATTCCATATAGGAAAAGTCCTAACCCGCCTAAAAGATTAATAATCAAAAATATGGTATCCATCAATTTACCTCCCACAATAAATCTAAGTTCCCCAATATGTATCTTTTCTTTATTCACTAAAATTCCATATTAATGATACACTATAATTTAAATCATGTTAATACTTATTTACATATTTAACATCGATTTAACATAAATTCTACTCAAACCACCATCTTTGTAAAAATTTTTATAGAAAATTTATATTTATTGTCGTTTCATATATTTTATAGTTTGTATCTATTTATCTACTCTATACTATAATTTAATATATATATAATAATTAAGGTAATATATTGAACTAAATCTATTATTACTATGGAAAGACTTTAAAATAAAAAAAATAAGGAGTACTACACTCCTTATTTTTATATAACATACAATCGTATGTACAAATACTATCTTTTTGAGAACTGAGAAGCTCTTCTTGCTTTTTTAAGACCGTATTTCTTTCTTTCTTTCATTCTTGGGTCTCTTGTTAAGAATCCAGCGTTCTTAAGTTCTGGTCTTAAGCTTTCATCAGCTTTTAATAAAGCTCTTGATATTCCATGTCTGATAGCTCCAGCTTGACCTGTGAACCCACCACCATGTACATTAACTAAAACATCGAATTTATCTTTAGTTCCTGTTAATACTAATGGTTGATTAACTATAAACTTTAATGTATCTAATCCAAAGTAGTTATCCATATCTCTTTTATTTATTACAACTTTACCTTCACCAGGTACAAGTCTTACTCTAGCAACTGATTTCTTTCTTCTACCTGTTCCAAAATGTTGAACTTTTGCCATTATTTATTCCTCCTTACAATACTATATTAGTATTTTAATTCTAATACTTCTGGTTTTTGAGCATGATTTTTATGCTCTGGTCCTCTGTAAACTGTTAGCTTCTTAGCCATTTGTCTTCCTAGAACTCCTTTTGGAAGCATTCTTCTTACAGCTTCTTCAAATACGAATTCTGGTTTTTTAGCTAATGCTTCTCTGTAAGGGATCTCTTTTAATCCGCCCGGATATAATGAGTGATGTCTTAACATTTTTTGATCTAACTTTTTACCTGTTAAAACAATCTTCTCTGCATTTACAACTATTACATAATCTCCAGTATCTACGTTTGGAGTAAATTCTGGTTTATTTTTACCTCTTAATATAGAAGCTATTTGACTTGCAGCTCTACCTAAAGTCATTCCTTCAACGTCTACTACATACCATTTTCTTTGTATTTCACTTGGTTTAGCTAAGTATGATTTCATCTTACTACCTCCCTAATTTTTAACAATCATAATTCTATGGATAAAGATCCGGGGCTAATGGATCTTAGTCACAAACATTTATTATACGAACAAAATTTATTATAATACAATTTCCCGGGTGTGTCAATGATTTTAAACATTATTAGTAATAAACTTCAATTAAACATAAACCCTGGGGTGGACACGTTTTCCCTGATTTTTTTCGTTCTCTGCTCAATATTATATTAGGTATATCCCCTGCTTCTATTTTTCTATTTCCTACATCTATAAGGGTTCCAACTATAATTCTTGCCATATTATATAAAAATCCATCAGCTGCTATATATACTTTTATATAGTCATTATCTTTAATTATGTCTACTTTACTAATAGTTCTTGTAGTAGTTTTCACTGAACTTCCTACATTTCTAAAAGCTTCAAAATCATGTGTTCCTATAAAAAAATTTGCAGCCTTTTTCATTTTCTCTATATCAAGACTTTTTTTATGGTGATATGCAAAATTTCTACATATTGGCATCCTTACTTCTGTATTTAATATTGTATAGCAATACATCTTTCCTTTTGAATCATATCGAGCATGAAAATTATCCCCTACCTGCGAAGATTTAATTACAGATATGTCCTCTGGTAATATATGATTTAATGCTTCTCTAAATTTTTCTACTGGAATATTGCTATCTGTCTTAAAATTACATACATATCCTTTAGCATGAACCTTACTGTCAGTTCTGCTGCAACCTATGACTTCAACTTTTTTACCAGTTAATTTACATATTGCATCTTCAACTGTTCCTTGAATAGTTTTACCTTTAGATTGCTTTTGCCATCCCATATAATTAGTTCCATCATATTCTAATACTAACTTAATATTTTTCATATATGTATCCTCTATTATATCCAAAATCTCATATATATAACTATTACAGTTAATATCGTCATTATGACCATTCCAATATAATCTCTAGATGTAACCTTAAGTACTTTCATTCTAGTTCTTCCTTCTCCACCTCTATAGCATCTAGCTTCCATTGCCATTGCTAATTCATCAGCCCTTCTGAAAGAGCTAATAAATAACGGTACAAGTAAAGGTATAAGATTTTTAGCTCTATTCACTATGTTTCCACTTTCAAAATCAGCCCCTCTAGCCTTCTGAGCTTTCATTATTTTATCTGTCTCATCCATTAAGGTAGGTATAAATCTTAATGCAATCGTCATCATCATTGCGAGTTCATGGGCAGGTACTCCAACTTTCTTAAATGGCCCTAATAGCTTTTCTATTCCATCTGTAAGTTCTATTGGGGATGTGGTTAAAGTTAACAGAGATGTTCCTATAATAAGAAATGTAAGTCTTAAAACCATAAATATGGCTGTAACTACACCCTCTTTATATATTTTTATAAACCCCAACTTCCAAAGCAGTACATCTCCTCTAGTTAAGAATACATTGAATAATGCGGTTATTAGCATTAGTATAAATATAGGCTTTAACCCCTTATATATGTATCTAAATTGAATTTTAGATACTATTATAGCCATCATTGTAAATATAAAAATAATAATATAACCTGAGAAGTCTTTTATTAAAAATAAGTCTATTATGAATAATAATGAAAATAATATTTTTACTCTAGCATCTAGCTTATGGATAAAAGAATCTCCTGGTATATATTGTCCTATAGTAATATCTTTAATCATATTTACTCCTCCACAACTTTATAAAAGGAGCCTAGTTTTTTGCTAGTATCCTAAGTAGCTCTTTCTTAGCTTGGTCTAATGTGAAAATATCATCAGGTAATTCAAATCCTACTTTTTTTAATTCTCTCATAAGATATGTTACTTGTGGTACTGCAAGACCCACATTCTCAAGAGTATCTACCTCTCTAAATATTTCCTTTGGTGTACCATCTAATACGCATTTTCCTTTATCCATTACTAATATTCTGTCTGCTACCTTTGCTACATCTTCCATACTATGAGATACAAGAATTATAGTCATATTATAGGATTTGTGTAGTTTATACAATTCTTCTAGAATTTCATCTCTACCTTTAGGATCTAATCCAGCTGTTGGCTCGTCTAATATTAAAACCTTTGGTTCCATAGCTATAACTCCAGCTATAGCTACTCTTCTCTTTTGCCCTCCACTTAAGTCAAATGGAGATTTACTCCTATAAGTCTCATAGTCTAGCCCTACCATCTCCATAGCTCTTTTGGTTCTTTTTAAGGCCTCTGTATCAGTGAGTCCTAGATTCTTAGGACCAAACATTATATCTTTTTCTATTGTTTCTTCAAAAAGTTGATACTCTGCATATTGAAATACTAATCCAACTTTTTTTCTTATGTCCGTAAGCTTAACTCCATTAGCAGTAATATCTACTCCATCAACAATTATTTTTCCTTCATTAGGTTTTAATAATCCATTCATATGTTGTATCAATGTAGATTTACCTGATCCTGTATGTCCAATGAGCGCTACAAATTCGCCATCATTTATATTTACATTAACATTATTAAGAGCAACCTTTTCAAATGGAGTTTTAGCCATATATATATGAGTTAAATTTTCTATTTTAATTGACATAATTCTCTCACCATCTCATCTATAGTCAATATATCTGATTTTATATTAACACCTGATTTATTTAATTCATAGGCTAATTCCGTCATCTGCGGTACATCTAAACCTAAGTTTTTCATAATCTCTACATTTTGAAATACTTCTCTTGGTTTTCCTTCTATTATAACCTTGCCTGAATCCATAACATATATCTTATCAGCTGCAACAGCTTCTTCCATAAAATGTGTTATGTAGACTATGGTAATTCCATTCTTCTTATTTAAATCCATTATTGTATTTATAACTTCTTTTCTTCCTGATGGATCAAGCATAGCTGTCGGCTCATCTAGTACTATACATTCAGGCATCATTGCTAGTATACCAGCAATTGCTACACGTTGCTTTTGTCCTCCAGATAGAAGATGTGGTCCATGTTTTTTATAATCCTGCATGTTTACTCTTTTGAGTGACTCATCTACTCTTCTTCTGATTTCATTAGATTCTACTCCTAAGTTTTCTGGTCCAAAAGCTACATCCTCTTCTACTATTGTAGCAACTATTTGGTTATCAGGATTCTGAAAAACCATACCCGCTTTACTTCTTACATTCCATATATTTTCTTCTTTGCTTGTATCGTATCCTGATACAGTTATTTTACCTTCAGTTGGAATTAAAAGTGCATTTATATGCTTAGCAAAAGTAGATTTTCCGGATCCATTATGACCTAATACAACTACAAATTCACCCTTATTAATAGTAATATTAACCCCATCTATAGCTAATTTAATATTACCTTCGCTATCAGGAGGATAAGTATATTTTAGGTTTTCACTAATAACTTCTGGTACCTTTTTATTCAATAAATCTGAAGCATCACATTTATTTATTTCATTGTTCTCGCTAGATTTATCAATTTTATTATCTCTAAAATTCATATTAGTTTCCATCAATTATCCCTCCATTAGAGAGTTACTATCTAAAGCTCAATTCTATAACAAAACGGGGACTAAGTTAGCCTTACTTAATCCCCTTGAATTATTATACTAATTCTAATACAACAACCTCTGCTCCGTCGCCTCTTCTTGGTCCCATTTTCATTATTCTAGTGTATCCACCATTTCTTTCAGCGTATTTTGGAGCTACGTTATCAAATAAATTTTTAACAACGTCCTCTTCTGTAACAAATGCAAGCACTTGTCTTCTAGCGTGAAGATCTCCTCTTTTCGCTAAAGTTATCATCTTCTCAGCTAATCTTTTAGTTTCTTTTGCTCTAGCTTCTGTTGTTTCTATTCTTCCGTACTTTAAGAAACTAGTCGTAAGATTTCTAAGCATCGCCATTCTTTGATCAGTTGGACGTCCTAACTTACGTTGCTGTGCCATATCTATACCTCCTTACTCCTCGCTAGGTTTGAATCCCAATCCTAAGCCTTCAAGTTTTTGCTCAACCTCTTCAAGAGATTTCTTTCCTAGGTTTCTTACCTTCATCATATCATCCATTGATTTTTCTGTTAGTTCTTGAACTGTATTAATACCAGCTCTCTTTAAGCAGTTAAAGCTTCTAACAGATAAATCAAGTTCTTCTATAGTCATTTCTAGGACTTTTTCTTTCTTATCTTCTTCTTTTTCTATCATTATTTCAACATTATCTGCATGGTCAGTTAATGTCATAAATAGCTTAAAGTGTTCAATAAGAATTTTAGCTGATAAACCAATGGCTTCATCAGGTCTAATAGTTCCATTAGTCCAAATTTCTATAGTCAATTTATCATAATCTGTGATCTGTCCTACTCTTGTATTCTCAACTGTAAAGTTAACTCTCTTAACTGGAGTATATATTGAGTCAACAGGTATAGTTGATATTGGCTTATCATCAGTTTTGTTCTTATTTTGAGAAACATAACCTCTACCACTATTAATATTTATCTCCATAAATAACTTTCCACCATCATCTAGTGTAGCAATATGAAGATCCTTATTAATTACCTCAACATCACCATCTGCTTTAATATCTGCTCCTGTAACTTCGCCAGGACCTTCAGCATCAATATATACTGTTCTTGGGCCCTCACCAGACATTTTAAGCGCTAATTCCTTTATGTTTAGAATTAACTCTGAAACATCTTCCTTAACTCCATGTATAGTTGAGAATTCATGTAAGACACCATCAATTTTAATCGAATTAGCAGCAACTCCAGGTAGTGAAGAAAGAAGAATTCTTCTTAATGCATTACCTAAAGTTATTCCATAACCTCTTTCTAATGGTTCTACAACAAACTTGCCATATGTACCATTTTCAGCGGTTTCAACACATTCTATTTTTGGCTTTTCAATTTCTAACATTTATAACCCTCCTTTTAAATTTAGTGGTTTTTTTATATCGAGGGCAACTGATTACACTATTGACTATTTACTGTATAACTCAACGATTAATGTTTCGTTAACAGGAACATCTATGTCTTCTCTTGCTGGTATTGAAGCAACCTTACCTTCAAATGATTCAATATTTCCTTCTAACCAATTTGGTAGAGTCTTTGGATTTTCAGCAAAAACTTTGAATTTTTCAGAAGATCTGCTTTTCTCTCTAACTGATATAACATCTCCAGCTTTAACAGTATAAGATGCGATATCTACTTTTTTACCATTTACTAAGAAATGTCCGTGGTTTACTAATTGTCTAGCTTCAACTCTTGAGCTTCCGTATCCTAATCTGTAAACAACGTTGTCTAATCTTAATTCTAGTAATTTTAGTAGGTTTTCACCTGTAATTCCTCTTTGCTTTTCAGCTTTCTCATAATATTTTCTAAATTGTCCTTCTAGAACTCCATAAATTCTCTTAGCTTTTTGCTTCTCTCTTAATTGAGTTCCATAGTTTGACATTTTCTTTCTATTTTGACCATGTTGACCTGGTGCATAACCTCTTCTAGTGAAAGCGCATTTCTCAGTGAAGCATCTGTCACCTTTAAGGTTAAGCTTAAGGCCCTCTCTTCTACAAAGTCTGCATGTAGCGCCTGTATATCTTGCCATTCATTACACCTCCTGTTTATTAAACTCTTCTTCTTTTTGGTGGTCTACATCCGTTGTGTGGGATTGGAGTTACATCTTTAATTAAAGTAACCTCTAATCCTGCAGCTTGAAGTGATCTTATAGCCGCTTCTCTACCTGCTCCTGGACCTTTTACGTAAACTTCTACACTTTTTAAACCATGTTCCATTGCTGCTTTAGCTGCTGTTTCAGCTGCCATTTGAGCTGCAAATGGAGTACTTTTTCTTGAACCTCTAAATCCTAATCCACCAGCACTTGCCCATGACAATGCATTTCCAGCTGCATCAGTAAGTGTAACGATGGAATTATTGAAAGTAGATTTTATGTGTGCAGCACCGTGCTCAACATTTTTTCTTTCTTTTTTTCTTCTACTTCTAACTTTCTTTTGAGCCATTATATTCCCTCCTTACTATTTCTTCTTACCTGCTATAGTCTTCTTAGGACCTTTTCTTGTTCTTGCATTAGTTTTAGTCTTTTGACCTCTAACTGTAAGACCTCTTCTATGTCTTATTCCTCTATAACATCCGATTTCTTTAAGTCTCTTTATATCTAAAGCAACTTTTCTTCTAAGGTCACCTTCAACCATTATGTTCTTATTTACATAATCTCTTAATGCATTTACTTCATCTTCAGTTAAATCCTTAATTCTTGTATCTGGATTCACTCCTGTAGCTTCAAGTATCTCATGAGATTTTGGTAGTCCAATACCAAATATATAAGTTAGACCTATCTCAACTCTTTTCTCTTTTGGTAGGTCAATACCTGCAATTCTTGCCATCTACAATCTACACCTCCTAAGTATCTCTACTTATTTATTATCGTTAACCTTGTTTTTGTTTATGTTTAGGATTTTCACAGATAACCATTACTCTTCCTTTTCTTTTTATAACTTTACATTTTTCACATATAGGTTTAACTGATGGTCTTACTTTCATAGCTAACCCTCCTTATTACTTATCTCTCCAAGTTATTCTCCCACGAGTCAAATCATATGGAGAAAGTTCTACTGTAACCTTATCGCCTGGTAAAATTCTTATAAAGTTCATTCTTAACTTTCCAGAAATATGAGCAAGTATTTTGTGACCACTTTCTAATTCAACTTGGAAAGTTGCATTAGGTAGAGTCTCTAAAACGACACCTTGCATTTCAATTATATCATCTTTTGACATAAGGGTAATCAAACCTCCTCTATTATATCCTCAACCTGCAAAAATTTTCTTATCTTAGAATTGCTTATCTTACCTTCTGACAAGATCGCATTCCTAATATCTTCAGCCAAAACATTTGTAAAAGATAAATGTTTAATTTTCTTTTTCTTTGGCCTATCAATTTTTCTAAGGTCTCCATCTGAAATATAGACATACTCATCGTCTATTATACCAATAATGATAAAGTATTTTCCTTTATCTCTTCCTGATTTTGAATGTACTACCTTACCTAAAAGGCTGTCATCATCCACACTAGTCACCTCATTAGCTCAAAGTTAGTATTTCTACGCCGTCATTAGTTATTGCTATAGTATTTTCATAATGGGCAGATAACTTTCCATCACTAGTTACCACAGTCCAACCATCTGGTCTAATTTTAACTTTGTAATTTCCCATGTTTATCATAGGTTCAATTGCAAGTACTACACCGTGTACTAACTTAGGACCTCTTCCAGCAGTGCCGTAATTAGGAACTTGCGGGTCTTCATGCATAGAAGTTCCTATGCCGTGTCCAACAAAATCCCTAACCACAGAATATCCAAAACCTTCAGCATATTTCTGAATCGCTGCTGAAATATCAGTAAGTCTGTTACCCACTACTGCTTTTTCAATGCCCTTAAAGAAAGATTCTTTAGTGACATCTATTAGATGTTGTGCTTCCTTAGAAATATTTCCTACCGGAAAAGTTCGTGCAGCATCTCCATGATAACCATTGAGTATTGCTCCACAATCGATACTGATTATATCACCTTCAACTAATACAGTATCATTCGGAATTCCATGTATTACTACATCATTTACTGATGCACATACAGATCCCGGGAAACCACCATATCCTTTAAATGATGGTATAGCTCCCTGTGATAATATAAACTCTTCCGCAAGTTTATCAATTTCTGCAGTGGTTATTCCTGGTTTTATTACCTTTTCAATCATTGCTAGGGTGTCGGCAACAACCTTACCAGCACTTCTCATATATTCTAGTTCTGTGTCACTCTTAATATTCATCACTATTTACCGCTCCTAAGATACCACAGATATTCTTAAAAACATCGTTAATAGCTTGCGTTCCATCAACTTCCGCTAATAAATTTTTCTTTCTATAGTAATCTATTAATGGTTGAGTTTGCGCATCATATATTTCAAGTCTTTCACTCACTGTCGCCTCATTATCATCTGCTCTTTGTATTACAACACTACCGCAAACATCACATTTCCCATCATTTTTGGTAGGATTATATTTTATGTGATAACTAGCTCCACAAGTAGTACATACACGTCTTCCTGTCATTCTATCTATAATAAAACCTTTAGGGACTTCTATCAACAGAGCAGTATCAAGTTTTAAGTTCATTTCTTTAAGTAAAACTTCCAAAACCTCTGCTTGATTTACAGTCCTTGGATAACCATCTAGTAAAAATCCATTCTTGCAGTCATCCTGCTTTAATCTATCTTTAATTAAATCGATAGTTAATTCATCTGGTACTAGATGACCTTTATCTATATATTTTTTAGCTTCTATCCCTAAAGGCGTAGCCTGAGAGATATTATATCTAAAAATATCTCCAGTAGATATGTGTGGTATAGAATATTTATTACAGATTGACTTTGCCTGAGTTCCTTTTCCGGCTCCAGGAGGACCTAATAAAATAACTCTCACTAGTATCAACTCCAAATTTAAATTTTTTATTTAAGGAATCCTTCATAATGTCTCATCACTAGTTGAGATTCTAATTGTTTCATAGTATCAAGAGATACACCAACTAAAATTAATAAACTAGTTCCACCAAATGAAACTCCCTTAAAATTACTGTACATAGCTGCTAGTATTGGAACTATAGCTATGATTCCAGCAAATGTTCCACCTAAAAGGGATATTCTTGTCAAAATCTTCTCTAAGTATATTTCTGTTTTCTCACCCGGTCTTATACCTGGAATAAATCCTGATGATTTATTCATATTTTCAGCCATCTCATCCGGCTTGAAAGTAATTATAGTATAGAACCATGCAAAGAATAATACTAATAGGAAGTATGCAACTGCATATTTTATAGTATCTGGCTTAAATATACTCCAGGGACTCTTAGTAACAAATACCGCAAAGGAAGATTTTGGCCAAATCTGTGCTATAACTGATGGAAATTGCATTATTGACATTCCAAAAATTATTGCCATAACTCCAGAGGAATTTAATCCAATTGGAATATGTGATGATTGACCTTTTACTACTTTTCTCCCTACTGCTTTACCGGCATATTGCACTGGAATTCTTCGTTCTGCTAAATTTATAACAATTACTGTAATTAATAAAGCTAAAGCTACTGCTACGAATATTACAACCTCTACCGGACTAACTTCTCCCGTTTTACGAAGTCCTGCTATCTGATAAGCGGTTTGTGGTAATGATGAGACTATATTTACAAATATAATTACTGATACACCATTTCCTATTCCATATACTGAAATTTGTTCACCTATCCATACTAATAATGCCGTACCTGTCGTCATTGTTAGTATTATTAGTAGAAGACCCATTGAACCTTCTATTAATATAGCTCCTGAGTTTCTTATTAACGCATATGCTGCATATGCTTGAATAACAGCAAACACTAAAGCTGCATATTTAGTATAGTTTTGTATTTTCTTTCTACCTTCTTGACCTTCTTTAGAAAGCTGCTCTAAATAAGGAATTGCAATTGTAAGTAATTGAATTATAATCGATGCATTGATATACGGAGTAACTCCTAAAGCAAATATACTAAATTTACTAAAAGCACCTCCAGCAATCATATCATAGAAACTTAGAAGGGAACCAGAATTACTACTAACTAAAGTTGCAATCTTACTAGCATCCACTCCTGGTACTGGGATAAATACACCCAATCTAAAAATAACTATTACCATAAATGTAAATAGTATTTTTTTTCTTAGCTCAGGAACTCTCCAAGCATTTCGTAGGGTTGATAACATCTATATCACCTCAACTTTTCCTCCTGCCGCTTCAATCTTCTCTGCTGCAGCTTTTGAAATCTTATTAGCTTTAACAGTTAATTTCTTTTCAATATTACCATTTCCAAGAATCTTTATCCCATCGTTCACTCTCTTAGCCATTCCAGCTTCACGAAGTAATTCCGGAGTAACTACAGTTCCATCCTCAAATATGTTTAGTCTATCTACGTTTATACAAGTATATTCTTTAGCAAATATATTTGTAAATCCTCTCTTAGGTAGTCTTCTATATAAAGGCATTTGACCCCCCTCAAATCCTGGTCTTACACCACCACCAGATCTTGAGTTTTGTCCTTTTTGACCTTTTCCAGCAGTTTTACCCCAACCTGAACCAGCACCTCTACCGATTCTCTTAGGAGATTTTTTTGCACCTTCTGCAGGTCTTAACTCATGAAGTCTCATATTTACACCTCCTTAGTTTAAGCTTCTTCTACTTTTAGTAGGTAACTTACTTTATTAATCATACCTCTGATCTGAGGAGTCTCCTCGTGCTCAACAGTTTTACCTATTTTTCTTAATCCAAGAGCCTCTACAGTAGCAATATGATCTTTTTTTCTACCAATTAAACTCTTTACTAATGTTATTTTAACTTTAGCCAAGGTTTTCCCCTCCTATCCTAGAATTTCTTCAACAGTTTTGCCTCTAAGTTTTGCAACTTGCTCTGCTGTTCTTAATTTTGATAATCCATCTATTGTTGCGCTAACCATGTTTCTTGGGTTATTTGAACCTAGTGATTTAGCTCTAACGTCCTTTAATCCTGCAAGCTCAAGTACTGCTCTTGCTGGACCTCCAGCGATAACACCTGTTCCTTCTGAAGCTGGCATTATATGAACTGTACCAGTTCCAAATTTACCATCTATAGTATGAGGAACTGTAGTTCCATCTAATTCAACTTTAACGATGTTCTTTTTAGCATCTTCGATACCTTTTCTGATTGCTTCTGGTATTTCGATAGATTTTCCCATTCCAACACCAACGTGTCCGTTCTCATCACCAACAACTACTAGTGCGCTGAATCTGAAGTTTCTACCACCTTTAACAACCTTAGCAACTCTGTTTATGTGTACAACTTTCTCTTTAAGATCAAGTGTGCTAGGATCTATTTTCATGTGTGTACCTCCTTTTTTTAGAATTTAAGTCCTGCTTCTCTTGCACCTTCTGCAAGCATTTGTACTCTTCCGTGATATACATATCCACCTCTATCGAATACAACCTCAGTAATTCCTGCTTCTATTGCTTTCTTAGCTACTGCTTCACCAACTAATTTAGCAGCTTCTTTATTACTACCAACTTTTAAAGAAAAATCCTTATCTAAACTAGATGCAGCAACTAATGTTCTTCCAGCAACATCATCTATAATTTGAGCATATATGTTCTTTTCACTTCTAAACACTGCAAGTCTTGGTCTTTCAGCTGTTCCATGAACTTTTTTACGTACTCTTAAATGACGTCTTTCTCTTGATAGTTTTCTATCAGCTTTTTTGAACATGAAATTCTCTCCTTTCTAATAGCTATTATTTACCAGTCTTACCTTCCTTACGTCTGATAACCTCATCAGAGTACTTAATACCTTTTCCTTTGTAAGGCTCTGGTTTTCTCCAAGTTCTTATATCAGCTGCAACTGCACCAACTAATTCCTTGTCGATTCCTTTTACTACTATAGTATTTGCATCTGTTAATTCAAATGTAATTCCATCTACAGCTTCTATTTCAACTGGATGTGAGAATCCTAGGTTTAAAGTTAATCCCTTACCCTTTGCTGTTGCTCTATATCCAACACCAATTAATTGTAATGTCTTACTAAAACCATTAGTTACTCCGATTACCATATTATTTATTAATGCTCTTGTTAATCCATGTAGAGCTCTATGTTCTTTTATATCGCTTGGTCTTGTAACAACCACTTGATTATCCTCTATAGCTATGTTTATATCCTTTGTCATTGCTTTAGTTAATTCCCCTTTAGGTCCTTTAACTGTAACAACGTTGTCTGGTGTTACTGTAACAGTTACGCCAGCTGGTATAGCTATTGGAAGTCTTCCTACTCTTGACATAATCGCACCTCCTTGTTCCTAAACTACCAGATGTAGCAGATAACTTCTCCGCCTAATCCTAATTTTCTAGCCTCTCTATCAGAAACTAATCCTTTAGAAGTTGAAATTATTGCAACTCCTAAGCCATTTAAAACTTTAGGGATATCATCCTTACCGCTGTAAACTCTTAGTCCTGGTTTAGATATTCTCTTAAGGCCTGTTATAACTCTCTCTTTATTTTGGCCATATTTCATGCTAAGTCTTAACATAGAAACATTTCCATCTTGATATTCTTCTATATTTTTAATATATCCTTCTTGAAGCATTATGTTTGCTATACCCTTCTTTATTGTTGAAGAAGGAACTTCTACTATTTCATGTCTAACAATATTTGCATTTCTTATACGTGTTAGCAAATCTGCTATCGGATCAGTCATATTCATTAATTGTGCCTCCTTTCGCTATGATCTGTATATTACCAGCTTGCCTTTTTACATCCAGGAATTTGTCCTTTGTAAGCAAGTTCTCTGAAACATATACGGCAAATACCAAATTTCTTTAAAACAGAGTGTGGTCTTCCACATAATCTGCATCTAGAGTATGCTCTAGTTGAATACTTCGGTTCTTTTTTCCACTTTTCGATTAAAGCTTTACGTGCCAAGTCATTCCCTCCTTTTATTGAGCAAATGGCATTCCAAGGAATCTTAATAATTCTCTTGCTTCCTCGTCTGTCTTTGCAGTAGTTACAAATATTATATCCATTCCTCTTACTTTATCAATTTTATCATATTCTATTTCAGGGAATATTAATTGTTCTTTTATTCCTAAAGCATAGTTTCCTCTTCCATCAAAAGATTTAGTAGGAACGCCTCTGAAGTCTCTAACTCTTGGTAATGCTATATTCATTAATTTGTCCGCAAATTGGAACATCTTCTCTTTTCTTAATGTAACTTTACATCCAATCGCCATATTCTCTCTTATTTTAAAGTTGGCAACTGATTTTTTTGCTCTAGTTAATACAGCTTTTTGTCCAGTGATTAATTGCATATCACTTACAGCAGCATCTAAAACTTTAGAGTTATCCTTAGCTTCGCCAACTCCCATATTTATAACTATTTTTTCAAGTTTAGGTACTTCCATTATATTTTTGTATCCGAACTTATCCATCATAGCTGGTATTACTTCACTATTGTATTTCTCTTGTAGTCTTGTAACCATTTGTTAAACCTCCTTTCGCGAATTAAAATGTTTCTCCGCACTTCTTGCAAACTCTAACTTTTGTGCCATCATCTAGCACTTTATTGCTTATTCTAGTTACGCTCTTACATTTATCGCAATATAGCATAACTTTTGAGCTGTTAATAGCTGCTTCAAAGTTTACTATTCCACCTTGCATATTTTGTCTGTTTGGTTTTTGATGTTTAGTTACTACATTTACTCCAGCAACTACAACTTTTCCAGTCTTAGGATAAACAGCTAAAACTTCTCCAGTTTTACCTTTGTCTTTTCCAGAGATAACCATAACAGTGTCTTTCTTTCTAACATGAACTTTCATCTTTGCTACCCCCTATCCTATAGTACTTCAGGTGCTAATGATAATATTTTATTATATTCTTTATCTCTTAGCTCCCTAGCAACAGGTCCGAAGATACGAGTTCCTTTTGGATTCTTATCGTCTTTTATAATAACAGCTGCGTTCTCATCAAATCTGATATAAGTCCCGTCTGCTCTTCTCAAACCTTTAACTGATCTAACAATAACTGCTTTTACTACGTCACCTTTTTTAACAACTCCACCTGGTGTTGCACTTTTAACGCTAGCAACAATTACGTCTCCGATGTTTCCCCATTTTCTTTTGGAACCACCGAGTACTCTAATACACATTATTTCTTTAGCACCAGAGTTATCCGCTACTTTTAATAATGTTTGTTGTTGTATCATGTAAATACCCTCCCTTCAGTTAACTATTTAGCTCTTTCCATGATTTCAACAAGTCTCCATCTCTTATCCTTAGATAGTGGTCTTGTTTCCATTATTAATACTCTATCGTTAACTTTTGCTTCATTATTTTCATCATGAGCCTTAAATTTAGTTGTTCTATTAACTGTTTTTCCATATAGCGGATGTCTAACTTTAGTTTCTACAGCAACAACTATTGTTTTATCCATTTTGTCAGAAACTACTCTTCCGATTCTACTTTTTCTATTTCCTCTTTCCACAAGATGAACCTCCTTTCAGTATTACTGCTCACAAGCCCTTAATTCTTCTTCTCTAAGGATGGTTTTAATTTGGGCTATAGACTTCTTAACCTGTTTAATTCTCATTGGGTTTTCTAACTGTCCTGTAGCTAACTGAAATCTAAGGTTAAATAATTCTGATTTAAGATCAGATAGTTTTACATTTAAATCTTGAGGAGTACTTTGTCTCAACTCTTTCAATTCATTAGCCTTCATTGATTTCACCACCCATTTCCTCAAAATCTCTTCTAGTAACAAATTTAGTTGTTACTGGTAATTTGTGAGACGCAAGTCTCATAGCTTCTCTAGCAGCTTCTTCAGATACTCCAGATATTTCAAATAATACTCTACCTGGTTTAACTACTGCTACCCAGTATTCTGGTGAACCTTTACCGGAACCCATACGAGTTTCAGCTGGCTTTTCTGTTACTGGCTTATCAGGGAAGATTTTTATCCAAACCTTTCCTCCTCTTTTAACGTATCTATTTATAGCTATTCTGGCAGATTCTATTTGGTTGCTTGTAATCCAACCGCATTCTGTTGCTTGTAAAGCATAATCTCCATAAGCGATGAAGTTACCTCTTGTAGCTTTACCTTTCATTCTACCACGTTGTACCTTACGATGTTTAACTCTTTTAGGCATTAACATGTCAAATTCCTCCTTCCTTACACGTTATTATGAGTTACTTTCTTCCTTCTCAACTTTTTTAGTCGGAAGAACCTCACCTTTGTATACCCAAACTTTTACACCAATCTTACCATAGATTGTATTAGCTTCTGTAAATCCATAGTCGATATCAGCTCTTAAAGTTTGTAGTGGGATTGTTCCCTCGTGATACTGTTCTGTTCTTGCGATTTCAGCTCCGCCTAATCTTCCTGAACATGCAGTCTTAACTCCCTTAACACCTGTTCTCATAGCTCTTTGAATTGTTTGTTTCATAGCTCTTCTGAAAGATATTCTCTTTTCTAATTGAGCTGCTATATTCTCAGCCATTAATTGTGCATTATTTTCTGGTGTTTTAACTTCTACTATATTAATTAAAACAAATTTATCTCCAACAACTTCTTTTAATGCAACTTTAAGTTCTTCTATACTTTGACCGCCTTTTCCTATAACCATTCCAGGTTTTGCGGTATGTATATTTATTTTAACTCTTTTAGCTGCTCTTTCTATCTCAATTTTAGATATTCCAGCAGTGAATAATCTTTTCTTTAAATATTCTCTGATAGTATTATCTTCAATTAAGTTATCTGCAAAATTTTTCTTATCTGCATACCATTTAGCGTCCCAATCCTTGATAACACCAACTCTTAGGCCGTGTGGATGTACTTTTTGACCCACTCTATATCCCTCCTTCTTATGCTCTTTCTTTAACTACTATAGTTATATGGCTAGTTCTTTTTAATATTCTAAATGCTCTACCTTGAGCGTGTGGTCTAAATCTCTTTAATGTTGGACCTGCACCTGTGTGAGCCTCTGCAACATATAATCTATTTCTGTCTAAATTAAAATTGTTTTCTGCATTCGCAACAGCTGATTTTAATAACTTATTAACAACAACAGCTGCATCTTTTGGAGTATATTGTAATATAGCGAAAGCTTCATTTACATTCTTATCTCTTATAAGGTCAAGAACAATCCCAACTTTCATAGGAGACATTCTTACATATTTAGCTATAGCTTTAGCTTCCATTGGTAATTTCCTCCTTCCCGTACTATCTCATTCTACTTGATTTTTCCTTCGCGATATGACCTTTAAAAGTTCTAGTCAAAGCGAACTCTCCAAGTTTATGTCCTACCATATCTTCTTGAACATATACTGGAACGTGTTTTCTTCCATCATGAACAGCAATTGTGTGTCCTATCATTTGAGGAAAAATTGTAGAGCTTCTTGACCAAGTCTTTATAACTTTCTTCTCGCCAGCTTTGTTCATTTCTTCTATTTTTTTTAGAAGAGATTCTTTTACAAAAGGTCCTTTTTTTATTGATCTACTCACTATTAGTGGCCTCCCTTCATGTAAAGTGGTTATAATTAGAAGAGAATTTATTTCTCTTCTAATTATTTACCATTTCTTTTCTTAACAATAAATTTATCAGAGTATTTTTTAGTTTTTCTAGTTTTGTATCCAAGAGCTGGTTTACCCCATGGAGTACGTGGACTAGCATGACCAACTGGAGACTTACCTTCTCCTCCTCCGTGTGGGTGGTCATTAGGGTTCATTACAGATCCTCTTACTGTTGGTCTGATACCCATATGTCTCTTTCTTCCTGCTTTACCTATGCTAACAATTTCGTGAGTTAAGTTTGAAACTGTTCCTATTGTAGCTCTGCAGTTTACTCTTACATATCTAACTTCTCCACTTGGTAGTCTTACCTGAGCATAAGCTCCTTCTTTAGCCATTAATTGAGCTGAAGAACCTGCTGATCTAACAAGTTGAGCACCTTTTCCTACTTGTAATTCAATATTGTGAATTATTGTACCTACAGGTATGTTAGTTATTGGAAGTGTATTTCCAACTTTGATATCTGCGTCTGGTCCAGACACTACAACATCCCCAACTTTTAATCCAACTGGAGCTATTATGTATCTCTTCTCACCATCTGCATATACAACTAATGCAATATAAGCAGATCTGTTTGGATCGTACTCGATAGTTGCAACTTTAGCTGGTATACCATCTTTACTTCTCTTGAAATCTATTAATCTATATTTTTGTTTCGCTCCACCACCGTGGTGACGAACAGTAATTTTACCTTGAGCATTTCTACCACCTGTCTTTTTCTTGCTTACAAGAAGTGACTTTTCAGGTACATTTGTAGTTATTTCTTCAAATGTAGCCATAGTCATATTTCTTCTTGAAGGTGTGGTAGGGTTAAACTTTTTAACTGCCATTAGGTTTCCCTCCTTCTTCGCTTATCTGGCTCTAGCCAATAAATGCGTTATATTATTGCATTCCTTCAAAGAACTCAATTGATTTGCTGTCAGCTGCTAATTTAACAACAGCTTTTTTGAAGTCAGCTCTTTTTCCAATGTGAACTCCCACTCTTTTAGTTTTACCTAAATTTCTTAGAGTTTTAACATCTTCAACAGTTACTCCAAAAACTTCTTCAACAGCTTTCTTTATTTGAACTTTGTTTGCGTGTATGTCAACGATGAAAGTGTATTTTTTATCTGCCATAGCAGCCATACTTTTTTCAGTTATAACAGGTTTTCTTATTATATCATAACTAGTCATTTTCATTATGCATACACCTCCTCAATTTTTGATACAGCGTCTTTAGTAATCATTAAGTTTTCATATTTTAATATGTCGTAAACATTTATGTTGTTTACAGGCACTACAGCTACTCCTGGAATGTTTCTTGCTGATTTATAAACATTCTCGTTTGATTCAGCTACAACTATTAATGTTTTTTTAGTTTCAAAAGCATTAAGAACTTTCACCATTTCTTTAGTTTTTGGTGCATCGAAAGCTAAGCTTTCTAATACTATCATTTCATTATCTTGTACTTTTGAAGTTAAAGCTGATTTCATAGCTACTCTTCTCATACTCTTTGGAACTGAAACTCTGTAATCACGTGGTTTTGGTGCAAATACGATACCTCCGTGAATCCATTGTGGAGCTCTTATAGAACCTTGTCTTGCTCTTCCTGTTCCTTTTTGTCTCCAAGGCTTAATTCCTCCGCCTCTTACTTCAGCTCTTGTTTTAGCACTTTGAGTTCCTTGTCTTTTGTTAGCTAATTGAGCTAATACAACTTGGTGCATTGCTTCAACACTAACTTCTACTCCAAAAATGCTTTCATTTAATTGAATTTCTCCAACTTCTTTTTTCTCAGTGTTATACACTTTTACTGTAGGCATTCTGCATCCTCCTTTCCTTATGCTTTAACAGCGTTTCTTATTACTACTACACCTTTGTTTGGTCCTGGTATTCCACCTTTTATAAGAATAATATTTTTTTCAGGTATTACTCTTACTACTTCAAGATTTAATACTGTAGTATTAACATTCCCCATATGTCCAGGCATTTTTTTATTTTTGAATGTTCTTGATGGGTCTGATGATGCTCCCATTGAACCTACTGCTCTATGGAATTTAGATCCGTGGCTCATTGGTCCTCTGTGGAAGTTCCATCTTTTAATAACGCCAGCAAATCCTTTTCCTTTAGATATTCCAGATACGTCTACTTTATCTCCTGCTGCGAAGATTTCTGCTTTTATTTCAGAACCTACTTCATAAGCACTTGTATCTTCTAATCTAAATTCTTTTATGTGTCTTCTTACAACAACACCAGCTTTTGCGAATTCACCCTTTTTAGGTTTATTCACTAATTTTTCTCTTATATCTCCAAATCCAACTTTTATGGCTTCATATCCATCATTTTCTACTGTTTTCTTTTGGATTACTACACATGGACCAGCTTCTACAACTGTTACTGGTACCACTCTTCTATTCTCATCAAATATTTGAGTCATACCTAATTTTTTACCCATTATAGCTTTTTTCATTTAAATACACCTCCTACTTATTAGCGGATCACATAGTGATCATAATAGTTAGTAATAGTTTTTCTATTACCCGTACATCATAGTTCAGTTAATGCACTATGTACGATTATAATTTTATTTCGATATCTACACCTGCTGGTAAGTCTAATCTCATTAATGCATCAACAGTTTTTGGTGATGGACTTAATATATCGATTAGTCTTTTATGAGTTCTGATTTCGAACTGCTCTCTTGAATCTTTATACTTGTGTGGAGCTCTTAGGATTGTTATTACATCCTTCTCAGTTGGTAGTGGTACTGGACCAGCTACTTTGGCTCCTGTGTTTTTAGCAGTCTCAACAATCTTCTCTGCTGATTGATCTAGTATTGTGTGATCAAACGCCTTTAATCTGATTCTGATTTTTTGTTTTGACATTTTATTCCCTCCTTTTCATCGCACGCTATTACTTCTTACGCGCAACAGCGGAAGTTCTGTAAACTGTTCCTGGTGTTTCTTCTTTTGAAGAAACATAGTAGTACTACAGACCCCGTCGCCCAATTCTTGATCAGGCATGCTCGGTTAAGAATTCCCCCGGAAGCCCGGCAACCTCTTACCTCATCGCTGTTACCATACTGCAACTTCTATAGTATACATTATTTTATTAACTTTGACAAGAGTTTTTATTCATTTTTTACCCTTGTAAATTTCTGAAATCTTTTAATTTCTTCATAATAATACCACAGATTTAATATGTATTTTTGTTAACTATTCTTCTATATCATTGCCTAAATTTATATTATATAACACATCTTTATATTAAAGTTTCTTATACTATACATATCTAAATTTAATATATAACCATAAGCTACATTTATGTATTTTACATTATATAATATTTAAATTCAATATATAAAATAAGGTAAAATATATATTTACAGATTTCTCATATTACTTCTTCATTGGTTCCCACCTAGCAATAATATGTAAACTTCTAAATTCATAGTAATCCATCGCTTAAATCACATAAAAATAGAGAGATAGGCGTCCCCATCTCTCTACTTATACCTAGGTTTTATTGTGCACATTTCCTTTTCAGGATGATAAATAGTAAATTTATATTTACACTAGTTTCAAATCTTGATTATTCGATGATAGAAGTTACAACTCCTGATCCTACTGTTCTTCCACCTTCTCTGATCGCAAATCTTAATCCTTCATCCATTGCGATTGGAGTGATT
>CABIZX010000001.1 GCA_902363375.1 Clostridiaceae bacterium | reverse complement strand
ATAACTTTTTACTCATGGTATTCACAACCTTTCTGTTTTTTATTGTACACAAAAAAGAACCTATATGAATAGTCTTTTTAAAGTGTCTATTCTATAGGTTCCATTTTAATATAATATATCCTTTTTATAATAATTCAAGTTAATATATAGTACATAAGGAATCTTTAATTAAGTTTCTAAATATATTGCTAGATAGTATAACTAGATTTTATTATTAAAACCTATACATATCATATTATAAAAAAAGTTAATTTTATATGACCTCTTTATATGCTATAATATTTTAGGTAAACATATAGACATTATAAATTCTACATTATTTGTGAAAAACAAAAGAGGATATGAATATCATATGTAGAATTTAATAATAATGACTATATTTTAGTTTTAAAATGTATAATTATGTATAACAGGGGGAAAGAAGAGTGAGAAGAAGTAAGAGTCGTATTAGAAAGTTTCTGTGTGCAATGACTACGATCTTAGCAATTACTATGGTATCGCCACTTGGTAACTTAGCAATGGCTGAAGATGGCAATATAAGTAATACAGAAAAGCAATTGGAAACTACAATAAGTGAGAATGAAGGCAGCAATCTACAAATTAAAAATGGTCTATCCATAGATGTTGGACAAGTAATTGATCATACTAATCTTTTAGCGGAAGAAGAAGCTTCAATTCCTTTTAAATTAAGTTCTAGAGATGAAAGTGTAGTCAAAGTAAACGAAGATGGGCAATTTGTTGGAGTAGCCCCAGGAGAAACCTTTATAATGCTTGATAGTGAGGAAATATCTTACGTATATCAAGTAGAAGTACAAGCACCAACTAAAGCTAGTATGGCACGTTCTGTGGATGCTGGTTATACTAGAGCTAATACTGGAAATTATAGAGTATTTATTGATGCTGGACATGGTGGAACAGATCCAGGAGCCACTGGAAATGGACTCCAAGAGAAGGATTTAACATTATCTATAGCTCTTAAGGTTCAAAGACTTCTTGCTGCTCAAGGAATAGAAGTAGTAATGAGTAGAACTACAGATAAGTTTTTAGAACTTAGAGAAATTAGTTCTATGGCTAATAGTTCAGGATCTGATGTATTTGCATCTATTCATATAAATGCTGCAACACCAGCAGCCTATGGGATAGAAACTTACTATTATCCTAATAGAGCAATTTCAAAACCAGTAGCAGATTCAGTGCAAAAGGAAGTAATAAAAACCACAGGTGCTTATAATAGAGGAGTAAAAACCAATGATTATCATGTGGTTAGAGAAACTAAGATGCCTTCAACATTAGTAGAATGTGGCTTTATTAGTAACTATAATGAAGCTATGAAAATGAAGACTAACTCATATCAAGAATTACTAGCAAATGGTATTGTTAATGGTATAACTAATTATTTAAACACTAATATTTCACTTCCTTCAACACCTGGAGAGAGAATATATGGAAGTACAAGATATGAAACTTCATATTTAGCAGCAAAGAAAGGTTGGACATCATCAGACACAGTGGTTATAGCACCAGGAGATGATTATCCAGATGCGTTATGTGCAGGTCCACTAGCTGCTAAATATAATGCACCAATTTTATTAGCTAAAAATCAATCTTTAAGTAAGCAATCAGAATTAAAGAATTTATTATCTACTTTAAATGTGAAAAAAGCATATATAGTAGGAGGAACAGGTGTTATTTCATCTACCTTTGAAAATGAAATTAAAGCTATGAATATAACTACAAAAAGGTTAGGCGGAGCAAAAAGATATGAAACTTCTGTAAAAATTGCACAAGAAATGGGAGTTAAAGGAGAAGTTGTAGTTACTACTGGGGAGAACTTTGCAGATAGTCTTTCCATATCAGCAGTTGCAGGAATTAAAGGTATGCCAATTCTTCTAACTAGAGATAGCACTATAAC
Organism: Clostridiaceae bacterium; assembly: GCA_902363375.1. Classification (GTDB taxonomy): domain Bacteria; phylum Bacillota; class Clostridia; order Clostridiales; family Clostridiaceae; genus Clostridium_J. The sequence goes on along the minus strand of CABIZX010000001.1, from coordinate 1,606,037 downwards.
AGATGATGTAAGGTCATATTTAAATAGTTCCAATATAACAAAGACTTATGTAATAGGTGGATCAGGGGTAATATCAGATGCTGTAGCTAAAACTTTGAAAAATGCTGAAAGACTTGGCGGAGCAACAAGGTATGAAACAAACGAGAAAATTTTTAATAAGTTCAAGGGGTCTCTAAATGTTAGCAATATGTACCTAGCACTTGGAACTAATTTCCCAGATGCTCTTTCTGTATCTACACTAGCGGCTAAGAATAAATCTTTTGTAATATTACATGATGATACTGAAATAAGACAGTCTGCAATGAATATTATTAATCAAAATAGAAACAGCATAAGTAAGGTATATGTAATAGGTGGTCCACTAGTAATTAGTAATACAAATCTAAATAGATTTAGAATAAAATTATAAGTAAATTATTTTTAATAGAAAATGTCTTAACTAAAAAGTTAAGACATTTTTTTATTAAAAATTAACAGGTGTACAGATAACTTCTATGGGCAAACTATTATAAAGTTATTTTATATAAAATTATTTTAAATTATATTTCATAGAAGGGAGAAATGTTATGAGAAAAGTTATATATTTGATTTTAACTTTATTTTTATTTACAGGTTCTAAAGTATTTGCTTTAGATAGTCATAAAGAACCTGATTCTGTAGAAATTTCCTTACCAAGAATGGTAAATAGTATTGTAAAAGATAATGAAGTAGTAGTAGAAAATGAGGAAAAAATATACTCTAATAAATATGTATCTGTAAATATTAATAAACCTGTAGTAAGAATACCTAATAATAGGTCAGTTGAAGAAATCATAAATAATAAGATATCTAAAAAAGTTAATGATTTTGAAGAATATATAACTAATTTATCAATAAGAGATAATGAATCAAATATAAAGGTTGGATTAGATGTAAAGCCTTATGTGATCAACATTAATAATACTGTTACCTATAATAAAGATAATATACTTTCCATAACATTGCACTTATATAGCTATACTGGAGGAGCACATGGATCTTCTACTGATAAGTCCCTTAACTTCGATACAAATACAGGAAACAAAGGAGTTATTGCAGATTTCTTTGGTAATAATAAAGATTACAATAAAATAATTTTAAATACTATAAAATCAATTATAAATAAAAATCCAGAATTATATTTTAAAGAAGTTGTAGACAAATTAAATACAATTCCATATAATCAAAAATTTTTTCTAACAGATAAATATTTAGTTATATACTTTGATGAATATGAGATTGCGCCTTATGTAGCAGGAATTCCTAAATTCTATATCCCAATAAGTAGCTTTCCAAGTGGTATAAATAATGTAAATATCCAAGTAGAGGCACCGATAATCACGTCAGTAACCTATGAAGATAGTAATAATAATTTCAATCAATACTTAACTTATCCTAAAATTGAAAACATGGTAAATAAAGATATAGAGACTAAAATAAATAATTACTTTAAAGAAGAAGTTTTCAAATTTGCTAAAGATATTCAGGAGGTAAACCTTGAAAATAAAAATTCTGATAAATATATAAAAGGAATTACAACTTATTATAAAAGTTTATTTAAGGATAAGAATACTATAATTTTTGATATAACTTATTCGGGCAACAATATAAAAGATCAAAACACTTTATTATATAATAAAATTTATGAAGTAAACTTGGAGAGTGGAGATATCAAAGTGAGAAATTGATATATAATTTAAAGAAAAATTTTAATAAAAAATCCTTCAATTTAAAGCACAATATTGTAACACATTATATATGAAGATAGTAATATAATAAGTGAAGCATTCAATTTTGGAGGATAGCATGCAAAATGCAACTGATCGTAACATAATAGGTCCTGACTTAAATGAATATAGGGGCGAGGTAGATTATGCTCTACTTGCAACACAAACTCCTTACGCTTATTTAAGAGGTTCTGGTTATGGTACTGGTAGATTTAGAATAGACAGAATGTTTATTGAATATGTGCGTGGATTAAGAAATGTAGGAGTCAAAACAGGTGCATATCACTATGCAGTACCTTCTACAGATTTATCTACAGCAGATGCTCAATGTGACAATTTTATTGACATATTACAACAGGCTTATGGACCTGGAAGATACGGAGATTTATTCCCAGTAATTGATATTGAAGCACCCCTAGATAAATCTATATCTACAGATGCATTACTAGATTGGGTAGATAGATTTAGAAAAAGATTTGAAAGAAGAACTAGAAGAAAAATGATGTTATATACAGGGGCATTTTTTATTGAATTATATAATAACTTTTATCATACTAAAAAAGGTTTTATTTTGGCAGATATGCCTCTTTGGATTGCCATGTATCCAGAAATACAACCAAACCCAGAATATCCAAGGGATCAAGGCGGATGGACTAGATGGAGAATGTGGCAATTCACTGAAAATGGAAGTATACCAGGAGTAAGTCCACCAGTAGACTTAAATTATGGACCTGAAAGTTTAGAGTTATTAATGCAACCAAGAGTTGTTCAAAACTTCAGAGCAGTACCTATAGGACAAGAAATAAGAATGACTTGGACTCCAAATACAGATATAGACTTAGGTGGATATAATATATTCATAAATGCTAACTACGTAACTACTGTAGGTAGGGATGCTAATTCTTATATTCTACAACTAGCCAATAGACCAAGTCCAGGAGAAAAATTTATAATGTCTATTGAGGCCTTTGACACTGATGGGGATTTCTCTCAAGAAAGAGCAACTGCTAACGTTACTTTTGGTAGAGGAATGTCCGTAAATGATGAAGAATTGGAGAATTATCAGTTAGATAATAGGTGGAATGATGATAGCGAAGTAGAGGTTGAGATACAGCCACAATTTGAAGTAGAAATTCAGCCTAAAATAAAACCTGTAGAATTTAATGATCCTATAAAATTTAATGATCCTGTAGATAATTTAGCGAGAAGATTTATAAAACCTGTAGAGAGAAATAAAAGTGTAAATGTGAATCTTTATGATGATTTCGTAGAGACAGACAATGAATTTGATGATATCTTATATATGAAAAGGTTAGAAGCAGAAGTGGCCTATAAAAAGTATTATGGAGATAGAGAAAATAAAGATAGATTAGGACTTTATGAAATTGAAGAAGATTTTAGATGTGAAAATCATGATAAAAAGATGAAGGAAAAGGATACTTGTCCTAAATGCATTAAACATCATGAAGAACACAAAGAGCATCATAAAGGTGATTATCAAGATTATGAAGATTGTGATCATCAGCAATTAGAAGTTAACAAATGCTCATGTGGAAAACATGATAAGGATAAAGATGATTATCATGATGAATGTAACTGGGATAATGAAGGATATCATCACGAAGATGATAAAGATGATTGTAATTATTATGAGCATAAAGAAAATGAACATTATATGAAAGAAGAGTTTAATAAGTTCCCATGCGAAAATCAGCATAAAGAAAATGAACATCATAAGGATAAAGATGATGTTCAAAATATGGAATTAGAAATTAATAAGTATCCATGTAAAGAGAATGATAAAGATTATGATGATCATGAAGATAACTATAAGGAACATCATCACTGTGATGATTATGATAAGAAAAAATACTATGACGAACAAGATTGTATGAAGGAATGGAATAGTAAACCTTCTATTAAATGTAAGTGCGGTGAAGAAGAAGAAAATCAAAATCTACCTTTACCAAAAGAAAATAGTGAAGGATTTAAAAGATATGAATATAAACCTTCCTATGATGAAATTTTAAGAGAGCGATATGAAGGTGACCGTCGTAGGTTAGAAAATCGAGCTCCAAATAAATATTATATGTGTGAAGAATGTGTTCAGCCTAAGAGTAATTGTGCAAAATGTGAGTATTTAATTCAAGATATGTATTTAAACAATTGTGACTATGGACACAAACACCATAAAAAGAAACATCATGACAAGAAAGATTATGATGAATGTTATCCAAGTAAAAAGAAAAAGAAGAAGCATCATAAAAAACATCATAGATAATAAAAAAACCACTTTCCCTATGGAAAGTGGTTTTTATGTAATCCTATTACACTTCCGCTGGAGTATCAGTAATAGGTTCTGTTTTTATAGCATATTGAAAAGTGGCATTGTCTGTATCTTTACTTTCATACTTTTTTATATCAGGAAAGGCTACAGAGTCTACTTCAGAATCCTCTCCACAATGACAAGCATTAAGGTTTTCTTCATAGTCATCATCTAGAAAACTGCATTGATATAGGTCTGAATCTTCTTGTTCCTCATCATTATCAAATCCATCATTAATAAGAGCCTCACTTATGGCTTTTGTACTCTTATTAGAAATAGCATTTACTACTTTATCTACAACGACAACAGCACCTACGATAGCCAAAGTATTTGTTATTAATTTTTTAAAATTCATAATATCATTCCTTTCTTGAACTTCCCACTTAGTTTATGTATAAAATGAGAAATTATATTGATATATTTATTGAAACAATTGAAAAATATAGTAACTTAGCCTCTAGAAGCTTTTAATTTCTTCATAAGAGATTCTAAATGAAACATATAATTTTGGAGTACATTAAGATTTTTACCTAAGGCTATGCTTTTAGTTGTTATTGAATTTAATAAATCCAATTCCTTTGTATTAAGGGAGTTTTTAAGTTTTATTTGCTCATCATAGTTAAGTTTTTCAAACTCTACAGCAATTTCATAGCAATACTCCAACAAGTTATTATTAATGTGGCTAGCTCTATTTTTATAATTCCGTTTACAAACTAAAAACCCTATAATAATTATAATTATTAAAACAATAATAGGATACATCAGCACAAGCACTCCTTTCTAATACATACTAATAAGTATAGGGGAAGGAGCACTTGGTGTAAAGAAATTTATTCCTATTATATAATATGTTAAAAAATTTGTAATAACATTTTTAAGGCTACAGCAATGGACATGGTCACAAAGATAGGCTTAATAACCTTTGAACCTTTATTAATTGCTAGTTTTGTCCCTAGCTTAGCGCCTAGAATCATAAATACACATATAGGTATTCCAATGAAATAATTTATATTACCACTAAAAGCAAAGGTGATAAGGGCAGCAATATTACTAATAAAATTTAAAACCCTAGCATTAGCTGAAGCTTTAAGGAAATTGAAACCTAGAATATTTATAAGACCAAAGATTAAAAAGGAGCCTGTACCAGGACCAAAGAATCCATCATAAAATCCTAAAGAAAAAGCAAAGATTATAGATATAAATATATTTTTTTTATTTAAACCTTTAAAATTATCTTTCTCTCCAATGGATTTTGAAAAAAATGTATAAATACCAATGGCAAGAACAAGGATAAGCACTAGAGGTTGAAGAAAGCTTTCATCTAGTAAAAGTACAGCCTTAACTCCAAGAATAGAACCTATTAAAGTAAAAGGTGCTACTATTTTAAGAAACTTAAAATTACAATTGCCAGATTTTATAAAGTTAATAGAACTAGTAAGAGATGCCATAGATGCTGTAAATTTATTAGTTCCAAGAACCATGTGAGGAGGTAACCCAGCTATCATATAAGCAGGAACACTTATTATCCCACCACCACCAGCAATGGAATCTACAAAGGCTGCTAAAAAACCTGCGAAACACAGAAAAATAAAAGTAAATGTATTCATAATTCCTCCATAAATTAAAACTATTTCCGATGACTACCAGCTATAGTGCTCCTATCTTTTTCAAAGTGGAGTAAAGAGCTGCTATGTACCTGGATAACGATTTCCACTAAAGGACAATGACTTCTAAGCATCAGAAATACTGATACTAAGAATTTTGTTAGTAAAGCTTCGACGAAGCTAAGAACTCTTTTTATAAGCTTTATACCAAAGATATTTATTTATGAATCTCAGTATACTCTTTTATTATAATGGTAAAAGAGTTAAAAAGAAACTTAAATGCTCCAGGAAAATAAAAAACTAGATATGCTAAACCTACGTCATTGAAAATTTAATTTTTATATATAAATAGATTTAATCTTGATAAATATTTCCATCGTGTATTTTACTAAAATGTGACTTTAGTAAAATAATGCATAATATAAGTGTGATAGCTTCTGTAATTGGCATACTAAGCCATACTCCTTCAATTTTATATATAAATGACAGTGCTAACACTGTGGGTATAATAATTATAAAACCCCTTAGAATGGAAATTATAAACCCTTCCTTCGGCATAGATATAGAAGTAAATAGTGAGGTAGAAACAATATTTATTCCCATAAGTATGAAGGCTAAAAAGTATAAAGATATACCTCGAGATGCGATTTTAGCTAATTGTAAATTTCCATCACTATTAAATATGGATATAATCTCACTATTAAAGGATAATCCTAATATGTAGAAGGAAAGGCCTAATATAATAGAAAGAAATAGAGCACAATAGAAGGTTTTTGTAATATTCTTCAATTTATTAGCACCGAAGTTAATACTAATTATTGGTTGGATTCCTTGTCCTATTCCTGTAAATATAGATACACATACTAATGATATATTAGAGATAATGCCATAGGCACCTACCCCCATATTTCCTTCAAGATTTAGAATAATCATATTGAATATTAATATAACTACACCAGATGAAAGTTCTGTAATAAATGAAGGTATTCCAGAGAGTATAATTGGTTTAACCTCATTTTTAATCATAGGTCCCTTGAAAAGTTTAAAGGTATTTTTCTTTTTAAAAAAGTGTATTGATAGTACTAGCATGCTAAATAAGGGTGCAAGTGCTGTTGCAAAGGCAGCTCCAAACATGCCTAACTTCATTGGGTAAATAAATACATAATCTAAAATTATATTGCTACCACTAGCAGTAAGCATAGCTAACATAGCTAAATTAGGGTTTGAATCATTCCTAACAAAACATACAATAATATTATTTATAATAAACCCTAAAGAAAGGCACATTACGGTTTTTAAGTAGCTATTTGCTAAAGGAAGGATGGAGGAAGAAGCTCCAAGAAATTTTACAATATTTTTTGAAAAGAATATTCCTATTATAGTAATAATAATTCCAATACCTAATCCCCAATATATAACTTGAGTAAAAATTTGTTCACATTTATCAGGATGATTTTTCCCTAAAGATATTGAAAAACGTGTAGCACCACCCATTCCAAGTAGTAATCCAACACCATTAATAAGACTATATGCGGGTAAAACTAAGTTTAAAGCAACTAACCCATCAGAACCAACCCCGTTGGAAATAAAATAAGTATCAGCAAGAATATATAGAGATAATCCTAGCATACTCATTATATTCAGAGAAACATATTTAATAAAGGTCTTATAAATGTTGTCATTTAGTATGTTGTTATTCATATTTATCTCCTCCTTAAAATAAAAAAACGTTAGGTAATTCATATCCAAAGACCTAACGATATGATCCTAACGCTCTATAAAGTACTTTAACCCGGCGGTTAAAAGTACTAAAGCACTATTTAATTAGCAAATTAATTATAGCACATTTACTATATATTTCAATATGAAAATTTTTAATATTATATAAATTTTAATATAAAGCATCATCTATGATATCCATCATAGGCTATATTAGGAAGTAACATAGATGTGAAAACTTAATTGAAGCATATATTAAATTAACTTTAGAAATTATTTTCTGCCAGCGCCTCCACCTCTTGAACTACCTCCACCAAAGGAGCTACTGTCACTAGAGCTATTTTTGGAGGAAGAGTTACTTTCAAAGAAACTACTTTTACCACCGCCAAAAGAATTCTTTTTAGGTGGGCTAGATTTACCACCACCAAAGGAACTTTTTTTAGGTTGTTTGCTTTTAACACCTGTGGAGCTATTACTAGAAGATCTGGAAGAACTTTCCCAAAAACTTCTTTTATGAGACGCATGTCTATTATTATTCCAAAAGCTATTCTTATTTTGTTTACATCTATCATCATCACAATGCCTATTATCATTGTATTTATAGCTATGCTCTCTTTTAGAAGAAAAAGGTGAGTGGTTAGAATTATTAGTATAGTTATGCTCAGATGAATTGATATCATAACTTTTTTTCCTAGAAGTATTTTTGCTAGAAGATTTAGAAGAATGTTTTGAAAAATACCAAAAGAAAAGTATAAATAATAGAATAATAAATAAATATCCTATATAAGGTGTATCAGACTTATCAGAATCACTTCCATTATTTCCTGAATTATTTGTACTATTACTAGAGTTGTAAGAATTATTTTTATCGATAGTATTAATGTTAGTAGCTAAATTTGATACTACAGTGGTGATACGATATTTATTGCTGTAGGTACTTAGGGATGTAGCAAACTTTTTTTCTATAGAGCTATATCCTGGTGAATTTGTTAAGGAATTTTTTAAGCCGGATCCTGTGGCAATGAAAGTCTTATTTTCACTAGAAACAATAAGTAATAATACTCCATTATTTTTTTCTTTTGAATTCATACCCCATTCATCGAAAACTTTATAAGCATAGGTCTCTATGTCGTAACCTTCTGGTAAGTTTTCGGCAGTTAGAACTGAGATCTCAGCATTACTAGTTTTGGCAAATTTTTCATTTTTGGTGATTACATATTTTATGTCACTAACAGATAAAACATCAGCATTATCTGTTACCCACATAAGCTGAGAACGCTGAGGAATTAATGAATCTGTGGCACTCTTTTTAGAGGTATTTAGATCATTTTTAGAATTCTCTTTAACTTTATCTTCTGTAGAACTATAGCTTTTATTTATCAACTTTACAATGGAATTAAAGGTGTTTGTAATTGCTTTATCATAATTTCCATTGTCAAAATCATCGGCAAGATCCTTATCAATTATTTTATTTAGAACATAAGAAGAAAGGGTTTTGTCCAATCCTGCACCTTGGGCAATCCAAAACTTACCTTCACCGGGTACAAGCAAAATTACTACTCCATTATTCTTTTCACTAGAACCAACTCCCCAATGATCTAAAACAGTGTAGGAATAAGTTTCAGAATCATATCCATTAGGAATTGCATCTATTGTTAAAATGGCTATTTGAGCACCTGTAGCTTCATATAAAATTTCGTTTTGCTTAACTAAATAGTTTTTAGTTTCATCTGACAATATGTTAGCATTGTCAGTAACATATAAAAGTTCAGAGGGATCAGGTATGTTAGAATCAGCATTAGCAGAGATATTAAAAAAATTAATAGCAAAAGCTAATGTAAGAATGAGTATTAAAGATTTAAAGTTCAAAAATTTATTTTTCATAAATATCTCCTATAATTACAAAATTAAAATTTGTATTAATTTGTGGAAGTTTTTAAGTTATTTTCTACCGGCACCGCCACCTCTGGAGCTACCTCCACCCAATGAACCACCATTTGAAGAACCTCCTCCAAAACCACCGCCGAAAGGAGGCTTTGGCCTATTCCCACCGAAGGAAGATCCACCACCAAATGGAGGTCTTGGTAGACGATGGTGATGGCGCCTAGGATTAAATGGTCTTCTAGGACCATAGCTATCGTCATAATATCTACGTCTAGATCTACCTCTTGGGCTACAGAAGTTAATGGTAAAGAATAAAATTAAAAAGAATATTCCGAAAGGAATAATTATATCAGCAAAAAATGAGGATTCTCTCTCAGACTCTTCATTGACAACTGGATTATTATAGTTAACATTATCGCTTGTAGAAGAACCATAAATTCTATCCATCTCATGAAGAAGGGCATTAAAGGTATTTTTAATAGCAGCATCATAATTCCCTTTATCAAAGTCATCAGCAAGATAGTCATTAAGAATATTATCCATTGTGCCACTATTAAGTGAGTTTTCCAATCCAGTACCTTGTGCAATCCAAAATTTATCTTCGCCAGGTACTAGAAGTAAGAGCACACCATTATTTTTTTCCTTTGAGCCAACACCCCAACTGTTGAAAACAGCATGAGCATATTCTTCTGAGTTATATCCATCAGGTAAGAAATCAATGGTCAATATGGCAATTTGTGCACCAGTATTTTCATATAATATATTATTTTTTTCAACTATATAATTTGCTGTGTTAGAAGATAATATTTTGGCATTATCAGTTACATATAAGAGACTAGATGGTTCTGGTATATTAGTTTCAGCATTGGCTACAGGAACATTAAATAAAAACATTACTAGAAAAATAGCTATAGACATAAGGGACTTAGCTCTAAATAGCCTTTTTTTCATTATATTTCCCCCTTAAACTTGTTATTGAAATAATTCTAAAGGCTTAACAAAGGTAATTTTACTTAGTATATTGGCAGGAAATTGTTTTAAGGTATCATTAAAATTTTTAGCATATTCATTATATTTATCATGACCTATAGTATCATTACGGCTAGAAAAGTCAGCATATATACTATTACGATATTTCTCGTCTTTATCAGATAAGTTTTCCTTGCCAAGTAAAGTATATAGCTCATTAACTGCATCAGTTAATTTTATATTTGCACTATACTTTTCTTTAGGTGTCTTAGCATTTGTAAGGTTACTTCTAGTATCGCTCATAGTCTTAAATATAACATTATTCATATCAATGTAGTTGTCTGCAATTTTTACCAGATTACCAGCTAATTCGAATCGTTGATTTAAGTCATTTTGAATACCCATACCATCACCATTAACTCCATTAACAAATACATTGCTGGCGTCATTTGAAAGGGAAGTAAGGGACCGATGACTACCTATTAAAATTGACGAAATAATCATTAAAATCATGATTACTATGGCAAAGGTTTTATTTTTTAAAAGGTTCATTTTGTCCTCCTTAATATCAGCTTATTACTAATATATTATTAAGTTGCATATCAACATTTTAATATAGAAATTACCTAATACATAAAGCTTAAATTAGTGACGAATATCTAAAAGTTTTTTCTTAAGTTCTCCTTCGATACGTCCAATTTCAAGTTCAGCCTCTTGACGTTTCTGACGGCCTTGTTCTTGAATTTTAACTACTTCATCTAAGGTAGATATAAGAGTTTGATTAGTATGTTTTAATGTTTCAATATCTACAATTCCACGTTCACTTTCTTTAGCAGTTTCAATAGTAGCAGTTTTTAGAGTCTCAGCATTCTTACGTAATAATTCATTAGTCATATTTGTAACTTCTCTTTGAGCTTCCATTGCTTGCTGTGAATGAGCAACACCTAAGGCAATAACCATTTGACTCTTCCAAAGAGGAATAGTATTAACTAGAGTAGACTGTATTTTTTCTGCCATAAGAGTATCATTATTTTGAACTAATCTAATCTGTGGAGCCATTTGAATAGAGATAATACGAGTAAGCTCTAAATCATGAATCTTTTTCTCAAAACGATCACAAAGATTAGCCATATCATTGGCAGCTTGAGAATCCTCAGGTAAATTAGAAGCATTAGCCTTTGCAACTAATTCAGGAAGTACTGTTTTACGGATATCTTCAAGTTTTTTCTTACCGGCAAGGATATACATAGAAAGTTCTTTGAAATATACTAGATTTATGCTATACATTTCATCTAACATGGCAATATCCTTTAATAGTTGAATTTGATGTCCTTCTAAAACATTGCATATCTTATCTACATTTACTTCAGCTTTATCATATTTAGTTTTAAGATTCGATATGTTATTAGCTGCTTTTTTAAATATTCCAAAGATACCCTTAGGTTTTTCTTCAGTACTAAAGTCTTTAAGCTCACCAACTAAATTAGTTATCATATCTCCAACTTCGCCTAAATCCTTTGTTCGAACATTGCTAAGAGCACTTTCAGAAAAACCAGCTATTTTCTTTTGAGATGCAGCACCATATTGAAGAATCATATTTGTATTAGTAATATCAATCTTTTCTGCAAAATCACTTACCATTTTTTTCTCTTCATCAGTTAATGAGCTATCATCAAGAACTTCAGGCTCTACCTCTGGAGTAGGCTCTGGTTTAACTTCTGGAACTGTTTCAGTAAAAGGCTCCAATGTAAGGGAAGGTATTACATTGAACGTATTAGAACCTGTAGATAATATATCTTTATTTTCATTATTTGTCATTTAATTGTCCTCCTTGATATTGAAATAAATATATTTGTTTAGGCATCTGAAAATAAATAATAAGTCAAATATACGAGCATTCTGACTTATTTATTTTTTCAAGGTGCCTTATATAAACTTTAATAAATAAAATTCTTTAATGATTCCTAAGGTAATCTAAGATTTTAAGTAGCTTTAATTTAGATATATTATTAAAAGTCATATACTTTATAAATAAGTATAAAATTAATTCTATATAAGAAGAAAGTAATTTACATGAAGAAAACTATTTCTTAAAGCCATCACTAGTTAGACCTTCTTGAGCAAGCATAGTCTCTAGCACTTTGATATCAGTAGATATATCTAAAGCATCATCTGCAAAAAGATTATCTAATTGCTTTTCAAAGGCATCGGCTATAGTAGAGAGAATTCCCTCTATATTTTCCATGGTAGAAGTTATATGTCCTCCTTTTATACCCTGTTCATTTAAACTAATATATGAATTTAGTAGTTTGAGAAGGGTAGGTAAATAGTAGCTCATAAACTTACGTATTTGTGGTGCATCTTCAGGATGCTTTGCAATATATCTAAAAATCTTATCAGTAGCTACTTCCATGCGTGTAATTTGAACAGTAATTTTTTCGTCAGTAATTGCATCATTTGCTTGCTTAATTTGCCTAAGGTAAGTAAGACCTTCAGCAATAATATCGTCTACAGTTTCATCACCAGAGTGAATTGGCTCTTCTTTTATTGGAACCATAATAGTGATAGAAGGCGTTAATTTATTTACTATAAAGTAAACAAGGATAGAGAGTACTCCAGCTATTATCAAGTCAAAGATACGGTACATCGGGAAAAGTAAGGTGTAAATCAACCAAAATATACCTACTGCATAAAAGGGAATAGGTGGTTTTCTAATTTCTTCACGCATATTCCTTTGCTTTTTTGATGACTCATTGCTATTCATATTTGTTTTTGTACCTTCCGTATTAGTATTCGTCATGTGACCACCAACCCTTTGTTAAATATGTATTATATACTATAATTTAATTGTAAAGACAATTATAGTTAGTGTCAATTAATATTGAAATTACAGTAAAATTAATGTTTTAAAGAGAGATTATATGCAAAATATATCTAAATTGTAATATAAAGCATTTAAGGACTTTTGCAAAATAGCTTACTAATCTCTTTATAAAATGCTGAGTTTCTACCTTAATATAATATAAGTGCATTTCTCAGCATTAATTTAAGATTAGCTTATTTGCAAAAGTCCTTTAGAAAACAATATTACTTTTTACTTTTTAAATTCTCTTCCCATAGTGGTTCAGCCTTCTTAGCCCAGATCTTACCATAATCTATAGTTTTAGCTACTAAATCATCTACATTTTCAGGATCTACATACTCAGTAGATTTAGCTCCAGAAGCTTTAACCATTTCAGCAATCTTCGGAGCATTGTCAAGGATTGGACAAGGTCTAAATTGATTTTCATTAAATGGTTGGTTTTTCTGATACTCCATAAATAGTGGTTGTCCTAAAGCTTCTATCAAAGACACTTCCTTTATATTAGCACTGGAGTAGTGGCAGAATACACAAGGTTCCACATCTCCATTAGCATTAATATGGCAATATCTTCTTCCACCAGCAACACAACCGCCAACATACTCAGCATCATGCCAGAAATCCATATTAAAGATTGGTTTAGTAGAACGCCATCCTCTAATAGTACGGTATAGTTTTTCCCTTTGATCCGGATTAGCCATTAAGGATGTATCTGTTTTGCAGCCTATAGGCATGAAAGTAAAGTACCAAGAGAAGTATGCACCCATGTTTATCATCATGTCTATAAACTCTTCAGATAAAACACTATCGCAGTTATTAGTTGTAAAGCAGGTTGAGAATCCAAAAGGAATTCTATTTTTCTTCATAAGAGACATAGCTCTTGTAATATCCTTCCAAGAACCATCTCCACGTCTTGCATCAGTAGCATCATCAAAGCCCTCTACACTTATAGTAGGAACTATATTTCCAACTTTACATAAATCTTCACAGAAGCTTTGGTCAATAAGTGTTCCATTAGTAAATATCATAAATACACAGTCATTATGTTTTTCAGCAAGCTTTAATATATCATTCTTTCTAACTAAAGGCTCACCACCAGTCATTATATAAAAGAAGATACCTAAATCCTTACCTTGAGTAAGTATACTATCTAATTCATCAAAACTTAGATTTAAGGCCTTATTATAATCGGCAGCCCAGCAACCAATACACTTTTTATTACAAGCAGTGGTAGGATCTATGAGTAAGGTGAAAGGAATGTCATATCCATATTCTTTAGATTTCTTTCTAGACTCACTCCAACCTTTAATAGAAGCATTAAGAAGAAAGTTACTAAACACAGTTTCTAAAATATGAGAATCTACTTCTTTTACTAGTTTAGTCATAAGCTCTACCCAGTTATTATCCTTATCTTTTAAAAATCCTTCAACGGTATCATATTGATCAGTATATAAGTTTTCAGTATCAAATTTTCTTACCCAGTGGATAATTTTTTCTAAGTTTTCTTCTGGATTTTTCTTTAAATAGCCAAGTACTTGCTTTAAAGCTGCTTTTTCAATTTTGTATTTTACATTTAACATAATCCTTCCCCCATTCTAAATAATTTTAAAGTAAGAAAGTATCATTTTTACTCCCATAATAAGTAATATGATGCTACCACATAAGTTAACAGATCTTCTGTATTTATCCCCCATACGATAGCCAACCCTTAGACCAACAATAGATGATAGGCCTGTTATTATAAATATGATAAACATATCTATAATAATTTCTGTGCGTAGTAGAGCAAAGCCAATGCCAAGAATTAATGCATCTATGCTAGTTGCAAAGGCTAGAGAAAAAATCTTTTTATAATTAAAAACCTCCCTTTGCTCATTGATGGATTTAACTGTCATAGCATTTCTTATCATCTTAAGTCCTAAGAAAATAAAAATAATTGCAGAAAACCATTGATTAATAGATTTAAAAGTTTCAGAGTAGATTGAGCTTACTGGAAATCTGGTAATCATCATTCCAATAGTAAGCATAATAGCTTGCATTCCTCCAAATGCCAGGCCAACAATAAGATCCATACGCTTTTTTAAGTAAGGTTGAGTTGCACCATTACATACGGTTACTGTAAATGCATCTAAGGATAATCCTATTGATACTATGATTACTTCCAGAACACTCATAAGCATCTTCCTTTCATAATCTGTTTTCTTAAATTATAGTTAATATAGGTTTTTATGTAAAAATACACTTTGATTAAAATGTAGCCTATAAAAAACAAAAAGCAGCTTTTGTAGCCGCTTTAAAAACAAAGTTGTTTAATTGTTTTATGATATGGTAAGTAACCTATATATGTATAGTTTTTTATCATGGAAAAGATTATTTTAATATTTTTAACAGACAAGAAATTAATATATAATGTCTAAATTATAGGGGTTTAGATACGATATCTTCTAAAGAATTAGAAAGAAGTAAATAATATTTTTCAGCTAATGTATGTGCTGGAACTTGTACACCTTTTTTTAGCCAAGTAATTAAAAAAAAGGTTAAACCTCTAGAATAGTAATTGGCAATTTCAGAAGCTGTCAGAATCCCTTCAAAGTTCATATTTTCTATATTAAGAATAGAAAATAGTTCTTCAAACATCTCAAGAAGAAACTTACAAATTATACTTTCAAAGGAGTTTTGACCTTCTATCTTAACTGCTCTTATATAGAATTCTTTATTATTTTCAATCCTATTAAGAATAAAGAGAATTGTTTCCCTATACATTTTATTATCAATAAGAAGGGCTGTACCTTCAAATACATCCTTGTAACAAATAAATTCTAATAGTTCGTATTTATCAGCAAAGTGATTATAAAAAGATGGTCTTATTAAATTAGCTTCATCCGTAATCATTTTTATAGTTATCTTATCAAAGGAATGTTCAAGCATAAGCTTTCTGAAACTTTCAACTATAAGTACTTTAGTATCTTCTTTTTTAGCTCTCATTATATAATCCTCACCCCTTTAAAGATTATTTAAAACTTTTTATATAGTTTCAATAATTATATCAACTTCTTATATTTTATGTCAATTAAGCCTTAATTATGTTAACAATTAAAATATAAACAAAAATACTTAGGAAGAGATTAAGGAAATTCGCTAACAATAATATTAAGGTGCATCTTAAATAGTTCACATAATATTAGTAGTATATTCTGGCAAAGGAATAAGCAGAGGAGAAAATAATAAAATTACTCTAGATATAGTATAAAAGCCTAGATAAAATTCAGGGTATAATATATAATTAACTAGGTAATTTTAAATTAAATTTATGTATTTAGATAGAATCACAATGATTTGTAGGTATTTAGAAATATTTTAAGAAAAAGTTTCTTCATATTTAATGATAAACATAAAGGTTAATAGTAATAAGATATATGGATATAGGGATATCTATAAATATATGTATATAAAATTTATAATCTATGCGTGTTTTTAAGTTTACCAATAGAAAAAGTTAAATATAAGACTATATAAGATTTTAAAAAGTTTACTTTGAAAAGTGCAAAA
Organism: Clostridiaceae bacterium; assembly: GCA_902363375.1. GTDB lineage: Bacteria > Bacillota > Clostridia > Clostridiales > Clostridiaceae > Clostridium_J. Next base: position 1,589,381 of record CABIZX010000001.1, on the reverse strand, counting down.
GATAAATATAGAAATTTTATTGAATAAGGAGATAGGCATGAGAAAGAGAAAAGAATATGAATTTATCATAGAAGGTACAGAGTTCCCAGGTAAAGGAATAGCTTTCTATGAAGGAGAAAAGGTAGCCATAAAAAATACCTTACCAGGACAAAAGGTTAAAGCTAGAGTGACAAAGAAAAATTCTAATGGAGTAGAAGCTAAACTACTTGAAGTTTTAGAAGACGTAGATTATAAAATAGAGCCAGCTTGTGACATCTTTGGAGTTTGTGGAGGCTGTAGCCATGGAGATTTATCTCTAGACACTCAACTTAAATTTAAAGAAGAACAGGTAAAAGCTCTTTTAGATAATAAAGGAATAAAGGATTATGAATACTTAGGCATAGAAAGCAGTCCTCTTCATTATGAATATAGAAATAAGATGGAATTTACCTTTGGTGATTTTGAAAAGGGTGGAGAATTAACTCTTGGAATGCACGCTAAAGGAAAAAGCTTTGCCATAGTATCAGTACATAACTGTCAAATAGTAGATGAAGACTTTAGAGCCATAATAAGTGCTACTATAGCTCATTTTAGAAAATCAGAACTTCCTTACTATAGAATATTAAAACATGAAGGTTTCCTAAGAAACTTAGTAGTAAGAAAGGCCATAAATACAGGAGAAATATTAGTAAACATAGTAACAACTACACAAGCAGAATATGACTTTACAGCCTTTGTAGATGATTTAAAAGCATTAAACCTTAAAGGTGAAATCACAGGAATAATTCACACATTAAATGATTCTCTATCAGATGTGGTTCAAGCAGACTCCTTAGAAGTATTATATGGAAGAGACTATATAATAGAAGACCTTCTAGGACTAAAGTTTAAAATAAATCCTTTTGCTTTCTTCCAAACTAACACAAAAGGAGCAGAGAAGCTTTACTCCATAGTAAGAGACTTCATAGGGGAATCAGAAGACAAGGTAGTCTTTGACCTATACTGCGGTACAGGAACCATAGGTCAAATAGTAGCACCTAAAGCAAAAAAGGTTGTAGGAATAGAACTTATAGAAGAAGCTGTAGAAGCTGCAAAGGAAAATGCTAAAATGAATGGCTTAAACAACTGTGAATTCATAGCAGGAGACGTAGCCGTAACTATAAAAAATGTAACAGAAAAGCCAGACATAATAATCCTAGACCCACCAAGACCAGGAGTACACCCAGTAGCTTTAGATTATGTAATAAAATTTGATGCCAAAGAAATAATCTACGTATCCTGTAACCCCAAAACACTAGCAGTGGACTTAGAGGTATTAACTGCTAATGGATATAAGGTGGAGAAGGTAAAGGTTATGGATATGTTCCCACATACGCCACATGTTGAAACGGTGGTAAAGCTACTGAAGAAATAGGCTGATATCAAAGGGTTTCGGGATTTACAATTGAAAAAATAAGTGTGTTTTATGCTCCCTCAGACTTAGGTTTGAGGGAATTTTGTTTTAGGGGGGTCCAACAAATACACAGAACAAGGATATTTGCGTTAAAGTATGGGTTTTGAGTAATTATTTATAATGAAAGTGCATCAGGAAAGTTTTGCATAATACATAGTGTTGTAAAGGAATGTTATAATAGATACAGGCTTCAGAGATAAAAATATATTTCACTTTTTCTTTGGAATCTGCAATGTTAGAGAGTAGTTATTTATTGCAAATAATAGTATAATAATTAAATGAATTAATAGGGATACAGACAGGAGGATATACAATGGCTGATACAAAAAAAGAACAGGAACGTACAGAATTGCATCGTACAATATGGAATATTGCAAATGACTTACGAGGAAGTGTAGATGGGTGGGATTTTAAACAGTATGTACTTGGTATGCTATTTTATAGATATATATCAGAAAATATCACCACTTACATAAATAAGGGCGAACATGAAGCGGGAAATGTAGACTTTGACTATGCAAAGCTTCAAGACAGTGAGGCAGAGCAGGCAAGAAAAGATTTAGTTGAAACAAAAGGATTTTTCATTTTGCCAAGTGAACTTTTTGAAAATGTGCAAAAGGTCGCTGACAAAGATGAAAACTTGAACGAAACCTTGGAAAAAATCTTTAAAAATATTGAGGCTTCAGCACAAGGTAGCGAAAGTGAAGCCAATTTTAAAGGCTTGTTCGATGATATTGATGTAAACAGCAATAAATTGGGTGGCACAGTTGCAAAGAGAAATGAAAGACTTGTAAAACTGATGAATGGTGTCAGTGAGATGAAATTGGGTGACTACAAGGACAATACAATTGACGCCTTTGGTGATGCCTATGAGTTTTTAATGGGTATGTATGCTTCAGGAGCAGGTAAAAGCGGAGGTGAATTTTTTACCCCACAAGAGGTGTCAGAGCTTTTGACACTCCTTACTTTAGTTGGCAAAACAGAAGTAAACAAGGTTTATGACCCTGCATGTGGTTCTGGCTCATTACTTTTAAATTTTGCTAAAATTTTAGGAAGAAAAAATGTTCGTCAAGGATTTTATGGACAGGAAATCAATATTACTACGTATAACCTTTGTCGTATCAATATGTTTTTACATGACATTGATTATGATAAATTTGATATTGCTCATGGTGACACGCTTACAGAAGCACAACATTGGGATGATGAACCTTTTGAAGCAATTGTATCCAATCCACCTTATTCTATTAAGTGGGATGGCGATGCTAATCCTCTTTTAATTAACGACCCACGTTTTTCACCTGCTGGAGTGCTCGCACCAAAGTCAAAGGCTGACCTAGCGTTTATTATGCATTCGCTTTCTTGGCTTGCAGAAGGTTGCAGAGCGGCTATTGTTTGTTTCCCAGGTGTGATGTATCGTGGAGGTGCAGAGCAAAAAATAAGAAAATATCTTATTGATAACAACTATATTGATTGCATTATTCAGTTACCAGGCAATTTGTTTTTTGGAACAAGTATTGCAACTTGTATTATGGTGCTAAAAAAAGGTAAGAGCGATAATAAAACCTTATTTATAGATGCGTCAAAAGAATGTGTTAAGGTAACAAACAACAATAAACTAACTAATGAAAACATTGAAAAAATACTTACTGCATTTATAGAGCGAAAAGATAAGGTGGAATACTTTTCTCACCTTGTTAACAATGAAGATATTGAAAAAGAGGGTTACAACCTATCTGTTTCCACCTATGTAGAACAAGAGGATACAAGGGAAAAGATTGATATTGCTATTCTTAATGATGAAATAAAAGAAATAGTTTCAAGGGAGCAGGTACTCCGTGATGAGATAGATAAAATCATTGCAGAAATCGAGGTGGGCAGATGAGTAAATTGGAGGAATTGATAGAAGAACTATGCCCAGATGGGGTGGAGTATAAAAAGCTTGGAGAAATTGCAACTCATATATATCGTGGTGCAGGAATAACACGAGATCAGGTGACTCCAACGGGTATTCCTTGTGTTCGCTATGGTGAAATATATACAACATATAATATTTGGTTTGATAAATGTGTTTCATATACTGATGAAAAAGTTATTGCAAGTAAAAAATATTTTGAATATGGCGATATCCTTTTTGCAATTACAGGTGAAAGTGTTGAAGATATAGCAAAATCTTGTGTTTATATAGGAAATGAAAAATGCTTAGCTGGTGGAGATATAGTTGTGTTAAAGCATAATCAAGAACCTAAATATATTTCCTACGCACTATCTACCGTTGATGCACAGAAACAAAAAAGCAAAGGCAAAGTTAAAAGCAAAGTTGTTCATTCAAGTGTACCAGCAATCAAAGAAATAATTATTCCTATCCCTCCTCTACCTATTCAGCGTGAAATTGTCCGTATACTGGACAATTTCACAGAACTTACAGCAGAACTTACAGCAGAACTTACAGCAAGAAAACAACAGTATGAGTATTATAGAGATGAAATTATGTCCCTAAAGCATTTGCATGATAGAAAAACTATTGTGGAAATATCTTTAGGTGATATTTATGATTTTCAATATGGAAAGGGGAATGTAATTCCTACGAGTGGTGGAGACTATCCCATATATGGAAGCAATGGAATTGTAGGAACACACTCCGAATATAACAGCGAAGATTCACCTGTAATTGGTCATATTGGGGCATATGCAGGAATTGTAAACTGGGGATACGGAAAGCACTTTGTAACATATAATGGTGTAATTTGTAAGCTGAAAAATAATAGTGTTGATAGTAGGTATGCATACTATTTGCTTTTGCTACAAGACTTTGGGTCTCAAGCGAAGAGTGGGTCACAGCCTTTTGTTTCCTATGACATATTAAAGAAACCAAGTGTATTAATCCCTGCTATTGAAGAACAACAACGTATTGTAGATATTCTTGACCGTTTTGATAAGCTTTGTAATGACATCAGTATTGGATTACCTGCAGAAATTGAGGCAAGACGTAAACAGTATGAATATTATAGGGATAAGTTATTAACTTTTAAGGAGTGTGAGAAATGAGCAACTTTAACATAATAGCTGAAACAAATGAAGCCACTGTTGTTGCAAAATATACTCCTGAAAAAAGAAAAAGCACCGACTATCAAAGTGAAACTGAACTTGAAAAAGATTTTATCTATCGTCTAACACAACAAGGTTATGAATATATAACTATTAAAGATGAAAAAGGCTTAATTTCAAATCTTCGTACCCAGTTAGAAAAACTTAATAATTTCACTTTTTCCAATAAGGAGTGGGAGCAGTTCTATTCTAAAAATATATCCAACGGCAACGAAGGTATTTTAGAAAAAAACCGTAAAATCCAAGATGATAACGTGCAAATTCTCACTTGTGACAATGGTGCAACTAAAAATATAAAGCTTATTGATAAAAAGAACATTCATAATAACTTTTTGCAGGTTTTAAACCAATATGAAGAAGATGGTGGAAACCATGATACAAGATATGATGTTACAGTTTTAGTAAACGGTTTGCCACTGGTTCATATTGAACTAAAACGCAGAGGTGTAGCAATACGAGAGGCTTTTAATCAGATAAAACGCTATCAAAGAGATAGTTTTTGGGCTGGATGTGGGTTATATGAGTACATTCAAATTTTTGTGATTTCCAATGGGACACATACAAAATATTATTCAAATACAACAAGAAATCAACATATAAAAGATTCGGAAGAAAGAATATCATCTAAAAAGAAGAAAACAAGCAATAGTTTTGAATTTACAAGCTATTGGGCAGATGCCGACAACAAAGTTATTCCTGACCTTGTGGATTTTACAAAAACATTTTTTGCAAAGCATACTATTTTGAATATTTTAACTAGGTATTGTGTTTTTACATCAGAAGATGTATTGCTTGTTATGCGTCCTTATCAAATTGTAGCAACCGAAAGGATATTAAATAGCATTGAGGTTGCTACAAACTATAAGAAAACAGGTACAGTAGAAGCAGGAGGATATATATGGCACACAACAGGTTCGGGAAAAACTTTAACTAGTTTTAAAACTGCACAACTTGCCACAAGCCTTGATTATATTGATAAAGTGATTTTTGTGGTTGATAGAAAAGACCTTGACTATCAAACAATGAAAGAATATGACCGCTTTGAAAAAGGTGCTGCAAACAGCAACACCTCTACTAAAATACTGCAAAAACAACTAGAAGACCCAAATGCCAAAATTATCATTACAACTATTCAAAAGTTAGATGTATTTATCAGTAAAAATAAAACTCACGATATTTATAAAAAGCATATAGTAATAATATTTGATGAGTGCCATCGTTCTCAATTTGGGGACATGCATGTTAAAATAACCAAAGCTTTTAAAAATTATCATTTGTTTGGTTTTACAGGTACACCGATTTTTGCTAAAAATTCAGGAAGTGGTAAACATCCAAATCTTAGAACTACAGAGCAAGCATTTGGAGATAAGTTGCACACATACACTATTGTAGATGCAATAGGCGATGCAAATGTATTGCCGTTTAGAATTGATTACATCAAAACAATGAAAGAATCAAGCAATATAAATGATAAGAAAGTAAAAGCCATTGACAGAGAAAATGCAATGCTTGAACCAAAGCGTATTAGTGATGTAACTGCTTATATTTTGGAACACTTTGAGCAAAAGACCTATCGAAACCAAAGTCGTTCCTATTATGATCACAAGATTATCACTAATGTAGATAAAATGGCGGCTTCAAAAAATAATACAATTGCAGAGAAAAAGCAAAGCACTAAAGTAAATGGATTTAACTCTATTTTTGCTGTAGCTTCTATTCCTATGGCAATGAAATATTATAATGAATTTAAAAATCAAATGGAGACAAAAGGTAAAAAACTTAATATTGCAACAATTTTTAGTTACAGTCCTAACGAGGAAGACCCCGAGGATACTTTATTTGATGAAAACTTTGAAACTGACGGTCTTGACCAAACTTCAAGAGATTTTCTTGATTCTGCAATAAAAGATTATAATAGTACTTTTAATGTAAATTATGATACTTCAGCGGATAAGTTTCCTAATTATTATAAAGACGTTTCACTTAGAATGAAAAACCGTGAAATAGATTTGCTTATTGTTGTAAATATGTTTTTAACAGGCTTTGACGCAACAACTTTAAATACTTTATGGGTAGATAAAAACCTTAGACAACATGGACTTATCCAAGCCTTTTCTCGTACAAATAGAATATTAAATTCGGTAAAAACCTTTGGTAATATTGTATGCTTCCGCAATCTTGAAGATGAAGTAAATGATGCTCTTGCCTTATTTGGGGACAAGCATGCTAGTGGTATGGTACTTTTAAAAACATACAATGAATATTTAAACGGATATGAGGATAATGGCAAACATGTTGAAGGATATGCAGAGCTTATTCAAAAACTTGAAAATCTATATCCAATAGATACAGCTATTATTGGTGAGGATGCTCAAAAAGACTTTATAAAGTTGTTTGGTGCTATTTTAAGATTAAGAAATATCCTTGTTTCTTTTGATGATTTTAAAAACAATGAAATGCTTTCGCAACGAGATTTTCAAGATTACCAAAGTATTTATATCGACCTGTATCAAGACTATTCTAAAAAGAGTGATAATGAGAAAGAAAATATAAATGAAGATATTGTTTTTGAAATTGAACTTATTAAACAAGTTGAAGTAAATATTGATTATATCTTGATGCTTGTTGCAAAATATCATCAATCCAATTGTAAAGATAAAAGTATCCTTACTACTATTGATAAAACCATCAATTCAAGCATTGAACTTCGCAGTAAAAAAGAACTTATACATGGATTTATTGCTAGAATTAATGCAACCACTGACGTGGACAAGGATTGGCAAGAATTTATAAAAAAACAAAAAGGACAGGATTTGTCAGTCATCATTGTAGATGAAAAACTCAAATCTGAAGAAACAGAAAAATTTATTAATAATGCTTTTCGTGATGGAATATTAAAAACTACAGGTACTGATATTGATAAAATTCTGCCTCCTGTATCACGCTTCGGAGGTGGGAGAGCAGAGAAGAAACAAAGCGTTATTGAAAAATTGTTGAAATTCTTTGAGAAGTATTTTGGGCTTGTAAATCAGGAGATGATTTCTAATCCTATCCAAACATCAGAGTACCAAGATGCTGTAAAAGTTGCTGAAACATCACCTGAATATGGGGAGGGTTAACTATGCCAGATATTAAATTTGAAATTAAAGAAACTACAGGAGTTCTTTCAGAATCAGCTAAGGGTTGGAAGAAATAAATCTAATTAGCTGGAACGATAAAGAGGATAAGTATGATATTAGAGACTGGGATTCAGAACATAAGAAGATGGGTAAGGGTGTTACTTTATCTGTGGAGGAATTGAAGAAGCTCAGAGAAGTATTAAATGGGATGGAGTTATAGTTTATAGAATATTAAAACATCAGAATGAATGCTGGTGTTTTTTTGTATAAATAATTGGAAAAATAAAAGGAATACTTACATTTATGAAGAATAATGTCAGTATTCAGTATAGATTTAAATGGGGATATTAATAATTTAGTGGAGGTAATCATGATTAATAGAATTAGAATTTCTGATAATGTAGAATTAATTTTTTCAGAAGATGAATGTGGATATAATGAAGTTATCAATGATTTTAGAAAGGCTAATCTTATAAAAATTGTAACTTTTAATATTTCCGCAGAGAACTCGAGATTATTAAATGAAGTAGGAAAGCTTAAGGATACTATGGAGGTAGAAGTTATTACTAATATACCTAATAGGTATGCAACTTATTATTCTGACGCAGCAAGAAAGAGGGCTAGAAAAAATATAACATCATATACAGAACAATTGAATCCGGAAAATTTTGATTCTATGGTTTCAAGTTATTTTAACTTTAGTAATCACAGTAAAATCATATTAACAGAAAATATTGCATATATTGGTTCAGCAAATGCTTCAGATGAAAGTGATAAGAATTTTGAAGCAGGAGTGATAATAAAGGATAAGATGATTATAAGGGAGATAATTAGGACTATTATTCCTATGATAAAAGAAGATTCGGTAGAGTATTATGGACACGGAGTATCAAGATATATAATTTTAGTATTGAATCTGATAACAAGACTAAAAAGAATTAAAGAGCAATTTCACTATAGTTTTTATAATATAAATGATCATAGGGGAGCAGATATTGAATATTATGACAGCTATAATGCAGATCTATCTCCAATATTAATTGAAGAAGTTCAAAGTGCTATGTATGAATATGAAGATATAATAAATGAGTTACAGGAAATTGAAGACATAGATATAAATATAAATGATATTAAAGAAGTTAATATTTCATATATAATAGAATCTCTTAGTGGATTAATGGATTTTTCAAAATATGATGTTCACGTGAAGTCAAATGAGTACTTAGAGGAGTATTCATATATTGCATACGAAGAGAATTTAGATAAGTATGCACAGTTAGCATTTGAAAGAGCTAATAATGAGAAAATAGAGTTAGCAGATGAAATTAAGGAAATTGTTATTGAAGTAAATGAAAAATTAGAGGGAATTTTTGAAAATCTTAAATGCCTATATGATTGTATTATTGTATATAAGAAATTGAATGAAGAAATAGATAATACTTAATTTTCTTTAATTTTATAGATAGAAGATTAGGAGGCGTAGCATGTTAAATACTGAAAACAAGGATCGTTTAATATATGCTCTTACATTAGCAATTGAAGCTAAATTCGATGCTAGTGATTGGACAAAATTAGCTTATGAGATAGATGAAGTAAAAGCTATTGAGGGTCATAGTAGGCTTTTGATGAGTTTAAATTGGAGAGATGGTGATTATACACAAAATATTATTGAGGTATTAAAAAAATAGGACGATGCACTGAAAAACTTATAGAGATTGCAGAATATATTAATTTAGAAGAGTGGCTAAAAAGTAAAAGGAATGATTTATACGATGAAATCTATAATGATATAGAACCAAATCAATTATTGGATAAAAATCCTCTTGATACTGATTCATTTGATCTATCAAGGCAGTTAAAACGTATATACGATTCACTAGAGGGAGACCCTGAATTAGCGCTAGGTACCACAAAAGAGATGATAGAAACAGTTTTAAAAACAATTTAAAAGATAAAGTTGATAAATTAGACGATTTAGATATGTCAGAATTAATAAAAGTAGCTCAAAAAAACATTAAATTAATCCCGATGGAGTAGTAGCAGCAAATAAAGCTACTGATACAGTTAAAAGAACACTAAATAATTTAGGTCAAATTGTAATAGGAATTACTGAATTAAGAAATGCTTATGGTACAGGTCATGGCAAATTAAAAAATAAAAGTGGACTAAAAGATTATCATGCGAGACTAGCTGTAAATGCAGGTGTTACTTTAGCGAAGTTCTTTATGGAGGCATACCAAGACCAAAACAGTAAATAGTACTTAGATAAGAGAGTTGTAAACTATTTAATTTTTTATTTTTTAAAAGTCAATAGATATACTTACGCCTATAAATGAGGCTTGATTACTTAAACGGAACATTTCAGAAATGTGTCGGAATACTTGGCGCTTTGAGAATGGGGAGAAATAAAGTTATTGAACTGTACCAAATCTTTGTACACGAAAGGGGAGCTCAGGTTAAGGGTATCATCATTGATAGTGCTGTGGCCAGCGTAGGGATTTCAGTAAAAAGATAGATACCTGTTAAGCTGAGAAATTGGCTTGGCGGGTATTTTTTATATAAGATAAGGTCATTACAGTTGCAGGTAGATTATCTGCGAGGTGATGACCTTTTTTTATTTTTCAGGACATGACAAATGAAAAAGAAGAATTTTGCAATGTCAGTGTCGAATATAACTATTCTTTATTAATCACTAGCGCGATATGAAGCGGGTAACAAAATTGATTTGGAAGTCTATCTATTAGGTTTTATGCCAGATGGGTATTTTTTGTCTTATCAAAGAATAAACGGTTGATTTGAAAAATAAATTAAAAGAAGTATTTGACAAAAGTGTGTAGTTTATGTTAATATATGGACATGATGTTAATTGATTGGTTTTTCTTTCAATACATAGAAAATAGACTTATTAAATAATAATATATATAATTAAATAAATTGCTCTGACTTTTAGTCTATTTTCTATTAATAAGATTGAAAGGAGAGCTTTGAATGATAAAATATAAAAATTCTTTAGTAAAACAGAAAAGTTATGAATCCTATATGTATAGGGGTTGTATGCTTTTTTGTATTAGCTAAAGAATTTTTTTTCGATTTCTAGCGTAGAAATATAAATTTCTATACTTTTAAATATATTATTATTGTAAAAAATAGGGGGGAATTAAAATGATATTAGAAGAAATACGTAGGGAAGTAGAAAATAATAAAGGAAGAAAATCAGAGAAGTTAATATTTGAAACGCATATTGAGGAGGATTCAGTAAAGATATCAATTAAAGGCAATGGATATAAAGAAGCTGTGGTAATAGATATAACTTCATTACTGGTTCCTTGTGTTAATGGAGAAACCATAGATAATATAAAAAATCAATGTAAAGCCATGTACTTAAAGAAATTACAGGAGCCAAAAAGAGCTTCTTAAACATATAGAAACAACTGAATATATAACAATCCCTTTGTGAGCTGCTTAGATAGCCGGATTGAAATTTTAATGCAAATTTTGCATTACAGTTTCTCTGGCTATCTTTTTTTGCCCTTTTTTTAGGCAAAACCGATCAGCTCATGTTAAATACAAACTTTTCAGTGGTAATACCTAGTTGGGTTAGACAAAGCTAAGACTCTCAATCGTCTATAACAGTCGGTAGAGGATTTTACATGAATACTATGATCTAGAAAATTTAAAAAATATTTCTAAATAAGAAATCAACCTGCCTATTTAACTTTTAATATTAAGCCATAGAGCAAGAGAAGGAGGTGAGAAAGCGATGGGAGTAAATGAAAGACGAAATGAAATAATGGAAGTTCTCTGCCGCAGAAGGCATGATACAATGCAAAATTTGGCTACTGAATTTGGTGTCAGTATCAGAACTATTAGAAATGATATTGATATTCTGTCGCTTTCTTATCCTCTGGAGACTATACGTGGTCGTTATGCTGGTGGTGTTAAGGTAATGGATGGATTCTATATGAATCACAAATATCTAAAATCTGAACAACATGAATTGCTGAAACGTCTTAGTACTAGCCTTACGGGCAGCGACTTTGATGTAATGAATAGCATTTTAAAGGATTTTGCTCTAAGCAATTAAAAAGAAAGGAGGGATATGTGTGGGTGAGATACATTTAGCACTAGCAGAAGAATTAGAAAAACTAGCTTCAGGATATCGTGCCTTAGCTAAGAGAGAAACAGATCTCGAGAATATAAATATTCAAGATATTAGCATTATACTAAATGAAAAAATGAACAAGGGGCAGATATCGGAAATAAAAGCACTGCTCAAGAAGCATGGTGCAGAAAAATTAGCCGAAGTTGGGATAGAAGATTATGCGGCAATTTTTAAAGAGGCTAAGAGACTTTGAATTTTATAAAAGGAAGGAGAAAAGGTATGAATAAAACTAAAATTATCCAAGATATCATAGTAAATTTTATAGGTATTTCTAATAATTTGGAAGCTTTGGCAGAGACATTAAATGCATCAATAGTACCAGAAGCTGTACCAGAAAACACAGAAACTGTGGAAAAGGAAACATCTAAGGATAAAACTCTAGAATCAAAGCAACTCACGCTGGAAGAAGTTAGAGCAGTTTTAGCGGCTAAATCTCAATCAGGAAAACAAAAAGAGGTGAAAGCTTTAATAACTAAATATGGGGCAAAAAAACTTACTGACATTGACCCAGCTTGCTATAAGGAACTTCTAAGGGAAGCTGAGGTGCTTTAATGGGAACCCATGCTATTCTATCAGCAAGTTCTGCTCATAGGTGGATGCATTGCACACCTTCAGCAAGATTAGAAGAAACATTTGAGAATACAACAAGTGTTTTTGCAGAAGAAGGAACATTTATGCATGAACTGGGGGAGTTAAAACTCAGAAAATATATTGATGAGATAAAAGTAACTGATTATAAAGAAAAGCTTAAGGAACTTAAAGCAAATCAATTTTACAATTCTGAAATAGATGAAGCTGTAGAAATCTATGTGTCTTTTGCAAGAGAGCTAATTGAAGAAACAAAGAAAAAATGTAAAGATCCTATAGTTCTTTTAGAGCAAAGGTTAGATTTTTCAAAGTATGTAGAGAAAGGCTTCGGAACTGGAGATCTAGTAGTGGTGGCAGATAAAACTCTTCATGTTGTAGATTTGAAGGGAGGACAGGGGGTAAAAGTTTCATCAGAGAAAAATCCGCAGATGATGCTTTATGCATTAGGAGCATTGCAATTATTTGATTGCTTATATGACATACACATTGTTCGCATGAGTATTTGCCAACCAAGGCTTGAGAATATATCTACTTATGAAATATCAGTTAAGGAACTTTTAGATTGGGCAGAAAATATTTTAAAACCTGCAGCTGAGCTTGCTTGGAATGGAGAAGGAGAGTTTTGTCCTAGTGAATACACCTGCAAGTTTTGCAGAGCAAAAGCAATCTGTAAGGCCAGAGCTGAAAAGAATCTAGAAATTGCAAGGTTTGAGTTTAGACAAGCATCTCTACTTACAAAGGATGAAGTCTTAGAAATATTATCTAAAGTTGATGAAATTACTGCATGGTGCAAAGACATTTGGTTTTATGCAGAGGTGAAGGCATTAGATGGCGAGAAGTTTGAAGGTTTCAAGGTAGTTGAGGGTAGGAGTAATAGAACCTATGGTGATGAAAATGCTGTTATTTTAAAACTTACTGAAACTGGATATTCAGAAGATGAGATATTTACTAAGAGTTTAAAAGGTATAACTGCTCTTGAGAAAACTCTTGGAAAAAAGGTGTTTGCACAGGTGCTTGATGGGTTAATTGTAAAACCTCAAGGCAAGCCTACATTAGTTCCTATTTTAGATAAAAGACAACCAATTAAAATAAATAATACTGCAGAGACAGAGTTTAAGGAGGAAATATAATTATGGAAAATAACAACAAAACAAAGGTAATCACAGGAAAGGTACGTTTCTCATATGCAAATGTATGGGAGCCAAAATCAATTAATGGTGGAGATGAGAAGTACAGTGTTTCACTGATTATCCCAAAGTCTGATATAAAGACACTTAATGAAATAAAAGCTGCTACTGAAGCTGCAAAGCAAGAGGGCAAGGCAAAGTTGGGTGGTAAAATCCCTGCAAATCTTAAACTTCCACTTCGTGATGGGGATATTGACAGACCAGATGATGAAGCTTACAGAAATAGTTATTTTATCAATGCTAATAGCAAGGATAGGCCTCAAATTGTAGATAAAAATATTAAACCTATTTTAGACCAAAGTGAAGTTTATAGTGGATGTTATGGCAGGGCGAGTATCATACTTTTTGCATTTAACACTAACGGAAATAAAGGTATAGCTTGTGGTCTAGGCAATTTACAGAAACTTTCAGATGGTGAACCTTTAAGTGGACGTAGTAGAGCAGAAGATGAGTTTTCATCCTTTGAAGATGAAGATTTCCTAAGCTAGGTGGTAGGGTGTATGCAGACTTTATCAATAGATATTGAGACATATTCAGATGTGGATTTAATTAAAAGCGGTGTTTATGCATACACCGCTTCACCACATTTTGAAATCTTACTATTTGCTTATGCGTTTGATGATGAGCAAATCCAAATTGTAGATTTAGGTAGTGGAGAAAAGTTATCAGCAGAAATTATAGAGACATTAACGGATGAAGCCATTATAAAAACAGCTTTCAATGCACAATTTGAAAGGGCTTGTTTATCTAAACATTTAAATAAAAATCTTGAATCTAACTCATGGCAATGCACTGCAGTTCAAGCAGCTACTTTAGGATTACCTCTATCTTTAGAAGGAGTGGCACAGGTTTTAGGATTAAGTGAACAAAAGATGAAAGAGGGTAAGGCGTTAATAAGATATTTCTCTATTCCTTGTAAACAAACAAAAGCTAATGGAGGTAGGACAAGAAATCTTCCACATCATGATATAGAAAAATGGAAAATCTTCAAAAACTACTGCAAGAGAGATGTTGAAGTTGAAAGGGCAATACGTAAAAAGATTGCAAGGTATCCTGTAAGTGAATCAGAGCAGCAAGTATATATTCTAGACCAAGAGATTAATGATAGAGGAGTTTTGGTGGATTTGAAACTTGTAGCAAAGGCTATGGAATGCGATAAGCTTCATAAAAATAATACATTTTTACAGGCTCAAAAGATTACTGGTCTTGATAATCCGAACTCAGTAGCACAGCTTAAACAATGGTTATTAGACAATGGTATTGAAGTGGATTCTTTATCTAAAAAAGCAGTATCTGATCTTGCTAAAGAATCTGATGGTGAAGTGGAAAGACTTCTAAATTTAAGATTACAGCTTGCTAAAACTTCTGTTAAAAAATATGAAGCAATAGAACGTTCAGTATGTCCTGATGGAAGAGTAAGAGGACTTCTACAATTTTATGGAGCAAATAGAACAGGCCGTTGGGCAGGTAGGCTTGTGCAGGTGCAAAACCTTCCTCAGAACCATTTAAAGGATTTAACACTTGCCCGTAACTTGGTGAGAAATGGTGATTTTAATACCCTTAAAATATTGTTTGAAAGCGTTCCACATGTATTGTCTGAACTTATTCGAACCGCGTTTATTCCAAAATCCAATCATCAATTTCTAGTTGCGGATTTTTCTGCTATTGAAGCTAGGGTAATAGCATGGCTTGCAGGTGAAAAATGGAGAATGGATGTATTTGAAACTCACGGAAAAATATATGAAGCTAGTGCAAGTCAAATGTTTAAAGTTCCAATAGAGGAGATTACTAAAACATCACCTTTAAGACAAAAAGGGAAAATTTCAGAATTGGCACTTGGTTATGGAGGTTCAGTTGGAGCACTTACAGCGATGGGAGCTCTTGATATGGGAGTTAAGGAAGAAGAACTTCAAGGACTTGTTAATGCTTGGAGACAGGCAAACCCCAATATTAGAAAGCTATGGTGGGAGATTGATAAAGCAGCACTAAAAGCTGTAAAGGAAAAAACTACAGTAGTAGTTGGGAAAATTAGAATTGTATATGAAAGTGGCATTATGTTTATAACATTACCTTCAGGAAGAAAGTTATCCTATATTAAACCAAGAATTGAGTCTAACAAGTTTGGAAGAGATGCTATTACTTATGAAGGCATTGGCACTACGAAGAAATGGGAACGTATAGAAACCTATGGTCCAAAGCTTGTAGAGAATATTGTGCAAGCAATAGCAAGAGATTTATTGGCTGAAGCTATGCTTAGGGTTACAAACAAAGGCTATGAGATTGTTATGCATGTACATGATGAAATAATTATTGAAGCACCATTGGGTTTGGGTTCATTGAAAGAAGTTTGTGAGGTTATGGCTATTGCTCCAAAGTGGGCAGAAAAACTACCACTTCGAGCAGATGGTTATGAATGTGAATATTATAGAAAAGATTAAGAAAGGGAATAGACTATGGTAAGCAATGAGGAGTTATTCATATCTGGAGATATAGATACTTTATATGAAAGGAATAAAAGACTTATGTATCATATAGCTAATAAATTTTCAAACCTTAAATTAGAACATGATGATTTTATTGGTTGTGGAGATATGGCTTTTACTAAAGCAATAAAAAAGTTTAACCCCAATAAGAGTAAATGGACTACTTTCTTTAGTAGTATTATGGTTAATGAGATTTTGATGATGAATCGTAATCTAAGAAAACAGGCGGAAACAATTTCTTTAGATACTGTGATATGCAAGGATAATGAACATAACACATTAACTATTCAAGATGTAATTCCAGCATTAACAGATACTATGGATGAAGTATTAAATTTAATAACTGTAGATGAAGTCATAGAGTTATCTAAAAAAATATCTCCTATTAGACGTGAAATATTAAGATTATATTTACTTGAAATAAATCAGAAAGAAATTGGTAAGAAACTTAATCTAAGTCAATCTTATGTTTCTAGAATTATTAAAAATACATGTCTAGAATTAAAAACGGCTTATGAAAAGAGTGCTTAATTATATAAATCATTATTTGGAGCTGTGCAATCAAGGGAGAGTGATTAAATATGATAATTTCAATTGCTAACAGTAGGACATCGAAGCGCTGGAAGAATGTAGAGATGTCTTGGGATGAATTTTTAGAAAAAGCTAAATCCACAATAAAAACTGTTGAAACTTTAGAAGAATATAGAAGACTACCAAAGCCTAAGCAAGATGATATTAAAGATGTAGGTGGATTTGTTGGTGGTAAATTGAAAAATGGTAAAAGGAAAACAGGTTTTATAGAGTATCGGTCAATGCTTACACTAGATATGGATTATGGTTGCAATGGTGTGTGGGAACAAATTACTATGTTTTATGATTTCACTTGCTGTGTTTATTCAACACATAAGCACACTTCTGAAAAACCAAGACTTAGGTTAATTATTCCTTTAGCAAGAAATGTTACATCAGATGAATATACCGCTATAGGTAGAATGGTTGCGTCAGATATTGGGATAGAGCAGTTTGATGATACTACCTACGAACCAACGAGATTAATGTATTGGCCATCAACTTCATCTGATGGAGAGTTTGTTTTTGAAAAGCAAGAAGGTATTCTTTTAGACCCAGACAAGGTGCTTTCAAGATATAAAAATTGGCATGATAGCAGTCAATGGCCTGTATCCTCAAGGCAGACAAGCATTGTAAAACATAGCATTTCGAAGCAGGCTGATCCATTGGAAAAGGAAGGCTTAGTGGGAGTGTTTTGTAGGACCTATAACATTGGAGAGGCTATTGATAAATACTTATCTGACGTGTATAAGCCGAGTTTGCTTGCAGGCAGGTATGATTATATTCCTGCTGATTCTACAGCGGGGGTACTTGTATATGATGATAAGTTTGCTTTTTCACATCATGCAACAGACCCTGCTTGTAGCAAGTTGTGTAATTCTTTTGACTTAGTGAGAATTCATAAATTTGGGGAACTTGATGGAAAAGTAGATGAGGATACAGCACCATCTAAGTTACCATCTTTCAAAGCTATGCAGGAGTTATGTATAGGTGATGAAAGAGTTAAAAAGTACTTAGCACAAGAGAGAATAGAAAAGGCTAATGCAGAGTTTATAGTAATGGATGAAAACTGGCAAGAAAAACTGACTATCAATAAAAATGGACAGATAAAAGATGGTTTACAGAATCTAGTTCTTATTATACAACATGATGAAAATTTAAATGGTATAGCTTATAACCAGCATCGTGATGGAATTTATGTAAAGGGTGATTTACCTTGGAAACAAGTAAAAAGTGGATGGAATGATTCAGATATGTCGGCACTTAAGGTGTATTTTGATAAAACCTATGGTGTATGGTCACCAACGAAGATAAAAGAAGCTTTAATAGCAGTTGCTGCAGAGAGAGCTTATCATCCAATAAAAGAGTATTTAAATACACTTCCAGATTGGGATGGGGTAGAGCGTCTTGATACACTTTTGGTTGATTACTTAGGTGCAGAAGATAATGAATATTCAAGAGCTGTTATAAGAAAAACTCTTGTAGCAGCAGTAACTAGAATTTATAAACCAGGCACTAAGTTTGATAGTGTTTTAATACTTAATGGACCGCAAGGTATAGGGAAAAGTACATTCTTTGAAAGGCTTGGTACTAAGTGGTTTTCAGATAGCTTAACCATAAATGATATGAGGGATAAAGCTGCGGCTGAAAAGCTACAGGGTTATTGGCTTTTAGAACTTGGAGAATTAGCTGGGATAAAGAAAACAGATGTAGAAACAGTAAAATCATTTGTTTCAAGAACAGATGATAAGTATAGAGCTAGTTATGGGGTTAATGTTGAAAGCCATCCAAGACAATGCGTAGTAGTTGGTACAACAAATAGTGAAAGTGGTTTTTTAAGAGATATCACAGGAAATCGTAGATTTTGGCCAATTAGAGTTAGTGGAGATAGTGTTAAAAAAGCATGGGATTTAAAAGATATAGATCAAATATGGGCAGAAGTATTATGTGTGTATAAAAAAGGTGAAGATTTATTCTTAAAAGGTAATGAAGCACAGATAGCGATATCACAGCAAGCCGATGCTATGGAAACTGATGACCGTGAGGGATTAGTGCGTGAGTATCTTGAAAAGTTGCTACCAGAGAATTGGAGTACCATGGACTTATATGAACGCAGAAACTTTTTAACTGGTGGTGATTTTGGCACTTCTACTGTTGGAACTATAAAGCGTAATCTTGTTTGTCCTATGGAGATTTGGTGTGAGTGTTTTGGAAAAGATTCAGCTAATCTCAAGAAGGCAGATTCTTATGAGATAACTGCAATAATAGCTAGAATTGAAAATTGGAAGCCTTATGACGGTACAAAGACTGGAATTACAAAGTTTCCAATTTATAATAAGCAGAGAGCATTTATGAGGGTGAAACAAGAATAATTTAAAACAGCTAATTTCAAAAAAGTGGGAACAAAGTGAACAAGCCGTTAGGTTGTTCCAAGGTTATGTTCTAGTAAAGAAGTGAGGAATTTAGCCGCAAAACTATATGAATAGGAACAAGAAACAAGAAAATCTCTTTTGAGATAAATAATATAAAAAAGAATAATAAGTGGGTGCGTATGTATGTATACGCGCGTAAGAGTTTTTAGTGCCTTGTTCCTAATCTTGTTCCACCTATAGAGAGAGGATTAAAAATGCGAGAAAGTGAAATTGAAAAAGCATTAACCTTTGAAGTAAAAAAACGTGGAGGGTTAGCATTAAAGTTTATATCCCCTGGAATGTCAGGAGTTCCAGATAGGTTGATAATAATGAAAGGTGGAAAGCTTGCTTTTATAGAGCTTAAGGCTTCTGGAAAGAAACTAAGACCACTACAAATAAAGAGAAAAAGACAGTTAGAGGAATTAGGCTTTTTAGTATATTGCATAGATAACAAGATGCAGATTGGAGATGTCCTTGATGAAATATGTGCCACATGATTATCAGAAATATGCTGAAGAATTTATTATAAATAATCCAGCTTGTGCATTGATGCTTGATATGGGACTTGGTAAAACAGTTATAACATTAACAGTCATATGGATTTTATTATTTGATTATTTTGAGTTTTCTAAAGTGCTTGTAGTTGCTCCACTTAGAGTAGCACAGGATACATGGAGTAAAGAGTGTGAAAAATGGGATCACTTAAAAGGACTTAAAGTTTCCAAAATATTAGGTACTGAAAAAGAAAGAAGAATTGCTCTAGTTAGAAAAGCAGATATTTATATCATAAATAGAGAGAATGTAGAGTGGCTTTGTAAAAATTATAAATTTGATTTTGACATGGTAGTCATAGATGAACTTTCAAGTTTTAAGTCACCTACTGCTAAAAGGTTTAAGGCTTTACGTAAAGTTAGACCAAAGGTAAAAAGAATAGTTGGTCTTACGGGAACGCCAGCACCTAATAGTTTAATGGATTTGTGGAGTCAGATAAATTTACTAGATATGGGTGAAAGGTTAGGAAGATTTATTGGAAATTACAGAGAACAATATTTTGTACCTGATAAAAGAAACCAACAAGTTATATTTAGTTATAAACCTAGAGAAGGAGCAGAAGAGCAAATCTATAATAGAATTTCTGATATCTGCATTAGTATGAAAGCTTGTAATTATCTTAAGATGCCAGAGCGGATAGACAATGTAATTGAGGTTAAGATGTCAGAAAAGGAAAAATCACTTTATAAAAAATTAGAAAATGAAATGTTACTTCCTTTTAGTGATGGAGATATAGATGCAGTAAATGCAGCAGCTCTTTCAAACAAACTTTTACAAATGGCAAATGGTGCCGTTTATGATGAATTTAAAGCAGTAAAAAATATTCATAGTAGGAAACTTGATGCTTTAGAGGATTTAATTGAAGCTGCAAATGAAAAGCCAGTACTTATATTTTATTCATATAAACATGACAAAGAAAGAATAAGAGAAAAGTTTGAAGCAATTGAAATATCAAGTAGTGATGATATAACTAAATGGAATAAAGGAGAAATAAAAGTTGCTATAGCACATCCTGCTTCAACTGGTCATGGACTTAATTTACAAGCAGGTGGTTCAACAGTTATTTGGTTTGGACTTACTTGGAGTTTGGAACTTTATCAACAAGCAAATGCGAGGCTATGGAGACAAGGACAAAAAGAAACGGTAGTTATTCACCATATAGTTTCAAAGGGAACTATTGATGAGGAAGTGATGAATGCACTTCAGAAAAAGCAGATGGGGCAAGATGCCTTAATAAATGCAGTAAAAGCAAGGGTTGGAGGGATTAGTAATGAAGATTTATAGAGATAGTATAATAATGGTTGACTTTGGAGAAACACAAGGCTCTGTTCAAAAGGGGAGAAGACCAGCAGTAGTTATTCAAAATGACATAGGTAATAAATATTCAACTACAACTATAGTAGTGCCTATAACAGGTAAAATTAAAAAGGTACTCCCAACACACCATGAATTACAAGCTAAAAATTATTATTGTTTAAAATGTGATAGTACAGTATTAGCAGAGCAAGTATTAACTATATCAAAGAATCAAATTTTAGATGTACTTGGTCATCTAAATGAAGAAGATAGTAAAAAACTTAATAAAATTTTAGCAGTTAGTATAAGTTTAACTAATTCAGCAGGATAGTATGTGGAGGTGCAATTAATGACTAAACAAGAACTATCCCAGTTATATTATTTAAATAGAGAGATTGAACACTTAAAAGATAGAATAACGGAATTAGAATGTATTGCAACTTCTTCCACTTCAAGAATAACAGGTATGCCACATGCTACAGATATTTCAGATAAAGTTGGTAAATATGCAGCAGAGATTGCAGATTTCAAGGAGTTACTAGATTTAAACTTAAAGAAATGTTTCTATGAACTTAATAGACTAAATAGATATATAGAAAGTATTGATGATAGTCAAATAAGAATGATTATGACCTTGAGATATGTAAATGGACTTAGCTGGAGGCAAATTGCATTTAGTGTTGGTGGTGGGAATACTGAGGAGAGCGTTAAGAAGGTAGCTTATAGATATCTAAAGAAAGATTCATAAAATTAAAAGTTGTCCCTTTTGTCCCGTTAGCATCTGCTAGAATAGTATTATAGAAAATATAGATTAAAGCATCTACTGTGAGAAGTTTAGGTGCTTTTATTATGTCCCAAAGAAGGTGAGTAGAGTGCCAAAGAAACCAAGAAAGCCTTGTAAGCATCCAGGTTGTCCGAGACTAATAGAGGGTAATTATTGTGAAGAACATGAAAAGCTTCATGTGAATGATAGAGCTGATTCGTCAAGCAGAGGTTATAATAGCAGATGGAGAACAGCTAGAAATAGATATTTAAAAGCTAATCCTTTGTGTGTTAGATGTAAGGAAAAAGGTAAGCTTACTAAGGCAACTATTGTTGATCATATTAAACCACATAGAGGAGACAAAGTATTGTTTTGGGATGAGAGCAATTGGCAGCCACTTTGTAAGAGATGTCATGATACTAAAACTATGACCGAGGATAGATATAAAGAGTATAGGTATATTTAATTAATTTGATTTAATTAAAAAAATAGGATATGGTTATATTAGTAATTATATTAATTTTATTATTTTGTAAAGAGGGTTTTATGATGGTAGATATAATAGGAACAAGTATATTAACTATTTTATTAGGTGCTTTTTTTTATTTTTTTGTATTAATACCTTATTTTGAGATTATAAAATGCTGTATTGAAAAGCTACAAAATAAAAAATATGAGATCATTAATAGAAAAAATGTAATTAGAGAAACAAGTTATGTAGATTTGTATAGTCCGAATGAAATGAGGGGGGATTATCCTAAAAATCATTACATTGTAATGTATTTAAATAGGAAGTATCCTACGTGGCACTTTACTTCTACGTGGAATTATAGAAGTAGATGTTGGAATTGTAAAAAGGAAGTAGTGGATGTTGTTAACTTAAGATGTAAAAAATGTGGTTGGTTGATATGTTCGAGGTGTGGTTCTTGCAAAGGTGGATGCAATCATGGAAAAGAAGTTATTAAATTATACAGAGAAGAAATCGATAATTTACAATCATTACCTAACAATTATAAATTAAAAGAAAAGTTTTTAGAAATAGAAACTAAAAGAAAAAACAAGTTTGAAGAAATGCAAGACAAAGTAGCTCAAGAAAGATTAGAAATATTAAAAGAACTAGCTATATTGAAACAAAAGGAAGAAGAACAAAATAGATTAGTAGAAAGGCAAGAAAGAGAACAAAGATATATACAAGATAAACAAAGTGAAGAACAGAAAAAATTAGAAGAAATTTACAAGAAAGAAAAAATAAAAATAGAAAGAGAGAGAAAAAAGAAAAGTATTAAAACTGGGGCTATTTTGTTACATAAAAAGTTTGGTAAAATGACTGTCATAGAAGTTGGAGAAGATAAAGTTAAAATAAAGGAGGTAGATACCTTAAATGACAAGTATAGGATATTTGCATTTGTAGATGTCTTTCTAGATAATATCGAAGTAAAATAAACTAAGTTAGGGGGCATTAAATCTCTAAAATGGACATGCCAACGACCGCCGCCCAGTCACGTGTGAATTTTCGCAGAATTAACTAAGGGGGGTACTAAAAAATCGCAAAATAGGAACTGCAAATTAAGTAACTGCAAAGCGTTGTGGTTGCTTTTTTTATTGCGTAAATATTCATTGAAGGGAGTAGCTTATATGACCAGGGATGAGAAAGAAAAAATAAAGGAATTGAGATTAAAAGGTATGGGGTATAAAGCAATTGCTAATCTCTTAGGATTAACTAGAGATAGTGTTAGAGGATTTTGTAAGCGTAATAGCCTTTCTGGTGATTCCTGTGTTGTTGCTCTTAATGTTGAAGAAAAAGTAAAAAGGAATGTACTTTGCGCTTATTGTGAAAATCCATTAAAACAAAAATCCACAGGTAGAATGAGAAGATTTTGCTCAGATGACTGCAGGAGAAAATGGTGGAAAGAGCATGAGGTTGAGAGAAAGAAAAATAAGGAACATATTTATCAGTATATGTGTCTTTATTGTGGAAAAGAATTTAGTGTTTATGGCAATAAGAAGCGTAAGTATTGTAGCCATAACTGTTATATAAAAGATAGATTTTGGAGGGAAGAGGATGGAGTTTAAAAAGTTAAAAATAGATTCACTGGTGCCTGCAAAGTATAATCCAAGGAAAAAATTAAAGCCAGGAGATAGTGAATTTGAGAAAATAAAAAATAGTATTAATGAATTTGGATATGTTGACCCTGTTATTGTAAATAAGGATATGACAGTAATAGGAGGTCACCAAAGAATATCTGTATTAAAGACATTAGGATTTGAAGAAATAGATTGTGTAGTTATTGATGTTGATAAGACTAAAGAAAAGGCTTTAAACATTGCTCTTAATAAAATAAGTGGTGAATGGAATAAGGAACTACTTGCTGACTTAATTATGGATTTACAATCTTTAGACTATGATACTACTTTTACAGGGTTTGAGCCGCCAGAGATTGATGCTCTGTTTAATGAATTTCATCCAAAGGGTGTTAAAGAAGATAACTTTGATGAAGCTCCACCAGAAGTACCAATTACAAAACAAGGTGATATTTGGCTACTAGGAAGGCATCGTTTAGTATGTGGTGATAGTACAAAGCTTGAGACTTATAAAAAGCTTATGGAAGATAAGAAAGCAAATTTAGTTGTAACTGATCCACCATACAATGTTGCTTATGAAGGAACAGCTGGAACAATTCAAAATGATAATATGGATGATAAGAAGTTTTATGAATTTCTTCTTAATGCATATAAAGGTATGTATGAAAGTCTTGCAGATGGTGGTTCAATTTATGTATTCCATGCTGATAGGGAAACTGTTAACTTTAGGTTAGCTTTTAAAGATGCTGGTTTCTTTTGTCATCAAACTTGTATTTGGATAAAAAACTCTCCTGTTCTTGGCCGTTGTGATTATCAATATAACCATGAACCTGTACTTGTAGGATGGAAACCTACTTCAGGCCATAAGTTTTATGGAGATAGAAAACAAAGAACTACTTGGAATTTTGATAGACCTACAAAATCAAAATACCATCCTACTATGAAGCCTATTGCTTTAGTAGCTTATCCTATTACAAATTCAAGTTTAACTAACTCTATTGTATTAGATCCTTTTGGAGGAAGTGGTTCAACTCTTATAGCTTGTGAGCAGACCGATAGAATTTGCCATACCATAGAGCTTGATGAAAAGTATGCTGATGTCATAGTAAAAAGATATATTGAACAAGTTAGCTCTGATGAAGGTGTATTTTTAATAAGAGATGGAGAAAAAATTAGCTTTAAAAATATTAGCAATATTAAATAAATGACTTGCTATATGTGTGCTTTAGAGTGATATATAGTATAACAAAAAACACACATGGAGGTTAAGGCAATGAAAGCATTATTTGGAAGAAAGGTTCTAAACCTTAAGGAACTAAAGGAACTTACGAAGGAAGCAAAGGAAGGCGGGATAAAAGGAACAGAATACCAAGTCACAAGAGAAATTGAATTAAGTGATGAGGAGTTTAAAGAATTTGCAAAAGACTTTTTTAAAGAACAACCTTGGATAACAAAAGAAGATGGCGGTTACAACGAAAAGGGAGAATTAAGGTGCATAAGAGTTAAAAATACAAAAACAAAGAAAAGCATCTTAGTAGATTCGGAGGGTTATAACTACCCAAGATACACAGCAATTGAAAAGTAAAAGTCAAGCCACCAAGAGGTGGTTTTTCTTTTGTCTTAAAGTTGTAAAAATTGTCGTTCGAATTATGAGTTTTAGTTGATAGAAATTATCAATTATAACTGGATATATACTTCTTTCAGAGGTAATATGTACACTACCAAAAGGTAATAAACACACTTTGAAAGGAGAGAAAACGTTGAAAAATCAAACAATCGGAGTAGAGATTGAAATGACAGGAATTACAAGAGAAAAAGCTGCAGAGATTACAGCAAAGGTTTTAGAAGGAAATATCGGAAGAGCTTATGATGGTTACGATACATACCTTATAAAAGCATCAGACGGAAGAACATGGAAAGTAATGAGTGATGCAAGTATTCAAACAATGAAAAAAGAAAAAGGTAGATTAATTTCAGCAGACAGAAGTTACAGTGTTGAACTAGTAACACCAATTCTAAGGTATGATGAGGACATTGAAAAACTTCAAGAACTTGTAAGACAACTTAGGCATGCAGGTGCAGTTAGTGAAAGTAGGTTGCAATGTGGAATTCATATACACATAGGAGCAAAAGAACATACACCAAACACTTTAAAAAACCTAGTAAATCTAATGGCTGCCAAGGAGGATTTAATTTACAAGAGTCTTGAGATAGACACAGCAAGGGTTAGATATTGCAGAAAAGTTAATGAAAATTTGATAGAAACAATTAATAAGAAAAAACCTAAAACTTTAAAAGAACTTGCTGATGCTTGGTATAGAGGTTATGGAATTGAAAATAGAGAACGCCATTACCATACAAGCAGATATCATGGACTAAACTTGCATAGCACTTTTACCAAAGGAACAATTGAATTTAGACTTTTCAATGGGACCATGCACGCAGGTAAAATTAGAAGTTACATAGTTTTCTGCCTAGCTATTAGCCATCAAGCCTTAAAGCAAAAGAGTGCTAGTGCAAAACGTACCCATACAGATAATGAAAAATATACCTTTAGGTGTTGGCTTCTTAGACTAGGGATTATAGGAGATGAATTTAAAAATTGTAGACAACATCTCATGAAAGCACTTGATGGAGATTGTGCCTTTAGAAGACCAAGGGTTGCTTGAAGGTAAAGCACAGTTACAAAAGGGCAGAAATGCCCCCTGTGGCAAAGAAATTGATAAAAAGGAGAAATGATAAAATGACTGAAAATATAAAATTATATGGAGCTTATGGTTCTAATATGAACCTAGAGCAAATGAGGCATAGATGTCCAAAGGCTAAGATTATAGGTACAGGAACACTTGAAGGGTATAAGTTAACCTTTAGGGGCAGGTATAAAGGGGTTGCAAATATTGAGCCTTGTAAGAGCAAAGAAGTACCTATTGTTTTATGGGAAATAACTGAGGATTGTGAAACAGCGCTTGATATATATGAGGGATATCCTAATCTATATGTAAAAAAAGAAGTTCAGGTTAAGGTGAAAGGTAAGTCTAAAACATTGATGGTTTATATTATGTCTAAACAATATACCCATATTGTAGCAGCTCCTACAGAATATTATTTCAATGTAATTTCTAGAGGATACTCGGACAATGACATTGATTTAAAACTTCTACAAATTGCCTATTCAGAATGTTTATCTGAACTAATAGAGGGGAGAAGATAATGGATAAATTTTTTACTCAGAAAACTTGTGATAGATGTTGCGGTTCTCTAGAAAAAGGTAGGATAATGTCCATGTTTAATACTGATTGCATCTGCATGGATTGCTTAGAGAAAGAAAAGAAGGATAAGGATTATGATAAAGCTGTAAAAGCTGAAATGGAAGAAATAAAAAAGGGCAACTATAATTACAAAGGCATACGAGGAGAATAAAGAGAAAATTGTGTTAAGAGCGTACTAAATAAGGTATGCTCTTTTCTTATAATAAATTTTAAAGATGGGAGGTGAAACCTATGGCACAAAGAGGAAGAAAACCAAAACCTACTGCAGTAAAAGAACTTGAAGGTAATCCAGGAAAAAGAGCACTTAATGAATTTGAACCAAAGCCTAAAAAGAAAGCACCAAAATGTCCTACTTGGCTTGATGCTGAAGCTAAAAAGGAGTGGAGAAGAGTCGCAAAGCAGCTTGAGGAACTTGGAGTATTAACAGAAGTTGATATGGCTGCTTTTGCAGGATATTGTGAAGCTTATGCTCGCTGGAAAGAAGCGGAAGAGTTTATATCAAAGCATGGAACAATTGTAAAAACACCAAGTGGTTATTGGCAGCAAGTGCCACAGGTATCTATTGCTCAAACTTATCTTAAGATTATGATTAAGTTCTGTGAGCAGTTTGGACTTACACCTTCTTCAAGAAGTAGAATTGTTGCAGATAAAGGTTCTAATGATTGCTTAGATCCTATGGAAATGATGCTAAGGGGTGAGATGAAATAATGTATGATGAAGCAAAAGCACAGAGAGCTGTAAATTTCATTAATTGCTTAAAGCATACAAAAGGTCAGTGGAGGGGTGTTCCCTTCGATTTACTTCCTTGGCAAGATAAAATTATCAAAGATATATTTGGAAATGTTAAAGAAAATGGATATCGTCAGTATAATACTGCATATGTTGAAATTCCAAAAAAGAATGGAAAATCAGAACTTGCAGCAGCAGTAGCACTACTTATGACTTGCGGAGATAATGAATGGGGAGCAGAGGTTTATGGTTGTGCATCTGATAGGCAGCAAGCTTCTATAGTATTTGATGTAGCGGTTGAAATGGTAGAGCAATGCCCAGCACTTAAGAAAAGAATTAAGCCTATAATGTCAATGAAAAGACTGGTATATAAACCTACAAATAGCTTTTACCAGGTTCTTTCAGCTGAGGCCTATACAAAACACGGTCTTAATGTGCATTCAGTTATTTTCGATGAACTTCATGCACAACCCAATAGAGAGTTATTTGATGTAATGACTAAAGGTTCAGGAGATGCAAGACTACAGCCATTATTTTTCCTAATAACTACAGCTGGTACAGATAGAAATTCTATATGCTTTGAACAACATCAAAAGGCCCAGGACATAATTGAAGGTAGAAAGATAGATAAAACCTTTTATCCAGTTATATATGGTATAGATGATAATGCTGATTGGGGAGATGAAAAGAACTGGTATAAAGCCAATCCATCACTTGGACATACAATAGATATTGAAAAAGTAAGAAATGCCTATAATAGTGCAAAGGAAAATCCAGCTGAAGAAAATATATTTAGACAGTTAAGATTAAATCAATGGGTAAAACAATCTACTCGTTGGATGCAGATGGATAAGTGGGACGAGTGTGATTTTAATATAGATATGGATTCATTAAGAGGCAGAGAATGTTATGGAGGACTTGACCTTTCAAGTACTACAGACATTACTGCTTTTGTTTTAGTTTTTCCACCAAGAACACCAGATGAAAGATATATAGTAATCCCTTACTTTTGGATACCAGAAGATAATTTAAAGCTTAGGGTGAGAAGAGATCATGTGCCTTATGATGTATGGGAGAAACAAGGATTTATAAAAACAACTGAAGGAAATGTGGTCCACTATGGCTTTATAGAAACTTTTATTGAAGATCTTCATACAAAATATAATATAAAAGAAATAGCCTTTGACAGATGGGGAGCAGTTCAAATGGTACAGAACCTTGAAGGAATGGGATTTACAGTAGTTCCATTTGGACAAGGATATAAAGATATGTCACCATCTTCAAAGGAATTAATGAAGTTAACACTTGAGCAGAAACTAGCACATGAAGGAAACCCTGTTCTTAGATGGATGATGGATAATATTTATGTTAAGACAGATCCAGCGGGAAATATAAAGCCTGATAAGGAGAAAAGCACAGAGAAGATTGATGGAGCTGTGGCACTTATAATGGCATTGGATAGAGCAATTAGGAATGAAAACAGGGGTAGCGTTTACGATGAGAGAGGAATTATAATTTTGTAAATATTCCAAGATATTATGGTATAATTTAATAGTATATATTAAGTGTTCTTAATGTAATAAATATATAGTGTAGAAGAAAGAGAGCAAATAATATGGCGACTATTAAAGATGTTAAGAAGATTATTTTTGAAGATTCTTTAAAACTTACCGATGTAGACTTATTGAAAGAACAGAGTTTTAGTAGCTCTATCTCAGATACAATAAGGAAAAATAAAATAAGAATTAATAATGAAGAAATTATTATATTCTGCTATCCAACTACTATTAATACAGAAACAAAGCAAGTACACATTCAACCTAATGCAACAAATCCAAAATCTGAAAGAGAGTCAGTATGGAACGAGTGTTGTAGTAAAGAAGTCAAATTTTTCTTTTTAAGTGCGTTTGATAAAACTAATAAAATTTACGATGATTATGTAGTTAGTATTGAAACACTTAAGCCAACAGAAGATATTCCCAATACAATAACTTTTGAGGATAAGGAGTATAAAAAAGTTTTAACAAGTAATACTAGTAATTTTGTTAGAATAAAAGTTAAAAAACATAAAAATATATATCTATCTTTTGTTAAGAAAAACCACCTTAAAGATTACCTGTCTTATTTTGATAATAGGCCGTATATGTACTCAGATACAATGAACAAGGAGAATGTTATTATGAAGCCAGCAGAACTAATAAAGATTGAAGAGTTCAAAATGCCAATCAAATTTGACAGGAATCGACTGATATTTGGCGCTCCTGGAACTGGAAAAAGTTATGAACTGGAAAAAAACCGAAAGCAATTATGTAAAAAGCTACTATATGCTAAAGAAGATGGTTCTGTTGATTATGATAAAATAGGTAATATTGCAAAGATACTAGGAATAAAAGATGATGATGTTAGGTATGAATCAATGAAAAGCAGTAGCTGTATTTCCGGTTATAATAGAATTACATTTCACCAGGAATATAGTTATGGTGATTTTGTAGGCGCATATAAACCAATTCCTAAATCCAGTGGTGACGGTATTACATACAAATTTGTGCCCGGCCATTTTACGAAAATTTTAATAGATGCACTTAATAATCCAGAAAAGAATTATTTATTAATTATTGAAGAAATAAATAGGGCTAATGCTGCATCTGTATTTGGAGATATCTTTCAGTTGCTTGACAGAAATAGTGATGGAAATAGTGAATATAGTATAGACCCACCAAAAGAAATGCAAAATTACCTACGAGAGAAACTTGAAGTTGAGCATATAGATAATCTTTTTATACCATCGAATTTATATATATGGGCAACTATGAATAGTGCAGATCAGGGTGTATACCCAATGGATAGTGCATTTAAAAGACGTTGGAGTTTTGAGTATATGCCAATCGATGGTAGGTCGGATGACTTGGAAATTCATAACTTCTATATTTACTTAAGACTTATTAAGGGAGCTGACTTTGAGAAATGCAGTTGGAATGCATTCAGGAAGATGTTAAACGGCAAGCTTAAGGGATTAGATATTGAAGAAGATAGACTTATAGGACCACGATTTTTATCAAAAATAGATTTAGCAGACCCAGAAAAGTGTAGACAAACGATTGTAAACAAGTTGTTTGCATATTTAAGGCAAGATGTGCTTAGGTATAATTCTAATGAATTATTTAATGAAAACATTAAAAATATGGCCGATATAAGGGAAGCTTTTTTCGATGAGAGTAAAACAATTGAGGATATATTAAATATTCAACTGAGTGAAAGTGATTTAAAAATACTACGAGCAGATTTAAATGTGATCTCTTGAAGAGAAAACAATAGTCATGATTAAGAGGAAAATAAGAATGAAAGTTAAATCAAAGGTTCTTTTTTTACAAGAAGATAAAGAATATAATTTAGAAGATGATTTGCTTCTAGATTTAACAAAACATCATATTTACCAAGGCAAAATAAAATTTGTAGGCATTTTTTTTAGTAATCAAACTAATACATCAATAATTTGTTACCCAAAGTATATGGATAATATTGACGAAAAAAATTTTCTTGAACAAGACAAGCTAGTCAAAGAAACACGAAATTATATGCAGCATATGAATCTTGTTTGTAAAGTTATTGAAAAATGTAAATTAAAATCAAATATGAATATTCAATATGATTTTTCTCCTTTTGATCAAAAAAAAGATACTAAAAAAATCGGTTTATTTAGCATAGCAAAGTTTATTTTACAAGATTATATTGAAAATGGTATTTATGAAATGAAAAGTAACATATTTTCAAAAAATGCTAAGGGGCCTATTAGTTGGACTAAGACGATTAATAGAATAATACCCGTTATTTCTAATAACGAAGTCTATTATTTTGATACCCTTAATAATAAACAAATAATAGATAAAGATAGGATTATAACTAAAATTCATATGTATGTTTTAAGTGAAAGTGCAAAACTAGTTAAGGATGTATTAGGGTTTAGCCAAATAAATCTACCAAATATGTCAGAAATTAATTTTTATAAGGAAGATAGAAAAAAAATTAAGGTTATTATCCAATCTTATATGAATCAAGTGTTTTCTAACCGAGAAATAAGCCTTTTAAAAGCTTTATCAGCATGGTTTGATGATTCAAAAAATTACATTCCGAAGGTTGGGACAAATTCATTTAATCTCATTTGGGAATGTGTTTGCAAAACTGTCTTTGGGCATAATCAAGATATAGAAAAAATGATGCCATCTCCACATTTATATTTATATGATAAAGCGAGATTTATACATGAGGAAGTTAAAGCTTCAAAGTTAATTCCGGATGTTTTAAGAGTATCGGAGAATAATAAAATATTATATATTCTAGATGCTAAATACTATAAGCCAGTAATTAACAATAATACTTATAAAGATGCACCTGGGGCATCGGATGTTTCTAAGCAGTTTTCATATGAAACTCAATTAATGAAGCTGAAAAAAGAGAATATGAACAGTATGTTTGGTGAATATAAGTCATATAATGCATTTTTGATACCTCATTTTTATAAAGACTTACCACAAAACATTTATGAAAAATTAGGATATGCATCAATGCTGCAGAGTTATAACATAAGTGAAAAAGAAATTCAAGAAAATGATAAAATCTATTATTATCAAATTAATCCCACTCATTTTTTTGAAAGGTTTTTAAGCCTTGATTCTAAATTTACAGATGATGAAATGAATGAATTTATTCTATAACATACTTATATTGATGTGATTGTTCTTTATATAGTTTTCATAGCATCTGTTAAAACAGGTGCTTTTTTCATACTTATTTTTAGGAGGAACATAAATGAAAATATCTATAATATCAAGACTATGGGAGCCTAGAGCTGGCCCTAAAAATAATTTCTGGGGTAGTACCTACAGCTTTTTCTTTGGTGGAACCACAAGCGGCAAAACAGTAAATGAAAAAACAGCAATGCAAACTACTGCAGTTTATGCCTGTGTTAGAATACTTGCTGAAACAATAGCCTCATTGCCACTTCATACCTATAGTTATACAGAAACTGGTAAGGAGAAAGCTACAGAACATCAAATATATCATCTCTTAGCAGATGAACCAAACCCAGAGATGACCTCATTTGTGTTTAGAGAAACACTTATGGGTCATCTTTTATTGTGGGGAAATGCATATGCCCAAATTGTAAGAGATGGAAGAGGCAATGTGATGGCTTTATATCCGTTAATGCCAGATAAAATGGCTGTGCAAAGAACTGATAACGGTGAAATTTACTACATTTATAGCAAAGAAGGACAGAGTTATCCCCTTAGAAGTGATGAAATTTTACACATTCCTGGTCTTGGATTTGATGGTTTAATTGGTTATTCTCCAATAGCTATGGCTAAAAATGCAATAGGTATGGCAATAGCAACTGAAGAATATGGAGCTAGTTTCTTTGCAAATGGAGCAAATCCAGGGGGAGTTCTTGAACATCCAGGAATAGTAAAGGACCCAGCTAGGGTTAGAGAAAGTTGGAATAGTGTATATCAAGGAACTAAAAATGCACATAGAGTTGCAGTATTAGAAGAAGGAATGAAGTTTCAAAGTATAGGTATTCCACCAGAGCAAGCACAGTTTTTACAGACAAGAAAGTTTCAATTAAACGAGATAGCTAGAATATTTAGAATCCCACCTCACATGATTGGAGATTTAGATAAATCAAGTTTTTCTAATATAGAACAGCAATCACTTGAGTTTGTTATGTACACACTTGATCCTTGGGTGGTTAGATGGGAGCAAGCTATTAAAAGGGCCTTGTTTACTGAAAGTGAAAAGAAGCAGTATTTTGTTAAATTCAATGTAGATGGATTACTTAGAGGAGACTATCAAAGTAGAATGAATGGGTATGCAGTTGGAAGGCAGAATGGTTGGTTATCAAGTAATGATATAAGGGAACTTGAAAACCTTAATAGGATACCAGAGGAACTTGGTGGAGATTTATATTTAATCAATGGAAACATGACAAAGCTTGCTGATGCAGGTGCATTTGCTAATAAAAATAATGGAGGTGATGTCAAACTTGAAAATAGAGGTAATTGATGATTATACGAAATGAACATTAGAAAATGGTCAATCATTTATTATTGATATTGAAGATACTTCAATTTTATATAAATATAAATGGAGAATGAATGCTTTAGGATATGTTTTTTATGGGCACTCGGGTTTATTACATCGGCTAATAATGAAACCATCAGCAAAAGAAGTAGTTGATCATATTAATGGTAGGCCCTGGGATTGTAGAAGAAAAAATATGAGAATTGCATCACAAAAACAGAATAGCTATAATTGTAGAATTGGTAAAAATAATAGAACTGGATTTAAAGGAGTTAGTTTTTCTGCTTCAAGACAGCTGTATGAAGCTTGTATTTGTGTAGATAGAAAAACAAGACATCTTGGAAGATATAAAACTGCTATTGAAGCTGCTCACGCATATAATCGAGCGGCTTCTTTTTATTTCGGAGAGTATGCAAAGTTAAATATTATTGGAGGTGAAGTAGATGAAACGGAAGTTTTGGAATTGGCTTAACAATGATGATAGCAGAACTATTTTTCTTAATGGAGAAATATCGGATGAAACCTGGTATGGAGATGAAGTTACCCCAAAACTATTTAAACAAGAACTGTATTCAGGAGATGGGGACATTATAGTTTGGGTCAACTCTCCAGGTGGATGTGTATTTGCAGCAAGTCAAATTTATAATATGCTGATGGACTATAAAGGAAAAGTTACAGTGAAAATTGATGGAATAGCAGCTAGTGCAGCTTCAGTTATTGCTATGGCAGGTGAAGAAGTACTGATATCACCAACTGGACTAATTATGATTCATAATCCAATGACTATTGCTTTTGGTGATGCTGTGGAGATGGGAAAAGCAGTTACAATGCTTAGTGAAGTTAAAGAAAGTATTATAAATGCTTATGAGATAAAAACAGGGCTTTCAAGAAAAAAATTAGCTAGTTTTATGGACAACGAAACTTGGTTTAATGCTAAAAAAGCTGTTGAACTTGGATTTGCTGATAAAATCCTATTTTCTGAAAATCGTACAGATTCTCCTGAAAGTGAGGGAGCATCTTTTAGCAATATGACAATCACTAACTCACTTTTAAATAAATTGCCTAATAAAAAGAAAAACGAACCAAATGGAATTCAAATTGAAAATCTTTATAAGAGATTAAATTTAATAAAATAATGGAGGAATGTATATGAGTAAAATATTAGAGCTTAGAGAAAAAAGAGCAAAACTATGGGATAGCACAAAATCTTTCCTAGACAGTAAAAGAAATGACAATGGATTATTATCAGCAGAGGATACTGAAACTTATGAGAAGATGGAGGCTGATGTTGTAAACTTAGGAAAGGAAATAGACAGGCTTGAAAGGCAAGCAGCTTTAGATTTAGAGCTATCAAAGGCAACTTCTAATGCAATTAGAAATAATCCTAATGCTAATATTCATGAAGAAAAGACAGGAAGAGCATCAAATGAATATGTGAAAGCCTTTTGGAATGCTATGAGAAATAAGAATGGCTTTGAGATTAATAATGCTTTGCAAGTTGGTACTGATAGTGAAGGCGGATTCCTTGCACCAGATGAATTTGAAAAGATATTAATCGAAAGTTTAGAAGAACAAAATATCTTTAGACAACTTGCTAATATAATTACTACATCTTCTGGAGACAAGAAGATACCTGTAGTTGCTGGAAAAGGAACAGCATCTTGGGTTGACGAAGAGGGTATCATAACAGAATCAGATGATTCGTTTGGACAAGTGTCTATAGGAGCATATAAACTTGCAACTATGATTAAGGTTTCTGAGGAACTTCTTAATGATAGTGTTTTTAATTTAGAGAGTTATATAGCAAAAGAATTTGCAAGACGTATTGGTTCAAAGGAAGAAGAGGCTTTCTTCATTGGTGACGGAACAGGGAAACCTACTGGTATTTTTAACGCTACCGGTGGAGCTCAGCTTGGAGTTACTGCTGCAAGTGCAACAGCTATTACACTAGATGAGATTATGGACTTGTTCTATAGCTTAAAATCTCCTTACAGAAAAAATTCTGTGTTTGTAATGAACGATGCAACAGTAAAGGCAATAAGAAAACTTAAAGATGGAAATGGTCAATATATATGGCAACCATCTATCACAGCTGGAACTCCTGATACTATTTTAAATAGACCAGTAAAGACCTCTGCATATGTTCCTACTATTGCATCAGCAGCGAAGAGTATTGCGTTTGGTGATTTCTCATACTATTGGGTTGCAGATCGTCAAGGTAGAGCTTTTAAGAGGTTGAATGAATTATATGCAGCAACAGGTCAAGTTGGATTTATGGCAACTCAAAGAGTAGATGGAAAGCTAATACTTCCTGAAGCAATTAAAGTATTACAACACAAAGTATAGAAAAAATATTGGAGGTGAGTGTATGGTTCTAACGCTTGAAGAAGTTAAATTATATTTAAGAGTAGATGGTGATGAGGAAAATACACTCATCACTAAATTTATTTTAACATCACAGGAATTATGTGAAGAAATACTTAGATTTGAGCTTACAGAATATGAAGTTGTTCCTGAACTCGTACGACAAGCAATATTATATGCAGTAGTAAATATGTATGAACAACGTGAAACCTTTGATGTAAAAGCAGTTATCGAAACAATGACAAGACTTTTATTTTCTTACAGAAGAGAAAGTTGGTGATACTTTGGAAATAGGAGACTTAAGACATAGAATTACTTTTCAAAAGTTAATCACAGCAGTTAATGAAAATGGGTTTGAAGTTGAGATTTATCAAAATTATAAAACAGTATGGTCAGCAGTTTCTAATTTATCAGGTAGGGAATATTATCAAGCAGCAGCAATAAAAGGAGAGAAAACTGTAAAGTTCTTAATAAGGTATATGGAAGGTATAGATGAATCTATGATAATTTTATTTAGGAATAAGCAGTATAACATAACCTTCATAGATAATATGAAATATGTAAATAAGTACATTGAAATAAAAGCTGTGGAGGTGGAGGAGGATGGCTAAACTTGAACTCGAAGGGATGGAAGAACTTATTGATAAAGTTAATAAATTAGGAGAAAAAGGTGAAGTCATTAAAAAGAAGGCTTTAGATAAAGCAGGAAAACTTGTAAAGGCTAGCATGGAAACAAGAGCACCAAAATCTGAAGAAACTAAAAGGCATATGGCTGAAAATATACAAGTGTCAGAAATACAAAAGGATAATGGTGTAGATTTTATTAAAGTCGGCCCTAATAAAGGTGATAACTCAGAGTTCTTTTACAGTAAGTTTACTGAATGGGGTACAAGTAAAATACCAGCACAGCATTGGGCAGAGAAATCGGTCCTTGAAAATAAGAGAGAAATAAATGAAACTATAAAGACAGAATTACAAAGAGGTATTGAGGAATGATAAGTAAAATAATATTAGATGCATTAAAGCCACTTAAGATTCCAGTATCATTTCAAAAGTATAGTGGCAAAGCTAAAACCTATATCACTTTTCATGAATATTTAGTTTCAGGAGAAGAATATGAGGATGACGTAGAAAGCTTAACAGCACACTATATTCAAGTTGATATTTGGTCAAAGGATGATTATACAGCTATAGTTAAAAATGTAAAAGAACTTTTATTTAAGGTAGGATTTAAAAGATTAAATGAAATAGACCTTTATGAAGAAGAAACAAAAATCTATCATAAAGGTCTTAAATTTTATTATTTAGAAGAAAGGGAGAGTGATATAAATGGCTAGACAAGTAGGTCTTAAAGATATTCATATAGCTATAATAAAAACTGATGATGCCACAGGAACAACTTATGACACACCAATAAAACTTGAAAGAGCAATAAGTGCTAAGCTTTCACCAAAGTCAAATTC
Organism: Clostridiaceae bacterium; assembly: GCA_902363375.1. GTDB lineage: Bacteria > Bacillota > Clostridia > Clostridiales > Clostridiaceae > Clostridium_J. The sequence continues at coordinate 1,551,728 of CABIZX010000001.1, read as the reverse complement.
AGATAACATTTATTCTGATGATGCAGTGGAAGATATTATAACTGCTTTTGAGGGTGTAGATGTTGAAATTGAAGTAAGCCAATTATCACTTACAAGTAGAGCAGAACTTCAAGGTTCAAAAGTTATAAAAGGGGTACTTGTAGAAAATAAAGATGATATACCTCCAACTATAGCTTTAGGATTTAAATCAAAGAAGAATAGCGGGAAATATAGGTTTGTATGGCTATTAAAAGGGAAGTTTGAACTTGGTACAGACGAATATGACACTGAAGCAGAAAAACCAAAGGCTCAAAGTGCAAAGCTAAAGGGTAAATTTTATTCAAGAGATTTTGATGGTAACTACAGATTTATCTGTGATGAAGATAATGAAGGTGTAGATGAAGCAATTATTAGCTCATGGTTTACTGCTGTGCCTAGTGAGCCTACGACTGAGATTTAATATGGGACATACAGTTGAAGTTTGGAATAAGTTGTGATAATATTCAAAATAAATATTAGTAATTTTAATTAGGGGGATGTAAAGTGAGTATAATTGACAAAATAAGTATTTGCTTAGAAGAAGAAAAAATAATTCCAATTAATTTTGAAAATTGGAATTCATTTAAGTTAAATCATTGTTTACCTGAGAATTTTCAAATGAAGAAAGCACAGTATAGTTATATTAAAGAACAAGTAGGGGACAAATCAGGGATATATGTTTATAAAAAAGATGATGAGTATCTTTATATTGGAAAAGCGAAACCTTTATTTAAAAGGATAAAGGACCACTATATAGAATCATTTAAGCCAATACCAGAGGGAACTGAGCCTAAAAATTCTAGATGGGATAGGTTTTTTTCTGAGCATAGTGGTGAGATAGAGATTTATTGGAAGGAATTTGAGACAGAAGAAGAAAGACAGCTTATAGAGATTATATTGACTAAATTATTGAATCCTAAATTTATAAATTTTAGATAAGTATCAGAATAGCAAGAGAGAACTTAATTATAAAAATAATATAAAATTGTATATGATTAATTAATGTTACAGTTACTAAGGTCGATTTGTGTAGATATGAAATTATAAACAAAAATGTTTTTTATGGTATAATAATGTTTATAATCATGTATTATGTAGAATGGGGTGAAGGATAAATGAAACAAGAAATAAAATTTGAAGAAAATGAGTATTCAAAGGAGTATTCGGAAAACTCATTATTTGAAAAAATAATAAAGAGCGCTCAAAAAGCTGGAATTAACGTTATTTATGCTGGTCTATTGTTATTTTATACTTTACAAAAACCGTTGACACCAGGGTGGGCTAAGACAACGATAATTGGTGCATTGGGTTATTTTATTTCTCCAATTGATGCAATTGTAGATATAACACCAGTTGTAGGATTTGCAGATGATTTAGGAGCATTAGCATTAGCTTTAACAGCAGTAGCTATGTTCATTGATGACGATGTGAAGAAGCAAGCTAAAGATAAACTAAGAGATTGGTTTGGAGATTATGATGATAGTGATTTAGAAGAGATTAACAATAAAATTAACAAATAAAATAGTTAAAGATGAAAAGGATTTATTTAAGAATAAGTTCTTTTTTTATTGATTTATTTTAAGGGGTGAGTAAATTGAAAGCATCAGAACTAAGAAATAAAGGAATAAAGTTCAAACTCAGTAGTAAAGAATATGAACTAAAATTTGATATGAACACCTTCTGTGAGTTAGAAGAGATTTATGGTGACATTAACAAAGCTTTTGAGGATTTAGAAAATAGAAAGATTAAAGCCATAAGAGCATTAATTTATTCAGCAATTAAAGCTGAAGATGAAAGTGTTACTCTTAAAGATGTAGGTAGAATGCTTACTTTAAGTGATATGGAGAAACTAGGCACTGCAATTAATGAAGCATTAAACATTGCAATGCCAGAAGTAGAAGAAAATATGGGGGAATAGAAAGCCACACTGATTCCGAAGGATGGGATTGGGAGTGGCTTTTCTATTTAGGAACAAACCTATTGAAAATGACAGAGGATCAGTTTTGGAGAAGTACACCTAAGAAGTTACAAGCTCTTTTCAATGTATATAAAAGAGCAAATGGAATTGAGGAAGAAGAGGAGCTGGATTATATAGATAATATTATTTTCTAGAGGAGGTGAGTGTAGTGGCAGCAAATTCAAGTACTGTTATAGCAAGAATAGGCCTTGATGATAGAGGTTTTCAAGATGGGGTTGCAAAGATCCAAAGAGGTTTAAAGTTAGTTCAAAGTGAATTTGCTGTGGCTAGTTCTAAGCTTGGTGATTTTGGTAAATCCACTGAAGGATTAAGACTTAAGGCAGATACTTTAAATAAACAAATAGAAATTCAAAAGGATAAAGTTTCGGCTTTAAATAAAAGCTTTCAGGAAAGTGTAGAGAAAAAAGGTGCTGATGCAAAGGCAACTGAAAATCTTAAGATAAAGCTTAATTATGCAGTAGCTGAACTTAATAAGATGGAAAATGAACTGAAAAGTACCACAAAGGAACTTAAAGAAAAAAGTTCTGCTTGGTATAAGTTATCTGAAAGTATGGATAAGGCCGGAGAAAAAATGAAAGCCGTGGGAGATAAAATGTCTTCAGCGGGAAAGAAACTTACTACAGCGGTTACACTTCCTCTTGTAGGAATAGGAACAGCTGCAACTAAAATGGCCATGGATGCAGTAGAGTCAGAAAACTTATTTGAAGTGGCCATGGGGACAATGGCTGGTGATGCTAGAAAGTGGTCAGAGGAAACTTCAAAGGCCTTAGGTCTCAATGCTTTTAATGTAAGAAAAAATGTAGCAACTTATAATTCTATGCTTACATCAATGGGACTTACATCACAAGAATCTTTAAAAATGTCAGAGGGATTAACTCAGCTTTCTTATGATATGGCATCTTTTTATAATCTTAAACCAGAAGAGGCATTTGAAAAATTAAAGTCAGGTATTTCTGGTGAAGCAGAGCCACTTAAAGCCTTAGGTATTTTGGTTAATGATAATACAATTAAGACCTATGCTTATTCTAATGGAATTGCAAAGCAGGGAGAACAACTAACAGAAGCACAGAAGGTTCAAGCTAGGTATGGAGCAATTTTAGATGCTACAAAAAATGCACAGGGAGACCTGGCAAGAACTATGGATAGTCCTACTAATAAGATAAGAGCTATGAAGGAACAGGCTCAGCAGATAGGAATTCAGTTTGGACAAATATTAATACCTATACTTGAAAAACTTATAGCGGTAATAAAACCTTTAATGGATAAATTTCAAGGGCTATCAAAAGAGCAACAAGAGCAGATTGTAAAGATTGGTTTAATTGTAGCTGCTGTAGGTCCTATAATTTTAATCATAGGTAAGGTAGTTACAATTATAGGAACATTATTTTCAATAGTAAGCACTGTATCAGGAGCAATTGCAGCAGCTGGTGGTGTATCAGCGGCTTTTGGAGTGGTACTTGGTGCCTTAACTGGACCCGTTGCTATTGTAATAGGAGTAATAACAGGATTAATTGCAGTAGGAGTACTTTTATATAAGAACTGGGATGCTATAAAAGAATTTATGGTAAAGATGTGGGAGCAGGTAAAAGTGAGTACGTCTAATGCAGTATTAGCCATCAAGACTGTTATAAGTTCTACATTTAATGCTATAAAGTCAGTAGTGTTAGCTATAACCAATGGAATATCTAATGCTATTAAAACTTCATGGAATGCAATAAAGACAATAACATCTACTGTATGGAATGGTATTAAAAATATAATAGTAGGTATTTTAAATGGGATAAAAGGAACTGTTCATGGCATTATAAATATTATAGATAGTATTATTTCAGGAGTTTGGAATGGAATTAAAACAGTTACAGTAGCAGTATGGGGAGGCATAAAAACAGCTATTACAACTCCAATTAATCTTGCAAGAGATGCTGTTAAAAATGCTGTAAATGCTATCGTTGGATTTTTTAAGAGCATAAGGCTTCCAGAGATAAGAATACCTAAGATTAAATTACCTCATTTTAGATTAAATGGAGAGTTTAATCTATTACCACCTAGAGTACCAAGCTTATCTGTAGAATGGTATGCAAAGGGTGGTATTTTTAATAGACCTAGTGTTATTGGAGTAGGAGAAGCTGGAACGGAAGCAGTATTACCAATAGATAGATTAGATGATATTTTAGCAAAGGCTTTAGAGAAGATAAAGGTAAAAGGGAATGGCAATGATAGTGGATTGACACTTCATATAGAGAATTTTATAAACAACACAGATAAGGATATTGAACAACTTGCTTATGAACTTGAGTTTTATAGACAAAGAGTTGTGATGGGAAAAGGAGGTAATTAGCATGTTAAGTTTTAGCTTTGGTAATAAAGATAGCTATAAAGATTATGGTATTTTAATTGCTAAAAGACCTACAATTTCTTCACCAAAACGCAGAGTATCCTATGTTTCTATTCCTGGGAGAGACTCAAATATAAAGTTTGATGAAGAAACCTATGAGGATATAACTATTTTAGTGGAATGTACTTTAAAATCAAGAGAAGATTTAGCAGATAAAATAGATGAAATAAAGGGTTGGCTTTTTAATAGTGGTGAAGCAAATCTTATATTTAGTTTTCAATCAAATAAAAAGTATATAGCACAAGTTGTAAATGCCATAGATTTTAAACCAATCTATAGAGTTATAGGAGTTTTTCCTATAGTATTTAACTGTAAGCCATTTAAATATGAAGTTAGTAATAAGGTTATAGAGGTAAATAAAACTGAAAGTATTATAAATAATATTGGAACTTTAGACAGTAGTCCTATCATAACTGTTTATGGAAGTGGAAATATTGAGCTATTAATAAATGATGCACTTATAAAATTAAAAGGAATTAATAATAGCATAATCATAAATAGTGATATAGAGGATTGTTATAATGAAGCTTTAGAAAATTTAAACTTTAAAATGGAAGGAGATTTTCCAAAGCTAAAAATAGGAGAGAATAAGATAAGCTGGGTAGGAAGTGTTAGCAAAATAGATATTTTACCTAATTGGCGGTGGCTATAGTGATTTATATTTATGATAAGAAAACTAAAAAAGGTGAATTTGAAAACAATGGACTTGGTAAATTAAATGAAGCTATTAAAGCAGAGATTACCCAAGAATTAAATGGTGAATACAGCTTATATTTGGAATATCCAGTTAAATCTAAAAAGACAGTGTACCTAGAACACTTTAATATTATAAAGGCCAACAATCAATTATTTAGAATATATAAAGTAGAGAAAAAGCAAGATGATAATAAAATAATTATGGTTTGGGCTAAGCATATTTTTTATGACTTGGCTTTTTATTTTATAGAGGATGAAAGAGCAGTACAGTGTAGTATAAAAACTGCCATGGAGAAAGCTTTAGTTGAGGAACTAGCATCAACATATATAGTAGATAGCGATATCTTGATAAATAATACCTTATATATGGTAGAACTAAATCCGGTAGAAGCAATATTTAAAATTATTGAAAGATGGGGAACAGGTGAACTATATAGAGATAACTACAATATTAAAATACTAAAGCAAATTGGAAAAGAAACAGGGATGCTAATAAAGTATGGAAAAAATATTAGAGGTATTAAGGTTACCAGTGATACTACTGATTTAGCTACTAAGATTTATCCTAAGGGCTATAATGGAATAACACTAGCTGAAAAATATATAGCCATACCTAATTTTGATAGCTTAAGGTACCCACCTTTTCATATTATAAAGCCTGTGGAATTTAAGGATGCAGCTGACGAGCCCACTTTAAGGATAATGGCAAAGGAATATGTAAAGACTAAGGGAATTGCTAACGTGAATATAGAGGTAGACTTTATAGAGATTAGTAAATCAAAGGAATATGAAAACTTTAAAGGGCTTCAACAGGTTAATCTAGGGGATTATGTTTTAGTAAAGTATGAAGAGTTCGATATAGATATAGTGGTGGAAGTAATTAAAATAAAGCATGATCTATTAAGTGGATGGAATACAAAAGTTGAGCTTGGTCAGCCTAAGTCTAGAGGGCAAAGTGATTTTACAGCAATGATAAGTACAGTAAGAGATGAACTAGGAAACAAGGTAGCTCAGGCATTAACTAGTATGCTTTATTATGCTAATTCACAGGAGGTTATAGTTTCAACCACTGAGGTGCAACCCATATACTTAGGCATTACTGCGGTTTCAAATACAAATTTAAGTGTTAATTTATCCATAAGTTGTAATGCAAGTGTAGGTAGCACTTTAACTGTGAAGATACTTCTAGATAATTTAGAGATACCATTTAAACCAAAACAGAAATTGCAGCAAGGTGATAATATCATAGGAATACCACTGGGAATCCCACAAGTTAGTTCTGGAAACCATTATATAGGAATAAGTTTAAAAACTGATAGTGGAACAGTAACAGTACCAATATACAATCTTCAATGTATGATTGATGGAAGAAACCTTCAAGGGGGTATGAGTGCAGAACCACCTCATGCAGAAGTTATTGAAAATATTAATATAGTAAATCCTTCACGGATATTAAAAGCATATGAAACAGGCGTAACTATAAATGAAGTTATAAGTGTAAATTCAACTCAAGAAGTAAAGGTTACTGATAGTCATATAAGAAACATTGAGAGTTGTGTAACAATAGAGTTTATGTAAAGGAAAGAAATATCTTTAATGATGCTTAAGAAAGGGGAGATGTTATGTATAGAGAAACCATATCTTTTAATGAAGATTTAATCAATGATAGTATAGCTACACTAAAGAAGAAAAAGCCTATCTCAAATATGAGGGGAAGAGCTACAGTTGAACTTTTTGATTCAAAGACAGGAAGTAAAGTTTATCATGCAGAAACTGAAAACTTAATTAATGATTCAGTGGTTAAATTAATGTTCTTTGAATGCTTTTACAAAAGACTAATAGTTGGAGGAAACATTGAAAGTGGTTATGTTAATTTTCCTTTTAGAAGAATATATCTAACTGACTATGATGGTATGGAGAATGCTAATGAAAAGTATATGAAAGGAAATACAATCGGATGGTGTGATAAAAATGAACCTTATTCTGGAAGTAATACATTACAAGGTACAATAAATTTATCTGAAAGTTATTATGAGCCAGAAGAAGATGGAAAAATAAAAATACATTTTGTATTTGATTTTCCTACTCATGCTGGGAATGGAACCTTTCAAACGATTTATTGGTATCAAGGAGATGGAAGGGAAACATTATATGCGCCTAATATAAATACTGCAGGTGGTAGTTCTACTATAGACAGTAAAAACACTACTATATGTAGCTTGAAATCAGTAAGTTATTATTGTTCAGATTATGATAATATTGGATATGGTTTATATTCAACTACAATTTCATCTGTTAACTATAGAACTTTTAAAAGTTTCTTTTTGGATAGCTGTGGAAATAATCAAGATAATGATAACTATTTTTATAAAGCTGATGGTTCAAAGTTAACTACTAATGATTTTAGCATAAACGGAATATCTGCAGATCACCAATATCTATATTTATATTACAATAAAAATAGTAGTATAGATATTTACACCTTTCAAAAGGATGGCACATGGGTAGGAAGTACAAGCAAAAGTGCAAGTAGTTATAAAGATGCAACAGGGAAAATACCTACTATACAAGCCTTTGAAGTAGTAGATGGAGTACCATATATGACAGTATACTATTCTATAAATGGTGTTAATGTATGTCATCTTTTAAAATTAAATAATAATTATGATATAGAAACAGACTATATTATAGACACCCCTAATTATGAAGGTAGTAGTTGGAAAGTAAGTATAACAGGAAAAACAAAAGAATATTGGGTATTTAGTGAAGCTAGTGGATTACTACATTTTTATGATAACTCACTTAAACCTATATTTAATGGAATATCAGCAAGTAAAGCTATGCCTTCACCAGATAATAGAAAGTATTTTTTTAGCAAGTATCATAATTATGGATATTGTTACGGAAATAGAAGTAGTTCTAGCTATAATTATAATTATTATTATATATTTGGACCATCTCTTGTAGGAGCTCAAACACTACTGGCAGCCCCAGTTACTAAAACACCAACTAACACAATGAAAATACAATACGATTTTATAATTGACAATATTCTAGACGGTATATTTTAAACTACAGTATTAAAAAAATATATAAGAGGAGATGTATTTATGAAAGACATATTAATTGTGTTTCAAGGTATATTTGCAGCCATTGGAGCTTTTCTAGGAGGAATCTTAGGAGGTTTAGATGGCTTTCTTTATGCCTTAATTATATTTGTCATAATTGACTATGTTACAGGTGTAATGCGTGCAATATTAGAGAAAAAGTTATCTAGCAGCTTAGGTTTTAAAGGGATTTTTAAGAAGGTTCTTATTTTTGTATTAGTAGGTATATCACATATTGTAGATACTAATATTTTAGGCAGCGGTAGTGCAATTCGCACCGCTGTTATTTTTTTCTACACTTCTAATGAAGGGATAAGTATTTTAGAAAACTCAGCAAAGATAGGACTACCAATACCAGAAAAATTAAAGATTGTGCTAAAACAATTAAATAAGGAGAGTGAAAATAATGGCTAGACTATGTTTTGATTATGGTCATGGAGGACAAGATCCAGGAGCCTGTTATAAAGGAAGAAAGGAATCTAGTGATATGTTAAGCATTGGTAGAGATGTAGCAGTAGAGGTTAGAAGACATGGAGTAGTTGTTGATGAAACAAGAACTTCTGATACTACAGTAAGTCTAAATGATAGAAGTAGCTTTGAAAACAGAAATATCTATGATTATTTTATATCTTTTCATAGAAATGGATATGAGCCAGAAAAAGCTACAGGGGTTGAAACTTATATATATTTGAATCCAGGAAAATATGCAAAGGCTATGGCAGAAAAAATTCAAACTTCACTTGTAGCATTAGGGTTTGTAAATAGAGGAGTAAAGGTAGCTGATTTTCATGTATTAAGAGAAACTAAGGCTCCAGCAGTATTAATTGAGATAGGATTTATTGATAATACTAAGGACAATAACTTATTTGATATCAAGAAAAATGAAATAGTAAAGGCCTTAGCAAAAGCTATTCTTGCACAGATAGGCATTGATTATATAGAATCTTCATCACCAACACAACCAGGAAGTGGACAAACACTTTATAGAGTAATGGCTGGTTCATATAGGGTAAGAGCAAATGCTGAAAATCAAATTCAAAAGTTAAAGAGAGCAGGATTTGATGCGACAATTATGATATTTAATAAATAGCCACTACTTATGGTTTAAGTAGTGGTTTTCAATTTTATATTTCTTGACTTCTATCACCTTTAGAGTGATATATGTTAGTACCAATTTGATGGAAAGGAGAATTTGTATTGCGTGTAAGAATTATAGAGCCTATATTAAAAGTGCAGCAGAAAGAGAAAAGAGTATGTGCCTATGCAAGAGTTTCTACTATTCATGATAAGCAAGGTGAATCACTAGAAAATCAAGTACAGTACTATGAAAATATTATTTCTAATAACCAAGAGTATGAATATGTTGGAGTTTTTCAAGATAGAGGAATAACAGGGTTTACAGATAATAGACCAGAGTTTCAAAGAATGCTCTATCTATGTAGAGAAGGAAAAATTGATATAATAATTACAAAGTCTATATCTAGATTTGCAAGAAATACAGCTGTTGTTTTAGAAACTGTAAGAGAATTAAAAAATTTAGGTGTAGAAGTTAGATTTGAAAAAGAAAATATAAGTACCCTATCAGGGGACGGTGAGTTAATGCTTGCCGTCCTTTCTTCTTTTGCACAGGAAGAAAGCAGAAATGTAAGTGAAAACTTAAAATGGAGAGCCAGAAAGCATTTTCAACAAGGTGAGTTAATGATTAATACTACAAGGTTCTTAGGGTATGACAAGAATGAATATGGAGAGTTGGTTATAAATATTAAAGAAGCAGAAGTAGTAAATAGAATTTTTAATGATTATCTTAGTGGAAAAAGTTCATCTAAAATAGCTAAGGAATTAAATGAAGAAAATATTCCTACTGTAGGTAATAAGACTTGGCACAATAGCACAATTAGAGGAGTTTTAAAAAATGAGAAATACAAAGGAGATGCTATACTTCAAAAATACTATACACCAGAACATTTAAAGAAAACTTCAATTAGAAACAATGGAGTCATAGATAGTTACTATATAAAAGAAAATCATTCGCCTATTATTTCAAGAGAAATGTGGGAAAAGGTACAAGAGGAAATTAAGAGAAGAGGAAAAACAAAAGGAAACGTTGCAGGAGACGTAGATAAGTACACTAAGAGGTATCCATTAACATGTATGCTTTACTGCAGTAAATGTGGATCTACCTTAAGGAGAAGAACTTGGAACAGTAAAAACTCTAGTAAAAAGATAGTATGGCAATGTAGTAATTATATTAAAAACGGAAAAGATGCCTGCAATGGAACATCAATTGATGATGTAGTAATCAGCAGGCTTAATATAAAGGAAGCAACTATTGTAAAGGAGGAGGTTAAGGATGGCAAGAAGTGTTACAGTTATACCAGCGAAAAAGGTTCAGGGGAATTCAGTTCAAAGCCAGTTACAAACAAAAAAGAGAATGGCTGCCTATTGCAGAGTTTCAACAGACCAATTGGAGCAACTGTCTAGTTATGAAGCACAGGTTAATTACTATAAAAACTATATAAATAGTCATTCAGAGTATGTTTTTGCAGGAATATATGCAGATGAAGGTATAAGCGGTACAAACACTAAGAAAAGGGAACAGTTTAATAAAATGATAGAGGATTGCAAAGAAGGAAAGATAGATATTATCATAACTAAATCTATATCAAGGTTTGCAAGGAATACCTTAGACTGCTTAAATTATGTAAGAATGCTTAAAGAGCTTGGCATTGAGATTATATTTGAAAAGGAGAATATAAGAACTTTAGATTCTAAAGGTGAGGTTCTTTTAACAATATTAAGTTCACTAGCTCAAGATGAAAGCAGAAGTATATCAGAAAACTCAACTTGGGGAATAAGAAGAAGGTATGAGCAAGGGAAGGTTTCAGTAAATTTTACTAAGTTTCTAGGTTATGAAAAAGGAAAGGATGGAAGCTTAGTTATAAATGAACAGCAGGCCAAAATTGTAAGAAGAATCTATAGAGAATATCTTAATGGGAAAAGTGCTAATAGAATAGCAAGGGAACTCGAAAGAGATGGTATATGTGGATGGAATGGTGAGGTTAAGTGGTATGAAACTACAATAACCAAAATGCTACAAAATGAAAAGCATAAAGGAGAGGCACTGCTTCAAAAGAGTTATACGGTAGACTTTTTAACTAAGAAGAAGGTTATAAATAAAGGTGAAGTTCCACAATATTATGTTGAAGGCAGTCATCCAGCGATAATAGATAAGGACACTTGGGAAGCTACACAACTTGAAAGACAAAGAAGAAAAGAATATGCTGCAGAGCATGGACTTCAAAAGATTGATTATGGTATAAGAGGTAATCCTTTAGCAGGGAAAATAATATGTGGTGAATGTGGTAAATATATGGGCAGAAGAACTAGAATATATAAAGGAAAGAAGTTAGTGTGGATTTGTGCCAATAGATATAAAGAAAAAGGTGTTAGAGGATGCAATAGCAAGCATGTTAATGATGCTGAGTTAAATGAAGTATTTACAATAGCCTTTAATAAAATAATAGAAAATAAAGATTATTACATTTCAATATGGCAGGAGAAAGCTAAGAGTGAAAATGCTTTAATAGCATATAAAGCAAAGCAGTTTATAGAGGAAATTAAAGAGCATAATGAGACAATAGAATATTATGGTGTTGATTTGTTTTACAAATGGGTAGCAAATATAAAAGTAAAGAATCCTAAAGAATTTATAGTAACTTTATTAGAAGGTACAAATATAAAAGTATCGATTGACTAATATAAATTACTGGTTTTGGTGAACTTCATCAAGACCAGTTTTTTATTATTAAATAGAAAAAATATAAAAATGGGTATAATTACACAATAAGTAAAAGTACAAATATTTAAAAGATAATAGTTGAAAGGGGTATAATTAATGCTTAGTTTAATAGAGTACATATCAAAAAGAAAAAATGAGGATAAAATTGATGAGTTTGATTTTAAAAAGCACTCAGAGAATATGGCAAGTGTTATAAAGTATGTAACTGATTATTTTAATAATTACTTAAATTTAGAGGATTATGATTATGAACAGATGAAAATTCAAGAAACAATAAATAAATTTAAGGGTAAGGTAATGAAAACATTTCCTCTAACAGGAGATTACGTTATTTCATATTATTTGAATAAAAAAAAGCGTTTAGATAAATATGTAGGAAAAGCTTTTGAGGAAGTAAAAGATAGTGAGTTGTTCTATGAAAAACAAGATTTTGAGATGATAGCAAAGTATGTTATCGAGAAAAAGCTTGATGTTTCTTTTGAACAAGAATTATTTAACACATTAGTAATACTGGCACAAGAATACAGGGAAGCTAATAAAGAAAGTCCAGCTATTTCTGAAATGAGAGAGCTTGATAATGAATTGGTAGCTTGGGTAAAGGCGGTTTTTAGAAATTATAATGTTAATCTATTAAGCTATGCAAGTGAAATTTCATTTTATTACTATGAAACATACATAGACACAGAATATGATCGTTCTACAGAAACATTTTACCGTATAAATAGGTATGATTATAGGTATCAGGAGAATCCCTTTAATATTAATGATATATATTTAAGAAATGAACACAGGGAGTTTATTAAAGGACGTAAAGGTGAACTTGAAATGTTAATTATGTACTTTTGGCTAAATGATGAAGTTAAAGACATGGATTATTGGCCAGAGTATATTCAGCTTTGTATTTCTACAAATAGAGTAAAATTAGCCAAAAGTAAACGGATTTTAATACCAGTTGAAACCATGAAATTAAACTATCCAGGGGAAATAGAAAGCTCATTTAAATATATAGAAACAAGTAATGGCATTATTAAGGAAAATCCAGGGAATAACTATATTTTAAGATTATCCTACGGAAAAAGAAATGATGAGATATGGAAGGATAAAGACCTTTTAAAGAGCACTATTGAAAATATGAAAAGTAGTTTTGGAGAATATGGGGCCCCTAGTTTAGTTGAATTTCAATCACCATTTAAAACAGTTCAATATGGAGAAGAAGCATTCTTTAGAAATTATCAGGTGTTAGAAAAAGAATTGCGAAGATTTACTGACACCAAAATAGCAATTATTAATGGATGCTTTAAATCTAATAAAGGAAAAGAATATCTATTTTCAACTATTGAAGATATTGTTAGGTTAAGGAATACTTGCAAGGAGTTAAAGCTAAAGTTAAAGTTAGCTATAGATTTTACAGACTTTAATAAAAAAAACATATTAAAAGAAAATATGGTTGATACAATAAACTCCTTAGCCACTATGAGAAATTTTGTTATTGGAATACATTTGGATAGTATAGACAAGTGGGGTGGATATAGAAGCATATATAATAATGATAATAGGTATGAGTATATCAGTGTTTATGATTATCCAACAGTATCTGCTTTTGTTCAAGGATTAGCTACTATTATACAGGATAGTGTGCCAAGGTATTTTATACCGGAAAAGGTCAAGGATTCTGAAACATTAGAGGAATTAATAGACTTACTATATCGTGGTGGATTTACTTTTAAAAAGGAGGAAAATCTATGATGGAAAGTAAACTGGTAGATATCTATAATAATGTAGAATTTGATGCATTAATTAAAAATATCCACGTTGAAGCCAATGAAAAAATTTTCGATAGTTTAATTGAGGAGCATAGGCAAGAAATAGATAAGAGAAAGGAAATAGAAAAAAATAAGTATGTTGAGAATTTGCCTATGAGTTTAAGGTGGAACATGCAATATAAAGTTAAGTTAAATCCATTTCATCACAAAGTAGTTGTACTGGATATTAATACATCAGATACAAAAAGGATTAAGGCATATAAACTAATGAATACATTTATATCTTATCTTTCAAAGTTTGGGGGAAGACTTTATGTAGAAAAATTCGAAAATAGTGATAATACTAGATTTGATTTATTGGAAAGTATATATAAATGCTGCTTGTATGAAAAACACGTTAAGTTAAGAGATAAGCTAATAGCAGAAGAAAGAAAAATGAAGCCATTATATAATTTAGAGTACACTGGGGATTTATGTTTTGAAATTTATGTAAAAAATAAAAAACAAGATAAAAATAATGAATGGGAGTTAATAGATATAATCGAAATTGAAAAATCAGAGAGTATAGAAGAAAAATTAAAATGTATATTTACTAAATTAAGAGAAGATGCAATAACTAGGAAGGTTGTTATTGATGAAGAAACAGCTAAGCTATATGCCGAGAGAGAAAAGGAATTTAAGGAATGGGAAGAAAAGGAGAAACAAGACGAACAAGCCAAAATTGAAAAAGCAAAATTACAAGAGAAGCAGCAGCTGCAAGAAATAATTAGAAATCAAATGGTTAAATGGGAAAATATCAAAAAAGTAATTGAATATATAAATGAGTTACGTTCTGAAGCAGAGGTAGGAGAATCCGAAAAAAATATTATTTCAAAATATTGCGACTATGTTGAAGAGATATATTGTAAGTCGGTTTTCTTTAAAGAAATAATTGAGTTTATGCAAAAGGTTATTGCAGATTTAGAAGAAAAACAGCTTGATACGTACATTAAATTAATAAGAGAGTAAGTGTTTAACAGAGGATTTAATTGAAAATGAAAAGGAGCTTTTTAGGTAAATTAATCTTTCTTATAAGAAGGGGTACATCTTTACGCAAAATAACTAATAAGTAAAATATTTCTAGGGGCTTGTCTACACACATGTTGAAACGGTTGTTAAACTAAGCAGATAAATAGCCAGTTTAAGCTATTTTGATATGAATAAAAATGTGATTTGCCACCAATTTGCCACCATAAGTTTTGCAATGGTGGCAAATTATTTTTGTATAATTATATTTTCTAGAATATTAACAGTATCGTTTTTCATTTTGGTAGTTACATGAGAATAGGTATCCATAGTTGTAGCAAGTTTTGAGTGCCCTAATCTCTCTTGAATATCTTTTATATTAGCTCCAGCCTCTAAAAGCATAGTAGCATGAGTATGTCTAAGTGAGTGAAAGTTAAAGTTAATACCCAATTCATAATTTATTACTTTAGATAAATACTTAAGACTATCAGTTGTTATATGCTCACCATTTTCTTTAGTACATACAAAATTGGAATCTACATAATATCTACCGTATTTTAACTTATTTTCTTTTTGATATAAGTTATGTTTCTTTAATATATTTATTAAAGTATCTCCTATAAGAATATTTCTGTTAGAGCTTTTAGTCTTAGGTGTGCCTAATTCAAAAATTCCTTTTCCTTTATTTATTAGAGTATGATTTACTTTAATAATTTTATTATTTAAATCTATATCTTACAAATGGCTACTGTAAAAGCCTTTAGCGAACTATACCAGCATAAGGAAAACGTGTCGGAGATTTTGATGGCAAACATCAAGAAGGTTATTTACGAATCGAATGACCGCTTAACACTGATAGATGACCAGCTGCAAGAACTGCAGAAGGAGTTATTGAAAAAAGCAAATTCTAATCAGAAATACGATGAGCTAGTGCAGGAGATTTATGAGCTTAGAGAAGAAAAGCAAAAAGCAATCACTGATACTGCAGAAAGGAATGGACTTAAAACACGCATCACTGAAATGGAAGAATTCATCGAAGAACTCGAATTTCGAATTAAAGAATATGATGAGCAGCTTGTGAGAAATTACATTGAAAAGATTACGGTATACGACGATC
Source organism: Clostridiaceae bacterium (assembly GCA_902363375.1). Classification (GTDB taxonomy): domain Bacteria; phylum Bacillota; class Clostridia; order Clostridiales; family Clostridiaceae; genus Clostridium_J. The sequence continues at coordinate 1,535,850 of CABIZX010000001.1, read as the reverse complement.
GATTCTTAGTAGAATTTAAAGCAGGCTTCAAATTTGATATTGAAAGATAACTAAAGGCAGGAGTTATCCAAGTTATTGGAACTCCTGCTTTTTGTTGTTTATAAAATATTCACAAAAACAACAGCTAGAAGAAGGAAAAATGAAGTCAAAAATAACAATAACATATTGACTATAATGTTGTTGCGTGATATTCTTATCTACAATACTCTTTGCACTGCATACAAATCTACAGTACAAACTGAGCAGGCGATGAATGTCAAGTTCATGAGGCCGGGCCGAATTTTGGCAACAGATAATACAACATCTGTGGGACAGTAGTTTACTAATGTTCCGTGGGTGTTTTTTTAATACCTTCCATTGGAATATTCTATCTCAATATGTATGTGTCATGGAGTTATCTTAATTAAGATGGAGGTAACTATTATGAAACAGAAAAATCTTACACAAGGTGTTGAAAAGAGGTCTGGAAAGCAGATCGCCATGTATGTCTCAACGGTTAGTATAATCGTTAATGTTTTATTATCCCTTTTTAAATTAATAGCAGGTATTTTTGCAAAATCAGGTGCAATGGTATCTGATGCAGTTCATTCCGCTTCTGATGTAGTTAGTACATTTATTGTAATGATAGGTGTAACAATTGCAGAGAAGAAAGCTGATAAGGAACATCCTTATGGACATGACAGATTAGAATGTATTGCTTCAATTCTTTTGGCGGTGGTATTAGCAATTACTGGATTAGGAATAGGATTTACAGGAATGAAGAAGATCATAGCTGGTAATTATGGTGATTTACAGATACCAGGAGTATTGGCACTTATTGCTGCTATTGTATCAATTGTTGTAAAAGAATGGATGTATTGGTATACAAGAGCAGCAGCTAAAAAAATAAATTCAGGAGCATTGATGGCAGATGCCTGGCATCATCGTTCAGATGCGCTTTCTTCAGTGGGAGCATTTGCAGGAATATTAGGTGCAAGAATGGGATTTCCAATTTTGGATCCTGTTGCAAGCATTGTAATCTGTATTTTTATTGAGAAGGCATCATTTGATATTTTTAAAGATGCTTTGGATAAAATGATCGATAAATCCTGCTCAGATGAAGTTGAAGAAGAAATGAAAATGGTGATTTTAAATCACAAACAGGTAGTTGAAATTGATGATTTGAAAACGAGATTGTTTGGAGCAAAGATATATGTAGAAGTAGAAATCTCAGTGGATGATAAAAACACACTTGTAGAAGCACATGAAATTGCAGAATCAGTGCATGAAAGTATTGAAAGTCATTTTCCAAATGTAAAACATTGCATGGTACATGTAAATCCTCAAACAATACAAGAGGCAATGAGTGAGGAAAAGTAAATGGCAAAACACTTTAAAAACTGGTATCAAGATGAATTATTTCCTGTACTAATGGATAAAAATCTTGAACGAGATGATATTCATGAAGAGAGAAAAGATTTATTAAGTGCTGTTCACGGGGAGATACTTGAAGTCGGTATCGGAACAGGGAACAATCACCCGTTCTATCCAAGCAGTGTAAATAGAATAACTGCAATAGATCCATTTATAAGAGAAGTGTATAGTGATAGAATACGAATTTCTCTATATCCATATTCATGTGAAGATATGCTGTTTTCAAGTAATAGTTTTGATAGGATAGTTTGTACGTTTTGTCTTTGTTCAGTGGAATCGGTAGATAAGACTTTACATGAAATGAAAAGGATATTAAAACCAGGTGGGAAAATATTTATTTTAGAACATGGAAGAGCAAAAAATGTAATAGAACAAATAATGCAAAATATTGCAAATCCACTATTCAATTATTGGGCATGTGGATGTAACGTGAATCGAGAATATTTACAATAATTAGAAAACACAGGATTTGTAATTGAGAAGATTGATTTTTAATTTTTCTATAAGTAGAAGTAAAAATAGCTTAATTCAGAAATATGGTGAAGAATGGTTTGCGAATTTTAAGATAATTTCTTCTCAGTATTATCGTGATATAGCACCTAAAATTCCCAATATAGGGACTAGTATTTTTTCTATGAACTATGCATTTGCCCCAGCGTATATTGCCTGGTATAAAGCACTTCAACAATTAAAGATTTCACCAGCAGAAATAGATGAAGTAATATGGCTCATAAATGAAAAACTAATGACTACTTTCCAAAAATTTTTATTGAAGGCTAGTGGGAAGATCTATTTGAATAGTTTTTGCAGCAACGCTCAGAAACATGTGGATAGACAAAACCAAGGAAAATTATATCCATATGATTGGAAGATTGATTTTAGGTACATTAATAGAAATACTTTTGAAATTGATATAACAGAATGTGCTTATAAAAAATTAGCCAAAGATTTTAACGTTGATGGAATGCTTCCTGGCATTTGCCGAATGGATTATTTAATGGCAAATCTTATGGGAAATGGATTTACAAGAACCAAAACATTAGGTGATGGAGACGAATGTTGTAATTGTAAATATTCAAAGGTGGGAAGCTGTGAATGGTCCCCGGAAAAGGGATTTGATGAAAGAAAGTAATTGAAGTTTTAGTAGTATTATAAACTACGAATCTATGTGCTAAATTTACAAAAAAAGTTAATACACGAGTAAATAATGTGAATTAGGGAACCGTCATTTGTACGTATAGGATTGATAATATGGTATATTATTAAGTGGACCTAATGTTTGTACTTACTGGACCACTTTTGCACTAAAAACGTACTACTTATCACTTGCAACGTACAACACAACAACTCGTGCCATGTGAAGACGGTAGTAAAGATGTTAAGAAAAGAGAAGTAAAAGCCTTTAGAAGGCTTAAGATAAAGGGATTTTCTAGATTTGAGTGTTAAATTCAAAGTCGAGAAAATCCATTTTTGATTATTTAGTGGAAACATGTCTACACTAGGTAATTTATATAGTTGTGAAGTCAGATTAGATAATGCCAATGTGTAACAGTATAATAGATAACGTAGTTTGTGACAGAGTGGATTAGATGTTATATAATGAATGCATATATGTAAAAATGGAACAAGATTTAAAGGGGTGTATATGTTGAGAAGAGCATATTATTCAAGCGGCGTAAGTGAATTTATAGAAAAAAATAATTTTACCATATTTGGTGAGATAACTAGTAATGATCAGTTTGCTGCTGATGATTTACAGAAAAACACATGGAAAAAGGAGATTGAAATATTAAAAAGAGAGTTAACTGATTGTAAAGATGGACATTTATTATTTGAATATACTATACCGCGTATAGGGAATAGAATAGACAATGTATTGATATATAGGGGTATTGTTTTTCTCTTAGAATTTAAAGTTGGTGAATCAACATATCCTAATTATGCTATTGAGCAGGTTACAGACTATGCGTTAGATTTAAGCTGTTTCCATAAAGAAAGCCACAATAAGCTTTTAGTACCAATTTTGATTTGCACATGTGCTCAAGAGAAATATCAAACAATAAAATTAATGAAAGATAACATTTTAGAGACTTATTGTTGTAATGAATTTAATATTGGCAAATATATTTTGGAAGTTTGTTCTCTTTATCAAAGAGAGAGCTTTAGTCCTGATAGTTGGATAAATTCGTTATACATGCCTACTCCAACCATTATTGAAGCAGCTCAAGCACTATATACTGGGCATAACGTAGAGGATATTTCAAGAAATGATGCAAGTGCAAAAAATCTAAATCAAACAACTAAAGCTATAAATAATATTATTGATTATAGTAAGACAAATAATAAAAAATCTATTTGTTTTATTACTGGAGTTCCTGGTGCTGGTAAAACTTTAGCGGGCCTTAATATTGCTATTGAACGCCAAAAGGTAGATGAAAACGAACATGCAGTATTTCTTTCTGGAAATGGACCATTAGTTGATGTTTTACAAGAATCACTAGCTCGTGATGATATGCAAAGAAACAGCACAAGAAAAACTGAGGCTATGCGAAAAGCAAAGGAATTCATACAGATTATTCATCATTTTCGTGATGATGCTATATCTGTTGATACACCGCCTATTGAAAGAGTTGCTATTTTTGATGAGGCACAACGCGCTTGGGACGAGCCTACTCTTACTGATTTTATGAAAAGAAAAAAAGGTGTTCTAGATTTCAATATGTCGGAGCCTGAATTTTTAATTAGTATATTAAATCGTCATAAGGGCTGGGCTACTATTGTTTGTTTAATTGGCGGAGGTCAGGAAATTAACAAAGGTGAATCATCAGGAATATCTGGCTGGTTTGAGTCACTAAGAAATAATTATCCTGATTGGGATGTATACATATCTAATAAAATTACTGATGAAGAATATTCAAAAGGGAATGCCTTTGATGAATTAGCTAAGGATATCAATTATAAAATTATAGAGGATTTGCATTTATCTGTATCTTTACGTTCTTTCAGAAGTGAAAATGTAGCTACATTTGTTAAAGCTGTTTTAGATGTTGATAAATATAAGGCAAAAGAGTTATATACACATTTTAATAAGGATTATCCAATCTGCATTACAAGAGATTTAGAAACTGCTAAAAAGTGGGTAAAAGAGAAAGCAAAAGGCTCACAGCGCTACGGTATGACAGCAAGCTCTGGTGCTAAAAGACTTCGCAAATACGGGGTGTGGGTACAAAATAAGATAGATGCATCGAATTGGTTTCTTAACGGAAAGGATGATGTAAGGGCATCTTATTTCTTAGAAGAAACCGCTACAGAATTTGATATTCAGGGATTAGAGCTTGACTGGACAATTGTTTGTTGGGACGCAAACTTGAGGTTTTACAATGACCACTTTGAGTTTTATAATTTTAACGGTACTAAATGGCAAAATATCAATAAGGAAGACAATATTCTTTATTTGAAAAATGCGTATAGGGTGCTTTTAACTCGTGCACGCCAAGGCTTTGTTATTTTTGTTCCAAAAGGTGATGAAAATGATATAACTATGCAGCCTGAGTTTTATACGGGGATTTATAATTATTTGAATGATATTGGTATAGAGGAATTATAGTCAGTAAATTAAAGGGGTGCCAGTCTGCAATGCAAATTTGGTTTAGGGATCAGAGGCTGAGGTATTATACTTTATTATTCATGGTACATCCAATTGGAAAAAAGCCGCAAACTATAAATAAAGAAACAATTAGCATCGATAATAACAGAACAACAGCAGAGGTGTTTGCTGATAAATTCATCAAATTAAAGAATAGCAATAGCAGTTTCTGACAAACAATAGGGAAAAGCCCTGCAACCATAAAAAGTGATAGTTGTAAATTATAACAAGATGAATATAAGGAGAATTTTAAATGGAGTATACAGCATTTCAATTATTAGGTATTGAAAATAAAGAACTGCCGATTTCCAATTTGTTATCATATTATTTAGATCCTATTAGGAATCATAAATATGGATTTTATTTTTTGAATGAGTTTTGCAAAATAGCTGGAATTAACGGAGTGACAATAGAAGATAAAATTGTGGTTCAAAGAGAAGCATACTTTACGTATGATGGAGATAATAATTATATTGATATTTTAATTAGTGTGGGTGAGAACCATGAAAAGCCTGAACGGATTATTTGTATAGAAAATAAAATCAATTCTACTGAGGGAATAACACAAACACAAAGATATTACAACGCTCTTGAAGCAAAGTTTAAAGATTGTCAAAAAAAGGATTACATATATTTGACTAAAAATAATTCGTCAGTCAATCTTACATCTCATCATTTTAAACATATAAGATATTCAGATTTGGGAAATTTGCTTGCTGATAAAAGATTTATAGAGATGCCTTTAGCGCAAGACTTTTATAATTATTATGTTTTAAGAGAACAATATCTTTTTATGGGTATTGAGAAGTATGATAGACCTTATATTCCAGGAGATAAAATCGATTTTCATACTTTGATAGATTATATTGTATGGAAAATAAATGTGAGGGATATTAATAGAAAATATACGAATTTGTTTTGTTTGCATGGAAAGTCAGCACAGTCTGATGAACACTTTTATCAAGTATCAATGCAAAACTGGGAGTTTGAATTTGATGGAAAAACAGAAAGACATCCAATTAGTATTCATTTGGAAGGAAATTGTAAAGAAGTGCCACTTCATATGGAGTTAAAACCTTATGAACCTTTCAAAAAAATTAAAGAAAAGTATGGTTCAGATTTCTTTAGTGAATATATAAAGATAAGAGATGAACTACGTAATAATATGGTATTTACAGATGCAAAAAAGTATAGAGGTATGCCTATTAGAAGTAATGCAGATCTTACAATTGCAAAATTTATGTTTACTGTAAAAACCTATAAGGAATATTTTGATGCACTTATGGAATTGATTACTTATGTGAATGAGGTTCTTGAAAATAGCAACGTGAATTTATAGCAGGTTTAACAATGATATGTTAACAAAGTTTGAAAGCTACACTAGAAGTGTAAAAGAGTTTTGAAAAGAGTATGAAATAGATAAAAGGAGGTTAAAATTTTAAAACTTAAGAAATAAGCAATTATAAAAACCCCAGTAAGTCATGATGTGATTGGATTACTGGGGTTAGTTATATAATATAGGTGCATAATTTGATAAATTTTACAAAATATGATATACTGCTAGTTATGATACTATATTAGAAAGGTTAAAATGGTAAAAGCAGCAAATAATTTTAATAAGTATATGGAATTTATAGGTAAGCTTAATAATCGAGAAGTAAGACTATGGTACAATAAACGTGATAAAAATATTATTAATGAAATAGATAAGTCATTATCTATAAAAGAGCAGGCTGTGCAAGCACATTCTTTAAGGAATAAGTACAGGTATCAAGCTAGAAAATTAATGGTGGATAGGAAATTGGCTGAAGAATTAAATACCAATAACTCTAATCTACCCTTTGAGTATTATGAAAGTAAATACTTGGATGAAGGATATAATGATAATGAACTGTACAAAAAAATAATAGTCATGTCAACAAAAACAAATAGAATAGTTAATGAATCATTAGGTATAATCTAATGACTAAACATATATTTTATTTAGAATAATATTTTAAATAATTCATATTAAGTCGAAGGCTAGTAGGAAATAAAATCCTTACTAGCATTTTATCTTTTGTAGCACATATCTAATACAGTTTGTATAGGTGTATATCTTACTGGACCATCAAAAAAAATTTTGATTTGTTAAATCTACGCCGGTTACAGTAACTAAAGGGGTATATGGTGTTACCGAATTTAGATTAGTTGCACCTGGTGGAGAATTTGTTGCAAAACTTAATGGTAGGTTTGTTCCTATAGGAACTGGTACAACTGTTGCTGTAGCAAAATTTCCTGGTATCCCAAAAGCTTCCACTATTCTATAACTACCATTTGGAACATTTATAAAGGAATAATTTCCATAAGAATCTGTAAGAACTACAAGTCCAACATTTGTCACTGTATTTTGTAATACAACAGGTACATTTGATATGCCTGAATCTCCTGCAGTAATTGAAGCACTTCTATCTCTATCGAATATAACGCGACCTGATACTGTCGCCATAAGATCACTTCATTTTTTATCCTAATAGGTTAATCATAATATCTAATGAATATTCATTTTGAAAAGATAAATTATGCCTATATCTAACTTTGCTATAATAATCTTTCTGCTATATAATATGCAGTGGTATATTTTTGATTGCAATTTTAGCCATTTTTACTTTTTCAGACTTGATGACAATATATAATTATGGACACAAAAGTTGAACAAAGTAAAATGCAGTTAATGAAAAGGAGATTTCTTAAGAAATTCCATATATTTATGCAGCAGTTGGAGAAATAGACGAGAGGCTTTAGAAAATTATTTTGGAGATAATGAAAACTTAAGAAATGGATAAAAGAGAAGAAACTGGATTCGGTGTTTGAAAAATGCGTAATTTCAAAAAATAATTCTATTTAATGTGATAAGTCGATATCTTGAAAAATCAAGGTTCTTTTTATATAAAAATCTATATATTTTTAAAGTCATAGTAAGAAAAGAATAAAAATGATATAATTAGAGGCAGTGCGTTTATCTTTAGAAGAATACGTGAAAGATTACATAAAGAAGAAGTTTAATTAAAACTTTAGAAGATTAGTTAGAGGAGGACACATTATGAAGATTTCAAAGGAAGATGCGTTGATGTGGTTTGAATTTTTTGCCATGTTGCCAGAAGATGAGGAGCTTATGACAAAACAACAAGAAATCATATACGCTACCTTTGCACAAATAGAGGCGTCAATTGATCATAGAAATGATAAATTGATGTCAGAAATTAAAGACTTAAAAACTCTTGCAAATAGAACTTACTTTGTGGGAAATGAAAGAAAGTTTGCCATGGGATGCCGTTCTTGTCTTATGGGAACTGGATTAAGTGCAATTAGAAAAACTAACAAATGTAATATAGAGTGTAAATTTTGCTATAATTATGGAGAATTAGCGGATCAGCCGCCTATAGGTGAAGGTATGTGGGAAATTGGAGGTACAAAGTTTTATGAGAAGGATATTGATTTACTTCTTTCCATACATAATAAACCTACTGGTGTTGCCTATGTTTACCTAGAACCATTTATGGAAATAGAAAAATACTACTCTGTTATAAAGAAATTTAATGAAGCAGGTGTTTATCAACATCTATATACAAATGGTACTTTAGCTTCTGAAGAGACTTTGAAAGCATTAGGTGAAGCTGGTCTTAATGAGATACGTTTCAACTTAGGTGCTACTAACTGTTCAGATAAGGTAATTGAAAACATTGGAATAGCTAAAAAGTATATTAAAAATGTAGGTATTGAAACTCCAATGACTCCTGAGTTTTTCGAAGGATTCTTTAATAAGAAACAAGCTATATTAGATACAAATCTGGATTTTATAAACTGTGCAGAATTGCATTTGAATGAGAATAACATATACAATTATGAAGGAGAAAACATGTATATTTCTAGACATGGCTATATTTCTCCAATTTGGAGCAGAGAATTAACTCTGAAGTTCATGAAAATAGCTGAAGAGGAAAATTGGGATTTAGCAGTTCACGATTGCTCAAATCATACAAAATTTGCAAGAAATTTAAATCTAAGTAGCAAAGAGGGTAAGTGGTTTGGAGCTAGTAATTATGCTTGCGAGTTTGCTAGAATACCATATGAAGCATTTTTACCAATATTACGTGATGACAACTTTAAATTCTTAAGTGAAGAGGAACTACCTGAGGGATATAAACCAGGAGAGCTGTTTTTTTAAAGAATATTATTAGTTTATTTTAAGTTTATATTAGAGACTTTTAGTTAAAAAATAGCCAGCTTTATGAGAATGATTCACTCTTATAAAGCTGACTATTACTTAAATATAAATCATAGCCAAAATCCAATCATTAAAAAATTTAATGATTGGATTTTTTATTATAGATTATAAACTTTTGTCTATATCCTCTGGAGTTAGAGTTAAAAGGTCGTTATCTTTAGGAGATTTCTTTCTATAGATTTCCATGCAGAAGTAGAAAACTACTCCAATTAAGCAATAAACAATTAATGAGATATAGCCACCTATAGACAATTCAAGACAAGATCCAATTATTATCCAAACAGAGATTACCATTCCAGCAATAAATAATAAATTTCCACCTGGGGCTTTATATGGTCTTTCCCATTCAGGATGCTTCTTTCTTAAAATTAAAGCATCTAGACAACACATAAAGTAAACAAGTCCAGCAGCAATACAAGAAACGGCATATATATATTGAACCCAATTATCACCACTAAAAATACAGAAGAAAATTGTGAAGACTAAAACAGTAAAATTAGCAACTACAGGTTGTCCTTTGGAGTTAAGCTTTGTGAATACTTTAGGAAGTTGATTAAGTTGTCCAGCTCCATATAATACTCTAGCAGAAGAAGTCCAGAAGCCCATTAAGGTTGTTATTGCATGAAGAGTTCCTGCAATGATTGCTAGTATACCTATTATTTTAGGCAAAGAATATTGAGCAACTAGTTCAGGTTCTGGCATACCCATTCCAGAGATAACATTCCAAGAATCCATACCTCCCATAGCCATAACAACTATAAAGTAAAGTATTGCAGGTACAAATAATGCAGAAAGGATTATTTTCCACATCTTAGAGACAGGGAAGTTTGTTTCTTCTATCATGGTAGGTGTCATTTCAAATCCGATAAACTTAAGTGAAAATACTGCCATAGCAACGAAAATACCTTTAAAACCATTAGGAAAAAATCCTCCACCTGCAACAAGATTTGAGGCCTCCCAATGGCCACTTGTAAATAAGGTAAAACTAACGATAAGAGACATAATTATCATGGAAAAAAAGAATATATTAGCAAGGGAGCCAGTAAGTCCAACATTAAAGTTAGATAAAATATACCATAATACAACTATGGAGATGGCAATCCATACTGTAGCACCAGCAGAAACTGGAATGAAATAGCTTATTGCGGTAATAAAGATGAAGGCCATCATTGGAGGTTCAACTACTTGCACTAAAAACATCATCCATTGAGATGCAAAACCAGCTTTATGACCAAATGCATTGGTAGTCCAAACATCAACTGAAGAAGCAAAAGGAAGCATTGCTGTTAATTCTGCAAAGGTAAGTCCAATTGGAACTAATAATAAGGCTAATAATGGGAAAATAATAGCGGAACCGGCACCAGTTACAGAGAACCAATAAGGAGCTTCAGCTAACCAGCCGCCGATTACTGCACCTGAAGCAAGAGCAATCATAGATATAAAACTTAGATTTCTTTTTAATTTTGGTTCAGACATAAAAATCCTCCTTTTTAAAATAAATATAAGTTATTTGAGTGCCTTAATAAGCTCGTCAGTATTTATAACATGGCAATAAATATTATTTAAAATTTCTAGTTCATTATTTTGAATTTGTTGTGTTGATGCCATACATGCATCTTCAATTAGCCACACTTTAAAACTTTCGTCTGCAAGGCTTCTAACAGTTCCAGAAACGCACTGATCTGTCAGAACTCCAGTTACAACAACTGTATCAATTCCCATATTATTTAGCCATAACCTTAAACTAGTTCCAGTTAAAGCACTATCAGTAGTTTTAGTAACTACAATTTCATCATCCATAGGAGTAAGTTCAGGAATAATTTCAGCAGAAGGTGTTCCAGGTGGTAATAATAATTCATTATATCCAGTTGCTTTTTGGTCTAAAGAACGATCGCTACCATTTTTCTTTTGACATTGAATTTTAGCAAAGCAAACTTCCATTTTTCTTTCACGGAAGGCCTCAAGCAGGCGTTGATTATTAGGAACAACGATTTCATCAATAGTGTTATAAAAAGGTTCCCAGCGTTTTGCCTGTTTTAATTCTTCTTCTGTAGGATTTTTAAGTTCAGGTCTTGTAATAAATACATGCTGCATATCGATGATAAGTAATGCTGTTTTTTTAGGGTTAATTTTGATTTCTCCCATGTCAAAATCGTTTTCATAATAAAATGAAATATGTCTGTCATTAACTCTCATTTAATAATCCCTCCTTTTATATATCTAATTTTAAATACTTTACTATAGAATTGTAAATAAGATTTAAGTTTTTAAACAAGAATAGCAAATCATAAGACAAATATGGATAAATATGTTACAATTGTCATAAGTATTACAAAGAATATCTTTACTAAGATAATACTAAAATATCTGCATATTTACCTTATAATCGTATATAAGTGGTGAGGGAGGGAGACAGATGTTGGATGTAATAATAGCTGATGATGAAGTTATTGAAAGAAAGTATCTAAGAAAGATTTTTTCAAAGTATAAAGAAGACTATAAAGTTGTATCGGAGGCTAGTTCAGGAGAAGAAGTTCTAAAACAAGTGAAGTATTATCATCCCAATATTATTATTATGGATATAAATATGCCTTTAGGAAATGGACTTGATTCAGCGATACATATTAAGAAATTATATCCAGAAATTATTATTTTATTAAATACGGCATATGCAGAGTTTGAGTTTGCTAGAAAGGCAATACAATTTCATATGGATGGCTATTTATTAAAGCCAACTAGTGAGACAGAAATTTTTGAGACAATAGAGCAATGTCTTAAGAGTAATAGTAATGATAATAGAAGAGTTCATCATAGTTCAAATAAAGAAAATGATTTTATTTATAAAATTGATGAATATATTGAGAATAATTTTAATAAACCAATTACACTTAAAATGCTTTCAGATTTAGTTCATTTTAGTCCATCATATTTATCACGAATTTTTCATCAAGAAAAAGGAATTACTATACGAACTTACCTAAATCAAGTACGTATTAATCATGCTATGAAGCTTTTAAAGGAGACTAATATGTCAGTCCATGAGGTAGCTAGAGATTGTGGCTTTATAAATGTATCTCATTTTAATAGAGTGTTTAAAAGGTATATAGGAAAGTCTCCAGCAGAGGTTAGAAAGGGAAACTAGAATGCAGAAAATTAATTTAAGAGATATCGTAACAGAAGAATTTCAGCATGAAATACAGGAATCCTTTGCTTATGCAACAGGCTTTGGTGTAGTTTTTATAGATAGAGATGGAAATCATATAGGAAAGGGGAGTAACTTTACTAAATTCTGTAGTTACATTAATGAAAAAGAAGAAGGAGCTTATTATTGTGCTTTGTCCAATCGAAACGCAATAAGTATTGCTCTAAGGACAGAAAAACCATGTATTTATGTATGCCATGCTGGACTTATTAATATTGAAATTCCACTGATATATAAGGATTATTATGTTGGAGCTATTACAGCAGGGCAAGTACTTTGCTCGGAGATGGAGTATTATCCAAAAGATAGTATTGCCAGTAGCACTAATTGGTATGAGAACCCTAAATTAGCGGAGTATTATAAAGAAATTCCAATACTTACTGCACATCAAATAGAAGCTACTACAACTGCTTTGAAAAATATCTGTAATTACATCCTTCAAAATGTAGCCTTTATACAAGCACAGCAGGAATTAGCGGATCATAGAGAAAAAATTTTAAAATATGAAAAAAGGCAGATAGAATTAAGACACGAGTTAAAATTGGCTCAGTTCAATGCTCTACAAAAACAAGTTACTCCACACTTTATATTTAATGTTATCAATTCAGTATCACGATTAATTTCCTTAGAAGAATATGAAACTGCAGAAAAAACATTAGATGCTTTTGCAAAAATGATGAGATATAGCTTATCTAGTGTAGATGAAATGGTGACATTAAAGAGGGAAATGGAGTATATAAAGAATTATTTATCCATACAGAAAATAAGGTTTGCTGATAGGCTTGAATATTCCATTAAGTGTAGTGAAGATGCTAAAAACTTTAGAATACCATTCTTTTCTTTACATCCTATAGTTGAAAATTCATTAAAACATGGTATATTAGGTACAACTAAGTCTGGAAATATATCTATTAGGTGCAAAAATACGAAGGGATATATTCTAATTGAAATTACAGATAATGGACAAGGAATGAGTAAGGAAAAGTTAGATAGTCTAAAGGCAGTTCTTTTTTCAAAAGAAAAAAAGATATCTTCTGAACACTTAGGTCTTTCTAATAGCTATAATAGAATGAAGATTATTTTTGAAGAAAAATTAGATTTTAGGATTGAAAGTAAAGAAGGAGAAGGAACGAAAGTCACAATTCTTATAGAAGAAACAATAATATAAAATATAGTAAATATTAAGGTGATTGAAATTAATAGTATAACAGTAAGTTTTTAATAGTATGCCCTTTAGCAATAGTTTTTGTAGTAAAAATAATAATATCACCATAAAAATCCCCTTCATATACAATAGTTAAGATGTATATGAAGGGGATTTTTACAATAAATTATTACTCTAAAGCTAGGTATATATCAAAGCATGCTCCATTTTCTCCATTGTGAGCACAGATTTCTCCACCTAAATATTTTATAGAGGATTGGGCTATGGATAAGCCCAGGCCAAAGTTACCTTTTTCACCCTTGTAAAATCTGGTGAATAGGTTGTTTAAATCTTCTTTAGAGATACCATCGCCGTCATCTTCTATGCGTATTAGAATGAAGTTATTAGTTATTTCAAAGTTTATGTTCACATTCTTTTTTGCATATCTTATGGCGTTGGATAAAATGTTATTTACCCCTTGAGACAATAGTGATTCATCTGTGTTTATATATAGTTTTTTATCTCCATTTATTAATATAGATTTATTATTTTTATATGCTAAACCACGTAGTTTATTAGCTAAGTGATTTAAAAGATTATATAGATTTATGTTTTGATAACTCCTTTGTAGATCTTGAGAATCTAACTCTGATAAAGTTAAAATACTTTTGATTAAATCCCTTAAGTTTTTACTTTCCTCTATTATTATATCTAGTGGTTCATTTATATCTTCAAAAACATTGTATTTTATACCTTCTGCATAGCCTTGAATGGACATTAAAGGGGTTCTTAAATCATGGGAGGCATTTGCTATGGCTATTTTTTGAGAATTATAATAGTCGAGAAGCTTTTTAGCCAATTTATTTATACTAATATTTAGATCTTGTATTTCTGAAATATAGAAGGTTTTAATTTTTTTAGTGTTATAGCAGCTATTAACTAATTTTTTTGTGTCCTCAGATAAACCTAATATAGATTTGGATAGAGAATCACATATTTTTAGAACTAAAAAAGTAAATCCAATTAGAAATGCTATAAATAGTATAGATATTAGTATATTAAGTTTCATTAATGAATCTTTTATGATTATTACATCTCCATAAGTTTTTAAAGTATGAAAAAAGAACACATTTAATAAAGATAATATTATTAAAGAAAAACATAACAAATATATAAATAAAGGTATCAATACTTTAGCTTTTATAGGATAGTTTTTGTTAATAAACATGACTTTCACCACCATCAAATATTCTAAAACCAAAGCCTCTTATAGTTTTAATATATATTGTTGAATCATAATCAATTAATTTTCTCCTTAATCTTTTAACGGTATCATCTGTAGCTCTAGTATCTATCTCCATGTTTCTAAAGTTCCATATTTTCCTTAAAAGTTCATCTCTAGTTATAGCTCTATCTTTATTTTCAATTAAATAAACTATTAATTCAAATTCATTTTTAGTTAAGTTTATATCCTTGTTTTTAATCTTAGCATTGCGCTGATTTTTATTTATAACTAAGTCCCCAAAGAAAATTATATTGCTATCACGCTTAGTATCTTTATTTAATTCCATTCTTCTAAATATAGATTTTATTCTAGCTAAAAGTTCTAAGGGGGAGAAGGGTTTTGTCAAATAGTCATCACAACCTAAATTGATACCTGTTACCTTATCAATATCACTATCCTTTGAAGATACTATTATTATAGGCACAGAACTTATATGTCTTAATATGGAACAAACAGATAAACCATCAATGCCGGGCATCATTATGTCTAAAATAACTAAATCACAAGGAGTAGCATAAAAATCATCTAAAAAGGAATTACCAGAACTAAAGGTTTTAACTTCAAAACCATCTTTTATTAAGAAAGATTTTATAAGATTACGAATCCTTTCTTCATCATCTACTATGTAAATAAGCTTATCCAAAAAATCACCTCTTAAAATGTTATATAAAGTCAATAAATAATATAGCATAACTATTAAGAAATAAATATAGTAAAGAAATCTATAGAACTTTTGCCACAGTATTGCCACAATTATACCTTTGAATTGCTAAGACTTGGAAGATAAAATTGAATCATGCTTTGTAAGAAGAAGACTTTAAAATAATGGAGGGAAAGAGTTTGAATAAGGAAAAATCATTTTACGGTTGGAGGATTGCCATAGGTTCGTTCTTTATAATGGCAATGCCTTTTGCAATTATATTTTTATCTCATTCAATATTTCTAAAGCCAGTAACCGAAGCTTTAGGATTTACAGCAACTCAGTTTTCACTGGTATTTACAATTGTAGCTATAGCGACGGCAATAACATCACCATTTATGGGGAATTTTATTAAAAAATATGATATTAGATATATTATGGCCATAAGTGGAGCAGTGGTTTCTATTGCTTTTGGAGCTTTTGGATTTGCTAATGAATTATGGCAATTCTATGTTTTATCTACAATAGTAGGTATTTCGTCTACAGGTATAACACAGATAACAGTATCTAATGTTATAACCAATTGGTTTCCATCAGAGAAAAAAGGATTGGCAACAGGTGTAGCTTTTGCTGGAGGAAATGTAGGATCTTTTTGTACTATATTAATTATTTCTAATTTAATGCCTAAAATAGGATATAAAAATTGCTATTTTATCTTAGGCGGTATTATGGCAGTTGTTACAGTATTAGTATCATTACTAGTTATAAAGGAAAAACCATCTGATGTAGGACAAGTTCCTTATGGATTTAAAGAAGGGAAAGTTGACTCATTAAAAGATAAAAAAGTAAGTAAAGAGAATAATGGGTATACCTTTAAAGAAGCTAAAAGTTCAGCAGTATTCTGGGTATTTATAGTTGCTATTGTATTACTAGGAGTGGTGTTTGCTGGAGTTCAGATGCATATTCCAAGTTATATGGAAAGTATTGGTCATAGTCCTATATTTGCATCTACAGTAACTTCAATAGTTTCACTTATGGGAATTATAAGTAACGTACTTATAGGTATATTACTAGAAAAATTAGGACTTAAAAATGGAATGACTGCAATTGGTGCATTTATGATTTTATCAGTAGTATGTCTATTACTAGGAAAAGTATATGTTTTCGCAGTGTTATTTGCAGTATTATTTGGAGGATTTGCAGCTATTGCTGCTATGGGACCATCTTATTTGACTAGTGAGTTATTTGGTAAAAAGGATTATGGAACTATATTAGGAATGGTTATGATGTTTTTCCAATTTGGTGGAGCAGTAGGGCCTACTTTATCAGGAATAATCTTTGATACTACAGGTCAATACAAAATTACATGGATAATATTTATAGTTTTATTAGTGATAACTTTTGGAACTTTTTTAGGTTCAATAGCTTTAGCTGATAGAAGAAAAAAATAATAAAACATTTTAAATTACTAGGAGGAATGAAAAATGAATTTTAGAGAAAAATATGGACAATGGGCTATTGTGTTAGGAGCAACAGAGGGAATAGGAAAGGCTAATGCTTTTGAATTAGCAAGAAGAGGAATGGATGTAATCTTAGTAGGAAGAAGAAAGGAGGCGTTAGAAAACCTGTCAAAAGAAATAAATGAAGAAACAGGCAGGGAAATAAGAGTTTTACCACAAGATCTTTCAGAATATGATGCAGCTGATAAGTTAATAGAAGCTACAAAGGATTTGGATATGGGATTAATAAACTACGTAGCTTGTCTACATGCCATGGGACAATATAATAAAGTGGAATATTCTAAGTATGAGC
The DNA here is from genome assembly GCA_902363375.1 of Clostridiaceae bacterium. GTDB lineage: Bacteria > Bacillota > Clostridia > Clostridiales > Clostridiaceae > Clostridium_J. Next base: position 1,518,441 of record CABIZX010000001.1, on the reverse strand, counting down.
AAATGTACAGAGTAAATATAAGAACATTTTCTAAGTTATTACATCATTTTATAGGATTATTTAAAGAAAGAAATAGAGGAGCATTTGTAACAATAGGCTCACTATCAGGTTGGACATCTCTTCCATTCTGTGCTGAATATGCTGCACAAAAGTCATATATGATGGCTTTAACTGAAGGTGTAGCTTATGAATGTAAGAACACAAATGTAGATGTATTATTAATGGTAGCAGGGTCAACTATCACTCCAACTTGGTTACAAAATAAACCAGCAGATGAAGATGCTGTAGCAGCAGCAATGTATCCAGAAGATGTGGCTAAGGAAGGATTAGATCAATTAGGAGTTAAAATGTCTTACTTAGTAGGAGAAAGAAATAGAGCAAACCATAATAAGAGAATTTCAACAAAGGAAAGAGACGAAATAATAGAAGAGTTAGGAAAAATGTTTACTCATATGGCTTAAAGAGTACAATAATTAATTTTGAGGTGATATAAGATGAAATTAAAAAATAAAGTAGCTTTAGTAACAGCAGCAACTAAGGGAATTGGTCTTGCTAGTGCAGAGAAATTAGCAGAAAATGGAGCAATTGTGTATATAGGTGCTAGAAATGAAGATTTAGCTAAGGAAGTAATAAAAGAAATACAAGAAAAAGGTGGCATAGCAAAATATGTTTATTTTAATGCCAAAGAAGCATCCACTTATACAGCTATGGTAGAGGAAGTTATTAAAAATGAAGGAAGAATAGACATTCTTGTGAATAACTATGGTGGACATGATGTAAAGCTTGATAAAACAATATTAGATACTGAAAGTGAAGATTATTTCAATACAGTAGTAACAAATCTACAAAGTGTATTTTTAACAAGCCAGACAGCTATAAAAAGTATGATGAAAACTGGTGGAGGAAGCATAATAAACATATCTACAATAGGATCAGTAGTACCAGATTTATCAGGAATAGCATATTGTACATCTAAAGCAGCTATAAACTCATTAACTAAAAATATAGCAGCTCAATGTGCTCAATACAATGTAAGATGTAATGCTGTATTACCAGGTTTTATAGCAACTAAAGCAGCTCTTAGCAATATGAGTCAAGAATTTTTAGATACCTTTTTAAAGAATGTCCCAATGAATCGTCCAGGAAAACCAGAGGATATAGCTAATGCTGTATTATTCCTTGCATCAGATGATTCATCCTATATGACAGGAGAAATAATGGAAGTTGCAGGAGCCTTCGGTAAATTTACTCCAATGTATGGAGATTTTATAAAAAGATAAATAATAAAAATGCCTTTTATATAAATTTAAGTACCCTTATAAAATATCCCCTTCATCCGTATCTTAGGATGAAGGGGATATTTTTCTTAAATTCACTGTAATCCATTGAGATATAATATTATAGTAAATAGAAATTATTTCAATTTATTATTGTAATTTTACTTTAATATTTTATACTAAAGATATAAAATTATATAATATAATCAGTTTGTATTATTTTGTCGGTTTATATAAATTTAATATCTATGACTAATGATTATTGTGGTGTATAATTGTGTATTGTACAAAGGACTAATATTGAAAGTATGAGGAGATATGAAATGAATATTATTATAGTTGGCGCAGGCAAGGTTGGCTATACATTAGCCCAATATTTATCTAATGATGGGGATAATATAACTATTATAGACAAGAAAGACCTTGCGTTAGAGCATGTAAGCAATAATCTTGATGCAATGTGCGTTAAAGGAAATGCAACCAGTTTAAAGGTTCTTGAGGATGCTGGAATAAGGGAGGCAGATATTTTAATATCAGTTACAGATAGTGATGAATTAAATATGCTTTGTTCACTTGCATCAAAAAAGCTAGGTGTTAAATATACAATAGCTAGAGTAAGAACTCCAGGTTATGACGAAGATATTACACTTTTCACTGAGGCTATTGGAATAGATTTAGTTATAAATCCAGAAAAGGCTGCAGCAATGGAAATAGCTAAGCTGATTAAGTACCCATCAGTATGTGGTATAGATAACTTCTCTGATGGAAAGGTAAACTTAGTTGGATTTAAGGCTGAAGATACAGCCCTTGAAGGAAAGAAAATAAGTGATATTGGTTGTAAAATAGAAAATGTACTTTTCTGTGGTATAGAAAGAGATGACAAGTTTATTATGCCTAAGGGAAATTACGTGTTTAATAGAGAGGATAGGGTATATGTAATAGGTGAACATAAGGATATTCAAAATCTATTTAATAAACTTGGAAAGTATAAGAAAAAGATTAAGAGAGCCATGATAATTGGTGGAGGTAAGATTGGATATTACCTTGCTAAAACTATAAATGAAGTAGGGGTTAACTGTAAGATAATAGAGAAGGATTTAGGAATATGTCAGGAGCTTAATGAGCTTTTACCAAACTCTATAGTAATAAATGGAGATGGTATGGATGAGGAGCTTTTATTATCTGAAAGTCTATTAGATGTGGATAGCTTTATTACCTTAACAGGAAGAGATGAGGATAATATAGTAGCTTCTCTTTTAGCTTACAATAGATCTGTAAGCAATGTAATCACTAAAATTACAAGGGACAATTACAGGGATATAGGACAAACTGTAGGAATAAATACTATGGTAAATCCAAAGGTAGTTACTGCCTATAAGATATTGAAATATGTTAGGTCATTAAAAAATAAAAAGAAAAGTTGTATAGAAAATATATATAGAATTTGTAATGATAAGGCGGAAGCCATAGAATTTATAGTAGGTAGTGATACATCAAATATAAATGAAAAGTTTAAGAATATAGATTTTAATAAAAATGCCTTAATAGCTACAATCGTTAGAAATAATAAGATTATCATTCCAACAGGAGATGATTGCTTAAAGGTAAATGATAGAATAATTATCGTATCTAAGGATATGAAAATATTACAAATTGATGATATATTCTGTGGGTGGTAATAAAAATGAATTATAAAATAGTCTTTAAATTTATTGGAAACGTATTATTATATGAAGTATTACTTTTGTTAATTCCTTTTATGGTAGCTTTATATTATGGAGATGGAGATGCTACTGCGTTTTTATTTACTATAATTTTAATGTTACCTCTAGCATTATTCTTACGTAGGATCAGAATTAAGGATAATGAGATGTATGCAAAGGAAGGATTCTTTACTGTAGGGATGTCGTGGATTGTAATATCAGCCTTTGGTGCTTTGCCATTTATAATAAGTGGTTCAATCCCATCTTTCGTCGATGCTTTTTTTGAAACAGTATCAGGTTTTACAACCACAGGGGCAACAATACTTGCTGAAATTGAATCCCTACCTAGAGGAATATTATTTTGGAGAAGTTTTACCCATTGGATAGGTGGAATGGGATTCCTAATATTTATTTTAGCCATAGCACCTTCGTTAGGTTCTAATACAATATATTTATTAAGGGCCGAAAGTCCAGGACCTAACCCAGGTAAGATAGTTCCAAAATTAAATGAAACTGCAAAGATATTGTACATAATATACTTTGTATTAACTATATTGCAAACTATATTATTAATGGTTGCAGGGCTTTCATTTTATGATGCTATAATTCATGCATTAGGAACAGCTGGAACAGGTGGATTCTCTAATATGAATTCCAGTGTTGCAGCCTTTAATAATCCAGCAGTTGAGTGGATAATTACAATATTTATGATATTATTTGGAGTAAATTTTGCTCTATACTTCCAAGTTTTAAAGGGAAGTATTAAAAGCTTTTTTAAGAGTGAGGAACTTAAATATTATTTATTAATGATTGGAGTTTCTATATTATTTATTACTATTAATATATTAGGACTTAATGGCGGTAGGATAGGAGAGTCAATTAGGCAATCATCCTTCCAAGTGGCGTCTATAATCACAACAACAGGTTATGCTACAGTAGATTTTAACCTATGGCCTACCTTAAGTAAGATGATTATATTGATTCTTATGATAGCAGGAGCTATGGCTGGATCTACAGGTGGTGGAGTGAAGACTGTAAGAATAGTAATAATGTTAAAGGCCATAAGACGTGGAATAGACAAAATACTTCATCCAAAAAGAATTCAAAGTGTAAAGATGGATGATAAGGTAGTAGATGAAGAAACCATATCAGGGGTATTCTTATTTATAGGAGCATATATAGTAATAACCTTTATTGGCATTATAATTGTTTCCTTTGATGGTTTTGATTTAATTACAACTTCAACTTCGGTATTAACATCTATAAGTAATGTAGGACCAGGATTTGAGGTGGTTGGACCTACAGGAAATTTTTCAGTCTTTTCACCTTTAAGTAAAATTATATTATCTTTCTGCATGCTTGCAGGTAGATTAGAGATATATCCAATGCTTATAATGTTTAGCAAATCAATCTGGAAGAGAACTTATTAATTAAATTGACATTATATACTTTAGCCAAAAAGTAATAGATTCTAAGGTTGTTCAAATACATTGAATAAATATATTTGAATTGTACAGTATAATATTATATTTAGGTGCATTATTATAAGTTATAGAATTAAGAAGAGAGTCACTGCGGTTTATTTATTGCATAGTGACTCTTTAATTATTACAAAATTATCTATTTAAGTTTAAAGTGAACTTTTATTATTGTAGACTTAATATATAACTATTTATATTTATATCTATATAGAAGAATGGAGGAAAAATGATGAGAAGTAATTTTAAAAAACCAATAATAGGGATTACATCAAACTTTTCAACAAGTAGTCAGATTGGATCAATAACTAATTTGGGATTATCATCTCAACAGTGGCAGTTATTAGCTGATGATTATGTAAAGGCAGTGGAGTTATCTGGTGGTATACCAGTGATTATACCTATAACTGAAGATGAAGAAAGTGCTGCTCAAATTTTAAATATACTTGATGGATTAATTCTAACAGGAGGAAATGATGTAAATCCATTACTTTATAATCATTCTCGAAGTTCCTCCTCTGGAGAAATTTCAATAAGACGTGATACTATAGAATTAAGTATTTTAAAAAGGGCATTAAGTGAATACGATATACCTATCATGGGTATTTGTAGAGGATGCCAATTATTAAATGTTTCAAAAGGTGGAACACTTTATCAGGACCTTATTTCAGAGGGAATGACAAAAAATGAACATTTATTAGTATGTTATCCTAAAGAATATGGTTCACAAATTGCAAATATCTATGAGGAAAGTAGACTTTATAAAATAATGCAAAGTAATGAGATTAAAATTAACAGTCTTCACAGCCAAGGAGTTAAAGCTGTTGGAGAGGATATGGTTGTAACAGTTAAGTCAAGTGATGGTGTTGTTGAAGCTATTGAACAAGTTGGAGAAAGATTTGTAATTGGAGTTCAATGGCATCCTGAAATGATGATTGAAAAGGATATAAATTCTCAAAGGTTATTTAAAGCATTTATAAATGAATGCAGAATATAAGACAATGGAATATCATGAAATTCCGTGTCTGTATAGTTTCATGATAGTATATGGAGTGCTATTTATATATTTTATGCGAGCATCTGGATAGTATATATTTATTATTAAAAAGCTTTTTTAAAAGTCAATAAGAACTCAAGTAAGTTAGGAGAATTCTCTCAAATTAAAAGTTTGAGAGAATTTTTTATGTATAATTAATTACTAATGGACTTAAAAACTTTAATTACGAATAAAAAGTTAATAAAATGTAAACAATGTGCGGAAGCAGTACGAATTATTATTTCTCGTGGCTATATTATGAGGAGCTTTGTGAAGGGGGTTTAAGTTATGCAAAGTAATTTTAGTATAATTCTTGGATTTATAGAGTTAATAAATATATATTTATCAATTAAAAATTTAAGAGCCATGGAATATAATAGCTTTAAGAGAGCATGTAAAACTTTAGTTTATGCTAAAAGAAAAAATATTAGCAATGGAGTATGGTTTGAAAACTATGGATCTAATAATAAGAGAATTATTTTAAGGGGTAGTTATGGGGCATTAGCTATTAGGTGCGATAGTTCATAGATATCAAGTTCTGGAAGATGTACCCTATGTTAAAGTGTTAGATAAGTGGTTAGAAAATAAGTTAAATGATATAGCTTGTACCTGCTTAAAAGATTTTAGTGCTACAACATATTCCAATAGAGCAGTAGGTCTATATCATGCTTCTTTTCTATTTAGCAGTTAAAATTTTAAAATAAGAAAATAGAATAATATAAGACAAAAAAGCAAAACTTAAAATTACTTAAAAATTAAAAGAAAACGATAAAAAATAGGTGATATAATGGCTACTTTAAGCGTACTTGGTAGTAATAGTAAGGGAAATTGTTATGTTTTAAGGGTAGAAAATGAAGTTTTATTACTTGAATGTGGGGTTGCATGGAAGTGTATAAAAAAAGAACTATTAAAGAAACCGTACAATAGAATTTATTGTTTAATAACACATCACCATAAAGATCATAGCAGGGCCTATTATAAGGGTTTGCCTTCTGGAATAAGTATTTATGCTCCTAGCCATATCAAAAGCTCCTTAGGAGGTGATACTGAGAGGATTAACACTCTAGAAACTAAAACTATTAATCAAGTAGGACATTTTAAAATAATGGCCTTTGAAAATTATCATACAGAATCTAATGGAGAATATTGTCCCTGTGTGGGATATTTAATATATCATGAGAAAATAGGTAAGGTTTTATTTGCCACAGATACACGAAAATTAAAATATAGTTTTCCAGAGTTAAAACACATTTTAGTAGAATGTAATTATGCAGAGGATATTTTAATAAATTCAGAGGGAAAAGAAGGAATAGAGAGAATTGTTAGAAGTCATATGAGTCTAGAAAATCTTAAAGAAACCTTAAAGGAATGGGACTTAAGTAATGTGGAGGATATTACATTATTGCATTTAAGTGAAAAAAACGCCGATCCACAGAGGTTTAAAAAAGAAGTAGAAGACATTACAGGAAAGGAAGTAAATATAGCATATAAAGGAGTTATATTATACTGGTAAAAACATGCATAATGTAATAATAGAATCTAAATAGTTCATTGGTTGTGGGGTAAGAAAATATTAATAGAAAAATATATATTTAAAGCATTATAAATAACAAAGTAATATATAAACATATTAGTTTAGATTATTAACTTCAAAATAATAACTATTATGTAAAAGAATTTATTGACATTAAATGGTCTACAATGTAAAATAATGTATGCGAGTTATTTTATTTGAAGGGAAGATGACAAAATGGATGAAAAAACACTGCAACAAAAAATATATGAACACCATAAGGAATTATCAAAGAAATTAGGAAGTCCTGAAGAATGTGAATTTTTAACATATGTATCAACCAGTGAAGGTCCCCTCATTATGATAGAAAGAATTAGAAAGAATAAAATGAACAAGCAATTAAAATAAAATCCAAATAAAAAAATTTAAGAATAATATTTAATATAAACCATTTTGGTTTAAACATAAAACTATAAGAAGAATTATAAAATGGATAGGGTGGAATTACTGCTCTATCCATTTTATAATTTTAAGTTCTATCTTTAATTCATCAAAATTCTTTCTCCGTTAAAGAGGTTTGTCAATAAACATATATGATGAATAACTCAGAATCAATGAATCCGTCAAAAATTGAGGCGGCTAGAAAAGCTTTGGCAGTAGGTATTATAATGATGCACATAAAAATCGGTTTGCTACACTTAATTTAGTAAGATTTGTTGAAAATAAATAAAGAGTGATTTTTTAAAAACGGTGACATATATATTTATGTATACAATAAAAGCAAATCACATTGTGAGATTCTCGGTTCTGGATATTCAAATATTTTACAGTTGGTAATACTAAGAATCATTTCAGCTAGTAAATTATAATTTTTAGCAAGTGTAAATAATGACACGGTTTAGTGTTATAAAAATGGAGGAGGAGAATATGTGTATATCTATAATTCAAACACCATAAATCCATTAGATAAAAGAATGCGTGATAGAGGGGAAGATAGTATTAAATCCTTTTTTTATCAGCTAGCTAAAGATAATGAGAAAGAAGCTATAAATTTAATTAATGATGAAAACTTGCATTTTACTTCACTTTTTGTACTTAAGCATGAAATTGAAAAACTAAAGCTCTTTAAGAAGTTAAATATACGAAATAGAATTGCTTTGAGAATTACAAGTGAAATATTGTCAAGTAAAAAAAATATTTTAGATGTTGAATATCGGTCCTTTGACTATATACAATCAGTTAATTCTGTTTTAAAGTGGATGCTAGAAACAGGGTATATTAATGATGGATTGAATGATGAATATGATGAAATTTTAGATATAACTGCAATATTTCTAATAAAATTATACAGGGATAAAACAGTACTACCTATAATATCAGAAATGATTTTTAGAAGAAATAGACAAGGATTACTAATACATGAATTAGTTTGGTCTTTTTTTGAATCTCGTGATCCTAGAAGTTTAAGAATTATTTCAGAAAAATTACAATCTAAAGATTTGAAAGATGTTGAATTAGCACAGGAGCTTTTGAGTTTCGTGCCAGGCATAGGAATACAAGAGAATATAGATATAGAAAAACAATACCTATATTTTCTTGATTGGTTTGGAAGAAATAATCTATTTTTGAACTTTACAGGGGACAGCTTTCAGAAAACCAAAAACCCTGTAATTTATAGGGTAGTTTTAGAAGCAAAGTATTTATGTGAGCCTGTATCAATTGATACAGGGAAAATATTAAAGACTTTAAGTGAAAAAGAGCGTAAATTGATAGATGAGTTTAAAAAGTTAGATGAGAATACTCAAAAATTAATTTCAGAATTTTCTATTACATTGCATCGTAATAGCATAAGTAGGTGGCAGGATTGGCTAGAGTATCCAATGGAGGAGCAAATAAGATTTGCTAGAATAGGAGGAATACGATGATTATAATTTCAGGTGATATAGTTGCAAGAGATAAGATTGTTAATCAGTATCCACCAAATAGCCTTGAAAGAAAGATTGCCGATCAGTTAGCATCAAGCAAAGATGTTTATAAATATGACTCATTAGAACAATTAAATTTTGACATAAAACTAAGAGCAAATATTGTTAGAGCAGCTATAGAACTATATGAAAGTGATGTAAGTTTTACAACCTTTCGTAAATCAGAATGTAATGCAGATTACTGGAATCGTACTGATGCGGGTGGCTTTTTATTAAGAGAAGATGTAAAGCCATCTAATGCTATAAAGGATATTTTTATTAATAGCTCACAGTATGGTACTGAATGTGCCACTGCAATAGTTATTATTTACTATAGGGCACTTGTTAATATACTTCCAGAAGAAATTTTTAATAAAATGTTTCCAGTTATATATTTATTAGGCTGGCAATATATAAGTAAAAACCTTTATATAGAAGCATATGATAATGTAACGGAGTTCTTCATCGGAGATTGCCAATATTTTAAAAATCCAGATGTAAGCCTGATAACACCTGAGTTGAGAGGAGAAAATGTTATTAACCTAGGTAATGGAGCTTATTTTGGACATGGTATGGGTATAAAAAGTGCTAATGGAATAATAGAAGTATTAAATGATAATAGGAAAATAGGAGCTACAGAATCGGCTTTTTTAACAGATTTTGCAACACGTTTAAATTCTAATGAAATATTTGATAAATCTAATAGTTTTACTTCCACAATGGAAGCAGAGAGATATAGAGAGATTCATAGAACCTATAAAAGCAATATATATTATTGAAACTGTTGTGAGCTAAATGAATGTAATTGAACAATAAATCTCTACCTTTTTATAAAAAAATGGCTTAGGTTAAATAGAGTCAGATTTTTAGATATAAAGTTAGTAGAGGAGTTAATAATGGATAGAGTGGTATTACTACTCTATCCATTAAAATATTTCTAGTTTTAAAAGTTATTTTATTCTGCTAGAATTTCTCTCAAAATTTCTTTTTCGTGGATAATATTTAACAATTGATCTTTAGTTGTGAAGGTCAAGAAATAAAAATTTTCTTATATATTGGGAGGTGAGAAAATGAATGAGGTTGAAGCTATTATGGTGGTGCAACGCATACAAGAATATATTGAAGCAAATATTTTAAGAAAAATTACTCTGAAAGAATTAGCTGTTGCGGCAGGATATTCACCATGGCATGCTGCAAAACTATTCAAAGAAGTTACTAGCAAGTCACCATTTGAGTATATTCGTGCATTAAGACTTACTAAAGCAGCACTAATACTGCGTGATAGTGATGAAAAGGTCATAGATGTAGCAATGGATTTTGTCTTTGATTCTCATGAGGGATTTACAAGAGCTTTTTCAAAGGAATTTGGCATATCACCAAGTAAATATAGTCAATGCACTCCACCAATGGGTTATAGATGTTACATAGAAGCACATCCAGTTAAACCAATAAGCTAAATAGTCAATTCAAAAACTATAATAAAGCACTAAGATAACAAAGTCTTGGTGTTTTTTTGAATAACTTCATGGGTATAATCTTGAAAGAATTATCTTAAATATTTCTTGAGTAGAAGATAATATATATCTATTCAGGAAATATATGTGTATAATATAACAATATAAAATTAAATGTATGAAACTAACATTAATATAGATATTAGAATGATTAATAATAAAAGGGTGAGAAAGGAGTCAGAGGTGTATTTATGGAAGGCGATGTTATAACTCCATTGAAAGAGCAAGAAGATATGATTAAAGCATTTGAAGAAATTAGCCTTCCTTATGAATTTCATATCAATAAAGGTATAGGTCATGCCATTCCAAAAGACCTACCTAATAAATTAAATAGAGCATTAAGTTTTATATGTAATGCTTAATAGAAATTAGTTTAATTTATTGTAAAAAATCTTCTAAATAAAGGTGAATGAAATTTGAAAAGAGACTGAATTATATTAAGATTTTAATTTTTATGAAGCAGGGAGAAAAGTTATGAAGTCATTGATTATATATTGCTCTAACTATAAAAGTAATACAGAAAAAATTGCTAGTATAATTGCTAATAAAATTAAAGCAGAGTTAGTAAATATAAAGGATATTAGCTATATTGATATAGAAAATTATGATCTCATAGGATTTGGATCAGGAGTATACAAGGAAACTTTAGCACCACAATTATTTAAGCTTGTTGACACACTAAATTTAAAGAATAAAAATGTTTTTGTATTTTCTACAAGTGGAGTGGGAATGAAAGTTTATAATAATAAGTTGATTAAACTGCTACTATCTAAGGAAGCAATAAATAAAGGAAGTTTTGCGTGTAAAGGTAGCTTTATAGCAAGTGAATTTACAAGCAATAAGATTTTTGATATTATAGGAAGGTTATCACAGGGACATCCTAATAATAAAGATATTATAAAAGCAGAAAAATTTATTGAAAAACTAGAGAGCTCATTTTAATCCTAAAAGTATAATTATTTAGAATAAATAGCAGATAAATTTATATTTCTATAAATTTATCTGCTATTTTTATATTTTGATTTATACAAGCTATGTGAGAATAGATAATTTCTACAGATATATTAGCTTTAAATTATACCAATACTTAAATAAAGTGTATTTAATTATTATTGAACACATCAAGTATTTATCAACAATAAAGGTAAAAAAGCAATATAATAAATAAATAGAAAGTATGCTGTAACTTATATGTCGATAAAAAAGTTAATTGAATACATGGTTCTATAAAGTTATTTGTTTAAAAGAAGTATAATCAAAATAACAAGTTGGTGTTGCTTGAATTAGTTATTAAATTGTCATTAAGAATAAATATTTGACTAATTATGATAATATATATTGTTAAAATATTAGATATTAGCGAAGATGAATTAAAAAGATTGTGTTTGATAATAGATTCAGAAATTTCTCAATAAAGAAGATGAAATTAGAACATTAATTGGAGATATATTGATAAGGACAATAATTACAGAAGACTTAGGTATTAGAAATGATAATATAAGTTTTGACAAAAACCCATATGGTAAACCATATCTTAAAGATTATCTTAATCTCAATTTCAATATATCTCATTCTGAAGATTTTTTGAACTTATGGAAGCATCGATGAATATGATTTATCTACTTATGATTGCAGCTGCTTTATCATACATTGGATGGAATATAGGATTTGCTATTGAACTAGTTATAGGAGGATTATTATATAAAAATAATTTATCAATTGTATTCATTGGAGATGCAGTAACTGAACTTATAGCATTATTTCTATTAATGCTTTTGTTAAGGAAACAATACATCTATCAGAAGAGGAAATCATTGATGAAAGCAAAAAGCTAGAAATGAGAGAAGAAGATTCAATTATATCAATATTTGTATTTACTCTAAGAGAAATTATATTGTCAATAAGTATTAGTCTATTTATTGCAAATTGTACACCAGCTTCACACAGGAGAAGAATGAATGAAGTGATTCCAATGATTTTAGGATCAGGTTACACATTTGGTACTATCGTTGTAGGCCATGGACTAAGCTATATGGGAATGTAATCAGTATGGATTATACTTGGGATAATAGCTTTTGTATTTTTAGTATTTATGTACAGGCTTGAAAAGCATGAAAAAAATTCTCATTTCTAGAAGAATAGAGTAAGTTTAAATGTAAGCGATAATTAATTTGTCACATTGATAGTTATATACTGCTAAATTTTTTGATATGACAAAATTCATCTAAAATAAGGCTTAAAAGTCTCTAGGGCTTCATTGAAAACAAGAAAATATTTAATTATTAGGATAAGGAGAATTATTTTATGAAAGCAGAATTGTATAAACGAATATTAGAAACAGAATTGAACTATATAAAATGTTTTTCAGATTTTTATGAAGAACAAAAGGTTATTAATTTTAAAGATGATAAACTTAGAGATATGTACATGCATAATTTTATTTTTTTAAAAGAATTAATGAACGAGGATGAATTAAATAATTTTATAGCTACTGAACTTAAGAATGCAGAGAAGGATTGTTTGGAACATGTTCATATAATGATAAATGCTGATATAAAAAACTATGATTTAAAGAGTATATTTCCTAAAATAGAGATTACAGAATATTGCTTTATGGCAATCACACCAAAAAATTTTAATAAATTAAAAGTAAAGGAAGATTGCTTTGTTTTTAAAGCAAATACTTCTAAAACACTTGCAGATGGAAGTTTAGTAGATATACACGCGAATAAAGCTGCTATGGGGGAAGATTTTGCTATAAAAAGAATAAAAAGAAAAATGGAAGTGTATCACAATAATCCTAACTTGGATCTTTATGTATGTTATAAAGACAATAAACCTATAGGTAATTGTGAATTTTTTATAAAAGATGGTATTGGTAAAATTGAGGATTTTGATATACTCGATGAATATCAGAAGCAAGGCTATGGCACTTCGGTATTGCATACACTATTATATGAGTCTTATTGTGAAAACCTTGATATAACCTACTTAATAACAGATAATTCAGATACTACTAAAGAGATGTACAAAAAATGTGGCTTTTCTATTGAGGGAATTAAGACATCAATTTTATTCAAGTTATAGTCAATGTATCTTCAATAAGTAATATGGAAATTAGATTGTGGAATAACTAAAAATATATAAATTTAGGTGTAGTTCATTATAATAAAGGAATAAAATTTTAGATATGGTATTTAAGATATGCAAAAGATTTTGAGAGCGTGTTAAAATTTTCCAGAAGGATTTTTTAGACCATTTTATAAACTAAGTCCAGTAGTAAACTATGAAAGTTTTCTACTGGACTTTAGATTATGGAGACATTAATTCTTAGGATGGGGGATTGACATTATGAGTAATAAAAAGGTTGTTGTTATTTATAGATCTAATACAGGATTTACACAAAAATATTCAGAATGATATAAAATTTATTAAGAATAATCTTTATAAATTTAAGGATAAATAAGTTGTTATCTTTGCAACAGAGAGAACAGCAACTATTCCTGAAGAAGTAGAGAAGTTCAGGAAAAATAATGCGTAAATATAAAAAGTGTCCTAGATGTGGAAATACAACCATTGGCAATGGGCAAGGTAGAATAATTGTAGAATGAGACATTTGAAAGGATTTAAGAGTTGATGAAGATGAGAATGAGGTTAAATAGAAGTAATGAGTGCTTTTGCGGGTAGCTCTTAGATTTTTCAAATTGGAATAACATCAGAGGAGGTCTATAATGCAAAGCAATATACTTTGTATGCTTTTATTACTTATAATCATGTTTTATTATAAATATTTAGCAAAATAGGAACAGCTCCCCCTTAACGGTGTTGTTATAATAAAATTATCATATAGAGGAAGGTAGGTGGAGATTACATTGGATTATAGTAAATGCCTCGATAGGTGTATCAGTGAAAGGCAGATGTATGATATAGCCTAAAATAGATATTTGGAATAAATGAAGGAAGAAGGGTGATAAGGATGTTAAGTTATTATAGCAGATTATCTTCAGAAGTATATGATATGGATAAGCCTATAGGTCATTCTTTTGGAGATATAGAATTTTATATGAATAGATTAGAGTCATGTAGGGGACCTATTCTTGAACCAGGAGCAGGAACTGGACGTATATTAATTCCTCTTTTAGAAAAAGGATTAAATGTTGATGGATTTGACAGTTCAAAAGATATGTTAAATATATGTGAGAATAATTGTAAAAAAAGAGTTCTGAGTCCTAAACTTTTTGAGGCAAAGATGGAGTCTTTTTCACAAGATACAAAATATGATGCTATTATAGTGCCAACAGGAACGTTCCTTCTACTACATAAAAGAGAAGATTCAATAAAAGCATTACAAAACTTTTATAGGCATTTATCTAATGGTGGTAGATTAATTGTTGATATATTTTTACAAACAGATATTTTAATAGGTACAGTAACTACAAGAACTTGGGAATGTTCTAATGGGGATATAATTACATTAGAAAACAAAATTGTAGAGGTTGACTATATAAATCAATATACTATTTCTCATGGGAGATATGAAAAGTGGCGTGAAGGGGTACTTTTGCAAACTGAATTAGAACTTTTCCCATTAAGATGGTATGGAGTAGAGGAATTTAGACTAATACTTGAAAGTATAGGATTTGAAAATATTGTAATTTCTTCGGATTATAAATTTGGGCAGTATCCATCAAATTCTGAAGAGGTTATTACTTTTGAAGCTGTCGCTATTAAATAGAAAGAATATTAATATATGTTGAT
Organism: Clostridiaceae bacterium; assembly: GCA_902363375.1. Classification (GTDB taxonomy): domain Bacteria; phylum Bacillota; class Clostridia; order Clostridiales; family Clostridiaceae; genus Clostridium_J. The sequence continues at coordinate 1,503,198 of CABIZX010000001.1, read as the reverse complement.
CAGCTTGCATTATTTTTTAAGACGAATAGGATGTTTACTTGTAATGGACGATTTATAGCAAGTGAATTTACAAGCAATAAGGTTTTTGCTATCATAGGAAGGTTATCACAGGGACATCCTAATAATAAAGATATTATGGAAGCAGAAAAATTTATTGAAAAGCTGGAGAGCTCATTTTAATCCTGAAAGTATAATTATTCTAAATTAATAGCAGATAAGTTTATATTTCTATAAATTTATCTGCTATTTTTATATTTAAATCTATATATCCTATTTCTCAAATCCATAAAGCCAGTTAGATTTAAGATAATATATTAAGAATATTATTGAACTTAGTGACCAAGTTAAAGGATAAGCCCAGAAAATTACATATATTTCTGGTATTAAGTGTGTAGCTATAGTTATGTAGAGCACTCTTATAATACACCAACAAGACAACATAACCAACATTGGTACAGTAGATTTTCCTGCTCCTCTTAAGATACCTGCTAAACAGTGGGAGAAGGCAAGAAGAAAGAAAAATGGTGCTATAGTTCTAGCTTGAAGTGTACCGTACTCAATTACCTGAGGATCACTATTAAATAGAGCAATAAGAGTTGGTGCAGCTAGGAAGAAAATTATGCCTATTATCTCAGCGAGAATAGTTGAGGTTGCGATACCAAAATAAGTCCCCTTTTTTGCTCTCTCATATTTTTTAGATCCAAGATTCTGACCAATAAAGGTTGTCATTGATAGGGCAAAGCTTGTAATTGGAATAAAGGCAAAACCTTCTATCTTTGAATAGGATCCACATCCTGCAACTGCTGTAGCTCCAAAAGAGTTAATATTAGATTGCACAACTACATTGGCAAGAGCTATAACCGAATTCTGTACTCCTGAAGGTATGCCCATAGATAAAATTTCTTTAAGCATATCTTTATGAATTTTAATTTTTTTGAAGTTAACTCTATGTACATCTGCTGTATGAGAAAGATTGTAAAATGCAAGACATACACTTACACCTTGAGCTATAACAGTAGCTATAGCAGCTCCAGCTATACCCATTTTAAACACAACAACAAATAATAGGTCAAGAACAACATTTACTATAGAAGAGGTTATGAGGTAATATAAAGGTGATTTACTATTACCAACAGCCTGAAATATACCACTTGCTGTATTATATAAAACAACAGTAATTATACCTAAAAAATATATTCTCACATATATTATAGCTTTATCAAATACTATTTCTGGTGTGCCCATAAGCTTTAGTATCTGAGGTGCAAGTAATGTTCCTATTATGGTCATAACAACTCCAGATATAATACCAAAGGCAACTGAAGTATGTATAGATGCTTGTATATTTTTTGTATCTCCAGCACCAAAATATTTTGAAATAACAACACCTGCTCCAGAGAAAATCCCTGTGAATAATCCTACTAATAAAAATATCAGAGAACTTGTTGAACTTACAGCTGCTAAAGACTCTTTACCAACGAAGTTACCGATAACCAGTGAATCTACCATATTATAAAGTTGTTGAAATATATTTCCACACAATATGGGAAAAGAAAACTTGATTATTTGTTTATAGATTGATCCTTCTGTCATTAAAGTTGCTTTAGAACTCATTTTATAATACCACCTAATTAAATATTATACTATAATATTACCACCTTTAAGTTTATTTGGAAATAGATACATATATATTATAATTTTTTAGAAATATAAAAAATACATAGGAAAAATATAATAAATGAAATTTATATGAGGAAATTAAAATGTATAAATGATATTTAAAAGTGGTTTTAATATAATTTTATAATACTGTAATAAAGATTATATGGAAAAATTCAGTTATATTAAAGATTTCCTTACATTAATCAATTCTTTTATGTTACAATAGATATATGCCTAATATTTTTAAAGTAATTCTTGGCCAAGAAATTAATTATTTTAAAAATAGAGGTTTCTTTTTATTTTCTAGAAAAAAAGAATTCATAATATTAAGATTATACATAGGATTAAATTTATATATCTATGATATTTTCAGATAACAATTATATAGATGATTTTCATTGAAATATATCTAAAATAAATTTTATAAGTATATAAAATATAAGGTGTGTTAATCTTGCAAATAGCATTAAGGAGGTAAATGAAATGTTTAATATAGGAGATTTAATTCTCTATTCAACACACGGTATTTGTCGTATAGATGATATATGTAAGAAGACATTTTCTGGTATAACAAAGAGTTATTATGTGTTACATCCCATGGAGGACTGCAATTTAAGTATAAGTACTCCAGTAGATAATGATAAGGTGGTTATGATAGAGCTTTTAACGAAAGAGGAAGCTCTAAAAATTTTAGAATCTTTCAAACTGCCAGGAATAGAGTGGATAGAAGCTGACGGTGAACGTAATCAAACATATTCAAGTATTGTAAAGCAAGGAGATCGTAAAGAGATAGCTAAGATAGCTAACACGCTAATGAAAAAAAAGATTAGCATAGAAGATGGTAAGAAGAAATTTCATGAGAGAGATAAAAAACTTTTAACTTCCATTGAAAATATACTCTTTGAAGAATTAGCTTTTATACTAGGAACTACCGCTGAAGAAATAAATGAGCAAGTATTGAGTTATATAAGTGAAAGTGAGTATTAAAATAGAGATGAATAAGGTAGAAATAGACACAATTAGAGAAAAATATAATCTATCTTTAATAGCAAATTATACAAGTATAAAAAATGATAAAAGAAAAATATAAATCTATAATAGTTAATTAAAAATTATACAAAATCAACAAAAGTAGTATGGTGATATATTTAATATCCCTATACTACTTTTAAAGTTTACTATTATCGGATGATTTTATATAGAATTATTGATTTAAATTTATTATGTTATAAGCAAAAATATTTTTAAATAAGATTGTATCTATATAATAATTCTTCTATGGCTGTTCCAGAGATTTTTTTCATTATTTTCTTTTTAGCTAGATTAGCTTCTAAAGGAAGTTTAATATCATTTAACTTCTTACCATCTAACATTTTAGATGTGGAATCTAATAAAACACGAACATCATAGCAAGAATTAAATACTTCAGGCACTCCACGGTCTATATTTAATAAAGTATATACTGATTCCATTGCAGTTCTAACAGAATATTCAGTAGTGAATACAGTGTCGCGAATGGTGTCAGCAAATTGACCTATAAATGCGAAGTTTGTACAATTTTCAGGAACGACCTTAGGTCTATCTCCTTTTGTTCTAGGCATAAAGAAGGCTGTGATATATGGCATCATACAAGGTATGCAGCGAGCAGAGTTTACTGCCATATCATGAATTTGCTCTTCTGGAACTCCTAAATGATATAACCATTCCTCAGTAATCTCTATACCAGTACACTCCCTCATAGGTTTTTTAATATAGTCACCTGGGACATCAGTAAATAAACCATAAACCCAAACTACAAGCTGATCCTTTGGTTGAGCCTTGAAATGTGGTTGACGATTTAACGTATAGCTCATTAACCAACTAGAATCTTTTACTGTAATTATTCCACCAGTTACAACTTTACCAGAGAAAGGGTCACGCTTACAAATTTTCTCTATATAAGGAGGAATACGATTATCTAAAGTGGTAACCGTAGCAGATTCCCAGTTAGTAGCTTTTATATTTGAACAGAATTTTTCAGGATGTCCAAAAGATGAATCTTGCATAGCAATGTTTTTCCAAAGCTTCCAACAGCCACCTTCTGAAGTATTAGGAACTGGGGCATGATTTTCATCTCCTAAAGAAGAATTTTCAGTGCAGCTACCATTAGTTACAAATACTAAATCATCTTCTGTTAAATCTATGAAATCTTCCTTGCCGTCCCTTATATAAATTATTTTCTTAGCAACTTTTTTATCTTTTGTTATGTCAAATAGTACATTAGTAACTTGAGTATCATATTGGAATTGTACCCCATGTCGTTCAAGATATTTAACCATAGGTAAAATCAATGATTCATATTGGTTGTATTTTGTAAATTTAAGTGCAGAAAAGTCAGGTAGACCACCAATATGATGAATAAAACGTTGAATATAAAGTTTCATTTCTAATGCACTATGCCAATCTTCGAAGGCAAACATTGTACGCCAATATAACCAAAAGTTAGATGCAAAGAAATCGTCAGTAAATACTTCATTTATTTTTTTATCATATAAATCTTCATCTTTAGTAAAGAACAATTTAATAATTTCCATAGCAGCTTTATCTGATAAAGTAAATTTACCATCAGTATGGGCATCATCACCACGATTAATAGTAGCACGCATTAATGAATAGTTAGGGTCATCCTTATTTAACCAGTAAAATTCATCAAGGACAGAGATGCCCTCTGTTTCAATAGATGGGATAGAACGGAATAAATCCCAGAGACACTCAAAATGATTTTCCATTTCACGTCCACCACGAATAATAAATCCCTTTTGAAGATCGTTTATTCCATCACATGCTCCGCCAGGTAATTTAGTTTCTTCTAAAATATGAATATGTTCTCCCTTCATTTGTCCATCACGTATAAGAAAACAAGCAGCTGAAAGAGATGCTAGTCCAGAACCAACAAGATAAGCAGATTTTTTATCTACACCTTCTGGTTTTCTTGGGTGAGCAAATGCTTCATAATTTCCATTACTGTAATACATATAAAAACCTCCCGTTTAACTTTGTGAGTTCATTATAGTTCAGTTAAAAAGAGGTTTCTATATACAGGTTATAAGCGGTGACAAAAAAATTTACATCTCCTTTAAGTTGTAAAGAAAATATACAGTTATATATTTTTGTATGAAAATAACATGTGAAGAATTACTTTATTATATTTAAAATTTATCTTTTTTCATAAAAGCAGGAATACTTTCTGCGAAAAATTTAAAAAATGTATCTTTGAATTTTTCATCTTCTTGACTTAAAACACCAAGAGAATATTGTATTGCAACACCATCTAGGGCAGCTACTAGAATAGTTGCTAAACTTTTCTTACATTCTTCGTTCTCAATACCAAAAGCAAAGAAATACATATCTGCTACTTTGTTAATTATTTCATTATAATCTTTTCTAAGACTTGCACTAAGTGCTCCACCCTTAGATAATACATATCCCATAAGCAGAACTAAAAGGCGCTGTTCATTAACCTTTGACATACGTTCTCTGACCTTATTACCAATTTCATTTAACATATTTTCATTACTTTTGAGATTACTACTTTCATCTCTTTCGGAAAGCTTTTGAGCAAAGTACATGGCTTCTTTAACTGCATGGTAAAAAAGTTCATCTTTGTTTTTAAAATGATGATAGATTGCACCAGTAGTAAGACCAGCAGCTGCTGCTATTTGTCTCATACTGGTTTCTTCAAATCCGTTCTCTATAAATACGCTAATTGCGGCTTCTAGAATACGTTGTTTTTTATGATTTTGTTCATTAGTGTTCATAGTATTCACCTCATTTATAGATAGTATATCATATTTCCACAGTATGAAAGCTTAAGGTATAAGAGAAGTGATGTAAAAAGTAAAGATCTGAAACTAATTATCATAAATTTCATAAATAATTTTATATTTTTATAAAAAATTTACATTTGGAATGTTAATCTATTGACAAAGAAAAATTGGTATTATATGATAAACATAACAAGTGTTATGTTATATTACAATTTATTTACAATACATAACATGATAAATTTATATATGAAATGGGAGTGGGGATATATGGAGGCGTACAAAGTTTTAGAGATTAAGCAAAGTGTTTTTGAAAACAATGACCGTCAAGCAGAGTTACTTAGGAACGACTTAAAAAAAGAAGGAGTATTTCTACTAAATCTTATGTCATCACCAGGTTCAGGTAAGACAACTACTGTTTTAAGAACCATTGAAGCTTTAAAAAATGAAATAAATATTGGGGTTATGGAAGCAGATATTGACTCTGAGGTAGATGCTAATAAGGTTTCTAAGTCAGGGGTTAAAGTAATTCAGCTCCACACAGGTGGAATGTGTCATCTAGATGCAGATATGACAAGACAGGGATTAGAAGGACTTGGCACTGAAAATATAGATTTTGCTATACTAGAGAACGTTGGAAATTTAGTTTGTCCCGCAGAATTTGATACTGGTGCATCAAAAAATGCTATGATTTTAAGTGTTCCTGAAGGGGATGATAAGCCTTTAAAATACCCTTTAATGTTTTCAATAGTGGATGTTTTACTTATTAACAAAATGGATACAATGGACTATTTTGAATTTGATTTGGAAGCAGTAAAAGAAAGAGTAAAAGAATTAAACCCTAATATTAAAGTTATTCCAATTTCAGCTAAGAATGGAGAGGGCATGGAAGAATGGTTTAGTTGGATACGTACAGAAGTGAAGACTTGGAAAACAAAATAATGGTAATGCATAAAAAATAACGTGAAAAATAGTTTGAAAATTCTAAAATTATTACATCTAAGAATTTATATAAATTTGACTATAAATAATCAGCTTCTTTGGGTAATTATGTTTTATAACTTAATATATCAGAAAAGCTGATTATTTTTTATGTAGTATTTATTAACTAGTGTAAAAATAAAGTTGGATTTTATAACTTTATTAATATCTTTCATATAATCATTTTTAGGGAGGGGAATATATGGTTAAGGAAAAGGTACTTGACCTAGCAAATCACATTAGTAATAAAAAAAGAGGCTCGAAAAACGAAATTAAATCTACAGATCCTGAATATATGATTCTTGAGCCTGTTGTAACAGAAGAAATGGCAGAGGTAGCACTTTGTATGAAAATACGTAAAAAGGCTACAGCTAAAGAGCTTGCACCGCTATGTGGAAAAACTATAGAAAAGACTACAGAGCTTTTATTAGAGCTAGCAGATGCTGGGGTTTGCTTTGTAAATAATATTGAAGGAGTAGATACATTCTGGTACGACACCTGGGTTCCTGGAATCATGGAAATGATGGTTAACAATAAGAAAAACGTTGCTAAATACCCTCAGATTGCTAGAGCCTTTGAAGCTTATGGAAGAGTTAGAGGACCTAAGACAGCAGGAAGTTTTCCAGTAGGGGTAGGGCTTATGAGAGTTATTCCTATAGAACATGCTATCGAAGGCGAAACTAGAAGAGCATCCTATGAAGAGGTTTCAAAATATCTCAATGAAAATGAAATTTTTTCAGTTGCAGATTGCTCTTGTCGTACAGCAAGAGAAGCTATGGGGGAAGGATGTGGTCATTTAAAGGAAGATATCTGTATTCAGATGGGGCATGCTGCGGAATACTATATTCGTACAAAGAGAGGTAGACAAATAACTCGTGAAGAAGCTTTTGAAATTATCAAAAGGGCAGAAGAAAATGGATTAATGCATCAAATACCTAATTTAGATGGTTCAGGTAAAACTCATGCCATTTGCAATTGTTGCGGATGCTCTTGTCTTTCACTAAGAACTGCTAGTATGTTTATTAATGCTGATATGGTACGTTCAAATTATGTCTCTAAAGTTGATAAGGAAAAATGTGTTGCTTGTGGGGAATGTGTGCAGCATTGTCCTGTTAATGCATTGCAATTAGGTCAAAAGATATGTTCTAAAACACCGGTTACTACAGAGATAAAAAGAATTGATACTCCAAGAGACACAGAATGGGGACCGGATAAATGGAATCCAGATTATAGAACAAATAGAAAGAATGTAGTTGATACAGGCACAAGTCCATGTAAAACTCAATGTCCAGCCCATATTGCTGTTCAGGGGTATATTAAACTTGCAGCTCAAGGAAAATATAGAGAAGCTCTTGAGCTTATAAAGCATGAAAATCCATTTCCAGCGGTGTGTGGACGAATTTGCCCTAGAAAATGTGAATCTGCTTGCACTAGAGGAGATATTGATGAGCCAGTAGCTATTGATGAAATTAAAAAATTTATTGCTCAGCAAGATTTAAATATAGATAGTCGATATGTTCCTAAACGTAAGCATGAGTATGGTAAGAAGATAGCTATTGTTGGGGCTGGACCTTCAGGACTTAGTTGTGCTTATTTCTTAGCAATCGATGGTTATAAGGTTACTGTATTTGAAAAACAGAAGGTTCTTGGTGGTATGTTAACTTTAGGAATTCCTTCTTTTAGACTTGAAAAAGAAGTTATAAATGCAGAAATAGAGATATTAAAAGAATTAGGTGTTGAATTTAGGACAGGTATTGAAGTTGGAAAAGATGTAACACTTAGGGAGTTAAGAGAGCAAGGATTTAAAGCTTTTTACCTTGCAATTGGAGCTTGTGAAGGAAGAAAACTTGGCATAGAAGGCGAAGAAGCTGAAAATGTTATTACAGGTATTGATTTCATGACTGATGTAAACTTAGATAAAAACTTGAAACTTGAAGGCGATGTAGTAGTAATAGGTGGTGGAAATGTTGCTATCGATGTGGCAAGAACGGCTACAAGAATTGGTGGTGATAAAGTAAAAATGTATTGCCTTGAAAGTCGTAAAGAGATGCCTGCTTTACCAGAGGAAATTGAAGAAGCTTTATCGGAAAATATAGAAATAAATAATTCTTGGGGACCAAAGAGAATTATCATTGAAAATGGACGCGCTATAGGGGTAGAGTTTAAAAAGTGTATTTCCGTCTTTAATAAGGAAGGAAAATTTAGTCCAATCTATGATGAGGATAATACAATAATGGTTAAAGCTGATACTGTGCTGCTTTCCATAGGTCAAGGAATAAATTGGGGTGGACTTTTAGAAAAAAGTAAAATTGAACTTAATAGAAATAATACTATTAAGGCAGATCAAGTTACATTACAGACTGGAGAAGAAGATGTTTTTGCCGGTGGTGATGCATTAACTGGGCCTAAATTTGCTATTGATGCCATTGCACTAGGAAAAGAAGGAGCAATTTCGATTCATCGTTATGTACAACCAGGACAAAGTTTAATTATTGGACGTGATAGAAGAGAATATCATGCTTTAGATAAAGAAAACTTAGAAATTCAAGGATATGACCGTACTCCAAGGCAAAATATAGCACATGTAGAAGGGGAAAAATCTAAAAGCACCTTTAGAGATTTACGTGGTACCCTTACTGAAGAGCAAATCAAAAAAGAAACAGAGAGATGCCTTAGCTGTGGTGCAACGGTGGTAGACGAATTCCTATGCGTTGGATGTGGTCAATGTACAACTAAATGTAAGTTTGATGCTATTTCACTTGTAAGAAAATATGATGGAGAAGGGGTAGCTTACGAGGATATGAAACCAGTTGTTGTGAAGCAAGTTCTTAAACGTAAAGTAAGAATTACAACTAAAAAGTTAAAAAACTTATTTAAATAGTTATAATTTTAAATATTTAAATATTTGTATATTTAAAATTATAAATTGTATTATGGAGGTGTGTTTCCTTGCATGAGCTTGGGGTGGTTATAGAGGTAGTTAAGACAGTTGAGAATTTTGCTGAAAAAAATAAGTTAACAAAAATTGATACCATTGTTTTGCAGATTGGAGAGCTATCTTCCATGATTCCTAAATATATTGAAGATTGTTATCCAGCAGCAGTGGACGGTACAATGCTAGAAGCTACAAAGTTAAAAATCGAGATACTGCCAGGAAATGTATTATGTAAAAGTTGCAATAAGGTTTATAAACTTATTGAAAATAGAGTTGGATGTCCTTATTGCAAAGATAGACACTGGGAATTGTTATGCGGAAAAGAGTTTTTAATTAAAGAAATAGTAGCATATTAGAAAGTTTAAAGTGTTTTTAAAATCAATGGGGAAAGGGTGAATAATATGTTTGAATTTAATTATGCTGAAGGAGCAACATTTTTTACTGCATGGGGGATGTGGTTTACTGTTTTTGCAGCCTTGTTCTTGTTTAATGAGTTTGCAAGAAGGAATAAATGGGCAGGATTTTTTAGTTTTGTTATTTTACCAATTGTTTTAACATTTAGTTGGTTTACAGTATTAAAAGATATTACCTATACTGATTGGTTCCACCTAGCTAAGGTTTACTCTGCTACAGCTGGATGTATTGGTTTTTGGTGTATTCGTCATATTGAGAAAAAAGATAAGCTTACAGGAGAAGTAGTATGGAGATTGTCAGATAAAAAAATAGCCCTATGTTTTCCACCATTAATCCTTGCTATTAATATTCTAGAGGCAGTTGCAAGGGATATTGAAGTAGGATCTATATATTGGATGGTGAATTCAGGAGCTATTGAAGGTGAAGTAATGGGTGTCATGGGTGGACCATGGAACTACATGAATGCAGCTGCAGGAATATTAAATATTATTACTATAACAGGTTGGTTTGGAATAGTAATTAGAAAACAAACTGCCAAGGATAAAAGTAAGGATATGCTATGGCCAGATATGCTTTGGTTCTGGATTATTGCCTATGATTTATGGAATTTTGTATATACCTATAATTGTATACCTACCCATTCTTGGTATGCAGGTTTTGCGTTACTTCTTGCTCCTACTCTTTGTGCTTTCTCTGTTGGGAAGGGTGCTTGGCTACAACATAGGGCTCAGACTTTAGCTATATGGTGTATGTTCGCTCAAACTCTACCAAGCTTCCAAGATTCAGGGATGTTTGTAGTTAAATCTACTTATAATCCTACTATATATACAATTTTAGGTGCATTGGCCCTTGGGGTTAATATAGCTGTATTTATATATATGATATATACGATAAAGAAAACAAAGAGAAATCCATACAAAGGAGAATTATATACTGACCTTAATGAATTTAAAGAAATTAAGGTTATGGCATAAAATAGTTTTTAGGTAAGGTAGGACAGCAAGATTATAATATAAATATAAATAAGACCCATTAAGGGTTAAGTATATATGAATTTACCTTTTTTGGGTCATTAAATTTTATGGAGGGATGATATTATGCATATGGCAGATGCCTTAATTTCTCCCATAGTCGGTGGAACCATGTTGGTTGCTACGACAGGAGTTACAGCATATTCAATTAAAAAGATACAAGTGGATATGGAGGAGAATAAAATTCCTCTAATGGGAGTAATGGGAGCCTTTGTTTTTGCAGCACAAATGATAAATTTTTCAATACCGGGTACTGGATCAAGTGGGCATATAGGTGGAGGAATGCTCCTTGCAATACTATTAGGACCCTATGAGGGATTTTTAGCCATGGCTTCAATTTTACTGATACAGGCATTATTTTTTGGAGATGGAGGATTATTAGCCTATGGGTGTAATGTGTTTAATCTTGGATTTTATACTTGTTTTATAGCCTATCCATTAATTTATAAAAGGATTATAAACAAAGATATTACACCAAAGAAAATTTTTGTAGCTTCAATGGCATCTACTTTTGTTGGTCTACAAATTGGAGCTTTTAGTGTTGTACTTCAAACCTTTTTATCAGGCAAGACTGAATTACCTTTTGGAACCTTTGTACTGCTAATGCAGCCAATACACTTGGCAATAGGAATAGTAGAAGGTCTTATTACATCAGCAGTTGTTACTTTTGTTTGGAAAGCAAGACCAGAGATTATAGACATGTCGGCGAAGAAAGAAACTTCTAGAAATATATCTATGAAAAAAGTATTAATACCATTTATAATAGCGGTGGCTTTAGTAGGTGGTATATTTTCTTGGTTTGCCTCTTCAAATCCAGATGGCTTAGAATGGTCTATTGAGAAGATTGCAGGAACTACAGAGATTGAAACTGAAGGCAGAATTCATAAAATATTATCAGAAGTGCAAAGTAAAATAGCATTTTTACCTGACTATGACTTTAAAACAAAAGAATATAACAATAAGGAAGAATCTGTTTCACAAGATGAAGAGGCATGGCCTTCAATTAGTGCTGGAACAAGTGCTTCAGGTATAGTTGGTGGATTAATGACTTTAATATTAGTAGGATTCATAGGATTTACTATAAGTTTCTCAAAAAAGAAAATAAAGTTAAATATTGAAAAAAAGAAATTCATATAAGAATTCTAAAAAATCTTAATAAGGGTTTGATTTAATATGAAAAACGGACTAGATTCTATATATAGTATGAGATTTACAGATGACCTAGCACAGAGAAAAAGTTTAATACATGAGCTTCATCCAACTACGAAGCTAATAACTACAATTATATATATAATTGTAGTTATATCCTTTGATAAATATGAAGTTAGTGGTCTTTTATCTTTTATTTTGTATCCTGTAGTTATAATTAGTTTAGGTGAGATACCACCTATTCCTATTATTAAAAAAATATTAATTGTAGAACCTTTTATTATAGGAATTGGAATACTAAATTTAATATTTAATAATGAAGTGTTAATTATCGGAGAAATATCTATTTCAATGGGATGGATTATGTTTTTATCCATTTTTATTAAAAGTACATTAACAGTGATGGCTAGTATTTTATTAATTGCAACTACAGGTATGGACAAGTTAGCTATGGCATTGAGAATGTTGAAAGTACCTAAAATTTTTGTGTTACAACTACTACTAACATATAGATATATATCTGTATTAATGGATGAAGTTTTTAGAATGATAAATGCATATGCATTAAGGGCACCGGGACAAAGAGGGATACATCTAAGTAAGTGGGGAACTTTTTTAGGTCAGTTGATACTTAGGTCCTTTGATAGAGCTGAGCGAGTATATCAAGCCATGGAGTTGAGAGGTTTTAAGGGAGAATACAATTCTGGCAATATTAGAAAATTAGGTATTATGGATTTTGTGTATTTATCAGCATGGAGTTCATTTTTTATCATAGCAAGAATCTATAATATATCTATGCTTTTAGGTTCAATGTTTAGGGGGTAGCAAAATATATGAGTAGTAAGCTCCAAGTTAAAAATTTAAATTTTACATATTCAGATGGGTATACTGCAATAAAAAATATATCATTTACCGTTCATGATGAGGAATCTATAGGAATTATAGGTGCAAATGGTGCCGGAAAGTCTACATTACTTATGCTTTTGATGGGAACTATACTTTCCAACAGTGGGGAAATCTTAGTAGAGAATATGAAGTTGACAAAAAAGACGTTACCTGAATTACGTCAAAAACTAGGAATGGTGTTTCAAGATCCAGATGATCAGCTATTTATGACAACAGTTTATGATGATGTAGCCTTCGGGCCACGAAATTATAAACTTGATGAGAAAGAAGTTGAAACTAGAGTGATGAAAGCATTGGAGTTAGTTGGAATATCTCATTTAAAAGATAGGGCTCCGTTTAAATTGTCAGGAGGAGAAAAGAAGTCGGCTGCTATTGCCTGTGTATTATCTATGGAACCTAAGATATTGATAATGGATGAGCCAACAGCAGCTTTAGACCCTAAATCAAGAAGAAAAGTAATAAGTTTATTAAATAATTTTAAGGAAACAAAGATAATTACTAGCCATGATTTAGATATGATACTTGAGACTTGTACAAGAGTTATTATAATAAAAGAAGGTGAAGTTGTTGCAGATGGAAAAACAACAGAACTTCTAAGAAATGAATCATTACTTGATGAATGTGGATTAGAAATACCACTTTCATTTCAAAATTGCCCTATTTGTGGAGCAAAAAAATGTATAGAATAATTTGAAAAGGTGATTTGTGATATCAATATTATTGAAAGGTGTAGATTCATTATTCCAAATTAGTAATTTGTATCAAAGAGTAATTACCATTAAGGTTTAATATGCTAAGAATATATCAATATGTTGGTGCTGATTACATTTTTTGTTAGACTAATCTCAATTAAGAAGAGTATTAAATTAATTTATTTAATACTTTTCTTTTTTTGTTTCAGTATATAATAAAGCATTAAGAGTTAGTAATAATTTATAGTAGTCTAATGAAATATATGTTTATTATAATAAAAAACATATATTAATAGCTAATATTAGTATTGATATAAAAAATTGTTAATTTAATATAAAAGTTTAGTTAAAGAATTAATAATTTAGGTAGGGTTTTGTAAATATATGAAGAATAATAGTATAGAGAATAAATTTGTTTAGGGGGTAAATGAAATGGCAGAAACACAAAGTATTTTAACATGGACACTAGTATCTGAATGTCCAATTCCAAATGATGTCAATGATTTATTAGTAGACGGAGAGATAGCCGTTGCTGCTTATAAAACATTCCGTGATAGCGCAATTTTTACGAATAAGAGATTAATTGTAAGAGATGCACAAGGACTTACGGGTAAAAAAGTAGAGATATACTCTTTACCTTATTCATCAATCAATATGTGGTCTACTGAAAATGCCGGAAAACTTTTTGACCTTAATGCAGAAGTTGAATTATGGACTAGAGCGGGTCAGATAAAAGTAAATTTACAGAAAGGAGTAGATATTCGTAAATTTGATAAATTAATAGCTAATGCACTCTTAAGAGGTTAATATAAGCAGATATAACATTTCATTTTTATATTAATCTGTTAATGAAAAATTTAAATGTGATTTATCCTAAAGGTAACGGACATTTAAGTATAAAGTCAATAAGAATTATTTTAAAGTTCCCTTAAACTATGTTTTAAGGGAACTTTTATTTACTATTTTATAATTATTAATAAATTTTAAAGGTTGCAAACTAAGTATTAATATTATACAATATATTTGTAAACATAGAAAAATATGGTAGGGGTTAAGGGTGAAAAAGAAACATTCTAAAGCGTTATTAGTTGGTGCTATTTTGGGGGTAGCATATTCTATTTATTTAATTTTATACTTTAGTGGAGCTATTGGCGGAAGCGAAGGTACAGAACAAGCTGGTGCAGTAATAGCAGCTGCATTAGTAACACCACATATGATACTTGTGGTATTAGCAACAATATTTAACTTGGTAGCATATTTTACTAATAAAAGAGGTTTAGCATTAACTGCAGGTATATTATATAGTGTAGGTGGAGTATTATTTTTAGTATATATATTATTTGTTGTACCGAGCTTGGTTTTAAGTTTTGTGGGATATGCAAATCTTAAAAAGATAAATGAATCTAATACTAATATAGAAGCCAATGTATAGTATCAAGTAGATTTAAGAAATCATCTAAAAATGAAAATATATAATAGCAAAAAGACCAGAAAAACTGGTCTTTTATATTATATATAGTATATATTTGATTATAAGGAGAATTGGAGCTGTTACATAGAAATTAGTAAATGTATAAAATCTACATATAAAATAATATAGAAAAAAGTATATTAAACTTATTAGTAAATAGTTATATACATAAATTTAATAACATATTAAAATATTTTTTGAATTTATGAGCATACTAAACTTGAACAATAAAAATTCTATTAAAGGAGGAATTATTATGTCAGATAATAATCAAACTCAAAAGGAAGGTTCAGGTAGTAATAGTATTTTAAGATGGATAGGAAGATTAATATTAGTTGCAATTATTTTAGGAATAACATCATTTTTCACTCCAGGATTCAGTATTAATGGATTATGGTCATATCTAATAGCTGCAGTTGTAATAACTGCATTAGATTACTTAGTGGAATCATTTATGGGAGTAGATGCATCACCTTTTGGAAAGGGAATAAAGGGCTTTATTATTGCAGCTATAATAATATATGTAGCACAATTTTTAGTACCAACTATGCGAGTATCTATTCTTGGAGCGATATTGGCAGCTTTAGTTATTGGAGTATTAGATGCTATATTCCCAACAAGAGTAATGTAGTGGATTAAAATTATAAAATACTAAATTTAAGAACTATGGGATAGATAAATAAAAAATCTAACCCATAGTTTTTTATTTGGTAAAAAGTAATTATAAAGAAAGAAAAGATAATAAAAAAATTATATGAGTTGAGCGATTATAATAAAATTGAACATTGATAGAAAACTTTCATAATATAAATCAAGTATGTGTTTATATTTGGAGGATATCTATATGAAAAAAAGTATTTACAATGTTTTCTCTAAAATAATGCTACATAACCGTAGTGCGTATAATATGAAAACAAGAGTAGTTACATCAAGTGAATTTCCTTATGAAATTCAGATTGTTGCTGAAAATTTATATGTTCCTTGGGCCATAGTTATAAGCGGTGAAGGTAAATTATATTTTACTGAGAGATCTGGTTCAATTAGGATAATCGAAAACGGTAGACTTAATACACAACCACTGATAACATTTGGCTCACCATTTATAAGTTCAGGGGAAGGAGGACTTATGGGAATTGCTTTGGATCCTGATTATTCACAAAATCATTATATATATGTTATGTATACCTATTCAGAAGGAAATCAAATTTATAGTCGTGTTGTTAGATTGGTTGAAAAAAATAATAGAGCAGATATTGACAAAATTCTTATTGATAAAATTCCGGGTGGACAAATTCATAATGGAGGAAGGATAAAGATAGGACCAGACAAGAAATTGTATATAACTACAGGAGATGCAGGAAATTCTATATTAGCGCAGGATATTTCAAGTACAGCAGGAAAAATACTACGAATAGAACTAGATGGCAATATTCCAACAGATAATCCAATAAGCAATTCACCTATTTATAGTTTAGGACATAGAAATCCTCAAGGATTAACCTGGAATTCAGATAATATTCTATATGCATCAGAACATGGGCAAACAGCTCATGATGAGATAAATATTATCAAGCCAGGTGCTAATTATGGATGGCCACTAGTTCAAGGAGAGGAGACTTCTAATGAACTTGTAATACAGAAACCTTTGATACACAGTGGAGATGATACTTGGGCACCAGCTGGAATTGCATTCATAAATCAAGGGCAAGATAAAGGCAAATTATTGGTTGCTACTTTGCGTGGAGAACAACTACTTGCTATTTCATTAAATAGAAAAGGAACAGTGGTAAAAGGTACAGAATCATGGCTTAGAAATGAATATGGACGTCTTCGTGAAGTCATTCAAGGAAATGATGGATCAATTTACATTACCACAAGTAACAGAGATGGTAGGGGGAATCCGAATATAGCTGATGATAGAATTATGAGACTCATTCCAAAGAGTGGTGGTATGTAGAAAAAATAGAAATACTTTAATTAACATTAATTTAGTCAATTTTTATGATCATATTAGATATATAAATACTTCTTTATTAAAAAAGAACATCTTTACTCATAGATAAAAGTATTATATATTAATATAGCACTATTTTACTTAGGATAAGAGAATTAAAATAATTTTACTAATGATTAGAAATGAGGCAAAATGAGATTAGATAAGTTTTTGACAGAGTCATCAATTGAAACACATAAGAAGATTAGAGATTATATTAAAGCAGGTAAAGTTAAAGTAAATGGGAAAGTGATAATAGAACCTGCAATAGAAATTAATGAGAGTACTGATATTATTGAGTATCTTGATAAAGTAGTTGTTTATACAGGTAAAGTTTACTATATGTTTCATAAACCTGGAGGATGTATTACTGCAAGAAAGGATGCCGAGAATAAAACAGTACTTGATTTTTTTCATGGGATTAATATGAATGGAGTATTTCACGTTGGAAGATTAGATAAAGATACAGAAGGATTATTACTACTTACTAATGATGGAGAGTT
The DNA here is from genome assembly GCA_902363375.1 of Clostridiaceae bacterium. Lineage (GTDB taxonomy): Bacteria > Bacillota > Clostridia > Clostridiales > Clostridiaceae > Clostridium_J. Next base: position 1,485,658 of record CABIZX010000001.1, on the reverse strand, counting down.
TGACCATCAATTAATGTGTCCTCAAAAACATGTTGAAAAGAAATATTTCTTTTGGGCATTAGGTTCTTTAGATAGAGAAGATATAAATCAATTAGAAAATGGAATTTCCATTGGTAAGAATGAGCCATTAACTAAACCAGCAAAAATAGAAATAGTTAAATGTGGAAGCTATAAAGAACTAAAACATGAAACAGATATTGGACAATTCTATACTATGAATACAAACCGCTATGATCAACCTATTGTATCTGGATATCTAACAATATCTGAAGGGCGTAAACATCAAGTTAAGCGTATGTTAAAGGCAGTGGGGTGCTATGTGGTATATCTAAAGAGAGTTTCTATTGGAAAATTAATGTTAGATGAAACCCTTGAAAAGGGTCAGTATAGAAGACTTACAGAGGAAGAAATTCAAAAAGTGTTGGGAAAGTTAAATTAAAATTGCTAAGAAGTAATACAATTATTTCCATGGGAGGATTTTTATGATATCATGATTGTACTAGTATCTTAAAGAGATAGTAGTAATAAATAAACAGAGTTTAAATTATATAGATTAAGTGGAGGAAATATTTTGGAATTAAGTAAAAATTGGAAAAAGAATATAATACTTTTTTTAGCAAGTCAAAGCATATCCCTTTTTGGTTCTATGCTAGTTCAGTATGCTATTACATGGTATATTACCTTAGAAACACAATCGGGATTAATGATGACAATATCAATTATTTGTGGATTTGTACCTACATTTTTTATATCTCCCTTTGCTGGAGTATGGGCTGATAGATATAATAGAAAGATGCTTATTATTCTATCAGACTCTTTAACAGCAATATCCACCCTTATTTTAGCTGTTTTATTTTTGGCTGGATATGATTCTATATGGCTACTATTTGCGGCATCTGCGGTACGTTCTGTGGGAGCAGGAATTCAGACACCTGCTATAGGGGCATTTTTACCACAGCTAGTACCAGAGGATAAACTTACTAAGGTGAATGCAACAAATGGTAGTATACAATCATTAGTTACACTTATTTCTCCAATGCTAAGCGGAGCACTTTTAACTATGGCTACCATTGAATCAATATTTTTTATAGATGTTATTACAGCGGCTATAGCAGTTATAATGCTACTTTTATTCTTACATGTACCTGTACATGCAAAGGCTTTACAAAAAGAAAAAATTAGTTACTTTGAAGATATGAGTCAAGGCATTAAATATATTAGAAACCATGGATTTGTTAAGATGATTTTTATATTTTGTGCATTTTACTTTATATTAGTAGCACCTTTAGCATTTTTAACTCCTCTACAGGTTACGCGTAGTTTTGGCAATGATGTATGGCGTCTAACAGCTATTGAAATAGCTTACTCCATTGGAATGATATTAGGAGGTATTGTTATGGCATCCTGGGGAGGATTCAAAAATAAGGCACATACAATGGTTGTATCAATTCTTGTTATAGGAATTTCAACCTTTGCCCTTGGAATTGTTCCTGTATTTTGGATTTATATTTCGTTAATGGCACTCTCTGGAATTGCTTTACCTATGTTTAATACACCATTCACTGTTTTATTACAACAAAAGGTAGAAGGGGATCTTCTAGGAAGAGTATTTGGGGTTTTAGGTATGATATCAAGTTCAATAATGCCCTTAGCAATGCTTGTATATGGTCCTATAGCTGACTTAATTAAGATAGAATGGTTGCTTATTGGAACTGGATTATTGATGCTTGTTCAGGGGTTTGCAATGCTAAAGAATAAAGTATTAATTGAAGCTGGAAAGTCAGTTTCAAAACCTAAACTTTAGTGCTAGAATAAATTTGCAGTGTTATACAAATTACTAGACTTTATTCCATAGATATGATATGGTAAAGATTAAATATTATAATGGAAACTTCTTCTTATGCTTAAATTAAAGGTGAAGTACATTAATTTAATATTAGATTTTAACATTATTATGGAGGTTTTTTTATGGGAAAAGTTGCAGCATTTTTTGATATAGATGGAACTATATATAGAGAAGGGTTAATAACAGAAGTTTTTAAGAAGATAGTGAGATATGAATTAGTTGAAGGTGAAAAGTGGTATAACGAAGTAAAACCAGCCTTTTCAAAATGGGATAGAAGACAGGGAGATTATGATACCTATTTACTTAAAATGATTGATGTTTATATTGAAGCTACTAAAGGGTTAAGCAGAGAGCATATAGATCACATAGCTAGAAACGTAATTAATCAAAAGGGAGATAGAGTATATACTTTTTCAAGAGATAAAATTAAATGGCATAAGGAACAAGGTCATATTGTAATTGCTATATCAGGTTCACCTATGGAGTTAGTTAGAGAAATGGCTGGTAAATATGAAATGGACGATTTTAGAGGTACTATTTATAAGATAGATGACAATGGAAAGTATACAGGAGAGATTATTCCTATGTGGGATTCTGTTAGTAAAGAAAAAGCTATAAAAGAATTGACCGAGAAATATGATATAGATCTAAGTCAAAGCTATGCTTATGGAGATACTTCTGGAGATTTAACTATGTTTAAATATGTAGGAAACCCTTATGCTATAAATCCAACTAAAGAATTAATTTCAAAGATAGTAGAAGATGAAGAGGTAAAAGAAAAGATTAATGTTGTAGTAGAAAGAAAAGATGTTATATATAAATTAGATATAAATAATTTAGAATTAATCTAATAATATATTTATTTTTACAGATAGTTAAAGATGGCTGTCACAAAGCAATCTAATCTGAAACAAATTTTGAGCATGTGCCTACTATATTAATAGTATTAAAGACCATGACTCATAGTTTAGAAGATTAGTTAGTTGTTTGTGATAGCCACTTTTTATATTTTAAATGAAAAGTAATTATATAGAAATTAAATCCTCTGTATAGTATAATTTTCCTAAGTTTAGTATTAAAATGAAGTTATGCTAAATAGGTTAGATTATATCATTGATTCAAATTTTCAAAAGGAAATTTTTTATAAATATAATATGTTTATGTAATATGTTTATGAAGAAGCTATTCACGTGAATTTTAAATCATATTAGATTTTTACAGAAGGGAGAATTTATATGATTAGATTTGAAATAGTTACCAGAGATAGATTAGGAATAACGGTAGAGATATTAGATAAGATTTACAATAGAAAAATTAATTTGATTTCTATGGAAGTATTTTTTCAAAAGGTATGCGTAAAAGTTGATAACATGGAAGAGCAAGTAAAAAAAGAGTTAATGCAGGAGATTTGCAATATAAAAGATGTGACTTCTATTAAAGAAATGGAATTATTATATTATGAACAAAAAGAAAAAAAATTAAAGGCTATAATAGAATCCATAGAGGATAGGGAGTTCAAGAATATAATTGGTACAAGCAAGGCTATAGAGCGGGTAAAAGATATGACTGTAACCATCGCAAAGAATAACTCAACAGTACTTTTAAGAGGTGAAAGTGGTACAGGTAAGGAAGTATTTGCAAAGGCTATCCATGATATAAGTCCTAGAAGTAGTAAGAACTTTATTGCTATTAACTGTGCATCGCTGCCAGAAGCATTGCTAGAGAGTGAATTATTTGGATATGAACAAGGAAGTTTTACTGGTGCAATGATAGGTGGAAAAGATGGAATTATTAAAGAGGCTAATGGTGGAACCTTATTTTTAGATGAAATAGGAGAGATGCCAATATCTATCCAAGCAAAGTTGTTAAGAGTAATACAAGAAGGAAAGATAAGAAAAATTGGTAGCAATAGAGAAGAAAAAATTGATGTAAGAATCATAGCAGCTACCAATAAAAATCTTGAGGATATGATTAAAGATAAAACATTTAGAGAAGATTTATATTATAGATTAAACGTAATTCCTATGTATATTCCCCCATTAAGAGATAGGATAGAGGATATTCCGTCCTTTGTTAAATTCTTTATAGACAAGCTAAATTATAAGCTAAATAAAAATATAAATGGTGCTGAGATTGAATTTATAAGTGAGTTAATGAATTATCAGTGGCCGGGAAATGTTAGGGAGTTACAAAATGTTATGGAAAGAGCTATGAACCTATGTAAAGGGGACATACTGACTATCCAAGACCTTTTTATTACACCGGTCAATCATATTTATAGCAATGCATCTAAAGATAATATAAATGAAGAGGATAATGAAGATTTACAGTTATCACTGAAAGATTCTATGGAAAGATGTGAGAAAGAGATTATTGAAAAAGCTATAAAGGATTATAAAACCTATAGAAGAGCTGCGGGTGTACTTAAAGTTTCCCATACTACCATAATGAATAAAATTAATAAGTATAGCATAAAAATTTAATATGTATCTGTAAAATAAATTTTACAGATGTAAAGATATATTTCCATAAAATTCTTAATAAGTAAAGATATCTTTACACATACGTAATAAAAATATTAAGCTGAGGATTATATAAAAAGAAAATCGCTGAATAGCTGTTTATTTAAGCCATTTTAGGAATATATATAAATATATTTAATTATAAGTGATCAATCTTTAAATTGGCATCAGAATTGCTTTATATTATTGTAAAATATACCTTTGGGGAGGAATAATTAATGGGAAATAACTTAAAAGAAATGGGCTTTGCAACTAGAGCAATTCATGGTGGGCATGTAAAGGATCAATTTGGAGCACTAGCTACTCCTATACATCAAACAGCAACATTTATTTTTGATTCTGCTGAGCAAGGTGGTAGAAGATTTTCTCTTGAAGAGGGTGGTTATATCTACTCAAGACTTGGAAATCCAACCAATACTCAATTAGAAGAAAAATTGGCTATGTTAGAAGGTGCAGAAGCGGCTATATCTACTGCATCAGGTATTGGAGCAGTATCATCAGCATTTTGGACAGCTCTAAAGGCTGGAGATCATGTGGTAGCAGCTAAAACTCTTTATGGATGTACTTATGCTTACTTAAGTCATGGATTAACTAGGTATGGGGTTGAAGTAACCTTCGTAGATGCTACTAATCTTGAAGAAGTAAAGCAGGCCATGAGAGAAAATACAAAGGTAGTTTATATAGAGACTCCAGCAAATCCAAACCTTGAAGTGGTAGACATAGAAGCTATAAGTAAAATAGCTCATGAAAATAAGGATTGTATAGTAATGGTTGATAATACTTTCTGTACTCCATATATTCAAAGACCATTAGAATTTGGTGCTGATGTAGTAATTCACTCTGGAACTAAATTCTTAAATGGACATGGAGATGTAATTTCAGGTTTTGTAGTTGGAAGTGCTGAGTTTATAAAAAATGTTAGATTATTTGGTATAAAGGATATGACAGGAGCTAGCTTAAGTCCTTTTGATGCATTTTTAATCATAAGAGGTATGAAAACTTTAGAAATAAGAATGGAAAAGCATTGTGCAAATGCTATGAAAGTAGCAAGATTTTTAGAGAGTCATAGTGCAGTGGAAAAGATTTACTACCCAGGACTTGAAAGTTTCCCACAATATGAGCTAGCTAAAAAGCAAATGTCACTACCAGGAGCTGTAATTGCTTTTGAAGTTAAAGGTGGAATTGAAGCTGGTAAGAAGGTTATAAATAGTACAGAACTTTGTAAGTTAGCGGTAAGTCTTGGAGATGCTGAAACATTAATTCAACATCCAGCATCAATGACACATTCACCATATACTAAGGAAGAAAGAGAAGCAGCTGGCATTAGTGATGGATTAATAAGAATAGCTGTAGGACTTGAAAATGTTGAAGATATAATAGCTGATTTAGAAAGCGCTTTAAATGTTATTTTATAATATAGATATTAAATTAGAATAGAAGTAGAAGACTTAGGTTTAAGTAAGGTTATTTAAATTAACTGTCATAAAATAAATATTATAATTATTTTGAACTGTTGGCACATAAAGTGTGTCAACAGTTTTTATATTTGAAACAATAATTCTTTTAGTAATATTTATAGTGAAATAAATCAGGTAGTCTATCATATGTCTAGAATCAAGAATTTTAAAAAATATTTTATGATAATTTTACCTCAACCAACTTGTAAACTTCTTTAAAAATATAAGATTATTTATTGTAAGACGAAAATTCGTAGAAATATATACATAATACTACAAATAACAATAATTGTTTGTTGAAATAAGTTGTTTTAAGGAATAAAATATAGATGAATTAAAGTTTAAATTAAAAAATAGAAGAAATATAAAATAACTGGAGAAAAAAGTCATGAAGAAAAAATGGATTAGTATTACTGTAGTTGCAGCAGTTACTATAAGTATAGGCATTTTTGCATATAAGGTTCATATAAGAGATGATAATGCAAAAAACATAATTATAAATGAAAAAAATAAATATGATGCATCAAAAGAAGTAAGTGAGGCATTAAGCTTATTAAATAGTAGTAAAAAAGCAGAGATTATAACTAATGTAAAAACTTCAGATAATATTGTAGCTTTATCCTTTGAAGGAATGACTGATGCTAATACCATGAATGCCATAGTTAATTTATTGGATGAATATGGAGTAAAAGCAACCTTTTTTATTCCAGGCGTGAAAGCTGGGGAAGATCCTACTACTGTTGAAAATATTAAAAAAGCTGGTCATGAGATTGGAAGTGAAACTCTTTCAGATAAAAAATCTATGGAAAAGTTATCTGAAAGGGAGCTAATTAATGATTTTTGTCGAGCTAACAAGATATTACAAACTATAACTGAAAAAAAGCCAGAGTTATTAAAGTGTAAATCTACTACTTATACTAATGAAGTTTTAGCTTCAGCTTATGCTTCAGGAAATAAGTATGTAGTACACAGTGATCATTATATAAGTTATCAAAGTTTTAAAGATTATGATCAGGTTCAAGGATATGTAAATAAATTAGAAAAGGGAACTATTGTTTCTATTAAAGTAAATGGCGTTCTTGATGAATTTGAATATAATACTGAAAAGAAGGAAGAAAAGCCAGCCATAGATAAGCAAGCAGGTATAGAGGAAGTAACCAATGAAGAAAAAGAAGATACAACAGTTGTTAAAATAGTAGAATGGCTACTTAAGGCCATAAAGGAACAGAAAAAATCAGTGGTGCAAGTAAGTGAATTAACAGAAAAAGAATCTACCAATAATACAGTAACACCTGATGATTTATCTAATAAAGAAGAAATTTATATAGATAAAAATGATAGAGATCAAAATAATAATTTACAAGAAAATAATAAGGATAAAAATCCTGTAGAGTCGTTAAATTTCAGAGATTTAGTATATAAAAATAATAGAGAACTTTCACCTGTAACATCAGAGTTTTATACTACAGAGAAGGCTGTATCCTATACCTTTAGAGGCCTAAGTAATGAAGCTGCTTTAAGTGAAGTTTTATTATCATTAAATAGAGTAAATGCAAAAGGAACCTTCTTTGTTACAAAGGATGAAATAGAAAAATATCCAGATAGGATTACTAAAATATTAAATTCGGGTCATGAAATTGGCAATGGAGGAATTACAGCTAGTTCGGAGTTATTAAACAAATCTACAGAAGAAATTTGTAAGGAAATATATGAAGTAGATTATTTGTTAAAACAAAAAGGAATAAATACGAGATCTTATATGCCAGGCTATGGATATGTAGAGGAACAGGTAAAAGAAGCGGTGTCTACAATTAATAAAATAGACAATTATAGAGGTTATGAGTTATTCACTTATTCGAGGACACCTATTAACAATAAGTATAAAAATATGAGTGCAGAAGAAATTGTATCTGACTATTTTAATGTGAATACCTATATGTCATTAAGAAAGGGCGAAATTGTTTATTTTAGACTGGATACAGAATTGTTTCAAGATAGTAAAACCCTAGGGAAGATAGTTGAACTAGTTACTAAAAACTATGTGGAAAATGGGTATATAAATAAGTATAATAAGTTATCGCAATCCTACGACTTAGCTCAAAAGCCATTAAACTATTTGGTTAAACCTTTAGGTGAAATGCAAGGAACTGTAGAGACAGGCTCTAAGTTAGGAAGGTATGGTATAACAGGTAATAATACTAACTTGTTGGGCAGGAGAACATATGAAGAAGCCCTATCTATAATGAAGACTAACTATATCGGTAATAAAGATGTAGATTTAAGCGATTTAAGTGAAGAAGAACAACAAGTATTAGATAGAACAGGAACTCTAAACACTAATGGTGAGAATGTAATATTCTTTACCTTCGATGATTGGGGAGGGGATCCTGTTATTAATGAGATATTAGATGTACTTGACAAGCATAGGGTAAAGGGAAGTTTTTTTGTAATATCAAAATATACAGATATTAATAGTGGAGTATCTAATACTAATCCTAACTTGCTTAGAACTATTGCAATTAATGGACATGATATTGGAAGTCATAATTATAACCATGAAACATTAGAATCACCCAAAGAGGAATTAAGAGCCTCATTAGGTAAATCCTATGATGCAATGGCTAATGTTATAGGTGATTTAAGTGCTTTAAGGCCCTATTTTAGACCACCAACTTTACATGTAAAAAAGGCAGGATTAGCAGAAGTCTTTGAAAGTGGATTTAAATATTCTGTTAGTGGTAATATTTCTACCCATGATTATGAGAGTTCATCTGCGCAAGAAATTGTAGATTCCATAGAAAAAAATCTTATTAAGGGACAGGGAAATATTATAGTAATGCATATGAATAACCAAAGTTATTATACAGCAGAAGCTTTAGACATTTTCTTAACGAATAATGAAAATGGAGTATATGGAGATAAATATAATATTGCAAAATTAAGTGATTATTTAGAGAGATAGATTTATAAAGTTTATAATATTTTAAAAGGAGTTTAAAAGAAGATGAAGAAAGCTACTAAAGATAGAATCCAAGATATTCTTTTAAAACCCCGAAGTGATAGGCGAATATTATCCAATGTACCGGATAAGGAAGAGATAAGAAACAATATTGACCGTAGAGGACAGCAAGTGTTAGAGGAATACAATGGAGATCCTAAAGCCTTTATTATGAGTAGAAATGCTGGAATAAGATATGTAATGCAAGCTGAAGTAAAAGTTACATGTAAAAACAAGAAGAAGAGTAGTAAGTTTAAAGTTAAATCCTCAGATATTTCTACTACCGGGATTTTATTAGAACTAACAGATAAAGAACAATTAAATATGATAAATAATGCTAAAAAAATAAAATTGGAGTTTAAAATATTACCTGGTTCTATGCCAGAAGGTTATGAAATGCAAGTTAAAACATATGGAAAGAAAGTTAGAGAGGCTGTCTCAAAAGAAGGGCTTATACTTTGTGGAATAGAGTTTGAAGAAACCTTATCTCAATATTCTAGTAGGAAGAAAGATAGATATGTACTAGCTATTTCTAGTTTTTTTCTATTACTTATTACATTATTTATTGTATTAATGCGTGCAGAAAGTGTTATATATTTTAGATTTAATAAATGGATATATTTGTATAGTATTATTGCTGCTGTGTTTTTACTTAGTAGATATATATTTGGAATGCTATACAAACCTATGCCAATAGATATGAATTATACACCTGGAGTAACGATTATTATTCCGTGTTTTAATGAAGAAGAATGGATTGAAAGGACAATTTTAAGTTGTATTAATCAAGATTATCCTATAGATAAACTTGAAGTTATAGTAGTAGATGATTGCTCTAATGATAGGTCTGTAGAAAAAATTAGAAATGCTATTGATAAGTTAAATAAAGAGGCAGATAGATTTGATATAAAGCAGAGATTGAAATATTTTGTCCAAGAAGAAAACCTGGGTAAAAGAGATGCGCTTAGCAGAGGAGTTAAGGAAGCTAAACATGATTTAGTTGTATTTGTTGATTCAGATAGTTTTTTAGATCCTTTTGCTATAAGAAATTTAGTTCAACCCTTTAAAGATCCTAAAATGGGAGGGGTATCAGGAAGAACTGATGTGGCAAATACATATACCAATGTATTAACTAAGATGCAATCTGTACGTTATTATATAGCCTTTAGAATTATGAAGGCAGCAGAGGCATATTTTGATGCTGTGACATGTCTATCAGGACCATTGTCTTGTTATAAAAAGCAAATAATTTTAGATAATATGGACGCTTGGCTAAATCAAACTTTTTTGGGACAAAAAGCAACCTTTGGAGATGATCGTGCCATGACTAATTTTGTATTAAAGAATCATCGTACTAGCTACCAAGATACTGCAGTTTGCTCTACTATTGTACCTAATAAATATAAAGTTTTTCTTAAGCAGCAGATGAGGTGGAAGCGTTCATGGCTCAGAGAATCAATAATTGCAGGTAAATTTATGGTAAAGAAGGAGCCCTTTATGGCTGTATTCTTTTATATGGGAGTGATAGTTCCTATTGCAGCTCCAATAGTTGTTACATATAACTTAATTTATGTTCCAATTATCCATGGTGTATTTCCGACTACCTTTCTAGTAGGAATATTAATGATGGCTTTACTTATGAGTTTTGCACAAATGTTTCTTAGAAAAAGTACAACCTGGATTTTTGGAATGCTATTTTGTATTTATTACGAGGCTGTACTGCTTTGGCAAATGCCTATTGCTTGGGTGACCTTTTGGAAGTCTACTTGGGGTACAAGAATGACACCAAGTGATATAGAAGCACAAAGAAAAAAAGAAGAACGATTAGCGGCAAGTATGAGAAAAAAGAGGAGGGATAAGCATGCAAAGTGATACTTTTTCTCCTAAAAGAAAGGATAAAATTAAGATAATAAGAAGTATATTACAGGGGTTTATATTAATTTTATTATTAATAATTACTGTGAAAGCTTTATTTTCATTCTCTGAATATGAGCCCTATAATTCTTCAAAGATTGATAATAGTCAAGATAATGGATTTATTGCAGTATCATACTTTGGTGTAGATCGAACAGGTACTGATACTTTAATGAGTACAGAAAATCTAGATAAACAACTTAAGGCATTAAAAGATAATGGGTATGTAACCATTACTCAAAGTGATATTATGGATTATTATTTAAATGGAAAGACATTACCTCCTAAATCATTATTTTTACTATTTGAAGATGGCAGAAGAGATACAGCAATATTTTCTCAAAAGATTATTGAAGAATACAACTTAAAAGCGACTATGTTGACTTATGCTGATAAATTTACGAAGAAAGACTCAAAATTTTTAAGCTCAAAGGATTTATTAGAATTAGTTGATAGTTCCTATTGGGAGTTAGGGACAAATGGGTATAGGCTTGAATATATAAATGTATTTGATAGAGAATCAAATTATTTAGGGAGACTAAACTCAATAGAGTTTGCAAAAATTGCCTCTAAAGTAGATAGAGAATATAATCATTATTTAATGGATTATATAAGGGATGAACATAATATTCCTAAAGAATCCTATGAAGAAATGAAGCAGCGTATTGATAATGATTATGAGTCTTTAGCTAAAGTGTATAATGAGAAAATTAATCAAGTACCTAAGCTATATGCTTTGATGCACTCAAATACAGGAAAGTTTGGTACTAATGATAAAGTGAGTGATGTGAATAGTAAATGGATAAAAGAGTTATTTAATATGAACTTTAATAGGGAAGGATATTCTTTAAACTCTAGAAAAAGTTCTATTTATGATTTAACTAGAATTCAACCTCAGTCTTATTGGTCAACTAACCATTTATTAATGAGAATATGGGATGATACTAAAGCGGATATTAAATTTGAAGTTGGAGATAAGGACAAGGCAAGTAAGTTTAAAGAAATAGCTGGAAAAGCTGAGTTTAAAGACGATACAATAATATTAACATCATTACCAGAAGGAAAGGGAATGCTTAAACTATTAGATAGTGAAGATTATAAAGATATTAAAGTATCAACAACACTTAAAGGAAATGTTATTGGATCTCAGAGTATTTATTTAAGATCTAATGCAGATCAGAGCAGTAGTATATGCATTCAACTTATGAATAATGTGCTTAATGTTCTAGATATTTCTGAAGATAAAGCTAACCCTATATTTTCTTTAGACTTAAGTAAAAATGGTGAAGAGAAGTTTGATATAAAAGATGCTGGAAACAGAAAACTTGATATAATTTTAAAAGGTGATAAAATTAGTATAGATTTAGATGACAATAATATTGTTAATGAATTGAAAGTAAATAATTTAAAGCAGGGAAGTATCTATTTAGAGTCAGCCTGGGGAGAATATGGATATAGTCAAAGAAATATTGCTGATGATGTATATGATGGAGTATTTCAGAAGCTTAAGATAACTGATCTTAATGATAATGAATTATATGATAGTTCTTTAAAAGGAATTGATAAAACAATTTATTCCATAAAAAATTCATTTACTAAGGTAGTAGATTGGTTTATTAAATATTTATAGATTACTAGAGGTGTTAAATGAATAATAGGATGAAAATCATTGGAATTTTTATTATAGCATTAGTGATAATTATGACTTTAAATGGATGTATAAGAAAAAAGAATACTACTGAAAGTAATGAATCTCAAAATAAAGAAGTCACTAGTAGTAAAGATTATGAAATTTTTGATGAAGACATTGATAGTCTGTCAGCCTGGATTGCTTATTGGGACTTAAATGTTCAAGGAGAAATTGATGCTTTAAATAATGAATTAAAAGAAGTATCATATTTTGCAGCATACTTTAATTCTGATAATGAATTAATCATACCAGAGGAGCTAATAAATTATTATAATAAAACAAGGGATAAGGAGTATATTAAATACTTAACTATTGTTAATGATAAGACAAATAGTGATGGTACTTCTTCACTAAAGGATACAGAGTTATTAAAAGAAGTGTTAAGTGACTCTAGTTCTAGGAGCAATCATATCAAAGATATCATAACTTTAGCATCTAAATATAATTTTCATGGTATAGAGATTGACTATGAACAAATAAAAGATGACATGGAGCTATGGAATAAGTATTTGTTGTTTATTAAGGAACTATATAATGCAGCTAAGGAAAGTGGATTTAAAGTAAAAGTAGTGTTAGAACCTAATACACCTTTTGATAAGCTAGAGTTTGTAGAAGGACCAACCTATGTAATGATGTGCTATAATCTTCATGGTGGTTTCAGTGAACCAGGAGAAAAGGCGAATCCTAAATTTATAAATGAATTAATAAATAAAATGGAAACAGTACCTGGAAATAAAAGTTTTGCTATTGCTACAGGTGGGTTTAATTGGGCTTCTGATGGAAAAGTAACTTCATTATCTGAAAGGGAAGCTAAAGAGTTAGTAAAAGATTATAGTGCAGAAGAAATACGAGATGACGAAAGCAATTGTTTAGTATTTAAATATACAGATAAAGCGGGAGTTAATCATGAAGTCTGGTATGCAGACAAAAATACTTTAGGTTCTTGGATGAAGATTATAAATGACAATGGATATGGAGTTAGCCTTTGGAAACTTGGAGGAAATGTGTTTAATTAGTTTATAATATAAAATTTAAATAAAGGATGCATTATAGTTTATATGGAAAGAGGACTTTATTAACTATGTATACACCCGTTATTATTTATATGTTTGATCCAGAGCTAGTGGAAATGTTTAATCAGTATCAACAGAAATAGGTAATTATAAAATATAATATTAAAATTAAGGTATGGAAGTCAATACATGATCTCCATACCTTTAAAATTTTTACTGTAGAAAGCATTTACATAAAAAGTTTCATACTTTCTAGAATTATAAAATATACTTTTACTTTAATTAAAACTTATGACGAGTATCTTAATAAATTTTCTTATAGGATTACTCCATCTCTAAATATGGATATTTCTTTATATCCATATTCTTCATTACGAGTTTTTATTTTTCCAGAAGCTACATCTAAAAGATATTGGAAAAAGTCATTAGTTAATTCATCAAAGGTTTTTCCGTCTAGTAATTGACCTGCATTATAATCAATCCAGTGTTTTTTACGGTTATATAAATTAGTATTAGAAGATATTTTAACTGTAGGAACAGGTGAACCAAAAGGATTTCCGCGACCTGTAGTAAAAAGTACCATTTGGGCACCACTAGCCACTAGGTTTGTACAAGAAACTTGGTCATTACCAGGACCAATTAAAAGGTTAAGACCTTTTTTTTCTACGGCATCACCATAATTTAAAACACCTACTACAGGGGCTTCTCCACCTTTTTGGGTACATCCAAGAGATTTTTCTTCTAAAGAAGAGATACCTCCTTTTTTATTTCCAGGTGATGGGTTTTCATAAATTGTTTGGTTATACTTTGTGAAATATCCTTTGAAGTTATTGATTAGGTTTACAGTTTCATTAAAGACTTCTTCAGTTACAGCCCTTTCCATTAATAAAGTTTCAGCACCAAACATTTCTGGAACTTCAGTTAAAATTGTACTTCCGCCGTGAGATACAAGAGTATCATTAATACGACCACATAGAGCATTTGCTGTTATACCAGAGAATGCATCGGAACCCCCGCATTTAAACCCAAGAACTAGGTGTTCACAAGATACCTTTTCACGTTTCATTGAAGAAGCATATTCAAATAATTCATCTAAAAGCTGCATACCAGCTTCATATTCATCTTCTACGTCCTGAGTTACAAGAAACTTTACACGATTAGGATCTATATCACCAAGAATTGGTTTAAAGTTATCTAAATTATTATTTTCACATCCTAGACTTAAAACTAAAACGGCACCGGCATTAGGATTATTTATTAATCCTTTTAAGATATGCTGAGTTGTTTCGTGATCTGTACCTAATTGACTACAACCCATATTATGAGTGTATGCAAAAACACCATCAATTTTATCACCATATTTTTCATTAGCAGTCTTTTCTAAAAGTTTTGCAGTTGTGTTTACACATCCAACAGTAGGAATAATCCATATTTCATTACGAATACCTACTTTTCCATTGGCTCTTACATATCCATCAAAATAGGCTTCTTTCTTAGTATTAAACTTTGATAATACTTTATTATTTATTTTATATTCATATTCTAAAACTCCATCTAGATTAGTCTTTAAATTGTGAACATGAATATGTTGGCCTCTCTTTATTAAGCATTTAGCATGACCAATAGGTTGGCCGTATTTTATTATATTCTCACATTCAGAAATGTCATTAAGAGCAACTTTATGGCCAAAAGGAATATCATCTAATAGAGTAATTGTAATTCCATTAATAGTAAAGGTCTCACCTGTCTTTAAATCTCTTAAGGCTACAGCTACATTGTCATTATTGGATATTATAATTAAATTTTTGTTTTCTTCCATAATTATCTCCTTAAATTTACTATATTATCTTCTTTATTAGATCTCTTATGTTTTCTGTTTCCATAGCCTTTAAATATTCAACAACAGCATTTTCAAGTCCAGATACTTGAGTTAAATCTTTACCACTCCATAAATCTGAATTTGATAGAACACTTTTTGCTACATAAGAAGGGTCTTTTTTATTCCATACTTCATTAAAGAATGAAAGTACTTCTGAAGAATCTTTAATTTCATACTCAGTTCCATCTAGACGTTTTCCAATATAAGAGCCGTCTATCATTTTACCTTCATAGAATTTAATAAATGAAGCTAAAGCGAAGGATAAATACTTAGGAATCTCACTTTTTTCAGATATATATCCAAGAAGTGATGGCATACATCTTGTATTAAATTTAGAGCAAGAATTTAATGAAATATCAAGCAATTTATGATCTATGTATGGATTTGCAAAACGATCTGAAACTGCTTTGGCAAAGGATTCTAATTCTTCTTTTGGTAAATCTAAGGTAGGAATTACTTCTTCATAAACCACTTTATCTAGGAAACTTTTAAATACTTCATCATTCATAAAATCTCGAACTATATTATGGCCTGCAAGATAAGCTGCTAGCACTGTGGATGTATGAGCACCATTTAAAATACGAACTTTTCTTTTCTTATAAGGTTTTACATCATCAGTCCAAATAACGTTTGCATCAGTTTTATGAATAGGTAAAATTTCAGACCATTCCTTCTTACCTTCAATTACCCAAAGATTAAATAATTCGCTTGTTACTATTATATTATCTTTGTAACCTAATTTTTCTTCGAAGTAATCTATTTGATCCTTAGGATAACCTGTAACTATTCTGTCTACTAAAGTACTAGTAAATTTATTAGCTTCTTCAATCCAAGTAATAAAGTCTTCACCTAAATTCCACTCTTTAGCATATTGTAGTACAATTCTTTTTAGTTCAGCACCATTATTATCAATTAACTCTACAGGAAGGAATAGTAAACCTCTATCCTTATCACCATTAAATGCTTTATATCTCTCATATAATAGGGCAGTTACTTTTCCAGGGAATGAAGATGGTGGAGCATCGGCTAATTTATCCCCAGCCTTATAGCTGATACCAGCTTCAGTAGTATTGGAAATGACAACTTCAAGGTCAACACTTCTTGCAACTTCAAGTAGAGCTTCGTAATCTTCATAAGGGTTAATACATCTTGAAACAGAAGTAATTTGTTCAATTTTTTCTATAGGTTCACCATTTTCAATTCCTCTCATTGCCAAAGTATAAACTCCATCCTGAGAATTTATCATATTTGATAATCCAGAAGCAATAGGTTGACATAGAACAATGCTCCCTTTATATAAACTAGCTCTATTTGCTTTATCAATCATCCAATCAGTAAAGGCTCTTAAAAAATTACCTTCACCAAATTGAAGAATTTTTTCAGGATAATTTCCATAAGTTTTTTTTATTGTCTCATTTACTGTTTTCATGTTAATACCTCCACAATATATTTAAGTTAATAATAACAGATGTATACGGTGTTGTATACAACAAAAATAAAAAAATATACTATTTGTTTATGGCAAATAGTATTGTTAGTTAAATTATTTACAAAAACTTAAAATGTAGAATTTCCTTCAATAAAAGCTTGAAAACAAGAACTTTTAGAATTTAGCAAATGTTCTTCTGTTGCTTTACATGCTGAAATTAAATCACCTTTAACTAACTCATCTAAAATCTTGATATGCTCATCAATCGTTGCATTTAAACGATTATCATCATGACGTCCACTTAAGATACGAAGTCGACAATTTTGATTATGAACATTGCTATAGGTTTGAAGAATATATCTATTAGTACAGCGGTTAATAATAGCTCTATGAAATTCATCATCAAGTTTAAATACATTATTATAATTATGATTTAGAATGCTTTCTCTAGATTCTTTTATATTAAGATAGAGCTTATCAACAGTATCAGAAGGCAGATGGGCACAATAATTCATGATAATATAAGGTTCTATGAGATGTCGAGCTTCAAAGGTCATATTAATCTCACCAATAGATAATGGCGCTACAAATAATCCTTTTTTAGGTATTATTTTAACTAAGTTTTCTTGTTCTAAACGGCTTAAGGCATCTCTTATTGGAGTACGACTAACTTGAAGATCTTCACATAGTAGATCTTCATTTAAAAAAGAACTTGGCATATATTCACAGGTCAATATTTTATGCTTAATAGTTGAATAAGCTTTTTGCTTAAGACTTTCTTTTGTCATATTAAAACCATCCTTAGGTATTATAAATCTATTCTTAATCATGATAGCATTGTATATTTAATTAGTCAAATTAGTATGTAATGGTAATAACAAGTAAAGTATATGTATGAAGAAGATGAAAACAATATGAATTAAAACTTTAAAGAAAATTCATATTGTTTATTGACAACATTTACAGCACCATGCTAAAATGTATACAACAATAAATACAACAGATATACAACGTATGTAATGGAGGTTAATATGAAATCGATTGTGATTAATAGTCCAGGAAATGTAGAAATTAAGGAAGTAGATAAACCGGTTCTTAAGGAAGGAGAGGTACTTTTAAAAATTTTATATGGTGGAATTTGTGGAAGTGATTTAGGAACTTATAGAGGAACCTTCGCCTATGTTTCTTATCCAAGAACACCAGGTCATGAATTCTCAGCAGAAATTGTTGAAGTTGGAGAAAATAATAGAGGACTAAAGCCAGGAATGATTGTTACTTGTAATCCGTACTTTAACTGTACAACTTGCTATTCTTGTGAAAGAGGTCTTGTAAACTGTTGTACTACTAATCAAACTATGGGTGTACAAAGGGAAGGTGCTTTTGCAGAGTACATTACAATGCCAATCGAAAGAGTGTATGATGGACAAGGATTAAGTGCTAAAACTTTAGCTTTAATTGAACCGTTCTGTATAAGTTATCATGGAGTATCAAGAGCTAATGTAAAGGCTGGGGACAAAGTTTTAGTACTTGGAGCTGGAACAATAGGTGTTCTTGCAGCAGTGGCAGCTAAAGCATTAGGAGCAACTGTTTATATTAGCGATGTAGCTAAACCAAAATTAGAGTATGCTTTAAAAGAATTTGAATTAGATGGTACTATATTAAACGACAGTCCAGAAAACTTTGATAAGCAAGTAGCAGAAGTTACTAATGGGAATGGATTTGATGTTACCATTGAGGCAGTAGGATTACCATCAACTTTCCAAAACTGCATAGATGCAGCAGCCTTTGGAGGTAGAGTAGTACTAATTGGTGTTGGTAAAAAGAATCTAGATTTTAACTTTACTATGATTCAAAAGAAGGAATTAAATATCTTTGGTTCAAGAAATGCACTAAAGAAAGATTTCATTGAGTTAATTAATCTTGTTAAAAGTGAAAAAGTTAATTTGGACAAGATTGTAACTAATACATATAAAATGGAAGATGCCGCTAAAGCCTTTGAAGATTTTGATAAAAATTCAGCATCTATGTTAAAAGTCATATTAGAGTTTTAGAAAATAAACTTAAATATTAATATATAAAAGAAAAGAGGTAAGATGATGAAAATTAAAAAATTAGCAGCAATGATTCTGGCAGGAACTATTGCAATGACAAGTTTGGTAGGATGTGGGAATAAAGCAGCATCTGGTGACAAAACTGCATCTGGAGACACTAAAGTAGTGCGTATAGGCTTTGAAAACTCTATTAGTGAACCTATAGGACAAGCACTTGAAAAATGGCAACAATTAGTTGATGAAAAGGGCGATGGTAGCCTTAAAATTGAATTATATCCAGATAGCCAATTAGGATCAAAAAGTGAATTAATTGATTCTATGCTTCTTGGAGAATCAGTTGTAACTCTAGCAGATGGAGCATTCTATGCAGACTATGGTGTGCCTGACTTTGGAATTGTTTTTGGTCCATTTCTATTTGATAATTGGGAACAATGCTGGACATTAATTGAAAGTGATTGGTATGCAGAACAAAGTCAAAAGTTAGAGGAGAAGGGACTAAAACTACTTGCTTCCAATTGGATGTATGGAGAGAGACATACATTAACATCAAAACTAGTAGAAAAACCTGCTGATTTAAAAGGGTTAAAGATTCGTGTTCCTGGTAACCAAATACAATCTGTTGGATTTGATACTCTTGGTGCAACTTCAACTGGTATGGATTTAGGAGAAGTATATCAAGCATTGCAAACAGGTACTATTAATGGTGCAGAAAATCCACTAGCAACATTGTATGGTAGAAAACTACATGAGGTAGCTAAATACTTAATATTAGATGGACATGTTAAAAACTTTACTACATGGGTATGTAGTGCAGATTTCTTTAATGGTTTAACACCAGAACAACAAGAGTTACTAGTTTCTACAGGTGAAGAAGCAGGACTTTATAATAATGGATTACAAGAAGAAGCAGAAGCTGAATATTTACAGAAGATGAAAGATGAAGGCGTAACAGTTACTGAGTTAACAGAAGAAACATTATCAGAATTTAAAGCGGCTGCAGCACCTTTCTATGAAAAAGGAGCTACTTTTGGATGGTCTGAAGGACTATATGACACTGTAAAAAAAGCTATGGGAGCTAACTAGTTTATAGAATATGAGGTGATTCCGTTGAAGGAAAAAAATAAAATTTTGAAGGTTATTAGCAACCTTGATATTGCTATAGCTGCTATAGCACTTATTATTCTTATTATATTAACTTCCTCAGGTGTGTTTATGAGATACATAGTAGGAAAACCATATACTTGGTTAGAAGAGATTCAATTATTTTGTATGGTTTGGATTGTATTTGCAGCAGGAGGAGCAGCATTTCGTACAGGAAACCATGTAGCAATTGAAATGGTGGTAGAAATGCTTCCATTAAAATTACAAAAGATCATTGAAATTATTATTGATATAGTAATATTACTTGTAATTGGATACTTATTTAAACAAAGCCTTGGATTTATTAAAATGTTTGTTATGAGTGGAAGAAGTACGAGCATGATAAAAATTCCATACTGGTTGATTTATGGAATTGCACCTGTTTCATATGTACTTATGATTATCAGCTATTTTACTTCTAAGTATATTGGACAAAAAGAAAAGGAGGAGATTAACTAATGAATTCTGTGATTATGATAGCAGCAGTTGTCATGTTAGTGTTACTGTTCTTAAAAGTTCCAGTATACATTTCTGTATTAGGAGGCTCTGCAATTTATTTCATACTTAATCCTAATGTTAACCCTATTATTTATGCTCAACAGGCAATTACAGGTACTGAAAGTATTTCTTTACTCGCTATTCCCTTCTTTGTATGTGCCGGAATTTTTATGAACTATACAGGTGTAACAAAGAGAATAATGGATTTTTGTGAAGTCGTTACAGGAAGAATGTCTGGTGGACTAGCACAGGTAAATGTTCTACTATCAACATTAATGGGAGGACTATCAGGTTCAAATATTGCTGATGCTGCTATGCAATCTAAGATGCTTGTTCCTGAAATGGAGAAAAAAGGATTTTCAAAATCTTTTTCTACAGTTGTAACTGCATGTTCATCTATGATTACTCCATTAATTCCACCTGGAATTGCAATGATTCTTTATGGATGTATTGCGAATGTATCTATAGGTAAACTATTTATATCAGGTCTTGGAGTTGGAGCGTTACTTTGTGGTACCATGATGATTTTAGTAAGCATTATTTCTAAAAAGAGAGGGTATGTCCCAATACGTAAAGAGAAAATCACAGGAAAAGAGTTTGCTAAGGTTTTAAAACCTGCAATATTACCATTATGTTTACCTATCATTATCATTGGTGGTATTCGTATGGGAATTTTCACAGCTACAGAAGCCGGTTCCATTGCTATAATATATGCTCTACTTTTAGGTTTATTCTATAAAGAGATGAAAGCAAAGGATTTAGCTGTAGGACTAAAGGAAACTGTTACTACAACAGCGTCAATTATGTTAATAGTGGCAGCAGCAAGTGTATTTTCATGGATATTAACTAAAGAGAGAATACCACAACAATTAACTGAATGGATAGTTACTGTTATAGATAGTAAATATGTATTTTTAATCATAGTAAATATATTCCTATTGATTGTAGGTATGTTTATAGAGGGAAATGCTTCTATGATAGTATTAGTTCCGCTATTAGCTCCAGTAGCTGCAGCATATGGAATAAACGAAATTCAGTTTGCTATGATATATATCTTTAATAATGCTATAGGTGCAATTTCACCACCTATGGGAACACTTATGTTTGTAACATGTAGTATTACTAAATGTAAAACAAAAGAATTTATTAAAGAAGCATGGCCATTCTATCTATTATTACTTATAAATTTATTACTTTTAACATATGTTCCAATTTTCTCAACTGGGCTTATAAATTTATTCTATTAAATATTACTTTAAACCTTAAAACGGATAAGGTATAATAAAGTATACTTTATCCATTTTAAGGTTTACTTAATTTATTTTAATATTAGTATATATTCCACTAAAAAAGATATATACTTGTATTGAAAAACAAGTTTTTATAATAAAATATTTCTTGAAAATGAAAAGTGGGTAGATAAAATGTTTGACTTTAAGTTTGATTGGCAAGATGATTTGAATACTAATATTAATAATATTGATGAGCATCATAAAGAACTGTTTCACATAGCTCGTGATATTGAACAGTTATTGCTAACTGGATGCAGTAATGTAGAAACTAAGCGTATTTTAGAGATAATATGTCATCTTAGAGAGTATGTTTCTTATCATTTTTATGAAGAAGAAAAAATGATGAGGAAAGCTAATTACTCTAATTATGAAGAACATGTAAAATATCATGATGAATTTAAAAAAATAATTGTAAATATCAAAGTGTTATCAGTAAAATTAAATCCCAAGGAGGAATTAAAGAGAATTAAAGATAGTATACAGGATTTGATTTTTCAGCATATTATGTTTGATGATAAACAGATGGTCGAAGAAGTATTAAAAAACTCCTCTTACAGTTAGTATGTAAGAGGAGTTTTAACTTTTATTTCTTTTTACCTAAAATACTTATCAAGTGAATAAATAAATTAACAAAATCTAAGTATAGCTCTAAAGCAGCAATTATAGCAAACTTATTTGTAGTAGTAGTATCATAACTATAGTTTCTTTCATGTATCAACTTAACCTTTTGCATATCATAGGCTGTTAATGCACAGAAAACAGCAATACCAATATAATTAACGGCTATAGATAATCCACTAGAACCTATAAAAATATTAAATAAACTTGCAATTAGGATTCCCACAACTCCCATTATAGCAACTCTACCTAGAGTTGATAGATCTCTTTTAGCTGTCATGCCTATCATACTACAGCAAAAGAACATAGCAGCAGTTACTATAAAAATGCTTATAATAGATTCAAGGCTATAGATAACAAATATAGAGCCAAAAGTAAGGCCATTTATAGTTGAGTAAGCTATAAACATTGCAAGGGCACCCTGAATAGATAACTTGCTAATTTTTCTACTAAGGATTACTACTAAAGATAGCTCTATAATAACTACCCCTATGAAGAATGCTGGATTACTATAGATTAGCATCATCATAGAAAGATTAGTAGAAACAAAATAGCCTACAGCGAAAGTAATTATTAATCCAATAGCCATATACAATAGAGTTTTATTTATAAAATTATTTTCGCTTTTACTATAAGAAATTTCATGCATAATATCACCTCTCTAATAAATACAATATATGTAAGTATTATACTATAGGTACATACTATAAGTAAATACTTAAGAATACCTTATAGCATATTAAAGGGATAAATAAGTTTAAATCATTTTAAATTATATTTTAAAATATGAAAAGTATAAGTAAAATTCAAGGATACTAATTATTTATTTATATGTATTGACTTAATATTATGCATTATAAATCCACTTTTAGGTAGCGTAGGCATTTTTACTATGCTATATGTTAAATCTTGTTTAGGAACTTGAAATTCAATTTTGTTAACAAGAAAATCTATGCTTACCTTCATGATTTCTACGGTTATATCTTCACCAGGGCAACGATGTCCTTTTGCAGTTTCACCTCCACCTTGTGGAAGAAAGCTAAATAAATTTCTATCCCAGTTTTTAAATCGTTCAGGATTGAATTCATAGGGATCTTCCCAAATTTTTGCATCATGATTTGTTCCATAAATATCTAGAATTACTAGGGTTCCCTCTCTAAATTCATAATGGTTCCACATAAAATTTTCTTTCACTCTTGCACCAAGAAATGGAGCAAAGGGATAGTAACGCCTTACTTCTTGTACAAACATTTCTAAATCATCATTATTTCCGTTAATTAGAAGGTCTCTGCATTGAGGATGTTCATGTAAAGCTAAAGCTGCAAAGGTGATAAAAGTTGAAATAGCCACAATTGGGCGAATTATATTAATTAGTTCTACAGCTGCTATTTGATCATCTAATTGATTGCCATCTAAATCTCTATAAAAAGCAATTTCATAAAGAGGTGATCCTTTCTTAGCTTCATATTTCCTAGCTCTAACATCTTTGATAATTCCCTTTATCCAATCCTCGGTTTTTAATCTAGAATATCTACCTTTAAAGTATCGTGGCCCAACACCACCAAAGGCATTAACCATATTGCTAAAATCATCTGCTCTATTTCTTATTTCTGATTCTGCAAGAGGGACTCCAGCCCAATAACAGGCTACCCAACATAAAATCTCTTTTGCTTCATTAAAGAGTATAATTTCCTTAGAATCCTTCCATTTATTAATTCGTTCTTCCCATTTTTCCATTGTAAGTTCAGCTAGATATTTTTGATGTGATGGTGTCATAAGCGACATAAAAAGATGCTTACGATGGGCATGAGCTTCATTATCCATACCTTGGATTGCATTTAATCCAAACAATGTTTTTTGTATTCGTTTTGGCACAGCGCCTTGACGTTTAAAGAGCTCAGAATTATAGAATATTTTAGCAGCCTCTTCTCCACTAATACAAACTACCTTTTCACCTAAAAGATGGGTTTCAAATATATCTGACTGATACCCATCAACATTATTTTTTATAAAGGTATATCCATTTTGCAATAAGGTTATGGTGCTATCGAGACTTTTATTACGGGGTACTTGTTCATTCATTTATTTATCTGCTCCTTTTTATTATATTAAAGAAGAAATCCTTCAAAACACAAGTAAGTTTTCATTTCAATAATTATCTAGTAACTTATTATTCTCAGGTAGCAAGAAAGTATTCATTGATATGATACATAGATATAAATATAGAAGTTGAAAAAGCGCATGGTAATTCTGAACTATAAATAAAAATTTAGAAAATGAAGAGAATTTGAGGTGGTTTAAAATAAATGATATAATATTGAAGTAAATATAAGTATTTCAAAGGATTGTAATAAATAAATTATAATTTATGTGTAAAATAATTGTAAACAACTATAAATAGGTTTAATTCATATAAATGTAATATTATTTCAGTTAAGTGGGTGAGGGAATGAAGAAAATATTAATTACAGGGGCAGAAGGATTTTTTGCGTCTAGATTTATAGACTATTATAATGAAAAATATAGTATTATAGCACTTGGAAGAGGAGATTTAGATATAACTGAGGAAGAGAAGACAATAGAAGTTATAGAAAGATACAATCCAGATTATGTAATACATGCTGCAGCCTTATCAGATACTGGAGCTTGTGAAATGAATCCACAGTTATCTCATGATATAAATGTTAAAGGAACGGTTAATATAGCAAGGGGATGTAAAAATACTAATAGTAAATTAATATACTTTAGTTCAGATCAAGTATATAGTAATAATAATCTTTCAGGGCCCTATGAAGAAAATTGTGTTTTAGCACCTAAAACTGTATATGCCTTACATAAGCTTGAAGCAGAAAAAAAGGTGTTAGAGTTAGTAGAAGAAGCAGTTGTTTTAAGGATTACGTGGCTCTTTAGTTTACCAGAGATAGGAAAGCGGATAAAGTCTAATATTATTTGGAATGTAATAAGAGCTACAATGAGAAATGAAACTATAGAATTTCCACAAGACGATTATAGAGGAATTACATATGTATATGATTTGATCGAAGTCTTCGACCAAATCATTAAGTTGCCTAAGGGGATTTATAATGCTGGTAGTGAAAATAATTTAGGTGCCTATGACATTGCTAAAATTATATTTAATGAATTAAATATAAATAATAGGATGGAAGAACTTCTTACTAAAAATACTAATAGACAGAGAGATATAAGAATATCCAATGATAAGCTTAAGAAATATGGGATACACTTTCCATCTACAGAGGAAGCAGTTAAAAAATGCATAAAAGACTTTTCTTTTAGGGTAGAATAAAAAGTATAGAATAAACTAGGATGAAACACTGGGCATAGCTAATGCTCAGTGTTTCTATTATGAAAATTTAATGAAATTGTGGAAAATTGTAATTATTTAATATAGATCTAAGTTAAAGCTTTTAGTGTATAATCAAAAAAGAAAATTATCAAAATACATTGCTAATATAAATTAATATTAGTAATGTACTTTCATAGAGCCCTTAGCGTAATGATTATAAATATTTATACAATGGTAGTTATATAAAAATAATAGGGTTTGACAAGATATGTATATAAACCTAGTTAATATTTAAACAAACTAAAATTAAATCGATTTATAGAAATTTTAGATATAAATAAATGAAATAAGTGAGTAAATTGTATTTTTAAATTCAAACAATTTGTTATAATATAGAAAAGTATGTTTTTTATTTAACAAAATTCAGGGGGTATTATGATGAATTATTTTCCAAGAAGATTTGAAGGAAAGAATATGATTGTAACAGGAGGAACTTCAGGTATAGGAAAAGAGGTATGCCTAAGAGCAGCTAAAGAAGGTGCTTTTGTAGTTGTGGTTGGACGTAACAAAGAAAGAGGCAATGCTGTTGTAAACGAAATCATAGGCAATGGTGGAAAGGCTATGTTTGTAGCTGCAGATATGCAACATGAATCTGATATTCTTAATTTATTTGAAGTAGTTGATAAAGAGGTTGGAGAAATTCATGTAGCAATAAACAATGCAGGAATCGTTGGACATGGTGAAAGAATTGACGAGCTTTCTACAGAAGAATGGCTTAGTGTAGTAAATACTAATTTAAATGCTTCATTCTATTGTTGTAGAGAAGAGTCAAAAAATATGATTGCTCATGGTAAAGGTGGAGCTATTGTTAATATATCTTCCATTGCAGGTGCAACTGGATTTTATAGATCTTGTGCTTATGTAGCATCTAAGCATGGACTTAATGGATTAACTAAGGCTATGGCAAATGACTTAGCTAGCTTTAATATTCGTTGTAATGCTGTAAGTCCTGCTGGAACAGATACTCCATTAACTGATAGAAGCTCAGATGAAATAAAGGCTAAAATAGGTGCAGCTATGGCATCAGGAAAATCGATAGAGGAAGCTAAGGCTGATACTATGATAGGTGGTAAAACTGAGAGTCTTCAAAAGAGAAGTGCAACTCCAGAAGAACAAGCAGCAACTATACTTTATGTTGCCAGTGATGAAGCAATGCATATCACTGGGTCCATAATCATGAGTGATGGCGGATATACTGCTTATTAATAACAAATAAAATAAATGAAAAATGGAAATACAACAGATGATTTACTTTGGGTATATTCAGCTGTTGTATTTTTATTTTAATATATAAATTTAAAAAAATTGGAAAAAGTACTTCACATGTCGTAGTAGTTATGATATGCTATAATTACTACGACAGATAAAGTACGTTAGACGTAGTACGATAAGCATAGTAATTGCATACTATAGACTAAATACATAGTTATCTATGAAATAAGTAATTGTAAAGGGAGGAGGATAGAATTTGATAAGTAGTGATGTTATTAGAGGATACAATGATACTATAATTCTTTTTACTCTTTTAGAGAGAGAATCTTATGGGTATGAGATATCTAAAACAATAAAAAAATTATCCAATGAAAAGTATATTATAAAGGAAACTACCTTATATTCTGCCTTTACACGGCTAGAGAGTAATGGGTATATAGAATCTTTTTATGGGGATGAAACTTTTGGAAAGAGAAGAACTTATTATAGGATTACACCAAAAGGACGAAGTTACTATAAAGAAAAGTGTGAAGAGTGGAAGGTTATAAAAGAGGTCATGAGTAAATTTATTAAGGAGATGGATGAGGATGGAGACAATTAAAAATTATTTAGATAATATTTTTTCAAGCTTACCCAGGTCGGCAGATATTATAAAAATTAAAGAAGAACTCCTTTTAAATATGGAGGATAAATATAATGAACTTAAAGAAAGTGGTAAGACTGAAAATGAAGCAATTGGCATTGTAATTTCTGAGTTTGGAAATATTGATGAACTAGTAAAGGAACTTGGCATTAATACAACAATAACAGAAACTAATAATATTCCCACTATTACAATGGAAGAAGCAGAAGCATATATTGAAGATAAAATTAAGTATGGGAAACTTATTGCAATTGGAGTTGTTTTATGCATTCTAGCACCAGCAATGTTAATGTTTACGCATACTCTTATATTGAATGGTATTTTTGGTACAGCTATTGGTATAGATGTTTTAGAAGGACTTAGTGTTATACCATTGTGTGTGTTGGTGGCTATTGCAGTTGGATTATTTATCTATACTGGTACTAAACTTGATAGATATAAGTATCTGGAAGAAGATTTTATACTTCCATTACATGTGGAACAAGAAATTAAAGTGTTAAAACAAAAATTTGCACCAAGATTTACTAGATTAACAATAATAGGTGTTATACTTTGTGTATTATCGCCTATTGCATTAATTAGTTTATCAGCAGTTGGTGGATATAATGATGACAGATTATCTTCCTATGGAGCAATTGTATTATTAATAATGGTGGCTATTGCAGTATTTATTTTTATAAGAAGTGGCAATATAAATGGTAGTTATAATGTACTATTACAAGCTGAAAAATATTCTAAAAAGAATAAGGAGAATAATAAGGTAATAGATGTCGTAGCAGCAATTGTATGGCCTGTTGTTACAGCCATATTTTTAGTCTGGGGACTAGTATTTGGAGCATGGCATATATGCTGGATTGTATTCCCGGTTACAGGAGTACTATTTGGAGCCTTTAGTGGAGCATATTCTATAATAAAGGGTAATGATAATAAATAAAGCTATGGATAAACAACAAGTGGAAGTATAAATTTCCTTTTGTTGTTTATTATTTTTTACAATTTTAAATTATATGTTGTGCATTAGGAGTATAATGTAGTAAGAAGTAAATTATATGGCTGCGAGGTAAGTTATGAAGGATATAAGGCAATTATTTGATTTAAATATAGGATTAGTATTATCAGGTGGTGGAGCAAAAGGAGCTTATGAGGCAGGAATATTTAAGGCCCTTTGGGAGTTAGATATAATAAGGAGGGTTTCAGTTGTATCAGGTACATCTATTGGTACAATAAATGGACTAATGCTATCAATGAATGATAATAGTATAATGGATGAAAGTTGGTCAAGCCTCACATATTCTAGGTTTATCAACCATCAGACATTGGCAAGGAATTTGAAAATTTCAAAGTTACTAAAGAAAGTGAGATACATAGGGAAGGAAGAAAAATTTAATGAATTACTTAGCGGAAGTGATTTAGGATTACTATCTCAAAGCGGTATACGTGAATTTATTGAGGAATATGTTAACTTTCAGATTATTAAAGAGTCCAATAAAACTCTTTATGCATGTGCTTATAATATAGACTTAAAAACTCCAGAGTATTTTAGGCTAAATGATTACGAAGGGGATGAACTTATAGATATTGTTCTGGCTTCCTGTGCAGTACCATTTATTTTTAAGCCAATAAAGATTAATGGATATAGGTATGCAGATGGAGGAATAAATAATCCCCAATATGTTTGTCAAAATGCAGATAATGTACCAATAGCTCCACTAAAACATCATAATTGTGATGTTATTATAGTTGTACATTTATCTTATAAACAAGATTTGGATAGAAGTGGATTTGAACACTGTAATATTGTTGAAATATACCCTTCTGTGCATTTAGAAACAATAAGTGGAATTGGCACTGTGAATATAATGCAAAGTACCCTAAATCAACACATAGAACTGGGATATCGTGATGGACTTTCAATCTTATCACCGATGATAATAGATATGATGAAAGGAAAACCCTTAGAAAAATTAATTGAAAAACATGAGACTTATAATAAAGAATTACTTTATAATAACCATATACTTTAACTTTAGAAATAATTAGAATTATATAAAGATAGCAATTTATATTAAGAAATTAGAACTTTATTATTAGTATAATATATACAATAGGTAATTCTACTTAAAGGAAGGTGAAGAAATGGAAGCAAGTACAGAGGTAATTTTAAAAATCGTTGAATATATTGAAAGACATTTAGAAGAAGGTTTGGATTTAGATAAAATAGCAGAGATTTCAGGTTACTCAAAATATCATATAAGTAGGGTATTTAATGATAGAGTTGGAGAAACAATACATCAGTATATCAAAAAAAGGAGGATTACTGAAGCTGCTAGGAATTTAGTTTTTACTAATAAACCTATTGTTGATATAGCCTTTTCTACTGGATATGAGTCACAGCAAGCTTTTTCTTTAGCCTTTAAAAAATTATATATGGAATCACCTCAAACATATAGGAAAAATAAAGTTTTTTGGCCAATCCAGTTGAAGGTAGTGATGAATTCTAAGGTATTTAAACAAAGAAGAGAAAATGTTTCTTACAATAACTTTAATATTAAATGTGAGGTGAAGGCAGCATGAATTCAATTCCTTATGTTATTGAAAAAACGGGTCTTGGAGAAAGAAGCTATGATATTTATTCAAAACTATTAAAAGATAGAATTATATTTCTTGGGGAAGAGATAAATGACACAACAGCTAGTTTAGTAATAGCACAATTACTATTTTTAGAATCTGATAATCCAGATAAAGATATCCATTTATATATTAATAGTCCAGGTGGATCTGTAACTGCAGGATTTGCTATTTATGATACTATGAAATACATTAAATGTGATGTATCTACTATATGTATTGGACTCGCTGCTAGTATGGGAGCGTTCTTATTGGCAGGCGGTACTAAGGGAAAGAGATTTGCACTACCTAATTCAGAAATCATGATTCATCAACCTTCTGGTGGAGCTCAAGGCCAAGTAACAGATATTAAAATTGCAGTAGAGCGTGCCTTAAAGAATAAGAGAAGATTAAATCAAATTCTTTCAGATAACACAGGCAAGTCGATAAACAATATTGAAAAAGATACAGATAGGGATAATTTTATGTCTGGAGAAGAAGCTGTGGAGTATGGTTTAATTGATAAAGTAATATAAAATTAAAAAATAGAAAAAATCGCTATCATTAATAATTGAAGTGTTAGTGGTTTTTTACTTTATAAAATGGGATTGCTAGTATAATAAGAAAAAGAAGATGATAAAAATATATAATTTTATCATATACAGATAGAGTTGGGTTCTCTACAGGGGCAATGGGAGTTTGTGCAAATGAAAAAATTATATTTAATATTAGAGATATGATTTTAGATTTCATATGTAATAAATAGGGAATGGGGTAAAAGGATAAATGATTACTTATAAAAGATGTTTAGAGGTAGAAAAAACTTTAATTTTTCAAGGATTTAGTGTTGGATTTTCTGATTATATGGTTAAGATGAACATGACAGAAAAGGATTTTTTTAAGAGATTCTTTGGTGCAGAAGGTAATTCTCTAGAGAGTTCATTTATAGCTTTAGATGAAGGTAAGGCCATAGGGGTAATCTTAGGTGGTATAAAGATTTTTGAAGGAATTAAAATTATTAGATGTGGGGCCTTGGCTGTGGCACCATCTTATAGAGGAATGAAAATTAGTGAAGACCTTCTTAGATTGCACAGAGAAGATGCTATAAAAAATAATTGTAAACAAATGTTTTTAGAAGTTATAGTAGGTAATAATAGAGCTATTGCTTTTTATGAAAAGTTTGGGTATGAAAAAATTTATGATTTATCATACTTTTCTTCAGAAAACATAAATATGTTGCATACAGATAAAGACAATAAAGATATAAATATAGAGGAAATAGATATAGTAGCACTAAGAAAGTTTGATGATTATATTAAGGATATTCATATTAATTGGCAAAATCATATGGATTATTTAGAAAAACTAGATAATCAGAAAAGTTTTGGAGCATTTAGAAATGGACAATTAGTAGGAGTTATAAGTGGAAATATAACTGGAAAAATTAATTTTATTTATGTAAGACATGAATTTAGACATTGTGGAGTAGGGCTATATCTATTAAATAAAATAATAAGTAATTTAGGAATTCAAAAGATATCAGTGGCATTTTCTAATAATGCATCACTAGAAGGATTTTTTAAACATTTAGGGTTTAAAAGAGATAATATTTCACAGTATGAAATGTATCTTACAATATAGACAAAGCAAACTTTAAATGATTACTATACAACAATACACAAGAAGAATAAACTATAGTTTTAAACATAATTTATATTAAAAACAGTGCATATCAAGAATGCACACTAAATTAAAATTCTTCATAAATCCTCCACAATTTATTTATATAATAAACCTTGTAAAGTAAATTATATAGATTTTGTAAGGAGGGTTTTTTATGTTTTGTGGAGGCTTTGGAACTTACGGGGTTAGTTCTGGAATTGGTTCTTCTTGGATGATTTTAGCTATGGGAATTAGAGCGTTAATATTTATAGGCTTGATATTCTTAGCTTTTAAAGTATATAAGCAGTATATTAGGAAATCCAATAGTGCAATTAAAATTCTTGAGGAGAAATTTGTTAATGGTGAAATAAATGAAGAGGAATATATAAAAAGAAAAAATGTTTTATTACAAAAAAGCTAGATGTTTTCATCTAGCTTTTTATATGCAATTTAATAGATTAGTTAATATATATTATAGGTTGAAAAATTTTTCGAGTATATAGAAGACCTTGAATTATATAAATTAATTAAAAATTATACAGACAAGTAAATTTTATCAAATATTTTATATATTAATTTTTATTTATATAGAAAATATTTTAGAATAATTAAATTTTATATTGAATTTGAAACAAATATTCAAACAATTTGTTGTAAAATTCTAAATTACATAATATAATATCTCAGATATGCTTGCATTTAAAGGATAAATTAACACAAGTTTAATTGATAGGTATATTTAGTACTTATAACAAATTAATTACTAAAAATTTAAAATACATCAGAGGGGGATAATTTTATGAAGGTAAAAAAGTTAAAATTGCAAAGTAAGCTAAAATTACAGAGTATAAAAGTTAAACTTGTAGTCGTGCTATTACTAATTTGCTTAGTTCCAGTTAATATAATGGGAGTCACCATATATTTTAAGTCTAGGTCAGTACTTAAAAATAAATTGGAGACTACAAGTAAGCAGACCATTTTAGAGGTAAACAGGGGGCTAGATAGCTATTTTAAAGGAATATCTAATTTTATTGAATTAATTTCTAATAATATAGATATTAAAGCTATAGATGATAATAAAGAGCATTTTGAATTTGGAAAGGCACTATTAACTGACATAAAGAATGTAGATAAAGATATCATTACTATACATATAGGTTCAGAAAAAGGAAATTATTATGCATGTCCAGAAGAAAGAATGGATGCTAATTTTGATTATAAATCAAGACCATGGTATAAGTTAGCTTTAGAGAATAAAGGACAAGTAGTTATTACAGACCCTTTTATAAGCGCTATCGATGGCAGTAATGTTGTGACAATGGCAAAAACAATTGAAAAAAATAATAAGGTAATAGGTGTTGCTGCTATTAGCATAAATCTTGAAGGTCTTTCAAATAACTTATCAGAAATAAAAGTAGGTGATGAAGGGTATGTATATGTGGCCGATGATAATGGAGTTTTAGTTTCACACCCAAAGAAAGATATAATAGGTACAGATGAGGCTGCTAAGCTTTCTGTTTGGAAGGATATAAATTCAAATAAAGCAGGGTTTACTGAATATGATTTTTATGGAGAGCAGAAGTTTGCTGTATATAGCACAAGTGAATTAACTGGATGGAAAATAGTAGCTTCTTTAGATAATAAAGAATTACTAAAGGATACAAATAGTATTAAAGATATAACTATTATAATTTTAGTAGTAATAATTGTAATAGCTATAGTAGCTTCTTTGTTATTTAGTTCTTCTATATCAAAAAATATAAACAAATTATTAGGAGCTTTTAATAAAGTCAAGGATGGTGACTTAAGAGCTAGGGTTGACATAAAATCAAAGGATGAATTTAAAATTCTAGGTAAGAGTTTCAATGAAATGATAGAAAATACATCAATACTAATTAAAAGTGTTAATGAATCTTCCAATACTGTTTTAGAAACAGCATCAAATTTATCTGCTATGTCTGAGGAGACAAGTGCATCTATAAGTGAAGTGGCTAGAGCTATAGAAGAAGTATCTAGTGGAGCCATTGAGCAGGCTAATAGTGCACAATATGGAGCTACAAATATGATAGATCTATCAGATAATCTTAAACTATTAAATGAATCTGCTAAAGCTATGGAAATAATTTATGAAAATGCGAACAATCTATCAAATAGAGGGCTAAATATGATAGAAAGCCTTACAGAAAAATCTAATGAAACTAAAGATTCAACTATTAAAGTATCCAATCTAATAATGGAAATGAAAGAGAGCACAGATAAAATTAATGCTGTGTCAGATACTATATCACAAATTACAGAGCAGACTAATTTACTTTCACTTAATGCCTCTATTGAAGCCGCTAGAGCAGGTGAAGCTGGTAGGGGATTTGCAGTAGTAGCAGAGGAAATTCGAAAGTTAGCAGAGCAGTCAAAGGATTCAACTACAGAAATTAAAAAAATAGTAGATGACATAAAAAGTAAAACTGAAATTGCAGTAGAAGCTATTGAGGATGCTGGAAATACAGTAGGGCATCAAGAGATTGTAGTAGGTGAAGCAAAATCTGTATTTAACGATATAATGTCAGGTTTCACTGATTTGTTAAGTAAGATTAGTGAAATTAGAGACTATGTATTCACTATAAATGAAAAAAAAGAAACTGTTGTTACTCAGATAGAAAATATATCGTCGATATCACAAGAAACTGCTGCATCTTCAGAAGAAGTTACTGCTTCAACAGAGGAAGTAACAGGTATTACTGAGGAGCTTACTGGTCATGCAAATGAACTTCAGCATATGGCTGAAAATTTAAAAGAAATGATTGATACTTTTAAATTTGAATAATTTTAATATTAAAGAGAAGAAGTTGCGGTATAAGCAAGCTTCTTCTCTTTTTATGTAGTTAGTTAAATGACTTATAAACATAGGATTATCTATCTTAATAAATATATATAATTTTATATATTTATTAATGAAAAAAACTTAATTTTATAATATAAATGAAAATATTATATGTATAATTTTTAAATAATATAAAAATTTTAGGGGAAATTTGGATTTCAGCTTCTCTTAAGAGGTATATTAAAGATAGAGCTTAATAATGCAGCTAATATGATTAAAGGAGGTGGATTAACTATGAAAAACTTAATAAGTGTATTGGATTTTGACCAGGTATATCATTCACAAACATATTTTAAGAATACTAATTATCAATGGATTGACCTTTTAGATGTTGAGCATACAAATAGCTATTGTGAAGAGAAAGCTTTATTATCTATCAAGGATAGATTAAAACAACGTAAAAATAGGGGTGTAACCTTTATAGGTAGTGGTAATTATCATTATGTTACATATCTCCTCATGGCAGAGATCCAATCTCCCTTCACTTTAGTTTTATTTGATCATCATACAGATATGATGAGTGCTCCAAGTGACTCTATATTAACTTGTGGATCATGGGTGATGAGATCACTAGAATTTTTAAGCATGCTTAAAAAGGTTATTATTATAGGTACTAGAGAGGATTTAAAACAAACTATTCCATCGGGCTTAAATAGAAAGGTATCATTGGTTTCAGAAGAACAGGTAGGAAGATCTAGAATAGAAGAGTATGTAAGATCATCAATTGAAACTAAAAATGTTTATGTAAGTATTGATAAAGATGTATTGAACCAATCAGAAGCACTAACAAACTGGGATCAAGGAAATATGAGGCTTTCACAAATGTTCAACTTAATGGAGCAGATAGCTATAAATAAAAGAATTTGTGGAGTAGATGTCTGTGGTGAATATCCGTACAATGTTGCTGAGAGATTTTCTTATGAAAATTATCAGGCTATAAAATTAAATGATAGGACAAACTCTAAAATTTTAAAGGAAATTGATCAATTAGGATTACAGGTAGTCTAACAATAAAAAATAGTTAATTAGTTATATAAAACTTTATAGGCGTAAATTTATAATAATTATTCTTTTAAAATAAAATTTTTAAATTTGATTATACTACTATCAAGAAGAAAAATATAAAGATTTGCTTGTTTAAATATAAGATATATAACGAAGTGAAGATTAATTTTTTATGATGGATAGTACATTTTAAAAGGAGAGGAAATCATGGAAATAAAAAAGATCCCTAAAAGTCAGTTACTTAAGAATGTTTCAATTGAACAAAAAAATCAATGTGATAAACAATCATCATTGTGTAATAATAACCCAATTAAGGTAAGAGAGCATAATAATCAATATTATGTAGAAGAAGGTCTTGAAGAAATATTAAGTATGGATGAAAGTAAAAATGGTGATGATTTGATAAAATGTTATATAATATAGTCTAAGAATATTATATTATATAATTTAATTATAAAAAGAAACTTTACTATTGTCTTATGAAATTTATAATGAGAATCTCCATTAAAAATACATAAATATTTGTTATAATATAATAAATATTTATGGCACATACTTATAATGGATAAACTTATCTATGATATAGAGGTATCTAAGAAATTTTAGTATAAGGTTATCACTATATGTAGGGTTAATGATTTATTCATGATGGAGGGATAATATGTTTAATAAGCTGAAGAAGGCAATTAATAACTTTTTAGAGAAGATTGCAAAACAGAATGAAGAGTTATATGGAAAGTCTAAAATGGACTGTTGTAATCTAAATAAACAAAATAAAAAATAGGTTTACTAATTTTAATAAAAGGTTGTTTTAAATAATATTAAGCTTATAAAAGCAAGATGATTATTTAAAATAACCTTTTTAGATTAGTTAAAACTTATAAAACGAATATTGCTTTAAAGGTTTTTTATTTTTAAATACATGGTAAAATATATATTGGGTTTAGGAGGGGATTAATATGAAATGCAAAATATGTGGAATGAATATTAATGAGAATAATTATGACTTTAATTCATTTGCTTTTTTAAACAAAAACTCTATAAGTAATATAATATATTGTCCATTTTGTGGAGTAAGTAGTATTTATTTAAGTAGTAGTAATGAGATTATTGAAATAGAGAATGAAAAGTTAAATGAGGACACATTAAGGATATTGGACCATGCTGTTAAGCTTGAAATATTTAATGGAGAGTTTTATAAAGAAGCAGCGAAAAAGGCTAAGAAAGAAGAAATTTCTAAGGCTTTCATGGCTTTAGCACAAATAGAAATTTTTCATTCAAAGGTTCATATGAGATTAGGTGGATTCAGTAAAACACCTACTTTGGCTACAATAAATTATGATAAATATAATAATGATGAGGAACTTTTACAGTTGGCTAAAGAAAGAGAAGAACATGCTGTTTACTATTATGAAAAATATAAAAATGAAGTTTGTGATGAAAACCTAAAAAGAGTCTTTGAGGCTTTAATTGAAGTAGAGAAGGATCATATAAATCTTACCTATGAATATAATAGGATTGATATTCATAGGTAAGATAAAAGTTTAAAGTAATGAAGGATTGAGCATAAATAAAAAAGTGTAGGCTAGGCATACACTTTTTTTTTATGAGCTTATATTATTTCTTCTTTTTAGATTTTTTAGAAGCTCTTACATTTATTAATCCCATGCCAAAGCAAATTATAAAAATAATAATTATTACTATATATTCAAGAGGATTATAAAAAATATTTTTTATATCTGAAATCACCATCTTTAATATGATAGATAATTTTGAATGAGGTAATAATAATTTTAGGTCGATAAATACTGCAGATATAATAGAAATAGGTACTTGAAGTGAACAAATAAGTCCAACCAAGAATCTAACTGGTAGACTAAAGGAAACTTCTAGATAATATTTATCGAAGGCTGCAATAATTAGAAAAGAGCCTAGAATTGGTATAATTACATAATTACTTTCTAAGAAACATAAAGATATACCATATATAATGCCTATTGTAAAGGTGAAAATTAAAGAAAGTATTATAGCTTTTAATAAATTATTATTTGAACCTTCATAAATTTGGTTGGAGATTTCTGTAATCATATCATTATTGTTTTTAGGAATAGTATCTAATTTGTTTACTATAGTAGTGTAAATCATTTCAATATCTATGTCTTTAAAAAGATTAAGAGATATTTGAAATGATGTAGGAGGCATGCCTAATAGTGCATTAAGATTATTAGATATGCTTGGTCTTGTTTTTTTATTTAAGTCTCTTGTTAATAAAAATGATAGCATGGGATTGTTATTATAGGTATATACCTCTACATTATAAATATCTGTCCAATAGGCCATTTCTTTTTTAAATGGAGAAACAACTTTTATATATTCATCACTTATCTCTATATAGAATTTATTTAGAACATCTATAGTTATATATAAGTAAAGAAAAAGACTGCTAATTAAAAGTAAAAATACACCAAAAAAAAGTTCTATAAAGGAATTGGATTCTTTGAAAAAAAAGAAAAAGAATAAGGAAATAGAAGCTAAAAATACAATGAAAAATAAATATAGTGATTTTAGCTTTTTATTTAGGCTAGATTTTCTATAAAATGGAATTGTATATTCTGTCATGATTATCCCCCATAATAATTAATTATACATATATAAATTATATCATAATACGGCTACATATACGATTATTAAGATTAAGGAAGATTATATAAGAATAACACTCAATAACAATTAGATATTATTATTGAGTGTATATTGAAAATATTAGTCGACTTGTGCAGGGTCTAGGGCAACCCTCAAGATATCACCAAGCACATTGAAACTAAGAACAATTAGAAGTATCATCAGACCAGGAAAAATAGCTAAATAAGTTTTATCTCCAATCCTAGATTGAGCAGTTTGAAGCATGCTACCTAAAGACGCCATTGGTTGCTGAACACCTAGCCCCAAAAAACTTAATGAAGATTCCATAAGTATGGCATCAGCTATATTTATGCTAGCTGCAACAATTACTGTAGAAATTACATTTGGAATTATATGTTTTTTAATTATATTTATATTGTTGCTTCCTAAGGCTTTAGAACATAGTATATAGTCTCTTTCTTTTATAGATAGTGTTTCAGAGCGTACAATTCTAGCTATACCCATCCATCCAAATATACCTATGATAATTATTATGTTAGCTATACTAGGTCTTAAATAAGAATTTACTATTAATAATAGAAAGAATAGTGGAATACTCATTAACATATCAATTATTCTCATAATAATAGAATCAACTTTACCACCGATTAACCCACTTATAGCACCGACTAAAGTTCCTATAAATATGGAAACCATCATTGAAAGGATACCGACAATTAAGGAAATTCTTGCACCATATAGAGCTCGAGTAAAATAATCTCTTCCTAATTCATCTGTACCAAATATATGATTTAAACTTGGAAAACTTAGTTGATTATTCATATCAATAGTTTCGGGATTATAGGGACTTAGAAATGCAAATATGGCTATGATAACTATTACAGCTAGGCATACTATAGCAAACATTCCTAGTTTATTTTTCCTTAATTCTCTTTTAAAATTATCTTTAAATCTAAAATTAAACATTCTCATCACCTCTACGTATTCTAGGATCTACAATTACATAACTGATGTCTGCAATTAAATTTCCGATAACAACCATTATTGAAGTGACTAAAGTCATAGCCATTATAACAGGATAATCTAGTGCCTTTATGGAGCTAATGCCAAGTCTACCCATGCCAGGCCATCCAAAGATAGTTTCAGTTATAAATGCACCGGAAACTAGTGAAGGTAAGCTCATTCCAAGAATTGTGATCATTGGAAGTAGGGCGTTTTTCATGATATGATTAAATAGGATTCTGTTTTTACTTACGCCTTTAGAAAGTGCAGTAATGATATAATCTTGTCCTAGTTCAGCTATAGTGCAAGAGCGAATATATCTTGTTAAAACAGCTATGTTAGAAAAGCTAAGTACTATAGTAGGAAGTATGCCGTGCTTTATTACATCTAAAGTTGAGGTTATCCCTATAGTTCGCATACCTACACTAGGGAGCCATTTAAATTTTAAAGAGAATATTGATAATAATATCATGGCAAACCAAAAGCTAGGTATAGAAATTGCAATATAATTTAGTATATTTGTGAATTTATCCAGGAATTTATTTCTATTCATACCGGTATATAAGCCTAATGGAATGGAAATTAAAACAGAAAACACTAGTGAAGAACCCATAAGGCCGATAGTTGCTAGAAATCTCGAAGATATTTCTAGTGAGACAGCTTGTCTAGAGACTAAAGAGTAGCCTAAATCGCCACTTAAGACACTTTTAAGCCATAAGAAGTATCTAGTTAATATGGATTTATCTAAGCCTAAACTAGCTCTTATTAGGTCCGCTTGTTCCTTTGACATTTTGGGCGTTATATATCCTTGGGCCGGGTCGCCTGGAGCTAGATTCATAAGCAAGAAAGATACAAAAGATATGAATAAAAGCATAGGGACAGCTTGTAAAATTCTTTTTATAATTTTATTTTTCATAACATTATCCTTTCTCTATCTTAAGAGTTTACATAAAAATGGCTCAAGCACCTATAAAGGTAAATGAGCCATATAGCTATATATTTATTGTTGGATCATATATATTTTTGATAAGTCTTCAAACATGAATATAGGCACTAATTTAGCCTCTTCAACTCCACCAAATTTAGCATCAACTCCGATTAATGACTTAGAATAGTATAATGGATATACTACAGCATCATCAGCTATGGTTTTTTGAATTTTTTCATATATTTCTTTTCTCTTAGCATCATCTGATTGGGAAGTACCATCCTTCCACATCTTATCTAATTCTGAATTGTTATAACATTGAGCATTAAAACTACCATTAGAAACATAAGCACTAGAGTAACCATCTGGATCGGTTCCCATAACATATCCATTTAAAAGTATATCGTAGTCTCTTTCTTGTTCTCCAAGAATTTTTGAAAAATACACATTATCATCTATTTGTTGAGTATCTACTTCTATTCCTATAGCTGCAAGTTGTTGTTTGACAACCATAGCAACTTTACTATCTTTAGGAGTGTATTGGAAATTTAATTTTATATTACCAACACCAGCTTTTTTCATAAGTTCTTTAGCTTTTTCTATATTTTGATCATATTTTTCTACATCGTCAGTATAGAATTTTGTATTTGGAGCTAATATGGAATAAGCTTTTTCAGTATTATCTAGGTTAGAATAGGAAGTTTTTAGAATTTCTTCTTTATTTAAAGCGTATGATATAGCTTGTCTAACCTCTTTTTTACTTAAGTTTTCATTTGTTTCATTTAGAATAAGATAGTTTAACATACCTTCGTCAAAAGAATAAGTTTTAAATCTATTATCATTTGAAAGTGATTCAAATTTATCTTCAACTAAATATGATGCAGATACTTCTCCATTTTCAAAGGCAATTTTTGAAGTATTATCATCTGGAATTATTCTATAAACAACACTATCTAAGTGAGGTTTTCCTAAATAGTAGTCTTCAAATCTATCAAGAACCACCATCTCACCTTTTTTCCATTCTTTAAATTTGAAAGGACCAGAACCCACAGGATTATTATTTTTATCAGATTCAGCTAAGTTACTTTCACCTTCAAAGATATGTTTTGGAATTATTCTAAAATCACCAATTGAACTATAGAATGGAGCAAATGCGCTAGGAAGTTTAAATTCCACAGTTAAGTCATCAATTTTATTGGCTATTACTTCTTTATTATCAATAACAAAAGTTTGTCTTGCATCGATACCTTGTTTTTCATCCTTAGATATATTTACGCTATAAACAACATCATCTGCTGTTATCTTTGTTCCATCATGCCATTTTAAATTATCTTTTAATTTTAATTTATATGTAAGGTTATCTTCAGAAGCTTCCATACTTTCTGCTAAATAATATCTTACTTCATCTTTATCCACTATATATAATGGGTCAAATAAAGCATTATTTACAGTATAGGTAACTCTGTTTTGTTGGAAAAATGGATTTAAACAGCTTGGATCAGTTCTAGCTGAAAATATCATTGTACCTCCATCTTTTATTTCTTGTTGAGTAGTTCCATTTGTTTTAGCTTCATCACCATTAGAACTATTACTTGAACTACATCCAATTAATGATATAGACATTATTAAAGATAGTCCAATGCTAAGAAGTTTAGTCTTTTTCATTGTAATTCCCCCTTGATATTATTAAAGTATAATTCATAAATATGAATTATGCTTTAATAAGTTATAGCTACATGAAAAGTAAGTAGCAACTCTTTATATAGGATAACATAATGAATATTAATATATAACTCTTATTATGAATTATAATTAAGTAGTATTAATCTATTTAAAAACGATATAATAACAAAAAACAACAAAATATTACATAATGAATTGAAGCTTAAACTATTATTACATATTATAAATAAACCTATATAATAATCAGTATATCTATTTTAAATTCATAATTATGAAAATATAGGAAGACGATTGCTTAGGGAACATATTATAATAGTAAAATTTTTCTGAATAAAACTTTATAGAAGTTAATAGAATAGATTTGATTTTCGCATACTTGCATAAATATATTTTCATAGGTAAATATAATATTATATTCTTAAGTTTTACAAGAATATTACAAATTATATTTAATATGACTAAGGAGGATATTATAATGAGTAATTACGAAGTTTCTCATAGCAATTTATCAGAAGAAGAGTATACCTTTGAAAATGAAGTAAGTTATTATGATGAGGGCTACGATGAATGTAGAAGATGTGGAAATAAGGATTGTTTAGATAATCAAAAACTATGCAGTCATTGTAGTGAAGTTTGGGGATAAAATTAAATAGACAGTATAAATTAATGAAAGAATTTACTAAACATTGAAGTTTCATATATAAGGTTAGTAATCAATAAGAAGTATTTATTATTAGTATGGTATTTCAATTATTGGTAAATTCTTTTATCCGTACAAGAGTGGTAGGCGCTTAATTGACGAGGATAAAAATGGTATATATAATAAAATTATATATTCAAGGATGAAGGGGGATACATATGAAGAGTATTGGATTTATTGGAATTGGGGTAATGGGAAAATCTATGGTTCGTAATTTAATGAATAATGGATATGAGGTATCTATTTACTCTAGAACAAAGGAAAAGGCCATAGATGTTATAAATGAAGGGGCACTATGGTGTGAAGATGTAAAAAGTTGTGTTAAGAATAAAGATGTGATTATTACTATAGTTGGATATCCTAGAGATGTAGAAGAAGTTTATTTTGGAGATAATGGGGTTATATCAAGTGCTAAAGAAGGAGCATATATAATTGATATGACAACCACAAGCCCTAAGTTAGCTACTAAGATATATGAAGAGGCTAAAGAAAAGAATATTTTTGCTTTAGATGCACCAGTTTCAGGAGGAGATATTGGAGCTAAAAATGCCACGTTGTCAATTATGGTTGGAGGAGATTCAATAGCTTTTGAAGAATGCAGACCTATATTTCAATGTTTAGGTACTAATATTATATATGAAGGAAAGGCAGGTAATGGACAGCATACTAAGATGGCAAATCAGATTGCTCTTGCAGGTGCTATTGCAGGGGTTTGTGAAGCGATGACCTATGCCAAAAAAGTTGGATTAGATGTTGAAACTATGCTGAATAGTATTAGTAAAGGTGCTGCTGGAAGTTGGCAGATGAGTAATATGGCTCCACGTATACTAAAAGGAGATTTTGA
Organism: Clostridiaceae bacterium; assembly: GCA_902363375.1. Classification (GTDB taxonomy): domain Bacteria; phylum Bacillota; class Clostridia; order Clostridiales; family Clostridiaceae; genus Clostridium_J. The sequence goes on along the minus strand of CABIZX010000001.1, from coordinate 1,442,137 downwards.
ACCAGGGTTTTTTATTAAGCATTATATAAAAGATATGAATATAGCTGCTGATGAGGCAAAAAATGTTTCACTTGACTTAAATATATTAAATGATGTACTAGAGATGTATAGAGGATTAGAAAAAAATGGTTTAGGTGATTTGGGAACTCAAGCTTTAATAAAATTCTATGAAGAATAGATTTCTATATGATTTCTTTAAAGCAGTATATAGTAAGGAGAAATTTTTATGAAGCTTTTAACATATAAAATAGGTCATAGCGAGGAGATAGGAGTATTATCTAAGTGCGAGAAAAGAATATATCCTATGAAAGTATTAGGTTTATCATATAAAACTATGAATGAATTCATAGAGAGTGCTACAGAAAATGAAATAAGTTATTTGAAATCAAAAATTGATGAAGGGCCAGAAGAATATATACAAAGTGATAAGGTTAAGGTATTAGCACCGATACCAAGGCCTAAGCAAGATGTGATTTGTCTAGGAATAAATTACATGGATCATGCAGAAGAGTCAGCTAGATTTAAAAAGGAAGAATTCGGAAGAGAAAGACCTTTTGCAGTATATTTTTCTAAGAGAGTAAATGAAGCTACACCAGATGGGGGTGTGATTCCAAGGTATAAGGATTTAGTAGATAGTCTTGATTATGAAGTGGAGTTGGGAGTAATAATTAAGAAAGATGCTAAAGATGTTAATAAAGAAGATGCTTTTGATTATGTACTGGGGTACACCATTATAAATGATGTAAGTGCTAGAAATCTCCAGACTAGACATAAACAATGGTATTTTGGAAAGAGTTTAGATGGATTTCTACCCATGGGACCTTGGATAGTTACTGCTGATGAATTCGAAAATTGTCCTAAATTACAGATACGCTCTAAGGTTAATGGAGAAATAAGGCAAAATTCTAATACCGATCTCTTAATTTTTAAAATAGATCATGTGATAAGCGAACTTTCAAGAGGAATGACTCTTAAGGCAGGCACAATCATAGCTATGGGAACACCAGCTGGAGTTGGCATGGGATTTGTTCCACCTAAGTTTTTAAACACTGGTGATGTGATAGAATGTGAAATAGAGGGAATAGGGAAGCTTAAAAACATGGTGGAGTAGTATTTAAAACTAAAACAACAGCAATCCATCAATTTATGGTTGCTGTTATTTTTATTATGAAAGGCTTTAGGAGCCTACAATTTTTCCAACGTTTGGATGAAGAACCTGTCCTGACATGTAACTAGAGTCATCACTAAAAATACCATAGCTGGTTACAACTTCGAAAGGCTGCCCTGCTCGTTCCATTGGAACTTTAGAAGTGTAAGAGCCAAAGGTAGTTACTTCTTCGGCAGAATAAGATGAAGGAATAAGTGGTGTCCCAATAGGGCTTGGAGCCAAATCGTTTACTCTAATTACTTTGTCTATTAGAGATTGAGAAAGAGAACGAGTAAAAGTCATTATTGCACCTTTTCTCCTCTCGTAAATCTCTATGAATAAGCAAACAATGGCTTCCTATTTCTTCTACTCTCTTTTTAGTTTCCTCAGCATTTATGTTCACATAGATAAGATACTACAATGTTAGCGCCTTCCTTTGCAAAACCATAGGCAATAGCTCTACCAATACCACTATCACCATCAGTTATTATGGCAACTTTATTTTTTAGTTTTCCGCTGCCTAAGTAGTAGGGTTTTCTGAAATCGGTCTAGGGAGCATTATATATTCTAAACCTAGCTGACAATCTTGATGTTGTGGAGGAAATGCAATTTTAACTTTCTCACATTTAGTGCACTTTTCTATAGGCTTATAAACTGGACACACTAATAATCACCTTCTTAATTATGTTAATTACTACAATAATAGATATATTCTTAAATATAAAAGCGTATTACTTAATTACTTTATTAAGATAGATTATTGGCATTTGACAATAACCTGAAATAGAAGTAATATGAAATTAGCAAATGCCAATAATGATGAGGAGATGATTTTATGTCAGCATGTGATACATGTCCATCAAAAGGTGGGTGTAGTAAAGATAATGGAAGTTGTGGAATAGAAAATAATCCTTTAAATAAAGTGAAGACAATTATTGGGGTTATGAGTGGAAAAGGTGGAGTAGGAAAATCATCTATGTCTACTTTAATAGCAAGACAATTAAAGGAAAAAGGTCATAGTGTAGGAATTTTAGATGCAGATATAACAGGACCAAGTATACCAAGGCTTCTTGGATTAGAAGGAAAAAAAGCTATGGGAGATGGAAAAAATATATATCCTGTAGAGTCAAAAGAAGGTATAAAGGTAATGTCTTTAAATCTACTAGTTGCCAATGAAGAGGATCCTGTAATTTGGAGAGGTCCTATGATTGGAGGAATGGTTAAGCAATTTTGGACAGATGTTATCTGGGGAAAATTAGATTACCTAGTAATTGATATGCCACCAGGAACAGGTGATGTAGCACTAACAGTAATGCAAAGCATTCCAATCAACGGAATAGTTATGGTATCTGTTCCTCAAGACTTTGTTTCTATGATAGTTGCAAAGGCTGTGAATATGGCAAGAAAGTTAGATATAAATGTTTTAGGTGTAATTGAAAATATGAGTTATATTAAATGTCCTGATTGTGATAAGAAAATTCAATTATTTAACGGAGAAGGTACAGAAAGATTTTTAAAGGATATGAATTTAAGCCTTTTAGGTGAACTACCGATGATAAGTAGTATTACTAATCTGTCAAAGGAAGATGAGCATCAGGAAGAAATTAAAAATATTTTTAATCCAATAGTTGAAAATATAATTAAAGAATTACATAGAAATTAGTAAAAAGTACAATCATAAAATAATTTAAATAGGAGAGGATATAGTGGCAAGGCCAACTAAATTTCGAAAAGTAGATTTTTTTCCTCGAAATGCTTATTTTGTGCCTTTAGGAAAAGAAAAATGCAATCTGGAAGAGACTGTGTTAAAGGTGGAAGAGCTTCAAGCTATGAGACTTAAAGATATGGAAGGATTGACTCAAGAAGAATGTGCAGCGAAAATGCAGATATCTAGACAAACCTTTCAAAATATAATAGATAGTGCAAGAAAAAAAGTTACTATAGCACTCTCTAATGGAAATGCTATTAAAATAAATGGTGGAGATTATACTACTAATTTTTGTAAGTTTAAATGTTTTGGATGCGGTAATATCTATGAGATAAAATATGAACAAGATAGATATAACTGTCCTAATTGTGGAGATAAAAGAGTTGTATGTAATAAAAAAGCAGCTTTTTGTAAAATATGGTGTAGAGATAATAATAAAGTTTAAAAGAAGAGCTTCTGTAAAATAAATCAATGTAGATCACCTTATATTTACATTGATAATATATTTTGCAAAAGCTCTTTTAAAATATTAAGATATTAAAAATGTACAGATTAATATTTACCCCACACTAGGATTAAAATAAAGTTTAAAAACAAATATATATGATAATAATTATTTTCATTTTGTATTATTTTATGATAATATATTAAATGCTCTAATTATTAGAAGTAAAATTAGTGTTAAAAAGTAAAAAAGTTTAATAAAAGTGGTATTCATATAAATAAAAAAATGTAGAATAGAGAAACTATATATAAGGTATATTAATTTTATTATTATACTAACTTTAGCACTTAAGATAAAATTTATTAGTTATTAATAAGTGAGATAACTTTAGGAGGAGAATTCATGTTTAATAGTACATTTATTGAATGGATAGGTTATTTAGCATCTATACTAATTACAATTTCCATGTTTATGAAAGACGTATTTAAACTAAGATTTATTAATTTAGTGGGATGCATTTTATTTGTAATATATGGACTCATAGTAGGAGCATATCCTGTAGCCGTAGCTAATGGAATAATAGTTTTTGTGAACTTATACTATGTATATAAGCTATTTAAGGAAACAAATAATAAGAATAATGATTAAAATTTATTGGAATTAAATAGTTTTATAAGAATAAAACTTTATTAAATGATTTAAGCTATGATGAAATTTAAAAAATAAATATCATCATAGCTATTATAGTCAGTTAGTCAAGAAATCTAAAATATTTTCTCCAGTAGATGTAGATGATTTATATAACTCTGTATAACCACAACTTGAACAGCTTATAGTTATAAATTTTTTATTTTGAACATCAAATATCTTAGCAAAGGTACCACCGGTTGCTTGAAATTGATCACTTTCATATTGAGTACACCCACATTTAGGGCATTTATAATTTGACATATATAATACCTCCCTTATCTTTATAATTATATTATAAGTGAAAAAGATCAGTTATAATATTAAAAATAGGAATTTAATGCAATAATATATAGTGCTATTAATTATATTAGACATAACTTTATGTAAATTCATATTAAATTTACATAGAACTAATTTACAGATAATTTGAAGTGTAGTATATTTATCAGAGAGTCTATAAATATTATTAGGAGGTCTTTTATGTTGAAAGATGAAGAAAATATAAAAAATAATAGCGATAATATAGAAGATAAAATTGAAACAGAAGAAACAGAAATAAAGAATGAAGAAGAGAGTAAAGAAGCTTCAGAAGATACAAAACCTTTAGAAGAAGATGAATTAGAAAAGGACTTAGAAACAGAGAGTGAAGAAACTAACGCTAAATCAGGTAGATTTATAGCAAAATTAGGAGCTAACATAATTGACCAGGGTATAAGCTTAATAATTAGTTTTGGACTACTTTATTTATTGAATGTGATATTAATTCCTTTTGGATATAAAGTTGGAGATAAAGTATTAACGTTTTTGGTTATATATGTAATTGTAAATATTTTATATAGTATTATAGTAGAAGCTACTAAATTAAAGAAAACTATAGGAAAGTCAATTCTAAAATTATAGAAACGAAAAACGCATCTATTCAAGATGCGTTTTTATTATATTAGAATTAAGAATTTAACAGAATTTTCTACAAAAACACTATCTATTGTATATATTTTTACATAATATATAAGTTTATTGAAATATATCCAGCAATGAAGTATAATCATAATTATATCTTTAAAAGATTAATATATTTGCATAGGAGGATAATCATGACAAAAATAAAGAGAAAATTAGTAGTGTTTTCAGCTATTTTGATACAATTATTATTGTTATTAGGTTTAACTAGAATAACTGATAATTTAATTTTAGCAATCTTCATTATAATAGTAATTTCCATGATATATACAATTATTATAGAATCATTAATATCGAGGGCAATAGGGAAAATAAATAATAATTTGGAAAATATAAACAATAATAATTTAGCTTTTACAGTACAAAGTAGTTCAAATAAACTTTTAGGTGGAATATTCAAACAATTGGAAAAGTTACTTGGAGGGTTAAAGATAAGTCTAAGACAACAGGTTCAAGTAGCTTTAAACATAAATAAAGAGATAGGAAATCTAAATACTATAGTAAAAGATGCAAAAGAATCTATAAACTCTATTACTAATACTTCTAATGAAGTTTGTGATAGTAGTATAAAGCAATATGACATGATAGAAAATGTTAAAGAAAATGTGGAAAATATAGTAGAATCTATAAATATAATGACACAAAGTATGGATAATACAGTACAGGTTACAGAACAATCTATTGATACAGCTAGAAAAGGTATAGAGGATACAGATATTATCAAAAGAGTAATATATGCTATTAGTAAATCTTTGTTAAAAAATGTGGAAAGTATTGATGCTTTGAATAATAAGGTAGATGAAGTAGTAAAATTAATATCATTAATTAATAACATTTCAAAACAAACTAATTTATTAGCTTTAAATGCTTCTATTGAAGCTGCAAGGGCAGGAGAGCATGGAAGAGGATTTTCTGTGGTAGCAGGGGAAGTAGGAAAATTAGCCAATGAGACTAATCAATTAGCTAGTGAAATTGAAAAAGTAGTAGCAGAGTTAAATAAAGAAATAAAATATATTATTTCAGATATGCATAGTCAAAAGAGTGATGTTGAAAATGGAAATAAAACTATAGAAGAAATGATAAAAAGTTTTAAAGAGATAGACAAGCTATTGATAGATTGCGAAGAAAAAATAAAGTTATCTAATGAAGAACTTAAAAATATAGATTTAAATGGAAATGAAATTTTAGACTTGACAGAAAAAATAACTGAGTTTAGTAAGGGAGTTACTGAAGAGATAAAAGAAATATTTGAAGAAATTTCTATAGAGGATGAAACTATATCTAAGATATATAATATCAGTGAAAACTTGGAGATGAGTTCTAATGAATTACAAGAATATGTGGCGAGTAAGACAATGGAAGGAAAAATGCTAAGAGAAGTTAAAAGGGTAAAAAGTCAAGTTGAATCTGGAAGTATAAGCAATGAGATTTTAGATAAGTTGTCACAAGAATTAGACATGGATGCTATTTATATAACTGATTCTGATGGGAAAGTAGAGTTCTGCAATGAGCGTGAAACTATTGGACTAAATCTTCGAAAAGTAGATACAATATATGATGATTTAAAAGATCAACCTTATGTAGTAACTAAAATAAAATCTAGAGTAGAAGATGGCAGATTGTTTAAATTTTTAGCTATAGAAAATCATGACAAAAGAATAATACAGGTTGGAATGTCTGTTGAATCTTTACTAAACTTCTAAAGTGATTGATAATATTGTATGAATTAAAATAATAGGTAATATGCTATAGAAAATAGGTTTTTCTATAGCATATTTGCTTTTAAAAAAGCAATATGCAATTTTAGATAAGTTACATTATATTGAAATTAATGCTATAATTAGTGATAATGAATTTAAAACATAATAATATAAGTAAAATTAAATTTATATACTATTACTTAGTATTAATAAACAAAAGAAGTATAGTGCAAAAACTGTTCTTAATCATGCATTTTTTAACTTGGGGGGAAATAGTATAGATGAATAAAATAGCTATAGTAGAAGATAAGAAGATTACTATATTGGCAACTACAGATGTACATGGAAATATTTTAGGATATAACTATGATAATGATGAAATCTTTAATGATGGGGGCATGGAACGTATCTATTCCTATATAAGCAAGGTAAGAAAGGAAAATCCTAATACATTGTTAGTTGATAATGGAGATATAATTCAGGGAAATACACTGACAGATGAAATTTATAGCAATAGAAAGGATGAGGAACATCCTATAATTTCAGCTATGAATTATATGAGATATAATGCTATGACCCTAGGAAATCATGAATTTAATTTTGGCATAGATTTAATAAAATCCATTGAAAAACAAAGCGATTTTCCGCTTCTTTCAGCCAATGTAAAGTATGAAGAAAATGGAGAGGACTTTGTAAATCCCTATAAGATTTTAAATTGTGGTGGAGTTAAAGTTGGAATTATAGGATTAACTACTCCCAATGTACCAAGATGGACAGGAAATTTAGTGAAGGGATTAAAGTTTTATGATATTGGAGAAACTGCCTACAGGTATGTAAATGAAATTAAAAATAGAGTAGATATTATAGTGGTAATGGCTCATGCTAGTATGATTGCGGAGCATGATAAGAAAAATCAAAGCGATGCAGCTGAAAAAATATTAAAGTTATGTCCAGAAATAGATATATTAGTAGTAGGTCACTTTCATATAACAGTAGAAGATAAAATAGGAAAGACTCTTGTTGGAGGTGCTACCGATTGTGGACGAGGTATAATTCGCTTTGATTTAATCTTAGATAGCAGTAATCAAATTATAGATAGACAAGTAAAAGTTTTATCTATGAAGGATTATTACCCTAATGAGAATCTAGGAAAACTACCCGTTGTTAAAAAAGCACATGAAGAAACTTTAAATTTCACTAGAAAAGTAATTGGTAAATCTACTGAAGATTTTCAACCTAAGAATGAAATAAACTTTATGCCTGAAGGAAAACTTAGAGATACACCACTTATAGAACTGATAAATAAGGTTCAACTTATAAATTCAGGTGCAGATGTTACATCAACTTCTTTAATTAGAGATGATAGTAATCTGAAACAAGGACCTATAACCTATGGAAATATTTTTAGTATATATAAGTTTACTACTTACTTGTATGTAGTGGAGGTTACAGGAAGAGAATTAAAGAATTATATGGAATGGGCGGCTTCAGCCTATAACCAGTGGAAGCCTGGGGATATATCAATAAGCTTTACTATGGATATTCCAGGATATCAGCACGAGTTCTTTGCAGGAGTAGACTATAAGGTTGATCTTTCAAAGCCAGTAGGACAGCGTATTGTAGACTTGAGATTTAAAGGTAAATTAGTAAAAGAAAATCAAATATTAAAATTAGCCCTTAGTGATTATTGTTACTTTGCAAATTTAAAGGGAAGAAAGTTAGCTAAAAATGATTATATATGGAAATCATCAAATACAATTAGAGATATGATAGTAGAGTATATAAAAAATAAAGGTATTATATCTCCAGAGGTAGATAATAATTGGCAAATAACAGGAGTTAATTTGGAGTCACCATATAAAGAAGAAGTAATAAAATTAGTTAATGAAGGTATTATTGAATTACCATATAATAAGTCATTAAATATATATGAGCTCAAAGAATTAGGACTAATAAATAAAGAATAGAAAAAAATATATTGACTGTATATTTTTTCTATGGTAAATTATACTTATAATTTTAAATTTAGGAAGGAGACAATGAGATGATGATTAGAATCAATTGTTAATTAAATTTTCAGTAAAAGAGAATATTTAATTTAAAAAGGATCTATTTACGTTGATAATCTATAGTACTTCTATAGGATTCTTTGTGATGCTTCTTTTTAAAACAATTGAAATGAAATCAATCTTATTGAGCTATTTCTAAATTTTACTTAATTATTATGCGAGACTTAACTTAAGATATAAATATTAAAAAGGTGAAACTTTTAATAGGACTATTCTTAAAGGATAGGTCATAGTTACCTTTGTTCTGAAATGTTATGAAAAATTCATTGACATAAAAAGGTGGCACAAGTTTATAATAATGCAATTTAATATATATTTTATGGATTTGTAGAGGAACCTATAAATTGATTAAGTATGAAGGATACTTAATTATTTACTGTACTTTTCTGTTCATGGAATGTATGTTAATATAAAACTTTTCTCATATATACTGAGGAAGTAGGTGATATTTATTAAATCAAAGATTTAGAATATTGCCTAAGTAAAATAAAGCGTTAGGTTTAGCTATAAGAAAGATATTCTTTCTTATAGCTTTTTTCTTTGCTCAAAAACACAAGGTATTCTAAAGAACAGTAGTTTAAAAAAGATAGTTCTAGGAATTCTGTTAGTAAGCTTCAGAGGAAGTAAAAATCACCTCTAAAGCAAAGAACCCTGTTTATTAATAAGTGGCAAAGCTTAAAAACCTAATTATTAAGGAGGTGAAATTAAAGAAATGAATAAAAAGTTCATTTAGATTTGCGCAAAGAAGCAAATTAGAGGTTTTGATCATAGCTTAGGGAGGTGAAAAAATGAAATTTGAATTTATAAATACAAATAGTGATTATGCTAAAGAAATTTTAAATTGGCATTATGAAGGTGAGTATTCTTTTTATGATATGGATTTTGATAAAGAAGATTTAGAAGAGTTTTTAGAACAAATAAAGAGTAATCATTGGGAAAATCACTATGTTGTTTTGAATGAGATAAAAGAAGTTATAGGAATGTTTTCATTTGAATTTAGCAATAATGAGGTTAATATTGGGTTAGGCTTAAGGCCAGATTTTACAGGAAAGGGGATAGGATATGATTTCGTAGTAGAAGGTATCAATTTTGGAATAAGAAAGTTTAACTTCATAGGTAAATATATAACTCTATCTGTAGCTGCATTTAATAAAAGGGCTATAAAGGTATATGAAAAAATTGGATTTAAAGAGTCTAATAGGTATATTGAAACCATAAATAAAGAGAAATATGAATTTATTAAAATGATAAAAAAATTGTATTGAGAAATTAATAATCATAAAGTTAAAAATAGAAAGAAAAATTTAATCAATAAGGGAGAGAAATACAAAATGAAATCTAATAAAAATAAAGATATGAAACAACTTAGGGAAATAAAAGAATTTAAAGAAGTATTAGGCCATAAAAAGTCAAGAGTTACAACAATATTTAACAAATCACAAAATGAAGCTATATACAATGCGGTTAGATTCAAAGTTTTTACTGCAGAGCGTCATCGGTGATGCCAAGTATAGCTTTAAAATCTATTAGAGAAACAGGAGGAATTTTATAGTGATTTATCATGAAGATGGGAAGATTAAGATAAGAGATATAGAACAAGGAGATATAATTAGCTTATTTTCTTGTAGAATTGATAAGGAAATTAATAAGTATGATCCAAGACCAATACCAAGCAATAGTAAGGAGTTAATTCAAGAATGCAGAATTTATTGCAATAACTTTGAAAGAAACGTAATTAATGATAATAAAGAAGATAGGATGTATAAGTATTTCATAATTACTGACAGTGAAGAAAACTTTATAGGATTTGTTAATTTCTTTAGTATAGACACAGTAGAAAAGCAAGGGGAAATGGGAGTTACTATAGGGGATAAAAGGTATTGGAGAAAGGGATTAGCATATAACTCTATAAATATAGCAATAGAATATATATTCAACAACATGGATATTAACAGAATATATGTAGAAATTGAAGAAAACAATAAGCCTTCACTAGCTCTATTTAATAAATTAGGATTTAAAAAGTGTGATGAGTATATAGAAGATGAAGAATTTAAATTTATAGTAATGGATATTAAATCTTATAAATAGTAGAAGAATTAAGTTTGCTGGACCAATAATTTTAAAGTAAACTTCTCTTCACTTTGTTGAGAGAAGTAAGTCAAAATAACCAAATCATAGATTTAAAGTATCACTTAAGGAGGTGAATTTATATGACACCTAATAATAAGGCAATGTTTTTAAATTAGTAAAGGAGGAAATAATTTATGAAGTTTATAGAGTGGTCAAAGGATATAATAATCTATAATTTAAGAGATAATTATAGATTGGAGAGAGCTAATATTGAAGAGTTTACAGATTATTATACAGTCTACTCTCAGATGAATACTACTAACGGTTTCTTTAAGAAAAGTTATGACATAATGAGAACTGTAGTTGATGATGAGGATGAGTGTTTTTGGATTGTTAAGGATGAAAAGAAAATTGGTGGAGCATTTATAGAACCTAATAATATAGCAGAATTATTTGTTATACCACCCTATTCAAATGTAGATTTAATACTAGAAAGACTTAAAGAAATTTTGATATTTTGGTCAGATCCTACAAAGGATATAGTTGCTGATATGGTACAACCGTCTTTGATTGAAAATTATGAAAAAATAGGCTTTAAAAAGGTAGAAAGTGGTAGATGGATGATAAGACCAACAGAAGAGTTTAAGATTACTTGGGGAGATGAGTTTTATGTGGACTTACCTAAAAGAGAAAATCAAGTAGAAATAGGAAAGTTACTTCATGAGGCTTTTGAAAGTAATGTGAATCTTTATAGCAGTTATAGTTTAGATGAATATACGGAGTGGGTAAAAGAATATTTTGATGATTATTTAAATGAAGATATCTTAAATAAGGCCTCTACCCTTGTATATGATGGGAATACTAATGAACTAGTTGGAATTTGTTATGTATCCATTTGGCAGGAATGGCCTTTAATATCTCAGATTGCCGTTAAGCCAAATTATGAAGGGAGAGGTATAGGAACAAAAATGCTTAAAAATGCACTAACTATTCTAAAAAAAGAATACCCTGTAGTGAGATTGTATGTAGATATAGGAAATGAAGCTGAGCAGGTTTATGATAACATAGGATTTTTAAAGGGGCTTGAGTTGACACAGATGAAGTTAAATCAATTAGAGAGCAGGTGATAAAATGAGTGAAAATTATGAAATAGAAGAAATGGGTAGCTTTTTCAATGTAAGAGCAGAAGGTTATGAAAAGCATATGGAAGACGCCATAAATTCCTTTGAAGAATATTATAAGTTAGTTTCATCTACGATAGAATACACTGAAGCTATTATTGAAATTCTTGATTTAGGATGTGGTACAGGCCTTGAGCTGGAAGAGATATTTAAAAAGGCACCTAACGCTAGAATAACTTGTATTGACTTATCAGAAAAAATGTTAAAAATTCTTAAAGAAAAATATAAAGATAAATTAAATCAAATCAATATAGTTGTTTCATCTTATGTAGAAGAAGAGCTAGGAATAAATAAGTATGATTATGTGATTGGAGTAATGACTATGCATCACTTCTTATATGATGAAAAAATAGATATCTACAAGAAAATAAAATTGGCATTAAAAGAGAATGGAAGTTATATAGAAGGTGATTACGTAGTAAGTAAATACTATGAGAAAAAGTGGTTTAAACAACGAGTTGAGTTATTAATGGCACAAGGCAGTGAAAAAATTAAACTTTATCATATAGATATTCCTTTCGCTTTAACTACACAAAAAAGATTGTTTAAAGAAGTTGGATTTAAAAGTTTTAACCTCATTTTTAAAGAAGGGGAGCACTTAATTTATCAAGTTAGGTAAATATTATGATGTTCTAAATTTGTTTAAAATAAGTTTAGAACATCATAATTAATTGAAGGAGTGGTGATTGTGAAGTTACCGTTAAAAGATTACCTTAAATTACTATATAAATATTTAAGAAAACAAAAGTTTATGGTAATTTTATTATTTTTAATATTAATTATGAACTTAGTGATACAGCTTGCAAACCCACAAATATTGAGATATTACATTGACGCTGCAACACAAAACGAATAAATTGAAAATCTATTGATGGCTGCACTATTATTTATAGGTTTTGGAGTTATAAGGCAAATATTTAAAATTATATCTACTTATATCAGTGAGAAGGTTGGATGGATAGCAACTAATGGATTAAGAAGTGATTTAATAAAACATTGTGTAAATCTAGATATGAGTTTTCATAAGTCACATCAATCAGGAGAAATGCTTGAAAGAGTTGATGGAGATGTAAATGCACTATTCAGTTTTTTCTCTACTTTTATGTTACAATTACTATCTAATTTAGGACTTTTGATAGGAATAATTTTTCTGCTTTATAGGGAAGATTGGAGAATTGGATTAACATTAACTTTAATTGCTATTTTAGATATGATAGCTATGAAATATATAGAAAAAAAATCAGTAAAGTATTGGGAGAAATCAAGAGAGTATAGCGCTCAGTTATATGGATTTTTAGGGGAGCAAATTACAAGTGTAGAGGATATAAGCACTTGTGGGGCTAAAAATTACACTATGAATAGTTTATATAGGTTATATAGAAAGATGCTCCCTATAGAAGTAAAGGCATCTTTAGGACATTATTATATGTGGATAGTTAATATTATTGTTTTCGCATTAGGAAATGCTGCAGCATTAATACTTTCAGCATATCTATATGGAAATTCTTTAATAAGCTTTGGAACTGTATATCTAATATTTTATTATGTGGAGCTTATGATTGGTCCTTTGGAAGAAATAAGATCACAAATACAGAGACTGCAAAAAGCAGAAGCTAGTATTAAGCGTGTAAAAGAGCTTTTGCAAATCAGAAGTACTATAGAATATGGGAATATAAGTTTAGATAATAAATATTCTATTGATGTAAGCTTAGACAATGTCTCATTTAATTATGAGGATGGAGAATCAGTACTAAAAAATATAAATATTAAAATAGAAAAAAATTCAGTTTTGGGTGTCTTAGGGCACACTGGAAGTGGTAAAACCACTCTGGCAAGGCTAATTGTAAGATTATATGATACATGTAGTGGAGATATCAAGTTTATTGGGGAAGATTTAAAAGCTTTGACTAAGGAAAGCTTGATGGAAAATATAAGTTACGTTACTCAAGAGGTACAAATTTTTCATGCAACAGTTAGAGAAAATCTTACACTATTTAATCCTAATATTAATGATAGTACAATACTTAAAATTATTGAAGATGTAGGTCTAACTAATTGGATTAATAATCTACCTAAAGGATTGGATACTATTTTAGATAATGGGGGTAGCGGATTATCTTCTGGAGAAGCTCAGCTTTTAGCCTTTGTAAGAGTTTTCCTTAAGAATCCTAAATTAGTAATTTTAGATGAAGCGACTTCAAAACTTGATCCTATAACTGAAGGGGTTGTAGATAAAGCTTTAAATAAATTATTACAGGACAGAACCTGTATAATTATAGCTCATAGGCTTGGTACTGTGAGTAAAGCTGATAATATCTTGATTTTAGAAGAGGGAAAAGTTTTGGAGTATGGAAATAGAAAAGATTTAGGTAGGGATAAAAACTCAAAATTTTATAACCTACTACAAAAAGGATTGGAGGAGGTGTTAGTATGATAAAAGATAAAAAAGAGAAAACTCCAGTGCTTAAGTATATAGGTAGAATGATAATGTACAGACCATGGTATTATTTACTTAACTGTGTTTTATGGGTATTAATTCATATGTTTCCACTTATACCTGGGATAATTACTAAGAGATTTTTTGAAGTACTAGAGAGTAATGGAAAGATAAATAATGAAATTCTGGGTCTTATGGCTTTGATTATAGTAGTTGCATTAACCAGGGGAGTTATTATAGCAGCTGGAGGAAGAGTAGATGTCAACCACAGATTTTCTATGAGTGCATTACTTAGAAGAAATCTATTAGAATGTATTATTGATAATCCATTAATTGAAAATAAGACTTCCTTGGGAGAATCTATGAACTGCTTTAGAGATGATATAGGGGAGATTGAAGATGTTATAAGTTTTACATTAGACATAATTGGAGATGGATTATTTGCTTTAGGTGCACTAATTATTTTACTAGCTATAAATGTAAAGGTGACATTGTTTATTTTTGCTCCGTTAGTTGTAGTAATAGTATTATCACAAAAAGCTATGAAATACATCTCCAAATATAGAACTAATGCAAGGGAAGCAACAGGTGATGTATCTGGAGCAATAGGGGAAATTTTTAATGGGATACAGGCTATTAAAATATCAGGAAGCGAAGAATATATTGTTAATAACCTAAATAACCTTAACGAAAAAAGAATGAAGTATATGGTAAGAGATAAGGTTTTTGTTAATATTATGGATGCAATATATGAAAATGCTGTAACTATTGGCACTGGATTCATATTGCTATTAACAGGAAGGTACATGCTAGAAGGAAGTTTTTCTGTAGGAGATTTTTCATTATTTGTGTATTATCTTCCTTTTGTAGCTGATTTTGCTGGCTTCCTTGGAGAAATTTTTGCTAGATATGAGCAGGGTGGAATTGCTTTTAAAAGAATGATTAAGTTACTAGATGAAAATATGGAAAAGGAGCTTTTAGCACATAACTCATTACATTTAAATGGTGAGTTATCTGAGGAAGATATTAAGGAGAATCATAAAAAATTAGAATCTTTAGAAGTTAAAAATTTAACTTATCTGTATAATGAAATTAATGGTATAAAAGATGTAAATTTCAAGATAAATAAAGGTGAGACTATAGTTATTACAGGAAGAATCGGCTCTGGAAAAACAACTCTTATCAAGGCAATTTTAGGCATAATTCCTACAGGTTATGGAGAAATTTATTGTAACAATGAAGAAGTTAAGAAAAATAGTGAATTATTTATTCCTCCAATGGTAGCCTATACATCTCAAAATCCAAACCTATTTAGTGATACTATCAAAAATAATGTTCTACTAGGCTTAAAAGATGATAGAGAAAACTTAAATCAAGCTATATATTCTGCGGTATTAGATAGAGATATTAGCAATTTTAAGGATGATATTAATACTGTAATAGGTTCTAAAGGCGTTAAGCTTTCTGGAGGTCAAAGGCAAAGAGTTGCTGTAGCAAGGATGTTTGCAAGAAAATCTGATTTATATATTTTTGATGATATATCTAGTGCTTTAGATATAGAAACGGAAATAGAGCTTTGGGATAGAATGTTTCAAAGAAAGAATATAACTGCTATAGTAGTTTCTAATAGGCATATAGCATTAAAAAATGCAGATAAAGTTTTAGTTATGAAGAAAGGAAAAATTGTTGGAGCAGGAAAACTTGAAGAGCTGCTTGAAAGTTGTGAAGAGATGAGACAAATATGGGGACTTGAAGCATAGGAATAATTTTGAATTATATGTTTTAGTATAAGTAGGAAATCTTTTGGGAATATTAGGGTTGAATAATTAAACTTTCGGTATATGGAGGACAAAGGTATAAACATGGAAATAACAAAAGTTTATTTAGCTATTATTCTTATAGGGTTTCTAACTATTCTTTGGTATAAGTCTCGTGAACTTACTAGAGATAAAGTCTTAGAAAATAAAATAGAGTATTTAAAAGAGAACCTTGGATACCCAAAATCAAATTTTACTTTATCCTTAGAACTAAAAAAGCTTTTATTGGATAGAAATTTTGATCCTATGTCAATAAGGAAGCTAGTTAGTTGCATTATGAGTCATTTTAATATATCTATGTTTGGTGTAGATGTAATTATTGATTATGATAATGAAAAATTATATATAAATAATGAGGATAAAAGATATGATGAGTTTATTAGAAATGAAATAAGGTTAAATATAAAATCATATTACACTTTGTATCATGTAATAGCATTAATAAGTTATAAGTGTACAGATTATTATATTAATTATAAAGGTATTAGCATAAGTAAGGATGTATCTAAGGAAATTCTTCTAGAAATTGCAGCTGTGTATTTAGGGTTTGGTGAGTTTATATCAAAAGCTCATGCTCCAGTTGAAAGAGTAGTGGAGAATAGAAGAAAGGATAATACAACAGTTATTATTAAAGAAGTATCAATAATAGGAATACTTAATGAAAGTGAGATAAATTATATTGTTAATAGGATTAGTGAATTAAAATTATTAAGTATTTTAAAAGGCGAAAAACTAAATAAAAACTTAATTACTAAGAAAAATATATAAGTGGTTTTCACAAAATAAACTAGTATAAACCAATGTTAGTTTATTTTGTGAAAACCTTTCTTAGTGTAGCTAAGACAAATATATTTTATAAAATATACTCCATATGGCAATCAAAGGGTTCAAGGTCATATAATTGCTTATTTATTTCTTTAGCAAATGTACAACCCATACCTCTATAAAATGTTTGAGCATTTTCACAAGAGGAGGCAGAGATATAGATTTTACTAGATCCTAACTCTACAGCTTTATTAATGCACATGGTAAATAGTATTTTTCCAATACCTTTATGGCGGTAACTATTTGTAATATGAAGGTTAGACAATTGAATATATTGTTCTTTACTTCCAAAGAATTCATTTTCTAAAGAAGCAAATCCTACTAATTTATCTTCATCAAAGGCCGCAAAAATTGAACCATCTTTTTCTAAAGTAGATTTCAAATCATTATATATGGATAATAAATCATTACTATCCCAATTTTCTTCATAATATATATCCTTTAGATATTCACTCCCATCTTCTTTGAGTCTCCAAGCTTTATATATTTTTTCATGCCTATCAAAGTTACTTAATAGCTCGGGAACTAAGTCAATTACTGTTAATTCTCTATATAGCATTATTTATTACCTTCCACACTTATCTAATAGATTATTCATTATCTAAAATATCAAGATGCGATAACTTGTTTGCATAGATTACTCTATTACAACAACTGGTGACTTGCCAGTGGTGTATTCCGGTATCCCCTGTAGATAGAAATATTCTTGAATTTAAAGGAAGCTCTAGAAAGCTCCTAAAGAGCATATTTATTATTCCACCATGAGCTACAATAGCTATAGTGGAATCGTAGTCATTTTCACTAATTATTTTTGATAGAATTGATTCAGCCCTAGATCTAAATTCTATCATGCTCTCCATTCCATACATAGAGGTGTGAGGCCATCTTACGGAGGGTTCAGGATAACGCTCATTTGCTTCCTCTCTAGATAAACCAGCTAATAACCCATTATTAAACTCCATAAGTTCATCTTCATATATAATAGGAATATTAATACGATTTGATAAGAATTCAGCAGTCTCACTAGCTCGTTTTAAGGGGCTAGAGTAGATTTTATTAATATTATAATTGGATGATATGAAATTTGCCATAGCTAAAGCTTGTTTATGTCCAAGCTTCGTTAAAGAAAAATCAGCTCGTCCTTCATGTACATTTAATATATCTGCTTCTGATTGTCCATGTCTTATTACTATAATATTCAAATTAATAGTTCCTCCTAATATTAAACAAGTAGATTATAAAATAATTATACAATATAAATAAAGCTAATTATGTGAATATTCGGTTAAATGTAATTGCAGTTAAATGCGAAAATCTATATTAATAGATAGTAATAGGATAAAATATGAAATAATGAATTATTATAGAATCATAGGAACTGTTCTACTATAAAAAAGTTGTTAATTTTGTGGTATAAATAAATAATAGTACAACTATAAGGAGTGATACTAATGAAGAAAAAGCTTATTGCACTAATTATATGTGGAACAGTAGCAGGTACTGCACTAGTTGGACTAGCCTTTCAAAATAACATGGAGAGTGCTAATAATTCTAACGGTGTAGATAGAACAGGTATTGAAAGTCTAGATGGAACAGATAAAGTAGAAGATAAAAATATATCTGAAGTTGATTTATACAATAAGGGGAATGGTGAGACTATAGGTAATAAAGAAGATGAACAAGAAGGCAATACAACTACACTATCAAGAGGTAGACAAGCTGAGAATTTACTAAGTAATGAAAATATAGATACTAGTTATAAAGATAAGAGTATAGCTAAAATAGAAAAAGATAGTGCTGCAGATAGTGAACAACAAGAAATAACATACACTAATCCATCTACTAATACAGAAAGAGTACCAACATCATCACAAGATATAAACAACAAACCAGCTCAATCAACACCACCAGCATCTACTAGCCAAGGTGATTTTTCAGCGCAGATAGAGCAGCTAATATTCACAAAGGTAAATGAAGAAAGATCTAGAGCTGGTATGAGCACTTTAAGCTATAGCGGTATTATGGAGAAATATGCGAGAATAAAATCTAAAGATATGGGAGATAGAAATTATTTTGATCATAAAAATCCAGAAGGAGAGCTTATAACAGCTCAAATGGCTAGAGATGGAATTACTTATAGATCTTGGGGAGAGAATATAGCCTATATAGGCGGTACATCTGATATAAATGAACTTGCTAATATGTTTATGACAAATTGGATGAATTCACAAGGACATAGAGAAAATATACTATCTCCTAATTTTACAAGCATAGGTGTAGGAGTATATAAATCTGGAAATAGATACTATGCGTCCCAAGAATTTTATAAATAATTGTACAAGCATTAAAAATCAATAAAAATTATTATATATTTACAATAAGGAGCTTTTGCAAAACAAACTAATATAAGAAATATTAGTAATGTATTTTGCAAGGGCTCTTTTTTATCAATCTATATTAATTAAAGAAAAAATGTTATGAAGTTATATACATATATATTTATGTATTTGTTAAAGATGTAAGTTTATTGTAATATATAATAAAGACTTATAGGATAAATTAATGCAAGTAGGGGGAGTAATGATGAAAGTCAACTTTTATAAATTTAATGAGATTAATGATAGTAAATTGAAGTTTGCAGTCATAATGGCTAGATATAAGAATCAATGGATATTTGTAAAGCATAAGGAAAGGGATACTTGGGAAATTCCAGGTGGACATAGGGAAGAAAATGAAACTATAAGAGAAACAGCAGATAGAGAGCTTATAGAAGAAACAGGGGCTTCGAGATTTAAGCTTAGTGCAATAAGTATATATTCAGTAATAAGAGAGAAAGATGATACTCAAGATTATGATGAATCCTATGGAGCACTTTTCTTTGCGGAGATTGAGGAATTGAGTGAACTTCCAGACTTAGAAATTGGAGAGATTGCACTATTTAGTAATCAACCTAAAAACCTTACGTATCCATTAATTCAGCCCTATTTATTCCAAAAAGTTAGTAGAATATATACTTTAGATAATAAATCAAGAATTAAGGGACCTATGAGTATTCGATAAATACAATGAAAGAAAAGAGGGTGAAAGAATGAGAGATTTATATTGTAAAGAAAATAAAAAAGATAAACTAAATTCATTGGGACTTATAAAACCAGTTATGTTAAAGCCGGGAGATAAGGTTGCAACTATAAGTTTATCCTGGGGTGGAGCAGGAGATGAAGATATACTTTGGAGATATCAGGTTGGTAAAAAGAGATTAGAAGAGGAATTTGGACTTCAGGTTGTTGAACTAAATTCTACTCTGAAGGGATCAGATTATGTATATAATCATCCAGAGGAGAGAGCAAAGGATTTAATGGAGGCATTTAAAGATTCTTCGATTAAAGGTATATTTTCTTGTATTGGCGGGAATGAGAGTATCAGGATATTACCTTACATTGATTATGAGATAATAAGAAAAAATCCTAAAGTCTTTATTGGGTATTCTGATAGTACAGTTACACATTTTATATGTATGAAGGCTGGAATATCTAGTTTTTATGGTCCGGCAGTGCTCTCAGAATTTGCTGAAAACATAAAAATATTTGACTATACTAAGAAGCATATTAATAAAGCATTATTTAATAGTAATCCTATAGGTAATATTAAACCGTCAGAAATTTGGACAAGTGAACATTTGCCATGGGATATAGAAAATAAATATACTTCAAGAAGAGTAGAGTGTAATACAGGATATGAATTACTACAAGGAAGTGGGAAAGTCCAAGGGCATTTAATTGGTGGATGTATTGATGTATTAGAAATGCTAAAGGGAACTGAGGTTTGGCCAGAAATTGAAATATGGAAAGATGGGATACTATTCTTAGAAACTTCGGAAGATAAACCAGAACCTGCCTATGTAGAATATTGGTTACGAAACTATGGAACACAAGGAATTCTACAGAATATAAAAGGAATAATAGTTGGGAAGCCTTATAATAATACTTATTATGAAGAATACAAGGAAGTTTTTCTTAAGGTTATAAGAGATGAATTGAAATTAGACAAATTATCAATACTATTTAACATGAACTTTGGACATACGGCTCCTATAATTACCATTCCTTATGGTGCAGAGGCAGAAATAGATTGTGAAAATAAAGAATTTTCAATAATAGAAAGTGGAGTTAGTAGTTAGAAATAATAAGGAGGAAAAAAGTGAGATATGTAGTTGTTTCAGTCATAAAGGGAGAAGCAGGTGAGTTCAATAATAATCTTAGAAGAGAAGTTTACGAAAAGTTTAAAGCTAAATCTTCTAAATTGCCTGCACATTTCACCATAAAGGCTCCTTTTGAATATGATGGTAATATTAAGGAACTAGAGAAGTGTATAGAAAATTACTGTATATCACATAGAAGGGAGTCACTAGAGATTAAAGGGTACAATCATTTTGATGATAGAGTAATATATATGGATATGGTAATAAGTAGAGAGGGGAAGATTCTTCACGATGGATTAGTTGAAAAAATGAGTGAAATTCCTTACATTGAATTTACGAATAAGGATGGTAAAGATAAGATATTCCATATAACTGTAAGTTCTAAGAGAATAAAAAGTATATATTATGACCTTTGGAATTATGTAAATAAATACCCATGTAAATTTAAGGGCAATTTTGATAATGTAAGTATTTACCGATGGGAAAATAATACATGGATATTACATAAAGAGTACCTTTTTCAAAAGTAAAGATATAATAATGCAATGTAAAGTTTATTATAATGAAAGTATACTGTATATTGGATAGGAGTAATTATGGGTAAAGATATTAAGAAAAGATGTATAATGATATTTCCAGAGTTTGAAAATATAGAGGTGATCAATCAGATTAGAGAGAAATATGATCCTGTTGTTACTAATGTGAAGCCACATATTACCCTAGTATTTCCCTTTGAAAGTACTATTGAGAAGGAGGAACTAAGGAAATGGATAACTCAGACTTTAAGTAATATAAAATCCTTTGAAGTAGAGTTGGAAGGAGTAATACAAATTAGTAATAACTCGAATTTATACTTATGCTTAGAGGTGAAAAAAGGGAAAGAAGAAATAAAGATAATTAGTAATAAATTGTATGATGGAATATTAGAAAATTATAAGCCAGAATGGTTAAATAATACTGAATTTATACCGCATATGACTATTGGGAAATTTGAAAATGATAAAGAGCTAAATAGTGCTTATAAAAAAATTGGTCATATGAAAGAAAGATTTTATTCAAAGGTGGACAAGGTATCTGTAGAAATTGTGATTGAGGATGGAGCATCAATTAGAGAAATAGAAGTAAATTTACAAAAATAATTATTAGTAATAAGCTTTATAGGGAGGACTATATTTTATGAAGAGAAGATTTGCTCATAAACCAGATTGGAGTAGAGTATTAAAAAGAGAGTTTAAAATTGAATTTATTGATAATGAGGAGTTAAAAGGTTATATATCTAGCATTGGTATTAAAGAAATAACAGAACCATTAACTATACAAACTAAGGGAATAGATTATTGTATTGTAGATAAAGACTATTCTTGGATTCAATATTTTCCAGAAAATAAAAACTTTGTATTAACGGTTATGATTGATGATAAAGATAATATAATTCAATGGTATTTTGATATTTCAGAGAAATATGAATTAACTAATGAAGGAATACCTTTTTATGATGATTTATTTTTAGATATAGTAGTATTAACTACTGGAGAAGTAATATTGTTAGATGAAGATGAATTGAAAGATGCTTTAGAAAAAAATGAAATAACAGAGAAACAATACAAGGATGCAGAAAGTCAAGCCAAAGAGCTTATTATATGGATAAATAAAAATTTTTATAAATTAAATAAACTTACTAAAAAATATTATAACTATTTAAGAAATATTTCTTAGGAAATAATTTACATATAATATATAAATTACAGGATTTGGTTGTATTATTATGTTATATAGATTAAATATAAAAATTAATGAAGGATTGTAAACCTTATTTAAAATAAAGGGATACAATTTTCGCAAAATCTATAGAAATGGATGTGCACATATGTTAATATATGAAGGAAGAATTAAAAAAATCAAAATATATAGATATTAACATTGGAGGCACAGAATTGAAGAACACAACTAAAAACATTACACTATGTGCACTATTTGCTGCTTTAACAGCCATTCTTTCACAAATATCAATTCCTCTGCCATTTACACCAGTTCCTATAAATCTTGCAACGGTGTCAGTTTTTATGGCAGGGGCACTGTTAGGTGCCAAGGAAGGGGCTATTAGCCAAGCTGTATATGTGATAATTGGAATTATAGGAGTACCGGTTTTTGCAAACCTTACAGCAGGTCTTGGTATTGCTATAGGACCAACAGGGGGATATATTGCAGGGTACATAGTAGCTACAATTATAGTTGGAATTATATCAAAAAAACTAGGCGATAGTATTTATTCATACATAGTGGCTATGTCAGTGGGCATTATAGGATGCTATTTTATTGGTACAGCATGGTTTATGTATCTAAGTAAAAATGGTTTAGTAGAATCATTAACTATGTGTGTAATACCGTTTTTAATTGGAGATATATTTAAAATTATATTATCAGCTATTTTAACAAAAAAATTAAAAAAGTATATATAATTAGAGGAAAGCACAGTAGATATATTACTACTGTGCTTTATTGTTAGTCTAAAATTATAGGATATTTAGCATATAGGATTTAGCAATATTTTTATATCCATATTTAATTAATGCCTCCACTACAATACTTCTTACTTCATAGCCCGTAGTTATTTCTCTAGATAAGGATACTAAAATTGACTCTACATCTGAAACTATTAAATCTAGTTCTTTTGAATTAAGTTGAATACCTAAATCAGAACCAGCATTTTCAACGCTAGTTTTAATTTTGGATGGTTCAAATGAAACGGTTTTTCCATTTTTCTTTATAAATTTCATATAAAGGCCTCCTTAACGCATTATTATTCATACATAAGTCTATTTAAAGAATTATAGCATTATATTACATATTTATAGTATAGATTTCATTAGTATTATTTACAACTAATTAAATTATTATTTTAAAGAGGATTAATAAAAAGTTTATAGAATTAAATAATAGAGTTTAATATTTGTTAGTATATTAAAATATTACTTATATTATTAATTTAAGTAAAAAATATGTTTAAATTAATAAATTAAGTGATAAAAACTATTAGAAGGGAGATTAACATGACAAAGGTTCAATTAAAAGCAAATATTTTGTTATTACTAACGGCTGCAATATGGGGATTTTCCTTTGTAGCTCAGAGAGTTGGAGCAGAGTATGTAGGGGCTTTCACTTTTAATGGAATTAGATTTGCTATTGGAAGTATATCCTTAGTACCATTAATCTTATTTTTAGATAAGAAAAAAAGTAATGTAGATAGGGAAAAAGAAAAAATCGAAAATTCTTTTAGAGATACTATTAAAGTGGGAATAATAGCTGGATGTGCTTTATTCATAGCGGCTAGTCTTCAACAAGTTGGAGTAATGGATACAACTGCAGGAAAAGCTGGATTTATTACTGGACTTTATATGGTTATAGTACCAATAATAGGGCTATTCTTAAAACAAAAAGTAAATAAGAGTACGTGGATTGGTATAATTATAGCTATAATTGGGTTATATCTATTAAGTATTAACGAAGACTTTTCAATATCAAAGGGAGATTTATTAGTACTTATTGGCTCTATAGGATGGGCTATACATATATTACTAATTGATAACTTTACTAAAAAGGTAGATCCACTAAAGCTATCTAGTATACAGTTTGCTACATGCTCAATTTTAAGTTTAATAGTAGCTCTTGTATTTGAAAATATCGATATGGCGGGTATTTCAAAAGCTCTTGTGCCAATACTTTATGGGGGACTTTTATCGGTTGGTGTTGCATACACCCTACAAGCAGTAGCACAAAAAAATGCAAAACCATCTCATGCAGCTATACTTCTTAGTATGGAATCTGTATTTAGTGCTATAGGAGGTGCTATGCTTTTAGGGGAAAGACTTGATGCTAGAGGATTAGTTGGATGTGTGATGATTTTTATAGCTATAATAATAGCACAATTAAAGCCTACTACGGATAAGATTAGTGAGTCTGTAGATATTTAATGAAAAATATTTACTGAATAGGAAAACAGTAGATAATCAAAGTTTGAAAGAATATTGTAAGCAATGTAAATGAGGTCTTAAATTAATTTTAAGGCCTCATTTTATATTTTAAAGTTACTATGCTGATAGCAGGAATAGGTTTAATTATATATTAAACAAGGAATTTGAATAATAAATATGTATAATAAATTATTAATAATATAGATAAAGTATTCAATATTTTGTTGAAGATTTTTTCACCTAAAGAATTAGTTTTAAGATTGAGAAATTTAATATTAATTGTAAGAGGAAAGAGTAATTCTACTCCTTGATGGGTAAATAAATCTAAAAGTATATGAGATGCATATCCAAACCAAAAGCCATAACATAGTATTTCGATTACAATGTTCCAATTACTTATATAAGTAAAGAAAACACAGCATATATAAAGCAATATCAAAGATAGTAGACTGTGTGTAAAGCCTCTATGTTTAAATTTTCTACCTAAGGTTTTTGCGATGACAGGATATCTTTTGCTTACATAAGAACTTTTAAGATCTATGTCAGGGAAGAGAGCACCAATATTTATTGAATGAAAATATAAGATTATGAGTAAAAGCTGATAGATCAATGAATAGCTACTTAGATTTTTCTGTATCATAGGGTATATAGTTATGGTAGCAATTAAAAATCCACCAGATTCATGGGTCTGTTTTATCATTTTTTCACCTATTATCTTTTGTTAAATACTAATTATTAGAAATATATAGTTCTAAATAATTAAATATATTATATATTAATTATGGAATTAGGTACATATGTTTTTATGAAATATATATTATGACAAATGATTTTGATAGAAATATAGAATATTTCATATAATTAATATACATTTATGGTATAATTATCAATATAATTAAAACAGAAATTGGGGGGGAATGTAATGAGAAATATTCAACTGGATGACTTTACAAAATATAAATTTCTATCATCTTTAAAATTTTCACCAAAAGGGGATAATGCATGCTTTGTGGTATCTGACTGTAATGTTGAAGATAATGGATATGACTCTAATCTGTGGCTCTATAATTTAAAATCAAACAAGTATTATCAACTAACATCTTTTAATAAGGCTAGAAGTTTTATATGGCTTTAAGATAATGAAACTGTATTATTTCAGGAAGTAAGAGATAGTAAGAACAAAAAGAAACTTGAAGAAGGCGAGGAATTCTCTCAATTTTACAAATTGAATGTTCATGGTGGAGAGGCTATTAAGGCTTTTAATATTCCTATGACTGTTGAAGATATAATTGAATTAGATTCAAATACATTTTTATTTACTGCAATTCATAAAGTAGGAGAAAAAAGTTTCTTTGAGCTTTCTGAAGAAGAAAAAATTGAAAAATTAAAAACTAAAAAAGAAGAAAAGGATTATGAAGTTTTAGATGAGATACCATTTTGGAGTAATGGTGGTGGATTCACTAATAAAAAGAGAAGCGGTTTATATAAATATATAGTAAATACAGGGGAAATAAAACTAATAACTGATAAATATACTTCAGTCATGTCAATAGAATTAAATGAAGAAAAAAGTAAAGTAGTATTTACTGCAAATTCATATGAGGACAAAGCGCCACTTAACGATGATTTATATATTTATGATGTAAAACTAGATGAATTAAGTTTAATTAACAAAGAAGAAAAATTTTCTTATGGACATGTTAGTTTCATCAATGAAGATACATTGATAGCAATAGGTAGTGACATGAAGGAATATGGAGTTAATGAAGATGGAAAATTCTATTTAATAGATATAAGTGGTAATAATAAAACTTTGTTGGCACCAGACTTTAATAGAAGCACATGGAACTCTGTAGGTTCAGATTGTAGATATGGCGGAGGAAAATCTATAGCAATAGATGGTAACTATTTATACTTTATAACTACAGAAATAGATAGTTCTTATATTAATAGAATTGATATAAGTGGAAATATTGAAAAAGTAAGTTTTTCAAAAGGCGCTATAGATTGTTTTGATGTAAAAGATGGTAATTTATTATTTATAGGTCTTAGAAATCAAAAGTTACAAGAGATATATTCATTAAGAGATGGAATTGAATATGAAATCTCACATTTTAATCAATGGACACAAGATGAGTTAAAAGTTTCAAAACCAGAAAGATTAGAGTTTGAGACAGAACCAGGTATAATGGTTGAAGGTTGGGTATTAAAACCTGTGGATTTTGAAGAAAATAAGAAATATCCTGCTATTCTAGATATCCATGGCGGCCCTAAAACTGTTTATGGTGAAGTATTTTATCATGAGATGCAACTATGGGCTAATATGGGGTATTTTGTATTTTTCTGCAATCCGCGAGGCAGTGATGGACATGGAAGTGCCTATGCAGATATTCGTGGGAAATATGGAACCATTGACTATGATGATATTATGAGATTTACTGATAATGTATTAAAAAAATATAAAAATATTGATGTAAGCAACATAGGTGTAACAGGAGGATCTTATGGTGGATTTATGACTAACTGGATAATTGGTCATACTGATAGATTTAAAGCAGCTGCATCCCAAAGAAGCATATCAAATTGGATTTCTAAATTCTGTACTACAGACATAGGTTTCTACTTTGTAGATGATCAAAATGGAGGCACTCCATGGAATAATATGGATAAGTTATGGTATCATTCACCGCTTAAATATGCAGACAAAGTTAAGACACCAACCTTATTTATACATTCAGAAGAAGATTATAGATGTTGGCTTGCAGAAGGGCTACAGATGTTTACAGCGTTAAAATATTATGGAGTTGAAGCTAGACTTTGTATGTTTAGAGGCGAAAATCATGAGCTTAGTAGAAGTGGAAAGCCAAAACATAGAATAAGAAGGCTTACAGAAATAACAAATTGGTTTGAAGAACATTTGAAATAGATAAAAGGGACTTTTGGAAAAGTCCCTTTTATTAATTAGAATGAAAATTCTAGTAAGAACATAAACTACTTAAAAATATATAATAGTTATATGCCTTATAAGTTAATAGAAGAGATGTAGGAGGAAACCATGTCTATAGCATTTAAATTTATCACCATGATTCTAGTAGTCGTATATGGTGGATTATCTATTATTGCTTGCACTATGGCAATTAGACAAAGTAGAGATAATATTTTTCCTAATTTAGTTATGATTGGTGGAAGTATAGCTATTCTCTTTGCATCTATTGTAGAATTTAGTAGAGGAAATAGTATGATATATGTGCTTTTAGTAGGATTGATACTAATACACATAGCTGCAATAATTCATGGATATAAACTATTTAATCAATTAAATTTAAAACATCATGTATTGCGAGGATGTATTTCTATGATAATTCTAATATGTTATTATGTAGGTTTTTTAGCTTGAAATAAATTAAAAGACTTAGTGTAGTTGTATCCTCCATTATAATTATAGTAACAAAATTATAAAAAGTTAAATATTATAATATGTATAAATTTCTTATTTAATTTTAATGTGATATGAGGTTAGTTTTAGTATCAATAAAATTCAATAGTGATTTATGGATTAATTTAATGGAGGATAATTATGTGTGGGATAGCTGGATGGATTGATTACAACAAGGATTTAACAGATAGCGAGACTATTTTAGATAATATGTCTAAAACTTTGATAAGAAGAGGGCCAGATGCTGGTGGTATTTATGTTAATAAAAATGCTTGTTTAATTCATAGAAGATTGATTGTTATTGATCCGGAGAATGGAAAACAGCCCATGATCTATAAAAAAGATAATAAAAATTATACTTTAGTATATAATGGAGAGATTTATAATACTTCAGAACTTAGAAGTGAATTGACCTCACTAGGATATGAATTTAATGGGTACTGTGATACAGAGGTTTTATTAGCCACCTATGTATATTTTGGTGATAGATGCGTTGAAAAGTTAAATGGAATTTATGCCTTTGCAATATGGGATGAGAATAAGCAGAAGTTATTCATGGCTAGGGATAGAATGGGGGTTAAGCCGTTATTTTATTATCCTTACTCAGGTGGTATAATTTTTGGATCTCAAATTGAAACACTATTAGCTAATCCTATGGTCAAACCAGTGATTGATAAAGATGGACTTAAAGAGTTATTTATGTTAGGCCCAGGTAGAACTCTAGGGGAAGGTATAATTAAAGGAATTAAGGAGATAAAACCAGGAGAATTTTTAACTTTAGATAATGATGGAATCAATATCAAAAAATATTGGAGTTTGATAGCTAAAGAACATGAAGATGATATCAAAACAACCATTGAAAAGACTAGATACTTAATTACTGATGCTATAGTTAAGCAACTTGATTCAGATGTACCGCTTTGTTGCTTTTTATCAGGGGGCTTAGATTCAAGCATTATATCTAATGTTGCAGCTGATTATTATAAAAATAATAATAAAGGTAAGCTTACCACATACTCTGTAGACTATGCTGATAATGAAAAGTATTTTAAAAAGAATATTTTTCAGCCAGACAGTGATATGGAATATATAAAACTTATGAGTAATTATATAGGCTCTAACCATAAGGAAGTAATATTGCGAAACTATGATTTAGCTAAGGCATTGGAAGAGGCTGTTTATGCGCGAGACTTACCAGGAATGGCTGATATAGATTCATCGCTTTTACTATTTTGTAGAGAGGTTAAAGAGAATTTTACTGTGGCAATTTCTGGAGAGTGTGCCGATGAAATATTTGGAGGATATCCTTGGTATCACAATAGAGAAATTTTATTTGAAAGCTCTTTTCCATGGTCTAGAACTTTAGATATAAGAAATAATATATTAAAAGATGGAATTATAAGAGATGGTGAAGAGTATGTGCATGATAGATATAATGATACTATAAATAATACAGATAAACTACCTACAGATAGTATTTTAGATGCACGAATGAGAGAAATGTTTATGTTAAATATTAATTGGTTTATGCAAACTTTATTAGATAGAAAAGATAGAATGAGTATGTATAGTGGATTAGAAGTAAGAGTTCCTTTCTGTGATTATCGTATAGTTGAATACGCATATAACATGCCTTGGAGTATTAAATCTTTAGATGGGAGAGAGAAGGGCATTGTTAGAGAAGCGATGAAAGGAATATTGCCAGATAAAGTGCTTTGGAGAAAAAAGAGTCCATATCCCAAGACACATAATCCAATATATATGGATATAGTTAGTAATAGAGTTAAAGATATATTAAGGGACAACAATTCTATAGTATCTCAGCTTTTAAATCATCAAACTGTAGATGAAATTATTAATAATCCTTATGCACTTACTACGCCTTGGTATGGTCAACTTATGAGGACACCTCAAGTTTTAGCATATATTATTCAGGTAGATTATTGGATTAAAAAGAATAATATAGATATAATTTAAAGTATTAATTCATAGATTAAGATTTTTAAAGGATTATTTATTATTTAGTCTTTTAGAAATTTTTATATATGTGGATGAAAAATATATAAAAATATGTTTTAATATATTTAGAAAAGGAATACGAAAGGGGTAACTTAAGATGGCAGTGAAGAAAATAGTTCAATATGGAGATGAACATTTAAAAAAGATTAGTGATACTGTAGTTGAAATAAATGAAGAAATAAGAGAATTAATCCAAGACTTAAAAGATACATTATCAACAGTTGAAGGTGTTGGACTTGCAGCACCGCAAATAGCTGTAAATAAAAGAGTTATATTAATTGATGTGACACCTGATAATACTTCGCCTATAATATTAATAAATCCGAAGGTTATTAAATCATCTAAGGAAACAACTAGGGATTATGAGGGATGTCTTAGCTATGTTGGATATGAAGGATTAGTTGAGAGACCTACTAAAATGGTTGTTGAAGCTTTAAATGAAGATGGTAAGCTTATGAAGTATGAAGTAGAGGATTTTATGGCGAGAGTATTTTGTCATGAAATGGATCATTTAGAGGGAATTCTTTATATGGAAAAAGCTGATGAAATGTATGAATTAGTTGAAGGGGAAGAATAAAACTAATTTAATCTATAATATTAGAGTTAAAAAGCTATTAATAGATATTGCTATTAATGGCTTTTGTTCTTGCATGGTTTTATTTGGTGATTTTTAAATGGATTAATATTTTAAAGAGCACAATAAATTTATCTTTAAACTCTCACTTAGTGTGTACAAAATTGCTATAATACTTTTATTAACTTAAATTATTATATAAATCCACTTAAAATTTCAATGGATTTATACTAAAATTTAGATTATTATATAATAAAGGTAAAATTTACGAATTATTTTATATAGAATAATTAGAATATGTATTATAGTAGCGTGCAAGCCATATATTAATTAAAAAATGTGTATATAGAAACTTATAAATGTAAAAATTAAAAGGATATAATGAAAATAAATGTTTATAAAAATATAAAGGAGTATTGTGATATGAATAAAGAGGAAATTATAGAAATTTTAGAGGAGAATGATTTAGAAAACATTAAGGAAATAGAGAAAGATGATCAGTGCTTTATAATTAAATTTTCTTATGAGTTTGATGAGTTAGAAATTGCAGGAGCAAGAGAATTTGCTAATGAAGAGTGTAATGAAGCACGAGAAGGTGAACAATGGTACCAAGAGTATTTCTTACCATACTTAAATGACACTGCCATAGATAATATAAATGATATTATAGATGAAATTTCAGAGGATTATGACTTAGACTATGAGATGTTATCCTATGAGCTTTCAGAAGATGATTATGATTCAATGAGCTTTCTAGTAGCTTTTTATAGGGAAACCTTGCCAGTAGATATAGATGAACTAATCTTAGAGTTATAGTTTGCTATGAAAAAATTACTTGTAATAAATGGTTTGCCTAATTTTGACGGGCATACAAATAAAGTTTTAAATGTTCTTTTAAAGTAAGTTAAGGATAATATAGAGATAGGTTATATTAATTGTTATTTAATAGATATTAAACCTTATACTAATTGTAAATACTGTAGTAAGGTTCTAGGAGAGCGATCAGTTAAAAGGATACTATGACTCAGGTTTATAAAAAATAGAAGCAAGTGATATAATTATTTTAGTATCACCTATGTATTTTGAAATGTTTTCATCACCATTAAAATCATTAATGGATAGATATTAAGTGATTCAGAGTAAAAGGTCTATATTTAACCAAAATATAAAGAAAACAAATAATATATAGTTATATTTAATGGGGGTAGTTCCTAAAATAGTATGCTTGTCCAAATAGAAACTACAGGTAAATATTTTTTGATACCATTAATTGTGATATTGTATTTAAGTTATATATAATACAGATTTAAATTGTAATTACATTAATTAGCACTATAATGAAAATTTAAAATGTCAGTATCTAATAAATAAGGGGAGATATTAAGCTAATTTCTTATGATTCTTATGGTTCTTATGTTTAGTATGATTTAATTTTTGATATTCTACAATGTATTCATCCAAATGCTGAGAGCATATTACAACAATATTATCTGTGGGCCTTTTAAATCTAAGCAGTACATGCAGTAACATTTTTAAAGATTTAATTTTTTGATTCAGTAAATTAAATTTTGATAACATACAATCACATCCTTAAACTTTATATTTTTATTTTAACAGACATACAGCCCAATGTTAATAATTATTAATAGTCAAATTCATGTTTGGTTTTACAAAAATCTCCACAAAAAGGATAAATATATCATGAAAGACTAAGCAGGAAATATATGGAAACGACGTGGTGCGATTTTAGGATAATTGGAAAATAATGTAATGGTATCTTTTACGACATTGAGATTATATATATTTAATATAATTTAAAAAACATAAAAATTTATACTTTAATCGCCGCAAAAAAAACAATAAAGAAATATGTTTAATAAAATAGTAATATACACTATTTTAGAGGAGGAGAATAATGAGCAAATTATATAAAAATATTGATGATATGAAAATAGAAGAAGTTATTGAAGAAATAAATGCACTATATAAAAAGAGTCAAGAGGATGGATTAACAGAGGAAGAAAAAAATAGACAGCAGGCTTTAAGAAGGAGATACATAGATAATGTTAAAAAGAATTTTAAAGCCCAAATCAGCGGATATAGGCCTTTAGATCCAAAACACAATAATTAGAAATAGAAAACAAATTTAGAAGCTATATTCGGTAATTTAGTATGGTGGAGGAGTAAGATGGGAGTAAAAGTTTTAGATCTAGTTAAAAACTATAAGTTGGAAGTGCTAGTAGAAGGAGATTTAGAGTCTAACATTGCAGTAAGTGATATTCATAGACCAGGATTACAGTTTGCTGGATTTTATGATTATTTTGATAACAAAAGAATTCAGATTGTAGGAAAAACTGAGTGGAGTTATTTAAAGTGTTTAGATCCTGAAGTAAGAATACGTAGAATTAAAAAATATTTTTCTTTTCCAATACCAGGAGTAATTATAACAAGTGGTTTAAAAGTACATGATGAATTTTTAGAAGAGGCTAGAATTAAAAATGTAAGTGTACTTAGAAGTAGTGATAAATCCACAAAATTTATAAATAGGGTAAGTAATTTTTTAGATTCTGAGCTGGCACCAGAAACTAGGCTTCACGGGGTTTTAGTAGATGTATATGGAATTGGAATCTTAATTATAGGAGAAAGTGGAATAGGAAAAAGTGAAGCAGCATTGGAACTTATTAAAAGGGGACACAGGCTCGGAGCTGATGATGCAGTAGATATAAAAGAAATAGATGGGAATTTATATGGATCTTGCCCTTATATAACTACAGGAATGCTTGAAGTTAGGGGTATGGGAATTATTGATGTGTCAGCAATATATGGAAGTAGTTGTATAGTGTCTCAAAAGAAGATTAGTTTAGTTATTTCTCTAGTAAATTGGGATGGAAGTGATAAGTATGAAAGATTAGGAGTAGATAAAGAATATATGGAGATATTAGGTGTTGAAGTAGAAAAGATAGTTCTACCTTTAAAGCCAGGCCGTAATATAGCGGTTATCATAGAGGCTGCAGCAGCTAACTTTAGATATAATGCTACTTCTAACTCTACAGCTGTAGAAACTATTGAAAAAAGAATTATGGATAGTCAAAACTCTTAGGACATTTAAGGAAAAAATATAGTTTAAAGAATAATTTCACAAAAAAATTAGTTATATTAGTTACTCTTAAACAAAATTTATTACAAAAATTTAAATATAATGTACATTTAAAATTTTCACAAATTTAAATTGTAAATATATTAAATTTGGAGTAATATGAAAGTAGAATTTTATAACTAAAAATGTTATTGGGAGGGATTTTCATGGAAGATTTAAAAAAATTAGAGAAGAAATATGAATCAGTTTGGGATAAATACGGAAAGGAAGACTTAAATAAAGCATTTGAATTATCAGATAGATATATAGACTTTATGTCAAAATGTAAAACTGAAAGAGAATGCGTCAATGAATTTGTAGATCTAGCTGAAAAAGAAGGATATGTAGATATAAATCAATGTATAGCGGAAGGAAGAAAGCTTAAAGCCGGAGATAAGGTTTATGCAAATTGCATGGGAAAAACTCTTGCTTTATTTTTAATAGGAACTGAGCCTATAGAAAAAGGATTTAAAATATTAGGTGCACATATTGATTCACCAAGACTTGATCTTAAACAAAATCCACTATATGAAGATTCAGATTTAGCATTACTTAAAACTCATTACTATGGTGGAATTAAGAAATACCAATGGGTTACTATACCACTAGCAATTCATGGGGTTGTAATTAAAAAAGATGGAAGCTTAGTAAACATAGTTATAGGTGAAGACGATAAAGATCCAGTAGTTGGAATATCAGATTTATTAGTTCATTTATCTGCAGATCAAATGGCTAAGACTTTAGCAAAAGGAATTGAAGGTGAAAGCCTAAACGTATGTGTTGGCTCTATGCCAGTAGAAGACAAAGAAGCTAAAAATAGAGTTAAACTTAACATATTAAGACTTCTTAATGAAAAATATGGAATTACAGAGGAAGACTTTGTATCAGCTGAATTAGAGGTTGTTCCAGCTGGAAGAGCTAGAAGCTATGGACTAGATAGCTCAATGGTTATGGCATATGGTCATGATGATAGAATCTGTGCATATACTTCTTTTGAAGCAATGATGAAAATAAATAGCACAGATAAAACTTGTATAACATTACTTGTAGATAAAGAGGAAGTTGGAAGCCAAGGTGCTACTGGAATGCAATCAAAATTCTTCGAAAATACAGTAGCAGAGCTTGTAAATCTTGTTGAGGATTACAGTGAACTTAAAGTTAGAAGAGCTCTTGCAAACTCTAAAATGCTTTCTTCAGACGTAAGCGCTGCTTTCGACCCAAACTATCCATCAGTAAGTGAAAAACAAAATAATGCATTCTTTGGTAAAGGGGTAGTATTTAACAAATACACTGGAGCAAGAGGTAAAGGTGGATGTAACGATGCAAACCCTGAGTTTATTGCTCAATTAAGAAGAGTAATGGATAAGCATAATGTTTATTGGCAAACATCAGAACTTGGAAAGGTTGACCAAGGTGGCGGTGGTACTATAGCTTACATTCTTGCAGAGTATGGAATGGAAGTTATAGACTCAGGTGTGGCTTTACACAACATGCATGCACCATGGGAAATTGCAAGTAAAGCAGATATATATGAAACTTGTAGAGCATACGAAGCATTCCTACTAGATATTTAATTAGAATTAGAACATTAAAAACAAAAGGTAGAAGAGTGAAACTTCTACCTTTTGTTTTATATTATTAGCAGTTATTCCTCTGTAAAATATTTGCATATACCATATATATTATAGGCCGTAGGTACTTCAGTTATGTTTACATAGTCTACTTCATATTTACCATCCCAATCATATATAGATATATATTTTTCATTAAATACGGTAATAGCATATTTTTTATCTGTGAATTCAATATACACTTTATATTTATAGGATTCAGGCAGATCCTCAGGCTTCTCAATAAAATAACTTTCATCTAGAGAATTTAAAAAGCCAATTATATCTTTAGATTCTGCTTCGGGAAAATCAAATTCTTTAAAAAATTCTCTATAGAAAACAGATATATCCTTTGGATCACTCTTATTAATAGTACTTATAAGTTCTTGAGTATAGTAGTTAAGTTTTGATTTTTCTTTATTTAATGATAGCTTTATATTTGTACAACCAGTGCAGGTTATTAGTATTATAGCTATAACTAAAATTAATAATTTGTTTTTCAAAATATCAACCCCTCTATTCTTTATAAGTTATGAAAATTAAAGTGATTTTATTACTGTTTATTATAAAAATCAAATATATTTAGCTGAGAATATAATATTGCTCTTGTATTAAGTTACTAAATGAAAATTAATTATTAAATATAAAACTATATATGATTTATTATGGCAAAGATATAGAAAAATGATAGAATGAATTACATAAAGAAGGGGGGTTTTGTTATGTTAATTATAGATAGATTCGAAGAGAAATATGCCGTATGTGAAAATGAATATAGAGAGATGATTAATATACATATTTCAGAATTACCACTTGAAGTAAAAGAGGGAGATTGCATAGAATTGGTAAAGGGTAGATATATTATTAATCATAAAGAAACAGAAAGACTTCAAAAAGATATTGAAAAATTTACAGAAAGCTTATGGAAATAATACTAGGCTTAACAAGTAAAAAGATATGTATATACATATCTTTTTTTTACGTTTAACCTTATTAAATGATAACTAATAGCCTATATTATAATAATAAATAATAGGTATTTAGTAAAGAAGTTAAATTTGAATTAATATTAGGTTAATAAAAAGTTAAAAGTAAAGAATTTTCTGTAATTATTATGTAGATATGATTCCATATATGTTATAATTAAATAGAAACGATTATCAATTGATTTAAAGTTTTAACATTAAGTATTTAAGGAGGAAATATATTGAATAAAAATCTAGCATTAAAAATCAAGGAGTCTTTAGTAGCTGTAGTTCCAATTACAATCATTGTACTACTGCTACATTTTACAATCTCACCGATGCCCCTTGGAACAGTAGCACTATTTTTAATAGGTGCTGTATTACTCATACTTGGTATGGGAATGTTTACATTGGGGGCAGACATGGCAATGATGCCCATGGGAGAAAAAGTAGGAGGTCATATTACTAAATCTAGAAAGATTAGTATTCTAGTAATGATAACTTTTTTAATGGGGATTATGATTACAGTTGCAGAACCTGACCTTCAAGTACTAGCAAAACAAGTTCCTGCAGTACCAGATATGGTTCTAATTGCAGCCGTTGCGTTAGGAGTAGGTTTTTTTCTAGTAATATCACTACTGCGTATAGTTTTTCAAATTAAATTATCTTATTTATTAATCATATTTTATATAGTTGTTTTTAGTTTAGGAGCCTTCACATCAAAAGATTTTCTTGCAGTGGCATTTGACTCTGGTGGAGTTACCACAGGCCCAATAACGGTTCCTTTTATAATAGCTTTAGGAATTGGTGTAGCTAAGGTTAGAGGAGATAAAAGCTCATTAGATGATAGCTTTGGTTTAGTTGCATTAAGCTCTATAGGTCCAATTTTAGCAGTACTAATTCTAGGTATGTTTTATGATTCATCTTCTGGTAGCTATATGCAAATAAATCCAGCGGAGGTTCATAGTATAAAGGAACTTATAGGATTATTTATTAATGGATTCCCAATTTATGCAAAGGAAGTAGCGTTGGCTCTTTTACCTATTATAATTTTCTTCCTTATATTTCAATTCTTTTCATTTAAATTATCTAAACATCAGATAAGAAAAATGTCAATGGGAATGCTATTGACCTATTTAGGGCTTGTATTCTTTTTAACTGGTGTAAATGTTGGATTTATGCCTGCTGGAAATTATTTAGGTAAAAAAATAGCATCACTCCCTTATCATTGGATACTGGTACCTCTAGGAATGATTATAGGGTTCTTTATTGTTACAGCAGAACCAGCGGTTCATGTATTAAACAAGCAAGTAGAAGAAATTACTGGTGGAACAATTTCTCAAAAAGCTATGTTAGGAAGTTTAGCAATTGGGATGTCTTTATCAGTGGGTTTAGCAATGATTAGAGTCATTACAGGCATAAGTATATGGTATTTTCTAATTGTTGGATATATAGTTGCATTATTACTTACATTCTTTGTACCAAAAATATTTACAGCGATTGCTTTTGATTCTGGAGGAGTTGCATCAGGGCCTATGACAGCTACATTTTTACTTCCTTTTGCCATGGGAGCATGTGAAGCTTTAGGTGGTAATATGCTTACAGATGCCTTTGGAATTGTTGCTATGGTTGCTATGACACCACTTGTAACTATACAAATATTGGGACTTATATATAGTATAAGAACTAAGAAAAGAAGCTCTTCTGAGAATATGTCAGTAGATGCTGATAATGACATAATTGATTTTTAAAAGGAGGGAGTAATATTATGTCCGATAAGCTATCAATCTGTGATGGAATAAAGCTAATGATTACTATCATTGATCGTGGAAAAGGTGAAAAGGTTACAGATATCTGTAAAGAAAATAATATAAGTTTTCATTTAATTTGCTTAGGTAGAGGTACGGCAAATTCTGAGATATTAGAGTACTTCGGATTAGGAGATACTGAGAAGGATATAGTAATGAGTTCTGTACCAGAAGAAAGAGCTAGTTCTATCGTAAAAGAATTGTCAAAAAAATTACAGCTTAATCAGCCTGGAAATGGAATTGTTTTTACAATACCTATAAGTAGTGTGGCTGGAGCAGTTACATTACAAGTATTAACTGGATTAATGAATTAGGAGGATGAGCCAAGTGGAAAATGAAAGAAAGTTTGATTTGATTATAACAATAGTGAATAATGGTTTTGGTAACCAGGCTATAGAAGCAGCGAAATTAGCAGGTGCAACGGGCGGGACTATAATTAATGGTCGTGGATTAGGTGTACATGAGGCAAAGAAATTTTTTGGGATATGCTTGCAATCGGAAAAAGAAGCTGTACTTATCTTAACTAGACATAATTCTAAAACTGAAATTATGAAAGCAATTGGGAAAGAAGTTGGAATTAAAACTTCAGGAGAAGGCATATGTTTCTCTCTCCCAGTAGATGAAGTAGAAGGTATATCTATTTAATATGAATGAAAATTACATTTAAGTAATCTATAGTAGGTTTAGTGGGAATTAATACAATTTAATATGGATTATCTTATAAAATTGTAAGTGTATATACTGAATAATCATAGAATAAGGTGAAATTGTAGATGATTCACCTTATTTTTATTTATATACAGATTTAAATAAAGAAATTTCATTCTCAAAGGATAAAGAGCTTTCTTGTCGAATATACATAAGTATTCACCTCGTTGGCTTGTATTGGTTGTGCTTTATATATTTTACATTTGGGGTGAACTTTCCTTTTTTGAATTAAAAAAACTTGGAAAATCAACAGACATAAAATATAGCATAATAAGGTCAATAAGTGAATTTTAATAATATATTTGCGAAAAAGGAGTGTGCATATGTTTAAAAGCAATTCAACAATAGATCAAGTAATAAATCACATATCTTTATTGGAAAAACCAAAATCAAATTTAAAGCTTAATAGTGCTCATTTAGAAAATTTGAAAAATATATATTCTAGATTAAATAATGGTAGGACAAATTTTGAGGAAATTGCAGGATTAGTATTGAATTCAGTTATACAGATGAGTAGTTTGGACTTATTATTAAAAGATAAAGAGGAAAAGATAAATATAGTTAGTAATGAGATTGTAGGGTTAATGGACAAGATTATACAAACAACAAGTATAGCATCACATACCTCCGAAGAAGTTACTGCAGCTCATTCAGATATGACATTGGCAATTAGTACTCTATCTATGAATTCAGCAATGCTATTAGAAACAACGAGAAAGAATGAAGAGGAATTAGCTGAAATAAAAGGGTTCTCAGATGAAGCTATACGTCATTCTAATGGAATGAAAGCAGATATGGGTAACCTTATTAATGTCATTGAGAATATGCAAAGTGTAATAAATGCTATTAATGATATATCTGAGCAGACTAATCTTTTAGCACTTAATGCATCTATAGAAGCTGCCAGAGCTGGAGAAAGTGGTAGAGGATTTGCTGTGGTAGCAGAGGAGATAAGAAAATTAGCAGATGAAACAAAAACTCTAACTTCAAGTATGGATGAGTTCGTAGATGCTATTGAAACAGCATCTAATAAGAGTAATTTAAGCGTAGACAATACAGTGGAGTCTTTAAATAGAATAAACAAAAACCTAGATTTAGTGGTTGATTCCAGTAAAGAAAATAAGGACAAGATTAATAATATTACGGAAGCAATAAGTACAGTTGCTACAAATAGTGAAGAAATAAATGCTTCAATGGATGAAGTTGCTAGTAGTATAAAAAATCTAGAAGAAGATATTGATGATTTAAAAGACAGTACAAATATACTTGAGGACATAAGTAGTAGTTTAGAGCAGTCTATAGCTCCAGTGACTGCAATGGAATCAGATTTAGATAGAGCTGCAAAAATAATAGGAAATCTTGTGAATGATAGATATTATATGATTGATAATAAAGTATTTATAGATACTATAAATAAAGCAATAACAGCTCATGAAAATTGGTTAGACAACTTGAAAAATATGGTTGATACGAAAATTATAACACCATTACAAGTTGATGAGCGTAAATGTGGATTTGGACATTTTTACTATTCTATGATGCCTAGAAATGAAGAAATATATTCTATTTGGAATAGATTAGAAGAGAAACATAGAAGGTTTCATGGATTTGGAAAAGTTATTATAGATGCTATTAATAAAAAAAATAGTAGAGAAGTGGAAGAAATCTATAAAAAAGCAGAAATTTTATCAAAAGAGCTCATTAATGATTTTAAAAACATTATAAGTATTACTGAAAGAATAGACGAAGAAAATAAAAGTGTTTATGAAAAGTAAAAATTTTAAAAGCCCAAGTGTAATATTACACCACTGGGCTTTTAAAATTTTTATATCATGTTTTGGAACATTTGGAGTATATTTAAAAGTCCATATCCCCATTGTGGATTAGGATATATGTCGCCAAGACGCTTAACGGCACCTCTAGCTATATAGGCTTTTATGGTTTGAGAATACATGTAAGTATCATTCTGTCTAATGATGCCCCATTCGAATAACATAGCACAGGCACCTGCTGTTACAGCGGCAGCTACGCAAGTACCGTTTACAGTTGCAATTTGATTATTTGGAGCTACGGTTATAGCATTGACACCTCCAGCAGCTATATCCACATAATTAAATCTAAGGTCATTAAAGGCTGCACCAGAATAATTTAAGAGATAATTGTTATTTTGATTATATGCTCCAACAGTAATTACGTATGGTGAGTTACTTGGATTAGTAGAAGTTCCATAGGGGTCAGCATAGCTAAAATGAGTACCACCAACGGTCAATCCTTCTTCAGGAATCCAAGCGTTAAATGTGCCTTTTAATACAGAATTTGCATATAATCTAAGTTTCCAAATACCAGATTGAATATCATAAAATCTAAGCCTTATTAACTCATCTCCAGTAATCTCTTCGGGTAAATAATAATTTACTTTAATTGATGTTTTTTCAAATATATAATCATAATACTCTGTGCTATTAGTTAATGCACCAATAACACCGCTATTTTCACCAGAGGGGGACACAATATCTACAGACATGATGTTTGGAGCATCTACCCATATGTCCATCCATAAACTATTCTGCTCTGGTGATACATCAATTTCTACTATGTGAAGCTCACCAGGCTCGGTTAATATTCCAGAACTATGGCATCCTTTGTCTCTTTGATTTCCTGTAGGGGCAACTACTACAATTCCACTACGTAAACTTATTGATTCTATATACTGCTCTAAAATCCCATTGCCTTTGTGATTACCTAGATTTGTTCCAAGAGGGAAAAGAATGACCATTGGTTTAGAACTACTTAAAGTATACCTGTAAAGAAACTCTAAAGCTGCAAAGATTGTAGTAATATTATAAATTGGAACTTTAACATTAAATTGAGCCTTAAATGAGAAATCTTGAATTAATTTTACTACTACAAAATCACAATTGGGAACAACCCCTTTTAATTTTGGATTTTTACCTGTACCGCCAATTATTCCAGCCATATTGGTTCCATGGCCAATTTCATCTATAGTTGGAACTATATTGTATGGTGGAAGTCCATGTTTTGATGCTTCTATAGCAGCCTGAATATCCTCTTTTCTATAAACTGCACCGTAAGGAACGGATTCATCTAAAATTTCACCAGCAGTAAGTATAGTTTGATCCCAAATGCATTCTATTCTAGTTTCTCCATTGGCTTTCATAAACTCTTCGCTTAAATAGTCTATACCTGTATCAAGGATTGCAACATTTACTCCATTCCCATTTAAATTTAAGGGAAGGTCTAAATGGAGAAAGTCTGCTTGTGAAGCATCAATGGGAGTAACTTGTTGTAGAGTAAACATTTCTGCTGGCTTCACATATACTATAGATGGAAAATTTGGATCACCAACAGATATTTCTATATTTTTTGGTAAAGATACAATTGCATATCGATCATTTATTATAGTTAAATAATGATCTGGCTGTTGTAAGAAGTCTTGATGTACATTACCTTGATATTGAACAATATAATGATCATAATTTATATCACTAAAAATAGTTTCAGGTACGTCTAAATTTCTTTTCATATAAAATCACCTACCATATATTTTGGAATCCTTATAAATAGATTATTACTTTCATATTCTATAAAATTATCATATTTAGAATATTCAATCCTGTCATCAGTTATGCTTCTAACATAGGATCTACTTATAAAATTAAAAACACCCAATAAATCAAGATATCCATAGCCAATTTCTTCATTAGGAAACTTATAATAATCATTTCTAGCAGCACCATAGATTAGATAACTTTTAATTTTTTGAGAATACATAGTTGTATCATTACCGTTAATAATACCCCATTCTAATAGAAGAGCACAGGCACCTGTAACTACTGCGGTGGCAGCAGAACTACCTGACATAGTGGTTACGCCACCATTAATCTTTGTAGTTATAATATTTATTCCCATGGTTGATATATACGGATTAATTAAATGATTAGTATTAAATCCTCTTCCGGAAGAAGAAATTAGAGAATAGTCATTACCAAAATATGAAGTAGAAATTACTCTATTAGCTGTAGATGGAACCATTAGAGTATTTAAGGGATTAGGTTGTAGAAATTCTGTACCGCTAGGTAGGGT
This sequence comes from Clostridiaceae bacterium, assembly GCA_902363375.1. Classification (GTDB taxonomy): domain Bacteria; phylum Bacillota; class Clostridia; order Clostridiales; family Clostridiaceae; genus Clostridium_J. The sequence continues at coordinate 1,398,556 of CABIZX010000001.1, read as the reverse complement.
ACTATAAGGAGGCAGCCAAATATCATATCTACCATCAGTTAAATATTCACCTATTAATCTAAAAGTCCAAATACCGGGCTTTATATTATTAAAGACTACATGAATAACCTCAAGACCAGTAAAATGCTCTGGATTATAGTATGTAACCGCTGCTGTAGTATTTAAGAAAACAAATTTGGCAATTTGTTTATTCTTTATTTTGGATTTTAAGACTTTAGAAGATTCTCCAGTAGGAGAATTTATAATTAGTGAAGCTCTATTTGGTATCTTTATCCATATATTAAATGAGAAATATTTAATTTCTTGGGTTATACTAAGTTCAACAGAGGATTCCTCATCAACATTTTGGATATAACCAGTTACGTGATTTTGAGCAGCTCCTTCATTTCCAACTCCACATACTAAGACTATTCCTCTAATATTAGCAATGGTACTCATATATCTAGCAATTAAACTATTTCCATCATGACTTCCTTCTGAGCTACCAACTCCTAAATATATTACCATAGGTCTTTTAAGCTCTAAAGAAACATTTTTTAAGTACTCAATTCCAGCGACAATTTCAGTAGCATTATAAACTGGAGTATATTCGACACCATTCTCTAGGAGTCTCTTTCTAAAATTGCTAGATTCTAAAAGTTTAACTATTACAAAATCACTATCGCCAGCTATACCAGTTATTCCACTATTAGTACCTCTAGCGCCTATGATTCCAGCAACCTTAGTCCCATGTCCAATGGTATCTTTGGAAGGTACAATTGTATAAGGATCTTCATTTCTTCTATATGATTTTATTGCTTCATTAATTTGATCATTTGAATAAGTAGTTCCAATATAAGGAGCAGAACTATTATGAGGAATTGTTTGATCCCATATGCTAATAACTCTTGAGGTATCATCTTCCCTAAGAAATTCTTCATTAAGATAGTCTATGCCTGTGTCAACAATACCAATAAGTACTCCCCTGCCAGTTAAGTTCAAATAAGGATTTATCTTTATATTTTCGATATTACCGATTGAAGTAGCAGATACAGAAGCAGTATGAGAGGCAGTAGGAGATATAGCTTCTTCTAATACAAAAATGCTTCTAAAGTCATAGAAAACAATTTGAGGCACATCGATTAAAAGTTGATCTAAGTCTTCAAAGGCTACAGAGACTACAGCTAAAGTATCCGTAATTATATCACCACAAGCATAAGGTATCTTATCGATCTGTTCCTTAAAGCCTTCCTTATATTGAATTAGAAAATTAGATGTATTTTCATTGTAATATAGATTACATTCTCGAGAATTAATCATAGAAACTCCTAATATTAATACTATATATTACATTTATATTTTTAGAAAAATATTTAATGACATAAATCTATAAAGGATAGTTAAAAGCTTTGGGTTATTTAAATAAATAGATTTAAAATTAAAACTAATATAAGAAAATTAAAAATATAGAGGGATTTATGAAGAAAATAAACTTTATATAAATTAATAAAACTATGTTTCATTAATTTATATATCCTAATGAAACATAGTCTATTTTTAACACTATAGCTTATATCCTAACCAAGAAAGGAGTTTTTGCTTATCTAAAGACATGCAAAAATCAATGAAATCTTTAGTATACCATAATTTAAAGTTAGTATTATTAGAGTTTGAAGCTGAATTTTCTGAATTGTCAATGTAAACAATAAATTTATCTATAGATGATCTTGTTTTATTAATAGAAGGTTTGTTAGTAAAGTGTTTGCATTCAATATAGCAATTATATTCAATCTTGATAGACTTATGATTATTTTCATTAGTACTTTGAGAAATTGCATAGTTTATAAACTTCTCGAAGTTATCAGCATTCATAGAGTTTAAGGAGTCTTCTAGTAATTTTCTATATTTTTTATTAATATAAATATTAAAAATGCTTTTATTTAAATTTTCTTTTGAAAATAAATATTCTATTCTGAGAGAAATAAGAGCTAGAACACTAGACAATATGAATATTAATGACAATAATAAATTTTCCATAATAATTATCACCTCATAGTTATTATGGAAGAATCAATCACTTATATGTATAACAGCTAAAAAAAATAATAACTTCTTGATTTATCAAGAAGTTATTATTTGAAAATTGGTGCCGGTGACCGGGGTCGAACCGGTACGGTGTTGCCACCACGGGATTTTGAGTCCCGCACGTCTGCCAATTCCATCACACCGGCGAGTACATTTAGTATTTTACCACAATATCCTAAGGATTACAATAGTATTTTTAACATGAATATGGAGAAAATATTATCATAAATAATATTTTAAGTTTTTATTATACCTAATAAGAAGTAATTATTTAAAGTATTGAAAAAGATATGTGTTATTACTATAATAAAATTGTACGTAGTAAAATCAGATTGGAGATGTGATGATGAAAAGAATTTTAGATAGCATAATTGAGGATTGTAAAAAATGGACAAGTAAAGGAGAAGTAGCTTCCTATATTCCAGAACTAGCAAAAGCTAATCCACAAGCCCTTGGTATATGGGTTACTAATTTAGGTGGTGAAGAATATTTTGCAGGTGACTGGGATGTCAAATTTACTATCCAAAGCATATCTAAAGTAATAACATTGATGTTAGCCATTTTAGACAATGGGACGGAATACGTTTTTACTAAAGTGGGTATGGAGCCAACAGAATCAGGTTTCAATTCAATAACAAATTTGGAAGTTCATGAACAAAAACAACCATTAAATCCTATGATAAATGCAGGTGCTATTGCAACGGTTTCTTTAATTAATGGAGAGACAGCTGAAGATAAAATTAATAGGATACTTACATTTACAAGAAAGATAACTGGAAATGAAGATATAGGTATAAATTATAATGCTTATGAAAGTGAAAAGAAAACTGGTGATAGAAATAGAGCATTAGCGTATTATATGAAAGGTAATGGCATAATTGAAGGCGATGTAGATGAGATTTTAGATGTATACTTTAAAGCTTGCTCTATGGAAATAACTTGTAAAGATATAGCTAGAATAGGAGCTATGCTTGCAAATGATGGAGTTCTTCTAACTAATGAAAGAATTATATCTAGAGAGGTTTGTAGAATTGTTAAAACTATAATGGTTACGTGCGGAATGTATGATGCATCTGGAAAATTTGCTGTACATATAGGAATTCCTGCAAAAAGTGGTGTTGGTGGGGGAATAATGGCTGCAGTTCCTAGAAGAATGGGAATTGGAGTTGTGGGTCCTGCGCTAGATGCTAAAGGAAATAGTATAGGTGGAATCAAGATTCTTGAAAGATTATCCCATGAATTAGATTTAAGTATATTTTAAAAGGAGTAAGATTAATGCTAGGAACTATTGTCAATTCTATAGCCGTAATAATTGGAGGAGCTATAGGCATGTTATTAAGGAAAGGTCTACCGGAAAAAATAAGTGATACGGTAATGAAAGGTTTAGCATTATGTACTTTATATATTGGTATTAGTGGAGCACTAAAGGGGCAAAACACTATAATTGTAATCATTTCTATAGTAATAGGGGCAATAATTGGTGAGTGTGTTGATTTAGATGATAAATTAAATAAGTTAGGTAGCTTTATAGAGAGTAAGTTTAAATCTAAGGATAAAAATATTTCTATTTCAGATGGATTAGTGACAGCTAGTTTATTGTTTTGTGTAGGGGCCATGGCTGTAGTTGGATCTTTGCAAAGTGGATTAACAGGAAATCATGAAATGCTTTTCACAAAGTCTATTTTGGATTTTGTGGCGGCAATTATATTTGCATCTTCTTTGGGAGTAGGTGTAATATTTTCAAGTGGATTTATATTCATATATCAGGGAACTATAACTTTATTAGCGCAATTTATTTCTCCATATTTAGGAGAAATAGTTATTGCAGAAATGACTTGTATAGGCTCGCTTTTGATTATAGCATTAGCTTTAAATATGATGAAGGTTACAAAACTTAAAGTTATGAATTATGTTCCAGCAATTTTTTTACCGGTTATTATTTACTTATTTATATAAACATTTAACTATATAAATAGCATTAAATTTATAAAAATGCATATATAAAAATATTTTAATATTAAACTTTTTATTATCTTAAAAATATATTGTTTAGATATAGGATTAAGTTTAATAGTGAAATTATCAATTAAACTGTATGATACCATATAACTTATAAAGCATTTGTCTAAGGAGATAAGTTAATCTATAAACCTTCTAATAGAGAATTAAGTCTATCTAGAAGGTTTTATTCAATTGTGGATTAATAAGGTTTCAAGTATTATACTATGCTTCTAATATCAGATGAGAATTTATCATTAAAATATTAAGTTTTATTGTTAATATAATTAAGTAATGTTATAATCATTTATCAAAAGATTCATGTTTATTTACTTGACTTTAGATGCTAAAAAGTTAAGAATAATATAGAGAACATATAAAACAATTTATATAAAGGATAAAATAATTTGAATGGATGTGGTTAAGATTAATAAAGAAAGTTTAGCTGTTTTAGATGGAAATAGTTTATTATATAGAGCATTTTATGCTATACCAGAGCTTACAACAAAAGAAGGGGTTTATACTAATGCAGTATATGGGTTTCTAAATATGCTTCTTAAAATAAAGGAAGATATAAATCCAAATTATATTGTAACAACCTTTGATAAATCATCTAATACATTTCGACATAAGGAGTATGAAGATTACAAAGCCGGAAGAAAAAAAACACCACTAGAGCTTTCAATGCAGTTTCCTATAATAAGAGAAATACTATCTAAGATGGGTATAAGTGTGTTTGAATTAGAAGGATATGAGGCGGATGATTTAATAGGTACTATATCTGTTTTAGCAGAAGAAAACGGCATGGAAGTTTATGTAGTAACAGGAGATAAGGATGCACTCCAACTTGCTACAGATAATGTAAATGTAGTTATAAATAAAAAAGGAATTACTGAAAAAGAGATATATAATAGAGAAAGATTTGTTGAAGAATTTGGAGTTACGCCTACTCAATATATAGATGTTAAAGGTCTTATGGGAGATAAATCAGATAATATCCCAGGAGTTCCAGGAGTAGGAGAGAAGACTGCTTTTAAATTAATTAAAGAATATGGAAGCATAGAAGATGTTTTGATGAATATATCTAATATAAGTGGCAAAAAACTTAAAGAATCTCTTCAAGAATATAGTGAACAAGCAATTTTTAGTAAAAAATTAGCTACAATTATTACTAAAGTACCGGTGGAAATACCTATGGAACAGTTAAAAACTAAGGGGGACTTTAATAATAGTGAAGTGAGGGATATGTGCCTTAAGTTACAATTTAAGTCTCTTCTTAATAAGTTTGAAAATCTTTCGGAAGATGATGCTAAGATAAGTAAAAAGGATAATGAAAAAGCAGTTGATTTTAAAATTATAGATGATATAAAGACACTAAGTGACTTCGTTTCATCTATAAGTGGAAAGATGTTTTTCAAATTTTATTTAGAGGATACTAGTAATTTTTCTAAAATTAATGTTAAAACCATATCGATATTAGTAGATGGAAAAGTATATATACTTTATTGCGATAAACTCATTGAAGAAGGTAAGGAAGAGTTTATAAATACCATGAAGATAATTTTTGAAAATAAGAATGTGGAAAAGATTACTCATGGTATCAAATATGGATATACAGCATTTCTAAAGCTTGGTATTGATTTAGATTTAATAGATTTTGATATAGAAATAGCAGCTTATCTATTAGATTCATCTAAATCTGAGTATTCCGTAAGAACGCTTTATGAAGAGAAGCTAGGAAAAACATTTAATGGAGAGGATAATGTCTTTAAAGCTAATGAAACTATAGCTATTGAAGAGATATATTCAGTTTTAAAAGAAGAAATTAAAGCAGAGGATATGGAAGAATTACTATTTAATGTAGAACAACCACTTACTAAGGTTATATCATATATGGAATATGAAGGTTTCAACATTAACAAGAAAGAATTATCAGATTTAGGAAATAAGTTTAGTGGAGAAATTGAAGTTTTAACAAAAGAAATATATAATTTAGCAGGAGAAGAATTCAATATAAATTCACCTAAACAACTTGGAAAGATATTGTTTGAAAAATTGGATTTACCAGTAATTAAAAAAACCAAAACTGGTTATTCAACCAATGCAGAAGTGTTAGACGCTTTAAAAGATAAGCATGAAATAATAAATAAAATTTTATATTTTAGGCAAATCACAAAATTATATTCTACTTATATAGAAGGGTTAAAAAATGTAATTGATGAAGATGGAAGGATACATTCCAACTTTACTCAAACTGTAACTACTACTGGAAGATTATCTAGTACAGAACCAAATCTTCAAAATATACCAATAAAAAATGAAAATGGAAGATTAATAAGGAAGGTTTTTATACCCCATAATAAGGATTCAGTTATTTTATCAGCAGACTATTCGCAAATTGAACTTAGAGTCCTTGCCCATATATCTGGAGATGAAAATATGATAAGAGCCTTTAGAAATAATGTAGATATTCATACTTCTACAGCATCAGAAGTCTTCAATGTACCAATTGAGGAAGTAACTAAGACTATGAGAAGTAATGCAAAGGCTGTTAACTTTGGAATTGTTTATGGTATAGGGGATTTTAGTCTAGCTCAAGATTTAGGAATTACAAGGGCAGAGGCGAAAAAGTATATAGATACATATCTAGAAAGATATGAAAATGTGCAGAAATATATGGATAGAGTAATTGAAGATGCGGAAGAGAAATCTTATGTAACAACACTTCTTCATAGAAAAAGGTATATTCCAGAAATAAAATCCTCTAATAAGATTGTAAAAGCATTAGGCAAGAGATTAGCCATGAATGCACCTATTCAGGGGAGCGCAGCGGATATTATAAAGATTGCAATGGTAAATGTGGCTAGTGAGCTTAAAGAAAAAAAACTTAAAAGTAAGTTAATTTTACAAGTTCATGATGAACTTATACTTAATGTATATAAGGATGAAATTGATTTGGTAAGAGCCATAGTTAAGAACAAAATGGAAAATGTATTAGATCTTAAAATTCCCCTTGATGTAGATATTTCTATAGGAGACACTTGGTATGAAGCCAAATAATATATTAAAAGTAGGGTTAACTGGTGGAATTGGATGCGGAAAGAGCACTATAAGTAAGATTTTTAAAGAAAAGAATATTCCTGTTATTGATGCAGATGAAATTTCAAGACAAGTGCTTATAACCCATCCAGAACTTCTATTTCAAATAAGAAATTCTTTTGGGGATGAATATTTTAATGAGCATGGAGAGTTAATAAGACGTAAAATAGGCGATTTAATATTTTCAAACAAAAGTAAAAAAGTTCAATATGAAAGTATAATAATGCCTTATATTTTTGAAGATATATTTAGTGAAATAGATAAATATAATAATACTGGAGAATGTATTTGTATTGTAGATGCACCTACCTTAATAGAAAATAAACTCCATAATCATATGGATAAGGTGATTGTTGTTATTGCAAAGGATGAAATCCAGATAGAGAGAGTTATGAAGAGGGATAATTTTTCTAAAGAAGAAACTCTTCTAAGGATAAATAGCCAAATGAGTACAAAAGAAAAATGTAAGTTTGCAGACTTTATCATTGATAATAGTGGAGATCTGCAAGAAACGCAGGTTGAAGTAATGAAAATTATAAGCAAGCTTAAAAGTGTTAGGGGGAAAAATGACTTATAAATCTAATAAAAGAACTAGAAATATCATGCTAATAGTAGTTATATCCATAATTATTATTCTTAATTTTAAAGTTATGCTAAAAAGTTTTTTTCCGTTGGAGTATGAAGAAAGCATTATAGAATATAGTGAAATGTATAATGTCGATCCTAATTTAGTAGCAGCGGTGATCAACACAGAGAGCAAATTTTTGGAAGGTGCAAGTTCATCAAAGGGAGCAATAGGTTTGATGCAAATAATGCCAGACACCGGTAAATGGATTGCAGAGACATTAGATATACAGAATTTTAATGATGACATGATTAAAATTCCTGAGCTGAATATAAGAATGGGTACTTGGTATTTAAATAAATTAAGTGAAGATTTTAAAGGTGATTATATTTTGATATTAGCTGCTTACAATGGAGGACCAGGAAATGTTACGAAGTGGCTAGAAGACGAAAAATATTCTATCGATGGTGAAAGTCTTCATGAAATTCCTTTTAAGGAAACTAGAAACTATATTCGAAGAGTTAGATTTAATCATAGAATGTATAAGTATTTATATAATATAGGTGAGAATCAAAAGTAGGTATATAATTAAATATTAATAGTAAAGTCCAGTTTAGCCTATAATTAAGCTGGATTTTACTTTATTATTTTTCAAATAAAATAGAGTTAATTATTGAATCGAATTATATATGATGATATAATAATAAAGTAAGTTATATAAGATTATATGCAGATGTGGTGGAACGGCAGACACGCTATCTTGAGGGGGTAGTGAGAGAACTCTCGTGCGGGTTCAAATCCCGCCATCTGCACCAAAAGAACAATGAAATTTATTTTCATTGTTCTTTTTTATGCAGTATAAATATTGGTAAATATTTAACAAAATCCATTGTAGCTCAAGTGGCACCGAAAATTTAACCAGACTGCTAGAACTATTGTAATAGGGGATTAGAGATAATTTTTTGGATGAGATTAGTGAAGCTTTTGGAATGAGGATTATATTTGCTGAAGCAATCTTGGCTCAGTAGTATAAAATTGTAGTGGATGAATAGGTACAAGTCACAGCCGATTATATAAGTAGAGAGTTAAAGAATAAAATATTAGATGAAAGGACTTGCAGCTTTTTTGCTGCAACTATAATTATTATTGTTGGAAAGTACTGATTTAGTATTTTATAAAATGAAATTCAAAATTAAAACATACAGGAATATCTTATAATTTAATGATTATTATTTCATCTATTTAAATATCAAATAGTAACATTACATATTCAAATGAGTGATACTATTCAGAATTGTTGAAATATTAACAATATCAGTCTATAATGAACATAAGGTGGTAAGCTGTAATATTGTGGGGAGGATATTATGGATAATTTACTAGAAATAGTTAAGAGTATCAATGGAGTTATTTGGAACTATGTATTGGTTTTTTTACTATGTGGGACTGGAATTTATTTTACTTTTAAACTTAAATTTGTTCAAGTTGTAAGATTTGGGGAAAGCTTTAAACTTGTTTTTGGAAAAATAAAGTTTGGTAAAAAAGCAGGGGCAGATGGGATGTCTTCATTCCAAGCATTAGCAACGTCTATAGCTGCACAGGTAGGTACCGGAAATTTAGCAGGAGCTGCTACAGCTATTGTAATGGGAGGACCAGGAGCAATCTTTTGGATGTGGATTAGTGCATTCTTTGGAATGGGAACTATATTTGCCGAAGCAACTTTGGCTCAGCAGTATAAAACAGTAGTAGATGGACAGGTTACAGGAGGTCCAGCCTACTATATTAGAGATGGTTTAAAAAACAAGAAAGTAGCAAAGGGATTATCTATATTTTTCTCTATAACTATTATACTTGCACTTGGTTTTATTGGAAATATGGTACAAGCAAATTCTATAGGTGGTGCTTTTGAGCAGTCCTTTGGGATAGATCCTAGAATAGTAGGAATAATAGTTGCAGTATTAGCAGGTATTATTTTTATAGGTGGAGTTTCTCGTATAGCATCTTTTACAGAAAAGATTGTTCCAGTAATGGCATTATTATATATTATCGGTAGTTTATTCATTATATTCATAAACTATGAAAACATATTACCAGCTTTTAAGATGATTATAGTAGGAGCATTTAATCCAGAGGCTATAACAGGAGGAGTTGTAGGAGTTACTATTAAGCAATCAATTAGATATGGTGTATCAAGAGGATTATTTTCAAATGAAGCAGGTATGGGTTCAACACCACATGCTCATGCTATTGCAAAGGTGAATCATCCATCTGAACAAGGCTTAGTAGCTATGATGGGAGTATTTATTGATACTTTTATTATATTAACATTAACAGCTCTTGTAATACTAACAACAGGAGTCTTAGATAGTGGAGCATCAGGAATTGTGTTAACTCAAAATGCATTTGCTAGTGGTATGGGTGGAGAATTTGGAGGAATATTTATTTCAATAGCATTGTTCTTCTTCGCTTTTTCTACAATCATAGGTTGGTACTTCTTTGCTGAGGCTAATATAAAATTCTTATTTGGGGAAAAGGGGATAACTCCTTATAGAATATTAGTCATGGTGTTCATATTTTTAGGTTCATGTATACAGGTTGATTTAGTTTGGGAGCTTGCAGACACTTTTAATGGTTTGATGGTATTCCCTAATTTAGTTGCACTTTTAGCTCTATCAACAGGAGTTAAAAAATCCTTAGATGATTATAATGAAAAGAAAAATAGTAATTTACTTCAATAGTTTAAAATGTTTATAAATTAATTTATTTAGTGTAATATTTAGATTATTAATTTAAAATGTACAGTTTATTACCTTAATACATTTAAGAATATAGAGTTAGAGCCTTCTAAAGTTTAAAATTGCTTTGGGAGGCTTTATACTATTACAAAATATATAAGTTTATATGTTATACTAAATTATAAGTATTTATTAAGGGATGATGAAAATGGAAAAGGGATATAATATTTCGTTATTTGATTTAGAAGATATAAAAGACGAGGGTGAGAAAGAAAATATAAATGACAGAACTAATGAGCCTTTAGCACAAAGGCTTAAACCCAGCACTTTAGACGAATTCATAGGACAGGAGCATATATTAGCTAAAGATAAATTATTATATAGAAGTATTAAAGGAGATAGAATTACATCTTTAATATTTTATGGACCACCTGGAGTTGGAAAAACAAGTTTGGCAAAAATTATTGCTAAAACAACAAAATGCAATTATGTAGAACTAAATGCTGTAACTTCTGGAATTAAAGATATAAAGAATGTAATAGATGAAGCTGTAAATGAAATTTCTATGAGTGGGAGGAAAACTATTCTTTTTATAGATGAAATACATAGATTTAATAAAACACAGCAAGATAGTTTATTACCGCATGTAGAAAAGGGGACTGTAACATTAGTTGGAGCTACAACAGAGAATCCTTTTTTTGAAGTTAATAAAGCATTGTTGTCTAGATCTATGATTTTTAAACTAGAGCCACTGTCAAAAAAAGATATATTGTCTTTATTGAATAGAGCACTTAGTGATAAAAAATTAGGGTATGGAAATATTAATATAAAATTATATGATGAAGCAAAAGCATTTATATGTGATAATGCTGTAGGAGATGGAAGAAGGGCATTAAATGCGTTAGAATTAGCTGTATTAACTACTAACAAAAGAGAAGATGGAATAATACATATAACCTTGGATGTAGTAGAAGAATGTATGCAAAAAAAACAGGTCAGCTATGATAAAGGTGGAGATTATCATTATGATATAATATCTGCTTTTATAAAGAGCATTAGAGGAAGTGATCCAGATGCTGCTATACATTATCTTGCTAGGATGTTGAGTGGTGGAGAAGAACCTGAATTTATAGCTAGAAGACTTGTGATATCAGCATCTGAGGATATAGGAAATGCAGATCCATATGCACTTTTAGTAGCTAATGCCGCTTTAAATGCAGTAAAATTTATAGGAATGCCAGAAGCAAGAATACCTTTAGCTCAGGCAGTTACCTATTTAGCAGGAGCGCCTAAAAGTAATGCAGCTTACAATGCTATTAATTTAGCTCTTGAGGATGTAGAAAAAGAAGAGATAGGTAGAGTTCCAATTCATCTTAGAGGAAGTAATTATACTGGTTCTCAGGTGCTAAATGAGGGGGCTAAGTATAAATATCCTCATGATTATGAAAATCATTATGTTAAGCAACAATATATGCCTAAAGAGTTAGTTGATAAACAATATTATACCCCAACTTCAATGGGCTATGAAAAGCGTATAAAGGATAGACTAGACATATTAAAAAATATGAAATAAATTTAAAAAACATAAATAATTTTTCAATTTATGCACATCTTATAAATAAGTAATATGACTTTTAAATAACTTCAATTTAAAAGCTAAAAAATATGTCATTCAAATTAAGCATATTTTTATTAATGATTATAGGAATAGTTGGAGGTTATAAGATGAGCAATAACAAATGTATAAAGGTTTCAGGAGCAGATGGAAAAATAGTAGAGTTAGAATTTATTGATGTTGTTAATGTTGGAAAAAATGAGTATGTAATTGCAGGTCCAAAGGATTCAGATGAAGCCTGTGCTTATAAAGTTGTAAGTAGGGAGAATGGAATGGTTGAATACGCTTCTATAGGAGCAGGTAAAGAATTCAACGAAGTTTTGACTGCTTACAATGCTAAACAAAGTTAAACATCTTTTTTATCTTAAATAATTAACATTATGTAAGAAGGGAAGGAAAAATAACATGAGTAAATCTAAGAATAAAAACAAGAAAAATAATCAAATTAAGCCATCACAAAAGAGTACTATAGATAAAGTACAAATTTTAAATAGAGATGTACAGGATGCACATCATATCGAAAGTGCTACTTTAATGAATGGATTGTTTGGAGTAGAGATAAAAGATAGTCTTATAGATCCAGATACAAGATTTTATATATAAAATCTAAATAAAATTTATACATGTCTAATTAAGAATATATTTATAATAATCCTATAATACATTAAGATATATTTTAGTATCTCATTGTATTATAGGATTATATAATATATAATGTAGTAAGGTCTATTTTGAGTGATTTAGGAGGACATGGAAATGGAAGAAATGAATATAATAACACTTACGGATGCAGAAACAATGGAGAAGGTGGAGCTAGAAATAGTTGAAGATTTAACTATAGATGGAGAACACTATGTTATTTTAGCACCTATTGACGAGGAAGATGACGCTTATATATATAAGGTAGTTGGAGAAGGCGAGAAGGCTTCATATGAAATGGTAGAAGATGAAGATGAGTTTAATAAGGTTGTTAAGGAATATGATAAAATCTTCGAAGAAGAAATGGGTAAGTAGATTAGAATATATTTTAATATTATATTAAGAAAAAAATATAATTGTATCTAATAAAAAAGATAACCTTGATAATTCAAGGTTATCTTTTTTTATTTATATAGCTGTATTATTAGTATTTATAGTTGAATTACTTTTTCTTAATCTAACAGCTGGTTCACTTGGAAGACCAAATTTAGGAATGAATCTATCCCATCCAGTAAGAGTAAGTATTAGTATTGAAAGTACAGCCACAAAAGCCATGAAATTGTATCTTATTATATCTGTAGCTATAAATTGGTGAAGTGGATATACTGAAGAAGCAATTCCTACATAGAAACCAATATATACGTGCCAAGGAATTAATTGAGATCCAAATACTCCAAGAGCATCTCCAAAGGTTGCATTTCTAAGATAAAGCTTGTACATATCTTCTTCGCTACCTTCAACGTTCTTATCAACTAACTCTTTAATAATAGGCCCTATAGTAACTATTTGAGCCATCTCATCAGCAAGAGCAGCATTACCACCTATACATAAAACACCATTCCAGAACATTAATTGTTTTACATTTTTAGATATTTTTAAAACAAGGGCTGATAGTGGAGCGAAGGCATCCATCTTAGCCATTACACCACCAAAGGCACCAACCCACATCATCATTACTATAACCCAAGAACCAGCCTCGGCAAATCCATCTTGTACTAGTTGCATAAAAGTTGGTAAACTTTCTACAGTTCCAGCAAAAGAACCAAATATATAAGAAGAACCAATTCCTAAGAATAAACAAAGTAGAGTAGGAACTCCCATAACAGCAGCAGCTATAACAAGTATTAGAGGAATTACCATGTATATAGGAACTCCAGCCTTAACTTGATTTAGAAGTTCAACAGCTGCAGGTTTTTCAGCTTCGATAGCAGACCAAGCTTCTGGTGGAATAGCATCGATAGCTAGCTTAGCATTAGCTACATCTGTAGGTAATTTCATAGCTAAGCTTACAACAAATATGATAATTGCAGTTATAATAAGGCATGCTACTGACCAAACTCCTTGAGTTCTAACTCTATCAATAACCTCAACCTTTTGAATACCAGAACTTACAACTGTTGTATCAGAGATAAGACCGATATTATCACCAAAACAAGCACCACCAGCTATTGAAGCTGTAGTAAGAAGAATGTCACCACCAACTATATGGTTAAGCCATAAAAAGATAGGTGCACATGCCGCAAAAGTTCCCCAAGAGGTTCCTGTTGCAACAGATAATATACAAGTTACTATGAAACCAGTTACAGCAACAGTTCTTGCGTTTAGTCCAAGAGATAGAGCCATGTTAACTATAGAAGCACCAACTCCTGTTGCCATAAATGCACTTGCCATAGCATAAGCAAACATCAATATAAAGAATACTAAAATAAGTTCCTTCACATTATCTACAGCTGCATCAATAAGATCATTAAGTTTAATTTTTTCCGTGATGTAGGCTACAATGCATGCAACGATGGTTGCTACAGGTGCTGCTGTAAGCACATCTACCTTCATCATCATAAGTCCAGCCAATACAAATATTGGTACGAACTTAAAGGTCGCTTTTAGAAATTTCATTTTTATATCCCCCTATAAAAAATTTAATAGAAAATATAGTTATATATTTAACCTAATTTTCTATAAATTAAGTTTAAAACGTTTTCTAAAAAATATCAAGTATTTTTCAGAAAAAAGGAATAAATTAAACAACTTAATGTAGAAATATAGAATATTTTTCTAGAATTATGTATTATAAATGAATAAGTTCAATTATATGTAAGGAAATGTGTAATTTAAATTATAAATATAATAAAAATGAATAATAATAAAAATATTATTATTTAATCTAAAAAAGCTCCCAATAATTATTGGGAGCTTTTTTAGATTAAATAATGTTTTACTATGCACTAACTTCTTTATCTGAATCTATATTAGAATTTTGATTTTTAAGTTTTACCTTAGGTTCACGAGGTAAACCAAATTGAGGAATAAATCTATCCCATCCAGTAAGGGTTAGTAAAAGCAACGAACCTACAGTTACGAAAGCCATAATATTATATTTTATAATATCCGTAGTTACAAAAGTATGTAATGGATATACAGAGGAAAGTATTCCTACATAGAATCCCATATAAACATGCCATGGAATTAACTGTGAGCCAAATACTCCTAAGGCACTTGAGAAGGTAGCATTTCTAAGACGAAGTTTATAAAGATCCTCTTCACTTCCTTCAACATTTTTGTCAACTAATTCTTTAGTGATAGGTCCAATGGTAACTATTTGAGCCATTTCATCAGAAAGAGCAGCGTTACCACCTATACAAAGAAGCCCATTCCAGAACATTAATTGTCTTACATTTTTGGATATCTTTAATATAAACTTTGATAATGGTTCAAAGGCATTCATTTTAGACATAATACCACCAAAAGCACCAAACCACATCATCATTACAATAACCCAAGAACCAGCTTCACTAAATCCACTTTCAACTAATCCTAGGAAAGAACTTAAACTCTCTACAGTTCCAGCAAAACTTCCTAATATGTAAGAAGAACATATTCCTAAGAACAAGCATAGTAGTGTAGGCATTCCCAATACTGCAGCAGTAATAACAAGGAGTAGCGGCACTACCATATAGAAAGGTACACCTTCCTTAACCTGATTTAAAAGCTCGACAGCTGCAGGTTTTTCGGCTTCAATAGCAGACCATGCTTCTGCTGGAATAGAATCGATTGCTAGTGCAGTATTAGCAACTTCAGTAGGAAGCTTCATTGCTACACTCATACCAAAAATAATAATTGCAGACACAACAAGACAAGTTACAGACCAAACAACTTGAGATTTTACTCTTTCAAGTACTTCAACCTTTTGGATACCAGAACTTACAACTGTAGTATCAGAAATAAGACCTATGTTATCACCAAAACAGGCACCACCAGCTATAGAGGCTGTGGTAAGAAGAATACTTCCTCCCAATATGTGGTTAAGCCATAAGAAGATAGGAGCACATGCAGCAAAGGTTCCCCAAGAGGTACCAGTAGCAACAGAAAGTATAGCAGTTACTAAGAAACCACAGACAGCGACACTTCTAGCATTTACTCCAAGAGATAATGCTATATTAACTATAGAAGCACCAACTCCAGTTGACATAAATGCGTTTGCCATTGCATAAGCAAACATTAATATGAAAAATACTAAAATAAGCTCCTTTACATTTTCGATAGAAGCGTCAATAAGTTCATTGAACTTAACCTTTTCTGTAATATAAGCTACAACACATGCAACTATAGTTGCAATTGGTGCTGCGGTAAGTACGTCCATACCATTCATAATAAGGCCGGCTAATATGAAGATTGGTATGAATTTTAAAAATCCTTTTAAAAATTTCATTTATGATCCCCCTATAAATAAATTAAAGTGAATATGGTTATTTTTTTAACCAAGCTTTTCACTTTAATTAGTTTAAAACCTTTTCAAAAAAAATTCAAGTAGTTTTCAGAAAAAACACATAAATTATATAATTTTTTATAGAAAAATTAAAAAAAATAAAAAAATTTCGCTAATAATTTCATAAAATAAAGTAAGAAGTAGAAATAAGTAGAAAAATATACTTTAAATACATTTATTTTAATAAAAAACTATGTAAATGTTTACTAAGGTTAGAATTGAAAATTAAGTATATAGATAATTATTCAAATAAAATAAGGAATATTTTAGAAAAAACCACGAAAAAATTGAATTTTTTTAAAAGTATGTTATAAAAATAACTAAGTTTAATGAAAAATATGCTATTAATATTTTAAAATATTAATAGCATATTTTAATACATATTTACTTTAGTTATTTATTATAGAGCTGAAGTCTTATTACTAGTTAGAGTAGCATTTCTCTTCTTTAATCTAACAGCTGGCTCAGTTGGAAGACCAAATTTAGGAATGAATCTATCCCATCCAGTAAGAGTAAGTAATAGTATTGAAGTTACAGCCACGAAAGCCATAAAATTATATCTTATTATATCTGTAGCTATAAATTGGTGAAGTGGATATACTGAAGAAGCAATTCCTACATAGAAACCAATATATACGTGCCAAGGAATTAATTGAGATCCAAATACTCCAAGAGCATCTCCAAAAGTTGCATTTCTAAGATAAAGCTTGTACATATCTTCTTCGCTACCTTCAACGTTCTTATCAACTAACTCTTTAATAATAGGCCCTATGGTAACTATTTGAGCCATTTCATCAGAAAGGGCAGCATTACCACCTATACATAAAACACCATTCCAGAACATTAATTGTCTTACATTCTTAGATATTTTTAAAATAAGGGCTGATAGTGGAGCGAAGGCATCCATCTTAGCCATTACACCACCAAAGGCACCAACCCACATCATCATTACTATAACCCAAGAACCAGCCTCTCCAAATCCATCTTGTACTAGTTGCATAAACGTTGATAAACTTTCTACAGTTCCAGCAAAAGAACCAAATATATAAGAAGAACCAATTCCTAAGAATAAGCAAAGTAGGGTAGGTATGCCCATAACTGCTGCAACTATAACAAGTATTAGAGGAATTACCATGTATACAGGAACTCCGTGTTTAACTTGATTTAGAAGTTCAACAGCTGCAGGTTTTTCAGCTTCGATAGCAGACCAAGCTTCTGGTGGAATAGCATCGATAGCCAATTTAGCATTAGCTACTTCTGTAGGTAAATTCATTGCTAAACTAACAACGAAGAAAATAATTGCAGTAATTATCATACAGATAAGAGACCAAGCCCCTTGAGTTCTAACTCTGTCTATAACTTCTACATCTTGAATACCAGAGCTTACAACTGTTGTATCAGAGATAAGACCAATATTATCACCAAAGCAAGCACCACCAGCAATTGCAGCTGTAGTAAGAAGAATGTCACCACCAACTATATGGTTAAGCCATAAAAAGATAGGTGCACATGCTGCAAAAGTTCCCCAAGATGTTCCAGTAGCAACAGATAATATACAAGTTACTATGAAACCAGTTACAGCAACAGTTCTTGCATTAAGTCCAAGGGTTAATGACATATTAACTATAGAAGCACCAACTCCTGTAGCCATAAATGCACTTGCCATGGCATAAGCAAACATTAAAATAAAGAATACTAGAATGAGACCCTTTACATTATCAACAGCTGCGTCAATTAGGTCATTCATTGTAATTTTCTCAGTGATGTAGGCTACGAAGCAAGCAACTATTGTGGCAATTGGTGCTGCTGTGAGTACGTCGACCTTCATCATCATAAGTCCAGCCAATACAAAGATTGGTAAAAACTTAAAAAGTCCTTTTAAAAATTTCATTTTATATCCCCCCTATAAAAATAATAGAATTTATTAAATTTTCTATCACATATAATATTAAACAATTTATGAATAATATCAAGAAAAACGACAAAGTTTTAACAAAGTTAACGTACTTAACAACAACTTAACATAAAAGTCGAAAATAAAATAAATAAACCGCTATGTATTTATAGCGGTTTATTTATTAATGAAATATAATTTATTTAATTAGAAAAATAATGTTAAATTTTAATAATCAGAATCAACATTCGACAAATTGTCTGCAATTGCTATAGATGCGCTTGCACCAATTCGATTGGCACCAGCATTTATAACTTTCATTGCATCTTCAGTAGTACGAACTCCACCTGAGGCTTTGACGCCCATGTTAGGACCTACAACCTTCCTCATTAGAGCGATATCTTCAGGTGTAGCTCCACCTGTACTGAAACCTGTAGAAGTTTTTACAAAGTCTGCACCAGCCTCTTGAGACAATTCACATGCTTTAATTTTTTCTTCTTCAGTTAATAAACATGTTTCTAATATAACTTTTACAATAGCTTTTCCTTTAGCTGTATCTACAACTTCTTTTATATCATTTTTTACGAAATCGTAATCTTTATCTTTCAAAGCTCCTATATTGATAACCATATCTATTTCATTAGCTCCAAGCTCTATAGCTCTAGCAGTTTCAAAAGCCTTAGCTTTAGTATCCATGGCACCTAAAGGAAAACCTACAACGGTACATACAAGTACGTCAGAACCTTCAAGTTCCTTTGCTACTAATTCAGTATAACAAGAGTTTACACATACTGATTTAAATTTATATTCTTTTGCTTCATCGCAAATCTTTATAACTTGATCTTTAGTCGCCTCAGCTTTTAAAAGAGTATGATCAATCATTGATGCTATGTTCATTTTTTTACCTCCAATTGTTAAGTTTTATAATAATCTATTAATAAATAATATTAGCTAATATATATTTATTAATGCAAGGATAAATATATATTTAATAATTAATTTAATTTTTTCATCATTTTAAATGAATATTTATCTTGTTTTCTATTTAATTTAGCACTAATCATATAGGAAATCACCATGGAAACTAAAGCTATTAATACTGAATATACTTCAGAATTAATCACATTAAGCTTATTAAATATGTAAATACATATTATAAGAGTAATCACTGTAATAATAGTAGGGAAGGCATATGCCCAAAATGTCATATTACTAAAAACCTTATTATCCATAGATACTAAGACTTTTTCACCAATTGTAGCAGCTTGTGTATTTTCTAATTCCACTAATATAGTGTCTTTAGGACATCCAGATTTACAAGATGAACATCCACCACCACAACCACCTTTTTTAACAAATGCAACAGTAGCTATATCTCCATTAATCTTTTTTATGATACCTTCTTCTTGCATAAAATCACCCCCAAATGAATATAGAAGGCTATAAGCCTTCTATATTATAACATAAAACTAAATTTTATTATACTGTAGCATTATTATTTTCTGCAGAAGGAGTAGACTCATTAGTTGCTTTATTAGCAGTTGGAATAGCTTCCTTCTTCAATGCTGGTTTTCTAAGATTTATTATAGAAT
Source organism: Clostridiaceae bacterium (assembly GCA_902363375.1). GTDB lineage: Bacteria > Bacillota > Clostridia > Clostridiales > Clostridiaceae > Clostridium_J. The sequence continues at coordinate 1,378,529 of CABIZX010000001.1, read as the reverse complement.
TTTTTGGACATTTATTAGCGCATATTCCACAATTAACACATTTACTATAGTCAAATATAGGAATATTATTAACTATTGTAATAGCCTCTTTAGGACAGTTTTTCATACAGATACCACAACCTATACATCCAACGTCGCAAGCATCAATAACATCTTTTCCTTTACTCTTGCTATTACAATCTATTCTAACTTTAGATTTTTTAGGTACAAAGTGAATTATTGCTTTAGGACAAGCAGGAATACAAGCACCACAAGCAACACATTTTTCCTCATCTACATATGCTACTCCATTAACTACAGATAATGCATCAAATTCACAAGCTTTAACACAAGAACCAAGACCAAGGCAACCAAATTCACAAGCTTTAGAACCACCACCTGGGGCTACAGAAGCTTGGTTACAATCTAAAATTCCAACATAGTTGTATTTTTCTCTTGCAACATCAGGAGTTCCTTTACATCTTACAAAAGCTACCATAGGTTCAGAGACTTCAGCTTCAACTCCAAGAATTGAAGATATTTTTGAAACTGCCTCAGCACCACCAGGACTACATTTATTAGTAGGAGCTGTACCCATAACTACAGCTTCAGCATAAGCATCACATCCAGCAAAACCGCATCCACCACAATTAGCGCCTGGTAAACATTCTCTTACTAGAGGGATTCTTTCATCAACTTCTACTTTAAATTTACTGTTTGCATATCCTAATAGGGCACCAAATACTAATCCAAGACCACCTAGACTGACTACAGGAGCCACTAAATTTGATAAATCCATTTAAATTCCCTCCTTTAAACTAAACCGCTAAATCCATAGAAAGCAATAGCCATTAATCCAGCAGTTATTAGAGATATTGGTAATCCTCTGAATGCAGCTGGCATGTCAGTATTATCTTCCATTCTTTCTCTTAATCCTGCAAGTATTACTATAGCAAGTACATATCCAAGAGCTGATCCAAGAGTATTAGATAGTGATTGAGCTAATCCATAACCTTTATCTATGTTTGTAACAGCAACACCAAGTACGGCACAGTTAGTTGTGATAAGAGGTAAGAATATACCTAAAGATCTATAAAGACCCGGTTGGATTTTTTTAATAACAATCTCAACAAATTGTACTAGAGCTGCAATAACAAGGATAAAAGCTAGGGTTGATAGATATTCCATTTTGAAAGGAATTAAAATTAACTTATTTACCACGAAGGTAATAAGAGTAGCTAGTAACATTACAAAGGTAACAGCTGCACCCATACCTTTAGCAGTTTCTGTCTTTTGAGAAACTCCAAGGAAGGAACATATACCTAGAAATTGCCCTAATATTACGTTATTAACTAGAAGGGCTCCTATAAATATAGTAAACAATTCTTTCATTAAATTTCACCTTCCTTATCTTGTAGTTTTAGCTTTTTTAGCTTTTGAAATCTTATATTGATTTAAACTAGCTAGAAGTATACCAAGAGTTATGAAAGCTCCAGGAGCAGATGTCATAACCATAGCTGGAATATAAGATTTTGGTAGTATTTGAAGCCCGTAGAATGTTCCATTACCAATAATTTCTCTGAAAGTTGCTAATATAACTATAGCAAGACCAAATCCAAGTCCCATACCAATAGCATCAAAAATTGAAGGTAATACCTTGTTTTTAGAAGCATAAGCTTCAGCTCTACCTAGGATAACACAGTTAACAACGATAAGAGGTAAGAATATTCCAAGAGATTTATATAAATCAGGAATATAAGCCTCAAGTAAGAACTGTATTAAAGTAACAAATGTAGCGATAACTACAATATAAGCCGGTATTCTAATTTTGTCAGGAACAAGTTTTCTTATTAAAGAGATAACAGCATTTGATCCAATTAATACCACGGTAGCAGCAAGAGCCATACCAGCAGCATTTTTAACACTGCTTGTAACAGCAAGAGTAGGACACATAGCTAGTACTTGTATGAAAACTGGGTTTTCTGTAATAATACCTGTTTTTAATCTATTAATTAACTCTTTCATTCTACTTTGCTCCTTTCAAGTTTGTATTGTAATAATTTATAGCAGTATTTACACCACTAGTTACTGCTTTAGAAGTGATTGTTGCACCAGTAATTGCTTCAATATCTGAGCCAACAGCAAGCTCAGCCTCAGTAGGAAGACCTTTAAACTGTTCTGCGAAAGTTGGGTCGTCCTTTGCTTTAGAACCAAGACCAGGAGTTTCAGTATGACTTAAAATCTCAATTCCAGAAACAGAGCCTTCACCGTTAATACCAACCATTAATTCAATTTTTCCACCATAACCTGAAGAGTTAACCTTAAATACGTATCCAGCATCGTTTCCTCCAGTTTTAGCTTCAAATATGCCTGTAATATTTTCATCAGTGATATCACTTGTTAATTCTGTAAAATCCTCTGCTTCTAATACGACTTTCATAGCTGCAGCTTGTTCAGCTTTGGCCTTAGCTTCAATTGGTGCTCTAGTAATATCATAAGCAAATGCAAGAATTAGGCCAGCAATTGCAGTAATTGCAAGTAAAGTTCCTCCTAATTTTAAATTTTCTTTCATTATTTCGCACCTCCGAACACACGTGGACTTGTCCATTTATCAATCATTGGAACTAATAAGTTCATTATTAGGATTGAATAAGAAACACCTTCAGCATATCCACCATATAAACGAATTAATGATGTTAATAGACCACAACCTACACCAAATATAACTTGACCTGTTTTAGTCATAGGAGAAGTAGTGTAATCAGTAGCCATGAATATAGCTCCAAGCATTAATCCACCAATGAATATTTCATATATTCCATTTCCTTGCATAAATCCATCTCTACCTAATACTGTAGTGATTACAAAAACTGTAGCAATATATGTAGCAGGAATATGCCATGTTATAACTTTCCTATATAATAGGTAAGCTCCACCTATAAGTAGTGCTAAAGCTGAAACTTCTCCTATACACCCAGCTACATTAGCACCTAAAAATACATCCATAGTATCAGGAAGTAATCCACCACCGTTACGAAGAATAGCTAGTGGAGTAGCTTTACTGATACCATTTAAAGTCCATTCAGTCATTTGACTTGGGTATGCAGCAAGCAAGAAGGCTCTTCCAGCAAGGGCTGGGTTTATGATATTTTGACCAAGACCACCAAAAAAGCATTTAACAACAATAATAGCAAATGCACTACCAACAGCAACCATCCAAAGTGGAAGTGTAGGTGGTAAGTTAAAAGCAAGTAATAGTCCAGTAATTACTGCACTTAAATCCTTTAATGAATTTGGTCTTTTAGTAATTTTGTTAAATAAGTATTCGCTAAGCATTGCAGAAACAATAGCTGTTATTATAACTAAGGCTGCATCAACTCCAAAGAAGTAAATACCTGCTACAGTAGCTGGTAATAATGCAATTAGCACATCTCTCATTACAGTTGGAACTGTTTCCTTAGATTTAATATGTGGCGATACTGATACATTATATAAATTTCCAGACATTATGTTCACCTCTACTTTTTCTTTCTATTAGCCATAACTCTTTTTTTACCCTCTTTACAAGATTGAGTTAAATTTCTCTTAGCAGGGCAAGAATAGCTACAAGCACCACATTCAATACAGTTAAGTCCGCCAAACTGTTCAAAACCTTCATAATTGCCTCTTACAACTAGGGCATTAAGTTTATTAGGTAATAAGAACATTGGGCATGCATTAACGCATTTTCCGCATCTTATACAATTTGACTCAATGGTTGGTACAGCTTCAGCCTTTGTAAGGCAAAGTAGACCTGAAGTACCTTTGATTGCAGGAATGTCTAAAGTGAATAGTGCAGTTCCCATCATAGGACCACCACTAATAATCTTAATAGGTTCTTCGTTAAATCCATCACAATAATCAATAAGTTCTTTTAAGCTTGTACCAAATTTAACTTTAATATTTTTAGGAGTTTTTACAGCTCCACCAGTAACAGTAACTATTCTTTCTGTAAGTGGTTTACCAAGAATAACTGCTTCTCTTATAGCAAATATAGTGGCTACATTTTGAACTATGCATCCAACATCTGCAGGCAACTTTCCAGTTGGCACTTCTCTTTTAGTTACAGAATAAATTAATTGCTTTTCAGCTCCTTGAGGGTATTTAGTTTTAAGTTCTGCTACCTCAACATTTTTAATTGATTCTACAACCGCTTTCATTATTGTTATAGCGTCATTTTTATTGTTCTCAATACCTAAAAAGATTTTTGCATTTGGAAACATTTGAGCAACAATTTCCAAACCTTCAGCTATTTCTTTTGAATGCTGTAACATTAGCTGATGGTCGCAAGTCAAGTATGGTTCACATTCAGCTCCGTTGATTATGATGGTATCAATAGTGCATTCTTTTGGTGGATTAAGTTTAACATGAGTTGGAAAGCATGCTCCACCAAGTCCAACAATACCAGCTTCCTGAATTAATTCTAATAATTCAGCATTAGATAAATTTTTGTAATTTTCATGTGGGGTAAAGTTTGATTCTTCATAGTTATTGTCGTTTTCAATAACTATGCTCATAACTTTTGAACCGCTAGATGTAAGCATAGGTGTTACATTTTTAACGATTCCAGATACACTAGAATAGATATTAGATGAAACAAAAGAAGTGCTAGCACCTATTTTTTGTCCAACCAGTACCTTGTCTCCCTTTTTTACAATTGGTTCACATGGAGCTCCTATATGTTGGCTCATAGGGAACACTAAATCACCCTTTGGGAGATAGGTTTCAATTTCTTTTTTTTCTGAAAAATGTTTTCCATGAGGTGGATGAATGCCTCGTTTAAAAGTTAAAAGTCCCATAATATTCCTCCATTCCTATAGTATGAATTACAAAGACATTGTATTAATGACTCCTATAGTACAAACTTTATTATAACTCGAAAATCTTTATGGCGCAATATATTCCATTGTTTATATAATTTTAAAATTACTAAAATTATAGTTAATAAATTGAAAAAATAAATTCCATATAATACATAATTTATGTGGGGAGAAAAGATTATTTATGTGTATATAAATTATGTATTATATAATTTAAAATAATTTCAATATATTAAAGATAAAAATTATTATATTAAAATCTATTGGGTAAAATAGTATTGCATGTTAATTTAGAATATGATAAACTCAGATAAACAAATGTTTATCTAATAAAGAAATATTAAGAGGAGAATATGATGACAAATAGAGAAGAAGAAATATTAAATCTTATAAAGGATAATCCCTTAATATCTCAAAATGAAATAGCGGATATTCTTAAGATTACCAGATCATCTGTAGGAGTTCATATAGGAAATCTTATAAAGAAAGGATATATCTCAGGCAGAGGGTATGTAATGAACAAAGAAAATTTTGTATCTATAATTGGAGGGACTAATATAGATATAGTAGGATTTTCTAATAATGAACTAAGACTTAATGATTCCAATCCTGGGAATATAAAGTTTTCTTTAGGAGGAGTTGGTAGAAATATAGGTGAAAACTTAGCTAGATTAGAGATTTCTACAAAACTAATTTCTGTTATAGGTAATGATATTTATGGGCGTAAGGTCATAGATGAAGGGCGAGAAATTGGCTTAGATTTAGAACATAGTCTTAAGTTAGATGGAGAATCTACATCTATATATATGTCCGTTCTTGATAACTCTGGAGATATGAAGGTAGCTATCTCATCTATGGATATATATAACAAGATGACTATAGAATTTATCAAAACTAAAAAATCTATAATTGAAAACTCAAGAATATGCATAATCGATACTAATATTCCTAAAGATGTAATAGAGTATGTGGTTAGTAATTTCAAAAACACGAAATTCTTTTTAGACACTGTTTCCTCATCTAAGGCCATCAAGGTGAAAGATGTAATTCATAAGTTTCATACTATTAAACCTAATAAAATTGAAGCCGAAATTTTATCTGGAATGAAAATTAATACTATGGAAGACGTAGAAAAGGTTAGTGATTACTTTTTTAGTTTAGGTGTTAAAAATGTATTTATAAGCTTAGGTGAAGAAGGGGTATATTATAATGATGGAATAAGTAAAGGATTATTTATTCCACCTAAGGTTAAGGTTATTAATGCTAATGGAGCAGGAGATGCATTTGTAGCTGGACTAGTATACTCTGGTATGAACAAATTTGAGCTTCTAGATACTTTGAAATTTGCTTCAGCCTGTTCATCTTTAGCAATAACACATAAAGATACTATCAATCCAAACATGTCTTTGGAAAATATAAATAAAAAATTGGAGGAAAATAAATCATGTTAGAAAAATATTTAGATATAAACCCAGAAGTTAAAGCAGCATTAGAGGAAGGAAAGCCAGTAGTTGCTCTAGAATCAACTATAATATCTCATGGAATGCCATATCCTAAAAATGTAGAAACTGCATTAAAAGTAGAAAGCATCATTAGAGAAAATGGAGCAATACCAGCTACTATAGCTATTCTTGAAGGAAGATTGAAAGTTGGATTAACTTCAGAGGAGGTTGAATTTTTAGGGAAAACTCCGGGAGTAATAAAAACTAGTAGAAGAGATATACCTTTCATAGTTGCTAATAAATTAAATGGAGCTACTACAGTTGCATCTACAATGATTATAGCATCACTTGCTGGAGTTAAGGTATTTGCTACTGGTGGAATTGGCGGAGTTCATAGAGGAGCTGAAAAAACAATGGATATATCAGCTGACCTTGAGGAACTATCTATGACTGATGTAGCTGTGGTATGTGCTGGATGCAAATCAATACTAGACATAGGTTTAACTCGTGAATATTTAGAAACTAAAGGGGTACCTGTGATAGGATTCCAAACAGAAGAGTTACCAGCCTTCTATACAAGAAAATCTGGATTTAAAGTGGACTACAAGGTAGAGAATGAAGAAGTACTTGCAAGAGCATTAAAAGCTAAATGGGATCTAGGATTAAAGGGTGGAATGGTTGTTGCTAATCCAATACCAGAAGAGTTTGAGATGGACTATGATACTATTAATAATGCTATAAATACTGCTGTTAAGGAAGCAGAAGAAAAGGGTATAGTAGGAAAGGAAAGCACACCATTTTTACTTGCGAAAGTTAAAGAAATTACAGGAGGCTCTAGCTTAGAATCTAATATTCAATTAGTGTTTAACAATGCTAAGGTTGGAGCAAGACTTGCTGTAGAACTTTCTAAATTATAATAGTGTTTATTTATTAAATTAAATATATAGCTAGTTAGGACTTAATTTCAGGTAAGTTCTAACTAAAAACCTAACTTATAATATTACCTACATGAAAGGTATGAACCAAGAAATATGTAAATGGTTCATACCTTTTATTATTTGAAATATTTTTTCTTGCTATTTCTAATTAAATAGGCACCTATAGAAATAAATAATAAAGGTACAACAAGGTCAGAATTGAAATTAGGTATCATATTTTTATAAGTGGGATATAAGAAGATAATAATTGATATTAGAATAAATAAAAATATAAATGGAAGAATCAAATCATTACTCTTTGCAAAAATATAATAGTTTAATAATGATACAGATAAAGATAAACTAAAGATAGCAATTATTGAATGAGTGGTTATATAGTTTATATGAAAATTTATAGTAAACATAGCTCCTATTACCATCATAATCCCACTAATGATGAGTAAGAAATTTTTTCTTATGTCAAAAAAAATATATTGTAATATAACTCCAAAGACTAGTATAAAAATTGGCCAAAGGTCAAAGAGTCTAGCAAATAGTAGGGGACTAAAATTGTATGTAAAGTAGGATAAACCTAAGATTAAAAAAATAATGCCTACATATATATTTTTACTTTTCATTATGGACCTCCATATTTTATAAAATATATTAAATAAAGTTTTAAAAGAATATTATAAATATATTCTTTTAAAACCATATATATTAATAAAATATAGATTATAAAAATAAAAAACCTAAGAATTATATCTTAGGTTTTTTATAGTGAATTAGCTTGTCTTACCATAAACTAAATTGAGAATGTCATCGGTATATAAGGTTTCTTTTACAAGTAATTCCTCAGAAACTTTAACTAATAAATCTAGATTGGCTCTTAGAGTGTCCTTAACATCGCCATACAATTCATCAATCAGAGACTTACATTCTTCTAATACTACTGTAGTATAGTAATCTGTTGGCACTCCTTGCATTTCTGAAAGTCTTAAAAGTCCAAGAGATTTTCCCATACCATACTCACATATCATATTATTAACTATATTAGTAGTTTTCTTTAAATCATTAAAGGCCCCTGTAGTTATTTTCTCTTCACCAAAAATGATTTCTTCCGCAGCTCTACCTCCCAATAAAACCATGATTTTTCTTTTTAAATATTCTAGATTGTGGTAAACACTATCTTCGCCTATAGTTAAGGTATATCCACCAGCACCTTTAGATGTAGGAATTATGGTTACCTTAGATATTTTTTCCTCAGGTAGCTTTAGATGCGAAATTAAAGCATGTCCAACTTCATGATATGCAGTAATTTTCATATCTTCTTTTTTAAGTGCTTCTTTATCTAATTTCTCATGGCCTGCAACTACTATTGAGAAAGCTTTATCCATATGGTGTTCAGTAATATATGGAGCATCCTCTTTACATGCAATTATTGCAGCTTCATTTACTAAACTTTCTAACTTAGCGCCAGAGAAATAGGTGGTATTGTGTGCTATGTCTCGTATATTCATATCACTAACAGGTTTATTTTTTAAATGAAGATTTAATATTTTTTCTCTTGCGTTAATATCAGGAAGAGATACCTCTATATGTCTATCAAATCTACCAGGTCTTAAAAGTGCCTCATCTAATATGTCAAGCCTATTTGTAGCAGCAATAACTACAATACCTTCACTTTCTTTGAAACCGGACATCTCAGTAAGTAGAGCGTTTAAAGTTTGATCTTTTTCATCCGAATTACCAGCTTTATTAGAGCTACGTTGCTTACCAATAGCATCTATCTCATCAATGAAGATAACAGCCTTACCATGGGACTTAGCTTTTTTGAATAAATTTCTTATTCTACTAGCCCCAACTCCTACATACATTTGAACAAAGTCAGAACCAGATACAGCATAGAAGGGAACATTAGCTTCTCCAGCTATAGCCTTAGCTAGTAGAGTTTTACCCGTTCCAGGATCACCGTAAAGAATTACACCTTTAGGCATTCTTGCACCATAGGATGCATACTTTTCTGGATTTTTAAGAAAATCAACTATATCGTTTAAACTATCTTTAGCTTCATCATTACCAGCAACAGAATTAAAGTTAAATTTATCCTTGGAAACACTTTGTCCATCAATTGCATTGATAGAAGTCATAGAACTACCTGAGCCATTTCTTTTTATGATCATAAAAATAGTGGCTATAGAGGAAATACCAAGAATTGCAACCACTATACGTTGGTTGGTTGGTAAGGTAGATGAACTATCAACAATAACACCTTCTTTTAAAAGAGTCTCCTTAAAGTTGTAGCTATTAGGATTATCAGTAGAATATTTATTACCAGATTTATCTATAACAGTAATTTTAGGTGTTTGGGAGATGGATACTTTATATATGTTCTTATTATTTAGATCGAGTAAGAAATCAGTATAAGATTTATAGGGGATTGTAGCTGTACCTATGTTCAAAAGAATTAGAGCTACAATCGATAATATTAATATACTAAGTGGAATTATTATTAAATTCTTTTTAATTTTATCTATCAATAATATTACCTCCTTGATAACTGTACATACAAAAACTGCAGATGCACAAATTTTATTGCAAATACAATAAAATCTTATCTATAAAAAAGATTATTTGATACTGTACTTAGTATTATACAAAAATTAAAATTAAAGTCTACTGATTGACCTAAGATTTGTAAATGTAACTTATGGTAGAATTGTAAAGGTAAATAATATACATAGATATAAAAAATGTACATAGATATATTTTTTATATCCATGTACATTTTAAGTGGAAAATATTTTCATTATAAAATTTTTAAAATGTTTAATTTTATAATTAATTACTCAAATATAAAATTAAAATTGATTCTTAACTATTTCACCATTAACCATTACAAATTTAACTGTATTTCTAAGGTCAAAAGGGTGACCATCATATATTATAATGTCAGCATCTTTTCCTATTTCAATACTTCCAACTCTATGATCTACATTTATAGCACGAGCTGGATTTATAGTAATGGAACGTAAAGCTTCCTCCTCATCCATACCTTCTCTAGCAGCAAGGGCAGCGCAGAGTGATATATATTGAAGTGGAATTACAGGATGATCTGTCATTATAGAAACTTTTATACCAGCTTTATTTAAAAGCATAGGAGTTTTAAAGGTAAGATTTTTAAGCTCTACCTTACTTCTATCAGAGAGGCTTGGACCTATAATTATAGCCTTTATATGTTCATCTTTAAGATTTTCAGGTATTAAGTGTCCTTCAGTACAATGTTCTAAAGAAAGATCTAAGTCAAATTCCTTAGCTATTCTGATAGCTGTAAGGATATCATCAGCTCTATGAGCATGAGCTTTTAAAGGAATCTCTTTTTTTATCACTTTTGATAGAGCTTCTAACTTCATATCAAAATCAGGAGCCTTATCTATACCATTTTTGAAGGCTTCTTGTTTCTCTACATAGTTCCTTGCTTTTATCAAATTTTCACGAAGGATGGCTGCAGTAGCCATTCTAGTACTTGGAGCAGCTTTTTTACCACTATATACCCTTTTAGGATTTTCACCAAAGGCGGATTTCATGGCAGTGCAATCATCGATAACCATATCATCGATGGTTTTTCCATAAGTTTTTAATGTTGCAAAGGTTCCACCAATAACATTAGCACTTCCAGGTCCAGTAGCAACAGTGGTAATGCCAGCATCTAAAGCTTCTTGAAAACACTTATCTACAGGATTTATTGCATCTATGGCTCTTAGGTGAGGGGTAACAGGATCAGTGGTTTCATTACCATCACTACCTTCAAAGCCTAATCCATCTTCCCACATTCCAATGTGACAGTGGGCATCAATAATTCCGGGCATAAGAAAACCATTATTACCATCAATAATTTTAGTATTTTCAGGAATTGTTATGTTAGAACCAACATTGCATATCTTACCATTATCGATTAGTATAATACCATTTTCGATAATTTCATCTTCAGCCATAGTATGGACAGTGACATTTTTAATAGCTATCATTTTAATCACTCCTAAAATAAAAGTTTCTTTCAAAGTATTACTTCAATTGTAACATATTACTAAAAAACTTTGGAGGTATTAAACCAGTTTTTATTCCTTGAATAACTAACATATATGTACAAGTTGTGTCAAATCTTGCATCATGATAATCAGAAGACTCACCAAAAAGACTAGTACATTTATTTTGAAGGAAATCTTCTTTGAGGTTTAGAAAATTTACCACCTCTCCAAGAGAAGGATTTTTTAGCATCCCTTTAGAATTAGTAGCTTTACATATTTCTTTATAATATGCCATAGTGCAGAAGCAACGTTTGGGCTCGAAAGGAATGTCTAAAAATTCTAACTCGCTTTTTAAAAATTTAATATCAAATTGAACATTATGTCCGATGATTACATCACTATTGATAAAATCATCTATAAATTCTTCATAACTATCTTCAAAATATTTTCCATTACTTAAATTATAAAGTTTCTCTAAAGAAAATCCATGAACAGCTTCAGCGCTTTCGCTCATTTCTTCTACAGTAAAGAAAAAGTTCTTTCCTATAGTAGTTTGAGGCTTTGTGCTAGTATCTACTGTAATGTAAGATAGCTGACATATGTTACCTGGTTTTATATTTGTAGTTTCTGTATCAAAAAACAATAGTTTCATAATTGTATTCTCCTTAAATTCTTATATGATAAACATAAATTATAAACTTGTTAGTTTTAGCCAACAAGTTTATAGTATATTTCTATTGGTTTTATGTCAATATGTTCGGGGATTTTATAGTTTTTGTATTATATAAACTTTGCATAACAAAAACCTAAGAAAATAAATAAAAATTATTTAAAAAAATTTTTTAGTGTATATAGATATAAAAGAAAAAATGAAAAGGTTTAATAAAAAATGTAAATGATTGCATATAAATAAATAGTAAACAATTAACATATTATTAACAATTTTTCGATAAAAAACTACTTTTATTAATTTATTATTAATAAAATTAATTATATTCAATATTTTTATATTATGCTATAATGCAAATGTTGAATATAATTAAAAAAGGGGGCTTATATTAATGAGTTTATTATTTGTAATACATACTAATAAACAAAATAAAGAGGAGTTGCTAAAAATACTTCAGCAGCATCGAGAAATAAGATTTGTTTCTTTGGTTGGAATTGACTTTTTAGGCAATGATACGGACGAAAAAATTCCTGTTAAAAACTTTATAGAAGATATTGATACATTTTTACATGGTACAGCTGTCCAGACTGACGGATCTTCTGTAATTTTACCAGGGATAGCTACCCTTAATAATGCAAAGGTAGATATGAAGGTTGATTTAACTTGTAATTGGTTTATAGATTATAACTATGATTATATAGATGAAGAAACAAATAAACCAGTAGGTACTATTAGAATACCTTGTCATCTATATCATGAAGATACTGCAGTAGACTCTAGATATATATTAAAAAATTCTGTAAATCACTTTAGATCTTCAATGATGAAGTTATTTCAAGAAAATCCTCAATTTTTAGCAAACTTTAACATAACTTATGATGAAATAGATGATGTAAATATCACAGCAGCTACAGAATTAGAATTTTGGGTGAATACTCCAAATGAGTTAGCAGAAATAGAGGAGCTATCAACATCTCAAGTATTAAAAGAGCAGTATTGGAAAAGAACTAAAGGACCTGTAAGAACATCCTTAGAAAAATCATTAGATTTACTAGCTAAATATGAATTAGAACCAGAAATGGGACATAAAGAAGTAGGTGGAGTTAAGGCTAAGCTTTCTGAGTCAGGAGTTTTAACTCATATTATGGAGCAATTAGAAGTTGACTGGAAGTTCTCCACAGCTCTTCAAACCTGTGATAATGAACTTTTAGTAAGAGGATTAATAAAAGAAACTTTTAGAAAAAATGGTCTTGAGGTTACATTCCAGGCTAAGCCAATTGAAGAGGTAGCAGGAAATGGAGAGCATTTACATGTTGGTGTAACTTTAAAACTTAAGAATGGAAAGGTAATGAATCTATTCCATAGCTACATAGAACAGGATTTTTTAAGTGAAATAGGATATGGAGCAATAATGGGGGTATTGAAAAATTACGAAGTAATAAATCCATTTGTTTCTTCAAATTACGATGCATTACAAAGATTAAAACCAGGATTTGAGGCCCCAGTATGTATAGTTACTTCCTTAGGATTTACTAAAGATGTGCCTTCAAGAAATAGAACTATATTATTAGGGCTAGTAAGGGATGCAATTAATCCAATGGCTACTAGGTTTGAATTAAGATCACCAAATCCTAATACAAATATCTATTTAGTTTTGTCTTCAGTTATAATATCCATGATAGATGGAATAAGTTATGCAGTTGAAAATAATAAAAGTAGATCAGAACTTCTAGAAGAACTTTCTAAGAAACCTGGAGAAAAGGCTTCTTATTTAGAAGAGAATAGATGCTATAGAAGTGAAGAAGATGTATTTGAATTCTATACAGAAGAAGAACGAGAAAAGTATTTTGGAAAGGCTCCAAGTACTGTATATGAGAACTTATTAGCTTTTAATGATGAATCAAGGGTAAAAGTTTTAATTAAAGGTGGAGTAATAACTGATAGAGTAATTGCAGGCTATAAAGAAGCTGTACTTGAAAGATGGACTACCGAGTTAGAACATAGAATTATTCCAAATTACTCTAATGAAATTAGAAATATTAGAAGGTCTAACGGTGATGATTTTATGGAATATGACCTTGAAAAGTGGAGTGAAATAAATAAACTACGAGAAAGACTTATGAAGGATAATTATGTAAGTAAAAGCCTATTTACTCAAATGAGAGAAGCAATTGATGAAAAAAATTATGAAGAGTTATCTGAACTTCAATTAATTGTAGATGAAAATATGAGAGAATTAAGAAGATTATATATGAATTATAGAAGAAATCTTATGGATATATAAATAAGGTTAATAAAAAGGTAATCACTAGAAGTTCTAGTGATTACCTTTTTCCGTTAATTATATAAGATAAGTGAGTTACATAAATATAAGTTTTAATATAAATATTATAGATAAAATATACATTACCACAGAAATTGGTTTTTTCTTTTCTTGCTTACCAAATATATTATTTAATAAGTTTACTAAAGTATAAGAAAGAATTCCAAGAGTTAATCCATCACCTATGCTATAGCATAAAGGCATTGCAGCTATAGTAATGAATGCAGGGAAACCCTCGGTGAAGTCAGAGAAGTTTATTTTCATAACACTTTCTAACATCATAAATCCAATCCAGATTAAACATGGAGCGGTAGCACAACTAGGTATTGCTATAAATATTGGAGAGAAGAACATTGCTAGTAAGAATAAAATGCCTGTGGTAACAGCTGTCAAACCAGTTCTTCCACCTTCACTAACGCCAGCAGCACTTTCTACGTAGGTTGTAACAGTAGAAACACCAACTAAAGCACCAAAAGTAGTTCCTATAGCGTCTACAAGTAAAGCTTTCTTTGCCATTGGAACATTACCATCTTTATCTAACATGTTAGCTTTAGAACATACGCCAACTAATGTACCAACTGTATCAAAGAAGTCTACAAATAAGAAAGTAAGGCAAACTGTTATAAAATTAAGAATAGCAGAACTATTAGTAAGTACAGAGAAGTCAAGCTTAAAAGCAATTGCTTTAATAGATTCATACTTCAGGATTCCATCTGGAAGATATATACTAGCAGCTGTTGCTCCATCAGGATTTACAACTGCATATATCCAACCAATAATAGAGCAAATTAAAATTGACCAAAGCATAGAACCTTTAACATTTCTAGAGTTTAATACAGCTATAATAAGAAGACCAATTACAGCAATTATAGCACCTGGCGCTACCATGGAACCAAGCGAAACAAGTGTAGCTTCATTAGCAACTACAATGCCAGCTCCTGTTAAACCTATAAAAGCAATAAAAAGTCCAATACCAGCGGTAACAGCATGTTTCATTGTAAGTGGAATACAATTAACTACAGCTTCACGAACTCTAGTTACAGAAAGAATGATAAAAATGATACCCTCCACAAAAACAGCTGTAAGTGCTACTTGCCATGAAATCCCCATAGCACCACATACGGTAAAGGCAAAGAAGGCGTTAAGTCCCATACCTGATGCTAGAGCAAAAGGTGCGTTGGCATAAAGGCCCATAAGTATAGTGGTAAGTCCTGCAGCTAGGCATGTAGCAGTTACTAGTGCTCCTGCAGTGCCATTTCCCATTGCAGTACTAAGGAAGTTAGGATTTACAGCAATAATGTAAGCCATTGTTAAAAAAGTAGTAATTCCAGCAACAATTTCACGCTTTACGTTAGTTCCGTTTTCGGTAAGTTTGAAATACTTATCCATAAAAATCCTCCTTATATTAAATAGGTATATTTAATTAATATAAGTATAATCTACAAATATTACTAAAACAAGATATAAATTACATATAAATTATAAATGGAACAATTTCTAGGATTTTTTTATTAGTAGAAAACTCATTATTATAGTTTAAATGAGGAATAAAGTCTTTATATTTATCATTAGAGTTAATAAAGTTCCATAATAATTTAGAAACTAAAGGATTACTGTCAATAATATTAGAATTTGATAGAGAAGATTCATGGCTTGCTACTTCACCAACAATTACACATGGTCTTCCAATATAGCATTCTATATCAATAGATGCATGTTTACTACAAATTGAATTGATAACTAAAGTGTCGGGATCGAAGTTAAGAGAAGCAGGATACTTTAAAATTTTATCTTCAGTTAAAGCTTTTATGTTTCTATTTATCCAGTTTATCATAGCTGTATTATCTATATCAGAAGTAATTTGTTGAAATTCCATTAATTCTAAAGTATTTCTTAGAAACTCTAAAGTATTATCTGGTTTTTCTATGGTACATTTAAGCTCTACTATATCTCCAGGAGAGAGGGTAGATAAGTCACTAGATTTATTTAAAAATTTAATTGCATTATTACGGTAGAGTAATGTTTCTAAATTTACAAATACATTAATTAAGGAACTTTCTATTTCATCGATTGACTTTCTATGAGCACTTTTGCATATAGTTATTGTAGCTGACCCTTGGATAATTTTTCCACAGGTTAACTCAGATAAAGGAAGTGTAGCTTGAATAGTAGTATCTTCTCGAGTTCCGTTTATCTCTATATTTTCATATCTATTTATAGCTATTTTATACATATCTCTAATAGTATCACCATTAATATAATAGGGCATAAAAACATCCTTCATATAAAAACTCCTTACTTATCATTTTCAATATACATGTATTTATATTCAAAAACAAATAAATTTATCATTGTATTTACAAAAAAATTCATAGGTATGGATATAAATTTATATATAGTAAATTAATATGATAAATTCATATTAAAGATAATGCAACTGTTTACAAATATATGATATAATAACATGGAAGAGGAGGGGGACAAATGAATATTTTAATTGCATTAGTACTTGGTGCCATTGTAGGTTATTTTTTGAAGCTAGGTGAGAAAGGGAAGAATATTAATGGTAAACTACAACAGCTTGGAGTAATATTTTTGTTGTTTTCTATGGGTGCTTCCATAGGAGCAGACAAAGATATAATAAAGAATCTTCCAACTATAGGATTGAAATCCTTTTTATTTGCAGTAGCTACTATAGGTGTAAGTATAGTAATTGTATATGCTTTATCAGAAAAATTTATGCCTAAGGAAAGTAAGTTACATAATAAAGAAGAGTTAGATTTTAATAAAGAAAATCAAATTGAAAACAATGATGAATTTTTAAATGACACATGTGAGGAGGGCAAGTAGTTATGACATACATAATAATAGTATCTATATTAGTTGGAATGGGATGTGGTTATTTTATATTCCCACCAGAAGTAATGAGTAACATGGATAAGCTCGCTTCCATTTCATTATTTGCATTAATCTTTTTAGTTGGGATAGATGTAGGTGGAAATAAAAAGATATTTAAAGACTTGAAAAAGGTAGGTTTCAAGGTTTTATTAATACCTTTTGGGGGAATTGCTGGTAGTTTACTAGGCGGACTTTTAGTAGGATTCTTATTTAACATGGCTATTAATGAAAGTTTAGCTATAGGATCAGGGTTTGGTTGGTATAGTTTATCAGGAGTAATGCTTAAAGAAATGGGTGGCGATACATTAGGAGCAATAGCTTTTTTAACAAATGTATTCCGTGAAATGCTAACTGTTATTTTAATTCCTATTCTAGCTAAAAAATTAAATGGATATACAGCGATAGCGCCTGCAGGAGCTACATCTATGGATACCACACTACCACTTATAGCTAAAGCTACTAATCCAGAGATAGCAGTAATTTCATTTATAAATGGAGTTATATTAAGTTCATCAGTTCCAATATTAGTTACATTCTTTTATAATTTAGGATAGGTCTACTTAAAATATTTTTAATATTCATAATAGAAAAGCACATAAAAAAGATGTTATAAATAATTTATAACATCTTTTTTATGTTTATATATATATTAGTTAGGGACTAATAACTAATAACTAAATTAATGAGTTTGCTTATTTATATAGTGTGTATGAAGTAAATGGTGAGATTTTTCTCCACAAGGTTTCCCAAGGAACTCTTTATAAAGTTTTATAATCTCAGGGTTTTCATGAGATTTTCTTATAATTTTATTAGCATCCTCAGTATAAAGAGCATTCATTCTTTTTTCTATCAAAGAGTATTGCTCATTAGAATATGGTTGGCCACCACCATTTATACATCCACCTGGACATGCCATTACTTCAATGAAGTGATATTTTTTTGATGTTTCATCTATATTATCTAACAATTGCTTTGCATTTGCAAGTCCACTTACAATAGCTATATTAATAGTGTTACCATCAATAACTAGGGAAGCTTCCTTGATACCTTCAAGACCTCTAACAGCCTTAAAGTCAAGATTTTCTAGAGTATTATTTGTAATCCATTCATAAGCAGTACGCAGTGCAGCTTCCATAACTCCGCCAGTGGTTCCAAATATAACGCCGGCACCGGTAGATTCACCCATAATAGTATCAAAATCAGAAGAAGGTAGGGAAGAAAAATCTAATCCAGCACTTCTAATCATCTTAGCTAATTCTCTTGTACTTATAACTACATCTATATCTGGATTTCCACTTTCGTTATTAAACTCTTCTCTCTTAGCTTCAGACTTTTTAGCTAAACATGGCATTACAGATACAACAAAAAGTTTTTTAGGTGGAATGCCTAATTTTTCAGCTAAGTATGATTTTGCTATAGCTCCCCACATTTGTTGAGGAGATTTGCAAGTAGATGGAAGAGCTAGTAGATTTCCATAGTGTTTTTCAATGAAGTTAATCCATCCTGGACAACAACTAGTAATCATAGGAAGGTTTTCTCCACTTTGATATCTTCCTAAAAATTCTGTAGCCTCTTCCATGATAGTTAGATCTGCTGCAAAATCAGTATCATAAACTTTATCAAAACCTAACTCTTTTAAGGCTTCAACCATCTTTCCTGTAACTGCACCTTCACTAATGCCAAATTCTTCACCTAGAGCAGCACGAACGGCGGGAGCAGTTTGAACTACAACATATTTATCTTTATCACCAATAGCATTTAGCACATCTTGAGTGTTATCTTTTTCCACTAAAGCACCAGTAGGACAGACATTTACACATTGACCACATAGAGTACAAACACTCTGGTCTAAATCTTCAAAGAAAGCTGTGCTTATTGTAGTATCAAAGCCTCTATTTACTGGACCTATAGCACCAACTTTTTGAACTTGACTACAAACAGCTTCACATCTTCTACATAAAATACATTTAGAGGTATCTCTTACTATAGAAGAATTTTTAATTTCTTTCATAGCAATGGATTTTGCACCAGTATATTTTAAATTAGTCACTCCATAAGTGCTAGCGAGTTCTTGAAGTTCACAATTTAAATTCTTTTGACAAGTTAAACAATCCATTGGATGATCTGATAATAAAAGTTCTATTATAGTTTTTCTTGCAGCTATTACCCTTGGAGTACTGGTACTAACTACCATATTGGGAGCAACGGCAGTACAACAAGCTGGAGCTAAATTTTTTCGTCCTTCCACTTCAACTACACAAACTCTACATGAACCAGGTTTATTAGTGGTCTTTTTATCATGAAGATTTAGATAGCAAAGGGTAGGAATTTTTATATTAAGTTCACGTGCAGCGTCAAGAATTGTAGTTCCTTGCTCCACAGATATTTCTTTATTATTTATTTTAAGTGTAACTAAACTCAATGTTTTCACCTCTTTTAAATTATTAAACTAGATCTATTGCATCTACTGGACAGCTAGATTTACATGCACCACATTTTATACATTTATTATGGTCAATTACATGTTTAGTCTTAACTTTTCCTTGGATACATCCAACTGGACATTGTCTTGCACACTTGGTACAGCCAATACATCTATCAGTAATAACAAATTTCATAAGGTCTTTACAAACTCCTGCTGGACAAATTTTATCTACGACATGGCTCTTATACTCGTCATAGAAATACTTCATTGTACTAAGAACAGGATTAGGGGAAGTTTGACCTAATGCACAAAGAGAGGTATCTTTAATTGTGTTACTAAGTTCTTGAAGCTTATCTAAGTCTTCTAAATTGCCTTCACCTTTTGAAATTTTTTCAAGAATTTCAAGTAAACGAGTATTACCAATTCTACAAGGAGTACATTTACCACAGGATTCTTCTCTTGTAAACTCTAAGTAGAATTTAGCTATATCAACCATACAGTTGTCCTCATCCATTACTATCATACCACCAGAACCCATCATAGATCCTATAGCACTTAGAGAATCAAAGTCAATAGGAGTGTCTAAGAATTCTTTAGGGATACATCCTCCAGAAGGACCGCCAGTTTGAACAGACTTAAATTCTTTATCAAATTTAATTCCTCCACCTACTTCATAAAGGATTTCTCTTAAAGTTGTCCCCATAGGTACTTCTACTAGTCCAACGTTATTAATCTTACCAGCCAAGGCGAAAACTTTGGTACCTGTAGAGTTTTTAGTTCCTATAGAACTAAACCAATCTGCGCCGTTATTAATTATAGCTGGAATATTTGCTAAAGTTTCAACATTATTAACACAAGTAGGTTTATTCCAAAGACCAGATTCAGCAGGGAATGGTGGTTTATTTGTAGGTTCTCCACGATTACCTTCTATAGAGTGAATAAGTGCAGTTTCTTCACCACATACAAAAGCACCAGCTCCATATTTAATTTCAATATCAAAATCAAAACCTGAGTTTAAGATATTTTTACCAAGTAATCCATATTCTCTAGCTTGACTTATAGCAATTCTAAGTCTTTCTATAGCTAAAGGATACTCAGCTCTAATATAAATATTACCCTTAGTAGCACCTATAGCATAGCCAGCTATAGCCATAGCTTCCAGAACACTATTTGGATCTCCTTCTAAGATTGAACGATCCATGAATGCACCAGGATCTCCTTCATCTGCATTACAAATGATATATTTTTGATCTGCATTATAACCTTTAGCAAATTGCCACTTCTTACCTGTAGGGAAGCCGCCGCCACCTCTACCTCGTAAACCAGATTTCAACATGATATCTATTACATCATCTGGAGTGTATTCAGCTAAACATTTTCCAAGGGCTAGATATCCTTTTTCAGCAATATATTCATTAATATTTTCAGGATTTATTAGTCCACAGTTTCTAAGAGCTATTCTAACTTGTTTTTTATAGAAAGTCATTTCGTCTTGAGTCTTAACTTTTTCTTTAATAGTTGGCTCCTCATAAAGTAATCTATCAATAACCTTACCATTAACAATATGTTCGTTAATAATTTCTTCAGCATCATCTGGAGTAACATGAACATAAAATACATCATCCGGGGTAACTTTTACTATTGGACCTTTTTCACAAAATCCAAAGCAACCAGTTATGGAAACGTATACTTTATCTTCCAAACCTAATTTCTTTATTTCTTTTTCTAAATTGATTTTAATTAAGTCACTTTGAGCAGATTTACAACCAGTTCCTCCGCAAATAAGTATTTCTTTTTCATAGTTATTTTTTTCACAAACAAAGGTGTTAATGCCAGTTGCTTTTCTAATATCAAGAGATGTTCTAGACTCTTGATAAATATTTTTTAATTCTTCAAAGGAATTTATTCTGTTCAACTTTGCTACCTCCTAATTTTATTCATATTCAGCTAATATACTTTTTACTTGGTCTGGAGTGCAGTGACCATAAACTTTATCATTTACGGTTAAAACAGGAGCAAGACCACAGGCACCTACACATCTCAGTGAACCTAGCGTAAATTTCATATCTTCTGTAGTTTGTCCAGATTTAATTCCGAGCTCTTTTTCAAACTCTTTAAGAACATCTCCAGCACCACGAACAAAGCATGCAGTACCCATACAAACATTAATTACATTTTTACCACGAGGTTCTGTAGTAAAAAATGAATAAAATGTCACAACTCCATAAACTTTAGATACAGGTAAATTAAGTTTATCAGCTACGAAAGTTTGAACTTCTTTAGGTAGATAACCAAAAATATGTTGAGCTCTATGCAAAACCTCTATTAGAGCTCCATCTTTGTTAGGCAAGGAATTAATAAAATCATCTAATTCCTTAAACATCTGATTTTTTTCTAAGTTACAACACACTTAAAAAATACCCCCTTATAAAATAAGTTAAAATTAAAAATATTAAGTATATTTTTAATAATTCATCAAATCACTAATAGTATAATACTTTTTATAATGTTTGTATAGTAGGATTTATAAAAAAATGTAATCCATTACAATAAACAATAAAATACGGTTATCAATACGCATATAGTATAATATTTTAATTGTTTAATTTGAAGATTTATTGCAAGGATTATAAATAGTTATAAATAAGTATTTGTTGTAGCTAAAATTAATTTAAGCTTGCTTGATATATTAGTTATTGAATATATTTATTAATAGGAAATTATATTATAAAATTAGAGTGATTTAAGAGTGATGGAATATTAAAGATGAATCAAATTTAGAGAATAATTTAAAGGAAATCACAGTAAGGATGATTTTATAATGCTAAGAAAATCACATAGAAGGGGAACTATGGCTAAGCTTAGAGAAATATAAAAGCTGTAAGTCTGCGTACTTACAGCCTTAGATAGTAAAAAAATATTATAATTGGCTCCGTATAAAGGTGTATCAACTAAGTACCTTAGTAATTATATGTTCCTATTTAAATACATGGAGTCCAGATGTGAGGCTACACCATTATTCTTTAGGGGAACAAAGCCTTATTTCAGCACGAACTTTAAAGGACGTCCACCAATATTCTCATAGCTTGTATATTTTATCACTGTAATTTTCAACAGAGCCTAAGATAAAATAATACAAAATTATAACATGTTATGGTAAGTATAACGATAAAATGGTAAAATAGTTATATAACGGAAAATGGAGTTGATATTATGAATTGCTATGACCTTGCTATAGTTAATGGAAACATATATATGGAGGGAGAATTTATTAGAGGCAACTTATATATTGATAATGGAATTATTAAAAGCATATCAAAGGATATTTTTCTAGCTAAGAAAGTCTATGATGCAAAAGAAAACTATGTATTACCAGGGTTTATAGATCCACATGTACACTTCAACCTTAAGGTAGGTGATAACATTTCTAATGATGACTTCTACAATGGCTCGATAGTAGCTGCTTATGGTGGAGTTACAACTTTTATAGATTTTTTAGACCCAGTGAAAAATATTGAAGAACTAGAGAAAGCTTATAATAGTAGAAAAAAAGAGGCTAAGAACTCTATAGTAGATTATGGATTTCATAGTACTATTGCTAACTTTCAAGAAAATGAAGAGCTGTTCATGAAGGAAATAAAGAAGAAGGGAATATGCAGTATAAAATTATTTACTACTTATAGCTCAAGTAATAGAAAGACTAATCTGAGAACTATAGATAATTTACTGAAAATTTCAAAAAGTATGGATATAATGATTATGGCACATAGCGAAAATGAAGAGTTTATTAGAGAAGAAGAACTACCAATAAGTAGTCATGAAGCCAATAGACCTTCTTTATGTGAGATAACGGAGGTTCTAACCTTAGCCGAAATGGCTAAGGAAAGAGATAGCTATATGTATATTGTACATTTAACTTCTGGAAAATCATTAGAAAGATTAAGGAAAATGTATGGAGATGTATTAAATAAAAATATATTTATAGAGAGCTGTCCACAATATTTTTACTTATCTAAAGATAACTATTTATCTGAAGA
Source organism: Clostridiaceae bacterium (assembly GCA_902363375.1). Lineage (GTDB taxonomy): Bacteria > Bacillota > Clostridia > Clostridiales > Clostridiaceae > Clostridium_J. The sequence continues at coordinate 1,354,951 of CABIZX010000001.1, read as the reverse complement.
TGCTTTTCTTTACACATTAACACCACCCCTTAGGTCCATAGAAGAAATTAATAAGTTAAGAAACGGCATTGACTATATTAAAGTTATAGGCACAGATCATTGTCCATTCAAATCCTATGAAAAAGAAAAAGAAACTTTAGATTTAATACCTATGGGTATAGGAGGAATAGAAAACTCATTTAATTTAATGTACACCATGTTTGGGGAGAAGATAATTGACAAATTTACAAAAAACCCAGCAAAGATTCATGGGCTATATCCTAAGAAGGGGACCTTACTTCCAGGAGCAGACGGGGATGTGGTAATATTCAATCCTCTACTTAATCATAAAATAGAAGAATCACATTCTAATTGCGATTACGATTTATATAAAGGCATGGAAGTGAAAGGAGAAGTTATTACTACTATTTCAAGGGGAAGATTCATTATTAAAGATAGAAAGCTAGTATCTACTGAAAAAGGAAGTTATGTTAGTAGAGAGCTAAGAATATAGAAATTAAAGATGCAAAATGTAAAAATTCGTATTTTTATAACTAACTAATCAGTCAATATGAAGGGAGGTGCTTCAGTAAGACTATGTCTTACTGAAGACAATAATGAATTATAAAGTAATAGGTAATAGAGTAGAAAGATTAGATGGAGTGGCAAAAGTTACTGGAAAAGCTAAATATGCAGATGATTATTTTGAAAGAGAAATGTTAGTAGGTAAAGTACTTAGAAGTCCTTATGCTCATGCAAAAATAAAAAGTATAAATTCTTCCAAAGCTTTAGCTTTAGAAGGAGTAGAAGCGGTAATAACTCATAACGATTTACCAAAAATAAAATTTTCTACAGCAGGGCATCCTTGGACATTTGATGAAGCGCATAGAGATGTAGAAGATAGATTAATTATTACTGATAAAGTTCGCTTTTGGGGAGAACCTGTAGCAGCAGTAGTAGCTACAGATGAAATAATAGCAAAAAGAGCATTGAAACTAATTGAAGTAGAATATGAAGTTCTTCCCTTTGTATTAGATCAAGAAGATGCGATAAAAGATGAAGCTCCCTTAATACATGAAGAAAAACCTAATAATATTATAAGTTCCTTTGGAAATGAAGTAGGAGAGATAGAAAAGGAGTTAGAATATGCAGATAGAGTATTTACGGGTGAATTTAACACTAGTACAGTACAACATTGCCATATAGAAAATCATAGTGCCTATGCTTATATAGAATCAGATGGAAGAATTGTAATTGTAACATCAACTCAGATACCCCATATAGTTCGAAGAATAGTAGGACAGGCACTTGGCTTGCCATGGGGAAAAATAAGGGTTATAAAACCATATATAGGTGGTGGTTTTGGAAATAAGCAAGATGTAGTTGTAGAGCCATTAACGGCAGCTATGACTATTGCTGTTAATGGAAGACCTGTAAGATATGCATTAAATAGAGAAGAATGTTTTATAGATACTAGAGTTCGCCATGCCATGAGATTTAGATTTAGAACTGGAGTTTCTAAAGAAGGAAAATTATTAGGAATCTATATAAAAAATTTGGTGAATAACGGTGCTTATGCATCCCATGGACATTCTGTGACTATGAGTTGTGGTAGTAAATTTAGGCCATTGTATGATTTTAACGCTATAAAATACGATCCTAAAACTATATATACAAATCTTCCGGTAGCTGGAGCTATGAGAGGATATGGAGTGCCACAAATTGTATTTGCACTAGAGAGTCACTTGGACGACATTGCAAGAGAACTTCACATAGACCCTATTGAATTTAGATTAAAAAACTTAGTAAAACAGAATCATGTAGATCCATCCTCTAAAAATGTGGTGCGTTCTATGGGACTTCCACAGTGCCTGGAAAAAGGAAGAGAATTAATAAAATGGGATGAAAAGAAAGAACTTTATAAAAACCAAACAGGAAATAAAAGACGTGGAGTTGGAATGGCTTGTTTTAGTTATTTTGCAGGAACTCATCCAGTATCTTTAGAAGCGGCCGGAGCAAGAATTGTGATGAATCAAGATGGGTCAGTACAATTGCAGATTGGAGCTACAGAAATTGGGCAAGGAAGTGATACTGTATTTGCACAGATGACTTCAGAGGTATTAGGAATTCCAGTAGATATGGTTCATGTAATTTCAAATCAAGATACTGATATAACTCCTTTTGATACAGGCTCCTATGCCTCAAGACAAACTTTTGTTACGGGTGCTGCAGTTAAAAAGGCTGCCATGGAAATAAAGCATAAAGTTCTTCAGTTTGCAAGTAGAAAGAATGGACTAGATATAGATGTAATGGATATAGTAGATTGCAATATTGTAGAGAAAAGAACAGGAATAGTTGTGTGCTCACTTGAACAGATAGCGTTAGAATCATTTTATGATAGAATCTATAGTTGCCCTATAACCAGTGATACATCAGTTAATATAAGAACTAATGTGGTGGCCTATGGAGCAACCTTTGCAGAAGTTGAAGTAGATGTAAGAACTGGACAAATTACTGTACTAGAAATATATAATATTCATGATTCTGGAATAATAATTAACCCAATGTTGGCTGAAGGACAAGTACATGGTGGTGTAAGTATGGCACTTGGATATGCATTATCAGAACAAATGATATTTGATGAGAAAACTGGAAAAACCCTTAATAATAATTTATTAGATTATAAACTGCAGACAATTTTAGATACTCCAACTATCGAATCAGCTTTTGTAGAAATTCCAGATGATGCAGGAAGTTTTGGACAAAAGTCCTTAGGAGAAAACACCACACTTTCTCCAGCGCCAGCTATAAGAAATGCTGTATTGGATGCAACTGGAGTTGCCTTTAATAGAATACCCATGAATCCTCAAAGGGTATTTGAAAAGTTTAAAGAAGAAGGTTTAATATAGATAATTTATTATATAAGTAAAAATAAGGTTTGCAATTATAAGTTTAATGTAGTAAAGGGAGGTGAAGTGGCTTTCGCAAAACAAACTAATATAGATAAATATTGGTGACGTATTTTGCGAAAGCACTATAATATGTTTGATATTAAGGGTATACTTGAACCTAATAATGTTGAGGAAGCACTAAAAATGTTAAATGATAATGAAAATTTAAAAATAATATCTGGTGGAACTGACGTGTTAATTAAATTACATCATGGTGATATAGAAGAGGTAGAGCTTTTAAGCTTAAAAGGGTTAAGAAAATTAGATTTTATAAGGATTTTAGAAGATGAATCTATAGAAATTGGATCTACTACATGTTTTACTACAATTCATAGAAATAAAATTATACAGGAATTTCTTCCAGCACTAGGACAAGGAGCTATATCTATGGGTGGACCACAGATAAGAAATATGGCTACTATTGGGGGAAATGTATGTAATGGAGCTGTTTCAGCAGATAGTGCACCGAGTCTTTTCGCGTTTAATGCTAAACTGAAAATTAAAAGCTTACATGGAGAAAGAGTAATTCCAATAGAAGAATTTTATAAAGGACCAGGGAAAGTTAATCTAAAATCGGATGAAATTCTTATAAGTATTATAATTGAGAAAAAAGATTATGATGGAGCAAAGGGAACATATATTAAATACAGCAATAGAAAGGCAATGGATATTTCCATGTTAGGGGTATGTGTTGTTGCTAATGTAGAAAATAAGAAATTTAAGAATTTAAAAATAGCATTAGGAGTAGCGGCACCTACACCAATAAGGTGTAAAGAAGCAGAAGAATGTGCTATTGATATGGAAATAACAGAAGAGAATATTAAGATTATTTCAGAGAAAGCGGTAAAATCAGCAAGAGCTAGAGATTCATGGAGAGCATCAAAGGTATATAGAGAGCATTTAATCCAAGAGCTAACGGAAAGAGCTATTAGAGAAGTAACAAGATAGAGAGGAGCTGTAATAATCATGAATGATAATAACTTTAAAAAGATATCAATAAGAGTAAATGGAAAAAGCTATACTTTAGAAATAGATATAAGAGAGTCGTTGTTAGATGTACTAAGAAATAGACTTCAGTTTACAGGAGTAAAACAAGGATGTTCTGTTGGAGAATGTGGTGCTTGTACAGTATTAGTAGATGGAACTCCTATAGATTCATGTATTTATATGGCAGTTTGGGCTGATGAAAAAGAAATTTTAACTATAGAAGGAGTATCAGAAAATGGTAACTTATCTAAAGTGCAGAAGGCTTTTATAGAAGAAGGAGCAATACAATGTGGGTTTTGTACGCCCGGATTAGTATTAACAACTACCGCTCTTGTAAATAGTGGAGAAGAGTATACTGATGAAGAAATAAAAAGAGAAATTTCAGGTCATTTATGTAGGTGTACAGGATATCAAAAGATATTTAATGCTACAAAACAATCTTTAGAAAAATAATATTCGTATAAAAAATCCTAACTAAAATGTAAGTTAGGATTTTTTATGTAAAAAGTAAAGGATATGTAAAGAAAGATATATATAGAAAAATATATAAAAAGTAAGAGATATATAAAGAAGCTTAGCTAACTTCACATATCTCTTATTATATAAGTTTAGGTAGTTACTATTTAATTATTTATTTAAAGTCATACCAGATTTAGTTGTAATAGTGGTAATATTTTTTCCTTTATCTTTAGGTAATATTAAATTTAACACAACAGCAAATATAGTTGCAGTTGTTACTCCAGAACCAAAAATTATTTGTAAAGATTCTGGAAACATACCAATGGCTTCAGGTCTAACAATGACACCTACACCTAAGGCAAATGAAATTCCAATTACAAAAATATTTCTTCTAGTCATATCAACTTTCCCTAAAATTTTAATTCCAGAGCAGGCAATGGAGCCAAACATTACTATACCAGCTGCACCAAGGACTGGACTTGGCATAATTGAAACTAAGGAAGCAAATTTAGGAATAAGGCCCATAATAGATAAGATTATACCTGCAATTATTATGACAAACCTACTTGCAACTCCAGTAACATTTATAAGACCGGTACATTGACTAAAGGAAGTATTTGCAGTGGAGTTAAAAAATCCAGCTAGAATTGAACCTAGTCCATCACAGAGTACACCACCAAAAAGTTGCTTATTAGAAACTTCAATTTCACAGGCTTCTCCTATAGCTAAAGTATCTCCTACAGTTTCTACGGTAGTTGCAAGATAAACAGCTAGAAAACTAATAATGGCCGGAGCTGAAAAATGAAGTCCAAATTTAAGAGGTCTAGGAATAGAAATCCAAGATGATGAGGATATAGGAGCAGTGTCTAATAAACCAAAAGGTATAGCTAGTAAATATCCACATAGTATGCCAATAAATATAGAACAAGAACTTATAAAAGTATTCTTAGACTGGTTAGTAATTATTATAATAGCGAGGACTATTGCACCAAGAAGTAGAAATTTTGGATCGCCATAGCTTGGATTTCCAGAACCTCCAGCTAACCAATCAATTCCAACTGGAATGATTGTAATACCTATCATAGTAACTACAGTACCAGTAACAAGTGGTGGGAAAATTCTTTTTACATGATTAATAAAGAAGCTTAAAATTACCTCTAGTAAGGCACCTACCATTGTAGCTGTACAGATAGTTGCAATACCAAGGGTCATATTACCATTAGCAGCACTACCAATGGCAATGGCAGGACTTACAAAGGCAAAAGATGTCCCCATTATAAAGGGTAATTTGCTTCCTATGGGGCCAATACCCTTAGCTTGCGCAAGGGTTGTAAGCCCTGACGCAAATAAAGCACATGAGACTAGAAAAGATGTATCAGCTATTTCTAATCCTAATGCACCAGCTACTACTAGTGGAACTGCTACTATACCACTAAAGCATGCGAAAATAGCTTGAAAGGCAAGGACTAAGGTTTGTTTCATAGGTGGCTTATCATCTAGTTTAATTCTAAGAAGTGATTTTTTTTGATCTTTGACTGTTTGCAATTTGATTCCCCCTTAAATTTATAAATATATTTTTGATGCTAAAGCATGAAGTGGTGAGATTATTTACTAACTAATTAATAAGGAATTAGTAAAAATAATATAGGATTCTATTTAATATATTTAGTAATAAAAATATAATTCCAAAACTAGTATTATGATGTAGCTCTAATACTATTGAGTAAAGATATAAATAAAAACTAATTCAATATGTAAAAAGAAATAAATTATTTAGATTTTATCAATAAAAATGAAAAGATTCAATAAATTTACATAAAATATATAAAATACTTTGAATTATCAGACTATTCTATTGACAGTAAATGTAATAAGAGTTATAATTTGATTAACTAGTCAGTTAATATATTTTTATGATAATTTGTAAAAAAGTTATAAATGATATAGACAAAAAGGTAGCAACTTGATTTGTAATAGATTGAAAGATATTAAGGGGTGGATTTTGTGGAAAACATTAAAAATCTTATGGAGAGACTTGAAGAACTTAATTTCAAAGAAATGTACAATAATGACTTTTTCTTAACCTGGGATAAGAGTAATGAAGAATTAGAATCAGTTTTTATTGTTGCTGATATTCTTCGTGCAATGAGAGAAGAGAACATATCTACTAAAATATTTGACAGTGGATTAGGCATTTCAGTGTTTAGAGATAACTCTACTAGAACTAGATTTAGCTTTGCTAGCGCATGTAACTTATTGGGTTTAGAAGTACAAGATTTAGATGAAGGAAAATCTCAAATAGCTCATGGAGAAACTGTTCGTGAAACTGCTAATATGATTTCATTCATGGCAGATGTAATTGGAATTAGAGATGATATGTTTATAGGTAAAGGTCATGCCTACATGGAAGAAGTCTCTAGGGCGGTTCAAGAAGGATATGATGAGGGTGTGCTGGAGCAACGTCCAACTCTTGTAAATTTACAATGTGACATAGATCATCCAACTCAATGCATGGCAGATTTACTACATTTAATTCATTATTTCGGTGGAGTAGAAAACTTAAAGGGCAAAAAATTGGCTATGACTTGGGCTTATTCACCTTCTTATGGAAAACCACTTTCTGTTCCTCAAGGAGTTATCGGATTAATGACAAGAATGGGTATAGATGTTGTATTAGCTCATCCAGAAGGATACGATGTGCTTCCAGAGGTAGAAGCAGTGGCTAAAGAAAATGTTAAACAAAATGGAGGTAGTTTTACAAAGACTAACTCTATGAAAGAAGCTTTCGATAATGCAGACATAGTTTATCCTAAGAGCTGGGCACCTTTTGCAGCAATGGAGAAACGCACAGAATTATATTCAGAGGGAGATAGAGCTGGTATTGATGCACTTGAAAAAGAGCTATTAGCAGAGAATGCGAAACATAAAGATTGGGAATGTACTGAAGAAATGATGCAACTTACTAAAGAAGGTAAGGCACTATACCTTCATTGTTTACCAGCAGATATAACTGGAGTTAGCTGTGAATCTGGAGAAGTAGAAAAGTCTGTATTTGATCGTTATCGTGAACCACTATATAGAGAAGCAGGATTTAAACCATATATAATTGCAGCTATGATGTTTTTAAGTAAAGTTAAAGATCCTATAGCTACTTTCAAGAAATTACTAGAAGAAGACAAGTCAAGGTTTTCAGGAAAGTAAGGACACAAATATGTTATTAATTAAACTTCATAACTACTTAAAGTAATTAAATAACCTTAAGTAGCTATAAAGTATAAGGGGGAGTGAGTATGAGTGACAAAATGCGCCCAATAAGTTTTGAAAAGCTTATTAATTGGATTTTTACTGAACTTAGAACTAAAGAAAGTATTTTTGGAATTCATAAGGATAAGTTTTTCTACGGAATCCCTAATAATAGTATTTCTTTTTTAGGTGATAGTTTAGGAATGCCTATTGGACCAGCAGCAGGTCCTAATTCACAGTTAGCTCAAAATATTATAGCATCATATCTTACCGGTAGTAGATTTATTGAATTAAAAACAGTTCAAATTATTGACGGTGAAGAGCTTCCAGTATCAAAGCCATGTATTAATGCAGAGGATGAATGTTATAACGTAGAATGGTCCACTGAGCTCACTGTAGAAGAGGCTTATGAAGAATATGTGAAGGCATGGATTATATTACATGTTTTGATGAAGGAACTCAATATAAGTGAAAAGAAAGATTTTATTTTCAACATGAGTGTAGGATATGACTTGGAGGGAATAAAGTCAGAAAAAATAAATTCATACATCGAGAATATAAAAAATTCAAAACATACAAAAATTTGGGAGGAATCTTTTGAAGTATTGGAGAATAATATAGAAAAATTTTATAGATTTTCTATGGAAGATTTAAGGGTAATTTCGCCCAAAATATGTAATTCTATTACTCTTTCCACTCTCCATGGATGTCCTCCTCAAGAGATAGAAAGAATTGCTAGTTATTTATTAAAAGAAAAGCACCTTCATACCTTTATAAAAATGAATCCAACATTATTAGGTGAAGAGTTTGTAAGAAAAACTTTTAATAAAATGGGGTATGAATATATAGAATTAAATCCTCATCATTTTAAAAATGATTTACAGTATGATGATGGTATTAGAATGATAAAGAGATTAAAGGCAGTGGCTAAGGAAGAAAACCTAGAAATAGGAGTAAAGCTTACAAATACCCTCCCTGTGAGAGTATTGAATGAAGAACTTCCAGGAGAAGAAATGTACATGTCAGGAAGAGCGCTATACCCTTTAACTATTAATTTAGCAAGTAAACTTTCCAAGGAATTTGAAGGAGACTTATATATTTCATATTCTGGTGGAGCTGAATTCTTTAATGTAGATAAAATATTTAAAACAGGAATATGTCCAATAACTTTTGCTACTACAATATTAAAGCCAGGAGGTTATGCAAGGATAGAGCAGATAGCTAAAAAATTATCTCCTCTCCTTTCAAATAAGAAACCATTAATCGATGTGGGATTATTAGAAGCATTGGCAAGAGAATCAATTAATGATGAACATCACCTTAAAGAAGCAAGAAGTGTTAAAAGTCGTAAAATAGATAAAAGATTACCGATGTATGATTGTGCTATAGCACCTTGTAGTGAAGGATGTCCAATAAATCAAGAGATTCCTAAATATATAGAATTAGTTGGAAATGAAAAATACTATGAGGCTTTTCAAGTAATAGCAAAGGATAATGCAGCTCCAGCTATAACAGGAACTATATGTAATCATAATTGTCAGAATAAGTGTACTAGATTGGATTATGATAGCTCTTTAGAGATTAGAAGAATTAAGAAAATTGCAGTAGATAATGCTGAAGATATCTACATTAAAAATATAGAACCAACGAAAATTAAGACAAACAAAAAAGTAGGAATTATAGGAGCCGGAATAGCTGGGCTATCTACAGCTTTATATCTAAGAAGAAATGGTATAGAGGTAGAAGTATTTGAGAAAAGACACAAACCTTATGGAGTTATAAATTATGTAATTCCTAATTTTAGAATAGATAATTCAATCTTAGAACAAGATTTTCAATTAGTTAAACACCATGGAGTAAAGGTTAATTTTGGTGTAGATGAAAAAGTGAATTTAAAGGATTTAAAGTCAAAATATGACTATATGGTTCTTGCTACTGGGGCATGGAAGACAAGTGAGATTTCACTTAAAGAAGGAAATGATAAAATTTTAAATGCTATTAGTTTTCTAGAAAGTTTTAAAAAAGATAGTGACAATATTCAACTGGGCACAGATGTATGTGTTATAGGTGGTGGAGATGTGGCTATGGATGTAGCTCGTGCAGCCAAGAGAGTCAATGGGGTTGAAAAAGTAACTGTCATCTATAGAAGAACTAAAGATTTAATGCCTGCCAGTAGAGAGGAATTTAAATTAGCTGTTGATGATGGCATTGAATTTGCAGAACTTTTATCTCCTATTGCATTTAGGGATAATAAGCTTATCTGTGAAAAAATGATTTTAGGAGAAAGAGATAGTTCTGGTAGAAGAAGACCAATTTCATTAGGAAAGTTTGAAGAAATTAATGCAACCTCAGTGATATCAGCAGTTGGCGAAAAAGTAGACTCAGAATTCTTTGTAAAACTAGGAGTAGATATAAATTCTAAAGGCCTCCCTAATGTAAATAGCAAATGTGAGACTAATATATCAAATGTATATATAGCTGGAGATGCTAAAAAAGGTCCCGGTACCATAGTAGAAGCTATGTCCCATGGAAAAATTATATCCAGAGATATTTTAGAAAAAGAAAATATGTATTGCGATTTTGATAGATGTAATGAAAATGTCTCTATACAGGATCAAAAAAAGTCCTGTGAAAGAAAGGGAATATTAAGTGAATCAAAACAGTATAAAGATGAGGCCATTAGATGTTTGAAGTGCAACAGTGTGTGTGAGATTTGCGTGGATGTATGTCCTAATAGGGCAAATATGTTTATAGAAATTAAAAATTCTCCTATAAAAGGTCATCAAGTTATACACTTAGATGGTATGTGTAATGAATGCGGTAACTGCGGAGTATTTTGTCCTTATAAAGGCAATCCATATAAGGATAAAATAACTTTATTTTGGAGTGAAGAAGATTTTAATAATAGTAGTAATTCTGGTTTTTATGTAATTGATTCCAATTTAGGTATTTGCAAAATACGTGATGAGAAAAGTAGTGTTTATGAGTTATGTATTAATGACAAGAATTTAGAGTCAATTTCTGAAGAAATGAAAACTATTATAAAGACTTGTGTAAGTAGATATGGATATATAGTTTAAGCCTATTTTAAGTGTATTAATTTAAATTATAGGAGGTTTGATAATGTTAATTATAGGTAATGGAAAGGTCGTAACTAGAAATGAGTTAGGATCAATCATAGATGATGGATGCATAGCTATAGATAAAAATAAAATTATAGAAGTTGGCTCTACAAAAAGTTTAAAAGAAAAGTATTTAAATTATAGATTTATTGATGCAAAAGGAAAGTTAATAATGCCAGGCTTTATAAATACACATATGCATTACTATAGTACTTTTGCTAGAGGAATCGCTAATGATAGTCCTCCAGCTAAATGTTTTTCAGATATTTTAAAGGGGCTATGGTGGAGATTAGATAAAAAGTTAACATTAGAAGATGTTTATTATAGTGCCATGGTTCCAATGATAGATCAAGTTAAAAATGGTGTAACAACCTCCTTTGATCACCATGCAAGTCCATATGCTCTAAGAGGAAGTTTATTTACTATTGCAGATGCAGCTAAGGAAGTAGGTATAAGAAGTAATTTAAGTTATGAAACTTCTGATAGAGATGGAGAAGAAGTGATAAAACAAGGAATAGAAGAGAATGTTGAGTTTATAAGATATTGCAATGACAAAAAGGATGATATGATAAAAGGATTGTTCGGGCTTCATGCATCTATGACAATCAGTGATAATACGCTAGATAGATGTTTAAGGGCTATAGAAGGATTAAATACAGGTTTTCATGTTCATTGTGCTGAAGGAATTGAGGATTTAGAAGATTCGATGAAAAAGTATGGGATGGGTGTAATTGAAAGATGGTATAAGACAGGCGTACTTTCCGACAAAACTATAGCTGTTCACTGTGTACATCTAAGTAATGAAGAAATGGATATGCTTAAGGAAAAGAATACTATAGTAGTTAATAATCCTCAATCTAATATGGGGAATGCAGTAGGGGCATCGCCAGTTTTAAAAATGGCTAAGAAAGAAATATTACTAGGATTAGGAACCGATGGATATACCTCTGATATTTTAGAGTCCTATAAAACTGGAAGTATCATTCAAAGACACGAAGCAAAAGATTCCACAGTAGCTTGGTCTGAATTTCCACAAATGCTTTTTGAAGGAAATAGGATTATAACTGAAAGGTTTATAGAAAATCCAATAGGAGTCATAGAAAAAGGTGCTTTAGCTGATATTATAATTGTTGATTACAATCCTCCAACACCTATAAATAAAGATAATATAGATAGTCATATACTATTTGGGATTAGTGGTAGACATGTAGAAACTACTATTATAAATGGTAAAGTTGTAATGGATAATAGAATTCTTATCAATTTAGATGAAGAAAGAATTATGGCTAAAAGTAGAGAAATAGCAGCTGAAGTCTGGAGAAGATTCTAAAGAGAGGGGCGATAGAGTGAAACTTTTAAGTGTTCTTACAATTAATAAAGGAGAAAAAATATCCATAGTAGGAGCAGGAGGAAAGACCACCCTTATGTTCGCTCTAGCAGAAGAGCTTAAAAAAAGAGGAAGAGTTCTCATAACTACTACAACAAAAATATACTTACCTACACCAAATCAATATGATTGTCTAATTTTAAAAGACAGATTTAAGGACAATAAAAAGGAAGAAAGTAATCATAGGGTAAATAAAAAAAGAGCATATTTATACTATGAAAATATGAATGAAAATAAAAGAGAAGATAACAAAGTGAATGTATACGGCTCTAGTATTAATGAGGAAAATAAGGTACTTGGAGTCAATGATAAAGATATTTATGATGTTTTAGATGAATACGAATATATGCTAATAGAAGCTGATGGTTCTAAGAAAAAACCTTTAAAAGGATGGAGAGAAGATGAGCCTGTAATAAGTAATTTTACTAGTATGACTATAGGAGTTTTAAGTGGAGAAGTTTTTAAATTAAAGGTGGAGGAAAAGAATATTCATAGAGTTGAAGAATTTTTAAGACTTACTGGAGAGACAATGGGATGTACTATGACAGAAAAAGGGGTACTGGCTATAATATTTAAAGAGAAAGGATTATTTAAAAATTCTAAGGGGAGAAAGGTTTTATTTATAAATAAGATGGAGAAAGAAAATCTTATAAATATGAAAGAAATATTAAAAGCTATATTAATAAAAAATAAAGAAGTAAAACTAATAGATAAGATTATTATTGGAAGCTTGTTTGACAGAACATATAGAGTAATAGATGAAGATTTTATGACAGAGTTTTAGGGGGAGTCAATATGGTTACTGGAATTGTTATGGCATCAGGACTTAGTAATAGAATGGGAAGATGTAAGTTGCTTTTAAAATATAAAGGAAGGTTTCTAATAGAATATGTTTTAGATGCAGTAAAAAATAGTGATTTAAATGAAAAAATTATAGTTACTGGCAATAAAACTATAATGGAATTAGCTGAGACTAGAAAGCTAAAAGTTATAAAAAATTTTTATGGCCATATGGGACAAAGTCAATCTATAAAGCTTGGGGTAAGGGCATCATCTGAAAGTCTAGGATATCTATTTATTGCTGGAGATCAACCTTTCTTAAATGAAGCTCTTATTAATATACTTATTAGAGAATTTAAAGAAAATACGGATAAATTTATTGTACCTATATATAAAGGTAGAAGAGGTAATCCTGTAATATTTCCATCAAAGTATAGGGATGAGCTTCTACAGCTTAATGGAGATATTGGAGGAAGGGCAATATTGAAGAATCATGAGGAGCATATACATTTTGTTGAGATTGATGAAGAATATTTTCTTTGGGATATTGATACAGAAAAGGATTATATAGAATTATTACAATCAAATTGTCATTAGATAAGGGGACGATGTAGGTGATAAATAATCGAGTAGTTGTAAGAGGTGGAGGTGATGTTGCCTCAGGTACTATACAAAAACTTTATAGAAGTGGATTTAAGGTATTGGTCCTTGAGATAGAAGCACCTTCTAGTATTAGGAGAAATGTGTCTTTTAGTGAAGCTATATTTGATGGAGAAACAACAGTTGAGGGAATAAAGGGTGTGCTAGTTAAGAGTTATGATGAGATACTGAAGTCTTGGGATAGAGGACATATTCCAATAGCAGTTGATAGGTATGGAAAACTAATTGAAACTATTAAACCTATTGCGGTAGTAGATGCAATTTTAGCAAAACGAAATTTAGGCACGACTATAGATATGGCACCTATAACAATTGCATTGGGACCAGGGTTTAAAGCTGGTGTAGATGTTAATATAGTGGTTGAAACTATGAGAGGACACAATTTAGGAAGGCTAATATTTGATGGTTATGCCTTAGAAAATACAGGAGAACCTGGACCTATATGTGGTTATGCAGGAGAAAGAGTCATCTACAGTCCTTGTGAAGGAGAAATTAATAACATAAGACAAATAGGGGATATAGTCAAGAGTAATGAAACTATAGCACTCATAGGTGGAGTAGAAGTAAAATCTAAAATCGATGGGGTACTTAGAGGTATTATTAGAGATAAGACTTATGTTAGTAGGGGATTAAAAATAGTAGATATAGATCCAAGATATGAAGAAGTTGAAAATTGTAATACTATTTCTGATAAAGCAAGGAATATAGGAGGTTCAGTACTAGAAGGAATATTATATTTTTTAGCTAAATTATCATTTTTATCTGTAGCAAATTAATGAGAGTATTTGGCTTATTGATATTACTAAGATCCTTTAGTGATATCAATAAATCAATATATAGAATATAGTTTGCTTAATAATATAAACCTTTTTATTTAGTGTAAACTAATTAATTAATCAGTAAGTGAATATGTTTATGTAAATATATCCATGTTTAAAGGGGGATTTAAAAATGTCAAAGATCATATGTAAAGAAGAAATTTTAAAATTGGCGGAAAACTACAAGGATGATATGACAAGATTCTTACGAGATATGATAGCTATTCCGAGTGAAAGCTGTGATGAAAAGAAAGTGGTTTTAAGAATTAAAGAAGAAATGGAAAAGGTAGGATTCGATAAAGTTGAAATAGACCCAATGGGAAATGTACTAGGATATATAGGTCATGGTAAGCATGTAATTGCTATGGATGCTCATATTGATACTGTTGGAATTGGAGATAGAAATAATTGGACGCATGATCCTTATGAAGGTTTTGAAAAGGATGATGTTATTTATGGAAGAGGAGGCTCAGATCAAGAAGGTGGAATGGCTTCTATGGTTTATGCTGGTAAGATAATTAAAGAGTTGAACCTAGAAAATGATTATACATTAATAGTTACAGGGACAGTTCAGGAAGAAGACTGTGATGGACTATGTTGGCAATATATTATAAATGAGGATAGGATAAAACCTGAATTTGTAGTAATAACTGAACCAACCTCAACAAACATATATAGAGGTCACAGAGGAAGAATGGAGATTAAGGTTACTACTAACGGTATTAGCTGTCATGGTTCAGCACCGGAGAGAGGCGATAATGCTATATTTAAAATGGCACCTATTCTTAATGAATTGAAAGAATTAAATGAAAAATTGATAGATGATCCATTCTTAGGCAAGGGAACATTAACAGTTTCAGAAATATTTTTCTCTTCACCTTCAAGATGCGCAGTAGCTGATGGATGTACCATTTCTATAGATAGAAGACTTACTCATGGAGAAACATGGGAATATGCTCTTGATCAGATAAGAGAATTACCTTCAGTTAAGGAAGGAAAGGCTAGAGTTGAAATGTATACTTATGAAAGACCTGCATATACTGGACTTGTTTACCCAACTGAATGTTATTTCCCAACATGGGTGCTTGAAGAATCTCATCCAGCTTGTCAAACCTTAATAGAATCTTATAGGGGATTGTTTAAATCAGAACCAGTGGTAGATAAGTGGACATTCTCCACTAATGCAGTATCTATCATGGGTAGATATGGAATACCTTGTGTTGGATTTGGTCCAGGACATGAAGATCAAGCGCATGCTCCAAATGAATTGACTTGGAAGGATGAACTTGTGAAATGTGCAGCCATGTATGCCTTAATTCCAATTACCTACGTAAAAGAATACTGTAAGTAAGACTCCAAATCTACGATTTGGCTAGTCGCACTTACTCATTCGACGAAGGAGAAGGAGTTTCCATTGCCAGGACTCCAAATCTACGATTTGGCTAGTCGCACTTACTCATTCGACGAAGGAGAAGGAGTTTCGTTAATTTAACTCTCAACCATACCATTACCCCCAAAAGATACTAATTTATCTTTTTAAAAGTTAAAAAATTGACAAATTTAATTTATATTATAATGCAGTTACAAGTAATGAAGCCAATAGAAAATGAGGTGAAGTTATGGAGAAAATTAAAGAATTAGTGTGTTCTAAATGTGGTAAAAAAGTTGGTGAAAATGTAATGTATCATTGTCCAAATTGTGGGACAGAAGGAACATTAGATGTAACCTATAATATGGACTTAATAAAGGAGAATTTAACTAAGGAATATTTAAATAATAATGATGATGAAAGTATTTGGAGGTATTTGCCTATACTTCCTTTAGAATCTAAAGAGGGTATAGCACCCTTACAAGTGGGATGGACACCGTTATATAAAGCAAATAGATTAGAGAAAATATTAAATATAGAAAAAATATATATAAAGGATGAAGGGAGAAATCCTACAGCATCATTTAAGGATAGAGCTACGGCGGTAGGAGTGGCAAAGGCGATAGAATTAAAGAAAGATATCATCTGTGCGGCTTCTACAGGTAATGCTGCATCTTCTCTATCAGGGTTTGCTGCTTGTATGGGAATAAATAATTATATATTTGTTCCTAAAAGTATTCCAGAGGCAAAGCTTGCACAACTTTTAGTGTTTGGAAGTAATGTAATCCTAGTAGACGGAGATTATGATACAGCCTTTGATTTCTGTTTAAAAGCTGTAGAGCATTTTGGATGGTATAACAGAAGTTGCGCAATAAATCCATATTTAGCAGAAGGTAAGAAAACTGCTGCCTTTGAAATATGTGAACAACTAAATTTTAAGGTTCCTGATAAGGTTATCATGGCTGTGGGTGATGGTTGCTCTATATCTAGTGTATGGAAAGGATTTAAGGAATTTTATGAGTTAGATTTAATTGATAAACTTCCAACTATGGTGTCAGTACAAGCAATAGGGTCCAATCCAGTTAATAGAACCTATAGAAATGGGAGTAGAAAATTTGATTATATACCACCAGAGACTATTGCAGATAGTATATCAGTAGGAATTCCTAGAAATGGATATAAAGCTCTAAATACCCTTGAAGAAAGTAATGGTATTGCTATAGATGTAAGTGATGAAGAAATATTAAGTGCAATTACAACTTTGGCAAGGCAAACAGGAGTATTTGGAGAACCGGCAGGAGTAACAAGCTTTGCAGGACTTAAGAAACTTGTAGATTTAGGAAAAATAAATGAAGATGAAACTGTTGTCATAATTGTTTCTGGTAGTGGGCTTAAAGATGTTAAATCAGCTCAAAGGGCAGTATCTAAGCCAGAGCTAGTTAAACCTGATATAAATGAATTGATTAATTATTTAAGGATCAATAAATTATAGAGTTTGATTAATAATACTATAACTTCAAATTAGTAGAAGGTTGTAGTATCAGTAATTTATAAAAAATTTTAGGAGGATATAAAATGCACAAATTAATAGATTTAGAAGTTAATGAGGAACAAGTTCTAAAGACAGTAGAGAGTGCGAGAGAGAGAAATATAATAATTCCTACTATTGCTCAAATGAAGGATCCAAATAAAATACCACAAGAAATTAAAGATAAACTTTCAAAAACAGGACTTTGGGATATTGACCCTGTAAATTTATTTAGAATATCTTGGTATAATCAACCAGTTAAAGAAGGAGGACTATATAATTCATTACCAAATTATATAGAAATACCAGAAGAAATATCAGGAGTTAAAGCTAGAATTTTTGCTATGTCGGGAAAATTTTTCCCAATAGGAGCACATAAAGTAGGTGCAAGTTATGCTTGTCTTGTTCCGAGATTAGTAACAGGGCAATTTGATCCTAAGTTTCATGAAGCGGTTTGGCCATCAACTGGTAATTATTGTCGAGGTGGAGCATATAATTCTACATTATTAGGTTGTAAATCTATAGCTATTTTACCTGAAAATATGAGTAAGGAGCGTTTTGATTGGCTCAAGAATGTGGCTGGAGAAGTAATAGCTACTCCAGGATGTGAAAGTAATGTAAAAGAAATTTATGATAAAACATGGGAGCTTAGAAGAACTAGAGATAATGTAGTTATATTTAATCAATTTGGGGAGCTTGGAAATCATCTTTGGCATTATGAAGTAACTGGTAATGCTATGGCATCAATAATAGACCATGAGAAGGGTGAAAATGGAAGAGTAGCTGGTATCTGTCTAACTTCAGGTTCAGCAGGTACCTTAGGAAGTGGAGACTTTATTAAAGATAAATATCCAGGTGCAAAGCTTGCTGTAGGTGAGGCACTTCAATGTCCTACGCTCTTAAATAATGGTTTTGGAGATCATAGAATTGAAGGTATAGGCGATAAACATGTACCTTGGATTCACAATGTTAAGAATACTGACATGATTATTGCTATAGACGATAATGATAGTTTAGCTATGTTTAGATTGTTTAATGAGCCAGCTGGACAAGAATATTTAAGAGGTTTAGGAGTATCAGAGGAGCTTATTGAAAAGCTTACTTGGGTAGGTATATCAGGTGCAGCTAATATATTATCTGCAATAAAATTTGCTAAGTATTATGAACTTGGTGAAGATGACATGATATTAACTGTTCTTACGGATTCAGCAGAGATGTATCAATCTAGGCTTGAGGAGATGAAAGAAGAAAGAATAAGTGAATATGATGAAAAAGATGCTATTGGTGATCATAGTAAATGTGTTTTAGGTGTGAGAACAGATTCCATGGAAGAATTAAGCTATATGGACAAAAAAAGAATTCATAACTTAAAATATTATACTTGGATAGAGCAGCAGCAATATGAACTTAAAGAATTAAATGCTCAATGGTATGACTATGATAATTATTGGGGAAGACTTCATAAAATGGGATCAGAACTAGATAAATTAATAGAAGAATTCAATGAAAGAGTAAAAAATAACAAGTAATAAATGTAAATTAAATAGCTATGTGATTAAGTGTACATTATAATAAAATATATTAGGACCCTAAGTTTATACTAGCTTAAGGGGTCCTATTCCAATATACCAAAGTGTTATGGAATTTAGAAGTTAATAAATTGTTAGGGGGTGGATTATGTACGAGTTTATACTAAATGGAGTACAAGTTTATTTTGATAGAAATATTAATTTACTTGAATATTTAAGAGAAGAAGCAAATCTTACATCTGTTAAAAATGGATGTGGAGAAGGAGCCTGTGGGGCTTGTATGGTTTTAATAGATGGTATACCATCAAGAGCTTGTATAAAAAACATTGAGAAAATTAGTGGGAGCGAGATACAAACTGTTGAGGGATTATCAGAATTTGAAAAGCAGGTATTTTCATGGGCTTTCTCAAAGGTAGGTGCAGTTCAATGTGGATTTTGTATTCCAGGGATGGTAATGAGTGCAAAGGGATTACTTAATAAAACTTTAACTCCTTCTAGAGAAGATATAAAAGCAGCTATTAAAGGAAATGTGTGTAGATGTACAGGATACGTAAAAATAATAGATGCTATAGAATTGTCGGCACGAATTTTTACACAGGGAAAATTAAGTTTAGAAATTGAAAGAGATGGTAGCATCGGAAAACCTTTACCAAGAATCGATGCTATAGATAAAATTTTGGGAACCGCAATTTATGTTGATGATATGAAAGTTCCTGGAATGATTTTTGGTTCTGCATTAAGATCAAAATATCCAAGGGCATTAGTAAAAAAGATAAATGTTGAAAAAGCATTAACTCATCCTGAGGTTGTAGCTATATTAACAGCAAAGGATATACCAGGAGATAGATTTATTGGACACATCTCAAAGGATTGGCCAGCACTTATAGCAGTAGGTGAAGAAACTAGATATGTAGGTGATGCTATAGCATTAGTAGCTGCAAAAAATAAAAAGTCATTAAAGGAGATTGTAGATCTTATAGAAGTAGATTATGAAGAACTTATACCATTAAGAAATCCTAGAACAGCAATGGATTCTGAAGCTCCTAGTATTCATACAGAAGGAAATGTATATAGAACTGAAAGAATTAAAAGAGGTGATGTAGAAAAAGCCTTAAAACATTCCAAATATATAGTTACTAATACCTATTCAACTCCTTTCACAGAACATGCTTTCCTAGAGCCAGAAAGTGCACTTGCTATGCCTGATAATGATGGTGTATTAATATATACAGGTTCTCAAGGAATTTATGATGAGCAAAGGGAGATATCAGAATTATTAGGATTACCAAAAGAGAAAGTAAGGTGCATTAGCAAATATGTTGGTGGAGGTTTTGGAGGCAAAGAAGATATGAGCGTTCAACATCATGCAGCACTGTTAGCATATGCTACTAAGAAACCTGTAAAGATTACCTTCAGTAGAAAGGAAAGTATAATGATTCATCCTAAAAGGCATGCTATGGAAATTAAAGTAACTACAGCCTGCGATTATGAGGGGAATCTTACGGCCTTTTTAGCTGACATAGTTTCTGATACAGGTGCGTATGCATCATTAGGTGGACCAGTATTGCAAAGAGCATGTACCCATGCTGCAGGGCCATATAGATGTGAAAATGTTCAGATTACTGGAATTGCGGTATATACTAACAATCCACCAGCAGGAGCCTTTAGAGGGTTTGGAGTAACTCAATCTGTATTTGCAGGAGAGTGCAATTTAAATCTTTTGGCAGAAAAGGTTGGCATATCACCTTGGGAAATTAGATATAAGAATGCTGTAGAACCTGGAGATGTTCTTCCAAATGGACAGGTAGCTGACTCAGGAACAGCAATTAAGGAGACGTTATTAGCAGTAAAAGAAAAGTACGATAACAATGATGTAGTAGGAATTGCTTGTTGTATGAAAAATAGTGGAGTAGGAGTTGGACTACAAGATGTAGGAAGATGCAATTTAATTATAGAAAATGGGAAAATTAGTGTGAAAACTAGTGCAGCTTGCATAGGTCAAGGCTTAGGAACTGTAATGACACAAATAATTTGTCAGGTAACTGGATTATCGCCAGATAGAATTGTAGTATCATCACCAGACACCTTTGATTCGCCAGATTCAGGAACCACTACAGCTTCAAGGCAAACAGTTTTTACTGGAGAGGCTACTAGAATCGCTGCAGTTAAGTTTATGGAAGAAATAGATAAATTATATAAAATAGAAAGCTTAAAAGGAAGTAATTTAGAGGACAATACAAATTGTGATGAGAATAGAAGTTGGCTTTTAAATAATATAGATAAGACTATGAACCTATTAAATCATAAAGAATTTTATGGAGAATATAAAGGAATAACAGATTCTATAAATTCTCAAAAGGAAAACCCAGTTAGCCATGTAGCTTATGGATATGCAACACAACTTGCAATACTTGCTAAAGATGGTAAACTAAAAGAGATAGTTGCTGCCCATGATGTTGGAAGAGCAATTAATCCTATAAATGTTGAAGGTCAAATTGAAGGTGGAGTTGTAATGAGTTTAGGATATGCTTTAACAGAAGATTATCCACTAAAAAATTGTGTACCAACAGCTAAATTTGGAACTCTAGGATTATTTAGAGCTCCAGACATTCCACAAATAACACCTATAATAATAGAAAAGAATACTAATACATTAGCTTATGGAGCAAAGGGGATAGGAGAAATAACTTCGATACCGACAGCTCCAGCTGTTCAAGGAGCATATTATGTATTAGACAAGAAGTTTAGAACCACATTGCCAATGAAGGATACATTTTACAAAAAATATAAAGGAAAAACACTATAAAAAGTCGAAAACTTAATTTATACTATGAATTTTTAAAGATTATGGACAAGTATTTAAAGCTAATTTAACTATGCTCTTTAATTAGGCAAGTATTACTAAAGAAAAATGTAATTACAGTGCCATAGTAATTTAATTAGGGAGGAATGTGATGAAAGCATTGCAAATAATAAAAGGTAATATTATTTTTACAAAGACTTTTGGAAGTTATGAAATAATAGAGAATGGATATGTGGTAGTAGATAATAAGACAATAATGGATGTATATAGGAAATTACCAGAAGAATTAAATAATAATCCAGTAATGGATTACGGAAACCAAATAATTATTCCTGGTTTTGTAGATATCCACCTACATGGACCTCAATTTCCTAATTTAGGCCTAGGTTTAGATAAGGAATTGATGCCGTGGCTAGATGCATATACCTTTCCAGAAGAAGGAAAGTATTGGAATCTAGAATATGCAAAAGAAGTATATAAAAGTCTAGTAAGAGAACTTTGGAAAAATGGTACTACAAGAAGCTGTGTATTTGCAACAGTTCACCTTGAAGCTACAAAACTTTTGATGGATATTTTTAATGATTCAGGACTTGGTGCTTATGTAGGAAAAGTGAATATGGATAGAAACTGTCCAGAGTTTTTGATGGAAGATACTAACAAATCCATTGCAGATACTGAAGAATTTATAAAAGAATATTCCAATAAATATGAACTTGTGAAACCTATTATAACACCTAGATTCGTACCTACTTGTACTAAAGAATTACTAAATGCTTTAGGCGAGTTATCAGAAAGATACAAAGTACCAGTGCAATCTCATTTAAGTGAAAATAGGGATGAAATAGAGTTTGTAAAGACATTACACCCAGAATTTGAAAATTATGCAAGTATTTATGAGGATGCTGGTCTTCTTGGTAAACAACCAACAATTATGGCTCATTGCGTGTTACTTGAATCTGAAGAAATGAAAATGTTAAAAAGAAGTCAAGTATTCATAGCTCATAGTCCTAACTCTAATTCAAATTTAGCTAGTGGTATAGCACCCATTAGAAAGTTAATAGACATGGGAATACCAGTAGGACTTGCTTCAGATATAGCAGGAGGTCATAGTTTATCAATGTGCAATGTAATGGTAGATAGTGCACAGGCTTCAAATATAAGATGGCTTGAAAGTGGGAAAAAAGAAACACCATTGAGTACGGCTGAGTTATTTTATTTGGCAACTAAAGGAAGTGGAAGTTTCTTTGGAAAGGTTGGTAGCTTTGAAAAAGGCTATGAATTTGATGCTTTAATTATAGATGATAGTTCATTAAATAATTTTAAAAAGTTATCTTTAGAGGAGCGATTACAAAAATTTATTTACACAGGAAATCCTAAAAATATTATCAAAAGATATGTGGCTGGAAAAATCATAGAAGAGCCGTATGTATAAGATAAAGATTTATTTACATTTAGATGAATTTGGGGTTAAGTGAGAAAGAAGGTTAATTATGGAAAAAGATGTGAGTAGAAAAATACTAAAGGCGGCACTTGAGGTAGTGTCAAAAGAGAAAATTAGTGGTACCCGTATGCATATGATTGCTAAGGAGGCTAATATGAGTCAAGCTAACCTGCATTATCACTTCTCTACTAAAAATGATATTATGATAGGACTACTTAATAGCATACAAGAAGAATTCTCAAGGGGACGTAAAAATTATATAGATACGGAAAATAAAAATTTTACTGAAAATATTCAAGGTTTCTTTGAGCAGAAGAAAGATGATATTTTAATAAATAAAAAGATGGAATATACTCAAATTGATTATTGGGTTCAGGGGACAGTAAATGAAGAGATAAGAACTATTTTTCAAAATACCTTTAATATTTGGAGAAAAAGTATAGAAGATATTTTACCTGAAAGCAATACAGAAGGACTAGATAAAAAGACTATAAAAAATTTACCCTTTATTATGGTATCTCTAATGCTTGGATCATCTCTTCAGTATCTGATTGATGAAGGTAAGTTTGATCTAGATGAGTATTTCCAAGTGGCAGAGAATATGATATTAACTGCATGTAATAAAGAAGAGAACTAATCTTAGAAAACTATTTAAGTATTTAACATTTTTTAATTTTAACATGTTAAACTTTATAAAAATTAATACTGTTACTTTAATAAAAAAGTCTTCTATATTTATATCTATAGAAGATTTTTTTAAAAATATATATGTAATTAAATTGAATATAATGTAATTACTTCAATAAGGAAAGGGGAATATTGTGGAATCTTTAAAAATTTATAATCCTAATACTATTGATAAAGCTAAATCATATATGAAAAATAACTCTAATTTTAAATTATTAGCTGGTGGAACAGATTTAGTCTTAGAATTAAGAAAAAATAAATTAAATTACAACTCGATAGTTTCCTTAAGAAAAATTTTAGAATTAAAAAAAATAGAAGAAGATAAAAATTCAATATATATTGGCTCCATGGTAACTTTTACTGATTTAAATGAGAGCCCTATTATATCAAGAAATTATAATTCACTTTTAGATTGTAGCAAAACTATGGGATCACTACAGATTAGAAATGTAGCTACGGTTGGAGGAAATATTTCTAATGCAGGATCGGCAGCTGATGTTGTGCCTTGCATAATTAGCTTAGATGGAGTTTTGGTCATAGATTCTGAATATGGGATAAGAGAAGTAAGTTGTGAAAAATACTTTAATGATTATGAGAAAGAAAAGATAAAAGAGTATGAAATCTTAGTCCAAATAATTATACCTAAAACAGAAAAGAAAAGTGGGTATTATAAGCTAGGAAAAAGAAATTCACTAGCTATTGCAAGAGTAAGCACTGCTATAAGTTTGGTATTAAAAGAAAGTAAGATCAATAACATTAACATATGCCTTGGAGCAGTAGGAAGATACCCTTTTAGGGCATATGAATTAGAGAAAGCAGCTATGAGCCATGAAGTTAAATGGTTGTATTCGGAAGAAGCTCTAAATTATTTAGAAAGAGCTGTAGAAAAAAGTATAGGAACTAGAAAGACAATGCCTTTTAAAAGGGATGCAATTAAGGGTGTGTTTAAAAGAGCTTTAGATAGTGCTTTAAAGTAATAAATATAATATAAAATTATATAAAAGAGGTGTCTTATGATAGAGGTAACCATGAAAGTAAATGGAGTTGAGTATAAAAAATATATAAACCCAATGATGAGACTAATAGATTTTTTGAGAGACGAATTAAAGTTGAAGGGAACAAAAGAGGGATGTGGCGAAGGTGAATGTGGTGCTTGTACTGTTATTATTGATGGAAAAACCAATAATTCTTGTCTTTTGCTTGCTGCAACTTTAGAAGGTTGTGAAATAACTACTATAGAAGGAATAGGAAAAGACGGTATACACCCTATTCAAGAGGCTTTCATGGAAGTTGGAGCAGTTCAATGTGGATACTGTACCCCAGGAATGATTTTAAGTGCTAAAGCTATATTAGATAGCAACATAGATGCCACAGAAGAAGAAGTAAGAGAGAGTATTTCTGGAAACTTATGTAGATGTACTGGCTATGAGAAAATAGTCAAGGGAATAGCTTTAGCTCAAAATAAGTTGAAAAATAATTAAGGGTGGAGGAAAATCTATGGATGCAGTTGGGAGAGGGCTTATAAGACCAGATGTTTATGAGAAAGTTTTAGGAAAATCAATTTATCCAGATGATATAGAATTTGATGGAATGTTATATGCAGGAGTAAAAAGAAGCACAATTCCCTATGGAAAAGTAAAATCTATAAATATTGAAGAAATAAGAACCATTGAAGGTATAGAAATGGTAATAGATTACTCTATGATACCTGGAGCTATAAGTCATGGTGTAATATTTAAAGATATTCCAACTCTTGTGAAGGATACCATTAAAAGAGTTGGCGATGCTATACTTTTGATAGTTGCAAAAGATAAAGAAACTTTGCGAAAGGCTATAAATAGTGTAAAGGTAGAGTACGAGGAATATAATGGGATTTTTACTGTTGAAGATGCTATAAAGGAAGATGCTCCTATCTTAGGAGATGGAAGTAATATACTTTATGATTTAAAAATCAAAAAGGGGAATGTTGAAAATGGCTTTAAAGAAGCTAAGTATGTGGTAGAAAATTTGTATAACACTCCTATGGTTGAACATGCGTTTTTACAACCAGAGGCGGCTGTAAGTAAAATTGATGAAAATGGAGTAGTAGAAGTATATGTTGCAACTCAATATCCACATTATGATAGAGAGGAAGTAGCGAGGTGCTTAAACATTGATGAAGAGCAAGTTAGAATTAGAAATATGACCATTGGTGGAGCTTTCGGAGCTAGAGAAGACATTAATCCACAATGTCATGCAGCACTTGCAGCTTATTTAACTAAAAGGCCTGTTAAAGTAGTTTATGATAGAGAAGAGTCTACTATATCTCATAGCAAAAGACATCCTATGAAAATTTTTCTCAAGACAGGGGCAAGGGCGGATGGAACTCTATGTGCTTTTCAAGCTAAAATTTATGGAGATACTGGGGCCTATGCTTCATGGGGAATGAACGTATTAAGAAAAGCAGCGGTACATGCCACAGGACCATACAATATAGATAATGTGGATATAAGATCTATGGCTATATATACAAATAATCCATATAGTGGAGCTATGAGGGGCTTTGGAGCTACTCAATGTCCTATTGCTACAGAAACTCAAATGGATATGTTAGCTGAAAAACTTGGAATTCACCCACTTAAGTTTAGATATATAAATGCTTTTCAAGTAGGAGATAAAACTGCTACGGGACAAGTATTAAAATCTAGTGTAGGAATTAAAAAATGTATTGAAAAACTTGCAGGTATCGATGATGTGGAGCTTTAAAGAAAGGGTGAAAAATATATGAAAAAGCGTGGAATTGGCTATGCAACTACATTTTATGGCACTGGTTATGGTAATGGATTTCCAGATGAATCGAGAGCTACAGCACAGCTTAAAGAAGATGGAGAAATTATAGTATATGTTGAAGTTTCAGATGTAGGTTCTGGAGGCATAAGTGTAATGTGGCAAATTGCAGCAGAAACATTAAATATGGAGAAAAATCTAGTGAAAGTAGAATATAATAACACAAGCTTTATAAAAGACAGTGGGACAGCCGCAGCTAGCAGACAGACTTATAATACAGGTAATGCAGTTTATGATGCCTGTGAAAAACTTAGAGTAAATATAGAAAAAGTTAATAGTAAATTAAATGATAAAGATATAAATAGAGAAACTTTAAAGGACTTATATAGTTTTATGGAAGAAAATAAAATTCCGACAAAAGCAGAGGGCTATTTTAAGGCCGAGACTTCACAAATCGATTTAGAGACAGGACAAGGAAATCCTTATTGGCCATATACCTTTGGAGCTCAAAAGGTTACTGTAGAAGTAGATGATGAAACTGGTAAAGTAGATATTATAGAAGTAGTAGCTGTGAATGATGCAGGAAAAATAATAAATCCAGTTTCTGCAGAAGGCCAAGCAGAAGGTGGTGTTGCAATGGGGATAGGGTATGCTTTAATGGAGGAAGTAGAAGTAGAAAGAGGAACTATTAAAAATAAAAATTTTTCTGATTATATAATACCTACTAGTAAAGATATACCCCATATAGATGCGTATTTTGTCGAGGAATTAGAAGAGAGTGGTCCTTATGGAGCGAAGGGAATAGGCGAGCCTGTAATGATTCCTACAGCTCCAGCTATACTAAATGCTATTTATAATGCGGTGGGAGTTAGAATGCAGAGCATTCCAGTTACTTGCGATAAACTTTTATTAGCATTAAGAAATAAGAATAATTAAATTTTAAATTTGAATAAAAAGTAATAGAAAGTATCCATTACGTATAGTAATGGATACTTTCTATTTACAAGTGTAAAAATGTGTTATATACTAATGTATATACAGTGCATAAGGGGGATAAAAATGAAGACAAATTTAAAAAAAATGGTAGTGAGCTCATTATTAATAGCTATGTCTATTATAATACCAGTAATATTTGGGCCTTTTCTTAAGGTATATATACCACCGTTCTCTGCAACTTTAGCATCACACGTGCCTATGTTTATTGCTATGTTTTTAGGGCCTTTTGAGGCTGCTGTAGTAGGAATAGGTTCAGTTATAGGATTTTTATTTGCGATACCAGATCCAATAGTAGCAATGAGAGCAGCATCTCATATAGTTGTAGGATATGTTGGAGCTAAAATGCTTATAAAAAAAGTTTCTTATGGTAAGGTAGTAGCATTTACAGCACCAATTCATGGAATTATTGAAGGAATAATAGTACTTGCATTTACAAGTAATATATTACTAGCTCTTGTGGTAACAGGAGTGGGAACTATGATTCATCACGTTGTAGATGGAATAATCTCGCTTCCGATAATTAGAATAATACAAAGAGGATTGAGGATAGATTTATCTACTATAGGAGAGAAAAAGAGTGAGACATCTAAGAAGATAGCTATATAAGAATTATTAGGATTCTCCTGTGTGAAATATTTTATTTTTATCACTTAAGATAATTTGATTAGCAATATATTATAAAGTCCCTATAAATATTAAATAAAAACCTTTAGGTAATAAATATTATCTAAAGGTTTTTATTTCTTTCTCAATTAGGTATAATGTCCATAGGAAAAGTTTTATAATAAGAAGTCTATATAATGAAATTATTAGATTTAATCACAGTTAAGAATTGAGGATGATACATATGAATTTAATTACACTTGAAAATATATATAAAAGTTTTAGTGAGAAACCTTTATTAAATGATATTAAATTAACTATAACATCAGAAGATAAAATTGGAATAATTGGCGTAAATGGAGCTGGAAAATCTACATTGTTAAAGATTATTGCAGGGGTTGAGCAAGAAGATTCAGGAACAATTACAAAGATGAATGGACTTAATATTTCTTACTTACCTCAACATATTAATTTTAATCCAGATGATAGGGTTATTGATCATGTATTTAATGGATCTGGAGAAATTATGGAAGTTCTAAGAGAATACGAGCATGTACTAGAAGAACTAAAAAGTAATAGTGATAGCACAGAGATACAACAGCGCCTATTCAAACTTACTAGTAAAATTGATGCACTGGGGGGCTGGCAGATAGAAAGTGAGGCTAAAGCGCTATTAACCAAACTAGGTATAACTGATTTTGATGCCAAAATGGGCAATCTTTCAGGAGGGCAAAGAAAGAGAGTAGGTCTTTGTAATGTGTTAATAACTCCTTGTGACCTTTTAGTTTTAGATGAGCCTACTAACCATATGGATAATGAGATAATTGATTATATGGAAGATATATTAAAAAAGAGAAAAGGTGGGGTTATAATGATAACCCACGATAGGTATTTTCTAGACAGAATTACTAATAGAATTTTCGAGTTAGATGCAGGAGAATTATATTCATATCAAGGAAATTATTCTGTATTTTTAGAGAAAAAAGCTGAAAGAATGCAACTTATGGAGGCGCTTGAAAGTAAGAGACAAAATCTTTATAGAAAAGAGTTGGCTTGGATAAAAAGAGGAGCTAAAGCTAGGTCTACTAAACAAAAGGCAAGAATTGATAGATTTGAAGAATTAAAAGAAACATCCTATAAGATAGATGAAGAAAAAATGGAGTTAAACACAGCTGCTTCAAGGCTAGGTAAAAAAATAATAGAAATAGATGATATAAGTAAAGCATTTGGAGATAAAGTAATCATTAAAGATTTTAGTCATATATTTACTAAGGAAGAGAGAGTTGGAGTTATAGGTAATAATGGTATGGGAAAATCAACTCTACTAAATATAATAAGTGGAAGAGTTAAACCTGATAAAGGCGAGGTTATAAAGGGTGAGACCGTTAAGATAGGTTATTTTACTCAAGAAAATATAGAATTAGATGGAACTATGAGGGTAATTGAATATATTAAAGAGGTAGCTGAATATATTACTACTAATGATGGAAGTAAAATTACAGCTTCACAAATGTTAGAAAACTTTTTATTCGATGGTACTATGCAGCATAGTTTTATATCAAAATTATCTGGTGGAGAAAAAAGAAGATTATATCTTTTAATAATACTAATGCAAGCTCCTAATGTACTATTTTTAGATGAGCCTACCAATGATTTAGATATTCAAACTTTAACAATATTAGAAGATTATTTAGATAGATTTAATGGTACTGTAATTGCTATATCCCATGATAGATACTTTTTAGACAGGATTGCTAATAGAATTTTTAGCTTTGAGGGAGAAGGAAAAATTTTAGAGCTTGTAGGAAATTATAGTGATTATAAAGAATTTAAAGAGATACAAGCTGACGAGAATGTTACAACAACAAACTCCAATAATAAAGAAAAGAAAACTGAAGAAGTTAAAAATAAGAAGGAAAAGCAAGTTAAGCTCAAGTTTACATTTAAGGAGCAACGAGAATTTGATACCATAGATGAGGATATAGAAAATAAGGAAGAGGAAATTTCAAAAATTGAAGCTGAAATAAATCAATGTGGAAGTGATTTTGTAAGGCTACAGCAGTTATTAGAAGAGCAAAATAGATTAAAAGAGGAATTAAACCATCTATTAGAAAGATGGGAATATTTAAATGAAGTTTTTGAAGAAATAGAAAGACAAAAGCAAAATAAATAATTCTTAGAATTTAATTATGGGTTTACCTATTAGGAGAAAAATATGATAGAAAATAATATGAGGATATCTGTTAGAAATTTAATAGAGTTTATCTATAGGCAAGGAGATATTGACGACAGAATAGGAGGAACTTCATCAGCCCAAGAGGGAACTAGGCTTCATAAGGTTATACAAAAGGAGCTGAAGGAGCAATGTGAACAAGTAAATGAGAAAACTTACATTAATGAGATGCACCTTTCTAGAAATCTAAATTATCATGACATAAACATTACCTTAGAAGGAAGAGCCGATGGTGTTATTATTACATCTTTACAGAATGATAATAAAGAAGTAAAAATAATAGAGATAAAAACAACTATGAAGGATTTACTTACCCTTGAAGAAAATGAAAATTTTCTTCATTGGGCACAAGGAAAGTTATATGGATACATCTATTGTGAGGAGGAAGATCTAAGCAAAATAGATATAGACCTCATATATTGTCATAGAGAAAGTCTGCATACTAAGACATTTACAAAAACTTTTTCTAGAGAGGAACTAGAAAAGTTTTTTTATGAAGTTATGGAGAGATATACTAAGTGGATTCAACTTCAAAGTAACTGGATAGAACTAAGAGATAACTCCATAGAAGGGTTAGACTTTCCCTTTAAAAATTATAGAAAAGGTCAAAGAGAATTAGCTGTAAATGTATATAGAACCATAAAGGAAAAGAGGGATATTTACATAGAAGCACCTACGGGAACAGGTAAGACGATTTCAACAATTTTTCCAGCAATAAAATCTTTTACTATAAATAATTCAGCTAAACTTATATATCTTACGGCGAAGAATATTACTAAGGGAGTAGCAGAAAGCACTTTAGACATATTAAGAGATTCAGGCATGAAGCTTAGAACATTAACTATTACGGCAAAGGATAAAATTTGTTTTCAAGAAGAAAGAGTATGCAATGGAGATGCTTGTGAGTATGCAAGGGGGCATTTTGATAGAGTTAATGATGCCATATTAGCTATGCTAGAAAATGATGAGGTTTTTAATCAACAGATTATAGAAAAATATAGCAGAGAATATAGGGTTTGTCCATTTGAACTATCACTAGATTTAATTGCTTGGTGCGATTTTATAATAGGTGACTATAATTATTTTTTTGATCCGAAAGCTATGATCAAGAGAATGGCCTTTGATAATACTCCATATATATTTCTTGTAGATGAAGCACATAATCTAGTAGATCGTGGAAGAGATATGTACTCAGCTGAAATAAATACAAGTGATTTAAAAGAGTTAAAAAAAGAATTTAAATATAAAAATAAAAAACTTATAGGCATATTGAATAAAATAATTAAACTTTTAAAGGAATATACTCTAGGTGAAAAAGGCAATGTAATAATAGAAGAAGGTCCTGCAGACATAATAGCTCTTTTAAGACTTTTTATAACTGAAGGTGAAAATTATTTGAAAGAGCACAGTGGAGAAAATATAGAGGAAATATTTTTAAATGTATATTTTTCCTTTTTAGATTTTATTAGGATAGGTGAGCTATTTTCAAAGGATTTTGTGCTTTATTGCAATGATGAGGATAGAGAAATAAAGGTAAAAATATTCTGTTTAAATCCAAGTAACGTAATAAAGGAATGTATTAAAGGAAATATAAGTTCAATATTTTTTTCAGCCACACTGTCTCCAATAAATTACTTTAAGAAATTATTAGGTGGAGATGATAAAAGTTATAGTATAAAGCTTAAATCTCCCTTTCCTCCAGAAAATCGAGAGTTAATTCTAAAATACGATGTAGATACTAGGTATAAATACAGGGAGAAAAGCTATTATCCCATATGCAAATATATTAATGAGGTTCTAAATAGTCGTTCAGGAAACTTTTTAGTGTTTTTTCCTTCCTATGAATATATGACGCGAGTCTATGAAGTTTATTGTGAGAATTTTAGTGGAGCTAATATATATATACAAGATAGCCTTATGACAGAGAAGGAAAGGGAAGAATTCCTGGAAAGATTCTCATTAGAAAGCCAAGAAGAAAGTAGAACTATAGGCTTTGTAGTTTTGGGAGGAGTATTTTCAGAGGGAATAGACTTAGTTGGAGATAGACTAAAAGGGGCTATAATTGTAGGTGTAGGGTTACCAAAGATATCTTTTGAACGGAAACTTATAGAAGATTATTTTAATGAAATAGGAGAGCCTGGATTTCATTATGCCTACACATTTCCAGGTATGAATAAAGTTATACAGGCTATGGGGAGAGTTATTAGAACTGAAGAAGATAAGGGTACCATAATGCTTTTAGATAGTAGGTATAAAGCTGATATATATCAAAGATTAATGCCTATAACATAAAATTGGTATCTATTTTTGAAGATTAAATAAGGGATTGATTTTATAATCAATCCCTTATTATTTTAAATATTAGTAATTTTTAGCTAATAGTTGGAAATAGCTTTGAGGATGTGCACATACAGGACATGCCTTAGGTGCTTTTTCTCCTTCATATATGAATCCGCAGTTAGCACATTGCCAAACTACACTTTCTTCTTTTTCAAAAACTTTTCCTTCTTCAATATTTTTTAGTAGAGCTAAGTATCTTGCTTCATGCTCTTTTTCAATTTTAGCTACAGATTCAAATAAGTAAGCAATTTTATCAAAACCTTCTTCTTTAGCTTCTTTTGCAAAATTAGCATACATGTCTGTCCATTCGTAGTGTTCACCAGCAGCTGCATCCTTAAGATTTTCCATAGTATCACCTATGCCATCATGAAGAAGCTTGAACCATATTTTTGCATGTTCCTTCTCATTGTTTGCAGTTTCAGTGAATAGAGCAGCAATTTGCTCATAGCCTTCTTTCTTAGCTTTTGAAGCATAAAAAGTATATTTATTTCTAGCTTGAGATTCTCCTGCGAATGCTGCTGCTAAATTAGCCTCTGTTTTACTTCCTTTTAAATTTCCCATCTTTATTCCCCACTTTCTTTTCAAATGACATTAATATTAAAAGTAAATTATCACTTAATAATAGTTATTATCTAGTGATTTAAGTATAGTTTACCATATAAAAAATATAATGTAAATATTTACGAATAAATATTTATAGTACTTTTATTTATTTAAATGTTTGTTTACAAGTATTACAAATAGTGAGAATAAATATTTAGAAAATGTAATATTAGAAAAGTTTTATATGGTACAACGTTAATGAAGTTTCCATACTATATAGAGAAGATATTTAGTCGTCGTATTAAAATATAGATTTAGAAGAGTTTATACTAAGGATAATGTACATTGCAGTTAAGCTATTATGGTTATTAATGTAAGAATAAAAATTTGTAAATTTTTAATTGCTTTATGCAACTGATTTTAGAGTACAGATATTAGATATAATAAGGAGTGATGTTATGAATATTAATATAGATGATAAAGCTGTAGATAACAACAAAATTATAGATAAAACAACTATACAAATAGCTCCAGTAAATGGATTAGCAGTTCAGAAAATATTAGAGCGTCCTAAAAGTGGTATACCAACTATGTCTGTATATGTTACTCATGAAGTAAATAGAAGTTTGGCAAACCCTGGAGATAGATTAAGATATACAGTTACAATTTATAATAATGGCAATATGCCTATAACTGGGGCAAGGTTAAATAATTTAGTAGATCCTAATGTAGATATAGATCTAACTTCCATAAGAATTAATAGTGTAGCCATAGACCAAGGAACTTATTTTGGAGTAGATAATCTACCATTGCCGGAAATATCAGTACAATTACCAGGCTTATATTCAGTGCAAATAACTTTTGTAGGTACTATTACAGGTAATCCTTCTGAAGTCACTAATGAAGCTAGAATAACTTATCCAGATACAACTGAACCAGGATGCCCAGATATACAAATTGAAGCCATTCCTTTAAGGCAAAGTACAATGGTAGTACCAGCATCAGGAGAATCTTTTACAATATCAAAATCTGCAAGAATAAATAATATAGGAGATTATGTTACTATAGTAGAAGCAGAGGAAGGGGATATAGTTAATTACAGAATTACTATAACCAATACTGGAGAAATAGATTTCACTACTGGAACTTTATCAGATATTTTACCAAATGGAATAACTTTGGATACCACTTCAATAAGAATAAATGGCATTGCACAAGCATCAATGCCAGTAGGTTTAAGTAATCTAATGCTTCCAGCATTATCTAGAGGATCAGCACCAATAGTCATAACTTTTGATGCAAAGATTACAACATTACCTTCAACTATAATTAATAAAACAACAGTAAATTATAATTATACTGGATCTATTAAACCCCTACATGTAACATCTAATGGAGTAACAATAAGTCCATATATAATAGGTGATTATGACGTTGAAAAATTAGCAGGTGCAAATGGTGGAGATAAAGATACTGGTATTTCTGAATCAGTAGGAGACACTTTAAATTATAAAATTACTGTAACTCAGGAAGCAAAAGTAAATAATGAGGGTATTCCAAGTAAAGAGATATCTGCAGTAGTTGGAGACACTATAAACTATATAGTAACAGTAACAAATCATGGAAACATAGAACTTATAGATGGATTATTAAATGATTTTCTAAGTGAAGATTTACAATTAGATATAAATTCAATTACTGTCAATGGGAGAAGTATTATTGTTGAAGGAAATAATTTAAGTGATATACCTTTAGGAAATTTGCCTATAAGTACACCATCACAACCATCTACAACCATAATTAAATTTAATGCAATACTTATGAGAGTAACAAATTCTATAAGTAATATAGCTACAATATCTTATGAAGGTCATAGGCATGGAACTAGCCTTGAGCCAATAATAAGAAGTTCAAATACTGTAGATATATCCTATGAACCTGATGGATACCAAAAACCTATAAATAACACATCAGCACCAGCTATAATAATAGTAAATCAACCGGAAACTAATCCAAATTTTACAGCAGTAAAAGAGGTTAGAACTAATGGAATAGGAAATTATAGAGCTGACACCATAGCAAATGAGGGCAATACTGTTAATTACAGAATAACAATAACTAATACGGGTAATGTAGCTTTTAATCTTGGAGGAATTTTAACAGATATATTAGATAATAATTTAGAACTCGACAGAAGTTCAGTTTTTATAGGTAATACTAATATGAGGGTTATAGGAAATGATTTAAATAGTATAACTTTACCGCCATTAGGAATTGCCTCATCAATAATAGTAACCTTTAATGCAATTGTTTTAAGTAATGAAATTAATACTTCTAATCAAGTAACCTCTATAACCTATAATTATACAGGGCAGACCAGGGCAACTACTAGGACTTCAACTATAGCTACTGTAAATGCAGATATTTTGAATATAATAAAAACTGTATCTCCAGAATATGCAACTATAGGAACAATATTAAACTATACTGTGGTACTCACCAATAATTCAATACAACAATTAAATAATATAGTATTCAATGATATATTAGATATTGATTTAACCCTAGTACCAGGATCTATATATATTAATAATGTATTACAGCCTATTGAAACAGATTTAAATAATTTAGCTCTTCCATCCTTACCAGCAACTAATCCAAGAGCCTACAATACAATAAACTTCTTGGCTAAAGTAACAGGCACAGGGCCAGTGGTTACTAGTCAGGGAACTGCAAGTTATCTAATTGGTACTGAACAGGAAACTAGAACAGCTATATCTAATATTGCTAATACAACTATTAGTATACCTTGTATAGCGGTAGCAAAATCTGTAAACTTATGTGATGCAATGATTACAGATACCATTAGGTATACAATTACAATTACCAATAGGGGAAATGTAGAAATTACAAACATTATGTTAGCAGATAAGTTGGATAAGAGATTAGAAGTAATACCAGAAAGTATAAGAATTAATGGAGTGAAACCACATTCAGAAAGAGTTGATATTCGTAAATTATCATTGCCAAATCTTTTACCACCTACTGAAAGTCAAAGTATGACTACATTAACAATAACCTTTGATGCAGTTGTAAAAGATATTGAATGGCATATGGATCCTTCCTCTATAGGATTTCAAGAAATAAATAGAACTTTTACGGTTTGTGGTAGTTCAACGGTAACATATGGTGTTGCAGGAGAAATAGCGGGAGTATTAAGAACTAATAGAGTTAGTACAAATATAGTAATTCCGAATCCTTGCTTAACTGCAGTTAAATCAGTTTCGTCTGAATATGCTAGAGTAGGAGATACTTTGACTTATACAATTATTTTAAATAATACAGGCAATGTAACTCTTACAGGTATAGTACTATCTGATATAGTTCCAGCTAATCTAACTGTAGATCCATCAACAATAAAAATTAATGGAATTAAAGTTCTAAGAGCAACAGCTAATACTTTAAGAAATTTGCAAATACCCAATATGCAAGTACCATCAGGTGAAAGCTTACAACCAGTTGTTGTAACTTTCCAGGCTATCGTTGGATCAATTAGCACTAATCATTTATTTAATGGAAGACCATGTATTCAAAATATGGCTACTGTGACTTATAATTACGCAGGAGGCAGTAGTGTTCCTATGACTACTAGCACCAATACTGTAATCACTAAGGTAACAAATAATTCATTACAGTATGAGGTATTTGTTCCTATGAATTTATCACCTTGTGATCCATTAGCAGATACAGTATTACAAGTAACTCCAACAGTTATATCAATATCACCTTCAAGCCAAAAATATAATATTATAGTCAATGTTTTATATTCAATAATATTATCCTATAGAAGTATGGATGGGAATTTAACAACGATAACTAAATACTATAAGGTAGATATTCCGAATCCCAATTATACCGTAAATACTAAAGTTACTGTAAATTCTGTAGAAAATCCTATAATTATAAAAGGACATCAAGTAAATGTTAAGCTAAGATTTAATATAACAAATTAGTTAAATTTCATTTTGAATATATTAATTATAAGTAAAAGAAATATAAGTGAAAGGTACTAGGCATATGCTTGGTATCTTTGCTTATATTTAGAATAGAGTAAGTTTACTTTTGAATATTTTGGTTAATATATAAATTTTAATAAGGAAACTTCAATCATAAAATTTAGTATAATTTAAATTATTAAGTAGGTGAAGAATCTTAATTTTAAAATATAACAAAATGGGAATCATGGCTTATTTAAAATTTCTGAAAAGTAAAAAAACTCTATAGCTAAAATATCATGAAAACGTTATAATATTTATGGATAATAAATCAAAAAGAGATAATAGAAGAGGAGAGAAATTTAATGAAATTAGGGGATTATTTATGGGGGGGCTTATTACTACTATGGGCTATAATATTAATTGTACCAGGTACTAGAGATATATTTATGTCTATAACTGAAGCATATCCATATATTAGTGGCTTTTTAAAGTTTTTCATTCTAGCTACTATGGGAGACATGTTAGGATCTAGAGTATTAAATGGTCAGTGGCAAAGAACTAAGGGATTAATATTCAAGGCAGCTATATGGGGTATTATTGGAATGATGATAACTTTAGCCTTTACATTATACTCAGAAGGAGTATCAGCTGCACAAAGTGTAGGCAGATTACCATTACAGGGATCAAAATTTGGACATGCATTTTTAACAAGTGCAGCAATGAATATTACCTTTGCGCCATTTATGTTTTTATTTCATAAATTTGCTGACTTATATATTGATGCTAAATATAGAGATAAAGGAAAGATAACAATAAACCAATTAATTGATGAGGTAGATTTTAACATGCTTATAGGGTTTAGTATGTTAAAAACAATACCATTTTTCTGGATACCATGTCATACAATTGTATTCTTAATGCCACCACAGTACAGAGTGATAGCATCAGCTTTCTTATCAATAGCCTTAGGACTTATGATGGCTATAGCTAAAAAGTCACAAAAAACTACATCAGAGAATCAAGAGGTATTAGAACAATAAATATTGAGATATATCATAAGGAGGAGTTAAATGGCAACTTGGATAGCTCATCTTAGAATTGCAGAAAATATATTAAAGGATATGAACAATTTTGATTCTAGAGCCTTTATTTTAGGAAATATAGGACCAGATTCAGGAGTACCAAATGAAGATTGGAGTAATTTTAATCCACCCAAAAAAATTACACACTGGATTAATGAAGAAAATAATATAGATGCAGAAGAGTTTTTTCATAAATATATAGAAAAATATACTAGAGAAAATAAAGAGGTAGATACAAGGTGTAGGAGCTCAATGGATTATTCTCGATACACTTATTTGCTAGGATATTATGTACACTTACTTACGGATATAGAATGGTCTAAATTTTTTAATGAAAAAAAGAAAGA
The DNA here is from genome assembly GCA_902363375.1 of Clostridiaceae bacterium. Lineage (GTDB taxonomy): Bacteria > Bacillota > Clostridia > Clostridiales > Clostridiaceae > Clostridium_J. The sequence goes on along the minus strand of CABIZX010000001.1, from coordinate 1,316,300 downwards.
TGCGTTGTATAATAAAAAATTAAATGAAGATTCAAGCTTTATATGGACAATAAAAAAGGATTGGTACGGATTAGATTTTTTATATTTAGATAAAAATCCTAACTTTATTTTTCATACTATTTTTAAATATATAGACCAGGTACCTGATTATTTGGATTATTTTCCTGAGGGAGCATTATTGAAACAAGTTAACTATATAACTAAATATTATTTAGGTGAAAATGAAGAAACTAAAGAGAAATTTATATATCTCAATGAAAAAGAGATGGATGATTTTATAGAAAATACCTATGAAAACATACTTAAAGATTTAAAAGAAAAACTGGAATATCATTAAAGATTTGAGTAAAAATATAATTAATAAAGGATACCCTCTAAAAGTAGATAATTAAGTACTACTTTAGAGGGTATTTTAATATGTGGTCACGATATTTATTTAAAATCATCATTTATGAATGATAAGTTAATTATAAAAACTGGATGAGAAAATTTATTGCATACCATAGAAAAATATCTTATAATAAAAATATATTTTGATAATCAAAATATTTGAAAGTCAAAACAAAGTATTAAATTTGAAAGGTAGTGTTTTCATGAATATAAAAGGATTAAAGATAGGAAATATAGTAGTATCTATGCCAATAATTCAAGGTGGAATGGGAATAGGAGTTTCTAGATCAAAACTTGCTTCTGCGGTGACTAATGCTGGGGGAATTGGAGTTATATCGGCAGCTCAAGTAGGGTATGATGAAGAGGACTTTGAAAGTAACAACTTAGTAGCTAATATTAGAGCATTAAAAAAACATATTTCATTAGCTAAAGAAGCAACTAAGGGAGGAGTTATTGGAGTGAATATAATGGTAGCTATGAACAACTATAAAGAACATGTTAAAGCTGCAATAGAAGGTGGAGCAGATCTTATAATTTCTGGAGCTGGTATACCAAAAGATTTACCTAAATTAGTTAAAGGATTTTCAGTAAAGATTGCGCCTATAGTTTCCTCTTTAAAATCAGCTAAAGTAATTTTAAAACTTTGGGATAGGCATGATAAGGTAGCGCCTGATATGGTTGTAATAGAAGGACCTAGAGCAGGAGGACATTTAGGCTTTAAAAAAGAGAATATCAACAATATAGATGAAGAAGTTTTTAATAAAGAAATATTAGATATAATTCATGAAACTAAGGCTTATGGAGAAAAATATAATAAGCATATTCCAGTAGTAGTAGCTGGAGGTATATTTGATGGATATGACATAGCTAAATATTTAAATTTAGGTGCAGACGGAGTGCAAATGGCTACTAGATTTGTAGCAACAACAGAATGTGATGCATCTCAAAACTTTAAGGAAGCCTATATTAATTCAAAGAAAGAGGATATAGTAATAGTTGACAGTCCAGTAGGATTGCCAGGAAGAGCTCTATGTAATTCTTTTGTAAAAGAGACATTCAAGAAAAAATTAAAGGTAGTAAAGTGTTATAAATGCATATCACATTGCAATCCTAAAGAAACCCCATATTGTATTAGTGAAGCATTGATAAATGGTGTTAGAGGTAATATAGATAGTGCATTAATATTTTGTGGAGATAATGCTCATAGAATAAAAAAAATAATTACAGTAAAGGAATTAATGAAGGAATTGAGGGAAGAGATTTTAATATCGTAAAAATATATAGATTTTAACATTAAATTTAGAATTGACGAAAAAGTTGAAAATTTTCAATTAAGGTTTTACTAAAGATAAAAATATGTAATAATAAGAATGTATGTTTATTATTAGGATGAGGTGTTAAGATGAAAATTGGATTTGATCATGAGAAATATCTAGAAGAACAATCAAAGTATATTTTAGAGAGAGTTAATAATTATGATAAACTTTATTTAGAGTTTGGAGGAAAACTTTTATTTGATATGCATGCTAAAAGAGTTTTACCAGGCTTTGATGAAAATGCTAAAATAAAATTACTCCATAAGCTTAGAGAAAAAGCAGAAATAATTATTTGTGTATATGCTGGTGATATTGAGAGAAATAAAATAAGAGGTGACTTTGGAATTACATATGATATGGATGTACTAAGATTAATTGATGATCTTAGAGGATATGATTTAGAGGTAAATAGTGTAGTTATAACTAGATATAGTGGTCAGCCAGCCACTAATATTTTTATAAATAAATTAGAGCGTAGAGGAATTAAGGTTTATAAACATGAAGCTATTAAAGGATACCCTACAGAGGTTGATACAATTGTAAGTGATGAGGGATATGGAAGAAATCCATATATAGAGACAACTAAACCTATAGTGGTAGTTACAGCGCCAGGACCAGGAAGTGGTAAGTTAGCTACCTGCCTCAATCAATTATATCATGAGAATAAAAGAGGAAATGCTGTTGGATATTCTAAATTTGAAACATTCCCTGTATGGAATGTACCTTTAAAGCATCCTTTGAATATTGCTTATGAAGCGGCTACAGTGGATCTTAAAGATGTTAATATGATAGATTCTTTTCACTTTGATGCTTATAATGAAGTTGCTGTAAATTATAATAGAGATATTGAAATGTTTCCAGTTATAAAGAGAATTATTGAGAAGATAACAGGAAAAGAGTCTGTATATAAATCACCAACGGATATGGGAGTTAATAGAGTTGGATTTGGAATTACGGATGATGAAGTTGTTAAAGAGGCTTCAATACAAGAAATAATTAGAAGGTATTTTAAAACTAGTGTTGAATATAAAAAAGGATATGTGGATGCGGAAGTTTTCCAAAGAATTAAAATAATTATGGAAAGTTTAAATCTTAAACCTGAAGATAGAAAGGTAGTTATGCCAGCTAGAGAATACTCTAGCAAACTTAAGGTAGATGCAAATAAAAACGAGACTTGTCCTGTTGTAGCCTTAGAACTTGAAGATGGAACTATTTTAACCGGAAGAAGTTCAGAGCTAATGGATGCATCGTCTGCAGCAATATTAAATGCAGTTAAACACTTAGCAAATATCTCTGATGACATTCATTTAATATCACCAGTGGTACTAGAGCCTATTAAGAGCTTAAAAACTAATGCTCTAGGAAGTAATAATACTTCTTTGAATTCAGAAGAAATCTTAATTGCTCTTAGTATATGTGCAGCTACAAATCCAATGGCTCAAGTAGCCTTAGAAAAGCTTACTAAACTTAAAGGCTGCCAAGCTCACTCTACTACTATTTTAAGTGCTGGCGATGAGCAAATATTTAGGAAGTTGGGAATAGATGTTACTTGTGATCCAGAGTATCCTTCACAAAATTTATTTTATAATATGTAGTTAAAATTTTTAATTAATATAATTTAAGATTTAAAATGATAAAACAGTGTATAGGATGATTAATTTTAAAATCATAGAAGTATACACTGTTTTATTTTAAAAAATATTTCGACATCCTAAATTTTATATAGAAATATATAGTAACTTTGGTATATAATATATATTGTGACCCGTAAAAGTTTTATGAAATTTAGGAGGAAACATGGTTAAAAATAGAAGAAGTTTTATTTTAGAAGAAAATTTATATAAGGTAATAGGAGTATTAGCATTCCCTATTATGATAAACAATTTAATTCAAACTCTATATAATTTAGTGGATGGATTATGGGTAAGTAAAATTGGATCTGTAGAATTTGCAGCTACAGGGTTTGTATGGCCGGTAAATTTTCTATTTATATCTATAGGAACAGGCTTATCAATTGCAGGTACGTCAATCATTTCTCAATTTATAGGCGCTGACCAATATGAAGAAGCTAATAAATACGCTAGTCAGCTTATAGTGGTCTCCTTTTTATCTGCTATTGTTTTTACAGTGATAGGATACTTATTATCACCTTTTATTGTGAAGTTAATGGGGGGGACAGGAGAATTAGCTAAAAATAGTATAATATATTTAAAAATCACTTTTTTAGATATGCCTTTTATGTTCTTATTTTTCAATTTTAACTCTATAATGAATGCAGAAGGAAACACGGTATTACCGACTATACTTAGTGCCATTAGTGCAGTTCTTAATATGATTTTAGACCCACTATTTATATTCACATTTAATATGGGAATAGGTGGAGCTGCCATAGCAACTTTATTGTCAAAAGCTGTATTAGCTATATCTGGAACTTATATATTAATGAGAAAATCATCTAAGATAAAACCTTCTTTTAAAAATTTTAGATTTGATAAAAAAATAATTAAGAAGATAGTATCAGTTGCATTACCATCATCCATTGGGCAATCAGGTTCTGCTTTAGGATTTATGGTTTTAAATGGTTTTATAGTATCTTATGGTACAGCTACATTAGCAGCTTTTGCTATGGTAAATAGAATCACTTCTCTTGTAAGTCAACCGGCTATGGGCATTGGTGCAGCACTTACATCTATTGTAGGACAAAATTTAGGGTGCAATCAATTGAAAAGAACTAAAGAAGCTTTTTCAAAGGCTATAAAACTTACAATTGGTTTTTCACTTTTAGGGTTAATTGTATTATTAGTGTTTGATAAAGAAGTTGTAAACTTCTTTATGCAATCAAAGGATGATATGATGGTAATTTCAGAGGGAATAACATATCTTCAGTATATAGCGTGGTCTATGCCACTAATGGGCATATTTAGTGTGTTACAAGGAATATTCCAAGGGTCAGGCCATACTAGATATTCTATGGAAATGGAAGTTGGAAGACTTTGGTTTGTAAGACTTCCAATGATATTAGTATTTAAAAACTTTACAAGTGTAGGATCAGTAGGTATATGGTTTTCTATGAGTTTCAGTAATCTTATAATATGTATATTTGGATATATAATATATAGAAGGGGTGCATGGGAGAAAAATATAATTCATAGTAAAGAATGTTTAGAAATTTAGAAAGCAAATTAAAAGAAAGCTATGTCATAAAAGTAGAAATAATGGTAAAATATACGCATGAGGTAAATATTTATCTCATGTGTATTTAATTTAAATAAATTTATTTATCTTATTTATAACTTTTACTACCATATAAGAAATGTGAGAAGAAGGGGTGTTAACATGGATGAGATTTTAGTTGAAGAGTATAGAGGAGACCTTTTAGAATGTATACATAGAGGGTATATTTGTTGTGTAGATGAATGTGGACAAGTTATTTATTCTATAGGTGATCCAGATTTTGTTACTTATATGAGGTCATCAGCAAAACCAATACAAGCTATTCCATTAATAAAAAGAGGACTTGATAAAAAATATAATCTTAGTAATAAGGAAATTACTGTTATGACAGGATCTCATAGAGCAGAACCATTTCATGTTAAGGCCTTAGAATCTATAATGGAAAAAGTTAATGTAGAAGAAGAAGAGTTAATTTGCTTACCTACATATCCATTATCAATGAGTGCTAAAGAAGAAATATTAAGACAGAATGGAGAAAAGAGAAGAATTTACCATAACTGTTCGGGAAAACATATGGGAATACTAACTTTATGTACTGATATGGAATGTGATAAAAAAGGATATTGGAATATTAATAGCCCAGCACAACAGGAAATACTTTCGCACATATCAATGATTTCCGGATATCCAATAGACCAAATAAAAATTGGTACAGATGGTTGTGGAGTTCCTGTATTTGGTATGCCCATGAAAAACTTAGCTAAAGCATATATGACTATGGCTTGCCCTGATACAATTGAAGATGAATTAACAAGAGAGGCTGTTATAAAAATTACTAAATTAATGAATGAAAATTATGAGATGGTTTCAGGAACTAATTTGATATGCTCTCTACTTTTAATGGATGAGAATATTGTAGCAAAGGGCGGAGCTAAAGGTGTATATTGCTTTGGACTAAAAGAGGAAAGACTTGGATTTTCAATTAAAATAATTGACGGTTCAGAGGAAGAATGGCCTTTAATTGTAGCATCTATTTTAGAACAAATAAATTATAAAAATAAGGAGACTATAGATAGATTAAGAAAGGTCTTTCCAAGTGTTATAGTTAATGACAATAATCAAATAGTTGGAGAAAGTATTATAAAGTTTAAATTAAAATAGATAAGCATATTTAAAATATTAAGTCTACTTAAGGAGATTATATATTTTAATATGTGAGTTTAGGTTCATAGGCAAATTAAAAGTATCAAGTGGAGGCAATTAATAATGAAAGAAAAGGTATTAGTTGAGATATGTTGTGGTTCATTAGAGGATGTTTTAATAGCTAAAAAAGCAGGGGCACATAGGGTAGAATTAAATTCTAACATGTTTTTAGGTGGAATAACGCCTTCTATAGGAACTATTGAGGAAGCTAAAGCTTTAGTAGATATTCCTGTTATGGTGATGATTAGACCACGAGGAGCTGGATTTTGTTATTCAGAATACGAAATTAAGACCATGGAAAGAGATATGAAGGCAGCTATAAAAGCTGGTGCTGATGGTATAGTTTTTGGAGTATTGAAGGAAGATGGAACTATTGATATAGAATTGTGTAAGAAGTTTATGGATATTATTGGAGAAAAAGAAGCGGTATTTCATCGTGCCTTCGATGTAGTTAAAGATCCTTTTGAAGCTCTAGACACCTTGGTCGACCTAGGAGTGAAAAGAATTCTGACTAAAGGACAAAAAAATACTATAGAAGATGGTGCTGAACTTTTAAGAGATCTTATAAGATATTCTAAAGAAAAAATTGAAATACTTCCAGGTGGTGTAAGACCACATAATGTAAAATGGATGATTGATGATATGGGATTTAATCAACTTCACGTAGCTTCTTTTACAAGAAGAAAAGATTATTCAACTAAATGTCATCCAGAAGTTTACTTTGGAAGTCCATTAAATCCTAAAGAAATAGATTACGATATAGCTAATTACGATTATCTAAGAGAGATGTGTGATAATATTAAGATTATTACTAAAGCTAACTGTATAAAATAAATTTTGAATTTAAAAAGTTTTAAACTACTTGTATTTTATATACAAGTAGTTTTTGTTAATTTACCCTAAAAAATAATAGCATACATTTTTAGATAAGGTGAGAAGATATAATTGAAAGTATTTAACGATTTATAATAAGGAGGATTAATATGAAGAAATTAAAATATTTTTCTATAGTTGCACTTATAATTATCTTTGTATTCTGTACCTTTAACTTAGCTTTTGCTGAAGAGAAAAAGAAAGATAATTCAAAGGAGGAATTGAAGAAGGTAGTTTACTTAACCTTTGATGATGGTCCGACTAAAAATACGCTGGAAATATTAAAGATTTTAAAGGAAGAAAATGTTAAGGCTACATTTTTTGTTATAGGAGAATTAGCTGAACAAAATTCAGATATATTAAAGCAAGTTCAAGAGGAAGGTCATGAAATTTGTATACATACGTATAATCATAAGAAATGTATATATTCAAGTAAGGATGAATATTTATCAGACTATAATAAAGCATTTAAGGCTATTACTGATGTTATTGGTCATGAACCTTCAAAATTTATGAGAATGCCTGGAGGATCTAGTACTACTATAGGGGATAAAGGAACATTAAGAGCTATTCGAAATGAGTTGTGTGATGAAGGATTATATTATGTAGATTGGAATATATCTATTGAAGATGCACTATCTACAAATGTACCTGTAGAAAAACTTTTAGCTACATTTAAAAGAGAGCTAAAAAAATCTTTCATAGACCCCAATACTGCTATAGTATTAATGCATGATGGTAGTTCTAATTGTACTACACCTAAAGCTCTTCCTTCAATAATTAAATATTTTAAAGAGAATGGATATGAATTCAAAAACTTTGGAGAAATATCAGAGGAAGAATTAACACACCTTTTAAATCAAAAACAAGTAAATAAATATAATCAACCAAGGCAAACAGATGTACAAAAATCTGAATCTAATGAATCAATGAATAGTAATTAAAAGTTTCTAATATATATTTCATGACGCTGAATAATTTTTAAAATTATAATGTTAAGAATTTAGGCATATTATGCTTAAATTCTTTTTTTATACAATAATATGTGGGGAATTATATGGACATAAATATTAGAGATATGATAAAATTTGACAAAGAGTTAAAGGTATGACAATATTAATTGTATGATTGATATTTTAAAATAACTAAAAGAGTACTCTATTTGTTATCATTAATAGTTAAAACAAAGGATACCTATTAGGAAATAAATTATTTTGTTAAGGATGTAGATATGTATGAGTAGTGTTTTAAAAAATTTAGATGGTGGTCAAGGAAAATCTATAAGAGAAGTAATACTTCAGGAACTTAGAACAGCTATATTTACTGGAGATATAAAACCGGGGGATAGATTAGTAGAGAATAATATAGCTACAGCTATGGGGGTAAGTAGAACACCTGTTAGAGAAGCTTTAAGACAGTTAGAGAGTGAAGGGCTAGCAGTGAATATTCCTAGGAAAGGAACTGTGGTTAGAGGAATTTGTATAGAAGATGCCATAGAAATTTACGATATACGTGAAGTGTTAGAAGGACTTGCAGTAAGAGGTGCATGTTTACATATTTCACGAATTGATATAAGAGAATTAAAAGAAATTATAGAGAACATGAAAAAACTTATTGATAACAATGAGGAAAAAGAATATGTAGAAGTCCACGATAGATTTAATCGAATAATTTTAGATGCTTGTCATAATAAAAGATTAATATCACAAATGGAATATATATATGAATATTTACAAAGCTTAAGAAAAATTAGCTTAATGACTAAGGCAAGAAAACTAGAGGCACTTAAAGAACATATAGAAATTGTAGATGCCATAGAAATTGGGGATGAAGAGCTTGCAGAAGAAAGGGCGAGAGCTCATGTTAGACGTGCTAAAATGTCTTTTGAGAGTTCAGTGGCTAAATAATTTTAAAATAATTTAAAAAACATAATATTAAAATAAAAAGAATTGCTAACACTAATGTGGATCAGCAATTCTTTTTTATTTTTGTAAACAATGTTAAATATATTTTAAAAGGATGAAATATTCTTTAAAAAACATTCAATTTTCTCTTGATTTTTTGCTGATGATTGTATACACTATAAACAAGAAGTATACAAAGTGTATCTAAGACATGAAAAGGGATACAAATATATTGAATATTTTAATCAGGAGGCGCAAATATGAAACTTAAAACAGTAGCTAGTGCTGGTACATTAGAATCCAGTGATATTCAAATTATAATTGAACCTTCCACTGCAGGAATAGAAATTACTCTAGAAAGTACTGTTAAAGCACAATTTGGAGAAGAAATAGAAGCAGTTATTAAAGAAACTCTTAACTCCTTAGGGGTAGAAAGTGCAAAGGTGTTTGCTAATGATAAAGGTGCAATCAACCCTGTAATTAAAAGTAGAGTACAGACAGCTGTTTATAGATCAGCTGAAAATAAGGAATATAAATGGATGTAAGGGGAGAGTAAGATGAAATTAAGACGTTCAATGTTATTTGTTCCTGGAAATAATCCAGGAATTATAAGAGATGTACATATATACAAACCTGATTCAGTAATGTTTGATTTAGAAGATGCTATTGCAATAACAGAAAAGGATTCAGCAAGATTTTTAGTTCATAATATGTTAGAGACTCTTGGAGATTATTATAAAGAGTTAGGAATAGAAACGGTTGTACGTATAAATGGATTAGATACAGAGTTTTGGCAAGAAGATTTAGCAGCAGTAGTAACAGGTGGAGTTGAGGTTGTTAGAATACCTAAAACAGAAACTGTAGAAGATGTTATGACTGTTGATAGAGAAATAGAAAAAATAGAAAAGGCTTGTGGTAGGGAAATTGGTTCTACAAAGATAATGGTAGCGATCGAATCAGCACTAGGAGTTATGCATGCTTTTGATATAGCAAAAGCACCAACTAAAAGATTAATAGGTATGGCTTTAAGTGGTGAAGATTTTGTAACTAGTATGAAAACCACAAGAACTCCAGAAGGAGACGAGCTTTATGTAGCAAGAGGAATAATTGCTATGGCAGGTAGAGCTTGTGGATTAGAAGTACTAGACACGGTTTATTCTGATGTAAATAACGATGAAGGATTCCTAAAAGAAGCAAATCTTATTAAGAGAATGGGATATGGTGGTAAATCACTAATTCACCCAAGACAAGTTGAACTTATACATGGTGTATATACTCCAAGTGAAAAAGAAATTGTTAAAGCTAAGAAGATAGTAGACGCTACAGCGGAAGCTTTAAGAGAAAATAAAGGAGTATTTACAGTAGATGGTAAGATGGTAGATAAACCAATTATAGAAAGAGCTCAAAGAGTTCTAGAACTTGCTAAGGCAGCAGGGGTTTTAGTTGGAGGTGAAGATGATGAGTAATAGAGTAAGCAAAGAATTATTAAATACTATTCCAGGATATGAGAATAGAAAGGTCTATGAGGCTCCATTTATTAATCAGCCAAAAGGAACAATGGTTGAAAGTGAGAGTGAAAATTTAAAAGAGCAAGTAAGAAGAACTAAAGTTGTTGAGTCTTTAAAGGTTGCTATAGAAAAATGTGAGATTAAAGACGGGATGACTATCTCTTTCCATCATCATTTTAGAGCTGGAGATAAGCTTTTAATGATGGTAGTAGATATTCTAGCAGAAATGGGAATTAAAGATTTAAGAGTAGCATCAAGTTCATTAACTAGTGCTCATGATGGACTTGTAGCTCATATAGAAAATGGTGTTGTAAATAGAATTGAAAGTAGTGGACTTAGAGGAAAACTTGCAGCAGCGATATCAGAAGGGGTACTTGGAGATCATCCAGCTGTTATACGTTCTCATGGAGGTAGAGCAAGAGCAATTGTAGAGGGAGATTTAAAAATAGATGTAGCATTTATTGCAGCGCCATCCTCTGACTGCATGGGTAATGCTAATGGAGTTAAAGGAAAATCTATATGTGGATCTTTAGGCTATGCAAAAGTAGATGCAACTTATGCTAACAAAGTGGTTGTAGTTACGGATACTTTAGTCGATTATCCTAACTTTCCACAAAGCATTCCACAAACTCAAGTTGACTATGTAGTTGTAGTTGATGAGATAGGTGATTCAAAGGGAATAATGTCTGGAGCAACTAGATTCACATCAAATCCAAAAGAGCTTTTAATGGCTAAAAGGGTATTGGATGTAATGCTTGCATCAGGAAGATTTGTAGATGGATTCTCAATGCAAACTGGTAGTGGTGGAGCATCTTTAGCGGTTACTCGTTTTGTTAAAGAAGAATTAAAGAAAAGAGATATTAAGTTAAGCTATGCTTTAGGTGGAATTACAGGACCTATGGTAGACCTTTTAGAAGAAGGGCTTTGTGATACATTATTTGATGTTCAATGCTTTGATTTAAAAGCGGCAGAATCTATAGGAAGAAATGAAAAGCATATAGAAGTTAGTGCAGACTTTTATGCTAATCCATTTAATAAATCAGCGGCAGTTAATAAATTAGATTTTGTTATCTTAAGTGCTTTAGAAATAGATACTGATTTCAATGTTAATGTTATATCAGGGTCAGATGGTGTTATAAGAGCAGCATCAGGTGGACATAGTGATACAGCAGCAAATGCAGAAATATCAATTCTAGTTGCACCCCTTACAAGAGGAAGAATTTCAACTATCATCGATAAAGTAACAACTGTGGTTACTCCAGGTAGTACTGTAGATGTAGTTGTTACAGATTATGGCGTTACTGTTAATCCGAGAAGAAAGGATTTAATAGAAAAGTTTAAAAAAGCAAGACTTCCGTTAATAACTATGGAAGAGTTAAGAAAAATTGCTGTTAAACTCATAGGAACTCCAAAAGAGTTAGAATTTACTGATGAAGTTGTAGCAGTAATAGAATACAGAGATGGAAGCATTATAGATGTAGTTAAAAAGCTTAAAAAGTAAGCTAAATCTTATAATTAGCATAAAATATTTAAATCAATGAGTTGTTAACCCTACTAAGCTTTGCTAAAAGGTGGTAAAGCTTAGTAATGAAATTATACAATTTAATTTTAGGAGGATTAATTATGCCAGAAAATCTTATTGAAGAAAAAAAAGGCCCGTTTAAAGTATACGGAATGCCATGGTATGTCTTTGCAGGTGTTGCAGTTGTAGTGTTCTTTGCAGCAATTAAAGGATACTTACCTAAAAACTCTGTAGGTGCTTTTGCACTATTATACTCAGTGGGTATATTATTTGCAATGGTTGGAGATAGAATTCCAATATGGAAGGAATATGTTGGAGGCGGTCCTATCCTTGCTTTCCTTGGTTCAGCAGCATTAGTTTATTGGGGCATAATACCGGAAGCTAGCGTTGAAACTGTAAAAGTATTTATGGATACAGCGGACTTTTTAGATTTATTTATAGCAGTACTTATAACAGGTTCAATACTATCAGTTAACAGAAAATTACTTATGAAAGCTTTCCTTGGATACATTCCAGCAATATTAGGTGGAGTAGTAGCTGCTTTCTTATTAGGAGCTTTAGGTGGAATTATGTTTGGTATTCCTGTATCAGAAATAGCTACTAAGTATGTATTACCAATAATGGGTGGTGGTACTGGAGCAGGAGCAATTCCTATGAGTGAAATATACTCAAGTGTTACTGGTGGAGATCCAGGAGCATGGTTATCATTTGCACTTTCAATTCTTACAATAGCTAATATTATAGCTATTATAGCTGCATCTATATTAGCTAGATTAGGAGAAACTAAGGTTGGAGCTAAATTTAACGGACATGGTGAGCTTATAAGAAAGGCTGAAGATATATCTAAATTAGAAGAAACTAAAGTAGTAAAAGTTACAGCAAGAGAAGTGGCAGCAGGATTAATTCTTGCATGTGCATTCTATGTACTTGGAAACATCTTATCAAAAACTTTAGTTATACCAGAGTTTACACTAATGGGAATCAATGTTAAAGTTGATATTCACGGATTTGCTTGGATGGTTATATTAGTAGCTATAGCAAACGTAGCAAATTTAATTCCTTTAGAATTAAAAGAAGGAGCTAAAAAGCTTCAAGGATTCTTCTCTAAACAATTCTTACTAGTAATAATGGTTGGAGTTGGTATAGCAATGACAGACCTTGGAGAACTTATAGCAGCATTCAATTTTGCTAATGTTGTTATAGCAGCATTAATAGTTGTAGGTGCAATACTAGGTTCAGGTCTAGTTGGATGGTTAGTAGGATTCTATCCAATAGAAACATCAATTACAGCTGGACTATGTATGGCAAACCGTGGAGGATCAGGGGACGTTGCAGTGCTTACAGCAGCAAAACGTATGGATTTAATGTCCTTCGCACAAATTTCTTCTCGTCTAGGTGGGGGAATAATGTTGATATTAGCAAGTATAATATTTGGAATATTTTTCTAAAGTTGAACTTTGAAAGTAAATATAAAAAGAGTGTTGATGTCAACACTCTTTTTATATTATGATACAATGTAAGTATTAAATAAAGAAATCATAATCTATAATGGAGTGAAAAGTATGGGAAAAAAGAAAAATGGAAAAACAAATAAAGAAATCCTACAAGAGGCTCATGCAGAAGGAATGTTTAGTGAAGCAGAACAAATGACTAAGGGAAAAAAGAAATATGAGTTTAGAAGTGGATTTGATGCTATGTTATCAGTAATCATAGTAATTATTGCTTTGTTGATAATATCTTTTGTAAGAAAATACTTTAATTTATAAAGTTAATAATTAATATATAGTACAATTTATTAAATGAGGTGAAAAAATGTATTATAATACTCAAAAAATAAATCTTAGATCTAAGTTAGAAGTGAAGAGAGTTGAGACTTTTTTAAAAGGATTCGACTTGAAATATGAAGATGTAGATTATACTTTAATAATAGAAGAAGATGGAGAAATAATAGCTACATGCTCTAAAAAAAATAATATAGTTAAATGCTTTGCAGTTAGCCAAGAACATCAAGGTCAAGGTATATCTAATATACTTATTACGGATATAACTAATAGACTATTTGAAGAAGGAATCTATCATAACTTTATTTTTACTAAGCCATCTAATAACTTTTTATTTGAAGGGTTAGGTTATAAGGTGATAGTTGATACAGATAAAGTAAGTTTACTGGAGACAGGAAATAAGAACATTACAAGCGAACTGAAGAAGTTAAAGAAAGATTATAATTTAAATGATAATGAAAATTATGTAGCTTTGATTATGAATTGCAATCCATTCACCTTAGGACATAAATACATAGTAGAAAAAGCAGCTAAGGAAAATAAGAATGTAATAATATTTGTAGTAGAGGAAGATAAGTCATCATTTCCATTTAAAGTTAGATTTAAACTTATAAAAGAAGGTGTCAATGAATTTGAAAATGTAACTGTTATACCAGGTGGAAACTACATTATATCTTCAGCTACATTTCCAAACTATTTTTTGAGAAAGGATGACGATATTTTAAAAGAGTATACTAAAATTGATGGAAATGTATTTGGAAAATATTTTTGTAAGGAACTAAATATAAATAAGAGATATGTAGGTAGTGAACCTTATTGTAATGTTACGAATACTTACAATGAAACCTTAAAAAAAGTATTGCCTAAATATGGAGTAGAAGTTCAAGTTGTAGAAAGATGTGAAATAGATAATAGAGCTATAAGTGCATCTAGAGTAAGAGATTTGCTTAAAGAAGATAAAATGGAAGAAGTTAAAGAATTGGTTCCGCAGACCACCTATGAATTTTTGAAAAGTGAACCAGGAAAAGAAATTATAGAGAGGCTTAAGGGTACAAACTTACCTCATTAAATTTTGATATTATGCAAGGAGTATAATTTGTAAAAGTGATCTGACTAATTTAAGTTTATTTTAGTAAGGAAGGGGAAGGTGATAGGATAATAATTCCTATCCTTACATTAACATGAGCAATATAAATGATATAGAAGAGATAAATGAATTTTTAAATCACAGGGAAAAAAGAGTATTTCACCAGGAACAACTTCTTAGGGATACTGAGGGTGGAATCACCCTTGCCACTGTAAGAGTTAATTATCCAGGATTGGAAAAATCAAATTATATTACAGATAATATTGCTAATATAATTTGTGAAGATATATATGTGTTTAATAGAAAAAATATAGTTTATAAAGAAATATATAAGAATAAAGAGGGAATGATAGGTCATTTTATATTTAATATTAATCATGATGAAGTAAAGAAAAGACTAATATATATAGAAGAAAATCATATACTAGGACGATGTGTAGATTTAGATGTGTACTACATATATGATATTAAGTCAATGATGCCAGCATTACATGGAGTATCTAGAAGCGACATTGGCTTGAAGGCAAGAAGATGCTTTTTATGTGAAGAAGATGCTAGAGTGTGTTCTAGAAGTCAAAGTCATAGTATAAATGAGATAAAAGAATACTTTATTAAAAAGTATGAAGAGTATTTGTGCTATGTAAATGAAAGGGATAATTTAGCCTATGAAATTTCTCAATTAGCTCTTAAGGCAATGATTGCAGAGGTATCCACAATGCCATCCTTTGGATTAGTTTCACCTATCACAAAGGGTTCCCACAGAGATATGGATTATTATACATTTTTAGATAGTAGCTTTGTCATATCACCATTTATAAAGGATATGGTAAATATAGCATATAGCTATGAGAAACCTAAAAATATTTTTGAGGCAATAAGAGATATAGGAATAAGATGTGAAGAAGAAATGTTTAAAGCTACTAATGGTGTTAACACTCATAAAGGAATGATATTTCTAATAGGAATAGTAGCTGCGGCTATAGGAAAAGCACTTTATGAAAAATTGCCTTTCCAAGAAGTTGAAAATATACTAAAGAATATGTGTGAAAATATTTTAGATGATTTTACTAATGTAGATAAAAAGAAAGAATTAACTCATGGAGAAAAGTTATATTTAAAATATGGATTTACTGGAATAAGAGGAGAGGTTAAAAAAGGTCTTTCAAGTATTTTCCAGGAAATATTACCTTATTATGAACAGTCAACTCTTAAAGGTAATAATCTTTATTCGCAAATATTACTTAAATTAATGAGCTGTGTGGAAGATAGTACTATTGTATATAGACAAAATATAGAAAAACTTCATGAAGTCCAGAGATATGCTAATGAAATTTTGCAATTAGGTGGATTCAATACACAAGAAGGAATTAAGGCAGCTTATAATTTTGAAAAGCAGTGTATAGATGAAAATATAAGCCCAGGAGGTTCAGCGGACTTATTAGCATTAGTTATATTTTTGACAGATTCTAAAAAGTTTTTTTCATAAACTTTACTATGATATAGATGTAAATTATTAAAGTAGATGATTTTAATATTATTTATAATTAAAATCATCTGCTTTTTATTGTATTTTTAGAAAATTTTATAGCTATTTATAGAATTTTTTAGATTGAAGATAAAATTTCATAAGAATTTAAAGTATATAATTTACTTCTATAAATTCCATAGCAAATATAATCAATATAAATAAATTATTATTTTATATTGAAATATTCGAAAATTCAGTATAGAATATAGTTGTGATAATAATTTAACAAGCATTGTAGGGGGGAAAACAATGAATACATCATTTGATTATGCACAGTTAGATTTTATACTGGAAAATCATGGGTATAATTCTACTAATATAATTGCCATATTACAAGATACTCAAGAAATCTATAGATATCTTCCAGAGGAAATATTTCCATATTTCGCTAAGAAATTAGATGTTAGTGAAGCTAAAATTTATAGTGTAGCTACATTTTATGAAAACTTTTCTCTAGAACCAAAAGGAAAATATGTGATAAAGATATGCGATGGAACAGCATGTCATGTAAGAAAATCTATACCAATATTAGAAAAACTACGAAGTCAATTGAATCTTTCAGAAAACAAAGTTACTACAGATGATTTAATGTTTACAGTGGAAACGGTTTCATGTCTTGGAGCTTGTGGATTAGCACCAGCAATAACTGTTAATGATAAGGTTCACGGAGCTATGACTCCTGAGAAGGCAGTAGAACTTTTAGAAATTCTTAAGGAGGACAAATAGTATGCTTCTTAATAGACAGGATTTAATTGATATAAGAAATATCTATAAAGATAGTTTTAAAAATGAAAAAGTTAAAATTCTTGTATGTTCAGGTACTGGTTGCATAGCGGGTGGTGCATTAGATATATATGATGAGTTTGTAAGGATAATGAAGGAAAAAGACATAAGATGTGAGGTTAAACTAGAGAAAGAACCTCATGATAAATCTGTTGGAATTAAAAAGAGTGGTTGTCACGGATTCTGTGAGATGGGACCTCTTGTAAGAGTTGAGCCTTGGGGATACTTGTACATAAAGGTAAAACCACAGGATTGTGAGGAAATTATAAATAAAACAATTCTCTCTGGTGAGTGTGTAGAAAGATTAGCGTATAAGAAAGATAATAAAATTTATAAAACTCAAGAAGAAATACCTTTCTATAAAAAACAAACTAGATTAGCATTGGAACATTGTGGTCATATTGATTCTACATCTATAGAAGAATATTTTGCTATAGGTGGATATTCTGCGTTAGAGAAAGTTTTATTTGATATGACTTCAGATGAGATTATAAAAGAAATTGATGATTCTAATTTAAGAGGACGTGGAGGCGGTGGATTCCCAACTGGTCGTAAATGGTCTCAAGTAAAACGCCAAACTGAAGAAGAAAAATACATTGTTTGCAATGGAGATGAGGGAGATCCAGGTGCCTTCATGGATAGAAGTATAATGGAGGGAGACCCGCATAGAGTTATAGAAGGAATGATGATTGCAGCGATAGCTTGTGGAGCACATGAAGGATATATATATGTTCGTGCTGAATATCCTCTTGCTGTAAATAGATTGAAAAATGCTATAGAAGAAGCTAAAAAGTATGGAATATTAGGAGAGAATATTCTAGGTACAGATTTTAGCATGGATATAAAAATTAATAAAGGTGCTGGTGCCTTTGTATGTGGAGAGGGAAGTGCACTTACAGCTTCTATTGAAGGAAAAAGAGGTATGCCTAGAGTTAAGCCACCAAGAACTGTGGAACAAGGATTATTTGGGAAACCAACTGTACTTAATAACGTAGAGACCTTTGCTAATGTTCCTATAGTAATTGAAAAAGGTGCTGCTTGGTATAGAGATATAGGACCAGAAAAAAATAATGGAACAAAAGCTTTTGCATTGACAGGAAATATTGAAAATACAGGACTTATTGAGGTTCCAATGGGTACAACTCTAAGAGAAATAATATTTGATATTGGTGGAGGAATAAGGGATGGTGCAGAATTCAAAGCTGTTCAAATTGGAGGACCTTCAGGTGGATGCTTAACAAAGGAACACTTAGATTTACCACTAGATTTTGATTCATTAAAGAAAGCTGGAGCTATGATAGGTTCAGGTGGACTTGTTGTTATGGATGAAAATACCTGCATGGTAGAAGTAGCAAGATTCTTTATGAACTTCACTCAAAATGAATCTTGCGGTAAGTGTATACCATGCCGTGAAGGTACTAAGAGAATGCTTGAAATTCTAGAGAGAATTGTAGCTGGTAAAGGTGAACTTGAAGATATCGATTTATTATTAGAGCTTGCAGACACTATATCTTCTACTGCACTATGTGGTTTAGGAAAAACGGCAGCTTTTCCAGTGGTAAGTACTATTAATAATTTTCGTAGTGAGTATGAAGCTCATATTATTGATAAAAAATGTCCAACAAAAACATGCCAAAAGCTAAAAACTATATTTATAGAAGCAGATCTTTGTAAAGGTTGTTCAAAATGTTCAAGAATCTGTCCAGTGGGTGCCATTTCAGGTAAGATAAAGGAAAGTTTTATAATTGACAAGAACAAATGCATTAAATGTGGTGCCTGTGTTGAAGCTTGTGCCTTTAAAGCTATAAAGGAGGATTAATACAATGAATGAACAGTTTATGATTATAGATAACATCCCAGTAGAGATAAAGGGAGAAAAAAATATTCTAGAGCTTATTAGAAAAGCAGGCATAGATTTACCAACCTTCTGTTACTATTCAGAGCTTTCTGTATATGGAGCTTGTCGTATGTGTATGGTTGAAAATAAATGGGGAGGTATTGAAGCTGCATGTTCTACACCACCAAAGGCTGGCATGGAAGTGTACACTAATACTCCTAGATTAAGAAAATATAGAAAAAATATATTAGAATTATTACTTTCAAATCACTGTAGAGACTGTACTACTTGCGAAAAAAATACACATTGCAAGCTACAAGATTTAGCTCAACGATTTGGAATTAAGGATATAAGATTTAACAATACCGCTGAAAAGAGTGAATTAGATAATTCATCTTTATGTATAGTAAGAGATAAAAGTAAGTGCATCCTTTGTGGTGACTGCGTTAGAATGTGTAATGAAGTTCAAAATGTTGGAGCTATTGACTTCTTAAAAAGGGGGGCAGAAATGACTGTAGGTACAGTATTTGATAGACCTATTGGAGAATCAAATTGTGTAGGTTGTGGTCAATGTGCAGCAGTCTGTCCTACAGGCGCTATAGTAGTAAAAAATGATACTCAAAAGCTGTGGAAGGAATTAAGCGACAAGAACACCAAAGTAGTAGTACAGATAGCTCCAGCTGTGAGAGTTGGAATTAGTGAAGAACTTGGGCAAAAAGATGGAGAAAATGTAATGGGTAAAATTGTTGGAGCATTAAAGAGAATGGGCTTTGACGAAGTATTCGATACATCTACTGGAGCTGACCTTACAGTATTAGAAGAGACAGGAGAGTTTCTTGCAAGATTAGAAAATAATGATAAGCTTCCTTTATTTACTTCTTGTTGTCCAGCTTGGGTTAACTATGTAGAAAAAAATTATCCAGAACTAATGAGTAATATTTCCACATGTAAGTCCCCTATGCAGATGTTTGGGTCTGTTTTAAAGGAACACTATAGTCACTCCAATAGAAGAATAGTAAGTGTTGCTATAATGCCTTGTACAGCTAAGAAGTTTGAGGCTAATAGAGAAGAATTCGAAGTTAATGATATAAAAGACGTAGACTATGTTATAACTACTCAAGAACTTATATCAATGATAAAGGAATCTGGAATTGTATTTTCAGAAATAGAACCAGAAGCTGTTGATATGCCATTTGGAGTTAGTAGTGGTGCTGGAGTTATATTTGGAGTTACTGGTGGAGTTACAGAGGCAGTTTTAAGAAGAGTTTTAGATGACAAATCAGTATCTACATTACGTTCTATTGCTTTTAATGGAGTGAGAGGAATGTCAGGAGTGAAGGAAACTAGTATAAATGTAGGTGATAGAGAATTAAAGATTGCTATAGTTAGTGGCCTTAAAAACGCTGATGAACTTGTAAGAAAGATAAAATCTGGAGAAGTACACTATGATTTTATTGAAGTTATGGCTTGTCCTGGAGGATGTGTAGGTGGAGCAGGTCAACCATTTACAATGTCAGAAGGAAAACAAAAACGTGGAGAAGGATTATATGCAGCAGATAAGATGAGTAGCCTTAAACGCTCAGAGGAAAATCCCGTAATGATGTCACTTTATTCAGGGTTATTAAAGGGAAAAGTTCATAAATTATTGCATGTGAACTATAATAGAAGGGAGTAAGTGCTGTGGTAAATGTGAGTGTTTGTATAGGTAGTGCCTGTCATGTTAAGGGATCTTATAATGTTATAAATGCATTTCAACAAATGATTGAGGAACATGATCTATCTGATAAAGTAGAATTAAAGGCGGTATTCTGTTTAGGTCACTGTTCTGATGCTGTATCTGTAAAAATTGATAATGGAGAAGTCTACAGTGTATCAGGATTAACAGCAAAGAGTTTCTTCAAAAAAGAGATATTACCAAGAGCAAAGTAATCTATTAATTAGTGATGAGTAATCTATATTATCATGGCTCTGTTGAAAATTACAGTTATAATATATACAGGCTATGAGAATATTGGTGGATGTCCTTTAAAGTTCGTGCTGAAATAAGCTTTGTACCCCTAAAGAATAATGTCGTAGCTCTTATAAATTTATGTGGTCTACGGATAAGTTATATTTAGATGTTAAAAAGCTAGCATTAAAAGTTCAAACATGAATTAGAGTGTATGCTAAAAGATATGTGATAAGCTTACTTCTGACGTATTTTATATATTAGTAGATAAAAATATAGAATTTTATATAGAATTATTACTTAACTGTTAATTTTAGTTTATATATATGATATAATAATTTGAATATTAATGGAAACTAAACTTCAGAGATGGCTATAACTATCTCTGAAGTTTAATTTAACTTATAAAGTTATCAATTATTATAATAATTTGGAAAGTATTATAATAGCTATTAATAAATTAACAGGAGATGATAAAATGTATGTATTATTTGGTGATAATGTAATTCATAATAATGAGATGAAAGAGATAATAGAGAGTAAGTCGGATTTTAAAGTCATTAAAGATATGACAAAGGGAACTAAAAGGGAAGATGTTCATGCATTTTGCTTAAGTGTACCAGTTTTAACTTTAAATGAAATTATAGAAGAGGAGTACGATGATTTTAATCTAAATGAAATAGAAGAGGATGATCTTTTTGATGAGTATCTCAGCCTGGCAGAAGAAATGGCTTTAGACATGGAAGAGTTTATTCCAGAGGAAGCTATTATAGATGCAAAGGCATATAAATGGGATCAATCAGACAATGATATAAAGGTAATTGTTATTATTGGCAATGATGAGCTCGAAGAAAGAAAATTAAGAGATATAATGAAAAGGTTATTAACACAAGCAGAGTAAAGTAATATTTTCATAAAAAGTTTACAATATATTCTTTATTTTGTACGAAATTGGGTATAAAATATTTTGTACGGATAAGTATAATAATTTTTATATTAAAATTATTATACTTATATTGGTCATAGGAAGAAATTATTATTTTTATATTTTAAAGGAGAGATATATATGCTTAAAGAGAATGGAAACATTTCAATTCATACGGAAAATATAATGCCTATTATAAAAAAATGGCTATACTCTGACAAGGATATATTTGTAAGAGAGCTTGTCAGTAATGGCTGTGACGCTATTAATAAGCTAGAGAGATTAGTAACCTTTGGAGAAGCTAAGATAGAAGAAGAAAAGTATGAAGTTACTGTATCCTTAAATAAAGATAAAAAAACTATAAAGTTTATTGATAATGGTATAGGAATGGATGCGGAAGAAGTAAAAAAATATATTAATCAAGTGGCTTTTTCAGGGGCAGAGGAGTTTTTAGCTAAATATAAGGATAAAATCGATGAAGGTAAAGGAATAATAGGACATTTTGGACTAGGATTCTATTCAGCTTTTATGGTATCTGAAAAAGTTGAAATTGATACCTTATCTTATAAAGAAGGGGCAGAAGCTGTTAAATGGACCTGTGATGGTGGTACAGAATATGAAATCGAACCTTCTGAAAGAACTGTAAGAGGAACTACTGTTACATTACATATAAGCGAGGATAGCAGTGAATTTTTAGATTATTATAAATTAAGAGAAATAATCAAGAAACATTGTAACTTCTTCCCAGTAGAGATTTATTTAATAGATGAAAATGCAAAAAAAGAAGATACAAATTCAGAAAATGATATAGAAAAAACTCCTTTAAATGACACTAAACCTCTATGGATGAAAGCTCCAAAGGATTGTACAGATGAGGAATATAAAGAGTTTTATAGGAAAGTATTCAATGAATATAATGATCCTTTATTCTGGATTCATATGAATGTAGATTATCCATTCAATTTAAAAGGAATACTATATTTCCCTAAATTAAAACACGAGTTTGAAGCTGTTGAAGGCGAAGTAAAACTTTATAATAAGCAAGTATTCGTTGCAGATAATATAAAAGAAGTTATTCCAGAATTTTTGCTATTACTAAAAGGCGTTATTGATTGTGAAGATATTCCTTTAAATGTGTCAAGAAGTTTTCTACAAAAAGATAGTAATGTAGCAAAGGTATCAAGACATATTGTAAATAAGGTTGCAGATAAGCTTACATCTTTATTTAAAAATCATAGAGCGGAATATAATGGTTTCTGGAAAGATATAAATATATTTATCAAGTACGGATGCTTGAGAGATGAGAAGTTTTATGAAAAGGTTAAAGATATAATAGTTTTCAAGACAACTAATGGAGAGCATGTAACATTAAAACAATATTTAGAAAATAATAAAGAAAACCATGATAAGAAAGTTATTTATGTTAATGATGAAAAACAGCAATCTCAATATATTAAAATGCTAAAAGACAATGGCTTAGAAGCAGTAATTCTAAACACTACTTTAGATAGTCATTTTATTACTTTAATTGAGAGTAAGGAGGAAGGTGTACAATTTAGTAGAATTGACTCTGACTTAACAGAAATACTTAAGGCTGATGTGAAAAATGAAAATGAAGAAGAAAATAAACAGTTGGAAGAGATATTTAAAAATGCTATAAATAAAGAAACTCTAAAAATTTCTATAGAGCCTATTAAAGCTGAAGAAACACCTGCTATGATTACTTTATCAGAGCAATCTAGAAGAATGGCTGAAATGAGTGTAATGTTTGGTGGAGGGGATATGTCAATGTTCCCTAAGGAAGAGACTTTAGTTGTGAATAATACAAATCCATTAATTAAGAAATTACTTAATATAGTAAAAAATGAAAATAAGAAAGAATTAGTTAATGAGATTTGTAACCATGTCTATGGTCTAGCTATGATAAGTCATGGTCAGTTAGAAGCTGATGAGATGGCTAGCTTCATTAAAAGAAGTAATACCTTACTTGAAAAATTAATCGACTAGAACTTTATATAAGATAATATTAAAAAAATAGCTCTCTACTGTTTAAAAGTAGGGAGCTATTTTTGATAAGAAATCTAAGATAATTTGTAATATGATGATAATTTGAAGGAATATATGTAATTTTTTTAAATTTAATGATATAATTGTATCGTTATGTAAATTAATATTTTGTTAATAGATGTTTAAATGGAGTGGTGTATTTTCGATAAAATAAAGAATTATTGCCTTCAAGGAGGAAATTGTATGGGTACTATAGGTATAATTGGAGCTATGGATATTGAAATTAAGTATATTAAAGAAAATATGGAAATAGTAGAGGAAATTATGTATGCTGGATTCTTATTTCATATAGGAAATTATAGAAATCTAAATATTGTATTATGCTGTGCAGGTATGGGAAAAGTAAACTCAGCAGGATGTACTCAAATTTTAATCACAAAATTTAATGTTAAAAAAATAATTAGTACAGGTGTTGCTGGTAGCTTAAATCCAAAGGTAAAAATTTGTGACGTAGTTATTTCTAACAAAGTTGCTTATCACGATGTGGCAAAATCACAGATGAATAACTTTTTCCCTTATGAAGATAAATTTACCTGTGATGAGCACCTAAAACGATTAGCTATAAAAGCCTACAATAAGATAGAACTGAAGGAATGCACCTATCATATAGGAAAAATAGTTACAGGAGAGATCTTTGTAGCAGATAATAAATTAAGAAACACCTTGAGAACAAAATATCATGCTGAATGTGTAGAAATGGAAGGGGGATCTATAGCACATATATGTTATATAAATAAAATACCTTTTATTCTTATAAGAGGTATTTGCGATAATGCGGATAATTATGCTCCTATGGTATATAAACAGCTGGATATGATAGCAGCCTACAATTCTTCCAAGTTTTTGGTGAAGTTATTGGAAGAAATAAGCTATAGCGAGAAAGATGATTTAAAACAATTGTAGTATTAAGTTAATGTTGATGATGAATTTATATTAAAGTTCATCATCAACATTTTATTTTACATTGTAATATTATAAAGTAAAGGTGGATATATGCTAGAATACTACAATGGATGGGAGAGGACAATAAAAATTTTAGTTAACGATGATGAGATAAATTTAAGACTTATTACAGATTTTGGTCGTCAATAAACTTGAAATTATTACTGCAATATATGGAAAGATTACTTTGAAAAAGCTTGATTTATATATATAATTCTATTTATATATGGTAAAATATTGTATATGTAATAAGAAAGGGATAAATATATGAAGTGTTTAGTTATTCATGGTAGTCCTAGAAAAGGAAATACATGGGACGTATTAAATTTAGTGAAGAATGAAATAGAAGTAAATTTAGATATAGATTTTGAATATGTAGATCTTAGAAATGAAAATTTACCACTATGTATAGGATGTTTTAACTGCATTTATAAAGGAGAAGATAAATGTCCACATAGAGAGGTTATGGGAAAGATAATTAAATCAATTAAAGAAGCTGATGCTTTAATAATCACATCTCCAGTATATTCTATGCAAATAAGTGGATTGTTGAAGAACTTTATAGATCATATGTCTTATAATTTTCATAGGCCAAGCCTTTTTACAAAGAAAGCTTTAGTAATAACAACTACAGCAGGTGCAGGTCACAAAGATGCTGCCCAATATGTAAAAAATGTTTTAGGTTATTGGGGATTTAATCATATAGAAACTCTTCCAATTGCCTATAGAAGTATGGAATTAACAGAGAAGAATAAAGAGAAAATATTAAAAGGTGCAAAGAAATTCAGTGAAGAGCTAAAGTCTCAAAAGCTTCATAAACCAAATTTAAAATCAGTAGTTATGTTCAATCTTTGGAAAGCTATGTCTCAAGAAAAATATGAAGAAGGCAGTGCAGACTATGATTACTGGCATAGTGAAGAAATGAGAGAGGGAGCATTTTCATCTCAAGTACCTATAGGTGCAGTGGAAAAAATAATTGGAAAGACTATTTATAAAGTGATGAGTAAGTAAGGAATATTAGAATAAACAAAGGATGAGAATATATTAATAATCAGTGGAGTGAAATATTAAAATAAACTATGGATAAAAATAAATAGATGTGCCTAAGGGATTAAAAAAGTAAGCCAATGATATCAATAAGTATCATTGGCTTGTATTATAATTAATGATTCTTGGAAATACATAGATAGATAAATAGATGATTGTTTTTTAAAGATAAAATAGTGAATTAAGCTTAGAAACCTCTATAAATGAAAATAATGTATTACTATAACTATTTATATACCTAAATACTTAATATGTTACTTATTTAAAATAAATAAAATTAATGTTAAAGTGTAATTTAAAATTAATTATAACATAAATCAGTGAAGGGTATTAATTTCATAGATAAAAAAGAAAAATATTCCTATTCTTGATATAATATAAGTAATATAAGACATTAGATTTAGAATATAGATGTGAACTTTTAAGTATTACGACATAAATCCAATAAAAATATAGAGCCATGGAGGGATTATAGGTGTATGAAGTTTTAATTGATAATATGAGGAAGAAACTTATAGCCGCAAGGTTATGGCCACTAGAGGTTCAGGCAGAGTTAAGCGTAGAAATACTAGAGGAAAAATTAGAAAAGATATTGCCTTGGGCGATGGAAAGCTCAGATATTGATTTTTGGATAGTAATGGGGAAAGAAAATAATGAGGACCCTATTATGAAAACACTTTTTTCTTGGGATATGCCTAATGCACGTAGAGTAAGTATTTTAGCCTTTTATTATGATAAAAAGTCAAAGAAAGTTAGAAAAATGATGTTAGGTAGTCATTCACCAATAATGAATTCAATATATGAAAATGTTCAAAATAAGAATGAGAATTGTTGGGAAGGGTTAAAGCGAGTAATTGATGAAGTAGATCCAAGATCAATAGCTATTCAAAAAAGTGACGATTACAGTTTCTGTGATGGATTAACATTGACTCTATATGAAAAGTTGATGGAAGTTTTATCAGATGAGCAGAAAAGTAAGATTTGTAGTGCTGAGAAGCTTTCTGTTAAATGGCTTCAAAAAGTTACATCTAAAGAACTAGAGGTTTTAAAAGTGCTTATAGATGTTACTCAGGATATTATAAAAATGACATTTAGTGCTGATAGTATTAAAATAAATAAAACAACAACAACGGATTTAGAGTGGTTAATGAGGAATACAATATTAATGCTTGGACTAGATTTTTGGTTCGGACCAGATATTGATTTCCAGAGATGCGGAAATTCAACTAGCAGAATTTCTGGAGAAAAAATAGACTATGGCGATCTTTTACATTGTGATGTAGGGGTATTTTGTAGATTTATAAAATTGCATACAGATATGCAGTGGGTATGCTATGTAAGAAAACAAGGAGAAAAGTCTGTACCTCAAGGAATAAAAGATTTATTAGTAAAAGGGAATAGATTACAAGATATAGTTACTTTAAAATTTAAATATAAGATGACTGGAAATGATGTATTCTTTGAATCTATAAGTACAGCAAAAGAGGAAGGTCTCAAGCCAATGATATACTCTCACCCAATAGGAACTTTTGGACATGGTGCAGGAACTTCAATTGGTAGATATAATCTTCAAGGATTTATAGAAGGAGATGGAGAATGCCCCATAGAAAATGAAACTTGTTATGCTTTAGAATTAAATATTTGCGATAATTTACCAGAGTGGAATGAGCAAGATGTATATATGTATCTAGAGGAAGATATTTATTTTGATGGTGAAGTAAGATACATTTTAGGAAGGCAAACAGAAATTATCGAGATTTAAGATGGGCTAAACTCCATTAGCGAAAAGGTTAAGTTATAAACATAAAGCATATTAATATATTTTATAAAGTTTAAGAGGTATGTATTAATTTTATAATAAGATAATTTAGGGGGATTTTTATGAATTTAAAAATAAGAGAAGGAAATATGAGTGACTTTGAAGAACTTAATGCTCTAGTTTTAGAAGTACACAAATTACATGTTAAGAACAGACCAGATGTTTATGTAGATGTTGACATACCTTTAAGTAAGCAGCATCTTCAAGAAATATTAGGTGACAATAATACAAAGATATTTGTAGTTGAAAATAGCAATAATGGAGAATTATTAGCATATAGTATTGTAAAAGTTATGGCACATAGAAATATTCATATCCTCACTCCAATGACATTTGCCTATATAGAGGATTTTTGTGTTAAGGCTAGTTTAAAGAAGAAGGGCATAGGTAGATTGTTGTTTGAGCATGTAAAGAATTATGCAAAATTAAAAGGGGCATTATCTCTACAATTAGTTGTTTGGGAATTTAACAATAATGCAATTAAATTCTATGAAGCTATGGGAATGTCTACGAGAAATAGAAGAATGGAGTTAGACTTATAGTATATTAATAATAGATTTTATTCATAAAGGGGAAATGAAAATGAAACTATTAATACATGATTTAGAAAATAGTGAGCTTCAAAAGATATTTTCTAAATCTTTAGATGATACTAGAATTATTTCAGATGATGGAACTATACATCATTGTATAGGATGTTTTGGGTGTTGGATAAAGACTCCTGGAGCTTGTATAATAAGAGATAACTATGATGATATGGGGAAATATTTATCTAAATGTAATAAAGTTATTATTATAAGTAAATGTTGTTATGGAGGGTTTAGTCCATTTGTAAAAAATGTGTTGGACAGAAGTATTTCATATGTTCATCCCTATTTTGTAATAAAGAATGGAGAAATGCATCATCGTAGGCGGTATGATAACCATATAGATATGGAGATTTGGTTTTACGGCGAGAATATAACCGAAAAAGAAAAGGAAACTGCTAAAAAACTGATAAAAGCAAATTCCATTAATTTTGATAATAGTGTTAGTAGAATTTCATTTATTACTAGTATCGAGGAAATGGAGGGAAAAGTACTGTGAAAATAGCTCTTATTAATGGAAGCCCTAAAGTGAAAGATAGTAATTCTGGATATATATTAAGTGATTTAAAAGGCTTTTTAGAAGGCAAATGTACTATGATTTCTGAATACTATTTTAGAAAACCAGAGTTAAGTGAAGAAGAGATGGAGCAATTAATAGAATGTGATTCTATAGTATTAGCTTTCCCTCTATATGTAGATGGAGTTCCATCTCATTTATTAAGTTGCCTCTGTCAATTAGAAAAATTTTTTATAGGTGTGAAGAAAAAGGAGATTAGAGTTTATTCCTTAGTAAATTGTGGATTTTATGAAGGTCATCAAAATAAAATAGCCCTTGAAATCCTGGAAAATTGGTGTGAAAAAGCAGGAATCAAGTGGGGACAAGGTATTGGGATTGGTGCTGGTGAAATGTTATCTGCGGTTAAGAATGTTTCTGTTGGACATGGGCCTAAGAAAAATTTAGGGGAAGCTTTGAAGCAGCTTTCAAATAATATATTGATAAGTGCTTCAGGAGAGAATATCTTTATAACAGCAAACTTTCCTAGATTTGCCTATAAGCTTTCTGGAGAGCTAGGATGGAGGCAGGCTATTAAAGGAAATGGGCTAAGTAGGAAAGACTTATTTTTGAAAAGATAATAAAAAAATATTATAAAATTGATTATATAAATGGACAATGGAATATAGTTATATCTAATAATATAGAACATTTATTAACATAAGTTAAGGATATTAAAATTATCCTTAGCTTATGTTATACTTTATTAGGTGAAAAATAAATTAGTTTTGAAGAAGTATTACAGTAGATTAAATGGACAATAACGAACATCAGGATGAATTAGGAGGAGAAAATGGAAGGAAAATGTTATTTCTGTAATAAGCAGATTACCAATAGAAGTGCTAAAAGACATATACTAACTTGTGAAAATAGAAAGAATATAGTAGAGGAATCAGTAAAAAAGGCCAAGAATACAAAAGAACAATTTATTTTGAAAATAGTAGATAAGTATAATCCATCGACTTACTATATATACATAGCTATTGATGTTAATTTGACATTAAGAGTACTTGATACATTCTTAAGAGATGTATGGATGGAATGTTGTGACCATCTAAGCAAGTTTAATATAGATGGTATTACATATGCTTGTGATGGAGCACTGGAAGAAACATTTTATGGAGAAGAAGAAAGCTTTGATGTTCTTTTAAAGGAGGTTTTGTATAGTAATAGTAAAATTAAGTATTCCTATGACTTTGAAAGTACATCAGAGGTTGTAATAGAAGTGGTAGATAAGATAGAGACTGCTGAGAACTCAAGTTCCATAGAAATTTTAGCAAGAAATAACGAAGTAAAAGATGATGAAGAATATGAAGGATATACTAATTCTCCTAGAGATGGAGTTTGTGGGTATGTTGGCGCTAAAGATAATGAAGAGAAATACTTGCCTGGAAACAAAACTGAGATTGAAATCAATAAGAATCTAGTAAATAGTAGTGTCCAGAAGGTAGATGATTACTCAGAGGAAGAAATATCAGAGCTCATGAATGAATTTATCTCGGAAAAAGTTGAAAAAACAGCAAAGATTGCAATGAAAAGAGAGTGTTCTAATGATTTGAAGGAGCTTTTAAAGGTAGAAACAAAGGATACTTTAAAGGAATTAATGAATGCTTTAAATATTCCATACAAATCAACGGATAAAAAGGAGACTTTAATTGATAAAATTTCTATAGATTATAAGGAAGCCATTTCAGATATTTTAGGATACGCTAGCGGAGATTGTTATAATTATCTGCAAATCATATTAAAAAACAATGGTATCATTTCTTTAAGTGGTGATATGGAGAATTCTGAAAGCTTTATATTCTTGGAAGAGATAGGAATAGTATATATTGCTGAAAAAGATGACGAGCTTTACCTATGTGCACCACAAGAAGTGCTTCAAGTTATAACTGAAATAGATAGGGAAACTATAGATAAAAATGACGAAATACTAAAGTTATTTAGAGGAATGCTTTATTATTATGGAAGTATTTCTATAGAAGATTTTATAGAGAGATTACCTGAAGAAATAAAAATAGATTTAGAATTAGAAGAATTAGATATGATTTTAGCTATAGGTGAAAGAACCTATGCTGATTATATCTATGAGGATGGATTTGGAGTAAATCCGGTTATAGCTGATATTACAGAGCTAGAGGCGCTTCAGTCAATTTCAGAAAAAGAAAACTATAAAATATGTACAAAAAATGAGTTACTTAAATCCGGTAGAAGAAATTATATAGGGGATAAAAGTAGCTATAAGCCTTTTATGAAGTTTATTAAAGATAACTATACTATACCAGGAGATGACTTAGACGGTTTAATAGAATTTTTATATGAAACTTATCAATTAGATGGTAGAGATAAGTTAATTGAAAGTGTTCTGGAGCAATTATCTCCACCAGAATATTTAGAAGGGGAAATAATTAAAGCTTTAGATGAAACCTTTAGAAAAATTCCAGTATGGAGATATAATGGTTATACAGAGGCAGAGAAAAATAATTCAACAAAGATTAATATTGAAAAAATAAAGATTGGAAGAAATGATCCTTGTCCTTGTGGAAGTGGGAAGAAATATAAGAAATGTTGTGAAGCTAAGGGATAGATATTTTTACTACTACAAAAGTATTAATCTGTGATTAAGTATTTATAAATTATATTTATAAGTAAAAATCTTATATATTGTTAAAAGAGCTGTATCAGAATAAAGTTTTTTAACTTTACTCTGATCGGCTCTTTTTATAAAGTGATCTTACTGAATCATTATTAAGTATTATATTTAAAAAAGAAGTTGATAATCCTAATTGGGGGATATCCATAATATTATTATGATTAATTAGTTTTTCATAATAATATGAATATATAAAAGATTATATTTATAAATATAATACATAATTTGGGTTCCATAGAATTTTTCTATTTGAATTAATTATAATGGTGTCTTAATATATAGTTATGTGAAAGTTGTGTACAAAATTTAAAATAATTCAATTATTTTAAAAAAAGTTATGATGTTTTAATTTATATATATTGAGGTGAAGTAATTGATTAGAATTAAAGGTTTAGAAAAATCTTTTGACAATACACAAGTTATAAAAGGTTTAGATTTAGAAATTAGAAAAGGTGAAATATATGGAATAGCAGGACAAAGTGGATCTGGGAAATCAACCTTATTAAGATGTATTAATGGACTAATTCCATATGATAGAGGATCATTACTAGTAGATGGGGTAGAAGTTAAAGATTTAAATAAGAGTGAGTTAAGAAAATTCAGAAAAGATATAGGGATGATTTTTCAACAATTTTCGCTGTTAGATAGGCTTTCAGTCTATGATAATATTGCACTACCTATGAAAATGTGGAAATATGATGAAAGCACTATCAATAAAAAAGTTAAAGAGCTTGTAGAGATTATAGGTATAGCTGATAAATTAAATTCTATGCCTTGTGAACTGTCTGGAGGTCAAAAGCAAAGAGTAGCTATAGCAAGGGCGTTGACAATGAATCCTAAGATTATATTATCTGATGAATCAACTTCAGCGCTAGATCCTAAAACAACTAGCTCCATTTTAAGTTTATTAGATGAAATAAATAAGAAATTTGGAATAACAATTGTCCTTGTAACTCATCAGATGGAGGTTATAAGAGAAATTTGTGATAATGTGTCGGTTATAGAAAATGGAATATTTACTACTTCTGGTACTCCAGCAGAAGTGTTTTATAATGAAGAAGATAAATTAGCTAATTTATTAGGTGAAAACAAAATATTTCTACCTAACACAGGGACAAGCATTAAAATTATGTTAAATCAGAACACAGATGAAAAATATGTGATTTCTGATATTTCCAATTTGCTGAATATTAGAATTATGATTGTTGACGGAGGTGTATGCAAGTATAGAAATGGTGAATTTGGTAAGTTTATTATAAACTTTGAAAAAGAAAAGTCAAATGAAGTTATGAATATATTGAATGAAAAGAATATAAATTGGAAGTTGGTATAGGAGGATTTATGAGTCAAGAAGTGATTTTAGAATGGTGGAAATATTTTAGTAAATTGATAGCTCCATCTACATTAACAACTATTAGAATAGTATTTATTACTGTACTTATAGGTTTTGTTGTTGGATTTATTTTATCAATTATATTATATCTTCATTCACCTATGGGACTAAGGCCAAACAAATTAATTTATAAATTAGTTGATTTTATAGTTAATCTAATTAGAAGTATACCTATAATGATTTTAATTGTTGCGGTATCGCCTATAACTAGAAAGATAATAGGTACGTCAGTGGGAGCTAATGCAGTAATATTACCTTTAGCGTTAGCAGCTTCAGCATTTATTGCAAGAACCCTATCAAATACATATAA
Organism: Clostridiaceae bacterium; assembly: GCA_902363375.1. Lineage (GTDB taxonomy): Bacteria > Bacillota > Clostridia > Clostridiales > Clostridiaceae > Clostridium_J. The sequence continues at coordinate 1,283,150 of CABIZX010000001.1, read as the reverse complement.
AGACATAGATCCTCAGCTAATAGAAGCAGCCCAATCCTTTGGCTCTACAGATTTTCAAATAATAATGAAAGTAGTTGTTAAAGAGTCGGTTCCAACTATAATATCGGTTATAACTTTAGCAACGGTTACCAATATTGCAGGTTCAACTATAGCAGGAGCTGTTGGTGGAGGCGGATTAGGTTCAATAGCTATGAATTATGGATATCAAAGTTTTAATGATATGATTTTATATACTTCTGTTATTGTATTATACTTCATGGTTCAGATAGTACAGATAATAGGAGATAAAATATATAAAAGAAAAAAATATAGAAAAAGGAGTATTAAAAATGTTTAAAAAATTAAAGAAGGTTTTAGCACTTATAACACTAACAGCAGTGGCGATGTCATTTGTTGGATGTAAAAACAAGGAGACAGATACAAAAGAAGATGCAAACAAAAAAGATATTAAAATTGGAGTAATGGCAATTACAGAACCTGTAGCACAAATATTAAAGGAAGGTATGAAAGAAAAAGGATACAATATAGATATAGTAACCTATGATGGTAATCATTTACCGGCAACAGCTTTAAAGGATAATAGTATTGATGGAGTAATACTAAACCATAATCCATGGATTCAAAAATTTAATAAGGAAAATGATTGTAACTTAACTATGGTACAACCTTATTTGTATTATGCACCAACAAATATGTATTCTGAAAAATATAAATCAGTTGAAGAGATTCCTAATAATGCAAAAATAACTATACAAGGTGATCCTGCCAATATGGATAGAAATTTAAAGTTTTTAGAGAAAGCTGGATTATTAAAATTAGGTGAAAAATCTGGAGAGTTTTATACTACATTAGATATAAAAGAAAATCCTAAAAATTTAACATTAATAGAAGCTGAAATAACAGCAGTTCCAAGAAGCTATAAAGATGTTGATGCAATAATTTCAGGTGCAACTATAGCTATAAAGGGTGGAGTTCCAAAGGATGACGTAATTATGGAAGACCCAACATCTAAAGATTATCAATTGGGATTAATTGTTAGAAATGATGAAGAAACAGCTGAATGGGTCAAAGAATGTTATGAAGTATTTGCAACTCAAGATTTTAAAGATAAATTTAATAAGGAATATGACGGAGCATATATATTATACGATCAAGAGTAGTTATTTACTAACTATTGTATAAGTTAGTCAGATAATGAAGAATAATTGAAATGTGAAATGTTCAAAAAACTACACTAAATATTAGATAACTTTACATAGATAGAACAAGTTGTAGGTGTAATATAAATACCAATAAAATATAAATTTTCCCCCTTTGTTAGTAATAGCTAAGGGGGTTTAAATTAGATTTATATATACTTGTAAAATTATAAAATATCAAGATATATCAATGACAAATAACAGTATCATAGCAGTTCAAAGCCATATAATACTTAATATTGTTATATTAAGTATATCAAAATTGAGAAGAGGGAGGATGTTGATGTATTTAAATATAATACATCATACAAGTAAGAATGAATAAAACACCAATTGAATTAAATAATTTATTTAAATGTATTCTTGATTTAAATAGGGAAATAGTGGGGATTAAATTTTTACATGATGAATCAGAGTACAATAAAGCAAATGCCTTAGATATTTCAGGGAAAATGCGTTATTGCGTTTTGGTTAAGTCAGCTTCTTTAGGGCATCCATTAAAGATAAAAGGAGAAAATATTAGTTGTCAAGGTGCTGGTAGAACCCTTGGTTTTATAAAACAAAATGAGAGGTATTGTTCAGGGCTAACTTACATGGATTTTGGATTTTATGAAGACATGTCTACTTCATACAAAACAGTTCATGATATAGATATTTTGGAGCAATCACCTGTAGGAGTAATGGTAAAACCTTTGGATTCGTATAAAGAGGATATTCCAGATGTTATAATTGTAGTTACAAAAACTTATAATGCAATGAGAATTTCACAAGGATATACATATAAATATGGACTAAAAAAAGATTTTAAATTTGGTGGTAATCAAGCACTGTGCTTTGAATCAACAACAGTTCCATATAGATATAGTGACATGAACATATCTATGCTTTGTGCAGGAACAAGACACTATGCTAAATGGGAGGAGGACGAGCTTTCGATAGGTATAGCTTATAATAAATTTGAAAGCATTGTAAATGGAGTCATTCATACTATAAATACAATTGAGCCTAATGATAAAAAAGAGATGATTATTTCTAGAAATGGTAGTGATGTAATTGATGGTTACAAGATAACCATGGATAGTGCATATTATTTAAATACTAGAACTGAAGAAATCTATTCTAAATAAATGCTCAATCTTATATTTTATATTAACAAATAATGATGATAAATATATATAGATATTAAGTTAACTCGAAAACAAGCTAAATAGCTAATTATAAATAAAAGATAAAAAGCCAATACTTACTATTATAAGTATTGGCTTACATCTCAAAATAAAAATCCAAAATACCGGTACTCTAATTTTGATCCCTATCCTTCGATAGGTGGGTGTCCTCACAAATGATTCAATCGTCTTTAATGCCTTAAAGGACTCATGAAAAGATACATTTCCACATTTAAATATTGAACTCCCTAATTTAAAATGTAGGTTCAAAATAAGAGCTTAACGCATATTTCAGAAATTATAAACAAGGATTAAATAATTTATTCCTTGCTGTGAGACTATAATATCATATTTTAAACCTATATGCAATACACATACGCATGGAAATTTAGTACTTACTTTTTAATTTAATTGAAAAAATTTTTACAATCGTTAACAAACTTCAAGGTTTTTACTAAAAATACTATACTAAAGCCAAATAGTACTAACGCATATATAATATTTAATACTGGAATAAATATTATTATGAAAGCTATTGCAGTGGCAATGAGTAAAGCTACATATTGTTTCCATCTTTCATCAGCTTCCATTGCCAAGGTATAATTATTATGGATTGACATTAATTCCTTCACACCCATGAATAGGTTATATATAACAAATAAAGTAAGTATGAAGGAGGCTATTCCTATAGGTATGCTAAGAATCCCAAGAGGTCCTAAATTAATTCCACCATTTGTAGCTTGAACCTCATATATTGAAAATATAGAGAGTATTATCATAAAGATATTAAAGGTTGAAGCTTTTGAAAAATGATCACTATTTTCTTTAAGCTGGTTAAAGGCAAGTGCAAATAATATATAACCAATTACATCTGGAAATATATCAATGCCACAAATTCTAAAATTAATAGAAATAAATAAAAATCCCCAAAACAATTTATTTAGACCATTTTTTATCATTCATTTACCCCCTTTTATTTATAAGGTATGATATATTATTTAATAATATTATACTATAGATATACATATATGTAACTGAATATTTTGAATATTTAAAATAGAATGCTAACTTGAATTTTAGCTATAAATCTTTACCTTATGGTATAATATTAAAGCAGTTTACATGAGTTCAAATTTATGAGCTATTTATAACCTAGGTCTAGGAATAAGTATTGGTAACCAGGGGGAAGAAATGAGTATAAAAATAAAGAATTTATTTGAAAAAGAAATTAGCAGAGATATAAAAGAAGTAATCAAGGTAAGTCAATGCCATGAAGAAAATATAAAGGAAGAACTGGAAGAATATATAGTTACAGAAGAACTAAATAGTCATTTAGATGAATTCTTTAAAGCCTATAGTAAGGGTATATTAAATAATACTGATGAGATTGGAGTATGGATTTCAGGCTTTTTTGGTAGTGGTAAATCTCATTTTCTAAAGATTTTATCCAATCTTTTGTGTAATAAGGCAGTAGATAATAAGGGTGCTATAGAGTATTTTTATAATAAAGAACTTTGTGACTCCACCATTGACAACATGAATCTTATAAAATCAATATCCACAGAGACTATTCTTTTTAATATAGATTCTAAATCTAATTTTGATTCAAAATTTAATAAGGATGCTATTGTTAGCGTTTTAAATAAAGTATTTAATGAGATGCAGGGATTTTGTAGCTCCGTACCTTGGATTGCTGATATTGAAAGACAAATGACTTTGGATGGTGCATATGAAGAATTTAAGAAGGTGTTTAATCAGCTATCCAAGAAATCTTGGAAGGAAGCTAGAGAAGATTTTTACTATGAAGAAGATGCTATAGTAGAAGCTTTATCTATAGCAACTAAAATGAGTAAAGAAGCTGCAAAAAATTGGTATAGAAGATGTGAAGAAAGTTATTCCTTGAGTATAGATAAATTTACTTCAAGAGTTAAGGAGTATTGTGATTCAAAGGGAGAAAATCATCACATAGTATTTTTAATAGATGAGATTGGTCAATACATAGGGAAAGATACTGGGCTTATGTTAAATTTACAGACAATAGTTGAGGACTTAGGGGCTAAGTGTAAGGGTAGATGTTGGATTATAGTTACAGCTCAAGAAGATCTAAATGAGTTCACTAGAGCTGAGGGAATTGACTTCTCTAAAATTCAAGGAAGATTTAATACAAGATTATCTTTATCCTCTACCAATGTAGATGAGGTTATTAAAAAGCGTATTTTAAGAAAAAGTATTAAGGGTATTAGTGAACTAAAGTCTTTGTATGAAGAGAAAAATTCTGTTATAACAAATCTTCTGACCTTTACCATGGATTCAATGGGAGTGAAACTGTATAGTGACAGTGATGAGTTTGTAGAGAATTATCCCTTCATACCATACCAGTTTAGTTTATTTCAAGTTGCTTTAGAAGGCTTAAGAGAGCAGGGGTTAGTTGGTAGGAGTTTATCTAATGGTGAAAGAAGTTTACTTGGAGCATATCACCAGATAGCTATACAACATATGGATGAGGAGCTAGGAAGTTTAGTTCCATTTTCAGATTTTTACAGTACAATAGAAAGTTTTTTAGATTCCTCTGTTAGATTAGTAATTAGTTATGGAGAAAACAATGAAAGATTAAATAACTTTGACATAGAAGTGCTTAAATTATTATTTCTTATAAAATATACTAAAAAAATAAAATCTAATATAGAAAATTTAGCTACTCTTTTGGTAGATAAGGTTACTGCTTCTAAAAGAGCTATTAAGAAAAACCTACAGGAGTCTTTAAATAGGCTTATAGTGGAAAATTTCATTGAGAAAAATGGAGATGAATATATATTTTTAACTGCTAACGAACAAGAGATAAATAAAAGAATAAAAAATATACAAATTGATAGTGGGGAGATTATCCAAAGGGTTAAAGAGATAATCTTTAATGATATATATGAAGATACTAAGTTTACTTATTCCAATAGATATACATTTAATTTTAATAAGTTCATAGACGATGAGAAAAAAGAGCCTAAATATAGTCCTATAGGAGTTAGAATAATAACTGCTAACTATGATTTAGCTGAAGAATCTAGAGGAAGTGAACTTAAGCATTTATCTGATATAGAGAATAATGTAATCATTGATATATCAAAGAATGATAGCTATTTGGAAGAAATAGAGAATGTATTAAAGATAGATAGTTACTTAAGAGTTGAGAAGGATGAAACAATAATTACTGCTACAGAATCTATTGATGCTAAAAAAATTAAAGAAAGAGAAGAGCGATTAAATCGAGCTAAATTTTTAATTGAAGAGGCTCTAAAGGAGTCAGAGGTATATATAAGTGGCACTTTATTAAATATAAAGTATAAAAATCCAGTGGGTAGAATCAACGAAGGTCTAAGGGTCTTAGTAGATTCTGTATATAATAAATTAAATTATATTAATAAATTTCTAGAGAGTAATAAAAACCTTCAACAATTAATTGATTCTTATAACCAGCATAAAGAAGTTAATACTGAAGTTAACAAATTAGCTATGGAAGAAATAAATAATTATATAAAGATTAGTTTTGAAAGAAATCTTCAAATAACAATGAAGCACTTGATAAATAGATTTTCTGATTTACCTTATGGATGGAACAAGGTTGATATTAAAGGTATAATAATTAAACTATTTAAAAATCAGTGTATAAAAATTATTTATGATGATGAGATAGTATATTTTAATAATAATGATATCATGAGTTTTATTATTAAAAGAGAATATGAAGATAAGCTTATATTAAAATATAGAGAGAAGATAAAAAGAGAATATATAGAAACATCAAGAGAGTTAATAAAAGATGTATTTGATACATCTGCTATATCTAGCAATGAATATGAAATCATGGAACAATTTAAAAAGTTGAGTGAAAATGAATTAAAGATGATTAACCACATGATTCTCAATTATAATTTTAATAATATTTATCCAGGTGAAAAAATAGTAAGGTTAGGAAAAAGGCTATTTGAAGAAGGAATCAAGCTAGAGGATACAATAGAATTTTTTAAGTATATATATGATGTTGAGGAAGAATTCCTGGATTATATAGATGAAATCGATAATATAAAAAGTTTTTTCTATAAAAAAGAAAATAATAGAATAAATCTTAATAAGCAGGGTGAGCAGGTAATAAGTTTTAACAATGCAGTAGAGGTTGTTAGATATTATGAAGAAAATATTGATTTTATAGATGATGTTCATATAAGAAATATAATAGAAGAAATTAAGAAGATTATATCAATGGCAGAGCCTTATAGTAAAATTCCTCAGCTGCCTATGCTCATAGAAAGTTATAATAATATCATTGTAACTATTCTTAAAAAAGAGAGAGAACCAGTACTAGAATTTATTGATAAGTGTAGTCAAGATCTTATAAAAGTTTTATGTGAATATGGATTCACTGATAAATTTGAATATGAAATTCTTACAGAGTTTAAAAAGCTTATGGATAAAACTGAAAACTCAAGTGATTTTTCACTTATTTTATCTATGATAGGTCTCTCAGAAAAGCAAAGGATAAAATGGATAAATAGGATCGCAAAAGAAGCTGGAATAGAAAATAAAATTAAGGCACTTAGTATGAGAGAAATAATAAAAAAGCAGAATGGAATTAAAGATGAAGATGATATAAATGAAATAGTAGAAGATTTTAAAAGAAAACTTGTAGAAGAATTAAGAAAAGGAGCAATAATAAATCTGGTTTAAAAAATACAAAAGCTGAGGAAACTTCCTCAGCTTTTGTTGGATTATTTATGACACTTACTAGCTTGGGAGCAGCCTGAACAACCACAGCCACAGCCATCACCTTTAGAGTGTTTTTTTACTTGTCTTATTGATATTATGATCATTGCACCTATAACTACAGCACCGATTAAAAATGTTGCCATAGTAACACCTCCTTTATAAAAAGATTAAGCGTCCAACTTGATATATAATTAAAGCTACAACATAAGCTAAACCAGTTTGATAGCCTATAGCAATAAATGTCCATTTCCAAGAACCCATTTCACGTTTAATAGCACCTATAGCAGCAAAGCATGGAGCGGCTAGAAGAGTGAATGCCATGAAAGCATATGCACTAACACTATTAAATAGTTGGCTCATAGTTGAAACTAGCCCAGGGTCACTTTCAGTTAATTCAGCACCTAGCCCAAATAGAACTCCAAAGGTAGCAACCACATTTTCTTTAGCTAAGAAGCCAGTTACAGTAGCCACGGCAGCTTGCCAATTACCAAAGCCTAAAGGTGCAAAGATAGGAGCTATTACATTTCCTATGGAAGCTAGAATACTATCTTGTGCTTCTACCATTTGAAGAGACCAGCTAAAGGATTGTAAAAACCATATAAGTCCTGAAGCTACAAATATAATTGTACCAGCTTTAACAATGAAAGCTTTTCCTCTATCCCACATGTGGATAAGAAGACCTTTTAAGCCGGGAACTCTATACTGTGGTAGTTCCATTACAAATGGGGCAGGATCACCTTTGAATAGTTTTGTTTTCTTAAGAATAATACCGGATAGTATAACCATTGCTATACCTAAGAAGTACATTGATGGTGCTGCCCAAGGTTGAGTAGGAAAGAAAGCACCAGCTAGTAGTGCAAATACTGGTAATTTAGCACTACATGGAATGAATGGAGTAAGCATTATAGTCATCTTTCTATCTCTATCATTTTCAATTGTTCTACTTGCCATAACAGCGGGAACACTACAACCAGAACCTATTAACATAGGTATGAAAGATTTACCTGAAAGACCAAATCTACGAAAGATTCTATCCATAATGAAAGCCACACGAGCCATATAACCACAATCTTCTAATAAAGATATTAAAAAGAATAAAACCATTATTTGTGGAACGAAGCCAAGAACAGCACCAACACCACCAATAATCCCATCTACGATTAGTCCATGTAACCAATCAGCAACTTGCATGTTCATTAACCAATTAGAAACATTACCTTGAATGATTTCAGCAAATAGGGTATCATTTACCCAATCTGTAGCAATACTTCCAATACTAGTAACAGCAATGTAATATACACCTAACATTACCAATGCAAAGATAGGTAGGGCAAGCCAACGATTAGTAACTATCTTATCAATCTTATCTGAAGTAGTTAAAGTTGAGTTATTTTTCTTTTCAATACAGGAAGCAGCTATCTTACCTATATAGTCATAACGTTCAGTAGTAATAATACTTTCTGCATCATCATCTGAAGAGTCCTCATAAGCTTTTATCATATTATCCACTTTAGTTTGTGTATCAGCATCTAATTTTAAGTAATCAAGGACTTTTTCATCTCTTTCAAATATTTTAATATAAAACCATCGAGGATTTTTTATTAAGGAGTTATCCTTTAATAAATTTCCTATATTACTTAAAAGATTCTCTGTATCTTTACTAAAGGTGTTGAGAAGTGCAACTTTGGGATTCTTTTTACCAACCTCTACAGCCTTATCAGATAATTCCTTTAAACCTTTACCTTTAACTGCCGAAGTCTCTAATACTTCACATCCAAGTAGTTTAGAAAGCTCTGATATATTTATAATATCACCATTTTTCTGCACTACGTCCATCATATTTAAAGCTATAACTACAGGAATTCCAAGTTCTACAAGTTGAGTTGTTAAATATAAATTTCTTTCAATATTTGAGGCATCAACTATATTAATAATTACATCTGGTTTTTCATCAATTAAGAAGTTACGAGTAACAACTTCTTCTAAAGTGTACGGCGATAAAGAGTAAATTCCTGGTAAGTCAACTATAGTTACATCTTTATGTCCTCTTAATTTTCCTTCTTTTTTTTCAACGGTAACTCCAGGCCAATTCCCCACATATTGAGAACTACCGGTAAGTTCGTTGAAAATAGTGGTTTTACCACAGTTTGGGTTTCCAGCAAGAGCTATTTTTATACCCATTTTAATTCCCCCCTAAAATGTTAGCCTTTGCTAACTTCATAACTAAAAATATACAGAGACCTAACTCTGCGGAAAGTGTAAATTTAAAAGCTATTCAACTAGTATTCTTTCAGCATCAGCTTTTCTAATGGATAATTCATAGCCTCTAATTGTTATTTCAATAGGATCTCCTAATGGAGCTATTTTTCTAAGAAATATAGAAGAACCTTTAGTAACTCCCATATCCATAATTCTACGTTTTACAGCACCTTCACATTGAATTTTTGTTACTGTAACGGTTTGTCCTGGTTTTACATCTTTTAATGTATTCATAATTTACCTCCTAAATACTTGCTATATCATAATCCTATTTGCCATAGATTTATCTATAGCAATACGGCTATCTTTTACATTAATAATTAAATTTCCACCTAGCTCTGATATAAGAGTTATACTTTCGCCCACAATAAAACCTAGGCTTTTTAGGAATCTTACAGTTTCTTCTTTACCATTAATTTTTTTAATAAGAACTTTTTCTCCAGCTTTGGCCATAGTAAGTGGCATATTAATTCCCCCTTTTTGAATATGTATAAGCTAACTTACATTTGAAAAGATAAGTTAGCTTCAACTAACCTATATTCTAAGTTTACTATGAATGACTTATCATGTCAACTGAAAATGATAATAATTTTCAAATAGTTAAAACTAAAATTTATTGTAATAGGATTTCACAAAGTTGAATGAAATTTTAACCTATGATAGAATAAATAAAAATAAACTTTGCAGGAGATTATTATGAAAATACATGAATCTGGAGAAAATTATTTAGAAACTATTTTATTGCTTCAAAGAAAAAATGGCTCTGTACGCTCAATAGATATAGCAAATGAATTAGGTTATACTAAGGCTAGCATTAGTAGAGCAATGGGGATACTAAAAAAAGCTGAATATATAAATATGGAGCGTAGTGGTGAAATAAATCTCACAGAAAAGGGGTTTAAGAAAGCTAGCGAAATATACGAAAGACACACTCTTATCACTAAGTATCTAATGGATACTTTAAATATTGATGAAGAAATAGCAGATCAAGATGCATGCCGTATTGAACATATATTAAGCACTGAAGCCTTTAAAAAAATAAAAGAATTATATAATAATTAAATAGTAAGAATATAAATAGACTATATCAAAATAAACTAGATAGTAATAACGAGCTTGCACTTTACTATAGGTGCAAGCTCATTAAATAAAATCAGCAATTTATCTTGATATAGTCTATTTTTAAAAGTCTCTATGAAAGATTTCGGTTTTTCTCTCATCTTTATAGTCATCTATGGTATATATATCTATAGCATCTAATATTCCATTCATTACAGGACTATCATAGGCAACTTTATATTTAGAATTATCTGCAAAGGTATCTACGGCGACCTTAGAGCTATCCTTAGGGACTATAGCTTTAGGGCCACCAACGCATCCACCAACACATCCCATCCCTTCAATGAAGTTACCTTTTATATTACCATGTTGAAGATCTTCTAATATAACTTTACATTCCTTAATTCCATTACCTTGTATAGCATTTAACCATTTATACTTTTCAGGAAACATTCTTTCTATACAATCTTCTATGGCAATTGAAACACCTCCAGTACGGGCGTAGAGTCTTCCACCACGAGAAGCATATTCCATTGAAGGTGTTCCTTCAAGAGTTTCTGGAACTATTTCAAAGGCTTCAAAAATTTCTTTTAGTTCTGCAAAGGTTAAAACAAAATCAATATCGCCAATTAAGTCTGGAGATTTAACTTCGGCTTTTTTAGCAACACAAGGACCTATAAATACAACCTTTACATCAGGATTTAGTTTTTTTAGTACTCTACCAGATGCAATCATTGGTGATACAGTAGGAGAAGTATGAGGTAATAAGTCCTTATATACTTTCTTTAACATTCCCACCCACATAGGACAACAGCAAGAGGTAATCATAAAATCTGAGCTATTTTTAACATGAGCATCAAATTCTATGGCTTCTTTTAGGGTAAGCATATCAGCGAAAAATGCTACCTCCACCATGTCAGTAAATCCTAAGTTTTTAAAGGCTGTTCTAAGTTGTTCAATAGTTGTACTATCTCCAAACTGTCCCATTATGGCAGGGGCTACAGCAGCAACTACTGTGGAATTTTCTTTTAAAAGCTTAGCAAGAGGGATGAATTCTACAGTATCTAAAATACTTCCAGTTGGACATCCTTCTACGCAAAAGCCGCAATCTGTACATTTCTCTTTATCTATATAGGTAGTTTCATGCTTCTCATCATATAAAATAGCATCGAAGGGACAACTTTCTTGACATCTAGTCTTATCATTACAATCTACCTTACAATCCATTTTGCAGCGCTTAATTTTATTTACAACTTTATGATTTGATTCATAATTATTTATTGCTTTCTTTAAATCTTCTTTATAGTTGTCAGTGAAAGAGAGAGTTACTCCACATAAGGAAGAAATTTTCGCTGCCAATACATCCTTGTCAATGGAGTTATCTTCTAGTATTTCATCAATAGTATCATCTAGTCTATTATCATAGTAGGATTTAATAATCAATTTAAATAACTCACTATGTTCTTTTTTCATAATAGCACATCCAATCTTAAAATAATAAAGTAAATTATGTAGATTTAATAAATGGGATCATTAATTATTATTGATTATATATGAGATAAATATCCAAGAAAAGGCTGTATAAAGTGATTAGTCTTCATATATAGAATAGTAATCATCTCCCCAATACTTTTGGATGAATTCATCTCTTCCAGATATACTTCTATCTTTTTTATATTCTGTAGGATTAGTTTTATAAAAATTTTGATGATAATCCTCTGCATTATAGAAAGTTGAAGCGGAAAGAATTCTAGTTACTACCTTTTTAGAAAATCTACCAGAATCATCTAAAGCTTTCCTAGATTCTTCAGCTATTATTCGCTGCTCTTCATCTGTATAAAAGATAGCAGCAATATAAGAAGAACCTCTATCTTGGAATTGGCCTTCATCATCTGTTGGATCTATCTGTCTCCAAAAGGCATCTAGTAACTTTTCATAAGAAATTATAGTAGGATCATAAACAATTTTAATAGCTTCATAATGACCTGTACTTTGAGATTTAACATCTTTATAGGTTGGGTTATCCAAAGCACCACCAGTATAGCCAGAAGTAACACTTATAATTCCATCTAATATGTCAAAGGGAGATACCATACACCAAAAGCATCCACCTGCAAATATGGCGGTTTTATAATTTATATTATTAGCATTTTCCATATAAACTTGCCTCCTAAAATCTATTTTTACTATATATTATCATATATTGAATGTTGGAAATACTGTTTTAAATTAATATAATTTGTTAATTATGTATCAATATATTAAATTTAACCATTTATTGATTTAGATTTATATGCATCTATGGTAAAATCTATATATGTGTATAGAGTATTTATCTCATATTTAGGAGGAATTATGGATTACAACAAATTTAATATAGAAGAAAAATATGATAGTTATAGCAATATAACTCAAGGTGAGGCTGAAAAAATACTTTTTAATTTAGAAAGTGAAATTAATTATAATAAAGGATATGACTATTATATATTAAAGGGAAAAATGTTACTTAAATTAGATAGAATGAAGGAAGCTTTTCAGGCTTTGGAAAAGGCTTTAACTTTTAGTAAGACTGATGAAGTATGTGACCTTTTATCTTTTGCCTATTATGAAGAAAAGAATTATGAGAAGGCTCTTTATTATATAGATTTATCCTTTGATATAACGATAGACGAGTATATTTATAATCATAAAGGAAAGATTTTAGAAAAATTAGGTAGAACTGAGGAAGCCTTTGAAATATACTATACAGGGCTTAATTATGCACTTTCCACTTATAGTAACTATGGAGATGTAGAAATATTTGGAGAAAATCTAGCTAGATTAGGCGGAGTTTTGAAAAAATTGTATTCAGATAATATAAATAATTATATAAAAAATGAGGATTATTATAATCTTTATAATAATTATGTAAAGCTACTTCAAGTTATTCTTAAGGAAGAAGAAAATGACCATTATCATAGCAGCTCTGAATATGTAAATATAAAGTACTTAGAATTAATAGAAGAAGGAAAGTATATTTTAATCGATAATAATTATTTTTTAGAAATGATTAATATATATAAAATGCTATACCATATAGAAAATAATTCAGAATACGATGATAAGGATTATATAAATAAAGACTACATAGATAATAAAGTAAAAGAACTTATTGATGCTGTTATGGATCGAACTTCATTAACTAATGATGTAGATATAATTTTAAAAGTATTAAATGAGGTCATAAGTATTAGAAATAAAGATTATTATGGATATCTATATCATAAAGGGTTTATTTTTATGAAGTTAAAAAGATATGATGAGGGCTTAAAAGTGCTAGATGATATAGTTAAAGATAAAAAGTGTATTTACAGCATAAGAGTTCAAAGTTATGAATGTATAATTAAAACTATAGATGAAGCTGAAGGTATATATAAGGAAAAATGTAATGAATACAAAAAAAATATGTCTGAAATGCTTAAAGATGAGATTCTCAAACTACAGTCAGAAGAGTATTTAGCATTAGATAATAAATGTGAAAAAATAATGCATAACTGCAATAGAGCCATAAATTTAGAATTAGATAATAAGTTTTGGTATGATTACATTGAAACTTTATCTTTGGATTTGGGAGAAGAATATGAGGTTATTGTAAAAAATCAATCAGTATATAAAACAATAGAAAACTACAATAAGGCCATTAATATATATGATAGCCTTATTAATATAAAGGATAATTGTGCACATGGATATTATAGGAAGGGTAGAGCTATTGTATTAGTTTTAAGGCTTTTAAATAGTTCAAAAACATCTTTAAAGGATTTAATTGGAGTTCACAATCTAGATTGTTTTTCTTATTCAGAAGTTATATATAATCTTAATAAAGCAATTAGCTTAAAAAATGATAATGGAAAGTACTTCAATCTTTTAGCTAGAACTCACTTTGAAATTGGTGAATATGATAAGTCATTAGGATATATGGATGATGCCCTTTATTTAGCACCTAATGATTTATATATGAATATAAATAAGGTTTGTATATATATTAGAAGATATCAATATACAGAAGCTGTAGATTATTTATTTAAAATGTCCTATAAAGATATGGACAGAGGTACGGTAAGAAAGACTTTTCTTTCTAGAAAAGAAATCCTTAGCTTTTTAATGGGAATCTTTAATTTATATCAAAGACAAGATAAAATCTACTATATAATATCCTACTATTTCTATGCTATAGTGGATTTCCATTATGATAAGGCTTTAACCTTCATAAATAATGCTATAGAAATGGTTGATGATGAAAGATATTATTTACTTAAAGCAAAAATATATTTTAAGAATTCTAAATATAAAGAAGCCTTGAAATGTGCAGAAGAGGCTATAGCCATTGATGATCACTATGATGAAGCTTTCCTTGTAAGAGAGCAATGTAATAAGGAATTAGGAGAAAACTAGCATTATACCAAATATATAGCCTAGGCACCTATGATTAAAATTTAATCGTAGGTGCTTTAAATTATAGTAGAATAATATATTAATAAATATTGAATAAAAATAAAAATATTATGTATAAATATGTATATGGTGGATAATATAGTATATATATTTGAAGTGTGATATAAGAATTAAAAAATAAAATATAGAAAGGAGGATATAGATGAATAAAAAACAAAGTAGAGCAAAGAAAAAGGGCTTCACATTAATTGAATTATTAGTAGTTATGGGTATAATAGGAGTATTAGCTTTAGCTGTGGCTCCAACAATGTTATCCAAAGTAGATGAAGCTAAAGAAAAGACTGATATTTCTAACGCTAATGCTATAGCTATGGCAGTAAAGACAGAAATAATAGAAGGAAAAATAGATTCTTTCTCTGGCACAATTGATGACCTTAAAAATTTAGCTGATAAATATTTTGATGGTAATTTTCCAGCACCACAATCTGTGGATGATGAATTTGAAGTAACGATTAATAAGAATGCGGTTACTGTTAAAGCAGGACAAAAACAGTTTTATCCTATTTTATCAACAACATCGGGAGCTGGAGGAGGAAAATAATATATTATCAAGCAAAAAATAAAATTCATTTTTAGACAATACATAATTAAATAAATATATGAGAGTAGAGTTTAAGAAAGGTTATCACTATAAATATAAGTTTAAATTACTAGTAGAAAGTTATATGTTTTCTACTCTTTTTTTATTGGTAGACTTATTACTTTTAATAGACAATATATGTTATAATAAGGTATATATTCTCTTAAATACTAAATTAAACTTGAGTAAAATATATAATGCTAAACAATTATACTTAAGCACTGAGGAGGAATAAAAATGAATATTATCAAAGCAGAAGACTATGAAAATATGAGTAGAAAGGCTGCCAATATAATTTTTGCACAAGTTATCCTTTATCCAAACTCTGTATTAGGTCTAGCTACAGGATCAACGCCTCTAGGGGTATATAAGCAACTGATTGAATGGTACAATAATGGGGATCTTGACTTCTCAAAGGTGTATAGTGTAAATTTAGATGAATATTATGGACTATCTCCAGAACACAATCAAAGCTATCATTATTATATGAAGGAAAACTTTTTTAAACATATTAATATATTGCCTGGCAATACTCATATACCTAATGGGCTTGCTTCTAATATTGATTTAGAGTGTAGTAGATACGATAAATTAATTTCAGACTTTGGAGGTATTGATCTTCAACTTTTAGGAATAGGACATAATGGGCATATAGGATTCAATGAACCTAATGAAGGCTTTGATAAAACTACGCACAAGGTTGAACTAAATCAAAAAACAATTGATGCTAATTCAAGATTTTTTAATAGTATTGAAGAGGTGCCTAAGTATGCCATTACTATGGGTATAAAAGCTATTATGCAGGCTAAAAAAATTCTTTTAATAGTAAATGGAGCAAGTAAAGCAGAAATTTTATATACAGCTCTTTTTGGAACAATTACACCAGAAGTCCCTGCTTCTATATTGCAATTACATTCTAATTTAACTGTTATAGCTGATAAGGAAGCTATTTCTGTCATTGAAAAAAAAGTTAAACTTTAATTTATATAAATTATATAAAGGAGAGATTTCTAATTCAGAAATCTCTCCTTTATAACAAGTAGATTTAGCACCTTTTAATATTATTTTGTTATAAAAGCATACTTTGGAAGTCCGTTTTCATATTGAATTTTTGGCTCTCCCATAATTAAAGGTAGTGTGTAGTCGTAAGCTTCCTTAGTTACATTATTACCTTCTTCATTAATCCATTCTTTAGGAAAATACTTTATGGAGTTTGCTACTTTAGAAGTGTGGATAGCAAAGGTTTCTGATTTATATGGATCATTAGAAACACGCTTGATACCTATCATATTACCACTATCACCTTCAGCTGAATATTTTAATGCAGCAAAACCGCAGTTAAAGGCTTCATCAATGTCAGTCTGAGAAGCAATGTGCATTGCACAACGTTGCATAGTTGAAAGCTCTATAGCTCTTACTTTCTTACAAACTCCATTCTCGGTGATCAGATTTTTAATGTATCCACAAACACCACCTAATTGAGCGTGACCAAATTTATCAAAGCCAGTATCACCCATTTCACCAAGGAAAGTACCATCAGCTGTTCTAATTCCTTCAGAAACAACAACAACTACAGAATTCTTTTCTTCTAACTTCTTGGATATATCTTTTAAGAACTTATTCTGATCAAAGGCAACTTCAGGAAGATAAATTAAATCTACCACTGGTTCTCCATTTAATGTGGCAACACATGAACTAGCTGCAAGCCATCCTGTATCACGGCCCATAGCTTCAATAATAAATACATTCTTAGCATTATAAACACTAGAGTCTAATTTATTTTCTAAAACTATAGTAGCTATAAATTTGGCGGCACTTCCAAATCCAGGAGTATGATCCATTATAGGAAGATCGTTATCTATGGTCTTAGGAACCCCAAAGAATTTTACAGGAAGGCCATGCTCTTTTGCATAATTGCTGAGCTTATGAACTGTATCCATAGAATCATTTCCACCAATATAAAAGAAAGTATCAATTTCATATTTCGTAAAGATTTCAAAAAGTTTTATGTATTCTTCTTTATTGTTTTCGTAAGTTTTTAATTTATATCTGCAAGATCCAAGTCCTGATGATGGTGTATAAATTAGTGTTTCAATAACGTTTTTATCAATCTCAGAAAGATTTATAAGATTTTCGTTTAAAATTCCTTCTATACCATTAATTCCTGCATATACATTGTCAAAATAATGTAGTTCTTCATTTGCTTTAAATACTCCCATGGCACTGGCATTTATTACAGAAGTAGGCCCACCAGATTGAGCTACTATACAATTTTTCATATATTAAACACTCCTTCATGTGTGTAGGAAATTCTACACCTATTATTACATCTTTTTTAATTATAATATAAATTATGTTTACTAACAATTAGTATAATTCAATAGTACATATATTAATAATAGATAAAATGTGAAATATTAATATATAAATAATTAAATGTATAGAAAAGTTTACCTTTAATTAGGATATTATAATACTTTTTATTTTTTAAATGGTATAATATTCATATATTAATTAAAGCAAAGGAGAAAAATAATGAAGATGTATCCAATTGAAGTAGAAGGAAAATATGGTTATGTAGATGAAAATGGAAAGACAGTAGTACCTTTTAATTTTGATTTTGCGGATGAATTTGAAGGTAACATGGGATTCGTAGAGGTTGATGGATTATGTGGATTTATAGATAAGAAAGGAAACTATATAATAAAACCTAAATATGAAGATATAAATTACTTTAATGAAAATATGGCATTAGTGGAAATAAATCATAAATATGGATATATAGATATGAATGGAAATGAGATAATATCTATAAAATATGAAGAGGGAAAAGGCTTTACTGAAGGGCTTGCAGCAGTAAAAGTACTAGGCAAATGGGCTTATATCAACAAGGAAGGTAAGATAGTTATATCACCAAACTTTGACGAGGCTAATGAATTTGAAAGCAATGGATTAGCTATAGTCAGAAAAGGAGATAAATATGGATATATAGATAAGGATGGAAAATGTATTAGTGGATTTATCTATGAATATGCTAATAATTTCAATGAAGGTCTTGCTAATGTGGGGTTTAATGGTAAAAATATTTTCATTGATGAAAGCTTTAATCAAAAGATAGAAGAAAATTTTGATTTTACTAATGAATTTCTCAACGGATTAGCAGCAGTATCAGTAGAAAATTTATGGGGATATATAAATAAGGAAGGAACTTTTGTGATTGATAGGAGATATAGTTGGGCAGATAGTTTTAATACGGAATATGCAGCAGTTTCAATAGAAGATAAATATGGATTTATAGATAAAAGTGGAAAAGTAATTATACCTATCGAGTATGATAACGTCTTTGAATATAGTGAAGGCCTGTTTTCGGTAGAAATTAATGAAAAGTGGGGCTTTGTGAATTTAAATGGGGAAATAGTAATAAGACCTCAATTTGATGAAGTAGATAATTTTTATGATGGAATATGTAAAGTTACATTAAATGAAAAAGAAGGATATATAAATAAAGGAGGGAATTTTATATATAATAAATAAGTTATATGCGTTATATAGTCATTAATATTCTAAATTTAAATATATGTGTTTTATAGTAAGGGGGAATTAGTATGAGTATAATAGACTTACATTGTGATACAATTTATCATCTAACTGATAATAAGGATATGGTATTAAATAAAAATAATTTAGCTGTAGATTTAGAGAAATTAAAGAAAAGCAATTCTTTGGCACAATTTTTTGCTTTATTTATTGACTTGCAGGAACACCCTAAAGCTTTTAATAGAGCTATGGATATGCTAAATAGATTTTATGAAGAAATAGAGAAGAATAACCATGAAATAAATATAGCCAAGAATTATGAAGACATTAACAAAAATATAGAACAAGGAAAAATATCAGCTTTTTTAACTATAGAAGAAGGAGAAGCTATAGAAGGTTCACATAAGAATTTGAGAAATTTTTATGATTTAGGTGTAAGGCTTATGACTTTGACCTGGAATTATGAAAACAGTATAGGTTACCCAAACTGTAAAGAAGAATTCAGAAATAAGGGATTAAAGGACTTTGGATTAGAAACTCTTGAAGAGATGAACAATTTAGGTATGATTATTGATGTTTCGCACCTATCAGATGGAGGTTTTTATGATGTAGCAAGATATAGTAAGAAACCTTTTATAGCATCCCATTCAAATAGTAGAACTATATGTAATCATAGTAGAAATTTAACTGATGATATGATTAGAATCCTCAGTGAAAAGGGTGGAATAACTGGAATTAACTTTGAAAAATCCTTTTTAATAGAAGGTGGAAGTAAAAGTTCAGTTAAAGATATGGTTAAACACATAAATCACATTTCTAATATTGGTGGGATAGATGTAGTAGCTATTGGAAGTGATTTTGATGGTATTAATCCTAAAAATTTAGAAATTAGTAATATAGGAGAAATAGATAAACTTATAATAGAATTACAAAAATCAGGGTATCATGAGAGTGATATAGAAAAAATACTATATAAAAATGCTTTAAGAGTAATAAAAGAAGTGCTATAGTATAAAATAATTTATAGAAATTTTAATATTACATTATAAGATTTTTAGAGTATTCTAATAGAATATTTATATGATGCTATAAAAGTAAAGGAGCGAAGTTATGCAATATGAAAAGTTACAAAATAATATCTCCCACGGAGAAATGATATTAAAAAAGGTAGATATAGATGGTAATATTTGTGGAGAATTTGTTGAATTTACAATAAGTCATATTTATGAAAATATAGGAGAAGATGATGTTAAGGGAATATATACCTTTCCCATCCCTGATACAGCTGTTATATCTGGATTTGAAGCTAATATAGGTGGAAGAGTTATAAAAGGTAAGGTAGAAGATAAGAAGGGTATAGAGAAAGTATATGAAAATATTGAGGAGGATTCTGGAAGTAAACTTTTGTTAGAAGAGTTAAACAAAAACTACTTTAAAATGTCTATTGGAACAATTTTAAAAGGAGAAACTGTGGTTATAAAGATTTCTTATATAGAAGAGTTAGTATATGAGAATTCAAAGTTAAAATTAATAATACCTAAGATAGTTTCTCCAATAAATCCATATAACCAAGAGCAGAAGCAAGAATATATATATAATCTGTCTTTGAATTTATTAGTTGAGACCTTTGAAAATGCTAAAATTTATTGTGATACTCATAAGATAAAAGTAGAAGAGGGAGAAAAAAATTTATACAAAATAACCTTATCAGATGAAAATCAAACTCTTAATAGTTTTATGGTGATTTACCTAGAAGAAGATTTAAGTGAAACTAGTGGAATCATATATGAGAACTATAGCGAAGATAACGGAATTGTATATTTGAGATTCTTACCTGAAATTGAAGAAGATGTAGAAGAGAAAGTTGGAAATTATATATTTCTTATTGATATATCTGAATCCATGGAAGGTGATAAGATAAAAGAAGCTAAAACAGCATTACAACTATGTCTTAGAAACCTATATAAAGGGGATAGATTTAATATAGTTGCTATGGGCGATGCGTTAAAATACTTCTCAGAGGATAGAAGAGTTGAATTTAATGAAGATAACCTAAAGGAAGCTTCTAGATGGATAGATAAATTATCCTGTGAAAAGGATGCAGACATATTTGCAGGAATAAAATATGCCTTTTTAAATGAAGAAAAAGGTGAGGAGAATAATATTATTCTATTTACTGATGACATAGTTGATGATGAAAAAGAAATTCTTGATTATGTTGAAAAAACTTGTGTTGAAAGTAGAATATTCCCTTTTGGAATAGATGCATCAGTTAATACTTACTTTATCAATCAAATTGCAAGAATTACCTTTGGCAAGGCTGAGTTTATTAATAGAAGTATAAGAATTGAGGATGTAATTTTAAATCAATTTAACAGAATAAGAGGGTTACAAATAACAGACATTGAAATTGATTGGGGAGGTATGAAGGTAGAAAAAACTTATCCTAGAACTATCGAATATATGTATGATGGAGAGCCATTTTCAATATTTGCTAAGATAGATGGAGAGCTTGAAGGTATAGTGACTCTTAATGGTATGGTTGGAAACAGAAGAATACAGAGAAGGATAAGCTTAACTAAATTAGATTTAGAAGTAAATGCTAATTTAATTGAAAAAGTTTGGTATAAAAAGAGAATAGAATCTTTGGAAAATAGGGTTGTGTATGAACGTGGAGACATTCACGAGGCTATGAAGAAGAAGATAATAGAATTGTCTACTCGTATTGGAATTATAAGTGATGAAACGTCATTCATTTTAATAGAAGAAATTTATGAACCTGTACTAGGTGGAGTTATGAGAAAATTCCTACCTGTTAATATAGATTTTAATAAAGGTGATACTAATATAATTTCTCCAAAGTTTTATTATAGTCAAAGTCTTGATGAACTAGAGCTAGATACTTTAAACGATGATGGAACAGATAAGTCAGAATTTTTACGTATCTTGGCAACTCAGCAGTTAGCTAGTGGTGCTTTCGGTAAATCTGTAGAAGATGATGAAATAGATAAGGTTATTTATACTGCTAGAAGTATATTAGCTTTTACTATCTATGGTGAAGGAATAGATATATACAAAAATTTATTAACTAAAGCTGTAGTTTATCTTTTAGAAAACTATGAGAACTTTATAAATGATGAAGAAGTTTTAATTTTAACATATCTAGCTCTTAAATCTTTTGCAGATAGGGTCATAATCAAGGATAACAAGAAAATAAAACTTCTTAATGCTATAAGCTCTTTAGAAACTTATATCAATGAATTAAATATTGATTTAAGTAAAATAAAAGAGCAAATATTAAAAAATATAGAAGGTTCTAAAGAAAAAGATCAGTTAAGTAGACTTATATATAAATCAATTAATTAGTATGATTAAAAAATAACTTAAATTTATATAAATAATGGGCTTTTACTTATATAAGTGCAAGCTCATTATTTTATGATAATTGATAAGTATTTTAATCATAGCTATTTGTAATATAAATTTTTTAATGCTATGATTTTAATAGCATATTATCACGGAAGGTAGCTAATACTTAATGAATGGATTTAGAAGAAATTTAGAAGAAAAAGAAATAATAAGAAGTTTTATAAAAAAAGAATTCTGTAGAAGGTATAAAATTAACACTTGTAATTCAATAGATATTTTAACAATAGAGCATATTTCTAATTTAATAGAGCTATATGATACGTATATATTAAACAATTATTTAATAAAAGCTGTACCAGAAGGTATTAAAGTATCTACATCTAATAGGATGACCTCTAGTGGTGGGAAAACTATATTTTCCCAAAGAGGAAAGTTTGGAACTTATGAAATTAGAATAAGTAATAAAATAATAGAAAAATTTATAGAAGATAATGAAATTAAAACTGTATGTGGTATTAAAGCTATAGATGCATTAGAAGCCCTTATGCTTATTCTGGAACATGAGATATGTCATGTTATAGAATTTAGTAAGTATGGAAATTCTAGCTGTAAAGGAAAAAGGTTTAAGAACATGGCCTTTAATTTATTTGGACATAAAAGTAGTTATCATGAAATATTTAAAAATAGAGAGGATTCTAAAAAAACAATTATTAAAACCTTTTCTAAAGGACAAGTTGTTGAATTTAGATATAAAGATATATTATATGAAGGAATGATAAGTAATATTAATAAACGTGCTACAGTAATGGTTAAGGATAGGAATGGAGCCTATAAAGATAGAAGTGGAATTAAATATTCAAAGTGGTATATACCATTAAATTTACTTAAAGATAAGGAGTAGAGAAAATATGATAAAAGCAATCTTATTTGATTTAGATGGTACAATAATAGATACAAATGAATTAATAATAACATCTTTTGATTATATATTAAATAATTATTTAGGTTTAAATATAGGAAAAGAGGAGATTATAGAATCCTTTGGGGTGCCGCTTAAGGATGTAATGAGTTTTTATGAAAAGGAAAGAGCTGAAGAGTTAGTTGATGAATATATAAAATATTCACTTCATAGTCATGATAAATACATAAAATCTTATAATCACGTGGAAGATGGATTAATAAAGTTGAGAAATAAAGGACTAAAATTAGCTATAGTAACATCAAAGTTTAGAGATACAGCTTTAAAAGGACTTAATTGCTTCGATTTAGAAAAATATTTTGATGTAATAATTACTCCAGAGGATAGTAAAAGACATAAACCAGACGGTGAACCTATTATAAAAGCTTGTGAAGCCTTAAAGGTTAAACCAGAAGAAACTATAATGGTAGGAGATAGCCATAATGATATTTTATGTGGAAAGAATGCAGGCGCTAAAACTTGCTTAGTAAATTATACAGCCCTAGATGTAAAAAAAATAAAAGCATATAATCCTGATTTTACAATAGATAAAATAGAAGAAATTCTTCAAATAATCTAAAATAGAAATCATCTTAATTTAGCTAGACTTTAAGTTGATATTGTACTATAGAAATTGGTTCTGTAGCATATAATATTTTTATGAAGTCTAGTTTAATTATTTTAATAATTATATATATAATTATGATAATGCATATATTATATATAGTAGACTTAAAACAACACATAATTATAATTGTCATAATTGACAATTACAAATTATATTAAAATACTAAATTACGATTAAAATTACAATAGTTATAATTTTATAATATAGGAATAATAAATTAACCAACCATTATATGGTAAATTATGTAATATACTATTTGATTAACAAAAAAGAATCTCTATGATTAATATTTACATAGAGATTCTTTTCTTATCTATATATACGTCTTTTTTTATTTCTACGTTTTCTATTTATTTTAGAAATTATTATTAATACTAAGAAGATTACTATTATTACTACTAGTAAAGCTAATATATAATAAAGAATATTACTTTTGATTATGTCCATATTAGATATTCCGGAATATATATCATATTGATTTTCATAACCTTTTACTGAAACAGTAGCTTTACCTATTGATTTATCCTTACTTAAGGTCCAAATATTTATTTTTCCAACTTCAGAATTAAATTCAGGTTTTAAATCTGTAGGATATAGTGAAATATCTTCATGAATAGTAACTGGAATCTTAATTACTTTCTTTGGCCCTATAATAGGTAGAATATTATATTCCATAGTAATCTCTGAGATTTCAGAACCCTTAGCTTTAAAAACTTCTTTTTGTGCATTAAAGCCATAGTTAGCTAAGTTTTTAGTATCTTCAAAGACTTGAGTATCCACTGGAAAATTATATTCAGAACCTAATACAACCGTTGCAAGAGTATGTCCATTCCTCTGATATAAGGCAGCTAAACATCTTCCTGATTTTTCAGTGTATCCTGTTTTTCCACCAATATTTCCATCTAGTCCTATAAGTTTGTTTCTATTTTCAACTATTGCTGAAGGTCCATTGATTGACTTTACTTCTGATTCTTTTTTAGCCATGGTGTCTCTAATCCATTCATTGCTATAAGCTGCATCTAATAATAGAGCTAAATCATAAGCTGTAGTATAATGATCATCAGTATTATCATCAAGTCCATTTGGCGTTACAAAGTTAGTATTAGTCATACCTAATGCTTTAGCTTTTTCATTCATCATATTAATAAATTTATCTTTTGTTCCACCAACATTCTCAGCAACCATATAGGCAATATCATTACCTGAATAAAGCAGTAATATATCCATAGCATCTTTCGCAGTAAATTTATCTCCAGGAGTTACTGGATGAACATTAAGTCCATAGGAATACGGCTCTTCCTTTAAGGCTGCTGCTGGATAAGTAAGCAAATCTGTTTTACTTTTATTTTCAGCCAATAATAAGGCAGTCATAAGTTTAGTTATACTGGCTGGCTGTTTTTTTTCATCGATATTTTTAGAATAGACTATTTCCTTTGTTTCCAAATCCATAATAATGGCTGAAGTACCAACAATCTCAGGTTGGTTATCAGCTAGTGCTATGGTTGAGAAAGAAAAGGTAAACACTAAAGTAAAAAATACCCATAATGCTAAAATTCTCTTTTTCACAAGTCATCTCTCCATTTATTATATTTTAGAATTAATTAAGTCTTATTTAGTATATCATTTAGTGTATTTTTCAACAAGGATAAAGAAACAATATGTTATTAATAATATATTATATTTTTATTATAATTTATTATGTTATGATATAAATATATGTTTTTAAAGGAGTAGTTTGTATATGCAGAACATAAATATTGATGTAATAAATAATATATTTAATAAAAGGGAATCTAAACCTATACAGCCTATGAAAAAGGCAGCGGTGATGATTCTATTAGAGGTTATAATGGATGAAATCTATATAATTTTCCAAGTTAGGGCTAAAAAGTTAAAGCATCAACCTGGAGATATTTGCTTGCCCGGAGGAAAGGTTGAGCCCGGAGAAAATTTTAAGGAAGCCGCAATAAGGGAAACCATAGAAGAAATGAATATTAAAAGAAATGAGTTTGAAGTGATAGGTGAAATGGATTATTTTATATCACCTTATAAAATGATTATGCGTCCTTATGTAGCAAAACTTTATACAAGTGAGATTAATTATAATCAAAATGAAGTGGACCATATATTTAAAGTACCATTAAAATTTTTTATGGATACAGAACCCCTACTATATAAAATGGATATAGGACCAATTAATCAAGAAGAATTTCCATTTCATTTAATAAATGGAGGTAAGGATTATAAATTTTCAAAGAGTGTCCTTGAAGAGTACTTTTACCAATGGAATGATTATGTAATCTGGGGCTTTACAGCTCATATTATAAAATCTTTTATTGATATCATAAAAGATGAGATATTCCCATATAAATAAATAAAGTGAATATTACGAATAGCCTTAGGAGGTGTAATATGTATGACAAAGAGAAATGATGCAAGCATATTAATACAAGACACCATGGATAGGCTTGGAGAGATTGGTATCCATAGTATTCTTGTAAAATCTAAGGAAGAAGCTAAGAACTTTATTATGTATCACATAGATATTGGGACTGAGGTAAGAATAGATGATTGTTTAGAATTAAAGAATTTAAACATTGAAAAGGCTATAGTAGAAAAGGGAGGCACCATATTAAATAATAAAGAAGGAAGCTTAGAATCTAAAGAAATTTCTAAAAGAAAGCCAACTATTTCAAAGTTAAACTTGCATGGTAGTAGCTACATATTTAGAGATTTTAATACATTTACTCATTATAATATGGAGAATAATCATTTATTAAATTACATTGGTGGTAAAAAAGCAATAATAGTAATTAATAAATGCTTTGACGATATATTTTATGATAAGCTACTATCCATATATAAGAAAATAGATGATATCGGAAATAAAATAACTAATAGGATCAAATCAAATACAACAGATAAAGTAAATAATATCTCGTGCTTAGACATGCATCAAAAAAATATTGGACAAAATAGTATTAATAATGACATAAGTATAGTTTTTATAGAGTAATCCTTCTATAAATTATACTTTAAACAAAATACAATTATATTTTTTCTAAAAAAATATAATTGTATTTAATAAAAGTTCAAAAACCTCCAAATTTAATAAAGCATGCAATAAATCCAGCGAAAATACTTTATTTTGTGAAAATTCTCATTTATAATTTAGGGTATTAAACATTTATTTATCTGGGGGTGTTATGAGTGGTTAAGTGTGATTTTTTGTCAACTTATGATGAGTATGTAGAATGTTCAGAGGATTGTGCCCTTTATAATTGGGCAGAAAATGATAATAAGTGCCCCTTTAAAGAGCTTAAAAGTAAGGGGAGCAAGGTGAAAAGTCTCTATGATTATGATTTATACAAAGAAGATAAGTCGCTACCAATATCTCTTTTGTATAAAGATAGCTACCTATAATTAACTTGTTTTTATTATAGATAGGTATTTAAGAATTCTGCTTATATACAAGAACTTTAAATTAAAATCTTGTTATTCAAATTAAAAGTGTGTTATTTTAATATATAACTTAGTGAATGTATAAAATCTCCTAACCTTGTGGTTAGGAGATTTTATTTTATATATCATATAATATCATTCTCTAGAACTACATCCTGAACATGATGCACATTTACTTGATCCATTTGATTTACATCCGCTACAACCTTTACTAATAGATTTATTAGTAGCAGAAGGTGTGGATTTTAGATATAAAGAATCTTTTTTCAGCACAATAATTATCTCCGTGAAATTACTCGCCAGACTGTCATTATAGGCAACGTTTAGTCCTTCTATATCTTCAGTAATCGTATAATTATCAGTATTATCTAAGACAATGTCAACTTTAGAAGTCTTACAGCATCCACTGCCATCAGGTTCTTTTAATGCTATACAATCATACTCATCGTGAAAATCCAATAGCCTATTAATAAAATCAAAGGCATCATTAGAAATTTTTATTTTAAGTTTATTATTCACTAGATATCATACCCTTCATAGATAGTATAACAATATTATTCTTCATATATTGAAGAGTATTCATGTAATAGTGATTCTTTTAAATTCCATAAATTTTTAGATAAATCTACATAATACTGATGAGGATTTTGTAGTCTTCTTATCTCTGACCATAGACTAGCTTTTTCTTTATTGCAGAATTCCCTTATCTCCATTACTGAAGGGCTTTTATAAGTACATACACCCTTTTCGAATACTTGTACCATAAGATTTTTTATAACATAGTTTCTAAGTCTTTTTCTCTTCCAAGTATAATTAGGATCAAATAATTCTAAAGGTCTATTACTATCAAACTTATCATCATTTAAAGCAATTAAGTCTGCTATGGCCTTATTAGTTTTTTTATCATAAACTCTATAAAGAGATTTAAAACCTGGATTAGTAATTTTTTCTACATTTTCACTTATCTTAATCTTTGGAACTATAGTTCCTTCTTTTTCTATAGCAACAAGTTTATACACACCACCAAATACTGGTTCGCTTCTTGCAGTAATTAATCTTTCACCAACACCAAAGCTATCAATTTTTGCACCATTGTCAAGAACAGCTTTAATTATAAATTCATCTAAAGAGTTAGATATAGTAATTTTTACATCTTCATATCCAGCTGCATCTAACATTTTTCTAGCCTCTATAGATAGATATGCAATATCTCCGCTATCAATTCTTATAGCCTTAGGTCTTTTACCCATAGGACTTAAAACCTCATTAAAAACCTTTATAGCATTAGGTATACCAGATTTTAATACGTTATATGTATCTACTAAAAGAACTGTATTGTCTGGGTAAGTTTTAGCCCATGCTGCAAAAGCTTCATATTCACTATCAAAAAGCTGAATCCAAGAGTGAGCCATAGTTCCAGTTACAGGTACATCAAATAACTCATCCGCCATAGTACAAGCAGTTGCATTACAGCCACCAATGATTGCAGCTCTAGCTCCATATAAAGCACCATCATAGCCTTGAGCTCGTCTAGAACCAAATTCCATAACAGATCTACCACTAGCTGCTTCACAAATTCTTGCCGCCTTAGTAGCAATCAAAGTTTGATGGTTTATTGTTAGTAGTATCATAGTTTCTATAAATTGAGCTTCCATTATTGGACCTCGTACAGTCACAAGTGGCTCATTAGGGAATACAGGTGTACCCTCTGGAACTGCCCATACATCACAACTAAACTTAAAGTTAGATAAGTAGTTTAAAAACTCATCACTAAATATAGCTTTACTTCTTAAATACTCTATATCTTCCTCAGTAAATTTAAGATTAGTTAAATATTCAATCAATTGTTGAACTCCTGCCATTATACAGTAGCCACCACCATCAGGAATTTTCCTAAAAAACATGTCAAAATAAGCTATGGTATTTTCCACTTCATTATTTAGATAACCATTAGCCATGGTAAGCTCATAAAAATCTACTAGCATAGTAAGATTTCTTTGGCTTCTTAGGTCAAGTCTAGTATTTGTATTCATTTTTAGTTCTCCTCACTTATTTAAACCATAAAGTTTTATAAATTCTTCATGGGTTAACATTTACATCCTATATATCGTACCATAAGAAAACTTCCATTTCTATAGTATATGAACAAATAATATGGTAATATTATTAAATTGAAATTATATAAAAGGAAAGATTTATATTATGATAAAAAATAGATATAACAATTTAAGCGAAGAGCAGTTAACAGCTATTAACTGTGAAGATGAAAATATAATAGTTAGTGCAGGTCCTGGAAGTGGAAAGACTGTAGTTATTGTAAATAGGGTTTACAATCTTATAAATGTTAAGAATATATCACCAAGGAATATAATTGTAATAACTTTTACTAAAGCAGCAGCAACCAATATGAGAACTAGGTTTTTAGCTATAGATAAAAATAAAATAAGCCCATTTTTTGGAACCTTCCATGGACTTTGTTATAAAATATTAAAATCTTATTATGGAGATATAAATATAATAGAATCCTATGAAAGCTACAAAGTAGTTAAGAGCTTTCTAACTACCTATGTGGAAGATGTTAGTGAAGATAGAATTAAGGAATATATAAATGCTATATCCATTTACAAATGCAAGGGTGAATATAATAGGGATGGGAATAATCAAATAGATAAGGAGCTTCTAAAAAATTGTGTTGAATTTTATGAAGCTTATAAAAAAGAGAAGTCTCTACTTGACTTTGAAGACTTACAACTAATGTGCAGAGATTTATTTATTAAAAATAGTGCCTTATTAAATTCATATCAAAATCAATTTAAACACATTTTAGTTGATGAATTTCAAGATAGCGATGATGTACAGGTTGAAATATTAAAACTTTTAAATAAAAATAATAACTTATTTGTAGTAGGTGACGAGGACCAATGTATTTATAGTTTTAGAGGCGCCAATCCATCTTATATAGTAAACTTCAAAGATATATTTAAAAATGGAAAGACTCTATATCTATCTACTAATTATAGATCTAGAAAAAATATTGTAAATCTATCTATGAAGTCTATTAAAAATAATGAGATTAGAACTTCTAAAAATATCAAATCAAGCAAAATAGAAGATGGTTTAATAAAGGTTCAAGTTATTCGAGATGAAGTAGCTCAAGGTACATATATAAGTGATTACATTCTTAAATTAAAAGAAACAGAAAGTTATGAATTCAATGATTTTGCAGTACTCTATAGAACTAATATAGAGAGTAGAAGTATAATCGATAGCTTTATAAGAAAGAGGATTCCTTTTACACTACTAGATAGACAATACAATTTCTTCTCACATTTTGTATGTGAAGATATATTAGCTTACTTAAAATTAAGTATATATCCTTTGAATATGGATAGCTTTACTAGAATAATAAATAAGCCCTATAGGTATATTAGCAAAAATAATTTAGAAGAAGTGAAAAGAAGTGTAGGATTAGGAAGTCCTTTTGTAAAATTAAAGAACTTAGAAAGTATACCTGTATTTCAATTAAAAATAATAGATAAACTTGAAAGGGATATTTCAAGTTTAAATAAAATGTCTCTACCAACTGCAGTAGATTTCATAATAAGTGATTTAATGTATCATAAATATTTAGTAGAGTATTCTCAAAAGTATAAGTTATCCATAGAGGATTTAGAAAACGTGCTAAATGAATTTAAAGAAAGTGTGAAGGGATTTAAAACTATAAACGAATTTTTAGACCATGTAAGTACTGTAGAGGAAGAAACTAAAAAAGCTAGTACTAGAAATAAAGAAAAAAGTAAAGGGGTAATCCTTAGCACCATCCACGGGGTAAAAGGAATGGAGTTTGATACAGTATTTATGATTAATACTGTAGATGGATTTATTCCATATAAGAACAATGACATAGAAGAAGAAAGAAGACTATTTTATGTGGGTCTTACTAGAGCTATTAATAATGTGGTATTTCTTTCTCCCCAATTTATTAGAGGTGAAAAAATAAATAAGTCCAAATTCCTTTCCGAATGTGAAATTGAAGAGGAGATAATAGAGAGGGTTAAGTTTAAAGTGGGTACAAATATATTACATAAGTTTTATGGCAAAGGTGTTATAACAGCTCTTGAAGAAAGTAGTATTTCTATTAAATTTTCTGATATGGAAAGAAAATTTGACTTTGATGTTCTAATTACTAATGGGCTTATGGAGTCTGTAGAAGATTAGAAGGATTAAAGTATGGTAAACTTGATATTCTTTGGTATATAAACACAGTTTCGTTCCATACCTTTTTTAATTAAATTTTGTATTGAGGTATGGAGTGATTTATATGGCAAAATTAAAATTAAAAACACCAAAAATTAACAATAATTCTAAAAAAACCATTAATAAATGTCATGAAGAATACATGGATTATTGTAAAAGTATAGGTCAAGCAGAAGGGACTTTAAAAAGCAAAGAAAGATTTAAAAGGTATCAAATAACTAAAATAGTAAATTTGGATGATAATATTAATACTTTAACAAAAGATAAAATACAAAATCATATAAATAATATGATTAGTACGGGATATAAGGGCAATTACTATCAAACTTACGTTATTAAAATTAGGGCATTTCTAACATTCTGCTTTACTAGAGAGTATTTAGAAAAATTTGAAGTTAAAATTCCCAATATTATTTTAGAGAAAAAAGAGGTTTACACTGAGGATGAAGAAGATATGGACAGTTTATATAAATAACTATATGCTAACAGTTTTATAAATCTTCAAATAAAAAAAGGGGTGTCGACTACTCACCCCTGGAGATTAAAGAAAAAGTTGCCACTATATGCCTTATAGTAACTACTTTATTGAGTATTCTAACTTATAGAATTAATTCTAAGCTGTCAAAAGTGGAATTAAAAATAAAAGAGTTAGAATATCAAGAATTAAAAAGGAAACTTAAAAAATAGTTTCCAAGGAGGGGACTATCTCCTCTCCTTATTATCTCCATTATATTTTACTACATTTAGGGTTATATGTAAATAAATTGTTCTTTAAAAATTGAATAGTACGATATTAGAAATATTAATTACTAAATTTGTGAGATATATGGATGAATATTCAATATGATGTGGTATAATTTTCTTAAATTGATTCTAATCCATATAAATTGTATTTATATTAGTATCACAGAGGGGGAAAATATACATGATTGAGAAATATTTATTTATAATTATTGCATGTATTTATTACATTGTAGCATTAGCATTTTATTTCTTTTTACTAACACCCAAACTTCAAAAAAGTTTAAAGAAAGCAAGTCCAATACAAATAAGATTAATAAAAATTATATATCTAATAGGTATAACTGTAATATTTTTAGTGCTTATTTATTTTCATTTCTATATATCTAGACAAATTTCTTTAAATATTTAGCAACTGAATAAAAGTTACAATTACTTAAAATACGGATATTAATTTCTGAATAGTATGATATTTAAAAATATATAAGATGTATCATTATTATGTGAAAGGGGTAAAAGATGGCTTTATATAAATTGCCGTTAGGTATTAGAATTCCTAAAAATAATGAATATCCTAGTGGATTTGATGTGAAATCAATTAATGACAAAAGAAACTCGGCGAACTTAATTGAAGGTTTTATAATAAAAGAAGTTTCAGAACAAAAATTCTCCTATTTTGCAGAAGTAAATATGGATGCTGATAAAATCTGGGATGTATTTTGTGGTTTAACAAACAAATTGATAGAAAGTGCTGCTTACGGAATTTTGGGACTTAAGGAGGAAGAACCAATATTAAGTAGATTTACTCAAAAAGAAAGACTTATAAATATCTTTGAAAAATATAAATTTGAATTAACTAATGATGGATACTTAGAATTTGGCATAGCATATTATGATGAAAACACATTAAATGAAATATTTGTTTCAAGCTTTAAATATATGAATATATGGGCTACGAAAAAGGAACCTTTAGTTCAAGTTTTAAATAGCTTTGGAATTAAACAGATTGAAGATATTCAATTTATAGACGAGTTCCCCGTTGTATCAGAAGCACTTTTAAAAAATGCTTCTAATGATGTTAATCACTATTCAGAAGTTGTAGAGCACGTAGATGGAGAATTTAAAAATCTATAAGTAGAAAGGATAACATATGGCATACTATATGGATTGGCTTTTTAAAAGTGATTTGTTTTTGATAGTTGTTATGGTGTTAAGTTTTTTATTATTAATTTTCATAGCAATTATTATAAAAAACTATTTTGATGTTTATAAGCTTGTATTATTAATTTATGTAATATATGTTCCGATAGGTGCTTTTATGGGAGGATATTATCTAATAACTACTAAACAATGGGTTCCGAAAGGAAATCTTTTTACTATAAGTTTTCTTTACATTACAATTTTAATGATTCTTTTAATAACAGGAAAATATTTAACAAAATACTTATCTAAAAAAAGTGACTATGAAATTAATAGGGCAGCAAAATATATGCTTCTTGGAGATAGAATTACTAAAGAAAATAGAGAGACAAGCCTTGAAATTTTTATATTTATAACTCTTTACTCAAATATTTTTATTGGTATATATACCTTAATAGGTTTTTGTAGTCTTTTAGTAAAATGTATTATAATGTAATTATAAATATTGGTGTGAATTTTGTAGTATGAAAGTTGGAATTAGAAAATCAAGTATAAAAAATCTATAAAAGCTATAACAACAGGAAAGGCTAAAAGAGCTGTTAAGAAAGCTGTTATTCCTGGTTGGTATGGAATGGATTAATAATCCTAAAAGCGGCTTACAACAAAGTATACAATAAAACTACTGTAGGAGTTAAAGATATTGCTAAAGCTACGTTAGAGGGTAAAGGAAATGGCTCTAGTTTAAATAATATATCGAGCAGTGTAAATGGTTGTGGTTGTTTGGCTTTTGTAATAATTATGTTTATATTAATATTTATTATATTTTAAAATAAGTACAAAGGTCGGATTAAATAAATATAGTTGAAAGACTTCTAAAAATAGAAATATGGATAGAAAATTTAAGGAGAGCGTTATGAATAAAATAGAAAAAGTGCTACAAACAGAGTATAGCGAAGAATTTGATAAATTGAGGAAAAATAGAATGTTTGTTAGTTATTATAAGTATGGACCTATAAAAAATAATTATGGTGAATCTTTAATTAATGCTATAGATAATCTTGAGATAAGGTTAAAAAAATATCGAGAAACAGGGAATACAGAATTTTTAATTGACATAGCAAACTTTGCCATGATTGAATTTATGTACCCTAAACATAAAAATACTCACTTTAATAGTGAGGACCATGGCACTAGGTTAGAAGGCTTAACCATTAATGATTTAAAACAACTATAGTTAAGGGATCATTTTAAAATTTAAAAGATAAAAATATTTATAAATTTAAAATGCTCCTTATATAATATGTTATATATTCTTCAAACTTAGATAATATTGAAATATGAGAGTTTCTGTTATATAATGGTTTGAAGTACAATATAGTTAAGACACTATTATAGACTCTAAGTCTATTATTTTTTTGTATATTTGTATATAATATATAATTATTAGTTAAGGAGGTTTATGATGGACTTTATCCATGAAGCTAAAGAAATAAGTAAAGAACTGATTGATATAAGAAGAGCGTTTCATGAAAATCCAGAACTAGATTTTGATTTATATAAAACTTCTGATAGAATAAAAAATTTTTTAAAAGATGAAAATATAGAATTTCAGGATTGTGCTGGCACTGGTATTGTAGCTAATATCTACGGAGGCTCAAATGACGGCAACGGAAAAACTATAGCTATAAGATGTGATATGGATGCATTACCTTTAGAGGAAAAGAACAATCATTCCTATACATCTAAAACCATTGGCAGAATGCATGCCTGTGGACATGATGCTCATATGACTATGGTACTAGGAGCAGCCAAGCTTTTAAATAAACATAAATATCAATTAAAAGGTAATGTAAAGCTTATTTTTGAACCAGCCGAGGAAACTACTGGTGGCGCAAGAATTATGATCGAAGAAGGCGCTTTAGAAAATCCTAACGTTGATGCTATTATTGGATGCCATGTAGATGAAAGTTTAGATGTTGGAACTATTGGAATTAAGCAAGGGGTGGCCTATGCTGCTTCTAATCCATTTAATATAACCATATACGGTAAAGGCTCCCACGGTGCAAGTCCTCATAGAGGAATAGATCCAATAGTAATATCGGCCCAAGTTATAAATTCTTTACAATTATTAGTTAGTAGAGAAATTAATCCCGTATCTCCAAGAGTAATAACTATAGGAACTATAAATGGAGGTACTGCAGCAAATATTATACCGGATAAAGTAACTATAAGTGGTATAATTAGAACTATGAATCTAGAGGATAGAGAATATATGAAAAATAGATTAAAAGAAATTGTAACCTTGCAGGTAGAGAGCCTAAAGGGAACCTGTGAAATTACTATAGATGAAAGCTATCCTTGTCTATATAATAATGACAATATGTATAATCTATTTTATGACAATAGCATTGAATTATTAGGAAGAGATAATGTTAAAATATTAAAGGAGCCTACTATGGGTGTTGAAAGCTTTGCGTACTTCTCCCTTAAGGTTCCAGCTATGTTTTATCAATTAGGTTGTGGAAATCGAAAAAAAGGTATAATCTATCCACTTCATAGTAGTAAATTTGACATAGATGAAAAATGTCTACAGGTAGGAGTAGCAGTTCACTGTAATATGGCTATGAACTACCTTAATAAACTATAAGAAATAGATATTGGAGGACAATATGAAGACTATACAAATAGGATCAAATGAATCAGGCCAAAGATGTGATAAATTCCTTAGAAAATTACTTAAGGATGTGCCTTTAAGTGCCATATATAAAGCTTTTAGAAAAGGTGATATCAGAGTAAATGGTAAGAAAATAAAGGAACAATATGTCTTAGAAGATGGAGATACCATAGAGATAAGATATATCAAAACTAGTGGAGAAAAAAAGAAATTTGAAAGAATAGATAATAATCTTAAAATAACTTACGAAGATGAAAATATACTTATGGTTGAAAAGTGGCCTAATTTATTAGTTCATAGTGATACAAAAGACGGAGATCCAACTCTTACAGATTATGTACTATCATATTTATATGATAAAGGTGATTATGAACCAGAGAAGGAAGTAACTTTCACTCCTGCTCCATGTAATAGATTAGATAGAAATACTTCAGGGATAGTTATATTCGGAAAAAACTTCAAATATTTAAAAGCCCTAAATGAAGCTATACGAGAAAGAAGTATTGAAAAACATTATATGGCTCTTGTACAAGGCAGAATAAAAGATGGAGTTCATACCGGATACATTTTAAAAAATGAAGACGCAAATATATCTAAGGTATATGAAACTAAGGTTCCAAATAGTAAGGAAATAGCCATGGAGGTTAAAACAATCCAGAGTTGTGGTACTTTTTCTTTAATTGAAATTAATTTACTTACTGGGAGAAGTCATCAATTAAGAGCTCATTTATCAGAACTCGGAAATCCTATAGTTGGAGATTCTAAATACGGAGATAAAAAGCTTAATAGCTTCTTTGTAAATAGATATGGGTTAAATTATCAATTTTTATATGCATTTAAAGTTATATTTAAATCAAACTCAGATGAACTTGAATATATGAAAAATAAAACTATAGCAGAATCTTTACCACCAGTATTAAAGAAGATAAAGAATGATGTTTTTAAGTTTTAATGGAGGGGTAATATGAATGACAGAACTGAGGGGGCTCAGCACTCTGTAGCTAAAGGATTTATGGTATTGACCATATCTATGATGTCAGTAAAGGTGTTATCTGTATTATATACACCTTTATTAAGACAGATTTTAGGTCCATCAGGTTGGGGAGTATATTCTTCTACATATACAATTTTTACTTATATATACACTATAGCTAATGCAGGCATACCTGTAGCCATTGCAAAACTAGTATCAGAGCTTGAGGCCAAAGGAAATTATAAGGATGCAGTAAAAACCTTTCGAGCATCAAGAACATTACTTATAATATTAGGGCTAATTTTAACGATTTTTACTTTTATATGGGCAGAACCTTTAAGTAAAGCTTTTAATAGTCCAGAATCAATAATCGCTACGAGATGGCTTGCACCAGCATTATTATTCACATCGATAATGAGTGCTTATAAAGGGTATTTCCAAGGAATAGGGAATATGAATACTACAGCAATATCCCAAGTAGGAGAACAAATTCTAAATATCATATTTAGTTTATTATTTGCATACCTGCTAATTGGAAAAGGAGTATCTTATGGAGCTGCTGGTGGTACTATAGGTACTGTAGTTGGAGCTTTAGCGGCATCTTTATATTTTATCTGGGCATATAGGATATATTCGTCTAATCATATTCATAAAAAGAATGAACTAGGTGTAAATAGATTAAGCAATAAACGAATTATTAAATCCATATTAAAATATGCCTTTCCAATAACAATATCTTCTGCACTACAAAACGCGGGTACTATTGTAGACTTAAAAATTGTAAAATCTAGACTATTATCTACAGGGTTAACTCAAAAAATAGTAGATATCCAATGGGGGTATCTAACTCTATATAATACCCTTATATCAATCCCTATGGCAATAATAGGTGCTTTAGCCATAGCGTTAGTTCCTGCTATTTCTAGGGTTCATGCGCTAGATAACAAGAAAGGACTTAGATTTAATATTAGATCTTCCTATAGAGTTACTTTTATGATATCTATTCCTTGTGCAGTGGGATTTGGAGTTTTATCTACACCTATTTTAAGAATCCTTGGGTATGACAATGAAGTATCTCAGCTACTAATCTGGGGTTCTTGGGTTTTAATACCTTATGCAATAACTCTAGTACAGACCTCTATCTTACAAGGAATTGGCAAGGTAAACATAGTAACCATATTTTCAGTAGTTGGAATTCTAGCTAAAATTGTTGTAAACTACGTTTTGGTAGCCATACCTTCTATTGGAATACTAGGAGCTATTTGGGGGAATGCAGCATGTTACCTATTGATGCTTTTACTATTCCAATGGCAAATAAACGATTCAATAGATGGGAAAATACATTTAACACCATGCTTCATAAAACCTTTAATAGCTGGATTAGGTATGGGAATAGTAACATTTTTCTCTTTTAAATTCTTTAATGGATTTTTAGGTTTAATTTTTAATGGATATATATTAAATTTACTTGCATCATTAATAAGTATAGCTTTATCTGCTGGAGCATACGGTGTAATCTTATTATCCATAGGTGGAGTGAAAAAATCTGATTTAAATTCTCTACCAAACAAAATTACAAAATTTATTCCTAAAAAAATATACAGAAGATTAAAGTAATATTTAAAATATATACTTTAAAATAAAATAAGAACTACTTTTATTTTAAATATAATATAATGATTAGAGGGATAGAAGATGAATATGAAGAGTAAAGATATAAAGATGTCTTGTTGAGGAAGTAAAGATAATTCTGTTAGTTTAACGGAACAAATCTACCTATGTCCTGTATGTAACGGAGATACTAAAGAAGTAAGAGGAATAACGGTTAGACATTTTGTAGTTGATAACCTTACAGATAAAGTCAACGCAGACACTTATCATATTTGCTTAAATGAAGATTGTGATGTTATTTATTATGATTTAAAATCAAAAACAATATTTAGAAGAGAAGATATTAAAATTCCTATAGGATTTAAAAAAGATGCTAACCCTAAATATATCTGCTATTGTAATAAAGTAACAGAGGAGCAAATCATTAATGCTGTTCTCAATGATGGAGCAAAGGATATAAAAGATATTGTTAGACTTACAGGAGCAATGAAGAATGCAAATTGTGAAATTAACAATCCTTTAGGCAAATGTTGTAGTCCTTCAATTAATGCAACAATTATCAAAGGGTTAAAGATTAAAAATCATACTACTACATAATATTTTTACTTTTAAAATGGAAAACTATAAATAAATTCTTAGAAAAGTTATCCGTAAAGAATAAAAGATGGGATATATTATACATGTATAATATATCCCATCTTTTATCTACAAATATTTTCAATTAAGTATTCATAAAAATTTAGTAATTATTATTTTATGAAGTTTTACGTATTAAAAAACTTGATATAAAGAAAAGAGAAAATGCAATTGAAATAATGGCTATTGTCTTTGGAATAATGAACTCATTAGGAATTATAGAATTTACAATTGTTGATATTAAATATATAAGAACTGTTAATAATACTATTATTAATATTTCTCCTAGAGGAAAAGACAACTCTACTACTTGTCCTATATAATATAGATTTATTAAAAGTCCAATTATAGATGTAGCAATTAAAGAAATTCCATATCCATAAATATTAATACTAGGTATACCTATAAGTATAAATATTAAAACCAGTTCAATTAATGCTGTGGCAATAGAGCTTATGAGTATAACCTTTTGTTTTCCTATACCATTTAAAATACTATAAGTACAGTAGTGACAATACATAAATGGCGCTGCCAGCGAGGCTATTTTTATAAAGCTATCTAAGTCACTTCTATCAAAGAATATTTCACCTAATAAATTAGGACATATAAAACAAATAATTACCGTGGTTACCCCTAACATAAAACAAATTTTAATAACTTCATTTACTCTAGAATGTATATTAGAAAAATCCTTTTGACTAATCTTTTTAGATATGTCTGGAATTATAACAGTGGATAAGGAGTTAACTATTACTAATGGAAAGTAGACAATTGCAAGAGCCATACCATTAAATTTACCAATTACCTCAAGGGCACCTATATGATCAAATCCTGCTACAACTAATCTTATTGGAACTAGAAGAGTAGATACGCTTTGTAATGCTGTAGTTAGAAATCCATTTATAGCTAAGGGAACAGCAATTATTAATATATTAAATAACAACTGAAAACTATTATCCGGTCTTACACTATTGGTATAAGGAACTTTTTTTATACTCTGTTTATAAAAAATAAAGAGAAATATAAAACTTATTATCTCACCAATGGTAAATGAAAAATAAGTTGCAGCTACTGTATTTTCAATAGTTTTAAGGGAAAAATAATAAATCACACCTACTAATAAAATCATTCTAACAGCTTTTTCTAGTATATCTATAACAGACGGTTTAATTACTTCGTTTACTCCATAAAAGTAACCCTTATATACACAGGATATAGCAATAAAAATAATAGCTGGAGAAGCCACCCATAAAGACTTCATTGCCCTAGGGTCTTTAATTATATAGTTGCAAATTATTGGAGTAAGCATAAACATAATGCCGGCTATAAAGATTGACCAAAGCACTATAAATACTAAAGAAGCATTAACAGTTTTATGTAAATCCTCATATCTGCTTGTACCTAAACATGCAGATGTTTCTCTTGAAATTGCAGCAATTATTCCTCCACATACTAAACAACAAAACAAATCATATATAGGCATTATTAATCCATAAAGTCCAACTCCTTCTGGACCTAATTGTCTTGACAATATAATTGAAAACATAAATCTTAATACGCCCATGGCTAAGTTAGAGAGAGTTAATACAAACGTATCTCTATAAAAAGTATCTTTACCCATCTTCATTACCTCCAATTGATATAATAATACTTATGAAGATAAATTCAGAATTATTCTCTAACTATATATTTTTATCATTTATTTAACTAAAGGTAATTTAATTAAAATTATTTAAATATACTTTAGTGTAAATTAATATTTAAATGGGGGAGCTATGAAAAAAATAGTAGGATGGATTCTATTAATAATAGTAGCTATAAGTTCTTTATTAATAGTAAAAGATAAAAGTGAAATATATGATCTAGGAGTTGAAGATTCCGAAATCGAAGTGAAAATTAGATATAAAGGGTTAAAAGATGCCATAGACTTTACTAATAATGAAAAAGGATTATATATTGCTTTTAAAAATAAAATACTGGCTATTCCATCAGTGGGAGAACCTTATGTATTAATTGAAGATAAAAATTTTAATATTACTAACTTAGAATGCAATGGTGATAAATTATATTTTATTAATGCTGATACTTTGATGAGTATAGATATAAATAATCAAAAATTGGAAGAGTGTATAACCAATATTCCGAGTAATGGAGACTATAAACAAGTGTTGGTAAAAGGTTTTAAGGAATATCTATATATATCAATTGGTGCTGCAACTAATTCAGGAGTTGTTGGGGATGATAATAAGTGGTTGGATGAAAATTCTAAAGGCCATGATATATCTCCCTTCGATATAGTGGTAAATAAAAATGAAAATGGAGGTTTTGAACCCAAGGGAGCCTCTAATGAAGATGGTGAAATTATAAAAGGAGAAGTTATCGGTAATTCTTCTATTATAATTTATAATACTAACACTAAAGCCATTGAAACCTATGCATGGGGATTACGAAATGTGAAAGGGATGGACATAACAGATGATGGTAGAATATTTGCTACCGTAGGAGGATATGAAAATAGAGGATTAAGACCAGTGGAAAATGATAGTGATTATATTTATGAAATAAAGAAAGGTTATTGGTACGGTTTCCCAGACTTTTCGGGAGGAGATCCTCTTAATTCTCCAAGATTTCAAGGTGAATCGAGTATAGAGAATACTCCTATATTAAAAAAACATCCTATGTCACCTCCAGCTCCAGCTTATCAACATGGAGAAGTAAATAGTTTGAAATGTCTAGCTGTAGATGATAATGGAAAAATTAATGGAGAGAACTCTTTACAATTATACTTTTTTGATTCTAGCAAGAATAAAATATTATTTAGTGTAGCCAATGGAGTTCCAAGAGAATTAATAACATTAAAAGAGAATTGTACTGTATCTAATATGAAAGTTCTTAATGATAAATTATACATTTTAGATGGTAATCATGGATTTTTATTTACTATAGCTATTAAAAATAAAATTTTAATAAATTAGTGTTCCAAATAAATACTACGATAAATATGATAAATAATAAAATAATATGATTAAATTGGAGTTATAATATATATAGGAAATTATTATTTTATTATTCTTAAAGAATCGTAGGTGAATTACATGAAGAGAATGGAAAGAACTTATAACAGAACGATGACAGCAGTTATAAGAGTTGCAAATCCTATTAAGAAAAAAATAAAAAAGACTGAATGTATTGTCCATAAATTCATAAATAAAGAAGCTATTCAGTTGCTAAAGAAAGAAGGATACATTGAAGAGTATAACTTTTTTATGAGGCATATTTTAGAATTAAATAGAGGAGTAAAGTGGGCTGATGCAGATTTGAAAAGTACAAATCACTTCTATCACTACGAAAAAGGAATTGGACTGTATGGATTTTCTAATGCAAAGGTTGAATGTGTAAAGTACTATAAGGCATCAGTATTCTATGGTATTAATGCTGATATGAATAAAGCTATGTTTCTTTTAGGTGCAGCATGTCATTTAGTACAAGACTCCACAGTACCTGCTCATGCCATGAAAAACTTAAAAAAACATAAGCCTTTAGAAAGTTTTATAATAGATAAAGTTCTTAATGGATATAAAATTTCCTTTAATGGACACATTATTAACTATGGAAAACCCGAGAAATATGTAATTGAAAATACGAAATTTGCGGTTACAACTGCTAGATCATTTGAAAATATAAGAGCTAAGCAAGATAGGTTTAATGAGATTTCAGAGGTCATCCTACTTAGGGCATGTAACACTACTGCAGGAATATTATTAGATTTTTATAATACAATGAAAAATCTAGAAATACCAACTAATCATTAACATAAAGTTAATTCCAATAACTACCATACAATATATGGTAGTTATTTTCGTTATTGTTAAATATATTATAAAAATAAAGGAATTTACATAAGTACAAAGAATAGTATCATTATTATGAGCTGTGGAGGTGTAATATGGAAAACTTATTTGTAAACTTAGAAAAAGAAGTATTTCGGGGTAATGTATTGGATATTACATATGAAAGCGAGGGAATAATATATAAGGCTAATAAATATTATGATAATTTTATAGATGTAGATTATTTAGAAAATACACTTGAAAAGGAATGTAATGACGAAGGATATTATGATAGTTGCATACTATTCTTTTCTTTAAATAAAATTAAATCCTATAGACAAAAGCTAAAGCTTTTTGATAATATATATAGATTAATGCGAAAAAATGGATATGTTTATATTTGGGATGTTGAAAAAGAACCTATGAAGACTTCACAAAAAAATATAAAAGTTTCATTACCAGATAAAAGTATGAAAAATTTTCAAATAAATTTGATGGATATATTCGCAGATAATACCTCATCAAAAATTGTAGACGTACTAAAAGACTATTTTGATATTGTAGAAAAGATATCTTCAAATGGTACTTTTAGAATTGTAGGCAGAAAGAAAGGATGTTAATAAAATGAAAGTAGTTTTAGTTGCAGTAAATTCAAAGTATATTCATAGCAATTTGGCAGTAAGATATTTAAAAGCTTATACAAAGGATTTAAATTATAATTGTGAGACTATGGAATTTTCTATCAATGATAGAGAGGAGAGAGTTGTTGAAGAAATATTACATGAAAAACCTAGTATAATAGGATTTTCATGCTACATTTGGAATATAGAATTCATTAAAAAAGTAGCAACTTTAATAAAGCTTATAGATAGTAATATTGAAATTGTTTATGGTGGCCCAGAAACTTCTTATAATCCAATGGAATTTTTAAGCGAAAATGTAGGTGAATATTTAATTGAAGGAGAGGGCGAGGAAACTTATAGAGAATTAATTAATTTAAAA
The DNA here is from genome assembly GCA_902363375.1 of Clostridiaceae bacterium. Lineage (GTDB taxonomy): Bacteria > Bacillota > Clostridia > Clostridiales > Clostridiaceae > Clostridium_J. The sequence goes on along the minus strand of CABIZX010000001.1, from coordinate 1,238,817 downwards.
ATAAATAATGAATCTAATGGAGATACTACTAACTATGAAAATATTAAAGGACTATATTATAAAGATGATAAAGCTATAATATATGGTGGTAAAAGACCATTAATGAATATTAATAATATAGTATTTCCATATGAAGCTGGTGATGATCTAAGAAATAAAATTGTCTACTATGAAGCTTCAAGAGGATGTCCTTTTAATTGTAAATATTGTTTATCTTCAACTACTCATGGAGTAAGATTTTTAAATCTAGATAGAGTATTAAAAGAATTAAAATTTTTTATAGATAAAAATGTTAAGCTCGTCAAGTTCGTTGACAGAACATTTAACTGTAATAAGGTTTTTGCAAATACTATCTGGAGTTATCTTATTGACAACGGAAAGAATACCTGCTTCCATTTTGAAGTTTCTGCTGATTTATTTTGTAAGGAATCCTTAGATATATTAAGTAAGGCACCTAATGGTATGTTCCAATTTGAAGTAGGAGTTCAAACTACAAATAATGAGATATTAAGAAATATTAATAGAACTATAAAATTTGCCACTATTAAAGAAAAAGTCTTAGAACTAAATAAACTAACTAATATCAAACAACATTTAGATTTGATTGCGGGGCTACCTGGGGAAGATTTCAATTCTTTTAGAAAATCTTTTAACGAAGTATATGAAATAAGTCCAGAAGAATTACAATTAGGATTTTTAAAGCTTTTAAAAGGTTCTGAAATGAGAGAAGAAAGCGAGAAATGGGGTATGGTTTACTCTCCATATCCACCTTATGAAATTTTAAAGACAAAAGATATTAGTTATAATGAATTAATTATACTTAAGAAAATTGAGCATATGGTCGATAAATATTTAAATAGTGGTAAGTTCTATAATATATTAAACTTTTTTAATAAAAGCAATAAATTTGTCGATATATTTGAATTTTACTATGAGCTATCCAAATTTTTTGATAGTAAGGGGTATTTTAAACGTAGCATAGCATCTATTGATTATTACTATCTCTTTGTTGAATTTAATGACTATATTAAGGCTGGAGATAGGGAGTTGCTGTTAGATATAATAAGGTATGAATACTTCTCATATAATAATACTAAATGGGTACCTGACTTTCTAAGAATGGAGATACCTAAACCTCAGGAAAGAAGTATAAAAGAGTATATTATGGATAAAAAATCTATAGACAATATAAATAAGATAAGTGTATTTAAATTTAACTATGATGTGAAAGACTATATAGAAAATAATAATATAAATAAATCATTAAATTATATTGCTTTCATAAATAATGATCATAAAGAAAAGGTATTTATAAATGAAAATGAAGTAAACAGTTAAATACAATGTCAAGTAAAATCTTTGTTATTTTTAATGTACAATATATTAATTTTTTGTATTAATATATTGTACTATTGAAGAATATATTAAAAATGGTATAATAAATTTAAATATATTATCTAAAGAGTTTTGTAAATCTATATTAAGAGTTATAAAATACAACTTACGATGTAGGTATTAATATATCAATTTATCCTACACATAAGAGGTAAATATAAAATAATTTAATACTTTAAAGGTGGTGATATTTTGGCTTTAGAAGCAATTAATAAAATACAACAGGCAGAAACTACTGCAAAAGATATAATAGATAAAGCAGTAGAAAGCAGTAAACAAATAATTAGTGAAGCTCAAACAAAAGGAAATGAAGAGTTTAATGCTATCATTAATGCTGCTCTAGAAAAAGCAAAACAAATGAAAGCAGATGCTCTAACTGAAGGTAATGAAAATTCACAGCCAGCCCTAGCTAAAGGTGAAGAAGAAGTAAAAATGATAATTAGTACGTCTAAGGGAAAAATTGATTTAGCTACTAATTTAGTAATTGAGAGGATAGTGAAGTTCAATGGCAATAGTTAAAATGAATAAGTTTATGCTCTTAGCCTTTGAAAATCAAAAAAAATCTTTGCTTGAGAAGCTGCAATCCTTTGAAAATGTACAATTTTCAGATTTAAGTAAAGTTGAATCTGATGAATTAAATCAATTGAAGAGTGATACTGCAAGCAGTGAAATTTCTGAAGTAGAAGGTGAATTATCAAAAGTAAAATTTACTATTGAACTTTTGACCACATTTAGTGAAAAGCCTAACCCACTAAAGAGTTTAAAGGAGGGGAAAAAGAGCTATAACTATGATGTGTTAGAGCAACTCACAAATACATCTCATTGGCGTGATGTATACAATGAGCTAAAACAAAAAGACAACAAAATAAATATGAACCATAACTATATAGCTAAATTGAAAGCTAGCATAGAAGAGTTAAAACCTTGGGAAAATCTAGATGTATCTTTAGAAAGCATAAATAGGTTAACAAAATCTAAGGCTTTAATAGGTGAAATACCTCAAGGTAATGTAGATGATTTAAGGCTTAAGCTGGAGGAATTAACTAAAGATTATTACTTTGAAGTTATTAGCACCATAGGTAGAAACAGCTACATATTGGTCATAGTTCACAGTGACAAAATAGCTGATGTAGAACAACTATTAAAATCTTTCAATTTTGGTAAGATTGATATTCAATGTGATGGTGTACCTAAAAAGGTAATAAAAGAATACAAAACAACTATTGAATCGATAAAAACTGAAAATCTATCTATCCAAGATAGTATGAAAGAACATGTCAGCAAATTAGAGGAATATAAAATAGTTTATGAATATTATAGTTCTCTATTATTAAGATTAAAAACTACCGAAAATTTCCTGAAGAGTAAAAGTATTGTGGCTATAGAAGGATATTATCCTACAGAATTGCATAATGAATTTGAAAACATGATAAAAAGTACATTAGGTGATGATTATTATTTAGAATTTGAAGCTGCTGAAGGTGACGATGTACCTGTTAAATTAAAGAATAATAAAGTTTTTGAATCCTTTGAAAGCATTACATCTATGTATAGTGTGCCTAAGTATAAAGAAATAGACCCGACCCCTTTACTCGCACCTTTCTATATATTCTTCTTTGGAATGATGTTATCTGATGCAGGATATGGATTTGTGATGTTTATAGGAACTTTAATTGCATTAACCACATTTAATTTAGATGATGATATGAGAAAATCAGTGAAGATGTTTTTCTTATTAAGCATTTCAACTATATTCTGGGGTGTAATGTATGGTAGTTATTTTGGTGATTTTATAAAGATACAGCCATTATGGATGAAACCTGATAGTAATGTCGGATTGTTAATGATTGTATCTGTAGTTATGGGACTAATTCAAATTTATGTGGGCCTTGGTATAAAAGCATATATACAAATACGGGATAAAGATTACTTTGGAGCTTTTGCAGATGTAGGACTTTGGTATATAACTCTTAGTGGTGCAATTATTTGGGCACTAAGCGCCTTCACGGATTTATCATCCTTTGGAATACCAGCCATAGTAATTTCTGTAGCAAAATATGCTACTATTGCTGGAATGATAGGAATTGTCCTTACAAATGGTCGCCATGAAAAATCTATTGGTGCTAAATTAGGTCAAGGGTTTTACTCTCTATATGGAATTACATCCTATGTAGGAGATCTAGTTTCTTATACTAGACTTGCAGCTCTAGGACTTGCAACTGGATTTATAGCTTATGCATTTAATATTATGGTAGATATGGTTTCAACTTCATTGGCTACAGTTATATTTGGTGTAGCAATCTTTGTCGTTGGTCATATATTTAACTTATTTATAAATGCCTTAGGAGCTTATGTGCATACATGTAGATTACAATACCTTGAGTATTTTGGAAAATTCTATGAAGGTGGCGGTAAAGCCTTTGAGCCTTTAAAATATAACTCTAAATACTTTAAAATATCAAAATAGATAATTAGGAGGAATAAAATATCATGATGGAATTTTTAACACAAAACGGTGGAATAGTTATAGCAGCTATAGGAGTTGCTCTTGCAGCAGCATTACCAGGAATAGGATCAGCAAAAGGTGTTGGTATAGTTGGTGAAGCAGCTAGTGGACTTTTAGCAGAGGAACCAGAAAAGTTTGGTAAAGCCTTAATTCTTGAATTACTTCCAGGTACCCAAGGATTATATGGATTCGTTATAGCACTTTTAGTATCATTACAATTATCACCAGATATGTCTTTTGGTCAAGGATTTTACCTATTCGCAGCTTGTCTTCCAATAGCTATTGCTGGATGGAAATCAGCTATTTCTCAAGCTAAAACAGCAGCATCTGCAGTTCAAATTCTTGCTAAAAGACCTGAACATAATACAAAGGGTATTATTTTAACTGTAATGGTTGAAACTTATGCACTTTTAGGATTCGTAATGTCTCTTCTACTAGTAATGAGCGGTAACTTTTAATTAAGGAAGTGAATAATATGTCTAACTTAGATAATCTTACTTCTAAAATTATAAAGGATGCAGAAGTAAAAAAAATAGAGATTTTAAATGAGGCTACTATCAAAGCCAATGAAATAGTAAAAAAGAAAATAGAAGAAGCAAATAAAAAAGCTTCTTCTATTTTAGAAAAAGCAGAAATAGAAAGTAAAACTATAAAAGAAAGAATTATCTCTAAAACTGATTTAGAGATAAGAAATAAAAAGCTTCTTGCAAAGCAACAAGTTATTGAAAAAGTTTTTGAAGAAGCAAAGAGAAAGCTAAAATCAATGTCTCCAGAAGCATTTGATAAATTTGTAAGAAATACTATACTTTCTTTAAATATTGACGGAGACGAAGAAATAATTATAAATACAAAAGATAGAGAAAAACTTTCTGATAAATTTCTACTAGAACTAAATAAATTATTAATATCTAATGGAAAATTAGGAAAATTAAAATTTAATGTTAAAACCTATGACATAGATGGTGGTTTTATCATTAGTAAAAACGGAATCGAGATAAACAATTCCTTTGAAGAACTTGTGAACTCACTTAAATATGAATTAGAGTATGAAGTTGGGCAAATATTGTTTACAGAATAGTAAGGAGGTATTTAAATGGACAGAATGGATTTTACCCATGCTGTAGCTCGATTAAGGGTAATGGAAAAAAGACTCCTTGATAAAAATAAAATTGAAAGATTGTTAGATAGTGATGGTCCCCAAGAAATGTTAAAAATTTTACAAGAGACCACCTATGGGGATCTTATTAATAATATAGCTTCAGTTTATGATTATGAAAAAGTCCTTAAAGAAGAGCTAGTTAATCTTTATAGCACTTTATATAAAATATCTCCTATGAAAGAAATTATAGATATTATGAGTATAAAATATGACTATCATAATATTAAGGTCTTATTAAAGGCAAAAGCTTTGGGCAAGGATTTATCTAATATTTTAATATCAATAGGAACTATTCCTTTAGAAGTTCTTAAAAGCTCTATATTATCTGATGAATTGAAATCTTTAGATAAGCATATTGGAGAAATTATAGCTAAGGTAGAGGGCGAGTTTCAGATTAATTCTGATCCTCAAGTAATTGATACTCTTTTAGATAAATATATGTTTGAAGATATGTTAAAAAAAGCAAAGACTATAAATGTTGAATATATAACTAGATATGTAAATGAATCTATAGATATTACCAACATAAAAATTATGCTTAGAGTTAAAAAGCAAAATAAGGACGGAAGATTTCTTGAAGGTGTGTTAATTCCTGGTGGAACTATAAAGCATAATTTATTTATCGAAGGTATAAATGAATCTTTAGAAATCTTTACAAGCAAAATATCTAGAACCCCTTACTCAAAGGTGCTACACGCTATACTAGAAGAATATATGGCCACAGGAAATATATCTTCTTTAGATACGCTATATGATAATTATATTATGGATCATGCAAAGGATGCAAAGAGAGTTAACTTCGGTCCTGAACCTATCATTGCATATATAATTGCTAAAGAAACTGAAATTAAAATAATTAGAATTATTATGGTAGGAAAAATTAATAAGGTTACTACTGAAGTTATCAGAGAAAGGTTGCGTGAGCTATATGTATAAGATAGGTGTAGTTGGAGATAAAGATTCAATACTAGCATTTAAGGCCTTAGGAATTGATGTTTATCCAGCAGTCGAAGCTGAAGAAGCAAGAAAAATTGTAGATAGAATGGCTTTTGAAAATTATGCCGTAATATTTTTAACTGAGCAATTAGCTCAACACCTAGAAGAGACTATTGAGAGGTATAATAAAAAGCTTGTCCCTGCAATTATATTAATACCAAGTAATCAAGGTACGCTAAATATAGGTAAGCAAAGAATTAGCGATTATGTGGAAAAGGCTGTAGGGGTAAATATCTTATAGAAAGGTAGGTAAAAAAACTTGAAGAATGGTACTATTGTTAAAGTTTCAGGTCCTTTAGTAGTTGCTAAGGACATGGATAATGCTAATATATATGACGTTGTAAAAGTTGGTGAAAAAGGACTTATTGGTGAAATCATTGAAATGAGAGGTGACAAGGCTTCTATACAAGTTTATGAAGAAACTTCTGGTATAGGACCTGGAGACCCAGTAATTACAACTGGAGAACCATTAAGCATAGAGCTTGGACCAGGATTAATTGAAGCTATGTTTGATGGAATCCAAAGACCACTTAATGCTATGCAAGAAGCTGCAAATTCTCATTTTCTTAAAAAAGGTATTGCAGTTAAATCATTAGATAGAACAAAAATTTGGGAGTTTAATGCTACAGCACAAGTTGGTGATGTTGTAGAAGCTGGAGATATTATAGGAACAGTACAAGAAACAGCTGTGGTGCTTCACAAAATTATGGTTCCATATGGAGTAAAAGGTAAAGTAAAAGAAATTAAATCTGGTAAGTTTACTATAGTTGAAACTGTATGTATAGTTGAAACCGAAAAGGGAGATAAGGAACTAACTTTAATGCAGAAATGGCCAGCAAGAAAAGGAAGACCATATGCTAGTAAGTTAAAACCGATTGAGCCTATGGTTACTGGTCAAAGAGTTATTGATACATTTTTCCCAGTAGCTAAGGGTGGTGCTGCTGCAGTACCTGGACCTTTCGGAGCTGGTAAAACAGTAGTTCAACACCAAATAGCTAAATGGGGAGATACTGAAATTGTTGTTTATGTTGGATGTGGTGAACGTGGTAATGAAATGACAGACGTTCTTAATGAATTCCCAGAACTTAAAGACCCAAAAACTGGTGAAAGCTTAATGAAGAGAACAGTTCTTATTGCTAATACTTCAAATATGCCAGTTGCTGCTCGTGAAGCTTGTATTTATACAGGAATAACAATTGCTGAATACTTTAGAGATATGGGATACTCTGTTTCTATTATGGCAGATTCTACATCTAGATGGGCAGAAGCTCTTAGAGAAATGTCAGGTAGACTTGAGGAAATGCCTGGTGATGAAGGATATCCTGCTTACCTAGGATCAAGACTTGCAGACTACTACGAGAGAGCTGGTAAAGTTATATGTCTAGGAAAAGATGGAAGACAAGGTGCTGTTACTGCCATTGGAGCTGTATCACCTCCAGGAGGAGACGTATCTGAACCAGTTACTCAATCTACATTAAGAATAGTCAAGGTTTTCTGGGGACTAGATGCTCAGCTTGCATATAAGCGTCATTTTCCATCAATAAACTGGTTGAACTCTTACTCACTATACTTAGATAGTATTGGTGAATGGATGGATGAAGAGGTAGCTTCAGATTGGTCTAAATTAAGAATCGAAGCTATGGCATTATTACAAGAAGAAGCTAGTCTTGATGAAATTGTTAGATTAGTTGGTATAGACGCTCTATCTGAAAAAGATAGATTAAAATTAGAAGTTGCTAAGTCATTAAGAGAAGACTATTTGCAACAAAATGCTTTCCATGAAGTGGACACATATGCTTCATTAAATAAACAACATAAGATGTTAAAATTAATCCTTCTATTTAGAAGAGAAGCTGAACGTGCTTTGGAAGCTGGAGTATACTTAAATAACATATTAAATCTGCCAATAAGAGATAAAATAGCAAGAAGTAAATATATTGCTGAAGATAATATTGACACTATCAATAACATCGCTGATGAATTAATATCAGAGATTAATAGATTAATTAGCGAAGGAGGGGTTCTAGATGCTTAAGGAATATAGAACAGTTACAGAAGTTGTAGGACCTTTAATGGTTGTTGAAGGTGTAGAAGGCGTTAAATATGATGAATTAGTTGAAATAGAGCTACAAACTGGAGAAAAGAGAAGAGGTAAGGTTCTAGAAGTTAATGGTTCTAAGGCCATGGTTCAACTTTTTGAAGGTTCAACTGGTATAAATTTAAAGGGAACAAAGGCTAAATTTCTTGGAAGGCCCCTAGAACTTGGGGTATCAGAAGATATGTTAGGAAGAATATTTGATGGTATGGGAAATCCTAATGATGATGGTCCTAATATAATAGCTGAAAAAAGAGTAGATATAAATGGTGAACCAATTAACCCAGTATCAAGAGATTATCCATCTGAGTTTATTCAAACTGGAATATCTGCTATAGATGGACTTAATACATTAGTTAGAGGTCAAAAATTACCTGTATTTTCAGGCTCTGGACTTCCTCATGCACAATTAGCTGCTCAAATAGCACGTCAAGCTCAAGTTTTAAATTCTGACTCTAAGTTTGCTGTTGTATTTGCAGCTATCGGTATAACTTTCGAGGAAGCTCAATTCTTCGTAGATGAATTTAAAAAGACAGGTGCTATAGATAAATCTGTATTGTTTATGAATTTAGCTTCAGACCCTGCTATAGAAAGAATAGCTACTCCAAGAATGGCCTTAACTACAGCTGAGTATTTAGCTTATGAAAAAGGCATGCATGTCCTTGTTATAATGACCGACATAACAAACTATGCAGAAGCATTAAGAGAAGTATCTGCTGCTAGAAAGGAAGTTCCTGGTAGACGTGGATATCCAGGATATCTTTACACAGACTTATCTACTCTTTATGAAAGAGCTGGAAGATTAAAGGGTAAAGAAGGATCTATAACTCAAATACCTATTCTTACAATGCCAGAGGATGATAAAACTCATCCTATTCCAGACTTAACAGGATATATAACTGAGGGACAAATTATTTTATCTAGAGAGTTATATCAAAAGGGTATAATGCCTCCAATAGATGTATTGCCTTCACTTTCAAGACTTAAGGATAAAGGAATCGGTAGAGGTAAGACTAGAGAAGATCACGCAGATACTATGAACCAATTATTTTCAGCATATGCACAAGGTAAGCAAGCAAAAGAATTATCAGCGATTCTTGGTGAATCTGCTCTTTCAGATGCAGATAAGAAATATGCTAAATTTGCTGAGGCTTTTGAAAATGAATATGTTTCTCAAGGCTTTAGTACAAATAGAAGCATAGAAGAAACCTTAACTCTTGGATGGAAGCTTCTTACTATCCTTCCTACTACAGAGCTTAAGAGAATTAGAGATGAATACCTTGAAAAGTATATGCCTAAGGGAGATGAGGCATAGAATATGGCAAGATTAAATGTCAATCCTACTAGGATGGAGCTATCTAAGTTAAAGAAAAGATTAGTTACCGCAACTAGAGGACATAAACTTCTTAAGGATAAACAAGATGAGTTAATGAGAAGGTTCATAGAACTAGTAAAATATAATAATAAATTACGTTCTGAAGTTGAAGATAAACTTCAAGGTGCTTTTAAGGATTTTCTTATGGCTTCAGCAGCTATATCTCCTGAGTTTTTGGAAGAAGCTATTTCTTATCCTAAAGAAAGTATCTCCTTAGAACTATCAGAAAAGAACATAATGAGTGTAAATGTACCTGTTATGAACTTTGTACGTAAACTAGAAGGAGATTCAGGTAGTATATATCCTTATGGATTTTATAGCACTTCCTCAGAACTGGATAATTCTATAGAACAGCTTTATTTAATTCTTCCTAAACTTCTAGAACTTGCAGAAGTAGAAAAGTCTTGTCAGCTTATGGCCGATGAGATTGAGAAAACAAGAAGAAGAGTTAATGCTCTAGAATATATGACAATTCCTCAGCTTCAAGAAACAATTAAATATATAAAAATGAAGCTAGATGAAAATGAAAGAGGTGCTTTAAGCCGTCTAATGAAGGTTAAAGATATGATGGAAAAAGCACAAGCTGCCGCTGAAAATAGTTAAAAGATAAAAAGGTAACCATACGGGTTACCTTTTTATCTTTTATATTTATTTATAATTTCTTTTAATTTAACTCCTTCATATAAAAACTTTGATGATTCAATTTCTTAAATCCAGTACTCAAAAAATTTATCTAGATTAATATGATGGATATATCATATTAATCAACTCCTTTTATTAAATTACCTAGAAACCTATTGCCTTCGCCAAGTATTCTTCGTCCACTTTCAAAGGTTAATAATCTTTTAGCATCCTCATAATTACACCATTTATAATCTTCAATTTCCTCTACCTGGATTTTAATTAAGTTATTATCAGCTTCTCCTAAAAATAATACAACTTCTTTTTGAGTTAAATCATCAATATTATATTTATCTATGACTCTAAATCCGTCTACTAGCTTAACCCTAAGTCCACATTCCTCAAAAACTTCTCTTAGAGTTGTTTCTTCTTCAGTTTCTAAGTCTTCCATATGACCTTTAGGGAATCCCCAAAAGCTATCTTCACCAATACTTTTTAAAAGTAAATATTGAATTTCTTTATTTAGGATTTTATATACTACTGCACCACAAGCTTTTTCATAAAACATATTTTTATACCTCTCTTATAAAATATATAAATATTATACAACAATTCCTATTTAAAAGTTTGAATTTTATGAATTATACTCAAATAAATGTTATAATATAAATATTGTTTAATAAAGAAATTTGAAAAGTAAGGGGATGTATGAATTGAAAACGGAGAAAGAAAAAATGCTATCTGGTGAATTTTATAATGCTGATGATGAAGAGTTAGTAAGGGATAGGTTAAAAGCACGTGAGCTAACCTTTAATTTTAATCATACACGACCTAGTGAAATTAAAGTAAGAAATGAAATTATGAAGAAGCTAATTATAACAAAAGGTTCATTCTATATAGAGCCTTTCTTTAATTGTGATTATGGATACAATATTAAAATAGGTGAAAAATTTTATGCTAATTATGATTGTACTTTACTTGATGTAAATAAAATTGAATTTGGTGATAATGTATTACTAGGTCCAAAAGTGCAAATATATACTGCCATGCATCCCATAAATCCAGAGGAAAGATTATCTGGAATAGAGTTTTCAAGACCAATCATCATAGGTAATAATGTTTGGATTGGTGGTGGCACTATAATATGTCCTGGAGTAACCATAGGAGATAATGTAACTATTGGTGCTGGAAGTGTTGTAACTAAAGATATCCCAAATAGAGTAGTAGCCGTAGGTAACCCTTGTAAAGTCATTAAAGAAATATAATAAAATACAGGTATACTCATATAAAATTTAAACTTCAAGAAAAGAGGGATATAAAACTATGGATGTAAAATCAATATTAGAAAGTATAATAAATGGCTATAAAAAGATTCTAAATAATAATCTTATAGGCATATATCTTCATGGATCTTTAACCATGAATTATTTTAATCCTAATATAAGTGATATAGATTTCTTAGTTATAGTAAAAAACCCCCTAACCTTTGAAGATAAGAGAAATTTAATAGATATATTATTAGAATTATCTCAGAATGGACCAAGAAAAGGATTAGAAATGAGTGTGATTTTAGAAAAAGATATTAAGAACTTTAAGCACCCAACTCCATATATACTTCACTATTCTAATGCATATAAAGCTGCCTATGAAGCTGATCATATCTATTTATGTGAAAATGGAGAAGATCCGGATTTAGCTGCTCACATCACGGTAACGAGAGCTAGAGGAATTTGCATATATGGCAAACCTATAGAAGATATCTTTTCTCCAGTACCAAGAATAGACTATTTGAAATCAATTTATTTTGACATAGCAAATTCCAGAGAAGAAATTCTAAAGTCACCTGTATATACTATTCTTAATCTTTGTAGAGTTTTATATTATCTTAAAGAAGATGTCATTTGTTCTAAAAAAGAGGGTGGGCAATGGGCATGTGCTAACCTTCCAAAGGAGTATATAAAGACTGTAGAAAAAGCTTTAGACTGCTATGAAAATGTACAAGAAGCAAATTTAAATGGAGAATCTCTAGTAGGCTTTGCAGATTTTCTTATGAATAATATAGATAATTATTTAAAAGAAAAAGGGATTAAAATATAAATTAAAGCTTTAATAAGTATATAAATGACTGGGAGTGAGAAAATTGTTTAAATTAGTTAAACCTACATTATCTATAGAGAAAGAATATATAAATTATATTACTGAATGGGAATCCATTGGGGATAAAATTGTTCCCAGTGCATCTAACCGTGATAATAGCACATTTAAAGAATTACTCGATAAATGGAAAGAATATGAGTCAGAAAGTATCTATGATAGGGGGTTAGTACCTTCTTCTTTATATTTTTTAGTAGATGAGAGTAAAAAAATTTATGGTGCTATAGATATTAGACATGAATTAAATGATTATTTATTACAATATGGAGGACATATTGGATATGGGGTAAGACCTTCTCAGCGTAGGAAGGGTTATGCATCTCAAATGCTATCACTAGCTCTACCTATAGCTAAAGAATTAGGCATTAATAAGGCCCTAATTACTTGTGACAAAAATAATATAGGCTCAGCTAAAGCTATTATGAATAATGGTGGAATACTAGAAAATGAAATTGGAAATGAAAATGAAATAACTCAAAGGTATTGGATAGAGCTTGATTAAAAGAAGTATTAAAGAAGACTTAAATACATTAAAGTTTATTGAAAATAGAAGCTATTAAAAAAAGATAGCTTCTATTTTTTAGACCTCTATACCTTTTAATTCGGCAGTAACTATAACTCCCTCATTATCAATTTCTATAAAACCTATGTATTTTCCTTTAGCCCAAGGTGATGGCTTAGGAATACTACCTGGATTCATAAAAATTATATTTCTATATTCTTCCCTGAGGGGAATATGAGTATGTCCAAAGAGTACTATATCAGCACTAATACTTTGGGCTTTAATTGCTAAGCTATTAATAGTATTTTTCACATTATATAAATCTCCATGGGTAAAGAAAATTTTTACTCCATTAATATCTATAGTATCTTCTTTAGAATATATATTAGAAAAGTCGCAATTTCCAGCTACAGCCTGTATTTTGCCATCAAAGTTCTTTTCAATTAATTTTATATCTTCCACACAATCACCAAGATGAATAATCATATCTGCTTTAAGGCTATTTATATATTCTGTAGCTTTTTCTATAGCTTTTTCATTATGATGAGTATCTCCAATAAAAGCAATTTTCATGTTATACCTCCATTTAAAAACATGTTTTATCTATTATTATAACATTAATAAATACATAATAAAATTTTAAATTACTTTAAAAAGAAGATAAGATTTGTTCTACGAATACTTAGTTATATTATAAAAATAAAAGCCATCATGATTGATGACTTTTATTAATTAATCTCATATTTTAATATTATTGCCTTACTTCTTATTAAGACAATATAAGAATCTAATTATGTTTATGCCTGCTAATCCTATCAATATATATATAGCTCTAGCTAGCATATCAGAAAAACCAAAGATTAAATGAATAAGGTCAAAATTGAAGAGCCCAAATATTCCCCAATTAATCGCGCCTATAATAACAAGTATAAATGACAATTTGTCCAATAAACTGATTTTGCACATAAAAACTTCCCCCCACCTTAATTATATTATTATATGTTAAAATCTATTAATATGTTTTATGTTTAATATATATGATATATTGGGGGAGAATAGAACTGTAAAAATGATCTATTATTATGAATAACACGAATTTTAATTGGACTTTGCTTTCTAAAATATGTTATAATACTGAATGATATTAGATAAAAATTTTTCTTTGTACGGAGGTTGTTATGAGAGATACATATAATTCACCATTAAATACTAGATATGCATCTAAAGAAATGAGCTATATTTTTTCAGATGAGATGAAATTTAAAACCTGGAGAAAGCTATGGGTTGCATTAGCTGAAGGGGAACAAGAACTAGGATTAAATATAACCGATGAACAAATACAAGAATTGAGAGACAACATCGAAAATATTGATTACGAATTAGCTGCTGCCAGAGAAAAAGAAGTTAGACATGATGTAATGAGTCATGTATATGCTTATGGAGTTGTGGCACCATCTGCAAAGGGAATAATACATCTAGGAGCTACTAGCTGCTATGTTGGAGATAATACAGATTTGCTTATAATGAGAGAAGCTCTTATACTAATTAGAAAAAAGGTAGTAAATGTCCTAGATCAATTAAGCAAATTTGCTTTAAAGTATAAAGAACTTCCAACTCTTGGATTTACTCATCTTCAACCAGCACAGCTTACAACAGTAGGGAAGAGAGCTACCCTTTGGATGCAAGAGTTGTTAATGGATTTAGAAAATCTTGATTTTGTAATAGATAAAATGAAATTTAGAGGAGTAAAGGGAACTACAGGAACTCAAGCTAGCTTTATGTCTTTATTTAATAATGATGAAGAAAAAGTTAAAGAATTAGATAGAATTGTATGCAAAAAAATGGGCTTTGAAAAAGCATATCCTGTTACCGGTCAAACTTACTCTAGAAAGTTAGATTCTATAATATTAAATACATTATCAGAAGTAGCCCAAAGTGCATATAAGTTTAGTAATGATATGAGAATTCTTCAAAACATGAAGGAAATGGAAGAGCCTTTTGAAAAGCATCAAATAGGTTCCTCAGCTATGGCATATAAGAGGAATCCTATGAGAAGTGAGAGGATTAGTGCCCTTTCAAGATATATAATTGTAAATTCTCTTAATCCAGCAATTACTGCTGCAACTCAATGGTTTGAAAGGACCTTAGATGACTCTGCTAATAAGCGTATATCAGTAGCTGAAGCCTTTTTAGCTCTTGATGGAGTACTTAATCTATATATAAATATAACTTCTAATATGGTGGTATATGAAAAGGTAATAACTGCTCATGTTAATAGTGAGCTACCTTTTATGGCTACAGAAAATATTATGATGGAAGCTGTTAAACGTGGTGGGGATAGACAAGAGCTTCATGAAAAAATAAGAGTTCATTCTTTAGCAGCTGCAAGACAAGTAAAAGAGTTTGGAGAAAAGAATGATTTAATTGAAAGAATCCTAGCTGATGAATCCTTTGGATTATCAAAAGAAGAAATTTTATCTATAATAGATCCAAGTAAATTTACTGGAAGAGCTAGCGGTCAAGTAGTTGATTTCATAGAAGAATATATCAATCCAGTGCTAGATGATCATAAAAGCGAATTAGGAGAATCAGTAGAAATAACCGTATAATATGAATAGATTTCTTAGCTTCTTCGAAGGTTAGAAATCACTATCCGAGGACGTGGAAGCTCTTTACTCCACTTTGAAGAAGGTGGGAGTATTAGAGTGTATAGTTATCGGACAAAAATAGGCTAAAATACAATGGTATTTTAGCCTATTTTATAATTCCAAATAAAATAAATCCTACTGTGTTAATAGCTAAGTTAGCTGACATATGAACTATCCACGACACATAAATATTATTAAATCTTTCATTTAAATAATTAAATAGTAGCCCTGCTATAAATAATGAAACTATAAGTAAAATAAATAGTGGGAGAGTAAACCAATTATTCATAATTGCTACATGATAAATAGCAAAAGCTATAGCACTAAAAATATAAGCAAATTTCCTTGAGCTAACTTGTTTTAACGATAAAAATGAAAAACCACGGAAGAAAAACTCTTCTAAGAGAGAATTAATAACAGTAATATATAATGCTATAAATAAAAAGTTTTCTTTATTTATTCCTAAATTATTCTCTAAGCTAGTAGTTACCATAGAAAAATCAAAATATGGTCCTAGAACAAAATACGCTCCTAATATAAAGATATATACACCGATTCCCAATATAAGAGCAAAGATTATACTTTTTTTATTTCCAGTGAAAAGTGATTTAAAGGAAATCGATTTGTTTTTCATACATATAACTAAGGGTAATATTAAAAAAATGCATATTTTTATTAAAGATTTTACTGAATAGCTAGGTGTAATTAATATTTCAACTAGTGCCATAAGAATACAACCTAATATTGCTATAGATATAATGGATAGGGTAGCTTGCCTATTTTTCATTGAAAATCCTCCTTATGGACTTCTAATATACAGCTTTAAAGCCTAATAATAAAATTTAATTATACGATTTTATTATATCATATGGGATGTATAAAATAAAAATAGACTTATTTGACTTATATTTTTAAAAAAGGAATGGGATAAGAATTATTAAATAAATTTTTGCATTAAATTTAAAAGGATTTTTACCTCTCTTTGCCGAATAATTAATGTCGTGAAATGTAAGTTTCGCGACATTATCTATAAAAATTAAAGGGGGATGAATTTTATTATGAATTCCAAACTGAATTATATGCAAGATCCTTCTCTACCTAAAATATTGAAGGATTATTTAAGCTACCTATCTTCTGTTAAAGGTGTTTCTAATAATACTTTAGTTGCTTATGCTTACGATCTAACTTTATTCTTTAAGTTTCTAAAAGTACATAATAATGAAATCACATTATCAAAGGATCTTGTATTTGAAGATATTCCTATTAATGATATATCTATCGACTATCTTAAGAATTTAGAGCTAGTTGATTTTTATACCTACCTATCCTTTTTAGAGAATATGAGAGAAAATGGTACTTATGCAAAAGCTAGAAAAGTAGCATCTTTAAAATCCTTTTTTCATTATTTATGCTCAAAAATTAAACTTATACCTACTGATCCTACCTTAGATTTAGAAAGTCCTAAAATAGGAAAGCGCTCCCCTATCCATTTGACTTTAGATGAAAGTAAAGACTTATTGGCTGTAGCCAATAATAGAGATAAGAATTCACCTAGAGATTTATGTATAATTACCCTATTTCTAAATTGTGGGCTGCGATTATCTGAACTTTGTAGTATTAATATTGCAAACATTAAAGGGGATACTCTTAAAGTAATTGGTAAAGGAGATAAAGAGCGTACAATTTATTTAAATAAAGCCTCTATTAAATCTATAAACAAATATCTTATAGTAAGAAATGAAATTGCAGATAAGATTCATGCTGAAGATAAAGAAGCATTATTTATAAGTGGAAAGTATCGAAGAATCAATAAAAGAACAGTTGAAAGAATAATTAAGAAATATGTAGGTGCAGCCGGACTTGATACAGATAAATACACACCGCACAAGTTAAGGCATACATCTGCAACCTTACTTCATAAACATGGTGGTGTAGATGTTAAAACACTTCAAGAAATATTAGGCCATGAAAATGTTAGTACTACACAAATATACGTTCATGTCGATGATGAAACTTTAAGGGAAGCAATAAAAACTCATCCTTTAGGCGATGAATAATAAAGGAAAATTGCTGTAAAATACTTTTATAGCAATTTTCCTTTTCTTTTTCTTACTTACTTCGTATGCTTATTTACTACATATAATCCTGGATATTCTTCATGTAATAACCCTGCTTTATCTGTCTCATCAATAAGCTCATCCATACCTTCTATATCAGATATGTATTCCCAGTTCTCTTCATTATCAAGAGCATCTATATATGGCATTTCATCTTCTAATGAAGCTTCATTATCTTCTTCAAAATCATCCCCATCTTCAACTGTATCAAAATCACTAAAGGCTTCAAGATCAATTTTAATCTCCTCATCCTTGCCTTTTTCAAATACTTCATCTATTTTTATAGCTTTAACGTCATATCCTTCGATTTCGAGACATTTACCACAGTTATTACAGATTTTATCTTTATTGAATTCACATACATCGCAATCACCACAATCATTGCAAGCTTTATTTTCATTAAAAATGCAGTATTTCATTAATTATCACTTCCTAATTATCTTTATTAAGCCATTAAATCATTTTAACAAAACTAATAAAAAACTTCAATAAAAATAAATTTAAATTTTACAAAATAGATATAGACATTTTCAAATATATAAATTATTATATATTTATATGTTTTTTACATATAAATTATTTTAAGGAGGTTCTTAATATGGCAGGTTCATATTCCTTTGATGTGGTATCTGAAATTAATATGCAAGAAGTTGACAATGCTATTAATCAAGCCCTAAAGGAAATAAAACAAAGATATGACTTTAAAGGTAGTAAAACAGAAATAAATTTACTTAAAGATGAAGTTAAAATCATATCTGATGATGAGTATAAATTAAACAGCGTAATCGATATACTAAAAGGAAAACTTATTAAAAGAGGTGTATCTTCTAAAGCTCTTGACGTTGGTAAAATAGATATGGGTTCGCTGGGATCAGCTAAAGTTAATTGTAAATTAGTAAAAGGTATTTCTATAGAAAAAGCTAAAGCAATGGTAGCAGATATTAAATCTAGTAAAATAAAAGTGCAGTCTCAAATTATGGAGAATCAATTAAGGATATCTGGAAAAAATAAAGATGACTTGCAAGAAGCAATTCAACTCTTAAAATCCAAAGATTATGGAATAGATATACAATTTACAAACTATAGATAGATTATTTTAATTAAAATATATTATTTTACTTGAAAAAAATTTATAAATGAAAAAAAATCTCTGTTAATAATAAAAAAAATAAGGTATAATAGAAGTATATTAACTATTAATGTATAATTTAATTGTAATTGGATAATTTAATAATGTATACAGATTATAATATTTATATATAATAGTTATATATAATCCAATTTATACTTATGAAAAATAAATAACAAACATTAGGAGGAAATATTATGAAATCAACAGGTATAGTAAGAAAAGTAGACGAATTAGGGAGAATAGTAATTCCGATAGAATTAAGAAGAACTTTAGATATCGAAATAAAAGATGCTTTAGAAATATATGTAGATAGAGATCAAATCATATTAAAAAAATATGAGCCAGCATGTTTATTCTGTGGTAATGCTAGAGATGTTAAAAACTACAAGGGTAAAAACATCTGTGATGAATGTCTTCAAAGCATTGCTAAAATGCAAGAATAAGAAGTTATTACATATTTAATATAACTTACACTAAACTATAAACCGTCTTGATGATATAAAATTCAAGACGGTATTTTTGTAGATTTTTTTCAATAAATTGTAATTAATTGACTATATTCAAAAAAAAGTATATAATAACTTAAGAATATATAAGTATTTATTGTTACTTATAATATAATTTAGGAGTGATGTTTTGAAAATTTATGAAGATCCACAAATAGAAAGTATAGAGAAACTATTACGAAGAGTATGCTTTTACATAAAGAAAAAAGGAAGAACTATATTAGAAGATTATGATATTACCCCTGCTCAGTTCGAGGCACTACAAATTATCATAAATAATAACCAGGTAACTATTAGTGAGCTCAGTAATAAGCTTTATCAAGCACCAAGTACTATTACCGACTTAATTGATAGAATGGAAAGCAAAGAACTTGTTCAAAGAGTTAGAGATGTAAAAGATAGAAGAATAGTTCGAATAAAAGCTCTAGATAAAGGAAATAAAATTTTAGAAGCTGTAATTATGGAAAGATGTAAATTTCTTGATTACGCTTTAGAGGATGTATCTAGGAAGGATAAAGATAATTTTACTGAATACCTTAATACTTTAGAACATGCTTACACAGATGGAAAATAATAAAAATGCTGAAGTCTAATTCTAAAATTAGTAATACTTCAGCATTTTATTATATCTTTTTCCTAATGGTAATTCTATATTTTAATTTTTAGTTATCTTTAGTCGTTATCTTAGATATTTTTAATTACTTATTAACTATATTTTCTCTAAATTTTAATATCAGCTCTTCCTTATCTTCAATTAGTTTAGAAATCTTATCATTATAGACAGATTTCACTGACCAAATCTCTTTTCTATACTCTTCCTCTTTTTGTAATACCTCTTTTTGAATAGTAATTTCTATTTCATCATCTTTTAATTTCATTTGTCGCTCAAAATCTCTTGTCATTTCTACTATTTTATCCTCATAATTAATTTTTATATCATCTATTTGACTCTTTAATATATCATTACGTCTTAATTCCTCATTTAATTTACTTATATAACTCTCCTTCTCTTCTTTAGTAGTCTTGAAATGACTAGCTATTTCTTCATTTCTTTTTTTCAAATCTACTGCTTCATTTTTATAAGAATTCAATTCATTAATTTTCTCTTTCAGCATTAGATTTAATTCTTTATATCCTTTAAGATCTTCTCTTTCTTTTTCTAGTAAAGCCTTATGCTCCTTTAAAGAATCTTTAAGATTATTATTTTCTGTTCTTATCTCATCTATTTCTTTCTTTAAATTACTTATATCCTCTTTTAACTTCTCATTTTTATTGGCTTCTTCTTCAAGTGTTCCTTTAAATGTATTAGCTATTTCTGAATTTTTAAGTTTATTCTTTTCTATAACATTTATATATATATCAAGTATCCTTTTTATTATATTTTGCAATTCATCTATATCGCTTTTAACAAAGTCTGTATTGGTTGCTGCTTTATTCACTTCATAATTTCTTATTATAAGATCCATGAACTCCTTATTATTTATCCCCTCTTCTTCAGCTAGACTCTGAAATTTTTCTTTTAATTCATCACTTATTCTTACACTTAAAATTGCATCCATTAAATACACATCCTTAAAATTTAAATAATTTAGCTTTAATATAAGTATACACCATAATACCATTGTAAACAATATATTTATTCATGTTTACATGATGTATACGTAGTGAGAAAGTTATTTTAAGATTAATAATTATATTTTCCATTCAATATAACTAACATTATATTGAATGGTAGATTGGTTAGAATAATTTAATTATAAAAAAGAGGAAGTAGATAAAATAATTAATAAAAATTACGTATACATAGTTAATTTTTTAATCACAAAAAGAGGGAGTAATATAATTTATACAATTAGATAAATTTTATATAAAAAAATAAACCTAGTTTTATTTAACTAGATTTATTTTAAATTATTATTTTATATATTTAACAGGTTCATTATAATTTACGCCAAATGTATCTACTGTAATAAATTTGATTTTTATATCCTTCTTAGGCTTATCATTACTACCAGTTTCCATTTGAGCTATAGAATCTACTACATCAAGACCTTCTATAACCTTACCAAAAGCTGCATAGTCTCCATCTAAATTAGGTGCATCACCATGCATGATGAAAAATTGTGACCCAGCTGAATTATTATCTCTTGAGCGCGCCATAGAAATTACCCCTTTGGTATGTAATAATGTATTTTCAAAATCATTATTTGTAAACTCCCCATATATACTGTAATCAGGACCACCCATACCAGTACCTTCTGGATCTCCTCCTTGAATCATAAAACCAGAAATTACTCTATGAAAAATTAATCCATCATAAAACTTGCTGTTTGCTAAGCTAATAAAATTTCTAACAGTATTAGGTGCTATTTCAGGATAAAGCTCTAATTTAATAACCTTACCATCTTCCATCTCTATTGTGGCTACAGGATTCTTATCATTTTCCTTCTTTTCTGTTTCCTTTGAAATATATATTTCTTTACCACTATCATTACTTTGAGATTTAGAATTCTCTTTATTAGAAGTGCTACATCCCATTAATGTAAGAGAAAGTACAGCAGTAATAAGTAATGTTCCCATTCTTCTTTTTCTCATTTCATTTATCTCCTTTTATTTTGATGTATTTTACTAGATAAGTTTACCATTGTATTAAAAAAATTAAAACCTATAATTAATTAATTTTTAATTAAAATAAAGAGCTTTAAGAATTGAATTCTTAAAGCTCTTTATTTTTCTCAGCTAATCTCTTAAGATACTCTTTAAATTGACTTCTCCAAGACTCATATAGATTATTATCTATTTTTTGAAGATAATAAAAAAATTCCCCTATACTATCTCTCTTTAATATTCCCTTCATTAGGTGTCTTGGAAACGGCATATCTCTATCAAAGTTATCCTTTGGATCTATAACCTTAATAGAAAAATCCTCTTGAACATATAAGTCCTTACAACGTATATCTAATTTTTTATATCCAAGTTCTTTAAAATCATTTATCAGATCTACTAGACTTCTTACTAGTTTTTGATTTAGAGGGTTATGATTTAGATACTTATCTAATCTTATACCATCTATAAACTCTCTTACAATAAAGTAATCACCGTAGTCAAAAACCTTTGGAAAAGAAGGACAGTGCATGGATGCTTTAAGAATTTCGTACTCAGTTTTACATACTTTCTCATCATTAAAAATTTTTATAATTTTATGAGTATCAACTCTATACACAACACCATTATTACCCTTTCCTAAGAAATCAGAAGATCTTATAATATTCTCCACTTCATCACTTAAGTAAATTTGATTTGTAAAATGTCTAGACATAAATCCTCCTAGATATAACTTTATTAAATTATATGCATCAGATATACCTTATATTAATTTTATAATTTATATTTTACCTTTTCTGCTCTTCTTATAAGTATGCTTTGTATTTTGTGATGATTTTACATCTTTAGCTAGAGGTCTATTATTACTTTTATAATTTTTCACAACAGTGGATACATCTTCTATCCTTCCATGAGATAATGTTTTTTCTTTTAATTTGAATCCTAGCTTTTTACTATACCCCTTTAGCATAGATATTTCTTTTGGAGAGACTATAGATATAACTGTACCTTCATTATCTCCCCTTGCTGTTCTTCCACTTCTATGAACATAAGTATTTATATCTTCCGGTAAATCTACATTAAAAATATGGGTAACATTATCTATATCAAGTCCTCGTGCTGATAAATCTGAAGACACTAATAAATTTATACGTTCTGATTTAAAATCCACCATAGTCTTTTGTCTTTGATTTTTAACAAAACTACCATGTATACCATCTACCTTTAATCCATGATATTTTAATTTAGATGTCAACATTTCTATCTCATCAGATTTATTTATAAAAGCAATAGCTTTCTTAGGTTTTATACTTGCCATTAATTTTCTAAGAATAAGTATCTTATCTCTTTTATCACAAACTATATATAAGTTATCTATATTAGTATTTATAGTTGAATCATTATTACACTTTATAACTTCTGGAGACTTCATTAAACTTTCTCCTATTTTTAAAGCTTCCTCAGTTAAAGTAGCAGAAGTCATCACTAATTGTCTATCTCGTAGTGTAGTTTTTATAACATCCTTAACCATAGCTAAATTATTATTGTCAAGAAGTTTATCACATTCATCAATAACTAAGGTTTTAACTGTATGAGCACTTATCTTTTTCATCTTTATAAGTTCTAAAATTCTTCCAGGTGAACCTATTACAAATTGAGGTTTGTCTTTTAATTTTTCAACTTGCCTCTTGATATTTACATCTCCCATAATAACAATAGATTTAATATCTAATGCTGATTTTTCTGCTAAAACCTTTAAAACTTCATTTACCTGAATAGCTAATTCATGAGTAGGAACCAATACTATAAATTGATTTTCTCTTCTATCATAATCAATTCTTTCAATTAATGGCAGTAGGTATGCTAAGGTTTTACCACTACCTGTTTCACTTTGCATTATTATATCTTTATTTTCTGCTATTTTTGTAATTGATAACTCCTGTATTGGAGTTGGTTTAGTTATTTTTAATAATTCCAATGCATTTATTATTTTGGTATTTACATTTAATTCTAAAAAATTTTTCATTTTTTCATCTCCAGTTTTTATTAAAGTTTCTAGAATAATTTTCCTTGACGAGAACAAAGGTTTGATATTTTTCATCCTCTATGGTATAATTAACTAGATTGAGAGGTGTTTTCATGATTGACATAAAAAGTAGTAAACAATTAGAAATTTATGAGTTTATTAAAAATCAAGTTAATGCTAAAGGCTATCCACCTTCAGTTAGAGAAATTTGTGAAGCTGTAAACTTAAGCTCAACATCTACAGTTCATGGTCATCTTACTAGGCTTGAGAAAAAGGGACTAATAAGACGTGATCCAACTAAGCCAAGAGCAATAGAATTGTTACAAGAGGCTCACAATAAAAAAGAGATGGTTGATATTCCTATTATAGGTAAAGTTACAGCTGGTATACCTATACTTGCTCAAGAAAGCATAGAAGATTATCTAACTCTTCCCCTTGATTTTGTGAATAGTAGCAATGAATTATTCATATTAAAAGTTCAAGGCGATAGCATGATAGAAGCTGGAATACATGATAAAGATTTAGCTATAATAGAAAAAACCTCAGTTGCAGCTAACGGTGATATTATAGTTGCTCTAATAGAGAATGAAGCTACTATAAAAAGAATCTTTAAAGAAAATGGTCATGTTAGATTACAACCTGAAAACTCTACTATGGAGCCAATAATTGTAGATGACTGCAAAGTGTTAGGTAAGCTTTCCGGAATCTACAGAAAATATTAAGAAGCTATAATAGCTTCTTAATATTTTTTCTTCAATTATTACATATATGGCATTAAATCATTTGATTAAATAATTGAACTCATAATTATGATAATATTCTAGATAGAGCCATTAAAACTCCAACCTTACCATGATCAAAGGTTAATCCCCCTTGAAGATAAGCTATATAAGGTTCTCTTATTGGAGCATCCGCAGAAAGTTCTATGGATGATCCTTGTATAAATGCACCTGCAGCCATAATAACTTCATCCTCATATCCAGGCATAGCCCAAGGTTCGCATTCTACAAAAGAATCTATTGGTGAACCAGCTTGAATTCCCTTACAAAATTGAATTAATTTATCCTTATCATTAAATTTAATAGCCTGTATAATATCACTTCTTTTAGTATCATACTTAGGCAATACATCAAAACCTAAAAGTTCCATTACTCTTGAACAGAATATAGCTGTCTTTACAGCTTCTATAGCTACATGAGGAGCTAAGAATAAGCCTTGATATAGACTTCTCATTACTCCGAAGGTAGAACCACATTCTCCTCCAATCCCTGGAATAGTTAATCTATATGCAGCTTGAGTTACAAAAGCTTCCTTTCCTGCTATATATCCTCCTGTTGGAGCAATTCCTCCTCCAATATTTTTAATTAAAGACCCTGCTATAAGATCTGCGCCAACATCTGTTGGCTCAACAGTATCTATAAATTCACCATAGCAGTTATCAACAAAGCAAATTACCTCTGGCTTAATTTCTTTAGCAGCTTTTATTATCTCACCTATCTCATCTACTAGTAATGCATTTCTCCATCCATATCCTGTAGATCTTTGAATATGTACCATTTTTATATGTGAATCTTCTTTTAAAAGCCTTTGCATCTCTTCAATATTAACTTTACTTACATTAGTCAATTCTAGTTGTCTATAGTTTACTCCATATTCTTTTAATGAGCCTATATTTGCATCTTTAGTTATTCCTATAATATTATGTAATGTATCATAAGGAGAGCCACATACACTAAGCATTGTATCTCCTGGACGTAGATTTCCAAATAAAGCACATCCAATAGCATGAGTTCCATTCACAAAATGCGGACGTACTAAAGCAGCTTCTGTATTGAATACCCTTGCAAAAACTTTATCTAGGGTATCTCTACCAATATCCCCATAACCATATCCACTAGAGTTAGTAAAATGCATATCACTAACTCTCTCCTCTTGAAGTGCACTTAAAACTTTTAGCTGATTGTATTCTCGAATATCATCCATAATAGAAAATTGTTCTTGAATATCTTCCATAGCTTGTTTTGATACCTTAAAAACCTCTTCATTTATTTTAAAGTTATTTATTAAAAACTCTTTAGTTTTTTCTATCATAAAAATCGCTCCTTAAACATAAAATGACATTCTAATACTAACATAGCTATGAATATTAAGCAAATAAATCCTTAATATTCATAGCTATTATACTCTTTTATTCATTAATTAAACTATCTTTATTCTTTATATTTCTCTCTTTAAAATCATTAATAATAAACTTTGCCACTTCATTATCATTAGAAAAATTATCTTTGTCTATCCATTTAACTCTAGGATCTTTTCTAAACCATGTTAGCTGACGTTTAGCATAATTTCTACTAAATTGCTTTATGTTTTCTATAGCTTTTTCTTGAGAAACTTCACCATGGAGGTATTGCAACATCTCTTTATAACCTATTCCCTTCATAGATTGCATTTCTACAGTATAGCCATCTTTTTCCAAGCTCTTTACTTCTTCTAAAAGCCCTGCTTCTATCATTAAATCAACACGATGATTAATTCGTTCATAAAGCTTCTCCCTATTCATGTTTAACACATAGTAATAAACCCTATATGGTATATTAAAAATATCATCATTTTTTGCTGACTCAGATATAGGTATTCCTGTTACTTTGTATACCTCTAATGCTCTAATTACTCGTTTAAGATCATTAGGATATAGCTTTTCATAGCTTATCTCATCAACGTCCTTTAGCATATTGTGAACATACTCTACACCTTTTTCTAAAGCTAATTCTTCTAATTCTTTTCGGTAATTTTCATCTTTATTGGTTTCTGCAAAGCTATAATTATAAATTAGAGAATTAATATAAAGCCCAGTCCCTCCTACTAGCATTGGAATATGATTTGCACTGCTTATCTCTTCAATAGTTTTCTTTGCTAAATTACTAAATTCAGCTACACTAAAGCTTTCACTAGGATCTAAGAAATCTATTAAATGATGCTTAATACCATTCATATCCTCAGGTAATATCTTAGCTGATCCAATATCCATCTTTTTATATATTTGCATTGAATCGGCAGATATTATCTCCCCATCAAGTTCTTTAGCAATATCAATTGAAATTTTCGTCTTACCAATCCCAGTAGGTCCTGCTAATATAAATAAATCTTGCATAGCTTTAACCCCTTTATATTAAATTCTTTTAAAACTTTTCTCTATTTCTTTTAATGAGTATTTAACTATAGTAGGTCTACCATGAGGGCACGTAAATGGCTCATCTATATATCTCAATTCATCAAGAAGCGATAATATCTCAACGTCAGATAATTTATCATTAGCCTTTACAGCTGCCTTACAAGCAGTAGACGCTATTTTATCATATTTTACATCTACAGTTAATCCACTTCCCATAGATTTCAAATTATCTATAATGTCATGAAATAAATTATTTATAAGAGGTTTGCCTAAAAATAGCGGAACTTCCCTCACTAGTACATCATTTTCTCCAAAACTTTCAACTGCAAATCCAGCCTTTATAAATATTTCTTCATTGTCCTTATAGATGGCATATTCATCAAAGGTTAGAGGAATAATTACAGGTACAGCTAAAATCTGGCTTACCACATTAAGATTACCTATATTCTTTCTATATTTTTCAAATAATATTTTTTCATGGGCCGCATGTTGATCAATTAAATATATTTCATCTAAATACTCACCAATTATGTAGCTATTAAAGCACTGACCTATAAGCTTAATTGGAGGAAATTTAGGAGAGTTTGATATCTCCTTATTTATATACCCCTTCTCTTCCTTCACTTCAGCTACATTCTCTATGGGAATTTCTCTTATATAGGAAGGTGCATTTTCAGTATACTTTAAACTATTACTAAGATTAGAATCACTATAATTAAAATTACTCTCTTTACTTGTATAATCAATATTATTTAAATATCCCATTTGAGTTGCTTCAGATGAATCATAACTTTTATGTGGATTATTTTCATATACAGAAGTAGATTCTTCAATTTCTTCTGGAATAATAAAATTCTTCTTCAAGCTTTCTTTCAATGCATTATGAACTCCATCAAATATAGTTTTAAATAGAACTCTTTCTTCCAAAAACTTAACCTCATTTTTGGTCGGATGCACATTAGGATCTATAAATTCTGGAAATATATCAATATATATAACAAAGAAAGGAAATTTATTTACCATTATAAATGATTTAAATGCATTCTCTACAGCGGCAGTTATAAGAGAGCTTTTTATAAGCCGTCTATTCACAAATATACTTTGTCTATTTCTACTACCTCTACTAATACTCTCTTTTCCTATAAAACCATATACAGATAAAATATCGCTGTGATTTTCTATAGGAATTACATTTTCATATACTTCTTTTCCATATAATACTCTAAGCGTTTTATCAAGCTCATCATCATTAAAGGTCCTAAGAGTTTGTTTTCCATCATTAATTAAAGTTATAGAAGTTTTGTAATTTCCTAGGGCTAGCTTCAGAACTAAATCATTTATTATAGATTTTTCTCTCTGAGGGGACTTTAAGAATTTTTGTCTTGCTGGTGTATTAAAAAATAAGTCTTTAACCTCAATCTCTGTTCCGAAATTACACCCTATATCCTTCTCATAGATTACTTTTCCACCTTCGATATATATCTCTCTACCGTAGTCAAAATCCTTCATTCTTGACTTTAATTTGACTTTTGAAACTGCAGATATGCTAGGAAGAGCTTCCCCACGAAATCCAAAGGATTGAATATCATAAATATCTTCTAGCGAGCTTATTTTACTAGTACCATGGGGAAGAAAGGCTTTTTTTATATCTTCCGGGTAAATCCCACTTCCATCATCTGTAACTCTTATTAGCTTATTACCACTATCTTCTATTTCTATAGTTATATTTTTACTCTCTGCATCAAGGCTATTTTCAACTAATTCCTTAACTACTGAACTAGCTCTCTCTACAACTTCACCTGCTGCAATTTTATTGGCAGTGTTCTCCGATAATAGATTAATTCTTCTCATAACACACCTACCTTAAACAATAATTTTATATATTCTTAGCTTTCTTTATAAGATCATATAATTTATTAAATCCATCCATTGGTGTAAGATTAAGTACATCTATGGATTTAATTTCTTCAATTAAATTTTGCATAGCAATATCCTCAAAGTTTATTTGATGAGTTACGCAAACTTCTTTTTCTGCTTCTTCCATTTTCTTTGGAGACGATGATACTGTCGCCTTGTCTTCTTTAATTATATCCTTTGGAGTTCCTTCTTCTAAGTTTTCTAGTATCTCTCTTGCTCTAGAGATTACTTCTGATGGAAGACCTGCTAGCTTAGCAACCTCTATACCATAAGACTCATCTGCTCCACCCTTTATAATTTTACGCAAAAATATAATATTATTATCAACTTTTTTTGCTGAAATAGAATAATTTTTAACTCCAGGGATTTCACCTTCTAGTTTCGTTAATTCATGATAATGGGTAGCAAATAATGTTTTACATTTTATATTTGAATTTTCACATATATATTCAATTACTGCCCAAGCAATACTAAGCCCGTCATAGGTACTAGTACCTCTCCCAACTTCATCAAGAAGTACCAAGCTCTTATTAGTAGCATTATTGAGGATATTTGATACTTCCCACATTTCTACCATAAAGGTACTCTTACCACCAGCTAAATCGTCAGAAGCTCCTATTCTAGTAAATATTTTATCACAAATAGAAATATTAGCTTCTTTAGCAGGAACAAAACTCCCCATTTGAGCTAGTAGTGTAATTAAAGCAACCTGTCTCATATATGTTGACTTACCAGCCATGTTAGGTCCAGTAATTAACATAAGCCTATTATCTTGAATATCTAAGATTGTATCATTAGATATAAAGCTATTTGCTTTAGTTATAACTTCTACCACTGGGTGTCTACCCTCTTCAATTTTTATGATACCTTCAGTATTAATTGATGGCTTAACATAATTATTTTCTCTAGCCACCATAGCTAAAGCCCAAATACAATCTATTTCAGATATTAGTTTAGCTGTTGTCTTCATTCTTTCTATGTTTTCTTCCAATTCATCTCTAATCTCTGTAAATATTGAATATTCTAGAGCTATTAATTTTTCCTCTGCCCCTAAAATCTTATCCTCCATCTCTTTAAGTTCAGGAGTTATATATCTTTCTGCATTAGATAATGTTTGCTTACGAATATATCTACCTTCTGGTACTAAAGAAAGGTTAGATTTTGTAACTTCAATGTAGTATCCAAAAACTTTATTATATGAAATCTTAAGGGATTTTATTCCTGTAGCCACTTTTTCTTCATTTTCTAGATTAGCAAGCCATAGTTTCCCATTAGTCTTGCTTTCTCTTAATTCATCTACTAAGGAATTATATCCTGTTTTAATAATATTTCCTTCTTTAATAGACAAAGATGGTTCATCCATAATAGAACTTTCAAGGAAGCTCCAAATATCTCTTAACTCATCTAAATTTAAATAAATATCCCTCATTAAAGGACTAGTAAGACTAGATATAAGTTCTTTAATCCTAGGAATTTTATCAAGAGAATTTTTTAAAGCTATAAGCTCTTTAGCATTTATTGCAGTAGAACTTATTTTACCAACTAGTCTTTCAATATCATAAATACTATTTAAAGCCTCCTTTAGATCCTCCATTAATATTATATCTTTGGTAAGTTCTTCAATAGCTTCTTGTCTATTTAATATATCTTCTTTAATAATCAAAGGTTCTTCTAACCATTTTCTAATTCTTCTTCCTCCCATAGAGGTGTTAGTTTTATCAATGACCCATAAAAGCGTTCCGCTCTTCCCTTTGTCCCTCAGATTTTCTACAAGCTCCAAGTTTCTCCTAGAATTAACATCAATGGTCATATATGTGCATATATCATAAATATCTATACTATTTATATGAGTTAAAGAAACCTTTTGAGTTTCTTTAATATATCTAATTAATCCATTGCAAGCCTTAATACCTATTTCTGACAACTTACTCATTTCTAAATTTGTAAATTGTTCTTTAAGTTCTTCTTCAGTTATATTAAAATTGTCATCTTGAAAGTGGGATATATAAAAAGATGTTCGATTAGTAATTTCATCTATGATCTCTTTTTTAAAAGTTTCTTTAATGATAATTTCTCGAGGGTTAAATTTACATAACTCATCTATCAGCATATTAATATTATATTTAAACTCAGTAATATAAAAATCTCCAGTAGATACATCACAAAATGCTAGAGCACTTTTATCATCCTCGATATATAAACTAGCAGTATAGCTATTTTTACTATCATCCAGATAAGAACCTTCAGTATATGTGCCTGGAGTATAAATTTTGACTACATCACGTTTTACGATGCCTTTAGCCACTGCAGGGTCTTCTACTTGCTCACATATGGCTACTTTAAATCCCTTTGATATTAATGCACCAATATAATTTTTAGCTGCATGAAAAGGAATTCCACACATAGGAGCTCTTTCTTCAAGTCCACAATCTCTTCCTGTTAGTGTTAACTCTAGCTCCTTTGATGCAATCTTTGCATCATCAAAGAACATCTCATAGAAATCACCTAACCTGAAGAATAAGATACATTCTTTATATTTATCTTTAATTTGAAAATATTGCTGCATCATTGGAGTTAATGCCATCCATATCTCTCCTTCATAATTATTTTATAAAAAAAGCGACAAAGTCGCTTTTTATACTTCTTCCCCTATAAGTGAGAAAGAATTTGCTTTTGTAATTTTAACATTTACTAGTTTTCCTATATTTTCTTTATTCCCAGCAAAGTTAACTAGCTTACTAGTTCTTGTTCTACCTGTAAGCTTTGTATTATCGCTCTTACTTTCACCCTCTACAAGAACCTCTACCACTTTTCCTTCATAAAGCTTATTCTTTTTAGCAGAAATTTCATTTACGGCTTCAACTAGTCTATTAAATCTTTCTTTTTTTACTTTTTCATCAATTTGATCAAACATTAAGTCCGCAGGAGTCCCGCTTCTTCTAGAATATAAGAAAGTAAAAGCAGAATCATATTCAACTTCTCTTACTAAACTTAAAGTATCCTCAAAGTCTTCTTCTGTTTCTCCTGGAAATCCTACAATTATATCTGTAGTCAAAGCTACATTAGGGATCCTCTCCTTAATTTTTTTAATTGATTCTAAGTATTGTTCTCTAGTATAGTGCCTATTCATCTTTTTAAGTATTCTTGAAGATCCAGACTGCACTGGTAAGTGAATAGATTCACATAACTTATCACCAGATGCAATTACATCAATTACTTCATCACTTAGATCTTTAGGATGAGAAGTCATAAATCTTATTCTTTCAATTCCATCTATCTTATTTATTCTTCTTAAAAGTTCTGCAAAATTAATATTTTCCTCTAGTCCTTTACCATAGGAATTAACATTTTGTCCAAGAAGAGTAATCTCTTTATACCCTTCTTTAACCATACTTTCTATTTCTCTTATTATTTCAGCGGAATTTCTACTTCTTTCACGTCCACGTACATGTGGAACTATACAGTAAGTACAGAAATTATTACAACCATACATTATTGTAACAAAGCCTTTTATAGTGCTTGCTCTATCAATAGGAGCTCCTTCTACTATATCGGCTTCTTTGTCCCAAATTTCCACTATAGGTCTTTCTCCACCTAAAACTCTTCCAAGATACTCTGTAAATTTATAGGCATTATGAGTTCCTATAATTATATCCACATAAGGAAATTTTCCTATTATTTTATCTGCCATACCTTCTTGTTGCATCATACAACCTGTAACAGCAATAACTTTATTAGGGTTTTCTTTTTTTAATTTCTTTAAAGCTCCAAGATTTCCATCAACCTTTTGCTCAGCATTTTCCCTAACACAGCAAGTATTAAAAATTATTATATCTGCTTCTTCTTTAGAGTTTGTTCTTATATGTCCTAACGGTTTTAATCCTCCAGATAGTTTTTCAGAATCTTCTTCATTCATCTGGCAACCCCATGTCTCTATATAGTATTTTAAATTTTTATCCATTAAAAATTCTCCTTCATTAAGTACTATGTTTTCTAATTATCAATTTAGTATTATATCATAATATCTAGAATAAATAAATAAAGTTAAATTCATTACTTTAGGTTAATAATTTATCAAACTATTGCTAAATATTTTATAGCCTATACCTAGATGTTGATTAATCTACACTTGTATCTTAATCAGATCTTATACATTGTTAAAATGTTAAAAAACAAAAGCGATATCATGTATTAATACACAATATCGCCTTACAGGTTTTAAGGTAATTGCTTTTACTTAAACAACATAAACCTTATTGTATTTTACTTCTATACTTTTCTACATTACCATTTTCCATCATAATTGATTGGATTAGCCTTCTTATCTGAAGTCTTAGCTCTGCCCTGAAGTTCTGGTACTGGATGAACTTCATTTTTAGGAAAGTGATTATGTTTGTTGCTTTCTGTACCATGCGAGTCTTTTGGATCCGGTCTTCTCATTCCTGCTTTTGCCATAATATTTCCCTCCTACATATTTGTCATTATTAGTTTAAACATTATATAAAGTTTTATACTCAGCTAAGTTTTCTATAGATGGAATAATTATATAATTGAGTATGAGTAAAACAACTATTTTATTTTTTATCCTCTCACACTACTGTGCGCATCCTTCGGTATACAACTGTTTAATAGTATTACCTAAATCTTAAATAATTTCGGCTAGTTTTATAATTTTTGTTCTTTTAGGTAATTATTACATAGAAATATTGATGATATCTCTACACGTCTAACTGGATTAGGTTTATAAGTACCTTCCAATATTGATTACCTAAGGCTATCACATTTCCTTTTTGGATTTTTCCATGCTGAACACATAAAGCAAGGTGCAATATTAAATAAAATTAATATTGCACCTTAAGTAATCAAATTAAAATTTTATGCTTATTAGCCGCAGCTACTGCAACTTGAGCATCCGCCGCCTTCTTCTTTCTTTTCAGGTTCTATAGAGAATCCACCTCTACCATTTTCTTCTCCTGAAAGAATAGTAAGAGCTCCAAATTGCTCAGTGACAGACTTATCAACTAAGAATGTAAGTCCTTCTACAACTTCTGTATTATCAGTTTCTTTTTTTTCATCTAAAACTAGATTAAATACTGGGCCGCCTCATCCCATACCTGCAAAATGGATTCTTACTGTATCTGCTGTAACTTCATTGTCTTTTAAAAATTGTAAGAACTCAACAGTAGCTTTATCACTTATCTTAACTATTGACATAAACTATTACCTCTTTTCATTTTTAGTTTTATAGATACATTAATATTATGTTACTGAATCTACATATTTATTACACTAATAAATATTGTTATGAATGTCAATTATATTAACCATTTAATTTACTAATAGACATTATTTAAAATAAATATAAGTAAAAAGGTGTAGTATAAGCAATTTTATACTACACCCTTTTTATTTAATTAATATTTTTTAAATTTAACCACAGCTTGTGCAACCAGCACATCCTCCACCTTCAGGCTTCACTTCAGGTTCTATAGAGAATCCACCCCTACCATTCTCTTCTCCTGAAAGAATAGTAAGTGCTCCAAATTGCTCAGTGACAGACTTATCAACTAAGAATGTAAGTCCTTCTATAACTTCTGTATTATCAGTTTCTTTTTTTTCATCTAAAACTAGATTAAATACTGGGCCTCCGCATCCCATACCTGCAAAGTGAATTCTTACTGTATCTGCTGTAACTTCATTATCTTTTAAAAACTGCAAGAATTCAACAGCAGCTTTATCACTCATATTTACTATTGACATAATTTATACCTCATTTCTATACTTAATAATTTTTTAATGTACTAAATTGTCATGGCACTAAATAAAAATAATTATCAATGTCATTTATCCTTATATATATAATAGCATAAATCAGTATCAATAAGTTGTTGTATTAGTATTTAGGATAGAACTCTAATACCCATAATAAATTATAATAGTTAAACTTCACTATATGATATTACCATCTATTTGAAAAGACTCTATTGGTAGAATCTCATTACCAAACATTCTATAGTCATGATATTTATAAGAAGCCCTCATAATGTCTTCAGTAATTGTTTTGCCTCTATTTACATAATCTAAAAAATCATAACATGTTAATATATCGATATGTTCTACTTCACATATCTTAGATAAAACTCCAGCAAACTCCTGAAATATAATATTACATGTACTATTTAATATTTTAGCCCCATCTAATATAAAATCTGCCCCCCAAAATCCTACATTTAAAGCTTTAATTTTAAGTTCTCTAAGAAACTTTAATATCATATTAGAATTTATTGTTTCATCATAGGATGACATTAATGTATTACCAATATTAATATTTTCAATCATTGTTCTTTCATTTGCATCTAAATTACTTATAAGTAACTTATAGATTTCTTCATCTACACAAAGATAAACGTAGTTATTATTTTCTATCTGTTGTTTTATGTACCTATATAGATTAATTACTAAATGATCCTCTCCATAATAATAAAAACAAATATTCTTACCACAATAATTATTCATAACTCTCTCCCCTTAATTAGTACACATATTAACTCTATTAATATTATTCTGCACAAACATATTTTTACCTTTATTTTCCATTAATCGTTTATCTGATTGTTTTTACATATTTTTACACAAACATATAAAGTCCTTTTTATCTTTGAAAAGTTATCTAACTAATATAACTTTTCATGTAGAAATATGATATACTATGTGGTATAAATAAAAGAAGTATGTTATTAACTATGTAGCTATGAATATATTGATTAAGATATATATATATTGTAAAATATGTTTATGTGTATAAACACTAAGGAGGATTATCAATGTGCGGATTTGTAACATTTTTTAGCAATTCTACAATACTAGAAGAAAAGAAAGAAACTCTTCGTGATATGAGACAAATTATTAAACATAGAGGCCCAACTCAAGATGGAGAATATATGGACGAAAATGTTTATTTAGGTTTTAAAAGATTAAGTATTCTAGATTTAGCTAACGGAATTCAGCCTTATTCTTTTAAGGATGAATTAGAAATAGTTTTTAATGGTGAAATATATAACTACATATCATTAAGAGATGAATTAATACGAGAAGGATATAATTTTACAACCAACTCAGAGGTAGAAGTAATAGCTACTCTGTATACTCATCTTGGAGATAAATTTGTTGAAAAACTTAGAGGGATGTTTTCTTTCATCATTTGGGATAGAAAGAAAAAAGTATTTTTAGGTGGAAGAGACCCATTTGGAATAAAACCATTCTACTATACAGAAAATGAAACTGGACTTTATGTAGCTTCTGAGTTAAAGAGCTTTCATGTAAATCCTGACAGTGATTGTGTTGATATTGATAATGGAGCACTTCATGATTATCTTACATTCCAATTTGTACCTGAACCTAATACTTTATTAAAAGACATAAAAGTATTAAAACCAGGTCATATCATAAAGAAAGAACTAGGTAAGCCGCATGAAATAAGCTGTTATTATTCAATTAAGTTTAATCCTACTCCAGGATCAAAAGATGAAAAGATGGAAGAAATCCGTAAGGCTTTAGAAGATTCTGTTGAGCTTCATATGCAATCAGAAGTACCTGTTGCGTCATTCTTATCAGGCGGAATTGATTCTACAGTTGTAACTGCACTCGCTAAGAAACACATGCCAGATTTAAAGACCTTTACTATAGGTTTTGATAGAAACGGCTACAGTGAAATTGATCTAGCTAGAGAATCAGCTGATAAACTAGGTCTAGAGAATATAAGCAAAATAGTTTCTTATGAGGAGTTTGCAAATGAACTTCCTAAAATAATTTGGCATATGGATGAACCAGTAGCTGATCCTGCCGCTATACCACTTTACTTTATAGCTAAGGAAGCAGCTAAGCACGTTACAGTTATATTATCTGGTGAAGGTGCTGACGAAGTGTTTGGTGGATATACAATTTACCATGAGCCTAATTCACTAAAAATGTTTGATTATGTACCTGGATTCTTAAAGAAAGCTTTAAAAGCTGGTGCTTCTCATATACCAGAAGGAACAAGAGGAAAAAGCTTTATTGATAGAGGATGTACTCCAATGAGAGAGCGTTATGTTGGTAATGCTAAAATATTTTTGGATACAGAAAAAGAAGGAATCCTTAATAAATACGAATCAAAGTACACTATTAAGAGAGCTATGAATGATATTTATGATAGAGCTGCTCAGTATGACCCTATTACGCAAATGCAATTTGTAGACTTTAATACATGGCTAACTGGAGATATTCTTGTTAAAGCTGATAGAATGACCATGGCTCACTCTTTAGAGCTTAGAGTACCATTCTTAGATAAGGAAGTATTTAAAGTTGCCTCAAAACTTACTGCTGATGAGAAAATTAATGGTCATGTAACAAAATATTTATTAAGAGAATCTTTCAAATCTGAGCTACCATTCCTAACTGCTCTAGATAGAAAGAAGCTAGGATATCCAGTTCCTATAAGATTATGGCTTAAGGATGAACTTTACCAATGGGCTATAGACATAATAAAAAACAGTAATGCTGATGAATTCATAAATAAAGCTGCTGCTATTAAATTAGTAGAAGATCATAGAAAAGGTCCATTTGACTTAAGTAGAAAAATTTGGACTATACTTATCTTCTTAATTTGGCATAAAGTTTATATAGAAAAAGAAACTCCATTTCTAGATTAAAATTAAAGACATAGGATTCTCATAAGAATTCTATGTCTTTTTATTTGTATTATAAAATTATTCAGCTACATTTATATTGTTCTCTTTTAGCCAATCTACTAAATAATTAGTTAGAAACTTATCTCTAAATATATAAAACTCATCTAATTTATCTTTATTAATTAGGATTCTATTAAAAGTTAATAAAGGATTTGACCAATCCACTTTATTAGATATTTCACTCTTTTCATTAGGATTTAAAGTATTCAAATAACTCTTAATTGCATCAATTAATTTGGATTCACTAATTAAAGGTATATATAAATAGTTATCATTATAATTCATAGTAATATCTTCTGCTTCTGTAGCTAATTCCTTTTCCCAACTCTCTAAGTTAACAAATTTAGATTCATCTTTTAGTGCCTCTATAATGCTTTGAGGAATATAAGAAAATTCACCATCATTTAAGTTTAAGTAGCACTCACCTTCGCCCCTAGTCTCTGATAAACTAAGCTCTAACATTAAGTTTAAATCAATTTCTAAGTTATTCATAAAATTTTCACCTACCCATTAAATTATATTTACTCAATTTTTCTGAATCATATTGTATTAAGAGTATATGATAATATAAGACTTTTTACAATATTTATTTAAGAATTTCAACATTATAACATAAATATTGTAATTATATTATATGTAAAACAAGGCATTAGGATATGTCCTAATGCCTTGTTTTATTATTTATTGTTTTTAAGCATTTCACCAATAGCTGCTATACTTCCAAGGGAAGATAGAGTTTCATTTGGGAGTATAAGCTTATTGGCAGGGTTGTTAGCCATTTCTTTAAGAGCCTCAACTTGTTTTAAAGCTATTACAGTTTCATTAGTTCCAGATTCAATAATAGCTTCATTAACTTTTCTTATTGCCTCTGCTTCTGCTTCTGCAATTTTTGCAATAGCTTTAGCTTTACCTTCTGCTTCAAGTAATTGAGATTCTTTTAATCCTTCTGCTCTTCTAATATTTGCTTCTTTTTCAGCTTCTGCAGAAAGAATTTGTCCTCTCTTTTCTCCTTCAGCTTTTTCAATTTGAGATTGCCTTGAACCTTCTGCTTGAAGGATCATAGCTCTTTTATCTCTTTCAGCTTTCATTTGCTTTTCCATAGCTTGCTGAATTTCTGAAGGTGGAACAATATTTTTAATTTCTACAGATAATATTTTTATTCCATAAGCATCAGTAACATTATCAACAATTTGTAATAATTTTGAGTTGATCATGTCTCTTCCTGCTAATACTTCATCTAAAGTCATATCTCCTAATATATTTCTCATATTAGTTATAGTAGAGTACATTATACCTTGAACATAGTTTTCTATATTATAGACAGCATCCTTTGCATTTAATACTTGATAAAATATAACATTGTCTACAGATATATTAACGTTATCTTTAGTTATTACATTTTGTGGTGGAATGTCAAGTATTTGTTGCTTAACAGATACTTTCTTTCTTATAAAATCCACAAAAGGAATTGTTAAATGCCAGCCAGGTTCTAAAATTTTATAGAACTGACCAAACCTTTCCATAACGTAGTTATAACCAGTATTAACTACCTTAACTGATGAAATTATTAGAATTAGAACAACAAATAATATGACTAAGATACCAACGACTAATCCCATTCAAATCACTCCTTTTTAATTAATAATTTATTATTTTCAATTTTTAACACCTTAAAAGTATCACCGATATTTATATCTTCTCCAAGATTTCTAGCTGTCCAATAAACATCATTAACTTTTATTCTACATTCCTTATTACTTTCTAGTCTAACTTCTGATACAAACTCTCTATCTTCATATCTACTAACTAAC
Source organism: Clostridiaceae bacterium (assembly GCA_902363375.1). Classification (GTDB taxonomy): domain Bacteria; phylum Bacillota; class Clostridia; order Clostridiales; family Clostridiaceae; genus Clostridium_J. Next base: position 1,199,352 of record CABIZX010000001.1, on the reverse strand, counting down.
GGCTTCTCATTTGATAAATTTCCATGAATATATTTTTTTGATATTTTTAATCCAAATATAATTGCTACAGTTCCTAAAATTAAGGCAATCCATATTTGTGTAGTAAAATCAACAAAATATCCAGCAATAAAAGCAGGAACAAATCCTATGCCTAACCATGAGAATGTAAAACTACTTGTAGTTATGTCTACAACTATTACAAAAATAAGCAATCCAAACCAAATCCAGTTTAATTCCATTCAATATCACCCCTCTATTTGAATAATATTAATAAACATCTATAAAATATTATATGCATGTGTATTAAGTATAATTATATCACATTATAGTAAAATATTATATTTTTTTATTACATTTAATTAGGCATTTTTATAGTATGTAAAGCGTATATATTATAAGTGTACAACATATAAACAATGATATGTTTGGAGGTATAGCCATGAACCATGATTCTAATATGTTCAGTTATCTGTTTATAGGTATGTTGCTAATTATAATATCAGGAATATTTAAAATGTTATAATACTAAATTAAAAATCATCCTTAATTTCTTAGGGATGATTTTTAATTTACTTTATTTATATTTCTCTAGTTTCTTTTTTCAAAAATTCTTTTTCTTCATCATTTAGATAAGGTGATAAAAGATTGTAAACTTTTTTATGGTAATTATTTAAAAATGCTTTTTCCTTTTCAGTAAGCATATCCACTATTATACCATCTAAATCAATAGGACAATAAGTATCTACATCAAATTTCATGAATTGTCCACCATATTCTGTTTCACTATCCTTAGAAACAAATAATAAATTCTCTATCCTAATACCATGCTTACCTTCCTTGTATACTCCTGGTTCATTAGTTATATTCATACCTTCCTCTAATACTATATTATTAGGAACTTGAGAGAATCCCTGAGGTCCTTCATGAACATTAAGAAAGAATCCAACTCCATGTCCAGTTCCACACTTATAATCTATTCCAGCTTCCCAAAGAGGAGTTCTTGCAATTATATCTAAATTAGATCCTGTAGCACCATATAAGAATTTTGCCATAGTTAAAGCTAAATTACTCTTGACTACAAGAGTAAAATCTACTTTTTCCTCTTCTGTTAACTTTCCAAGAACTATAGTTCTTGTTATATCTGTAGTACCATCATAATATTGCCCACCAGAATCCACTAAGAATAATCCTTCTGGTTTTAAATAATAATTACTTTCTGGAGTCGCAGAATAATGCATCATAGCTGCATGTTCTTTATACGCAGCTATAGTGGAAAAGCTTGGTTCAACAAAGTATTTTTGTTCACTTCTTAATTTAATCAATGTATCTGTAGCTGACATTTCAGATATCTCTTCTTTTCCTACGCTTTCTTTTAAGTACTTTATAAACTTAACCATAGCAACACCATCTTTTATAGTACAGTTTCTAAAATTACTTCTTTCTACTTCATTTTTTACAGCCTTTAAGTCTGTTGTTATGTTTCTCTTTTCAACTTTAGAAACGGAATTTTTTAATGATGTAAGTATTTTTACGTTTGTTTTATTTGGATCAAATAATATGGATGTATCTTGAAGATTATTTAAACTATTAAATATTTCATCATATTCTGATATGTCTATAGAACATAATTTCAAATTATCTATAACTTCATCTGTTAATTTATTATTGTTAATATAAAGTTTAGCAGAGGTCATACTAATTAATAAATAAGCTATAGTTACCGGATTACATTCTACATCATTTCCCCTTATATTTAACGTCCACGCAATATCATCTAAGGAGCTTAGTATATAGTATTCAGCACCTAATTCATTCATTTTTTCTCTGATGATTTCAAGTTTTTCTTTTGCTGATCTTCCGGCAAATTTAACATCATGAAGAAATACCTTTGTATTCGGCATACTAGGTCTATTACTCCAGAGTGGAGATATTAAGTCATAATTAGAGTTTATATTTATATTTTTGCGGCTAAAAGTATCTTGCATAGTTTTAAATATGCTAATAGGCATTACATTTCCATCAAACCCCACTACATCTCCTGAATTAAGCTCTTCTTTAAGAAATTCTATATAAGTAGGAGTTTTAGGTTGTCCCATCTTAAAAAGTTCTATACCACTACCTGCTAATTGCTTTTCAGCTTGAATGTAATAGCGCCCATCTGTCCATAATATCGCCCTATTAAGAGTAATAACCATAGTTCCGGCTGAACCTGTAAAGCCAGAAATCCATGCTCTAGCTTTAAAATATTCAGCCACATATTCACTTTGATGAGAATCAAAGCTAGGAATAATGTATGCTGATAATTTATTTTCTCTCATAGCAGTTCTAAGATTTTCTACTTTTTCTTTAACGTTCATCTATATTCCCCCCTATTTCCACTAATAAATATATATCCATATTATACCTCTAAAATTCTATATGTTCAACAATATTAAATTCATAAATATGAATTTAATATTGTATCTATTCAATATATGAAACGTTATATGATTGTATTAGTGTTCCTATTATTTAAATATAAAAAGACTTTCATAAAATATGTTCTAATCTATATAAAATTTAAAAGTATAATCTCTCAATATTTATATAGATTAGTTTATTTTATCAAAGCCTTTTTGTTTATTAATTCTTCTATTTCCTATTGTTCTTTAATCCATCTACTCGCCTCTAATGCATAATAAGTAATAATTAATTTAGCACCAGCTCTTTTTATAGAGGTTAACATTTCAAGGGCGGCCCTTTTTTCATCAATTAAACCATTTTTACCTGCATTTTTAATCATAGCATATTCTCCACTAACATTATAAGCCGCTATTGGCATGTTAAATGTCATACTAGTTTCTTTGATTATATCTAAATATAGAATAGCTGGTTTAACCATTACTATATCTGCACCCTCTTCAATATCTGCTTCAATTTCTCTCATAGCTTCCTTTCCATTAGCTGGATCCATTTGATAGCTACTTCTATCTCCAAATTGAGGAGCTGAATTTGCAGCTGCCCTAAAAGGGCCATACATAGCAGAACTATATTTAGCACTATAACTCATTATAGATATATGTTCAAATCCATTTTCATCTAATATGTCTCTTATGGCTTTAACTCTACCATCCATCATATCAGAAGGAGCAATCATATCTGCTCCAGCTTTAGCATGAGATAGAGCAATTTTAGCTAAATATTTTAAAGTTTCATCATTATCTATTTTTTCATCCTTAATTATTCCACAATGCCCATGACAAGTATATTGACACATACATACATCTGTAATAATAAATAAGTCTTTAGATATTTCTTTCACCTTTCTGATTGCCCTTTGAACTATACCATTTTCATTAAATGCAGAAGATGCGATTTCATCTTTCTCATTTGGAAGACCAAATAGGATTATCCCCTTCACTCCAGCAGAGATAACCTCTTCTATAACTTCAGGTAATCTATCTAAAGACCAATGATAATTTCCTTCTAAGGAAGGAATTTCTTCCTTAATATTTTCTCCTTCTACTACAAAAATTGGATATATGAAATCATTACTATTTAAAACAGTTTCACGTACCATATCTCTTATAGCACTAGTTTCTCTTAATCTTCTATATCTTTTGAACATAACAAACACAACCCTCTAAAAATAGTAAGGTTATGATACACCTACCTTTCGATACTATAAAATAATTTATCTAAGCAAGGTATCTATAATACCTTCATTGCCAATTTTATCGCATTGCATATAAGTTAACTCATGCACATCTAATGTCTTTGAAGTAACTGGACCTATAGATATAATTGACTTTTCTTTAAGTTTTTCCACTCCAACTAGCTTAATCATATTATTTACAGTACTTGGACTAGTAAATAGCACTGTATCACACTCATCAAATGAAATTAAGTTGTGATTTTCTCCAATCACTGTGTCATAAACAGGAATGTCATCTACTTCTGCTCCCATATCTCGTAATGCATTTACAATATACTCTCTTCCTTTTTTAGAACGAGGTATTAATATTTTATCTCCTAATGTAACTTTCGGTTCTATAGCTTTAAATAGTCCCTCTCCCGTAAATTCTTTGGCTGTTAAACTAGGAATTATACCTTTAGATTTTAAAGCGTTAGTAGTAGCATCGCCTATAGAAATAAATTCCCCTTTAATTCTCCTTATATCTATATCATTATAAGTTAAAGCATTAAATAGCATTTCTACTCCATTAACGCTAGTTAGCAGTATATATTTATATTCTCCTAACTTATCTACTACCTCTTTAATACTGTTTAAGTTAGGTTTTATTGCTATTGTGTTTATTTCTGTAACGGATGCTCCTAATTTAGAAAGCTCATCACAAATTTTTTTACTTTGAGACTTGCTTCTAGTTATACAAATATTTCTTCCGAATAAAGGCAGTTTTTCAAACCAATTTAATTTATCATTAAATTTAACCACTTCTCCTACTACTATAATAGATGGATTTGAAAGTCCCTTCTCCTTTGCAATTTGTGTAATATCATTTAAAGTTCCTACAGCCTTTTTCTGTTTAGATGTGGTTCCACTCATTACAATAGCAACAGGAGTATCATTACTTAGTCCAGCATTCATAAGTCCAATACAAATACTTTCTAACTGTTCATACCCCATCATAAAAATCTTTGTTCCTTTTAATTTAGCTATAGTCGCAAAATCTAAATTTAAATTAGCTGCACTCTTAGCTGTAAATACATGAAAACTTTGAGCTATTTTTCTATGAGTTACAGGTATACCACCATAATTAAGTGCTGCTATCGGAGAAGTTATACCAGGAACTACTTCAAAATCAATATTCTCATCTATAAGAGCTAAAGCCTCTTCACCACCACGACCAAAAATATAAGGGTCTCCACCTTTAATTCTTCCAACAGTATGGCCTTCTTTTGCTAGTTTAATTAATGTATTATTAATTTCTTCTTGAGTTTTATAGTGACATCCTGGCTCTTTTCCACAGTAATAAAGCTTTGCATCTTTATTTACATACTTTAATATTTCTGAACCTGATAACCTATCATAGAGTATAGCCGTACATTCTTTTAATACATTTATAGCTTTCAAAGTAATTAAATCTGGTGCTCCTGGTCCACCACCAATTAAATAAACCTTTCCCATATATCCTCCCATTCAATATCTATTTATTTAAGATATTTTGTGATAATTTTTTTCCTAAGTTTAAATAGTCTTTCTTATTACCAACTACTGTATCTTTTATAAGTTCACCATTAACTTCGTAAATTCCCCTAATAGTCATAGTATCATCTTCTACAGTAGCATAAGCTCCAATAGTAGAATGACAATCTCCCTTCAATTCTCTCATAAAACTTCTTTCAGCTTCTACACAAATTCTGACTTGCTCATTATCTAAAGTTTTTAATACATCTGCATACTCGCAATTTTCATAAATCTCTATTCCTAAAGCTCCTTGAGCTATAGCCGGAACAATTTCATCTACTTCAAAATAATTAGTGATAATTTCTTCCATACCTAATCTCTTTAAACCTGCAGCTGCTAATACTATTCCATCTAAATTTTCTCTTTCTATTTTATCTATTCTAGTCTGAACATTACCTCTTACTGGAATAATCTCAATATCTGGCCTTAAAAGTAAAATTTGTTCACTTCTTCTTTTACTACTAGTACCTACTTTAGCTCCTTTAGGTAAATCAAAGAATGAAACTCCATTCATAGATACAAAGGCATCTCTGACATCTTCTCTTATTGGCATAGAAGCAATGGTAAAACCTTCAGGTAGTTCATAAGGTACATCCTTCATACTATGAACTCCTCCATGAGCAGTTCCATCCATTATTAACTTCTCAAGCTCCTTTATAAATACCCCTTTACCCCCTATTTTATCTAAAGTAACATCAAGTCTTCTATCTCCTAAGGTATCAGTCAGAACCTTTTCACATTTTACCTTATGTTGTTGCTCAATTAAACTCATAACATAATCAGTTTGAACTTGAGCAAGCTTACTCTTTCTTGTAGCTAATTTTAAACTCAATTATATTCCTCCATTCATGATATATCATAAATCTATACTTAATTATCTATTAATTCGGGATAGAATAACTCCAAAACCTCACCATGACAATTCTTATTGAAAAAGAAAAGAAAATCCTCAGAACATACAAAATTTAGAATTTCATTTTTATTATTTAAATTTGTTACACGGTTTCTAATATGAGTTATAAATTCTACATAATTATCAAATTCTTTTAGATATTCTCTTCCTTTATTACATAAAAATACCGATGCTTTTGGATTTTTACCCTTTATTCGAAGACCTAAAGCTATATTCTTGCTTTTTCTTGTAGCACAAAGAATTGCTTTAGAATCTTCTGGCTTTGTAGTATCAATAAAAATTTTATTTTTACTATTACACATACTTCTAATACTATTATTGAATCTATCATCATTTGTACAAATTACAATTAAATGATATTCATCTATTAATTCGTAGGTAAAAGGCTGATAAATAAGTTTTAAATTAGGATAACTACATTCCAAATCTTTAAATTTTGAGGTAAATTGCTTTGATAAACAATGAACTATAAATCCATTTTCTAATAAAGTTCTCGCTTTTATTAAAGCCCCATTTCCTCCACCTAATATTAAAACTTTAGTATTTATCCCATTTAATGAAATAAATACGGAATTATTAAAACTATCCATGAAAATCCTACCCTTTATTTAATTTCATTGTATTATTAATTTCAATTAAAGCACTTATTATAGCTATATTCATCTCTCTAGTTTTGATAGCTATTCTAACAAACCTGTCATCAAGTCCAATATAATTATCACAGTTTCTAATCAAAATTCCTTTTTTCATAAGTTCTTTTAATAGTTTTGAGCTATTAATCTCCTTTATTTTACAAAGAAAGTAATTTCCATTACTTACATAAACCTTTTCAATAAATTCTATAGACTTTAACTGGCTTTCCATAAACTCTCTTTCGCCAATTAACCAATCTTTACTTTTAGATATGAATTTATCATCAAAGAGAGCATGTTTCACAGCAATCTCTGCAAAACAGTTTACCGTCCAAGGATTTTGATTGTGTTTAATAAACTCTAATAAATTTATATTTTTACTTATAGCATATCCAAACCTGATCCCTGCCATAGAAAAAAATTTTGTTATAGCCCTAACTATCACAATACAGCTATAGTTATTTATATAATTAATTATACTCTTATTATTATTTAATATAAACTCTATAAAAGCTTCATCTATAATCACTAGTTTATTATTACCTTCACAATAGTTTAATATTTTTTTAAATTTTTCTTGATTAATAATACAGCCATTAGGATTATTAGGATTAGCTATCATTAATCCATCTGTATCCTTTAGCTTGATAAGTATATCTTCATAATCATATTCCATATTCTCATTTAGAAAGGAATAATTGATATTTAGTTTATGTTTTTTACTAAAATCATTATATTCTACAAAGGATGGAACTACTATAGTTATAGATTTTAGATAGCTTATTACTAAGTCCAAAATCTCAGCTGCTCCATTTCCAACTATTATATTCTTAATATTTATGTCTTTAAGATAGTCTCCTTTCTCTAAATCTCCTTTAAAATATTCATCACTTTTATATAAGTAGCGCAACAGGTTATTTTTTAATTCTCTATACTGTATATCTGGATACAGTGGTACTTTTCCCAGAGCTTCTCCAATATTATCTTTGAAATTTTCTGATATAGGTATTGGATTTACATTTGAACTAAAGTCTAGAAGCTTTTTTCCAATTAAAGTACCCTCAGTATATATATCTCCTCCATGTTTCAAAATATATATATACCACCTTTCATTCTAATATGTGTGTTTGTAAGTAATCTTCTTTAGTGAAATATAATTAAAGCTGCTAAGCTAAAAACTACTAGCAAAATCTCACTGCTGTACATTAATACTATTGATTCTTTTATATGATTATAATTTAAAGGTTCTATAGCATCACCAATGGTTGGCTTTTCTATCACTTCTCCAAAGTAAGTATTAGTACCACCTAATTGAATATTTAGTGCTCCTGCAGTTGCTCCTTCAGGATAAGCGCAGTTTGGACTTTTATGATTTTTTCTATCTCTAATCATAATTTTTAAAGCTTTAATTATATTTCCATTAACTATCCAAGCTGTAAGGCACATTAATATTCCAGTTAATCTAGCAGGTATAAAATTAAATATATCATCTATATTTGCTGGAAAAAAACCTATATTCTTGTACTTTTCATTTAAATAACCTACCATGGAATCCATAGTATTAATTCCTTTATACATCATGGCAAGAGGAGCTCCTCCTATGATTGCATAGATAATAGGGGCTATTATACCATCAGAAGTATTTTCAGCAATAGTCTCTACATCACCTCGAATTATTTCTTCTCTACTTAAAGCTGTAGTATCTCGTCCTACAATATATGAAAGTTTAATTCTTCCATCCTCTATGTCATCTTTAGCAAGAGCATTATAAACCTCAATCCCTGCTAAGTGAAGACTTTTAGCTGCCAGAGTTGTCCATATGATCAATGTATTAACAATAACAAAAATAGTTGTATTTATTACTGTTAATCTAAGTAATAGGTAAGGAATAGTGTACGTGGTTATACACACTATAAATACCATTATCAAAGAAGCCCACTTTAACTTTTTATTATTAGGTAATTTGTCTCTTAGCCACTTTTCTAAGAAACCAATAAGTTTTCCTATATATATAATAGGATGCGGTAACCAATTAGGATCACCTAGAATAAAATCTAAAATAACTGCTAAGAATACACAAAGTATATTTACGGAGATATGAAAATTAATCATAATACCATCTCCCACTATTTACTTAAGCCCATTATTTTATAAACTTTATCCATATCTATAGATGATCTCACTAAATCAGCCAATTTATCTAATTCATTTTCCCTTAAATGCTCATAATGTTTAGAAGTCTTTTCTTTGATTCCTTTATTTCGTCTTAATTCATTAACAATATGCTGTCTAAATTCAGTTCCATCAAAAATACCATGTATATAAGTTCCCATTACATTTCCCTTGCTATTTACTACACCATCTAAATGATGAGTTTCTTGATTATTACTCTCATTTATAGTAATAAGATTTCTTCCTTCTCCCATAAGAGTAGTTTTTCCCATGTGTATTTCATATCCGTATATGTTTAAAGTATCATCATTATTTATTAATCCTTTTTTTATGCTCCCCTTAACTCTAGTTGTAACTTTTTTATTTTCAAAGACTGTTCTTATTGGTAAAAGATTTAATCCTTCCATAGATTTCAAAGAAGTTTCAACTCCCTGAGGATCTTCTAATAATTGTCCTAGAATCTGATAACCACCACATATGCCTATAATTTTGCCATTGTTTCCATATTCCTTAATTTTATTGTATAATCCTGAATTTTTTAAATGTTCTAAGTCTCCTAATGTATTTTTAGTTCCAGGTATTATAACTAAATCAGGATTTTTAAATTCATTTATAGTTTCAACATACCTTACAGATACATCCGGCTCTATAGATAAAGCATCAAAATCAGTAAAGTTTGATATATGAGGTAATTTTATGATAGCTATGTCTATTTTATCTGTAATATTCTTGTTAAGCTCCACCGCTCCATCCTCATCCTCTAAATCCAATTTAAAATACGGAACAACTCCAAAGCAATCCTTATGAGTTAAATCCTCTAAGCTATCAACTCCTGATTTAAGCAGTGAAATATCGCCTCTAAACTTATTTATAATAGTACCTTTAATTCTACTTTTCTCTTCATCACTAAGTAACATAATAGTACCTAATAATGAAGCAAATACTCCACCCTTGTCAATATCACCTACTAGTAAAACAGGCGCATCCACTAATTCTGCCATTCCCATATTAACAATATCATTATCTCTTAAATTTATTTCTGCTGGACTCCCTGCACCTTCCATAACTATAATATCAAATTGATTTTCTAACTCTTCAAAAGCAGACTTCAAATCATCCTTAAATTTAACTTTTAAATTGTGATACTCCCTTGCATTAGAATAACCATAGATTTCTCCATTAAAAATTATTTGACAATTCTTATCTGTAGTTGGTTTTAATAATATAGGATTCATATATACTTGTGGTTCTAGGCCCGCAGCATATGCCTGCAATACCTGAGCGCGTCCCATTTCTTTTCCATCTAGCGTTATATATGAGTTAAGGGACATGTTTTGTGATTTGTATGGACATACAGAGTATCCATCTTGTTTGAATATTCTACATAGAGCAGTAACTAGTATACTTTTTCCTACTGAGGAGGCTGTACCTTGAATCATTATTTTAGCCATATATTATACCTTCTTTCTATTTAAATAAAACAAAAAAGCAAGGAAGAAAAGCTCCCTTGCCCAATTAAATAAAAAATTCCATCTTAGTAAAATAAGAATATAAGTTTAAATATAAGTAAGATAAAACCTATAAAAATTTTTCATTTTGCTTATACATATTAACTTAATCACTAAAATAGCTCATTTCCCTCCGAAAGCTCACATTTAGGCAGGTCTCCTGGCTTATGAATCATTCTAACCTCACCTTCCCCTATTCAGAGTGGTATTTTGAGGGTCGTCATCATTTACAGTAGCGGGGGCTGCTATGGATTCTAACCATATTCCCTTTTCACTTTTAAAAAGCACCTAAAATACTATTTAATTTTCAACCTAATTATAAGAGGTTTAAACAAATAAGTCAATATAATCTAAATATTACTTATCTATTTGTATTTAATACAACTATAAATATCATCATCATAAGTTGATAATATTAAATTCTATTCTCTTACTTATCGAATAGTAAATATCATTTTAAAATGTTAAATTTTAAATATCTAAAAGACGCCAAAGAAAGGCTGTCTTTAAACTTATTGGAATGATTCTTATAGTTTTTATATCCAAAAAATACGAATACCTAGAATTTATTAGGTATTCGTATTTTAAAATTATTTATTTATATAATGGAATCTTATTACAAAGAGCTTTAACTCTTTCCTTCGCAGGTGATAAGTCACTATCTCTATTATCAATTGCCCAATTAATTATATCAGCAATTTCAACCATTTCTTCTTTACCAAAGCCTCTAGTAGTGGTAGCTGGAGTACCTATTCTAATCCCACTAGTTACAAAAGGACTTTGAGTTTCAAAAGGTATTGTATTTTTGTTTACAGTAATTCCAACTTCATCTAATAGATGTTCAGCCGCCTTTCCTGTTATATCTTTATTTCTTAAGTCCACAAGAATAAGGTGATTATCAGTGCCATCAGATACTAAATTAAATCCTCTTTCTTTTAATGCATTTGCAAGAGTTTTAGCATTTTCTAGAACCTTTTGCTGATACTCTTTAAAAGATGGTTCTAGAGCTTCTTTAAAACAAATAGCTTTAGCTGCAATAGTATGCATTAATGGACCACCTTGTATTCCTGGGAATATAGTTTTATCTACTAGTTTTGCATACTTTTCTTTACAAAGTATTGCTCCACCTCTTGGTCCTCTTAAGGTTTTATGTGTTGTTGTTGTAACAAAATCTGCATATGGTACTGGAGTAGGATGAAGTCCAGCCGCTATAAGTCCAGCTATATGAGCCATATCCACCATCATATATGCACCTATTTCATCACAAATTGCTCTTATTTTATCAAATTCTATTATTCTTGGATAAGCACTAGCCCCTGCTACTATCATTTTAGGCTTTTCCTCTAAAGCAACAGTTCTTAATGCATCATAATCTATAAATCCATCCTTGCCAACTCCATAAGATATGAATTTATATAACTTTCCTGAAAAATTAACTGGACTTCCGTGAGTTAAGTGTCCACCATCAGATAAATTCATTCCCAACACTTTATCACCTGGTTCTAATATACTCATATAAACAGCCATATTAGCTTGAGAACCTGAGTGAGGTTGTACATTAGCATGGTCTGCACCAAATAATTTACACATTCTATCTCTTGCAATATTTTCAGCAATATCTACGCATTCACATCCACCATAATATCTTTTTCCTGGATATCCTTCTGCATATTTATTTGTAAGAGTAGAACCCATAGCTTCTCTTACTGCTTCACTTGTAAAATTTTCTGAAGCAATAAGTTCAATCTTACTCTCCTGTCTTGCTGTTTCAAGACAAATTGCTTCATAAATTTCTGAATCTGTGTTTTTTATATTTTCTAAGTTCATGCATATTCCTCCTATAGTTAAAGTTAATTATTTTGTATGGAGTAATGTTAATATTTACCACTGACTCCAAACATAGATTTAGAAGTTATATAATTAATATTATTAGCCATTGCTTTATCCTTTGCAATTCCTTACATGCAACTTCAAGAAAAGTAAATATACAGTTTAGAATAATATCATCTATATATTTTATATCTTCTAAAATCACAATGTCTTCCGTTGTTTTCTATATTTTGGTTGTTTCGTCGATGTAAGTAAGCTTCACTCCTATAAAGCCACACTATCTACTAATTCATCCATAATCTTTTGTTTGCTTTTTAAAATTTGCTCAACATCAAAGGTATAAGTAATAGCATTCATACCAAATTTTTTAACTCTTTTTAATGTACTTAATATCTCAACATTTCTATAAAGAGCCTTTGTAGGAATACATCTTTTATTTAAGCGTGTTCCACATAAATTTTAATTTTATATTAAGCAAACTTTAGCACCTAGTTTGGCATCACTAATATCAGCAACATACCATAAGGTCCTTCATCTATCATTATAACACCATTTTTCATTTTGCACCTACTTCATTTTTATTTATAGAATTATTTTTCCATTTAGTATATGATTTTTCAGTATTTATACACACTCAATTAAAGATAATTGAATGTACATAAATATGTAACAAATGTTTTAAAACATTATTTAGTGCTATTTAAAAGTATGAATTGGATAAATACTCTATATTGTTATATAATCTATTTAATAAATACCGATAGGAGGCACCAAATGGAGGTACATATATTTATTAAAGGGAAAAAAGAAGCTGAAATTTATAAAGGTGATAGGATTGATATCCTGGATTTTGATATGAATGGAGTTAAATATAAGCAGGTTAGATACTTTAAAAATGGATTCAGTAAGAGTCAACTAATTGAATCTAGCATAATTGATAAGATTATAGAAAAGTAGAGGTAGCTAAAAAGCACCTCTACTTTTCTATATAAATGTTTATTTTAATTCTATACTTTTTATTATATTACCTTCCAAAGTTTTTATATAAAAAGTATCTTCTTCTATAACCCCGTAACTATGAGGATTATTTTCCTTTGGATAAGATATAGAACCAGGGTTAATTATAGCAATCCCATCTTCCCTGCTATACCCTAATATATGTGTGTGTCCATGTATCATTATATCTTTTTTAGATATGTTAGGTAGCTTATTTTCATTATATATATGACCATGAGTTAAAAATAATCTCTTATCATTATATAAAACTATAGAATAGTCTCCCATACACGGAAAATCCAATAACATTTGATCTACTTCTGAATCACAATTTCCACGTACTGCTATTATTTTATCACTATACTGATTTAACACTTCTGCTACTCCTTTGGGATTATATTCTTCAGGCAATGGATTTCTTGGTCCATGATATAATATATCTCCCAGAATTAATAAATAATCCCCTTCCTCTCTATTGAATATTTCAATAGCATTTTTAGTATATTTTAAAGAACCATGAATATCAGATATAACTATTAATTTCATTCTATTTCCTCCTAATAATTTATCTCATATTTATTATTTACCTTACTTCTATAGTATTGTCAAATATATAACGATATTCATTGACGGTATTTTCCTAAAGTTCTATAATTTATTATATAGGATAAATCTAGGTTAAGGAGGGATTTTATTTTGATTGTTAAAGTTTGTGTGGGAAGCGCTTGTTATGTTAGAGGTTCCCACAATGCTATAAACCAAATTAAAGACTTAATAGAAGTAAATCACTTAACAGATAAAGTAGAACTAAAAGCTTCATTTTGCCTTGGTCACTGCTCTGACTCAGTATGCGTTATGGTAGATGATGAAATTTATAATGTCAAAGAGGGCGAAGTAGAAAATTTTTTTGAAGAATATATAGTTAAGAAGGTGAATTTATGCAAGTAATGAATTTTTCCTCCGCTAATTGTAAAAATTGTTATAAATGTGTACGTACTTGTACAGTTAAAGCTATAGAGGTGTTGAATGATCAAGCTAAAATCCAAGAAGATAGATGCATTTTTTGTGGTCACTGTTTGGTAGTATGTCCTCAAAACGCTCGTCATGTACTTTCAGATATTGATGATGTAAAAGATGCACTAAATAGCAATAAAATAGTAATAGCCCAATTAGCACCTGCCTTTAGAGGCGTATTTCCATCTCCTTCTAAACTAATAACTGCTCTAAGAAAATTAGGTTTTAAGTATATTGAAGAAGTTTCTATCGGTGCAGAATTAGTAACTCAGGAGTATGAAGATATCATCGGAAATAGTACAAATAGTGAGTTTATAACAAGCTGTTGCCCTTCAGTAGTGATGTTAATTGAAAAATATTATCCTGAATTAATACCACTAGTTTTACCTGTGTCTTCTCCTATGGTTGCTCATGGAAAAAGTATAAAACAAAGATATAAAGATGCATATACTGTTTTTATTGGCCCTTGTGTATCTAAAAAATATGAAGCTTTATCTGAATCAAATTTAGGATTTGTTGATTCTGTATTAACCTTTGATGAAATTAATGATTTTATCAAAGAAGAAGGTATTGAATATTCTAGTCTTAAGGATGGAGAAGTAGATTTTAGTGGCACAACTAGAGGTGATCGCTATCCAGTGGTTGGTGGAATATTAAATGCTATAAGACCTACTATTGACAAAAAAGATTTAAATCTAATTAGGGTCCATGGTCTTGAAAACTGTAAAATTATTTTAGAAGAACTTAAAAATAATACTTTAAATGATGTATGTATAGAACTTAGTGCCTGTAATGAAAGCTGTCTTGGCGGCCCTGGCATACTTTCTAAAAATGAATCTGTCTATACTAGGCTTCAAAGAATTCAAGACTATTTAAAAAGTGAAAACAAAGATTCAAATGTTGTTAATATAAATAGAAAAAACCTTAACCTTACACGAAATTATACAAGTAAAAAAATACATATGCTAAATCCAAGTGAAGATGAAATTAAAGTTTTGCTTAAAGAAATGGGAAAATATAATACTGAAGATGAATTAAACTGTGGAGCTTGTGGATATAATACCTGTGTTGAAAAAGCTATTGCCGTCTACAATGGAATGTCTCAAGTTGAGATGTGTGTTCCTTATATGAGGTCTTTAGCAGAAAATATGAATAGTGAGATATTCAAAAATTCACCTAATGCTATAATTATAATTGATGATAATTTATTAGTTAAAGACATTAACCCATCTGGAAGAAAAATGTTCTTAAACTATAAAGATAAAAATATAATAGGATTCCCTATAACCGATATAATATATGATTCAGATTTCAAAAAAGTAGTAGAAAATAAAAAAAATATCTTAGGTAAAAAAGTATTCTATAGTCAATTAGATTTTCATGGATATAAAAGTATAATTTATATTAAAAATCACTCATCCCTATTAGTGACATTTACTGATATAACAGAAGAAGAAAATAGGAAATTAGAGTTAACTGAATTAAAGCATAAAGCTATTGATGTTACCCAATCAATTATAAATAAACAAATGATGGTAGCACAAGAAATTGCTAGTTTGCTTGGTGAGACTACTGCTGAAACTAAAGTTGCAATATTAGAACTAAAAAAAGTATTAGAAAAGGAAGACTAATATGAGAAAATATTACTTAGATGTAGCCAATATGAGTATGAATAAATATGGTGAAGAACTTTGTGGTGATAATGTTGAAATTGCTAATACAGAAGACGGCATTATAGTGGTAATGTCCGATGGTCTTGGCAGTGGAGTTAAGGCCAATATATTAGGGACATTAACATCTAAAATTGCAGTTACTATGTTAAAAGAAGGCGCTACTATAGATGAAACTATAGATACCATAATTAATACATTACCTGAATGCCAAGTTAGAAAGCTGGCCTACTCCACTTTTACCATTATTAAAGTTAAGAATAATGGTGAAGTCTATATGGTAGAATACGATAATCCACCTGTTTTTCTCTTTAGAGGCAATAGAAGTTGTGATATTAAGAAGAATAGACGTATTGTAAATGGTAAAGTAATTTTTGAAAGCAGATTTTACATGAATGAGTCAGATACTCTGATTATTATAAGTGATGGTGTTGTACATGCTGGTGTAGGGGGACTACTAAATCTAGGTTGGGAATGGCCTCATATAAATAGATATCTCACTAATGTGATTAATAAGGAAGTAGTAGCTCAAAATATATGTAGGCAGCTATTAGATGTATGCAAAGATCTGTATAACAACAGACCAGGAGATGATACTACTGTAGTAACTATTAAAATAAAAAAAGAGCAGCATATATCTATATTTACAGGACCACCGAAGGACAAAAATGATGATAACATTCTTATAAATCTAGTAAAGAGAGCTCCTGGTAAAAAAATTATATGTGGTGGTACTACCGCTAATATAATATCTAATGCACTACACATTCCTATAGAAATAGATTTAAAGCACTATACCTCTGAGGTTCCACCTATGGGTTATATGGATGGTATAGATTTAGTTACAGAAGGAATATTAACCTTAAATAAAGTAAAGGATTTACTAAAAGGTTATCTAAATGCTACTAAAAATAATATTATACCATCATCTATCGATGGATCTGATGGTGCATCCCAAATTACTTCTATGTTAATCAATGAAGGTACGTCAATAGATATATATGTCGGGCAAGCAGTTAATCCAGCACATCAAAATCCATCTTTTCCAGAAGAGTTTAATTTAAAAATTAAACTTGTTAAAGATATCACTGAGTTACTAACTGCTCTAGGTAAAAAAGTATCCGTAAACTATCTTTAAATTAAAAAGATATTAGAATTATTCTAATATCTTTTTAATTTACTTTTATTATAGTAATTATATATAAAGTATAGTGCTATTCCAATTAATACACAAATGATTACAATAGTACCAGCACATAACGCAAAGAACTCTTCCGGAAGTATGGTTATAATAGGGTCTGTATTAGGATTAAAGAGCCATTTATCGTTATTAAAAAAAATTTTATGAAATACTGTAAAGAAAAAATTAAAATTTATGCTTACAACGATTGAGATTATAATAGGAATTATAATAGAAATAAAAGATATATATTTTATATATTTATAATCTTTATAAATCTTATTATATACTACACCTAATATGATTAATACAATTGTTAAAATCAATATAGTAGATTTAGCTAATTTAAATAAATGTCTCACTTCTTGAAAATGAAACGCTCCATCTTTTGAATAATCTAAGGATGGTAAATCAAATTCAGCATCCCTATTATATAATAAATAATCTATTACATAAGAGTAATTTTCTTTTATATCATTAATAGATAATTTTGTATCTTCTGCTATATTGAATTTACTAATACTAAAAGTATAGATTGGTTTTATACTTGTCGTTATTACAGTTGATATAAGTAAAATTAAAATAAATCCTATAATTGCAGTTAAAGTATTTAAAATAATCTTTTTCATAGTAACCTCCTCTTTTTTGATTATTACAATTCAGTAACATATATACAATAAGATTTTATCATTGTCAAAAAAAAAATGATATAGTATAATTTTCTTGTTACAATATATGAGTTATAATAAGCCCACTTGTAGTGGGCTTTAAAGTTAATTAAATAAAATTTAGTAATTTCATAGATTGGGAGGTAGAAATGATTCATTTAATTGGAATAAAGAAGGAAATTGATTTAATTTTAAGAGCTCAACTGGCAATATCCCAAGATGATATAAATGGAATATTACTAAAAATGAAAGAAACTATATGTAAAGAGGTTGTTATAATTAATACCTGTAACAGAACAGAACTTTATTTAAATTCTTCTCTATCACAAGAAGATTTAATACAAGAGGTATTTAAAATACTTAATTGGAATAAAAACTTTGTTGAATATATCTTTTATTCTAATGATGGTAAAGCTATAACTCACCTGTTAGAAGTTAGTTGTGGATTCCATTCAAAAATTCTAGGTGAAGATCAAATATTAGGACAGGTAAAGGATGCTTACCTAAAAAGTAAAGAATTGAAGGTAATAAACTCCTCCTTTGATAAGCTATTTTCAATGGCTATTAGCTGTGGCAAAGAGTTTAAAACTGAAAGTAAATTATATAAAACACCTGTATCCTATTCATCTATAGCTGCTAAAAAGGCTCTAGAACAGGGTTGTAAGAACATATTAATATTGGGTTTTGGTAAAATGGCTCAATTAACTTTAAATTATCTTATAGGGAAACAAGACAATTTAAATAAAATATATATAGTAGTGCGAAACACGGATAAGGTTATTAATCATGGTACTATAATAAGAAATATGGATCTAATAAAAAATGGAAAGATTGAAGTCATATCCATGGATAATCTAGTGAATACTTATAAATATATAGATGCACTGATCTGTTGTACATCCTCACCTACTCCCCTTGTGTTAAAGGAAGATTTGCCTTGCCATCCATTGCTAATTTTCGATCTATCCTTGCCAATCAATGTAGAGGATTGTTGCAGTCAATTAGAAAATATATGTCTGTTCAACCTAGATAGTCTACAAAATGTTGATAGAGAAAATAAAATTCAACGTAAAAATATTATGGACTCAAATAGACATATAATAAGAAAATATTATGATGAATATGAATCTTTTTTAAAGCTGAAGTCTTTAAGTAATATAATTAAAGATATGAAAGATGAAGGTCAGCTACTTGTAGAAAATAACCTTAAAACCTTTCAACATAAAAAATACACTAAAGATAATGATAATCTTGTTGCTATTCTTTTAAAAAGTGGTGCAAATACATATATAAACCGTGCCATTGAAGTTTTAAAAGAAGAAACTTTAAAAGGCGATAACACTGAAGCCTACAAGTTAATTCAACGTATTTTTCTAAATAAAATTAATTAGGAGGAAAATCTTTATGAATAATAAAACTATATTTGAAGAAAGTAAAAAATATATTCCTGGAGGCGTTAATAGTCCAGTAAGAGCTCTAAAAGATATGGGGATAACACCTCCTATTATAAAATCTGGTATAGGCTCTAAAATATATGATGAAGAAAATAAAGAATATATAGACTTTGTTGGTGCTTGGGGACCTATGATTTTAGGACATTGTAACCCTAAAGTTGTAAGCGCAATAAAAACTACTACTGAGACAGCCATAGCCTTTGGTGCCCCTACTAAGTTAGAACTAGATCTAGCAAAACTCATATGCGAAACTGCTTCAATTGATATGATTAGAATGGTTAACTCTGGTACTGAAGCTACCATGAGTGCAATTAAATTAGCAAGAGGATATACTAAGAGAAATAAAATTATTAAATTTGCTGGCTGTTATCATGGACACTATGATGGCTTTCTTGTAAGTGCTGGTTCTGGAGTTATGACATGCGGCATTCCTGGTAGTGCTGGTATTCCTAAAGAACATGTCGAGCATACGATTGTTGCAAATTATAATGATATAGATAACATAAAAGAAATATTTACAGCATATAAAAATGAAATTGCTTGCGTTATTATTGAACCAATTGCAGGAAATATGGGAGTTGTTAAACCATCTGTAGAGTTCATGGAGACTTTAGATAAACTTTGTAAAGAAAATGGTACTTTATTAATATTCGATGAAGTAATGTGTGGATTTAGGGTTGCCTACAAGGGTGCTAGAGAAATATTTAAACATGTAACTCCAGATCTTATAACTTACGGTAAAATCATCGGAGGCGGTCTTCCTTGTGGTGCTTATGGTGGAAAACGTGAAATTATGGAGTTACTTGCTCCATTAGGTCCTGTATATCAAGCTGGAACTATGTCAGGTAATCCTCTTGTAATGGCTGCTGGTGTTGCAACCGTAAATGAATTACATGAAAATCAAGATATATATGCTTATATAGAAAATATAGGAACTAAATTAGAGAATGGTATTAAAAAAATTGCAAAAGAAAAAAATATTAATGTAGTAATTAATAGAGTTGGTGGAATGATGACGATATTCTTTACATCTTTAGAAGAAATTAATAACTATGAAGATGCCAAATGTTGTGACACAGATTTATTTAAAAAATATTTTATGCATATGTTAGATAAAGGAATTAATTTACCACCATCACAATTTGAATCAATGTTCTTATCAACTTGTCATAGTGAAGAAGATATAAATAAGTTTCTTGATGCTTTTAAGTCTTTTAATGTTTAATATAATATCTATTAATAATTTTGAGTACAAAAAAATTTTTTTGTACTCTTTTTTTCATCATGGTAAACTGAAATTTATAATATCACAAGTTTCATGAATCAAATACAAATTACATTAATTTTAAGAAATTTTTCAATATAATGCATAATATAATTTATCACTTTGTTAATTTTTTAATTTTCAGAATAATATTGCAATTTAAAATAAGCTGGTATATAATTTATATAATTACTTAAATTGGAATTTTGATAGGAGTGTGTTGTTAATGAAAGGCAAAAAAGAAAAACCTAGTAAAGTAGCCGCCCCCCCTAGTAAACCAAAAGTTTGGCAAGCTTTGATACCTATTTTAGTCCTCATAATTTCTTTATCTACTGCAATTATATTTTTTGACGCTAGCCCACATATACCACTAATAATTGCAGCTACAGCTGCAGCTATTACAGCTCTATGCATTGGATTTAAGTGGGAGGATCTTGAAAAAGGATTTATTGATACTATTCAAATGTCAATGCAAGCAATTATAATACTTATGATTATCGGTGTCTTAATTGGTGCTTGGATTTTAAGTGGTACTGTTCCGACAATGATTTATTATGGACTTAAAATTTTATCTCCTGGTATATTCTTAGTAGCTACATGTATAATATGTTCAATAGTTTCTCTAGCTACTGGAAGCTCATGGACAACCGCTGGTACTGTAGGTATAGCACTTATAGGTGTTGGTATAGGATTAGGAATTCCTACTCCTATGATAGCTGGTGCTATCATATCTGGTGCATATTTCGGAGATAAGATGTCACCTCTTTCTGACACAACTAACCTAGCACCTGCTATGGCTGGTTCTACTTTATTTGACCATATTAAACATATGTTCTATACTACAACACCAAGCTTAATAATTTCACTTATACTATTTGCTATCCTTGGTATGAAGTATTCTGGTCAAGAATTAGATGTTTCTAAGTTAAATATAATATTTGATGGATTAAAGGCTTCTGGCGTGATTAATCCTATATTACTACTACCACCTGTTATAGTAATCATACTAGTTGTTAAAAAGATGCCAGCAATTCCTGGTCTAATAATAGGAGTAGCTGCAGGTATACTTCTCGCAGTACTAGTTCAAGGTGCTAATTATGGTGATATAGTTAACGTACTAAACGATGGATATATTAGTGAAACAGGCGTAGAAGTGGTTGATGAGCTATTAACCCGTGGTGGACTACAAGGTATGATGTACACGGTTTCTTTGATTATATGTGCAATGACTTTTGGAGGTATAATGGAGAAAGCTGGATTCTTGAATATACTTGCTGAAAAACTACTTAAACTTGCTGTTAATACCGGTTCTCTTGTATTAATCACTATAGTTTCTTGCATAGTTGTTAATATATTGGCTGGTGATCAATATTTATCTATAGTTATTCCAGGTAGAATGTATAAAGATGAATATGCTAGACGTGGCCTAGCACCTAAGAACTTATCAAGAGCTCTAGAGGATGCTGGAACTCTAACCTCACCATTTATTCCATGGAATACTTGCGGAGCATTCATGTCCTCTACCCTTGGAGTATCCTGTTTCTTATATGCTCCATTCTGTTTCTTAAATTATATAAATCCTATAATCTCAATAGTCTATGGATATACAGGATTCTCGATGGCAAAATTAGAAGAATCAGAAAAGCCAGTTGTTGAAGTATAATATTTTATGAAAAGTCTTTATTTATAGGCTATTTAATTAAGATGTTGTCAAATATTTTGCGGTATAGCATTTTAGAATGTTATACCGCTTTTTTCAATATCCTATATCTATAATATATTTCACTTACTATTAAAGGAATCATATAAAGAAATTTATAGAATGAATAATGTCAATATCACTTAGGCAATAATATAATGAATATTATTGCAAGGAGCTGATTTTCTTGGATAAAAAATATATAATAAATAATTTAAATGATTTATTACGAGGAATATATGTTGATATGAATACTTTTGATAATTATATAAATAACTCTAAAAATAAGAATGTTATTTCTCAAGTATCTAAAGTTCGGAAGGACTATGAAAAACATGCTTCCAGGATAAGTAAAGTCATAAGTGATTTAGGTGGAAACCCTATATCAATGGATAGTTGTAGTAGTACAAAATTAAATTCTATTAATAATACTAGGTATATTGATGAAGAAATTTTACAGAAAACTTGTGAAGCTACAAGTAATGTATTAAATTTAGGACGTAAATTAATATCAGATCCTAATTTTATTAATCGTGAAAGCTATACCGCTATAAATTTAATGAATAAGGACTATCAAAAACATATTAACTATATTCAGAAATCCGAATTATATAATAATACCTCTCAGCAGAATTGATAAATAAATTTAATATAACGCATTATGTATAAAATGAACCTATTAGTATTATTTTCAAAATACTAATAGGTTCATTTTAATATATTATTTTCTTTTTTTATTAACTTTTTTACCTACAATATATCCTATTAAAAGACCTGTGCCTAAAGCAAGGGCAGATTTTACTTTTTCAAATCTAATTTCAGAATCAGAAACTGGCTTAACATTATTAATTATTACAGTATCTTGATCTAGATTATCAACATTAGGATATATAAATGCTCCTACTAAGCATAGATGATTGAATCTTTCCTCTGAAAAATTCTTTGATAAATCTTGAAGAGTCTTTAAAAAATACTCCTTAGTCCATTTATTATCTTCCTCTAATTTTATACCATCATGAACCTCAAATAATCCTTGAATATTCTCTTTGGCATAATTCAATGCATTTATAATTTTTTCTGAGTTTTCCGGCTCTACTCTTATGTATTCAATTAATGCTTTTCTAACTTCTTCAACACTATTTAATTTAACTGCTTCCTCTATTAAATTTAAACTTATCTCCATAGCTATTCTCCTTCCATTAGTTATTACTGTAGAATTTATTTTATATAAATAGTTCACTATACTATAATTCCATTATTAGTATATAATAATTATATAGTTTTTTATATGAAAGTTCAACGTATAAATAGCAATAATTAGTATATATACTATAATTATTGCCATAATTATCAAATTAGTTCATTTAGGATACTATATTAGTATAAACTTATATTTTTACTTAAAGGAGTGTTTCTATAATTGAATAAATATGGATTGGTATTGGGTGGTGGTGGCTCTAAAGGAGCTTACGAAGTTGGAGTTTGGAAAGCTTTAATAGAATTAAAAATAGAAATATCTGCCGTTGTCGGTACATCCATTGGAGCTATAAATGGTGCCTTTGTATGTAGCAATAATTATGAGGGGTTAGAATCTATATGGGACACAATAGATTTTGCGGGTTGCTTTTGTATAGATGATATCTCCTCTATAGAAGATGGAGTTTTATCTTCTAAGAATATTCCTAAATTAATTAAGAATGTTATATCCAATAGAGGGTTGGACTATACTCCTTTAAAGAGATTATTACAAAGCCACCTAAATGAGGATATAATAAGAAACTCATCTATTAATTTCGGTATAGTTACTCTTAGCCTGTCCCCTTTTAAGCCTTTAGAAATTTTTAAGTCTGAAATTCCTTACGGAAAAATCATCGACTACATAATGGCAAGTTGTTCCTTACCAGGGCTAAAACATAGTATTATTGATGGAGTTACTTTTTTTGACGGTGGAATGTATAATAATCTTCCAACAAATATGCTTTTAGATAGTTCCTGTTCTGCTATAATTCAAGTTGATATTGATGGTCCTGGTATTAAGCGAAAATTTAATAATAAAAATAATATACCTATAATAGAAATTAAATGTAGTGAAAATCTTGGCCCAATAATTAGCTTTGATAGCAAAAAAATACAAAGAAATATAACCCTAGGATACTTAGACACATTAAAAGCATTTAACAAACTCGTAGGACAGAGCTATTATTTTTTAAAAGATGAAGTTCAAAAAGGTGTATTAAGGGACATTAGTTCTGTTGAACTAAATCTTATGTTGAACTCTATTAAATTTACAAACTCTATTCATAACCATGTAAAACTATTACGTGCAATAAAGAAAATTGATAACTTTTCAGAAATGATATCCAAAAATCATATTAACCTTATTATGGCCATGGAGATTACTGCTGAGGTCATAGAAATTGATAGATGCATCATATATAGTTACGATGAGTTACTAAATAAAATACTTGAAAGAGTAAAACTATTGCGAGAAAGTACAAATAGTAAAGAGCTGTCACTAAGGGAATTCCTTTCAATAAATAAATGTAATATTTTAGATGACTCTAACTCTACAGTAGCTTTTAGAACCGCTTTAGCAATAACTTATCCTAAAGAGTTTATTGCACACATGTTTTTATGCTTAATTGATTATAGAATTAATCGTAGCTACACTTGTTCTTAAATTATTAAAAACTTTAACCTCTTTTAATTTGAAAATTATGTTATAATTATAGTATAGCTTTTTAGTATACTTATTGAATATTTATTTAATGGAGGATGATAAAATATGAACATTGCCTTTTTTCTAACTCCTAAAAGCGAAGTAATTTTTGAAAAGGTTAGTTCCACTATGCGAAGAGCATTGGAGAGAATGGAATATCATAGATATACTTCTATCCCCTTAGTGGATGATAAAGGAAAGTATGTAGGAACTTTAACTGAGGGAGATCTTCTTTGGAAGTTAAAAAATTCTTCTGAATTAAGTTTAAAAGATACAGAGAATGTTTTAATAAAAGATATACCAAGACATTTCAAAAATAAGCCTGTATCTATTAATTCCGATATTGAGAGTTTAATCCTTGTTGCTAAATCACAAAACTTCGTTCCAGTAGTTGATGACTCAAATATATTCATTGGAATTATAAAAAGAGGCGACATAATCTCATATTGCTATAAGAGATTATTTGAAGACAATGATAGTGATGATTTTAGCGAATTTAAAAATATATCAAAAATAAGTTAATAAGTATAAATTAAGTGTAAACCCCTTTAATATATAAAATTTTAAAGGGGTTTAATATAATTCAGCTCAAAAATATACTTCATCAACTCACACTACCATATTCTTCATTAGAGTTCTTATTTGAAGTGTTATTTTTTCAAAAACTCTATATTCTTCCCTTTATTATTTTATTATTAATACTCTACTTCTCTTTCTATAATTCAGAATTGTCAAACAATAAGTTGATTTCATACTTAGAAGTTATTCCAATAATGTTTGACCCTACAGAAGCTATAAAAGCAAATCATCTAGTTAATTATGGTGGTGTGATTACTAATATTAATCTGCTATATGATTTTGAGGAAAAATGTAATAGTAATACTAAATCTCAACTAATCTATACTCTATATAATGATAATATTGAACCTACTATAAAGACAGTGCTCTATAAAGATGATATCTTCTATGTAAATATTATAGTTAAAAGTAAAGATGAAAAAAAGAATATACTTAATACCTATAAATATAGTGAATATGAATTTATTGATAATGAAAATATATTAGAGTTAAATTTTAAAAGTGAAGATAATACACTAAATTTTTTTAAGTACAATAAAAAAACTGGAGAAGGAAATTAATCCCTCTCTAGTTTTTCTATATATCTCTATTTATTCTTTCATTTTCATAGCTCTCATTGCATTTAATACTGCTATTACTGTAACTCCTACATCTGCAAATACAGCCATCCACATATTAGTGATTCCTAGTGCTGTTAATACTAAAACTACAACCTTTACTAATAATGAGAATATTATATTTTGAACTACAATTTTTTGAGTTTTTCTAGCTATTTTTATAGATGTAGATATTTTTTCTGGATCATCAGTCATTATAACTACATCTGAAGCCTCTATTGCAGCATCAGAACCTATTCCTCCCATAGCTATTCCAATATCCGCTCTAGCTAATACCGGAGCATCATTTATTCCATCTCCAACAAAGATTAACCTTCCTTTTTTAGAAAGTCCTTCATATAGTTTTTCTACTTCACTCACTTTTTCATGAGGCATTAATTCTGCTCTAACTTCATCAATAGAAATTACTTTTGCAACATATTCAGCAATTGTTTTATTATCTCCAGTAAGCATAACTGTTTTCTTAATTCCCACTTCTTTTAATTTTGCAATAGCCCTAGGTGAAGTGTTCTTAATTTTATCAGAAATTACTAAACTACCTACAAAGTTATTATTTACTGCAATATATATAATAGTACCTACTTCTTTTGATTTTACATATTCAATTTCAAGTTCTTCCATTAATTTATAGTTTCCTGCATAGATATATCTATCACCAAAATATATTTTTACACCTTTACCTGGAATCTCTTCATAACTCTTTATCCTATTTTTATCAATTATAGCTTTAGAACTTATCTTCTTATAAGATTCAACAATGGATTTTGCAATTGGGTGATTAGAATATATTTCAGCATGAGCCGCATATTCTAGCAACATATCCTCTGTAATAAATCCATAAGGTGAAATTTTTGTAACTTCAAAGCTTCCTTCTGTTAAAGTACCTGTTTTATCAAAAACTACAATCTCTGCTTTACTTAATTCTTCAAGGTAATTTCCTCCTTTTACAAGTACACCACTCTTAGATGCTCCTCCAATTCCACCAAAGAAACTTAAAGGAATTGATATTACAAGAGCACAAGGACAAGATACAACTAAAAATGATAATCCTCTGTAAAGCCATGTGTATAAATCTGCACCCATGATTATCGGTGGTAAGAATGCTAATAAGATGGCTAACACAACGACAATTGGAGTGTAATATCTAGCAAACTTTGTTATAAACTTCTCTGCAGGAGCTTTTTTATTTGAAGCATTTTCTACTAATTCAAGAATCTTTGAAACTGTGGACTCGCTAAACTCTTTACTTACCCTAACCTCAATAAGTGAAGTTTTGTTTATAGAACCAGCTAGAACTTCATCTCTCTCTTTAACCACTCTTGGAACAGATTCACCAGTTAAAGCAGAAGTGTCAATTTGAGAATCGCCTTTTACTATAACTCCATCTAGAGGAATTTTCTCTCCAGGTTTCACAATTATTATATCATCAATATTTACTTCTTCTGGAGATACAGAAGAAATATCCCCATTATCTAATTTTAGATTTGCATGATCTGGACGAATATCCATTAATTCAGATATAGAATTTCTAGATTTATTCACTGCAAGTTCTTGGAAAAACTCTCCTACTTGGTAGAATAACATTACTCCAATAGCTTCTGGATATTCACCAATTAGAAATGCTCCAATGGTAGCTATACTCATTAAGAAATTTTCATCAAATACTTGGCCTCTCATTATATTTTTACCAGCTACAAGTAAAACATCTCCACCTATTGCTAGATAAGCAACTATAAAAAATATTAAACTAATTATATCTTTGGTCAATACCCCTGCAATTGCAAAGGAAATTCCTATTACAAATTTTATTATTTGTTTCTTTTTAAACCCTTCACCATGGCTATGATTATGGTCATGTCCATGCCCATGATCATGTTCATCATTCTCTTCACTTTTCTTTATTGAATTATTATTACTTTCTGAATCACTATTATTAACAGCCTTTATATTTCCTCTCACTTTTACAGGCTTTTTACTTATAGCATTCCTATCAATTTCTTTAACTGTAACTCCATGTTCAATTCTAGTTGCTATATTTTCTACATCATTAAATATTAGCTCTTTATCAAGCTCCTCTTCAACTTCCAAAATAGCTTTTGATGTTACAGAGTTTACCACAGCACTGTGTACGTAAGGTAATTGATTAAGCTCATGTTCAATCTTTACTGCACAGTTCGCGCAGTGCAATCCTTTAATTTCATAGAGTCTTTTTGTTTGTCCCATTATTTTACTCCCCCTCTACTTTTTATTCATTAACGTGATTAAGTCCTTTATAGAAAATATCTTTAACGTGATCGTCGTCTAAAGAATAATAAACAACTTTTCCATCTTTTCTTGATTTAACAATCCTAGCTAATTTTAATACTCTTAATTGATGAGATATTGCAGATTGAGTCATATTAGTTAAAGCTGCTATATCACACACACAAGCCTCTGTATTTAATAAGATGTTTAGTATTTTAATCCTTGTAGGATCTGCCATTGATTTAAATAAGTTAGAAAGTTCCTCTACTGTATTATCGTTTAAAGTTTTATTTTTTAATTTATCTATGACTTCATCATGTATGCAAGCCTGCATACAAACATCATCTTTATACATATCTTATACCTCCTCATCATATGAATATCTGTTCATATGTTTATATTATGCTTGTTTCATCATTTTGTCAACTATTTTTATAAAATCATTTTGTTTTTTATAAATTTATATAATCTATAATATATACCATTATTATAAATTTACACATGAAAATAAAAGAAAGTATTAATAAAGATACTATTGCCATCTTTACTAGATTACTTTCTTTTCGAATTAAATTTATAAAATTTTAAATTGTAAAGTACTGTATTGAAGTATTATAGATTAAATATATATTAAGAATAATAAAAGAAAATATTCTCAAATTATATTAAAAATAATAATCTATTATTTTTTCTGCAATTCTTTTATTTAATGAAGCTGAGTTTAAAAGTGTTAATGTGATTAATAAAAGTTTTTTATAATCCTCATAGTTTTGGGGTATATCTTTTTCACCTAGGCTATTAACTTCATTAAGTATCGAATTTAATACCTCTTTTTCTTTATCGATTTGATTTTGTTTTATTAAAAGATATTCATCATATATATTATTTAGATCAAATTCTGATTCATCTTTTGATAAAGTTTCTACCATAGGTGTAAATAATCTTTTTATATCTGCTATAGATAGGGTTTGCTTTAAATCATAAATTAAAATCATTAAAAGTATATGCTCTTTAGAATATTTTTTATTTTTATTTTGAAAAAGCAATTTATCTTTTGAGTAATTGTTTATCATTGTTTTAGTTAATATTTTATCTTCTGGATTTCTTTTTACCTGTTCTAGATTATTTTCAAATAATTGTATAACCTGATCCATGTATAAATCAATATCAGGTATCTTACTACTTTCAATTTTATTATCTAAATTTATATTAATAAGAAACTCTTCTAAGTTTTCTATATTAAATTCCATATAATCACCTCATTATGTATATTTAGTTTCATTATAATATTATTTCTATTAGTAGTAAATAATATTATATGTAGATATCAATATTAATAATTTAACTGTCCTAATATATTTAAACTTATAATTATAATTAATATGTTTTTTAATATTTACTATATATAATTTTACTAAATGTGTGTTATAATATTATTATGATACTACATAGTAATGAAAACTATATCGAATAAAGATTTGGGAGGTATAATATGACAAATTCAAAATTCAGAGAACCTTTTAGCGGATTTTCTCATATGATAGGAGCTATAATTTCCTTATTAGGCTTATTTTTTCTACTCTTTGCTCAACTATATACTAACAACTATAATTCATACACTTTGCTATCAACAGTTATTTTTGGTGTAAGTTTAATTCTACTTTATACCGCAAGTAGTGTATACCATCTTGCTATTGCTAAAGAATCTATAATTAATATTCTTAGAAAAATTGATCATGCAATGATATTTGTACTTATAGCTGGAACCTACACTCCAATTTGTCTAGTACTATTAGATACTTCAATTAAATACTATATGTTATCTTTAATATGGGGAATCGCTATAGTAGGTATTCTTTTTAAAATTTATTGGATTAACTGCCCTTCCTGGCTATCTTCAGCTATTTATATAGCCATGGGTTGGATGGCTGTATTTATTTTTGATCCCCTTTCAAAGGTCGTACCTAGTATAGGTTTATCCATATTAGTATTAGGTGGAGTACTTTATACTATAGGTGGAGTTATATATTGCTTAGAAAAAAAAGGAAAACATAGAACTTTCGGCGCTCACGAAATATTTCATATATTCGTTTTACTAGGTAGTATTACTCATTATTATTTTATTTATAAATATGTTTTCAATCTATAGAATTTAATGAATAGAGCTTTAAAACAAAAGGACTACTGAATAATTAGTGAGTTATTTCAGTAGTCTTTTTGCATTTCTATTCTTTTGTATCAATTTTTTCAGGAATCCTTAAAATAAATTCTTCTATATCCTCGTCATCTTCTCTACTTTTAGCAAATTTAGAATCTGGAGGTGGTGAAATAAGATAATTAATTATTATAGATATTACAATACCAACTATAGTATCTACAGTTCTCTGAATAGCATATAATACTATATTTTCACTACCCATAGTAATCATGATTACACAAAACACAACACATGCCATAGATATAGAATCTTGCCATTTCAATATATTAAGCAAGGTTATCAAAAGTACTGTCCCAAGGAAAAGTAAAAATATATTACCTGGAGCTATGAGTACAGTTATAATTCCTATTAATCCTCCCATAATAGTGCCTAATACTCTTGATATTCCAGCATTAATTCCCTTTTTAACTGTAGTTTCCATAGAAATTAAAGCACCTGTAGCAACAAAAAATGGTGATTGAAGATGAAATATTTCAGCTACAATTACACTTATTGCTACAGCTAAAGCAGTTTTAATATTTCTCATACCAACATAGGTTTTAAAATTTTCTATTACCTTTAACATTTTCAAAATTCTCTTCTCCTCAATTAATGTTACTTACCCTCAACTTATATATTAGGTATTATTAATATTATATATACTTTGTAATATTGTGTCATCATTAATCAAAAGAAAGTTTAATAAATTTAAATAAATCGTATGAGAATAATCCTTTACTTGTAAGTTTCACCTCAGGAATTACCGGCAAACTCATAAAGGATAGAGTTATAAAAGCATCCATATTCTTTGTTAATCCATATTCTTTTACAATGCTATTTAATATTTTAAGCTTATTATATACATAGTCTATAGGGGCATTAGTCATTAAGCCTGCAATTTCTAGAGATAAACTATCAATTAACATTCCTTCACTTACTATAGTAATTCCCCCACCTATATCAATTAACTTATTTACAGCTTTGGCCATATCCTCATCATTATCCCCTACAACAATAATATTATGAGAATCATGAGCTATACTTTGGGCTATAGCACAATTTTTTATTCCTAATCCTGATAAGTACCCCAAAGAATAGTGATTAGTATTTTTATGTCTCTCAAAAACCCCTATCTTTAGAATATCTTCATATTCACTCATATCTAAATATCCATCTGCAATTTTTCCTTTTTTTATTATTAGTTTGGTTTCAAGAGATCCTGGAGTTACACCAATTATATTTACTTTATCGCCTTCCGAAGTTACTTTAAAATCTTCTTCCTTTACTTTTTTTATATTCATAGTATTTTTACTTTTTATAGCATAGGTTAAATTTTTACGATTGTCTATTTTCTTACCGGATTTGATAACTTTGTAGATGTCCACTTTTGTTAAGTCATTTAGAATAACTAAATCAGCTTTATATCCAGGCGCTATAGCTCCTTTATCCTTTATACCATAGCAAGTATACCCATTATAACTTCCCATAATATAAGCTTTTATCGGATCAATACCTTCCTCAATGCTAAGCTTGATTGCATTATTTATAGAGCCTTCTTCAACTAAGTCCTCTAGATGTCTATCATCGGTACAAAATAAAAATCTTCTAAAGTTCTTATTATTAACCGCTAATACCAATTCTTTTAAATTTTTAGCTGCAGAACCTTCTCTTATAAGTACATACATTCCTAATTTAATTTTTTCTAGTGCTTCTTCCTTCGTAGAACACTCATGATCTGTTTTTATACCTGATAAAATATATTGATTAAGATCTCTATAAGAAATTCTAGGCGCATGCCCATCTATATTTTTCGCCCTAAAGCTTTCTAATTTAGTTATCATAGATGGAACTTGATTTATAACAGAAGGAACATCCATTACCTCACCAAGACCAATTACTTCTATCTTATCTATAAACTTAGATAAGTCTTCAGCGGTTAATGTAGCACCATTTTCTTCAAAGGCTACTGATGGCACACAAGAAGGCATCATAAAATAAATATCTAAAGGACTTCTTTGTGCATTATCAATCATAAAGGATATTCCTTCTACGCCCATCACATTAGCAATTTCATGAGGATCAGCAACTACTGTAGTAACTCCATTTTCTAAAGCTATTTTTCCATAGGATTCGGGAGTTATCATGGAAGACTCTACATGAATATGACCGTCTATAAAGCCTGGACATATAATCTTCGCTGTACAATCAATCTCTTCAACTCCATCATAAGAACCTATTCCTATGATTGTATCACCAATTATACCTATATCCCCTTCTTCTATCTCTTCCGTAAATACATTTATAAACTTTCCATTTTTAAGAACTAAATCACATTTATTCTGTTCTATATTAGCACGTCTACCCTTTTTTAATATTTCCATAACTTCACCTCTATATCCTAATAATCTATGTACTGATTTTTTATTACTTAAAATAATAATTACTATTAAAATTTATGTGTTTTAATATAATCATATTAAACTTTTAATCGATATATCTCTTTTAAAATTTATATATTTAAATATATAAATTTTTTATAATTATAAAAGCTTAGTATTAAGTATTCTACATTAATATATAAAACTATCTCATAGAAAAATACAGATTTATATTCTTCTATGAGATAGTTTTAATTATTCTGGTCTGACATACTTATTCCACTGAGTATAAATATGAAACAAACTCACCACATCTTGCATATTATACAAAAGAATTTTTTCTTTCTTCTCTATTGGCATTCTTGAAAAATACATATCATCCTTCATAATCTTTCCAAATGTCTTTGCTAAAGTGGATCCACTTATAATTTCACTTTCCCTTGTAATATTACATTCACCCTCTAAAGCCTTAAGACCTATTGATTTCTGTTTAACTTGTTCATATTTTTTTTGTAGGTCTATACTTTGAAAATAATCTTCAAGGGTATAATTCAGCTTATATTTTTTTAATAAATAATCAATTACTATATAGTCATTATTTCCTGAAAAAGTTACTACATATTCCTTTTTAAGTTTATTTCTCATATTTTCAAAGTATTCCTTAGATAAAATAAGAATTTTCTCAAGCTCATGTTTATTTTCAATCATATACTGAGTAATTATTAGCTTATCGTTTTTTTCGTCATAATATCCTGCTCCAAAGACTCCTATACATATAGGTTTCTTATAAACATAGTGTTCTAAGTCAAAAAAAACTGATTTTTTGTAAAGCTCATTATCGCCACCAATGCTTAAACTCTGTTCAAATTTTTCTTTTTCAATGTCTATAGTACTTTCTTTAACTATCACCTTACCACTCATTTCTTTAATAGGTATGTGCTTCAAATATACTCCCAAGAAGCTTATATATTATTATATGTACCATTTAAAATATATAATCATATTATATCACAATTAAATCCGTTTATATATATTATATACATGTTTTATGAGTTTATTAATATGTTCTTCGAGTTGACATTAGTTATCATTTAGAATATAATGTAATATATAGAAATGATAATTATTTTCATAAAGGAGTGATATTCATGAATGTTTTTAATTTGAAGCCTGGTCATAAAGGATTAATTAAAGAGCTTGCATGTGATGATAAATTAGCTAAGAGATTATTGGCGTTAGGATTTGTTGAGGGAACAGAGGTTTTAGTTAAAAAAACTGCTCCTTTAGGAGATCCAATTATTATAAACTTAAGAGGGACAGACCTTGCTATCAGAAAAAAAGATGCTAAATTAATTTACATTAAGGAGGCAGTATGATATGAAAACCATCGCCCTTATTGGTAATCCTAATGTAGGAAAAACGACTTTATTTAATGCACTAACAGGTTCTAACCAATATGTAGGTAACTGGGCAGGTGTAACTGTAGATAAAAAAGAAGGTTATTTATCGAAGGATATAAAAATTGTAGACCTACCAGGTATATATGCTATGGATACCTTTTCTAATGAAGAAAAAGTGTCTAAAAATTTCTTGTACACAGATGAAGTAGATCTAATTATAAATATAATAGATGGCTCTAACCTAGAAAGGAATCTTTACCTGACATCTCAATTAACCGAATTCAATAAACCTATATTATTAGTAGTAAATATGATAGATGTAGCTGAAAGTAAAGGAATCCATATAAATTATTCAGATTTATCTGAGGAATTAGGTGTAGCTATAATGCCTATATCTGCATCCAAAGGTGAAGGTGTAAAAGAAGTTAAAGATTTTCTTCTTACTAAGGATTCCTTTGAAGATTTGGATAAAACCATTAATTCCAAGCATGAATTTTATAAAATGAATGAGACGAAAACCTATTTATATATAGAAAACATTTTAAATAAATGTGTAGAAGGTAAAAAATCAAATACAAATACTATTACTGAAAAAATAGATTCCATTGTTCTTAATAAATTTTTAGCCTACCCTATATTTTTAGCAATTATGTATATTATTTTTAAGTTTACTTTTGACTGGGTTGGTGGACCTTTACAAGAATTAGCTGATAAACTAGTTAATGAAAGCTTTGTATCTTTAATAGAGATACCTTTGTCTAATGCTTCACCTTGGTTTAGATCACTAATAATTGATGGTATTATTGGCGGTGTTGGTTCTGTAATTGTATTTTTACCTATTATATTAACTCTATTTATAGGAATAAGCTTTCTTGAAGATAGCGGCTATATGGCTAGAACAGCATTTATCATGGACAAGTTAATGAGAAAACTAGGACTTTCTGGTAAAGCTTTTATTCCTTTAATAATGGGCTTTGGATGTTCTGTTCCTGGAATAATGTCCGCTAGAACTTTAGAAAGTGAAAAGGATAGAAAGTTAACAGCATTAATAATTCCTTTTATGTCTTGTAATGCTAAACTACCTGTATATGCACTATTTGCTGGTGCACTATTTGCTGGTCATGAGTCTTTAGTTATTTTTGGATTATACTTTTTAGGACTTATAGTAGCCTTTATAATGGCCTTTATATTTAAGAATACCTTATTCAAAAAAGATGAAGAGCCATTTATCATAGAACTTCCTGAATATAAGCTTCCTGAGCTTAGGAGTTTAATGACCCATACTTGGGAAAAAGGTAAAGGTTTCTTAAAAAAGGCTGGAACTCTAATTTTCTCTATATCAGTTCTAGTTTGGTTCTTGTCAAACTTTAATATGAATGGAATGACTGAAATTAACGAGAGTTTTCTTGCATCTATAGGTAACTTTATATCGCCTATTTTTGTTCCATTAGGCTTTGGTACATGGGAAAATTCTGTAGCACTATTAACAGGGCTTATGGCAAAAGAAGTAGTTATAGGAACTCTTGGTGTTCTTTATACTGGGGATCTAGCTGCTCATCTAGCTGCAACCTTTACTGTGGCAAGTGGTATTGCTTTCTTAGTATTTACTTTACTATATACACCATGTGTATCAGTTGTAGCTACCTTTAAAAAAGAGTTCAGTGGAAAACTTGCTGTATTTTCAGTTATATATCAATTTATTGTAGCATGGATTTTTTCCTTTGGAATATATCGTTTAGCTTTACTTATATTTTAAAGAGGTGATATCATGTTAGAAATATTAATAACTATACTTATTGTTATATTAGCAACATTTTTATTGTTTAAAAACTTAAAGAAAAAGTCTAAAGGATGTAATTGTGGTAGTTGTACATCTAAATGCCCTAACTTTGTTAATACAATAAAAAAAGATGATGATAAAAAACATAACTAATAAAAAATCCCTTTGATAACTTGTTTATCAAAGGGATTTTTATTACCTGCTAAATTTTATTGTTACATTTCATCTACTGTTTCAAGACCTATAAGATGTAGTCCATTTTCTATCACTTGAAGGGTAGCCTTAACTAAAGCTAATCGAGTATTTTTTGTCACTTCGTCCTCTGAATTAGATATATTTACAGAGTTATAAAATTTATTAAAAGCTTTAGCTACATCTATAGTAAATCTTGTAACTATGCTTGGCTGTAATTTATCTAATGCTTGCTTAATAGCATTATTAAATCCAGATAAAGTTTTTACTAGTTCAAACTCTTCCTCTGAAATAAGCTTATTGTAATCAACTTTGCCAGTTCCTTCTCCTAACTTTCTTAGAATACTCTTTCCTCTTGCATAGGTATATTGAACATATGGTCCAGTCTCTCCTTCAAAGCTAAGCATTTCATCCCAATCAAAGATTATGTCTCTCTCTCTTGAATTTTTAAGATAAGCAAAGACAACTGCTCCTATTCCTACTTTTTTAGCTACTTCTCTTTTATTTTCTAATGTAGGATTTTTTTCATTTATTATTTCTTCTGTTTTAACTACAGCTTCATTTAATAAGTCTTCAAGGAATACTACATCCCCTTTTCTTGTAGAAAGCTTTTTATCTGGAAAACGAACTAATCCAAATGGTACATGTATACAATCGTCAGCCCAGTCATAACCCATCTTTTTAACAGTGCTAAATACCTGTTTAAAGTGAAGTGATTGGTCCTTTGCAACTACATATATATTTTTATAAAAATCATAAGTTTTCTTTCTATAGAACATAGCCGCTAAATCACGAGTTGCATATATTGTAGCTCCATCAGCCTTCTTGATTATACAAGGTGGGATATTAAGTTCATCAAGCATAACAACCTTAGCTCCATTGCTTTCTGTAAGTAATCCCTTCTCTTCAATCTCATCAATGACCGCATCCATCTTATCTTGATAGAAGCTCTCTCCAGCAAAGGAATCAAATTTAACATTTAACATTTCAAATAATTTATCAAATTCCTTTAGACTTAAGTCTTTAAATTTAGTCCAAAGCTTAACTTCTTCTTCATTACCATCTTCTAAAAGTTTAAAATGCTTTCTACCTTCATCATCAAGGGCAGGATTTTTTTCTGCCTCCTCATGAAACTTTACATAAACTCTTAGCATTTCTTTAATTGGTTCTTCTTCTAGGGCTTTTTCATCTCCCCAATGGTTATATGCATATATAAGTTTACCGAATTGAGTTCCCCAATCTCCTAGATGATTTATTCCTATAGCGTTATATCCTTGAGAATTGAATATTTTATAAAGAGAATTACCAATCATTGTAGTATACAAGTGTCCTACATGGAATGGTTTAGCAATGTTAGCTGAACAATATTCAACAATTACATTCTTTCCTTCTCCTTCTTTTGTATTTCCATAGTTTTCTTTTTCATTTAATATTCTTTCAATGATTTCCTTCATAAAATCATTTTTAGCCACAAAAAAGTTTATATAAGGTCCAAAGGCTTCTATTTTTTCAAAGCCATCTATACTATCTAATGATGCTTTTAAATCTTGTGCTATCATATTTG
Organism: Clostridiaceae bacterium; assembly: GCA_902363375.1. Lineage (GTDB taxonomy): Bacteria > Bacillota > Clostridia > Clostridiales > Clostridiaceae > Clostridium_J. Next base: position 1,161,494 of record CABIZX010000001.1, on the reverse strand, counting down.
GTGCCTTTTTCATAGATTTTGCTAACTGAAAACATGGAAATGCAAAATCCCCCATTTCTGGCTTTGGTGGATTTTCAACAAGTCTTTCTATTGTTTCCTTGTCCATATCTATATGCTTACATAAATTTTCTGCTATTATACTTTTATAATCCATAATAAATCCTCCTCTTGTTTTAGTATCTTCTCATTGTCAAAAGTTCAAAATACATATAAAAAACCCGTCCCTTTCCATAGGAAAGAGACGGGTATATATCCGTGGTACCACTCTAATTGACTTATACAAAAGTCCACTCACAATTTTAACGCTAATTACGACTTACCCTACTAAGTAATCTTTTGGGGCAGCTTCTCCAAGGCTCTCTTCCTAATTTACTATAAATAAATTTCTTTACAATTACTTGCTAAGATTCTTCGATTCTTGTAGAGCTTACACCATCCTCCACTCGCTTTAAGAATTAATAAAGAAAGTACTGTCCTTCTCATAGAATTTTCATATTAAATTTTATATTATTTGTATTATAAATAAATATTGTTAGAATGTCAACTAAATTAATTCATATTTATGCAAATAAATGTTTATCTTATGCATAATATCATTCAACTAATATTATTATGATTTATATTTCATAATATGCTCTACTTTAATTCTAGATACTCATCATAAGTCATATTTTTATCAATTACACCACCTGGAATAATTTCTATTATTCTATTCGCAACGGTATTAATAAATTGGTGGTCATGAGATGTGAATAATATAGTTCCAGCAAAATTAATTAAACCATTATTAACAGCTGTTATAGATTCAAGGTCTAGATGGTTTGTTGGCTCATCCAGAATTAATACATTAGCTCCACTTAACATCATCTTTGATAGCATACAACGAACCTTTTCCCCTCCAGAAAGCACAGATGCTTGCTTTAGTGCTTCTTCTCCTGAGAATAACATTCTACCAAGGAATCCTCTTATAAAGCTTTCAGCTTTCTCCTCTGAGAATTGTCTTAACCAATCTACTAAATTTAAATTACAATCATCAAAAAACTCTGAGTTATCAGATGGGAAATAAGATTGAGATGTAGTTATCCCCCATTTAAAGCTTCCACTATCTGGTTCCATTTCACCCATTAATATCTTGAATAAAGTAGTTTTAGCAATACCATCGCCTAAAAATGCTACCTTGTCATTTTTATATATCATGAAGCTTACATTATCAAGAACCTTCACACCATCAATAGTTTTACATAAGTTCTCAACAACTAATAAATCATTTCCAGCTTCTCTATCAGCTTTAAATCCAACAAACGGATATCTTCTTGAAGATGGTTTAATATCATCAAGAGTTAATTTTTCCAATTGTTTCTTTCTGCTTGTAGCTTGCTTAGCCTTAGATGCATTAGAACTGAAACGAGCTATAAAGTTTTGAAGCTCTTTTATCTTTTCTTCTTTCTTCTTATTTTGATCCTTAGACATTTGTAGGGCTAACTGGCTTGATTCATACCAGAAATCATAGTTACCAACATACATTTGAATTTTTCCGAAATCCACATCGGCCATATTTGTACATACTTTATTTAGGAAGTGTCTATCGTGAGATACTACAATAACAGTTCCTTCAAAATCCATTAAGAAGTTTTCAAGCCAAGCTATAGATTTAATATCTAAGTGGTTAGTAGGCTCGTCAAGTAAAAGAATATCTGGATGACCAAATAAAGCTTGCGCAAGTAAAACTTTAACCTTCTCTGAACCATTTAAATCCTTCATTAACTTATAGTGTAGATCTTCTGTTATTCCTAGACCTTGAAGTAATGTAGCTGCTTCACTTTCAGCTTCCCATCCATTAAGATCTGCAAATTCTCCTTCAAGTTCAGAAGCTCTTATTCCATCTTCATCACTGAAATCCTCTTTAGCATAAAGGGCATCCTTCTCATTCATAATTTCAATTAATCTTGGATGACCCATTATTACAGTTTTTAATACTTCTTCATCATCATAAGCAAAGTGGTCTTGTTTTAAAACAGCTAATCTTTGTCCAGGAGTTATACTAACTTCTCCTGTATTAGGTTCTATATCTCCTGCTAATATTTTTAGAAATGTAGACTTACCTGCCCCATTTGCTCCTATTAATCCATAACAGTTACCCTCTGTAAATTTAATATTAACATCCTCAAAAAGTTTACGTCCTCCGTATCTTAAACTAACTCCTGTAGTACTAATCATAACGTTACCTCCAATTATCATTAAAAAAGTCTTACCCATTGGGTAAAACCTTTTGAACTATTCATTTAAACATACGATTACTATTATAACATAGATTTATACTTTGTACTATTATTTACTACGAATATTTTCACTTTCTACTGTTATTTCTTCAAATCTATACTTTTGTCCTGTAGGATTTATCTTATCCTTTGGCACTTTTTCAACAAACATGTCATAAGGTCTCACAAATAAACCACATTCACCATACAAAGCTCTATAAAGCACCATTTTCTCTTGGGTTTCTGAATTTATTACAATATCCTCAAATAAATATAAGTCCCCTTTAAAATGCCTAAAAATTTTGCCTTTTACCTTTGATATATCTCTCATATTTCCTCCTATATATTAAACTAGTACTACTCTAAGATTTAAATACTTAATTTAAATCTTAGACTACCTCTTTTCCAAAGGGTGCTAAAGATAACTTGGCCATTTTTAAAGATTGTGCAGCAAAAGGTATTCCTATTATAGTAATAGAAAGCACTAATGCACTAATTAAATTAGTTATTGCAAGTGGTAACCCCCCAAATATAACCCATAAAATATTTAGCAAAAATCCTATGCTACTATCATTAGTTGTAATGACCTCCTTACCAAAGGGCGCAAATTGCAATCTTGCTAATTTAAAACATTGCAAACCTACTGGTATACCCACTATAGTTATACACCATAGTACTCCTGTTAAAAGCCATTGTAAACTCGCAACCAAGCCTCCAAATGCAAACCAAATAATATTTCCTAAACAACTCATAATATACTCCTTAAATAATTCTATAATTAATATAATATATAATTAAAACACAATTGCAATGGGTGTTAGTAAAATTTAATAAAAAGAAGCTGAGATGAATTTAAATTCATCTCAGCTTCTATAATAATATTATTTATCTAAATTTTTATTTACTTTCTCTAGATAATTTGTTTCACTAACGATGTTTTTCTCAAAATTTTCTACAGCACCCTTAGTGTAATTACCAATGGCCTTTAAATTTATGCCATTGAAATTGTTATTGTCATAGTTCTTTAATGTATTATTATTTTTTTCATTCATCATAGCACACCTCATAATTAAAGAGTTAGTACGATTCAAATACATTTTATGAGCTATAAATAATCAATTATTGACAATTATTTTTTTGACAATTTTGATTTTGCAAATTGTTATTCTTATTATTGTTATTATTTTTATTGTTGTTGTTCTTATTTTTATTATTGTTTTGGCAGTTATTTTTATTGTTATTATCCATTATAATCACCTCATGATTTTTTTAATTAATAACTTAGATATTTAAGAATGTGTTCTTTACTATCTTAAGTTGTTGTTTTCACAATTATTTTGTGAATTTTGTTTATTATTTTTTAGGTTATTGTTATTTTTATTGTTGTTATTTTTATTATTGTTATTTTGGCAGTTGTTGTTATTATTCTTGTTCATTTATTATCACCTCCCGAGATTATTGTTAGTAATTCTATTAGATTTATTCATCAAATATTTATTTTTATTAATCCTTAAAAGTCATATTTTGTATTAATAAATTTATTTTATTGTTGACATTTTAAAAAGCTTTTTATAAAATTAAAAAGACAAATCTACTTTTAAGTTGGTCCAGAGAGGCCAAGAAGGGAGACAGGAATAATGGCTAGAAGTATAATTATTTTAAAGAGAAACCCATAGGATGATAAACTTAGCAAAATATAATTTGCCCTATTTATTGTCCTTTTTGTTATACACTAATTTATTTTGATTGGAGGGTTTTTCTTGAAAACAAAAAATATTGAAGCAAAACTTATATTGGAAAACGGAATGGAATTCAAAGGTAAGGCCTTTGGATATATTGATGACACTGTTGGAGAAGTAGTATTTAATACATCTATGACTGGTTATCAAGAAACTCTTACAGATCCATCTTATTATGGTCAAATTGTCGCCATGACATATCCACTAATTGGAAACTACGGAATTAATTTAGAAGATTTAGAGTCTTCTTCCCCTAAAGTTAACGGATTTATCGTAAGAGAAAAATCTAATAATCCTTCAAATTTCAGATGCGAAATGGAATTAGATGGATATCTTATAGAAAACAAAATCTTTGGGCTAGAAGGTATCGATACCAGAGCCCTTACTAAAATTTTAAGAGACTATGGATCTATGAAAGGCTATATAACTACTAAAAACTTATCACTAGAAGATATAAAAGATAAGTTAGAAAAATTTCAAAATGACGACGCTGTCTATAAAGTATCAACTAGTGAAGTTTATGAAATACCTGGTTCGGGACCTCACGTTGCCGTTGTAGATTTTGGAGTTAAGTCAAACATTTTAAGAAACTTCACAGAAAGGAACTGTAGACTAACTGTCTTTCCTGCTATATCCACAGCAGAAAAGATTTTATCAGTAAATCCCGATTTAGTATTCTTATCTAACGGTCCTGGGGACCCTATGAAGTTACAAAATATTGTTGAGGAAGTAAAAAAATTGGCTATATCAAAACCTACTTGTGGAATTTGCCTTGGACATCAACTTTTAGCATGGGCCTTTGGCGGAGAAACTAGTAAACTTAAATTTGGCCACAGAGGTTCAAATCACCCAGTAAAAGACCTCATATCAAATAAAGTATATATAACTAGTCAAAATCATGGATATTATGTTTCAAAACTACCTGATAATATGGAGGTTACCCACGTAAGTGTTAATGATGGAACCTTAGAAGGTATGATGCATAAGGAATTACCAGTGGCAAGTGTACAATATCATCCTGAAGCATCACCAGGCCCTAAAGAAAATAACATTATCTTTGATAAATTTTTAGACTTAATAAAATAAATTACATTAAGAAAGACAGCGAGCTTTCATGTAGGAGGAATAATCAATGAGTAAAAGAAATGACATAAAAAAAGTATTAATTATAGGATCTGGTCCAATAGTAATAGGACAATCAGCTGAGTTTGACTACTCTGGAACCCAAGCTTGTAGAGCACTTATGGAAGAAGGCATAGAAACTATACTAATAAACTCTAACCCTGCAACTATAATGACAGATAAAGAGATAGCAGATAAGATCTACATAGAACCCCTAACTACAGAGTTTATAGAAAAAATTATAATAAAGGAAAAGCCAGATAGTATTTTATCTGGAATGGGTGGACAAACTGGTTTAAATCTAACCATAGAACTTGCAGAAAAAGGCATACTAGATAAGTATGGAGTTAAAATTATAGGCACTTCTGTTGAATCTATAAAAAAAGGTGAAGATAGAGATTTATTTAAGGCATTAATGGAAAAAATTAAGGAACCAGTTATTGAATCAGATATAGTAAATGATATACCTGCTGGTATTAAGTTTGCAAAGAAAATTGGATATCCAGTAATCGTAAGGCCAGCTTATACTCTAGGTGGTACTGGTGGTGGTATTGCAGATACCGAAGAAGAATTAATTACCATATTAGAAAGTGGCCTTGCTCTAAGCCCTGTAAATCAAGTGCTTCTAGAAAAAAGTATTAAAGGATGGAAGGAAATTGAATATGAAGTTATGCGTGACTCTCAAGGAAATTGCATAACTGTATGTAATATGGAAAATATAGACCCTGTTGGTGTTCATACAGGAGATTCTATAGTTGTAGCTCCTTCTCAAACTCTTTCAGATAAGGAATATCAAATGCTCAGAACTTCTGCTTTAAAGATTATCGATGACGTTGGAATTATTGGTGGTTGCAATGTTCAATTTGCTCTAAATCCTAATAGTTTCGAATATGCTGTTATTGAAATAAATCCTAGAGTTTCTCGTTCATCTGCTCTTGCATCAAAAGCTACAGGGTATCCTATAGCAAAGGTTGCTGCAAAAATTGCTCTTGGATATACCTTAGACGAAATTATAAATTCTGTTACTGGTAAGACCATGGCATCTTTTGAACCAGCCCTCGACTATGTGGTTGTAAAAATTCCAAAGTGGCCTTTTGATAAATTTAAAAATGCAAATAAATCCTTGGGAACTAAAATGATGGCTACTGGAGAGATAATGGCCATAGGTTCTAACTTTGAAGCTGCCTTTTTAAAAGGAATTAGATCCTTAGAAATTGGTAAATATGTATTAGAGCATAAGCCATCTCAAGAAAAGACCCTTTCACAATTGAAAAGTAGTGTAATGGTTCCTGATGATGAAAGAATATTTGACTTAGCTGAAATGCTAAGAAGAAAATATTTAGTAGAAAAACTTGCAGAAGTTACAGGAATTGATACCTTCTTTATAAATAAAATCAAATGGATAGTAGAACAAGAAGAATTTTTAAAAACAGCAAGATTAGAAGATTTAAATAAGGACTACCTAAAGCTTTTAAAGAAAAAAGGATTTTCAGATAAGGGTATTGCGGATTTAATGAATATTAGCCCTGTAGAATTATATACCCTTAGAAAACTTTATAATATTATGCCAACCTATAAGATGGTAGATACCTGTGCTGGAGAATTTGACGCTATATCTCCATATTACTACTCAACCTATGAAGAATTTGATGAAGTAGTAGTATCTAATAAAAGAAAAGTAATGGTTATAGGCTCAGGCCCTATTAGAATAGGTCAAGGAATAGAATTTGATTATTGCTCTGTTCATGCGGTTAGAGCTCTTAAAAAGAAAGGTATAGAAACCATTATTGTAAATAATAATCCTGAAACTGTATCAACGGACTTTGATATATCTGATAAACTTTATTTTGAGCCACTAACAGAAGAAGATGTGCTTAATATAATCTCTAAAGAAAAGCCAGAAGGTGTAATACTCCAATTTGGTGGTCAAACAGCTATAAAACTCTCTAAATTCTTAAGAGAGAATGGTATCAAAATTTTAGGTACAGATGCCGAGGGAATAGATAGAGCTGAAGATAGAGAAAGATTTGATGCAATGCTTGAAAAGCTTAATATAAATAGACCTAAAGGAATAGCTGTATGGAACCTTGAGGAAGGAATTTCTGGTGCTGAAAAGCTTGGATACCCTGTTCTTGTCAGACCTTCTTATGTATTGGGTGGACAAGGTATGGAGATCACTTATAGAGAAAAAGAACTTAAACAGTATTTAGAAAACTCCTTTAAAAGAGATCATAAGAATCCAGTTTTAATCGATAGATATCTAGTTGGTAGAGAAATCGAAGTAGATGCCATCTGTGATGGTAAGAATATATTAATTCCAGGAATTATGGAGCATCTTGAAAAAGCTGGGATTCACTCTGGAGATTCTATAAGTATATACCCTTCTCAAAATATATCAGAGAAATCTAAGAAAACTATCTTTGAATATACAAAGAAAATTGCTTTAGAGCTTAAAGTTCTTGGAATGATAAATATTCAGTTCATTGAGTTTGAAGGAGAAATATATATTATAGAGGTTAATCCAAGAGCCTCTCGTACAGTTCCTTATATAAGTAAAGTTACCAATGTGCCTATAGTAGAATTAGCTACTCGTGCTATGCTTGGGGAATCTCTTGAAGATATGGGGTATACAGAACAAATATGCCCTGAACCTGACTTTGTAACTGTAAAAGTACCTATATTTTCTACAGAAAAACTTCCTAAAGTTGAGGTAAGTCTTGGACCTGAAATGAGATCTACTGGAGAAGTTCTTGGTGTAGGACATACCTTTGATGAAGCTATGATGAAGGGTTTCTTAGCGGCTAAAAGACCTATCCTAAAGTCTGGTGATAGATTACTTGCAACTATAAACAATAGTGATAAAAATGAATTTTTAGTATTAGCTAAGGAAATGAATTTACTTGGTTGTAAGATGATAGCTACAGAAGGTACTGCTAAAATGCTTCAAAGTGAAGGCATAGATACAGAAGTAGTTAATAAAATTGGTGAAGGAAAACCTGACATAGTCGATGCTATTAGAAATAAATCTATAAATATGATAGTTAATACACCAACTAAAGGAAATGATTCTCAGCGTGATGGGTTTAAGCTTAGAAGAACAGCTGTAGAGTCCGGAGTTTCATTAATGACTTCCCTAGATACCTTAAAGGCTATGGTAACAGTAATGAAGCGTAATTTAAGTATAAATGATTTAGAAGTTTTTAACTTAGGAAAGTAATATAATAAGAAAGCATGTATAGTTTTATTATATAATTATACATGCTTTCTATTTGTTAAATAATTTCATATTTAACATCTTAAAATGTCATATATAGAACTATTTAAATATAGTAAATTTAAAAATGCTTTTAGATTTATTATAGCTTAAATTAAACTGCATTAGTTTTTATAAAATTGGTCTATTTCTAATATAGTATTTTTATCAACTCATATAAAGTATATTTAATTAAGACTTTTGTAATGAATCATATTTTTCTATAAATTCCTTAGTAAACTTTATAACTCTAAGTGGATTTTTTCCTACTCCTACCTCTCCTGCTAGCATAATGCCATGAACCTTATTTTTGATAAAATTATATAAATCATCCATCTCTGGAATCTTAGGAGTAACCGAGTTTCTCATAGAATCAAGTATATATGTTGCAATTATAAGCTCCTTATCTTCCAATTTCGTCTTTCTTATTATATTGTCTTGTACAAAAGGAATTTCCATTATATCTAACTCTGAGTATAAATCTCCTCTACCTAACATAATTCCATCAACTATTTTTAAAATAGAGTCAAAATTGACAATTCCTTCTTTGCACTCTATTTTGGCCCATATTCTAGGCTGTTTACTTTTTGGATTATATTTTTTTATCTGATTTATATACTCCTTTAATTCCAAAATATCCTCTTTCCTTGTAACATAGGAAAGACATATTATATCTACACCATTTAAAAGACCAAATTCAATATCTTTCTTATCCTTCATAGTTAAATGCATATTAGATCTATCCATAGCCGGAGCATTTAATCCTTTCTCTCCTCTAACCATGCCTCCTAAAACAACTTCTGCCTTTAAAGCCTCTTTTCCCTTAAGTTTTCCTATAACTTTAAACTCCATAGTTCCATCTTTCATTAGAATTCTCTTACACTTAGTAAGACAAGAAAATTCTCCTTGAAAAGAAATGGGGATTAATGTATTTCTTCCACTATGCCTAAGATTTTCTTTGAAAAAATCTTCACTACAGAAATATACTACCTCCCCAGTATTAACTCTTAATTGCCCGTTAAATAACTTAGACACTCTGAGTTTATTTCCTTGCAAGTCTTGTATGATTGGAATATCTGGGTGTTTATCCTTCATATATTGAATTTGTTCCTTCGCTTTTTCGTATTCTATATGAGAGAAGTTTAACCTCATATAATCCATTCCTGAATCTACAAATTTGTCTAAATCCCCTAATGTCTTAACATTAGGTCCTATTGAGCATACTATCTTCATTTTATCACCTAATTATTTATTTATATTTATAAAATACATAGTTAATTAATATATTTCATTTTATTGTAACCTATTATAAATCTACCATCTTTGCTCATAACAAACAATAGAATATCTACATAATCTTTAATTTTAAAGTAATATTTTTCAAATACCTAATTATTTTATTGAATCTAATTAGAATTAAACTTAAAAACTCAAGGCAATGCCTTGAGTTTTATATGCTATAAAGTATAAACCTTAGGAAAGTAAAATTTTCTAATTTAATGAAGTTATTTCATTATATATTGGACTATTAGTATCTCCAGATATCTCATTGAAGAAATTTAAAAGAGTAGTACTAATATATGGTGCTAGCCAAAGGAATCCTATTCCTGCAATAGTAGGTAATATAGTTATGATAAATTCATTAAAAGTGAATGAAGTAATAATACCTACTGCTATAACTGGTATTATACATAAAATTCCCCATCCTATAAAACTAAGTTGTAAAACAAATAGTCTCCATACATTACCTTTCATTAATCTAAAGCTTTCTTTTATACATTGAATAATTCCTCTGTTATTGTCCTCACATACTAAAATTACTGACGGAAATAAGTATAGCTCTAGAATTACTATGGGAATACAAAATACCACTATAAGCAGTAATATAAGTATTGTCAATGCTCCGAATGAAGGCGTAGAATTGCTCATCAAAGCACTTGCAAGTACATAATTAGAATATTTAACCGTAACTATACCTACCACTATACCCATTATAATTATTATTGGTACACACATTAACACTATTAAAAGCTGTATTATCATTCCTTTTCTATAAGTTTTCCATGGAATCAACATATCTGAAAATTTAACTTTTTTATCCCTAGAAACTTTTAAATAAAAAGAATTTATCATAATTCCAATGCTAAGCGTAATAAATAAATTTAATAAAAACAACAAAATATATATTGGAGTATTCTCAACAGAAGCTTCAGCAGCATAACTTGATGCTACTTGTATTATGCTTACTATCAAAGTTATAAGTACCGGTATTTTCCATTGCCCCGTTAGCTGCTCCTTAGATCTATTCTTTAATGTTTTTCTACTTACCATTATTCTCCCCCTTAAATCTATCTCTTTTATTTGATACTCAATAAAAGATAATACTACTTTGACCATATTACTGATAAGTAGTATTCTATCTTATATATTAAAATATTATGAATTTAATGAATATATTCCAAATTTTTAAAATATTCTCATTAAAACTTTTTATGAGCAAGCCTTCCATTATTCACAACTAATGATATCTCCGCCATTATACCTAATGCTATATCCTCAGGTCTTTCTCCTCCTAAGTCTATACCAATAGGTGCATATATTTTATTAAGGGACTCTTTACTAAATCCCTCACCTAGCAGTTGTGATATGCTCTTTCTTACTTTAGCTTTACTTCCTATCATTCCAATATAATTTGCTTGAGTATCTATAACAGTTTTTAATGCTGTTAAATCATGCATATGACCTCTAGTTATTATAACTATACTACATAAATTATCTATAGGATATTTCTTTAAATTTTCTTTAATATCTCCTAATATTAATTCATCAGCTAACTTAAATCTTTCACTATTACAATATTCTTCTCTATCCTCAAAAACCACAATATCATATCCTAATATATTAGCTATAAAATGTAATGGCAATGCAATATGTCCTCCACCAACTATAAGAAGTTTACGCCTTGGCATTAATACCTTTATATATACCTCTATCTCTCCTCCACAGATCATATTAAGGTTTTTATTGGATTCATTTAAAGTATAGGTAAATCTCCCACTCCTCTGTTTTTCTATAGCTTCTATACTAGCTTCTACAATTGCATTTTCCACTGCGCCTCCACCTATAGTTCCTATTATAGTACCATCTCTTAATACCCCCATCATAGTTCCTTCTCCTCTAGGTGAGGATCCGCATGCCTTCGTAATAATAGAAAAAGCTACTGGATTTCCTTTTCTTATTTGTTCATTTATATCTTCAAGCACAATAATACTCATATAAATACCTCCTATTTACCAAATGGACAGATTGGATAATGACATATATCACATTTTAAACATAAACCGCCGTGGGATAACTCACTTATTTCTCTTTTACTAATTTTGTCTTTTGCCATTATTCTTGGTAATAAAATGTCAAATACAGTTATCTTAGAAAACATTCCGCATGCTGGAATTCCAACTAAGGTTATATCATTATCATAGGCTAACATAAACATTGCTCCTGGTATCACAGGCGATCCATAAGTTACTACCTCTTTAGCCGCCATCTCAATAGCTGTAGGTGTTAAATCATCTGCATCTACCGACATACCGCCACTACATATTATTAACTTACATCCTCTAGATTTAAATAATTTTATAGCATTATCTATTTTCTCTAAATCATCAGGAACAAAAATTACATCCTCAATAATAGCTTTATATTTATTGACTTTCTCTTTAATTATAGGTGCAAATCTATCAGCGATGACCCCATTATAAACCTCTGTACCTGTAATAACTATTCCTACCTTTTGGGGAATAAAAGGTTTTATCTCAACAATTCCTGTAACACTCTTTAACGCTTCCTTGGCTATATCAATATATTTTTTTTCTATAACTAAAGGCGTAACCTTTGTAGCTGAAACAATAGTCTCCTTTAATACCAAAGTATTATTATGTAGAGTACTCACTACAATATTTTTGATATCATTAACTTCATACAATAATTCAGTATTAACTTTTAAAATACCGTCTGTTGCAGCTAAAATATTTACCTTTCCTTCACTTGGTAATTTGAAGTAAGTATTTTTTCCTCCTATTGCTTGTCCTAATTCTAGGGCTGCCTCATCTTCATGATACATGTTAGAGTTCGTTTCAATAATATAAATATGACTTTTTCCTATAGCCTTTAATTCATCTATATCTTTAGCTTGTATTATGTGTCCTTTTTTAAAAGCAGCACCCTTAAACTCCCCTGGTACTATCTTAGTTAAATCATGTGCAATTATCATACCAATAGCATCTTCTACCCTTACTTTCTTCATTGATGTACCCCCGCATTACATTTTATTACATTATATCACTGCATGTAAAAAAATACCACCTAATACATTAATTTTGTATTAGGTGGTATTTTAATATATAAACTAAGCTACATTTTCTTTTTTATTATTAATTTTCTCATCTCTAAAGTTTAAAATTATATTTAGAATAACTCCTATAAAAGCAGCTAAACTAACACCTGTTATATTAGCTGACTTACCAACTGGAATTCCGATTGTTATACCAGTATATTTTTCTAAATTAGTAGTGCCAAGTCCAATGATTATTATGGTAGCCATAACTAATATATTTTTCCAATTAATAGTTACATCACCATTCTTAATAGTTTTAAATCCTATTAAGGCAATCATTCCAAATAACATAATACTAATTCCACCCATTACAGCGTTAGGTATAGATAAAAGTAATCCTCCTAATTTAGCTACGAAGCCTAAAATAATAGCAAACACAGCTGTAATTCGTATTATTGATGGATCATAGTTTTTAGTTAAAGCTAAAACTCCAGTATTTTCTCCGTAGGTTGTATTTGCTGGTCCTCCTATAAATGCAGAGAACATAGTTGCAAGTCCATCTCCTAATAGAGTTCTATTAAGGCCTGGATCTTCAATGAAGTTTTTGCCAACTACCTGTCCATTTGTAATCATATCTCCAACATGCTCCATTAATACCGCTAATACTACTGGCGCAATTATAAGTATAGATGCCATTTCAAACTTAGGTAATGTAAAGTTAGGTATTGATAAGAATGCTGCCTGTGATATTGTACTGGTATTCACCATACCCATAAATAGTGAAAGTATATATCCTGATGATACTGCAATAAGTATAGCTAGCTGTTTTAAAAAACCTTTTCCGAAGAAGTTAATTGATAAAGCTATAGCTAAGGTTATTCCTGCTATAATAAAGTTTTCACTAGCCATCCCTATAGCTGTAGGAACAAGATTCAATCCTATAACTATTATCATTGGCCCTACTACTTGAGCCGGAAGGAATTTTTTTATAGTAGATACACCAATCTTTTTAACTATTAATGAAATTATTACATAAATAAATCCTGCAACTAATAATCCCCCTTGTGCATATGCTAAATCTCCACCATTTAACTCACTTGCTGCAATTATTACTGGTATAAATGCGAATGATGATCCAAGAAATGCTGGAACCTTGCCTTTTGTACAAAGATGAAATATTAAAGTACCACATCCAGCAGCAATAAGTGCAACTGAAGGATCAAGCCCTGTAAGTACTGGTACAAGTACTGTCGCACCAAACATAGCAATTAAGTGCTGCATGGCAAGAACCATTCTTTTAGCTTTCTCTCTAATAGTTCGTTTTACCAAAGTTTCTTCTACTTCTTTTTTTAATGTTATTTCTGACATATGTGCCTCCTTAATATTTTTAATATTAGGAGAAATTTCTTTCTCCCCTTTCAGTCTCTCAGTACTGATTAAAAGGTATATTAAATAAAAAAACTTCTTACTTACGCAAGAAGTTTTATATACAAAAATATAGTATAATCCTATAATTATATGTACTTTCTTGCCAGCCTCTCTGGACTGATTTAAAGAAACATTTTATTCTTTTATATATTATACTACTTATTAATCTAAATAACAAGAACTTTTTTTCTTTGACCTTCATTACTTTTACACTGTATCAAAATATCTTGAAAAATATTATAAATAAGTTATAATAAAAGCATAATACATAAGATGAAGTAATATAGTTAATTTTTAAAATTTGATTATTATGTAGTATATATATTAATATAATGTTATCTAAATAAGAAATGAAGTTTAAAAGCATCCGATAAAAGAACACTATTTAAATTAGCCTAAAATTCTTTCTTTCAAATAAGGACTAGCCTAATTCAAATTTATTTCTCCTATAAATTAGACATAATTCAAGTCCTATACCCTATGATTACAGTAAAGTTTAAAGTTTTATGCAAAGCTTTTCATAAATTAACTAAATAAGCGTTGCTATAATCAAGTAGTATAAAATTTTAGATTTGCAAATGCTTTATAGCCTTAACTTATTAAAAAATTATAAACATAAATATCCCTACACTTAAATAGGATAATACTAATTAGAAGAAAAATTTTTTCTTCTTTAAAAGTACACTATCTTTATATATATATTGCTACCCTAATATATATATGAAATAGAAAGAATCAAAAGCTTAGGTGGATACTTCATAAATACTATACAAAATAGTCATAATAAGTAATATATAGACTAATATAATAATCAAACCATCAAATATTTTGGGAGGCGTTAAAATGAAATTTTCAGACAGGATACTAGCTATGGGATATTCCCCAATCAGAAAACTAGCACCATATGGAGCTGAAGCTACTAGCAGAGGAATAGAAATATACCATCTTAATATTGGTCAACCTGATATTGAAACTCCAAAGGAGTTCATGGAAGGAATTAACAACTATAAAAATGACGTACTTGAGTATGCTCAATCTCAAGGAATAGATGAAGCAATTAACAGCTTTATTAAATACTATAAAGAATGGAATATAGATTTTGAAACTGATGAAATGCTTATTACTAACGGTGGTTCTGAAGCTATTTCTCTGGCATTAACAGCAATCTGTGATGTGGATGATGAAGTTATTATACCAGAGCCATTCTACACAAATTATGCTGGTTTTGCACAAGGCGTAGGTGCTAAAGTTGTACCTTTTATAACTAAAGCTGAAGATGGATTCCATTTACCATTAAAAGAAGTTATAACATCTAAAATAACTTCTAAAACAAGAGCTATTATGGTTTCTAATCCTGGAAATCCAACAGGCGTTGTTTACACTGAAGAAGAAATAAGAATGTTAGCTGATATATGTAAGGAAAATAATTTATTTTTTATAGCAGATGAAGTATATAGAGAATTTGTTTATGATGGATTAAAATATACCTCTGCTCTTTATATGGAAGATATTAAAGATAGAGTAATCTTGATTGATAGTATATCAAAGCGCTATAGTGCATGTGGTGCAAGAATTGGTATTGTAGCTTCTAAAAACAAAGAACTTATACGTCAAATTATGAAAATGTGCCAAGTAAGGCTATGTGTTCCAACCATTGAACAATTAGCTGCAGCAAATTTAATAAATACCCCTAAAGAGTATTTTATTAATGTAAAAAAAGAATATGAAGCTAGAAGAAACATAATGTTTGATAAACTTTCAAAAATGCCAGGTGTTATCTGCAAAAAGCCTACTGGAGCATTTTATATAGTAGTGAAACTTCCAATAAAAAGTGGTGAAGATTTTGCAAAATGGTTACTTACAGACTATAACTACAATAATAAAACTGTTATGGTTGCTCCTGCAGAAGGATTCTATGCAACAGAAGGCCTTGGTATGGATGAAATAAGATTATCTTATTGTTTAAATACTGAAGCATTAGCTGATGCAATGGATATATTAGAAAAAGCCTTAGCTGAATATGTAAAGATTGAAAAATAATAAATAAAAAAGAAATTAAGTCTGGCGGCTTAATTTCTTTTTTTTATTTATTAAAATAAATTCATATTCTCTCTCTTATATTCATAATAAGTATCTAGAGTTCTAAACCCTTCACTGCTATATAAATTTACAGCCTCTATGTTTTTCTTATCGCATTTAAGATATATTTTTCTATTTCCTAAGTCATATGCTAAATTTATTATAAATCTAAGTAGCTCTTTTCCATAGCCTCTTCCTCTATATTCCGATAAAATCCCAAAGTTTGCTATATAGACTCTTAGATCTTTTTTAATTAGTTGTCCATAGCCTATATAATTTTCTTTGTATTTTATAAAAATACATCCTTCAGGAATATAATAATTCTGATATTTCTCATATAAAATATCATCTTCATTTATAGCTTGCCTATTAGAGGAATCAAATACTTTATTCTGGATTAAGCATCTATTCTTCTCGTCTTCTCCATCTTGAAAGGTTACAAAAGAAATATTCTGATCAATGTCATGCTGCTCATAACGATTTATTTCTCGCTTCATTTCAATAATAGATCTTTCTATATTAAATCCTAAATCAATTAACAACTTTGTATTTAAATTATTATTATCGCTAATAACAACAGAATTACAACTATTAAAAAATTTAAATAACTCTTTATAATATTCAAAAGTACTATATTCCGGAAGAAGTTTTATACAATGTATTTTATATATTTGATGTTGGAGTTTACTATACCATAAAAATCCTACATATTTTTGTTCTGCCTTTATATACTTTATATTTTTCCCAAATAAAAGCTTTTTAAATATATTTTTATTAGTACATATATCTATAAGTTCCTCTTTATATTCATTAGTAATATCAAATTCGTCTATAAAGTTTAAATTTGAACTATTTAGCGTTTCTAATCTATACATAAATTCATCTACCTCTTATCTTGAATCTATATATATATTATAATCCAAATTTAAATAATATAACCATTTATAATATATTTATTTAAATTTATAAAAATAAAAGGTACGTTTCCGTACCTTTTTAAATTTATTATGCTTCTACATCTTTGATGCTAAGGCCTATTTTCTTACCTTCAGCATCTACTTGAGTTATAACAGCTTTAACTGTTTCTCCAATTTTTAAAACATCATCAACCTTTTCAACTCTCTCATTAGAAATTTGAGATATGTGTACTAAGCCATCTATCCCTTCTTCTAATTCAACAAATGCTCCAAATGGTGCAAATCTTACTACTTTTCCAGCTACCACATTTCCAACTGGATATTTTTCACTAATATTATTCCATGGATTTTCACTTAGCATTTTAACACTTAAAGCTAATTTATTATTTTCTCTATCTACTTCTAAAATACCAACTTTAATAATTTCACCAACTTTAAATAGTTTCGATGGATTATTAACTTTATTCCAAGACATTTCAGAGCTATGAAGTAATCCATCTATACCGTTAATTTCTACAAAGGCACCAAAAGCAGTTAATCTCTTAACTTCACCTTCAACTATCATACCTTTCTCTAAAGAAGCCCATGTGCTTGATTGCTTAGCTTCTTTATCCTTCTCTAAAAGTTCTCTTCTTGAACCAACAATCTTAACTCTATTTCTATCTTTAGTATATTCAATAAGTTTTATATCAAAACTTTCTCCTACAAATTTAGATAAGTCATTAACTCTTCTCAATTCTATATGTGATGCTGGTATAAATACTCTTTCACCTTTAAATAAAGCTACAAGTCCGCCTTTAACTTCTTGTTTAACTTTAACATTTATTATATCTCCATTGTCAAAAGCAGCCTTTAATACTTGTTGTTGCTCTGCTCTTAAAACTTCAGTTCTTGATAATACAACTAGACCATCAGAATTTTTTCTATTTATTACTTTTGCTTTAATAATATCTCCAACTTTTATTTGTTCATTTAGAGGAGCATCACTATCCTTTGAATATTCTTCGGCTGTAATTATAGCTTCTGTTTTTGCTCCTATAGTTAAATATGCCTCTTTTTCATTTACTTTAAATACTTCACCTTCTAAAATGCTACCTACAGATATGTTACTTGTATCCTTAAAATATTTATCATAAAGGTCCATATCCTCTTGATTTACATCATTTTGTTTTCTCATTTTATTAATAGCCTCCTCAATTACATACTCTGGAGTTGATGCTCCAGCAGTAATTCCAATTTTATTTATATTTTCATTCCTTATCATATCTAAAAGTGAAAAATCCACTTTTTCTACATGATAGGTATTTTCACAATTATTTTTGCAAATTTCATAAAGTTTTGTAGTATTAGAACTATTATATCCACCTAAAACTATCATTAAATCAACATCCTTTGAAAGTTCATTGGCAGACTCTTGCCTCTCTTCTGTGGCATTGCATATAGTATTAAAAGCAACTATTTCTTTAGCTAATGATATTACCTTATTCAAAACCTTTTCCCAATTACTTTGTTTTTCTGTAGTTTGAGAGACTACGCATACTTTACCTTTAATTGCATCTATATTTTCACCGTTTTTTGATATAATTGCTGAGTTATTACACCATCCGTTTATTCCTATGACCTCGGGATGTTTGTCATCTCCAACAATAATTATATTATATCCTTTGTTATAATACTCCTCAACCTTTTGTTGTATATTTCTAACATAAGGACAAGTCCCATTTTCTATTATAACATTATTATTCCTCAAATAGTCAAATACATTTTTACCCACACCATGAGATCTTATTACTACAACATCATTTTCTTTAAGATTATATGCTTCTTCAAGAGTAATAGAATATATTTCTTTCTCCTCTAAGCTTTTAACTACATCATTATTATGTATCAACGGTCCTAATGTATATATTGGTCTATTATATTTTTCTCTTAACTTTATTGTTTCTTCAACTGCACGTTTTACTCCAAAACAAAATCCCGCTTTACTTGCAAGAATTACTTCTGCCATGTGATTATCACCTTCAATCTATTTATTTTAAAAATGATTTATGCTAAAAATTATATATCACTATGCATTTACATCAATCGATGATATGTACTTAGATATAACCTCTACTACTTCATTTATATCCATCGTAGAAGAATCAATTTCTATAGCATCTTCAGCCTTCCTTAACGGATCAACGTCTCTGTTGGAGTCAATATAATCTCTTTTTTTTATGTCCTCCAATATATTATTATAATCTACTTTTACATTCTTGGCTATAAGTTCATCATATCTACGCTTAGCCCTTTCCTCAGCTCTAGCCGTTAAAAATATTTTTAGACTTGCATTTTTAAGTACTACTGTACCTATATCTCTACCGTCCATTATCACATCATACTTTTCAGCTATCTTCTGTTGAATTTTGACTAATCGTTGTCTAACTTTTAATATAGATGCATATCTAGATACATTATTAGTAACTTGGATACTTGTTAATTGTTCAGTAACATCTACATCATTAACAAATAAGTTTTCACTTTTAAAATGCATATTTAAAGTATCGATAAGTTCACATAACTCATCTATTTGAGTGGGTTCTATACCTCTCTTCATCGCAAATAATGTAACAGCTCTATACATAGAGCCTGTATTTATATACATTAGATTATATTTTTCACCTATTAACTTTGCTATAGTGCTTTTTCCTGCTCCAGCAGGTCCATCAATAGCTATTGATATTTTCATAGTATCACTCCTCAATTATATAGATACTATTGATATTGAGTTTAAATAAATGTCGCTACATTCTCTATTATCAATAATAACTTAATATTTTATATCTTACTTCCCGCTATAAATCCCGTAGAAATAGCAATTTGCACATTGTACCCACCAGTGTATGCATCTACATCTATAACTTCACCTGCAAAACTTAGATTAGAAATCAACTTAGACTTCATTGTAGAGGGATCAATCTCCTTTGTATCAATGCCTCCAGACGTGACTATTGCTTCATCTATAGTCCTCAAGCCTCTTACATTCATTGTAAGATTCGAAATAAGATTCACAAAATACCTACGCTGTTCTTTTGTAATACTATTCACCTTTTGACTTTCCGGTATTTTACTTAAATTAATCATAATAGGAATTAGTTTTTGTGGAAATAAATCATTTAACGCATTTTTAAAGTCCTTATTATTATACTTTAAAAAATCCTTTTGTATTCTTAAATCTAGCTCTTTTTCACTAAGTGCTGGTTTAAGATTTATAACAATTTTATATTTTCCTTCTGATTTTATTAAACTACTGGCACTAAGGCATAATGGTCCAGAAATTCCAAAGTGCGTAAACAGCATTTCTCCCTGTTCTTTAAAAATTACTTTATTGTTATTATTTAATACTGTAAGTTGTATATTTCTTAGAGATAGTCCCTGAACCTCTTTTACCCACTCCTCATCAATTTCTATAGGTACTAAAGATGGCTTTATTGGTACTATACTATGTCCAAGTTTTTTACCTAATTTAAACCCATCACCATTAGATCCAGTTTGAGGGTATGATGCTCCTCCAGTAGCTAAAATTACATTATCACACTCTATAGACTCTCCACTTTCAAGAATTACCGAAGTAATTTTATGATTCTTGACTTTTAAATCCTTTACTGCAACTCCAAGTCTAATTTCAATATTATTTTCTATTAAAGCTTTTTCAAAAGCTTTAATAATATCGGACGACTTATCTGATTTAGGAAATACTCTATCTCCTCGCTCTACCTTTAGTTCCACGCCCTTTTCCTTAAAAAATTTAATGGTATCCTCATTGGTAAATGTATAAAGCGCACTATAAAGGAAATAAGGATTAGTTGGAATATAATCAAAAAATTCGCTAATATCCTTTCCATTAGTCACGTTACATCTACCTTTTCCGGTGATGAACAGTTTCTTTCCAAGCTTATTATTCTTATCTATCAAAACTACTTTATTATTTTTACTTGCTGCTATTGCAGCCATCATACCACTTGGACCTCCGCCTACCACTACTACCTGTGCCAAGAAATCACCAACCCTTCTATTTTAAAGATGTATCTATATTATAATTTAATATAAATTTCTTTATTATTCAATGAATTTATTTCATTAAATAAAATTTTATCTCCTTGTAATTTTTCTTTATGTATAATTTATTCATAAAATCGATTACTGTAAAATTAATAGTAATTAGAAACACATTGTATTACGTGAAAAAGGAGAGAATTAAAAATTCCCTCCTTTAATATTAAAACTATTTTTATTTAATATTAAATGTCTCCTTGAGCATGCATTGCTTCAGCAACTTTCATAAATCCAGCAATGTTAGCACCAGCAACTAGGTTGTAACCAAATCCACATTGCTCAGCTGCATCCATAGCATTTTTATGGATTGTTACCATTATTTGATGAAGTTTTTGGTCAACTTCTTCAGCTGTCCAAGATATTCTCATGCTATTTTGAGCCATTTCTAATGCAGAAGTAGCAACTCCACCAGCATTGGCAGCCTTAGCAGGTCCAACTATTAATCCATTAGCTAAGAAGTATTCAACAGCCTCATTTGTACATGGCATATTTGCAGCTTCACATACAAATTTAACTTTATTTTCAACAATTTGTTTTGCATGTTCTAAGTGAATATCATTTTGAGTTGCGCAAGGCATTATGATATCAACTTTAACACCCCATGGTTTTTGCCCTGGGAAGAATTCGCATCCAAATTTATCAGCATAATCTTGAACTTTGTCTCTTCCTGAATTTCTCATCTCTACTAAGTAGTTAATTTTCTCTGGAGTAGTTATACCATCTTTATCATAGATATATCCATCTGGTCCAGATAGAGTAACAACTTTACCACCTAAATCAGCAACTTTTTGACATGCTCCCCAAGCAACATTACCAAAACCTGAAACTGCAACTGTTTTTCCTTTAAAATCAGTGCCTTCATGTTTAAGCATTTCTTGACAGAAGTAAGCAACTCCAAATCCTGTTGCTTCTGGTCTTACTAAGCTTCCACCATAAGATAAACCTTTTCCAGTTAAAACTCCATTTTCGAAAGCTCCTCTAATTCTTCTATATTGACCGTATAAGTATCCTATTTCTCTTCCACCTACACCGATATCTCCAGCTGGAACGTCTATATCTGGTCCAATATGTCTTTGTAATTCAGTCATAAATGCTTGACAGAATCTCATGATTTCAGCGTCAGATCTGCCTCTTGGATCGAAGTCTGAACCACCTTTACCTCCTCCTATTGGAAGACCAGTTAATGCATTTTTAAGAATTTGTTCAAATCCTAGGAATTTGATAATTCCTAAGTAAACAGATGGATGGAATCTTAATCCGCCTTTGTAAGGTCCTATAGCTCCATTAAACTGAACTCTATATCCTCTATTTACGTGAGTTTTACCATTATCATCTTTCCAAGATACTTTAAACATTATTTGTCTTTCAGGCTCACAGAATCTTTCTAATAGGTTTGTCTCTATATATTCTGGGTGATTGTCAAGTACAGGCCCTATAGAGTGTAAAACCTCTTCAACAGCTTGAATAAATTCTGGTTCAGCGCTGTTTCTTTTTTTCACGTTTTCTAATACTTGCTCAATATAAGCTTTAGTATCCATAGTATCAATACCTCCTAAAATTTAAACAAAATATTTATCTAATTCACTTACATATGCTAACATACTTAAGTAAATCTTTACATGTAATATATATTCTATGCAAACGTTTTTTTTCCTTCTTTTTCAAAATCATTTTAACAGATTTATTGCATCTTTTTAAAACGATTACATAGCTTTATTTACATAATAGAATACTTTTAATTATAAATCAACATAATTTTCAAAATTTAATGATAAGAATTAAAATTTATTAATATCTTTATTAGTTTTATAGGAGTAAATTTGATATTCTTGCCATACATGTTCAAGTTCCGTAAATGTTTTAGATATCTTATCCTTTTCCTTTAAGCCCACTGCTATAATAAGAGCATTAATAACACTTAATGGAGCCACTAAAGAATCAACAAAAGAAGCCATATTACTTTCAGCAATTAGCACGTAATCAGCTTTTGTAGCTAATGGAGATAATACACTATCTGTAATTGCAATTACATCAGCGCCTCTTGATTTTGCATAATTAAGAGTCTCAACAGTTCTCATAGCATAACGAGGAAATCCTATACCTATAACACAATCTCCTTCTCCTAAGCTCAACATTTGCTCAAAAATATCACTCATTCCATAAGATACGATTTTAACATTATCTAATATTAAATTTAAATAAAACCCTAAAAAGTCCGCTAACGCAGCAGAACTTCTTAATCCTACAATATATATCTTTTTAGAGCTTAATATACTATTAACTGTGCTCTCAAAGGCTTCATAATTTATTTTTTCCATAGTCGATCTAATATTCTCTATATCTGATTTTAGAACTCCTTTTAATGCATTATTAGGTATGATAAAATCATTAGATAATTCTATTCTTTGAGCTGTAGTAAGTTTATTCTTTATGAGTTCTTGTAATGCCTTTTGAAGTTCAGGATATCCTTCGTAACCTAATTGATTAGCAAACCTAACTACTGTTGATTCACTAACTCCAACACTCGCTCCAAGTTTTGCAGCAGTCATAAATGCAGCTTTATCATAATGTTTTAAAATATATTCAGCTATAAGTTTTTGTCCTTTACTTAGCCTTGAAAATTTAGTTTGTATCATTCTCATTAAATCAGTCCCATTGTTTTCCATAACATAACTCCTTTTAAAAGATTATAAGGTATATAATTCATTTTACTGAAAAATGAATTATATACTTCATATTAACATAGGATAGATTATCCTTCAACAAAAAACTTATATGAATATAAACTTTATCATTTTTTTCGATATAAGAGATATCTATAACCCTATAATAAGATTTATAAATCCATATTAAACATTGAAATCAACCTAATTACAATCTATTATTTTTTTTCAATCACTAACAGATATGGTGCTTTATCGCTTCTATTTATTACTTTATGAATCATAACTCCGAACTTGTCTTTAGACAGAGAACTTGCATATTTTAAGAGTTCTTCACTTTCATGAAGCCCCTCATTATGACCAATGTATACTGCCATTATGGCAAATCCTCCACTTTTTAATATTTTTAAAGTACTCTCAATGCTTTTTAGAGTAGATTCAGCCTTAGTAGTTATAGATTTATTTCCTCCTGGGAGAAATCCTAGATTATATATGGCTACATCTACCTCCTCCTTTATATACTCTTCTATATTTGCATGTGAATCACAAATGAGAGTTACGTTATCTTTACATCTTTTCTTATATTCATCTATAGCTTTTGACTGAATATCAAAGGCATATACTTTTTTAAAATTTTTACTTAAAAAATCACAATCCCCACCATTTCCTAAAGTTTCATCAATGGCTATGTTTTTATCTATCACAAAATTTTCTATTATATAGTGAGCTAAATCTGTTATATTTCCTAAATATCTAAACACTTTTAATTCCCCCACTCTTTAAATACTCTATTTCTTTTTCTGTTAAATACCTCCATTGGCCTTCTTTTAATTCCTTTTCCAATTTTATTTTGCCTATAGAAGTTCTTTTTAACTTTATAACTGGATGCCCAATAGCCTCGCACATCCTCCTCACTTGCCTATTTCTTCCTTCATGAATCGTTATAGCTACATCACAGCTCTCGATATGAGCCTTTATTAACTTGCATTTTCCTGGAGCTGTTATATAATCCCCAATATTAATTCCTTTTTCGAAAAGCTCTGTTTCTCTAGAACTTATTACTCCTTTTATAGTAGCTACATAAGTCTTATCTATAGATACTCTTGGGTGCATTATGTTATTATATACATCTCCATCATTAGTTAAGAAGATTAGTCCAGAGGTATCATAATCTAGCCTTCCAATAGGATATATTCTCTCATCTACTTTTACAATATCCAATAAAGTTTTTCTTCCTCGGTCATCTTTTACAGCGGATATGTATCCTATAGGTTTGTTTAGAGCTATATATACTTTTTTCTCTTCTGGAACTATTACCATGTTATCTACCTTAATCTCATCATTATGTACATTAATTTTTGTTCCTAACTCATCTATTACATTATCATTGACTTTAACTCTTCCCGCCAGTATTATCTCTTCACATTTTCTCCTAGATGCAACACCACATCTTGCCATATATTTTTGCAATCTTTCTTCCATTTTATACATCCCTTCATACTACTAATAAAATGAATTATAGTTTTTATTAATAAAAAAATCAATGACATTAAATAATAAACCGATAACCCCATATTAATAGTGTTATCGGCTTATGTATTCTCTAGACTTATCTTAACTGATTTAAATGGGAATTCGGTGGTTGTTCTTTATATCCCGTCTTTGAATTTCTACTTTCATTTGATCTGTCATCCATAGAAGTAAGTTCACTATTCATCTTATTAGAAGATTTCTTAGGTTTATTTTGTTTATTCTTAGCCATAAAGCTCACCTCCTATTATCTATTATTTTCAAAACCAATTTTTATATTCAGTGGTAATTAATTTTTATAAATCAAATCCATATTATATTAACATATACTAAATTAATTGAGAAAAGCTATGATGGGTGCTATATTAAAATATAGAGATAAATTTTGAAGTCATAATTAACCTTTAAAGGAGGAATAAATTTTGAATAATCCAGTATTTTTTATGCCGACTAAAGTTATATGTGAGAAGAATGTAATACTAAATCACGGTAATCTAATGAAATCTCTAGGTGATACTACTCTAATAGTAACTGGTAAACATTCTTCTAAAGCAAATGGTTCCTTAAACCACATTTTAGACTCTTTAAAAGAAAATAACATAGAATACCATATTTTCGATGATGTAGAAGAAAACCCATCTACAGCTACAATTAATAAAATCAAGGCCTTTTCTAAAGATAAAAACATAGATTTTATTATAGGAATAGGTGGAGGTTCTCCTATAGATGCCTCTAAAGCTGCAGGCGTACTTCTATCAAATCCCCAAGTAGATATTGAAGATTTATTTACAAATCCAAATCTTACTTCTATTCCAATTGTAGCTATTCCTACCACTGCTGGAACTGGAACGGAAACTACACCTTATTCTATATTGACAGACCATAATATAAAAAATAAAAGAGGTATAGCACCTAGAATTTTTCCTGTAATATCTTTTTTAGATGCTACTTACTTAATGAATACACCTAGAAATATAACAATAAACACGTCTATAGATGCACTTTCACATTTAATAGAAGGATACTTATCTACTAATGCTAACTCTTTCAGTAATGCTCTTGCAGAAAGTGGACTAAGTCTATTTAGTGAATGTATTTCTTACATATCTTCTGAAAAAATTCCTTATGAAATACGTGAGAAACTTTTAATTGCATCTTCTATAGCTGGCATGGTAATTTCACAAAGTGGTACATCTATTCCACATGGAATGGGATATCCTTTAACATATTATCATAATGTACCTCATGGTAAAGCTAATGGAGTTCTTTTAAAGGAATACCTTGAGATATATGTAAAGAATAATATTGACAAAGTAAATAAAATTTTATCTTTATTAAATTTCTCTAATCTAAATGAATTTGGAGATTTTATAGATAAATTATTTGTAAATGATTTTAAAATAACTACTGGTGAATTAGAAAGTTATGCTTCCTATATGAGCTCTAATGAAGCAAAACTTAAAAATCATCCTTATTCATTAAATTATGACGATATACTTAAAATATACATAAAAAGCATACAATAACAGTATCCCCAGTAGTACTCAATATTACTACTGGGGATACACATTTTCATAGAGAATAAGTATAAATTTAAAACTTATTATTTTACAATGTTTTCAATGATTATCTATTGAATTGAACTTTCTTCGTATTTAATATTTAACTGTGAAAGAATACCTCGTGATATAGCCCTTCCAAATTCCTTTTGATTTTCTATAGTACTAATTATTTTATTATCTTCTTCATTATCTATAAATGCACATTGAATAATAATTGCATCCATAGCTGTATCTCTTATTAATGGAAAGTAGTCTCTTCCATTATTATTCATTCTATTATAGGTTTTAATTTGAGTTTGACCAATCTTGATAATCTCACTACTAATTTTATTTGCAAGCTCCAACCCTTTACCATTATATATTGAATGAATTATTTCACATCTATCTCCTCCACCTAAATTACAATGGATAGAAATAAAATAATCTGACATATTATTATTAGCCATGGTAGCCCTTTGAGAAAGCCCTAAATATTTGTCAATAGTTCTAGTCATCTGAACTTCTACATCATGTCTACGTAACTCTTTTTCACACTCTAAGGCTATAGTTAACACTATATTTTTTTCTATTAGATTACCATAAACTCCTCCTGGGTCACTTCCACCATGACCAGGGTCTAAGGTTATCTTATACATAATTTAATGCCCCCCTATCAATTAATCTCTTCATATATGATATTCTTTTTATATTGCATATGTGATTAAGTAATAGGATTAAATACTTTTTTCATAAAGTGCCTAATAATGTTTATTTTTGTTATAAATTTGACTCAAGACATTATTATAAATAGAAATGTTATATTCTATGGCATCAAAATAATCTGCTTTTATCCTTTTATAATGTTCTATTCCTTCATCTGTAATCTTATATAATCGTTTATTTTTCCTATCAAAATCTTCCCACTTAGCTGTAAGATATAAATTTTCTTCCATATCTCTAAGTAGAGGATACACTAGTCCATTGGAGACTTTGGCAAAATTTTTGTTTATATAATTTACTATTTCTAGACCATACTCTTCATTGTTTTCATATATTAAGTAATGTAATATGTATAATTTTACAAGCTTTGTAGTGTTTATTCTATTATCTAATGTGGCAATTCTTTTTCTTGTTTCACCTTTCATAATTTACTCCTTTATTTAATTCTATATTATATATTTTTATTATATTATATTATTTCAATTATGACAATTATTTTTATGTAAGTTATTCATTATTATCACTTTCTTCATTCATTGTGAATATATTTAATTAAGCTTCTATCTCTGTATTAATACACTTAATATATAATATATTAAGTGTATTAAATGAAGTTTCTTTATTGAAGGTTATTGTCTACTTCAATAGCTATTTTCTATATAAAATGCAACTTTTTATACTTTTAAGAAGTTTGCATTTTAGAATTATCTAAAGATAACTTTTTAAAATCATGTAATTATTTCTTATTTAGTATAAATACTACTTAATGTAAGATATAATAACCTTATATCACATAGATTATTTGCAGTAACCGGAAAGGAGATATTTATGAGTTTTATAGCAGAATTTCACTGTCATACAACTGCTTCAGATGGAAAGTTTTCACCCTCTCAAGTGGTAGATATGGCGAAAAATAAAAACGTGAAACTTTTATCTATTACGGACCACGATACCACAGAAGGAATTGAGGAAGCTTTAAAAAGAGCTAAAGAAGTCTCTATTGATTTTATACCTGGTATTGAATTAAGTTGTAATCACAATGGTGAAAGTATACATATCTTAGGATATTTTAAGGGTAATGATTATAAAGATGAAAATTTGGTAGAGTTTCTTAGAAGTCTAAAGGTTAATAGAGAATCCAGAGCTATCTCTATAGTTAATAATTTAAATAAATATTTTAACATTAAAATAAATGTAGAGGATGTTTTAAAAATTAGTAATGGAGTTGTAGCTAGACCACATATAGCTCAGGCTATAGTTAATGCTGGATATCCTTATGATTTTCAATATATATTTGATAAATTTATAGGTAATAACAGTCCTGCTTATGTTCCTAATAAGCACATATCAATACCTGAAGGAATTAAACTTTTAAAGAAATATAATTGTATAGTAGTTCTAGCTCATCCTAAACTTATTAAAAAAACCACTATTAAAGATATATTAAAATATGACTTTCATGGTATCGAAGCAATATATTATCAAAATTTTAAAAGAGAAACGGATGAATTTATATCATTAGCTAGATCAAGAAATATGATTATAACTTGTGGTTCCGATTTTCATGGAATTTCTAAGGATGATACTAACCATGGAAATATCGGAGATATGTCTTTAAGTGAGGAAGATTTTAAGAAATTTATGATTATGTATAAAAATTAGAATAATTAGGTACACTAAGTTAAAATTGTTTTGGAGGAGATAAAATGGTTTTACTTCAATGTTCAGTTCATAACTGTGTAAATAATAATTCCAATTATTGTAGTTTGGGTGAAATAACCATTAGTGGTTCCAATACCTATCAACCAGATGGTACAAATTGTGAAAACTTTATAAATAAGGCCAATGCTTTAACAAACTCTATAAGTATAAATACCCCCTATTCAAATATAAATTGTAGGGCTAAGCATTGCATTTATAATAAGGAGTTTAAATGTACCGCTAATTCTATTGATGTTTCTGGTTATACTTCTTCTACCAATGAAGAAACTCAATGCTCTACTTTTCAATATAATCCCATCTAAATCTTTATTATAAAATAAGTATAGATAGTAATGAATTAAATCTCATTATTATCTATACTTATTTTTGTGCAAATAAAACAAATATAATCATTCACTTCCATGGTTTTTGTAATAGGTATCTCTATAGAATTTTATCCATACCTTTCCACTACTAATTCTATAATATCTTAAAATCTATTATAATTTTACATATACTTCAAAATGAATAGATTTTTTTTAATTATATTATAATATTTGTTATAATTTATTGCATAATCATAATATATTTTGTATAATTATGCATAAATTCATTATAGAAAGGATTTATTTTTATGGAAAATCAAAATAATAGAATATCTATTACAGAAAATAATAAAAGTTATCAATATATATTGGCTGTAATTAAATTTCTTACTTTATCATCCCTAGGAATTTTCTTGTTCATGGTTCCAATCACTCAGGGAGGAAAAGTAATTATTCCTGTTGCAACCCTATCTTCTTATGTTCAAGAAAGTCTGGCTGAGCTACTTCCATATATAATAACAGGCATAATACTTATCACTGCTTTTCTTACAACTCTCACTAAGATCTTAAAACCTAAGTTTGTTATTGAAAATAGTTTTTTAAACTCCCTTTTTAACGTTAATAATGCTTGGTTTGTAATTAGACTTTTAGGAGGAATATTTATAGTATGTACCTTGTTTCAAATAGGTCCTGAAGTAATTTGGTCTGGGAATACTGGTGGAATGATTCTATCGGATTTACTTCCTATACTTTTTTCTGTATTTTTATTTGCTGGATTATTCTTACCTCTTCTTTTAAATTTCGGACTTTTAGAGTTTGTAGGTTCTCTTCTTGTAAAAATAATGAGACCATTCTTTAATCTACCTGGATCTGCTGCAATAGATTGTATAGCATCATGGCTTGGAGATGGTACTATTGGTGTAATGTTAACTAGTAAACAGTATGAAGATGGCTATTATACAGAAAGAGAAGCCTGTGTGATCGGGACAACCTTTTCTTTAGTATCAATTACATTTAGTTTAGTTATAATTGATACTGTGGGGCTTAGCAATATGTTTGTTCCATTCTATCTATCTGTTACCTTCGTTAGTTTAGTAGCTGCTATACTCGTACCTAAATTGCCTCCATTATCAAAGAAAAGAAACATATATCATAATGGTTCAAATAATTCTACTGAAGATATACTTACTGATGGATATACTCCATTAAAATTTGGATTAGAAAAAGCTATAAATAAAGCTAACTCTTCTTCTTTAAAACGGGATGTAGTTTTTAAAGGAACATTAAATATTATAGACATGTGGTTCGGAGTAATTCCCGTAGTAATGGCTATAGGAACTATCGCTCTAATATTAGCAGAGTATACACCTCTATTTCAAATTCTTGGTATGCCCTTTGTACCGATTTTAAAACTTCTTCAAATTCCAGAAGCTGTAGCAGCTTCTAGTACCCTAATATCTGGATTTGCAGATATGTTATTACCATCTATAATGTCAAGTGGAATTCAAAGCGAAATGACTCGATTTATCATAGCCGCAACTTCTATAACTCAATTAATATATCTGTCTGAAGTAGGCGCCTTATTGCTAGGTTCTAAAATACCAATTAATATAAAAGAGCTATTTATTATATTTATAGAAAGAACTCTAATAACTCTTCCTATAATCTCACTAATTGCTCATATTATATTTTAACTACCATTTTACTCAATAGATATTAAATTAAGATAAAAGACTACTTTAAAATAAATCATTAAATTTTATTAAATATGAATTTATTTTAAGGTAGTTTCTTTATTTTGAAATAATTTAAAATAATAATTATGACATTATTTTAAATTCATAATATTTTGTGTATAATGTAATTTATAAACAAAATCTATAGATTTTATTAAATAGCGCAAACAGCTATTATAATATACCTATTTAAAAGGAGGCCTACTAATGTGGATTAATAATTTAATTAATATAGATAAAACAAATATAGGTGATATATCTACTCTTATAATATCACCTAAAAATTTTTCAGATAAACTTCCCGTAATATTCTTTTATCATGGATGGAGTTCTAATAAGGACGTGCACAAAAATCTTGGTAGCTTCTTAGCCTGTAATGGATATATGGTAGTTATTCCTGATTCAATAAATCATGGTGAACGTGGAACTTTAGACTATTGGCAAGGCGATAGCGGATTAACTAAATTTTGGCCAACTATTTTAAACTCTGTTAAGGAATTTAATACTATTCTAGATTATGTGAAAAATAATTATAATATAGACGAGTATAGAATCGGGGTATGTGGCCATTCCATGGGTGGGATGATTACTTCTGGTATTATAGCTCACAATAAATGTATTAAAGCCGGTGTAATCATGAATAGCTCTGGTGCATGGGTTGAAGCAACTTTAGAAATAATTGGTGACCAATATAAGGAAAATAAAGATTTTATAGATAAAAGTTTAAATGAACTTTCTCATTTTAGTCCTATAAATAATATTGATAACTTTAATAATACTCCTCTCCTCTTACTTCATGGGGACAAGGATGCGCTAGTACCAATTAAAAGTGAAATTACTTTCTTTAATTCAATAAAAGACCATTATGAGAATAAAAATTTAGTGGATATGAAAACCTATGATAGATTAAATCACTATATAACAGAAGCCATGGTTACTGAAGGTCTCCAATGGTTTAATACATACTTATAATTATATGTATTAAACTTAATATTTGTATGCATATAGCTAGAACCGGATGAAATTAACCATCCAGTTCTAGTCATTCTATATATTCCACTATACTTATTCTATTTAATTTCATTTTGTATAAACTCATTTAATTCACTAATCTCTTTATTTAATCTACAAAAATCCTTTTTTATATTCTAAAGCTTTCTCCTTTAATTCCACTAAAGGACTTATAAAATTTTTATTCTTTATTAAATTATCGCTCTGTACTATAATTATATAGTATATATTACTATAATGGAGGATTTATTATGTTAAGAACAATTATATGGTTTGGTCATTTTTCATTAAGCTTATTGACTAAAATCGGAGCTATGTATAAAGTTAAGTCCTTAGATAAACAAGGAAAAATAGAAGAAAAAGAAGCCTATATACATAAAGTGACTTCAAAGTGGGCTATGTCTCAGCTAAAATACAGTGGAGCGAAAGTATCTGTTTATGGAAAGGAAAATATTCCTGATAATATACCTGTAGTATTTATTAGTAACCATCAAGGAAATTTTGATATTCCATTATTAATGAGTTATATCGATAAGCCTAAAGGATTCATTGCAAAAATAGAGACTCTAAAAATACCTCTAGTTAGAACTTGGATGCAATACATCCACTGCGTATTTATGGATAGAAGTAACTTAAGAAAATCCGCAGCTGCTATAATTGAAGGTGTAAAAATAATTAAAGATGGTCATTCATTAGTTATATTTCCAGAAGGTACTAGAAGTAAAGGTGGTCCTTTAGGTGAATTTAAAGCTGGTAGTTTTAAGCTGGCAACTAAATCTAAAGCGCCTATTATACCTATAACTATAAATGGCTCCTATAGACTTATGGAGGCTAATAATAATAAAATTAAGGCTGCCAATGTGGAGTTATTTATTCATCCTCCAATTGAAACTAAAAATTTATCTAAAGAAGAACAAGAAAATCTTCCTGATATGGTTAAAGAAATAATAGCTAGTAAGATTTCCAACTAACTTTAAATTGTGACATTCTTATCTATTTAATTATAAAATAATTATTAGTTATGTTGAAATATTAGCCAAATTACAGTAATATTTAATAGTATGTTACTTTATATAGGAGGCGTAATAAATGAAATATATTACTTCAGGTGTTTGTTCAAAGGAAATTAACTTTGACATAGTTGATAATAAATTAAGAAATGTTAACTTTGTAAGAGGTTGTGCTGGTAATCTTTTAGGAATTGGAAGCTTAGTAGAAGGTATGGATATTGATGAAGCTATATCTAAACTTAAAGGAATTCACTGTGGTGAAAAGAATACCTCATGTCCTGATCAATTAGCAATAGCTTTAGAATTATATAAATCTGAAAACTAAAATAAAGCTATCTTAGAAATAAAATGTATTCTTTGTAAAATGCATTTTAAACTCTAAGATAGCTTTTTTATATTCTAATTATTTTCTAATACTAAATCTCCCATTACAATTCCTATTACTTGTCCAAAACTGTTTTTAATAGGCACTGAAAGAGCTATACAGTATCCATTTGTATCCGATGATATATAAGGTTCTGATTTATAAATCGACCCCTTAATTGCTTCTTTAAAATATGGTCTATGGGAATAGTTACAATACAATTCTTCGCGACTCCCCTCTAAACTTATTCCTTTAGTATCACCCTCTATATTCATAACTGAAAGTAAATAGAAGAAAGGATATTTTCTTACAAATTCTTTTAAAACTTTATTGCACCTAATCTCTTCTAAAGAAACTATTGAACTATTTCTAGCAATATTACTTAAAATCTCTTTAGCATTGTTTATATATTTTTCTGTCTCATCATCTAAAGTATAATTTTGAGCAAAGGACGATATTACTACTTTCATATCTCTATTCATACTTACAACCTCTTTAATATTGTCTGATACACTCTTTACAACTTCAAGCTGAACTTTAGAACGTTCTGCTGTATTTTGAACATGAATAGTAGTATTAGATACAAAACTAGAAATACTATTAATAGATACTTCTATATTTTTTAAATTTATATTTTGCTCATCAATAGCTTTATTTATTTCTTGTATAGATTCCAAGGTATTCATACTCTCTTTAGATACAGATTGAAAATTCTTACTACTTTCTTTGGAATACGAGATAGACTCCTTTATAACTGATAAATCTTCCTCCATAATAGTTCCAAACTCATAAATATCTTTTTGTACCCTATCTGTAATCTTTTGAATTTCATCAGCCTGTATAGATGACATTTCTGCCAATTTTCTTATTTCTTCTGCCACTACTGAAAAGCCTCTGCCTGCCTCTCCCGCTCTTGCAGCCTCTATAGACGCATTTAAGGATAGTAGATTAGTTGTACCACTTATTTCTTTCACTGTATCAGATATAGCTTGAATCTGCTGTGCTCCCTCTTCTAAGTCCTTTAATCTAATTGATAGTTCTTTTTCTAAATCCAAGGATTTTTCCATTTTACTAATAAGTTTATCAAACTCATTCTTACTTTCATTTACAGTTTCTATCATTGCCATGGCTGTTTTTTCTACATTATGAGAATTTCTAACCACATTTTCATGGCTTAAAACAATATTTTCCATATCATTTCTGACAGATACAACTTTATCAACTTGATTATTCATATCTTCGG
Source organism: Clostridiaceae bacterium (assembly GCA_902363375.1). Classification (GTDB taxonomy): domain Bacteria; phylum Bacillota; class Clostridia; order Clostridiales; family Clostridiaceae; genus Clostridium_J. The sequence continues at coordinate 1,126,419 of CABIZX010000001.1, read as the reverse complement.
ATATCGTAGTTACAAAGTCAACATTTTCAATTACATTTAGCTCCATATCCTTCATATCCTTATCTAAAATATCACAATTTATAAGGATCCTATCACTAATGTCTGTAGATTTTCCTATTAATCCCCTAACCTTCACCATAAATTCATTTAGATGTATTATTAAATTCTTCAAAATTTTAATTTTATCTTTCTTTAGTCTTTTAGTTAAATCGCCTTTAGCTATTCTTTCCACATCATCAGTTAATCTTACTATTGAATTTTTAATTCTCCTATTAAGTATAAAACAAATAATTAAAGTTATAAGAAATATACCTGCTATTCCCCACATTATCCCCTGTGTTTTCAATTTTCTACCCCCTATCATGAAATTAATACCATATAATATATAATTATACATTAATAACATAGACTTTCATATATAAAATCTCACTTTTTAATTGATATGGCAGATTTTTGAATATACTCTACAATCTTTCCTAATAATTTTCTTGGAAAAACCTTAGACATTCCTATAGCTATTTTATTTTTAACTCCAGGTATAATTATGTTCTTCCCCTTCATAAACTGTTTATATCCTATTTCAGCTACTAATTCAGGTTCCATGGCTCCTTTTATCTCTCCTTTACCTGCCCTATTATGAAAATTGGTCTTAGTAGTTCCTGGACATAGTCCACTTACTTGAATATTATAATGTTTTAATTCAATTGATAAGGCTTCTGTTAATGACAATACATAGGCTTTAGATGCATAGTATACTGCAGTATATGGTCCTGGCTGATAAGCCCCTGTAGAAACTACATTTAAAATCTTGCCTTCACCTTGTTCAATCATATCATTAACACTGAAATGAGTAAGTTCTGTTAGAGCAATCATATTGGTTTTAATAACTGAGTTATGATTTTCTATATTAATTTTATGAAATAAACCACAATCTCCTATACCTGCATTATTTATGAGTATATGTACTTTTATATTTAATTTTATAAGCTCACTAAAAATTTCCTCTACACTATTAGATTCCGATAAATCCTTTGAAATTACTATACTATAGGTACCATATTTCTCTAATAATTCATCTTTAATTTTACTTAAAGCCTCAATATTTCTAGCAATCAAAATTAGATTATAATTATTTTTAGCAAATATTTTGCTAAGTTCAAGTCCAATACCAGATGAGGCTCCAGTAATTAATACCCACTTTCTTTTATCTTTCATGAAAAGGCCTCCCTAATAAATTTATAATTCATCCATATAAATTTACTTTTAATATATATTACAAATTTTTTATTATTACTTCAAATTTTAATTCAATTAATCTAAAATTACTATATAATTTTACTTTATCCCTTTAAAGGAAATATCTATAGTAATAATATATATACTATTATGTTAAACTATAATGTAATGAAAACTTCACCTTATTTAAATTTGATTTCTTAATAGGATTTAGTTAAACTTATATATAATATCTTTTTATTAGCTTGAATAGCTCTGGATATTTTATATTAGTTAAAAAATTATACCTATTAATATAATCATAAAGCATAGATATGGAGGATGATAACCTATGAACTTAAATGCTCTTCCTCTTAGTTTTTTTCAGAGAGATGCACGGGAAGTCGCCGAAGACCTTCTAGGCAAAATAATAGTAAGAAAATATAGAGGACTTAAACTTACTGGAAGAATTGTAGAAACAGAGGCTTATGTTGGCAAAATAGATAAAGCTTCTCATGCCTACAACTATAAAAAAACCCCTAGAACTGAACCTCTATTTGCAGAGGCTGGCATAGCTTATGTATATAAAATATATGGTATGTATAACTGTATGAATATAGTTACCGGTGCCGAAGGTGACCCTCAAGGAGTCTTAATTCGTGCTATTGAACCAATAGAGGGTATTGAAATCATGAGTGAAAATAGGTTTAAAAAATCACTGTCACAGCTTAAGCCAAAAGAAATATTAAACCTAACTTCTGGCCCAGGAAAACTTTGCATAGCCTTCAACATAGATAAATCTTTAAATAATCATTCCATATTTAGTGACGAATTGTCTTTATATGAGGATGATTTTAAAGATTTTAATATCGTATATTCAAAAAGAATAGGTATTGATTATGCAGAAGAAGCAAAAGACTTTCTCTGGAGATATTATATCAATGCTAATAAGTATGTTTCAGTTATAGATAAAAAATCATCCCTGTAAACTTACAGAGATGATTTTTATTTTTTAATAATTATAGTTTTAAAAACTTATCAAATCTATTTCTAACTCTCTCTTCACCCATTATTTGCATAATAGTATAAAGGTCTGGTGTATTGCTTCTATGAGTTAATGCTGTTCTTACGCAACCTGCTACATCTGAAACCATACCTTTATATGCTTCTGGATTTTTCTTGAAAGCCTTTCTATCTGTGGTATATCCTAGCTCTACAGCAACTGCCTTTAGCTCTTCAAACCAAGTATCCTTATCTGTATTAAAATTATAGGCTCTACTATAAGCTTCTATTACTCTTTTAGCTTCTGTTAAGTCAATATTTTTAGGAAATTCTATCTCTTCTAAAGTACCATTGAATAATTCATCAAAGAAGAAGAATATTTTTTCCTTAACATCACTCCACTTAGCAAAATCTTTTCTAGGTTTTGGACCTTCTTTATCAATGTTAAATATTTCTTTACACATTGATTCATTTTTAGTGACTAAGTTATACATTTCTTTATCATAATCCTTAGCCCAATTGATATAATAATCATATACTACATCAGCCTTTAATTTACAAATAACATTTTTACTTACATCATTTAATTTTATAATATCAAATAAAGCGCCACTTTTGCTCATTTTATCTAGGTATACTTTAAACTCATGGTAATCAGCTGACGGATTTTCTTCTCTCCACTCTTCAAAAGTAGAGTTTATTATATTAAGTAGATACTCAATAACAGATATCATAGGATATCCTTCTTCATCATAATAGCTTACTGCACTTTCTGGATCTTTTCTCTTTGATAATTTTCTCTTTGAATCTCCATCTAACTTCATTATTGTAGGTGTATGTGCATATTCAGGTCTGTCAAATCCAAGGATATCAAAAAGTTGAATATGAATTGGAAGAGATGATAACCATTCTTCTCCTCTAATTACTGTAGTAGTACCCATTAATGCATCATCAATAGCGTGAGCAAAATGATAAGTTGGAAGGCCATCAGATTTAACTATAACTATATCTTGATTACTTTCTGGAAAAGAAATATCCCCTTTAACTAAGTCATGAAATTCCACTCTATTTTCTGGACTACCTGGTGATTTTAATCTTATAATATATTTTTCACCTTCATTTATTCTTCTTAGAGCATCTTCTGGAGATAGATTTCTACAACTTGCATACTCTCCATAATATCCAGGTGTTAATTTTTCATTAATTTGCTTTTCTCTAAGCTTTTCTAAATCCTCTGCTGTACAAAAACATGGATAAGCAAGACCTTTTTTAATTAAATCCTTAGCAAAAGTTTTATATATTTCTTCTCTTTCACTTTGTCTATATGGACCATACTCCCCTTTAAAAGTATCATTGCCTGTCATTCCCTCAGTAAAATCTAATCCAAACTTATGCATAGTATTTATAGTATCTTCTATAGCACCAGCTACTTCTCTCTTTTGGTCTGTATCTTCTATTCTTAAATAAAATACTCCTCCACTTTGAGTAGCTATTCTTTCATCTATAAGTGCAGAGAATACCCCTCCTATATGCTGAAATCCTGTTGGACTTGGAGCATATCTAGTAACCTTTGCTCCCTCTTTAAGCTTTCTTTTTGGATACTTTGAAATATAATATTCTGGTTCCTTATCAATATCAGAAAAAATTGTGTTTGCTAATATTTCATAGTTCATATTACTCACCTTACCTTATCTATTTATTAAATATCTCACACTTTAGCTTTATTTATATATTACACTTTATCATTTTATGTAATATTGTATATGTGATATTTTTATTTGAATTTTGATTTATATAAATACCTATATACATCATTAAATTTACTATTAATTAAAGGATTGTATAGATATTTTGCTAAACTTAGCACAATTTTGATTATAACTTTAAGAATTAATATTGTAAATATAATATTTACTATTTAATTGGTAATACTTGAATTCCATCTTTTAAATTAACTTTGATAATTTTAGGTTTTACATATTCATAGGCCGTTGAAAAATTAATGTTATAACTATCTTCCATAATGCATCCAGAAGAAAAAACACTATAGACTTTATCATTAAAATATTCTTCACATCCATTTTCATGAGCTTCATGTCCTCTTATAAGAATATCAATTCCAAACATACTACAGAATTCGTAAAACTCATCTTCTTTAAATCTAAACCTCCCAGAATTTTCTCTAAGCTCTTTTCCATATCTTAATGGGTCGCTCCATAATATATTTTGAACTATAGTTTTACCTATATTATCTTGAATAGATTCATTAGTTAAATCATATATGGCATTAATATATTCATATGCTTTTTGCCCCATTCTCTTAGGTCTTGGTAGTCCACCATGGACTCCAAGGATCACTTCCTCTTTTATCATTATAATGCTGATAATAGCCATACTATTAAATAGATCTAAATATCTTGTTATCATATTTCTAGAAAAGCTTTTATTATTTTTAGTTAATATATCTAAAAATAAAATAAAGTAGTCTTCATCTTTATCTTCTACTGGTTTTCCTATGCATAGTTTTACATTATTATTTTCTATAAAACCTCCATCATGATTTCCTTTTAATAGGTAAATATTTCCTGGGAAAATATACTTTAAAATCATAATTTTTTCTATAGTCTTTAAATGTTCTTTTCCTCTATCCACATAATCTCCTAAGAAAACAAGTCTGATCTTTTCTCCTTTAACAATCTTTTCAAAGAAATTACATTTATTCAATATCCTTTTTATAATAAAATCATCGGAATGAATATCTCCAATAAAGTAATATTCATAGCTTGAATCCTTTAATAAATATATTCTAGATCCCCTTGTTCCATCAATACATTGTTTTTTTATTTCTTTAATATTTAGATTACTTCTAAGCAGCTCTTCATTTCTAAAGTTTTCTTCTTCATTGTGTATTTTTATAATTTCATCAATTAAAAACTCATGTATTTTACATATATTGCTTAAATTAAAAGTATATATATTTTCCAATCCACTCCAAATACACCTACTCAAATTGTCTATATCATTTTTTAATTTCAATTTATTTATGTATTGAAATTTTTCTACTTTATTTTTAACTTCATTTATTCTACATATTAAATTTTCATAAGATGAAACAGTGCTCTTATTATATAATTCTTCTCCACTGCTAGTTATATTCTCCCTCATAATTTCTTCCTTCCAAATTTAAATACATATAATTAGATTTTATGTAAAAGATTCATCTTAACTTCTCTACCACTTCTTTTAACTATCTTAATTCCTTGAAATTTATCATAATTTTTCTTAATGCCTTCATCTAAGTTAATATCAACCTTTTCATTAGCTATATATCCTACTATTTCATCATATTCGATGAGTTCTTCTATCTGCCTTTTTAACTTATCACTTTTTTTTCTAGCTTCTGCTCTTTCTCTTGTGTTATATTCTTGTGAATTTTTCACTAGTTCTAATCTACTTAATTCATCTTCATATTTTCTCTGCATGGTATGAACATATTCTGTCCTTAATTTAGCTACTGTAGAACTATCATATCTATGTGCATATATTAAAGCTTTAAATCCTTCATTCTTTCCTGAATCGAACAACCAATAAATAGGTTTCTTTGAATACATCTTTATATGATCTTTATAAAATTCTTTAAAGAAATATCTTCTTATACTTTGCCTTGAGGTTTCACCATCTTTTTTTCCTAAGCTACAAGCTATAAAATTAAGATTTTCTTCCAAAGTATCCTTTCCATAAATTAACTCTACAAATTGAATAAATTTGGCTACTATATCCTCAGAAAAATATGCTTCTTCGGTTATTGGTATTATATTATCAAACTTAGGCATAAACCTTGATTCTACCCATCTATTAATAGTAACTTCACCCTTATCATCTCTTTCAACTTGTCTTACCTTATTGTTTATAAAATCCCACTTATCTTTAAAATCTCCACCACCATATACTAGACCCTCAACCTCTGGCGAATATCTCCCCATAATACATCCTACTGCAAAGGATATAAAAGATTTTATATCACTCTCTACATCTGCCCTTCTTAATGTAATATCCTTGTAAGGTACTTCTGGATTTAACTCTTCACCCAATCCATAGATATCTATAAAAATCTTGTTTAATTTTTCTTCATTACTTTTCAACTTTTCTATAATCCTAATATTCTCTTTTTCCCAAAGGTTAAATATAGCTTCCATAGTTATTCCATTAAAATCACTTTCTTTTATCCACCTCAATAATGGATGTCTCTTAAAATTCCATGATATCTCAAAATTATCCCATTCATTCTCACTAATAGCTATATTTTCTTCCACAGTATCATCTATTATGGATTTAACTTCTGATTTAAATATATTCTTATTTATTGGAATATTTTTCAAATCGCCAACTTGTATGTTATAAGTAGGATTCATTATATCAAGAAACATATTTGCAACTTTACTACACAATAGTGCTAATATTGTCTTTTCTATAGATTTATCATTAAAAAATATAGATGAACCAGCAACATCAAATATAAATCCCTGTGGAGAATATCTTACCCCCATATCTTCAGAGATAAAAGTGTAAGTAAGTCCACTTTTAAAGTAAAATTCCTCATTCTTTATAGTTCTACTGTATGATTTATATAATTTTGATGCATAATCCTTTACTTCCGCTCCATTATTTTCCCAGTTGATTATAAATCTATTGTTTCCAAACCATTTTCTAAATTCTCCACCCTTATTATAAGGAAACCACTTTTTCTTACTTTCTAAGGCTTCTTCACTATTAGTAGCCATAAAATTAATTTTACTAATATCTACCTCGTACCATTCTCTTAAAAATCGTTTATTATCAGACGTAGCCATTCCCTGTCTAGGCTTTGCAATAGTTTCAAATTTATCTAAAGTATTAAATATGTTTAATATATTGTCATTTATCCAATAAGCAAAGGGTTTGGTTGGAATTGTCATAAGCTTTTTTAGCCCTATATCATAAGTTCTATGTGTATTAGTTTCATTACAAATTGACATAATTTTAATTTCTTTTTCTATAGCTGTATTATCCTTAGTTACATCTATAATCCTAGTTTTATATTTAGGTATTTCACTATTTTGATTGATAAATGCGACATTTTGTACTATAGTCCCTACATTATCTTCAAATACTCTAGACCCTAAATGAATCATGCTTATAAAAGTACTTTCTTCCAAAAGCTTTGTTCGAAGCTCTAAGAAACTGCTTAAAAACATCCATGAATGTTGATTTACCATGGCATAAATTCCATCTTTTTTTAAATAATTCTTACATACCTCCATATAAACAGAGAATAAATCATGCTTAGATAAAGGATATTTAGAAGTTAAGTATTTAGCAAGAGTATCGTTAGCACCTCTAAGCCCCATATAAGGTGGATTTGTAATACAAATTTCATATTTATTACTCATTATTTTTCCTTGATTTATTAGTTTAGGTAATTTATTTAAAATTGTCTGTTTATAATCACTAAATATAAAATTGTTTTCTTCATACACTTCTCTTAATCTGTCTTCTAAAGCTTGAAAATTAATCTCCTCAACTCTTAAAATAGATCCGTATTCTCTTCCATCTTTAAAGTTATTTACCAAATAATATAAATCTTCTCTTAACTCATTATTGCCCTGTGAAAAATACTCTATCATTTCATAGGTAATACCATTACTTTCCTCTATAGCTTCTATATTGAGCTTTAAAGGCTTCTTTTCAACCTCTCTAAAGAATCTTCTATTATAAGATCTAGCTTTCATAACAAGGGCAAATGCACCAATTTGAGTTGCTCGTAAGTCTATATCTAATCCGAAGATATTATTTTCTAATATTTTTCTTGGAATCTCTCTTTCTGGATATGATGCAGACTTATAAATCTTATAGAGTACATCAAAGGTGTATAGTAATATATGTCCTGACCCCATACATGGATCAAGAATTTTTATCTCTTCTGGATTTAGTGCTTTCCTATTTAATTTAATTTTCTCTAAAATCTCATTTACTTCTGACTCTTGATTTCCTGCTTGTAAATAGTATTTCAGTTCTTTCTTCAAAATTTCATCCTCGTGACCTTGAAGCCACATAGTTCCTAAAGAATTTTCCACTAGGTATTTAACTATCCACTTAGGAGTGAAAAGCTGAGTGGCTGCAGGGATATTTTCTTTAGTAATTTTTATATTTTTCTTCAAATCATCAAATACCTTATCTTTTTTTTCAGATATATAGTACTGATACATCCATCCTATAATCTCTACTTCCTGCTTCCAATCTTTTTCCTCAATGTCACTACACATTTTTCTTAATATAGAACCATCCTCTAGGAGGTTATCTGGGAACAATAACTCCGTATAGTCCTCTATTTTTTCAAATAAACTAGGAATAATCTCTCCTAACTCATTACATTGTCTTATTAAAATATATTTATACAATTTTTCTCTATCAGAATTTCTACCACTATCTAATAAGCTATAGACCAGATCAGCATCAAGCTTCAATTCTCTTATAACTTCTCCAACCCTAGATATAATATCAGGTTCCTTTTTACCTGGTATTTCTGAAGATATAATTCTTATTCCAATAGGAAGGTATTCATTGACTTCCATATATCTTAAAGCTATAAATCTATTAAACCAAGTATATGCCACATCTTCCACAACTTCATCAAAGGATTTAGCTTTTATTTCATTTATTAGAGCTCTTCTATGTGCAGGTAAAATATTAAATACTTCTTTACTTCCAACTACTCTAAATCCACCTTCGAATTCTTCTATATCTTTAATCTTATTATCTTCAATACCAATTTTATATGCTCTATCCTTTACTCTTTCAATAAGATTATTCCTTGCCCATATAGCAAAAGTTTTAACTTTATTCTTATTCATAGTTTTATTGCTCCTTGTATATCATGTAAAATTTAATAGATTTATTATACCATAGCTATAATTATTCATTTGAATATATTTAAAAAATTAAAGCCTCATTCAAAGTTAATCGAATGAGGCCTCATATAAATAGAATATTAGCTTTTAATAACCATTTTTCTTTGCTACAATACCACTCTCATTCATACCGGGTTCTTCTATAGTAGTATTAAAGCTACTTTGAGCATATTGTCCTTGAGATTTGCTACCGTTACGAAGATAGTTTTCTTTTGTATACTTTCTTTTATCATCCTCACGTTGTTTAACCTCATATTGTTGTTCTCTTATTAGTTTATGATCCATACATATCCCTCCTTTAACACATTTCTTCATACTTATTATGTGTCAAAGTTTCTTTAGTATACTGTAAAATCAAAGTATTAGTTCCATTAAATTGCACAATTAAATTTAGTAGAAATTTATTATGAAGTATAGTTATCCTTAAACCAATCTATTAATTTTCTTGCGATACTAATATTTCCTGGAATATTAGGTAAATCATCTGCATCAAACCAACCTGCTTCTTCAATCTCAACTCCATCAACTTCAATTTCACCATCATCATATTCTGCTATGAATCCGACCATAAGAGAGTTTGGAAAAGGCCATGGTTGATTTCCAAAATATCTTATGTTCTTAACCTTTATACCTACTTCTTCCATAACTTCTCTCTCTACGCATTGTTCTAGAGTTTCACCAGGTTCTAAGAATCCTGCCAAAACACTATAAAAATTATGTTTTGATTGGGCATTTCTGGCAAGAAGTAATTTTCCATCCTTAACAATGGCAACTATTATAGCTGGACTTATCCTTGGATAGCTTACAAATCCACATTTAGGACATATTTTACCATACTCATTAGGTATTTTATCCGTAATATTACCACATACCCCACAAAATTGATGAGTTCTATCCCAATTCATAATTTGAATGGCACGTCCTGCTTCTACGTACATTTCATCAGAAACTTGTCCATATAAACTTCTTAGATCTATAAACCTCATTCCTTCTGGTTCCAAATAATCCTGTGATACTTCTACTGAGTAACATCTATGGTTATTTCTAAATCCTAGATTTTGAATTCTCACAGGATTTACATTAATAGATTCTAAACTCTCAAGTTCTAGTATTGAAATCTTATCTTTATTTTCTTTAATCAATAACTCATTTCCTCTAAATATAAAACAAAGGAAACTTTCTGTCTCTTCTATTGATAAACAATTCATTATCTTTTCCTTCTTTCATCACATATAAAATCTATCCTATTTTAATATACTTTATTAAAATTTTTATTTATAGTCTTCAAATAAAAAACTCGTAATACTTTCATCCGTATTACGAGCTTTGGTGCGCCATCAGGGGTTCGAACCCTGGACCCCCTGATTAAGAGTCAGGTGCTCTGCCAACTGAGCTAATGACACATGTCCTTGTTACAAATATTATTATACAACCGACTGAAAGTTTTGTAAAGTATTTTAATAAAATACTTTATATAAATATTTATCATTTAATGGAATAAAATATAAGCTAATGTAATTTACTTTCATACCTAATTATTATACCTTTACTAATTGCTTATTATACTTATATTCTTTTAAAAATTTATAAAAAAAAACAATACTATTCAGTATTGTTTCCTTTGGTGCGCCATCAGGGGTTCGAACCCTGGACCCCCTGATTAAGAGTCAGGTGCTCTGCCAACTGAGCTAATGACACATGTCCTTGTCACAAGTATTATTATAGTTAAATTATTTAATTTTGTAAATAATTATAGACATATACGATAGATGTGCGAAAATCTATTTCATATGCCTATAATTATATTACACCTAATTTATAGCCTTATATAAATCTACATTCTTTATCTTATCCTAATATATAAATCTCTTACCTACATCTTTAGAGCCGCTTAGATATAATAAATGAGGATAATATATGTTGAATTCTATAATATCACCAACTCTATAATCATTTTCACAACTTTCTATATCTATAATTAGATGATCACTACTAGCGCCAATTACTTCTATATTTTTATCGATTGGTACTAATGTGTCTACTGAAACAAAATCTTGTTTTCCTATTGCTAGTAATGCTCTCTTTCTTTCCCCTCTGTCCTTATAAGTTGGTTTATTCCCAAAAGCATCTATAAATATTTCTCCAATAGGATGAGATGGCTTATTTTTTACTTCAACTACCTGTGCTTTGAGCAAAAACGCATCTTGATAAAGCATAGACATATCATATTGCCAAAAATCATCTAAATCCTTAGCTACTAATATACCTTCGCCTATTCTTAAATTATTAATTTTACTTGGTATTTTATCATCCCAAATTAAAGTTAAGGATGAAGTAGCTCCTCCTGATATCACATCTAGCTCTCTTCCAATTAATTTCTCAATTTTTTCTGCAACATTACAGAGTTTCCCTAAGTTATTCTCTGTAGGCTTTACAGAGCCGTAACAACCTAAATTTGTTCCAATACCATAAAGCTTTAGATTTTTTAATTCTTTTTCTACAAACAAAGCTAGATTTATAAATTCTTCTTCATCTATAATCCCTTCTCTTAAATCACCTAAATCCATCATTAAAATTACCTTGTGTTCTTTATTTTGATTCTTACATTCCTCATTTATTTTTTTTAAAGTTTCTATTTCAGAATTTAAACTTATATCTACATATTCTACTAATTGTTTTATTTCGCTATACATGGGTATTCTAATTAGCATAATTGGCTTTTTCACACCTTGATTCTTCATTTTTATAACTTGATTAATTCTTGATGTCGCAAGATATTTACATCCTGCTTTATCCATTTCTGATACTACCTCAGGCATAGCGTGCACAACTTTAACGACTCCTGCTACAGAAATTCCTCGATTTTCACATAAATTCACCACATATTTAGTATTTTTATATACCTTTTTCAAATTTACTTCTAATAACGGAAATCCTTCCTTATCCTCTATATCCTTAATATGAATATCATTAATTACAGTGTTTTCTATCATATCTCTCTCCATTCCCCACTTAATAAAGATATCTAATTTAAATTAGTTTTATTTAACAGCTGTACCTTGCTTTTATTATAAGAAAATTCACTCAATATTTCTCCATCCATATTAATTAAAATGTACCCAACCAAAAGGTGCTCATAACACAACCATATAATTGTGTTATGAGCACCTTTGATTCTGATATGCTATATTTTATGTTTTAATTATTGATCTACTGTTAATACTATTCACAAAACCAAGCACACCCTTTCAGATTATTTGCATTGTTCTTATGATTAGTTTGTACAGGGTTAAGTCCTTTTGCTCCTTATATTTTGGGGTAATTAAGATTTAATTACTTTCAAAGTGGTGTTAATGAAATTAACTCTTAATTAATTCTTTAATAAGAATCGATAACCTAAATAAACCTTCTTCTAATTCTCCTATTGGTGCATAAGAAAAGGAAATTCTTAAAGAATAATTAAAATTAGCATCATATATATACCCAGGATACAATAAAATTCCTATTTTACATGCTTCATCAAAAAGCTTATACATTCCTATTTTATATTTTAAAGTAATCCATACATAATAACCTCCTAATGGTACATCCCATACAGCTATATCCTTAAAATATTTATTCAAAGCACTAATTGTTATATCTCTTCTTATGGCTAACTGCTTTCTTATCTCCTTTAGATGTTCTTCATACAATCCTGTTTCTAGCCATTTTCCTACCGTAAGTTGTGATAATGAACTAGAACCATAGTCCGTTTGCATTTTTATATCTCCCAATCGTTCAATTACTGGTTCAGGTCCAACAATCCATCCAATTCTCAAACCAGGGCATAATGCCTTAGATACACTTCCTACATATAATACTAATCCATTATTATCCATGCTTTTGATAGGTATAGGTGGGGGGCTATCAATCCATAGTTCTCTATAAACATCATCTTCTATAATTGGTAGCCTTTCCTGCTGGCAAACTTTCAAAAGTTCTTTCCTCCTTTGTTTTGACATGACTATAGATGTAGGATTTTGAAAGTTTGGTATAGTATATAGTATAGATGGAACATGCTTTTTTATATAATCAGGAATCAGACTAGCTTCAACACCTTCTTTATCCATTGGTATTCCTCTTCTTCTCATATCTAAGGATTGAAATATTTGAAGTGAATACATATATGATGGATTTTCTAGCAAAACTGTTGATCCCTTTTGCAATAATCCCATAGATATTAACTGGATAGCTTGTAATGCTCCTGAAACAATAAGTATTGAAGATGGTGATGCATCTATACCAAAATTCCTTAAATATTTACTTACTTGCTCTCTAAGATACATGGTTCCACTAGGACTTTCATATCCCAAATTGTTCATATCTTTAGCTATTTCATTTAATATTATTTTCATATTTTCCTTTGGAAATAATTCCGATGAAGGTTCTCCGGTACTCAGTCTAATGTAGTCATTTCTAAATTCAAGAGTATTAATTTTTTTGATGGTTTTAACATTTGGAATATGAATTCCCTCATCAATGTAAGACTTCCAGTCTGGTTGTATGTTAACTAGCAGTGGTGATACATTATTTACTATCTTTGTTCCGCCTTTACCTTTTCCTTCAAGGATTCCTTCTGCCTTTAACTCATCTATTGCTGCTACAATAGTACTTCTATTTACATTAAAAATCTTAGCCAATTCTCGTTGTGTAGGAATCATAAACCCAACTTGCCATTCCCCTAAAATTATTTTTTCCTTAAAGTAATCTTTAATCTGAATATATAGGGGCTTATTTAAATTTTTATCTGGTTTCCAATCTATATTTATAATAATATCCACCCCTTTTCAAACTCTATATAATTAAATAAATTTATATATGTATATATTAAACTAATTTCGCTGATTTTTATAGTAGCGTTATAAAAAATAGAGCTCAATTATTCAATAATAATTAAGCTCTTGTCCTTTATCTTTATGAAACTTGTATTTCTATTTCTTTTTTTTCTAAATATCTGCATATCTCTCTAAAATCATCTATCCAATGGATTTTAGCAAGTTCTCTCAAATCTAAAATTATACCTGTACTTTTATGTTTAATATATTCCATATCATAAATTTCTGTTTCTACAAAATTATATTTATGGCTATATACACAAGGAATAAATTTATCCCAATTCTGCTCAAAATATTTAGTCTTTGCATAGCATAATCTATTTATATGAAATATTATTCCTATGGATGAACTCTTCATAGCTAGTTTATGGCTAAAATATTCTTGATTAGGATATTTAGGCTCTATTCTTTCCCAATATAAGTTTTCATTAGGATGTAAATTAAATTTATCTATTATCTTGCATTTTTCTTCTCCCAACTCTTCTCTCATAATCTTCTCTCTAGTAGATTTATCCATTGCTCTCAAATATTCTAGATTCATAGTGTAATGCCTCCCATTTAAACTATTATAAAATGTAATACATTATTCTTAATTCTATTGTATTTCTTCACATAATAATTTACCAATACTAATTATTGATAAATATAATATTATTTATTGGTTATACTAATACAATTAATATTAAGTAAAGTCTAAACTCATAGGTAGTTTAATTTTCTATTAAAGTTTAGTTAAGCTTATGACCTAAGAAGCATTATTATATAGTGGCACACATAAAATTAATTAGATTTTTGAATATGAATAAATTTAATATGTAAAAAAGCCTTTATAAGGAACTCTATTCCTCATAAAAGCTTTTAATAAAAATTCAAATTTACAAACTATACAGCTATACTTCTCCTCTTTGAAAATACACTTACACTCTCTCTTGCTAAAGTAGTTATTATAGAGGATGATCCAATAAATAATATTCCTATTTGTGGTGTTATTATTGTAAAATCAATAACTCCATGGATTAAAACCACAGCTTGTATTGCCATAAGTAAAGCAGCACTATTGTATCCGGATTTATATAGATAAATTAAATCTTTATATATATTTGCCCTCATATATAAATAAACTAAAAGTCCCACTAATCCTAAAGAGGTAAAAAGGGATAGCCAAATATTATGAGAATGATTAATTACTGCACTATACCTTGAGAATTCATGGCCATGTTCTATAGTTCCTAGCATTCCCCATCCAGTCAATGGCTTTTCTTCAATCATCCTTAAGGAACCTATCCAAATCTCTTCCCTAGTATCAAAGGATCTTTCAATATGATGCCCTGTGATTTCTTGAGATATATCCGATACCTTTGGTGGTGTAAATCCTACTATGCCAATAACTAATGCTATAGCTATCATTATTATTACATCATTTCTATTTCTTTTTAGCTCTAATAGGAATAATGCACTTATCCCAAACAGTAATCCAATAAAAGCACCTCTTGATCCTGTTAAGCAAAGATTTAATAAGAAAAGAGCTATAGCTCCATAATAGGTTACCTTATCTTTTAAGCTTTTGCTGTTAGAAGCATAGTATATGGCCATTATTATCATAATAGCAAACCAATCTCCAGCTATGTTAGGATTTCCAAAAGTACTGAAAATTCTATGGTCAGTCGAAACAGTAAGTGGTACTCCTAAAATCTTTTTCCAAAGTTCCATAGGCAAATATGAAAAGGTAATCTTTTCAATTATTCCAACAATACCAGAAAATATGGAGAATTTAATTAAGTAGCTGCATATGATTTCTAATTTTTCCTCACTCTTGCAATAACTTTGTAAAAATACACTTATTGTAAAGTACAAGAAAAATACTATTGACACTGCCGAAGACATAATACTTTTGTTTAGAAGTCCAACTAATAAAGACCATCCAAATAATACAATTAGTCCCATGTTCCAACTATTCTTTTTAAATTCTTCTCGCATCTTTATCATTTTATAAGTAGTATATACCCCCAAAAATAACGCAGTATACGGAGACATAATAATTAAGAGTATTAAATTAAACATAATCTTCACCTTTACTTTTCCACGTATATATATATTATGATATTATTATGGAAATTATTTCATTTGATAATTTGGCATAAAAAATGTGCTTTTAGCACCTTCCACATATATATTCTACACAATTTTCATCAATTTGTTAATACCTTCTTACATTTTTTGGTATGCGTTGTAAATATATAAGTATACATATTGATTATAATACATTATGTATTTATTAATTTCAATATAAAAAATATATTGTAATAAATTCGTAATAACTTGCTTACTATGTATTATCAGATTTAAACCCCTTCATATACATCTAAAAATACAAAATATAATTTTATCTTTTTACTATATATAAATTACTATTTCACACAAAAATGAGCTTTCACAAAATAAACTAATATAAAGAAATAGTTAAGAATCACTTATATTATTAATGCTCATCCGTTTCAAAATATGGATTTACTAAAGCATTTATCCAAGTGCATCTTAAATATTTTCATAATAATAGTAATGTTTTTTGCGAAAGCTCAACTGAAATATTATAAAGTTTCATTTATCACATTTAATTATATATTGTCCAAATATTACACGACTTAAACCTATAATAATAAATTTATATGGTTTTATATTCTTTTACTATAGATTTCATATATTCCCACTGTTTTTCCATATCATCCACTAGTTTAAATTGAGTTCTAGCCCTATCTAAGTTATGTTCTGGACGATGAATTTTAAAATAATTATCTCCATTGATATAATCTGTAAGGAATCTAATGCCACATTCTATTGTCATCATCTTAGCTCCCATAGGCAGCATATCTATTTCATTTTCTGTAAGACTACCATCACATCCCTTTAAAAAACCTTTTGTGTATATTTCGAATAAATTCATATCTAAATTTACCTTAGATAAGTCTCTCTCATCTTCATCTCCTGTGCTAGCTCCAAATCTAATTGAATCCCCAAAATCATTTACTGAAAGTCCTGGCATAATAGTATCTAAATCAATAATACATATTCCCTTTCCACTTTCATTATCTATCATAATGTTATTTAACTTTGTATCATTATGAGTAACTCTTAAAGGCAAGCTGCCTTCTTTAAGCATATCCATTAAAAAGTGAGTTTCATTTTCTCTCTTCATAATAAATTCTATCTCTTTCTCTACATTTCTTACCCTTTGAAATTTATCTTTCTCTATTGCTAATTTAAGAGCCTTAAGTCTAATAGGAGTATTATGAAAATCTGGGATAGTTTCGTATAGTGTGCTAGCATCATAATCAGATAATAAATTTTGAAAATGACCAAAGGCTATAGCACTTTCATAAAATATATCTGGTGTCTCCACTTTATTAAAGCTGGTAGCATTCTCTATAAACCTATACCCTCTCCAATAAGAACCTATGCTATCTTTGAAAAAACTATTTCCTTCCTTAGTCTTAATAATACTTAAAGTCTCCCGATCTGTATCCCCACTATTTTCTTTTATTTTATACTTTAAAAACGATGTAACTCCTACAATATTTTCCATCAATTGAAGTGGATTTTTAAATATATTATGATTTATTCTTTGAAGAATATACCTCTTAATTTTTCCATTACTTTGTTGAAATCTAACTAAAAATGTATCGTTAATATGTCCACTTCCATAAGGAGTGTATTCTATATACTCTCCTATAAAATTAATATTCTCAATAGCTTCATCAATTTTCAAACAAGGTTTTATTTCTAACATAATTATATTCCTTTCTCTCTGTTACTCCCAAAGTTTTTCTGGATATAATCCATTAGACTTTAATTTAGCAATTTCTTTCATAACTCTTTCCTTATCTGCTTTATACGTAATTCCATACCACTTATCTGTAGACTTAAGCACCTTTACAGTGGCTTTTCTCTCGAGCAGTAGTTGTCCTACTACTTCTGGCAGAAAATATTCTGATTTAAGAGGTTCCTTTGTTACCTGCTTCTCTAAAAATTCTACAAATCTGTTATTTAACTCTTTCAATATAGTACTACTAAATCCCCACATATTCATAGAAACAGTACTATCTTTCGATACCTCAATCCATGTTTTTCCTTCATCTTCAGTATAAGCTGCTCCATTATTTCTTTTTTCTATGCAAGTCCTTTCATCAATTCCTATGAGCATATTATTCTCATCTACATCACATATGCCTCTAGCAACTCCTCCATTATCCGTAAGAGTATTTTCAAGTCTATAACCTACCATTGCGTAAGTAAGCTTCTTATCATCCATTGAAATTAAATAATCATATAAAATTTTAAATCCATTTACACCATAATAATCATCTGAGTTAATAACTGCGAAAGGTCCATCTATTCTTTCAATACAGCTTAAAATGGCATGACCTGTTCCCCAAGGCTTCACTCTCCCCTCCGGAATAGAATAAGGCTTTGGTATATTCTCTAATTCTTGATAAACGTATTCAACTTGAATATGTTTACTTATTTTCTCTTCAATTTTATCCTTAAACTCTTTCTCAATTTCTTTCTTTATAATAAAAATAATCTTTTTAAAATTTGCTCTTATAGCATCATATATAGAAAAATCGATAATTTTATGGCCTTCTTCATCTATAGGTTCTATTTGTTT
The DNA here is from genome assembly GCA_902363375.1 of Clostridiaceae bacterium. Lineage (GTDB taxonomy): Bacteria > Bacillota > Clostridia > Clostridiales > Clostridiaceae > Clostridium_J. Next base: position 1,107,718 of record CABIZX010000001.1, on the reverse strand, counting down.
AAGCCCTCCATATCTACTTCCCATTCCTGCTGCCATAATAACTAATACTGGCTCCTTAATTGTAATCCTCCCCTTTCCCATAATCTAAGTTGGATATATTTTCATAATACTTATTATAATATATTTATATTGATATTTCTCTTGAAAATAGTATACTAATTAGTAAAATAGTTTTATTTTTACTATTTTACTAATTATAAAGGAGAGTACTATGGATAACCTTTCTAAATTAAATATTGTTTTAAAAGATCTACATAATATATCTGGATTCAGAATTTCTATATATGATACTAACTTTAACGAAATTATTGCCTACCCTCAAAATCTTTCTTCCTTTTGTTCTTTAATTCAAGAAAACGAATCAGCTAAAAAATTATGTGTGAAAAATGATAGAGAGGCTTTTAAAATTGTACAAGAGAAAAAGGAAGTTTACTTCTATAGATGTAAATTTGGTTTATATGAAGCCGTTGCTCCTATATACAACTTTGGAGTATTATCAGGGTACTTGATGATGGGACAAACTATAGATGACCTACCTGATAGTAAATCCTACGTATTTGAAATGTCTAAAAAGTACTTAATGGATACTTCTAATATCTATAGTAATATAGAAAAACTTCCTACTAGCTCTAAAGATAAAATTCAATCTTGCATATCAATAATGAATATATGTGCTAGATATTTGACCTTAAATAATCATTTTAATTTGGAAGATAAGAATTTAGCTCATGAAATTAAGAAATATATCAATGAAAACTTTAATAAAAAAATATCCATTGATTTGTTATGTGATACCTTCTTCTGCAGTCGTTCTTCTCTTTTTATTACCTTTAAAAATACTTATAATGAAACCATTAATGAATATTTAACAAAGGTTAGATTAGAAAATTCTTTAAAGCTTTTAAAGAATCATAATTATTCTATAAATTATATTTCTAAGTGTTGTGGATTTAGTGACCAAAATTATTTTTCTAAGGTTTTCGCTAGATATTATAATATATCGCCAAGTGAGTATAGAAAAAAATGCTAAGTGATGTCTTTTTCCATCACTTAGCATTTTTTCATTCTATTTTCCTATATCTTGTCTATAATACATTCCATTAAATTTAACTTCTGACAATGCTTTATAAGCCTTATCTCTAGCTTCTGATAAATCATTTCCTATTGCTGTAACTCCTAAGACTCTTCCACCGCTTGTAATCAATTTGTTATATCTAACCTCTGCTCCAGCAATAAATACTTTTTCACTGCATTCTTGAACACCAGTGATTAATTCGCCTTTTTCATATTTTCCAGGATATCCTTTTGAAGCTCCTATGACGCAACAAGCTGTCATTTGCTTAAATTTTACCATATCTCTACTAAGTTTTCCTTCTATGGCAGCTTCAATTATATCAAGAAATGAACTCTCCATAAGTGGTAATATTACTTGAGTCTCTGGGTCACCCATTCTAACATTATACTCTAACAGATATACCCCTTTTTCACAAATCATAAGTCCAAAGAAAATAATACCCACATAGTCTAAGTTCTCTGTTTGTATTCCTCTAAGGGTCGGTTTTAAAATATCTTCCTGAAAAACTTTTAAAATTTTCTCATCACAATATGGGTTTGGTGCCACAGTTCCCATTCCGCCTGTATTAGGCCCTTTATTATCCTCAAATATAGTCTTATGATCCTTAGATGACATAAATGGAATTATAGTTTTTCCATCAGTAACACTTAATATTGAAGCTTCTACTCCCTGCAAAAATTCCTCTATTATGATTTCTTTTCCCGCTCCCCCAAGGGTATCATTAATCATTAAATCATTTATAGCCTTAATTCCATCTTCCATAGATTCAGCTATAATAACCCCTTTTCCAGCGGCAAGTCCATCCGCTTTTATAACTATTGGATATTCGGCTTTTTTCAAATATTCTATGGCTTCCTTTGAATCGTTGAAGGCTTCGTAGGCTGCAGTTTTAACTCCATACTTTTTCATAAACTCCTTAGCAAAAGTTTTACTTCCTTCAAGAGTTGCAGCTTTCTGATTGGGACCAAATATTTTTAAATTGTAACTTTTAAATAAGTCCACTATTCCATTACAAAGATATATTTCAGGTCCAACTACAGTTAAATCTATTGCATTGTCTAAAGCAAAATTTAAAAGTTCATTATTATCTACTATATTAATATTTTCACATTTATCCTCTATAAAGGTTCCACCATTTCCTGGAGCACAATATATTTTAGTAACCCTCTCATCCCCTGCAAGTTTCCATGCTATAGCATGTTCCCTTCCACCATTTCCTATAACTAAAATTTTCATAAAATCACCTCAAGATTAATCTTTAAGATATTAATGTTTAAAATGTCTAATACCTGTAAAAACCATAGGTATTCCATATTCATTACATGCATCAATACTCTCTTGATCTCTCATAGATCCACCTGGCTGAATTATTCCCTTTATATTATGTTTATGTGCCTCATCTACACAATCTCTAAATGGGAAAAATGCATCTGATGCGAGAATTACTCCATCTCCAGCTCTATCTATAGCCTGAGTAGTAGCCCAAATCCTATTTACTTGTCCACCAGCAATTCCCTTAGCTATGCCGTCTTTAACTACTACAATGGCATTAGATTTAACATATTTACAAACTTTCATTCCAAATACCATATCATCTATGTATTTCTTATCTGGTTGAACTTCTGTAACTATATTTAATTCTTCATAAATTTTTTTGTCTACATCTTGAACTAGTATTCCACCATCTACTGAAAGTATTTCCTTTTTATCACTTGGTTTGCTGCCACACTTTATAACTCTTAAATTCTTTTTTGTTTTAAGAACTTCTAAAGCGTCCTCTTCAAATTCTGGCGCAATGATAATTTCTAAAAAAGTTTTCTTCATTTCTTCTGCTGCTTCTTTAGTTACTTTAGTATTAAGAGCCACTATTCCTCCAAAAATTGAAACAGAATCACAATTATAAGCCTTCACATAAACATCTAAAGCTGAAGTACCTACAGCAACCCCACATGGTGTGTTATGTTTTAAGGCACAGCAAGTAATTTCTTCAAATTCATTTACTACCTTCCAAGCTATATCCATATCTTTTATATTATTATAAGAAAGAGGTTTTCCATTTAAAATTTCTATATGATTAAGCATTCCAGTTTTATTCGTATTAGTAAATACTGTAGCACTTTGATGTGGATTTTCTCCATACCTTAAGTCATCCATCTTCTCATAGGATAAGGATAAGTATTTATTTGAAATTACATCTTTACTTTCTATGTTGTTTAATAAATATTCACATATTGCACTATCATATGCTGTAGTTAAGTTAAACACCTTCATAGCAAGATATTTACGAGTTTCAAAAGAAACTTCTCCCTTTGTCTTAATCTCTTCCATAACTAGCTTATAATCTTCAGAATCACTTATTACTACTACATCTCTAAAATTTTTAGCAGCACTTCTAAGCATTGTCGGTCCGCCTATATCTATGAATTCTATAGTATCTTCAAAAGTTAAACCTTCCTTAACTTTTTCAAAGAAAGGATATAAATTAACACATACTAAATCTATGGTATCTATATTTCTTTCTTTTAAAGTTTTCATATGTTCTTCATTGTCCCTAATAGCAAGTATGCCACCATGAATTACAGGATGTAGAGTTTTCACCCTTCCGTCTAACATTTCTTGTGCATTAGTAACTTCTGCTACTTCTTTAACATTTATATGATTTTCTTTTAAAAGATTATATGTTCCTCCAGTAGATATTATTTCTACCCCTTGATCTACTAAAAATTTTGTAAAATCCACTATTCCACTTTTATCATATACACTTATTAATGCTCTCTTCATAGTTTATTACTCCTTTATAATAACTTTTCTACCTTCCATAGAAACTTTACCTTCACTTATAAGCTTTATAGCCGTAGGTAATACTTTATGCTCTTCCTTTAATATCCTTTTTTGCAGTTCTTCCGGTGTATCTTCTGCATACACTTTTACTACATTTTGAAGAATTATAGCTCCTGTATCTGTATTTTCATCTACAAAATGCACAGTACATCCACTAACCTTTACTCCATAGCTTATAGCTGCTTCATGAACTTTAATTCCATACATACCTCTACCACAAAAACTTGGAATTAATGAAGGATGAATATTAATTATTTTATTTTTAAATCCTTCTATTAAAGGTGATGAAATTATTGATAAATAGCCAGCAAGAACTATTAGGTCTACTTCACCTTTTAACTTTTGATAAATATTTTTATTTAGTTCATTTTTATATATTTTTCTATCAAAAACTAAAACATCTATACCATATGCTTTTGCTCTTTCAAGTCCAAAAGTTCCAGGTCTATCACTGACAACGTATTTTATTCTTACATTTTTTAAATATCCATTTTTAATACTATCAATAATTGACTGTAGATTTGTTCCACCACCAGAAATAAGCACTGCTATATTAAGCAAACTCCGCCACCTCCAGCTTGTACCTTACCTATTATATAAGCTTCCTCGCCAAGTCCTTTTAGCTCCTCAATAACATCCTCTTTTATTGAGTTATCTACTGCTAGTACCATGCCTATTCCCATATTAAATGTATTAAACATATGATATTCATCTATACCTTTTTCTATTAAATATTTAAATATAGGTTGTCTTGGGAATGAGTCTTTTCTTATTTCAGCTGTAAAACTTTCTTTAAACATCCTTGGTATATTTTCATAAAATCCACCACCAGTTATATGAGCCATTCCATGTATATCAAACTTCTCCAAAAGAGCTAGTATAGGTTTTACATATATCTTCGTTGGTTGTAACAAAATATCTCCTAGGGTTCTTCCTTCAAGGATTTCATCATAATTTGTAACAACTTTTCTTACTAATGAATATCCATTACTGTGTATACCTGAGGAAGCTATTCCAATAAGAGCATCTCCCTCTTTTATCTTACTTCCATCTATAATTTCATCTTCATCTACAATTCCAACTGCAAATCCTGCAAGATCATAATCTCCAATGTTATACATTCCTGGCATTTCCGCTGTTTCTCCACCAATAAGAGAAGCATAACTTTGTAAACACCCTTCACTAACACCCTTCACAATATCACTAGCTATCATAGAATCTAGCTTACCACAAGCAATGTAATCTAAGAAAAATAAAGGTTTAGCACCATGACATAGAATGTCGTTTACACACATAGCTACACAATCTATACCAACTGTATCAAATTTTTTAAGTTTAATTGCAATTTCAATCTTAGTTCCTACTCCATCGGTGCCCGAAACTAATACAGGCTTTTTATACCCCTCAGGAAGTTTTACCATTCCTGCAAAGCTTCCAATTCCATTTAGAACTGATGAAGTTAAAGTCCTAGCTGTATACTCCTTCATAAGCTTTACAGCCTTATACCCCTCTTCTATATTAACTCCTGCATCTTTGTATGTAATCATCCTACATCACTCCTTACTATATTCTTACTGGTGCTGAAATTGGGTATTCGCCATCAAAACAACCACAACAAAATCCTTGGTCACTTCCAAGACAATCCAATAAATCCTGCTTTGAAAGATATACTAAACTGTCAGCTCCAATTACTTCTCCAATTTCTTTTTCATTCATCTTCTCGCCTATAAGCTGGCTTCTATAAGGGATATCGATGCCATAATAACAAGGATATTTAACTTTAGGAGAGCAAACTCTAAAATGAACTTCAGCAGCTCCTGCCTCCTTAAGCATAGCAACTAATCTCTTACTAGTAGTCCCACGTACTATAGAATCATCTATTAGAACTATTCTCTTTCCAATGACATTTTCTTTTATAACATTGAGCTTAACATTTACTGATGCTTCCCTTTCTTCTTGAGTTGGGGCTATAAAGGTTCTCCCAATATATTTATTTTTAATAAGTGCCATGTCTATAGGTATCCCTGAAGCTTTTGCATATCCCATAGCAGCAGACATTCCTGAATCTGGAACTCCAACTACTATATCAGCATCTACAGGAGCTACTTCATATAATTTAATACCTGCCTTATATCTAGATTGATTTACACTAATACCATCTATAACACTATCTGGTCTTGCAAAATATATATATTCAAAAGAACAAGTCGCAAGTTTAGATTTTTCACCAAATTTAATGGATTTTACGCCTTCCTCATTAATTACAACTATTTCACCTGGTTCAACATTTCTAATAAATTCAACTCCTGTAGCATTTAGAGCACAACTTTCCGATGCTAATACATAACTGTCATTTACTTTTCCAAGACATAGTGGTCTAATTCCATATGGATCTCTAACACCTATTAATTCATTTTCTGTTAATATTACAATAGCAAAAGATCCTTTTATTGCTTGCATAGAATCAATTACACTTTGAAGTATCCCTTTTTTAGATCCTCTTGATATAAGATTAATAATTACTTCAGTATCAGTAGAGGTTTGAAACATGCATCCAGAGTCTTCTAAAAGCTCTCTTATTATATCCGCATTAGTTAGGTTACCATTATGAGCTATAGCAATATTTCCAAGTTTAAATTTTCCCATAAGTGGTTGAGCATTTTTTACCGAACTATCTCCCGCTGTAGAGTATCTAACATGTCCAATTGCACTATATCCACTTAATGACTTTAAGATTTTCTTGTTAAATACCTCAGACACAAGTCCCATATCCTTATGACAATGCATATCACTTCCATCAAAGGTTGCTATTCCAGCACTTTCTTGTCCTCTATGTTGAAGAGCATAAAGACCATAATAGGTCCTTTTTGCCACTTCTAAATTATCTTTCTTACTATAAATTCCATATACGCCACATTCATCGTGGAATTTATCTTCATCATAACATTCGTATCCGTCATAAGTAGAAGCCTTATAATTAAAATTCATGACTCTTCCTCCTAAAACATCTTGCTATTACTTATTTAATTCTTTCAAGAACCTTTGTATATCCCTCTACTAAATCTCCCAGCTCTCTTCTAAATCTATCTTTATCTAGCTTCTCTCCAGTTTTAATATCCCATAATCTACATGTATCTGGTGAAACTTCATCTGCTAGTACGATTTCTCCATTAAATTTTCCAAACTCTAACTTAAAGTCTACCAATTTTATATCTTGTTTTAAGAAAAACTCAGTAAGTATTTTATTTACTTTAGAAGCTTGTTCATATATATAATCTAATTCTTCAATTGTAACTAGCCCTAATGCAATAGCATGATAATCATTCATTAATGGATCGCCTAAATCATCATTTTTATAACTTATTTCAAGCACTGTTGTTTTAAGTTCTCTTCCTTCTTCAATTCCATATCTCTTAGCCATACTTCCTGCTGCCACATTTCTTACAATAACCTCTAAAGGAATTATATCTACCTTTTTACATATTTGCTCTCTGTCACTAATTTTTTTAACAAAATGAGTTTTTATTCCCTTTTCATTTAACATCTCAAAAATTATAGAACTAATAGTATTATTTAGAATTCCTTTTGAAGATATTGATGCCTTTTTCTCACCATTAAACGCTGTAGCATCATCCTTATAGTAAACTAATACTTCATCTTCTTTTTCTGTTTTAAATATTCTCTTTGCTTTTCCTTCATAAATAAAATCTTTCATATCCATTATAATTCTACCCCCGCTTCATTTTCTTTTATAAAATTTTCTTTCATATTTTTTCTATATTCATTTAATTTATTTTTAACTTCTGGGTACTTTATTGAAAGTATTTGTACTGCCATCATTCCCCCATTATAACTATTGTTTATTCCTACTGTTGCTACTGGAATAGATTTTGGCATTTGTACTATTGAATAAAGAGCATCTAACCCATTAAGGGCTGCATTTATGGGAACTCCTATTACTGGTATGGAAGTTTTTGAAGCTATAACTCCTGGAAGATGAGCTGCTAGTCCTGCTCCAGCTATTATAACTTCACATCCTTCTTCTTCTAAGTTCTTTAAAACTTCTGTTAATTTTTCTGGTACTCTGTGAGCTGACAGAATATAAGCTTCAAAAGGAATATGAAATTCTCTTAAACATTTTGCTGCTCCTCTCATTATGTCAGTATCAGATTTACTTCCAAATATAATTGCTACCTTCATTTAGCACTCCTCCAAATATAATTTTATTTAAAATATTTAACTCCGCTTTCAAATATCTTCATATCATGTTCACCTAAAACATTTTTTATAACTCCATTTCCAATTCTTTCACTATGAGCCATTTTACCAAATACTCTTCCATCTATACTTGTAATTCCTTCTATTGCATATACAGATCCATTTGGATTAAAGTTTATATCATAAGTTGGATTTCCCATATTATCTACATACTGTGTAGCTACTTGGCCATTTTTAAATAATTCTTTTACCATGTTTTCATTAGCAATAAATCTTCCTTCTCCATGAGAAATTGGAACTTTATAAATTTCACCCTCCCTACACTGACTAAGCCATGGTGATTTATTACTCACTATTTTAGTATTTACCATGGTACTTTGATGACTTCCAATTAGATTATGAGTCAATGTTGGGCTATCTTCTTCAATATCTCTTATTTCTCCATAAGGTACAAGACCTAATTTGATAAGAGCTTGGAATCCATTACAAATTCCTAACATTAATCCATCTCTATTATTTAGAAGTTCCATAACAGCCTCTTTAATTTTTGCATTTCGAAGTATAGCATTTATAAATTTACCTGATCCATCAGGTTCATCTCCTGCTGAGAATCCCCCTGGTAGCATGATTATTTGTGATTCTTTAATCTTTTTCTCCATATCTAAGATAGATTGACCTATATGTCTAGGAGATAAATTATTAAATATTAAAGTTTCAACCTGTGCTCCTGCTTTCAGAAATGCTCTCTCACAGTCATATTCACAGTTTGTACCTGGAAATATTGGAATAAGCACCTTAGGCTGTGCAACCTTTATCATTGGTGATATCCTTATATTTTCATTTCTTTTACTTCTATCATTTAATATACTATCTTTTATCTCAAGGCTATCTAATTCATTATTTTTATAGTCTTTACTAAATATTTCCTCAAGACCATCTTCATAAATAGTCGCCAACTCATTTAAATCAATTGTTTCATTTGCTCTAATTATTAATGCTTCTTTTATTGTTTTTCCAATGCAAATAATGTTTTCATCTTCAATATTGAAACCTTTATTAACCTCTAATATTATAGAACCATAACCAAAACTTTGAAGTTGTTTCACAGAAACTTCTTCATTTAATTTAATACCTATATTGTTACCAAAGCACATTTTAGCAATGGTTTCTATGGTTCCACCATAATTTATACTACCACTCGATAAAACTTGTCCTGATTTTATTAATTTATTTACTAGGTTATAATTACTATTTAACTCTTCAAAATCTGGAATAAAATCATCCTTTATAGGTGTGTTTACTAATATAACTTTACTTTCCGCTTTCTTAAAATCATTACTAATAGTATTCTTTATATCTCCCGTAGTTACGGCAAAACTTATTAATGTAGGTGGAACATTTAGTTCTTTAAAGGTTCCTGACATACTATCTTTTCCACCTATAGCTGCTATTCCTAAGTTATGCTGTGCATAAAGTCCACCTAGTAATGCTGAAAATGGTTTTCCCCATCTTTTAGGGTTATCGCCTAATTTTTCAAAATACTCTTGGAAAGAAAGATAGATTCCATTTGGATCTCCACCTAAAGCTATTAATTTAGTAACACTTTCTATTACCGCATATAGCGCGCCATGGAAAGGACTCCATGATGAGATTTTAGGATTGAATCCATGAGCCATTAATGCTGTAGTAGTAGTCTCACCTTTTTCTACTGGTATTTTAAATACCATGCCATCTACTTGTGTTCTTTGAGTTTTTCCTCCATATGGCATTAATACAGTGTTGCCTCCAATAGTGGAGTCAAATATATTCATAAGCCCCTTTTGTGATGCAACATTTAAATCCTTAAGTGTCATTTCAAAAGCTTCCTTTAATGATGAAGTGGTATTTTTCATATTAAAGTAGTTCTTATCTTCCACTGGTGCATTAACATAAACTTTGCCATAAGTACTAGCTCCATTTGTATCTAGAAAGCTTCTCTTTAGATTAACTATCTCCTTACCCTTCCATGACATAATCATAGATTTTTCCTCAGTTACAGTTGCTACTACTGTGGCTTCTAAGTTTTCTTCCTCACAAAGTGTCATAAACTTCTTTGCATTCTTTTCTTCAACAACCACTGCCATTCTTTCCTGAGATTCTGATATTGCTAATTCAGTCCCATCTAACCCATCATATTTTTTCTTAACTTTATCTAAATTAATTTTAATACCATCTGCAAGCTCTCCTATAGCTACAGAAACTCCACCAGCCCCAAAATCATTACATCTTTTTATTAAGGTAGTAACTTCATTCTTTCTGAATAATCTTTGTATTTTTCTCTCTGTTGGTGCATTTCCCTTTTGAACCTCTGAACTACAATTATCAATAGATTTTTCATTATGTTCTTTTGAAGAACCTGAAGCTCCTCCTATTCCATCTCTTCCAGTTCTTCCTCCAAGTAATATTACTACATCCCCTGAAGTAGGTACTTCTCTAATAACATTTTTAGCAGGGGCTGCTCCAAGTACTGCTCCAACTTCCATTCTCTTTGCTACATATCCTTCATCATAAATTTCTCTTACATATCCTGTAGCCAATCCTATTTGATTTCCATAACTACTATATCCTTTTGCTGATTCCTTAGTAATTTTTCTTTGAGGAAGTTTTCCTATCAAGGTTTCTTCTATGTCTTCTCTAGGATCTCCAGAACCAGTAATTCTCATGGCTCCAAATACATAACTTCTACCTGATAAAGGATCTCTTATTGCTCCTCCAAGGCAAGTAGAAGCTCCTCCAAAAGGTTCTATTTCCGTTGGATGATTATGAGTTTCGTTCTTAAACATTAGAAGGTACTTCTCCAATGCTCCATTCACATCAACATCAATAACTATGCTACATGCATTTATCTCTTCAGATTGATCTAATTTTTCAAGCTTTCCTTCTTTCCTTAACTTTTTCATAGCTATAACCGCCATATCCATTAAGGTCATTGGCTTATCTTTATCTTTATCTTTATATACTTCTCTTCTGTAATTCTCATATACTTTAAACCCTTCTTTAATAGGTTTTATGTACTTTCCATCTTCAAACTCTATATCTGTTAGCACTCTTTGGAAGGTAGTATGTCTACAATGATCTGACCAGTAAGTATCTAATACTCTTATTTCTGTAATAGTAGGATTTCTATTTTCATTTTTAAAATAATCTCTTATTAGAACTATATCTCCTATATTAAGAGATAATCCTCTTTTCTTTAAAAAATCCTTCAATTCATCTTCATCCATACTTATGAATCCGTCTATTACCTCTACATTGGATGGTAATTGATGTGCCTCCATTATAGTCTCTTTCTTTTGTAGTGAACTTTCCTTAGAATCTACTGAATTTATATAGTAGCTTTTTACCTTTTTAAGCTCATCCTCTGTAATATCTCCATATAGAGCTACGACCTTTCCTGTTTTAACTTGTGGAGCTTCCTTTTGGGTAATTAATTGAATACATTGAGCTGCTGAATCAGCTCTTTGATCATATTGCCCTTCATGATATTCAACTACAAAATACTTACTTTCTTCTAAATCTATGTTTTCTTCATATATATCGTCAGTATTTTTTTCACTTAATACTGTATACTTTATATCTTCTAACTCTTCACTCGTAATTCCACATAGGTCATACTTATTTATTAATCTTATTTTATTGATTCCTTTAATACCAAGTAAGTTTTTAAACTCCCTCAATAATTCTTGTGCTTCCTTATTAAATTCTGATTTTTTTTCAACGTAAATGGTGAATATTTTATTCATATAACGTATCCCCCTTCAAATACACGAACATTAATCATAAATTTATTTTTATAGTTCGCCTTTATTTATATGATAATACAAAATTGAGAAAAAATAAACCTTTATTTGAAAATTTAATATTTTTTTTATATATGCCACACATATAATATATTTTTAGATTTTTCTAAACCACTTTATGAATAATATGTTAACTTTGCAAATTCTCATATGATCTCAATCCATATATCCTTATCAGGAACTTTTGAAAAGACTCTGTAGCTAATTAAAGTAATAGGATATAGTAAGAAAAATATTATAATTGAGCCTAGCTGTATGGGACGTCCAGGAAATAGCGATCTTTTAAGAATGCTTAGAAGTGTAATAAAAAAGATAGTGTTCTTGTAACAGATTCGCTGTTTAGTTACAGAACACTATCTTCTTATAGCTTGTATATTTTATTACTTTAATTTTCAATAGAGCCTTTTATTACCTATACCTGCATAATGCAGCTGCGCCTATAATTCCACCATCATTTCCAATTTTAGATAATGCAATTTTTCCAATATCCATTCCATTATAATAAGAGATTTTTGATAACTTCTCTCTTATCATAGTGAGGAGATACTCTCCTGACGCTGAAAGTCCTCCTCCTATTACAAATATTTCAGGATCTATTACTGAAACAATATTCATAATCCCTATAGCTAAATAATTTGTCATTCGATCAATTACTTTTCTAGCTATATCATCTCCCTCTTTAGCTTCCTCAAAGATAATTTTTCCATCGATATTTATCAAATCTCCATTGACTCTATCTATAATAGTTGAACCATTGCCTTCTTCTATCAACTTTCTTGCATAATTTATTATAGCTGTGGATGATGAAAAAGTCTCCAAACATCCATTTCTTCCACAATTACAATTATAATAGTTTTCACCTACTATCATATGTCCAATTTCAGATCCTACACCATGAAATCCATCATATACTTCTCCATTAATTATTATTCCTCCACCAATTCCTGTACCTAAAGTTATTAGGACTCCGGTTTTACACCCTTTCATAGCTCCAACTACTAACTCTGCTACTCCTGCTACAGTAGCATCATTTCCAACTGAAACTGGAATATTTAATTTATCTTCAATGGCTTTCTTAATATCTACATTATTCCATTTTAAATTTACGCAATTAACCACAACTCCATTTTGAGGATTTATTATTCCAGGTACACCTATTCCTATACCTCTAATTTCATCTTTAGATATATTATTAGTTTTTATAATTTTAGAGATTAAAATCACTATATCTTCAATAATTTTATTAAATCCTCTTTCTTTTTTAGTAGGAATTGACTCTTTGCATATCAAATTATTCTGATCGTCCACTATACCAATTCCTATATTAGTACCACCTAAATCTATTCCTATATACATCTAAATCCCCCCATTAATACTATTTAATATAGTGATAAATTACGTCCTTTATATATGCAAAACTTTCTCTTACATAAAAATTTAGTGCTGTAATCATTTCATTTGGTGCACTATAACAATATATATTTAAGCCAGCATTACCACCTATATATTTAGCTCTAAACATATGAAATCTATTAGTTATCAACGTAACACGTATATTTTCTTTCTCTTTATTGGAATTTCTGTCTTTCATTATTTCTTTTGAAAATTTGAAATTCTCATAGGTATTAGTAGACCTATCCTCCATTATTATATTATCCTCTTTCACCTCATTACTTACTAAATATTCCTTCATAGCAAGTGCTTCGGTAATTTCTTCTCCCTTTCCCATACCTCCACTAACTATAATTGGTATATCTCCATGAATTTTATTAAACTCTATTGCTTTATCTAATCTAAACTGTAACGATTTAGATATTTTTCTCTTATTTATTCCAGCACCTAGTACTAAAACATAGTCTGTATTTCTGTCATCCTCTATAGTTCCAGTATATATAATTAAACCTTCTAAGGCTAAAAAAATTATAAGTCCTATAGATATCACAATAGTTAATATTCTTCCTAAAGAATGTCCTATGAGATCATTTCTTAAAACCCTGTAAGATATATAGCTAATCATAGCTAAAACTAACCAAAATTCTGCAAATGCGGCATGAAAATTAGCTATCTTTAAAATTAAATAATATATAAGAGCAAACCATCCTATATATGTAAACATATGATATACTTTCAATTTACCCATGCTCATATCCCCTTCTTAAACAATTTTAAATTAGTAATTACATAATTAACTAAAAAGAATATAAGCGCACCACTAAAATCAATTAGCACATCTCTTACCTCAGAGCTTCTTCCAATAATAAAGCTCTGCAAAAACTCATCACTTAAAGCTACCAATATACATACTAACAAAATAAAAGAATAATTTTTCTTATTATTAAAAGCTCCATAGGTTACGGTAACTAAACCACTCAGTATTAAATATTCAGTAAAATGAGCTCCTTTCCTAACTATTACAGTCAACACATCTTCATTAGATTTATCTAAATTTAATGTATGTAATACTATATTTACTATTCTAGAACTAGAGTTTGAAGATTCCTCTGCTGGTTGAGATGACATATAAAATATAAAGCCAATCCATAAAATCGTTATAAGTAATAATACATATTTTTTCTTCATAAGCCCACCCCCTTTTAATATTTTTAAATTCTACTTCAATAATTCATATATAGCCATAGCATATATTTCTACTAAATTCATCAACTCATCTATAGTGATAAATTCATCAATCTCATAAGATAACTTTTTATTTTTAGGTAATATTGGACCAAAAGATACCGTATTACTCATAGCCCTTGCATAGGTTTCATCACTTATCACATAAGGTTGCGATTCTTCATCGCCAGTAATCTCTCTATATACCTTCATAAGTTTTTTTACTACAAAGCTATCTTTAGAAAAAGAAACTGCCCTAACATGATTTATATTATCCATCCTAAATGAAGAATATTTGAATCCATTTTTAACAAGCTCTAATATATCACTATAGATATATGAAATTGGATAAGTAATGTTTATTTTAATATTAACTTCATCACTATTTAAATCTATAGTGCTAACATTAAAGGTAAATTCACCTGAATCCTCATCCTGTAATTTACAATTTATTTTTTCTCCATTATAAGAAGTTGAAATCAGCCTATTAAACTCATGAATAAATTCTCTTTTGTCTATAAAGTCCTCAAAATTCGCAAGAAACTTTAGTCCATAAGATATAGAATTTATTCCTTTGTATGGATTTCTACTGCTCGCTTTCTTTCCTATAAACTCAATATTTATTAATTTATTTTGACTAAGAGTCTTATACTCTATATTCTCAACCTCTGAAAACCTCTTTAACTCAGCTTCAATCTTATCTTTAAATATATCATCACAACTCAATATAATACTTGCATTAGAAGGTACAGTATCCATACTATCTCCACCAACTATTTGCACTATATTAATAGGTGCATCATATTCACTAGCAAATTCCATATGAAGATTGAAATTCATAATTCCTTTTTCTCCATATATTACAGGAAATACGCCATCTGGTGTAAACCCTATATCTGGAGCTACTTCATACTCTTTATAATAATTTATGCCCTGTGTTCCCGTCTCCTTATCCGCTCCAACAATCATTCTTACCTTTTTGTCTTCAGGAATTAGATTCTCATCCTTTAGAAATTTCATGGCATATAAGCAAGCTATTAAAGGAGCCTTTCCCTTCACAATACCTCGTCCATATATATTACCGTCGCAAACTTCTCCAGAAAATGGTGGTTTTGTCCACCCCTTACCCTCTTCCTTTACATCTACATGACACAAAACTCCTATCGTATAATCACCATATCCAGCATCTATTTGACCACAATATCCACAGAAATTTTGAATTTTGAAGTCCATCCCTTTTCCTTTATCTAATACATATTTAAGGCTTCTATGTATCTCTTCCCCAAAGGGCATATTAGGCTTTTTATTCGTAGCTACACTTCTTATTTTTACTAACTCTATCAAATCTTCTATTATATAATCTTTATTTGCCTCTATATGTTTCTTAAACATAAATTAACTTTAGAAGTCTGCACCATTTAACAAGTACACACTCACTAAAATTCACCTCCCTATATTTTTACAACCTTCGAAATTTACAATCAATTTATCTTAAACTTATTTCTCATACTAACAAAATTTCATTATATGTACTCTCTTACTGTTAAACGCCTTCTTTCTATTTATAACATAAATATTCTCCATATGAAATACTCTTATACAACCTTTAGATGATTTTTATAACACAAAACTTTATGTATAGTTGATTTTAAATATACACATCTTCTATTATGCCAATATTAAAAGAGTCTATTACCAAAAGTAATCGACTTTAAACATAAACCCTTAAAACCCACTATATAAAATAGATGTATCTAGTAATTTAATAACTTTACATATATAATTGAAATATATTGAAAATTTAATGTATTAAAATAACTTGAAGTTACTTTTCAGCTATTAAAAGGAGGGTATATATTATATGGAAATAAGTGATGAGATTTTAAGAAAATATGCAAAGCTTAGTATATCTATTGGGGTAAATGTGCAGCCTAACCAAACTCTTGTTATAAAATCTCCTGTAGAATGTTTTAATTTTACAAGAATGATTGTTGATGAAGCCTATAAAATTGGAGCAAAAGAAGTTGTTGTTCATTGGAATGATGAAGAATGTGGTAAACTCAAATATCTTAATTCACCAATGGAAATTTTTGAATCCTATCCAGATTGGATGAAAGAGTCTATGCTAACTTATGCTAAAGAAGGTGCGTGCTTTTTAAGTATAAGTGCATCAAATCCTGAATTGCTAAAAGATGTTGACCCTAAAAAAATTGCAACTTTTCAAAAAACTTCAAGCATAGCTACAAAAGAATTTAGCGAAAGACTTATGAGTAATAAAAACTCTTGGTCTGTAATAGCATTACCAACTAAAGGATGGGCAACTAAAGTATTCCCTAACCTTTCCGAGGAAGATGCAATAAATAAATTATGGGAAAACATATTTAAAATAGTACGTGTAGATAAAGATGATCCAATTGAGGCTTGGAATTACCATAAGAAAACTCTAATTGATAAGATAAATTATCTTAACAGTAAGAATTTTAAATCACTTCACTATACTAATTCTTTAGGCACTGATTTAGTCTTAGAGCTTGTTGATAATCATCTATGGGCAGGTGGTGCAGAATATACTCCTGAAGGCGTAGAGTTTATCGCCAACATTCCTACTGAGGAAATCTTCTCAATGCCAAAGAAAACTGGTGTTAATGGTAGAGTCTTTAGTTCAAAGCCTTTAAATTATGGTGGAAATCTAATTAATAACTTCTCACTTACTTTTAAGGATGGAAAAGTTGTAGACTTTGATGCTGAACAGGGCTATGACTCTCTAAAATCTTTAATTGAAACTGATGAAGGCTCCCACTACCTTGGCGAGGTTGCCTTAGTTCCGTTTGATTCACCTATTTCTAATTCAAATATAGTATTTTTCAATACTCTATTTGATGAAAATGCTTCATGTCACTTAGCATTAGGAAAAGCTTACAACTTATGTGTTAAAAATGGCTCAACAAAAACTACTGAAGAGATTTTAGCTTTAGGCGGAAATGATTCTTTAACTCATGTTGACTTTATGATAGGAACTTCTGATTTAAGTATCACTGGCATAGGATTTGATGATTCAGAAACTCCTATATTTATTAATGGTAATTGGGCTATATAATTATAACAATTAGGCATTAAAGAATAACTCTACTAATTAATTTATAATTTACTTAGTTAAATTTATATTAATTGTAGGTTATTTTTTTAGTTTAAATTATAATTATTATAAATTAGTAAGAAAGTTTTAATACTTTTTAAATAGTTATGTTGTAAAATATTAATGGAATACTATAAAAATTGTTTTAGAATAAAAGGTGGTGCATAATAGTATGTCAAATTTCAATATTTTAGTAGTAGATGATGAAATTGAAATATGTAATGCTATAGAAATATACCTAAAGCGTGAGGGGCTAAATGTATTTAAAGCTTATGACGGAATTGAGGCTCTACAAGTTTTAGAGGAAGAGAAAGTACATTTAATTTTATTGGATGTAATGATGCCTAAGCTTGATGGTATAAAGACTTGCTTAAAGATTAGAGAAAATAGAAATATTCCTATAATAATATTATCTGCTAAATCAGAAAATCTTGATAAGATTATAGGCTTAAATAGTGGTGCTGATGATTACATAACTAAACCTTTTAATCATCTAGAGCTTATAGCTAGGGTTAAGTCACAACTGCGAAGATATGAAAAACCTCTTGATATAGAAAATGTGAATTTAAAAGATCAAATTATAATTAAGGACTTAATCATTGATACGACTCTGAAATCTGTCACTTTAAGAGGAGAACTCTTAAAACTTACAGCTACAGAATATGGAATTTTATTACTTCTAGCCTCTAATACCGGTAAAGTATTTTCTATAAAAGAAATCTATGAGAATGTGTGGAAAGCTCCATTCTATCATAGCGAAAATACAGTAACTGTCCATATTAGAAGGATGAGAGAAAAAATCGAGATTAATTCTAAGGATCCTGAATACATAAAAGTAGTATGGGGGGTTGGATACAAGATTGAAAAACTTAATTAAAGGAGAATACATATTGATCTCTGATATAAGAAGCTTCATAAAAAAATGGTTTAATTCCTCTAATAAAAATATAATATTATCTGAAATATTAATAATTTTTATTATTGGTATAACTGTACTCCCAAAGTTTTTTCAAATAGTATTAGTTGATTATGATAGTTATACTAATAGAAGTAGTTATTATGGAACTGCTATCATTAACAAAAAGGCTTTCAAAAATCAAATGCTACAAAATGATACTATTGAATTTAGAGAAAACTTATTAAGATCCACTGATGGTTTTTCAAAAATTCTTTATTGTAAAACTGATGAAGATGCTAAGTTTATCCAAAACTACTTGGAAAATTCTTTTACTGGTGATATCGGTGTATTACTCATAGATAAAACTACTAATAGATGGTTTTCTAACAGAAATTGGTTTTCTGATTACCCCTTTAATGAGCTGCCTCCTAAAGATGCTCTAATGAAATTATCTAAGGAAGATGACGTAGTAGTTTATAGTTCTAATAACTTATCTCATTACTTAGCCCCATCAGGTTATTATAATGGAGCCTATACCTCTCCAAATGCAAACTTAGAGGAACTTTACTTTATACGAGGTACTAAATATAGCAACATGGCAGACTTTATAAGACTTAGATTTTATTTTTCTCTGCCTTTACTTATTATATTTATTATTTTGTTAATTAAGCAACTTTACTCTATTAAGGCTTTTGGAATAAAATTTTATATAGGTAACTTTAAGAATATAATTTTTATTAGAGGAATAAAATCTATTAATATTTTTTTTGTAAATATAAAGGATGTATTTAAAAGCTTATTTTTTGATGCTACATTAATTGGTCTTTTAATATTTTGGGTAATGTATTTACCCCTATCATATATATTTAGTTCAAATGATTATATCTTTTATATCAATGAAAATCTAACGGTAATATTTGTTATGTTAACATTTATAATTATCATAGTAAATATATGGGTTCGTTATCTTGAAGGCATAAATAATAAAAAGAATTTAATTATCTATCTAAAGAAAATAGAGGATGGTGATATGGATGTAGATATAAACTCTAAAAATTTTGGTACTTTATCCAATTTAGCCATGGAAATAAACAATTTAAAAGTAAGTTATAAAAAGAAAGTAGAAGACGGAATCAAAAATGAAAAATTGAAAACTGAACTCATAACTAATGTATCACATGATTTAAAAACTCCTCTAACTTCTATAGTGAATTATGTAGATATACTTAAAGATGAATCTCTTGATAAAAGCGAAATAAGAGACTATGTATCAATTCTAGATAATAAATCAACCAAATTAAAAAAACTTGTAGAAGATTTATTTGAAATGTCAAAAATGAGTTCTGGACAAATTATGTTAAGTAAAAGTGACGTTGATATTGTAGAATTAATACATCAAAGCCTCGGCGAATTAAGCTTTTTAGGTGAAGAAAAAAATCTTACCTTTAAAGTAATTGGAGATAAAGCTTGCCACTTAAACCTAGATGGTGCTAAAATTTCGAGAGTTATGGATAACTTGATATGTAATGCTATAAAATATTCTCTTGAAAACTCTAGAATTTATCTAGAAGTTATTGAAAATGATACTGAATGCGAAATTGTAGTAAAAAACATATCAAAATATGATTTAGATTTTAACGAAGATGAAATTCTTGAAAGATTTGTTAGAGGCGATAAATCTAGAAATTCTTCTATTGAAGGCTCTGGATTAGGCCTTGCCATTTCTAAAACCATAGTAGAACTTCATAATGGTACTCTTAAGATAAAATGCGATGGCGATCTATTTAAAGTAATAATCAAACTTCCAAAACTAGAAATTTAAAATTAGATAAATTTTTTAAAGCTACCTCAAAACTATTCAGTAGAGGTAGCTTTCTTTTCAACTTTTATTTTTTTATTTTATAATATTCTTCTCTAAAATCTCTATATTCCTTCAAAACTTTTTCATTATTT
The DNA here is from genome assembly GCA_902363375.1 of Clostridiaceae bacterium. GTDB lineage: Bacteria > Bacillota > Clostridia > Clostridiales > Clostridiaceae > Clostridium_J. The sequence goes on along the minus strand of CABIZX010000001.1, from coordinate 1,087,142 downwards.
TCTATAAAATTATTTAAAACATTTAAGTTCTCCACAGTATTTATGCTTACTACATGTTCTATTAACTCTGTTTCTGCTAATATGTCACTGTCTGAACTTAAAAATCTCAAAAACTTTTCTATTATATTGTGTCTACTTAAAAGATATCTACCTACTTTAAGACCTAAATCTGTAAGTTTTATAACCCCATACCTCTCATAGTCAACTAAGCCTAATTTTCCTAGTTTCTGCATCATTTTGGATGCCGAGGAATCTCTAACATTTAGCATTAAGGCTAATTTATTAAGTCTTATATAGTCCTCCCCTTCCATAGTACATCTATAAAGCATTTCTACATAATCTTCCATAGAGGCAGTCAATAATCTATCATCAAATAACTTCTGCTCATAAGCCCTTACCGTATAAAAGTTTTTATCCATTATTTCCTTCTCCTTATCCTATTATCTATGTCCTTCACTATTTAAGATGTTTAACTTATGCTTGTCTCTCTTATACTCCTTATAGGTATATATAATTTTATTAAATTCTTTTTTGTTTTTTTTAATAAAGTGTCACAAATACATAGATAATCATATGTTAGAGTAGGGAAAGATTTTTTCCTCACTCTAATTAAGTATATGATTTATATTAAAAATTAGAAGTATTTTAATTTATTAATACTTGATTACAAATACAAAATGTTTAAAAGGAGATTAACAATATGAATAAAAATTCAAACATCAATATTGACTCATCTAAAATATTTCCCTTAACAAGTTTATCTATAGGAAGAAAATGCAAAGTTAAAAGCCTTACTTCCAGTGGATCTATAAGACGTCGAATGCTTGATCTTGGACTTGTTTCTAATACTGAAATAGAAGTTCTTAATCAAAGCCCTTCTGGTGATCCTGTGGCTTACTTAATTCGAGGTGCAGTAATTGCAATTCGTGAGGAAGATGCCTCTAAAATATTAGTTGAGACCATATAGTATTAAATTTTTGATATCCTTCATCTTCCTATTTAAATATATCGATTACCACTGCAACTTATTACAGAATCTCTGGCTTTAGGTGGAGCTTTGTCCAATTGAAGCCAGAAATTTCATTTTACCCTTTATTTTCGCATCCCTTTTAATAAAAAATTTATTACTCATTCTAAATTTAAAATTTAATTTTAAGGAGGTTTTATAATGGGGCTAACTAATCAATCTACAGGAGTCAGCGCTTTAGAAAAAGAATTGAAAATAGAACGTCTTTCTATATCTGATAAAGTAATTGCTCTAGCTGGCAATCCTAATGTAGGAAAAAGCACAGTTTTCAACAGTTTGACAGGTCTCAATCAACATACAGGTAACTGGCCTGGAAAAACTGTATCCAATGCACAAGGTCGACATACCCATAAAGATAGAGATTTTATCTTAGTTGATATTCCCGGGACCTATTCACTTATGGCTAATTCTGTAGAAGAAGAGGTCGCTCGAGATTTTATATGCTTTGGAAACCCTAATGCCACTATAGTTATTATAGATGCTACCTGCATAGAAAGAAATTTAAACTTAGTACTTCAAACCTTAGAAATAACTAAAAATGTAGTGGTATGTGTAAATTTAATGGATGAAGCTAAACGAAAAGGCATCGATGTTGATTTAATAAAACTTTCCCTACTTCTTGGTGTACCTACTGTAGGTACTAGCGCTACTACAGGAGCTGGTCTTAAAGAATTAATGGATACTGTATATAATCTTACCAATAATGACGTGCCTATGAACCCTATTAGAATAAAATATAATGAAGCTTTAGAAAATGCAGTTTCCATAATAGAACCAGAAGTGAGAAAAGCTATAGAAAATATACCTATAAAAATTAATTCTAGATGGATATCTTTAAAATTACTAGAAAATGACGCTAGCCTAATTGAAGCATTAAATAAATATTTAAATATTAACTTGTTAAACAATGAAACAATTAAAGAAAGACTAAGTGATGCAACTAAACTTTTAGTTTCCTATAACATAATAGAAGAATCACTTAGAGATGAAGTAGTAACAACTTTAGTAAGTAAAGCCGAAAAAATTAGTACTCAGGTGGTTTCAAGAGAAGATTCTAAATATAACATCTTAGATAGAAAAATAGATAAGATTCTTACATCTAAAAAATATGGAATACCTATAATGATACTACTTCTATGTGTTATTTTCTGGATAACCATAACAGGTGCTAATTATCCTTCATCACTACTTTCTAATGCACTTTTCTGGATTGAAGATAAACTTAGTGCTTTTTTATTAAGTTTAGGATCACCTTTATGGCTAGAAGACGTTCTAATAAAGGGAATTTATAGAACTCTAGCTTGGGTTATTGCTGTAATGCTCCCTCCTATGGCTATCTTCTTTCCATTATTCACTCTTCTTGAAGATTTAGGTTATTTGCCTAGAATAGCTTTTAACTTAGATAACTTCTTCAAAAAGAGTTGTGCTTGTGGAAAACAAGCTCTAACTATGTGTATGGGATTTGGATGCAATGCAGCTGGCATAATTGGATGTAGAATCATAGATTCTCCTCGTGAAAGATTAATTGCAATACTTACTAATAATTTCGTGCCTTGCAATGGACGTTTTCCAACTTTAATTGCTATAATTACCATGTTCTTTGCTGGTGCCTTTGTTGGTCCTTCTCAATCTATTATATCCACACTAATTTTAGCCTCTGTAATTCTCTTCGGTATATTCATGACCTTAATAATTTCAAAACTTTTATCTATGACTATACTTAAAGGTGTTCCATCTTCATTTACTTTAGAACTTCCCCCTTATAGAAAACCTCAAATTATAAAAACTATAGTTAGATCTATTTTGGATAGAACTCTTTTTGTTCTAGGTAGAGCAATGATAGTAGCTGCTCCTGCAGGATTGGTTCTTTGGATTATGGCTAATATTTCTATAGGAAATTTAAATTTACTAGCTCATTGTGCTAATTTTTTAAACCCTTTTGCTAATTTAATAGGATTGGACGGATATATTTTAATGGCATTCATACTTGGTTTTCCCGCTAATGAAATTGTAATTCCTATTATTATTATGAGTTATACAGCCACAGGAAGTCTAATAGAATTTGATAGTTTGATTCAACTTAGGCAACTTCTCATCTCAAATGGATGGACTTGGCTTACAGCTTTAAATGTAATGTTATTCTCTTTAATGCATTGGCCATGCAGTACAACCTGCCTAACTATAAAAAAAGAAACACAGAACTTTAAATGGACAGCTCTCTCCTTTGCCATACCTACTATAACAGGTATTATTATTTGCTTCACTGTAACAACTATAGTTCGACTTCTAGGCCTTGCATAAATATATTTAATTTCTATTCTCTATTTACTTATTTATCTATCTATAAATTTTTAGCATATCGTATTTTTCATTATATATTGCTTTGTGTACTAAATTAAACTGAAATAATAAAAATGATGACACCTTATATAGTGTCATCATTTTTATATCTTCTTACTTATCTTCTCTAAGTAAATATTCATTACCATCTTGATCTTTAAAGGAAAACATTTTTCCGTATGGCATATTCATTAATTCGCCAACCTCAACCTTCTTCTCCTTCATATTGCTGTATGCACTTTGTATATTCTTAGTGCTTAGAAGTATTGATGGATGAGCTACATTAGCTTTAGAATTTTGTGCTAACATTAAGTTCTTATCATATAAAACAAAAGTAGTAAATTCCTCTTCACTAGGTCCAACCTCTATCCATTTCATACCAGGACCCATTGCTTGTTCAAATTTAACTACAAACCCTAGTTTTTCAATCCAAAATTTTTTAGCTTCATCCTGATTACTTACATATAATGTTATCTTGCCAATTTTGTTAATCATTTTGTCCTCCAATTAGTATATTTTAGTGCTTAAATTATAACATATATCTTATAGTTTTCTAGTTATAAAATAATTCTTAATATATGCAAAACATACCAACTTTTTCAATCTTATAATGTAAACCATTGAAATATTTAACATTCTAAAATTTAAAAATTTAAAACTGTTGAGTTCCATATTTATTTTAAGTTAAACTTCTAACCATAAAAACTAAAATTATTTTCTATACTTTGAACTAAAACACTACTTTCTATACCTTTAAATATAGAATCTACAGTATATTCCTTTACCTCATCATAGGATTTAAAAATTTTTTTAGCAGAGCTAAAATCATTATATACTTTCCAATACCCACATAGTAAGCATTTTTTATTATTACAATCAATAAAATCTTTTACGTCGTTAATGGGTATTCCTAAAAATATACCTAATTCATGAGGACAATTATATTCTTCATATCTCCTTCTTAACATGATTAGATATTCCATAACAGTTCCATTTTCTGAGTATCCTAAGCTAACTAAAAACTCTTTATTTTCCTCTGTATTTATATATTTCTCAAGTAAACAATGGTTATAAATTAATATTATGATTGAATCATCAGATTCTCTTAACTCTATAAACTTAAGATTAATATTTTTTATAAACTCTTTTCCTGTTAAGCACCAATTATTATATAAATCTTCATTACACTTTTCAAAAGTTATAGTTGCGGCGGGTTTAACTTTTGCAATAACTAATGATAAATTATAAATTAAAAGGTTTTTAATATACTCTTCGCCATTCATAGATTCTAACTTATTATAAAATTCTAAACATGTCATTTTCATTACCTACCTATAAAAGTGCTATTTTTTTACCAAAATTTATGCACTCATCTTCATCCTCTGGTTCTCCACAAATAATCAAGCAATCTTCTTTTATTTCACATCCATAAGAAATCATTCTATCTTCCCAGTCTCTCATCCATTTTCCATCGCCCCAACCGTATGATCCAAATAAAGCTACTTTCTTTTTAGATACCTTTGAAGATATGGCTTCAATAAAAGGTTCAAACTCAGATTCTTCTAATACTTCATCTCCCATAGATGGGCATCCTAATACAATTACTTTTTCATCATCAAAGATGTCGCTATTAGCATTAGCAACATTGATTACTTCTGCATTTTTGCCCCCTTCTTTGATTCCTTTAGAAATTAATTCTGCCATTTTCTCTGTATTCCCTGTACCTGACCAATAAACTATTTTCATAACATATCCTCCTTAATTGAAAATTATTCTCAATTAAATATTAAGAGGTTTTTGCCATATTGTCAATAGTTTTTGATAATTATTCTCAATTACTTTTAGTTAAGTACGTATTATATCTATTATGCTTGTTTATATATGATCCTATACCCATTGAACATACTTTATGAATAAAAAGGATGTATCAAAAGAAAACTTTCTTCTGATATATCCTTTTTCACGCTAATTATTTTCCTTATCACTAATCGCAGCTCTTACAAAGCCTTTAAATAAAGGATGTGGTTTATTAGGTCTTGATTTTAATTCTGGATGAAATTGCACTGATACATACCATGGATGATCCTTAATTTCAACTATTTCTACTAACCTACTATCAGGACTTGTACCTACAACACTCATTCCATGTTCTATAATATCTTTTCTAAATTCATTATTAAATTCATATCTATGTCTATGTCTTTCATTAATTAATACCTTACCGTACTCATTAGCAGCTATTGAATTTTCATCCAACTCACAAGGATATAGTCCTAATCTCATAGTACCACCTAAATTCTCAACATTTTGTTGATCTGGCATCAAATCTATCACAGGATAATTTGTATTAGGATCAATTTCAGAACTATTAGCCTTCTCATATCCAAGTACATTTCTTGAAAATTCTATAACTGAACATTGCATACCTAAGCATATACCAAATAAAGGTTTTCTATTCTCTCTCGCCCATCGTATAGCTTCTATTTTTCCTTCTATTCCTCTATCTCCAAATCCTCCTGGTACTAATACTCCATTCACATCAGAAAATAATTCATCTGATTTATCCCTTGTAACATCTTCTGCATTTATCCACTTTATTTCTACTTCACAATCATTAGCATAACCTCCATGATTTAAAGCTTCTACTACAGATATATAAGCATCATGTAATTCTACATACTTACCAACCAATCCAATTTTAACTTTTTTACTTAAATTTTTAATCTTATTAACCATTTCAATCCATTGAGAATTATCAATATCTATGCACCCTAATCCTAGTCTTTCACAAACTAGCCTATCTAACCCTTCTTTATGTAACATTAATGGTACTTCATATAGATGCTCAGCATCAAGGTTTTGTATTACATTTTTTCGTTCCAGATTACAGAATAATCCTATTTTTGATTTTAATTCATCAGATATTTCTTTTTCTGATCTACACACTATTATATCTGGTTGAATACCTATAGTCCTTAGCTCTTTTACCGAATGTTGTGTCGGTTTAGTTTTTAGTTCTCCAGCTTTTCCTAAATAAGGTACTAAAGTTACATGTATGAAACATACATTTTCTTTGCCTACTTCATATTGAATTTGTCTTATAGACTCTAAAAATGGTAATGATTCTATGTCTCCTACAGTACCACCTATTTCAGTAATAACCACATCAACATCCTTTTCTTTTGTAACTTTGCATATCCTTTCTTTTATTTCATTAGTTATATGAGGTATCACTTGAACTGTTCCACCTAGATATTCCCCTCGTCTCTCTTTTGATATAACAGACCAATAAACTTTACCAGTAGTAACATTGCTGCTTTTACTTAAATTTTCATCAATAAATCTCTCATAATGTCCTAAATCTAAATCAGTTTCCGCACCATCATCAGTAACAAATACTTCACCATGCTGATATGGACTCATAGTCCCTGGATCTACATTTAGGTATGGATCAAACTTTTGTATTGTAACCTTTAATCCTCTATTCTTTAAAAGTCTTCCTAAAGATGCTGCTGTAATCCCCTTACCTAAGGATGAAACTACTCCACCTGTGACAAAAATATACTTACAACTCATACTATCTTCTCCTATATAATTTATTTTAAGTTTTTTATTAATTTACTATTGACTTTTACTTTGTACATTTGTATAATAATAATTACCCTACAAAATAAAATGGGTCTTTATATGCTTTCAACATAAAATCTATGTTATCACACTTTCATTGATATGACTAGTGTTTTTTGTGTTTTTTTAAATTTATAAATAATTATAGATTGTAAATAGTATAACTGACTTATACATAAATGAATGAGGCTACCCTAGAATAAGTTTAAAATTATTTTAGGATAGTCTCATTTTTTAGTTTAATCTGAAAACTTCTGTTATCTTAATTAACCACAAAAGAAGTCACCTTCAAATAAATCTTGAAGGTAACTCCTTTGTTTTTATTAATTAGATTGTATAATAAAATAATTGTTTAATTTAATTACTCTACATATGCGTCTCTAAACTCCATTTGTCCTAATGGAGATTTATAAGTTCCTTTAACATTTTGGTCTATACATAATACATTTGTATAATAGTATATTGGTATAATTGGTGATTCATCCATTAATATATCTTCTGCTTTGTGTAGTAATTCTGTTCTCTTAGCGTCATCTAATTCTACTTTAGCAGCAGATATTAACTTATCATATTCTTTATTTGAATATCCTGAGTTATTTTGTCCATTACCTGTTGTCCACATATCTAGGAATGTCATAGGATCATTATAATCTGCTATCCATCCATGTCTAGCTATAGAATATTGGAAGTTATTTCTTGTATCTTGGAATACTGCCCATTCTTCATTTTTTAGTTCCACATTTATTCCAAGATTTGTTTTCCACATATCTTGTATAGCTTGAGCTATATTTTGATGACCCTGGTCTGTATTAAAAGTAAATGTTATTGTTGGTGCTCCTTCTCCATTTGGATATCCAGCTTCAGCCAATAATTTCTTAGCCTCTTCAATATTTGCACCCTTTGGTGAATAATCTTTTTGGAACTCTTTTCCTGCTGAATCAATAATACCTGCTGGCACATAACTAGTTGCTGGAGTTTGACCACCTTGAGCTACTTTATCAACAATTAGTTGCTTATCTATAGCTAATGATAAAGCTTTTCTAAATTTAGGGTTACTTAATACTTCAGCAGCTTTAGGATCTACATCCTTAGCTTTATCTGATACATTTATTACATAGAAGTAAGTTCCTAAATAAGGATATATCTTAGCTGTTCCTTCAGCTAATAACGTAGGAATTTCAGCTTGAGGTGGTGATTCGATTATATCTATTTCTCCACTCTTAAAGGCATTTAGGTAAGTTATTTGATCGTCTATTAATCTTACTTCTAATGTCTCAAGTTTTACATTTTCAGCATCCCAATAATTTTCATTTTTTACAAAGGTAATGCTTTCTTTTTCTTTCCAGTCAGACATTTTAAATGGTCCATTAGATATATATGTGTCTGGCTTTAATGCCCACTTCTCTTCATTTCCTTCTATTACATCCTGTCTAACTGGGAAATAAGTTGGGAAAGCCGCCAAAGATAAGAAATATGGTACTGGAGCTTCAAGAGTTACCTCTAAAGTTTTATCATCTATAGCTTTTACTCCTACCTCCTCAGCCTTTCCTTCTCCATTATAGTAAGCTTCTCCATTTTTTATATAGAAAAGTTGATATGCATATTCTGCTGCTACTTTAGGGTTTAGTGCCCTTTTCCATGCATATACGAAATCTCCTGCTACTACAGGCTTTCCATCTGACCATTTAGCATTTTCTCTTAAATGGAATGTATATACAGTTCCGTCATCAGATACTTCATAGCTTTCGGCTGTACCAGGCACTATCTTAGAACTTTCATCCTCTCTCATTAATCCTTCAAAGGCATTGTGAATTATTGTTGAACCATCTACTGCTGAGTTAAGCTGTGGATCAATAGTTTTAGGGTCTGCACCTAGGTTGTATACGATTTTTTGATCTACTGTTTCTTCTACTACTGGTTTTTTACCATCATCTGGTTTTTTTCCTTCATTTCCATTATTCTTCGCACATCCTAAAAGTAATGTACCAGTCATTATTGCCGTCATTATTAGTGCCATTATTCTAGTTTTCTTCATTAATTAACCCCCTTATTAAATTAATTTAATCTATTTATTTTATTAAAATAAATGACAAGCTACAGAATGGCCAGGTGATACTTCCTTTAGAACTGGTTCCTCTTCACCACAAATAGCTTTTGCGTGCCTACATCTAGATTTAAATCTACATCCTGGTGGAGGATCAATTGGAGACGGAATATCTCCTTCTAAAATTATTCTTTGTCTTTTTTTAGCTTCATCTGGATCAGGAATTGGAATTGCAGATAGTAATGCGTTAGTATATGGATGAATTGGATTACTATATACTTCATTACTCTCTGCTATTTCAACTAATTTTCCTAAGTACATTATTCCAACTCTATTGGATATGTGCTTAACCATTGATAAATCATGGGCTATAAATAGATAAGTTAGACCAAAATCATTTTGAAGATCCTCAATCATATTAATTATCTGGGCTTGTATAGATACATCTAGTGCAGAAATAGGCTCATCACAAACAATAAATTCTGGATTAACAGCAAGAGCTCTTGCTATCCCAATTCTCTGCCTTTGTCCTCCAGAAAATTCATGTGGATAACGATTCATGTGATTCTGATCAAGCCCTACTTTATCTAAAAAATATTTTACTTTATCTTCCCTTTCCTTACCCTTACATATCTTGTAAATATCTAAAGGCTCACCAATAATATCTCCAACAGTTAGCCTTGGGTTGAGCGATGCATATGGATCTTGAAATATCATTTGCATCTGTTTTCTATAAGGCAACATCTGTTTAGTATTTAATTTTCCAATTTCTTTGCTGTCATAAAATATCTCTCCTGCTGTAGGACTATACAATTTTAATAATGTTCTTCCTAAAGTTGTCTTTCCACATCCAGATTCTCCTACCAAACCTAAGGTTTCACCTTTTCTTATATGAAGAGATACACCATCAACAGCCTTTAATACTCCTTTATCTTTTTTAAAAATTGATTTTTTAGTATTAAAATATTTACATAAATTTTTTACTTCTATTAATTTTTCTGTATTACTCATCTTCCTTCCTCCTCTTTATTGGAGTTTCAACCTTTGGTGACCTCTTGTCATTTAACCAACAAGCAGATTTATGTCCCTGAGATATTTCATAATATCCTGGTCTATGTTCCCTACAAACTTCCATAGAATATTTACAACGAGCATAAAATGGACATCCCTTTGGTGGTTTGAATAAATCTGGTGGCTGGCCATCTATAGGTCTTAATCTTTCTCTTACCAAAGTATTAGGATTAGGAACACTTTCCATAAGTCCCCAAGTATATGGATGCCTTGAATTATAAAATATATCCTGCACAGTTCCTTGTTCTATAATTAGACCTCCATACATTACATTTACCCTATCACAGATATCTGCAACTACACCTAAATCGTGAGTAATTAGTATTATGGATGTATTTAATTTTTGTTTTATATCTTTCATTATCTCTAAAATCTGAGCTTGTATTGTAACATCTAATGCAGTAGTTGGTTCATCAGCTATTAGAAGTTTTGGATTACAAGTTAGCGCCATAGCTATCATAACCCTTTGCCTCATTCCTCCTGAAAATTCATGTGGATATTGCTTCATTCGACTTTCAGGACTTGGTATTCCAACTAAATGCAATAATTCTACTGCTTTTTTATGTGCCTCTTCCTTTGTCATCTTCTTATGAATTCTAAGAGGCTCCATAATTTGATTTCCTATAGTCATAAGGGGATTTAAAGATGTCATAGGATCTTGGAAAATCATAGATATTTCATTTCCTCTTATTTTAGACATGGCGTCTTCACCTAAAGCTACTAAGTCACTTTCTTCAAACTTTACTGTTCCATCTTTCACCTTTCCATTTTCATCCAAAAGTCTCATAATGGACATCATAGTAACACTTTTACCACTACCTGACTCTCCAACAATTCCCATTACCTCTCCATATTCTAGATTAAAAGAAACTCCTCCAACAGCCTGAACTTCTCCAAATTGGGTATAGAAAGATGTTTTCAAATTATTTACTTCTAACAAATTATTCATCCTTCCACCTCCTACTTTTTAACCTTTGGATCTAGAGCATCTCTCAGCCCATCACCAAGCATATTAAATGAAAAAATTGTTATACAAATTGCTAAAGTTGGGAATAAAAGTTGATATGGATATAATCTTAAAGTAGATAGTGCATCATTAGCTAAAGTTCCCCATGAAGCAAGAGGAGGTACTAATCCCAATCCTATAAAGCTTAAGAATGCCTCAGAAAATATTGCTGTTGGAATTTGAAGAGTAAGAGTTACTATAATCGGACCTAAACAATTTGGAATTAGATGTTTAAATAGTATTCTCTTTCCCTGAGCCCCTAAGGTTTTAGCTGCTAAAATAAACTCTTGTTGTTTAAGTTGTAGTATTTCTGCTCTAACTATTCTAGCCATTCCTATCCAATATGAAATAGCTAAGGCCATGATAATATTAAACAATCCGCCTTTTTCTAAAATAACCATTAATAATATTACATATATAGTCATAGGTATAGATGATATTATATCTACAATTCTCATCATAATATTATCTACCCATCCACCTAATAGTCCAGCAATTCCACCATATATTATTCCTATGAATAAATTTAATATTGATGCTACAAAGCCAATTATTAAAGAATATCTAGCTCCATACATAACTCTTACAAACAAGTCTCTTCCTAAAGAATCAGTTCCAAACCAATGCTCTGCTGACGGTCCTTGGTTAGTTAACATTAGATTATTGGTGGTATAGTCATGCTTAGAGAACCATGGTATAAATATAGCTCCTAGAGTTATAAGAATTACAAAAATTAGCCCTACTATCGCCAATTTATTTTTTTTAAGTTTTCTCCATGAATCCTTCCAATAGGATATACTTGGTCTATTTATAGTATCTTTTTTCTTATCAGCTTCATCGACAAATACAAAATCTTCATCTAAAATTTTATTGATTTCTTCATTAAACTCCATAACCTCACCTCCTATGCTTCAACATTTTCTAATTTTATTCTTGGATCTATAATTACATACATGATATCCACAATTAAGTTACATAGTATAAGAAGTGTACTATAGAATATAGTTACTCCAAGTATTGTTGTATAGTCTCTATTTGTTATTGTAGTTACAAACTCTCTTCCCAGACCTGGTATAGCAAATATTTTTTCTACTACAAAACTACCAGTTAATATACCTGCAATTAATGGACCTACATAGGTTACTATCGGAATTAACGTATTTCTAAGGGCATGCTTAAACATAATTCTTCTACCATTAACTCCCTTAGCTTTAGCTGTTCTAATATAGTCTGATTTCAAAACTTCTAAAAGCTTCGATCTTGCAAGTCTAGATATAAATGCTATTGAATATCCTGCCAAAGCTATGGATGGCAAAATATAGCTCTTCCAACTATCTAAGCCTGTTATCGGAACCAAGTTAAGTTTAACTCCACACACATACATCAACAATGTAGCTATAACAAAACTTGGCAGTGTAACCCCTAAAGTAGCTAATACCATACATATGGTATCTGGCCATTTATTATATTTTAGAGCTGCAACTATGCCTAGGAGTATTCCGAATATTAATGAAATTACTATGGCCACTCCACCTAATTTTGCTGATGCTGGGAAAGAATAACCTATTATTTCCTGTACTTCTCTTCCTTTGTATTTCATGCTTGGTCCTAGATCTCCTTTAAGTAAATCTTTTAAATACATAGAATATTGTTCACCTAAAGATTTATCTAATCCATATTTTGCTTCTAAACTAGCCTTTATTTCTGGTGGCAATGGTTTTTCACCATCAAAAGGTCCTCCAGGCATTAATCTCATCAAGAAGAATGTGGCAGTAATAACTATAAATATAGTTACTACACTTATACCTAGTCTTTTTAGAATGTACTTAATCAAATTCTCACCCCCATTTTTTATATGATATATATATATTGAAATATTCTCTTAATATTCCATCAGTTTTTATTTAACATATTATATTTGAATGATAAATTAATCACAAGTTTCATATATATTAATTTCTTTTTCATTTAGGTAAAATTCTAAGTGTATTATTCAAATTTTCCTTAATATTTATATAAAAATAAAGAGTTATCTTAAAACAACTTATAATTTAAAATTAATATATAAGTAAAAATTAATCATCTAACATTACTTATATATTAATCATTATTAAGTCACTTCAAAATAACTCTTTCAAATATTAATTTATATTATTTTTTATAAAGGTACCTTCCTTCATTATTACATCCATTTTATTACTGCTTATATCATGAATATCCTTTAATGGATTACCATTTAGAACAATAATATCAGCAAATTTACCAGCTTCTAAGGTGCCTGTAATATTATCAATTTTAAGCATTTCTGCACCATTTTTAGTGGCTGCTAGAATTACCTCCATATTTGTAAGTCCAGCTTTACAAAGGGTATACATTTCTGTAATTGCATATTCTCCATAAGGTGTAAGACTACTGCAGAAAGAATCTGAACCTACAGTTATTCTTATCCCTTTAGCATTGGCATTTTTTAAGTTGCTTATAATACGATTTAATTCCTTTTCAGCCACTGTATTTCCTTCATATTTATCAAGGATTTTTCTATACGGAGGTTCATACACAGTAAACCATTCATAGAAAAATTGTAGTGTTGGACAAAAACTTATATCCTTTTCCTTCATAATTTCTAGACATTCTTCATTTAATTCTTGACCATGGATTATTGCAGAAACTCCTGCTTTACATGAATTTAATGCCCCTTCATAACCTTCTGCATGAGACCATACTGGTAATCCTACCATATTACATTCATCTACTACAGCTTGTATCTCTTCCATGCAATAGTGAGATGCTGCCTTAGCATCATGTCTCCATATGCCACCTCCAGTAGACCATATCTTTATGGCATCAGGATTTTCACGAATTCTTCTTCTAATTGCTTTACGTAGATCCCATGGTCCATCCACTCTTTCTGCCCATGGATGTGAGTCCTCATTATATCCAAGTGGTAAGTTATGAGAATCCCCATGACCTGAAGTTCTACAGAATCCTAATCCTGTGGTAACTATACGTGGTCCCGTTATTATTCCCTCTTCAATCATATTTCTAAGATGAATTCCAGAGCGAGAGATTTCGCCTACTGATGTCAACCCATGTTCTAGTGCTTCTTTTGCTTGAGATACAGCTACTATAGTTTTTTGTATCACAGGCTCCAATACCCATTCTGTATCATTATCTGTTCTATTACCACTGAAATGTAGATGTGAATCTATAAGACCAGGCATAATAGTTTTCCCAGTTATATCTATAATTTCATAGTCTGCTCCTATATCTTGAACAGCTCCAGCATAAGTAATTATTTTATTTTCAACAAGTACCAATGAGTTCTCTATAGTTTTCCCTCCAGTACCATCTATTAAAAGTCCACCTTTAAAGGCTATTCTTTTCATACTTATCCCTCCTAAATCTTACATATTCCTATTACTCTCTTACTAATAAATCATTATAATATAAAAAGCAATAGATTCCCTCAAATCATTATTATACCATATATGTAAAATTAATTAGGATTTATTTTTAAATTTTAAGATTAGTATAAAAACTTCTAAATAAAAAATAAGTAGACAATAATTTTATCATCTACTTATCTTATAGTTATTTTTATAAACTTATTACATTACTAGCTAGTTATGAATTGCCCACCATTTATATGAATAGTTTCTCCAGTTATAAATGAAGCTCCTTCTCCAGCTAAGAACACATAACTTTCTGCGATTTCAACTGGCTGACCAGCTCTTTTAAATAATGTATTACTACCAAAGGTTGAAACCTTATTAGCATCAAAGGATGATGGTATAAGAGGAGTCCACACTGGACCCGGTGCCACTGCATTTACTCTTATCCCTCTAGTAGCTAATGACTTTGCCAAGCTTCTAGTTAAAGCTGTTAGAGCTCCCTTTGTACAAGAATAATCTATTAAAGTTTCATTTCCTTCATAGGCTGTCACTGAAGTAGTATATATGATACAATCTCCTTTTTTCATATGATAAAGCACTTCCTTTGTTAAATAGAATGCTCCAAAAAAGTTTGTATTAAAGGTTTTATGTAATTGTTCACTAGTTATTTCATTAATCTGTTGACACTCATGCTGCTCTGCTGAGTTTGATACAAATATATTTATAATTCCATACTTTTCTACTACCTTTTTTATAGCTTCTTTACAAAAGGTTTCATTACCAATATCTCCTGCTATAAGTAAGCACTCTCCACCTTTATTTTCAATAAGTTTTTTAGTTTCCTCGGCATCTTCATGTTCATTTAAATAAATAATACATACCTTTGCTCCTTCTTTTGCATACAGTAAGGAAATAGCTCTGCCTATACCACTATCTCCCCCTGTAATTAAAGCTACTTTTCCTTTCAATCTATCTGAAGTCTTATGATAATCTTCAATTTCATAGATAGGTTTTGGTTCCATCTCACATTCAATACCTGGCTGTACATCCTGATGTTGTGGCTTAAAGCCAATTGGAAAATTATAATCCATTTTAACACTCCTCATCTACCATAGAAAAAAACGATAAATTATCTTTTTCTTCTATTATACTCTACTTTATTGTATATCCTGTATGGCAGATACAATTTTTAATTTCTTCTGGGGTTGCTGGACTATTATAATTTACTTCAACAGTTCCTCTTCCTATATCAACACAAACTTGTTGTACTCCTTCAATTTTATCTAAAGAGTTATTTAACTTAGTTCTACTTTCTGAATTCACTAGGCCTGAGACATTATAATGTACTGATTTCATTTTATTGCCCTCCAATTATTAGTTTTCTAATATAGTATCTTTTAAAAGAGCAATTTTTATGCATGAAATTATAAATCTCATAAGGACCCTAACACTTATTAAAATATTATAGCTACCCTATAAAATAGACATAAAAAAGATGCTACACATGTAACATCTTTAAAATTATATTTTATTATTAGATAGCTTGAAGCTTACTTAATAAATCATCTATTTCTAGTCCATGAACCATGCATGCCTCTTCAAGAGTTTCTGCTTGTGATGAAGGACACCCAACACAGCCCATTCCAAAATTCATTAAAACTTCTGCAGCTTTTTCATTTTGTCTTATTATTTCACCAATAGTCATTTCTTTTGTAACTTTCATAACTATTACCTCCATATTTATTTAAATTGATTTTGATATATAAATATATCCTTAAACATATTATACTACATTTCTACCGTTTATAACTATTTATTTTTTATATCTATATTAATTCCCCTATTTTTTTTATCAATGTAAGGCAATTCTTTGCAGTCATATCACTTTCATCTAATAATGGATTAAATTCTACAAAATCCATGGCCTTAACTAATCTAGTATTAAATATAGTAGTTAGTAATTTTTCCGCGTCTATTATATTAAATCCACCTGGTACTGGTGTTCCTGTACCTTTCATTATTTCTGGATCTACAGAATCTATATCAAAGCTAAGATGAATATTCTTTATTCCTCGCACTTTTAGAGCTTCTAATAACTCCTCACATACTTGTTCAACGCCTATTTCTCTCACTTTATCCATAGTCCAAACTGTTAACTCTTTATCCTTAATTAATTGAAGTTCACCTTCATCTAAATCTCTTGCTCCAATTATAAATACATTTTCTTTCTTAACCTTTATGCCATTAAAGTATAGATCTGTTAAAGATTTATCACCAAATCCCATAGAGGCAGCTAATGGCATACCATGAACATTGCCTGATGGACTTGTCTCAAAAGTATTTATATCTCCATGGGCATCAATCCATATTACAGCTATATCTCCATTAAAATATTTACTTACTCCTGCAACACTTCCTGTTGCTAATGCATGATCACCACCTAGGGTTATAGGAAATCCTCCACTACAAAGAGCACCATATACAGCATGAGCTAAGTTCTCAGTTACTTCTAAAATTTCATTAATATATTTTGCATTTACTCCTGCTGCAAAAGGTTGCTTATCCTTCGTACTATCAACATAAATATTCCCCAAATCATATACCTTGTTATTATGATTCTTCAATAACTCTTTAATTCCATTTTCTCTTAGTGCATCCGGTCCGTTCTCTACGCCTGCTCTATCACATCCATAATAAAGAGGTACTCCAATTAAGTTAATATCCATCTAAATTCCCCTCCGTTAAAATGCTACTTAATGTTATATTAGCATTCAGTCAAAATTCACTTTAAAATCCCTATTTTTATTATGTATTAATCTAATATAACTTAGAAATTTATCAGCAATTAATACTTTATTCCAAAACTAATAAAATTACAATAGAAAACTAATATTTATTTTCTTCGACATTTATAGTTTTTTATAATACCAACTATATTATGCATAAATTTTAAAGCTAATTATATGGTTATCTTTAAGGTTTTATAATATCTGTAATAAACTTCATTTTATTTTAAAATATCATTCATAAAATTTTTATTTTTAAAATATATTTATATAGAAACCATTTTCGTCACATTAATATGTATTTTTATACATAAATTTAAGGAGTGATATTTAAGTGAATAATGACTTTAAGGAACATAAAAACTTGAATAACTCAAAGCACTCGAATTATGATAATGTCACCTTAGGTAGCTATAACAACAGAAAAGAAGATATAGTTTCTACTGGAACATGGATTATAATTATGGTTATCATGATTATCCCTTTTATAAATATAATTGCCATGTTTATTATGGCGTTTACTGACATGAATACCAACATTAAAAACTTTGCAAAAGCTGAATTAATTTTATTTATTATCATATTTTTAATAACCTTTTTATTAGGAGGATGTTCTAATATTATGTAGATTTTTTATTATATAATATAGAAGCCCTATTTCAATTTTCTTGAAATAGGGCTTCTATATTATAATTCTTTATAAAGAGTTATTTCAGTTTCACCTTCTTGAAATTTTGCAAGCTCTGGCACAAAAGTAGTGAAGTGTTTTGTATTATTGTGTATTCTTATTGCTTCCTCATCTTTCCAACGTTCAATAAATGCAACTATATTGCTATTATTTAAATCCTCATATAATGAGTACTCTATACATCCTTCTTCTTTTCTACTCTCTTCTATAAGTCTTCTTGCTAACTCTTTAAACTCTTCCTTTTTATTTTCTTGTATAACTTTTTTTGCTACAATCGTAATCATTTTCAATCCCCCATAATAAATAATTTAATCTTTATTAAATTATATCATTTTTGTTAGGATTTATATATAAAGAGGATTTCTCAGAATAAAGTATTAATATTATATAAAATATTTAAGCTGTACTTTAATATTTATTTATATTTATTTATTTTGTTATTATAGTACCTGTGCTACCATATAATGCTTCTTTAGCTCTTTCTAGAGAAGTAATTAGAGCTTTTCCTTTATTACTAGATCTAACATAATCCATACATGCTTCTACCTTTGGTAACATGGAACCTTTGGCAAAATGTCCTTCTTGTATATATTTACTTGCTTCTTCTAAATTAATTTCTGATAACTCTTCTTGATTAGGTTTATTAAAATTTATACATACTCTGTCTACTGCTGTTAAAATAACTAACATTTCTGCTTCTAAGTCCTTTGCAAGTTTTGCACTTGACTTATCTTTATCTATAACTGCAGCAACTCCTCTAAGAGAACCATCTGCCTCTTCTACAACTGGAATACCACCACCACCAACAGTAATAACTATTGTTCCTTGTTCTACAAGTTGATTAACAGTTTCAAGTTCAACAATCTTTTGTGGCTGAGGAGAAGCAACTACTCTTCTATATCCTCTACCTGCATCTTCAACAAAAGTAAATCCTTTTTCTGCTGCTATCGTCTCTGCTTCTTCTTTACTATAGAACATTCCTACAGGTTTACTTAAATTTATAAATGCTTCATCCTTCTCATCAACTACAACTTGTGTAACTACAGTTGCAACATTCTTTTTAATTCCTCTAGCTAAAAGCTCTGTTCTTATAGATTGTTGAAGGTGATATCCAATATATCCTTGACTCATTGCACCACACTCAGCAAATGGCATTAGTGGAGTATTAGCACCATTATTAGCTGCGAATTCCATAGCTAGATTTATCATTCCTACCTGTGGTCCATTTCCATGACCGACGATTACGTCATATCCTTCTTCAACTAAATCCACAATAGTTTTTGCTGTATGTTTAACCAATTCTAATTGCTCTTCTGCTGTTTTTCCTAAAGCATTTCCCCCTAAAGCTATTACTAGTTTTTTCATTTAATTCACCCCATATATAATTTTAAAATTATCAGCTTTAAAATATAGCATAATTTTATATTTCAAAGATTTTTCTTAATTGATTAGTTAATGAAGTAATTAAACACCTTCCTTGTATATAGGAAAGGAAGGTGTTTAATTATTATAGTCCTATAGTTGCAGCCATAACTGCTTTAATTGTATGCATTCTATTTTCTGCTTCATCAAATACCATAGATTGTTTTGATTCAAACACTTCATCAGTAACTTCCATTTCAGTCATTCCAAATTTTTCTCCCATTTCTTTTCCAACAGTAGTTTTTAAATCATGGAATGCTGGTAGACAATGCATAAATATAGCATCTGAATTAGCATTTTCCATAGCTACCTTATTTACTTGATATGGTCTTAACTCTTTTATTCTTGCTTCCCAAACTTCGTCCGGCTCTCCCATAGAAACCCATACATCAGTATAAATTACATCTGCACTCTTGGTTCCTTCTAAAACATCTTCAGTTAATGTTATAGTACAACCATTCTCTTTAGCAATTGCCTTACAAGTTTCAACTAACTCTTCAGCAGGGAATAATTGTTTAGGTGCACAAGCTGTAAAGTTTAATCCCATTTTTGCACAAGCAACCATTAAAGAATTGCCCATATTATTTCTAGCATCACCCATGTATACAAAGTTAATTCCTTTTAATGTTCCAAATTTTTCTTCTATAGTTAATAAATCTGCAAGCATTTGAGTTGGATGGAATTCATTTGTTAATCCATTCCATACCGGAACTCCTGCATAGGCAGCCAGCTCTTCAACTATTTCTTGTTCAAATCCTCTATACTCTATACCATCATACATTCTACCTAATACTCTAGCTGTATCTGCAATAGATTCTTTTTTCCCCATTTGGGAACCTGTAGGACCTAAATAAGTAACTCCCATTCCTAAATCCATAGCTCCTACTTCAAAGGCACATCTTGTTCTAGTTGAGTCCTTAGCGAATAGTATTGCAACATTTTTTCCCTCTAGATATTTATGAGGTACTCCTGCTCTCTTCATATTTTTAAAATTCTTAGATAAATCTAATAAATATCTAATTTCCTCTGGTGTAAAATCTAATAGTTTTAAAAATGAACGTCCTCTTAAATTAATAGCCATTGTTATACTCCCCCTAATATATTATAATTATTGTGATTAAATTTTATTTTATTCTTCTTTAGTATTTCATTATTGGATACTTAAAGAAGATTTTTCATTTTGTAAAGTTATATTCGAAAAGTTAGTTTATGGTAATAATAATTTCACTTATTTTCATATTACTAAGTCTCTCGTATTAAAGGCATAGACATACATCTTGGGCCACCACGACCTCTTGATAATTCAGATGATGGTATAACATGAGTTTTGATTCCATAATCTTGTAATATTTTATTAGTCACATAGTTTCTTGAGTATACTATAACTTCACCTGGTCTTATACATAATGTATTAGAACCATCATTCCACTGCTCTCTTTGTGAAATTACATAGTCTCCTCCACCACATCTAATTAACTTGACATTACATTCTAAATATTTCGACAACACTTCTTGCAATGTCATATTCTCCTTAACTAATTTCACTTTTCCATGTTCACCCTTAGTCAACTCAAATATTTCAAGGGGACCTTCTATTTGTGGATGAATAGTAAACTTATCATAATCTACCTGAGTAAATACTGTATCTAGATGCATATAAGCTCTTGTCTTTGGTATCTTGAATACTAATACAGTTTCAATTTTATTATTTGGTGTTTCAAAGAAAATTCTCTCAGATATTTTTTCGATAGCTTCAGGTGTTGTTCTCTGAGATATTCCTATAGCTATAGCCTTTTCTGATATATTGAGTATATCTCCACCTTCTATATGATATTCAAAGTCCCTATCGTATAACCTATGAGTTTCTTTAAAATCTGGGTGATATTTAAATATAAAATGTGCATATATTGTTTCTCTATTTCTTGTTTCGGAATACATTCTATTTATACTTACAGATTTACCTATAGATGCAAAGGGATCTCTTGTAAAATAAAGATTTGGCATTGGGTCTGTAATAAAAGGATATGCTTCATTAACATAATCTGCTAGATACTTGATCTTTGTCTCTGGTAATTCTGACTTGCTAATTCCAGCCATAGTCTTTCTAATTAGTTCCACATTGCACTTAAAGCTATTTAAATAATCATATAATGCTTCTTGAGCTTGAACATTTTTTACCTTTGACTCTTTTATAAACATTTTAATAAATTCAGCCTTAACAGCAGGCTCTTTCATTACTTCTGCCGCTAGTTCATGTAAATATACAACCTCTACTCCATTGTCCTTTAAAACCTGTGCAAAAGCATCATGCTCTTCCTGGGCTACTTTTAGATAAGGAATATCATCAAATAGTAATCTTTCTAGATATTCCGGTGTTAAATTTTCAATTTCAGCACCAGGCCTATGCAACAAGACTTTTTTTAATGGTTTAATTTCGCTTGTAACATTTATCCCCATAACTCTTCCCCTTCTCATGCAATATTTTGTTAGTTAATATAATTTAATTAATCTAACAATTTTTATTTATAATAACAATATTAATAATATAATCAGTAGATTAAGGTATATAATATTGTTTTACACAAGTAAAAGTTTATACTTCTCGAATCCTTTTAGAGTTTGCATTTGCTATAAGTAAAATCACATGGAATTTTATATATTCTTAGCTTTAAATAAACCTAACCTGCTAGTTATATAAATTTCTCCGTTTTTCTCAATATTTTTATTAATATGACTTTCAAACTCTTTCTTCTTAGTATCAATGATGTCTAATATATTTCCTGGTATAGAATATATGTATTCTAATATACCATTAGTATCATTAACAATAAGCTTATCATCATATAAAACTCTTTCTATATTATTAAAATATCTATTTAGTATACTTTCTCCATTTTCTAAACCAAATTTAGAAGATAGCTTATATTCATATATGCGTATGCTACTACTAAAACTTAACATTAATTCTTGTAGCTCTATCATATGATTACTGCCAAAGGTAGAACAATACACTAGCCCACCTGGTTTAAGTACTCTCTTAATTTCAGATAAAGCTAAGTCTATATCTTTCATAAAGAACAATATATGATTAGCAATTACTACATCAAAACTATTATCATTAAAAGGCAATAAATTCAAATCAGTTATTATGAAATTAAATACATTAGAATTGTCTTCTAAATTTAATTTTGCTTCATCCATCATATCTTCACAGATTTCTGTTAAAGTAACATCAATATTTTTACGTAGATTTTCCATATTTTTAGCCCATAAAATACCATTGCCACAACCTACCTCTAAAATCTTATCATTATCTTTAATATCAATATTATCAAATACCCATGGATACCATCCCTGCTTATTTGTAGAGAACCTGTCCATTAATTTAACGCCTTCATTTAAATTAGATACGTCTCTGCTTCGCTGCAATATTTCCTTTTCACTTTCTAGAGATTTTATTACATCAATAACCTCTTCCCATTTCATGTTAGAATTCTCATGCATACTAAATTCTGCAGTTTCTAAAGCATTTAACACTACCTTCATATTGTTCATTTTATTTTTAACAATACTTTTCTGAAGTTTCAGAGAATTTATAAGATCTTCTTTCTTATAGTCACACTTTTCTGTGCTTATAATTTCATCTAAGGATAATCCTATATACTTTAAAGCTAATATCTTTTTTAATTTTATAAAATCTTCATCTGAGTAATATCTATATCCTAAATCATTGAGATAAGATGGCTTTAGAATTCCTTTACTATCATAATATCTAATAGTTCTAACTGTAACTCCAGCCTTCTTTGCAAATTCCCCTGTGGTATAAAATTCATGGTTATTCATATTTATCCCTCCAAAGCAATTATATACCTTACCCCATACTAATATTTTAGAAGGTTACGTAAGGTAACTGTCAATACCCTTAATCAAATTTATTACATTTTTACAACTTTCTATTACTGTATGTAATAATTGTATCATAATTATATATAATACTACTATTTTTTAATGTAGTATTAACATTTGATTTAATATTAATTAGCAATCTACTATTCATGCTTTATAAAACAAAAAGACAGAATCTTTCTTCTGCCTTTTTATGAATTATTTATATGATTTTATATCAGATATAAACTCTAATACCATCCTTTCATCTGTTGCCCATGATGTAACTAGACGAATAGCTGAGTTTTCTTCATCAATTTTCTCCCAAATAATGAATAAATATTTCTCTTCAAGTTTTTCAATTAACTTATTTGGCAATATAGGGAATATTTGATTACTAGGTGAATTTATCATAAAATTATAACCTAAGCCTTCAATGCCTTCTTTAAGGATCTCTGCCATATTATTTGCATGACCTGCCAAATCAAAATATAGGTTATCTTTAAATAATTCTTCAAATTGAATTCCTAATAACCTTCCCTTTGCAAGTAGGGCTCCCTTTTGTTTAATGTGATATCTAAAATCTATTTTTAAAGAATCCTTACATATTACTAGAGCTTCTCCCATTAAAGCTCCTCCTTTAGTTCCTCCTATATAGAAGGCATCTACTAATTGAGCTAATTCATGGATTTCCATATTATTTTCTTTAGAACATAAAGCTGACCCTAATCGTGCACCATCAAGATAAAAATATAAATCATGTTCTTTACATGCTTGGCTTAACTCTTCTAACTCTTCTTTTTTATATATTGTTCCTATTTCTGTAGAGTTCGAAATATATACAAGTTTTGGCTTTACCATATGCTCATCAGTATGTTCCTCTAGTACCTTCTCTATATGTGCTTTGGTTAACTTTCCATCTTCTACGTCTACAGAAATAACTTTATGACCTGTAGATTCAATCGCTCCAGTTTCATGAACTAGTACATGACCTGTTTTAGCTGCAATTACTGCTTCATGGGGTCTTAAAAAAGCCGATATTGCAGTAAGATTGGTCTGTGTTCCTCCAACCAAAAGGTGAACATCAACATCATTTCTTCTTATCTTTTCCTTAATTAATTTAATCGCTTCTTCTGTAAATTCATCCTCTCCATAGCCTTCACTTTGCTGCAAATTACAATTAATTAAAGTTTCTAATATTCTTGGATGTGCTCCTTCACTATAATCATTCTTAAAACTATACATAATATTCCCCCACTTTTAGTCATATCTATATATAACTATATTTTCTTTTTAATCAATCCTACTAGAGAAAAGATTATAAATGCTATTATATTTACTACTACTATGCTAGCTCCAGCTGGAGTGGAAAAAGCAAAAGATGCCATAATTCCAAAGAAAAAACAAACTATTGATACTATAGATGAAGAAATAACTACTGATCTAAAGCTTCTACATACTCTCATAGAGGTAAGAGCTGGGAAAATAATAAGGCTCGATATTAGCATAGTACCCATGATTCTCATTCCTACTACTATAGTAATAGCTGTTAAAAATGCAATGAGCATATTATATCCATTTACTTTTGTACCTGTTGCCTTTGCAAAATTTTCATCAAAGGTAACTGCAAAAATTTTATTATAAAATACTATAAATAAAATAAGTACTACTACAGATAAACTTAAACTTAGATATACATCGCTCTTACTCATTGCTAAAATACTTCCAAACATATAATTATATACATCTGCATTCATTCCTGTAGTAAGAGAAGTTACAATTACACCTATAGCTAATGCACTAGTTGATATAAGTGCAATAGCTGCGTCACCTTTAATTTTACTATTTTCACTAATCCTAAGGAGTAAAAATGCTGCTAAAACTACTACTGGTACAGATACTTGAAGAGGCGCTAAATTCATAGCCATAGCAACAGATAATGCTCCAAATCCCACATGCGAAAGTCCATCTCCTATCATAGAGTACCTCTTTAGTACTAGACTTACTCCTAATAGGGCTGCACATAATGAAACTAAACTTCCTACAATTAAAGCTCTTATTATAAATCCATAGGAGAATAATTCTTGAAATAAATTAAGCACTAGTAACACCTCCTATAAATTTGTTACTAATATTACTATTTTTATAATCTTCAACGCTTCCATAGAATAAAACTTTTCCATCTATATGAAGGATTTTACCAGCATTCTCAATTGCACTATTAATATCATGAGAAACCATAATAATAGTAATATTATTTTCCTTGTTAAGTTTCTTAATTAAATCATAAAGTTCTGCTGTTACAACGGGATCAAGTCCTGTCACTGGCTCATCTAAAAGTAAAATCTTTTCTGTAGCACATAGTGCTCTGGCTAAAAGTACTCTTTGCTGTTGACCTCCAGATAAATCAGCATAGGATTTTCTTATTAGATTTTCAATTCCCAACTTTCTCATATTCTCTACAGCGATTTGCTTTTCCTTCTTAGAGAAAAAAGGATTAAGTCCTCTTTTATTTAGGCACCCTGATAAAACTACTTCAAAAACCGAAGCAGGGAAATCCTTCTGAACGCTAGTTTGTTGAGGCAAATATCCTATTTGATTCTGTTTTACTCCCCCTCCAAATCTAATCCTTCCAGATTTAGGCGATTTTATTCCCAATAGTCCTTTTATTAATGTACTTTTTCCTGATCCATTTTCTCCAACTATATATATGTAGTCACCTTCATTGATTTCAAAGTTTACATCCTTTAAGACAACATTATTTTCATAGCTCATATTTAGATTTTCACATTGAATTAAAGCCATATTAATTAACACCAACTTTCAAGTTTTCTACATTCTGCTTCATTAAACTAATATAAGTAACTCCTTTTTTGAAGTCATCTTTAGATACATTGTGGCAAGAATGTAATAACAACATTTTAGCCCCTGTTTCATCACTTATGGCTTTAGCTACCTTTGTACTTGAAAGTTCTCCATAATAAACTACTGGTATATTTTCTTCCTTGATTTCATTAGTAAGTTCCGCCACCTTCTTTACGCTTGGTTCAGCATCTTCACTACAAGAATCAAAGGCTGCTTCATAATCAAGTCCATATTCTTTTGCAAAATAGTGCATTGCAAATTTATCGCCAAAAATAATTTCTTTTCTTACTCCATTTTCTACAATAGTTCTAAACTCTTTATCTAATTTATCTAACTCTGATTTATAATTATTAGCATTTTCTTTGTAGTATTCTGCATTATCAGGATCAATAGTGCATAAGGACTCTAAAATATTATCGACCATCACTTTAGCATTAATAGGACTAGTCCAGATATGTGGATCATATATATGGCTATGTTCGTCTTCATCATGATCATGATCATCCTCATCTTTATCTAACTTTATGTTTTTAGACACATCTAAAACCTTCATATCCGCATTATCAATACTATCAAGTATAGTCTTAGCCCAAGTTTCCATGTATTCTCCAGTATATATAAATAAATCTGATTTATTTATTTTAATTATATCCGCTGGAGTAGGTTCATAAGTATGACTTTCAACACCTGGATCCATAAGCATTACCACCTCTCCTTTATCCCCTACAATTTCACGTGCAAAATCATATTGTGGAAATAGAGTAGCTATCACCGTAATTTTATTTTCATCCTCTCTTGTCATGTCTTTACCTTCTTCTTTATTAACCTTAGGTGTACATCCAGTAAATATACTCATTAAAAATGTAGTTGCAATAAAAATTGATATTAATTTTTTTCTCATTCTATCCTCTCCTTGTCCTAATGATTACAATTCCCACAGTGTCCATATAATACAGTTTTTCTATTATCTATTCTAAAGTTATGATGATGTAAAATATGTTCATCAGCCTCTGCAAGATAATTACACTGAAGATGTATAAGTCTACCACAATCAATACATTTTAAATGAAAATGTTCTTCGCACTCCTTATTTTCACCTTGATACTGATAACAAGCCCCTATTCCTTCTTCAATGAAATACTTTCTAATAACTCCTTGCTCTATAAGTTTATCTAAATATCTATAAACCGTTGACTTACCTACTGATGCTCCTTCACTCTTTAGATGTAATACTATTTCTTCTGCAGTTACATGTTTAGATTTATTTTCTATAAAGTAATTTAAAATTAAATCACGTTGCTTAGTTTTATATCCTCCAGTTGTATTCATTTTTCATCTCTCCTTAAATATGAAACTGGTTCCCAATTTCATATTTTACCACTATGAATTTTAAGTGTCAATAAATGCTAAATTAAACTTTCAAAGGTCTACAGTCTACAATTTATAATTAGGCTCTGTTGAAAATTACAGTGATAAAATATACAAGCTATGAGAATATTGGTGGGCGCCCTTAAAGTTCGTGATGAAATAAGGCTTTGTGCCACTAAAAAATAATGGCGTAGCCTCACATTTTGACTCTATGTATTTAAATAGGAACATATAATTACTAAGGTATTTAGTTGATACACCTTTATATGGAGCCATGAATTTTTTTACTTTGCTATGGAGGTTATTAATTTTTTGAATATTATATAAACCTATTGAGTGTGAACCTGTAGGTATCCATATATGTTTTGACTTACTATAGGAAGATAGTGTTCTGTAACTAAACAGTGAATCTGTTACAAGAACACTATCTTTTTTTATTACACTTCCAAGTACTCTTAAAAAATCACTACTTCCTGGACGTCCCATGCAACTAGGCTCAATTACAATATTTTTATTGCTATCTAAGGCTGTAAGTACACATACTTGCATCTTTGATATTCCTCTAAGCTTAGCCATAGTTCCCCTTCTGTGTGATTTTCTTGGCATTATAAAACCATCCTTACTGTGATTTCCTTTAAAAGATTCCCTAAAATAAGTTTCATCGGCTTGGATTTTTCCACATAGCTCTTTGGTTTTTAAGTTATCTCTTAATGCATCAAGTATTTTATGACGCCAAAGAAAGGCTGCCTTTAAACTTATTGGAATGATTTTTATAGTTTCTCTTAAGGAGTATCCTTGAAGCAATAAATGAATATATTCACTCCATATATTAATCTCTTTTCTTGAATAATATATTGGAGTATTTGTAACACTAATAAAAGATTTTGAACAAATTTTGCATAGGTATCTCTGTGTTGTTTTATTCTTACCATTCTTTACAATGCGTCTACTACCGAAGTAAGGACAACTTAATTCCTTAGTATTTTTCTTCATCAAAACCTCATTCATTGTTTTACTTATATCTAAAATTAGGTTTACTCTCTCATTTTCTTTTAAATCTCTAGATAACGCTAACACTTCTTGATATTGAAGCGAACTCATATGAACATCTCCCATTTATTATTCATGTAAATTATCACCAAATGCTATCACTTTAATCAACTACAGAGCCATATTTATTACATAATTGTTAACTCTTACTGTCTTATATTTAGTAAGACAATCGCTTTATGTATACTAGAAATATATTAATTCTCACAGGAGGTTACCTATGTTTTATAACAACATACTTATTACAAAAAAATTGATTATTATTGTAGTCTTACTTATGATAATTATAACCTTTTGCTACTGGCAAAATAATAATATAGTTGTAACTAACATAAACTATACAAACTCTAAAATACCTAATAACTTTGATGGATATAAAATCCTTCACATTTCCGATTTACACAATAAAGAATTCGGCAGAAATCAAATAAAATTAATCTCTTTAACTAAAAAACTTAATCCAGATATAATTGTGGTTACTGGTGATTTAATTGATAGTCGCAGGACCTCTAAAGATAATATATATAAGGCTCTTTCATACATGAAATCAGCTACAAATATAGCCCCTGTATACTACGTTTCTGGAAATCATGAAGCAAGATCAAATCTATATAATGAATTGAAACATGCTCTTGAAGAATATGGAGTTATAAATATGGATGACTCTCATAGAAATATAGAATTAAAAGGAGGTAGTATTTCTATTTTGGGACTTTCTGACATTTCCTCTCACCCTATAAACTCAAAATCTGATGCTCCTATTCTAGAATCTGATAAAATATTAAGCAGTCTAAAAGCTGAAAGTAATAATAACTTCACTATTTTGCTCTCTCATAGACCTGAATTAATAAATATGTATGCTAAAGAAAATATTGATTTAGTTTTTTCTGGACATGCTCATGGTGGACAAATTCGCCTTCCACTTTTAGGAGGACTTATAGCACCAAATCAAGGTTTTTTCCCTAAATATACAGAGGGTATTCATAAATTACATTCAACTTCTTTAGTAATTAGTAGAGGTCTTGGTAATAGTCTTGCTCCTTTAAGAATATTTAATCCTCCAGAAATGGTTGTTGTAACTCTATCAAACAAATAACTTTAAGTTCTAAAATAAACTCATAAAATAAATTCATTTTAGAATTTATTTTATGAGTTTATTTTTGATCAAATTATATTTCTTATAATGCTGATTAGCCCTTCAATATTTCTTACCCTAACTATGAATATATATATTTATATATATAAATTTTACTAAACCACTAATTGCTCTTCTACAATACATTGTGATTTCCAGCTTCCTCTTTTTATATAAACAATAGAAATTATTACCGATATAAAAGTTGCTATTGGAGCTGCTGCACCAATACCTATAAGGCTTTCCGGTATGACTTTACTTAAAACATAAGCTAATGGAACTCTTATTAACATTGAAGCTGCTATTCCATTTATCATGGCAAAGGTTGTACATCCACATCCGTTTAGAAATCCATTAATTGAAAATCCAAAGGCTACTAGCATAAAATCAAAACTAAAGCTTTTTAAATATTGTGCACCTGCTAATGCGACTTCTTTATCCGCCTTAAATATAGTCATAATAGATGTTGGAAATATTTGAGCCCATGCAAAAAATACTAAAGAACATATAAAAGCTAATCCAACGCTTATATTTAATGACTTTTTTGCTCTTTCGGGCTTGTTAGCTCCTATATTCTGTGCAGCAATAGAGGAAATGGCTCCTGAGAATGCTGATGCTGGCAGCATAGCAAAGGCTTCAAACTTTCCTGCTATTCCCACCGCAGCTGAAGTAATAACTCCTAAATTGTTTACAATAGCAGCTATAAATAAAAACGATACGTTAAGAAGTGTTTCTTGAAGTGAAACTGGAAGTCCTAATTTAAATATCTGATATGCTTTATTTTTATATATCTTAAAATTACTTAGTTTAAACTTAAAAATAAATTCTCTCCTAGTAAGATATATTATTGCTGATCCCATGCTTACACCTTGAGCTATAATAGTTGCTAAAGCTGCTCCAGATGCTCCAAGTTTAAAAACACCAACAAAAATTAAGTCAAGTACAATATTTGTAATACAAGCTATTGATATAAATATTAGAGGACTTTTAGAATCGCCAAGTCCTCTAAGCATAGAACTTAAAGAATTATATCCAAATATAAATACAATACCACATGAGCATATAAGAACATACTGTTTTGCTGAGAGAAATGCCTCTGAAGGAGTCTTTAATACTCTAAGGATTGGAGTAGCCACCAAGAACATAATTAAAGTAAATATCACCGCAAATATACAAAAGAGAGTTAACATCGTACTTATTGTCTCTACTGTATCTTTCTCTTTTCTTCCGCCCCAATACTGGCCTATTAATATAGTTCCTCCAATAGCTAATCCAGAAATTAAACTATTTACTATTTGCATTATTTGAGTTCCTATAGATACTGCTGAAATTCCAGCAGCATTAGAAAACCATCCTACCACTGCCATATCTATAGCTCCATATAGTGCTTGTATAAAATTTGCCATAATAAAAGGAATCGCAAATAGAATTAAAGTTCTATATATGTTTCCTTCTGTTAAGTTATTACGATTATCTTTCATCTAAATCATCCTTTCTTAGCTTATTAATCACCGTCATTAATAAAAAAAGGATAAGAAAGTTAGCTATACTAACCATCTTATCCAGTATAATCCTTATACCCTCCGATGAAAAATAAATTATATTTAATTTTAAGTACTATTTTGTAAACCAAATGTAACTTTATGACTTTATTATATAAAATTTCAAACAAATAATCAATATATCTTGTTCTAATGAAATTATTTAAATCTAGTATATAGATTTAGAATCTATATATATTCCTGCACATAAGACATTTTTTACATGGATAGATTTTCCTAAGTCATTATTTTATAAAAAGAATTATAAGTAAAATAAAACACATACTAGACTAGAGGTGATAATGTTGAAATATATATTAATAACTGGTTGTGGATCTGGTCTTGGACGTAAAGCAGCTATAGCCTTATCTAGTAGAGGCCACTATGTGTATGCAACTACTCATACCGATGAACAAGCTTATAAATTAAACATGCTAAATAGAAAATGGAAACTCCCAATGGAGAGCTTTAAGTTAGATGTACTATGTAAAGAAGATAGAGAGAAAGTTAGAGATTTAAAAGTAGATGTACTAATAAATAATGCTGCAATAGGTGACTCTGGCTCCATAGCTGAAATAGATGTAAACAGATTTAGATCTACCTTTGAAACTAATGTATTTTGTCCTATAGAGTTAACTCAAATTGTTCTAGAGCAGATGATAAAAAGGGGTAATGGTAGAATTATCTTTATTTCTTCCTTAGCTGGCCGCATGGCTATACCATTTTTATCTCCTTACTGTTCTACTAAATTTGCCCTTGAATCCATTGCATATTGTTTAAATAAAGAGCTAAAGCAATTATCAAAGGTAAATATTCCTGTAATTTTGATAGAACCAGGCTCCTATTCTACTGGATTTAATCAACTAAATATAAGTAAACAATTTAATTGGATGAAAATAAATTCATACTTTAAAAATCATATAAATAAATTACAACGAAAGCAATATCTATATTTTAAACTTACTGAGTCAACTAATATGGAAAGTGTAGTTAATAAATATATAGATGCAGTAGAAAATTCTTGTCCGAAATTTAGATATATTGCTCCTTCTATTCAAGGATGTGTAATCAAAGCTAAAGATATATTTTCAAAGTAGGTTCATTGTTAACTATATTTTAATAATAAAATCACTAATCATACTATTTTTTCAATTACAATATCACCTATAAGGAGGTTTACCATGACTACTAAATACAATAATAAATTTGAAGAAATTCTATTTAAACCTAGGGGTATCCTATCATCTGTAGATGATGATTTGAATTATGTAACTACTCTAAATAAAGACTTAGATCATTTAAAAATCAATGATGATTTTTCCAATGAAGAGCAATTTAAAGATCAATATGCCATTGAAACTCAAAATTCTAAAAATATGTTGATTGATGCTCTAGGAAAAACAGAAAAAGGACACGAAACTCTAAATCACCTTAACAATAAAAAGGATTCTGTAAACTTAAATAGCTTACCTTTAATGAATAAATAGTTTATACTTATAAATTCTTAGAACCATACCATAAAATTAAAATAAAAAATGGACCTTTGCAAAATACTCATTCTAAATTAGTGCTTATTTTTATAATCACTACCAGTTCTGCAATGGTCCTCTATTTATATATGTTAACATTTAATTTCTTTATCTACATTTACCACTTCATTAGAATACTTATTAATTAAATCATATTTTAATGTCCATAATTTTTCGGATAAGTCTACATAGTAATTATGAGGATTTTTTAACCTTAAGGATTCCTCCCATAAGTTTTCCAATTCCTTTTTACAATGATTCCTTATTTCCTTAATATTAGGAGATGAATATATACATTGACCCCTTTCGAAAATTTTTACTTGTAGTTCTTTAACATAATAATCTGTTAGAATTGTCTTCTTCCAAGTATGAACTGGATCAAAAAGAATATATGGATTACTTTCATCTATTTCTTCATCATTTAAAGTTAGTAAATCACCTACAGCTTTATTGGTCTTCTTATCATAAAACCTATATAGCTTTTTAAAACCTGGATTAGTTACCTTCTCAGGGTTTTCACTTAATTTTATTTTTGAATCTAGCCTATTATTGTTTTCAATAGCAACTAACTTATATACCCCACCAAACACAGGGTTTGATTTCGATGTTATTAGATTTTCTCCTACTCCAAAGGTATCTATCTCTGCTCCTTGTAATAGCAAATCTTTTATTAGATATTCATCTAGTGAGTTAGATGCAGTTATTTTACAATCTTTCATTCCAGCCTCATCCAACATCCTTCTTGCGCATTTTGAAAGATATGCAATATCTCCACTATCTAATCTAATCCCCTTCAATCTATTTCCATTTGGTTCTAATATCTCCTTTGCAACTCTTATGGCATTGGACACACCACTTTTAAGGGTATTATAAGTGTCTACAAGAAGTACACTCGATGTGGGATAAACTTCTGCATAGGCCTTAAATGCCTCATATTCATTATCAAAACTTTGAATCCAGCTATGAGCCATAGTTCCAACTGATGGAATTCCATAAACTTCTTCTACCATTGTACATGCAGTTCCAACGCATCCTCCTATATAAGCAGCTCTGGCTCCTAATAATGCACCATCGTATCCTTGAGCTCTTCTAGATCCAAATTCTAAAACTTCTCTTCCTTTAGCAACTCTTACAATTCTACTTGCCTTGGTAGCAATTAAGCTTTGGTGATTTATAGTTAAAAGTAGCATAGTTTCTATTAATTGTGCTTGTGGAAGTGGTCCTCTAACGGTTATTATAGGCTCATTTGGAAACACTACTGTGCCTTCTGGTATAGCCCATATATCGCATTGAAATTTAAAGTCTTTTAAGTACCTTAAAAATTCTTCTGGGAATATCCCTCTTTTTCTTAAAAACTCTATATCCTCTTCAGAAAACCTAAGATTATTTATATATTCTATCAGTTGCTCCAAACCTGCTATCACTACATATCCACCATCATCTGGAATCCTTCTAAAAAACATATCAAAATAAGCTACTCTATCTCTCATTCCCTTTTTTAGATACCCATTTCCCATAGTTAATTGATAAAAATCTGTGAGCATACTTAAATTTCTTTTTATATTTATGCTATTCTCTAATGTAGTACTCATATATTATTAAGCTTCCTTTCCTTAGTTTTTATAACTTATATTAAATAACAAGTTTAAACCCAATATTAAATATACCTATTGTTAGTTATTTCTTAATTGCTTAATTATTATACTAAGGATTCTAGAAGCATATATTAACTATTTTAGATTTAATCAATATTTTTTAAATAACTCTTTAATTTTACTCAAATCAAAATTATTATCTACTATTTTACAATACCATCTTTTTTCATTGTTAATTCTTACTACAAATTCTTTTCATTACTCCAAACAATTTCAATATTTCTAGGGTAAGTAGCCATTTCTTCCTTATATTGTCCTGTAATATTCATAAAGTGCTTCATATTATAATTATTTTTAAAACTATTTTCTTTAATTTTCATATCTTTTATATTATTTATAAGCTCCTTTGTTTTATCCTCTGTGCCAATATTGAGAGAGTTTTCTACATTTTCAAAAGAAATTAAAGATACACTATTATATTTATCTATTCCTGATTTATCAATAACAAACTCTTCAAAGGTACCCTCTCTAGGATAAATAATATAAAGTATTCCTATAACTAATATAAATAATCCACCAATAAATATTTTTTTCTTCATTTTTCTCCCCTTATCTCATTTACCATTATGCACATACTATACCTCATCCCACCATAATATTCCATACGATATATGAACCACACCTTAAAATAATTTCACCTATCATGGTACTTTCAAATTCATTATATGAAAAATAGAATTATAGTATAAGTAAAACAATTTTTAGGAGTGATATATATGAAAGTTGGTGTATTAATGGGTGGCATTTCCTTTGAACGAAATGTCTCTCTACTCTCTGGAGAAGAAATGATTAATAATTTAAACAAGGATAAATATGAAGTAGTTCCTATAATTATAGATTCAAAAAATGAAATTATAAATAAAGTACAAGATTTAGATTTTGCTCTTTTAGCCCTTCATGGTGAGTTTGGTGAAGATGGAACTCTTCAAAGCATTTTAGAAAGTCTAAAAATTCCTTACTCTGGAAGTAATCCCTTAACCAGTGCCCTTTGTATGAATAAAAAACAGTCAAAACGAATTCTTAAAGCTGAAGGAATTCCTATAGCCAATGGTATTAGTATATATAAACGTGAAGATGTAAATTTAAAAGAAATAGAACAATTAAAATATCCTATGATAGTTAAGCCTAATACTGGTGGTTCCAGCATTGGTATTTCCTTAGTTTACAGTAGAGAAGAACTAAAAAAAGCTATATTTGAAGGTTTTAAATATGGGAATGAAATAATAATAGAAGAATATATAAGTGGCAGTGAATATACTGTGCCCTTATTGGATGGTAAGGCACTTCCTATATTATCTATATTTCATCAAAGTAGCTTCTTTGATTATAATTCAAAATACGAAAATAAAAATACTATAGAAAATGTAGCAATTCTTTCTAAAGACCTTGAAAAAGAAATCATTGAAATAGCTGAAAAATGTTATAGAATTTTTGATTGCACAGCTTATGCTAGAGTGGATATAATGGTAAGCAAGGGTATTCCCTATGTTTTAGAGCTAAATACCTTACCTGGCATGACTAGGAATTCTTTATTTCCTAAGAGTGCAGAAGCTGCAAACATTAGTTATTCTAACCTATTAGATAAGATAATTAAACTCTCCTTAAAATAATCTAAGTTAAAATTAAAAGGTCGTGACTTCACTGCAACTTCCTTTTATATGTAGATGGTTTTACTATTTAAACTGTTCCACCACCAAAGAAATATATTGCAATTTTCACGACCTTTTTGTTTCTATTTAATCACCATAACTATTATACCCTGTAGCAATCCAATTATTGCTCCTAAGATAAATCCTAAAACCTCAATATGCTTTAACTCTTTCTTTGCTACACTTATAATAATCCTCTCAAGTTCTTGTAAATCTAGTTCATTTATTTTTTCTGCTACTAACTTTTCAATATCTACTTTATTCTTAATATGATTGACTATATCTCCTTCTATATCCTGCAATGCTCCATCAACTTCTTGTTCTATAATGTTATCAATGGGGCCTTGTACCATCATTCTAAAAGGAGCTGGTATAAAATCCATTTTTTCAGTCAGTATCTTCCTTATCTTATTTTTAACTGCCTGACTAAATGCAAGCTTATCCTCTTCTGTAATAGCACTGTCAATTATATCATCAATTGATAATAGCTCTTTTGCTATTACTTCACCAATATTTCTCGCTATTTCATCTTTTCTTTTTGGAATTAGCCCCACTATTTCGAAGTTTATTATAGGAATTTTAATTGGATTTATAGGTCTAAACATTAACTTTATAGCTAGTACATTAGTCACCCATCCAATAACTCCTCCTATTAATACTAATAATACTACTGCAATTAAACTATTCATGATTTCCTCCTAAGCATCAAAATTTCTATTAATATTCTACATCACTCCCTCAAAATTTTCTATTGAAACTAACTTATTTTTCTAATAAACTAGGTTTAAGTAATAGATTTATTAATTTCTTTTAAATTTCCCAATACAATCTTATATTATTTTACTATATTCTGTAGAATTATCTTATGATTTCAATATTGATAGAATAGGTGGTGTTAAAATTGATATTTTCTACTCTTACTATAAATAAGGATGAACCTATTTATATTCAACTAGAAAGACATATCATTGATGGAATTAAAAAAGGTGAATTAAAAAAGGATAGTAAACTTCCTTCCACTAGAGAAGCAAGTAAGCTTTTAAACATAAGTAGAAATTCTGTAATTGCTGCCTATGAAGAGCTAGAAAGCAAAGGTATAATAGCTACTAAAAGAGGTATAGGTACTTTTATTATAATGGAAATCAAAAATATCTACGAAGAATATAATGTAGATTACAAGAACATGATTAACGATTATTCTAGCACTCTCAGAGAGCTAGATATTATAAAAAGTGAACTTCCTTACAATAAAAATATGATTTCTTTTAAATCTATTGCTCCTGAACCTAGTCTTTTTAATAAAGATGACTTTAAACGAGCCCTCTTAGATGCTTGGACATACGAGGAAGAAAACTTATTAAATTATGGATATGCTAAGGGATACGCCCCATTAATTGAGTATTTTCTTCAATATATGAATGAAAAAAGAGTAAATATTGATGAAAAAGATATATTAATTACTAACGGCTTTACTGAAGCCTTTGATATTATCATAAGCTCTTTAACTAAAAGTGGAGATGTAGTACTTTGTGAGGAGCCAACTCACAACACGGCTTTAAAGATTATGAAATCTCACGGAGTTAAAGTTATTCAAGTAAAAATGGATGATGAAGGCATGGATTTAATAGATTTAGAGAATAACATAAAAAAATACAACCCTAAGTTTGGATATATAATTCCCTCTTATAATAATCCTACAGGCATTGTAACTAAAACTAAGCGTAGGAAGGAAATCTATGATGTTTTTAAAAAGTATACCCTTCCTATAATAGAAGACGGATTTAATGAAGAACTCCTTTACTCTAGCTCGCCAATCGATCCTATAGCATCTTTAAGTGGCAGTGGAAATAGTGTAATCTACATAGGCAGTCTGTCAAAAATTCTCTTTCCTGGTCTTAGAATTGGCTGGATTTTCGCCAGTAAAGAATTAATAGACCTCTTAGAAAGTGTAAAAAGAGGTAGAACAATTCACTCTTCTTTTCTCGATCAAGCTTCCTTCTATTACTATTTAAAAAGTGGAGCCTTTAATAGATATGTAAAGAATGTACGAAAATACTATAGAGATAAATATAACCTAGTTATGGAAATGATAAATAAGTATATACCGTATGAATACGTAACAGGAGAAGGAGGGCTTCATATATTTATTAAACTTAAAAATAATATAAGTGCAAGACAGCTCTTAGAACTATGTTATAAAGATAATGTTCTCTTTATGCCTGGAGATATATTCTATGAAGATAATGATGAAGGTCTTGATACCTTTAGAATAGGATTTGGTAGAGTAAGGGATGAGGATATAAAAACAGGTATAAAAATTATTGGTGATAATATTAAAAAACTAAGTAAACCACCTTATCTATGATTTTTCCCTTCACTGGTTCTTGTGATTTCCTTTATAATTATTAAAATAGTAGTATAAGGTAAGTTTTACTTGATATAACGAAGTAAATTCTTCATAAAATAACTAAAATGACTTACTAGAAATAATGAAAGAAATTACGAGGTGTAACAATGGAAAAGATAATGAGACCTGTATGGGCTGAAATAGATTTAGATGCAATAGCATATAACATTAAAAATATAAAAAATTTAATTGGAGATAAAGAATTAATCGCCATAGTTAAAGCAGATTGCTATGGTCATGGAGCTGTAGATGTAGTTCCAACCCTTTTAGAAAATGGTGCCTCTAGACTTGCAGTTGCCATGCTTACAGAAGGAATAGAGCTTAGAGAAAATAATATTGAAGCTCCCATAGTTATTTTAGGTTATACTCCTACATATTTAGGAGAAGACTTAATTAGGTATAACATTGAGCAAACAGTATATGATCTAGATTATGCAAAGGAATTATCAGAAATAGCCCTAAGCCTCAATAAAAGAGCTAAAATTCATATTGCAATAGATACTGGTATGGGTAGAATAGGATTTCTTCCTAATGATGAAACAGTAAAAATTATAAATGAAATTTGTGATTTAAAAGGTTTAGAAGTAGTTGGGATATTTTCGCATTTCTCCACTTCCGATGAAAAAGATAAATCTTATACTAAAGAACAATTTTTAAAATTTAAAAAAGTTATAGATGATTTAAAATCTCATGGAATAGATATTCCTTTAAAACATCTTTCAAATAGTGGAGCGATTATAGATATGCCTGAAACCTATCTAAATGCAGTA
The DNA here is from genome assembly GCA_902363375.1 of Clostridiaceae bacterium. Lineage (GTDB taxonomy): Bacteria > Bacillota > Clostridia > Clostridiales > Clostridiaceae > Clostridium_J. The sequence continues at coordinate 1,047,885 of CABIZX010000001.1, read as the reverse complement.
AGACCAGGTATTATACTCTATGGATATTATCCTTCCAATGAAGTTTTAAAGAATAATCTTTCAATAAAACCAGCTCTGACTTTAAAGGCAAAAATAGCTCATGTAAAAGAACTTGATGAAGGTATGTATATAGGTTATGGTAAAACTTTTAAGACTTATAAAAAAACTATTGTGGCTACCATTCCTATTGGCTATGGTGATGGTTATCCTAGAGCTTTAGCTGAGAATGCTAAGATAATTGTAAATGGTAAGTTTGCTAAAATTTTAGGTAGAATTTGCATGGATCAGTGCATGATTGATGTAACTGATATAGAAAATGTAAAAACTGGGGATGAAGTTATCCTTTTAGGAGAAACGGAAAGTTTAAAATTTAACGCTGATGATATGGCTGAAGTCTTAGGCACTATTAACTACGAAATTCTTTGTATGCTTAATTCTAGAGTTCCTAGGGTATACATTAAAAATAAAGAAATAATTAAAGTAAGAAATAATAAATAACTCTAAAAAAGTCTTGCTACTCAAAGGTAGTAAGACTTTTATATATATATCATGGAACTTTAGTCCTTATAATTCTAATATATTATATTAAACCATTTTCACCATCCTATATAGATATTGAGAAAAGTATTTCTCCTGTTTTTCGAATTTATAATCCAACTTTTCATAGAACTTTCTTACCTTTTCATCTTTAGCTAATAATGAACATCCCTTATAACCATTTTCTTTAGCTACATTTTCTGCTAACTTCATTAGCTCTTTTCCGATTCCAAGACCTCTAACTTCTTTAGTAGTAGCTAAGTTTGCTATATATAACTCTTTATCTCCACCCTCTTTTAAGTACATTCCTAGAATGAAGTCTCTTATAAATTTTACTTTTCCTTTAATCCCTTTAATCATATGAAGTAATTTTAAACTAGTTTTTGTATCTAGCTTAGATATTTCTTCACTATTCAAAAGAATTATAGCTCCACAGGTTTTTCCATTTAATTCTGATACCTTTATATTTAGATAGGAATATCTAGACTCTTTGCTTAATACTAACCACTGAATCCTATTCAAAATCTCTTCTTTAGTGCCCTGGCCCCAAATATGATCTGGAATTTCCTCTGTATCATATATAAGACCAGCGATAATGGGGGCATCCACCTCCGTTGCATCTCTTAATGTTAAGTTTTTCATAATTATCCCTCTTTCATGAAATTTTCATTTGAATTTCTTTACTTTATTATATTATTATTGGGACAATTAATTAAGGCTTTAGATGCTTACTCTATAGTACAATTATGCTATTCTAGTTTTTTTACTAATTTATACAATCTTCCTAATAGTACTTATTCATGACTACAATGAGTATTGTCTATAAGTTTTGCTACCCACTCTATTCCCTCACTGACAAATTCCTTACTAGGATTAGTCTCAGGAGTATGTTCAAAAATAAAAGTTACATCATTACAATTTGCTAAAGCTTCAATTATATGTTTAACTTTATAGGAGGAATCCTCCTGCTCTTGACTTGGATGAACTGGTGTCCAAATATATTCATCTTCAGAATAAAAAATATTGTGTAAATGAACTTCACATATGAATTTTTTCCATTTTTCTATATAATTTAAAATCTTATCTTCCGTAGCAATAATATAATCTCCTATATCTATACATAGTCCTAGATTGTATTTTCCCCATACATCTAAAGGAAATTTATTAAGATACTCTATACCTACTCCTGAACGATTTAATCCAAGCTTAGGCTCACAAATTAATTTAATTGAGTACTTCTCTTGTATATATAATAATTTTTTTAATCCCTCTTCTATTAATTCATCTGCATTAAAATCTACTTCTTCCTTGAAATAAGGAAAGTGAACTAAAATATACTTTGCTCCTAATCCGGCCATCTTTTCTGCTTCTTTTTCTAACATATCCCACGCATCACTAGGCTCATACCGAACCTTCTCAAGCAAATCATATTTACTTCCACTTCGTAACAGTGGAGAGTGGATTCCAAAAGTAGTACCCTTCTCTTTATTTATCCTGAGGAATTCCTCTACTGCGGATTCATCCTTAAATTCTCCAATCTCAATATGATTAATACCATCTATAAATAGTTCTGAATATAGTTTAGGTTCTGAAAAAATAGTACTTCCTGACATTCCTAACTTATGCTTCATAATATCCCCTTCCTACTTATTTTTTGTATATATCCATATGTATCTATTTTCATATGAGCCTATACAAAAAGTTAAAATTTTAAATATTTGCATATTAATCTATTTAACTATTTAACTTTTTAAAATTTTAGAAAGTTAAATAGTTGCTATACCCATAGTACTTTCAATGTTTTTATATTTGAATAGTATGATTAAAGCTATACTAAAACCTCAAGAATTAGAACCCTTCTTCTTGATAATATAACTATGACAATTGATAGGTTATATCTTTATATATCTATTTCATCTTAAATAGAACCTCTAGTTAATTTCTCTTCCATTTAATCATACTTTGCAAATAAAGTAAATATTCCCCAAAATAATTTATTACTGTATTTACTTTTTTAGCCATAGTGGTATAATAATCATGTATATATGTAATAATAAATATATTGAATATTATTATATTTAAGATAAATTAATGCAAAGAAAGAAGGAGAGTCGAATTGTGTAAAATGGTAGTTCTTGTAAGTGTTTTAGGTTAATAACGGGATAACTGCGCCCTTTTTTACCTGAACATTTGAATAGATTACCTTTTACAGGATAAGACTCTTTTATGATATTCTAAATTACTTAAAAGCTTAAATGATATTTGCTGGACTTTATATATAGTAAATCAATTTAACTTTTTATTATTATAGTTTTATAATTACTATAATAATAATTTAGAATATAACTTTTACTGCATTAATTTTAATGAGATTTAAGGAAAGAGGCTGCCTCTTTCCTTTTTTGTTTTACGGAGGTATATAAACATGAGTATATTAAATATTGAAAATATAAGTTTTAGTTTTGGAGATAAAACTATTTTTAGAAACATGTCCCTTAGATTATTAAAGGGTGAACACGCTGGTTTAATCGGTGTTAACGGAGCTGGGAAAACTACTTTATTTAACATCTTAACTGAAAAATTAATTTGTGATGAAGGTAATTTTACTAAATCTTCTTCATGTAAAATTGGATATCTTAAACAAAAATCTGATATAGATGAAAACTTTACTATAAAAGAAATATTAAAGGATGCCTTTAAACCACTATATCTTATAGAAGAAAAAATTTTATCTGTAAGTAATGAGTTATCTACTGGAAATGTAGATGACTATGATAAATTAATTAATAAATTAGGTCATCTTCAAGATAAACTAGATTCTAGTGAATTTTATAACATTGAAAAGCATATTGAAACTATGTCTAAAGGGCTTGGTATAACTGCTCTTGGTATGGGTACTCTTTTTAAAAAACTAAGTGGTGGTCAGAAAACTAAAGTTATGTTAGCAAAGCTGCTACTTGAAGCACCTGACGTATTACTTTTAGATGAGCCAACTAACTATTTAGATAAAGAGCATATTGAATGGTTGTCTAAATATCTACGGGAGTATAAAAATGCTTTTGTAGTTATATCTCATGACACTAGCTTTTTAAATAAGATTACCAATGTAATCCTTAATTTAGAGTTTGCTACTATAAAAAGATATCCAGGAAACTATGATAACTTTTTAAAGTTACAGGATGAGGAGCGAAAAAGATATATTGCTGAATACACTGCTCAACAGAAAGAAATACAAAAACTTCAGACTTTCATTGATAAAAATAAAGTCCGTGCTTCCACAGCTAAAATGGCTAAAGGCAGACAAAAGGCCCTTGATAAAATCGAAAGACTAGAGAAACCCAAAATAGTTTCTCCGAAACCCAGCTTTTCCTTTAGCTTAACAAGGACTTCTACTTCCCTTGTAATGGAAAGCTTTAATTTAGGCATTGGTTATAATTTTTCTCTTATAAGAAATCTTAATCTTTATTTAAAACGTGGTGACAAAATTGCTATTACAGGGTGTAATGGTATAGGTAAATCTACCTTGTTAAAAACCATAATGGGAGTAATTCCTCCAATAAATGGTGATATAAAGTTTGGAGATTATTTGTATCCTGCTTATTTTGAACAGCAGGTTCATGGCTCTGATAACACTCCCCTGGAAGAAGTATGGGATGCCTTTCCAAATAAATCTCAAAGTGAAATAAGAGCTGCTCTTGGTCGTTGTGGAATAAAAAATGACCATATGAATCAAAAACTCAAAACTTTAAGTGGAGGAGAACAAGCTAAAGTTAGACTCTGTAAATTGACCTTAACACCTACTAATTGGCTTTTACTTGATGAACCTACCAACCACTTAGATGCTATATCTAAAGCCGAGTTAAAAAGAGCTCTTATGGATTTTAAAGGTACCTTCCTATTAGTTTGTCATGAAGCTGATTTCTATAAGGATTTAGTAACTAAAGTTTGGAATATGGAGGAGCTCTTAAGGTAATTTGATAATGATTTAAACATTAATTAAGGAATCTCATAAAGGGATTCCTTAATTATAATATATTTTATAAATTACAAAATATATTAAGACACTTTTAATAATATCTGGTAAAATATATATACTTATGAAAGTAGCAATAGTAGCTCATGAAAAATCTCTTCTATTATGAAACTACTATAGGCCAGATAGGTATTGCCGAGGAGAATAACAAAATAACAAATGTATTTTTTGAAAACAGTTCAGCTTCTCTTGAATTTTATATCAAAGAAACCCCAATTTTAATAGAAGCAAATAATCAACTTCAGGAATATTTTCTTGGTAAGCGTAAGGCTTTCAATCTTCCACTTAACCCAAAAGGTACTAAATTCATGAATGATGTATGGGCATCTCTATGTGATATTCCTATGTACTATATACCTATAAACCATAGTACACAAGCATAGTAATATCAACACTATATATTTATTATAACTTTATATAGTGACTAAAATAGAATATAAATATTATCTATTGCACAAAAAATCCTTTTAATCCTTCTTCTTTTAACCATTTCTTAGCTTGTTTTCTTATATTTTCCCTTAATCCGGCAGAATACTCAGTATCATACAAAGCTTTTTTTATATATGCTTTGGGAAATATATTCATTACAGATTCTTCATAGTTAATACCATACTCAGCCTCTTTACATTCGACAACACTATACTCGTTATTATTTTTCTTTAAAGTCATGAATACCGGATGTGAGTACTCACCTCTCATATAAAATGTTTTATTACTCAATGAATATCCTCTGCATAATGAGTACATATACACATTAATTATATTATCTTTTTCTTCAATACCATAAATCTTATGTGCTTCAAATTCTTTATAACCATCCTCAAATTTATCAAGAATATAATCTGATATCACTTTATCTAATTCGTCGTCTATATTAACTGATTGTTTTGAAGTGAGATATCCCATATAAATAATAAATAATAGTACTATTACCGTAACTAATCGAATATGCTTTCTAAAAAATTGCTTCACTTCTAATTTTCCCCCTAGATTATCCTATACAATATAATTTATGCTAAATTATACCATGTAATATATTCTAAAACAAACAATTTTCATCTCTAAACTATCTATTTAATATAACACTTAGCTCATTTACATTTTTTCTATTACTAATTTAAATAAAATAAAAAAGCTTTATGTCTTATACTACAAATTCTATGCCAGTAATCATTTTCTACTCTTCTGGTGTTATCTCTCCGCACTGATTAGTAGGTGTTATTACTGCTCCTTTTAATGCTTCTTCCGTTACCCATCTTTGATCATAAGCTAATGTCCAAAAACTCATATTAATTACTGCCCTTCATATTTATTACTTCTAATTTTACCTTTGCAAGTTCTTGTCCTAGTGTGCTATCGTAGAATCCTTTCGTATATTTTTAAGTTTCTCTTGTGTTAATTGTTCACCTAAAGTCGTTATTCTTTCTTCTCTACTTGGAGGTTCCAGTGTATCATCTACTGGTTGATCCACTCTTTTAAATAAATCTTTATCTTCTATTATATATTCCCTATCTTCTTTAATACCTATAAACTCAATTTCTCCAAAGGATACTGCGTATTGCCATAATTCTTCATCTAGTATTAAAGCTCCATTTTTATATAGTTCATTACACAATTCTTCTCCATGTACTTCCTTTGTGATATTCCCTATGGGAAAACTAAAAGTTATAAAGAAATAGCACATATATTAAATAATGCTAAAGCCTATAGAGCCGTTGGGCTTGCAAATAACAGAAATCCAATTCCACTATTTATTCCTTGCCATAGAGTTATCTCTTCAAATGGAAATTTAACAGGCTATTTAGGTGGACTTGAAGTAAAATCATATCTTTTAGAATTGGAGAAGCAACATGGAAATTTTTAAATATACTCAAATTGAACTTAATTACTAAAAAAAGAAAAATAAAAAACTAGGTGCAGCCATAGATAGAATCGACATTATAAAACGAGAAGTAATTCCTAATCTGTTTACTGCACTTATAAAAAGTATTGTATGGCAACAAATTTCCTCAAAAGCAGCTGATACTGTTTGGTGTAGACTTTTAGATCTTCTGAGAGAAATTACTCCAAATACAATTTCTTTAGTTTCCTCAGAAGATATCCTAAAATGTGGTTTATCTATGAGAAAGGTTAATTACATAAAAGGGATTAGTTAAGCTGTAACCAGTGGTACCTTAGACTTAAATAAGCTTTATGAATTATCTGATGATGAAGTTATTGCTGCTCCTTTTAATCTTGTTTAAATTTATTCTACTTTAGACTCTACTCTAATCCAAGATTCACAATATCCCTTTCCATTACTCTTTTCATAATACATCTCTAAGTCATAGCCTTCTAATTTATTGTAAGTTGATGTAGGTAACCATTCCGTATGTGCCCTTTTATTTAAATCTTGAAAAGCAATACTCACATCCCCCATATCATATTCCTCTGAAGTAAAGATTGCCCAAGTAGCTGATGGAACCTCTACTACCTTATAACCTCTAGTATCACTTTTATTACTTTTTAAAGCATATATCATATATGGGAAAGTAGTTCCTTCAGTTTTTTTATAATCACATACTGCATTTACCGGACATAACTCACCTTGATTATTTAAATTTCCTGTAGATTCAGCTAGCTTATCACATTCCCCATTACTTAAGACTTCATTCCAAAATCTTGGTATTTCCCTTAGGTTTTCATCATTACTAATATCAAATATTCTTTCAATGCCATAAACTTGAAAATCTTTTCTTGTTTCAATCCTATACTTCATTTCACTTACTCCTTTAATAGAAATTTGAAAAGATATACGTGGATAAGCCTTTAGACCGATTCCTTTATTTCTTGCTACTGTAGGAGTAATGCCGTGTAAGTTTTGAAATGCTCTAGCAAAAGCTTCTGGTGACTCATATCCATATTTTAATGCAATATCAATAACCTTCATAGAACTGTTTTGCAATTCAAAAGCTGCCATAGTCATCCTTCTACGTCTAACATACTCTGCCATTGAAATATCAGTAATAAAAGAAAACATTCTTTGAAAATGATGTATTGAATATCCAATTTCATTGGCTACTTTCTCATAGCCAATTTTATTTGTTAGATTAGTTTCTATATATTCAACGGCTCTATTCATTCTTTCTAAAAGCTCCATATCTATCCTCCTTTAATAAAAGTATATCAAGTTATATTGCATTAATCCTTGCAATTCTTGTCCTCTTCTGCAAGGTTATTTATTTACTTATCCTATAAATAGCTTAATTATTATGTACTATTCACTAAAATATGAATATGTACTCTCATATTGATTTAACAGCTTTTTATAGTATTCAAGCTGAATATTTACCCTATCCTGAAAATATTCAGTGCTAGTCTTAGTAGAAAATTTTTCTTTGAGAAGTTTCTGTAACCTTTCAACCCTATTCTTTAGCAGAGCAATGGCCTCTGTATTATTCAATACATCAAACTTGTCCCATTTTAAAGTATCAAAAACTCTATAGGCATCAAAACGGTCAATATTATCGCAATCACTAATAATTTCACATTCTACTGTACCATTAAACTCAAAATCTGCTTTTCCATCTACATGAATTGCAATACCATAACATATCTCCTCTATCACTTCTTGTGATAAATCTAAAGTATTTAAAAATTCTCTTGCTACTTTAGCAGAAACTCTACCATGTTCTATTCCAATATCTGTATCAAACTTTCCAACATCATGTAGCAAACATCCTAAAACAACTATTAATTCATTTAATCCTTCTTTTTCTGCAATTTCTTTTCCTATAGTAGCGACTCTTAATGTGTGTTCATATCTATACTTTTTTTCAATTTCATCAATATTATCCTTAGAAAATAAGTATCTTTTTAAAAACTTTCTTGTTTCTTCATAATATTTATTCATGTTTTTACTCCTTATAATTTTATTATCACTACACTATTTCATGAAAATTCAATATGTGAATTACAACTTATTGAGCTACAAAACTATTCTAGATTAAACTTATATAATAGTATTTAATCTCCTCACTGCCAGATTAATCATTTTCTCATGATCAAATGCTAATAAATCTGTACTTTCCTTTGAAGGTTCTATATAAGCTTCTACAGCTTTTCCAATTCCCTTACTTACATATTTTTCAATCACTGTGTATTCCATTATAATTTTCCTTTCTGTATTACATAGAATTAGCTTATATTTATTTTCTTCTTCACTGGATTCTATAATACATTTTTCAATAGTAAACCAAGCTACCTCAGCTGCATCATCCCCTGCTTTAGGTTTTAATTTATCATGCTCTACTAAAGCCATATAAGAAACACTGATAGTCCTCTCCCTTGGATCTCTTCCTATACTTCCAAAAGTATGTAACTGTTCTAGATAAACATCATCAACATCAGTTTCTTCTTTCAACTCTCTACGAGCTGCTGCTTCTATATCCTCATCAATATTTATAAATCCTCCTGGAATTGCCCACTGGTCTATGCAAGGATGATTCTTTCTCTTTATTAATAGAATTTCTAGCTCTTTACTTTCTCTAGATATTTCTTTCATTGTAAATATTAATGTATCCACTGTTACTGCTGGTTTCTTATATTTATCGGGATTATATTTTTGCAAAAATTCTTCTAGTGTTTCTCCCTTTAAGTTTAATTTTTCTTTATAATTTTTCATATTAACTTTTAGGATTATTCCTAAAAGACACCTCCTTAGTTAGTTAATTTTTATATATCTATATTCCTTTAATGACTTATCTATATTAACTTCCTTTACTGTTCCATCATGATAAAAACCAAATTTATCATAAAATTTTCTTGCTCTCAAATTCTCTTCAAGAACTCATAATGTTATTTCTTTGTATCCTCTTCCCTTTGATTCATTTACTCCCCAATGAAATAATTCTGTACCTATGCCCATATTCCAATATTCAGGTAATAAGTATATTCCCCATATCTCCACTACACTCTTTTTTATCATCATCTCTACATTTACCTATTTATCAGCTAATATAGTAAATTCCCACGGTATATTTTCATTATTCCAACCTGGATGCTCCTCAAATTTCTTTAATGTAAAACCAGCTTTAACTATAGAATTTATGATTTCGCTAATAGTATATAATCTAATTGATACATCTGGAAAGGCACTTTGTTCTTCTTCACTAAAGAACTGCTTATATGCCAAATCACCTTTTCTTAAAGTCTTATCAAAATAATTAACTTCGCCATTGATTTTTCCATCATTATCAAAATACTTTTTCAATGGATGAAAATCACTTAAAATCATTCTTCCTTCATGTTTTAATAATGAATAAAGAAGATTCATTAACCTATCTATATCATTAAAGTAATGCAATATTCCTCCCTCTAAATATAAAATATCAAAATAATTACCATAAATGTTTAAATCAATATCATATACATCTTCAACAATATAATCTATAGAAGTATTGGCACAATGAGCTAATTCAAGAGCATATTTTTTATTTTCTTCTGAAATATCAAATACCGTTACCTTTGCACCTAGTAGGGCCAATGGAACTGCTTTCCTTCCATTGGATCCACAGAGATTAGCTATTTTCTTATCTTCTATGTTATTAAAGTACTCCTTATGCTTTTTTAAGCATTCTCCAAGATTATTTAGTATCTTATTAGCTTTATTCAAGGGTGCTCCATCTCTTTTATTCCAAAATTCATATGCTCTATATTCCCATGCCTTTTTATTCTTTATACTTTGCTCATTCATACTAATACACACTCCTTAATATAAGATATCTATTTAAATTATATATCATATGAGAAGTTTTTGTTATAATATCCTTTATATTACATAAATTCTTTTATGATAGTAAAGAAATTTTATTTACTTTTATTTAAAGCCTCTAAAACTTTTATGTAGTTTTCTTGTTGTTAATTAATATTATATTTTTCTATTAAAATTGTAATGCTTAAATACAATAAAAAAATAAAATTATCTAATTGTCTCTATACAATCAGATAATTTTGCTTACAAAACTAGTTTATGTTTTTTCGTCTTCTAAACTTAAATCAATTTCCCATAACATTTATATTTCCTCATTTTACATACTCTGTTACAAGATCAGTAAATAGTATTCCATCTAAATGATGAATTTCGTGGCAGAAGCATTTTGCTAAATCCCCTGTGCCATTGAATGTTACTTCCTCACCGTTTTCGTCTAAGGCCTGGACTATAACCTTTGCTGGCCTTTTTAATTTTCCCCAAGTATTGGGTATACTTAAGCAACCTTCTACCACATTTTGTTCGCCTTCTTTATAAACTATTCTTGGATTAACTAACTTTATCAATCCTTGTCCCATATCTATTACAACCAATCTTTTTAATATACCTACCTGAGGTGCTGCTAATCCACCACCATTTTCCGTGTTGTACATAGTATCTGCCATATCATTTAAAATCATTCGTATTCTATCATCTACTTTTTCAACGACTTTACTCTTTTTTCTTAATATATTATCATTTGAAAGTCTAATTTTTCTTAATGCCATTTAAACTACACCTCTACTTTGCTGCACCCTAGATTTTCTTTCACTTTTCTTAAAAATAAAAACATCCTCTATAGAACAATTAAATACTTGTGAAATGTCATAAGATAACCATATTGAAGGCTCAAATTTTTCTGTCTCTATAGCATTACTTGCTTGCCTAGATACCCCTATAAGCTTACCTAGTTGTTCTTCAGTTATTCCCATAGATTCTCTAAATTTCTTTATTCTATTCTTCATAAGTAACCCTCCATTGTAATGTATACCTTACTTACAGCATATTCCTGTTTGTAAAATATATCAATTAAACATAACATTATACTTTCAATTAAATATTAATCTTCTTAGATAATTCTATTACTTGATTTCTTCTCGTAGAACTTATCCTCTTTAAATAATCTTCTATATACTCTATTCCTATACTTTATCTATTTTATCGTTGCATAAGGGATAATCGATAGACCCAGGAGTCTCATGACTACCAAAATTGAAGTTATACTCCTTAAAAAATAATGGTATTCTATAATCAATAGTATCATTATAAGCATAATTATCTATAGATAATTTATTTTGAGTTACAAATTTTAGAGCTTTCCTCGCCTTTTCTACTTTTTCCTTTACTAGCTCCTCCCCTTTTAACATACAAAATTTTATTTTCTTAATGCTCTTCACTAAGATTTTCAGTTATTATGCCATTGTCTTCTATAATATTTTTATTCATTTTCATCACCTACTACTTCTTCATCTTCAAATATATTTAAATAGTCAAAAATACCGTATTTTATATTATGAGCAACTCTACATAGTTCCCTCTCTTGCAAAAGTTCCAATGAACCTTGACAGCTATTATAAAAGAACTCTTTCATTATATGAATTAACTCATCATCACTTATTAGGTCTAAGGTTTCATTTTTAAATGATTTTTTATTTGAAACAGTTTAATATTATAAAAGTAAAGTAGCACTATAATAATCTAAATATTATAGTGCTACTTTTTATGAAATGAATATTCAATCTTATATTTCTATATCATTCTCTCTTCTAATATTTTAATAAACTTTTTCTCACTTAATATCTCATTTGTTATGAATTCTCCATTGTAAAATAAGCTATAGGTAGTAAATGGTGATGGCGCATTCTGTGCTTCCTCTACAGTTTTATATTTCTTAACCTGAATATTAATATTCCTGCTTTTAGCTATTTCTTCAACGAGAGGTACATACTTAGCCGTAAAGGGACATTGATTACTATAGTAAAGTACAAATCCAACTTCATCTATTCTTCCTTCTTTTACACAGGTTCTAAAAGAAGGTTTACTATTTCCTTCACTAAAAGGCAAATATAATAACTCGTAATAAGGTTTTGCTTTATCAGCAACTAAAAAGCCTTTATGCATTAAATATTTTTTATCTGCTAAATAAGGTCTTTTTTTATCCGAAGATAGGATTACTAATCCTTTTCTACCTTGATGTTTACTATCTATAATACATTCATTCAATAATCTATTAGAAATTCTCTGCCCTTTATATTGACCCGAAACCCACAGACAATTTATAAACATGTATCCATCCGCAATAATAGGGCTCCAGGCTTTCTCAGCAGGTATATATTCAATAAAGACTTTTCCTCTCACATTACCTTTCTTAAAGACTAATCCATCATGAAATCTGCCTTTCATCCACTCTTTCTTTGATGACACCTGACATTCACCTTTTTTATCAGCGATGGCACAACAAATATGTTCTTTTTCAATATTTTCATTATTTACAGTGATAATCTCCAACACTCTCTCCCCTTCACCAAAATAATTAAATCCATTGTAGCTACTTAAGTTTCCAAATTCTATTTGTAAAAATTCCCACTTCCTTCCACGCGGCTTTACTTTCAGGAATTAAATCTCCTGCCATTTGAAATACGTGAAACATTCCTTCATAAACAGATAACTTAACCTTAACTTTTTGTTTTTTAGCTTTTTCTGCTACAGTAAGAGTATCACTTAGAAGCACCTCATGGGTTCCTACTTGCATTAGCATCGGCGGAAACCCTGTGAAATCTCCATAAATTGGTGATATATATGGGTTACTAGGATCATTGTCACCTATATAAGTAGACTCATATAGCATATTATTTGTTGTCTTTCCAAAGAGAGGATCAATCTCATAATTTTCTATATAACTTGGACCGCTATTAGTTAAATCATTCCAAGGTGACATTACAATAATTCCTGCTGGAATTGAAATTTCATTATCCCTTAAATAAAGACAAAGAGCTAAAGCTAATCCACCTCCAGCAGAATCACCCACTACAATTATGTCTTTTGATTTATAATTCTTCTCTTCCATAAGCCATTTATATGCAGTTATCGCATCTTCTAATGCCGCAGGAAATGGATTTTCTGGAGCTACCCTATAATCAATAGTTAAAACCTCTGCGCCATTGCTCAGTTCTGAGTAACTTACTGCAAACCTTCTATATACATTCTTCATGGGACCAATATAACCGCCTCCATGAAGTTGTAAAATCACTCTTCCAATAGATTTTTCTTCTGGTTTTAAGTATTCCATAACTAAGTTATCTCTAACTATTTTTTCATATAAATATCCATTAGGGCACTTCCATTGAGGTTCCACAGGATGCTTTCTAAATTTTCCTGTTTGAATTGGTTCTCCTAAAGAAGTATCTGTAATATTAGAAATTAACTCTCTAACTAAGTTTCCACGAATACTTGTCTTTTTCTCCTTCATCTTCTCTCTCCTAGGTGTTAAATCTACGAATCAACTCATTTTTTACGCTTCTATCACCAAATACTATAGTACCAATTAAAATAAGAATTGAAGCAACACTGGTTAAAATAGCTAAGAATGGTCTATTTATTAACTTTACCCAAAATAAAATTAAAGGAATAAAGCTAAAAATAGTAATAGCAATTTGATACATGAAATAACTTTGCCAATTCATAGGATTTACTATCATAAGAAGCACAATAGCTAAATTAGCAAATAATATCATGGCAGGTATTGCATAATTTACGGACCAACCTATATACCCTGTGACATTATCGATAACTACAACTAATATTCCTGCTCCTATGGTTTGAACTAGGATTTTTGAAGCTAAATTAGCATTATTCATAATGGAATAAGTTACTGTTACCGCAAAGTATATAATTCCAACCACTGCAATTAAAGACCAAATAACTCCTGAATACGTAATATAATTTATAAATCCCAAAACTACAGATATCACCGTTAAAATAAATAAAAAAACTCTTTTTATTCTCTTATATTTATCTATATCAAACTCTACATTAGGATACATATTAGTTGCTTCATTATTTATTTCCTCATACTCTAGAACTCCTCTACATAGAGGACAGGTATGAGTTTCATCTAATACATTTATCTGACATCTTCTACACCTTTTCATTTAGCACCCCATTACTTTCTATTGTTACATCAATACCTTCCTTAGTTAAAGCTCTAAAGAAAGCTCTTTGTAAATACGCATCTTTTAGAACTGATGAAAAAGTCACCACCACTTTATCTTTATAAGAGCATACCCCACACTTCATCTTCTGCTTTTTAGATACTCCTATAATAAAATGAAACCCCTCTATATACTCTTCAAATTCAGGAAGAACCTTTATAGCACCTAAGTTAGATAAAGTCATAGTATTTCGTCGACTTACCCTTCTATAGACTAGCTGTAACGCAATATATTTAACAAATAGTGGAGCAAACCTAACTAAATATTTTTTTTCATTGGATACATTATAAGAAATAGTTTCTTCCAGCTTTTCTTTAGTTATATTCTCATTCATTTGCTTATTAACAATGGATAATATATCTTCAAATGTATAATCTCTATCTTCTGATAGAAACTCTATGGCAGTTATAGCAAAAAAATTCATAGTAGTTGTAGATTCAAAAAAAGCTCTCAGATTTATTGGTAAATTAATTGATATAGGATCTTTATGTTTTTGCTTATTTAAATATTCTTCATAAATACACCATATGAGTAGAGCCATTAAGTATTTAGTTACACTTACCCCTTTCTCCTTACACTTTTTTTTAAGATCAGCTAAATCAACATATCCATGAATAACACTTACTGTATCCAGATATAATAATTCCCCTTTTAGTTGATAAGCCCTTTTATTACTATAAGGTTTATTAGATAGTCTTTTATAGTTTTTTAAATAACTATCCTCAGTATCTAGTATACATTCTCTACTAGGCCTTCTATACTGTTTGTTATGGGAATCCTGAGTTTTAAGCAATTCTATATAATGATAAGTAAGTTCCTTTAAAAAATTAATAGCTCCCATACCATCTGTTATTGCATGAAAAACTTCTAAATTAATTCTTTTTTCATAATATGATACTCTAAATAAAAATTGTTGATTGCTATGAGGATCTATATATTTGCATGGATATGTAGCTTCTTTTTCAACTATAGGTACCTTTTTATTACCCTCAAAGTAATACCAAAAGAATCCCCTTCTAAGTCTTACATTAAACCCCTCAAACCAAGGAAGCACTTCTTCTAAAGCCTGTTGTAAAATCTCTTGTATTATATTTTCCTTTAAGGTAACAGATACTCTGAAAACATTACTTAAGTTTTCATTAGCAATAACAGGAAATAACTTTGCCGTATTGTCTAAACGCCTCCATTGCGTTTGATGACCTTTTCCGTCCATCTATCTTCACTCTTTCTTTACTATTATTGATAAAATAATTCCTATTTATTATAACAAATTTGCTCTATGTTTTCATTAACTTCCATATTTCCATTAGTTTTATATGATGTATTTAATTTTACTTAAATATCCGTTTATTTCAAAGTTTCTTTTGTATTCTAGCCATGTTATTCAAAAAATATTAAAAAGGTAGCTATAAAATAAGTTCTTGATTTAATAAAATGTTTAATTACCCATCATAATATTAATAAGTAATTAAACATTTACTTAAATCTTAACTTAGCTATAAAGCTAGCCTTTATTTTTGTTAACTATTTCAAATCTCCAAAATCAACTCTTTGTAAGAATTTTTTTAAATTTGGGTTATTGCATTGTTCAAGTACATAACTAGAGCTTCCATCCACTTCTATTTTACCTTTATGAAGAAATATAACTCTCGTAGCAAAATGCTTAATTGCATTAATTTCATGGGTTACTATTATCATAGTTTGTCCATCTTTAGCTAACTCACTAATAGATTCAAATACTTCATGAGAGAGCTCTGGGTCCAAGGACGAGGATGGTTCATCAAAAATCATAATTTCAGGTTCCATGGCTAAAGCCCTAGCAATAGCTACTCTTTGCTTTTGACCTCCAGATAAACTACTTGGATATTGATTCATCTTATCTAAAATATGAACTTTATCAAGTAATTTCTTTGCCTTTTCCCTAGCTTCTTGCTTGCTCATTTTTTTAACTATTTCACATGGCTTAGAAATATTCTCTACAACGCTATAGTGAGGAAATAGGTTAAAATTTTGAAATACCATGCCTATAAGTCCATTAGTTGATTTTACCCCTTTAACAGACTGATTCCTTATGAAAATTTCTCCTTGCTCAATTGATTCTAATCCAGTAATACATCTAACTAAAGTGCTTTTGCCTGAGCCGCTTGAACCAATAATAGCGACAACCTCACCACTGTCAACTTTCAAGTTCAATTCATCTAAAACTGTTAAATCATCAAATGATTTAGTAACATTTCTCACCTCAATTAGTTTACCCATACAGATAACCTCCTCTCTAGCCATTTAGCAAGAAAGGTAACAGAGTATGTCATAGCAAAATATACTATAGCCAATGTAATATAGATTTCAAAAGGATGATATGTTTTAGCATAAATTTGATTTCCTAACTTTGTCATCTCTATAATTGGTAGTACAGATATTAAAGAAGTTTCTTTTACCATAGAAGAAAATCCATTCATAAATGATGGTATTACAATCCTTAGAGCTTGTGGCAATATGATATGTACCGTAGTTTGAACGCTATTATAACCTAATACTGATGCTGCTTCATATTGTCCTTTATCAATGGCTAGAATAGATGCTCTTACTGCTTCTGATAAATATGCACCACTATTTATACCTATTGTCATTATGGATGCTGCCATAGCTGGTACCTTTATTCCAAAAGAAGGTAGCCCATAGTAGACTACAAATAATTGAATAAGAAGTGGTGTTCCTCTAAAGAACTCAACATAAACTCCTAAAAGAAAATTTATAACTTTAGGTAATCTTTTTATTCTTAAGGTTCCTACTATTATTGCAATAACTACTGCTAATATAAAGGCTCCTATACCTACTTGTAAAGTTATACTTGCAGCTTTTAAAAACATTGGAAAATACGGTGTTATAACTGAAAAATCTAAATTTGACATAATACTTTCCTTCTACTAATCAACTGATAGCCACTGTTTTTCTGCTTTATCATAACTTCCATTTTCTTTGGTTACTTTAATGGATTCATTAATTTTATTAGTTAATTCTTTAGCGTCCTTTTTAGCTACTACTACAATACCACAATTTTGTATTGGGTCATTTATTACTTTAATATTTTTGTTTTCTTTTGCTTGAGTGGCTGCATAAGCAATTCCTACTACAACAGCATCAATTCTACCATTTTCTAACTCTGCAAATGCATCAGAATTTCTATTATATGGGTTTACAGCTGCTATCTTAATTCCCATACCTTCGAGTTTACCTGCTGCCTGCTCTGCAGCACTACCTGTCTGAACTCCTATAGTTTTCCCTATTAAATCTTCTTTTGATTTAATTTCCTTTTCATCAGCTCTTACAACTATAATATCTCCAATTTCATAATATACTTCACTTAAATTCACAGCTTCAGTAGCAGCAGTTGCTTCCTCTGGTGACATAGCAGACATAACAACATCAAATTCACCATTATTAAGTCCCGCTATTAATCCTTCCCATGGCGTATTTAAAAATGTTGCTTTTACTCCCATATTCTCTGCTATTGCTGATGCCAGACTTGGATCAAATCCTTCTATCTCTCCTTTTTCATTTATACTTTCGAAAGGTGGATACTCTGGACATAAGCCTATTTTTAATTCTCCACTTTCTTTAACCTTTGAAAAAGATTCATCCGCAACAACTTTTCCTTTGTCAGAATCCACATTTCCTTCATTCTTTGTGCCACATCCTGTAAATAAACCTACCGATAATCCTGTTATAAGTATTAAACTAATCAATGGCTTAATTTTCATTTTAACTCCTTCTTTCTATTAAAAATCTATATATACTATTTCTAGCATATTTCATTAATAATTTTTTCTATACTATCTTCAGGAGCTGTTTCATCTACAGCAATAAATTTTAAATTTATGTTATTCTCTTCTAGCATTTGCTTTAGCACTTCTATCATTACCCCGGATTTCGATATTTCTTTTAAACTTTGAATTTTTTCATCTAAACCATATCCATGTCCAACTTCGCCTCCCCAATTACCACTGCAAGTAAAATTCACTCCACAGGAAGGACTTCCATCTATTCCAATGACTGCTCCAATTTTGTATCCATTATCTATAAAGTCTATAACTTGGTTTAAAACTGGGGTTAATTGCTGAACACATATATTTCTAAAATGAGGGTTATCCAACTGCTCTTTCACTTGTCCCCATCGTTTAATTCCACATACGATTTGTTCTATACAAGGTAATTGTATTATTCCATAGCCTTTTTCTAATATCTTATTTATTAAATTGATAGGAGCTGCTTCAACTGTTGCTATTCCTTCAACTTTTGCATTAACATTCAATAAACAATGAGCCAATAATACTATTTTTTTATTCCTCTTCAATAAAACTTACTTCCTTCCTTTTAATACTATAAATTCCACTATCAGATTATCATTTAGATTTTTTTAAGTCAAATTATAAATTTCTATTAAAGCGTAATCATTTATTTAAGTTTACAATATAAAAAAAGATAGTGCTCTTGTAACATATTCGCTGTTTAGTTACAGAACGCTATCTTCTTATAGCTTGTATATTTTATAGCTTGTATATTTTATCACTTTAATTTTCAACCTAGCCTAACTATAAGACTTTAATCGCTACTATTATTAGGTATTACAAACCATCAATTGAAAGCTAAAGTCCACTCATGTATAAAACATTAGTTTTCAATTCTCCAAACCACAGTAACTGTATCTTCTATATCTATATTATCCGGTTCTATGTCAATTATTGGAGCTTGTCCTGTAGCAAGTAAGCTCTTATCCATTGTATAGACATCTTTGTAAAGCTGAATGTCTCCAAAGCTATAGTCTATACTTATCACTTTTCCGAGTCTTACTCCTGCTGCTTCTGCCATTACTTTAGCTTTCATTCTTGCATCATCTATAGCTCTTTCTAGAAGTAAATTTTTAATTTCTGTATCATCTTTAACTTTGTATCTAATAGAAAATTCAGGAGTTGCAGAACAGCTAGAAAGAGCGCTAAGTACCCTAGCTAATCTCATACTATTTTGATCAAATTCTATTCTTAAGTTATTTGTAACTTCATACCCAACAAAAACCCTTTTGAAGTTTCCATTTGGGTCAGTTACACTTTCATATTTAGTATCTACTCTAAAATTGGTGGTTTTTATATCTCTTTTATCAAAGCCTGCGCTTCTTAGGCACCCTCTTAACTCATCTAAGTCTCTACTAGCAGCATTCATAGCCTCTTCATAGGTAGGCTTTACTGTAGTTAATATCATATTAATCTCTATAGTATCTGGCGGTACTGATGCCTTTCCCAAACCCTTAACTCTTATAGTTCTATCATCCATAATATTCCTCCTAATCTAATAAATCATATAATATAAATCTATTAAACTAAACTCTAAATATTACAAATAATTCATTGTAAAACAAACAACATGCTACAATGTTTTATACATTTTGTAGCATGTTGTTTAACAACTTTTATACCTCCATTATTATTGGGAATATAGTTGGTCGTCTCTTAGTTTCATTATATAAAAAGCTCTCTATAGATTTTTTTACATTAGCCTTTAATCCATACCATTCTATTTGTTTATTATCTAATGATTTTTCAATTTCTTCTCTAGCTATCTCCCTTACTTGATTGATCATATCTTCAGCTTCTTTAGCATAAACAAAACCTCTAGTTATAATGTCTGGCCCTGCAACTATGCTGTAACTTTCTCTTTCTATAGTCACAACTACTACCACCATACCATCTTGACCTAAATATTTTCTATCTCTTAATACTATATTACCTACATCTCCAACACCTATACCATCTACAAGTACTCTGCCAGTATGAACTCTTCCGGATACTCTAGCTTTATCTTCTGAAATCTCTAACACATCTCCTGTATTCATTATAAATATGTCCTTATCCTCCATACCTAAGCTTTTTGCTAAATCCTTATGATGCTTCAAATGTCTATACTCTCCATGAACTGGCATGAAATATTTAGGATGTGCTAAGGTGTGAATTAACTTTAACTCTTCTTGACAAGCATGCCCTGATACATGAACATCTTCTAATGCTTCATATATGACATCAGCTCCTCTTCTGTAAAGTTCATTGATAACTTTAGATATAAGTTTACCATTACCTGGTATAGGTGATGCTGATATAATAAACAAGTCATCAGGTTCTAATTGAATTTTTCTATGATTTGAAAAAGCTATCCTTGCAAGGGCTGCCATAGACTCTCCTTGGCTTCCTGTAGTTATAATTGTTATCTCATCATTTCTATAATTACCTATATCATCTACATTTATAATAATTCCTTCTGGGATATGTAAATATCCTAATTCCATGGCTACCTTAGATATATTTTCCATACTCCTACCACTAAAAGCAACTTTTCTTTTATATTTAACTGAAGCATCAGCTATCTGCTGCATTCTATGTATATTAGAGGCAAAGGTTGCAACTATTACTCTTCCTGTAGCTGTAGAAAAAATTTTGTTCAAAGTTTGACCTATAAATCTCTCTGATAAGCTATGACCTTGTCTTTCTACATTAGTACTATCTGCCATTAATAGTAATATCCCTTCTCTACCTAATTGAGATATCCTTTCTAAATCCATAACTAATCCATCAATTGGTGTATAATCAATTTTAAAATCTCCCGTATGAAGTATATTTCCTATTGGCGTATGAATAGCTAAGGAGCATGAATCAGCTATACTATGAGTATTTCTTATAAATTCTACCTTAATATCTTCAAATTCAATGATATCTCCAACTTCTACAGTTTTCAGCGTACATTTTTTTTCTAAAGAATGCTCCTTTAATTTATTTTCTAATATGCCTAATGTTAATCTAGTTCCATACACTGGTATATTTAATTCCTTTAAAATATAAGGTAAAGATCCAATATGGTCCTCATGTCCATGAGTGAGAACAAAAGCCTTCACCTTCTCTTTGTTATCCATTAAGTAAGTTATGTCTGGTATAATTAAATCTACTCCATACATTTCTTCATCAGGGAAAGCTATCCCGCAATCTATAACTATGATTTCTTTATCGTATTCTATAGCAGTAATATTTTTACCTATTTCACCTAAGCCACCTAATGGTATTACTTTAATGAACTTTTTCTCTTCCATAAAAATCCCTTCCTTTAATATTCTATTAGCGTGTACTTATTATGTGTTATAGTTCAATTTTAAATACTTTCATTATTTCAAATATTTTTATTAAACAAAAGGATACCTTAAAATCACTTACTAATTCTCTTAAGATTTAGCTTATTTTAAGATATCCCATAAAACTTTTTATTACTTTAAATTATTTATTTACTTTTTCTTCTTTAATTCGTTTTTATTCTTAACCTTCTTGTCACCCTTTTTATCCTTGCTAGTATTCTTAGCTGATTTTTTATCCTCCTTACCCCTACCTCTAGACATAACATCCTCCTAAATTAATTAATTTATATAGTAAAATATATTAGTCCATAGATAGAAATATACTGAATTTACAGTTATAAAACATAAAAACTATTAAAATTTCATTATTTTTAGCTATAAATATGATACTAACTTAAAAATTCATTACTTTTTAAATTTTTTTATATCTATAAGCCCTTGATGAGCCTCTTCCATAGAAAAATTTCCACTCTCCAAATCCTCATCACTTTTTTCAATTAGTAGATTATAAAATTCAACTGCTATATTGTATACTTCTTCTGAAGTATTATTTTCAAGTTCACTAAATAATATATCTTCTGCCTTACTATAACTTTTTTCTGCAACAAGTCGCTTTAGTACACCTCTTAGTATTTCTACTGAATTAACTTGCCCAAATTCTACACTTTCTCTCTTTCTTTCAGTCTTATTTAATAACATTTTAGCACCTACTCTTCCTATATCCTTAATAATTCTTTCTATGTTCAAAAGCTCATTTCCTAAATATTGAAAATACACTCTTTCTTATCTTAATAACCTTACATAATTTAGGCAACATGCTATAATTTCTTACTACATTATATCATTTTCTTACATAGTTTTAATATTAGGTATAATATTTATCTCAATAATATAGAAATATCCCTCATTGTAGCTTTATTTATCTACAACAAGGGATATTTTTATTCTTTATTTAAAAATCTATATTTAGTTTTTATAAAATTCTCATATTATTTATAGAATTCTTGAGTTGCATATACTCTGTTACCAGCTTTATATACGCCTACACCTATACTCTCAAAGTTAGTTGACAGTATATTTTTTCTATGACCTTCTGAATTCATCCAGTTTTTCATAAATTGGTTAGCTAGAGCAGTTGGGTCAGTTACTCCCCCTATATATGCTATATTTTCTCCCCAAGCTCTATATGAAACTCCATCAGCTTTCATTTTAACTGTTATAAGATTTCCACTTTGATCTTCGTGACTAAAGTAATTCTTATCTCCCATATCTTGAGATTTAATTCTAGCATACTTTTCCATAGTTGTATTATAGCTTAAAGTTGGTACTCCAGCTTTAGCTCTTTCTTCGTTCACTTTATTAAATATAGCTTGTTCAACTTGAGCCATAAACTTATCGCTTACAACAGGAGTCTCATTAACGTTTGGTGTCTCATTGACATTCGGTGCTTCATTAACCGGTGGTTTAACTGAAGTATCCCCTTCTGTTGTTGGCGGTGTTACCACTGGATCCTTTACTGGATCTTTTGATGGATTGCTAGGCTTATTTGGCTTACTAGGCTTATTGGGGCAATTACTTTGACCCATTACATTGAACTTAAAGTTTCCATTTAAAAGCTTACTATAATCTATATTTCCATACTTACTGTTGCTTATAACTTTGTAACTCACAGTTTTAGCTTGGTCTTTAGTATTTACAGCAGCTTCTGCTTGTACTCCTCCTACAAATGTACTTCCTACTAATAATAATGTTAGTATTGATAATGCTTTCGATTTCATTTCCATTCCTCCTATATTTGGACTTAATAACTTGTCCATTTTTCTAGTAGTTAATGTACTTTTACGTCTAACCACCTTGTCCTATATTTATAACATACAAATTTCAAATTTATAATGGTTGATAATTTCTAATCAATGCTACATTATCCTTTATAGGTAAACATTGTTCTTCATAGCTTTATTATCCAATACAAAAATAAGGCTATTGCTTAATTCTAGAGTTTTTACAAAACTATCCTTAGATAAAATTACTAAAAAATATTTTTAAAGAATATGCATATATAATCTCATTTTTTGTATTATATTTAAATATCTTTGTCTAACTTACAAATTATTGAACAAAAATATTATATATCTTAACAATGCTATGGATTTTAAGTGCTATGAGAATACAAAATTAATAAATTTCTTGATAGTTTAATAGGGGTTAAGTTTTCTTTTGTCCTCTTCTAGTTCCCATCCAAATATTAAATAATAAGCCACATAACAATTCAACTTATTATCTCTAGTTGATGTATCCTTATCTTATAAAATTCACTATTCCTATTACAGTATTACATATCTTACTAAAAATATATCTGATCTCAACATATGACTATTACATATAAGTATCTTTTTTATGCCTGAAATTCCTTTGGAATTTACATCCAAAATAGCAATATATGTATATAGAAGGTGTGATTAAGAGTATCAATTAACTTTACGTTATACCCTAGTCTTTATGCTTATGGGTATGATCACTAGAAGGCTATTTTGCATATATATCAAAAAGCTAAATAAGAGTGTATAGGTATAAAGCCTATACACTCTTATTCTATAAATCATCTTATTTATGTTTCTACATTATACTAAATATCCAATATATTCAACATTAAATATTATATCCATATATTTACTCAAATACTTTTATTATCATCTGATTAAACTAAATAAGAAAGGTAGGTGATAATATTGAAGAAATTTGTAATTGGAGTAGCTCTCTTAATAAGCATATTAATACAAAGTTCTTTAGCTTTAGCTTATCCAGACCCTTATACTAACACATATAAGGAAGGTATATATCATATTGATGCTAAAGATTTTGCTGATTATGTGACCTTTAATGCAGAGCTGGTTACTCCTGATTTTCCCACATATATAATGATTTTTAATGAGAATTATACTCATGTACTTACTAAAAGATTTGATTCTAGGGATAATGGCAAACTCAAGCTTGGCCTATTAAAAGGTGGATATACCATAGTTATACTAGGTGAAGGTGAAATTTACCTTTCCCCTTCAACTTCATAGCCTCGGGATACTACACAACTTGTCACTATCTTTACAAAATAAAAGGGCAATTGCTTTTCTGCCCTTTTATATCAAATCTTTAATTATCGATTTTTTTCAATTGTATCAATGGCCCACTGTCTACCAATAGCTTGAAAACTCTTAACCTCATTTTCTTCTATTTTCTTTAAGTATTTATTTTTTATAAAATCATATACTTTCGTATTTATATCGTAGGATAAAGCTTCATCCTCATCATTTAAAAAAACAAGGAACTTATTATCAGTGGTTACATCATAATCAAAATAAATATTTTTCAATTTAAAATCAGGATCACTATCTGCTAGATTAGAAATATAATAAACCTTACAGATTTCCATAATTCTATCATCTAAATTGCAATCAAAAATTTTAATTTTTTCCATCAAGTCATAGTTATTAGTTACAATCCTAAGTTTATACTTTTCTCCAAACTTAGGTAAAATTTCTTCTGATAAAGCTTCAAGTTCATTAACTAGCTCCTCGTTATCTCTACTATAATTTCCTATTAAATATATCATCTCTCGTTTATTCATGTCATGATACAGACAATCATATTCAATAGTTGATATCTTTCCGCATATGGGACATGTAAATTTAAAAAAGTCATTAGTCAATAACTTTTCCTTCGCTCTTTCATCTACAGTAACATTAATGCTATTCCAAAACTTAGCATTACTTTTTATTAAACAATTTGGACAGGTTACTTCTACATTCCTCTTCAAAGACATAAGTATCCCCCTTTTAATTTGTAGTCTTAGAAAAAGTTTCATCTTATACTGTATATTTTATCACACTACATTGTAAATGTAACTGTATTATTTTCTAAATATTTAAACTTTTATTCGCAATTTTAACCCTTTTGCGTATATATAATATAAAAAGCTACATATTATAAATATATAGCTTTCCAATGCAACTTAATGACTTATTTTAAAATTCAATTTTCACTCTTTGCAAACTAATAAAATAAAT
This sequence comes from Clostridiaceae bacterium, assembly GCA_902363375.1. Lineage (GTDB taxonomy): Bacteria > Bacillota > Clostridia > Clostridiales > Clostridiaceae > Clostridium_J. Next base: position 1,022,087 of record CABIZX010000001.1, on the reverse strand, counting down.
TAAATATTCATATTTTCTTTCATCCAATTTACTAACATTAATTCCATATCTGCTTCCCCTTTAATAGGATACTTCATAGCTAATTTTTTAGTGTCTTCATAATAACTCATAGCTTTTTCTCTATCTTTATTATAAAAAATTTCATAAGCCATAATAAGTCTCTTCTTTCCAATCATATATTTAGCAGCTTTTATATATTTCTTAAGATTTTTATCATAGATATCATCAATAAACTTCTCATCACACTCACCTATAAGCTCTAGAAATAATCTTTCACAATTTATTTCATTCTTATATAACTGAAGCATCTTGTCCACATATGGCTTAAACTCTTCAATACACTGTTTTGCTCTTTGAAAATCCATGTTATCTAAATACCAATTATACTCTAGAAGCTTTATTGAAGTATTTAGTGGATTTGTCAAATCAACTTCTTCATCTATTTTTAATTCTTCCAATGGCATATCTTTAATTCTCATTCCTGAAGATTGCAATCCATTAACCTTAAGTTGAAGATAGAAGCCCCTTCTGGCACTTTTGTCCTTTAGCATAGATATAACATTATATCCATCATTTGAAATTCCTCCAACCTTTAATGGAATCAGATTAGTTAAAGCTGCAAATATACCTCCTGCACTAATTAATATTAGCATTGCAGAAATAAATATTGATCTTTCATTAACTAGGGTAGCAATTAATATTCCTAGTATTGCTACTATTAAATTCATTATTCCACCACCATAGTTATACATTATAAAGGGATATTTTCCATCTTTAATTTCTGGTGGCATCATAAGACATTGCCCCGCAGTTCCTGGTATATTAAACTTCTTACATCTTATATTCCCTTTTTCTTTAATCATAGTAAATGACCCTATTCTAAAGGATACAAAAGAATATCCTGTCATAAGTCCGAATAGAAGGTGCCCTGCCTCGTGAATAATAATATGAATCATATAACCTAAGAAAAATACTAATATAATCCCATAGAACTTAATTAATTCTAAAAAAGTATTATCACTCTTAATATAGTTATTCATAAATTCTTCTAAATAAATTTGAGATAAAATTCCTAGAGTGGCACCAATTATCCCACAAACTAAAAAAAACATAAAACCGGATAAAAATTTCTTTTTCTTTTTATTTTGTTTTATGCTCTTTTCTCTCTCCTCATTAATCATTAAAAACCTCCCGTTAGTTAACTCTATATTATGATAACATCATATATATAATGTTTTTTATGTATGGATAAATTTATATATAATACTATTATTTATATATGGAAATAAAAATGTCAATATCCCTTATAAATAATTTATTCAAAATCACGAAATAAATCTTAATATTTTTTATTAAGATAATTTATATTAAATTTAGTCATAAATTTATACTTTTTTTTATATAAATATAATAGATATCTATGTGGAGGTTATTTATGACTAAAAAAACTAAACTCCTACTACTCCTATGTGTATTAATTATTATAATTTTACTTACTAAATGCTCAGATAATGACGGCAACTACAAAACTAAGAAAGCTAAGGATTACTCTTCAAAAAGCTCTATGGAGATGACCTATAAAAATTTTAAAGGTTATAAGTATAAGTCTCTTAATCTTAACCGTGATGATGAATTAGCTCTCCATATAGAACTAAATAATGAAGGAGGAGACTTAGCTATATCACTAATTGATGAGGATGACCAAACATTATATAAAACCAAAAACATAGATAATTCTTTAGTTCAAACCATAGTCATACCTCATGATGGAAAATACAAGATACAAGTTGAGGGAGATCATAGTGGGGGTTTTAAAATAAGATGGAATGTGGATTAAATACTACATTCCATCTTTATATTATAATAAATTTAATTATAATATAATTACTTAATAAAGAATATATTAGAACCTTTTTAGTTGGAATTCCCCATTCTAAAAATATCTTAATCTATATCCATTCATTGCAGTATGACCAAGCTTTTCTACTAACTTATAGTTTGCTACAGCTCCTACCGCACCACCTATTACAGGTACAAGTTGAAAAAACTTTGCTAAATCTATATAGTCTCTATATTCCTGTTGAAAAGTTCTCCAATCAAAATTTTCTTTATCTAATGGCAATCCATCTACATAGGTTTTCCAATTATCCAACATATGAAATACTTCTATTCTCCTTTTATCACTGCAAAAGGCAATTTGAAATATATATAGAAGATATAATCTCTCTCTATAATCCTTTGTATTATAACCATATATACTTGCTATTTCATATAGCAATTTAATTTTTATACTTATTAGTATAGGAAAATCAGCTAATCCCATAAAAAAGCCACCAAATCCTGTGCTAGCACCACTTACCATTGCAGCCTTTCTATAAAGTTGAATTTTCTCTTTCACTAAAATCTCTCGTTCTATCACAGGAATATATTCTATCGGTTCCAAGGTAGTGTATTCTGATCCTAATATAACTACTCCAACCATATTCTTTATAACTTCTGTAACCATAATATGAAATTTTTCTGGAATAAATCCATTCATCTTATCTTGTATTCCCTTAGAAAGATTATTACTTATGCCTGGACGCTTTAACATTTCCTTTTTCCATAGCATTAATTCTTCATATATTATATCTTCATATGTATCCATTTCATCACCTCATTTCTTAAATATATAATTTATTTTATCATAATATATATATTTAACCATTATATATTTGCTATATACTAAAACATCTTAAAATTAACCTATTTTACATTTGATTCAAAATATCTAAAAACAATAAAAGAGCAGATTACTCTGCTCCTATTTGTGGTTTCTTTTATCAGCGCAACATTCTGCTAGGCTATCCACTAAGTTTTGAGTCATGCATAGAATTGTACACATAAGCTTCTGATGTGAACATATAAAGTAATTTAATAGCTCACTATTCATACATCTATAATATTGAGAATTAGTATACACATTCTGACAATAAAGAAGTATCAAAATTAATATAAGTAGTCTATCATCTCTTCTTTGACATCTAGCTTCTTTTGCATCTACAACTCCGCCTACGCCATCGTCTGGAGAATTGCCATTATTGCACTTGCAACAGCAATCACACTCATCATAGTTACAGTCATATTTGCAGTTATCTTTGCAATTATTTCTACAATTATCTTTGCAATTATAATTATCATTACAATCATAGTTATTGTTACGGTTCTTCATTTAATAACTCCATAATTCTTGCTATATTTTATTTTATGTATAATGGCTTAAATAAGTCACACTATATTACATAAAAATAAATTTTATTTTATTGACCCCGAACAAATGTTCTGATAAAATTTATATATGTTATATATTTTATATTAGAAGGTGATTTTCAATGGAGATTAATGAAAAGCTTAGAATATTAAGTGGAGCTGCCAAATATGATGTATCCTGTTCTTCATCTGGCTCCCATCGCAAAGGAGTCAAAGGAGCACTTGGTTCTTCATCTCCAAGTGGTATATGCCATTCCTTTACTCCAGATGGAAGGTGCATATCTCTTTTAAAAATTTTATTAACAAATTACTGTATATATGATTGTGCTTATTGTATTAATAGAAAATCTAATGATGTGGAGAGAGCTGCTTTTACTCCTGAAGAAGTAATAAGTTTAACTATGAATTTTTATAGAAGAAACTATATTGAAGGATTATTTTTAAGCTCAGCAGTGATTAAAAATCCTAATCACACTATGGAAATGCTAACCTCAATTGTAAAAAGGCTAAGAAATCAATTTAATTTTCGTGGATATATACATCTTAAAGCTATCCCTGGCGCTGATGAAGATTTAATAAAGGAAGCTGGACAGTATGTAGATAGAATGAGCGTAAATATTGAACTTCCATCTAATAATTCTTTAAAGCTTTTAGCGCCAGAAAAAAGTAAACATGATATATTTTCTCCTATGAAATCTATCAAAAACAATATAATTATAAGTGAGACTGAAAGAAAACTAACTAGAAATGCTCCTTTATTTGTACCTGGAGGTCAAAGTACTCAACTAATTGTTGGTGCAACTACGGAAAACGATTTAGATATTTTAAACCTTACAGAAAATCTCTATGATAAGTTTTCTCTAAAAAGAATTTACTATTCTGCCTATATTCCAGTAAATAAGGGCAAAAATTTACCCAGCTTAAAGACTCCTCCTACTCTTAGAGAACATCGACTTTATCAAGGAGATTGGCTACTCCGTGTATATGGGTTTAGAGCTGATGAGCTTCTTAATAATAAAAATCCAAACTTTGATATTAACTTTGATCCTAAGACTAATTGGGCTCTAAATAATCTTCATATATTTCCCTTAGAAATTAACACAGCTCCTTATGAACTTTTAATACGAATTCCTGGTATAGGCATTCGTGGAGCAAAAAAAATTATAAGTGCCCGAAGAATTAGCTTTCTTACCTTTCAAGATCTAAAGAAGTTAGGAGTAGTTTTAAAACGTGCACAATACTTTATAGTTTGCAAAGGTAAGTACTATGGATCTGTAGCTTTAGATGAGGAAAAAGTAAGGTCTGCATTAAAGCCTAAAATAGATTTAAATTATATTGAAAATGAAAAATATGAACAACTAAGTTTCTTTGATTCTAGTTTCACTAATAATTCTATTTCAATTTCAAGTAATAAGCTTTTACTACCTTCAAAGGATGAAATTACTCCTCTAGATAAAACCCTCCTCCTAGAAGATAGAAGTACTTATCTTACTGGTGAACTCTAGCTGAAATAAATTTTAAAGTATTGGTGGTGTATCTAATATGAAAGAGTTTTTATACGATGGCTCCTTTGAAGGGCTTTTAACTACAATTTTCTATACTTATAAGTATAAAGATGAAATTAAAATTACAAAATCTTCTTCCTATATTCCAAGCTTAATTACCACAACAGAAGAGGTAATTACTGAAGACGATAAGTTTAACAGAGTATATTCTAGCATAAGAAATAAACTTAGCTGCTCTACACTTAAAAATATATATTATCTATATTTAAGTGATATTTCCGCCGTTGAGGATTTAATATATAAATATATTAAATTATGCTATAAATTCGGCGATACTATTAATTTAGCTAAAAATAACGATATTATTCTAGCTGTAGATAAATACTGTAGAAGAGTTTCTTTAGAAGCTCATAGATTTACAGGGTTTGTCAGATTCAAAGAAATTGCCCCCTTTACCTTTTACTCTGCCATAGAACCTGATCACAATATTATACCTCTTATTCAATCTCACTTTATAGAGCGATTTTCTGATCAGAATTTTATAATTCATGATATAAAAAGAGAAATTGCCCTAGTTTATAATAAAAAAGAAGGTATAATTTCTTCCTTTTCTAAAGATTATAGTAGTTCTTTAGAGACCTCTCTTTTGAATGATAGCTTTGAAGATCTTTGGAAGGAATTTTATAATGCCATAAATATAAAAGAACGTGAAAACCTTAAACTAAGACGTAGAAGTATGCCAATAAGATACTGGAATCACTTATCAGAATTAAAATAATGCTATCTACAAAGAATTACTTCTTTGTAGATAGCATTATTTTATACAATAGATACGGTACCTTCTATATCTCTCATGGCTAAAATAGTTTTTTCTATCAATTCATCTAGTTCCCATTGAAGCATTTTAGCCCCCTTTTCAATAACATCTCTTGAACAGCCAGCTGCAAATTTTGGTGTTTTAAATTTTTTCTTTACAGATTTTAATTCTAAATCACTTACACTTTTTGATGGTCTCATTATTGCTACTGCACCTATAAGGCCTGTAAGTTCATCAACAGCATATAATACTTTCTCCATTGTATGCTCTGGCTTTACATCTACAGTTAATTCATATCCATGACTAGCTACTCCATGAATTACTCTATCATCGATTTCTAATTCCTTCATAATTTCTTGTGCCTTAATACAATGTTCTTCAGGATACATCTCGAAATCTAAATCATGTAATAAGCCTACAATTCCCCAAAGTTCTTCTTCATCTGAAAAGCCTAGATTTCTTGCAAAATATTTCATTACACCTTCTACAATCTCACTATGTTTCAAATGAAATTTATCCTTATTATATTTATTTAAAAGGTTCCATGCTTCCTCTCTAGTTGGAATTCTTCCCATTACTTATCATCCTTTCGACTTATAATTATTCTCTATAAAAAATGCCTAAGTTAATTACTCAGGCTTTTGTATGCATATCTTCCACATATGTACTTTATATCTACTTTATTTTTTCTAAAAATTTATATTGTCCTTGTGCATGTACTTGTTCAAGAAAGTTATTATATAAATGCTTTAATTCTTCAGGCGTCGTCATTCCTATTTTATCTATTTTATCTGTATGTTCCTTAAAATATAGCTTTGTACTTATATATTTACCGTGAATACTATCTAATACATAAAGCATATCTTTATCATCCAATTCTATCTTCATATTATCACCTGTATATAGAAATATATATAATTTCTATATGTTTCCCTTTCTATAGATTATTGACTAAACTCTTCTAGTCTTTTAAATTGACATTATAATCTAGTAATATTTATATTCTATATAAATATTATTTTTCCTTCAATTAAATTTAAAGTATTAATTAATATATCTATAAAAACTTATTGAAAATTTCGCCATTATTTTATTATTTTCATATCTATAATTTTTCCATCTGCATATTCTTCTAATAATACCTTTCCATATTCCATATACTCATATAGTTCCTTATCCCCTCCAAAGGAAATTATATTCATAATAAGATCTGTTGTATCAGCATCTATCATTGACCTTGTAGAATCAGAAGTGGTACTTCCAAAGTTTCCATTTTTATCTCTAAACACAGGTAAGTTTTCTAGATTTATGGATCCTCTCCCTATTCCTTCATATGCTTCCCCCTTAATTCCTAAAGTAAAAATAATATCATTTGATATCTTATTTTTGTCATAGGTTCCTACCGAATTAAAACTTGTTAATGATAAAAGATTATTTATATCCACTATATTATTTACTTGATACAGATTATTTCCTTTAACAATTCTTTTTACTAGAGACTCTGATGAAAGTCTATATCTACTTGGATCTTTTCCAAAAGCTTTGTATGCTCTTCTAGATATATCAATATTCTTTATCTTTAATATCTCATCAGCTTTAACGGTTTCTTGTATATCATTACATCTTTTTTCTATGGCTTTCCATAGCTCTATATTAGCTTTTTCTTTTACTTTAACCTTGGCTTCTATACAGCCTATAGCTATTTCTGGACACTTTTCTTTTAAATCCTTTGAAATTTCAATATTTATCATAACGCACCTCATATACTTTTAAAGTTATTACATGTATCTATTATCTTTAATAGTAACATCACAACTCTTTAAATATTTACTATATATAATTTCTATCAAAACACCTATAGAGACTCCTATTGTATAACAAATTAAATCACTAAATAGAAATCCATGTCCTAACACCAATGCTCCTATTCTAGTATCTCTTATTGTATTTATCCATTCTGCTTGATATAGCTGTGAAGCTTCTATAAGATAAGCAAATATTAAAGACCCAAATGCTATAGTTTTAGTATTCCTTTTATTCATTAAAAATCCAAACATAAAAAATACCATTAAAGCCCAAAGTACATCTCCAGAGTATTTTCCTATAAATTTAGGCAGATACTCTGCAAATTTTCTTGAACTTATCCCTAAACCAATAACAACTATTATTAATATAATATATTTTATCCTATTACGCTTCATCAGCATCCTCCAAAATCTTCAACTACACGTAGGTTTTATATCTTAATTTTTTAATATTTACTATTCTTTAACCCAATAACTCTTACAATCACTAGATCTACTCAAAAAACCGTATTCAATGAGCGCTCTACGTATAGTCGCATAATCCTCATATATTCTAGATATTATTATATTCACTTCTTTTTCCGAGTAAATTTTACCTATATTGAAGTTTCTCATTATTTCCCCTAAGATTATAATCTTTTTCTTTTCTTTAGATGGATAATTTTTCAGTTCTCCATTTTCATCCATATAGTTTTGTATAACTTGAAGTTTCTCTTCATCAGTTATATTAAACCTATCATCTAAAGTAGTAGCTGTCTTGTGAGCATCACATATAATCCCCTTATCTGAAGTAGTTATTTTATTATTAGTGCTTTTAGCTAACAATTCCATTATCGTTAGATATAATTTTGCCTGTCTTTCTTTTTCCCTTAGCTTATAGCGATGATTTCTTATAGTTGATGTGGTAACGCCTAATTTATTAGCTATTTCTTTATCAGATATACCTTGTGCGAAAAGCTTTAATACTTGTCTCTGTACCTCTGAAACACCAGTGAAGCTTCCACTCATATTTAGAAGATATTCTAGCATTGAATTGTGAGCATCTTGAACATGTAGTTGAGCTGCCTTCCATGACTCATAGAATTCCTCATCTACTTTGTATATTTTTCCTATTTGAAATTTTTTACCACAAATTAAGCATCTTATGGTGTCACCATCTTGTGAATATCCCTTCTTTAACTCATTAATATCTGCATTCCAAAATGTTTCATTTAGTTTAATATCAGATTCTATATCCTTTTTTATACTTTGATTTTTCCTACTTTTTTCATCTATTCTGTCATTACTCATGAATTTCCTCCTTATTTCTCCAGTATTCTGAACAATCTTTTTTTCTGCATAAAAATCCGTAATCTATCAAACTTCTTCTTAATAAAAAATAATCTTCAAATGTATGCCACTTCATAATTATACTATTAACTTCTTTTTCCTTATATAAATGATCATACTGAAACTTTGAAGCTAAATATTTTAAGATTTCAATCTTTACCTCTCTCTTTTTAGGCCATACATTTATTTTGCCTTCATTATTAATAAATCTATCTATTTTTTCCATCTCTCTATCTCCTCTTTAATTAGATATTTATCCATTAACTTTCCTTCAAACTACTTTATACTAATATAATATGACTATATTGTCATTTTGTCTATGTATTTATAGATTAATTTATGCTTTGTTTGTAATTTGTTTTATCTTTTATACAAATCTATACATATACAAAGTTATATATAGAATTATACATATATAAAATTATTTATTTGAATAAAAATAAACAGGTAGTTCGTTAAATAAAACTCTTTCATAAAATTCTTCATAAAAGAGTTTAGTCTAAACCTAACTTCCTGTTTATCTATATACTATCTAAACATTTAATGCGATAATTTTATTTAATTCTCAACTATATTTCTTCGTTCTTTAAATTCCTTTAAAGTAATTATTTCATCCATAAATAAAATTACTGCTAAAACAACAGCACATATAGGCCATATTGGATAAATTATATCATATGCTCCATCTACAAGTATCTGTAAGTATTTTACCCCTATAAAGCTTAATAAAGTCCAAGCAATAGAAAAATCTAAACATATAATTCCATTGAAATTACATTTAAGTTCTGAATAATCCCAGTAATTCTTATTAAATTGATTTCTCATTATTATTCCTGTTATATACTCAACTATAGTTGGAATTATAAAACATAATAATACTAATAAAAATATATTTATATGAAAAATTAGATTTAATGACACTAAAATACTCATAGCTATAGCATACATAGGCTTAAATGGTCCTCTTAAAAATCCATCCTTTTGAAAGTGTCCTCTAGTGCAATAAGAAAATAGATTTTCAATTATCCAACCTAGAAATCCATAGAAAAAGAAATTAAATATAAAATACAATAAAAAATTAGTAATATCCATAAATACACCTCCGTCAGTAATTAATAGTATTTTTACCGTGATTTATAGATTTATTCTAAGTTTTTATACAATATTATTTATAAATTACTCTATTATATCTTTCTATATACTAAATATTCGTATACAGAAATAGTAACCTATTTGAATATTTAATCATAGTATATATTGAGTGTAGTTTTCACACTTTATATAATTAAATTAAAATAATGATTTTTATGCTATAGATCTTAAACCTATATTTAGATAATTTTCCTGAAAATGAAGATGCCACAAATGCTTATAAATATGTATCCTCCAGTCTAGTATATGGTAATATACAAAAACCTTGGATTATCCAATAAACATTCAAAGTAGTGATCTTAGAATGGCTCAATTTCTTATATCCCAATAGGGTGGTCCTGATGGCGAGTTAAGTTCAGCTTTAAGATATTTAAATAAACGGTTCACTATGCATACCGAAAAGTTAAGGAGCTTTATTAACTGATATAGAAAGTGAAGAAATAGCTCACTTTGAGAGGATAGCCACTATGATATATCAAATCATGGAAATAATACTACACTCGATCAATTAGCTGACGCTAGACTTGATGGATTACTATACCGACCACGGAAAAGTTTTATTTTACACTGATGCTAAAGGCAATTCATAGACAGCAGCTTATATACAAGCTAAAGAAGACCCAATTGTAGATTTATTTATATTACCCTTTAATTATCTATATCTATATATTTCAAAATTAATTAGTTGTTTCATGCTAATATTATGCACAAAAAGGACCAAATTCATTTTTTGAATTTGGTCCTTTTATTTTAGGGCTTATTATTTAGTTTTAATACAGCCCAACTCATAGTTTACTTATTATCTTTGTACTCTTCCAGATCCATCTCCGTTAGCTAGTTTTGTAACTTCGTCTACAGATACTTGGTTAAAGTCTCCTTCAATTGAATGTTTTAAACAGCTTGCTGCTACTGCAAATTCAATTGTAGATTGTGGCTCATATCCACTTATACAAGCATATATTAATCCTGCTCCAAAGCTATCTCCACCACCTACACGGTCAACAATATGAACTAAATAATTTTTGCTGAAGTAGTAGTTGTTTTCATCATATAACATAGCTGCCCAGTTGTTGTCATTAGCAGAAATTGAACCTCTTAAAGTTATAGCAACTTTGCTAAATCCAAATCTATCTGCTAATTTTTTAGCAACTTCTTTGTATCCTTCGTGATTTAATTTTCCACCAGTGATATCTGTATCATCTGCCTTTATTCCAAATACATCACTTGCGTCTTCTTCGTTAGCTATGCATACATCAACATATTCCATTAATCCAGCCATTACTTCTCCAGCTTTTTCTCTTGTCCATAAGTTTTTACGATAGTTTAAGTCACAACTTACTGTAATTCCTTTTGCTTTAGCAGCTTTGCAAGCTTCTAAACAAATTTCTGCTACATCATCACCTAGAGCTGGTGTAATTCCTGTAAAGTGGAACCATTCTGCACCTTCAAATATCTCATCCCAATTGAAGTCCTCCTTTGATGCAGTTGCAATAGCTGATCCTGCTCTATCATACACAACTTTAGATGGACGTTGGCTAGCTCCTTTTTCTAAGAAATAAATTCCTACTCTATCTCCACCACGTACTATATTAGATGTATCGACACCATATCTTCTTAATGAATTTACTGCTGCTTGACCTATGTCGTGTTTTGGAAGTTTAGTTACAAACTTAGCATCTAATCCATAGTTTGCTAAAGAAACTGCTACATTGGCTTCTCCGCCACCATAAGTAGCACCAAAATTCTCTGCTTGAACAAATCTATAATATCCTTCTGGAGCAAGTCTTAGCATAATTTCTCCAAATGTTATAACCTTAGCCATATTAAAAATCCCTCTTTCTCTTATTATTAATGTACTTATCTATTCATTATAAATTAGACAAAGTACTGACCATTGATAATTGATTGATAAAACTTTATTTCTAAATTAATAGTTTCTAAATTGATTGATTTAACTCTGAGTAAGTTTCTTTTATATCTATCTATTTACATATAAATAAATTCTCTTTATCTCTTTTGTACTAAGTGTATTGCAAATCCTCCAACTTGAGCCTTTAAATAGATTAATGCCAAATTACCTTTTGCATCGTATGTTGCAGTTTCTTTATCAAATTCATATCCTTTTAATTCAAGATATTTAACTGCCCTATCTATATAATTTGTTCTAATTGCAATATGTCCATGCTCACCTAAATATGGTGTTTTAGTTACCTCTACTGCATTTCCTGCAAAGAAGGCACCATTTCTTTCTTCTTTTTCAAAACCAAATAAGTTTTCGAAGGTCATAGCTATATTCTCTGCTACTTCTTCGTTAAGAGCATTGATTCCAACGTGAGCAAGTTCAAATCCAAGCATTGTTTCTACAGCTTCTTTTGTTAATGCTCTTATTTCATCAAATTTATTACTATTTATTAAATCTTCCTTTACCATCCAACTGCCACCACAAGCAATAATCTTAGGGAATGATAAATAATCATTTAAATTTTTAGCACTAATCCCCCCTGTTGGCATAAATCTCATGTTTACATATGGACCTGCTAAAGATTTAATCATTTTTAAGCCACCTGCAGCTTCAGCTGGGAAAAATTTAACTGTATCTAACCCTAACTCTATAGCTCTTTCAATGTCGCTTGCATTACTACAACCAGGTGTTACTGGAATCCCTTTGTCTACACAATATTTTACTACTTTAGGATTTAATCCAGGACTTACTATAAACTTTGCTCCAGCTGCTATTGCTTTATCCACTTGTTCTATATTAAGAACTGTTCCTGCTCCTACTAACATTTCTGGTACTTCTTTTGACATTCTTCTGATTGCTTCTTCTGCTTGTTCAGTTCTAAATGTAACTTCAGCACATGGTAATCCACCTTCGCATAAAGCCTTTGCCAACGGAACAGCTTTTTCAACATCGTCAATTTTTACAACTGGTACTATTCCAATAGCTTGAATTTTGTTTAAAACATCATTCATTTTGTAATTCCTCCTATTATATTAATATTTTATCCTAGTCCATCCCTTTAATTCTCTTTAAAGGGGAGAGGAATCTAGTAGCAGGGTCCGTCCCACCAACACAGATTCTAAGCTTCAGGCAAAATTAATCTTTCATCTGAAGCTTAAAATTACATTTTTATATTCTATGCAATTATAGATACAATAACTGCACCAACTAATCCAACTACACCAACAATGGTTTCCATAACAGTCCATGTCTTAAGAGTTGTTTTCTCATCAATTTCAAATAATGATTTTACAAGCCAGAATCCTGAATCATTAACGTGACTCATGATAGTTGCTCCACCTGCAATAGCCATTACTATAGCTGCTAGATGTAATTGAGTAAGTCCAGCTACTTCTGGCATAGCTGCCATAATACCAGCTGCCATTGTCATAGATACTGTAGCTGATCCAATAGAAATTCTAACTGCTCCAGCAATTACAAAAGCTACTAATACCAATGGTAGACTACTACTAGCTACTGCATTACCAATTACATCTCCAAGACCTGAATCTTGTAGCATCCATCTTAATATTCCTCCGCCAGCTGTTACTAGTAATACCATACCTGTTGGTTCTAGTGATTTTGTCATTATCTTTTCTAACTCTTCACGAGTAAACCCATTTTTTATTCCTAATAATATCATTGCTACTATTGTAGAAATAGTTAAAGCTACAAATGGTGTTCCTAAGAATGCAAATAACGGTTGTGCTGGCTCTAAAGCCGGTATAACTTTAGAAGCAGTATTTAATAGTATAAGCACTAGTGGAATTAAAATTATTGATACCACTGTTCCAAAAGAAGGAAGCTTTTTATTTTTTCCTGCTTGTTCAGCTTGTGAAGAGAAATTTTTAGGAACTGGTACATGTATTTTACTTCCTATGTATTTCCCAAATACTGGACCAGCTAAAATCATAGCTATTAATCCTACTACTACTCCTATTCCAATTACATATCCAAGTTCTACATTCAGCATACCAGCTACTAGCACTGGTCCTGGTGTTGGTGGTATGAATGCATGACCTACTGCAAGTCCTGCTAAAAGTGGAATAGCGTAAGTTAAAGTTGATTTATTAGTTTTCTTTGCAAGACCAAAGGCAAGTGGAATAAGAATTATAAGACCTGCATCGAAGAATACTGGCATACCGATTACAAGACCAGTTATTCCTAACGCCCACGCTGCTTTACTATCTCCAAATTTTCTAACTAAAGTCTGTGCTATCTGTTCTGCTCCTCCAGAACACTCTAGAATTGCGCCAAACATAGATCCTAAACCTACTAATAATGCAATTCCTTGCAATGTACTACCTACTCCTTTTTCAATAGTACTTACTATACCAGTTAACGGCATACCCGCAATAACCCCAATTGTAATAGCACTAATTACAATTGCAATAACTGGTTGTAATTTTAATTTAATTATTAGGAATAACAAGAACGCCATTCCTATGATTGCGCCTAAAATTAATCTATCTGGCGACGCTACAAATCCTTCCATAGTAATACTCCTCCTGGCAATTTTTATTTATTACTTCATATATCCACCCTTCATTGGTGATACTGCATGTTTTGAGAAAATATTTAGTACTCCTGATTTATATTTTTCTTCTCTTGGAGTCCATTTAGATTTACGCTCTTGAAGAATTCTATTAATTTCTTCTTTGCTACATTCCTTGCCATCAATACCTATAATAGCAATCACTCTGTTTTCTATATCTATTTCTATAAGATCATTTTCTTCTACTAATGCAATCGGTCCGCCTTCAGCTGCTTCTGGAGAAACATGTCCAATAGCAGGTCCTTTTGTAGCCCCAGAGAATCTACCATCAGTAATCAATGCTATTGTTGAAGATAATTCTTCATCTGAAGCAATAGCCTCTGTAGTGTAGAACATTTCTGGCATACCGCTGCCCTTAGGCCCTTCATATCTAATAATAACCGCATCACCAGGTTTAATTACTTTTTTAATAACTGCATCTATAGCTTCTTCTTCACAATCAAACGGTTTTGCTCTTAATACTGCTTTATGCATTTCTTTAGGAACAGCAGAATGTTTTACAACTGCGCCATCTGGAGCTAAGTTTCCTTTCAATATAGCGATAGTTCCATTTTTTCCTATAGGATTCTCAAAAGGTCTTATTATATCTTCTCTTTTTAGACCTGTTTTTGATAAATAAGAATAACATTTTTCATAATATCCATTTTTCTTTAAGTCCTCTAAGTTCTCACCTAGAGTTTTTCCAGTGACAGTCATCACATCTAAATGTAATTTATCCTTAATTTCTTCCATTATTGCAGGTACTCCACCAGCATAATAGAAATATTCTGCTGGCCACTTTCCAGCTGGACGAATATCTAATAAATAGTGGGCTCCTCTATGCATTCTATCAAAAGTTTCTGCATCAATTTCTAATCCAAATTCATGAGCAATTGAAGGTATATGCAATAATGAATTACTTGATCCTGAAATAGCTGCATGCACCATGATTGCATTTTCAAAGGATTTCATCGTAACCATTTCTCTAGGTGTAATTCCAGCCTTTGCAAGTTGAACAGCTTGTTCTCCAGCTTTTAATGCAAAATCATTTAAATCTTCACATGTAGCTGGCATTAATGCACTTCCTGGAAGCATTAATCCCAATGCTTCAGCCATGATTTGCATAGTAGCAGCTGTTCCCATGAAAGAACAAGAACCACATGATGGACATGCATGATGTTTATAATAAGTTAATTCATCCTCAGTAATTTCACCACGTTTACACATAGCACTATAAGAACCAATTTGTTCTAATGTTAATAAGTTAGGACCTGCCTCCATAACTCCACCGGTAATAATTATTGATGGTATATTAATTCTTCCTATAGCCATAAGATGTGAAGGAACTGCTTTATCGCAACTTGATATGAATACTCCTGCATCAAAAGGTGTTGCGTTCGCATGTATTTCTATGAGTGATGTTATAGCTTCTCTTGAAACTAAAGAATAATTAATTCCATCATGACCTTGTGCCATTCCATCACATATATCTGTAGCAAAAAAACGAGATGCTTTTCCTCCTTGATTCCATACTCCTTGAGCAGCACTATTAACAAATTTGAAAAGGTGTGCACTACCTGGGTGACTATCCCCAAAAGTACTCTCTATTATTATCTGTGGTTTTGCCAAATCATTTACAGACCATCCCATACCAACTCTTAATGGGTCTAATTCTGGCGCAATTTTTCTTAACTCTTGACTACGCATGTCACGTCCTCCTTAGTAAAAAGCTCTAATACTATTTTTCTTCCAAACACGTCTGATGTCTTTGTAGTGCTAATATAACATACAATAATATATCAAGTCAATATATTATAAGAAATCTATGTATACGTTTCATATTTTTCTTTTTCACAGGCTTTTAATGTTATTTTGTACTAGCAATATGCATTTATACATATGATGTATTTTTTTGTATTTAATATATTTTGCCTCCAATATTTAGAAATATATAAGAGTTTATTAAAACCTAAAATCATTTGCATAAAAACAAGAGAGAAATAAATATTCTCTCTTGTTTCTAGCTATCACTACTCTATAATTTTGTTATTCTCTATAATCTTCTTTATATTTCTACGATTATAAACTAGATGAAGATACATGGCATCATGAGCTGCCTTTGGATCATGATTTTTTATTGCATTTAAAACTTCCCTATGTGTATCAATAGTTTCCTGCTCCAATCTTCTTTTTGTTACATCAATAGATATAGTTATCGATTGATTAATTATGGGTATAAGATTAGCTACAATAGAATTTTTACTACTACTAGCAATTTGTGTATGAAACTCTATATCCTTACTTCCATGCTCTTCTCTATTAATTATTAATTTCTCAACTTCGTCGCATAATTCTGTCATTTTTTTAATCTCTTCATCCGTAGCTTTAATTGCAGCCATAGCAGCTATTTCTGGTTCTATCATAAATCTTACCTCTAATAAATCAGTAGCTAACTTTAGCTTGTCTTTCACAAAAGCTAATCCCAGTGGATCATCAACAATTCCTCGTTTTTGTGAAATAAAAGTCCCTGCTCCCCTTCTAATTTCTAGTATATTTCTAGAAGTCAAGGCTTTTATTGCTTCTCTTATAGTGCTTCTTCCCACATTCAACATCTTCGCTAATTCAAATTCATTTGGAAGCTTATCTCCAACCTTCCAATCATTATCTATGATTAATTGAGCAATTTGTTCAGATATCTGTTCCCCTAAAGATTTAGTATTTCTTTTATCGTTACATTTTATCTTTACATTATCATCACTTGACATAAAAACCTCCATATATAGCTAAGATAGTCCTTTATCTTCTAGCTTCTTTTCAAATATAATCCCAATAATATGTGAAATTGTAGAAATCCCTAATATTACTCTAATACAGTCATTGATTTTATGTTTCTCCTTAATATTTTCGTTTTCTACTCTATATAATAATTTTATTTCATATTTATAAATTATGTGTAAATAAAATATACCATAAAAATTATTTACTTCCAAGGGAAAACTCTTTAATCGTCTTTGATATATCCTTACCAATACCACATTTAATAGTTTTACTTCTAGTACAAGCAGTTAAAGTCACTAAACAAATTATAATGAATAATATAAATATTTTTCTTTTCAAATTATCACCTCACACTAAATTTATATCAAAAGCATTCACTATACTATACGTATTCTTCATCTAAGTGTAGCCATTTTATATAATAAAAAAGTGTTTCAAAATAATAATATATTTTGAAACACTCTTAAACACTTTATTTTTTAAATATGTCTATTAAACTTCTAAAGAATCCTTTTTCCTCTTTAACAGTTTCTTTGCTTTCTTCATTAGCCTTACTTTCCTGATCAGACTTAACTTCCTCAGTTCTCATAATAAATTTTATTTTTCCGTTCATTGAATCAGTCACACCTGAAAAAGTACCATAATCTTTAGAAAGTTTTACAAGTTCATCTTTAGCCTCAACTACTCCCTCAATATCCTTTATGGCAGTATTCCCTTTTTCATTTAATTTATCTAATCCTTCTTCTTTTAACTTAACAACCCCATTATAAAGTTCTGTATTTCCTTGCTTTAATTGATTGATACCTTGTAGTAATTTACCTGAGTTATCATATAATTCACTACTTCCATTTAATAATGCCGATCCACCATCTTTTAACTTATTACTACCTTCTGCTAATGTTCCAATACCTTGAGATAAAACTGAACTTCCATTGTATAATTCTATTGAAGCTTTATTAAGTTTTGATGAGTTTTCTTTCAATGCATTAGTAGCTTGTAATAATGTTTCCCCATTATTTTTAAATTCCTTTGACCCATTAGAAAGTCCAGTTAATCCTTCTTCAAGCTTCCCAGCACCGTATATAGCTTCTTTCATGCCTTGCTGTAATTTTCCTATACCATCCCTTTGTCCATTAGATACAGCTTTTACTCCTCCACTTGCTTTTGCTATGTTAGTTGCTAACTCTGGATTAATAGCTTCTAAAGAAGTGCTCATTGCATCTAATTGAGCTGCTATAGCATCTAAATTTGCTGTAGAATCATTAAGATTAACTAATCCTTCACTGCCAGCATTTAATCCTGATTTAAGCTGGCTTGAACCTTCTAAACATGAATTTATACCTGCATCTATAGAATTATATGCTGTAAAAAGTTTAGAAGTATTTTCTCCATAAGCTTCCATACCCTTATTAAATTTATATTGAGCATCTTTCAATTGTGAAAGACTACTATTCAATTTGTCAGCTCCTGATTTTAAAACTGGTGTGTTATTGGATAAGGTATCTATTCCGCTACTTAAATCTGCAACTCCATTTTTTAATACTCCTACTCCATCATTAAATTTACTATAATTTGAGCTTAACTCTTCTTGTCCATCTACTAGCTTTTTAGATCCCTCTAATAGCTCATCTCCTCCATCTTGAAGTTGTGCAAGAGAATCCTTTAAGGTATCTAGACTATCATCACCCTTTATACCTTCTAAATCCAATGCTTCAGTAGTTGCTACCATCATTATAGCGGGAACACTAAAGTTTGTAGTTGTCCCTTCTATGACTAAAGTATCTTTAAGATCTAATACATCTCCTAAATTTAAAGATTCCTTTAAACCTGGTGCAGCAACAAAGGTTATAGAAGAATTATTTCCATCTTGTATGAGCTTACCACTATCTATCTTTATATCTTTAAAGCTATCATTAGATAACATAATTTCTGAAACTGTCACAAACGGAACATATATGTTTCTATTTTCTCCATTAATTTTAGCTACTTTAGATTCATTATTTTTTACTGTTAATGTTATTTTAAATTTGCCTGATTTTCCTAAAGCTTCTTTCGGCTCAACTTTCTTTCCATCAAGTTCATAACTTAAGTTAACTGATATAGGTAATTCTCTTTTGCTTTCTCCTTCATAATATAAATCTTTTCCATCCACCTTCCAAGTTACTTCATCACCTTTTATGGTTGGAGTTTCCTCACCTTTTACATTTTTTATATTGTCTAAATCACATTTATCTTTAAATTCTCCTAAATTCTCTTCTCCACTTATCCAAGTAGATACTATCTTTTGTTCTGGTTTCCCATTGCTATCTAAGATTACATATACCGTTTCATCCTTGTTTATTTCTTGTGCCATAGCTACTGTAGAAGTCATCATAGCTGCCACTGTAGCCAACACTATAACTCTTTTAGATAACGTACTTCTTTTCATTTTATGCAGCCTCCTCAACTTTTTTTGTAAAACTTTTACTTGTTTTAATTATAATTTTTTCGCAAATTAATAATATTCCTGGTAATACAAATAGGATTACAAACATACTAATTATTGCTCCTCTAGCCATTAGAGTACATAGTGAACTTACCATTTCAAGCTTAGATATAACACCTACACCTGCTGTAGCTCCAAAGAATGTTAGAGCACTAGTAATTATTGATCTAGCTGAACTTTGAAGTGCTATTTTCATAGCCTCTATTTTATTTGAAGTTTTTTCAAGTTCCTCTTTAAACCTAGATGTCAGTAATATAGCATAATCCACCGTAGCACCTAACTGAATTGTTCCTATTACTATAGATGCTATAAAAGGAAGTATACTACCAGTGTAAAATGGAATTCCTAAATTTATAAATATAGCAAGTTCTATAGTAAGAACCAAAATAACCGGCAAACTTATTGACATAAATAAAAGTGCTATAATTATAAATATAGCCACTATAGAAGCTATACTAACATTTTTAAAGTCTATATCTGAGATTTTAATAAGGTCATTAGTTAATGGTGCTTCTCCACTTATTAATCCGTCTGAGTCATATTTTTTTACTATATTATTTATTTCTTCAAGTTGATCTCTCACCTCATTAGTTGCTGCTTTATATTTAGAATTTACAACAAAAAGCTCATATCCACCTGATCTTATTTTTTCTAGTATATCCTTAGGCAGAAAACTTTCCGGAACCCTTGGTCCTAATATTTTTTCTAAAGCTATAACAGAAGATATTCCTTCAACATGTTCTAGTTCGTCAGTCATAGCCTTAACTTTGTAGTTATCAAGAGTATCTTTAATTAAAATCATATTAGTAGATGTCATTCCATAGTCATCTTTTAGTTTATTAGTACCAACTATGGATGGTAAATCCTTTGGAAGTGATTCATCTAAGTTATAGTATACCTTAGTGTTTCTATTACCTATAAATGCAGGTATAAATATCAAAATCCCCACAAATACAAAAGCTTTATAATGCTTAACTACAAATTCAGAAGTCTTTTCAAAGGTTGGTAATACAGTTTTGTGTCTATATTTATGAATAACCTTATCAAAGGTAAGTATTAAAGCTGGTAAAACTGTTACTGTACAGATAACCCCAATCAATACTCCTTTAGCCATTACTAATCCTATATCTTTGCCTAGAGCTAAATCCATTGTACAAAGTGCTAAAAATCCAGCTATGGTTGTTAGTGAACTTCCGGCTACTGAAGTCATTGTATTTGCTATAGCATTTGACATAGCTTCTACTTTATCACTTTGGATTTCTCTTTCTTCATCATATCTGTGAAGTAAGAATATAGAATAGTCCATAGTAACACCTAACTGTAGTATTGCTGATAATGCCTTAGTTATATATGAAATCTCTCCGAAAATAATATTACTTCCCATATTATAAATTACAGCAATACCTATACTAACTAAGAATATAACTGGTGTAGCAACTGAATCCATGGTTAATGCTAATATTATTAAAGATAATACTACTGCTATTAATACATAAAAAGGTGTTTCTTTATCTGATAAGTCCTTTGTATCCTTAACTATTCCAGCCATCCCACTTAAGAAAGTTTGCTCTCCGGCTAGTTTTCTTATGTTGTCCACTGCATTTTGTGTAACAATACTAGCACTACCTTCCTCTAGCATTATCACCATCATAGTTGAATCCTTAGCATAAAATACATCTTGAATGCTGCTAGGTAGTATATCTTTAGGAATAGATAAATCTAAAAAGTCATCTATCCATAATACCCTCTGAACTCCTTCTACCTTTTCAACTTTTTCCTTTATTTTAGCTACATCCTTGTCTGCCATTCCTTCTACTATTAGCATACTAAGAGAGCCACAATCAAAATTTTTCTTAAGTATTTCTTCTGCTCTTACAGTCTCTAATTCATCTGGTAGATAGCTTAGTATGTCATAATTAATTTTAGTATTTATAAATCCTAATATAGATGGAATAAGTAATAAAAATGCTACAACTAAAATTAAAACTCTACTTTTAGCTATCTTCTTAGATATCTTCTCCATATTCTATCTCCTTCCCCTTTTATCTAATACTCTTCAATTTTATACCGACCAGTCGGTCGTATCAATTGTTACATTCACTTTTTTTCATCTTTTAAAGGATTATTAAACGTTTTCAATGGTGTTTTACTCTATTATTCTCCTTTTTTCATATCTTCAAAATAATTATAAGTAAATTTTTCAAATAATGAATTGATAATCTTAAGCTCTTTCAACAGATTCTAATCTTATTGTCTCAAATACTTATAAATACTATTTATGGCATGAGATAATCTTCAGATAATTGAATTTATATTTATCGTTAGATAATATATTCATCAAAATACAATCATATATTAACAAATTATTTACTTGTTGATATTTAATAATTGCTATATTTCAAGCAAATAAAAATAGCATGGATCCCATGCTATTTTTTATTTTATTAAGTTGCTAAATCTATAAGAGATGTTTTTATTATTGGAGCCCCTTTTTTATTCTTTCCTTCTAATACACCATAAATCTTAATTATATCGCCCTCTTCTATTTGTAAACTTTGGAAGTTTAGCTTTTCCCCTTCCCATGTAGCTACATAAGGGACTGAATTATTTCCTTCTGTTTGTGTAATTATAAAATTAACTTTATTCATATTTTCGCCATCAAGATCTATAGAAGAAACCACACCTAATGCAAATACTTTTTCACCTTCTAATTCTCCACTGTCTACCTGGGTGCTTTGAACTTGCATTGATGTATCTCTTATATCCATATTTACATTAATATCATTATCTGACCATTCTTCAATTTGATTTACATTACTTGCATTTTTTTTAGGAACTTTATCATCATTATTACATCCTACCATAATTGTTGCTGCAGCACTTAAGCATACTAAAATTGCCAATATTTTTTTCATAACTATACTCCTTCTTATTTTCTATATAGAATATATATATCAAAGGATATAGCAAAATTATGCCTTATTACATAAAATTTAAAATTCTATAATAAAAAAGAATCCTTAATCAGATTCTTTTTTATTAATTCTATATTTAGATTTTTCTTTTTCCTCAGGATCAATATAATCATAATCTCCTCTGTTTGTTTTCTTAAGCCCCAAGTTTGCCATTTGTTTATTAGTGAATTTTCGCTTATTACTCATACTATCACCATCCTCGTCATTAGGATATGTGATAAGAATAATTTTATACTTTAAATGAATATGCAAATATTAAGATTTATAGTTCTACTTTACTATGTCACCTTCTAAATAAGACGACTTTCCACTAATATAATCAATGGATATTTTAACTATATTAGTTCTTTCTAAATTTTTTTCTATGCATAAATTACCATTCTTAATAAAATTAGGAGCATACTTCTCCACAATAGCCTGTAGAGCTTCTATCTTTTCAGAATTATTTTCTGTATTTAATAAGGCTGCTTGTCCAAAAACAATTATACTCTCGTATCTAGTATCTAATTTATTGGGTAACACTTTTGTATTGCCTACTATTGTAAAACTAACCTTACTATGATTGTTTATATTATCAAGCTTATGACTTTCCTTTGTTCCACAATGAAAATATATAGCATTGTTTATAAATACATAGTTTACCGGAATTCCATAACAATACTCATCTTCTCCTATAGTAGATAGTACTCCATACTCAGCATTACTTAAAAGCTCATGGCTACTCTTTTCATCCATCTTATACTTTGATAACCGTAACTCCTTAAACATAACTTATTTTTAGGAAGATATCTATATAAAAATATATCTTCACTAAATTTCACCTACCTTTCTTTTATTAAATTTATCAAGATGTATAGTGTAAATCTATCCATTGCAATTCTATTAAAATATATTTACCTAATTTTACAACTATTCATATTAAATTACTTAATACAATATTATGGTACCTAAACCCCAATACTTGGTCAACATATTTTGTATTTATATTAAAATTTCTGGTCTTTATTTTAAATTTTATATACCATATAAAAGAACTCCCTATGAAGAGAGTTCTTTTCATTATAGTCATTATCTTCTTGGATTATCAAAAGAAACTGGTGTTGGGTCTGGTGATTTATGTGAAGGTCCTGGTGTGGATAAGTCAAAGTAAAGCTTAGAATCTTCTGTAACTCCAAAATCCTTATTAGAACCGCTCTTTTGAACTTTATTTAAAGCTTCTCTAAATAAGGCATTGTGTGCCTCTTCTCTATTAAGTAAAAAGTCAATGGTAGCTCTAACCTCTTTATCATCTATTTGACGATATAAATACTCATACACTACCTTAGCCCTTTGTTCAGATGCTATATTAGATAATAAATCTGCAACTAAATCACCTGTAACAGTTACGTAATCAGCTGTCCAAGGTGCTCCAGATGAATTAATTAATACTGGTGATAATCCACATTGCACATGAGTTTGAATTTCTCCATTATCTACCTTCTCATTATTTACATCGTGACCATTTAATAGATTAATTGTTTGCGCCACCATCTCCATATGACTAAGTTCTTCTGCACCTATATCTAAAAATAAATCTTTTATTTCAGGATCTTTTATTCTAAAGCTTTGAGAGATATATTGCATAGCTGCCTTAAGCTCCCCATTGCCTCCCCCTAACTGCTCTTGCATTAGTACTGCATACTGTGGGTTTGGTCTTTCAACTTTTACTTCATGTAATAATTGTTTTTTATGTTCAAACATAAAAACACCTCCAAATAATTTAAACTTTCGTTTTTATTATTTGTTTCTTTTTCTACAATATTCATTAATATTACATGATTTCAAAAGAAATAAAAATAGGGCTAGTAAGACGTCCTTACGTCTACTCCCCTTCAATTTAGATTTTAATAAACTATCTAAAATTCATTTAATGATTACTTTATGGTTTTAAAATATTGTTTAGATTAATCTTTATAAGTTTACCTTTAAAAACACTCTTGAAACACTTTTATAGCTATTAATACATTCCTAATGATTTATTTACTATTCTATTTGTTCTTGTAGCTGCTATTATTATTTTTTCATAAAGCTCAGTTTCATTATAACCACGATTTAAGTATTTATTTTCATAGTGCTCAAAAGATAGATTAGAGTTATTAATATTTAATTCTTCTGCCAACCTTCTATCTGCCATTAGATTTCTAGCTTGTGCTCTATACTTATTTCTTAAAGCGTGAGCTTGCATTGCTTGCTCTTTTATTGATAATGATTTATCTATTTCATTAATAATATTTTTATTTCGTTTATTATACCATAATCTTACTTCTAAATTATTCAATTTACCTAGTGTTTCGTTATATATATTAAATTTATTTGCTGCTCTTACCACTTTAACCTTTCTTATATAATTCGCTCTTTTATTAGTATATCACATTTCTTAAAATTTATCAAATTATGCACTCACATCCAACACTTTGCACATTTTATAGTAAAAATAAATTATCTTTACTTAAGATATTCTAGATACTAATCTAAAAATATAGAAATATATTTTAAAATTGTTTATTCAAAATGCTTAATACTTAAATACAAATATTCATTATACATTATAAATAAATTTTATATAAATGAATTATTATAATCTCATCAACAGAAGCCATCAAGATATGCTTAATTTTATATCCTAATGGCTTTTATTAAACAAACTTATATATAAATATTATCTAGCTTATACTAGTTTTTGATTAAAAATATTATCTAAGTCTAGCTTACTAACTTTCTTATGAATCTCTTCTGGTTCTAAAATATAAAGACCATTATCCTTCATTCTCTTAAAGTATTCAGCTCCTGCAAAAGTATATCTATTTCGCCTACCTTCTGTAGTCTGAACCTTTTCATTTGCATAGGCTATTATATCACCTGTAGCTAAATTCCTTGGCAATGTTAAAAGAGGCATTCCAAGTTCATTTCTAACAGCATTATGCCCTGCAAGAGAACCTGTTGTCATAGCTTCAGTATGTCCTACAAAAAGACCACTTTTCTCTCCAGCGCAGAAAAGATTATCAAGTCCCAATACCTTCATTTGATTACTTCTTGGAGCTACTGATAAATATCTAATTGAGTTACCCTTCCCTCCTGCATATGGATCTATGAATTTTGCTTCCTCTAGTCCTTCAATTTTTCTAAGCTTATCAATAGGATAATAGGATGTCATTAATTTTGCATGACCAGTATCTAGAAGCACTATATTTTCTGCAAATTCTTTTAATGCATATTGTTGACACACTTTTTGCTTTAACTTGTCAGTATTTATATCTTCAGGTGGTACCTGCAACACTACTACTCCTTTTTCATCTAACTGTTTTGCTATATCCTCAGATAAACTATCTTTTTCTAATTTACATGAGCCACTAAATGCTCCATAAACATCCTCTTGTCTCTCGCCTTTAATATCCTCTACTCCTGCTCTATAGCTAATACTTACCCTTGGACCAAAAGCTGGACATCTTAATACACACATAGAACAACCATTTCCATATCTTAAGCAGTTTCCCATAGGTCCTGTAGATCCAGTAGTTTCTATAAATGCATCTGCCTCTATATATTCACCATCGCTAAGATAAATACCTTTTATCTTCACACCTTCCATATTCACATCTACTACACGACTTACAAATCTCATTTTTATTTTCATTTCTTTAATGTGTTTTCTTACTGCTGGCTCTATTCTATTTACATTGTAAAGCCATGCATGCTCATGACCTGGAAAATCTATATTCTTATGGAGTGTATTAGCATCAGTTATGTTAATTAAATCCCCAGCTCCTAGTGCTATAAGCTCTTCTGCTGCAGTATATCTTCCGTTATTTCTCATAATTCCTCCAACATTTCCAAGTCCCAATAATAAATCTGTTTTTTCAATTATTTCAACTTCGGCCCCAGCCTTACGTGCTGAAATTGCAGCTGCACAACCAGACCAGCCTCCGCCAATTACAACTATTTTCAATACAATCTTCTCCCTTCAAATATATATTTAGGACTGGTTTGCATCTTACACAGTCTTCGTAACTTTTCATCATCATTCATAATAGTACAGCAACCACAAACTCCCTCTCCACAACACATTTTCTCGTTATTAGAACATGAAAATTCAATATCTTTATCATAAGCTTCTACGATCTTCATAATTTGATGGCTTAATACATCAGCACTATCGCAGTGCACTAATGCTATATCACCATTAGTTAAAATTCCCTCTAAAATCTTTCTACACTTTCCATCGAGAATTCCACCCATAAGTAGTGTATTGGTTTTTATTACTTCTTTAGCATACTTTTTCAATTCTTCTCCTATAAATATAGTATCTAAGGTTCCCTGATCAAGAATTACTGTAATTGTATTTTCATTGTTATATAGCTTCTCCATAACAGGTACCATAGGTGCTTGCCCTATACCTCTACAAACCAAAACGCAATGCTTACGTTTCATATTAATAATTGAGTTAAGGCCCAAGATTCCATTCCAGAATGGTCCTTTAATTAAGACATAATCATTTATATTTACATCTTTAAGTACCCTTGTTTTTAATCCCTTTAATTCAATAGCTAAGGTGATAATATCATTTTCAGTATCACTATCCATAGCACAAATAGGTGTATCAAATGTTTGTTCACAATTCTCTTTTCTAATAAATACAAAAGAGCCAGGGCCAACTAGATCACTAGCTAATTTTTTAGTAACCTTAACTTTTAAAATCATGAATTTTTCATTTATTAATTCCTTATCTATAATTTGAAATCTTTGATGCTTCCTTCCTTCCTTTGCCTTAAAATTATTTTGCATAAACTCCTGATATATGCACACTCCATTCCAATTTACACAATCACAAAAGTCTTTGCCATCTAAGTGAGAACATAAAATACAATTTCCTGATTCAGCTAAATGACATGGACAATACTCACTTCCACAGTCTATACAGTTATACGGTTCGTAGCCCATTACCTCTGCCTCCAAAATTACTATATTATCAGAGTATTTCATAAAAAATTATTTGCTACTATTTACAGAAAAAAAACCAAGGTTTTTTACCTTGGTTTTTTCTATTTATCCTTATTTATCATATATTTAATCTGATCCCATATTCCAATTTTTTCAATGTCTTCACTAGGATGAAGTGTCATTGCATATTTAGAATTTAATTCATTAGTTATAGTAAGCATCCCCACATCATCTGTAGTTCTAATCGGAGTAGTTAGACTATACTTTGGAAGAATAACTTCCTTTACTATTTTCTCATCCTTTCTAATAGGAAAAATTAAATCTTCACTAGCAATTAATGGCAGACCATTCTCTCTTCCTTTAACATTTATATTGCCTATGTTCTCTCCAGCTTCTATGATCTTCTTGTACTCATAATTATCTCTTACATACTCATATATACGTTGACTTTCTTTCCATCTTGGAACACAGTTTAAAGTTACAACAATTATTTCATTTTTATCTAGCTTAAAAGAACTAACAAGACATTTTCCTGCTTGACCTGTATATCCTGTCTTAACCCCAGTACAATTTGGCTCTTGATATAGAAGTTTATTTATGTTATTAAATTCTCTTGTAAATTCTATACCATCTTCTCCTGATATTAATTTAGTAGATACAATTTTATTGAATTCATCAATTTCTTTAGCCTTTTTAGTTGCAATTGCTAAATCATAAGCTGAAGAATAATGAGAACTACTATCTAGCCCATGTGGAGATTCGAAATGACTATCTACTAATCCTATAGATACTGCAAATTCATTCATAACTTGACAAAACTTTTCTACAGATCCACTAGTTGCTTCTGCAATAGCTATGGCACAGTCATTACCAGACTTAAGCATAAGACCATATAGAAGTTCTCTTATAGTTACTTTGTCTCCAGCCTTATACCCAACTTTAGATCCTCTTATTGCAGCCGCATTTTTAGATATCTCTACTACTCTATCTATATCTCCGTACTCTAAAGCTACTAGTGATGTTATAATCTTCGTAGTACTTGCCATAGGTATAACTTTATGAGCATTTTGATCAAATAAAATAGTTCCTGTAGCTGAATCTATAGCTATGGCAGAAACTGCATCTACTCTAATTGGTGCAGCATCTACATATTCTACAGGCATATTAGTTATAACAAATAAGAAAATTAACAAAAAACACCATAACCTTTTTTTCATTTTTCACACTCCCAACTTAAATTTCTCACTTATCCTTAAATAATCTTTAGAATTTCATAAACTATGAATATATAAATCATAGTTGGATAAAATTGCAGATATAAAACTATGGAGGTTTAGTACACTAATGAAATATCTTTTATGGATTTCAGCCATAATTATACTGGTCTTATTATTTCCTATTCCAATAAAAATAACACTTATATATGATGATGAAATTTTTACCTTAAAGATATATAACAAAGTAATAATTCCATCAAAAAATAAAAAATCTAATGATAAGAAAAAAAACAAGCCAAGAGATTATATAGAAACTCCTAGTGGTGAAGAAATTTCAAAACTTAAACTTAAGGATATAAGAGAAATAATAAATTTTTTTATTAATACCAAATTAAAGTTTAGTATGCGTACTAAGATAAATATAGATTATGCTATAGATGATGCAGCTATAAATGCTATAGCCTATGGACTTTTACATCAAATCACAGCATTTATCGCAACAATATTAAATCTATTTTTTAAAGTAAAAAACTTTATTCCTAATATAAATATCAAATATAATGAAAATTTTTTTAAATTTGAAATAAGTAGTATAATTTTTATAAATATAGCAAAAATTATATATATGATTGTTGCAATTTTTCATCACTACAAAAGAGGAAGAAAAAGTTCTTCCTTTCATAAAGTTAATTTTAAGGAGGAATTTTAGATGGATAGTCATCCAATAGAAAATTTAATGAAATCAACTATGGAAAATATTAAAAATATGATTGACGTAGATACTGTTATAGGTAATCCTGTAACTGCCCCTGATGGTACAACAATTATTCCTATTTCTAAGGTATCTTTTGGTTTTGCTTCTGGTGGAAGTGAGTTTAAAGATACAAATTTAGATTCATCTAATAGACATCCCTTTGCCGGTGGGTCTGGCGCTGGAATTTCCTTGAAACCAGTAGGATTTTTAGTAGTTCATAAAAATACTATAAGATTTCTTTCAGTAACTGACTACAATCCATACGATAAATTAATTGATGCAATGCCTCAAGCTATAGATATGATTTCTGGGATTTTCAACAAGGATAATAGTATTCATACCGATAACGATAAAACTAATTATTCAGAAGTATATAATCCATGTGATCCTTGTGATTAATTATAATTAAAAGGACTTTAGCAAAATAAATCACTAATTCTACATAAACTGTTAAGTTATACTCTAATAATATAACTCTTCTTGACAGCTATTTAAATTAGTTTATTTCGCCAAAGTCCTTTATTTTATGTAATATAAAGTCTTAAGTTTAATTTTTCTCAATATCTTTCTCTTGAATATCATCATCTATAAATTCATCTAATGATGGCAATTCACCTAAGGATGTGAAATCGAAATGTTTTAAGAATTCATCTGTGGTTGCATAAAGATTAGGTCTACCTATAACATTTTTCTTTCCGGACTCTTTTATAAGCCCTTTTTCTACTAATGTACTGATCGCCCTGTCACTCTTAACTCCTCTTATATCTTCGATTTCTATTCTAGTAATTGGTTGTTTATATGCAATTATAGATAAAGTTTCTAATGCAGCTCTTGATAAGGATTGTCTAACATTTGTTTTTAATAGCATTTGAACATGATCACTATTTATAGGTTTTGTAGCAAGTTGATAAGCTTTATTAATACATATCAATCTAATACCTCTAGATTCATCACTTTCATATATCTTTTCTAGTACCTTTAGTAATTCTGTAGCAAACTCTATTGAACATTCTAATATATTAGCTATAGTATCAATTTCTAGCGGATCTCCAGTTACATATAATAAGGATTCTACTATAGAAAAGTATCTTTCATACTTTGATTCATCTATAAGATAATTTAACTGATGCTCAGATTGTTGAAGTACATTTTCTATTTTGTTTCTAGGATTTATATCTATCTCTATTTCTTTCTTATTTACTTCATTTAAAATATTATTTTCGATATGTTCATGATCTAAATTATCATTTTTACTCATTCCTTATCACCCCTTCTAAATATATTTCACCAAAGTTTCCATGTTGAACTACTTTTACATCTTTTAGCTTTATTAACTCTAATAAAGCTAAAAATGTTACAATAATTTCTGTTTTATTTCTACTTTCTTTTATTATATTTGTAAATGTAGTATTCCTATTCTCTACTAAAAAACCTTTTAAATAATCCATTTTATCTTCTATCTTAAATACCTCAACCTGAACTCGCTCCTCTATGTTGAAGCTTTCATTCATTTTATTTTTGTATATCTCAATAAGTTCAATATACATATTATATAAATCTATCATAGTTATATCTTTTAGTAGTTCTTTAGCATCTTGCTTTTTCTCTCGGGTATCTTCAATAATCTCAGGCCTTTTAGTAAACATAACTCCTGTATTCATTTGTCGTTTTCCTAAAAACTCAGCTACATTTTTAAATTTTTTATATTGTACTAATTTATCTATAAGTTCTTGAGCATCGTCAACTTCTTCAACTTCTGGCTCTTTATTTTTAGGAAGCAATACCTTAGATTTTAATTCAATCAAAGTAGTCGCCATAACGATAAACTCTGATGCAATATCTAAATCTAATTCCTTCATTTCATTTAGATATCCTATGTATTGATTAGTTATATCTAAAATACTTATATTATATATATCCATTTGATTCTTTTTTATTAAGTGTAATAAAAGGTCAAAAGGGCCCTCAAAATTTGAAGTTTTAATTGTTAATGCCATAATTTCACCTTCCTTACAACAAAATTTTTTTCATATTAATGTAAAAATATATCCTAGCATAAAAATCCTCATTGTAAATTATACTCTAAATTTAGTTTGAATTACAATAGGATAAATTCATTTTTCAATTATGACAATTATTATTTTGATATATAAAATTATTTTATTTTGTAGATATACAGTATTTTAAATATATAACATTTTAGAATTTTATATTTATAACTATATAAAATAGTATCACTTTAACATAGCCATATACTCATTATAGATTATTCAAAATTTTATTTTAAATATAGGTATTATATCCTTGAAATTAAACAAATATATTAATTTTATATATGTTTTTCAATATAAAAAATTCCTCTAAAATTTAGAGGAATTTCTTATATCAGCCTTATACATTGGGGTTGTATATTATAACTGATAACCATAGCAATTAACTGAATTTTAATTTATCCTTCTTATATAGTTTCTACAATAATTTTATTTTTATTCCCTTCATACTCTATATTGAGTGATCAAAAATATTTGAGAATATATCTCTAACGTTCTTAAAGAATTGTGATTGTTTTACTTCCCTATCGCTATATAGTTCAACTTTTCCTAATAGTTCATCTCCATTATAAACCTCACAGTAACCAACTATATCACCAGCATTTATTTTCTTTTGCTCTGAATTAATCCTTACCTTTTTAGTTAATTCTTCTTCAGTACCTTTTTCTATAGTTACTTTTAAATCATCCTTTGCCTTGGCTATATAGAAAGAATCACCTTTCTTATTTAATGGAATTTGTTGAACATCTTCATCTTTAGCTACTATAGTTTTGCTTTGATATTTAGAGAATCCAAAATCCATAAGCTTACTTGCATCTGCATTTCTTTGTTTATAGGAAGGTGCTCCCATTATTACTGTAAGCATTCTTACATTGTCTCTAGTAGCTGTAGCAGATATACAATACATAGCTTCTTGTGTGAATCCTGTTTTTAATCCATCACAACCTTTATAAAACCTTACTAACTTATTATGATTAACCAATTCTATTGGTGTTTTTCTACCTTCTGATATAGTTTCCATATATATTGAAGAATAGTTTAAAATAGTTGGATGTTTTAAAAGTTCTCTTGACATTATAGAAATATCCTTAGCTGTACTTAAGTGTCCAGATGCACTAAGTCCTGTAGCATTCTCAAAATGAGTATTAGTCATACCAAGCTCTTTAGCTCTTTCATTCATTTTTACTGCAAAAGCTTCTTCACTACCTTCTAAGAACTCCGCCATAGCAACTGCCGCATCATTTCCTGACGCTATAGCTATACCTTTTAAAATTTCTTCTACTGTTCTAACTTCTCCAGTATCTAATATCATACTACTTCCGCCCATGGATTTAACCTTTTCACTACAAACTATTTTGTCCTGAAGAGTTATCCTTCCATCGTCTATAGCCTCCATAGCAAGCAACATGGTCATTATTTTAGTAACAGAAGCAGGTGCAAATTGTTGATCTGCATTCTTTTCATAAATGACTTTTCCTGAATTAGGTTCCAATAGTATTACTGATTTTGCTTGTGGCTCAAATCCCACTACATTATTTGCAGGCTCATTTTTTATTTCATCATCAGCGAAGGCTGTTGGAAGTATTATAGCCTGCAATGAAAGTATTACGGATAATAGCAAAGTTAAAATAAATTTATTC
This sequence comes from Clostridiaceae bacterium, assembly GCA_902363375.1. Classification (GTDB taxonomy): domain Bacteria; phylum Bacillota; class Clostridia; order Clostridiales; family Clostridiaceae; genus Clostridium_J. The sequence goes on along the minus strand of CABIZX010000001.1, from coordinate 988,818 downwards.
TTTTTCATAACCGACCTCCAAAACAATTATTATGAGGTTATTTTTACCTCAATCTAAAAAATTATCCTAGAAATTTAAAATTTTATTTTTTAAATTTCTTCTCAATTAGAGTTCCCTAAAATAGAATCTATATCCTTAAGCTGTAGAAATTACTTTATTCAAATAAAATAAGCTGTATATAAGCAATTCAAAAATTACTTATATACAGCTATTACTTAATAATATATTATTATTAGCTAACTATCTCATGTATCAATGGTATGTCATTTTCATAGCCCTCAAGAATCTCATAATTCTTTAGTATATCCATTTTAGCTTTTTCAATAAGGTTCTCATCATTACTATGGATATAAGCTATTGTATCACCTTTTTCTACTTTATCTCCACGTTTTTTATTTAAAACTATTCCTACTGCTAAATCTATCTTGCTTTCTTTAGTAGCTCTACCTGCCCCAAGCTCCATAGCAACTATTCCTAAGTTTTCAGCATGAATCTTTTTAACTACTCCACTATTCTCAGCTACTACCGGCACTACATACTTAGCTTTAGGGAATAAATCTGTATTATCTATACACTCTATATCTCCACCCTGTGCTTTAACAAATTCCTTAAGCTTTTCTATAGCTGCACCTGATGTTATGGTTTCCTTTAGCATAGCTTCTGCTTCTTCTACAGAATTTGCCTTTTCTGCTAACATCACCATACGACTTCCTAAAGCTAAAGAAAGATTTAATAAGTCTTCTGGTCCATTACCTTTTAATGTATTTATAGCTTCCTCAACTTCTAAAGCATTACCTATGGCAAGTCCTAGTGGTTGGTCCATATCAGAAATTACTGCTATAGTATTACGTCCTATATGCTTTCCTATAGAAACCATCTCTGTTGCTAATTCTTTGGCAGACTCTGTATTTTTCATGAAAGCTCCATCTCCAACTTTAACATCTAAGACTATGGCATCTGCTCCTGAAGCTATTTTTTTACTCATAATGCTAGATGCAATTAAAGACACATTATCAACGGTTGCCGTAACATCTCTTAATGCATATAGCTTTTTATCAGCTGGTGCTAGGTCTCCAGTTTGACCACCAACTGCTATTTTAATAGTATTTACATTATTAATAAATTTTTCTGTTGGCATTTCTACAGAGAACCCTTTAAATGACTCTAATTTATCTATAGTTCCTCCAGTATGCCCTAGTCCTCTACCTGACATTTTAGCTACTGGTATTCCAAGTGCTGCTACCATAGGTGTAAGTACTAAAGTAGTAGTATCTCCTACACCGCCTGTACTATGCTTATCTACTTTAATTCCTTCAATTTCACTTAAATCCAGCATATCTCCAGAATGTACCATTGCCATAGTTAAGTCTGAAGTTTCTCTTTTATTCATTTTTTGAAAATATATAGCCATTAAAAGAGCGGATACTTGATAATCAGGAATATCGCCCTTTGTATAGTTCTCTACAAAATAATTTATTTCTTCTGTAGAAAGTTCTCCACCATTTCTTTTTTTTAAAATTAAATCATACATTCTCATAACAATACCCCGCTTTATACCTTTATATTTAATTTAAGTTATAAGATGACCAACTATTATAGTTTTCTAACTATTCCTCTAACTAAAGAAGCAAACTTTGATTTTACTTTAGCTGAAGTTTCTATTACTTCTTCATGATTTAAAGGTTGATCTAGTATTCCAGCCGCCATGTTAGTTATGCATGAAATTCCTAAAATTCTAAGTCCACAGTGATTTGCTGCAATAACCTCTGGAACAGTTGACATACCTACTGCATCAGCACCTAATATTCTTGCCATTCTTACCTCTGCTGGTGTCTCATAGGTTGGTCCTGTGAACATCATATAAACCCCTTCTTTTAGCTCTATATCAAGAGATGCTCCAACTTCCTTAGCTAATTTTAAATACTCTCTATCATAAGCTGTAGACATATCTGGGAATCTTGGTCCTATTTCTTCCTCATTTTTACCTATAAGTGGATTTGTGCCTGCAAAATTTATGTGATCTGTAATCATCATTAAATCTCCTGGAACAAAGTTAGTGTTAACTCCACCACAAGCATTAGTTACTATTAAAGATTTAACACCTATATACTTCATAATGTGGATTGGAAGTGCTAATACACTCATAGGATGGCCTTCATAATAGTGGAATCTTCCTTGCATCATAATAACCTTTTTACCCTCTAAAGTACCACATACAAATTGTCCTGCGTGACCATGTACTGTAGACAATGGAAGATTAGGTACATCTGAATATTTTATTACTACTCTATCTTCTACCTTATCAGCCATATCACCAAGACCAGAACCTAGTATAATACCTATTTCTGGCTCAAAACTTAACTTAGATTTTATAAATTCTACACTTTCATTAATTACTTTAATATCCATTAAAACTTCTCCTTTACTTCATGTGCTTCATAATTTTATTTAGTTCCAGTTTATTATTGACTTATTTATTACTTGTTTGACTAGTTAGTTAAACACGTAATAACAAATTACAATATATATTGTTGCATTTGAAAATATATATTGTAATCTGTATATTAAAACTTTTACTTCTAACTTAGGTTTAATGTATAATATCTTTATTTTAATTAAAACGCTGATTATATAATTAAATCTTTAAAGCTTTTTCCTACTAAATCATTTTCAATATCAAGTAGATCTAATATAGTTTTTCCTATATCACAGAATCCATTTCTAGTGCCTAAGTTTATATCTTCCTTAAGATTTTTTCCATATACAAGTACAGGTACATATTCCCTTGAGTGATCTGTACTTTCAGTAGTTGGATCACAGCCATGGTCTGCAGTAATGATTAATACATCATTATCCCCTAAAGCTTCTTTAATTTCTGGTAATCTGTCATCAAATTCCTCTAAAGCTTTAGCATATCCTTCTACATCATTTCTATGTCCAAACTTCATATCAAAATCTACTAAGTTTGTAAATATAAATCCTTTAGAATGAGACTTCATCATTTGTAAAGTCTTATTCACTCCATCCATATTGTCCTTTATAGTTACTGAATCTGTGACACCTTTTCCTGTAAATATATCTTTAATTTTTCCCACAGCTGCCATAGGTAGCCCAGCCTCACTTACATATTCTAGAACTGTCTTATTAAAAGGTTCTAGAGCGTAGTCATGTCTATTAGCTGTTCTTACAAATTCTCCTTTCTTCATACCCTTAAATGGTCTAGCAATTACCCTACCTACCATCTTATCTCCGACTAGCATTTCTCTTGCAATTTCACACATCTTATATAATTCCTCTAGAGGTATTATATCTTCATTAGCTGCAATCTGAAATACACTATCTGCAGAAGTATAAATTATAGGATATCCTGTTTTTATATGTTCTTCTCCTAATTCTTCAATAATAGCCGTACCTGAAGCAACTACATTTCCTAAAGTTTTTCTGCCTATCTTAGCTTCAAATTCATCCATTATTTCTTTTGGGAAGCCATTAGGATAGGTTTGAAGTGGTGTTTCTAAAATTACTCCTGCCATTTCCCAATGTCCTGTAATAGTATCCTTTCCCTTTGAAAGTTCACTACATCTTCCATATATGCCCTCTGGATTTTCACACTTGATAAGGTTTTCTACTCCATCTATTGAACCTATTCCCAAAGCTTCTAAGTTTGGAATTGAAAAACCCTTAACACTTTTTGCTATATTACCTAAAGTATTGCTACCTTTGTCTCCATAAATCTCTGCATCCGGAAGTTCTCCAATGCCTACACTGTCTAGTACAACTAGAACTACTTTTCTATCCATGATATACTTCCTTTCTTTTTTTAGTCTCTAATATATATTATATTTTACCACAGATGTTTCAAAATATATAACTAAATAAAATAAATTATGTGTCACCACTAAACTTATGAGAATTTTAGCAATGGCACATAATATAATAGTACATGATTATTTAAATATGTCAATTTATAAATTTTAATTTTTAATTTTTATATTTATTTTTACTTATCTCAGTATAGAATTAAATAAATGCATATAATTATATAATATTTCTAATGGTCTTACTAGCTTACCGTCTACTAAAATACTATTTTCGTAGGTTCCAGGTTGGCTATAAAAATGATTAAGTACGTGCTCTAATATGTTAGGTAAAACCCCACCCATAATAAATATTATTATGAAGCACTTCACATATATAACTAAGAACTTTCTAATGTCATCTCTCATATTTTATGCTCCTAACCCCTTTAACACGAAATTAATAAGTAAAGGTGTAATAAAAGATTCAAAGAAAAATCCTATAAACATAATTCCAGTAAAGATTAAAAACATTATAGTATAATTTCTTACTGAGCTATTTCCTCTAGGTGAATATTGTTTTGTAAACTTTTCTTTTACTATTCCTATAGAAAACTCAATAGATATTACAGATAAAAATATTAAACATGGTATATATATTAGATTTTGTGGTAAAACCCCTAATAGAGAGAGCAATACCCCTTTTTCTTTTAATCCGTATATAAAAAAGCTAAAGGTGAATCCTAGTGAAAACCCTTTATATATATTAAGTAAAATTATTATTGGGAGCCCTACTACAGTTAGTCCTAAAAACCAAAATCCAAATATAATTGGTAAATTATTTTTTAAAGTTCCCATTAATATCTGTTTATTTGATAATCCATCTAAGGTTGATGATGAACCAAAAGCAGTTATATAGTTAATTAAGGTATTCTTGTCCACATCTCCCATATATTTAACACAATAAAGCCCTAAAATCATTCCAGTTGCCATAAATAATATTGTTAGTAAATACATCCAAATATTTTCATAAAAATGTTTATTAAAATTATCTATTAAGCTTCTAAATGTCATACATATTCCCCCTTAGTTTATTTAAGAATTAGTTTATATCTATGCCCTAATTCAGAAGAATATTCCTTTGACTTTAAATTTTATAATCTATTATTTATAGATATGATAGTGCTGCAATAGTTTTACCATCTATAATTTTTCCATCCCTAACCATCCTTTTAATTTCATCTATAGTATATTCTTTTATATTTATGAATTCGTCCTCATCTCTATTTATTTCTCCTTTTGTTAATTCTGTAGCCTTATACAAATATATATATTCATCTGTAAATCCAGGAGCAGTTACTATCTTCCCTAAATATTCAAATTTACTTGCCTTATATCCAGTTTCTTCTTCAAGCTCTCTAATACCACAAAGTTTTATATCTTCTCCTTTTTCTATTTTACCAGCAGGTATTTCTAGAATTATTTTATCAATAGCTTTTCTAAATTGTTCTACAAGAATTATAGTATTAGCATCTAAATATGCAACTATAGCAACTGCACCTGGATGTTCTACTAATTCTCTAGTACCAACTTTACCATTAGGTAGTTCCACTTGCTGAACCTTTAAATTTATCACTTTCCCTTTAAACTTATAATCTTCATTAAGGGTTTTCTCAAAAAGTTTCATATTTATCTCTCCTTATAATGTTTTATACCTAAATTTATTCTAAACTATTAAATATCATATTTTTAAAATTAAATCTATAAATCTTTTTCCCTATAACCTCTCTCTTGATAACTCCAAGCTGTCTACTATCTAAACTATTGTCTCTATTATCTACCATAACCAAAATAGAATTATTAGATATCTTAATACCTTAATATTATAATCACTAAAATACATATTATATAAGTCATTTTCATTGATAATTTCTATTTATTATTCTTGGCATAAAAAATAGGCATCTCTAATTTTTTCTAAATTGATAATGCCTATAATGTTTGATTTAATATTTGTTGGTGTAAAAAACTGTTTGTTACTTTGGTTTAGTAATTAATCTATATTACGATAATAATCTAACTTTGCAAAATATCTTATATGTTATAGCCATTAACTGACTTCTATTTCTCATTTATTAATTTTTATTCATCTATTCCACTTCATTCTTCATCTTATGTTAAAATAAAAGATTGAGCTTTCTAATAAGAATAATTCCATAATAAAAGATTAAATAGATATAATATAGTTTAGCCTACTTTATTTTTAAGTCTTAGCTTGTCTGCTACCATTGCAATGAACTCCGAATTTGTTGGTTTTCCTTTTTCATTATGAATAGTATATCCAAATAATTTGTTAATAGTATCAACTTGTCCTCTACTCCAAGCTACTTCAATGGCATGTCTTATCGCTCTCTCTACTCTACTAGCTGTAGTATTATACTTTTTAGCTATAGCTGGATATAATTCTTTAGTCACCGCTGATAATAACTCTATATCATTTACAACTAAGGTTATAGCTTCTCTTAGATACATATATCCTTTAATATGTGCAGGTACACCTATTTCGTGGATTATATTTGTAATTTCGAATTCTAAATCCATAGTTCCATTATTTGATTTTTGCTTAACATCCATCATTGATGAAGATGAATTAGTAGTAGGAACTGATGCCTTTCTAACTGCATCACTTGGCGCAGAACTATTAAACATGTCTCTAATTCTGTTAGATAGCACATCCATATCAAAAGGTTTAACAACATAATAATCTGCTCCCAGAGATATAGCTCTTTGAGTTATTTTATCTTGACCTACTGCTGATAATATAATTATTCTTGGCATAGGATTTAGGTTCATTGTATTTAATCTTTCAAGAACTCCTAAGCCATCTAAGTGTGGCATTATAATATCTAGAACTACCAAGTCTGGATTAGTTTGTTCAATAAGTTCTAAAACCTCTATTCCATCCTTTGCTATTCCAACTACATTAATATCCTTTTGACTTAAAAAATAATCACTTAAAATATTGCAAAACTCCTTATTGTCATCTGCAATTAGCACATTGATGCTTCTTTGCTCCATTCTATAACTCCCCTTCTTGTAATATTTTCCATACCCTAGATATATAATTTCGACAAAACTAATAAAATTCCTTCTGCTATCTTAAAAAAAATAAATTTTTTTAAAATTCACCCTTTTCTCTTATTATAACATTATTTTGCGTCAAATAAAAACAACCGGTTATAATTTTATATAACAGGTTGTTGTAAATTAATGTATCACTTCTTATATTTTATGATTTAATTATTTATTAGTTAGTTTTTTCATATAATTATTTTTTTATGTTTATTTCATTTATCATCCAATCCATATATATTCCATATCCTGTATCTGGTTTGTTAACGAGAACATGAGTTACCGCACCAACTATCTTATTATCCTGAATTATTGGGCTACCACTCATTCCTTGAATAATTCCTCCTGTTTTTTCTAAGCATACTGGATCTGTAACTTTTATTACCATGCTTTTCCCATCAGGCTCATTTTGATTTAATAATTTTTCTATAACTATATCAAATAATTGAGGCTCTTCTCCGTTTATAGTTGTGAGTATTTGAGCTTTTCCTACTTTAACTTCGTCTTTAAATCCTACCTTCATAGGTTTATTAAAATTATTACATATCAGGTTATCATTGCCTTCACCAAAAACTCCTGCTGGAGTATTTAAAACAATTTTACCCAGAACTTCATTATTATCTGTAAAAATTCCCCTAAGTTCTCCTGGGCTACCTTTAGCACCTTTTCTTACAGAAACAATATTAGAATCTACAATTTCACCTTTTCCAACCGTCATTATCGAGTTAGTGTCTACATCAGTTATAGGATGTCCTAATGCTCCAAATTTTCCACTTTCCTTGTGATAAAATGTTAAGGTTCCGACACCAGCTACTGAATCTCTAACCCATAATCCAATTTTATAGTTCTCATCTTTTTTACTAACCACTGGACTAACTACAAAATTCATTTCTTGTCCTTTTCGATTTACTGTAACCTTAATTTTTTCTCCCTTACTTCTGTTTACATAGGTAGCTATATCCTCAGCACTCTTTATAGCTTCATTATTAATCTTTATAACACTGTCTCCTATAGCTATACCTGCAATAGCAGCAGGGCTTTGAACCTTATTTCCATCTACTTCAATATCTGATAAAGCAATGACAAGAGCGCCCTTTGTATTAATTTTTATTCCCAAGGGTTTTCCTCCTGGATAAACCATAATATCGGAGGTTTTAGCATAATTAACTTTTTTTAGACTAGTAGCTTCTGAAAAATTTAAATTATAGTCTATAGCATTTGAATAATTATTTATTGATGGTACTGCTTCATCCGAATATCTATTTATTATATCATTATAGCAACTTATAGATATTAATATGAAGATTACAGTAAATATTAAGGATAAAATATTACTAAATTTTTTCATAATGCTTTACCTCCTGTGAAGAATATTAATTTTAATTTTCCCCTATGAACAATTTTTATGTTAGAGTTCTTTTTCTTTTAAAACCAAAAAGATTTTTTAATTGAATTTTTTAGAATATAATAATAATAAAACACTATAAACTAAAGTTACACTTAGTTTATAGTGTTGAACATTTTAATATTATATATTCATGATTGAATTTTTATTTTTTATTAAAAGTCTAATTGTATTTTTTAACTTCTTAATTCACTCTTTATTTCCTCTGCCTTTGAAATCATCTCTCTTGCATTTTCAACAGTTATAGCTGTAACCTCACTACCACCAATTATTCTAGCCACCTCTTGTTCTACTTCATCATCCTTTAACTTTTTCACCATGGTAAAGGTTGTTACATCATTACTATTTTTTTCAATCAAATAATTAGCATCTGCTAAAGCAGCAATTTGAGGTAGATGAGTTATACAAAACACTTGATGATTTTCTGAAATAAGTACCATTTTTTCTCCAACCCTCTGTGCTATCCTTCCGCTTATTCCGGTATCCACTTCATCAAATATTACAGATGGTATTTGATCTTTATCAACAAATACGGTTTTAAGTGCAAGCATAATTCTTGATAGTTCTCCTCCTGAAACAACTTCTTCTAAAGGTTGTAATGGCTGTCCAGGGTTTGTTGATATCTTAAATTGTATTTTATCTCTTCCTCTTGAGTTGAGATTTTCAGTATACGATACATCTATCTTAAATATACTTTTTTCAAGACCTATATAGGCTAATTCTTTTTTTATTTCTTTTTCTAAAGTTTCGCTTATATTTAATCTTATGTTATGTAAAGTCTCAGAGATTCCAATTAATTTTTCATATAATTTTTTCTTTTCTTTTAGTAGAGCTTCTATAATTTCTCCACTATTTATTAATTCAAAATATTCATCCTCTATAGAGTTCTTATATGCTATTACATCCTCTAAAGTCGGTCCATATTTCTTTTTACAAGCAGACAGTTGATACATTCTAGAATTTATGAACTCTAATTCTCCCATATCATAATCTGTATTATCTTTTAAATCACTGATGGTCCTAGTATTATCTTCTAATAAATAGTATGATTCTTCTAGTGACACCACTACTGGTTTAATCTCTTCATGATGATTTTCAATAGATTTAAGCTCTCTAATAACATACATTAAAGAATCTATAATAGATATTCTACTCTCATCATTTTCCTTAAGTAAAATATAGCTCTTTTCCAATGCCTTTTTTATTTTTTCTCCATTGGATAGCATATTAAATTTCTTTGATAACTCTTCATCTTCACCAATTTTAGGCTTTATGCTATTGATTTCATCTATTTGAAATTTAAGAAAATCTATCTTTTTCTCACGCTCTCCATCATTACCTTGAATTCCATTTATTTTTTCTTCTATTTCACCATATTTTAAATAATAATTCTCATATTCTTTAAGCTTATCCACCAACAAATTTTGTCCAAAGGAATCTACATAATTTATATGCTTTGAACTATCTAATAGATTTTGATTTTCATGTTGTCCATGGATATCAATTAAAGTTTCACTAACTTGTTTTATCTTAGATAAAAGTAATGACTTATTATTTACCTTTGCTATAGTTTTACCAGAGTGAAAACTTTCTCTACTTAGTATTACTATTCCTTCATCGTTTACATCTAATTCTTTTAATACATCCTTAGTTCTTTGATTTTCGATAGAGAAAACCGCCTCGACAATAGTCTTATCTTCTCCTACTCTTATTAAGTTTTTATTAAACTTACCTCCAAGAACAAAGTTAATGGCATCAATTAATATAGATTTACCTGCTCCTGTTTCTCCAGATAAAACATTAAATCCAGTAGAAAAATCTATGGATAGTTTTTCTATAAGAGCAAAGTTCATAATATTAAGTTGTAAAAGCATTTATACCATTCCTCATTTACTTTATTAATTTTTCTATTTCTAATTTAAGCTCTTCCGCTTTGTCATCTGTTCTTACTAAGATAAATATAGTATTATCACCGGCTATTGTTCCAGCTATTCCTTCTAACCTAAAGGAATCAATGGCTTCAGCCGCAACTTGAGCTGATGCTGTAATTGTCTTCACTACTAAAATTTTATCTACTCTTTCTACAGATATGGCTGTATTGGAAAATATGTATGATAGTGCATTAATAGTTGAGTTATTATTTGTATTTACCTGAGCATACTTGTATCTCCCCGTATGAGATAGAGTCTTTATTAAGTTTAACTCTTTTATATCTCTAGACACAGTTGCTTGAGTTACATTTATATTTCTTGCTCTCAATCTATCTGCTAATTCATCTTGAGTTTCAATATCTTCATTTTTTATTATCTCCAATATTATACTATGGCGATTTTCTTTCATCAATTTTCTCCTCACAATCCATAGACCTTGAAATTATCTTATTTCTTAATATTTTAAAATAGTCATAATCTTTAAATTGAACAATTTTACATTTTTCTTCAATTGCTTCAATGGTCATCTCATTGTATTTATCTGATTCTAATTCTAAATGCCCATCACAAGTTAAGAATACGTTATCTTCATTAGTATTTAATCTTATTTTTATCTTACTATTTGGAGCCAAAATAATATTTTTAACTCCATTAGATATAGGACAAATGGGCATTAAACTTATTAAATCCATGGTGGGATAAATTATAGGCCCTCCTGCTGATAAAGAATAAGCTGTAGATCCTGTAGGTGTAGATACTATTAATCCATCCGCTTTATAACTACTATAAAAGCTTTCATCAACAAATATATTATAAGTTAACATCCTACTTAAAATTCCTTTAGTTATAACTATATCATTTAAAGCTACATGAACATTTTCATGTTCTTTATTAGGTATAGTTACCTTTATCATCATCCTATCCATGATTTTGAATTCACCATTTTTAAGCTTTTTAATAGCATCGGTAAATTCTGTTAGCTCTACACTAGATAGAAATCCTAAATGACCAATATTAACTCCTAGAATTGGTACTCCATATTTATATATTTTTCTTGCTGCTCTTAAAATAGTTCCATCTCCACCTAAAGTAATAAGTATATCTAACTCTTTACTTGCATCCTGATCTAACCCTTCTGCGTCTTTAAATATGTATAATCTACTATTAGGGAATTCTTCTTTTATTAAATCATTAACATAATTTAATATTGAATTATCCTTATCTTTAGATGAATTGATATTAATACCTATATTCTTCATATATCCTCCACATTAAGCTTCTCATGGGCACTCTTCACAATGTCTCCTATATTATTACTATTAAAACTTCCTATTTTATTAAAATCTTTTGCAAAATTAATTAAATATTCTATATTTCCATTAGGCCCCTTAATACCTGAATAAGTTAAATTTAGTATATTAATGTTATTAGCTTTTAAAAAAGTTACTATGTTTAAAATAACCTCTTCATGAATTCTTATATCTTTTACTACTCCTTTTTTTGAAACCTTTCCCCTACCAGCCTCAAATTGTGGTTTTATAAGTGCTACAACTTCTCCTGATTCTTTTAATAGAGGAAGTACATGTGGTATTACCTTATCTAAAGATATGAAGGATACATCTATAGAAGCGAAATCGCATAATTCCCCTATTTGCTCTATAGTAAGATTTCTTACATTTGTTCCTTCCATAGAAATAACTCTCTCATCTTTTTTAAGCTTTTCTGATAATTGAGCTGTTCCTACATCTATGGCATAAACCTTTATGGCTCCATTATTAAGCATGCATTCTGTAAATCCCCCAGTAGATGCTCCTATATCTAGGCACTTATGCCCTTCAAGATTTATATTAAAATCTCTAAGGGCTTTTTCTAACTTAAGTCCCCCTCTACTTACATAAGGAATTACTTCTCCACACATTTCAATTATAGCATTCTCTTCAACCTTTAACCCACATTTTCTTTCTTCTTTTCCATTTACATATATTTTTCCTGATAAAATATATTCCCTAGCTCTCTCTCTCGAAATAGCTAATTGTTTTTTTACTACTAACAAATCTAACCTAATTTTTTGTTGCAACATCTTTACTCCTTAGTTAAAAAATCCTCTATACTACTACTAATTCCTTCTGGATCTAATTTATTAAGATTATATAATATATTAACATCTCCATGTTGTATAAATTTATCCTTGAATCCTAATGTTAAAACATTATTCTTAAGTAGACCTTCACTGTTTAGATATTCTAATACCTCACTTCCAAGCCCTCCAGATATCATATTGTCTTCTACTGTAATTAATTTATATCCGGACTCAACTAACTCCTTTAGAAGCTCTTTATCTATTGGTTTTACAAAACAACCATTTACTACAGTACAATTTATATTTCTTTTCTTTAGTAACTCTTTAGCAACAATAGCATTTTGAACCATCTTTCCTACTGCTATTATTGCCAATTTTCCAGATTTATTACCTAATACTTCCCATTTTCCTTTTCTGAAGAAAGTCATCGGAGAAAGTTGAATCTTAGATAAATCTCCACCTCTTGGATATCTTATAGCTATAGGATAATTTTGTGTAACTGCAAATTGTAGCATATATCTTAACTCCTCAGTACACTTAGGACTCATTATCGTCATATCTGGTATATGACTTAAATAAGATAAATCAAAAACTCCTTGGTGAGTCTCTCCATCTTGACCTACAATACCAGCTCTATCTATAGCAAAGACTACTGGTAGCTTCTGTATAGCTACATCATGAATAACTTGATCATATGCTCTTTGAAGGAATGTAGAATATACTGCAAACACTGGCTTTAATCCCTGCGATGCCATTCCCGCTGCCATAGTTACTGCATGTTGCTCTGCTATCCCCACATCAAAAAATCTTTTTGGAAACGCCTTAGAAAACCTCTCCAGACCTGTTCCCTCTGGCATAGCTGCAGTTATAGCTACTAATTTTTTATTTTTTTCTGCAAGTTTTACCATTGTGTCCCCAAATATCTCTGAATAGGACTTATTACTTTTTGAAGGTTGTTCTCCATTTTCACAGTTAAAAGGACCTACTCCATGAAATTTATCTGGAAATTTCTCTGCATATTCATATCCTTTACCTTTTTTAGTTATTACATGAATAATTACTGGACCTTCCACTTGCTGAGCTTTTTTAAATACTTTACTCATCTCTTTAATATCATGTCCATCTATAGGTCCATAATATTTTAACCCCATATTCTCAAAGAGCATTCCAGGTACCATAAGCTGCTTTACGGAATCCTTAACCCTATTTATAGAATGAATCATGCTTTTACCCACCTTAGGTATCTTTTCTAAAGTAGCATTTACATCACTTTTAACCTTATTATAAGTATCACCCATTCTTAAATCATTTAAATAGGTAGATATTCCTCCTACATTAGGTGAAATAGACATTTGATTATCATTTAGCACAACAATCATTTTAGTTTTATTATCTCCAATATCATTTAAAGCTTCCAGGGCCATTCCACCGGTAAGAGCTCCATCACCAATTACTGCAATCACATCATGCTTTTCATTTTTTATATCTCTAGCCCTTGCCATGCCTGCAGCTGCTGAGATAGATGTACTACTATGTCCTGTATTAAACATATCATACTTGCTTTCCTCGGTTTTAGGAAATCCACTAAGACCTTTATACTGTCTAAGGGAATCAAATTTATCTTTACGTCCTGTTAAAATTTTATGAACATAACATTGATGTCCAACATCCCAAATTATCTTATCTCTATTAAAGTCAAATACGTTAAATAAACTCATAGTTAACTCAACTACGCCTAGATTAGATGCTAAATGGCCTCCAGTCTTAGATACTTGATTAATTAGGAATTGTCGTATTTCTTCCGCAAATTCCTCCAGCTCATCTATTTTCATATTTCTTATTTCATTAAAATCTTTATATACATCCAAATATTTTGACATCTACTTTAACCTCGTTTTATAAAATATACTATTTTAGCAACTGCATATAATATGTTATTACTATTTGTAATTGCAAATTTTTTACCTACTGCCTTTCCACCAACAGTCGCTCCTGCTATCATTGCACTAATTCCTGATGCTATTAATATATCAGATCCATTGGGATAAAGCTGTAGTATTTTTGCTACTATTACTACTCCTACAGATCCACTGATAATACCACATACATCTCCTACAACGTCATTACAAAAGTTTGAAACTTTACTTGCATTTCTTATCATTTTTACTGCTATTTTTGCTTCCTTCATTTTCTTTGCAGCCATAGCATGAAATGGAATTTCATTAGCTGCTGTAACTGCAGTACCTATTATATCAAAAATTACGCCTAAAAAAATAATCAACACTAATATGATACATGCTAATGAAGCATTGACCATCGGAAGTGTAGATTCTGATAAAAGTGAAGCAGTTCCACTAATAATTATAGTATAAATTGTAATTTTAGCTGTCCATAACGCTTCTTTTGTATTCTTTTTCTTATTATCTTTATTTTTAACCTTTTTATTATGCCTACTACTATCGCTTTCCAATTTTATCCTCCAAAAATGATAAAGGTGGTAGCATACTAAGTAAAATTTGCGGCTTAGGTCTAGCAGGATTTCCCATAGAGTAATCAAAATGTCGCCATTTTGACGGTTTCCCTTTAATGCTCTATCTGTAGCGTTTCCAACTACAGGGCTAGATTACCACTTAGTCCACACTGCAATCCTTAATATGCTTCACATGGAACAGTCTAGGAGATTTCCTCAACAGTTAGGTATCTTCTTATCCTCTTTTGCAACATGGGTTTTAGTAAGCAATAGCCCCATTACCCTGGCCGGGGTAATAAGATTTGTTCTTACCTCTACCCACCTCACTCAAGGCAGGCTACTCTACACATAGCTCGTTTACCACAATGCAGGTTTAATCCAGTGCCGTACCGTGGGTATTTCTCCCAAAGCACAAACATTGGTCTCCACGATTGTAGGGTCGATATCGCATGCCTTTGCGGTCGCCCCACAACCTTACTCCCAGCACAAGCCCACAACTGGGCGTTACAGGCCAGCACAAGGAACTTCATCGATGTGCCCTTCAACGGATTTTTAGCCCCGTCCTCAAAAATACTTACCTGACTAGAATACTGCACCACCCTATTAATTTAATTATATCATAACTATAATTAATTGACATTATTTTTTTATAAAGCCACTTTCATTTAAAATAATTAGTGCCTTAGTATTCTCTTTCTAGTAAGAATTTTGTTATGTTGTTGAGCTCTGTAGTATCTTTTTCCATATCCTTTAGAAGATTATAGCACTCTTGTGTTAAACTATCACAAAATTTCTTACATTTTTCAATTCCATACATAGTGATGAAATTTGTTTTATTATTTTCACTATCACTTTGTGTTTTACCTAGTAACTGTGAGTCTCCTTCAATATCTAAGATATCATCCTTAATTTGGAAAGCAAGCCCTAGTTTTTCTCCAAAGGACTTAAGTTTTTCTATATCTTTCTCTTGTGCTTCTCCGACTATAGCTCCTGCCATAATTGAAGCTGTTATAAGTTGCCCTGTTTTATTTTTATGCATCTCTAAAAGCATTGCTTCATTTATATTTTGACCTTCACTTCTTATATCTATAATCTGACCTTTTATCATTCCATCTATACCTGAAGATCTAGAAATTATTGCTGCTGCTCTAATTTTTTTCATATCACCATCTAAGCATTGTGAAAACATTACATTCATGGCTTCATTAAGTAAACTATCTCCAGCCAATGTAGCCATAGCTTCTCCATACACTTTATGATTAGTAGGTTTTCCTCTTCTTAAATCATCGTTATCCATACATGGAAGATCATCATGTATTAAAGAATAAGTATGTATCATTTCCATAGCTCCGGCAAAAGGAAGAATTCTCTCTATATCATCCTTATACATATTATAGGTACACATCATAAGAATAGGTCTTATTCTTTTTCCACCTACTTCTAAACTGTATATCATAGGCTCCAACATGGAGTTATCCCCTACATCCTTAGCTTGAAAATAGTCTTCAATCCATTTATCTATTTTTTCTTTATAGATATTTAAATTCATATTTAATCCCTCACTAAATATATTTTAACCTTCCTGATGAAAGTCTTCTTCACCCTTTTCTGTCAATATCTTTATTTTGCCTTCTGCTTCTTGAAGAGTCTTATACAAGTCACTATAAAGTCTCATACCTTCTTCATATTTTGATATGGCATCATCTAATGTAACTTCCCTATTTTCCATTTCAAGTAATATTTCTTCTAGCTTAAGCACCTTGCTTTCATAAGTCTCTCTTTTCTTAGCCATCTTACTCCTCCACCTGTTCTATTTTAAATAGTCCATGCCCATCTTTCATAGTAATATTTACAATTTCAAGCTTTCTCAAGTCTATTAAAGATCCAATAGGCTCATTTTTCTCATTCTTTATAATACTATATCCTTTATCCAATATGTTTAAGGGGTTGTTTGCAATTAACCTATGATTTATAATCTTTAACCTATTTCTTTCCTCTTGTAACCTTAATTTCATGGTAAACAATAATTTATTTTTTAAATTATCCAATCTATCATATTGATTCACCACATAACTCTCTGGACTATATAGTTTCAGCCTGTTAAGCATATTATCAATATTATTAAACTTCTCATTAATATTCTTATCTATAGCATATATAAATCCATCTCTTAATCCATTTAACTTATCCTTAAGCCCTTCTAAACTATATACAGCTATTTCAGCTGCATGAGAAGGCGTAGCAGCTCTTAAATCTGCTGCAAAATCTGCTATAGTAAAGTCTGTTTCATGCCCCACCCCTGTTATGATAGGTGTTTTAGAGGTAGCGATAGCTCTAGCCACTACCTCTTCATTAAAAGCCCATAATTCTTCTATGGATCCACCGCCTCTAGCTAGAATTATCACATCAATATCTTCTATATCATTAAGAGCTCTTATACCACTAGCTATATCTTTGCTAGCATTAATCCCCTGCACCAAGGATGGATATATTAAAATATCAATATTTTGATTTCTTCTAGTAGCTACCTTTATTATGTCTCTTATAGCTGCTCCCGTTGGTGAAGTAATTACTCCTATCCTTCTTGGCATTTCAGGAATATTCTTTTTTCTATTAATATCAAAAAGTCCCTCTTGCTCTAGCTTTTCTTTTAATAAATTAAAGGCTATAAAGAGCTCTCCTTCCCCATCTACTTCCATAGTGTTACAATAAAGCTGATAGGTTCCTTCTTTCTCGTAAATTGATATATTCCCTGATACTACTACATTCATTCCATCCTTAGGTATAAAAGTTAAGTCCATTGCTTTTGATCTAAACATAACACATTTAATTTTAGTAAAATTATCCTTAAGCGAAAAATAAATATGTCCACTGCTATGAATTTTAACATTAGATAATTCACCTTTAATATTAGAATTTTTAAGTATAAAGTCATTATCTATAACTTTCTTTATATAACTATTTACTGCCGTTACTGTTAAAACCTTACTGTACATTTTTTAACCATGCCTCACAAGTATTCTTCATAAGCATTGTTGTTGTCATAGCTCCCACTCCTCCTGGTACTGGAGTTACTATACTCGCTATATTTATTACTTCATCAAAATTTACATCCCCCTTAACTTTACCTTCAACCATAGTAGTTCCTACATCTACAACTATAGCTCCTGCTTTCACAAAATCCTTAGTTACAAATCCTGGTTTTCCTATAGCTGAAACTAAAATATCTGCTTCCTTACAAACCTTTTGTATATCAACAGTCTTGGAATGACATATAGTTACAGTAGCATTCTCTTTAAGCAGTAAAAAAGCCGCTGGCTTTCCAACTATATTGCTTCTTCCAATTATCACTGCTTTTTTTCCCTTTATGTCTACTTGAGACTTTATAAGCTCAACAACACTTCTAGCTGTGCATGGCATAAAAGATTTTTTATCCTTATACATTCTTCCCAAGTTAAAGTCTGTAAGACCATCCACATCCTTCGAAGCATCTACAATTTCTAAAATTTTTTCTTCGTTTAATCGCTTTGGAAGTGGTAGTTGAATTATTATTCCATCTACTGAACTATCTACATTAAGCTTTTTAATCTCTTCAATGAGCTCATTTTCTTCTATATGTTCAGAAAACATCTTGATTTCATAAACTACCCCTAATTCATCACTTACTTTTTTCTGTCCTCTGGTATAGGAAACAGAGCCCCCATCTTCACCAACTATTATAGACACAAGTCTTGGTGGTCTCTTCCCTGTTTGTGTTTTACCTTTAATTAATTCCTTAATTTCATCTTTATGTTGAACTGCCAAGTCTTTACCACTTAATTTTGTTCCCATAAATACACCTACTTCTTAATTAAATTATTTAGGACACCATTAATAAACGCTGGCGCATTGTCATCTCCATATTTTTTTGCAAGCTCTATAGCTTCATTAATAGTAGCCTTATTAGGGATTTCTTCTTCAAATAAAATCTCATAAGTAGCCATTTTAAGAATAGCTAAATTCATCTTTGGTAATCTTTCTACCTTCCATTTAATTAGATACTTAGAAATAGTCTCATTAATATATGTTTCATTTTCAGATACTCCCTTTAATACTCTTATTAAATATTCAAAGTCTATATCCTCTATTTTTTCGTCTGTATTTTCACGAAAATTTTCAATGATGTCTACATAACTCTCCTTATTAATTAACATCTCGAATAATAACCTAGTTGCTATCTCTCTGCTTTTTCTTCTATTCATATATATACCTCCATAAAATATCTCTTGTTAACTATCTTATTTGCTGTGTAGAAACTTTAATAAATCATCTATATAAACTCACTTATTTTAGTAGTTCATTATGTATAAAATCTATGTAATACCTTTATATTATGTTCTTATAATTGAAATTTAACTCCACATTATGCTATATCTTCAAATTAATTTCACACATGGAAACACCCTCTTCACTAGAGGGTGTTTAAAATTATCCAATAATTGTATTCTGGATAACTATTCTACGCTTAATAAACTTCAGATTAAGTAAAAAACCCTATCTGAAGTCAAGAATTCTGTTTACTCTATTTCCTCTTCTTTGTTCATCTTAGGAAATATAATATTTTGAACGTGAATATTAACTAATGATACATTTAAGCCAGTCATAGTTTCTACCGTATTTTTAACATTCTTTTGAACTTTCAAAGCCATATCTGGTATCTTTATTCCATACTCCACAGACATATGTAAATCTATTACTGCAGAGCCATTGTCCATAGTTACTTTAACACCTTTTGATACATTCTTTTTACCAGTGATTTTCTTACTTATATCTTCTACTAATCCAGCACTCATACCTGCAACACCTTCTATTTCTGATGCTGCAAGACTAGCTATTACACCAATAACTTCGTCAGATATTCTTACTATACCAGTCTCTTCCTCTGTAGGAACTTCACTTAATATATTTTCTTCCATAATTCACTACCCCCTTACCAGTGTGATTAATAATATTCATATTATATCAGATAACCATTTCTTTTACAAATTTTATAATAGAAATACTTACTATTTTTATATTGCCCATTTTTATGAATATTACCCCATAAATATATTAAAAACAGCAGACATTAATTCTACTGTTTTTAAAAACAAAATATATTTAGCTATTCAGCTACTTTTATTTCTATATCTTTTATATCAGCTTTGCTCATAACCACATCTTTAATTTGTTTAACCTGTTGGTCTGAAAGCTCTCCTGCATGCTTAACTATTACTGTTGCCTTTTCCTTGTCTAAAGTACAAAGAGCTTCTTCAAAGCCTTGAGCTTTAAGTGCTAATTCAATTTTAACTTCTTTATCTGATTGAAGTGCTAAATTCTTATATTCATCAGCAGCTTCTGCCTTTTGATCCTGTGGAGTGCTTTCATCATCCAATAAAGTCTTTAAAGTTTGAAGAGTTTTAGTTGCTGTGTTATCTCGTTGTAATCTTGCTTCTGTGAAATAATTTGCACTAGTTGATGCACTAACTGTCTTTCCATCAGTTCCATTGTCATTACTTACATAAAGTGGTCCATTTACTTGGGTTGCTAAGTACCCTGCAAATAAAATTAATACTACTAGTGAAGAAATGATTATAGTTTGTTTTTTATTCATTATAGTTCCCCCCGAATTTTTTATTTATATCACATTTATATGCTACTTTTTCATAGGATATACCTGTACTTTATCATCTGAAAGACCAAATAATTTAGTTACTGCTTGACGTATTCTTAATTCAGTCACTGAATCACCAGCTCCTTCAGCTACTATACAAATTCCTGTTATAGTTGGATTATTAACTTTAGTTATAAATGGCTGTTGCGAATTTTCCTTATTTTCCATGACTACTGTACTTCCACCATTTTTCTGAGTTATCTCTCTTTGTCCACCACCATTGTCTTTCTCATTAGTAACGCTAGTAGAAGTTTCCTCATTAAATACTGGTACTTGCTCTTGCCCACTTTCAAAATAAATCATTGAATCTACCTTACCAACACCTTCTATTTTCCCTAGTAACCCAACCAGCTCTTCTTGCATTTTTTCTTTATAGGCTTTATTCACTGCAGAAGTCGTAGTCTCTGCATTCTTTTGTGCTTCCTCCCCACCTATAGCTACTACATTGGCAGTGCCACTATCACCACTTTTAGGTCCATCATTCTTTGTAAACATACTACCTACTATCAATAATAAAACTCCTACTAAAAATACTATTACTAGGTTTGATACTAGATTAGAATTTATTATTTTAAATTTTTTTTCTCCCTCAGCTACAGGCTGTTTTAAATTTTTCTCTGGTTTATTATTTTCACCTCCTTTTTTATTGAAAATATCATCAAACACTTTTTTAAGATTATCCGACACTTTTATCCCCCCAAACTCTATTAAAATTTATGTTAATTATCATTAAGTTTGTATACATATATATTATTTGCAGCTACATCATATCTAGAACTAATAAACTCTTTAACTTCCATGGACTTTTTATCTGTGGAAGAGTCTTGATTATCAACTTGCACAGACTCATCACCAATCTGTACTTTTTTAACTCTTTCTACCGATCCATCATTAATTCCTACATCAATTCTTTCAATCAAGAAAAGACTATTTTCAGCATCATAAGAGGCTTCAACCTTGGCACTATACTTATCATCTTTAAAGTTTTTTTCTAAATCAGCTACACATTGTTTTTCTAAGTTTGCTTTAAATCTTTCTAAAGTATTATTTATATTAGCTTGCCTATATTCTTCATAGTTACCCTGACCCATATCATTAAATACAAGATCTGATGATTCTTCAATGATCTTATTTATTTGTAAATCTTCATTGAATATTTTTACAATAGGTCCCAATATGACTACAAAGACAATTAATCCAAGCACAAAGTTACAATACTTTTTTAATGAGTTATCTGGTAATATCATTTGCACAGCAGTTGTGAAAAATATAGCTACACATATAGTTATTATCCATTCCCCTAGGGCTTCAATCATTTTATCACCTACTTTTAACATAAATAATTTTAATAATTACATTAGAATAAACCCTTTACCTGTAGCAGCTATTATAGTTATCATTATGAAGAACATTATACTAACGCATATAATACAAGATCCAAGTAGCATAAGAGATCCTCCTGCTGCATCTATAATATTTGTTACCTTACTATCGCTTACTGGTTGCAATATTGCAGAGGCTAATTTATACATAAAGCCCATAACAAAAATCTTTATTATAGGAAGTAATATTATAGCTATAAGTACAACTACACCTAAAAGGCTAATGCAATTCTTTAAAAGTAAAGTATAGCTAGCTACTGTAGCAAATGCATCAGATAGAGTTTTTCCTACCACAGGTATAAAACTATCCATTGCAAACTTAGCTGTTTTGGTGGTTACTACATCAAAGCTACTTCCTACAATTCCTCTTATTGTAAGGATACCAACGAAAATTGTAAGAAAAATTCCTTGAACCCATAGAGCTACCTTTTTAAGTAGACTCGTTAAATTTTTAATGTTATATTCATTTGATACATTATTTACAAAATCTAAAACAAAACTCATACAAATTATAGGTATTATTATGGAAGAATAAAGCTTAGTTCCCAAGGTACATATTCCCATAATAATTGGATCCATTACTACTGCTTGACTTACACTTCCTACACTAGCTAGTAGCATTATAAGCACCGGCATTAAGGCTGACATAAAATCACTTATGCTATTTATAACCTGTTGAGTCAATTCTACTCCAATATAAAAACCTCGAGCAATTAATATAATCATCACTGAAAAGCATGCAAAATATGCCACATTACATAGTTTTTCATTACTAAAAGCACTTTGGAGATTGTTCAATAGCGCACACACTATAGCTACTATAATAAGTTGTCCTATTATTTTAAAGGACGCTACTATTTCTTTGAATAAATATCCTAAGGCTATCTTTAATATTTCTTTTCTTTCTAAGGAATCTTGTCCACTTTTCATATAGTTTTCCACAAACTCCTTAGGTGACATGTCCTTTAGTAATTCATTTTCAGTATCTAGATTACTTATGTAATCATATAAACCATTTATTTTGCTCATTTGCTCATCATCTATATTTACTTCATCACTACCATAAGCTTTTATAGGAATAAAAAATATGACCATTATCATTAAAATAAATATACTTTTTTTCATATTTACACCTACATTATCTTCAATATTGTTTGCATTACCGCCATTAGTATTGGGATTGCAAGGGTAAGAATTAATATTTTACCAGCAAATTCAACCTTTGATGCAATACTACTCTCACCTGCATCCTTGCATATTTCACTGCAAAAGGATGATAAATATGCAATGCCTAAAATTTTAAATACTGTATCCAAGTACACTATGTCTATGTTAGCCTTATTGGATAAGGTCTGAAGAAAATTTACTATTACTGTTAGCTTACTAACTAAAAACATAAATACTATTATGCCTGCTACTAAGCTAATTAAAAGAGCAATATCTTGTCTTTCCTTTTTTACCACTATCACAATAAAAAGAGTTATTAGTGCAAAGGATACTATTTTGATAATATCCATAGCTTCCTCCTAAAAGTAAAATAAAGTTTGTATAGCATTAAATAACTTTGAAACCAAGCTAATCACCAATATAAGTATTATCAATATTCCGGCTAAATTACTGATAACTGCATATTCCTTTTTGCCACCGCTCTCTAGAACTTTATCTAAAACTATCATTACTATTCCAACTATACCTATTTTTACTATTATGCTTATATCTAACAAAATCCATCTGCCTCCTCATATTAAAATAATTCCTATCATAGCACCAAAGGAAAATCCTAAATACCTATACATTTTTACATTTTTATCAATATTATATTCTGCATTACTAATTGCCTTATCTAAATTTTCTAGTGTTAACGCAAACATATCGTTATGACCATCTATATCCATTTCTCCCAAACTTTTAGTGAAATCTAGAAATATAGCTACATCTTCTTTAGTTAAGGATAATTTGTTCACCCTTTTATTTAGACTCTTATTAAAGCAGCTATTTACATCACATTCTTCATTTCTAAGAAGCATTTCCGATGCGTCCTTAAAGATTCCAGCTATGGGTTCTTCACATTTTTCATATACCTTATTAAGAGCCTCTGGAAGTAATGCATGGGTAAAATTTATTTCATTCTTAAGCACATATACTCCTCGTTGAAATTCCTTTAGTTCTCTGACCCGTTTTTTAAATTTATCTCCATATGAAAATCCTAAAATAGTAGATGAGGCTACTATGAGAATAAAGCCTATTACTTTTATCATTATTACCACCCCCTTACTTTCTCACCTTTTGTAAAATCATATATATATTCTATGGTCGCAATTCCTTCCTTATTACTCAAAATTACAGCCCTTTGAAAAACTTTATTTTCTAAAACTTCCTTAAATACTGGTCTATTGTAAAGATCCTCTTCATTAAAACCATGAATTGTAGTTATCACATTTACTCCTGAATTTAATGCTGCTACAATACTCTCCATGTCTTTATAAGTTCCTATCTCGTCACATATTATAAGCTGAGGTGCCATACTCCTAATGGCCATGATTATTCCTTGATTTTTAGGACAATTATCCAATATATCTGTTCTAACGCCTACATCCATTTGAGGAACTCCTCTATAACAAGCTCCAATTTCACTTCTTTCATCAATAATCGCTACATTTTTTCCATCCAGACCATGTCTAGATGATCCATTAGATATTTCCCTTGATAAATCTCTTAAGATAGTTGTTTTTCCACATTTAGGTGGAGATATTATTATAGTATTTAATATTCTATTATCTTTAATAATAAAAGGCAGGATACCTTGGCTACATCCCTTTACCTCCCTAGCAATACGTATATTAATAGAAGATATGTGCTTTATAGTCTTAAGTGAATTTCCTTCCAATACACAGCTTCCACAAATTCCTACCCTGTGACCACCTTGTATAGTTATATACCCCTGTCTTATCTCTTCCTCAAAGGCATATATAGAGTAGCTGCTTATTTTTTGAATTATTATCTTTATATCCTCTAGTTTTGTAATATAACGTGTTTTAATCTCCCTATTATTATTTATAAAGATAAGAGGCTTGTTGACCTTTAATCTAATTTCTTGCAACTTTCCATCATCAGCATAGTTTGTTACTTCTGCTTTAACTGAAGGAGACAGTATATCAATAATATCTTTAGTAATCATGAAACTCACCCTTTCTTACTTAATTGTTATTACCTTTAAGGGTCAATTATTACTATAATATTTTTATTTTTTTATTTAATATTAAAAAAAATTGTTTTCCATGATGAAAAATATATTTCATCCTAGAAAACAATCTTCTGTATATTCTTTATAAATTTCTATAAACCATCCTCTATATCTAAAATAAAGTAAATAAAAAACTAGCCTTCAATAATGAAAGCTAGCTGAATATGGATTAAACTCTTTCCATATATTCTCCTGATCTAGTATCAACTCTAATTGTGTCTCCTTCATTTACAAATAAAGGAACTTGAACTACTGCTCCAGTTTCTACTGTAGCTGGTTTTAACACGTTAGTTGCAGTATTACCTTTAACTGCTGGTTCAGTATTTGTAATTAATAATTCAACAAAGTTTGGAGCTTCTACTGAGAAAGCCTCTCCCTTGTAAAACTTAATTATTGCAAACATATTTTCTTTTAAGAATTTTATAGCCTCTTCTACTTTGTCATAGTTTAAAGGAATTTGTTCAAAAGTTTCTTGATCCATGAAGTAATATAATTCTCCATCAGAATAAAGATATTGCATTTCCTTTCTCTCTATAACTGCTTCTTGGAATTTAGCAGTTGGGTTAAAAGTTGTTTCTGTAACTGCTCCAGTTATAGCATTTTTTAATTTAGTTCTAACGAAGGCAGCACCTTTACCTGGTTTAACATGTAAAAAATCTACAACAGTGTAAACTTGTCCACCATCTTCAAAAGTCGTTCCTTTTCTTAAATCTCCAGCTGATATCATAATGTAACCTCCCAATATATAATAGCCTTTGTTAATAAAATTATTATAACCTATTTAAAGCACTTTAATACCTTATGTAGTTATTAATTAAAAATAGTTTAGCAATAAAAATTAATTACTGAATTTAATGTTTATAAGTACTTAATTTACGTTAACAATGATATTTTATCAAAACTATGTATTCTTTGCAAACAAATTATACTCTCATATCTCGAAACTTGCAATAAAAATTAAAATATATTATTAAAAATACATAATATATCCATATAGACATATTTATTATATACAACTTTTCTATAAAAAATACATCCTATTTGAAATATTAAGGATGTATTCTTATATTTAAATCAAATAATTTGTTAGTATTAAAAAGCTGGAATAATAGCTCCTTTGTAATTATCTTCGATATATTTCTTAACTTCCTCTGAAGTTGCAGCCTTTGTTAAAGCCTTTATCTTATCTTTTTCTGTATCTTCTGTTCTAACCGCAATAATGTTAGCATATGGACTTTCTCCATCTTCTATTACTAAGGCATCATTTAAAGGATTAAACCCACCTTCTAGAGCATAGTTAGTATTTATTACCGCTGCATCAACATCCTTCAACACCCTTGGTAATTGTTCTGGATCTAACTCTGTTATTTTTATATTCTTAGGATTTGAAGTAATATCTTTTGCTGTTATTAAATCTCCATCTGGAACTTCTATTACTCCATTTTTAGCTAAAAGTTTTAAAGCCCTTGCTCCATTAGATGGATCATTTGGAATTACTATTTCTGCTCCTTCTTTAATAGCTGATAAATCATTTATCTTTTCTGAGTAAACACCCATTGGCTCAATGTGTACCTTTGCCGTATAAGAAAGAGCATAAGATTTTTCCTTTGCAGTAGCCTCCATAAACGGTACATGTTGGAAATAATTTGCATCTAATTCTCCTTCTGCAAGAGCTGTGTTAGGTAAAACATAATCTGAAAACTCTACTACCTCTACTGTATAACCTTCTGCTTCAAGTAGTGGTTTTATAGCATTTTCTACTATAGCTTTATGAGGTTCTGGAGATACCCCTATAGCTATACTTTTCGCTTTATTATCATCATTTGAAACTTCTTCATCATTAGCTCCACAACCTACCAAAGTCACTCCTAAAGCTAATGTTAGCGCTAAACTTAATAATTTTTTTATTGATTTTTTCATGCATATTCCTCCTTGACAATAAACTTCTTAAATTTAATCTTAAAATCCTAGCTTAATTTCTTATATATATAGTTTCCAAAACTTTGAATTAACTGAACAAATATTACTAAGACTATCACTGTAAATAGCATAATTGGCACATTAAACCTATTATATCCATAGGTTATAGCTGCTGCGCCTAAACCACCTCCACCAATAGATCCAGCCATAGCAGAATATCCTATAATGCTTATAATTGTTAGTGTAAGCCCTGAGGCAATAGAAGGCATAGCCTCCTTGACCATTATTTTAAATATAATTTGAGTTTTAGTAGCACCTAATGATTTAGCTGCTTCAATAACGCCTTTATCTACCTCTTTTAAAGATGTTTCAATAATTCTTGCTACAAACGGTGCTGCTGCAATTGTTAGTGGGACTATGGCCGCTGGTGTTCCTATGGATTTTCCTACAATAGCCCTAGTAATAGGTACTACTATTACCATTAAAATTATAAAGGGTAAGCTTCTTAAAATATTTATAGCTATATCCAATATTTTATATATATACTTATTTTCCATTGGTCCTTCTTTATCTGTTAATATTAAAGCTATAGCTAGAACCATCCCAATCAATACTGCAAAAAGTGTTGATAGCGATACCATTATTAACGTCTCCATTAATGCCTTACTAAGGATCTGTATAATTGTTTCAGTAGTCATAACTATAGCACCTCCCATTGAAATTCATTTTTTTCTAAATAGTTAATAACTGTTTCCTTACATTGTTCATCAACTTTTATAACTAATGAACCTAATATATTATCTCTAAACTTTTCTAGCTTTCCCCATACAATAGACAAATTTATATTTAGTTCTCTAGCCATATTAGTTATAAGTGAATCTTCGCTTTTATCTGCCGGAAAATATATTTTAATGTTTACTCCATCTTGGAATAAAATTTCATCTTCTTCTCCTAAAAACTTTCTTAAAGAATGTCCGGGTCTTAAAAATAATTCCTCTACATTTCCTTCTGCTTTGACTTCTCCACCTTCTATAAGTACAATTTGCTGGCATATTGCCTTTACTACTTCCATCTGATGAGTTACCATTACAATGGTTATACCCATTTCTTTATTAATTTTAGATAATAAATCTAAAATATCTTTAGTGGTTTTAGGATCTAGTGCTGAGGTTGCTTCATCACAAAGTAGAATTTTAGGCTGCAGAGCTAAAGCTCTAGCAATTGCTACTCTTTGCTTTTCTCCTCCACTTAACTCTTTTGGCATAGATTTTACCTTATGAGCTAGTCCTACAATTTTCAACAATTCTCCTACCTTTTTTTCTATATATTCTTTATCATAACCCCATAATTGTAATGGTAAAGCCACATTATTATAGACATTAGATCTTTTAAGTAGATTAAAGTTTTGAAATATCATTCCTACATTCTTTCTAAATTCTCTAATTTCTTTTTCTGTCATGGAAGATATCTCTTTTCCCATAACTTTCAAACTACCCTCATCGTATCCTTCTAACCCATTTATACATCTCAACATAGTTGATTTGCCAGCTCCACTATGACCTATAATTCCATATACTTGGCCTTCTTCTATGGTAAATGATACATTTTTAAGAACTTTCAAGCTATCAAAGCTCTTACTGATATGCGATACCTCTATCATTTCTAGCCCCTCCCTCACTGTAGATATCTTATCTTTATTTTAAATCTAGATTTAATTATTTTAGATAAAAATAAAAGCACTAGAGAATAAATCCCTAGTGCATAGAATACATGCATGCCAATTCATTCTCTTATCTCTCAGCTTACATAAAGCTGCAGGATTTAGCACCATTGTATACATATAAAGATATATGATTCAGTACATATATACAGGTTGCCGGGTTTCAAAGGGCCAGTCCCTCCACCTCTCATGATAAGACGATATTTATTTTTATCTTGTCATTATTATATATAACAATAAATAAATAGTCAATATAAAAATACCAATTTTTCTATATTTATTTTAATATAATTATTATTTCCACTATACTTCGCTCCTTATTCGCCTTATTTAGACCACGTTATTAATTTTACTATAGCTTTCTTATATAGTAATCCATACTCTACCGATATCTTCCTTGTATAATTTACTTTTTAAAATTCACATATATTGATATGTAGAATTTACTATACTGTCAGTAGCCTTAGCAGTTTTTAAATCCTTGTGTTAAATATAACCGTAAAACTACAAAAGTTACCCTCTATCAATAAAGATTTAATTTCTTTTATCTCTTCCATATGATTTATTGAATCAATTAATTGTTTAAAAGTAGTAAAATCACCCTTACACTTAACGGTAACCTCACCCCAAGAATCATAGATGATTATATCATTTAAAGAAACGTCTTCATATTCCTTTATTTTATTAAAAAACTCCTCAAGCTTAAACTCATTACTACTTTTTGATTCTTCATAATTAATTGTTGAATCCTTACCGCTTTTAGTATATTGTACCCTGATTTGTGTATTTACATAAATAAATAAAAGTATAATAGTAATTATGGCTATTATCAGATTAATTAATTTATATAATCTAGTATCCATTAATGTTCACTCTAGCTCTAAAGTAGAGCTCCTCCTCTTCTTGAATAATAGACGAAACTTCAGTAATAGAAAACTTTTCTTCTAACACTTTAATAGATTTTGAATAATCCTCTTTGTCTGCAATTTTTATGTTAAGCATTATATTGTCTAGATCTATACTCATGCTAGTAATCTTAAGGTTATCTTTTGAAATTACATTGTATATATAGTTATATGTGTAGGCAGTAATATCTTTATTATCTATCTCACCTATTTTACTTGCTTTCATATTATCTTTCATGCTTATTTCTTTATTATGATTTTCTATTATTCCTATAGAAATAAATATAAAAAATATAAAGAAATATACTATAGTCCTTCTTATATTTTTCTTGTATGTGGAACTTAAGGTCTTTAAATACCATTGAGGATAATACCCTAACTTCATAATTTCCTCCTCTTTATATTAATTAACAGTTAATTGAAAACTCTCTTTTAATTTCATAAAAATTAGCAATTTTTATATTTTCTCTTATATCTTCATTAATAATATAAATTCCCTTTTTATTATCTTTATCATTAATGGATTTTAAAAACTCTAAGGTCTCCAAATTGCTATCTTCCTCAAATTTACTTATAACTTTATTTTTAGATAAGATATTATTTTTTACTTCAGCAATATAAACATATTTATTTCTATATATAATCATAGTGTAATCTATATTCTTCATTTTTTTACTATACTTATCTATATATAATTGTTGTATAGGTATAACTGATTTAATAGTTGAATCTTCAAATACTTTCTCTCTCATAAAAATAGAATCTTTAATATTTATACAATATATAATTATCTCTATTTTTTTTCTTTTTCTACTGATAATTTTATAGGTAAAAATAATATTTTCTATATTATGAAAAATTTCTATAACTTTATTTTTTATCAGTAACTCTATATTAGTTTTGCTCATTTTAGGTATAGAAGCTCTATGTATAAATATCTCTTCTCCTTCTAAAATCACATTTAAATTACTTCTTTTCAATATCTTTTTAATTCCAATATCACTATCTTTATTGTCATAATTACAATAAAAATTTTTCTTCTTTTTTAAATGCCTCATATCTTCTTTTATTATTTTTATTTCTTCTCCATTTATTTCAATTAAATACTTTTTTCTCATGATCTATTCCTCTACATTAGAAACTCTTAAAGTTATATATTACTTTATCTAAATTAATGTCCATAGTAAATGTGTAATTTCGCTTTAATCCATTAATTTTAAAAGCTCTTTTATTTGGATCATATGTTATATAACTTTCCTTATAACTAACTAATTTTTCTCCTTTCTTACCTTCAAAATACTTCTCTGCAGTATTCTTTTTTATATTTTCTAAGTCTGATAATACATATTTATTAAAGTTAACCATGATATTTTCTCTATACTTATAATCAGTATCTTCCTTTAGATTATATGATTTATAATTACTCATATAAAAATTTCTATTTTCAAAGGATTTCATTAAGTAGAAACTCATAAGAGAAACAAGCATAGATATTACTACTACATAAGTTAATATCCATCCCTTTTTTCTGTTTTCACCTTTATAGAACTTAATTTTATATCTTTCCAATTGCTCTCACTCCACTAACACCTTTATTAGTAATTATTTTTACAAATAAAACCTTTCCATTTTCAATCACTGAGAATTCTTTTACTCCATACATTAGTGGTTGATACGTATGTCCTATAGTAGATCTATTCTTATAGAAAACTCTAAGCTCATCTTGATCCAGAGAAATGTAATCCTCTCCTACAGATGTAGGAATAATTATATCTCCATCTCTAAGAAAACAGCCTTCTCCAGTGTAGTTAACTTGATTATCAATATACATTAGGGCCTCATAAACTCCTGTTATCTCACTAGAATAATGTACATTTTCTTTATAGTTTTTTATAAAAAGTCCATAGCTGGTGATAATAACTGTAACTATCAATGAAGAAATACTTAAAGCTATTAATAATTCTAATAAAGTTACGCCTTTAAACTTTTTCATAGTTTCCCTTGTAAAATACATGCTCTATCTCCCTTTTATCTTGAAATATATATGAAACTTTTATTTTTATAACCTCTTCATTAATTTCCTCATATCCGGTTAACATAATACAAGGATATTCTTCTACATTAGTTTTCATAATTTCTTTTATATCACTTCTAGATAGGTTATCATTAGATAGATAATTACTATTTATAAATCTATTTCTCTGAACTAAGGTATCTTCTATTTCTTTGTAAGACATATTACATAGAATTAGTTTTTTGACTGCATCAATTTGATAAGTAGCTTTCATTTCCTGTTTTTCTGCCTCTTCACTTATTTCTTTAACTCTATAGAAGTTAAATATTCCCATCAATATGGTAGACAAAATTAACATACTTAATATAGTTTCAATTAGAGTATTTCCTCTACTTTTTCTTACTAACATAATCTGTTCCCACCTTTATAGTAATAACTTCATGATTTCCTTTTGAATTATATAAATTAATAGTTCTACCCAAAGACGTATTACCGTCTATATCCAAGTAAATAGTTATACTAGAATCATTTTGGATATGTATCCATAAGGATTCGGGTAATGTATAGCTGTATATTTTATTTATTCCATGATATAAAGTTAATCGTTTACTTTCCATAACTAACCTTACTAACTTTTCTTTACTATAATTACTTCTAGCATAGATTTTACTACCATTAATAAATTCAATTACCCCATTAACTCCTTGTTCCATTTCCATAGCTAACTTCTTTTCTTCATATGAATTTATATATGGATATATAGTAAAGGTCACTATTGATAATATCCCTAGTACAACAATTAATTCTATAAGTGTAAATCCTTTGTTCTTCATAACATTTACCTTTTTTAAAATTTAATATTATACATACTGAATAGTGGAAGTGCAATTGCCATTATAATAGATCCTATAAATATACCTACAAAAATCATTATTAAAGGCTCCGCTAGAGATGTCATTCTATCTAATCTCCCTTGAAGCTCTTCTTCAAAAACTTCATTGCATGAATACAGCACTTCCTCAAGACTTCCATTAATTTCTCCTATATGTATTGTAGATAAAAAATACTTTGGAAATACATCACATTTCCTCATTCCTTCATAAAGACTATCGCCTTTTTCTATTCCTTCAATACAATCATTTAGCCTGTTTGAAATATAGTCACTATTCTCACAGTTCTTTAGTATAATTAAAGAGGTCTTTATATCAATTCCACTACTTATCATCATTGACATGGCCATGGTAAACTTACAGCAAAATCTATTTATCTCTAATCTTTTCATTAATGGATTTTGGTACTTAAAACTATAAGTTATGCCTTTTTTCTTTAAATAATCATAAAAAAAATTTATACCTATAAAAATTCCCATGCCAATAGGTATAATAAATATACCTATTGTATTTAATCCCTTTCCTATACCCATGTATACTTTTGTTATATAAGGTAGTTCCATATTATCCATATTTATAGAAGAAAGAAATGTAGGTATTAATTTACAAATTGCTAACATTCCCATAATCAATGCACCTATAAATATTGATATAGGATATATGCTTATACTAACAATCTTCCTTCTCCGTTTATATTCTTTCATGTAATACTTATCCATAAACTCTAGCACTTGTTGTAACTTACCACTCTCCTCTCCAAATCGTACTAAAGTTATAAAAAACTCTGGAAATACAGTTTTATGTTTCTCTAAGCTTTCAGTAAATGATAATCCTTTTTTTATATTCTCAATAATACGCTTTATAATTTTACTTAAATCTTTATTTTCCACATGTTCTTCTATTAAGCTTAAAGCACCAATCAAAGGAATTCCTGCTTTCAAATTATTCTTCAAATTTCTACAAAAGGCTGATAAATTTTTCTCTGAGATTTTTCTATTTATTAGTTTAGTCCTTACTTTGCCAGTTTCTTTATACTTAATACAATAAATTTCTTCATTCTCTAACCTTTTAATTAAATTCCATTGATTATCTACTAAAATTTTTCCGGTTACACTCTTTCCATTTTTATTTATACCTTTATATTTAAATTCCATAATCTACTCCCAAAGCTTTTTCAATATTATAGACCTGCATATTTCCATGGTATTCCTCCACTGTTGTACTCCCATCTCTAACTAACTTTTTAAAATATTCATCCATTGTAACCATGCCTTCTTCTATTGCTATATTTCTTAAAATATTGCTATCTCCATTTTCCATGTAATCCTTCAATTTAGTTCCCATAATCATAATTTCATAAGCTACAGTTCTACCTTTATATCCAGTACTATTACATTTAATACACCCCTCTCCCTTATAGCCTTCTTCAATATTGTTTAATGACATAATTTTCTTCTCTGCTTTAGACAGCTTATACTTGACTTTACATTCTCTACATATGAGCCTTGTTAGTCTTTGAGCTATTACAAGCACAAGAGAGCTTTTAATTATCTCTCTATCTATTCCCATATTAGTCAATCTATCAATAACACTACTAGCATCGTTAGTATGTAAAGTTGTTAAAACTAAGTGTCCTGTTAAGGATGCTCTAATTGCAACTTCTGCAGTCTCCTTATCTATAATTTCTCCTACCATTATCACATCTGGATCTTGTCTTAGTACTGCTTTTAATATATTACTGTAAGTTATTCCCGAGTCATTAATTGAAACCTGATTTATACCTTCAACCTCACATTCCACAGGTTTTTCAACAGTAACTATATTTTTATATTTATCATTTAATTCTCTTATCATAGAATATAACGTGGTGGTTTTACCACTTCCTGTAGGACCTGTAATTATAATTAGTCCTTGCTTAAATCTCAATACATTTTTTAGTATTCTATAATCTTTATTAGAAAAGCCCAATTTACTAATATTTAGTAACTCTGCATTCCTTTGTAATATTCTTATGACAAACTTTTCTCCATTGACAGTAGGCATAGTAGATATTCTTAAATCATATTCATAATTATCTATCTGAAGATTTATTTCTCCATCGTTAGGTGCATATTTATTGGTAATATCCATATTAGCCATAACCTTTATCCTAGTTGAGATAACATCGTAGAGCTTTTTCGGTAAAGTGCTAAAGATATTTAGAATTCCATCAACTCTATATCTAATTACAATAGAATCCTTCCTTGGTTCTATATGAATATCACTAGCACCCTTTTCTATTGCTTCTCGAAAAATAGAATTTACTAAAGATATGATAGGCCCCTTGACTTCGCTATGTATTTTATCCTTTACCTGTTCTTCACTCCTAATTTCTTTAACTATTTGTTTTCTATAGATTTCTTCATAATACTTACTTAAATAAACATGGAATTGTTCTATACTACATAAGTTAAGTATTACTTTTTTCTTTATTATAAATTCCAATCTATTAATCTCATCTTGGGAATGTTCTTTAAATGTGGCTAAATATATATGATTATCCTTTATGTCATAAGGTAATATGCTATACTCTTCACATAATTCCTTAGAAAGTATAGACATAGCCTTTATATTTATCTGAATAGTATCTAAGTCTATTGTATTAATCACAAATCTCTCTCCTTAAATGTGTTTAAATTAGTAACACCTTATATCTTAGATATGATTATTACCATTTATTTGTAATATAATCCTTAAAAATAAATAAAAAATGAGATAATCTTAAAATAACTAAATTTATTTTAAGATTGTCTCATTTTTAACTGCTATATTTCAATTTCTCCATTAAATACATTCTCAGCTGGTCCAGTCATCATTATCCCTTTATCAGTGATTTCTATAGTTAAAATTCCTCCTGGAGCAATAACTCTTACCTTTTTATCTACTAAATTTAATCTATTACAAACCACCACAGAAGAGCAACATCCTGTTCCACAGGCAAGCGTTGGACCTGCTCCTCTTTCCCAAGTGTTTACCTTTATTTCCCCTTTATTTATTATCCTACAAAAGTTAACATTGGTTCCCTGTGGAAACAACTCATACCTTTCTATACCTGCCCCTTCTTCAACTGAAAACTCTCCATCTTTAGTTATGATCACTGTATGGGGAACTCCTAATAATAAAGAGCTTATATTATACTCTTTACTATTAGCATATATATCTTTTTCAATGATTTCTCCCTCTGATAAAGCAGGAATATGTTTAGGATTAAAACTTTCTCTTCCCATATTAATTTTGACTGCTCCTACTATTCCATCTTTAATAATCAAATCACAAATTTTTATTCCATCACCAGTTTCTACAGTAAAACTAGACTTATCTACTATATTATTTTCATATACATATTTGCCAAAGCACCTTATTCCATTTCCACACATACCCGCATAGGAACCATCACTATTTATTATAATCATTTGAATATCAGCAACTTTGCTTTTTCTTACTACTAATATTCCATCTCCACCTACTCCAAAATTTCTATCACATAGCTTCTTAGCTAAACTATTTAAGTCTTTGTATTTTTCTTCCATGTCCTCAAATACTACAAAGTTATTTCCTGCACCTTGCATCTTTATAAATTTTAAAGTTTCCATAATAACCTCCTTTAAAAATAATTTTTAAGTATAACAGCTCTTATAGTTTCATATTTAATCGTTTCAGGCAATTGTGCCTTAATTTTACTTACTTTATCATAGCCTATCTTTTCACAAACTTCTACTATAATTTTCTCCTCATCCTCATTAAAAAATCTATTTAAATCAAGCGAAAACTTAGGTTTACCATATTCGCATATATACTCTGTTATATAGCCTAGTATAGTTGAAATAGATACCTCTATCTCTTCTGCTATATCCTCAATTTCAATATCTTCATTTAACATGTCTAAAGCTATCTCTTTATTCTTCCTTTCATCTCCATCAATAACTAACTTTTTTCTCTTTTTTTCTTTCCATAGGGGGTTTATTTCCTTCTCTTTAATATAAGCATTTACAGCCTCAATTAAGCTTACACCATATCTTTCTATCTTCTTAGGTCCCATACCACCTATATCCTTAAGCTCCTCTAGAGTATTAGGATATCTTCCACTTATCTCTTTAAGAGTATTCTTTTCAATGATATGTTGTGGAGATGTTCCTTCTTTTTTACCCATCTCTTGTCGCAATAGTAATAATCTTCCAAATAGCTCTTTATCTGTATTTACATAAAAATATTCTGAGTCTTCATTAGATGTCTGTGCTTCCTCCATTTTAGTTATACTAGCTTCTTCATATACATTATCATCAATATTTTTATTTACTTCTTCTAATTTATTTTCTTTAACGTATTCTATGATTGCATTTTGAAATTCCTTGCCATATTTATTATACTTTGTCTCTCCTACTCCAGATATATCTAAAAAGTCTTCTTTATTTCTAGGATACTTAATACTCATCTCTCTAAGTGTTCCATCACTAAAAATAATATAAGGAGGAATTCCAGCTTCCTTCGCCATGTTGTACCTAAGTTCTTTTAGTATATCAAAGAGTTCATTTTTAGATTCTGCAGTAACCTTTACTTTAAACTCTTTAAAGTGTACTACTTCTTGCCCTCTAAGTACTGCCATGGATTTATTATTTAAAGCCAGGACAGGATAAGCCCCTTCTATTTGACTTATATATCCATGAGATATTAGAGTATTTATAAAGTTTTTTAACTCTTCACTAGAGTAATCTTTCATAATACCATAAGTAGATAACTGTTGAAAGTCAAAGCTTGTAACCTTCTTATTCTTAGATCCCCTAAGCACATCTATTAGCATAGTAGAACCAAAGTTTCTCTTCATTCTATATATACAAGACAATACCTTTTGAGCATCTACAGTTTTATCAACTATATCACCTTGGTTTAAACAATTACTACAGTTATTGCAATCCTCATCATAGCTTTCTCCAAAGTAATTTAGAATATATTTTCTATAGCAATCATTGCTATAAACAAAATCCACCATTTGTTGCAATGCTTTATATTGATTACTTTTTCTCTCCGGATTTTCTATACTCATCTCTATTAAATACTTTTGAACATGAATATCTCCTGGAGAAAATAATAAAATACATTGGCTTTTTTCTCCGTCTCTACCAGCTCTTCCGATTTCTTGATAATATCCTTCAATATTTTTAGGCATATTATAGTGTACTACATATCTAATATTAGATTTATCTATTCCCATACCAAAGGCATTGGTAGCTACCATGATTTTAACTCTATCATAAATAAAATCTTCTTGATTTTGTTTTCTTTCTTCATCAGATAATCCAGCATGATATCTGGCTATATCATATCCCTTACTAGAAAGCTCTTTATAAATATTGTCTACTTCTTTTCTAGTGGCTCCATATATAATACCAGAACTTTCTTTATTATCTTCCATAAATTTAAAAAGATATTTCTTCTTATTTTCAGACTTAACTACATTTATTGATAGATTTTCTCTATCAAAACCAGTTATAAATATTTTAGGACTTTGAAGTTTTAAAAGTTTTACTATATCTTGTCTTACTTCTTTTGATGCTGTAGCAGTAAATGCTGTAACTATGGGTCTTACCATGAGCCTTTCTATAAATACTGCAATTCTCTTATAACTTGCTCTAAAATCATGTCCCCACTGTGAAACGCAATGGGCCTCATCTACAGCTATTTGGCTAATAGTAACCCTTGAGATTACAGTGTAAAACTCTACATTATCCAATCGCTCTGGTGCTATATATAGTATTTTATATTTTTCTTCCTTAATTCCATTTAAAACTTCATCAAACTCTTCACTGCTTAAAGAACTATTTATATAATTACAAGGTATTCCCATTTCCTTCATAGCATCCACTTGATCCTTCATAAGGGAAATTAGAGGTGATATTACTATAGTTAAACCTGGAAGTATTAGTGCAGGTACTTGATAGCATATAGATTTACCACTTCCTGTAGACATTATAGTAAGTACATCTTCTCCTCTTAAAATAGATTCTATAACCTGCTGTTGACCTGTTCTAAAGCTTTTATATCCATAATATTTCTCTAAAATTCTATTCATTGTTTCTTTCAAAACTACACATCCCTTAGCTTCTTTATTTTATCCACAGTTAATAATTTTCCTGTTCCATAATATTTCATTTATTAATTTTATCTTCAATTTAAATTATATCTTTTCTAAAAATGTTTCTATCATCTTAACATACACATCATGACCTATTATAAGTGATTCTTCATTAAAATCAAAATTGGGATTATGGTGTGGTGCTGTAATCCTAGTTGGAAATATAAAATACATTCCCTTTCCACCACTCTTTTCTACTTCTTCTAACATATAAGTTATATCCTCAGAGGCTCCGAAGGAAAAGTCTTCAATAATTTCTAAGGATAAATCTTTTATCTCTTCTATTACCTTTTCTGAAAAAGCATCATCTTTACTATTATAAGCCTTTGCAGAACCAACCACATTTATATTATATTCTACATTATATGAAGTTGCTGTACCCTGAACTACACGATAAACTATATCCATGATTTTATCATTAATTTCATTTGTATCTCCTCTCGTCTCCAATTGTAATATTGCTCTATCTGCTATAACATTTTTACCAGTGCCACCATGAAGAGTTCCTACATTAAGCCTACCAACACCTTTTCCAAATTGTACTTGACTATGGAGGTTTAAAATACAACTAGCAGCTGCTAAAAGTGCATTTTTTCCTTCTTCTGGACAAAGGCCTGCATGAGCAGATTTTCCTAAAAACTCTACTTCTACCTTATTTGTAGCAAGCATATTCTTCACCTTAACTGCTACAGCATTATTTTTATCTATAAATCCAATATGACCTGAAAATAAATAATCCACATCAATTAAAACGCCTGCTTCTACCATAGATTTAGCTCCTCTAACCTCTTCCTCTGCTGGTTGAAATATAAGCTTTATTCTTCCTATTAATTTTTCTTTCATCTTCATAATAGTGCTAGCAAGTTGAAGTCCTATAGCTATATGACCATCATGACCACAACAATGGCACATCCCTAGATTTTGAGAAACAAAACCTTCCTCATAAGGTCTATGATTTTCCTTTCCCTCTTCAACCTTTAATCCATCTATATCAAATCTAAAAGCTATAGTTGGTCCTGATATCCCTGTATCCATAGTAGCTACTACCCCAGTATATCCTTGTAAAATTTCATCTATATTAAAATCTTCCTTGTCGATTACCTTACTGCATTCTAATCTATGCTGTTTAAATTCTTCTCTCTTAGGGCATCCTATGGGATTATTGTGTATTTTCTTTCCATATTCTAAATTATATCCAAGTTCTCTTAAGTAATTTATTATTTTTATAGTAGTTTCAAATTCCAACCATCCGATTTCTGCACATTTATGAAACTCTCTTCTTAGATTAATGATATTTTCCCTCAACTCCATATTATCCTCACCATACCTTTATAATTTATATTTATTACTTTACTTATCTTAATAAAAATATATTTTATTTTTATTATATCATCTTCAATTACATAAATTATCCTTGTACTAACTTGTTTTGTATTCTATTTCTAAAATAATAGTGATATACTGTAAAATATATGCTTAAATGAAAGGATGATTTATATGGCATTAGATGGATTATATTTACGCTCTTTAGCTAATGAGATAAAAAATACTCTAATAGGCAGTAGAATAGATAAAATAACTCAACCTGAGAAAGATGAGATAATACTAAGTTTTAAAATAAATAGAAAGTCTGTTAGACTACTATTAAGTGCTAACGCTTCATATCCTAAAATAAACTTTATAGATTACTCTAAGGAAAATCCACTAAAAGCTCCTGTATTTTGTATGGTTTTAAGAAAGTATCTAAATACTGCAGTTTTAAAGGATGTAACTCAATTAAATAATGATAGAATCTTATTTTTAGACTTTGAAAGCAGTGATGAGTTAGGATTTAATAGTATCTATACCCTTATAATAGAAATTATGGGCCGCCATAGTAATATTACTTTAGTAAGAAACCGAGATGGAATCATTATGGATTCCATAAAACATATTACTCCAGATATAAACAGCTATAGAGTACTTTACCCTGGTATAGAATATGTGTATCCTCCATCAAGTGATAAGATAGACATATTTAATACTACTTTTGATGTCTTCCAAGAAAAAACTTTAAGCCTTTATGAAGATAAAGATTTAGATGAAAAGTGCTTTACTAAGATTTTAGATGGAATCAGTAATCCTATATGTAAAGAAATCAATTTCCAAATGAAGAAAAAAAATATTTCTTTAAATAAAAATAATCTAGAGGAAATCTATGAATTTTTAACAAAATTCTTTATAAAACCTAAAGATAATAATTATGAACTTTACAGTTACTATTTCAACGAAGAGTTAAAAGACTTTCACTGTATCACACTAGAGCATCTTCTAGAGGAAGGCTGTAAAAGTGAAGAATACACTTCTCCTAGCACTCTTCTTGAAACCTTCTATCATGCTAAAGATAAGATAAACAGACTTCAAAATAAAAGTCATGATATGCAAAAATTAGTGATAAATAATATTGAAAGAATAGAAAAAAAACTACAGATTTTAAAGAAAACCTTAATTGAATGTGAGGAAAAACCGAAGTATAACCTGTATGGAGAGCTTATTACTGCAAATATTTATAATATAAAAAAAGGTGACAAAGAAGTAGAAGTTTTAAATTATTACAGTGAAGATGAGGAATATATAAAAATTCCTTTGGATATTAATAAAACTCCTGCAGAAAATGCACAAAAATATTTTAAAAAGTATAATAAATTAAAAGCAGCAGAGGAAAATGCATATATTCAAATTGAATTGGCAGAGGAAGAAGATCAATATCTTCAATCGGTACTTAGTAACATCGAAAATGCTGATAACTACAAAGATTTAGAGGATATAAAAAATGAATTAGTGGAAACTGGTTATATTGCTTTTAAGAAATCTATGAAAAGCAAAAAAACTAAACCTTCAAAGCCACTACACTTTATATCTAGTGATGGTATTGATATATATGTAGGTAAAAATAACCTTGAAAATGATTATTTAACATTAAAATTTGCTCATAATAATGATATATGGCTTCATATAAAAAATATTCCTGGCTCCCATGTAATCATTAAAAATATGGGAGAAATACCTGATTCTACTCTCTTAGAAGCTGCTACATTAGCTGCTTTCTACAGTAAAGGTAAAAATTCTACTAAAGTACCTATAGACTATACTGAAATTAGAAATGTTAAAAAGATGGCTAAAGGAAAACCTGGTATGGTAACCTATTCTACCAATAAAACAATCTATGTAGATCCTGTAAAGCTTGATTTAAAACAAATTTAAAAGCAAATGACTATCCCAAAACTTTTTGAGATAGTCATTTCATTTATATTTTTCTTTTTTTAATTACTCCATAATAAAATAAATTTTATATACCAATGAATTTATTTCTTTGGATTATACTGATAATAATAGCATTGAAGCCTTCCATTATACAGTTTTCTATTTTTATCGGCTTTCTTACCAAAAACCTTTTGAAAGTCATCATAGGATGTTAGTACGTAACATGACCAATCCTCTAAACCTGCATATACATTAGAAAAAGTCTTATAAAGAGACTTAACCTCTTCCTCATCTAAAAGTCTCTCTCCATAAGGTGGATTAGTAATTATCATACCACCTTTTTTTCTATTTCTAACATCTTTCATGTCAAGTCTTTGGAAGTTTACATACTGCTTTACACCTGCTTTCTCAGCATTATTCATAGCAGTTCTAAGTACTCTTCCATCTATATCAGAACCTTGAATAACAAATTCTTTTTTATTAACACTTCTTTTGGCTCCTTCACGTACCTGTTCCCAAATTTCCTTATCAAAAGTAGGCCAAGTTTCACTAACAAAGTGTCTATTAACTCCAGGTGCAATATTTTTAGCTATTAATGCCGCCTCTATAGGTATAGTTCCTGAACCACAGAATGGATCTATTAGTAGCTCATCTCCATTAAATTTAGCTATTAAAACTAAGGCTGCTGCTAAAGTTTCCTTTAAAGGAGCCGCTCCTGCATTTTCTCTATATCCCCTTTTATGTAGTCCTACTCCAGAGGTGTCTACAGCGAGGGTTACTTTATCCTTTAAGATTCCAACTTCTATCTTATATACTGGTCCATCTTCACTAAACCAATCTGTGTGGTATTTCTCCTTCATCTTCTCTACTACAGCCTTTTTTACTATGCCTTGACAATCCGGAACACTATGTAATGTAGATTTTACAGACTTTCCTATAATATGCATCTTTCCATCTATAGGAATTAAGCTACCCCAATCTACTTTCTTAGTACCTTGGAATAATTCCTCAAAGGATCTAGCTTC
Source organism: Clostridiaceae bacterium (assembly GCA_902363375.1). Taxonomy (GTDB): domain Bacteria; phylum Bacillota; class Clostridia; order Clostridiales; family Clostridiaceae; genus Clostridium_J. Next base: position 945,799 of record CABIZX010000001.1, on the reverse strand, counting down.
AAATTCTGCCATTTCTAAAAAAACTCTCTCTGCGGTTCTTAGATGTATATTACAAATAGCAACATCCATTTCATCGCCTTCAAAGGTTATCTTTCCATTCTCTATTTTTAGATCTTCATAACCTAAATTTTTTAGTTCCTTACCTGTAATAGCTTCTATACCAAAGGTAGTGGTTACAATTATTTTATACATAAGTTTACTTCTCCTAATTATTTTCGTATAGACTTACAGAGTCCACTCCATCTTTCTCTACTAATAGTACAGATATATCTTCTTTTCTAGATGTTGGTATATTTTTACCTACATAATCAGCTCTTATAGGCAGCTCTCTATGTCCTCTATCTACAAGCACTGCTAATTGGATCATTTCTGGTCTTCCTATATCTATAATTGCATCTATTGCTGCTCTTACACTTCTGCCTGTAAATAAAACGTCATCTACTAAAATAATTTTTTTACCTGTTAAATCTACTCCCAGTTCTATACTATTATGTTCCTTTAAATTTTCAGGTTTTTTTAAGTCATCCCTATACTTAGTTATATCTACACTTCCAACTTCTACTTCTGTTCCTTCAAACATATTAATTAACTCTGCAATTCTATTAGCTAATGGTACTCCTCTACTTTTGATTCCCAATAGCACTAAATTTTCTGTACCTTTATTTTTTTCTATAATTTCATGAGAAATTCTCGTGAGAGTTCTCTTAATTGCCTTATCGTCCATAAGTACTGACTTGAGTTCCATAACATACCTCCTTAAACTTCTTTTCTTAATTTCTCTAATATCTCCTGAAAATATTCTGGAAGTTGTGAATCAAATTCCATATATTCTCCAGTAGTTGGATGTATAAATCCTAATTGTTTTGCATGAAGTGCTTGCCCTTGTAATTTAAATCGTTGCTTTTTATATCCATACACTTGATCGCCAATTAATGGATGGTGTAAATGAGCCATATGAACTCTAATTTGATGAGTTCTGCCTGTTTCTAATCTACATTCAACTAGGGTATTATTTTTAAATCTTTCTATTACCTTATAATTGGTTATTGCCTCTTTTCCATCCTTAACTACTGCCATCTTTATTCTCTCAACAGGATGTCTTCCTATGTTAGTTTCAATTCTACCTTCGTCTTCCTTTACTATTCCTTCTACTATAGCATAATAAGCTCTCTTCATAGAATGATCCTTTAATTGTGCCGCTAAGGAATTGTGTGCTCTATCATTTTTAGCAACTACTAATATTCCTGATGTATCCTTATCTATTCTGTGAACTATGCCTGGTCGTATAACTCCGTTTATTCCTGATAAATCCTTGCAGTGATAAAGTAATCCATTAACAAGAGTTCCTGTATAATTCCCTGGTGCAGGATGAACCACCATATCCTGTGGTTTATTTATTACTATTACATCACAATCTTCATAAACTATATCTAAAGGGATATCTTCAGCATTTACTTGAAGCTCTACAGGTTCAGTAATCTCTACCTGTATCTCATCATTCATCCTTAATTTATAATTACTTTTTTTTATTTGATTATTTACCTTTACTTGCTGTTTTTCAATAATTCCTTGAACAAAAGACCTGGACATATCTGCTTCATTTTCACTTATAAATAGATCAAGCCTTTTCCCAGAATCTTCTTCATCTATAATGTAATTTTTAACATTCATTAAATCTCATCCTTCAATATACATATTAATAGAAAAAACGTTCCTATACACACTAGCATATCAGCTACATTAAAGGTTGGAAAATAATATATATCCTTATAATGAAGCATAATAAAATCTACTACATAAGTATATCCTATTCTATCTATAAGATTTCCTATTGCACCTGAAATTATCATAGCAATAGATACATATACTAATTTATATTTAGGTCTATATTTAAATAAATAAAATATCATTCCTAATATCACAATTATGGTAATTACAATAAATAACCACAGTTTATTTTGAAGCATTCCAAAAGCAGCTCCACGATTTTCTAAATAGTCAAAGGTAAAGAAATTTTTAATTATTGTTATTCCTTCTGTACCCTTTAAGGTACTTATAGCCCACCACTTTGTAGTCCTATCTATTATTAGTCCTAATATTACTATTATTATACCTAAAGTCAAGCCCACTCCCCCTTATCCTGATTTATAAAATACTTTTTATTGCATTAGATTTAATCATAATATTTTTTAAGTTTTCTACATTAATTGTTTGTCTTGCATCTGATACAGAGTTATCAGGATTCACATGACTTTCTATAATTAACCCATCCGCTCCAGCTGCTATAGCAGCCAAGCTCATAGCTTCAACTAATTCACGTCTCCCAGTTCCATGACTAGGATCAACTATGATAGGGAGTCTATAATTTTCTTTAATAACTGCCACAGAGTTTAAATCTAAAGTATTTCTAGTTGTTGTTTCAAAGGTTCTTACACCTCTTTCACAAAGTACAACTTGATTATTTCCTTCCTTCAAAATATATTCAGCTGCATAAATCCACTCAGCTACAGTAGCACTTATACCTCTCTTTAGAAGTACAGGTACTTGAAGCTTTCCTAATTCCTTCAGAAGTGTATAGTTATACATATTTCTAGAGCCTACCTGTATCATATCTACATAAGGAAGAGAACTTTCTATATCTCTTGCATCCATAACCTCTGATACTACTGGCAAATTAAATTTATCTCCAACTTCTTTAAGTATTTTTAGTCCATCTAGACCAAGTCCTTGAAAATCATAAGGGGATGTTCTAGGCTTAAATGCCCCAGCTCTTATCATATTTACCCCTTGTTCTTTCAAAGCTCTTCCTATGCTCATCATTTTACCATAGTCTTCCACGGCACAGGGACCAGATATAAATACTAAGTCATCTCCACCAATAATTACATCTTTCACCTGTATTTTGAATTTTTCTCCACTGCTTTTTTCTGCTAGTATTTTTTTCATATAATATCACCTTACATTGCTTTTAACATAGAACGTAATATAGTATTTGAGTTTTTAACTGATATTTCTTTAAATTTTTCATAATCCATATGTGCACCATTGTTAGCATTGTCAGAAATTGATCTTATAATAACAAAGGGTTTATTATTTAAATAAGCAGCATGAGCTATACTTGCTCCCTCCATCTCACAAGATAGAGCATTGAACTCACTTTTTAGCCATCTTATTTTTTCTATGTCTGCTATAAATTGATCACCCGATACTATTCTACCTGTAAAAATATTTATATCATCTATATTTTCACAAGCTTTTTTAGCTTTCTCTACTAGTTTCTCATCACATTTGAAATCAAATACATCCATATTCGGAATTTGACCTGGTCTATCACCAAACTTAGTTGTATCCATATCATGTTCTACTAAATCCGTAGCAATAACTACATCTCCTGGATATATATCTTCTCCTATTCCTCCAGCTATACCAACATTTATAACTGCATCAACATTGAAGTCATCTACTAAAATTTGTGTGCAAACCGCTGCATTTACTTTACCTATACCACTTCTAACTATTACTACATCTCTATCGTAAATAGTCCCATGATTAAAAGTCATCATAGCTCTTGTAACCTTTTTCCTTATGTCCATCTCAGCTATCAAAGAACTTACTTCTTCTTCCATAGCTCCTATAATACCTATTCTCATATTTAAATCTCCTTTGTCTTCCTAGTTAATAATAATCCTAGGTTATTTTCTTTAATCTTAATCTAGTTTAACAAATATACTAGTTTCTTATCTATTAATTAAAATATTTTTCTCACAATAGTTGGTATAACTACATCTATTATAATATACATGCTCCGGAATATGTCAATACTTTGATCCGATAAAAAAATCTCACCCTAAAGTGAGATTTCTTATATAATAGTCACATTAATTCAAAGTAAATATGATTTTATAATAAGATATTATTTTATCATAAAGTATTATTTTATCGTAAATACTGTTTTATGATAAATATTATTTATCTACAAAGAAACTTTTTATATCTTCTAATTCTGCTGTGTTATACTCAAAGCCTTCTACCTCTTTTTCAACAGCCACTTCTAACCCTTGTTCTTGTGATTTATCTTCAATAACCGTTGAGATATTATAATTCTTATCAAAGTCTTTTTCTAATGCTTCAAACATTTCCATTTGAGTAACTATAAAATTTCTAAATTTACTTCTGAATTTAGCAAACTCTTGTTTTGTTCTATCAAATTCATCATTTATATTTAAAACATCTGTATGAGCTTTATCTAGAATTCTCTTTGCACTTTCATTAGCATTTTTAATTATCAGCTCTGCTTCAGATTGAGAACTCTGCTTTGCTTGCTCTGCAGCATTTTGTGCTAAAAGTAATGTACTTTGAATAGTTGTCTCCATCTTTACATAATGATCTAATTTATCTTGAAAAACATCTAATTTTTCCTTTAAAATAGCGTTTTCTTTATATACAGTTTCATAGTCTTCAGAAATTTGCTCTAAAAACTCATCTACTTCGTCCATGTTATATCCTCTCATGGCTCTTTTAAAATCTTTGTTCATGATGTCCATAGCCGTCATTTTCATATCCTTCACCTCTCATTAAACATATCTACCTATTAATAATTTAATTCTTCCCTTACTTGTTTCTCCCTCAATTGAAATAACTTTGTATTTTCCAAATCCTCTTATGGTAATAGTGTCCTTCATTTCTACTAATTTATCCTTTCTATTACAATTAAGATAATTTAATAATACAGAACCATTACTTATAAGTTCAGTTCCCTTAGTTCTAGATATATTACAAATGTTAGGTACTATGTTATCTATTCTAAGTGAAGTAACTATTATATTTTTTTCTTCAAATTCAATTTTAGGAATATTTTCATTGTTTATATCTACTTTATTAATAGTACACGGACAATTTCCAATAGTAATTAAGTTATCTTGAATATATTCAGAAACTGAACTTACCATTGGAACAAAGCAAGTATCTTCTTTAACTATTAAGTCTCCAAATAAATTTCTCTTAATTCCTAAAGCCATTATTGAACCTAAATAATCTTTATGCTTAAGCTCTTTAAATTTTGATTTATTCTTTATTTTTATAACATGAATATCATAGTCTAGTGCTTCATATGTATTAGTAGAAAAACATAACATTTTTCTCTCACTCTCTTCAAAAACCCCAGTACCATGAACAAAAATTCCTAACTTATTTTCGTTATTTTTAATATTCATGTAGATATCTGGAGTGACAAACTCCTTTGTATATATAGGTACTTCTATATTCCTGCACAATTGTATATCTTCATATATACTTGAAATATAGTTTCTATCGTGATCTTTAAACATATCTAAAAAGGTCTTTTTATCCATAGCTTTCCTCTAATTACTTGTATATTATTATTGCTAATTATAATTCCTATTGATACTATTCATGTATTATAAACTATATTCTACCACTCAAATATGTAAAAACCTTACTATACAGTATTTTATTTAATTTGAGTATAAATCCTACTTAAATGAACTAAAAATCCCCTTACTAGTAAGCTCATTTTTCAACTCATTACTTACTTCAATATTAGATGGGGTTAGTATAAACACACCCTTTTCTACTGCTTGAAGACCTCCTTCTAATGCATATATTGCACCTATTAGGAAATCTAGTATTCTTTGGCCTTCTTTAGGTTCAACTCCATTTAAATTAACAATAACAATTCTTCTAGATTTTAGATTGTCTACAATAACTTTTCCTTCGTCATAATTTGAAGGTTTACTAATTACAACCTTTGAAGACGATGCAGTATGAATGTTAACTATTTTGTTCTGCTTTTTACTTACAAAAGGCTCAATTTCAATTTCATCTTCGCCTTCATCATAATTTTCTTCCCTATCTTCTAATAATTCATCATCTTCATCTTCATCAAAGCCCATCATTTTACTTATACCTTTGAAAAATTCCATAATAAAACCTTCCTCCTACTTTAATTTGTTATAATCTCTTTTTCCAAAAATACCTTCACCTATTCGGATCATATTTGATCCTACTTTTAAAGCTTCTTTATAGTCGCCACTCATTCCCATAGATAAAATCTCCATAGTGATGTTTTTATAGCTTCTAGTTTTTAGGGTTTCAAATACTTCCTTAGTTTTAGTAAAATAATAATTACAGCTTTTAGCATCCCCCTTAGGTATCGTAGCCATAATTCCCTTTACCTTAACATTATTGCATTTCTCACAAGCATCTATAAGTTCATCTAAATCTTCCATCATAATACCAGTCTTAGACTCTTCTCTACCGATGTTAATTTGAATCAATACATCTGCAATAATACCCTTATTTGAAAATTGCTTTTCAATTTCTTCTAAAAGTCTAATACTATCTAAGGAATGTATTAAGCAAACTCGTCCAACTAGATATTTAACTTTATTTCTTTGAAGATGGCCTATTAAATGCCATCTAATATCCTTAGGTAAAGCTTCGTATTTCTCTATTAACTCTTGTACTTTATTCTCTCCGAAATTTCTTTCACCTAAGTCATATATAGTTTGTATTTCATCTATAGATCTAGTTTTCGATACTGAGACTAATGTTACCTCTTTAGGTAACTCACTCTTCAATTTTATAAAGTTTTCACCAATAGACAAATTTATTCCTCCTGTCTCATGTGTAAAATCTAGTCACTAATGCAAAATAGAATTTCCTTCCTACTTTTTTATTCTCCATTAAATTAAAAAAACCTTTAATATTATTAAATTTTTATTATTTTTAACTATTTTTCTTCTAATTTTAAATACTCACTTTTCAATTCTCCATTATATGCAGGTAATTTTTCATCATATACGGATTCAATCTCAACATAGCAATCCCTAGCCTTTAAAGTCTTAATATGATTTTCTTGATTTTCTAGAAAACTTCTTATTACATCTTGATTTCCAATAGCTGTAATATAGAATGGAGCTATTGTCTTTATTCCTCCCATTTCTATAGTTGGGCCAGCACAAAGACTCGATGTAGAACCTATAATTCTATGACCATTAATAGCTATGGCTTCAGCTCCTGCAGTTCTTAAATCATTAATTACTCTTGATAAATCCCAATCATGAACCAGCATAAACCAAGGAACTTTTGCGCCCAATTCCGTAGCTTTTGGCGAATCACTTAAAGTAATCTTAATCCCATCTCCTACTACAGGAGATAGTCCTAAAGCAAGCTTATTTTCACTTAGCTCCTCACTCATCTCTTTTCTGACTTCGCTATCACTTTCGCTACCTCTTTCATATTTATTAATTTTTCTATTTAATTCAAGATATTCTTCTTCTAAATTACTTATTTCAGTTTGTAGCTTCGCCCTATCATCATAGGCCTTTTGATATTGCTCTACATCTAAAAATTTAGTTTGTCCTCCCAAATTTATATTCATGGCTATTAAAATTCCAATGATAATGGTAGCTATAAATAAAAATATATTAGCTTCATTAACTCGCATTTAAATATCTCCTTAATGATGTGTTTTTATTCTATCCATCAATAATCTTCTTATAACAGCAAAGTTTGTGAATATTCTCTGTCCAAATATTATAATTGCTGCAATATATACTGGTATGCCTAGTTTATCTCCTAAATAAACCATTCCTGCTGCTAGAAATGCATTTCCAAAGAATCCAGATATAAATATATCTGGTCTAAAATCCTTATTTAAAGTAGCTCTGATAGCCCCAAAAGTAGAGTCTATACAAGCAAATATTGCAACTGATATATATGGTGATAATTTAAGTGGAAAGTCTATATTGAAAGCTATCCCTAATATAATTCCTATTATAAGTCCTACTAATGCAATCATTTCATCACTCCTACTCTTAGTCTTCTTTTACTTCTTTTATATATTCAAATTTTACCGCCGTATTAGTCTTTTTAATTTTAATTTCATCCTTTGTTTCAAATGACACATCATAGCTAGTTCTTATCTCATTAGGTATTGCACCTGGAAATGCCATAGCTCCTTCTAGTATAGTCTTATTTCCTAAAGCATATATTGTTATACGTTCCATTGGTGATATTCTTTCATTATTAACCCTAATGCTGCTTCCTGCGGTTCTTATACTACTATTTCCTATAAGCCTAATATCATTAATTGATACTGCTTCAGCCCCAGCAGCATATAACTCATTTATTATAGCTAATAATTGAAAATCTTGTATGGGACTAAATCCAGCTTGAGCTCCGAACACAGTGGTTTTAGGATTAATATATATTATAATACCTGGTCCTTCTACATTTGTTAATCCCGCTCTAAGTCTAGTATTATTCAACTCTTCAAGCATTCTCTTATTCTTTGTATCTTCTGCAGCTTCCTTTTCATATTCTGCGGCCTTAGCCTCAAGTTCATCTACAGATTTCTGCAACTCTTCCTTTTCTTTTTTCAACTGTTCATTTTCTAATAATATTTCTGGAGTTTGAGAATTATCAACCTTATTTACACTTTGATTTTCTACTGTATTTAGCTGAGTTATTATAACAAATCCAAACATTAAAAATATAAGTCCCATACACAACTTGGAAAAAATACTTTTCACTTATCCTACCTCCCAATAAAAATTCATAATATTATCCATGCATCATCATACAAATTTGGTGAGCTTTTACTTCTCCTTATATATAACAGGATTTCCTTCAAAGCTAACATCAATATATCCCTTTACCTTAGCAAGATTCGCACTCTCAATTATGCTAAAGCCTTTAGCAATCTTGCCATTAACTTTATCAATAGTTCCAAGTTCTATGTATAAATTATTTACATATAATCTTAAGTCTACAAAATCGTTAATCTCTAATTTTGATATGTTGTATTTTTCAAACATGTTCTTTTCTTTTAAAAAATTATATATATTACAAACTGCCTCAATTTTATCTTCGTCTATATCTTTAATTTTTTCACCTATCTTTAAATTTGCTTCATTAATACCTTCGATTCTTAAAGCTATTATACCTTCAATAGAATCCTTTTTTTCTAAAACTATTCCTTCATCATCAATTATATAAAAACCATCAGATACTGCAGTATAAAAAGCAATATTCCTTTCCTGAACATTAATAGAAATCTTATTAGGATATTTTCTATTAATATCAACCTTTAAAATATACGGATTTTTCACTATCTCTTTTTCTATTTTTTTAGTTTTTATTTTAAAAATATTAGTGCCTAGTTCCAGCTTTGTAGCTGTTTTAATATTCTCTTCTGATAAGTTTGTTAAACCGCTAACTAAAATTTCTGACAAATTAAATGTAGGTAAAGTCAATGCTAAGGTTATTAATATAGATACCAACACTATAAATAATATTATAGTTCTTTTTAATCTAATAATCTTTTTCTTTCGTTTTAATATATTTTCTTTATTATCTATAATATAATTACCATAATTCTGTTTAATTTTTTTTGCCACATTTTCACCACCAAATTACAATATATAAACATAAAATTAGATTAATACACCTTATATCATAACATTTTTATAGTCTAAATTCATTACAAAAATATTAAATATTAATTACTTTAATTAACTTTATAGACTTATTTTTATTAAAATTTTAATGTTTATTTGATATACTAAATTTTATAATTTAATATATTATATTTATTATACTTTATATGTTATTAAACTATAAATAACTTTTCATTGCTCACTTATTTTAATATACGTAAACTTTGTTAATTATATTTAGTGTAAATGTATAAAAATAATTAAATATATAAAAATAATACGACTGAAAATACAAATTATTTTCAGTCGTATTATTTTACGAGATTTTCTTATTATTTTGCCGAGTTATATTAAGTAGTATTCCCATAAATAACATATTAATTACCAGCGACGAACCTCCATAGCTTATGAAAGGTAAAGGAACTCCAGTTACTGGCATAGAACCTGTAACAACAGCAATATTTATTAAACTTTGAATAACTACTACAGAAGTTATTCCAGTAGCTAGTAAAGAACCATACATGTCTTTAGCTTTAGAAGCCGCAATAACTCCTCTCCATAAAAATAATAAAAACAATATTATTATAAAAGCACAACCTATAAATCCTAACTCTTCACCTATAACTGATAATATAAAATCATTATGTGGCTCTGGAATATAGAAACACTTTTGTCTTGATTGTCCTATTCCAACTCCAGTAAGACCTCCAGATCCTAAAGCTAGTAGAGATTGTACTAATTGATATCCATCTCCTTGAGAGTCACTCCATGGATTTGTAAAGCTAAGAAGTCTTCTCATTCTATATGGTTCTATCAATATGAACGTAACTCCAAGTGCTCCTACTGCTCCAATAAGGCTTCCCATATGTGCAATTTTAGTTCCAGCTACAAATAACATTATAAGACTAACTACCATGGTAACTGTGGCAATGCTAAGATTCTTCTCTAGGAGAATCATACCAGCTATAAATGCTGCAAAGAAAAGATTAGGAACTACACCTTTCCAAAACTTTTTTATATTTTGAGGATTATTTGATATATTCTTTGCTATAAACAGTACTACCACATATTTTGCAATCTCTGATGGTTGAAAAGATAAAGGCCCCAGCCTAATCCAACGTTGAGCTCCCTTTACTGGTGCAAATAAGAAAACCAAACAAAGGGCTATAAAAGTAAAGATTATCAAAATTCTAGTATATTTTTTATACTTATGATAATCAATATTTAATGTGATCATCATTCCAACAAGTCCAAGTCCAGCCCATTGAAGTTGCTTCCATAAGAAGTACTCTGCATCATCATATTTAAAAGCTGAAAAATATGAGCTAGCACTATATACCATTACAACTCCAACTGTAACTAACATAATAATTACAGCAAAGAGTAAAAAGTCTACATCTCCCAATTTCATTTTGGGTTTTTTCATACTAAATTCCTCCTATGCCATTTTAATAAGTTAGTGCAAGGAATCCTATTAAACATAGTATAACTGTTACAATTGAAAATACGGCTACTATTTTACTTTCATGCCATCCCTTTAATTCAAAATGGTGATGCAACGGTGCCATTTTAAATACCCTTTTTCCTGTAAGCTTAAAGGATGCAACTTGGATAATTACAGATAAAGTTTCTATTAGATATATTCCTCCAACTATGATTACTATAAGTTCTAGCTTTAATATCATAGCAATAGCTGCAACAGCTCCTCCTAAAGCCAATGATCCTCCGTCACCCATAAAGGTTTGTGCTGGATAAGAATTATATTTTAAGAATCCAAGTATAGCACCTGCTAAAATTCCACAGAAAATTGCCAAGGTATAATATCCCATTCCATAACTTACAAGAGCAAAGAATGTCATAACTAAAATCGTTACTGAACTACAAAGCCCATCTAATCCATCTGTAAGATTTACAGCATTGGTAACTGCTGCAAAATATACTACTATAAAAGGTATAAACAGCACTTTTAAATCCCAAGTTAATGTTCCTAGGAAAGGTATCATTATATCTGTTCCTATTTTATCCTTTGCATAATATCCAAATATTATAGATACTATCACAAGAAGTAACATTTTTTGATAGCTTTTAAGTCCTTCGTTTTTCTTTTTAATTATCTTTAGAGCATCATCTAAAAATCCAATTGCTCCAAATGCTATAAGAGCATATAGTGCAAGCATAGCCTCGTCATTAGGATTTCTAACCATTAATATCATAGTAATACAAGTAGAAATAATAAAAATTATTCCACCCATAGTTGGTGTACCTTGCTTTTTTAAATGGCTTTGTGGACCATCTTCTCTGATGTTCTGTCCAAATTTTAACTTGTGCAGTATTGGTATTATAAATGGTGCTATTGCAAAAGATATTATAAATGCTACTAAAACAGAATATATTAACTTATTCATATTCCATCCCTCCCTATATGTTTTTCTTTTGTAATTCTTGAATTATATTTTCAAATTTCATAGATCTTGATGCTTTTATTAGCAAAACATCGCCTTCTTTTATCACTTTCTTTAGTTCACATATTAGCTTTTCCATGGAATTAAAAGCCACAAAGTTCTTACTTCCATATCCTCTTTTAAAGCTATCATTAAATTCCCCCAAAGTAAATAATAAGTCAACGCCGCTAGATTTTGTATAAGCTCCCACTTGCTCATGAGCTCTAGGAGAATCATCTCCCAATTCTTTCATAGTTCCAAGAATGGCTATTTTCCTCCCATTATATTGTTTTAAAACATCAAGTGCAGCCTCCATAGAATCTGGACTAGCATTATAAGCATCGTTTATTATAGTATAATTATTTACCTTTATAACATCTAATCTCATAGATGTAGCTTCTAAGTTATGCATGCCCCTTTGTATTTCTTCATATGTAACGTTTAATTCTCTAGCAACAGCTATTGCCAATAATGAATTAAGCACATTGTGTTTCCCTGGCACCGGTACTTTTATAGTAGCATCTGACTCATTTCCATTTTCCTTTACACCAAACTCTATACTGTCCTTATTTATAATTATTCTACAACCTTTAAAATTATAATCATTATCTATACCAATTTTTACAATTTTATATTTTTCTGTGTAATAATCTTGAAGCATATCATTATCTGCATTAATAACTAATACATTATCCTTAGTAAAATTGTTTGTTATCTCCAATTTAGCTTTTAAAATATTTTCTCTAGTTTTCAAGTTTTCTAAATGCGATGTTCCTATATTCGTTATAACTCCTATAGATGGCTTTGCTACCTTTGCTAGAGTATCTATCTCTCCTAAATTACTCATTCCCATCTCTAGTATAGCAACTTCATGAGTTCTATCTAACTTAAATATCATTAAAGGCAGTCCAATATCATTATTAAAATTTCCCTGTGTTTTAAACACTTTATATCTTTCACTAAGAGCTGCAGCCATTAAATCTTTAGTTGAAGTCTTTCCTGTAGAGCCTGTAATTCCTACCACTTTTATATTTAGTGTACTTATATAATAACTTGCTAAATCAAGAAGTGCTCTTTTAGTATCATTTACTAAAATTATAGATATATCTTCTTCATTTAAATTTTCACAAATAGTTTTATCATGTATTATGCAAAGCTTTGCGCCACTATCTACGGCTCCCTTTACAAATTTATGTCCATCAAAATTCTCTCCCTTAATAGCTATAAAAATATCTCCCTTAGAAACCTTTCTACTATCTATGGTCACATTTGAAAATTCTTCCGTAGATCCTTTAATCAAAATTTCTCCTGATATAGCTCCAGCTATTTCCTTTAATCTTATAGTTTCCATCTAAAGCCCCAACTCCTCTATCAATTCTAATACTACTTCCTTTTCATCAAAATGAATAGTTCCATTTTGAAGGATTTGATAAGTTTCATGTCCTTTTCCTGCAATTACTATAATATCATCTTTTTTAGCTAGGAGTAAGGCTGCTCTTATGGCTTCTTTTCTATTTTCAATAAGTTTATAATTGGATTTCTTAACTCCTGCCTTAATATCTTCTAATATCATATAAGGATCTTCACTTCTTGGATTGTCTGAGGTTATTATAGCCATATCACTTAGTTCTGTACCTATATCTCCCATAATAGGCCTCTTAGTCTTATCTCTATCGCCACCACATCCAAATACACATATTAATTTACCTTTAGTCAATTCTCTAAGGTTTTCCAATATATTTTTTAGGCTATCAGGGGTATGGGAATAATCTCTAATTACTTGAAATCCTAAATCCATTCCTAGAGTTAAATTCTCACATCTTCCTGGTACAGTAACCTTAGAAAGTCCATCTATGATATCTTCCATATCTATTCCTTCATCTAACGCTGCTCCAATACATCCCAATGCATTATAAACGTTGTATCTACCTGGTATAGGCAACTTTAACTCATAAACCTTCTTATTCACTTGTAAATTAAATATAATTCCTGTAGATTCTAAATCAATATTAAAGCCTTTCAAGTCACTTTCTCTTTCAATAGAGTAAGTAGTCACTTTAGAATTTATCTTTTCAAGAAGTTGTACTCCATAAGAATCATCTATATTTATTATAGAGTGTCTACTCATTTTAAATAACTTGCTTTTTGCATTAAAATAATTTTCAAATGTTTTATGGAAATCTAAGTGATCTTGAGTTAAATTTGTAAATATTCCTTGTGAAAATTCTATTCCATAAACTCTATCTAATTCTAAAGAATGAGATGAAACCTCCATAACACAATAATCTATATTATTCTCTACCATTTCACTAAAAAGTCGCTGAAGCTCTAAAGATTCTGGTGTCGTCTTCTCTGTATGAATCTCTCTATCTCCTATATAATTAGCTATTGTACCTATTAAACCTACCTTATACCCCTTAGCTTCTAATATTCCCTTTAACATAAATGCAGAGGTAGTCTTTCCATTTGTGCCAGTTACACCTATAATCTTCATCTTTTCACTTGGTTTATTGTAAAAATTCGAAGCTGCCACTGACAATGCTCTTCTTCCATTTTCAACTCTTATATATGTTATTTCATTAATCATAGGTATATCTTTTTCAACTACCACTGCTTTAGCACCATTTTCTATAGCCTTTGATATAAAATTATGTCCATCCACATTAAAGCCACTTATTGCAAAAAATATATCCCCGCTTTTTATTTTCCTGCTATCATATTGTAAATTACTTATCTCTATATCTTCATTTCCGCTTAATTTTGTATGGCTTACTCCCTTTAATAAATCTTCTATTTTCATTTCAATCACATCCTTAAAATACTCTTTACTAATATTAACAAATGGTAATACTAATTAAAACATAGCCTAAAATTTAGATTTTATACCTTATAGCATATAAAATCCGGTAGCACAAGTCAAACTGTAACTACCGGATAATTTATGATTTAATCCTGATAACCTGTGGAAATATACATAATATTTAATCCTGTAGAAGTCTTAGACAGTTTTTATATCTAATCTGCTAAGGTGCCTAGATGAAAGGTTACTGTGGTTCCTTTTTTAATTTCTTGTCCCGGTGAAATACTTTGTTCTACTACCAATCCTTCACCTACAAACTCACTCTTTAAGCCTAGATCATTGAAAAGCTTAGTAATGCTTTCCTTTGTAAAACCTTTTAAATCAGGAATTACAACAGTATCTGCATTTCCTTTAGCTTTCCCTGCATATAGAATTATTTCCTTTCCTTCTTTAAGAGTAAATCCTGGTTTAGGATTTATGTCTGTAACAGTTTCGCCACTACCTTCTACTCTAATGGTTAACCCTGCATCAGTTATTGCTTTTTTAGCATCAGCAATTGACAATCCTCTAACTTCTGGTACAATCACGTCTGCTTTTAAGCTTTCATCTGCTTCCATGTAACTTCCATCAGGTTTCATTTCACTATAATTAAATAAATCATTAAATAATTTTTGCCCTACTGGAGCTGCGATTTGTCCAGCATAGTATAAAGATGGATTTGGTTCATCTATAGATACAAACACTGTATACTTTGGATTATCTGCTGGTGCCATACCAGCAAAGGAAGCCAGATATTTACCAGCTGCATAACCACCCCTAACAGTATCTACCTTTTGTGCTGTACCTGTTTTACCTGCAATTCTATATCCATCTATCTTTGCTTTTGATCCTCCACCTGTACCAACTACTTGTTCTAGATGTAATCTCATCTCCTGCATAGCTTCTGGAGTAAATTGTTGTTTCTTCTCTATATTATAAGTTTCATCGACTACTACCTCATTATTATCATCATAATGAGTTACTTCCTTCATTAAGTGAGGAGGTATTAAATATCCTCCATTTGCAATTGCATTGAAAGCTCTCATATATTGAACTCCTGTGGTTGTATTGCTTTGTCCAAAAGATATAGTCGCTAAATCAGTGACTGATATATCTTTAGTAGCTTTAACTATACCAGAAGATTCTCCTGGTAGGTCAATTCCTGTCTTTTGTCCAAAGCCAAACTTTTTAATATATTCATTTAGATTTTCTGCTCCTAATCTTTCGCCTAGAATCATAAATCCAACGTTACAAGAGTTTTTTAATATTTCCTCAAAGGTCTGAGGACCATGACCTGAGGTCTTCCAACAGTGAATATTCCTTCCACCAATTGTAAGTCCACCACCACAATTAAAAGCTTCTCCTTCTTTAAGAACACCCTTTTCTATAGCTGCTGTGGCTGTAACTACCTTAAAAATAGATCCCGGCTCATAAGCATCACTTACTAATCTATTTCTCCACATTTGCTGAATATCATCATCAGCCACCCCTTCTGGCCAAGGATTATTAGGATCATAGTCTGGCTTATTTGCCAAAGCTAATATTTCTCCTGTGTTAGGGTCCATAACCATAATTGACACTGCTTTAGCTTCATTATCTTCTAAAGCCTCTTGAGCTAGCTTCTCTGCAAAATATTGTATATTCTCGTCAATGGTAGTAACTACGTCTCTTCCATCAATAGGCTCTGTAAACTCTGAAATTGTATATGGTAACCCTTCACTTTTTTGATCAATTTCAGCAACTTTAATTCCTGGGACTCCAGCTAAATATTTATTATAATAAAGCTCTAACCCTGTAAGTCCTTCTCCATCAGAATTTGTATGTCCTAATATATGTGCAGCAAAGTTTCCATTTGGATAATATCGTTTTGTATCTGGTGATATTACTATCCCACTAATATTATTTTTTTTACAAAACTCTCTTATAGCATCCGTCGCATCTTTTTCTATTCTTCTCTTTAATATAGCAGAACCTCTAGGTTTTCCATTTGGAAGAGGATTAGTTAAGATATGTAATACATCTGCCTCTTCTTTTTCAATGATTGGAGCCAGTGCTGCTGCTACTTGCTCCATGGTCATACCATTATTTTCCAAATCTTTTCTTAAGGTGTTTAAATCTAAGTCTGCTCTATAAACATTAGCACTTACTGCAAGTTCATTACCATTTCTGTCTAATAATCTTCCTCTTTTAGCATTGATTCTAACATCACTGGTCCATTGTTGTGTTGCTAAAGATTTATAGGTTGACTCTTTAACGAACATTACATAACCTAATCTTACAGTCAATCCTATGAAAACCACTCCTGCCAATAGCATCGCTATTATCATTCTCTTTTTCATTAATACTTTATCAACAAAATATTTCTTTGCCACCTACAATTACCTCACTAACTAATTAAATAATAAGTTTTTAATTTTACTTAATAAACTATCCCCTTTTTCTTCATTAGCGCTATTTGTAGCTATCTCTTCAATCGCATTAATATTGCAATAAATCGCATTGGTACTCTTTGGTTTTACCATTTTTAACTCTTTAGTGGCAACTTCCTCTATGTAAGAAATATTATTAAATTTAAGTAGTTTTATACTTAAATCCTCACTTTCTTCTGTTAAGGTTTGTATTTCTTCTTGAATAGCCGCTATCTCCTTTTGATTAGTATATATAATACTATATCTTGACACTATAACCGCCCCTAGTATTCCTGCTGCTACTATACTTCCGTTAAATTTCAAAAATTTTAACATCTTCTGTTTTTTTATTTTTCTTAGTTCTTCTTTACTTTGTCCCTGTTTAGTGGGATTTTTTACATGTTCTCTAGGTAATGGATTAGCTTGAGAAGCTAAAGCTGTATTCCCACTTATTGCATTTTTTCTGTTTTCTACTACCATTTTACTACCCCCATCTAGTTTTTAGAACTAAATCTTTTTACATCCCCTTAACTTGGCACTTCTACTTCTTGAATTGTTCTCAAGTTCCTCTTTAGTTGCTTCTATAGGCTTTTTGTTAATTAATTTAACAATTGGTTTTTTTCCACAGACACACATTGGAAGTTCCTTAGGGCATTTACACGGATCTATTAAATCTTTAAATTTATTTTTAACTATTCTATCTTCTAGAGAGTGGAATGTAATTATTGCCATAACTCCATCTTTATTTAAAGCTTCTATTCCATCCTCTATAGCTCTATCTAAAATGCTTAGTTCACTATTTACTTCTATTCTAACAGCTTGGAATGTTCTTTTAGCCGGATGTCCACCTTCTCTTTTAAATTTTGCTGGTATGCACTCATCTATAATTTTCACAAGCTCAAGTGTAGTTTCAATAGGCTTTATTTTTCTTTTCTCAATTATTCTTGCAGCAATTCTTCTTGAGAATTTTTCCTCTCCAAAATCTCTGAGAATTCTAAAAAGCTCATCTTCACTATACTCATTAACTACATTATAAGCTGAAAAAGGCTCTTCCCTATTCATTCTCATATCTAGAGCTGCTTCCTTCATATAGCTAAATCCTCTTTCACCTTCATCTAGCTGATAAGATGAAACCCCTAAATCCATAAGAATACCATCAACCTTTTCTATTTCCAAGGATTTTAATATCTCTTTAATATTATAAAAATTATCGTGCACATAGGTCACATTCTTAAAATCTTTTAGCTTTTCTTTTGCTGCTTTAAGAGCATCTAAGTCTTGATCTATTCCTATTAATCTGCCCTTTGATGAAAGTCTATTTAAAATTTCCTTTGAATGCCCTGCTCCACCTAAGGTACAATCAACATATATGCCATCTTCTTTGATGTCAAGCATTTCTATACATTCTTCTAACATTACCGAAAAGTGTTTAAATTTCATTATATATTCTCCTTTGTTTTGTCTTATGTTTATAATTAAATCACAGACCCCATTATACACTTATCATTGTACCATAAATAATTCTATAAGTTCACATAAATTCCTTTTAAATATTCATTAAATGGGAAATTTTTTTTAAACAAATTTATAGAAATATATAAAAAATCCTCACTTGAATTCAACTATATTACATATTTTGAATTTAACCACTTACTTTCTACAAGTTTTTTTCGATTCCTATATAAACCCTTTGAATTATTGAAATTCCTCTTTCTGTAGAGTATAATTTAAAAGAATGAAATTTTTAAGTATTAAGCCCTAAGGTTTACATAGAAAGGACGAATATTTTATGAAATTAGGAATAGTAGGTTTACCTAACGTAGGAAAAAGTACATTATTTAATGCCATTACAAAGGCTGGCGCAGAATCTGCTAACTACCCATTCTGTACTATAGAACCAAATGTAGGAGTAGTTAGTGTACCAGATGGTCGCCTTGATGTATTACAAAAATTATATAACTCTAAAAAGCAAGTACATACTGCTATAGAATTCTATGATATAGCAGGTTTAGTTAAAGGAGCTAGTAAGGGTGAAGGTCTTGGAAACAAGTTTTTATCTCATATAAGAGAGGTAGCTGCAATAGTTCACACTGTTAGATGCTTTAAAGATGATAATGTTGTGCACGTAGAGGGATCTGTATCACCTATAAGAGATATTGAAACTATCAATCTTGAATTAATTTTCTCTGATTTAGAAGTGTTAGAAAGAAGAATGGAGAAATCTATAAAATTAGTGCGCTCAGGAGATAAAACGGCTAAATCTGAATATGCCATTATGGAAAAAATCAAGAAGCATTTAGAAGATAATAAGCCTGTTAGAACTTTGGAGTTCACTGATGAGGAAGAAGAATTTGTTAAATCACTATTTTTAATAACTTCTAAACCTGTATTATATGCTTGTAATGTGAGTGAAGATGATTTAATGGAATGTGGTGGAGAAAATGATATGGTAAAAGAGGTCGAAGCCTATGCCGCTAATGAAAATTCAGAAATCATCATAGTTTGCGCTAAATTAGAAGAAGAACTATCTACCTTAGAGGACGAAGAAAAGAAGGATTTACTTTCAGAATATGGTCTTCAAGAATCCGGACTTGATAAATTAATTAGTGCTAGTTACAAACTTCTTGGATTAATGAGTTATCTAACTGCTGGAGTTCAAGAGGTAAGAGCTTGGACAATAAAAATAGGTACAAAGGCTCCTGCCGCTGCTGGTAAAATTCATAGTGACATTGAGCGTGGATTTATTCGTGCAGAAGTAATTTCCTTTGATAAATTAATTGAATGTGGCTCTGAAGCTGCTGCTAAAGAAAAAGGGTTCTACAGACTTGAGGGAAAAGATTATATAATGCAAGATGGAGACGTAGTTAACTTTAGATTTAATGTATAATATGACTTATTTTAGTTATTAAATTAGTAGTCTAAAAGGGTATGAACAAAATTGTTCATACCCTTTTAGACTATTATAATATCTTATCCAGTTATAAACTTAGAAATCTCATTCTTTAGGTGTTCAGATAACTCATTTAAATTTTGAGTATATCTAGAAATCTCGTCCATATTTGCAGTTATTTCTTCTGTAGATGCTGATATTTCTTCTGTTGCAGAAGCAGTACTTTCTGAAATAGATGTTACATTCTCTATTTCTTTAACTACGTTAGCTTTTTCAACTTGTATACTATCAATAGATTCTTTAACTTCACTTATTTTATTAGATAATTTTAATACACTGTCAGATATATTATTGAATATTTGTGAAGTTTCATTAACCATATTCCCTTCTAATTCTACTACCTCTTGTGAGTTATTTATTGCTGATACGGCTAGAATAGATTTATCTTCTATCTCTTTAATTATAATATTTATTTTATCAGTAGAACTTTTTGACTGCTCTGCTAGTCTTCTTATTTCATTTGCTACTACTGCAAATCCTCTACCAGCTTCACCTGACCTTGCTGCTTCTATAGATGCATTCAATGATAACAAATTAGTCTGTTCTGTTATATCATATATAGTTTTAGATATTAAATTTATCTGTTCCATACTTTTATTAACTTCTCTTACTATATTTCCAACTATAGTAACCGCATCCTTTATTTTAACTGAGCTACTTATTAATTCTGAAACTATTTTACTTCCATCAAGACTATAATTTTTAGTATCTTTAGATATGTTATCTATTTCTATAGATGATGTCTCTATATTATCAATACTTATTGATAAATCCTCCATATATTTAGCACATTGGATAGTACTTTCAGCCTGATTGCAAGCTCCTGATGCTATTTCATCCATAGCTATATGAGTTTGTGAAAGTGCTGTAGTCGTTTCATTAGACATTACTGCTAAATCTGATGCAGCCCTTAAAACAACTTCAGATGACTTGTCAACATTTTTCATTAATGCAGCAACAGACTCCATCATATTATTAAAATAATCTCCTAATTCTTTAAAGTCATCTTTGGATTTAATTTCTACTTTTCCAGTAAAGTCTCCTTTAGAAGCTTTAGCTATAACTTCTTTCACCTTTTTCATATTTTTAGAAATTCCTTGTCCAAGCCCTATGCTTATAAATATAGCCACTACCCCTATAACAATTAACCCTATTATTAAAAATCCTTTAACTGCATTAGTATCTTTTAATAATTCTGCTTCTGGAATAAATGCAACTAATCTAATATTATCTAGAGAGTTCAAATTATAAACTACAAAGCTCTTTTTCCCAGCATTATTAGATTCAATAAAACCTGAATTATTATCTACTATCCCTTTAAGACTTCCATCTGTCTCAACTAAACTTTTACCTATTAAACTAGAATCCGTATGAGATATTATATCACCATCTTTACTACAAACAACTACATAACCCTCATCACCAATTGTTATACTAGAAATACTTTTGCTAAATTCATCTAAAGATAAATCTAATCCAACTACTCCATTAATCTTACCATCTTTAACCACAGCCTTAGCTAATGTTACTGTAGTTTTTTGATCTTCAGCACTAGTATAAGGTGATGTAATTATATAAGAATCCATATTAGATACGGCTAAAGTATACCATTCCTTTTCTCTAGGATCATAATCTTCTGACAGCTGAATTTCATGAGAAACATAAAAATCTCCCTTTTCTGTTCCATAGAATGTTGTACTTATATTTTCATCTGACACTTCCACATTGCTCATTAGACTTTCTGCGTCTTTAATATCTTCACTACTATTACTGAAATCAGTGAATTTACTATTAATAGCCAACGATTCCAATTGATTAGCTACTGCATTAAAGTAGTTCTCTATTCCACGGTTTACTTCTACCAGAGTCTTACTAGTAGATTCTTCTAAATTATCTTTAAGTAAACTATAACATTCATTATAAACTAATAGAGCTATGAAAATTAATGGTATTATAGATACCCCTAGTAAAGAAATTATGAGTTTACTCTTTAAACTTCTAAAATTTTTTTTCATATATTCATCCTCCATTCAAGTTTAAATTATAATATTATAATCGTAGCTTTTTTAGAAAACTATAGTATAAAAACCTTTTAAAATCTAGTTATATCAGCTATCCTTTATCGCTTTAAACTGTAACACTATTGGTATGTAATAACGTTACAGTTTATAATAATTTTATGAAACCTAAAGTCGATAAATAGTAAAAAACCTATGAAATTAATCATAGGTCTTTTTACTATTTACTCTCATATTCATTACATTGATTACTTATTATCTCCCTTATTTTATTCATATTGATTTCTTCACCCTCAAACATCAATTCCATAGCATCTTCTACTGTTTCCATAGTGTATATTTTGAATTTTCCTTCGAATATTGCTTTCTCTACCTCTCTTGAAAGTACTAAATCATCTTTATTAGATAGTGGAATTACAACTCCTTTATTCTCTATATTATCCATAAGCCTACAAACTTCAAAGAATCCCTCAATTTTCTCATTTACTCCACCTATAGGTTGCACCTGCCCGAACTGATTTATGGAACCTGTAATAGCAATATTTTGTTTTATAGGTAATTTACAAAGTGCAGATATCATAGATACTGCTTCAGCTACTGAAGCGCTATCACCATCTATAACTCCATATAACTGTTCAAAGCTAATATTAAAATCTACAGGTAAGGTTTTATATCCTCCATTAATATTATTAATATATCCCTTTAAAATATTAATACCTTTAGTATGAATTTTACCACTGAGATTTGATTCTCTTTGGGCATCTATAATTTTTCCTTCACCTTTAAAGCAAGTACATGTTATTTTAACAGGCTTTCCAAAACTTATATAGCCCGTATCAATTACAGAAAGTCCGTTAATTTGCCCTATTTTACTTCCTACAACATCTAAAAGCAATCTTTTTTCATCATATAGCTCTAAATATTCACTTTCTATGGTTTCTTTTTTATAAGCAATCTCTTCTATATATTCACCATCAACAAATTCCTTTTTATCTTCCACCGCCCTATAATTAGCTTGTATTATTAGATTTGATAATTCTTCATGGTCAAAATCTATCTTATTTTTATTTTCTGCCTTTCTAGATAAAAATTTTGCAATCTCTCTTACTCCACTAGAAGTTATAGGCTTAATGTTATTTTTTTTAATTGCTTTATTTATTTCTCTTAATAATACAGCTTTAACACTGTCTTCCACCTTTAATATGCCTCTATAATTAGCCCTAGTTTTAAATATAGTTTTAAACTCTTTATCATAGTTATATAAAGCATCATATATATCATTATCTCCAATTATTATTACTTTTGTACTAATTGGCATAGGTACTGGCTTTAAACTACTTAAAGTAAAAAGTTCAATATATCCTCTATTGTAATCTAAATCTACTTTTTCTGATATCATAGCTCTCTTTAAATAATAATAGGATTGTGAATTGCTTAATAAGCTACTAGCTCTCAAAATTAAGCATCCACCATTAGCTCTTACATAACTACCAGCTCTTATAGACTTTACTGTAGATACATATATATTACTATGATTTTCATAATCAATGGATCCAAAAAGATTAGATACACTTGGATCCTCTTCAAATATTACAGGTGGATGCTTAGTTTCTGAATTATCTACAATTACATTTACATCATATTTACATATAATCTCCTTTATGGCTTCCTCATCATCCTCATAATTTATAGAATAATTTTCCTCAAGCTCTCCCTTAATTTCAGTAATTATATAGTATATATATTCCTTAGCTTCACTATCATCTTTAAACTCTTTTTCTATTTCAATACTTAATTCTTTCATTTCTTCCTTAAAGAAGTTATCCATTATCTCTCTAATTCTATTTAATTCATCATCTTTCATATTTCTAAGCTTATTTAATATATCATTAGCGCTTACTTTTAGTTCATCCACTTTATTTAATATATCGAATTTCTCTTCTTCCTTAAGATTGTCATACTCCTCTTCCGTCATCTCTTTTCCATCAATCAGTGGTATGAATGTGAACCCTTCTCCACTAGTTTTTATATCAAATCCAAACTCTCTAGAAACTTTAATTAAATCCCCAACTATTTTACTACGCCTATCCCTTATAGTATTAATAAGCTGCTCCTTTTCTTTGTTGTCTATATCATTATAAAATTTAAATATACTCTCGGCATAAAATTCTTGAATTTTATCTACCATTTTTTTTAGTTTATTTCCATATCCATTATTAACAAATAAAAAAACAGGCTCCTTAGGATTTTCTTTTATAACATAGCATATATCCTTTGGCGGATTTCCATCCTTCAATATATGTTTTACATACTTAATAATATGTTTTACTCTATCCTGGCAAAATTCATCAATTAAATAAATATTATATCCCTCAGCATTTAAAAAAAGTGAGGTTTTAATTTTATTATATACATCCTTATATTGTGGCATTGTAAATTCGCCTTCTATTTCTCTATCTTCAACAATTTCAAAATCATATAAAACTTCACTGGGTTTTAAAACTCTCTTCATACTGTCCTCCCAAATAAAATCATTTAATATATTAATATTCTTATAAAAGGACTTTGGGAACAGAAACCTAAAAATTACTTATATAATTTTAAAAAGTTGAACATAAACTTGTTATAACAACTTAATTATTATATAATAATGATATTGTGTAATATTATACACTTACATACAGTCAGATATTATACTTAGTTATTTATTCTTCAGTAAAGGAGTTATTCATATGGGATTCAAAGAGAAATTATCACAAAGTTATACTAGCGCTTTTATCAATAAATATGGCGATAGAGTAACTCAAGTTCAAGGAAGAGCTTTATCTGTAAAAACAGAAGAAAAATCTTTTCTTGGAATTTTAAATACTATTATTGTAACTATTGTAGTAAAGCAAGATAATGTTAGAACTATAGCTACTTGCGTTTATAAGAAAAAAAGATGGTTTAAAAAGCCAGAATTCATTCCTGTATCTCAAGGTCATTCTTTAGTTATTCAGGGTCTAAAACCTGATTATTCTAAAAAGAAAAAGAAGAAAAAGAAATTCAAAGACTACATAAGCATAATGAATGTTATGAACCTTACAAATAAAAGGGACTTAGTTCCTGTTGAGGGTGGTCAAAAGAGAATACAGAGAGTAAAGCAAGATAGAAGGTTCAAATAGTAACCAGCTTCTTGATAGAAGCCAATAATATGAAGGTTTATACTTTCTTTTAAACTAAAGCACAGGATATTGATGTATCCTGTGCTTTAGTCATAACTTAAATATACATAATTTCTTAATCAAATATATAGTAGGTAAGGTGAGATTTATGGAAATTGAGAATAAAGCATACCTTAAAGTAATTCATCATGTTAAAAAATTACTTTTAAGTAATAAATTATCTTTAGGTGATAAGCTTCCCACAGAGCGTGAACTGTCAGAAATATTAAATTTAAGTAGAAACTCTATAAGAGAAGCAATTAAAATCATGGAAAGTATGGGTATAATAGAAAGTCGCCATGGTTCTGGTAATTATTTAGTAGGGAATATAGGACGAAGCTTCACCGATTCCCTATCCATGATGATTTTAATGAAACGAGTAGATTATCTTGAAGTTAGTCAATTAAGGCGTGGAATTGAAATACAGGCATTATCTATAGCCATTGACATAATTACAGAGGATGATTTATCTAAATTAAATCTTTTAGTAACTGAAATGGAATCTTGTAATGAAGTTCAACAAGGAGCTTTAGATAAAGAATTTCATTATTCTATTGTATCTATGTGTAAAAATGATTTAATGATAAGTATTATGCAATCACTGTCAGAAGTCTGCGACCAATTTATAGATCATATTCTTAGAGAAACTTTAAAAAACGAAAAAGCTTTTCTCCTAAAATTACATAAGAAAATACTTGAAAGTCTAGTTCAAAAGAATTTATTTATTGGTATTGAAGCAATTAATGAACATTATAATATTATAGATAAAGGCTTAATAGCAGAAGAAAATAGTGATGTTTAGTCGCTATTTTTTTATATTCTCCAATTTGACAGATTTTAAAAAAGTATGTACAATTTTAAATTGGTAATACCAATTTAAAAGGGGGAATTTCAATGAAATACTTTAGACAATTTGTAATTATTTTAGTAGTAACTTTTATTGGAGAAGTATTAAAATATTTTATTCCGTTACCTATCCCAGCAAGTATATATGGTTTAGTTATTATGCTTCTTTTATTAAAATCAAAGATAATTCCACTTGATCAAGTAAAGGATGCCGGAAATTTCTTAATAGAGATTATGCCTTTAATGTTTATACCTGCAGCAGTTGGTTTGTTAGTTTCCTGGGATGCGCTTAAAGATATATTTATTCCTGTTATCGTCATAACTATTTTAACCACAATAATTATTATGGTTATAACAGGAAAAGTTACTCAACGGATTATTAAATCAGAAAGAGGGCGTAAAAATTGAAAGATTTATTATGTAATTCAGTATTTTTTGGAGTTGTAGTCAGTGTTCTTGGATATGAATTAGGTTTATTTTTAAAGAAAAAATTTAATAATCCAATTTTTAATCCTCTCCTTATTTCAATTATGTTTGTAATGATAATTATTGTAGTTTCTGGAGTAGATTTTGAAAGTTATAATAACGGCGCAAAATATTTAAGCTATTTATTAACCCCAGCTACGGTATGCCTAGCCATTCCTTTATATCAGCAGCTTGATTTGCTTAAAAGTAATTTAAAGGCTATTATCATAGGAATTTTTTCTGGAGTAATATCTAGCCTTACTAGTGTATTCTTATTTTCTTTACTTTTTAAATTAACTCATGAGCAATATGTAACCTTACTTCCAAAATCCATTACTACAGCTATAGGTATGGGAATTTCAGAAGAGTTAAATGGTATTGTAACAATTACTGTGGCTGTTATTATTGTCACTGGCATCCTTGGTAACATTATTGCTGAAATGGTCTGTAAAATCTTTAATATCCACGAACCTGTTGCAAAGGGAATTGCTATTGGCACTTCTTCTCATGCTATTGGAACTGTAAAGGCTATAGAAATGGGAGAAATTGAAGGAGCTATGAGCAGCTTAGCTATAGCAGTATCAGGTTTAATCACCGTAGTTGGTGCATCGATATTTGCTAACTTTATATAGGATAACACCTATTCTAGCAGTACATACTATATAAAACCTTAAATATTTAACTATATAAAATTTTGTATAGCTAAATATTTAAGGTTTCATTTAATATTGAAATTCCATTATCATTTTTTAAAAGTAAACGCCTAACAGTGATAATTTTATATGATAGGCGTTTTTATATTCTGTAATTTATACGGTCTATTTTTCTATTTATTTTTTAGTTTGTTAAATACTAAGATCTATTTCCTACAAAAGTAGCAATGCTATTAATAAATGATATTATCCCAGAGAAAAATACAATAATAGCCCATTGACCAATACCTATAGGCATAGTGTGGAATATTCCCTGTAACACTGGTAAATAAATTATTAATAGTAGAGCTGTTATTGAAATAATAACTGATCCTACTAGGTACATATTAGTAAATGGATTGATTTCGAATAAAGAATACTTTTCACTTCTGCATTCAAATACGTGAATTAATTGGGAGCAGATCAAAGTTCCAAGAGCTAGTGTTCTACATACCTCTAGTTCATATCCATAGTATTTACCTGCTAAAAATGCCAAAACAGTACAAACACCAATTAAAGCACCTCTAATTAATATCTTCTCTTTTAATCCTCTTGCAAATATGCTCTCTCCCTTTTCTCTTGGCTTTTCATACATTATATTTTTATCCGCAGGGTCTACTCCAAGAGCTATAGCTGGAAGCCCATCTGTAACTAAATTTACAAATAAGATCTGAATTGGAAGTAGTGGTACTTCTAAATAAAATAATGAAGCTAAAAACATAGTTAATACTTCTCCTAAATTACAGGATAGTAGGTATCTTATAAATTTTCTAATATTATCATATATAACTCTTCCTTCTTCTATAGCAGTTACAATAGTGGCAAAGTTATCATCTAATAATATCATTGATGCAGCTTCCTTGGTTACATCTGTTCCTGAAATGCCCATAGCTATTCCAATATCCGCTTCCTTAATAGCCGGCGCATCATTAACTCCATCTCCGGTCATTGCTACAATATTTCCTCTACTTTTAAAGGCTTTTACTATTCTTAATTTATGTTTAGGACTAACTCTTGCAAAGATTCTATAATTATCTATAGATTTTTCAAGTTCTTTGTCATTTATCCTATCAAGCTCAGCTCCTGTAATTACTTCTTTACTTTCATTACAGATATTTAAATCCTTTCCAATGGCAAATGCTGTATTTTTATGATCACCAGTAATCATAACCGGTCTTATTCCTGCTACTCTACATCTTAAAACCGCATCTTTTACTTCTTTCCTTGGTGGGTCTATGATTCCAGCTACCCCAACAAAAACCAAACCATTTTCAACCTTCTCCCCTTTTATCAAGTTATCATCCTTGTATGCACCAGCAATACATCGGAGAGCTCTAAAGGACATATCATCAATAAGTTTCTCAACACTTCTTCTATAAGGAATAGTTAGAGGTTCTATTCTTCCATTTACTAATATATGTGAACATCTGTCTAAAACTCTTTCTGGAGCCCCTTTAACATAGCATGTATCCTTCTTCGTAGTCTTATCTTTAACAATTACTGTCATCATTTTCCTTGTAGAGTCGAAAGGAATATCAAAAATTCTTTCGACTTTACTATTAAAGGCTTCTACGTCCGAAATTTTCTTAAAAAATCCTTTTATTAAGGCGGTTTCTGTAGGATCTCCCATTAAAGCTTTTTCCATAGAGTTAACTGAATAATTGTAATTGCAATCATTACAATATACAAATATTTTTTTCAGAATATCATGATCAAAGCTTTTATCTTCATCAATATCATGAATTTTCCCGTTGTGCAATAGGGCAGTTACTGTCATCCTGTTTTCTGTTAGTGTTCCAGTCTTATCACTACATATTACAGAAGTACATCCTAAAGTTTCAACTGCTGGTAATTTTCTTACTAAAGCGTTTCTCTTAAGCATTCTAGATACTCCCAAAGCAAGAGCAACAGTTACTATAGCTGATAATCCTTCTGGAATAGCAGCAACGGCTAAACTAACTCCAGATAAGAACATCGCATAGACATTTTCCCCTCTATAGATGCCTAAAAATGTTACCACAGCACATATAACTAAACAAAGAACTAAAAGGACTTTCCCAAGGGAATTTAATCTTTCCTTTAATGGAGAAGGCTCATCCTCTATGGAGTGAAGCATGTGAGCTATCTTACCCATTTCTGTATTCATACCAGTTCCATATACCTTAGCCTTTCCTCTTCCAGTTAAAACATTAGTTCCCATATATATATTATTATCGCTATCATCCGGACTCTTGTGCACTCCTACCGATTCACCAGTTAGAAGCGACTCATCCATCATAAGATTATTTCCTTCAATTAATATGCTATCTGCAGGTATTCTATCTCCACTCTCTAGTATAACTAGATCTCCTGGTACTAAGTATATGGAGTTTATAACCTCAATTTTTCCATTTCGTATTACTTTAGCTGTAGGTGACGATAGTTTTTTCAACTGTTCCAAAGATTTCTCGGTCTTATACTCTTGTACAAATCCTAAAGTTCCATTCATTACTATAATTATTAAAATAGTTATAGCATCTGCTTTATCCCCCATAAAACCTGATATCAACGTTGCTACCATCAATATCCAAATAATCAAGTCATTGAATTGTAATAAGAATATCTTTATGGGTGATACTCTTTTTTTGCTCTGTAGCTCATTTAATCCATACTCCTTTAGTCTATCTTCTATTTCATTGGTAGATAGGCCTCTATACTCTTTAGCATTCACATTTTCTCCCCCTTACAATATATTTATTTATAGTTAGAAATAATCTATCATTAAAATATATGTACCATCCCATCAGGATATGAAAACTTTAACTTTACATAAAGTAAATAAACATTTAAAATACTAATTATAAAATAGATTGCACAAAGGAAGGTTATTCATGAGAGATAAAGTATATATAACAGGACATAGAAATCCTGACTCTGATTCCATATGCGCAGCAATTGCATACTCAGAGTTTAAAAATAAAACTCAACGAATTAATGCTATTCCAATTAGACTAGGAGATATTAGTAGAGAAACTAAGTTTATTCTAGATTACTTTGGAGTTGAACCACCACAGCTTGTTCAAACTGTAAAGCCTCAAATTATGGATTTAAAAATAGATACAGTAGCCCCTATTGCTTCAGATATTTCTTTAAAGATGGCTTGGTCCATAATGAAACAAAAAAATATTAAAACACTTCCAGTTATATATCCTAATGAAAAATTAGCTGGAATCGTATCTGTATCAAATTTAGCTTCTAGTTATCTAGATATTTGGGATAATTATGTGCTAGCTAAAAGTAAAACAAAACTTAGTAACATTTTAGAAACTCTATCTGCCCAAATTATTTATTTATCAGATGAGAATTTAGAACTTAAAGGAAAAGTAGTAGTTTCTATGATGGAGCCAAATGATAAAAATTTAATAGAGGCAGAAGATATCTGTATCTGTGGTGACCGTGAGGTAGTTCAAGAGTTTGTATTAGAATGTAATGCTAGATTAATGATTATTACTAATAATACTAATCCATCTGAAAAAATTATTGAACTAGCTAAGGAAAAAGGATGTACTATAATCAGTACTCCATATGACTCTTTTACTGCAGCCAGATTAATACCTCAAAGTATTCCTATAGAATATGTAATGACTAAGAATAATGTAATTACATTCTCTACTAGCGATTTCATTGAAGAGATTAAAGATATCATGCTAGAAACTAGATATAGAAGTTATCCTGTTTTAGATGAAGATGGCTCTGTAGTTGGAAGTATCTCTAGATATCACTTAATAACTCAGCAAAGAAAGAAAGTAATCCTAGTGGATCATAATGAAAAAACTCAATCTGTAGATGGCCTTGAAGATGCAAATATCTTAGAAATTATTGATCATCATAGAATAGGAGATATCCAAACAGGTCAACCAATATATTTTAGGAATGAGCCTGTAGGAAGTACTTCTACCATAGTGGCTAACATATTTTTTGAAAATGGAATTAGACCATCTAAAAAAGTATCTGGAATTTTATGTGGAGCTATTATTTCTGATACTCTATTACTAAAATCTCCAACGGCAACTATAGTGGATGAAATTATTCTAAAGAGATTGGCTGAAATTGCTAATATAGATATAGAAAAATTTGCACAAGAGATGTTTAAAGCAGGAACTTCTTTAGACGGAAAAAGTCCAAAGGAACTTCTATATCAAGATTTTAAAATCTTTAACATAGGCAACTTTAAAATAGGAGTCGGTCAAATAACCACTACCTATATGGATGGCTTTACACCATTAATTAATGATTTAAAGACTCTTATGAATGAGAAGGTAACCCAAGGTAAGTTTGATATGATTATTCTTATGGTTACTGATATCTTTAAGAGCTCTTCTCTATTCATTGTATGTGGTGAGCATAAAGAAGTATTTTCTAGAGCCTTTAACGTAAAATTAACCAATGGAACAGCTTATATTGATAAGATTGTTTCTAGAAAGAAACAAGTTATTCCACCACTTACAGAGGTTATAAACCAAATTAAATAACTATAAAAAAAGTGGTGACAAAGTTTAGCATAAGACTTTGTCACCACTTTTTTTATTTATAAGTTCTTATTTATTATTATTTAATTAAAATTTTATTATCGATCCTCTATTTATCATGTAAACCCAAAATATAATATATAAAATAAAGCATAATCCATATATAATAGTTAAAAAATCTTTAACACACAAATCATCAATTTTTCCTTGATATACACCATAGCTTTTTAGGTAATGTACTCCTTTATCTTGTATATAATAAAAATTAACAGATTCAATGTATGCTGATAAAATATAAATATTTAATAATGGGTTAGTAACTAGATTTCCTAAAAAATCCCCTTTAAAATTAATTTTAAAAGTTTTATTTCTAATTATATAAATAATATATAAGAACATTCCTCCTATAAGAGTTGGAATAATATTTAACATGTTTAAAATAGCATTTATAAATTTAAATTCTTCATCATCACTGATATAATATATTAGCGTATACATTACTCCACCACCATTACCTATAATTAAAATATAGGTTAGTGGTGCTAAAAAACCACAAATCAGTGATTTGCTAATTAAAGATAAGGTATTATAAAATTCTTTTTTTTCAGTAGACTTTTTAATTACCGTTTTTCTTTCACTATTACTTATCTCAATAACGAAAAAAGCAACAATGGCATCAATTAATTCATTTTTACTGATTATATTTATTATCATTCCTAAGACTACTATAAATATAAGATATATTACCTGTAATAATTTCTTATTCTTTACTATTACATTAACTTTGAAATTAATTCTAGTAAATAAATTATGTCGATCAAACTTCCAAAACAATATACTTAATAAACATCCAAATAAATATCCTACCCCATCATATCCCCCCTTTTATTTAAAGTTTATCTTTTGTTAATAGTATATTATATGTTTCGTAATGTAAAAAAAGAATGAAAAACTAAGTCTTTCATTCTTTGCACTTTATTGTCTATCTTAAATTATTTATCATTTGCCACATATCATCTGCAGTTCTTAAAGCAGATGAGCTTAATTGAAATGCTCTTTGAGCTACGATCATATCAGTCATCTCTGTAGATATATCTACATTTGAGTTTTCAGTAAATCCTTGATAAATATTTCTCTTGGTAGTTTCCATAACTGTAGCTCCTTCTACTGGAACAAATAAGCTCTGTCCTGCAGAAATAAAACCTTTATCTCCTACTGTTTCGTAGGTTTTAATATCTCCTACTTTTATGACGTTCCCATTATTATCTAATGATAGGGCACCATTAGCATCTATAGAGAACTTATCTTTAGAAAAGTTTATTGGCCCACCGGGTACATTTATTTCATTACCATTTGCATCCGTTATAGATAATCTATATCCATTATTATCTACTAAAGTTCCAGCAGCATCTACTTTAAAGTTTCCATTTCTAGTGTAAGCTACACTTCCATCTTGTTTATATACTTTAAATAGACCTTCTCCATCTATAGCTAAGTCAGTAGATAGCTTTGTATCTACTAAACTTCCTTGAGTTTTTACTCTAACCTCATTAGTAGATTTTACTCCAGTTCCAATGTAAAGTTTAGTATCTGCATCCTCAGATGTTGGTACTCCTAATCGCTCTAGAGAACTAGTATAAAGATCTTGAAAGGTAGATGACAATTTCTTATACCCAATAGTACCAACATTTGCTATATTGTTTGATATTAAGTCTAATTTATTCTGCTGTGCTTCCATTGCACTTCTATTGGTGTAAAACATTCCGTACATAAGTTCACTCCTCAATTTCTTATTTATCTATTATTACTATCTAGCAGTACCTATCTCATTAACGGCTTTATCTAATGTAGAGTCTAAAACCTTCAGTATAGTTGTATTACTTTCAAAGTTTCTCATTACAGTCATCATATTATTAGTCTCTGTTACTACACTAACATTAGATCCTTCTAGAGCACTATTAACCACATATGGATTATTGACAAAGGTTGGGTTGGTTCCTTCGTAAAGATTGTATGTAAATTCAGTCAAATTTTCATAGCCACCTTTATTATCCTTTGGAAAATTCACCACAGCTAATCTTCCTGCTGCTCTACCATCTGCAAATATATTTCCAATTGCATCACTAGAAATACTTCCTTGTCCTATATAAATTGGTGATAGCCCACCTCCACTTCTTCCAAGAACTCTATCTCCACTAGAGTTAACTAGATATCCTGACGTATCTACTGCAAAATGACCATCTCTTGTATAATAATTTGTAGCTCCATTGCCAGTTTGTCGTTGGACTACGAAAAATCCTTCTCCTTGCAGTGCAAAATCAGTTTTAACTCCAGTATCCTTTATATTTCCCTGTGAAAAATTTGTAGTACGGTCGTTTATCTCTACACCATTACTCATAGAGCCAATGTTAACTCTGGTATTGTTTTTTCCATCCTTGTTAGATATATATACCTCATCAAAACTCTTCATGGATAATGTCTGTGATTTATATCCTGTAGTATTTATATTGGCTATGTTATTCATAATGGCACTTTGATTTTTTTCGCTGGTAATTATTCCTGAAGCCACAGTGTATAGTCCTCTAATCATTTTTATTTGCACCGTCCTTTATATTTATTTTAACCTCATCTGGATAGCTCATCCCTAAATTTCTTGCTCTTATCTCAATTTCGCCATCACTAAGTTTATAGTCTATTTTAGCAGGTATAGTAAAAAATACTCCCAAAATTATCCCTATTCCTATACCAAATAAAATTTTTCTGTCACTTAAAATATTAATACATCTTTTTACTTTGAGTATAATTCTTTTATTAATAAGACTTCACCCTTCCCTATATTAAGACGTTGTGCTATAGCATCTTCATTTAAGCCCTCACTTAATAGCTTCTTTACATCTTCTACTTTTAAGCTATTATTCTTTATGACCTTTTTAGGATCAGTGTCTTTTTCTTCTTCTTTTGATTCACCAATCAGTTTGTCTTTATTGTCAACTTGAATAATAATATCGTCATCCAAAGAATTAATCTTATCTACTAAAGTACTTATGTATTCATTATTACTGTTTTCTTTATCTAAATCTCTTATATTTTCGTTTGACTCTTTTACCTCTAAGTTACTCTCCTCATTTGATTTATCAATCTGCGCTGTCAATTTCTTTTTAGAAATATTATACTGCTCTTCTGACATATTGTTAATAATTTTCTCATGATTCTTAAAATTTTCTTTTGATTCTACATAACTTTCTTTTTTTAAGTCACTTATTTCTCTTTGTATCTCAGTAACTGTTTTAGCAAACTCACTTCTTATTTCTACTAGTCTCATATCTAGTTCATCTACATCTAACTCAGCTTCTCCCATAACTTTACTAAAACTTTTTTCTTCTCTTCTTATAGCTTTTATATTTAGAACAATTAAAGTTATTCCAATTATGATTAATAAACTATACATATCTTCACCTATCTCCTATTATGATTTAATATCATATTGAAGTTTTTCAATTTCTTTTCTTAAGTTTAAAATAGCTCTACTATGTAACTGACAAACTCTTGATTCAGAGACTTCTAATATTTCTCCTACTTGTTTTAAAGTGAGCCTTTCAAAATAATATAAATTCAGAACAAGCCTATCTCTTTCCTTTAGATTGTCTAGTCCTTTTCTTAAATACTCTAACATTTCTTTTTCTTCTAAAGACTTTTGTGGGGATGGGCTTTTAGTATCTTCTATAGAATTTAGTAATGACATGTCTTCATCATCACCAAATAAAATAGTTTCTAAGGACATCATTGAAATATAGTTTACGTAACCCTGAATATCTGTAAGTTCTTTTAAATTTATTCCCATCCTCTCAGCCACTTCCATATCTTTAGGCTCTCTATAAAGCTCATTTTGCAGTTCTTCTACTACCCTATTATATTTATTAAGTTTATCTATTGCTCTTTTGGATATTGGGCTATTTTTTCTTATTTCATCTATAATACTTCCATTTATTCTTATAGCGGCATATGTGGAAAATTTCATACCCCTAGTGTCATCATACTTATTTATAGCATCCATAAGTCCAATCATTCCATAACTTATTAAATCTTCATATTCAACATATTTATTTTTTCCTATGATAATTTTAGACGCAATATACTTTACAAGTGGTATATTCTTTTTAATTAATTCTTCTTTAACATCTGCATCATAAGCTACAGGCACGTCATTCACCTCCTTACTTTGTTTTCACTGATTTTCTCATATTTTTAAAAATGAACTTTATTATGTTTTCTCTTACTTTAGCATTAATGTATTTAAACTTTACTCCATATATATGCTCATTTTTATTTTGTTTTTCATCTCTAACTATTTTACCAAGTGCTATAACCTCTTCATCGTCAATTATGGTATTTAAAATTATTAGTTGACCTAAGTTAAGACTTTCACCTATATTTATTCTAATACCACCACCACTTAGATCCAACGCCTGTCCTACTTTATAATCGCAATGTTCAATATCTCTTAGCATGCCTTCATTATACTTATCAATAGCTGAATATTTTATTTTATTCGTAAACGGAATTCTTACATAATCTCTTCTTTGTATCTTCTCTAAATCACTTTCTCTTTGTAATATAATCATAGGTATCTTATCAAACTTTCTTCCTTTTACATGAGCTTTGAATTTAAATATGTTTCCTTTACCATCGTTATAATTACATTCAATTGACTCTCCAACAGCTAATGGATAATTTATACCTTTTAATATAGGTATGGCTATAGATATATTTATACATTCTTCATCTATATCTTGAATTATTGATTTTGCCAATTCTCGATTTTCTGTATAAAGCTCTATCTTTTTATTAATTTCCATTACATTATTAGCTTTCATACTCTCCTCCTATGAAAAAATATTAAGCATCTTTTGAAATATCCCTTGTATACTACTGCTGCTGCTATAGCTTATACCTTCTAACATTTTTGCAATAGATTCTATATTTCTACTTATCTCACTTTTAGGAAATGATAATACCACTGGTTTTTGCATTCTTACAGCTTGTATTAACTTCTTATCTTCTGCTAAATTTCCTAAATGAACTAATGTGGCTCCTAGAAATCTCTTTGCTGAGCTATTAAGCCTATTAAAAGTATCGTCGCCCTCTTCATTACTTAAAACTTTATTTACAATAATTTTAGCATTACATTTTACGTTATGATTACATATTGTCTTTAGTAAGCTGTATGCATCGGTTAATGCTGTAGGTTCTGGAGTTGTTACAATAAAAACTTCATGACTACATTCTATAAAGGCCATAACAGTTCTATTTATTCCAGCTCCTGTATCAATTAATATATAGTCAAAATCCTTAATCTCGCCTAACTTATTAATTAAAACTTTCCTTTGTTCATTATTAAGATCATCTAATCTAGATAATCCTGTACCTCCACATAAAATTTTTATTCCTAGTGGACCATTTATAACTACGTCATTAATTGACTTATTATTTAATATTATATCAAATATTGTATATTTTGGTATAGTACCTATTAAAACATCTGCATTTCCCATTCCTAAATCCGCATCTAATACTAAAACTTTTTTGCCTAACTTTTTAAGAGCTATTGCTAAATTAATCACCACATTACTTTTTCCTACTCCACCTTTACCAGAAGTTATGGTAAAAATCTTAGTATTTCTATTACTCTCATTACTATTTTCTTGCTTTTCAAATACCATTTGCCTTAATCGTGAAGCTTGGTCTAACATATACTATTTTCCCCTAACACTAATGTTATTATTTCCTCTTTAACTGGCACCTTCATATCTTCTGGAACATTTTGACCTAGAGTAATAAATTTAATTGGAACTTGAGTTCTTTTGCATATATTTAATATAGAACCATAGGAAGAAGTTTCATCTAATTTAGTAATTATTAATCCATTATATTTTATATTAGAAAACCCTTTAGCTATAATACCTATATCCATATTTTTAGTAGTAGCACTTACTACTAAATAAGTATTATCTACCTTTGCTTTCTCAATGAAAGCTTTTAATTCCATTATTTGCATAGCATTTTTACTGCTCCTACCAGTAGTATCCAACAGTATTACATCACAATCTTTCATTGAATTTATTGCTTCTTCTATCTCTGCTAAGGAAAATACCACTTTAAAGTCTATATTCATAATATCTGCGTAAGTTTTTAATTGATCTACCGCTCCTATTCTGTAAGTATCTACAGTTATTAACCCTACTTTTTTCTTTTTCACAAGAGCTAAATTTCCAGCTAGCTTTGCTATAGTTGTAGTTTTTCCTACTCCCGTAGGCCCTACTAGAGCTACAGTTCCCTCTATTTCACTTAAATCTATTTCTATACTAGAATTAACCTCTTTCCTAATTATCTCCATGATTTCATCTATCGAAGCTATTTCTTTATTATTTAATTTAACAGCTTCTATCAGTTCTTCTACTATATCCTTTGATATATCAAAATCTATGAGCCTCTCTTCCACTTCTTTAAAATAATTGCTGCGCTTTTTATTCTTTTCTTCTTCTAAATCAATTTCTTTATTATCATATTTATTTACTTCTTCTAGCTTAACTTCTTTTTCTATCAAATTTTCATTTTTAGAATTAATATATAAATTAATAATACTCTTCATAGCCTCAACTTCTTGTTTTAAATCTAAATCCTTATCTTCTGCTTGCTCCTTATTTTCTGCTTGTTTTATTTCAAAATACTTTTCTTTATCTATATCTTTATCTATATCTTTATTTATATTTTTATCATCAAAACCTGAGTTCACGACTTTTGATTCAACAGCAGCTGTTATCTCTACTATTTTAGGAGAAAACAATCCTTTAATTCCCGGCTTTCTTATAGCTCTTTGACTTATGATTACAGCATCTTTGCCTAATTCTTTACCTACCTTATTTAGTGCTTCCTTCATATTCGAAGCTAAATACTTTTTTATAATCATTAAATAGATACAACTCCTTCAGTTCTTATCTCTACATCATTAGGTATTTCATTTAATGATAGCACCACAATGTTTGGAAATACCATTTCTATAAGCTTTCTAAAAGCAGGTCTAATTCTCGGTGAAACTAGAATTATAGGTATATTGGTTGGAAAATGTGTGCTTTCTAACATTGCTTTAATACTATTAAATATTTCGGTTGTAATATCTGGATTTATTGCTGGGAATGACCCTTGCATAGATTTTTGAATATTACTTCCTATTATTTTTTCTATATCCGGAGATATAGTTACTGCTGTAATCCTATTTTCTTCATCCACTAAGTCATTACATATAGTTCTACTTAATGCAAATCTTACATACTCAGTTAATATTTCTATATCTTTAGTATTTCGTGAGTTATCTGCAAGACACTCTAAAATAGTAACCATATCCTTTATAGAAACTTTTTCTTTTAAAAGTCCTTGTAAAACCTTTTGAATTTCTCCTATAGTCATAAGATCTGGCACTAGTTCTTCCACAACTGTAGGATATTTTTCTTTCACTGAGTCTAAAATAACTTTTGTTTCTTGACGTCCAAGAAGTTCATGACAGTGGGCTTTTATAGTTTCTGTAAGATGTGTAACCATAACTGTAGTAGGATCTACAACTGTTAAGCCTTTTATTTCGGCATCTTCTCTCTGATCCTTATTTATCCAAAGAGCTTCTATTCCAAAGGTAGGCTCTATTGTCTTTATTCCCTGCATATTTATATCTTCTCCAGAAGGATTCATGCATAGGAACATGCTTGGCATTATATCAGCTCTTGCAATAACAGTCCCTCTTATCTTTATTACATACTCATTATTTCTAATTTGTAGATTATCTCTAATCCTAATAGGTTGAACTACGATACCCATCTCTATTGCACATTGCCTTCTTACAGAGGAAATTCTCTGTAATAAATCTCCACCTGAAGATTCATCTGCCATAGGAATAAGTCCATAACCTATTTCTACTTCAAGAGGCTCTACAGAAATTAAATTCATTACATTTTCTGGTTCTCTGCTTTCGCTCTCCACAATTTCTTTTTCTTCTATATCTATTTTTTGTTGAGCTTGCTCCTTCTCATCCTTGTACATCATATATGCACTTGCACCAGCAGCCACTGCTAATGCAAAGAATACTAATGTAGGCATCCCTGGAATTAATCCTAGTATAAATAATACTATGGCTGCTATAGCTATAACTACTGGAAATGCTGTTAATTGTGAGGAAACTTGAGATCCAAAATTATCATCATTTCCTGAACGAGTAACTAATATACCTGAAGCTGTAGATATTAATAGTGCAGGTAATTGGCTTACAAGTCCATCTCCTATGGTAAGTTGTGTAAACTTAGCCGCCGCTTCACCAATACTCATATCCATCATTACTGCTCCTACAACAAGCCCACCTATGATGTTAATTATAGTAATAATAATTCCTGCAATAGCATCGCCCTTTACGAACTTAGATGCTCCATCCATAGCTCCATAAAAATCAGCTTCTCTTTGAAGATCAACTCTTTTCTTTCTAGCTTCTTCTTCAGTGATAATTCCTGCATTTAAATCTGCATCTATACTCATTTGTTTTCCTGGCATTGCATCTAAAGTAAATCTTGCAGAAACTTCTGATACTCTTCCAGCACCGCTAGTTATAACTAAAAATTGTATAATAACAATAATTAAAAATATTATTATTCCTACAAAGTAATTACCACCAATTACGAATTCTCCAAAAGCTTGTACTA
Source organism: Clostridiaceae bacterium (assembly GCA_902363375.1). Taxonomy (GTDB): domain Bacteria; phylum Bacillota; class Clostridia; order Clostridiales; family Clostridiaceae; genus Clostridium_J. The sequence continues at coordinate 905,230 of CABIZX010000001.1, read as the reverse complement.
TCTTTCCTGCATCTGCCTTACCTAAAATAAGTCTAGTAGATGATACATTGAGTGCTAGCCTAAATAGTGTAGTTACAAGTAATAAAGTTGGAAATACTGATAATTGCAGTACATTCGTGGTAAACATTGTAAGCAACATTATAACTATAGATATCGAAATATTAATGGCAAAGAAAATATCAAGCATCCATGGTGGCAATGGTATAACTATCATTAGTACGATAAGAATTACCCCAAATGCTATTATTGTATCTAAGTTATTCTTAATACTAAATCCCTTATCTTTAAGCATAATTATCATCCTTTTTTACGTTATTTCTTTATTTTATAAACTAATACTAATATCTCTGCCACTGCTTTATACATATCAAATGGAATTTCTTTATCTAACTCCACCTCTTTAAACATGAGTCTAGCCAATGGTTTATTTTCTATAATTGGTACATTATTTTCAATGGCCTTTTCTTTAATCTTTAATGCTACATTATCACTACCCTTTGCTACAACTATAGGTGCTTTACCACTGTTTTCCTCATATTTTAAAGCCACTGCAATATGAGTTGGGTTTGTGATTACAACAGTAGCATCTGGTACTGATTGCATCATTCTTCTCATTGCCATTTCTCTTTGCTTTTGTCTTCTCTTTCCCTTAACTACAGGGTCTCCCTCTTGTTGTTTATACTCTTCTTTTATCTCCTGTTTAGTCATTTTCAAGTCCTTATTATGTTGAAATTTTTGATATAAGAAATCTATACATCCTATTATTAATAAGGCTATACTAACCTTAACAAAAACATCAATTATTAAACCAACTAATTCTGTAAGTATTACTCCTGTTTTATAGTTTCCAAAATTTAAGAGACTATAATAATTATCCACTATGAACTTATATCCCATATATCCCACTATAGAAACAATACATAGATTTTTCACTAAATCTACTAAAGATCTTAATGAAAACATTCTTTTAAAACCATTTATAGGATTTAACTTACTAAATTGAGGCTTTAATGGATCTGAAGTATGTATAAATCCAGTTTGCATTATAGTTCCAATTATTCCTATAATCATAATGGGAACTGCTACTGGTATAAATATCTTAAAAACATCAATAATAACTTTTATTAGTAATCCCACTAAACTTTCTTGACTTAACTCAAAATTCAAGTAGCTACCTAAATACATCTTCATACTTGCTTTTAATGTATTTAATACAAATCCGCTTAAAGCAACTATAACTAAGGTTACTGCTAAAAGAGTTAATGCAGAGGATAATTCCTTACTTTTTGCTACCTGACCTTTCTTCTTTGCATCTTGAAGTTTTTTAGGTGTAGGTTTTTCCGTTTTATCTCCACTATCGTTAGAAGCCGAAATTAATATAAATGGCATCATAGTGAATATTTCCGAAAATATATCTTTAACAGCATCAAAATTTGAAGCTATAATTTTCATAATTAAAGGAATAGAAATTACAAAGGTTGTAAGTCCAACAAAAATCTTAATTGGCATTCCTAATATCATAGCATTAAGCTGTGGCATAATCCTTGATACTAAACCTAATACAATTTCAGTTATAAGTATTATAAGCATTATTGGTACTGCAATTTTAATACCTATAGTAAAAAATTCAAATATAACTTGAATAATATATCCTAAAATTTCTTTATTAAAAGTTACAGTTCCTATGGGCACTGACTTAAAACTGTCAATAAGACATTGTATTAAAATAAGATGTCCATCAACTAGCATAAATACAGCAAGACAAATCCAATACATCAATCTTCCCATTACAGATATATTTTCACCAGCAACGGGATCAAATAAGCTCATCATTGAAAATCCCATAGAGAAATCTATAATTTGTCCTGCCATCTGTACAATACTAAACAGTAAATTTATTATATATCCTAGACATACTCCTATAATTACTTCTTTTCCCATGAGAACTATTAAAGTAATTGTATTAGTTATCTCTGGTAAAGATTCAGTATTAATTACTGGAGACAAAATCATTGATATAATAAGTCCTACACCAATTTTCATTAAATTTGGTGTACCTGTTGGGAAGAAAGTTGGTACTGTAAAAAGTAAGGATGTTATCCTCATAAAAATCATTAAAAAAGCTATAAACATTAAAATATCTACCAACGTTATCCCACCTAAGCTCCTATATTAGAAATTATCGAAAAAATCCTTTGGGTAAATCCTACTATTGTATTTCCCATAAACGTAGCCATAATTATTCCTACTACTGCTACTGCAATTATTTTAGGTACAAAAGTTAAAGTTTGCTCTTGTATTTGAGTTGTAGCTTGAAAAATACTTATTAAAAGTCCCACTACTGTAGCTACAATGAGTATTGGTCCAGCTACTAACAGTGCAGTCTTTACCATATCCTGTAATATTGCAACTACCATAGTCTGTGTCATAAAATATCCCCTCTCTAGAATCCTAATATTAAGGATTGACTCAATAAGTTCCATCCATCCACTAATACAAATAGCAATAATTTAAATGGTAATGAAATCATTGCTGGCGGTAACATAAACATACCCATAGACATAAGTACACTGGCTGTTACAATATCTACTAATATAAATGGTATAAATAATAAAAATCCTATTTCAAACGCTGTTCTTAACTCACTTATAGCAAATGCAGGTACAATTGTATAAAGTGGAACTGCATCATAATTATAGGTTTCATTGCCTTCATCATCAGTTTCTACTTTAACAGCATCTTCTACCTTTCCAGCTTCGAGAAATAGTTGTAAATCCTTTACCCTTGTTTGTTTTAACATAAACTCTCTCATGGGCTTTATACCTATATCTATAGCTTCATCCATTTTTATTTCTTCATTTATATAAGGCTTAACTGCCTTCTCATTAATCTCTGTGAAGGTAGGTGCCATTACAAAGAAAGTTAAAAATAAGGATAAGCCTATAATTATCTGTTTTGGTAGTGATGTAGCGCCTATGGCACTTTTAAAGAATGAAAGTACCGTTACAATTCTTATAAATCCTGTAGTCATAATAAGAATTGATGGAAGTATTGTAAGTACGGTTAATACTAATAGTAATTTTATGTTGTCTACATATTCAGTAGGTGTTTTGGTGTCACTATCACCAAAGGATATATTTATATCAGGAATTGGCATGGTATCCCCTACTGCATAAGCTACTTTACCACTAATTGAAATAACACAAAACACCAAAAGTATTAATGCTATGGGCTTTATAAACTTTTTTAAATTTTCTTTTTTCATATGTATTATCCCTTTATTCTTAAAATAATATTTTACTTTCTCCATTTTAGATACTTATCCTTAAAGAGTTGTTTTAACTCACTATCAGCTTTTCCTTGAGTCATTTCAATTTCTTTGTAACTTTCTCCTTCAATTTCTTTTACAATTTCTATTTTTCCTTGAGCTGAAGTTACTAAATAAAATTTATCTTCTATTTTTACAATGAGTAGAGAGTTGTCCTTTCCAATGGCCAATCTCTCAATTACTCTCATATTAGATTTTTTATTTATGTAACTATATTTTTCAACAGTCTTTCCTAACCAAAGGATTAGTCCTATGACTAAAGGGAAAAATAGCAATAACTTTAATAATGTAAGAGTTAATTGATTTCCCATAGCTCACCTACTGAACAATTATAGATGAGAAATAAACATTAGCTATCTTACCACCATTTAAAGCTTCATTTACTTTTACAATTATCTCTTCCTTTAGCAAATCTTCTCCCTCAGTAGTGAAATCTGTAGATTTTTTAGTTCTTAAAATTTTATTTATACAATCTCTTATTTGTGGGACTTTTGTAGTTAGTTCTTTTTGTAAATCCTTGTTTTCAGCATTAGATCCTAAAAACATGCTAACTTTAAGATATCTACTCTTTCCTTCGTCACTTAGATTAACTAAAAATTCCTCTAATTCTAAAGTTGCTTCTTGGGATATTTCCGTATTTTCAGTAGCTTCAGCATTGTTTTTACCTGATTGTTTTGTTGCTACTGTATATCCTATAAAAACAGCTCCACTTACAAGGACAAATATTACTATGGCAGTCACTATTATTAGAACCATCTTAGAACTTCCGCCCTTTTCTTTCACTGCATCATTACCTTTACTATTTTTCTTACTCATTTCCCTGCTCCTTTACATTGGTTACAAGTATAATATTTACTCTTCTATTTTTAGCCCTGTTTTCATCTGTATCATTTGATGCTATTGGCTTATATTCTCCACATCCCTGCGCCGAAAATCTTTGAGGATTTAAACCTTTCTTAGTGCCTAAAAAATAATCTAATACACTTAACGCTCTGGCTGAAGATAGATGCCAGTTATTTGGCATAGTTGGCGTATTAATTGGAACGTTATCTGTATGTCCTTCAATAATAACACTATTATCTACCTTTGAAATTAGTTCCCCGATTTCATCTAATACTTTTTTACTCTCTGATCTTAATTCAGCTTTTCCAGTATCAAAAAGTATAGAATCTTTCATTTGTATATTAAGTCCTTGGCTATCTGCATATATTTGGACATCCTCTTCCAAATTATTTTCCTTAATATACGTCAACACATCTTCTAGAATTTCTAAGTTTTCATTTTGCTGAGCATCTTCTACTGTAATTTGTGGTTTTCCAACTATAGGAACATCCCCGCTACTCATACTAAACTCAAGTATGGATCTATCTGCTTTACCACTAAATGCACTTTGCATTGCAACTGCTATTTGTTGAAACTTTTGAGAATCTATAGTTGATAGTGAATAAAGTAAAACAAAGAAAGTTAATAGCAAAGTAACCGTATCTGCATAAGTAGCTAACCAACCATCCGTTTTTATTTCTCTCTTAGCCATAATTACTCACCTACTCCCCCTGATTTGCACTGCTTAGATATTTTGCTCTATCTTCAGGTGATAAGTATACTATCATTTTATCTTCAATGACTCTCGGATTTACTCCTGATTGTATGGAAAGTACTCCTTCAATCATCATCTCCATTTCATTTACCTCTTTAGCTGTTTTATAGTTTAGTTTTCCAGCTATAGGAAGTACAACTACATTAGCTATCATTGAACCATAAAAGGTTGTAATAAGTGCTTTTCCCATTCCTGATGCTAAATTATCGGCATCTGATAGATTTGCAAGCATTTGTATAAGTCCAATTAATGTTCCAATCATACCCATGGCAGGTGCATAGCCTCCCCATGTAGTAAACATTGACGCCGCATCTTCATGTCTTTTTTCCATCTCTTTAATTTCTAAAGTCATTACCTCTCTGATAGATTCTGGCTCTATACCATCAACTATCATATTTAAACCTTTTTTTACAAATTCATTGTCTATTTCCTGTATATCTTCTTCTAAAGAAAGTAGTCCATCTCTTCTTGCCTTTTTAGATAGATTAACAAACAGAGTAATATTATCTATTTTAGATGTTCTATCCTCTTTAAAAGCTTGCGCTGCCACCTTTATAAGCCTCTTGATTTCATTAAAAGGATATGCCATTAAAAGTGCTCCAAATGATCCTCCTACGGTTATTGCCAAGGATGGCACATCATAGAATAATTTTAATGATCCTCCACTCATCATTCCATAAAATATAAGAGCAATTGCAATCACAAAACCTATAGCCGTTAACATATCATTCTTCTTCATTGCTTTCCTCCATGCATACATTTGCCCAGTATCTTCTTTTAAACTCTATAACTTTATCAATTATCTCTTTAGAGCTTTCCTTAACTAAGTATTTTTTTCCATTAATCAAAGTAATTACCGTCTCTGGTATTGCTTCAATTTTTTCAATGTGATTACTATTAAGAATAAATTTGTTTCCATTCAAAGGGTTAACCTCTATCATCTTTTCCTATACCTCCTATGATATAGTAAATTTACCTAAACCAAGAACAACATAAAGTTGTTCTTGATAAGTAAAATCACATTAATTTATTTTAATTAATTATCTCTTTAAGTTTACAAGTTCTTGTAATATTTCATCTGCAGTTGTGATAATTTTTCCACAAGCTTGGAAAGAACGAGTTGCAACTATCATATCTGTAAACTGAGTAGATAAATCAACATTTGACATTTCTAAGAATCCATTCAAAACTTGTCCATAAGCTTTGCCATTATCAGTTCTATTTCCACCATAACTATCTAACTTAACTTCACTAGAATACTTTCCTACTCTAGCCAATGGATTTCCTGAGTTTGCTGAAGGAGAATACAGATTATTTCCCTTTTGCTCAAGCCCTTCATTATTAGTAAAAGATGCCATAGCAACTTGTCCAAGAACAGTAGTACTACCATCAGCAAGAACAGCCTTAATTAATCCGTCATTTTCTATAGAAAAACCTTGAATTCTAACCTCTTTACCATCCTTCATTACTACTTCTGGTATTTTAAGAGGCACTAATTTATTTTGTATTGCATCTAGAGCTGGAGATTCTCCATCTACATAGTTAACTACTCCTTTATCGTCTGGCGAAATGCCTTTCGCATCAGTTATTTGATATCCCATAATCCTATATCCATTTGAATTTAAAAGATTTCCACTAGTATCTACTTTAAAAGATCCATCTCTAGTATAAAAACTCTCTAAATTTGTAGAGGACATGCTTTGATCCGCATCAACAGTTATAGTTCCACTTTCAGGACCTTTTGCTACTATAAAGTATCCAGTTCCATCTATAGCCACATCATATGGTCTTCCTGTTGGCTGTAAACTTCCTTGCGCCATATTAGTAACTATACTTTGTATAGAAACTCCCATACCTACTCTTGAAGGGTTAACTCCTCCTAGATTTAATCCTGGACCTGATGCCCCCTTATAACTTTGATACATACTATCTTGAAAAGTAACTGAAGATGATTTAAAGGAAGTTGTTCCTGAGTTTGCTACGTTATTTCCTATTACGTCTAATTTTTTTTGGTTAGCTCCTAACCCTGATATCCCTGAGTACATTGAATTTAACATATGTAATATTCCTCCACTTCATATTAATTTTATATTATATTCTGTTTTAGTTTTTAACTGAGATGACTAAGTCGAATAAATAGTCTTTTACTTCTTTTTTACCATCTACTTCAACCTCTACCTTTAATTTAATTCCTTGGCCATCCCTATAGACTTCTAATACTTTGCCTTCAATGTTTTTTACTTTTTCTTCCTCGCTGTCTTCAGTATCTCCAGTATCTGCTATAGTAACATTCTTTCCTATTAATGTAGTAGCATTTGAGAATGTCAAATTATCCATGTTTGGATCTCCAGAATCAAGCACATCTGTTACTTGACTATAAGTATAATCTTTTAGCTTTCCATCTACCCCTTCTACAGTTACATATACATCCCCACTATATTTATAAACAGCTCTTACTACCCCGCATTCTGGTATACCTTTAGAATCTAAAACATCTAAAGCTACAAATTTTCCAGTTAAGTTCTGTGCTGCTGAAAGAGTCATTGTGTTATTCAATGAAGTCATCTGCTCAAGTGATGTAAATTGCGCTAACTGTGATATATAGGCTGTAGTATCTTGGGCCTGTGTTGGATCTTGGTTAGAAAGTTCTGCTGCCAATATTTTAAAGAAAGCATTTTTATCTAAATCCGCTCCTGGTTTTACAATTGGAGTACCATTAGCTGTTGCATTTCCTACAACTCCGGTTGATGCTTTTGCTGTGCTACTATTGGTTGATATCGCCATTCTCTTCTCATCTCCTAAACTAATAAATCTATTTCATTAGAGGTTTGACTATTGATTTGGGATATAATCTCTTCCTCATCAATACTTTCATCAGAACCTCTACCACCATTTTTGCTTCCATTTTGTCCACCATTGTCATAAGCTTTTCCTTGGGCATTCTCACGAGCAAAATAAGTGGTATCTTCTTCATAAAGACCTATATTTACTGACTCAATTTTTATGTTGTTTCCATTTAGCTTTTCATTTATATCCTTAAGTCCTAGAGCTAGCATTTCTACAGTTTCTTTTGATGTAGCCTTAATCATTGCTTTTAAAGCTCCTTGCTCCATGCTTACAGATATAGTAACCTCACCTAACTCCTTAGGATAAATCTTTACAGTTAAATCTTTAACTCCACTTTTATCCATATAAGATAAAGCTTTTATTATATCATTATTTAAATCACTTTTTGTAATTGCAATAGGTTTTTCTCCAGTAACATCTCTAGACTCTAATACATTATTTTCAAAGAATGACATGAAATCAGTTGCCCTTGCAACCTTTGATTCCTTTGCTTCTCCATTAATCACCTTATTTAATATTGCAGTTTCCTTCGAAAATTTGCCATCCTTAGTATCACTTTCATCATCTCCAGTTGAAGGTGATGTGTTGGTTTTATCTTTAGTATCTATATCCTTTACAACTTGTATAGGTATATTAATGTTATCTTCTTTATTTGTATTATTCATTGATACTATTTTCTGTAACTGATTTACTAAATCATCAGGTTCTGTATATTCTGATGAAGTCAGTAGTTTTATAAGAGCATCACTATTCTCACCAGTTTCTATGAACTCTTTATTAATTGAAGATAATAATTCTGTAAGCTTATCTTTCACATCATTATTCATTGATACTTCATTTAATAAGTTCAATAAATTATTTGCTTTATCTTTACTACCTAAAAGTTCTATCAGTGCTTGAAAATTTGTATCTACTACTTGTGATCCTTCTATATTATTGAAAGAATTTAATTGTGTTTCATTAGAGTCAGTCTTATTAGTATTTAATAACGCTATTATAAGATTTATTAGTGACTGTATATCATCTGAACTTTTAACTATTTCTTCACTTTTATCTTCATTAGAATCTAAGTCTGATTTCTTAGTAGTCTCCTTCACTTTTGTATTTTCTTGTGTAACTATGGATGTATTTTCAGTTTTAGTTTTTTTATTGTTCTTGCTAGCATTTTTAAGTTCCTTTGAAAATTCTTCATTGAAGTGCTTACTTCCACTTATTCTTGCATTACTCTCATCTGAAGTCTTAATTTTTTCTATGACATCTTTTCCTTTATATAGGTTACTCCCAGCTGTAACACTAAACTGTGTCATTTCCATCAAATTTATCGCCTCCCACCTTCTCGTAAGTATCCGTATAGAGCAAACTCATCATTTTGTATTTGTTCTACCCTATTTTCTTCTTTTATAAATGCCGCTTTATCTTTTTCCTTCAATATTCCCACAATTTTTTTATTCACTTGAGCAGTAACTAGCTCTTTTCTTGTCACCTCTACATCTTCTTCATGGATTTTTAGCTTCTCCTTCGTAATTCCAATAGTACTATTTAGCAGATTTAGATAATGATGTTGAATTTTTCTTTCAGTCACACTCATATTATTATTAACAGTGGAATACTTTTCAAAATTGTCTTCTAAATCTCTGAGCTCAGCTTCTACTTCATTTTTACTTCTCAAAGCCTCCATAAAAACAATCTTTCTATTCTCCTCTTCTTGTTCCCTTATATCCAGTAATCTTTGTAATTTAAATTTATAAGTTTGTCCCAAGATATGCACCACCCTTATTTAAACATATTAATAAGTACATTTTTGCTATCTTCAAATTCACAAGTTTCTTTTACCCCTTGAGTTAAAAAACCATTTATACTGTCTATATATTCAATAGCCATATCTATTTTTGAATTACTTCCCTTTACATAAGCTCCTAAATTTATTAAATCCTCTGCTTCTTTATAGGAAGCTAGTAAATCTCTAGCAAGAGAAGCTGCCTTTTTATGGGTACTCTCCGCAATCTCTGGCATAAGTCTAGATATACTTTTAAGTACATCAATAGCTGGATAATGATTTTTAGTAGCCAAATCACGACTTAATACAATATGTCCATCTAAAATACCTCTTACAGCATCGGCAATTGGTTCATTAAAGTCATCACCATCAACTAAAACTGTATAAAAAGCTGTAATTGAGCCCTTATCAGACATACCACTACGTTCAAGGAGCTTTGGTAGCATTGCAAAAACTGAAGGTGTGTAGCCCTTAGTCGCTGGTGGTTCACCTATTGCAAGACCTATTTCTCTTTGAGCCATAGCAAAACGTGTTACTGAATCCATCATAAGTATAACCTTCATACCTTTATCTCTGAAGTATTCTGCTATAGCAGTGGCAGTAAATGCTCCTTTTAATCTAACTAGTGCTGGTTGGTCAGATGTAGCACATACCACTACAGACTTTTTTAATCCTTCAGGTCCTAAGTCTTTTTCTATAAAATCTAAAACTTCTCTTCCTCTTTCACCTATTAGGGATATAACATTCACATCTGCCTTTGCCTCTCTAGCAATCATCCCAAGAGTAGTACTTTTTCCTACTCCTGACCCTGCAAATATACCAACCCTTTGGCCCTCACCACATGTAAGAAATCCATCAATCGCTCTTACCCCTGTAGGCAGTATGTCCTTAATTCTTCTTCTTTTTAGTGGATCTGGTGGCATAGCTTCTAGCGGATAATTTCTATATAGTGTGAGTTCATTTTCATCTAATGGATTACCAATACCATCAAGTACTCTTCCTAGAAGTTCATCAGAGCATTTTATACTTAACTGTTTTCCAGTTCTCTCTACCCTACATCCAGGAGATATTCCTATTAAGTTTCCTAGAGGCATAAGGATTAAATTATCGTCCTTAAATCCAACTACTTCACATGCTATAGAATCATTTTCCTCATTATGTATATAGAAAATTTCTCCCACAAAGCCTTTAACTCCCCTTACTTCAATGGTGAGGCCTATTATGTTTTTAACTACACCTTCCATATAGTTAAAGTTTGTTTTATTAACATTTTTCTGAATTTCTTCTATATTGAAATTAATCATAATATACTCTACCTCTATGATTCCATGAGAATTTCCTTTAGTTTTTCCATACCTCCATTAATAGTGAAAGATGTTTTTCCATCATCCCTCTCTACAATTAAAGTCCCCTCTTCTAAATAATTATCTTGTAGAACTACTATCTCTCCTCTAATACCTATATTCTGTTTAAAATCATCTATATTAGCTTCTATTTCTTCTAGATAGGCAGATGATACTCTGATAATAGTCATCTTAGCATTTTTTTCTTCAGATAAAATACTGAACAAAAGCTCGTTAAGTGCATCCTTACTCTCGAGTTCCTTCTTTAACATACTTTCTACTACATTTACAACTATTTCGCGAATTCTCATTTCCTTAGTTCTAAGGAACTTATCATATTCTTCCTTAGCTTGATAAAGAATAAAATTAGCATTTTGAATTATTTCTTCGCCTTTTTTTAATCCTTCATCATATGCATTTTGATAGCCTTCTTTGTATCCAATTTCATGACCTTCTTTATATCCTGTATTAAAACCACTTTCCTTAGCTTCATAAATAATTTCTTCTACTCGCTCTTCCGCTTTACTTATAATATCTTCTGATTCTTTACGGGCATTTTCTACCATTTTCTCTGCCCTTTTCTTCATCTTTAAATATTCTTCCATATTTATTGGATTAGCATCATCCATATCCATTATTTCTTCCACTATTGGAGCTGGCTCTATATAAAAATCTGAATCTATTTCCTTGCTACCAGTCTCACACACATTAATACTTTTAATTACCCTATAAGATGAGTGCATCGTCTCCACCTCTTGCAATTGTTATTTCTCCTGCTTCATCTAGTCTTCTAATTAATGCAACAATTTTTTGTTGAGCCTTTTCAACATCCACAAGTCTCACAGGTCCTAAGAATTCCATATCTTCTTTCAATGTAGCAGCAGCACGTTTTGAAAGGTTTCTTGATATTGTTTCTACCACTTGTTCTGAAGTACCCTTTAATGCCATACATAGCTCTTTATTATCAACTTCACGTAGAATTCTTTGAATTTCAACATCATTGATTGAAATAATGTCTTCAAATACAAACATAGATTCCTTAACCTTGTCTGCAAGTTCCATATCTTCTCTTTCAAGACCCTCTGTAATATTCTTCTCTGTAGTTCTATCAACCTGATTAAGTATATTAACTAAAGATTGAACTCCTCCAATTACATTGCTTTCACTAGTAACTACTGAAGATAGCTTGCTATTTAGCACTTCTTCAATTTCCTTAACTACAACTGGATATATATTACTCATAGTAGCTACTCTAAATGCAACATCACTTTGAAGTTCTGGTGGAAGAGCTGAAAGTATTTGCCCTGCCTTGTCCGGTTGTAAATGACAAAGTATTAATGCTATGGTTTGAGGATGCTCTCCCGAAATTACATTCATAAGCTGCGTTGCATCTGCTTTTCTAGCAATAGAGAACGGCCTAAACTGTTGAGAGAATTCTGTAACCCTCTCTAATATATCATTAGCCTTTTGAGCACCTAACGCTTTAGATAAAACACTTCTAGCATATTCTACTCCGCCCTCTATGATGTAATCTTTAGCTTTATTTAACTCCATGAACTCATCCAAAACAGCTTGTCTTTCTTCTGCCTTAACTGAAGACATATTAGCAATTTCATAGGTTATCTTTTGTATATCTCTCTCATTCAATCTTTTTATTATAGCCGCTGATGCATCTGGTCCCAAAGAGATAAATAATATTGCTGCTTTTTGAATACCAGTAAATTTCTCTGTTTTAGCCATTAATATCTCCCCTCTTCATCAGTCATCCATGATCTTATAATATCAGCCACTTGTTCTGGTTTCTTCTCTGCATATTTTCTAACTTCCGCCATGATCTTTTCTTTTTCACTTTCTGCTTCTAAATCTAAATCTTTATATAAATCTTCTATATTTTCTATGTTTTTCTCTCCCACTACTACATCTAATCCTTCTATTTCATCTTCTTCTACTACTTCATTTTTTCTACTTCTAAGTATTGATATAATTACAATGGTAAGTATAAGTGCAATTGCTACTCCTACTCCTAAGGCAATTAGCTTGTTTCTTTTAGCTTTAGCCTCTGCTTGTTTCATAGCGTTAATTTCTTCTTCTGCTTGCGTTTTATAGTCATCATTAAAGGCTAAACTTTCAACTGAAATTCCATCTCCTCTAGCTTCATCAAATCCTATAGCATCAGCAACTAAATTTTTTATAGTGTTCTTGGTTACATTATCTATATCTCCATTGACTACTACAGAAGTAGTTATTCTTTCTACTTGCCCAGGCGCTTTTACAACAGTTTCCTCAACTTTAGAGTTATTATAATTCTTAGTTTCTTCTGAATATCCTGATCCTGTTGTTTTGTCTTCTGTATCCTGAGTATTGCTCATATTATTATCTACAGTACTTCCTGATGTATTTTCAGCTTTTTCACTATTATCCTTTACATTATGTTCACTTACCACAACAGATTTTTCTGGATCATATGTCACATTGTTCTGCTTTACAGCGTCAAAGTTTAATTGTGCATTAACAGATACTTTTACATTATCCTTATATATAGGATCAAGTACATTTAAAATTTTCTTTTCAAACTCCTGTTCAACCTTCTTTGTCGCAGCAATTTGATTTTCTGTGCTTGTAGATTGAGTTCCATTTTCGTTATCAAATAAGCCTTCTGTTAAAAGAGTTAAATTATCTGATACCACTGTGATATCTTCTTTATCTAAGTTCTCTACACTACCTGATACTAAATGTACAATAGCTTTAACCTGTTCTTGTGAAAGTTCACTTCCTGGTGCTAATTTCACCGTAACCGAAGCGCTAGCCGGAGATGGTTTTGTTACAAAAGCTGAATTGTTAGGTAAAACTAAATTTACCTTTGCAGCCTGAACTTCTTCAAATCCTTTTATTGTTCTTTCCAGTTCTCCCGATAATGCTCTTTGATACATTATTCTCGACTCTTCATCTGTAGCCCCAATACTACCTTGATCAAAAAGTTCAAACCCTTGACTTCCCTCTGTTATTTGAACTTCTGATAACATTTCCATTCTTAATTTATCTACTTGTGACTTTTCAACTAAAATCGAATTTCCTTCTATTTTATACTTAGCTCCCTTACTATCTAAGTTAGCTATAACATTTCCTGAATCTTTGGAATCCATATTTGAAAATAAAACTGTGTACTTAGGTTTAAGTGATACATAAAGTAGCGTTCCTATAGCTATCACTGTAACCACTGAAATAATTACCAAAGCTATCTTTCTAGTTTTTGACATGGAATTCCACTTATCTTTTATCTTCTTCATCAGCTTCGATAGCTTCTCCATCTAATCCTTACCTCCATTATACTTGCATATTATTGAATTCCTTATAAGCATCAACCAACTTATTTCTTATTTGAATAGCAAGTTCTAAGGACATAGATGCTTCTTCTGTGGCTAACATTACTTCGTGGATGCTTTTCTCCCCTGCAATATATCCTTCTATGTTATTGTCTGCTTTCACCTGCAAATCGTTTACCTTTTGTAATTCCGTTTTCATAATTTCTGCAAACTCAGTTCCTTGCGAAGAGCTTTTTTCATCATTATCAATTTCTTTCAATCCATATATTTCTCTTAAATCCTGCTGAAATATTGTTGTATTTGGTATGTAACTATTAATCATAAAGTATTACTCCTATTCTTTTATTTGCCTATTTCTAAGCTTTTCAAAAACATGCTCTTTTGTGCATTCATTGCATTAACATTAGCTTCATATGCTCTACTCGATGCAATTAATTCTACCATCTCATTTGAAATATTTACATTAGGCATAGTTACAAAACCTTCTTCATCTGCATCTGGATGACTAGGATTGTATACTTTAGTAAGCTCTGATTCATCATCTACAATTCCTACAGCTTTAATTCCATTTAATTTTTCTTCTACTTTTCCATTACTCCTATTGTAAGCTTGTTCTAAATTCTCTTGAAATACAGCTATTTTTCTTACATAGGGCTTTCCATCTTCTCCTCTAGTTGTTCCGGCATTAACTATATTCGATGATATAGTATCCATTCTTAATCTTTCTGCAGTAAGACCACTAGCTGAAATTCTCATTCCTCTAAATGCCTCCACTTTTAGTTCCCTCCTTTTATAACTCTACTTGTACTATTTAACTTTCCACTGGCAAATCTAACTAAAGATTCATACATCATAGTATTAGCAGCTTGACTTGTCATTTCTGTTTCAATATCCACGTTATTTCCATCTTCTCGCATAGATGCACTGTCATCTCTTTTAACTTGTACATCTTTGCTCCCAATGCCTATATGTCTTTCATTTGTAGTTTTCAAATTACCATTTGCTGTTGATTGTTCCATAACCTGTTCAAAGGGAACATAATATCTCTTATAGTTTTTTATATTTACATTTGCAATATTATTAGCAATAACTTTATTAGCCTCAACAGTTACATTCATAGATTTTTTTAATAATCCATATACTTCATTTTCTGACATTTTATACCTCCATTTTCCATAAAAACATACTTATTGTTTATAAATTAGACATAAATACTTAAATCCCTTCTTTTTTTGTTAGGCCTACGAATTTTTTTTATTTTTCATGCATTAGTCTTACGTTAAATAGAAATAATTCTATAAACTTAATTATAAGTAAAATATAGTATGGTAAATCTTGAATAATAATAGTTACATGTTATTTTATGTAACTTTATATTATTCACTCTATTGTTAAACATAAGACTTAGCAACTGTTTACAACTCCTTATATTTTATAAAACAAAAAGGCTACTCAAAAAAAAGAGTAGCTTTTTTATTGCACAAAGGTTAAAACAAAAATATTCTTTACTTCTATAATATCTATATAATGCATAAAACAAAAAGTATACTAACTCTTTGGCAACTGGCTGGCATACCTTAGGCTTAGCCCCTTTAGCTTTGCGTCACTAACTTTCGCAAGTTTTGCCTATTTAATTTTTTACATATTTGCATTATATACTATATTTTTCTTCCATTCAACCTTTTAAACTGAAGATTTTTACTTTTTACTTAAAATTCCTAATTTGCTACATGAAATTTCTTTTCTCTACCTATTAGGATATACGTTGCTCAATATTTGTAGAATATCCTGTGGAAATTGATTTGTTTGAGCCATCATAGCCATACCTGATTCCACTAAAATTGAGTTTTTGGCATACTCAACCATTTCCAGTGCTATATCAGTACCAGTAATTTCACCCTCTGCTCCTTCTACCTTACCTGCCACTTCGCTGGTATAATCCATGGTAGACTCCATTCTATTACTTAGTGCTCCATACTTTCCTCTTCCAGAATTCAATTTATTAATTGCATCATCTAATCGCTTTAATCCATCATCTATATTATCTACACTTATTTTTCCCTTAGTATCATCTATAAGTCCTAATCCTGAAGCTGTAAAATTGTATGCTGGCATTTTTATTACATCCTCACTTGTTGCTCCAATAAGTAGGTCCACTTCATCCTTCGGTTTATTTTTATCAGCTAGCAGCTTTACACCATTCATCTCCGTATTATTAGCAGTATAAGTTATATGTTCTAGATTCTGATCTATTTCCTTTTGAATAACTGCTCTATCTTCCTGCGTAGTTGCTCCTCCAGCTTGAACCATAAGTTCTCTAGCCCTTTGCAAGGATTCACTTATATTTTGCATACCCCCATCCATGGTTTGCATAAGACTTACACTATCTTGAATATTTCTAGTGGCCATTTGAAGACCTCTAATCTCTAACTTCAACTTATCACTTTTAGCCTTAGCATTAGGGTCATCTCTATAGGTCTGTATCTTATTACCTGAACTAATATTACCATATGATTTAGACTGAGCTGCTAAATTTTTAGTATAGCTATTAAATATCCTCATCGAAGCCATATTTCTACTTAATCTCATTATCTCACTCCTTATAGTTGTCTGAAACCACCAAACTTTATATTAATATTATCGAAGTGTAGCCAATATACTTTAGGTGTTGTGGGGAGTCACTACTCTCTAAGTGCTTTAACCTCTTCTATTGTTAAACCTGTTTTCATAGAAATAGTTTCATCATCTAAAATATCTAATAAGTTTTTAGCTATCTCTATAGCTTTATTTTTTTCTCCTTTTTCGATGCCTTTTTCTATTCCTCTTTCCTCTACCTTAGGATCATAAAAACTTTTTACCATAACTCTAACCTCCTCATCTATATTTTCATATTTTCCATACATATCTAAAAAATAAGAATTAATATTCTCCATTATTATTGTCATTTCATTATAGTCTTCTATGTTTATTTTATCATGATTATAAGCTTTATCTATATACTTTAATGTTTCTCTTATAATTTCTCTCAGCCTGCCGGCTCAGCATAAATGCTGACTATACAAAAAGAAGAATATCAACATATTCTTCTTCCATTGGGGTATGGCCCCCTAACATATTTAACTATTTAAAGTTTTCCCTAGGAAACTATATATTCTAAGTCTAATTCTCTTAGCCCAAAACTCACTGTAATTCCTCCAATTTAGAACATAATTTTTTAATAATAGGATAATAGGATTTACGAATAAGCTCCACCGCCTCTTCAGCCACTTCTTCATTATAAGTATGCGCCATTAAGCTTCTCTTTTCCAATGCATGAATCCATATATGTCCATCTTCAATCAACTGAATTTGAAAAGCAGTTTTTACCACGGGGTCTGACCCCGTGGAATTTTTTTCCTTGGGGTCTGACCCCATGGAATATTTATACTGTAAATTTATTGATAATACCTTGTAGTTCATCTATAATATTTACTAATCCTTCACTGCCATTGGCTATTTCTTCGATACTTGCTGATTGTTCTTCTATAGCTGCTGAAGCTTCCTCAGTTCCTGCTGCATTTTCTTCTGCTATAGCAGATAGATTTTGCATTAAGTCTACAAGCTTTTCTTTATTTTCATTCATTTTTTCTGATGATTCATTAAGCTTATCTATAACATTATTAGTTATTTCTATAGAATTTGCTATCCCTTTAAACTTTTCTTCTGTTTTTTCTACACTTTCAGATTGGGAATCTACTATGTTTTTCACAAGTTCCATTCTACTTACTGCATTTTCAGATTTTAATTTTAGCTCTTCAATTACAGTTTTAATTTCTCCTGTAAAATTATTAGATTCTTCAGCAAGTTTTCTTATTTCTTCTGCTACTACGGCAAAACCTCTTCCATGCTCACCTGCTCTTGCTGCTTCAATTGCTGCATTCAAAGCAAGTAGATTTGTTTGTTCCGATATAGATTGAATCATTGTACTTGCCTTTTCAATCTTTTCTGCACTTTCGTTATTACTAATTATAATTTCATATACCTCTTCAGAAGCATTATTACTTTCTCCCGTTTTTAATACTAAATCTTTTAATATAATAAACCCTTCTTCTTTTTCCTTATCTATCTCCTTTGCCGCGTTATTTAATTCCTCTGTATATTCTTTATTCTCTTCTAGTAAACTACCCATTTCTTCCACACTTAAAGCTGCTTCCCCTGTATCTTGAGCTTGGCTACTTGCTCCACTAGCTATATTTTCTATAGTTCTTGATATCTCTTCAGAAGCTATGGCTG
This sequence comes from Clostridiaceae bacterium, assembly GCA_902363375.1. Classification (GTDB taxonomy): domain Bacteria; phylum Bacillota; class Clostridia; order Clostridiales; family Clostridiaceae; genus Clostridium_J. The sequence continues at coordinate 886,743 of CABIZX010000001.1, read as the reverse complement.
ATTGCTCCGCTGTTGCTGTTAGTTCCTGGGAAGTTGCCACTACCTTTTCTGCACCCTCTGAAGTTTTTATAACAAAGTCTCTTACATTGTCCTCCATAACCTTAAGAGAATTTGCCATAATACCTATTTCATTTTTCTTTTTCATATATTTTAATGTTTCATCTTTTTCATTAAATTTAAAATCTAAATTTGACTGTTTTTTTATAGTATTAGTTAAAGCAACTATAGGTTTTGTAATTGATGCTCCTAAGCCATAGCTTATTGCAACGGATATAATCAAGCCAATAACAATTACTATAACTACCGATTTTATGGTAGATAATACCCCTTCATTATATATATCTAAAATTGATTCTACAGATTTACCAACATAATAAATACCTATGACTTCATTATTATCACCAAAAATAGGTGCATACTTTGTCATATACTTTTCACCTAAAATATCAGCTTCTCCAAAGTATTCATTACCCTTTGAAATCTCTTCATAGGCTTTACTACTAGCATCCAATTTTGTTCCAATAATTCGTTCCCCTTTATCATCTCTAATTGTAGTCAAAACTCTCACATAATCCTCATCAGACTTAGCAAAGACAGTGGCAAGTATATCCATACCTTCTGTCAATTCGTCAATAGACTCAATTTCACCATCAATTGGCTTACCATTAGAGTCTATAAGTTTCCCATCATCATTAAGACTTAATGTACCAAACTGTTCCTTAAGATAAATTTCAAGCATATTATAACCTGAACCTATTGCATCTTCAGATTGTTTGTTAATAATATTTTTAGTAACCTTAAATGACTTAAAAAGACCCATAAACATCATAGACATCGAAATAATTATAATAATAGTAAGAATAATAATAGTTATTTTCCATTTTAAGCTTTTCATAAGTTTAATCCCCTCTGTCACAAAATTTTAGCAATATATATAAAATTAAATTATTCTATTTATCGTTACTTTTTTATAATAACTTTATGATTTTTAAAAAGCATTAGCGCTTTCCATTATTATACAAGTACCTGTCACCCACTTAATAAACATCTCAGTTAACTTTGGATCAAACTGCTTTCCACTACATCTTTTAAATTCATTTATTATTTCATCTTTATTCATTCTTTTCTTATAAATTCTAAAACTTGCCATAGAGTCATAGGCATCTACAATGGCTAGTATCCTTGAATAATATGGTATTTCTTCCCCTTTTAATCCCTTTGGATATCCAGTTCCATCATATCTTTCATGATGGCATAGTATAGCATCTGCTAAAAATGATAAATCTGGTGAAGATAGAGCTATATGATAACCTATTTCTGAATGTTTTTTAACCTCATCCCACTGTTCATTACTTAAAGTTCCTGTACTATTTAATATATTTTCACTTATTGTAACTTTACCAATATCATGAATATCTCCTAGAATTTCAAGCTCGGACAATTCTTTTTGAGACATTCCTATTTCTTTACCAAAAATTCTACATATCTTACTTACATTTTCAGAATGCTCACCATCTTGTGCACTTTTTTCTAGTAGGGTTTGTCTTATCACCTTTAATGTCTTACTCTTTTGGCTTCTGCTTTCTATCATCTTAATTCTATACATCATTTCTTCACTATTACTTATAGTTTTCATAATATCTTCATCTATATTGTTTTTAGTTGAATAGCCTAATGAAATAGATAAATTTATGGAATCTAATTTTTCATTTTCACACTCATATTTAATTCTTTCGCTTATCTTTTGAACCTGGTCTTCTCTTGTATTTGGTAGTAAGATAATAAATTCATCTCCACCCCATCTCACTATTATATCCTTTTCTCTACAAGCTCTTTTCATAACGTTAACAGCAGTAACAAGTAGTTTATCACCTAATAAGTGTCCAAAAGCATCATTGCTCAACTTTAAACCATTTACATCTCCCATTATTACAGAAATAGGCACATTTTCTTTTATATCAATATTTTTTATCTTATTAGTAAAAAAAGTTCTATTAAATACTCCTGTTAAACTATCATGATAAGTCATATAATCAATTTCATTTTGTTTTTCTATCTTATCAGTAATATCTAAAAAGCTCACTACAGTTCCATCTATATCTTCATTATCATTTTTTATTGGATATACATTATAAAGTAAATTTACATTCTTATTACTTTCATCTAGCTTCTTAACAAAAGAAATTTGTTCATCTCTAATAATATTTCCACTTTGTATATTATTAAGTACTTTATCAGATATTTCCTTTTTGTTTTCTTCATTGCAATTTTTAATAATAGTATAAATGTTTTTATTTAAAATATTTTCTTTTTTTATACCCGTTAGTTTTTCTACAGCATCATTTACCATAGTAATATTACCATCTAAATCAATAGCTAAAAGTCCTTCTTCTAGAGAAGATAATATACTTTTATATAATTTCTTTTCTTTTAATTCCTCTGTTATATCTATAAAAAACGTTATAAAATATCCAATAACAGGTGAAAAAGCTTTTACTTTATACCATCTTTGCAGATTCTTTGAATATTGTTCAAATTCTCTTTCTTCACCACTTATTGCAATATCTCCGTAATATTTTATCCAATTAAAACTATCAGATTTTATATTTGGCAAAATTTCTGTTGCTTTTTTCCCAAGAATATTATTCATTTTTAATCCAATAAAATTTTCAAAAGCTTTATTTACCTCAATAAATTCCCTTCCTTTCTTTTACAAGTGCCTGTCACCACACAAAGGGTTCTTTTCTATGTATAAAATTAATTTCTAATTCTTCTTTATGCTTTAAATATCCAATATCATCAAAATACTTTGCTTCTACAGGACATTTTTTAATACATGCACAGCATTTAATACAAATTCCATTAACTTTAGTCACATCTTCAAAGTCAATAGATCCCATGGGACAAACTGAAACACAAAGTTTACAATCTATCCAACTATCCTTAGTTTTTGGTTTAACCTTTCTTATATCAACAGGTTTTCCATCTTCATCCCTAGGCATATAATAATTTCTATAAGGCTTGTCTCCTTTTTCAAATAAAACTTGTCCATCTACTCCATTAGCAATTTTACTATATATTTTATCAGCAAAACTTTTAACTATGTCCATATCCTTTTCATCAGGTCTATTCTTAGCCAAGGTTTTAGAAAAAGAATGTTCACCTATAAAAGCAGCCCCTGAAATAACCTTAAAACCATCTAAGTCTAATATATCCCTTAACTCTATAAAAGCATCATCATAATTTCTATTTCCATAAACCACCACTGCAACAGCCAAAGCACCATTACCTCTAATAGAATTTAAATACTTTAAAAGCACATTAGGCACTCGCCCTGCATAAACAGGAACTCCCACAATAACAATATCATCCTTTGAAAAAGATAAAGATTTCTCCCTTACCTTTGGTAAAGTGAAATCAATATTATTTATATTCTCTTTTAAATTCATAACTTCCCAAAGTCCTTTTGCTATACCCGATACTACTTTCTTAGTTGTATCAGTAGCACTAAAATATAATGTGTTTAGTTTATAATGCAAATTTATCACCTCTTATTATTTCCACTTCTTCACAAGTGCCTGTCACCATACATAACTTCTCTCTAAATATTTCACTTCTTCGATTACCCCTTGCAGTTACATGATAAATAGCTCCTGGATACCATTCCAACTTTTTTCTTCCCATTTTAATTATACTCCCGTCAATTTTTATTTTCTATAATTATTGACAGTTTAATATTTTTTAATACTTTGCTTTCCATCTTTCCCCAGGTGCCTGTCACTCTAATAAAAAAGCACCTATAGCTACCATTAAACTATAGATGCTCACTGTAAAATATTCTCACTAACATTGTTTAAGCTTTTACTTTCATTATCTAATTCATTTACCTGTGAAGCTAAAATATTTAGTTTATCATTTAGCTTTTTTAATTCTTCTGAACTCAAATTAATCTCTTTAGCCTCTTCAGCTATCACCTTCATCTGTAGTAACTTCTCTTCAATAATGTCCAGTACCTTCTGCCTATACTCTACCCACCCAAGTTCCTTCTCTAACTCACGCTTTAGTTCTTCTCTTTCATTCATATCTATACCCTAACATCCAAGCGATTACCTAAATTAGGTTCTACTGTAATACCCTTCATCATTTCTGTCATCTGAGTAGCAGTTTCTTTACCAGTATCCATTGCCATCTTCATTACCGAAATGCCAGCTGATTCTTGTACTCTTGATAGACTCATTACCATTGATAGTACTGCTATGTCCATAATTACTCCTCCTTTTACCTTTGCATTTTTTTACAAGTGCCTGTCACCTTAGTTTCTGAATGGACTGTTTTATTTGTTTACTATTTCCTATAAGCATCTGCACTTACATCTTGGGGACGTTTGGTTGACAAGCTCTATTGCTAAAATAATACAGGATTGTGATACCTCCCCTGTACTAAATATCTAACTATACTTTTAAAATATAATGAATGTTTATAAGCTTAATTATCTATCATTTTACTAAATACATGCTCTAATTCTTCCTCTAGTTCCTCTTTTGTATCTGAATTCGGTAATAAAATACTCACCCCCTCTTCATCCGTGTCATAATCATCATCTCCTTGAATATACTCTTCATTGTCATGCTCATATAAGTCATCATCTTCAAAATTTATATCTTCTAATATCATATTCTCATCATATTCTTCAATTTGAACATTTACATATTCTTTCGTATTATTATAAGCCTTTATACAACCTTTTTTATCTTTATATTCAACTATATCAATTTGAACATCTTCGTCCTCATCTCCTGCAAAAATATAAGTTACTATAAATTTCATTAAAAACATCCTCTCTTTATTTAAATTTATATATTTCTGATTTTTTTATATTCTTTATGCTGTTAATATTATTTGCTTTATTGAATTGTAATGTTGTAATAAATACCTATATTTTATATTTTAAAACCTCCATATTAATTTTCAATTAAATCACTTCAAAATTAAATCACTCTAATCTACTATAAAGCCTTATGTTTTTAACTTTTATGTTCTTCATCGTGTAAACCCTCGATAAAGCTAGGATAGGGCCTTCTAGAGAAACATAATTTATAAAAACAACACTGGTTCTTTTATATGTATATAATTAATTTCTAACTTCTCTTTATGTTTTAAATATACAGCTTCATTAAAATATATAATATTTTGCTCCTCCAGGACATTCTTTATACATACATATCATTTAATACAAATTTCATTTACCATAGTTACCTCTTCAAACTTCATAAAATGGTCATTAAAAAATCACCTAGTTATACTCCATGAATAATTTTCTTTTCACCTATCAGTTTTATCAACTCTTAAGTCTTTGATAACATATTGATTTGTATCAAAAGCTCCTAAACGGATCTTTTTTGTGTATAATTTTATATCTATACTTTCTCAAAGACTAAAATTTACTACTTCCTTCATCATCTTTATACTCTCCAATTAATTCAAACTTAGCAATGACCTTTCCGTGCAGTATCATCACAAACGTAGTGAACTTCCTTTTCGCAGAGCAATTCTAGACTCCCCTTTGCATCCTTGCTAACAGCATAAAAGACTAATCTTACAATTATAAAAACTTCATTAAATTATTATATGTTTCTTTTATCTCTAAAATAATAGATTTTTTATATTCTTTGATAATGTCATCATCTTCATCACAAATCTCATTTTTTTGAATAGCACTAATTTTATGTTTCTCAAGTTTATCCAACAAATACTCTTTATAATTGAATTTTGAAATCATTACTTGACTTTCATATATAACAATATATCCATCCTCTACCAAAGAATATAAATTTTGTTTAAGCCCCTTATTCAAATTATAGTTTTCTTCACTATTATCAAAAACCTCAGTTAATGTAATAAACTTATATATTTGAGAAATTGCAAATATAGCCTTCGAGGGTATACACTCACATTTATCCTTTAACTTATATGGTTGCTTTTTGGTAAAAAGGTTTTGCCAAGCTAATTTCCAATTCATTTCATTAATATAAATTAGTTTATTAGTGTAATCAATCCTTTCAATTAAGCTATCTTTTAATACCATAAATCTTATTACCTCCACATACTTCAAAAAAAAGTCAGAGTTTTCACCCTGACTCCTTATTAATACTTTTATAAGTTAATCAATTAAATTAAACTCGAATAACTAAATCAAAGATTTAGATTCTCACTTATCTTAATAATTGAAGAACTGCTTCTGGTTGAGATTTAGCTTGAGCAAGCATAGCTTGAGAAGCTTGGCTAAGTATGTTGTTCTTAGAGAATGCCATCATTTCTTTAGCCATGTCTACATCTCTTATTCTTGATTCAGCTGCTTGTAAATTTTCTGATGAAGTTCCTAAGTTAGCAATTGTATGCTCTAATCTGTTTTGATATGCACCAAGTTTTGCTCTTTCAGCTGATACTGTTTCTATTGAAGTATTAATTGTAGTTATCGCTGCTGATGCTGCTGTTTGAGTAGAAACATTAATTCCTAATGTTTTACTTGCTTCTTCATCTAAAGTTGTAACATTAACTGTAGTATCTGCTGGTAAAGCTGCTATTGCAGTAGCTCCTAATGTAGCTCCCTCTTTAGTTGCAACTTGAATTCCTGCGTCTCCTGCAATTTTATCAAGAGCTGCTTTTATTTCAGCTTCTGTTGCTTGGATAGCTCCTGGATCTGTAGCATCTCCTGCTGCTTGCTTTAAAGTAACAGTTATTTTACCAGTAGCTTTATCAAAAGAAGCAGTTGTCTCTGTTACTGCAGCAGCATCTTTATCTCCTAAAGCAGTATATGTTATATCTAGAGCATCTCCTGTTAAGCTTTTAACTTCTATATTTGTAGCGCCAGTAACTGCTGTTGCTTCATATGCTTTTCCTTGAACTCCTAGTGACTTTGAATCCATTGCATTTATAGATAATGTTATATCTTGTCCTGCATTTGCTCCTATATGGAACTTTCCTTCAAATTTTCCACCTAAAAGGTTTTGAGTATTGAATTCAGTTGTATCTGATATTCTTGTTATTTCTGATGATAATTGATTCATTTCTTTTTGTATTTCTTCTCTATCAACAGAAACGTTAGTATCGTTAGATGATTGAACTGCAAGTTCTCTCATTCTTTGAAGTATGCTATGAGTTTCATTTAAAGCACCCTCAGCTGTTTGTATTAATGATATACCATCTTGTCCATTTCTTGAAGCTTGATCTAATCCTCTTACTTGAGCTCTCATTTTTTCAGAAATCGCAAGTCCTGCTGCGTCATCTCCTGCTCTGTTTATTCTTAAACCTGAGCTTAATTTCTCCATTGATTTCCCAGCATTTGCTACATTCCCAGTCATTTGTCTGTGTGCATTCATTGCGTTTAAATTGTGATTAATTATCATTATAAATTCCTCCTTGATTTTGACGGACATCCATGTCCTAGTATTTATTTAGAAATATTACTTTTAAGTAATAGATTTCCCTATATAAAGTTTCGCTTAGCCTTATAATTAATTATTCGGATTGATTATATATAACTTTATAGATAATTTTATATTTTATTGAAATATTTTTAGTTACTATACTTTTCAATCCCTATAATTACTTTATCGAATATTTACAACTTTACTTTATACTTCTTTATTAATAAAATTAATATTTTTAAAGTTAACGCCATAAGTTTTAGTTGCATTACGATTATTTTTCAAATTGAAAATCTCTTCTTTAATTTTATTTTTCTCAGCATTAAGTAATTTAGATGCCGTTTCTTCTAATTCCTTTAAGTCTACATCCTTAAAAATCTCAACAAGTTCCTTTTTATCAAAATCCATGGCTTTTAACTTACTTAATAGCTCTTCTCTTTTGTTTAAAAGAACCTGACCATTTACTTCATATTCTCCACCTTCCATGACTTTAATAAAATCTTCAGTGATTTCTTTGTATTCTAATAATAACTCTTTTAATTCCATAGTCTATGCCATTCCTAATTGAGACATTAGATAGCTTTGTTGAGAATTCAATTTATTCATCATGCTTTCTATAGTAGCCCATTTTGAGTACAATTGTTGTTCTCTTCTTGAAAAATCCTTCTCCATATCTACCATTTTTCTTTCATACTTTTCAATAGATTTTGTTAGTTCATTATTTGCTACAGTTGCAGAGCCTTCTATTCCAGCTTTTTTTATTAATGATGAAGCTACTGTTACTGTTTCATTATAAAGTGTAGTTTTCAATCTTTGAGCAATTCCTGTTTTACTAGACTTTTCTTGTTCGGACATTCCTTCAATTTCAGGAGTAGTGTTTATGAAAAGCTTCATTACTTCTTCTGAGTTATTTTCTAGCGTTTCTGTAAGTTTAGCTTCATCTACGGTATATGTTCCATTTTTAGTACCTTGATAATCAGAAATCGGCTTGATACCAAACTTTTCTAGACTTCCATCTACACCTTCTACAAGTCCTCTCATGGCACTTTTCATAGAATTTGCTATTCTTGATATATCGGAATCTTTATATAGTTGTCCTTTTTTCACTCTTTCTTCCCAAAGCTTTATTTCACTTTCAGACATTTCCTTCTTTTGTTCATCCGTTAATGGCATAAAGTTTTTATTTCTTTTTTCTGAAGTTAGAGTATTTAGCTTTTCCATAAGCTTATTATAATCATTTATAAAATTAACGACCTTTTCTTTTACTTCCGTAACATCAGTTTTACCATTTACATTTATTGTACTATCCTTCGGTATTTCCCCTGTAAATTTAAAAGTTACTCCATCTAAAGTTAAAGTATTAGAATTACCAGTATGAGTGTATACTCCACCTTTACCGTCTTTTATTGTTATAGCTGCATCTCTACCTTCTATAGTTGTTACCGGAGTTTTTGTCCCACCAATTGTAAAAGCACTACCATTCCCTAAAACTGTTGATTCAAAGATAAATCCACTTTGATTTCCATCCTCTGTTCCTGCAAAATCACTATATCTAACAGATACATTCATTCCTGCAGCTTTTAATTCTTTATTTAAATTTTCAGCCCTCGCTTTAGCTGTATCACCTTTTAAAGTAAATTCTTTTCCATTAACTACGATGCCATCTTTATCACTAATTCCAGTTGTTACTATGGCTTTAGCTGCTGTAGCTGTATTTCCTGTTACAGTATAATTTCCCGGCTTTGCATCACTGCTACTCGTAACGGTCAGTACATTTTCATTGGATGATTGAAATTTTGCCGTTGACCAATTCTTACTTAAAAGCAAACTATCTGTTTTAGCCACATCAAAATACTTATTGTAAAGCTCTCTAGATTCTTTAATTACATCTCTGTAGAGTTGTTGCTTTATCTCAGTTATTTCCTTTTTCTGTTGTTGTTGCTGAATTTTAATTCTATAGGGTTGCATGGTTTCTTTAACTAATTGATCCATATCAAGCCCTGTTGCAAGTCCTGTTATTCTCATATTTATTCCTCCTTACCTTTTTCCTTTTGAAACCTCATAAGCCTCCTGCCATGTGTTTCTTACTTCTTCTATAAGTGGCATAACTTCATCAAGAACTTTTACATCCTTTTTTAAATTTGCCTCAAAAAGTTTTTCTTTTATAAAATCATATATTTTATACATATTTACAGCCCATTCACCAGCATTTTGATCTAAAGTAACCATTAGCTCTGTGAATATATCTTGAGTCTTCACAAGATTTTCATGGCTTTTCACAATGTCTTTTTCTATAACAGCTTGTCTAGCCACTTTAGCAAATTTTACAGCTCCATCTAAAAGCATTAAAAGTAATTGCTCCTTAGAAGCATAATTTACACTATTATTTTTGTATGCGTTATATGCATTAGCACCTGCATTATACATTTTATCTCCTCCAGTTTAGGCCTTTTTGTCTACAAGTATCCCCACCATTTCACACATTTTAGCAACCATGTCTAGGATTTTTTTTGGTGGTACTTCAAGTAATACATCCTTGGTTTTATTATCTACTATTTTTATCATTATCTGGTTAAATTTATCATGTACCTCATACTCTGCATGGATATCTTCGTCTTCCATAAATTTATTAAGTTTATCAACAGCCTTATGAATCTCTTCTAATTTATAATTTTGATTTTTATCTATAGCTTCCTGTGTCGTTGCATTATTTTCTGAAACATGTTGAACTTCTCTTGCTGGAGTTACACCTTCCATGGTTCTTCCAACATTGACTCTACTAACTTCCATATTAATTCCCCCAAATTATAATATTTTATAATAAATGTTTCGGTAAATTATATTAATTATCTTCCCTGATATATATACTTAACCTCTCAACCCCCCACTATGACAACAACTAGTTATCTAGTTAACTAGTTTTATATTTATATAGCTAAATATTTAGATAGTCATATAGTTAAAAATAACTAACTATTTGGGGGTTATGTACAAAATTATTTTTTTATTTTAGGTAATAGCTCCATGTTTATTTTAGAAGCATTGATGTTTTCTTCTCCTACTTCTTTATAAAGTTCACTTCTTAATATTTTAACTTCCTTAGGTGCATTGATAGATACCTTAACAGAGTTATCGTCAATTTTAACTATAGTTATCTCTACATCGTCTCCAATTTTAATTCCTTCACCTGGTTTTCTTGTTACCACTAGCATACTATCACTCCTTTATTAAGGGATGTTTAATGCTATAGTTTTCCCTATCTAGAATCATTTGATACCCTAAGTTATTCTTCAAATTTATTATAATAGGAGCCTTTAAATTAGTAGTTATTTTCTTAATATCACTATTAAGAGTAACCGTATTTAAAATCAAAACATCCTCAGGGTCTTCTATCTTAAGAGAATTTATAACATCCGACCTTAACTTAACCTCATAATCCACTTTGAATTCAAAGGGAACTATAGTTACAAAGCCTACACTCTCATCCTCTGTTGCCTTAAGCATCTTAAAAGGCTCTGACCCTTCTATATCCTCAAGAACATAAGTTTTTAAGTTCTCAAACCCCGGCAAACCATTATTAAAGGTAATAACATTCTTATCTTTTTTCTCTGTAGTCATCATAACACCTCTTATCTTTTTTAGAGTTTCTTAATGTAAAATTTTGCTTCAAGCACTTATCCAGTCACGGAAAAGAATTTTCAATCCTATAAAAAGTCCAGAATTGATGGCTGAAGAACTTTGGAGCTAGTTTGTAGGGATGCTACGTAGATAGTTCTTGCTACAGCCATCTCCATACTCTTTTCCATAAAATCTATATCTTCATTTCCAGATAGTATTTCTGTAAGGTTTTCATTTTGTGCTGTATTTAGATCCTTAGCACTTTCCATCCTATTTTGCACAGTACCAACCTTAGCACTTATACTAAGCATATTTCCTATAACCTTATCAATCTGATCTAAATTTTCTCCTGTAACTTTATCTTTATCATCAATACTACTTAAGTTTTTTAAAATGTCATTAAATACATCCATAGTATTTACATCATTACCATCGTTATCTTTGAACTTTAAAACTTCTACTGCATTTACACTATAGTCCACGGTTACTCCTGATGATATTTCTACCTTTAATGATTGACTTACTATATCTTCATCTCCAGATATATTTATAGAATTTTGTCCAGTCGAATTATCTACTTTTACTGGCTTAGATGCTCCATCCTTACCTCCAAAAATATATTTTCCATCAAAACTAGTATTAAGAATTTGTCCAAATTCTGCCACTCTTTCATTTATTTCCTCTTTAATTGCAGTAAACTCTGAAGATCCATAGGCAGCATTACCTGCTGATACCATAAGTTCTCTTATTCTTTGAAGACATTTTGTTCCATTGCTTAAAGCTGTATCTGTAGTATCCATCCAGTTTATAGTATCCTGAATATTTGTATTGTATTGCTTATTAGCATTTATTTCAGAATACATCTGCATAGATCTTGCAACTCTAAATGGATCATCTGAAGGTCTTGAAAATACTTTACCAGTATTTAATTGTCTTTGTATTGTATTTAAACTATTTAAGTTATTGTTCATATCACCTAAAAAACTACTAACCATTACACCATGAGTTATTCTCATTATCTCACCTCTATATCTTAACTTTTTTATCTAACTAGTCCAATTACTACATCTAGTAGCTGATCTACTGTAGATATTACCTTTGCATTTGCCTGGAAAGCATGTTGAAACTGTACTAAGTTTATTGCTTCTTCGTCTAAGGATACCCCAGAAGTTGAAAGTCTTCTTTCTACAAGACCTTTTAATAGTGAATTTTGATTTTTAACTATTCTAGCTGCCTCTTGCGCTTGTACACCTAGCTTATTAATAGTATTTTTAAAGAATCCTTCTACCTTTACTCCTGATTCTATAGTATTAAACTTAGGAACTTCTCCATTAGTAGTAGTACCAAAGTGTTCTTTCACAAAGTCCTCATAAAGTCCACCACTTTGAATACTTGCAATATTTAAAGCAAAATCTCTTAAACTTGCTAACGCTAACGCTCTGTCACCATCTGTAGAACCTGAGCTACTATTAGCACCTGCCTGAATTAACATTACATTTTCTAAAATATCTGAGTTAACAGTAATATTGCCAGCATTAATGCTATCATAGTTATCTTTATCTCCTTTATTAATAAAGAATGATAGTTTCTTATCATCTGGAATTCCTTCCGTATGAATAGCATTCACAGCAAAAGCTAAAGTTTTAGCTAAAGTATTTATTTGATCTATATAATTTTCAGCATCTTCATGAATTGATTGAAGCCCTCCTAGTTTACCAGATGAAGGGTTAAATATTTGATTATCTTCTAGTGCTCCACCTTTAAGATTTATAGTACCATCTTCATTTGTAACAAGAACTCTTCCATTATTTAAATTTTCATATTGCTCTGCTGAAAGTGTAACTCCAGTTAAAGTAATCTTATGTTTATCTGAAGTCATATCTCCATTCTTGTAATATTCTATATTATAGGTTCCATCAGCATTTTGAGTTAACTTATTTACAAAAGCAAATTTATTTATTGCCTGTGAATCTTCATTTCTAATTAAGTTTATAGAAGAACCATCTTCTGGTTTACATGTGATTCCATTAAGTATTTGGTTTCTAGTATCAATACCAAACTTTGTACTAAGCTCATCTAAAAGCAAATCTCTACTATCTAGCAGATCATTAGGATTATTTCCTGCAATAGTAACAGTTATAATTTCCTTATTTATAGAATTTAATTGATCTATTATAGTATTTATTTCAAAAAGATTGCTTTGAATTTCTTTAGCTGCATTGTCTTTTGTATCATTTAATTTTTTATAAGTATGATTTAATTCATCAGCTAAAGCCTTTGCCTTTTGGGCTACTACCGTTCTTGCATCAGATTTCTCTGGATTCTTAGAAAGAGTTTGCCAAGCATCAAAGAACTGTGACATAAGCTCCGATATTCCTGTATCAGAAGGTTCATTAAAGATACCTTCAATTTCCGATAAATAATCCTGTCTAACTCCATAATTTCCAAGAAGGGAACTTTCTTTTCTAATTTGATAATCTAGGAATTGATTTCTAGTTCTCTCTATAGAGCTTACAGTTACTCCTGTTCCAATTTGTCCTACTCCTCCAGCTATAGTCTGAGGTCTTCCTGTTTGAAGCACCAAATGTTGTCTTGAGAAGCCTTCTGTATTGGCATTTGAAATATTATGGCTAGTTACATTAATATATTGCTGCTGAGCAAACATTCCTGTTTTTGATGTATTTAACGTTGCAAATAATCCTGACATAACTTCCTCCTTATTTTTTTATTTTTCCATATCCATTATAAACTACTGGTTCCTTTTTAGGACTTATCATAGCTAACATAGAATTTGTGTAGCTAAGACTTTGCTTTATTAATAATTCATTAGTTTCCTTTTGAATTACTAAGTCATTGATAGCTTTAGTAATTTCATCATATATATCATCAATTTCTTTTTCATTTAATTTTTCTACTATCTTTTTAATAGATTCTTTTCCTGTTAGAGCTCTTCTCATTCCTTCTGCTCTCGCTAAATTTCTACTACAATCATCTATGTCCTTAGTTATAGCTTCTAACTTAAATACATCTTGAACAACTAATAATTCATGCTGAGTATCTAAAACATCTATAAGCGCTTTTATTGCCTCTAATTCATCTTCTAATACTCCTTTAAGTTGATTTTTCATTTGTTTATTGTCCACCTTTCATAAATTCCATCATAGCTTTCGCTAAAATCTGTGAATCTACATTATATGTTCCATTAGAAACTTTATTTTTTATTTTTGCTATTTCTTTATCACTCATACCCATACTTTCTTCTAATGATAATTTATTCAAGCTCTTTCCTAGGGGTGAAAGCTCACAAGTATCCTTAACTACTTTTTTACTCATATTCTTGTCCTCAACCTTAGTATTATTAGCCTTATAGCTGTTTACATATAGAGCGTGAATATTTCCATTATTAACCTTCATGATTTCACTCCCAACTAATTCTATCTATCCATCTATCTTTATAGTCGAACCTATTTAATCAAAGTTTATAGTAATTTTAAGTAAACTTTTTACAATTACATTAATTTCTTATTAAACTAATGCTCTGTTCTAGCACAATATGAAACTAACGTTAATATTCTGCAAAACAGAGCCTAAAACAAGAAAAAGTCTTTACTTAGAAAGACTTTTTACTCTATCTTCTCCACTAGCTATTTCAGTAATTTTAACCCCAAAGTTTTCATCTACTACAACTACCTCTCCATAGGCAATTCTTTTACCATTGATGTATATATCTACTGGCTCTTCAGCTAGTTTATTTAATTCAATTAATGAACCCTTAGTAAGTTCTAGAATATCTCTTATATTTTTCTTTGTTCTTCCCAATTCTACGGATAACTCCAATGGAACATCTAAAATTAAATCTATATTCTTAGGCATTCCTGCGCCTTTAACCTCTTCTAATTGCTTAAAAGATGCTTGCTTCACGTTAATCGGCTCTTCGTAAACTACATTAGTACTTTGAGCTCTTTGTTCTTGTATACTATAGTTATCATTATTATCATCATCATTTTTTGAAGCTTTTGCAACATCTCTCTCTTCATTTTCTATAGCAATTTCTTTATGATTAGGTATTGGCTCTTTTTTAATTTTTTCTTCTGATACTACTTCACCAGTTTCTTCTTCTGTTCCCATCATGATACTTACAATTTTCTTTGCTGTAGCAATAGGTAATATCTGAACAATGTTACTATCTACTAAATCTCCTATGGTCATTCTAAAACAAACATTTACAATCTCTTCATCAGCAGATATACCTGTAGAAATATCTGTTGAATTCTCATCACATACAGAAGATATAGGTGGTGATATATTTATTTCTCTACTAAACATAGTTGCCATAGAAGTTGCTGCTGAACCAATCATTTGGTTCATAGCTTCTTGAACAGCACTTATTTCTAATTCTGAAAGTTCACTTGGTGGATCTACAACTCCATCTCCACCCATCATTAAGTTTGCTATAACTGCTGAATCATCAATATTTATTACAAATAGATTTCCTCCAACTATTCCACTTATAAATTGAACATCTAATACTATATTAGGTTTTTTAAAACTCTTTTTTAGTTCATTCAATGTACTTATTGTTATAGTTGGAGTTGTAATATTTACAGGTTTTCCAACCACTGCTGAAAGTGCTGTAGCTGCTGTGCCCATAGATATATTACCTACTTCACCTAATAGGTCTTTCTCTAAATCTGATAACTCTTCCTTTGGTTTGCTTTCTGAACTGCCGCCATCTCCATTTAGTAGAGCATCTATTTCCTCTTGTGAAAGAAACGAATTATCCATCATTCTCAACTCCTCTGTCTATATATTCAATTATTTGAACTGCCTTATTTTTGCCCTTTAATCCAGGTTTTGCTTTGAATAGCAGCTCGTCTTCTACGTAAATATCTACTGCACTATCATAGCCTCTGTCTAATGTAATAATATCTCCTGTAAATAAATTCAAGAAGTCATTTACGGAAATTTTCGTTTCTCCAAGGACAGCCTTCATTCCTACATCCACATTCTTTATAGTTCTATTTATAGTTTCTTTTGCCTCTTCACCCTGCTCATTGTCTAAGGTGCTAAACCAATTTTTAATCACTAACTTATCTAAAACCGTCTCTATACTAAGATATGGAATACATATGTTAATAAGTAAGCTTGTATCAAACATCTCTACACTGAAAGTTATTAAGGCCACAGGTTCATTGGGTGCCAAAATTTGGTTCAATGCTGGATTTGTCTCCATACTATCTAGAATTGTTTCTACTTCCATAACATCTTCCCAAGCAAGTTTTAATTTTAAAATCATCTCTTGATTAATATGTCTAATAATATTTTTTTCTATGTCTGTAAGTTCCTTAAACTTAGGCTTTTTATTTCCACTTCCGCCTGCTAAAACATCGTATATTCTAAGAACAAACTCCTCATTGGTTTCCAATATTATTTGACCATCAAGTGGTGGCATTCTAAACAAGTTAAGTACAGTAGTGCTTGGAATAGAGTGAATAAATTCCTCATAGGTTATTTGTTCTACACTCTCTATTTTCACCTTAACATTACTTCTAAGTTGAGCTGTTAAATAGTTAGATACTATCCTTGCATAGTTATCGTGGATAACTTCTACCGCTCTAATAACATCCTTAGAAAATTTTTGTGGTCTCTTAAAGTCGTAATTTTTCACTTTTACATTTTCTTCATCTTTTTCAATGTCGCTTGGTTCTAAATCACCAGAAGACAAGGCAGATAAAAGTGCATCTATTTCACTTTGCGATAAGGTTTCTGCCATATTCTACCTCTTTCTACCCAGTGGGTCTATTGTAGTAGTTTATCAATATCAATCATAGTTAATATTCTATTATCAAGATTTATAATTCCTCTTATAAAAGGTTTATCTTTATCTTCGTGAACTCTTTTAATCATATCTTCTTCTACATTCAATACTTCTTCTACATGATCTACAGTTATTCCAACTTGTTCTCCATCTAACTCTAGTACTATAACATTATTGTTGTTTTCATCACTAATATTCATACCTAAAAGAAGATTTATATCTAATACAGAAAGTATGCTTCCTCTTAAATTTATAAGTCCTTTAATATACTTTTCTGCCTTGGGAACCTTTGTGATTTTCATGAGTCCGTTTATTCCTTGAACTTTACTTGTCTCTACAGCGAATTGCTCGTCACCTATTGTAAAAACCACAACCTGCACTTAAATCCCTCCCATATT
Organism: Clostridiaceae bacterium; assembly: GCA_902363375.1. GTDB lineage: Bacteria > Bacillota > Clostridia > Clostridiales > Clostridiaceae > Clostridium_J. The sequence goes on along the minus strand of CABIZX010000001.1, from coordinate 869,482 downwards.
ATCCTAATACTTTTTTTATAGCTTCAAGCACTCTATCTGCTTGAAATGGTTTTACGATAAAATCTTTAGCCCCTGCTCTGATTGCATCCATAACCATACTTTGTTGTCCCATTGCACTACACATCACTATTTTCGCACTTGGATCAAAAGCCTTAATTTCCTTAACAGCCTCTATTCCATCCATTTCAGGCATTGTTATATCCATAGTTACTATATCAGGTTTTTCTGCCTTATATAACTCTACTGCTTTAATTCCATTATTAGCTTCTCCAATAACTTCATATCCATTCTTCTCTAAAATATCCTTAACCATCATTCTCATAAAAGTTGCGTCATCTACTATTAATACTTTTGCCATTTTTTACATAACCTCCATTAATTTAATCCTAATGATTCTAATATTTTTTCTAAAGACCCTGGCGCTGGAATAAAATAAAAGTCACCTTTTAAATGTTCATTTTCTTGAGAGAAACCTGTTTCTATATCTAATACATGATCATTAAATTGACCAGATTCGATAAATGTAGTTGATAATACTGCCGTAAGCATGTCCTTTGTTACAGCTGGTACAGACGGAAACAATCTTAATTTTGTCATATCACCTATGGCATTCATATAGGTAGCAAATATTATATTTCCTATTTCTCCAAGGGCTGAATACCCCATTTCATTTAAATCATCTTCATCTTGCTTTCCAACTAGCATCTCTGCTATCCTCATCATTGTAGATGTATCAAACATAAATAATATATTTCCTGGTGCATCTCCAAGAACCCTTGCAATTACTGCATAAACTACAGTTTCTTCATCTACTCTTTCAAATATATCCTCTAAAGAAATAACATTTACCTTTGGAACTGTTATTTGTATCTTTTTTCCTAAGATTTGTGCCATGGCTGTAGCTGCATTTCCAAGCCCAACATTACCAATCTCTCTTAATGCATCTATCTGTAATTCGCTAAACTCCATAGAACTCCTCCTAAATAAGTGCTGCTACATCTAAAATTAAGGTTACTAATCCATCACCTAATATAGTAGCTCCAATATATTCCTTTGTAGATTTTAATATATTTCCAAAAGGCTTAATAACTATTTCTTTTTGGCCTAATAAGGAATCAACTACTAATGCAACCTCGTTTTCGCCAACCTTTGCAAGTATTATATATTTTTTACCATAATCTTTACTTTCAATATCTAATTTATCATTAATTCTTACTAATTTAAATGCTTTATCATTATATATAACAATTTCTTTATTATTTGTCTTTCTAATATCTTCTGGATTATATTCCATAACTCTATCTATAAATCCTAAGGATATTGCCATAGTCTCTGTTCCAATCTTAACTAGCAATGATTGGATTATTTGAAGTGTTAGTGGAAGTTTTATTATAAAGCTTGTCCCTTTTCCCTCTTCACTAATTACATCTACAGTTCCACCAAGACTTGAAATTTTTGTTTTTACAACATCCATTCCAACTCCTCTACCTGAAATATCCGTAACTACTTCATTGGTACTAAATCCTTGAGCAAAAATAAGGTTCTTTATATCATTATCACTCATACCTTCAGTGTTAATACCAATTTTTTCAGCTTTAACTTTAACTTTCTCAACATTAATACCACTACCATCATCTTCTACTTTAATAACAGCCTTTGTACCTTCAGAATAAGCAATTAATTTTATTTTTCCTGCTGCTGGCTTTCCTTGTCTAGTTCTTTCTTCTGCTGATTCAACTCCATGGTCTGCGGCATTTCTAAGTAAGTGAATTAGAGGCTCACCAATTTCCTCAATTACAGTTCTATCTAGTTCTGTATCTTGACCTTGAATTTCAAAATCAATTTCTTTATTTAGTTCCATTGATAAGTCTCTTATCATTCTTGGAAATCTATTAAATACTACATCTAGAGGTAACATTCTGATTTTCATAACTAAATCTTGTAGGTCTGTAGTAGTTCTAGCCACCTGCTCTAGAGTTTCATTTAATTCTACAATTTTATGATTTGCACTTATTTGCTCTAATCTAGTCCTATGAATTACTAGCTCAGATACCATATTCATAAAGTTGTCTAACCTTTCTAAATCAACTCTAACAGATTGCCCAACCCCCTTATTTTTATGTTTCACAGGTTGTTTTTTATCTTTTCCTGATGCTTTAGACTCAGTTTCAACAGGTTTAGAGCTAATGGTACTTTTAGACTTAGAATCCACTGCCTTGGTAGATTTTTCTTTTATCCTACTGTCAGTTACTTTTTCTTCCTTGCTCTCAACTGCCTCAGATGTTGCAATCTCCTCATTTTTATTTTTATCCACCTTATTACTCTTAATTGCATCACTAATATCTTTTACTTTAACTTCTCTAATTTCAGATATACCATCAATAGAGCGTTCTATTGCTTCTAAACTACTTTCTGTTACAAAAACTAAATCAATATCAAAGTCAAAATTTTCACTTTCTAAATCCTCAAGTTTGGGATTAGATTTTAATATCTCTCCATTTTCCTCTAATGTTTGGAATAGGATGAAAGCTCTAGCTGATTTTAATATAGTTTTTTCATCAAGTCGAATATGAACATGGAATGTATTAAAATTATTTTTTTTAGCCTCTCGTAAGGTATCAATATCATATTCATCAAGTGATAAGTCAATAATTTCCTCATTACTAACTTCTTCTTCAGTAGTCTCTTCTTCTTTTTTCATATCTAGCGTTGCTTCTTTATTATCAACAACACCATTGTCACTATTAGCTATATTTACTAGCTGAGTTACAATATGTTCAATCTCTAAATCACCATCACCTCCATCAGTGATGTCACTTACCATAGATTCTAAAACATCTAGACAATTAAATAATACAGTTACTACTTCATGCGTTACTTTTAGCTGTCCTTCTCTGAATTTAGATAGCACATCTTCCATCTTATGAGTAAGTTCTGCCATTTTAGTATATCCCATGGTTGCAGCCATACCTTTAATTGTGTGTGCAACTCTGAAAATTTGATTTAATATTTCCATATCTTCAGAATTATTTTCTAGTATAAGTAATGATTCATTTAATAATTGTAGATTGTCACTTGACTCTTCTAAAAACATAGATAGATATTGAGAAGTGTCCATATTACCCCTCCTTAAATTTTCTTATAAATAAATGTTGAAAGTTTTTCAAAACCAAAGTTTTTGTATCCATATATACTTTCAGTGGCACCTATAAGTAATAATCCCCCTGGATTTAATGCTTTAGAAAACTTTTCATATATTTTTTCCTTTACCTCATTAGTAAAGTAAATAACTACATTTCTACATACAATTATATCAAAGCCACTTTCATAATTGTCCAATATGAGATCATGCCTTTTAAAAGTCACTAATTCTTTTACTTCTTGATTAACTATAAATTTCTCTTCTCTTTGTTTAAAATATTTATTAAGCTGATCCTTAGGTATATTTTTAATATCTGCACTTACATACTCTCCAGCCTTTGCTTTAGTTAAGATATTAGAATCTATGTCTGTAGCTAATATCTTATGCCTAACACTTGGAGTCATTTCCTTTAGCATCATGGATATAGAATAGGGCTCTGCTCCAATAGAACAAGCTGCACTCCATATTCTAAGTGGTCTATTATAATTTAATTCACTTTTTATAGAGCTTTTAAGTTCTTCAAATATTTGAGGATTTCTATAGAACTCTGTTACATTTATCGTAACATAATCCAAAAACTTTTCCCTTATACCTTTATCTTTTTTTATTAATACCATATATTCATCTAAATTTTCAGCCCCAGCCCTAGACATAATAGTAAGTATTCGCCTATGTAATTGAGCTGGTTTATATCCAGATAAATCTAAATTAAATTCTTTTCGTACGAATTTTTCAAACTTTGTAAAATCCATTAATTCTTCACATCCCTAAGTACTATATTAGCTATTCTTTTACTAATATCATAAAGCGGAATAACTTCATCTATCATATTTGTGTCATAGGCAGCTTTCGGCATTCCATATATTATACAAGTAGATTCATCCTCAGAGATAGTCGCTCCTCCAGCTTTCTTTATTTCTATAATTCCATTGGCACCATCTCTTCCCATACCAGTTAAAATAACTCCTAGTAAACTATCTTTATATGTTTTAGCTGCCGATATAAACAGCTTGTCTACAGCAGGCCTTACACCCCAGATTTGAGGCTCTAGATTTAGTGATATGGTTTTATTGTTAATTATTTCCATATGTTTTCCACCTGGTGCTATATAAACAATATCTTTTTCTATAGTCATACCTTCCTCAGCCTCTACTACTTTAAGTTTAGAAAACTTATTTAGTCTATCTGCAAAGGCCTTTGTGAAACCTTCCGGCATATGCTGAACTATGAATACAGGTACCCCTAATTTTTCTGGAAGACTTGTAATAACTTTAAATAATGCCTTTGGCCCACCTGTAGATGCACCTATTACAACTGCAGAAATTTTCTTATTTTTTATTTCATTACTTCTAACTTCTTTTAGTGCTGAGCTTTCCTCTCTTTTTTCTAAGGATGTAGATAGCCTATGTATTTCTCTTTGTTTAATATCTTTTAATCTATTTTTTCTATTTGAATTAATTGTATTAGTCCTTCTTACAAATCTACTACCTCTTATTTTAGAAATTAAAATTTCTCTAACTACATTTATATTTAAAGAAATCGAGCCTGATGGTTTAGGTACAAAATCTATAGCTCCATTCTCTAAACATTCCATAGTTACTTCTGCACCTTCCTGAGTTAAACTACTTAGCATTATAACCTTAGTTGGTATCTTTAATTCCACTATCCTTTTTAAAGCTTCAATTCCATTCATCTTTGGCATTTCAATATCTAAGGTGATGACATCGGGAACATTCTTTTTTAATTTTTCTAGTAAATCTTCTCCATTTCTTGCTATATTAACAACTTCCATGTCATCTTCCATATTTATCATATCTGATATCATCTTTCGCATTAAAGCGGAGTCATCTACAACCATAACTGAAATTTTCTGTACCATATGTAATCACTCCAATCATTAATTTCTATATAATTTTAATTCCTTCCCCTACAGTTTTCACATATAAATCCCCAGTTGCTGTATCAAAGGTAATTGTTCTTCCCTTAGTACCTCCAATAGCTTCACTATCTATAGGTATTTTTCTTTCCTTTAATATTTCCTTAACTGCAGCACTATTTCTAGCGCCTATATCCATGTTTACCTTGCTATCTGAAAAGTTAAACATGGATGCTCCTCCAGCAATCTTAGCTCTCATATCGTTTTCCTTTGCCCCATTTTCTACCATTTCTTTAATTAGAATAGGTATGGCAAGGTTTGCAAATTTTATTTCATTAGACACCTTATTAAACTTCTCACTGTCAGGAAGCATAATATGTGCAAGCCCTCCAACACAATTCTTTTTATCTATAATAGCAATTCCAATACAAGAACCCAATCCTATTGTAATAAGCCTATCTGGAGATTTTGCTATTTTATAATCTGCAATACCTACTTTAATCTCCTTGTAATCCATAATTTACCTTTCTATTTTCCCCTTTTCTTCCTTAGAAAGAAGTTCATTTAAATTTAAAAGTAAAATAATATTATTTTTGCTTTTATCTTTTATTATTCCTTTAATGTATCTTTTAGATATATTAGAAGATATATCAGGAGTTTCTTCTAGTCCATCTAAGTTCATAGATATAACTTCATTAACAGCTTCTACTATAACTCCTAAGGCTCCCTCTTCATTTCTAGCAACTATAATTGAGCCTCTATTTTCATCACTTTCTAAATTTTCTATTTTAAACTTTTTAGCTAGACTAATTACTGGTAATATTCCATCTTGGTAATTTATAACCCCCTCTAGAAAATCTTCTGAATCTGGAATTCTTGTTGGCTCTTCATAGGTTAGAATACGTTCTACCTCTCTAATATCTGCTGCAAAACATTGTTGTCCTAATCTAAATATAAGTAATTTAAATTCCTCTGCCAATTCTATCCCTCCTAAAATTTAAACTTATCAACAATTAAGTCTCTATTCTTGTCTATATACACGTGAACATTTTTACATGTCTCATCAATTATTGCTTCCATACCTCCAACTATAAATTTAGTGTTTAAGTAAGCAACATCACAATATATATTTCCTTTCTTTCCCACCGCTACTTCCGTCATAACCCCTGAGGCTGAACCTACAGTTTTAGCTTTTATTTCATTTTCAGCCTTTATCTTTCCTCCTCGAAGTTCGCAGCTTCCTTCCCCAGTAAAATAAATTCCATCTTCTGCATATACATTAGACTTATAAATTCCATTTCCATTCACTATCACATTTCCTGAAGAAACTACAGTACAATCCTGTATATAATCGATGGTAACATTAGACTTAATATCCTTCATTACTTCTATAGCTCTTATCTTTTCTTCTGCTAAAACTTTAATATTATTTAATTCCTCTGCACTGCTTATCAAAGTATAGTTTCTATTAGCATATTTAATTTTTAATATTCTATAGAGATCATTGTTATCATCATTAATTTCCACCATAGTATTTAATAGCTTATTAATTATCTTTATTAGCATTGGAAATTTGCTCTTTATAACAAGGGCTATAATATCACTATCCCTTATTCCAGCTTTTACATCACTACTACGTTTAATAGCTGATACAGCCTTATATAAACTACCAAAACTATCAATAATTGCATTAAGTTGTTCTAGATATCCTTTAAACTCTGAAAATTCACTTTTCACTTTTATACTAGATGAAATAGCACTGCCGGTAATGTTCATGTCACCCTCTGACCAAAGATTACATCTAATAGCATTTCCTTTTATATTTATTGAATTCCCAGATTTAACCTTCATACCTTCTTTTACATTACCATTAATAACTACATCCCCTATGAAATTAATATCACCTGTAGATATATCTACATCACTAACCACTTCATGAACATTATTAACTTGAAAAATGCATCCATTTAGTTGAGGTCTACCTTCTATCGTAGCTACTATAGTATCTTTATCTTTAAATTTACATCCAGCCTTCACCATCATGTCTTTAACTTTTCTTTTTCTAGGTTGAACTGGCTGTGAAAATAAGTTAATACCTATAGTTCCTTCTTTTCCCGCAGTACGTTTTGCAAGAATATCATCTTTTTTTACACTAGTTATACTGCCTATAGATTTAAAGTCAACATTACCACTTTTATCACTTTTAAAACTTCTATGAATATTAGTATCAAAATATACCTGTAATACATCATCTACAGGTTCAACAGGCTCCTTACCTTTAGCAACAGTAACATTTTCTACCTTTTCCTTATACCCTAGTAAATTTATCATTTTATTATCTATTCCGTAGACTATACCCTTTGCTTTAAGTTCTTTTAAAATCTCATCACCTGTAAATTTAGGCGGAAACTTTTCTTCTTTTACCTTTGAATTTAATGTAATCATTGGAGCATCTAATGCATCTTCTAAAGTATATATAATTTCTGGACTATAGTTTATTGATATATTTGCTATCATTTTATCTTTACTAATGTTAATCGCTAGTTCTCTAGCACCCTTAGATTCATGAAAAACTACCTCTATCTTACTTTCAGAACTAACCTTAACTTTATCTTTTATCTCTTGTTCATCTACAAATAAACTAATGTCTCTGCCCTTTACAATCCACGGGCCATCAGAAATATTTTCTCCATCAGTAATAATCAGCTTGCCATCAAGTACTTTTGCAGACCCTCCTAATGTTGCATTTTCCACATTATCACCCCTAATACATAATACAAAATCTATTTTCATACTAAAACATACAAAAAAACAATACTAAAACATATTATAATATATTATCGTATTGTTTTTTGTATACTTTACTATTTAGACGTCTTATAATTTTTTAAATTTTTTATAATTAGTTCCTCAAATTTATCCTTTATCTGATATATTTTATCATAAATCCTATCATACTTTATGATTCCTTCTACTTCATTTATAGGTAACACCTTAGGAGAAGTTCCAGATATAAATAATCCATCTAAGTTTTTAATTTCTTCATAGGATATATTTTCTTCTTTTACCTTAAATCCCAGTTCATTGCAAGCTTTTATTATTTCACCTCTTGTTATTCCCGGAAGTACTCCCTCCACCGGTGCTGTAATAATTTCATCACCCTTAAGCATAAATATATTGGACTTACTTCCCTCTGTTATATAGCCTTCCTGATTTACTAAAATAGCTTCATAGCTATTACTAGCAGCTATCTCTTCATTAACTTTTCCTCTAAAAGAATTATCTATAACTTTAGCATTAGGATTATGTCGCTCTCCAAAGTAAAGGATTGTCTTCACCCCATGGCTATACATCTCTTTAGTTGGGTATGAATGCTTTATAAAGAATATGAAAAGGTTATCTTTGTTTATTACTAGTTTTAAGTTTCCATTTTCAACTCTATTTAAAGTTATCAACTTTCCTATATAATCCTTAATCACACTCATAGAGATGAACTCTTCTTTTCTTTCTAACTTCAATGAGTTTTCAAGTCTCTTCAAATGCTCATCTAGAAATAAAGGAGCTCCATCAATAACTCTTATAACCTCATATATACACTTACCTTCAACTACATATATCTCTTGAAATTCTTCTCTTTCATAAGCCTCATCATTTTTTATAAAATAATCATTAATACAATTTTCCATAACTATCGCCACCTTAAAATCTCTAATTCATGATTCTTTTTATAATTTATTAAATATCCCTTACCTACTAACTTTAAAAGTGGAAGATCTGAAAGGGAATCCGAGAACATATAAGAATTTTTAAAATCCACTTCAATATTATCTTTTTTAATTTCTTCCATTAACCTTTTAACTTTCTCTTCACCTTTGCAATTTTCCCCTGAGATTTTTGAACTAAACTTTCCATTTTCCATAGAGAATTTGGTTCCTATAACCTTATCCACTTCTTTTATATTATAAAACTCATTAACATAAAACTCTGGTGAAGCAGAAATCAAATATATCTTATATCCTTTTGCTTTAAAGTCTTTAATCGCCTTAATACCATCCTCATAGAGAATGCTCTCTACTTTTTCCTTATAAAAACTTTTCACTATAGACTTTAGTTCCTTTTCACTAGTTCCTGATAAGAATCTTAAAAAGTTCTCCTTAGTTTTTCCAGCATTATAAACCTTTATAGCATAAAAAAGCCCCGTTATTATATGGGATGGTAAGTATCTAAGTAACTTTCTATCTCTTTTGAGCATATACTTATATAATTCTATAGAAGTTTCTTTCTTAGTTAAGGTATAGTCAATATCAAATATAGCTAACTTTTCCATGTAGAATTAACCCTACTTTCATATTATTTAAATTTCCTTATTCTTTTCCTTACTTATATCTTAACCCTTACTATAATTTATTAATAAAACTTAGCATTGTTAATATTATACGACATAAAAGCCGCTATATAAATAGCGGCTTTTAGAAGTTTAATTAGTTTTCATTATTTTCCTTTGAAAGTAATTCTTCGTAATATGCTTTTGCTGCATCATATTCTTCATCTTCTGGTACAACAAGTTCGCCTACTTCATCATCACCAACTACTTTAAATAAGTATATTGAACCATCATCTGGATTTTGTACTAAAGCGTATTCATTTTCTTCAAATAAAAATCCGTCAACTATTTCACATTGAGTTACATTTCCTTCTTCATCTTCTAACTCAACGAACATTGATTCATGTTCTCCACAACCACATCCACAACCTTCATCTTCGTGATCATGGTGATGGTCATGTCCTCCACAGCATCCTTCATGACTATCATGGCTATGTCCACCGCAGCATCCTTGGTTCTCATGATTTTCTTCATGTCCTCCGCAGCATCCTGTTTCTTTTTTATCTTCATTATGTCCACAACAGTTATTTCCCATAATAATAGCCTCCTTAAATAATTCTCTTCTTCATTGTACCCTTAAATTATATATTTTAGAAGTGTTTTTTGTAATAAATTTTTATTAATAATTAAAATACATAAAACATTTCATACGACAGTTAAGGCCGACTTAGATTTCTCTAAGTCAGCCTACACTTAAACTTAACTGAAACTATTATTGAACTGCAAGTTTTTTATAAGTTTCTAATCTCTCTTTTGCATCTTGTTCAGTCTTAGCAAATAATTCTTCTGCTACTTCTGGGAACATTTTTTGTAGTGATGCATATCTTACTTCGTTTAATAAGAAGTCTCTGAAAGATTCAGTTGGCTCTTTAGAATCTAAGCTAAATGGATTTTTACCTTCATCTTTAAGAGTTGGGTTATATCTGTATAATCCCCAATATCCGCAAGCAACTGCTTTCTTAGATTCTAATTGAGTATTACCCATTCCAGTCTTAATTCCATGGTTGATACATGGAGCATAAGCTATAATTAAAGATGGTCCTGGATATGCTTCTGCTTCTCTTATAGCTTTAAGAGTTTGAGCTTGGTCAGCTCCCATAGCTATTTGAGCAACATATACATAGCCATAGCTCATTGCCATCATTCCAAGGTCTTTCTTCTTAGTTCTCTTACCTGAAGCTGCAAATTTAGCAATAGCTGCAGTTGGAGTAGCTTTAGAAGATTGTCCACCAGTATTAGAGTAAACTTCTGTATCAAATACAAGTATATTTACATCTTCTCCTGATGCTAGAACGTGGTCAACACCGCCATATCCGATGTCGTATGCCCAACCGTCTCCACCAAAGATCCATTGAGATCTCTTAACGAAGAAATCTTTAAATTTATATAATTCCGCCATTGTTTCGCAGCAATCTTTATTTGCTTCAATTAATGGAAGCACTTTCTTAGCAGCAGCTTTTGAACCTTCTGCATTATCTTTATTTTCTAACCACTCATTTAAAGCAGCTTTTAATTCTTCATTTGAAGTCTTTTCTATTACTTCTTTAGCTAAATCTGCAAGTTTTTCTCTTTGATGATTAGCTCCTAAGAACATACCTAATCCGAACTCAGCATTATCTTCAAATAATGAGTTAGCCCAAGCTGGTCCTTTACCTTCTTGATTCTTAGTGTATGGAGTTGAAGGAGCACTTCCTCCCCAAATTGAAGAACATCCTGTAGCATTAGCTACCATCATTCTATCTCCAAATAATTGAGTTACAAGTTTAGCATATGGAGTTTCTCCACATCCTGCACAAGCACCTGAGAACTCTAGAAGTGGAGTCTCAAATTGGCTACCCTTAACTGAAGCAACACCCATTGGATTTTCATATTTCTTCATGCCAATTGCGTAATCCCAACAAGCTATTTGATCTCTTTGACTATCAAGAGGCTTCATAACTAAAGCTTTCTCTTTAGCAGGACAAACTTGTGCACAGTTTCCGCAACCTGTACAATCTTGAGGAGATACAGTCATAGCGAATTTTAATCCTTTAAGTTGTCCACCTTTAGCATCTGCAAGCTTCATAGCTTCTGGTGCATTAGCAAAATCTTCTTCTGTTCCAATGAATGGTCTTATTGTAGCATGTGGACATACATAAGAACATTGATTACATTGGATACAATTTTCTGGAATCCACTCTGGTACGTTAACAGCTATTTCTCTCTTTTCATAAGCAGCTGTTCCGTGATCAAATGTACCATCTTCTCTTCCTTCAAAAGCACTTACAGGAAGTTTATCTCCTTCTTGTCTATTCATAACTTCAACGATATTTTTAATGAAGTCTGGAACTTCTTTCTTAGATTCAGCTTTATCTTCTGCATTTCTCCAAGATTCTGGAATGTTAACTTTAACTATTGCGTTAACTCCTGCATCGATAGCATCGTTGTTCATTTTAACAACTTTCTCACCTTTTTTACCATAAGATGTTTGAACAGCATCTTTAAGGTATTTAATAGCTTCATCAACTGGAATAATTGCAGCTAGTTTAAAGAAAGCAGCTTGACAAATCATGTTGATTCTTCCACCAAGACCAATTTCTTGAGCAACTTTTACAGCATTAATTGTGTAGAAGTTTATGTTGTGTTCTGCAATATATCTCTTCATTGATGCTGGTAAATGCTCATCTAACTCTTTCTCATCCCAAATACAGTTTAATAGGAATGTACCACCATCTTTAATTCCCGCTAATACATCATAGCTATGAACATAAGATTGGTTGTGACATCCAATGTAGTTAGCTTGGTTGATTAGGTATGGAGATTTAATCTCTTTCTTACCAAATCTTAAGTGAGACATTGTTACTCCACCAGATTTTTTAGAATCATATGCAAAATATGCTTGAGCATACATGTCTGTATGGTCTCCTATGATTTTTATTGCACTCTTATTAGCTCCAACTGTTCCGTCAGATCCTAATCCCCAGAATTTACATTCTACAGTTCCTTCTGGTGTAGTAGATATAGTTCTTGTTATATCTAAAGAAGTGTTAGTAACGTCATCAACTATTCCTATAGTGAATCCATTTTTTAGTTCTTCTTCTTTTAAATGGTCAAATACAGTAACTATTTGAGATGGAGTAGTATCTTTTGAACCTAATCCATATCTTCCACCTATGATAACTGGTCTTTCAGCTCTGTCATAGAATGCGTTTCTAACATCTTGATATAATGGTTCTCCAGCAGAACCTGGCTCTTTTGTTCTATCTAACACAGCAATCTTTTTAACTGTTGCTGGCATATGTTTAAAGAAGTGTTCTAATGAGAATGGTCTGAATAAGTGAACTTTAACTAGTCCAACTTTTTCCCCTTTAGCAGTTAAGTAATCGATAGTTTCTTCAATAACATCACATACTGAACCCATAGCAACTATTACTCTCTCAGCATCTGGTGCTCCATAGTAATTGAATACGTGGTAGTCAGTACCAATTTCTTTATTGATCATTTCCATATATTTTTCTACAACTCCTGGAATAGCATTGTAGAATGGGTTTGAAGCTTCCCTAGCTTGGAAATATATATCTGGGTTTTGAGCTGTTCCTCTAGTTACTGGATGCTCTGGACTTAAAGCACTTGCTCTATAAGCATCTACTGCATCTCTATTTAAGAACTTTCCTAGAGTCTCATAATCCCAAGTTTGAATTTTTTGTATTTCGTGTGATGTTCTAAATCCATCAAAGAAATGTAAGAATGGAACTCTACCTTCAATAGATGCTAAGTGAGCTATTGGAGCAAGGTCCATAACTTCTTGTACACTATTAGTTGCAAGTAAAGCAAATCCTGTTTGTCTTGCAGCCATAACGTCTTGATGGTCTCCAAATATTGATAAAGCTTGAGATGCTAATGCTCTAGCACTTACGTGTAGAACTCCTGGAAGTAATTCTCCAGCCATCTTGTACATATTTGGTATCATAAGTAATAATCCTTGAGATGCTGTGAAAGTAGTTGTTAATGCACCTGCTTGTAGTGAACCGTGAACTGCTCCAGCTGCACCTGCTTCTGATTGCATTTCCATTATTTTTAACTTTTGCCCAAATACGTTTGTTCTACCTTGTGCTGCCCATTCATCACAGTGTTCAGCCATTGGTGATGATGGAGTAATTGGGTATATAGCTGCTACATCAGTATATGCATAGGCTACGTGAGCTGCGGCGGTATTACCGTCCATAGTTTTCATTTTTCTCATTGTAAGCAACCCTCTTTCTTCTATAAATATTTTATTAGCAAACTCACAATTTTATTTTATGTATAGCACTGTACACTCAGATCCTCTAAGAGTGTATAGAAATAGTGAACAACACTAAATAAGCTCAACTAAGTTTCATCAGAAGAATCATCTCCTAATGCAGTTTAGTTTCACTTAATATTGTTAAAATGCTATCATGAATTTACTCATATTAAGTTATTACTTAAAGGCCGTTAATAGATAAATTTAACCTTGGTAATCTTTAACATGGCCTTACATTTAAATTATACCTTAATTCTTCTAAAATTCAAGCCTAAAATACTTCACATATTGTTAAGTTTTTAATTAATTTCTATGATAAATTCGTCTAAGAATTCAGGTGTTACCACTTCATATCTTTCGTCTTTTAATTTCGTAGTGAAGGATTCAATATTCTTCCCTTCACCATGAACTACAAATATTTTTTTAGGCTTTTCTTTCATACTACTTACCCAATTATATAATCCTATTTTATCTGCATGACCTGATAGTCCGTCCATATAGTGAATTTTTGCTTTGACCTCTATACTTTCTCCTCCAATATTAACTTTCTTACTTCCCCTTAATAATTTACTTCCCAAACTTTTATTACCCTGATATGAGGTAATTAAAATTCCACATTCTTTTCTAGGTAAGTTATTCTTTAAGTGATGTGATATCCTTCCACCATCATAAACTCCACCTGCCACAATGATTATAGATTTTGATTTAACCTGATATACTTTATTTGCTTCATCACTATTTTCTACAAAGTGTAACCCCTTAAAATCCATTGGGTCATCTCCTTTATTTATCAGTAATTTTGCCTCTCTATCAAAATATTCCTCATACTTCTTAAATATTTTAGTAATTCCTGATGCCAATGGACTATCTATATATACATTACAATCTTTTAGCTGTCCATTTTCTATAAAACTATTCAACATATATATGAGCTCCTGGGTTCTTCCTAATGAAAAACACGGAACTATAAGATTGCCATCATCTTCCATAGTGTCTCTTACAATTTTTAGGAACTTTGAATGATTATCTTTTTCTTCATGCACTTTATCTCCATAGGTGCTTTCAATAATTAAGAAATCACCTCTTAATTCCTTTTTTGGATCATTCATGATATATCTATTTATATTTCCTATGTCACCACTATATATAAATTTAATCCAATTTTTTTCATAATTTTTGATTAAAATTTCACATATTGCTGAACCTAATATATGACCTGCATCTCTAAAAATAATTTTTATATTATCATCTAATATAATCTCTTCATCATATCCATAGGTGTAAAAATTCTTTAAGGCTTTTTCTACATCTTCATCACAATACAATGATTCTATAGCCTCAATATCCTTATTGTATCTAGAAAGATTTCTAAAATAAGCCTCTTCCTCTTGAATTCTTGCTGCATCCTTTAGTAAATATTCACATAAATCCTTAGTAGGTTCAGTACAAATTACCTTTCCTTGAAATCCTAATTTAAATAAAAACGGTATCCTTCCACTATGATCTACATGGCTATGGGATAATATAATATAATCAATTTCCTTTGGCTCTATATTCAATATGTCATTTTTATAGGTTTTTAAATCACTGCTTTGAAATAAACCACAATCTAAAAGTATCTTTTTATTATTAATAATAAGTAAATGACTTGATCCCGTAACACACTTTGTTGCCCCTAAAAATTTTAGCTTTATCTCCATAAATATCTCCTTAATATTTTCTTCTAGGTAATTTTATATCTATCTTTTCTTTCAGTAACCTTAATATAACTAACGTGATTACTTTTCAAAAATAGAAAACCTAAAGATTTCTTCTTTAAAAAATTAAAAACTTTAAGCTATCTATTAAAGCTAAAAGTTATAGTGATTTATTAGTATTATTGTCTGGTTTAATAGTTTTTTATGTATTTACTAAAAGATAATCTACAATTTTATCTATATATTAATAATTTTTATAATCTGGTATTCCACAGACCTATATATTTATATAAATCTATAAATATATAATTCTATAATGAATTTTAAAATCTTAACTTTTTCTATATCTATCCCCTCACTGAGAGCCTCGCTTTATGTGCCAAGCAAATTGATTACAACACCTTCTTCAGCTATAAAAATAAGCAATAGCATCTATATTTTCTAAATAAATTAGATGCTATTGCTTAAAATAATATTTTAATTAATATGTTTACTCTCTAAGTAACTATCTGTATTATAAGAGAAATCTACTTATTCCTATATTCTTCTATAAGGGAAACTATTTTACCAAGACTATCTCTTTGCTTACTTTTGCTCATATTTTCTATATATGTGGCTTTATTTATATTTACCTCTTCTATTGCTTCTAAAAGATTTAAAGCATTTAAGTTTTCCTCTTCTATAACTTTGCTATAACCAGACTTCTTAAATGAGTTAGCATTTAAGATTTGATCTCCTCTACTTGCCTTTGCTGACAGTGGTATCAAAATATTAGGCTTCTTTAAAGCCAAAAGTTCAAATATAGTGTTAGAACCAGCTCTAGATATAACTATGTCTGCTAATTGCATTAAATCCGAAAGTTCTTCTTTAATGTATTCAAATTGGGCATACCCTTCAACTACCTTGAGACTTTTGTCCAAATTACCCTTTCCACATAGATGTATCACATTAAAATTTTTAAGTAATCCTTCTAATGATTCCCTCACACATTCATTTATAATTCGAGAACCTAAACTTCCTCCAGTAACTAGAATTACAGGTTTATTATCTTTAAATCCACAAAACTCTTTGGCTTTTATTCTACTGCCTTTAAATAGCTCATTTCTAATAGGAGACCCTGTAAGTACAGCTTTATTTTTATTAATATGCTCCATAGCTTCTTCAAAAGTAACACAAATCTTCGTTGCATAGGGCATGGATATCTTATTTGCTAAACCTGGTGTAATATCTGATTCATGTATTATAATTGGTATTTTATTAAAATAAGCTCCTAACACCACGGGAACTGATACAAATCCTCCCTTTGAAAAAACTATGTCTGGCTTCTCTTTTTTTATAATTGATTTTGCTTCAAAAACACCTTTAATAACCTTAAAAGGATCTGTAAAATTCTTAATATCAAAATATCTTCTTAGCTTACCACTAGATATAATATGATATTTTATTTTTTCTTCTTCTATGAGTTTTCTCTCTATACCATTTTCAGTACCAATGTACTGAATCTCATATCCTAGTTCCTTTAGTTTAGGCATAAGTGCGATATTGGGAGTCACATGTCCTGCTGTTCCTCCACCTGTCATAATAATTTTTTTGTTACTCAATTTAAAAGTCCTCCTAAAATTAACATAGTAAAAGCTTCAACACCTTTGAAATATATTCAAAGAAAAGTATCTAAGCCTTAGCTGAGTATATGTACACTTGCTAAAGCTAAGAATATTATTTATTTACTATATAACTTTTATATTATATTAGCTATATTATGCTTCTTATTAAGTTATGCCACATATGAAGAGAAAAGTAAATATAAAATATGAAATTTGCATAAAAACTATAGTATATATACATAAATAGGTAATTACTCATAATCTTTCATGTGTTGCCACCGTTTCTCTTAAATATTCTTTTTATATCCGGGTACAATACTATTATCAAATCAAAGGAGGTGAAAATCACATGGCAAACAATAATAATTCTAATCAACCTGCAGTACCTCAAGCTAAAGAAGGTTTAAACAAATTTAAAATGGAAGCTGCTCAAGAAGTTGGAGTTAATCTTAAAGAAGGATATAACGGAGATTTAACTTCTAGAGAAGCCGGATCAGTTGGTGGTCAAATGGTTAAAAAAATGGTTGAAGCTTATGAAAAAAATCTATAGTTAAACCATGATAAGTAGCATGTGGTAATTTATTATTTAAGAAGTTAGCAAAATTTATTTAAATAATAAGAGATTCATATTAGTATGTTTGTTGACTTCTACTAATTTATTGGAGGAGGAATTTAAAATGACAAGCAAAAGTAGATTATTAGTACCAGAAGCTAAGGCAGGTTTAGACAGATTTAAGATGGAAGCAGCTCAAGAAGTTGGAGTTAACCTAAAAGAAGGATATAACGGAGATTTAACTTCTAGAGAAGCTGGATCAATCGGCGGACAAATGGTTAAAAAAATGGTTGAAGCTTACGAAAAAAATTTATAAGATAAAATAATATCTGAATAAATTTCTTTAATAGTAAGTAAAACCACAAATAGAGGATGCACATCATAGTGCATCCTCTTATTCTATTTCTTTATTAATTATTTTTAACTATTTTAACTTTATATCCTTAAGTTTTAACTGTACACTTCTTCTTCCCATATATTCATTTATATCTGGCTGAAATAAAATATCTAAAACTAGCCCTTTAGGCTTTATATATCCGGCTTCATATTCACTATAATCATCACCATAAGCTAACTTTAATATTTCTATAACTTCATCTCTTTTATTAAAATATAGACCCTCCATCATGTTATTGGTACCATCTATATTAAATCTAAATTTCACATGTTGTTGTTCACTACCTAAAAATTTTATATCTCCTACAGGTACATGGTTGGCTTGAAGAATTGGAGAAGGATTTCCTTTCCCGAATGGCTCCAATAACTTGAATTCCTGTACAACCTCTTCTGTTACATAGCTTAGTTTTATAGGAGAATCTACCCTTATCTTTATTGCCAAGTCTTCTTCATTTAAAGTACAGTTTTCATTTAATAATTCTCTAAACCTAGATATATTTTCTTCTTCAATAGAAAGTCCTGCAGCCATAGGATGTCCACCAAACTTACTTAGCACCTCTTTACATTTTATCATTTCTTCAAACATATTATATTCTTCAATGGATCTACCTGAGCCCTTAGCCATTTCTTTCCCTTCTGTTAAAACAAAAGTTGGCTTTCCATACTTTTCCTTAATTCTACCTGCCACAATACCAGCAATACTTTCATGTATACTCTTATTATATACTACAAGTACTCTATCATTTATCAACGAGGTTCCCTCTATATCTGCACAAACCTGTTCTACACTTTCTGTAGTAAGATCCTGTCTTTCTTTATTAAGATTAAATATCTTTGTAGCTATATCTAAAGCTTCTCCAGAATCTTCACAAAGCAATAAATCTAAAGAAAGCTGAGCTGTCTCTAATCTACCGGTAGCATTTATACATGGTCCTATGTTAAACCCTACATTATAACAGGTTACTTCATCCTTTATATCAATAATATGCTTTAAGGCTTTTAATCCCATATTCTTTGTGTTTGAGAGAATTTTTAGGCCTGTTTTAGCAATTATTCTATTTTCATCCTTTAGATCTACTACATCACATATAGTTCCAATTGCAGCAAGTTCTAAAAGTTCATCAGTATTTGCATCTTTCATATTCATAGCATCGTATAACGCTAAAGAAAATTTATAGGCTACACCAGCTCCACATAAAAGCTTAAAGGGATAATTGCAATCCTCTTGTTTTGGATTTATAAGAGCGTCACTATTAGGAAGTACAGTTCTTCGTTCTCCCTCTATCTCCTCAAAGGGAAGTTCATGATGATCTGTAATAATTACTTTTAATCCTAGTTCCTTAGCTCTCTTCACTTCTTCTATAGCAGAAATCCCATTATCACAGCTTATTATAAGGTCGAACCCTTCTTCTGCTATAGTTTCTATTCTGGAAACGCTCATACCATAACCCTCATTTTCTCTATGTGGTATATGATAGTCTACTCTTCCTCCACAATTTTTTATAGCCTTATAAAGAATTGCAGTACTTGTAACTCCATCCGCATCATAATCTCCATAAACTATAATTTTTTCATTGTTATTTATAGCATCAACCATAATACTTATTGCCTTATCCATATCCTTCATAAGATATGGATTATAAAGTTTTTTCAATGAAGAGTTTAAAAATTCATTAACCTTTTCCTTTGTATCTATTCCTCTATTAATAAGTACTCTAAGAGTGATAGGAGTAACCTTTATATTGTTAAATAACTCCTTTAATACATCCATTGAGCACTGAGTTTCTCTCCAAATTGTCTTCACTTAATCACCTTACCCTTACTTAGCCGTAAATATATCTATTGTCACATTTACATTTATCATATCATATTTTATAAAAAAATTAATACTACCTTAATTATTTATTCCCTACATAAGCTGATAGCTTGTACTTTATTACTACTCTGAGCCAGGCTTGTATTTAATTTTTTATAATCCCTAAGGTTTTATTATTTAGAACTTTATTTATAACCTTAAGCATTTCTTCTTCAGTACAATTATCTAATTTATAAAATTCGTTTAAAAGTAATTCTCCACCACTATGCATTATTTCATATACGGCTAAATGCATAG
This sequence comes from Clostridiaceae bacterium, assembly GCA_902363375.1. Lineage (GTDB taxonomy): Bacteria > Bacillota > Clostridia > Clostridiales > Clostridiaceae > Clostridium_J. The sequence goes on along the minus strand of CABIZX010000001.1, from coordinate 849,453 downwards.
ATAATACTATGGACTTCTCTAATGCTAACATTCTCTTCAAATTTTGACTCTTTATAGATCTTCTAAAGAATTCTTCATTAAATATACCCTTTGAAGCTTTTACCCTATCGATGTTTGTCCTAATTAATTCTTGAACTAAAGGTATATTCTCTTTAGCTGTAGATAAGGTTATAGTATACAGCTTTATACCTTTTTCACTTTTCACTTTACCTTGAATGTCATATACTAATCCCCTTTTAGTTCTAATTTCATCATATAATAAGGAGCTCGTACCACCTACAAAATATTCATTGAATAAATGAAGCAAGGTGACTTCTCTCTCATCTAAATTATGAATAGGAAATATATATTGAAGCTTACATCCATTTATAGATAGATTTTCTTCTATAAAAATACCTTCCTTAGGATTCTCATAAAGAGGTATTTTTTTTTTGAAAGGAAGCTTTTTACAATCTAAAAGATCTACTTCTTCTTCAATAATTTTTATAACTTCTTCTTGACTCAAAGCTGTTACTACAGAGATTACGCAATTATCCATGGTATAAAATTCTTCATGATATTTTTTTATATTATCTAAGGTCAAACCTTCTATAGTTTCTTTTTTCCCTATGATTAATTCCTTTATTCTTCTTTTTTCAAAGCTATTATAAAATAAAAAGTCCTCACAATGTTGTACTACATCATCGCTCCACTCTTTAAGTTCCTCTAAAATTACAGCTATTTCCTCCTTAAATCCCTCTTCTCTAAAGGCTGGATTAAACACTATATCAAAATATACCTTAAAAGCATTTTTAAAATCTTCCTTCAATGAACTTCCATAATAGACTACATAGGGATAATTAGTCATAGCATTGTGAAACCCTAAGTATTCATTGCACAAATCATTAATTTCTTTCTCACTTTTACTATGAGTTCCTTTAAACACCATATGTTCTACAGCATGGGCAATGCCTAGATTATTGTAAGACTCGCTATTAGCTCCTGCTTCAAGCCCTATAGTAAAAGAGGTTATATTCCCAGGTACCTTTTCATAAAGCACCTTGATTCCACTTTTCAAAACTATTTTGTTCATCTTCATCACCTCTTTATTAATTTATTAAATCTTTCATATACATTATACATTAAATCTTTCCTGTAGATTATATATTAAATCTTTCCTTTTCCAAATAAAAAACTTTTTAAAATCCTTGAGCTAGCTTCTATAAAACTTCTATTTAAATTTAGCTAAAAATTTAGACCTAGTATGTTTGTTTATATAAATTAACTTTATATAGCCATACTAGGTCCAATATTTCTATTTAATAATTTCTACTTTTTCTATAAAGTCATCATCCATAAATACAACTACATTTTTACCTCTACCAGCTCTATTTTGAATTGGTAGGGTTCCTAAGTCTACTATTTTATCTTGACCTTTATTAGTAGTTATTTTAAGATTTCCTTCAAATAAATCTACACATAGTTCATTATTTTCATTTGAAGAACCACCACTTCTTGCTTTTGCAAAAATAACTTTATCATCATCCTTTAGACTAATTCCCATAACTCCACTAGCATTTTTACCCATAGTACTTATGGAATTCAAATCAAATTTAAGGCACATACCCTTTCGAGTAAAGATTAATCCTTCACCCTGCTCTTCCTCTAATTCTACTTTAACTAACTTATCTCCAGGAGTCTTAAATTTGTATCCAGAGTTATATATATAATCACCTATAAATTCCTTCACTTGAGTTTTCTTTACTACACCTTTTTCTGTAAAGAAGTAGAAACTTTCCTTTTTTCCTAATTTATTATCTACAGATATTATTGCGATTATAGGATTTCTAGAATTATAATCCTCAAATAACCTTTCTAGTTCTATCCCTTTTTTATCTAAATTTTGTATCATCACCGCAGCTATCTTAAATAAATCACCATTAGCTGTGAAAAAGAATAATTCACTGTTAGAATTAGATGTTGTTATAACTTCTTCACCGCTTCTTCTATTTGAAGCTTTTAAAATTCCTTTTTTATTAACCGTTACATAAAACTCCTTATAGTTAAACTCATCTATATATTTACAACTAATTATCCTATCTCCATCAGTTAAATTAATTATAGGTTTTCCAACTATACTTCTATCTACTGGCTCTACTTTAGGTTCTTCAGCTATAAAGTTTAGTCCCTTAGCTGTAACTATCTCTATAAATCTTTCTTCTCTATCTTTATTCACTAACTCAGCACTTACTAACTCTTCTTCCTTCTTAAGTTTAATGCCTTGAAGCTTAGAATAGTTAGTAACAAACTTACTTAACTCAGTTTTTTTAATAATACCTTTAGAGGTTATAAGAATTACATCCTTAGCAAGTGAGAAATCACTTACTACAAAGGCATTAACTATAAACTCTTTATCTAAGTCTATGCCTTTAATAAATCTTTGAATCCTCTCTCCCTTATCTCTCCACTTAAATTCAATTAAATTACCAATTTTACATTGATACATATTTCCTTGATTAGTGAAGATACATAAAGTATTTCTAGTATTACATTCGAAGAAGAATCTATTAAAATCTCCTTCTCTATACTCTATATCCTCAGTATTTTGAGTGGTCCTAGTGAAGGATTTTAGAGCAGTTCTCTTAATATAACCTTCATTGGACATAGTTACTACCACATCTTCCTCTACTATAAGCTCCTCTAAATCTATCTTAGCATCACTATCATCTTCCAGAATAGTAGTTCTTCTTGGATCATTGTATTTTTCCTTTACCTCTAGAAGTTCCTTTTTGATAACCTTAGTAAGTTCCTTCTCACTACTTAAAATTTTATTAAGTCCTTTAATTTTAGCTTCTAATTCTTTATGCTCTTTTTGGAATGTCTTAATCTCAAGTCCTGTAAGTCTATAAAGCATAAGTTCTAGAATGGCTTCTGCCTGTGCTATACTAAACCCAAATTTACTTACTAAGTTTTCTCCTGCATCCTTTTTAGATTTTGATGCTCTAATAGTCTTAATAATTTCATCCATAATTCCAATGGCTTTAATAAAACCTTCCACAATATGGAATCTCTTTTCTGCTATTTCTAGCTCTCGTTTAGTTCTTCTCGTAATTACTTCTCTCTGATGCTCTACATAGTACTTAATTATAGTTTTAAGCCCCATAGTTCTGGGCTTTCCACCAGCTAGTGCCACCATATTAAAAGATATATTACATTGAAGCTCCGTTCTCTTAAATAAATATTTAAGAACCCTATCAGCAGTGTCTTCTGTAGTATTCTTTTTAAATTCTATAACGGCTCTAATCCCATTTCTATCAGATTCATCTCTAATATCAGCAATGGATTCTACAGCTTTACTATGTTTTTTATCTCCAGTTAAGTCTGATATACTTTGAAGCAGTCTAGCCTTATTTTTTCTGTAAGGGAATTCTGTAATAACAAGTCCTAATCTACCATTCTCTAGAGTTTCAAAGTGAGTTTTAGCTCTCAAGACCACTTTTCCTTCTCCTGTTTCATAGGCGGAAACTAAAGAATCCTTTCCCATTAAAATTCCACCTGTAGGTAGGTCTGGTCCCTTTATATACTCCATAAGGCCTCTTGTAGTAATCTCATCATTATCCGCATAAGCAATAGCTCCATCAATAACTTCACCTAGGTTATGAGGTGGAATATTAGTTGCTAATCCTACTGCTATACCAAAGGCCCCATTAACTAAAAGATTTGGATATCTAGCCGGTAAAACCCTTGGCTCCTTTTCAGAGTCAGAATAGTTATCCATCATATCTACTACATCTTTATCTATATCTTTAAGCATCTCCATAGCGATAGGTGCAAGTCTTGCTTCTGTATAACGCATAGCAGCTGCACTATCACCATCTATAGATCCCCAGTTTCCATGACCATCTATAAGGGGCTTTCTTGTAGTAAAATCTTGGGCTAGAATAACCATGGCATCATAAACCGATGAATCTCCATGAGGATGATACTTACCTAAAATATCTCCAACTATTCTGGCTGATTTATAATAAGGCTTATCTGGGAACGCCTTTAACATATATGCTCCATATAAAATCCTTCTATGAACAGGTTTTAATCCATCCCTTACATCTGGAAGGGCTCTATCCTTTGATACCTCTACAGCATAAGGAAGATAGTTCTCTGGCATAGCCTCATCTATAGAAACATCTATAATATTATTATCTATTGGAATCGCTTCCTTTTTTTTCGCCATAGTAACACCTCCTAAAACTCACCGTGATTATACATATAATTTCTTCTTGGCTCTACTACATCACCCATAAATAGAGATACCATTTTTTCTGCCTTTGCTGCATCTTCTATAGTTACTCTTTGAAGGGTTCTCGTAGCTGGATTTAATGTAGTATCCCAAAGCTGGTCTGCATTCATTTCTCCTAGTCCTTTATATCTTTGAATGAGAGCTCCCTTTCCAATTTCCTTCTTAGCCTTTTCTAGTTCTTCATCATTATAAACATACTTATGAATTTCTCCATTTTTAGTCATCTTATATACCTTATAAAGAGGTGGCAATGCAATGAATAAGTTTCCATTTTGAATGAGCTGTCTCATATATCTATAAACGTAAGTCATCCAGAGAGTTCTAATATGATATCCATCCACATCCGCATCACTTAATATGATTATTTTTCCATATTTTAATTCTTCTGCTTTAAAGTTTTCTAAAACTCCTGTTCCTATAGCGCTATTAAAGATTCTTAACTCCTCACTGGCAAGAACATTTTCTAGTTTCTGTTTTTCCGTATTCATAATCTTACCCTTAGAAGGCATTATAGTTTGGAATCTCCTATCTCTAGCTTGTTTTGCGGATCCTCCCGCAGAGTCTCCTTCCACCACTATAAATTCAGTATATTCTCTATCTTTTAATGTACATACTGCTATCTTACCTGCTAGTGGCGCCGTTCCATTTCCTATCTTTTTCTTCTCTGCTTCATTTATTTTTTTTATCTTTTCTCTTCTCGCCGCAGCAGAAATAGCATTATTAATAATAGTGGTAGCAAGCTCTTTATTATCCTCTATCCACTCACCTAATTTAGTATAGGCAAGCTCATTCATTACAGAATACGCCTCCACATTACCTAATTTAGTCTTAGTTTGCCCTTCAAAGACAGGATTTGTAATTCTCACCTTTACAATGGCAGTCATGCCTTCTCTAATATCGTCTCCTTCAAAGTCTTTGTCTTTTTCCTTTAAAAGATTTAATTTTCTACTTCCTTCTTTGAAAGCTCTAGTCATCCCTGTCTTAAATCCAGTCTCATGAGTACCTGCTTCCTTAGTCGGAATATTATTTACATAGCTAGCAATATGCTCTGTGGTAGAGTCTGTAAACTGTATACATACCTCACCTGATACCATAAGTCCATTAATCTCTCTTTCTCCTTGAAAAATTATAGGCTCCTTATGTAGTACAGTTTTACTTTCATTTAAGTAATCGATAAAATCTAAAAGTCCTCTCTCTGAATGGTATACTTTTTCTATAGTTTCATCTTTTCTTGCATCCCTAAAAATTAATGTAATACCCTTATTTTGAAAAGAAAGTTCCTTTAATCTCTCATCAATTATCTCAAATTTATAGTCTATATTTCCAAAAACCTCACTATCGGCTAAAAAGGTTACTTTTGTTCCAGTGTCATTTGACTTTCCTACTATTTCTAAAGGTGTAGCAGGGGTTCCTGGCATGTCCCTTTTGAGTTCCTTATCATATCCATAATGAAATTTCTGTATATATATATTTCCCTTTTGTTTAACTTCTACCTGAAGCCACTTAGATAGAGCATTTACAACGGCTGCTCCAACTCCATGAAGTCCTCCTGAAGTCTTATAGTTATTATTATTAAATTTTCCTCCTGTATGAAGCTCTGTATATACCATCTCCACACCAGATTTATTCTTAACAGGATGTATTCCTGTAGGTATTCCTCTTCCATTATCCTCAATAGTAACGGTTTTATCTTTATTTAAAGTAACTATTACCCTGTCTCCAAATCCATTGGCAATTTCATCAATAGAGTTATCTAATATTTCCCATATACAATGGTGTAAACCCTTGGTGCCAGTTGATCCGATATACATTCCAGGTCTAATTCTTACTGGCTCTAATTTCTCAAGAGATGTCAGATCTGTAACTTCATAAGTTTCTCTATTATTCTCTCGTTCTGTCATTTTATCCCTCCTAAAAGTTGAGCTACATTTGTTATTGTATAACTTTATTCCAAAGTAGTAAAGTTTTTTCTTAAAATTTAAAAACAAATGTTCTTATTTTTCAGTGGTAACCTTTTACTTTTTAATATTTTTACTTTATTTCATTAAAAATTTGTATAAAAAAGCTTACAATTTAATGTTTTTATAGAATAATTTTTCTTCTCATTCATCCTTCAACATAAATTATAAGCTTTACCAAATATACATATTTTATTCTTCAAATTTTAAATTATCTATAAAGCTTTTTAAACCTTCTACTCCTTCGTCTACAGAGTTTATCATAAGCTTCTTATCATAGTCATACTTATTAGAACTATGGGTATACAGTGGATCATAGTATTTTACCATAAGTTCCTTAACTACTTCTTCATATTGATTATTATTAACCATATCACAATAAATTTCTATATTTTTTTCACTAATATGCTTCTTTAGTCTCATTAGCGCATCACAAATTTCTTCATTGCATCCATTGCCTTTAGTATACTCATCAATTATTATTTTACTTCTAAATTCTAGGGGTGCATCTACAAATATGTGGAGCCCTTTTTTCATATCTTCATGAATATATTCAGGAATTAAAACTCGACCTATTCTCCTACTTTCAGCTTCAATAAATACATACTTACCTTTCACAGCCTTTAGCTCTTCATAAATATTAGATTCAAACTGCTTCTGACTAGTTCCATTTCCAAGACCTACAGAACCTAAAATAGAACCTCTATGGTTAGCACAACCTTCTAGGTCTAGTACATCATATCCATCTGCTCTCAACTTTTTCAAAATTTCAGTTTTGCCAACTCCTGTATTACCGTGAAGTACTATATAAGTAAATTTCTCATTAAGTTTTGGTAACTCTTCGTTTATAAAAGCTCTATAACCTTTATACCCATCTTTAATTCTACTAACTCTTACACCTAGCGCACCTAGAAGGTCTGTAATAGAAGCACTTCTCATGCCGCCTCTAGCACAAAATAGCACTACATTTTTATGCTGTTTTTCTAATTCATTAATTTTATCGTATATAAAAGGAAGTTTTTTAGATACTATTTCTACCCCTAATCTTTTTGCTTCCTCAGTACTCTTTCTAGTGTATATTGTACCAACTAGTGCTCTTTCTTCATCGTTAAAAAGAGGAATACTTACTGCACCATTAATGGTAGCTTCATTAAATTCTCCTGTACTTCTCACATCAACAAGAACATAATCTCCAGTTAAATCTTTATATTCTATGGTCTTTGACATACTCATTCCTCCAAATTAAAATAAACATATCTCCTAAAGCAGCTATTTACTATTACATAAATATGATAACTATATTTAATATACGATTCAGCCTTAATAAATTTTGCACTTTCTATAAAAAGGCTATTAATAAGCATCAGATGCTTAAAATCACACCTGATGCCTAAAATTATTCATAGTAATTTCAAATAACTACAACTCTATCTATTCTATATTGTAATGACTAATATGTCAAATTACCAGACTCATAAATCTAGATTTAATTTTGGCTTAAGGTGCTTCCTTCATAGGTTGTACTAGTATAGCTTACTTCATCGCTAATATAATTATCACCTTGAATCCAACAGTTTAAACATATTTTAATATCCTCTGTTACTTGTTCTCTATTTATTTCATTTAATATCTCATGTCTTCCACCTTCGTATAACTTACAGTTTAAATTCTTAACACCTAAACTTCTTAGAGTATTAGCTAAAGATAAAACTCCCTTACCATAATCTCCAACAGGATCCATATCCCCACTAAAAATGCTTATAGGTAACTCCTTCGGTATAGCTGAAAGGTTGTCTCTTTTATGAATAGCCTTCATTCCCTTTAAAAAGTCATAAAAAAAGGATACTGGAAACTCTCCTCCACAATAGGGGTCTAGAATATATTTTTCAACTTCATCATCATCTCTAGTTAGCCAATCATACTTAGTCTTTTGGTTTTTTATCATCTTATTATAACTTCCAAAGCCCAAATCATCTATTAACTTTCCACTTGCTCTTCTGCCTTTTAGATCCATTATAATCCTTGATAAAAGTATCCCCACATTCATTATAGGAGTTGGTTTTCCACCTGTTCCAGATAAAATTACTCCTTTTACAGAATCTCCATATATCTCCATGTAACGTTGTGCTATAAAAGATCCCATACTATGGCTAAAAATATAAACATCTAAGCCTTCATTTTCTGATTTAATAAATTTATTTATTTCATTTTGATCGTGAACCATGGTATGGAATCCATCATTGTCACTAATATATCCTAAGGAGCTTAGATTTTCTGCAGATTTTCCATGGCCTCTATGATCATCAGCATAAACTATAAAGCCGTCTTTTATTAATTCCTTTGCAAATCTATCATATCTACTACCATATTCAGCCATACCATGAATAACTTGTACAACTGCTTTCGGCTTAATATTTTCTTCTGTTTCCCATTTATATAAATAAATTTCCTTACCATCTCTCATTGTTAGTTTTTTTTCTTTATAAGTCATACTATATATCTCCATCCATAATCTTTACTATATTTATATTATCTTTATTGAAATAATTTCCTTAAAATAAATTATATATAAATTATTTTAATATTACAAGATTATAATTGAAAATCGGTATGTAAGTTACTAGGCACTACATACCGATTTTCTTTAATATTAAATAGCTATTTCTATATTATCGTTAGAAACTTGACTTACCACATTATTTATCCACTTATTGCTTCTGTACCTTCTAACTACGATAATACATTTAGTAATCTCTTCTGCAGCAGTAACCGCTACTACCATATATATTGGTAGGTGAATTACAAATGCAGCTATAAAGGATAATGGAATTCCTATGCACCATAGAGTTATACCTTGTACAATAGCACCGTATTTAGCATCTCCACCACCTCTTAAAATTCCAACTACTAAAATTACTGTAAATACCCTAAGTGGCATTAAAATAGAATATACATAAAGAATCTTTAAAGCATTTCCTAAAACTTCCTCTGAAACTTTAAATACAGTTAGAATCATTGGTGAAGTTACAGCAAGTACTACTGCTAGTACGATCCCTGTAAGTACAGATATCACACATAGTCTTCTAGCATAAAGTAATCCTCTCTTCTCTCTTCCTGCACCAATTTCCTTACCTATAACTACCACTGCAACGTTAGCAAGACCAAAGGTTATAATCATAAACAGATTGAAAATGGTTGTACATATTTGTATAGCCGCTGTAGCCTGGGTTCCTATTCTTCCATAGATTACTGCATATGTTAAGTTTCCTAATCCCCAACAAGCTTCATTCAATAGTACTGGGATCATAGTTACAAAGACATTACTTACTAGCTCTCTTGGGATAGTAAACAAGCTCTTAGCCTTAGCTGCTAAAACATTTTTAGATATATATGTATATAGAACTAAAAGAGCACATTCTGAAGCTCTAGCTATAATAGTAGCAATTGCTGCACCCTTAACTCCCATAACTGGAGCTCCTAATAGTCCAAATATTAATATGGCATTTAAAACTCCATTTACAACTAGTCCAAGAAGACTTGCTATCATTGGAAGCACAGTGTTTTCAACACTTCTAAGCGCTGCTGCATAGTTAAATGAAATTGCTGTAAAGATATAGCTAAAGCAAACAATTCTAAGATAATCTGAACCTATTTCAATAACCCTAGGATCAATATTAAAAATTGCAATAATTTTCTCAGGAAATATTGCTCCAACTAAATTAAATGCAACAGTTATAAGTGTACCACTTATAACTCCTATTCCTAGTACCTTTTGTATATTATTTTTATCTTTCTTTCCCCAAAGTTGTGCTATAAAAACTGCACATCCAGAGCTTATCCCCATTATAAATAAGCTAAATATAAAATAAAATTGATTAGCAATTCCAACAGCTGCAAGCTCCACTTCTCCTACTCTACCTATCATCATGGTATCTAGCATATTTACGGAAGAAGCTATCAAGTTTTGCAGTATAATTGGTAGAGATAAAAATAACACCATCTTATAAAATTTCTTGTCACTAAATAATTCTTTTAAATTCTCTTTTGTCATGTGTATTCTCCTTTCTCGCAAAAATACCCACTTTGAAGGTTATCAAAGTGGGTTGCTTCATCACTTGTATAATTTTTAAATTATAATTCTATTAAATTGAATAAACGCGATTTAATTTCCTATAGAATTATATGTGATTTTTAGGATACTGTCAACCATCATATATAAAATTTTTAACTTATATTTACAATGCTATATAAATCTTTAACCTATTTACACATCATTAAATTAAGGATAACTCTATCTGCGTCAGCCATACCAACTACTCCTAAGTCTGCCATATTCTTTATAGTTCTCTCTACGTCTTCATGAACAATTCCATCATGAGATGAAACCTCAACTCCTTCTACTGCAAGAGCAGCACATAATACTGCTGTACCTACTGCTGTAGAAATCTTAAGGGCACAACCTGGTTTTGCTCCATCACATACCATACCTGATACATCTGCTACCATGTTCTTTATAGCCTTATTTATAGCAGATAAATCTCCACCGAGCATATAAACTATAGCGCAACTAGAGCCTATTGAAGCTGCAACTCCACATCCGCATAAAGCTGAAAGTCTTCCTATAAAACTTTTCACATGAATAGTTATAAGATCACTAAGAGCTACTGCTCTAACTAAAGTATCATCATCAAGACCTAATTTTTCTGCTACTGCAATTACAGGTAGGGTAGCTGTTAATCCTTGGTTTCCGCTACCTGCTGTACTCATCACTGGTAATGTGCATCCATCCATTCTAGCATCAACACCAGCTGCTGTTACTCCCATGGCATAGGTTTGAAGAGAATCTGCAAACATCTTACTATTCTTTCCATCTAATAAGATTTTTCCTGCTCTTAACCCATATTCATCCTTTCTTCCAGCCTCTGAAACCTTTCGATTCATTTCTATACCTTCCATTAAGAACTCTATATCCTTATAAGGTGCTGTTTTTATAAATTCATATATATCTTTAACTGATAGCTGTTCATCATCTTCGCTCTCTTCTGTAGCTACAGATTTAACTTCATCTATTTCAAATAATATCTCTTCGTTTCTTGTTATTAAAACCACATTATTGTGCTTATTTTTAATTATTACAGAAGAGCTATCTCCTCCTTTATGGCCAATAACCTCCACATATAGTTTTTCTGGTGCCTTAGTAAGATCTATAGTAACCTTTCCTTCTGCTATGTACTCCTTTGATTTTTCAATATCTGATTTAGTAACATCCTTTAAAACCTCTAGTCCTGCTTCAGCATTACCGCCTATAGCTCCTAAAGCTGCTGCAATATTTAATCCAACCATACCTGTTCCTGGTATTCCAACTCCCATACCATTTTTAAGAATGTTGCAGCTAACAAGAACTGTTATTCTATCCGGAACTCCTCCTAAAGCTTGGCTACATTTTGCTGTTGCAAGAGCAAGAGCTATAGGCTCTGTACAGCCTAGTGCTGGTATAACTTCTCTCTTAAGAATATTTACATAAGTATTCTTCATTTTTAACATCCTTTCTTGCAGAGGCTAAAACACCCCTTAATTTAATGAGTATAGCAATATTTTAAAATGTCAAATTATAAAAAGGTAAAATGTTAAGGTTATAAAATTTTATAAAGCTCCCATTTTATACTTAGTTAATGGTTTACATTTCAGTGTGAAAATTTAATAGATTTTTAAATACTTTTAATATAATTATTATAGCAAAGTAAAACTTCTATTTCAATAAATCAAAATAGGTATAAGAAAACCTTATCTTAAATTAGATTCTCTAATACCTATTATTTAAATAATTTATTATAATCCCCTAAAATACTCTGGCTTAAAGTTATTCTCTCCTTCTAAAAAACCTTCTATATCAGATAATAATTTTTCTTTTTCTTCTCCTAAAACTGCTGCTAACGGAGCATAATTAGATGCATGATTACTTCTAAATATACATTTTGTAACTTCTAAAGCTTTTACCAATTCATATACCTCTTCCATTACTTCCTTTGGGCTCAAAAGTATTAATTCACCACTTTTTATTTCTTCATATATAGGTGTATCTTCAGGAGTCATGAGAGTTAAAAGTCCTAAATAATCTGGATCTATGGCATTTATAACTTTAGCAGAATTAAGAGCATGATTTTTTAATTTTCCTACTCCTCCTAATCCACTTATTAAAGTACAAGATAATTTAATACCGCTTTCTTTAACCTTTTTTCCTGCCTCTATAAGCTCTTTAGATGTAGCTCCCTTATTAATTCTGCGTAAAATTTCGTCATCTCCACTTTCTATGCCAAGATACACCATAGCTAATCCCTTATCTCTTAAAAGCTGTAGTTCTTCTTTTGTTTTTAGTAAAATAGACCTAGGACTAGCATATACAGTGACTCTTTTGCACTCTGGAAATAACTCTTTTATCTTATCTAAAATTATAATAAGCTTATCTGTAGGAATAATAAGAGCATCTCCATCAGCTATAAATACCTTCTCTATATATCCATATTTTTCTCTAGCCCAAATTAAATCCTTAATTGTCTCATCTATCTTTCTAATCCTAAATTGTTTTGCCTTATACATATTACAAAAACTACACTTATTGTGAGAGCAACCAATGGTAGCTTGAATTATTAAGCTCCTTCCCTCGCTAGGTGGTCTATAAACTGCGCCTTCATATCTCATAAGTTCTCCGCCTTTCTACTCTATAATCAGTAAAAGGGTTGCATCAAAACTTAGTTAACTATTTAAAGTTACCCTTATAATTCTGATACATCCCTTTAATTTTATGACTACTATAAATTAAAAGAAACTTTTTCTTCTTTTATAAATTTCTTAATCATTAATATGTTCATGATCTTTTAAGTGGTTCATACAGTACTCTTTATGTCCACTACATTTTGAACAATATCTAAACTCCATATTAGGATCATCTCTTTCAGTCATTCCACATACAGTACATCTATGACGTACATAGTCCTTCATCTCTATAACCTTAAATCTTTCTTTATTCTTCTTAACTTTTTTCTTTGTTTTAAATAATTCTATAAAATCTTTGCCAAAGAAAATAAAGTAGTTTGCTAAAGATGCTAAAATCATAAGTTTTATTCCAAGGCCTCCCATTATAAACTGTTGTGCTAAAAGTATAGCATCTAAAAGTGCTAAATACTTCATTTTAACAGGTAATATGAAAAACACTAAAACCTCATGATTAGGATAAATAGATGCAAAGGCTAAGAATAGAGTTAAATTTATAAAGGTTGCTGTACCGTAACTTCCACTTACCAAGGATACAATTATAGTTGCAATCATACCTACTAAATAATATATATTAAATTTAAAACTTCCCCAAGCTTGCTCTAGTCCCATTCCTATTATGTAATAGAAATATAGGGTAAAGAGTATCCAAAAGGCACTAGTTTGTGGTGGAATTAAAATAAAGGTAAATATTCTCCATATCTGTCCAGCCATTACTGCCTGTGGAATTAGAGCTAAGTTATACTCTAGACTAGGACTTATAACATTTAATAAAAATACAGCTAAATTAGCTGCCACAATATATTTCATCAATCCATGAATGGCATATTTACCGTATTTTCTCTCTAACTTATTTAACCACTTCAATATCATCACTCCTATAAAAATGCAATAAAATTTCTGAGCTTTCTTACATTCTACCATATTTTTTCTTTATATCATATTCTTTAAGAAAATCTTTCATGTAAATATATTATTAAGAAATTTCCTATATTCAATTCTAGACAAAATTAAAATTTATTATAATTAAAGGCCTTCACAAAATATCTCTCCAATCCCCATGCAATGGGACATTCACAAAATAAACTAATATAAAGAAATATTTAATACTAATAATATTTTGTAAAAGTCCTTAACTTAAGATTAAGATTATCTTGTAAAAGCCTAGATAATTCTAATTTTTATCTATAAATTATTTTAACATTCTTATGAAGTTATCTATAAAGTCATCTGCTTGTTTAAGTTCTTCTTCACTAGGTACAAAGTTAAATTTGAAACCTGGATCGATTACATTGAATTTAAGACTTTTTAGTCTTTCAGTAAGCATAGGAACACTTTCTCCACTCCAACCATAAGAGCCAAAGGCACCTGCAATTTTGCCATGGTTCACAATGGCACTAACATGAGCAAGTAAATTCCATGTTGGTTCTACCGCATCTTGATTTATAGTAGGAGAGCCTACTAATATACCACTTGATCTATCTACAAGAGATATAAGTTCATCTAAAGGTGTAGTTGTAATTTCATGGACTCCTGCTTTAATTCCTTTTTTCTCAATGGCAGTCCTTAAATGATTTGCTATCTTTTCTGTGTTACCATAAGCTGAAACATAGAATATTTGAATATTTTTTTCTGTTATAGGTTCTTCCTTAGCCCAAGCTCTGTAAAGCTTTTTATAGTACTCTCTATCGTCAATATGAATTGGTCCATGACTAGGAGCAATTATTTCAGTTTCTAAGTTTTCAATTTTATCTAATGCCATATTAACAAATCTTTTGAAAGGTCCCATGATAACATCAAAGTAATACTTCATTTCCTTTTCATAGTCTCCAGAACACCTATCACTAATACATTCATTCGGTGAGTAATGACAACCCATAACATCACAAGTAAATAGGATTTTTTCCTCTACTAAATAGGTAAATATACTATCAGGCCAATGAAGATTTGGTGCATTTATAAATCTTAAAGTTTTATTTCCTATAGATAACTCTCCTGAAGCATCTAAGGATTTAAATTCCATATTTAAAATTCCTTTAAGATATCTTATTGCAGCCTTTGACCCAACTACCTGAGCCTCTGGATATTCCTTTAAAAGTTCCTTTAAAGAACCACTATGGTCAAGCTCTGTGTGCTGTACCACAATATAATCTATTTTCTTATCTCCAATAATAGATTTAATATTTTTTAGATAATCTTTGAAATATCCATCCTTAACTGTATCAATTATAGTAACTTTTTTATCTTCTATTAAATAGGAATTATATGTAGTTCCCATTTTTGTTTCCATTATTATGTCAAAAACTCTAAGTTCAGGATTATTAACCCCAACCCAATGAACTGAATTAGTTAATTTTAAGGGTTCCATTTTATTACCTCCATATCCATATTAACTTCATAATTATATATTAACAAACAATTATTATCTATTGCAAGATATTCTGCATTATTTTAAAAATTTTTAATAATACAGAGAAATATATCTAAACTATTAATATTTCTCAATTATTAATAGAGCATATCATTCTGTTTTCATTTTCAACTAATACAGTATATCAATAGTATTGAAATATATCCTTCATTTATATGTGATTTAAAATTCCTTAAAACATATTTACACGAACAAATATTCGTGATAAAATTTCCTTATGACACTTTCCACTTTTTAGAAAATATGCATATATCTTATTAAAGAAATTAAGGAGGTCAAACATATGAATTACATGGAGTTAGATGAATTAGTGATAAAAGCTAAAAATAAAGATGAAGGTGCTATGGAAAAGTTACTAAATAAATATAAATACTTTATAATTAAATATTCCTCTATGGTATATATCAATGGTTATGAAATGGATGACTTAATTCAAATGGCAAATATAACGATAATGCGCTCTGTAGAAAAATATACTCCTGGGAATGGAAACTTTACATCCTACGTCACTCTGGCCATAAGGAATAACTTTAATTATTTAATAAGGCAAAAAGCAAAAGAAAACTTCACAGAGACCTTAGAAGCTCAAACTCCTCTTGGACTTAGACTTGAAGATACTTTAAAAGATGATGCATCCATTGAAGATGAATATGTAAAAGAAGAGATTGCTAAAATTTTAAGACAAGAAGTGGACAAGTTAGAAGATAAATTGAGAGATATAATAACCTTTATCTACTTAGATTGCAAAGGAAATCTTAAAACCTATTCTCAATTAAGAAATTTACAATACTCCGCTGCAGCCAAAAGAAAAACCCTAGCTTTTAAAAAGCTAAGGTCAAAACTAAATTTATTACTTTAAATAATTTATAAATAATTAACTTCTAACTTACAATACTTAAATACTAAAAACTAAATATATTGAAGGTATTCAAATAAAATTTAATTATTGCCAAGCTATTTATATATCTCTTTTAGGGATTCACTAATAGTCTTGGCTACTTTTTCATTACCAGCTTCATTTAAAATCATATTATTTACAGTATACTCTGTTATATTCTCTGCTTCTATACCACTTTTATTAAATAAATCTATCACCGGTATAGAATTCTTATCACACACTTCTTTAATTGCCTTAGAGTAATCCTCTAGCCCAATTCCAATATTATTTTTATCTGGATAGCTTGGTTGTCCTTCAATATATCCATGCTTTAATGGAGTTAAAAATATAAGATTAACATCTGGCTTTGCTTCTTTAACAGCATTTATAACAGCTTGTACATCTCCATAAAAGGATTCAGTAGATACTTCATCAGATATAGATCCTAAATTTCTTCCTGTAGTATAGTCGTTAGTACCAACCATAATAATTACAACGTCTGTATCTTTAAGGTCCTCTTTGTTAATATAATTATTCATGTTTTTCATAACCAGACCATTATCTGCCTTATTAGTAACGCTTTTTAATTTTAAAAGGACTTTAAGCTTCTCTTGATATGTACTTTCTTTTGACACTCCATCCCCAAGAGAAAGTAAGGACTTTCCTTCTAAAATAAACTTTTCTACCTGACTCTTATTCTCTTCTTTAGGCTTTGAAACTTCTTCTGTTTTAGATGTTAAAGTTATTGATTCTTCATATTTTTTCTTGCTCTCTAACAATTTTTCTTTATCTTTTTTAGACTTCATAATTCCCAAACTTAAAGTGACAATTACCCCAATAGATAAAACTATACATAATATAGTTTGAATTCTTTCTTTCTTCATTTATTACTCCCCCTACCAATAATATTATACCTCATATTGGTAAAATTTTAAACTTTTATGTATTTATGTATATAATTTTAAAAATAAAAGCAACGCTATTTTTTATTTTAACGTTGCTTATTATATCTTTAGTTTTCTATTAATGATATATTTATCTTGAATTTAATATTTAATATAAACTTATGATATATTTTACTAAATCCTCTTAAATTTATTATTGAAGGCAATTCTTTAAAGTATTTACTGCTTTATCTGATATTCCTCCACCAGTTCTTATTATAATGTTTCCATATCTTTTGTTTAATACTGTTTTTTGCTCCGATGAAAGATCACTATCAGCTAAAATCACTGGTGAACCATTAGCTGCTGCTACAGGCCCTGCTGCTAGAGCGTCTATTAGTTCCCATCCTTTAGCTATATAAGTTTTATTCATAACATTTCCATAAAACTTATCTATAACCATGGCATTAGTTACAAATCTATTTTTTCCACCTAATCTATTGTTTGCTATGTTAGCTTTTGTAACTCCATTTACTTTATTTAATACTGAATCAGATACTACTCCAGTACCACCTATAATATAGGCATTCTCTAGAGCTTCACCTTTAATCCAGTTATAAACATTAGTTGGAATAGAATCTCTATCTACTAAAAGTATCGCCATCTTATCTCTTCCTGCTGCTGAAGCAATAGATAAAGCGTCTGCTTCACCATGCCCATTACTTATAACTACCTTACTTATATCATAACAGTTCTTATCAATATACTGTGCAATCTTTAATGAGGTCTCATATCTAGTTGCTCCACCAAGTCTTTCTACTGTAGTTATACCTAGAGATTTAAGTTGTCCTATCACCTTATCACTAACTACTCCTGATCCTCCTACAATAATTGCATTTTTCGCTCCTAACCTTTTTATTTCATTTTTTGTTATCTCAGGTAAAGTATTTACCTCTGTTAAAAGCAGTGGAGCTTTTTTATAGGTAGCTAGTGGTGTAGCTGCTAGTCCATCTGCTAAAGCTGCTCCATTTGCTATCATTATTGTATTTGCTGTGCTAAATTGACCTTTGCTTAATCTAACAGCTGTATCATATCTATCACTACCTATTAATGAGGTCACTTGAACATTTCTTGCTGTTACAGTTATTATTCTATTTTTACTTACCTTGTTTCCACTACTATCTGTGACAGTATATGTTAAGGTATATTTACCAACCTTACTTGTATCAACTTTGCCACTAATAGCTATTTTAGATGTTATATCTCCATCTTCCTTATCTGTAGCCTTAATGCCTGTTTTAGGGTTAAAGGTGTCTCCTACCTTTATAGTAGCTTCTGCTACTCCTGATATAACTGGTTTTTCGTTACTTGTATTTGCTTTCAATGAATACTTTTTATCTATACTATAATCGCCATAAGAAGATACTACTGCTATATAATGATCTCCATAAATTGTAGCTTTATAATTAATGATTTCTTGCTCATTATTTTCATTGTCTGAAGATGATACAATATCTCCATTTGGATCAATCAATAGCAAAGCATAATCTGCCGGTAAATCTGAAAGTAATATACTCATATTTTCTAACTTATTTATACTTAATTTATAGATATCTAAATCAAACTCTGATGATATATAGGACTTGTACACTGTTCCAAAATTTATTGGATAAGCATCTTCTATTGAGTCATTTGGCTCGTATGGATCATCAATCGGCTGCCAAGTTGATGTTTCATTAATTCCAACAGCATCAAAAGCTGTTGCTATAGCTTTTATTTCACTAGAATTCTCACCATATAAATCTATAGCTGCTTTAGTTAAACAATTTCTTACTTGCTCGAAATCTGTATTTGGCATTATATAATTCTCTAAAGCTCTATAATATATTTCTGCAGTTTTCTTCATACCTATACTACTAGCTAAATTATATGCTGCTTTATTAGGAATTCCTGAGTTTATATGAACTCCTCCCCAATCACCCATTTCTGTATCTGGATAATATCTATAATTATTCATATGAGCTGTCTGGTCATATAAAGTAGGATTAGATAAACTTCTTAAAGCATCTCCTGATATATTTGGGGTATAAATATCATCTCCTATAACCCAGTCAGAACTATTAAACTTCCATACTCCTCCATTTGCCACATTATATTTGCTGTAAGTAGAAATTAATACTCCAAATACGTCTGCTATAGATTCATTTAAGGCTCCTGGTTGATTATGATATTGAAGCTCTGCTGTATGTTCAATTATTCCATGAGTCATTTCATGACCCACTACATCTAAGTCTCCACTAAGATAGGTAAATTTCTCACCATCCCCATCTCCGTAAACCATCTCATACCCATCCCAAAATGCATTATTATACTTGTAACCGTAATGGGTAAAAGAATTTATTTCCATACCATTATCATCTAAACTATTCCTACCAAATATGTTTTTATAGAAATCTATTACTTTTCCTGCATTATAATGAGCGCTAACTGATGCCTTGTGACCTTCTTTTCCAAAATAATTAGTACTATTTTGAACCAATATTCCAGTGCTTGTCCCATTGTTCATATCATAAGTGTATATGCCTGAAGTAGATGGTCTGCTCTGATCATTCATTAAATACACTCCAGACTTTAAATATAAATTTAAATCTTTCTTAGCACCAAGAACATCTACACCAGTACCCGTAGCAAGCCCGTCATATCTTATATTATTTTCAATATTAACTACTTTTCCAGAGTTAACTTCAACAAATACATCATAATTACCTCTAGTAGGCTCTATAAAATATATATTTACTTTATAGGCTTCATAATTTTTATCATCTTTATTTAATATTAGCCTTTCTATCTTTGGCTCCTTTTTTAGTTCTTTATAATCAAATTGATTTTTTGCTATATTTACTGCCTCAGATTCAGAAATGTTTTTTGTTCCAATCTCTGTTATAGACTTATTATCTTCTATCTTTCCATTTGCACTAGATATAACTCCACTATTATCAAAGCATATATTAATAAAGCTATCCTCCACCGGAATTTCATCAATAACTTGAGCAAACTTTATAAATGTATTTCCTAAATCATCTTTTTTAGTTTCTATAACTCTCAATTCTTTACTAGTGTTAGTTATACCAAAGGTTTCTTTGTTTTTCTCTAGAAACTCTCTTGCTGCAGCTTCAGAAGGTACTTTTTTTTCTGAAAGTTCTCCTGATAAGAATACTTGTCCATTTTCAGTTTTTAAGTTTTTACTTTTCAAGTTTTCTTTCTTCTCATTTAATTCCTTTAAATCTTCAATAGTTTTTAACTTTCCTATGTCATTCCTAGTATCTATATCTTCTGCAAATACAGGAAGAGAAATAGAACAAGTTAATATCACTCCTAAAATAAGCGAAGTAAGCCTTTTCCCCATAATTGTTCCCCCTTAAATTTTATTACAGATATAAATTAATCTATATGCACACTTATTTATATTTTATTTTTATTGTACCTATATATTAATAATACTTAATATATTTTACCATATTTTATAAAGTTTTCTTTATAAAGACATGTAATAATTTATCCTTTTTATGCACAGTATACTTTTATCTCTTATATTTAAATTTATTTATAAAACAAAAACTAGCTTAAAAGCTAGCTTTTTATCAAATTACTCTGCTATTTACTAATTGCTAATTGACATTCTTCATGCCTCTTTACTTTTCTTATATAAGTAGGAACTTTATCTTGAAGTAATTTTATTATATCTTCCTTGCACATAAGGTCAACCTTTTTAAATTGTTTTATAGATGTCTCTATAAATTCTTTATCAGCATCCCTATGTCTTTCAACAAAAATTTTATCATGGTTTGTAGCTGTTAATGCTACTTCATCCATTAAAAGCTCTTCATAAAGCTTTTCGCCTGGTCTTAAGCCTATATATTCAATTTTAATATCCTCATCTGGCTTATGTCCCATAAGTTTTATTAACTTTCTTGCTAAATCTATCATCTTAACTGGTTTACCCATATCTAAAACAAATATTTCTCCACCTTTAGCTAAGCCTCCAGCTTGAATTACTAATTGAGTAGCTTCTGGTATTGTCATAAAAAATCTTGTTATTTCTGGATGAGTAACTGTAACTGGACCTCCATTTTCTATCTGTTTTTTAAATAGTGGGATTACAGACCCATTACTTCCAAGAACATTTCCAAATCTAACTGCTATAAAATCAGTTTTACTATCTTCATTAAAAGCTTGAATTATAAGCTCACAAAACCTTTTTGTAGCACCCATCACATTAGTTGGATTTACTGCCTTATCTGTACTTATTAAAATAAACTTGTCCGCATTATATTTATCCGCACACTTAACTACATTATAAGTTCCTATTATATTATTTTTTATAGCATCAGCTACATTCTCTTCCATTAATGGTACATGCTTATGAGCAGCGGCATGAAATACTACATTAGGTTTATACTCTTCAAAGACTTGATTAATCCTTATTGTATCCCTTACTGATGTAATTATCACATCCTTAGATATTTGAGGACAATTTCTATTTAACTCCATCTGTAAATCATAAGCATTATTCTCATATATATCTAAAATAATAATTTTCTTTGGTGAAAACTTAGTAATTTGTCTTACAATTTCAGATCCAATGCTTCCCCCACCACCAGTTACTAAGATAACTTTATCTTTAATATATTTGTCAATATGTTCTGATTTAAGATGTATAGATTCTCTACCTAATAAATCCTCAATGTGTATATCCTTCATATTTCAATCTCCTAGCTTATAAAAGTTTAATTATAGCACTTCTTTTTCTAATATATCTGCAATTCTCTTACTTGCAAGTCCATCACCGTATGGATTACTTGCATAGCTCATTTTTTCATACTCTATTTCATCCTCAAGCAATAACTTAAATGTATTATAAATAGTTTCTTCGTTTGTACCTACAAGCTTTAAAGTTCCTGCAACTATGCCTTCTGGTCTTTCTGTAGTGTCTCTCATAACAAGAACTGGCTTGCCTAAACTTGGTGCCTCCTCTTGAATCCCACCACTATCAGTTAAGATTAAATATGAACGTGATAAGAAGTTATGGAAATCTAATACTTCAAGAGGTTCAATAATTCTTATCCTATCACAATCTCCTAAAATTTCATTTGCCGTTTCTCTTACTACTGGATTCATATGAATTGGGTATATAGCCTTAATATCTGAATGTTCATCAACTATTCTTTTAATAGCTCTAAACATATTTTTCATAGGCTCACCAAGATTTTCTCTTCTATGAGCAGTTATCATAATAAGCTTACTACCTTCTGCCCATTTAAGTTGTTCATGGGCATAATCTTCTCTAACAGTAGTTTTTAGTGCATCTATAGCTGTATTTCCTGTAACATATATTGAATCAGGATTTTTTTCTTCTTTAAGCAAATTATCCTTTGATAGTTCCGTAGGGGCAAAATTATATTTTGCCATAATTCCTACTGCTTGCCTATTGAACTCTTCTGGGTATGGTGAATATATATTATAAGTTCTAAGCCCTGCTTCAACATGCCCAACTGGTATCTGTAAATAAAAACAAGCTAAGGCTGTTACAAATGTTGTTGAAGTATCTCCGTGAACTAAAACTACATCTGGTTTAGTTTCTTCTAATACTTCTTTTATACTATTTAAAATATTAGTTGTTACATCAAATAATGTTTGCTTATCCTTCATTATAGATAAATCATAATCTGGTACAACATCAAAGGCTTCAAGAACTTGATCAAGCATTTGACGATGTTGTCCAGTAACACAAACTATAGTTTCGATATTTTTTCGGGTCTTTAGTTCTTTTATCAAAGGGCACATTTTTATTGCTTCTGGTCTTGTTCCAAAAACAAGCATTACTTTTTTCATTTAAGATTTCACCTACTTCTTTTTATTCATATTTTTCCAAATACCTAAAGATTGTAATATTTCTATGATAATTTCTTTATTAATTAACAATGCACTAATTACTAAAATAACAAACAAAATAACCTGTATTAATATTCCTTGAGAATAATATGCAATTACAGATATACTAACCAGTATTATGCTTGAAATACTTTCTTTTACATCTATCTTAAAATTAATTATTTTATTTATAGATTTAATCCTTATGAAGAATAACACAACAAAAGATAATGTATTAGATAACACAACTCCCCAAATAGACATAAATGGTATCAACGATAATGATAATATCAAATTTGCTATTCCTGCTACAACTGTGGTTGTAAAAGCATCTTTTGTTTTCATTGAAGCAGTATAAATTGTCCCTAGAAATGAAGCTAATGAATTAAATAATGTCCCAATAATCAACAATGGAATGTACTTCCACGAATCTGCAAATTCGCCTGAAATAGTCATAATGTTATATATCTTTATAAGTGGCAATAAGCATGCAGTAGCTGAAAAATTAAATTTTGTGAAGAGTTTAAATCCTTTTGAAAAGTATATATCCCTATCTTCAGATTCAAATTCCTTAATAATATTTTCAGTCCAAGCTAAGAAGAAAATAGATGAAATAGTTGTTACTAATGCCGGGAACTTACCTGCTACGGCTAATACTCCATTTTCGCTACTTCCTTGAAAATATAACAAAATATACTTTCCCATTAGTCCTATAACCCACCAACAAATTTGGTTAGGTATTAAAGGAATTCCATACTTGAGCTGTTTTCTTACTTCTTCTTTAGATAATAACTTAAAATCAATTAAAGTCCATATTCTAACTCTTAAAGCTATTATTAATGCAATTATAGTGGATGCACCAATTGAAGATATCAATAAAGAATCTCCATGTATTTGAAACTTCACTATTAACAGGATGTTTAATGATGCTTGTACTACTGTCGCTATTACCCCTGTTAATGTATACTCAGCAGTCATTTGAAGTCCTCGTAGTACTTGCTGCATAAATATGCCAAGGTACGTAACAATAAAATATATGATAAACAATACTGCATACGAAAACTTAAACCTTAATATAATCGGAATATAAAGTACTGTAAACACTGCAATTCCCAGTATAAATATAGTAAAGGAAGTTGTTATACTACGTTTTTTTTCTTCAATTTTGGTCTCACCACATAAAAACCTAAATATGGTTTCTGTTGCTTGTAGCGTAAAAATTGGAGCTATTAATGGTAATGTACTAATTAATAAATCAACTTCACCAAAGTCCTTACTTGTTAAATATGCAGTGTAAAGAGGTAATAAGAAAAATGATAAAAGCTTTGATGCAAAATTACCTATAAAATATATAGCTGTTGTTTTTAAAACCTTACTTCCACGACTCACTTTCTTATCTCACCTTCTTATATAATGAATAAGCCATTGCATAGGCTTTAGAAACCTTTTTAGCTGATTCAAACTTTGTACAATATTTATCCGCTATCTCTTGCAATGATAATGAGTCATCATTTAAATCCTTATTTAATTCATCATAAAATACAGGCTTAATTGGATTTTGTGGATACTGTACAGTCCAGTATTCATTACACTCTTTATTTTCAAGTTCAATTTTGTTAGTATCCTTCAATTCTTTTAAGACTTCCTCACCAACAGTAGTCATAGCAATAACCATAGATACTCCATCTTTTACCTTTTTATATCTCGGTCCCCAATAGTCCCCTAATCTAATGTCTGCCGCTGAGGCAGTTCTATATGCACATTCGTAACATGCTGGCATGTTGCAATGTCTTAATAAAAAGAATCTATAAAATAAATCTTTTTCATCGTGGTTATCATATAATTTACCATTACCTTGTATATCAATATGCTTCTCTCTCCATCCCTTGGTTTTATCTCTAAACATAACATCAGGAGTTAATCCATAACCATACTTAGTTGAACCTTCTTTTAAGTATTTATTCCATAAATTTTGTGTAGGTACGCCATGGCAAATCAAATCTACTAAAATGAATTTATCACGTTTGTTTCTTAGTCTTAACAATCTATCTATACCCGATATTTGACAAGGTGTACCAAATACTACTGCTTTTTGTGATGTTTTTGCTACATCCTTAAATACA
Source organism: Clostridiaceae bacterium (assembly GCA_902363375.1). Classification (GTDB taxonomy): domain Bacteria; phylum Bacillota; class Clostridia; order Clostridiales; family Clostridiaceae; genus Clostridium_J. The sequence continues at coordinate 824,202 of CABIZX010000001.1, read as the reverse complement.
TCATAGGTATTACTCTGAATATATTTTGACCCTTGGAAAACATTTAATTTTTCAATATCTCCTGCTGGTACAATTCCATGTACTGCTTCTCCATTTTCCTTATCATAGATACATCCTACTACATCATACCCTTTATTATTTAACAATTTTGAAATTTCATAAGCTGCTCCTCCTGAAGATGAAGTGTTTAATACCTCTTTATCCTTTGAACGAAGCATATATAAGCTATGTTTATCTTTATTAATCTCTTGACTTCTTCCTCCATTATATGGGCATACCTTCTTACACAACCCACAATGAACACATTTATCCTCGCTAGTATCTGCTGATAAGAATCCTCTTTCATTTCTTTTAATATTAATAGCTCCATGTCCACAAACTGCAGCGCATACTCCACATCCACAACAAGTATTGGTAATCTCTATGTCTGAATTTTCATCTATAGAGTTAGTTGCACTTTTTAACGATTCTTTTAAATAAGTAATAGATTTCTCTCTTGCTACTTCTATTCTTGTTTTTACTTCTTTAAAATCACATTTTAGAGGATTTTCACTTACACACTCTCCACTTTTTATAATTCTATCTTCTAATCCTGCTAATTTTAATATGTTATATATTCTCGAGTTTTGATTATTGCCATCTTTACTTGAAAATCTCTCGTAAGTATAAAATGGTTTTTGATAGTTAATAGAAAAAGCTGTACCATGGAAAGAATCTGTACATACAAAAGATGCATTTTTTATTAAGCTTAAAAATTCTGCCGGTCCTACCCCATAAGCTATATCAAAACCTCGTTTTAAATCTTCATTGAATACTGGTATTACTTTTACATTTATGTTAACTCTTTCGGAAAGCTTTTTTATATGGTCCCAACTCTCTATGTTATTTCCTAAAAAGTAACATAATATATAAGGCTTATTCTCATGACTTTCAGCCCCCATAGTATCCCATTCATCTGGAGATAAAAGCAATGTAGGATCTAAAACAAGTGCTGCATCCTTATTACATATCTCCTTAATTAACTTTTTACCTTGTTCTTCTCGTATAGATAAATGCTTAAATCTTGAAATACTATCTTTCATTCTATTTTTAACATTTTCATCCTGTATTAGTGATAATCCAATACTTGGAGCATAAGCCACCATTTTATTTGTATATCTCACAAAATCAAGGAAATACTTTGAGTTAAAAAGAGAAGGTGCCCATATCTGGTCACTTCCACAAACAAAGGCATCATATTGATCATTCAATTTAAAAAGCTCTGAGCTCACTTTACACTCAGAAGTTAAAGTAATACTTTCCTTTAGAAATTTCTTAAAAGCACTAATTCGCTTTTCATCAATCATTTCTCTATTATTTTTTCTATTAATTTTTCCATAAGCTTTTTTTAAGTAATATTTAATATTTGTATCATTTTTTAATGTTATCAATTTACCGCCAGGGATGTATTGAATAACATCTACTTGATAACCTAATTTCCTAATAATATAAGAAGAAGCTGTAACTTGAAGTGCTGTTCCAAAGTTAGGGTAATGATACCATGTCATAATAGCTACTTTTTTCATTTTACGTCTCCTCATCTTTTATATAGATTATAGCATTCATTTTCAAACACTATTCTTCATCTTTTTTAATGTTTGGAATCCATTTGTACCTATAAGTTTTATAATAATGTTTTTCGTTATTGTTTTCATTTTTGATATTCTTTTATCTCTTGCAGAAATCCAAGAACCGGAAAAGTTATGAACTGTATAAGTATTTTCAGTTATATTTACTTCACCTGTGCGCCAATCTTTCGCACAAAAAAAATCATGAGGATATATATGTAATCCATCAGTTAAAACTTGATATTTATTTGAGCAAATCCATGAATACTCTTCCATTGTTAGCTCAGTAATTATTTCAGTATTCGGTGTTATATCAAAGCTACCAGTCGGCAAAACAAATCTTTTCTCTTTATATAGATTTAATAACTTTTCTATCCATGGGTTATTCTTTTCTGATCCCATTGTTCCAGTAATACAAAAATTATCATTTTCACATCCTGTAAAAGTTCTATGTATTAAAAATCTATCTAACGGCTTTAAAACTTCAACATCAGTATCCATATAGATACCCCCATGATTATATAAAACATATAATCTTACATAATCAGTTACAAAAGCATATTTCTTAGCTTCATATGCTTCTTTAACATATTGATTACTATTTATATCAAAATTATCTTCATTCCATTCTATTATTTCATAATCCGGACAATGTCTTTTCCAACTATCAATGCACTTTTTAGCTAATGGTGGTAGTGGATTTCTACCAAACCAACAATAATGAATTATTTTAGGTATTGACATAGTTGCCTCCATTCATATTAAACTAACTAAATTTAACTTTAATATATCTATATAATGATATACTAAAAGAGTATATTACGGTTTCTATTCTTGTTTTTAAAAGATATGAATTTCTAAATATAAATTTTTTATCTATTTTTGATTTATAGAAGTCTTTATCATATTCTCCAAAAGTACTAGTATTAATGTAAAGTCTTACCAAATAATCTTTCAATATTTTTTTATTTTTTATAGAGATAACTCTTCTGTCATATTCAGTTTCTAATTCTGTACAAGTTTTTAAAACATCAAGTATGTGTTTTTTCCTATTAGCTGTTTGAGTAATTGAATTATCTCTTATAACATAATTATAAAAAGCAAAACTAAAATATCCAACTCTTTTTGCTGATAACATTACTTTAGGGGTCCAATTTTCATCCTCATGCAGTAACCCCTTTATAAAATAAATATTATTTTCTTTAATTAGTTTTGTCCTATACATTCTAGTCCAAACTGCCACAGAAAATTTCCTTTTATGTATACAGTCAACTAAATAATCTTCACCTGTCATTACCTTTCCACTTGATACTCCACCTACCAAAATTGTTTTATTAATTATAGAATCGCTATTGTTAGCTATACTTCTATAAGCATCTGCACATACAATATCTAAATTTCCCTCCTTCGCATTAGAAATCATTTTTTCAATAGCATCTAATTCAATATAATCGTCACTATCTACAAAGAGTATATATTGGCCCTCTGCAATACCTATTCCATAATTTCTGGCATCAGATAAACCGCCATTATCCTTGTGAATTACTATTACTCTGCTATCAAATTTAGCATATTGATCACATATTTCTCCACAACTATCTGGGGATCCATCATTTACTAGTATAACTTCAATGTATCTATAAGTCTGATTAATTATGCTATCTACACATCTTTTTAGATATTTTTCAACTTTATAAACAGGTATAATTACTGATACAATGCATTTATCACTTTCCTTCATGGCTTGATATTCACCTCTTTGTTGAATTTATTTTTTTGTATAACATACCTAAATTAGACAACATAAACAAAACTATGATTGATATATTAATTTTATTAGCTAGTTCTTTATATGATGTTTTATTCAATCGCCCACGATACCCATACGCCATAATTGCTCTCATTTTTGTTTTCATAATTTTACTATTATCCAAAAGTTCTTTAATGTATATTGTATATCCTATAAAGTTCCTACAAAACAATTCATCGCTTTTCTTAGTTAATCCATCATCTCTATATTCACAAATATAATTAATTTTATTAAAATGCCTAATCATATAGCCATCTTTAGCTATTCTATTCCAAACTACTGCTTCAGTAATAAATTTTTCTCCATTTATCTCAGGAAATTTATATTTTTTTAATACTTCTGTTTTATATACTTCTGACTTATCTCCATAAATATTAAATTTTTGTCTTTCTAAATCTGTGCAATCTAAACATCTTCCTTTGAAGGTTTTTCCAACTAATTCATTTATGCTGTATCCTTTAAGTCCAGAAACACCAATAATCCTTTTATTACTTTCTTTAATTGTACTTATCCACTTCCCAATCAATTCAATACTGTTATCAGTTAGATAATCATCAGAATCAACTATAAAAAAATACTCTCCCTTTGCCAAGTCTAACCCCCTATTTATGGCACGATGTTTTCCCCCATTTGATAATCTTATATGTTTTATACTAAATCGTTTCTCCTGTGTTGATATCTTATTTAGGTATTCACTTGTACCATCTGTAGACCCATCATCTATTATTAGCCATTCAAAATTATAACACGTCTGACTTTTTAATGATTTATATAATCTATCTATCGTTTCTATTCTGTTATATATTGGTGTAAAAACGGTTATTTCCATCACTTATTAACCTCCTGACAATTGTCAATAATGATAACAATACTATTCTATAATTTTTCGTTTATTAGAAGTATCCCACAAATAATCCATATATTTGATTTAGATACATTCCTATTGATAAAATCAGAATAAAACTACCATACAATTTTTTGATTCTATTTTCAATTACTTCACTTTTAAAGAAATTAAAGAATAATGGCATACTTATTAAAGCTATAAAAAAGGTATTTCTCTGAAATAAAACAGCATGGAAAACTGATCCAAAAGTAAAAATTAGAACTAATTCTATAAATCTGTAGTATTTTAAATTGCTAATGTAATTTTTCTTATCCTTTTTCTTTATCATAAAAAACATCATATATAATATAATAACCATTATAAATCTTGCTATTGTTAGTCTTAAACTTATTGTTCGCTCTTCTTCAATATAGAATTTTAGCATATTAGCAGCTACAATTGTAAATTCAGTATCAATACTCTGTAATACGCTCACAATTTTATCTGAAAATATAGTCCAAAATAATATAATAAACATGAATGGTTTAATCAATTTATATAATTTATCAATAACTAATAATCTTAATCCTAAAAATATGCTTGATCCTGTATGTATTAACAATGGTATTAAAAATGTAATCTTATTTAATATTTTTTTTCTCAAGCAAAAATCACTTATCAAAGCATACGCTAAAACTGTAATAGCAAAATAATATCTTATTCCAGATATAGACTCAATTAAAGGTAAGAAAGCAAAATTAAAAAATATAAATAACTTGGTTGAGTATCTTTCTATTTTATAAGTCTTAGCATAATTGTTTAAAATCAAAAAAAATAAACTATATCGAATTATTGTAACAATAAATGGTAATAACTGATTATACGATGTCTTTGAAACAATATCAAATAATAAAACAGTTATAATTTCATTACTATTGTAAAATAAACCTCCAGTATAACGTATCAAATCAAGCGTTTCATAAAGCCTGTACAAATCAGTAAACTCTGTTGGTTTATAATTGAATGCAAATACAGAAAATGAAAATATAGAGATAAATATAGCCATCTTATTGTTATAACTTTTAGTTTTAAACTTGGAAATCACGCTAAAAAAAAGCCATAGAAATATTAGTATAATCCATGTAATAGCTAAATAATTTAATATATACATTATATTATTTAACATACTACTTATCTCTTTTTATTTTTCTTACTATACTTTTAAATTTATCTATATTACTTTTACCAATCATATTGCGAATACCGACCTTAATTTTTCCTGATTTAGTAAGCCATGAACCATTATAATGATGAATACTATAAGAATTCTTTGTAATTTTATTTTGCTTCTCTCTATTATTGTCTCCATAATCACTAGGACAGAAAAATTCTTTAGGATATATATGTAAATCATTTTTTAACTTTTGATATTTATTAGACAGTACCAATCCATATTTCTCCACAGTTAAACTTGTAATGTTAATAACATTTGGTCTTAAATCTAAAGTGCCATCTTTATTTAAAAATGATTTATTATCATAATACCGTAATAAATCTCCAATCCAAGGGTGCATTACTTCAGCTCCCATTAATCCCGTTGGAATATATTCTACACTTTCAAAACCACTAAAAGCACCATGCATTAGGAATTTATCAATCGGCTTAAGTATTTCCATATCAGTATCTAAATAAATTCCACCAAAATTATATAAAGCGTATAATCTTACATAATCTGAAACAAATGCCCACTTTTTATTATCATATGCTTCCTTCACATATCTATTAGATTCTATATCAAAATTCTCTTCATTCCACTCAATTATTTCAAAATCACTTAAATGCTTTTTCCAACTTTCTATACAGTTTAATATTAATTCTGATTTTTGCCCTTTTCCCATCCATACATAGTGAATTTTTTTGTTAATCATAGTTAACCCCCTTACTTCTTAATATTCTTAAATATAAAATCTTTCTTATTTTATTTGGCATCAAAATACGTGCTACAAATCTGGTTAAATTATTATAAAGATACTCTAAAATATTAATCATATTGTGCTTTAACATATAATCAAATAATTTTTTTTGAGTAATGAAATATTTCCAACCACCTCTTCGTAAGTAAGTTTCATTTGTAATTCTCATTTTTACTAATGGCTCATTAATGTTTTGAAAGATAAAACCTTGTTGAATCATTCTTATCCATAAATAGTAGTCTTCATTTAAAAACCAATGTTCATAACTTCCAACTTTCAACACATGTGACTTTCTAAACATAACGCTAGGATGATTTATAGGATTTCTAAATTTAATTTGTTGCTCTATCTCCTGATGCATAATTTTCACTTCTTTATAAGCTATAACATTACTAGTATCACCAATAAATTCTGAAACAACAGAGCCAACAACACTCAAATTATTGTTTTTGCAAAATTCCTCCAATTCTTTTTCACATCTGTTACTAATCGAAATATCATCTGTATCCATTCTAGCAACTAATTCATTCTTACATTCACTTAACCCAATATTTAAAGCTTTCCCTAATCCTACATTTTCTTTTAATGCTATAACTTTAATAATTTTATTTTCTTTAAACTCACCAATAACTTCTTCAAGTTGATCTGTTAGTTGTCCATCTTTTACTAAAACTATCTCGTCAGGCATAACTGTCTGCTGCAACATACTTATTATGCTCTCTCTAAGATATTCAGGTTTCTCTTTATAATAAACTGACATTAAAACTGAGTATTTTAAATTATTCATCTTAATCCCTCTAACCTAATTATTCTTTAATACTTAAGCATCTTTTTCTCTCTCATAAACCAAGTCTCCAAATACCTTATTAATCATACTAACCTTCAGTACTCTTAATAACGGATTAAATAACTTAGTCATATATATCTTCTTTCCATTCTTTTTAGCTATTTCTCTAACCATATCTGAAGTACAAACATACTCTTTATTTTGTGGTAAGAACAATCCGCTCCTACAATCATCTATAATCTGCTTTACAAACTCAGATAAGTTATCTATATAAATCATACTTCTCTTATTTTCAATATTAGGGAAAATAGGGGACTTCAATGCAAACTTTTCTAACCTAACATAATTTCCTTTGCATCCTAGACCATATATCATAGGTGGTCTTAAAACTGCAATATCAAATGAAGAATCTTTAAGTGATTCTATTAATTCTTCCGCTTGTAATTTTGACTTTCCATAATTACTTTTTGGAGCCGGAACTGTATCTTTATTTATAACACCTATTTCAATTCCATAAACACTCATGGAGCTCAAAAATACAAATTGCTTAACTCCTTCACCCTTAGCTTTTTTAGCAACTTCATACACTAAATCTCTATTAACTTTATAATAAATATGAGCATTTTCTTTAGTTTCTTTTATGTGAGCAATCCCAGCCACATGAAACACCACATCATACTTACTAAAGTCCTTTTCTTTCCAACTTCCATCTATCATATCAACAGTATCAACTGTGTATTCATCTTTCCACTGACTTACATAGTCTTCAAAACTTGTCCCAATATAACTGTTAGCACCAGTTATAAGTATCTTCTTCATCTAGTCTCACCTCTTATCCCTTCTCCATTCTCACTTCGCCATGAGAATAAAAGGATAAAACCACAACATATTGTGTCCACTCATTTTACTTACTACTATATATAGTGGTTAAGCTACCCTAAATTTTTAGCACATTAGAATGGGGAAGGGATTAGACTATATGGTGTGGTTTCAAACACACCATCGACACCATATATTGTGGTTAATTTATAGCTACAAAAAAATAAAAGCCCACCACATTTAAGTGATGAACTGATAGTTTGGAGAAGTTTCTTCCTATTATATATGTGCAAAAATGAGTTGTTTTTAAAAAATTCCTTCCTATTATATATATAATTATTTCATTCAAATTTTAAGACAGTTTTAATACTAATAACATTTAAACAAATAGCATATATTTATATGTCCAAAGAATTAAATGAGGGAGGTATTTAATGTGATAGATAATAACATTCTTTCTATATTTCCTGGTCCAGAAGTTATTGGTGAACCTTTTTGGTGTCTTATGGAATGGAAAAACAATAGACTCACAGGCAACCTATTTTCACTGAAAGGATTGTGTTTTTTTCTTAGAAGCCAAGATGCTGAAAATATGAAAAAGCAATTTCCTAATCCGCACGATTGGGTAGTAAGAGGAATTAATAAAAAATTTTTAAAGTCTATTTTTAAACTCTATAATGAAAATTTTAAAGATGTAGCTCCTCTTCTTCTTGTTCCTCCTTTTTTAGGTGGGAAAAAAGTACTAACTATAAAAATGACTACTGAAGAACTTCAGTATTATTCTACTCATGGAAAATTTATAGATGAAGGCTTTCAGAAAACAATAGATTATGCTTTTAACATAGTAAATAACCCATCACCAGATATGTATACTAAAAGGCTTTCAATCGACCCGTTTTTAAATTTTTTAAAAGATAACTATCAGAAATGTGCTCGTCCTTATCCGAATTTTCCTAGCATCCTTGAAGAATACAGAAATGCAATATGGCAAGCTGCTGAACATATTGAAGATGAACATGAAGATCTTATGAAAAATATGTCCCCAAAAGACCAATGCTATACCCGTACATTTATGGTAGATGAAAAATGCAGCTACGATATAACATGGATAGTTCCAAGATTAGAAAAGGCTATAAAAACTTATACTCTGCAACCAACTACTTTACCACTTAAAATATTGGCTCCTATTGTAGATCAATCTAATATTGTTCCAAACCATTTAAATAAAGCTATAAAAAATAATGAGCCAATTCTAGTAGTAAAATACCCATTATCTAATCCATCTCTTTGTATAGTAGATGGTAACCATAGAGTTATAGCAAAGTATAAAGCTGGTCAAACAACAATTCAAGCATATTTATTTGAACCTCAGCATCATCTTGAAGCAATGATGTATAATGTACATCGCACACTCTTTAAAGTACATTATAATATTTATGAGATTAGTAAATACATGAGTCTTGAAAATCCATCTGAAAACATAGAACTGCTACCACTAAAATAGCATTATCTTTTAGAATTAAACTTAAAATAATTATAGGAGAGGGCTTGAATAGCTCTCTCAAAAGACTTAATGTAATAAAATAAAGCCTACCACCTAAAGTGATAAGCTTAATGTTATTTTAATTGTTATAATTAACTATTTTTTCTTTTTTTCTTTAGATATAAATTAAGTTTTTCAATCTTTTGTTTAGCATTTATATTATTTTTACTACAAAATGAACTCATCCAAGCTTTTTCACTTTCTGTATAAGGATCAATCCAAAAACGTCTTATGAAGATTTTTAATTTTGAAGGAAAACTCATATTTAAATCAGACACATCACATATATCATTAAATTGCTTTTCAAGTTCTTCTTCTGTTATTAACTCTTCTAAATACTCTAACAATAATATTTCATAGAACGCAAAAGGCATAACATCCGAATCAGGTATTCTCATTAACATGTAATGAGGACCTTGTTCTTTAATATCATCAGTTACCAAACTTATGCACCCTAAAACTTTTGCCATAGCTATAGCATAAACTTCTCCTAAATCTCCTCTTTCAAAAAGAATGCCTATATCTTTGACATGATGTTTAAATACATTATACATAGCTATGCTTTTTAAATAATCATCCGTAATCAGTTCTATTTTACCAGCCTGTACATCTTTATCAAATAAATCAATAACCTCTGGAGTAGCATGATTTACCATCTCATGATTACGAATAAATTCATATACCTTCACCTTTTCAAACCTATTAAATAATATAGATTGATAATTCGCATTATACAGATGGATAATAACATTTGTATCTAAAGATGCCTCCATTAATCCATCCTCCCAATTAAATCATCTAAGCTCTCATCATCCTCAAACTCATCCTCTGATAGATTCTCTAAATCTTCTGCATTTAAATCTACATAGTTTAAGGCCTTTTCTAGACTATTAACTGGTATTAATTTTTCTGTATAATTTGAAATAACCCACTCCAAATAATCGGCTGGTACTTTTTTCACCTCCGCTGGCTTGCATAAGTCAACATTTCCATTAATAGCATTTAATAATCTTGAAATTGTTTTTTCTATTTTTTCTAATTTCAATTCATTACTTACTTCATTATTTAATATTCCTAGTTCTTTTAATCTAATAAGTGCCATATCATAACTAACACTAAATTCTGTTTGAATTCTAGCAATATCTAAACCATTCCATCTATTAATATCCTTATCATCTAACTCTAATCTAATAAACTTTTGAACCTTTTCTCTTGGCATTAGCAAACATGCTGCAAAATAGTTTGCTTCAATCTCAAACTCATCTCTATCATCAAAGTTATCATCTTTAATTATTGTTAATCCTTGTTCTGATAAGTGTAATTTTTGATGCCCAATTTCATGAGCAATAGAAAAAATTTCTCTAGATAATATCAAAGATGAGTTTGAAAAAATTATTCTTTCTGTATCCTTTATTAAGGCAAATCCTAAAAATGCCTCACTTCCAATAGGGTATCTTATAACTCTATAGCCTATTTTCCCAGCGGCTTCAAATATATTCTGAAAACCATAACCTGTCACATTACATTCATCTCTAACACCATCAGCTATTCTTTCAATGGCAAGTTGCCTTTTTTTATCCATTAATATCTACCTGCCTTACACTGTTATATAGGCTTCTATGAGCATAAAACGTGTTAATCATTTCATTAATATACTCAAATTTATCCTCACAAACAGCACCATTATTTTTTCTAAACATTGGTTCTTTTTCATCAATATTATTTACAGCAGAAGTTATTTCTTCAGCTTTAATTCCTAAAATATCAGCAATAGTAGTAATACTTGCATATGAGATATCTATTAAACCTTTCTCAATCCTAGCATACTTTTGTCTAGTGCAATTCATTTTTTCTGCAACTTGCTCCTGTGTCAAGCCTTTAGACTCTCTTAAAGTTCTAATTCTTGCTCCTAAAATTGCATTCATGACAACACTCCCTTTCATCTTCATTATATACTTTATTATATGCAAAGGTCAATATTTATGTTCCGTTTATGTAACATTATCAATTATTATTACCCTTAAAAACTATTTTATACACTTTGATGTTACATTTTTAAAACACCACAATTAATCCTGACCTACAATCTTATTAATATAATTATATTTCTATTAAATAAAATAAACCCACCAAGTCCCGGTATATCATCCTATATACCAACTTAGTGGGTTACTTTATTTCTATTTTCTATTTCCTTTTTATAATCCTTATAAAAGCTTGAGCAGTTCTTGTTATACCACATTTTAGTTCAAAATCAACTTTGCCATCATCATGCATAAAACCTTTCTCCACACATTGTGAGAAAATATCATCCCTATACTTATTTTCTTCATAATATTTATCATAGTCCTCAGGCTCCTCTTCTAATTCCTCCAAGAGCTTTATAATAACCTGCAGCTGTCTTTCCATCTCAATTGATTTTTGTTTTTTCTCCATAAGATTTTGCCATTCATCTTGAAGTAAATCCTGCTCGTAGGTTAGTTGCCTCATTGTAGCTTCATAGATATCTGCATTTGCTACCATTGAACTTTTAGCCATTTCATTTAGACGATTACTTATGGCTTTATACTGACTTTCAACTTCTGCAAGTCTTATATTTTCTATATCCGTAAGTCCACTTGAATCAATTGCTACCTTGGCTTCTGCTACTGCTTCATCCCTATTCTTTTTCAATTCATAAAGCATTTTCATAAAAGCAGCTTCCAAAGAAGATTCCCTAATATATCTAGCTCTGCATCCCTTAAAATCTTTATCATGCCCTGATGCCACCTTGCACTGCCATGCTGAGAAAAGATATTTTTCTCCATTTCTTTGAGATGTAAGTCTACGTCTAGCAACTGGTCTGCCGCATTCGGCACAAAAGAATTTATTAGAAAAGACGCATTTCCCACTATAAGCTTGTCTGTATTTATTATCTGGGTCATGAAACATTTGATATCTGCGTCTTAATTCTTGTTGAACAGCATACCATTCTTCTTTAGGAATAATTGCTGGATGATGGTCAGCTATAAAATATTGCTGCTCATGACCTTTATTTATAATTCTCCTATGTGTTAAAAAATCTACTGTAATTGACTTTTGCATTAAAATATCACCGCAGTATTTTTCATTCTTTAGGATTTTAATAATACGGTCACTAGTCCAGGTAAAATTACCTCTAACAGTTACTACTTTATCCTCCATAAGTCCTCTTGCAATTACCTCTGAACCTTTTCCACCTATAAATTCTTTGTAAATTCTTCTTATTATTTTAGCTTCATCTTCATTTATAACAAGCTTACCATTCTCATCAGTATCATATCCCATAAAATAAGTTGTTGGGCAATGAGCCTTTCCCTGCTGAAACCTCTTCTGAACACCCCATTTGGTATTTTCTGATATACTTCTTGACTCATCTTGGGCAACCGATGATAGTATGGTAAGTATGAGCTCGCTCTTACTATCAAGGGTATCTATGTTCTCTTTCTCGAAATAAATACCTACAGGCCTTTCTAGATTTTTAAGTTCTCTAACATATGTTAAACAATCCAAAGTATTGCGAGCAAATCTGCTTATAGACTTGGTAATGATATAATCAATTTTTCCATCTAAACATTCCTGTATCATCTTTTGAAACTGCAATCTCTTCTTTACAGAGGTACCTGAAATCCCCTCATCTGCGAATATTCCAACGAACTCCCAAGCAGAATTCTTTTTAATAAACTCTGTATAATGGGATACCTGCAGCTCATAACTTGTTGCTTGGGATTCCTCTTCAGTTGACACCCTGCAATAAGCACATACTCTTTTTTTGGTAATCTCATTTGACCTAAGGTTTGCGTTATCCCTTCTACGTGCTGGAATAAACTGTACATTCGAAGTCAATGGAGTACTTCCAAGTCCCATGTTAAGACCATTTACGTTTTGTATCAATTCTACCCTCTCCTTTTGGTATTGTTGCATTACTTACTTTCCCATCTATCCATTCAATAGAAATTTTAATGGGTGATACCGCTTTTATACGAACCACCCATGCTCTTAAAAATTCTATACATTTTTCACCCTTAAAATATTCTTCTAATGCCTCAAGTGGTTTTTCCATTCTTGATATTAGCTCTAATTTTTCTAAAGCCTCAGCTCTATACTTACTATCGCTTTCTATCATATCCCACCATATTTTTCTTATGTTTATTTCATTCTCAAGAGTCTCTCTTTTAACCCTTAAAGCCTCTTTATCTTTTTCTGGGCTGTTACCTTTTAATACAAGCATATTTCCCTGAAAAAGAACTCTTTCAAGTTCTATTCTTAATTTGTTATATTCAATATCCCCTGACACCTCTGCATTTTTAATATCTTTTATCATATTCTGAATTGCTACCTTTTCTAATTTATTTATTTGATAATGCTTTTTTAAGGATTTAATTATAGCTTTATTAAGATATTTTTCTTTAATCCCATCAAAGCTGCAAATACTTTTACTCTTTACCCTGTTCCCGCATTTCCAAGTAACCAACCCTCTGCAATCAAAATGTTGCAAATTACCACCACACTCACTACATATTATTCTTCCAGAGAGAGGGTAAGTTTTTCTTTCTCCTCTTTTCTTATAAGTAGCTACGTTTGAAAGTCTTTCTCGAGCTTTTTCAAAAGTAGCTCTATCAATAATTGCTTCATGGTGATTTTTTATAAGATATTGATTTTTATCGCCTTTATTCTTTTTAGCTTCATGGCTCAAATGGTCTTTAGTATAAGTCTTTTGACAAAGCACATCTCCAACATATTTCTCATTTTTTAACATATCCCTGATTATTGCATAAGACCAATCAGTTCTTCCATTTACCTTCTTATACCCTTTACTTATAAATGACCTTGCAATTTCAGATATAGTTAACCCTTCAAGATACTTTCTAAACGCTTCTTTAACAATTTCAGCTTCTTCCTTAACCACTATCCATTCTTTTTTATCATTCTTTTGATACCCTAATATTCTAATAAAAATCGCCTCTCCTCTTTGAAAGCGTTTAGCATTTGCCCACTTAATATTTTCTGAAATACTTCTACTTTCTTCTTGAGCTATTGCTCCAAGTAAAGTTATTATAAATTCGCTTTGCATAGAAGCTGTATCAATGTTTTCCTTTTCAAATATAACTCTAACTCCATTCTCCTTTAAAATCCTTATTGTATCCAAGGCATCTATAACATTTCTTGCAAACCTTGATATGGATTTACAAAGAATCAAATCAATCTTTCCTTCAAGAGCATAGCGAATTAATTTTTGAAATCCACTCCTGCTATCTATTTTAGTTCCTGTCTTTCCTTGGTCTGAATATATTCCTATAAAGCGCCAATTAGGATTTGACCTAATGTATCTGGTATAATGCACAGTTTGATTTTCAAGGGAATCTTCTTGACTATCGGAATATGAGCTAACTCTGCAGTATGCTGCAACTCTTAATACTTCAGTCTTTGCTTCTCCTTGAAGAATTTTCATACCATCATTAGGATAAATTGCTCGTGTTTGTGGAAATGAAGTATTATCCATCAAAACCTCTCCTTTCTATAAGATTTAGCTAAAATTAAAACTCACGTCCCTTCCTTCATTCAATCGAAATTTCAAAAATAAAAAACCGTTAAACCTACTGTTTTCAAAGGTTTATAAGCTATTTATTTCATTACATATATCACTCTAAAGCTACTATTTATCAAGAGAATCATTGGATAAGATAAAGAAAAAAGGCGCAAAAAAAGAGCCAATGTTTTCTCGAACATTAGCCATAAAAAGTACGTTTCTATTTATTAAAAATCATAATGCAAGCATCAAAACCTGCTGCCTTTAATTTCTGAACTTGTTTTTCAGCATTTTCTCTAACTTGATATGAACCCGCCATTACTCTATAAAGAGTTTGTCTATTTGAATTTTGTGCTGAATACTCCACATAAGAAATACCTACCTGTGCAAGAATAGCTTTTGCAATAGCCTTAACTATTTCATTTCTCTTGCTATCAAACAAAGCATTATCTCCACTATTATCAATAAATCCTATCTCTACAAGAACTGCTGGTGCTTTAGTTTCTCTTAACACATGGAAGTTAGCTTTCTTTACGCCTCGATTTTTGAAACCAACATTTACTAAAGAACTTTGAATTTTCTCTGCTAACCCCTTAGCCTTTGCTCCTTGATTTAAATAGGTGTAAGTTTCAACACCTTTAGCTTTCTCTGGCTCATAAGCATTTCTATGAAAAGATATAAAATAGTCATAGTTGTTTCTATTTCCAAAGTTACTTCTTTCTCTAAGACTTACTGTAGCATCGTTAGTTCTTGTTTCATCAACTATAATACCATGTCTTCTAACTTCTGCTGCTACAGCCTTACCTAAACTTAATACATCATCACATTCTTTTCTTCCCTTATAATAAGCCCCTGAATCATTACCGCCATGCCCATAATCAAAACATAACCTAGCCATTATTTCTTTTCCCCCTCTCGGTTTATCTGTTCTAAAATATCTCTTAACTTTTGAGGTATTGGAAGTCCAATCTTAGCTGAATTTTCTATTATACTTATACCTTCATTGGAAACATAGAAAAAAATAACAGCAGTACGAATAGCACTACCGTTTCCAATCAAATGAACATCTATTATATTTCCTATACCCACAAATATAAAAATAAGTACCTTTTTGAAAATCCCCCTAAAACCTACCTCACTTGATAGCTTTTTATCTAGTACTGCTACCATAAACCCTGTCAAATAATCAATAACAACAAAGAGAATCAGTGCATACATAAAGCCATCAACCCCTCCTAAAAAATAGCCTACATACCCTCCCACTGCTGTAAATGCCATCTGCACACAGTTTAGAATATTTTTCATTATCCTTTCCTCCTTTCTTTACTTTTTAAATCTATGTGAAAAGAGCACTCTAACTTTAAATTAGAGTGCTACCTATTATTTTAATAATCTGCAAAATAAACATAATCATTCCCTTTAACATAAAAGCCTTTTCCAGGTATATAAATAGCTCCTCCAAAGGTTTCATATTGCGAGGTTGTAAATCCTGGTTGTTCTACCCCCTCCCAAGTTAACCCATCTGATGAAGCATAAAGCTTACTTTCACTAAACAAAGCATATTTACCCCAATCCTCCATCCAGATTATATTCTGTGGATTGGGAATATGGTTATCTGCTAGATCTCCTGTATGCGAAAGATTAGTTTCTATAACTTCTGTGGCGCTATCATTCAAAACACACAAATTCACTTGATAGGTATTAGCCACATACCTCCTTCTCATAACAAACAATTTTCCATGAATTGACCTTAAATACATATATCCTGTTTCATTTTGTGCATCTGCTATAGTTGTAGTCCAAGAAGCTGGACTTGATGAATTTGCCACCGCAATTGACTTATCTCCGCTTACAACCCCTACAAATAATCCTTTATGTGCTGTTAAGTATTTAAATATTGGAACTGACACTCCATCAGCCCCTACCAATGTCCATGCAACTTTTGTGTCTATTGAAGCAGTACTATAATAAAGAGGAGACATATAATACCACCAGCTCACTATACTACAATTTGTTGTTACATCATAAGCTCCTGCAGTCATAGCATTCTTAGCTCCCTTACAGTATCCTGCATTATACCAAGTTATGCCATCATAGGAGCCAATAACGTTTGCCATGCCAGTAATCTTTGCTATAAATACGCCATCTCCTGCCCATAGTATTTCTGGAATACCATAACCCCACCAAGAACAACTAACCACCGTCCACTGCTTGGTACTTTTATTGTAGTAAGACATATATGGAGTCTTTGCATAGTAAACTGCTATCTGTGCATTGCCATTATCATAAACATCAATCCTTGTTTCTCCTCCATATTGTGTATAACCAAAATTATTATAATTAAGTTTTTTCCAACTTAGTATTGGGATAGAAGGCATAAGTTTTCCCCTGCCACCAAAGGCTGCCCATATAGCTAGGGCATTATTAAAGTTTGCGTCATAGGCCATAATCTATCCCCCTCACTCTTTACTAATTCCAGTTATTCTGCCATTACTATCTGTTGTATAGTTATAGATTCCAGTTGTTCCATCCACATAAGTAATTGTGAAATTTGCTGTGTTAACTATAAGAGTTGAAACCTCTTTTAGTAGAAGCTTTGAAGTTATATTTTGAAGTTGTATCCCTGTCATTCTGCCATTTCCATCTACTGTGAAGGTGTATTCTGCACTAAACTTAGTAACACTGTCTTTCTCCACTTCATAAGTAACATTAATTACTCCATCTCCAACAGTTAAATTTGAAACTACTGAATAAGAAACACCTATTTCATCTAACTGATTTTGAAGATTTCCTACAGAGGTATCTACATGCTTAATCGTATCTTCCACCGCAGTTTCTGACTTTAGCTGTACTTCTTCAATATATTGGTCTAAAGTATAAAGAGGTTTCCCAAGCTCAACTTTAGTATTTTGGGCACTTAATAAATCCTTCTCTATAGAAATTACTTTAATTTTAATATCAATTCCTAATAAAGCATGTCTTACTATAACATTATCTCCCACCTTAACCTTTAATAATGATTTATAGTTTTCATACTCATTGGTTTGCTCTAATTGAATAAAATCTATTTGATAATTCACATCAAAATCATCATGATCATCAAGATACTTTTGTGCCTCTGCTCTTAATGCTTCTTCATCTTGTGCATCTTTAAAATCCACCTTTTTTACAAGAGCAAAGCTTGGATAATCAGTTCCATTCCATAGGGGATTCATTAAATACTTTTCAGGAAGAGTTATCCCATTTGCTCCTACTGGATAAATTGCAGTTAAAACCTCATCCGTATTAATCTTTTCATTTATACCTAGAATGTTTTTTCCGTATTGTACTAAAAGTCCACTGCTGCCTTCTTGAGGTGCTTTAATCTGTATATTAAAATTGTCTCTAAAAAGCTCTCCATGCCACCTATTTACAATCATAAACATAGCTTCAGCAATGTTTCTTCTGATAATATACTGAGTAGCCTGAGTTGTTATATCACTATCTACACTATAAATAGCATTAGGCCCAAGTTCTCCAATTACTATTTCCATAGCTTCTTTACAATTTTTATTTTCTGGTCTTTTATCTTCAATTAAATAATTTAATAAATCATAAAATATATGTCTTGCATTAACATGTACAAGATTTGATTTACTATCCTTTTCTATACTGTAAATTCTAAATAGCTGACCATGGGCTTTTATGATGTTAAAGGGTATTAAAAAAGAAGCTTTCTTTAGGTGTATGGGGTATGAAAGTTTAAGTTCATAAACACCATTAAGCTTCTCAATTAATTTACACATTTGACATTCTACAAGAACTGCTAAACCATTCCTTGAAAAGTCCGTTTCCTTTTTATCATATATACAAATCATCATAACCACCGCCAATTAGGAAGAACCTCTAGCTTTGTTACATTTCCTGTATAGGTTATAGAATTATCTCCTACCCCAAGCTTTGGAAACTCCCCAGCCATGTTAGAATTTAAGTTGCTCATGGCATCATCATAACAATCCATAATGTCTGAGTTAATTATTATCTTATCGGTTATACTGTATAACTGAATCCCTCTTCCATTTATATTTAATGCTACATCTCCACTTCCATAAACCGATATAACTGGAGCACTTTCTATGGTTCCAGGATTGTTAATAACCATCCCACTTTCAGTTACAGTGATTAAATTATTATTAGGAGAATATTTAAAAGGTCTGCAATTGAAAACAATAGGAAACTTGGATGTATATTTAAATACCTGACTAAAATCTATAGCATTCACTACCTGAGCAATGTATTTCCTATCCTCCTGAAAACTGAATATTAAATCACTCTCTCCTGCATTAAATAACCATCCCTTTATTTCATCTATTTTACTTACAATATTCTCCCTTGATTTTAAACTGCACTCTACTAAAATTGTTATATCCTCATAGGTCTTTTCATCATATCTAACACTAGAATTTCTACCAGGTATGGTGATATAATTTAATCTTCTTTTGGGAGAAGGAATGCTCGGTCTTTTTGAAATTATAATTCCATAATCACTAAAGCTATTTTTACCGCCAAAATTAAAACTAAGCATTATACTCTCCCCTTTCCAAGTGCTACCCTTTGTCTATAAAATTCTAGTTCATAAGCAAGCTGTTCTATATCTTTATCTGAATTATTATTAAAATTCTCTATATGAAGTGATAATCCACCAGAAGTTCCAGCACCATCACGTACTTTTTCTATTGCTTTAGCCATAATTTCATCCAGCCTATCTATAGGAAGTACCGCCTCTGCTCCTGCTTCACCGACACCTATAACGCTAGGTCTATTAAAAATACCACCACTTGCATACCAATCAACGGCTAAGTGTGGAACACTGGGTGGCTTTAAATTAAATTCACCTTTTAATTTAAAGTGGGGAAGTTTAATTTTAGGTATTTTAATCTGCGGCAATCTTAAATTACTAAAAAATCCTTTAATAGCATTTATCGCATTACTTACTGCATTTTTTGCGGCATTTATTGGAGTAACAATAGCAGCTTTGATACCATTCCATACTGATAAAGTTATGCCTTTAATGCTATTCCATACCCCAGATATTACACTTTTTATAAGACCCAGTTCTACTTTTATAATTCCTTTAACCAATTTAATAACTGTTGTTATAACACTCTTTATCCCATTCCATATATTTGAAGTAAGACTTTTTATTCCTTCCCATACACCTTTCCAATCGCCTTTTATAGCACTTGTGATAATTTTTATAACATCTCGTATGGCTTTTAAAACAGTATTTATTATTGTAGCTACTAAATTAAAAGCTGTACTTATTATTTTTACAAAATCATCACCATACTTCTTCCATATCTTATTGGCTAGGCTAATAAAAGCTTGAAACATTTTCTTTAAGCTTTCAATAACTGAACTTATTAATATTTTAATTGCATTCCATGCTACTTTTACTGAATTTCTAAAGTCTTCATTATGTTTATATAAAGCTACAAAAACAGCTATAAGTCCTGCAATAGCAGCTATAGCGATTCCAACGGGTCCGGTTATTGCGGCCATAGCAGTTTTCAATACACCTGTCGCTCCTCCTGCCGCTCCAAGGGCTGTTGAAATAGATCCTAAAGTTGAAAAAAGTGTGCCTCCTACAGATATAACTTTTCCTATAACACTCAAAACTGGTCCAATAGCAGCTGCTACAAGTGCCAATTTAAAAATCAACTCTTGTTGTGCTGGACTTAGTGCATTAAATTTTTCAATAATTGAAATCAGTGCTTGAATAAGTTTTTCTATTGCAGGCATTGCATTGTTAACCGCTTCAAATAGTTTTTTACCCAAAGGCTCTAGTGCTACAGCAATCTTATTTTTTAATATTACAAACTGTTCAGCTGCATCTGCAGTATCTGTATAAACTTTTTCAATACTTTCTGGACTAGCTTTAAGACTTTTTATTAACTCATCTAAATTTAATCTTCCTTCTCTTATAGCTGATGCCATATCTGGGCCTGCTCTTGCTCCAAACATCTCTAATGCCATAGCATTGGCTTCACCTGCTGTTCCAGCTTCTTTGATTCTTTTTATCATTTCTTGCAAAGCCTTATCGGGTTCACTAATACCTTCCCTTGCCATTTTTCCAAGAGCAACTCTTAAAGAACCTACCACTAGTTCTGTATTTACACCCTCTTTTTCAAACTTTCCCATCATTGCTGCTGAGGTCTGCCAATCAAATCCCATTTGTCTTAATGGCCCGCCAAACTGTGCCATAAGTTGCTGAAGCCTGCCAACACCAATTCCAGTGCTTTGACTAACTTTAAAGGTATAGTCTAGGGCCTTACCGTAGTCTTCCGTCTTTAACCCTGCATCCTGAAACATTCTTGTGGAAGCTGGTATTAGTGTGTTAATATCCTCTCCTGTGACCTTAGCAAGTCTTAGCATCTGAGTAGAAAGGTCTTGAAGAGATTTTCCTGAAAGTCCTGTACGAGTATTTAAATCTGCTATTGCTTTACTTGCATCTCCCATGGTTGTATCTACTGTTGTGTATACTGATTTAAAATCATCTTCTAGTCCCTCTAGTGCTTCTCCCGTAGCCCCTGTTCCTATTCTAATTGAGTCACTTGCTTCATCAAAATCACTGGCAAGTTTAAAAAGACCTGCTCCAGCTGCAGCTATAGGTGCTGTTACTTTTTTACTCAAGGTGCCTCCAACACTTGAAAAGCCCTCTCCTACCTTTTTCATCTTGCTTCCAATGCCTTCAAGACTTTTCCCTAGCTTAGTGAAGCTACTACTTTGAATTTCTACCTTCTTATTTATATCAGAAAGCTCTGATTCCATTTTATTAAGTTCTGCAGTAGCATAATTAAGCTTAATCTTAAGATTTTCAGTAGCCTTGGCATCTTCACCTTTTTTATCTACACTTTCCTTATAACTCTTTGATAATGCCTCAACCTTAGCTTTCTGTAATTCTATTTGTTTGTTTAAACTATCAGACTTAAGCTTTAATCCTTCTGTACTCTTTCCAAAGTCACCTAGCTTAGAACTTGCAGCTGCAAATTCACTCTTCACTACCTTTAAACTTCTCTGTATTTTTGAAACTCCCTCTTGAAACCCCTTATCATCAAGACCAACTCTTGCAACTACAGTATTGGAATCCCTAGCCATAGCCTCACCTCCCTAGTTAGAACATAATATTATCTATATAATCAAGTTCTTCTTTATCCTCAATTCCATTTACCCTTTTATAAACACTGAAGAGTGCTTGTAATTTCTTAGGGGTACTTTTCCAAAACTGCTCTTCTGTCATTTTCAAAAGATTAGTACCTAAATAAAAAAGCCACTCCCAGTCCCAACTTTCAGAACTAGAGCAGCTTTCTATTCCCCCATATTTTCATCAAGTACCTCCGGCATAGCTGCACTCAATGCTTCATTAATAGCTATACCTAACCTTTCCATATCACTTAAAGTAAGCATTTTACCTACTTCTTTTAGAGTTACACTTTCATCCTCAGCTTTAATTGCTGAATATATAAGTGCTCTTATAGCTTTGATTTTTCTATTTTGCAAATCATCAAAAGCTTTATTTATATCCCCATAAACTTCTTCAAGTTCACAGAATGTGTTCATATCAAATTTAAGTTCATATTCCTTATTTCCAATGGTAAATTTAATACCTTTATTTTTTAGTTCTGATGCTTTCATCAATTAACCCCCTATAAAAAATAGTACAGGTTTATAATAACTTTCCTGTACTATCTTAAAAGCATAATAAATGTATATACTTAATTATCCATCATTCTAGTAAGTGAATGTTCCAATTCTTCCTCTAGTTCCTCTTCTGTATCTGCATTAGGGAATACAATACTTAAATCCCCGTCATCTTCATGCTCTTCATCTTCTTCGTCTTCTTCATCATCATTTATATCATCATCTTCTTCAGAATACATATCTTCTAACATAGCATTCTCATCATATTCTTGAATTTCTAAAATTTTATATTCCTCGCTACTATATGCTTTTTCACAACTTTTTTTATCTTTATAGTCAACAATATCAACTTGTACTCCTTCTTCCTCGTCTGTTACAAACAAATATGAAACTAGAAACTTCATAATCTAAAACATCCCTTCTTAATTTAATTTTTTGTATCTACTGATTAGATTATAAAGTCCTATATTAAATATTCATAATCCCATTTTAGGCTATTTTAAATTCACCTAATTTTCTATTTGTACCAAATTCTATTCAATTAGATATAATGGAAAATATTTCTCTTGCAAATACTCTGTTTTTCTTAGTTTTTCATTTTTATACTTGCACTGTCGCTGGCTCATCAGGCACCGCAGTAAACCACCCACTAATAATAGTTGCATCCACATCAACGGCATCCTCATCAGCAATAAATCTATAATGGCCATCAGCTTCCCTTGGGTAAAACTTACCTTTAAGCTTTGCACTTTGTGCCTTTGGTTTTTCAGTTTCTGTATCGTATTCATCTGTAGCAATTTCAAACTTTCCTTTTAAAAGCCATACATATCTATATTTTTTATTATTCTTTTTAGATTTAAAGCCTAAAGCAATGGTTGGTGCTACATCATCTTTATTTTCAATAAGTACTCCTTTTACCACCTTCGCCCCTTGAAGCTTTGCTCTACTTTCAAGGGATAATTGGTTAACTTCTATTTCAACATCTACACCTTCAAAAGATGTAATTATATCCTCAACTGAATCATCTGAATAAATGTTATCTGAATTTGACTTCGGTGATATTTTTGCACTTATAGCTCTTTCAAGTTTTACCGGTGTATCATAGGTTGCTCCTGTATCATCATCTGTTTTTAATACTGCTATATGAATATCCCTAAGTCCTATTTGTCTTGCCATACTACCACCTTACCTTTCTTCTAAATAATAAAATTTAAGACCTTTATGATAGATTTTTGTATCCTCCTCATAAAGGTCTATTTCATTTAATCTTTTAAAACCTGCTATGTTTAACAAGTTTTTAATTTTATTTACTAGGTTTGTATAATCTATTTTTGACCATACATCTATCTGAACATAATGTGATGTTAAACTCTCTTCATCATCTTCATACTCTTCTCCACCTGAGAAATATTCATGGAAGGTTATGTATGTTTCACCCTTTCCATGATACTTTTGAAAACACACTGGAATATTCAGAGGCTTCAAGGTATTTATAATCAGTTTATTAATCAAAATCCTCAAGCCCCCTTTTTAATTCTTCAGAAATAACTTCATTTATCTTTTTCTTATTCTCAAGCACAGAATTCTCTGCCCAATGTTGAGCTGTTTGCTTGCTAGTACCCCATTCAGTAAATTTACTGTAGAAGAACTCCGAATTATCTCCTTTATTAGGGCCTATTTCAATAAAATCTACTCCATTTTCCTTTTCTATATCTGATATCTTTATATTATCAGCCATGTGTTTTTTACTTAAACTTGATCTTGGAGCTTTTTTCTCCATACTGTCCTTAACTAAATCCCCTGCTTTATCAAGGGCATTTTTCTTTATTATTTCTCCCTTTTCTCCAAGCTTATTAACTCTATCAATAAGCTCCTCCATTCCTTCAAGTTCTATTTTAGCCACTTTTATCAACCTCCATAGCCATAATTTCAATAAACTTATTTTCATATTTTATATTATCAATAGAGGTTATATTGTACTGTTTACCCTTAAAGAAAATCCTCATTGTAGTATCAATTTCATCAGTATATCTTATAGTAAACTTCACAGTATTCTCTGCTTGAACAGCTGCAGCTTCAAAGTATTCCCTACCATGAAGGTTTTCAACTTTTGCCCATAAATCCTTAAAATCTATCCATGTTTCAACTTGGAATCCATTTTCATTAGCTTCTGTTTCTAATACTTGAAGTGTAATTCTATGCTTTAATTTCTCTGAATTCATACAGGTATCACCCTATTCATTGAAAGAAGTGCATTCCTTGCTTCCTCTAACTTTGTTTTTTCCTCTGGTCTATAGTCATCATATAAAAGTTTCATTTGAAGAATAATTGCCCACTTTATTGCCTCTGGTACTTTATCTCCGCTATCTCCATAACCTGCAACAACTCTAACTCTTACAGCATTTACTGATTGAAGCTCCATCATAGGCCAGTGCTTTCCTCTATTTAATACAACCCTACTTATAAAACTGTCTAAGTCATCAATATAATTATTTTCATTAAATAAATATTCCTGTCTATTCTCATCATAATATTTAATACTTTCTACCTTTTGTACCGGTGAACAGCTATTAAAAACTATTGCATTACCATTAGGAAAAGTATCCAAAACAAGTTCCAATGTCTGAGTTATATATTTTCTATTTTGATAATCTTCACACCACTCTCTTGCCTGTTTTATAAGGCTTTTTATAAGTAGGTCATCATCATTTCCATCCACTCTTAAATGGTGCTTTGCTTCCTCTAAAGTTATAGGTTCAATTGCTGGTGGGGTTATTATTTTTATAGCCATTTTATCACCTCAAAAGAAAGGAGCCAAAAGGCTCCTTAAATTAATCTTTAACTACAGATGACGGAACATCTCCAGCATATTTACTGTCTAAAATAAATTCTGCGGAAGCAAAGTTAGTTACCTGTGTACTTTCCCCAATTCTTACATTAAGACAAGTAAATCCCTCATTCATATCAAGTCTTGCAGGTTCTATATGAAATACTACCTGTTTATTTTTCACAGTGTCTGAAACAGTATAACTCACTCCATCTGTCTTTCTTATAAGAGAATCTCCTAAAGACACATCTTCATTAGCCCACACTGGGACACTATTTGTTAAAGGCTTTGCATCAGTACCTGAAACATCCTTGGCTTCATAAAGAGAAATTACAGTTTCATGGCCTACTGCTTGGGTTAGGTTTACTACAACTGTAGCATTTATTACATTTTTAAGACTTACATATGCTCCTGTTATTGCAGCATTTGTAGTCTTGGGTTCTACTGCCTGAACTACTTTATATTTTTCTATTAAAGTCATGTTTAAATCCTCCTTCTATTTTAAAATTTGTGCAAAAGAAAAAGACCTGCATTTGCAAGTCTTTATTACTGATACTGCTTATATGTTATTAAAAAAGTTAATCATTGAATATTCGTATTTATAATTTCACTTAACTTTTTTGTACAAATTCTCGAAAACGTTTCAATGCATTTATTACTGCATTATGTGATACTTTTCCTTGTTCTTCTTTTCTACCACCACTACTATATTCTAATACAATTTGCTCAATATTATTAGCTAGTTCTTCCCATGTCATATTCTCATCATCGCAAACTCTATCTATTCGTTTGATATAATCGTACACTGTACTTGGATTACCACTTGGGGTTGTTTCTTTATATCCTTTTGTTTTTAAATATGATTCAAATTGTATTTTCATTATTTATTCCCTCCACAAAATCCTTTAAGATAACGAAATACTGAAACCTTATATATTTAGTTCCAAAAATAATTATACCACAAACATTACCAATTTTACAGTTGTCTGTGGTATATTTTATCAATTTCTACCTATCACCTAAAGTTACAAATGGACTTAATGGATTTGCTCCCTTGTAAGGCATTACTGGTTTACTCTTATAAGGCATTCCATTGAATTTATATATGAATCTAAATACTTGTTCATCATATAAAAATCTTACATGAATAGAAACATCAGCTGATGGTGCTTTCTTATCTATTCCAATATATTGAGTTGGGTCAGCTAAAATAATATCTCCCTTTTTCCCAAGAGGTGAACACTGCTCTATTGGAATAATTGGTCTATTAAGTAGTGTTGAATACTGGGATGTTGATGCTCCGCCTGATGGCATAAAAACTGGTGCTCCTCCAGTTCCTATGTTAAGGGCCATGGTATAAAGTTGCGGCTCTATCTCCTGGTTTATATACCATACTGCATTAGCTCTAAGTCTTGCAGGCATTGAACTCCAGATTTTAAGTATATTTTCATATTTAATAGTTCCTGCACCTTGGTCTTTTTCTTTTGGTACAGTAACTAAAGCATCTGAATTAAGTATTCCCATAGGCATTCCTACACCAGTACCATTTATGATAGCATCATCAATCTTGAAACTCATTTCATCCGCATAAGCCTGCCTTACTATAGCTTCAAGTGCAGTTGTATCCTGAAGCAAATCATCTGTTACATAGCAAAGAGCTAATAGTTTTTGAAGGGACATTTCAAATTCTTTAAACTTTGGTTTGCTTTGAGCTGCTGTTTCAGCTTCAGCTACCCAGTAAGCCTGAACTCCTCCCCATCTTGAACCATTGGCTCTACTGTTTTCATCGATACCAAGTGCTCTAAGTCTATTGGTATTAGCTCCTATTGGAATCATTCTAATTCTGTTTGCCACTTGGCTTTGAGTCATCATAGATTCAAATAAGTCATTGATAAAGTCATTCTCAAGAAGGAATCCACCCTCTGAAGAAACACTTTCATTTAAGCCTGTAGCTGAGTTCTGGTAAGTTAACCTGTTATCCATTCTTCCACCTGGACTTGATGCCTTGGCAACAGCACCTAAAAATTCACCCATACCCTTCCACTTCTTTTCATCATGGTTTTTAGGCTGAGCATATATTGGCTCGTTTACCGGAGTCTGTGCTTGTTTTTGTCTTTCAGCATCTAATGCATCAATTTCCTTTTGTGCTTCAATTTTAGCTTTATGAGCCTTTATCTCCGCAAGCTTTGCATTTATTTCTTCAGCTGTAGCATCATCTTTGCTTATTAGGTTCTTTGACTGTGTTTCTAAGTTTGATAACTGTGCTAATAGTTCTTTTAATTTTTCTGACATATATTAATACCTACCTTTCATTTTTAAAATAACAAAAGCCCTAAAGTTCACACTCTAAGGCAAGTTTAGATTTTAGTAATTCAATTTTTTCTTCATCTTTATGGCTTTCTTTGAACCTTTGATTGTACTGCTTAATAAAATCTTTGGTTCTATCATTTACACTATTTTGTATTGCAAATCTACTGAACATAAATGCATTTTCTACTGGCTCTGTAGCTTCATCTTCTTTGTTTTCTACATATAACATTCCATCTACAAAGCCTTCACTTACAGCTTTCTTAGCGCTCATCCAGGTTTCTTCATCCATCATCTGAGATATCTTAGCTCTGGACTTCTTAGACTTTAGTTGATAAGCATTAATTATAGTGTCCTTAACTTCATCCAGCACATCAGCTCCGTGTCTTAAATCTTTAGCTTCCCCTTGAAAATTCCCCCACGGATTGTGAATCATCAATATTGAAGTTGGAGACATTAAAATTTCATCACCAGCCATAGCTATAACAGAAGCTGCGGATATGGCAACTCCATCTACTTTTACTTTAACTTTTCCCTTGTGCTCCTTAAGTGCTGTATAAATTCTTGAAGCTGCATAAACATCTCCACCATAGGAGTTAATCCAAACATTGATGTCTTTACCTTTATACTGACTAAGCTCTGATATAAAGCCTTTTGGTGTTACATTTTCTATCCCAAATAGCATAGACCAAAAGTCATCGTCCATAGCAATATCTCCATCAATTCTAAGCTCTATCTCCTCCTGATTTTCTTCACTGTTTTTAAAGTTCCAAAATGGCAATTTAATCACTTCCCTTCACTTATTAAATTAAATACTTCTTCTCTTAGTGCCTTAAGCTGTTCTTTCTCTTTTCCTGCTTCACCCATGTTGAGAGGTTCCAAATAAATATCTCCATTAGGTATTGGATTCATATTCTCAAGTCTTCTAATATCATTTACAGATAACCATCCCCACTGTCTTCCTTGTGCATAGGCTTCATATCTGGATTTAATATCTCCACGGAGTAAACCACTAATATTGAATTCAAAGTATCTGTTTTTTCTTCTTGTTTCCTTTGATAATAGCTGCAGGTTTAAATTCTCCTCCCACCTCTTAAACCAAGGAAGCATGGTGTAAACTATAAACTCAAGACTTTGGTGTTCAATATTGTTATTAGTGGATCTTGTTAAATCCTGAACCAAGTGAAGAGGTATTCTAAAAATCCTACACACATCTTCAATTCTGAACCTCTTAGATTCTAAGAACTGTGCATCTGTAAGCTTCATAGTTATTTCCTTAAACTGTCCTCCACCTTCAAGTATCATTGGAACTCCTGCATTAGAAAGTCCTGTGTAGTTTTTCTTAATATCCTTTTTAAGTCTTTGAAAAGCTTCATCTCCAAGCTCATTAGGATATTGAAATATTCCACTAGTCGAGGCCCTGTTATGATAGAAGTTCCTTTCAAACTTATCTTGAGATAATCCAATATCAATAGTAAGTGCTGCATAACTAAGAGGTGTTATTCCTATATAACCATCTAAGGTTAATCCCGGAATATGAAGTATTTCATCTCTTGTTTTAGGCTCTGTCTTCCCATCTATAAAATAAAGGAGCCTTCCTGTAGCTTTATCTATATCAATTCTTACTCTATCCCATGATATAGGTCTAAGCTCTAAAAGCTCTCCATGCATATTAAAAACCTTTTGTGCTATAAAATTTCCGCCAAGGTTTATATTTGTCATACCAAACTCTTTAAATTGAACTGGAGTCATTTCTGCATTTGGAGCATAATGAAGCAAGCCATATTCAGCAGTATCTGTAACTTGATGTCTATTCCCCTTATCATCTTTTTCATAAAGAAGCAGAGGACAGCTTGCCAAGGTTTCAGATAAAACTCTATTGCAAGCAAATACAGCTGAAAAGCTCATAGCTGTGTTTGTATCAATTCTTAAATTGTTATCTGCTGAAACTTCTTCTCCACTTAAAAAGTCCTCAGAATATTTCTGAAGAACTTCAAACAATGCATTTTGTGGAGTCATAAATAATTTCACTCTATCTCTAAATTTCAAAGCATCACCCCCTAATCCAGTAGACTTCTCATACCACGTTTTTCATATATATTTTCCTTCATTTCTTTTCTTACTGCTCTATCTAAAGCCATAATAAGTGCTACCACACCATCTATTTTCTCAGTGGATTTTTCTTTATCAGGCTTTATATTTCCAGCAGGGTCAGTTCTCACATATACGTTATCCATCATCCAACTTAAAACTGGATGTCCCCCATGAGCTATTTTCTTTTCTAAGGTTACCTTCATAAGTTCTTTAGTTGGTGGACTCATATCCTTGTAACCCTGTCCAAAAGGAACTACTGTAAAGCCTAAACCTTCAAGGTTTTGAACCATCTGCACAGCTCCCCAGCGGTCAAAAGCTATTTGTTTTATGTTGTATTTCTTTCCTAAATCCTCTATAAAGCTTTCAATAAATCCGTAGTGAATAACATTTCCCTCTGTAGTTTTTAGAAAGCCTTGTTTTGCCCATACATCATAAGGTACATGGTCACGTCTAACTCTAAGCTTTAAGTTTTCTTCCGGTATCCAAAAGTATGGAAGTACATAATATTTATCATCATCAGCTGTTGGTGGAAATATTAAAACAAAAGCTGTAATATCGTTTGTACTTGAAAGGTCAAGTCCCCCATAACATTCCCTGCCTTTTAATTTATCTATATCAACAGCAAAAGAGCATTTTTCCCATATATCCATAGGCATCCAACGTACTGATTGCTTTACCCATTGATTAAGTCTTAGCTGACGGAAGATATTCTCTTCTGCTGGGTTTTCCTTTGCACTATTAAAAGCATCTCTAACCTTTTCAATTGGTATGGTATGTCCGAGTGAAGGATTAGCTTTATACCAATTCTTTTCTAAACTCCAGTCATCCTCATCTTTTATTCCATATATAACTGGATAAAAAGTAGAATCATGTTTTTTCCCTCTTAAAATATCATCAGCTTTTTGATGTACTTCATAGCATATAGAGTTTCTATCAGTACCAGCTGTTGTAATTAAAAAGAACAGCGGCTGCATTCTAGCATCTCCACTGCCCTTTGTCATAACATCATATAATTCTCTATTTGGCTGGGCATGAAGTTCGTCAAAGATAACTCCGTGAACGTTAAGTCCATGCTTTGAAAATGCCTCTGAGGATAAAACTTGATAATAGCTTCCTGTAGGCATATATACTAATCTCTTTTGAGATATTATAGGTTTTATTCTCTTCTTAAGTGCTGGGCATTGATCCACCATATCAACAGCTACATCAAAAACAATTGAAGCCTGTGCTCTATCTGCGGCACATCCATAAACCTCAGCTCCCCACTCATTATCTGCACAAGTTAGGTAAAGTGCTATAGCTGCTGCAATTTCAGACTTTCCATTTTTCTTAGGTATCTCAACATAAGCTGTGTTATATTGCCTAAAGCCATTATCTTTAACAGTCCCAAATATATCAGTAATTATTTTATCCTGCCAAGGTAATAAATCAAAAGGAACTCCATGCCATACTCCTTTGGTATGCTTAAGATTATTTATAAATCTTACAGCTCTTTGAGCTTTAGTTTCATCAAACATCACTTCACCACCCTAAGCATTTCCTCCATCGGGTCCTCAGAACTTCCCTCTGCTGTAGACACAGATATTCTTGACCTTGCAGCTGGGGTAAGTCCAAACTCGGAACAAAAGTCCTTCATTATTTTTAGATAAGTCTGCGCAATGGATACCTGAGGAACCTGCTGAATATACCCAGATGGTGTTTTAAAAATAGTACCGTGTTTTGTTAAAAATTCTTCTGCTTCCTTCCACCTTGCATAGGCTTGGCAATAACCAGCAAAAGCTGTTGCATCTACTTGAGTTAAGACACCTATAGCTTCTAAGGTTTTACTCATCCTTCTCCATTCCTTTTTAGCTTCTGCCTCAAGCCAAGTGGGACATTTTGGAGCCTTCTTCTCCGGCCTTGGTTCATTTTGATTAAGTGGTCTTTTTCCTGGATTTCCTTCAAGAACTTTAATTGCTGTAGGTTTTGGTTTTCTTCCTCTTTGGGCCATAGGTATCACCTCCTCCATTTAAAAAAGAGCCTACAATTGTAGACCCTTAAGTTTGTTTTAACCTTTGATACCCTTATAATTGTAATTGCCTTTCTTAATCTCCTCATGTTCAGCTTCTACAGCTTCCTTATAATCACTTTGCTTAGTTTCCTTTTCCTTACAACCAAGACACAGGCACTCCTCATTGTAGGCCGACATAATTCTTCCATCTTTTAAGCTACCGCCACAGCGGTCACAAGTTTCTTGTGTAAAAAATTTATCCATTTGCTTTTACCCCATTTTCATAGGTTTCTTTACAAGTCATTTTTGCTTTTACAAGGGACTTCATTGGTAAGTTCCAATCCTTGAACCCTTGTTTTATAGTGTTGTAGTAATTTTCATTGGGTTCTCCCCTGTCTTTTTTCACCATGACATATGCAAAAACTTCATAAATGCTACCTTCATCATCTTCTACTTCTACATTAACCTTCTCATATAATCTTGGGTAGCCTTCGTAGATATCAAGGTTTATAACATCTCTATCGGATACATGATAAACAGCACCGTGAACTACTCCTTTTTCATTTTCAACTATATCTGCCACCCTGTTAAACACAAGCTCATAACCTTTTAATTTTACCTTAGCTATTGGAGCTGATTCAGGGCATCTTCTTTGCATTTGTAGCTTATTAAGATTACTACCATAAGCGAAATATAACATTTTTTAAAAGCCTCCTCTATGATTAATTCCATCTATATATCACTCTAAAACGAGATATTTTCAAGTCTTATTTTAACTATAAGCTAAAACAGGGCCTTTATTGCCCTGCTGCTATTCTTTCTGGTCTTCCGTTTCTGAAGGCTGAATCTCCTTCAAGGTCTGCAAGTAGGTGAAGCCTTGCTGTTTCAAATTCTTCTCCTATGAGGCCTAGTCTTAAAAGCCAAGTTCTGAAGGTGTACTTCTCGTTAATGCTTTCTGTTTTCTTAGGACTTGCACTCTTTTGAGTTAAGGCTTGATTGCACATTGCCAAACAAAGCTGTATGTATGCTTTAATTTTTCCTGCATGGCTTATGGTGCTATTGAAAAGTCTAAATTCAACTGTGCTTCCGCTAAAGAAGCTGTGCAGGTTAAGTCCGTGGTATCTGCTCCTATGGTAGTGCCTATTTTTATCCTCGTGGTAACCTTCGTACCAAAAGTCTGCAAATTCTGCTAAAGTTTCAGGTTTCTTTTTATTGAGTTTTTCTAAAAATCTTTTATTAACCTTTTTGCAGTAGCTTTCTTCTCTTCTTCTATCTACCTTTAAAGACTTGTAAATCAAATCCTCTTTACTTGCCATAATGTTTACTAGGTTTCTTAAGGTTCTAGCTGTAAACTGTTCCTTGCCTACATGTAAGTGTATACCGCAACTTGGATTTGAAAAACTTCCTTCTTTTCTTAAGACCCTTACAATTTCTTGAATGATTTCAATGTCCTCGTATTTGCAAATTGGTGAAACCACCTCAACTCTATAAGTATTATCAGCTGCAACTATGTTTTTCCCTTCTTTCTTTTGAGGGTTTAAACTGGAGTCGCTTACCACCTTCCAAATTCTTCTTTGTGAATCTTTAACT
Organism: Clostridiaceae bacterium; assembly: GCA_902363375.1. Taxonomy (GTDB): domain Bacteria; phylum Bacillota; class Clostridia; order Clostridiales; family Clostridiaceae; genus Clostridium_J. The sequence continues at coordinate 790,801 of CABIZX010000001.1, read as the reverse complement.
TCCCAAGCATCGTAAGCTCCTCCTGTATGTTTTGCTTCTGTTCCAAAGTGTGCTGCTATAGTTTTTGCAGCCTTTTCTCTTGTAAGTCCTGTAAGTTCTATTTCAATCCCAAAGGTTAAGTTTTTCATATCCAAAATCCTCCTAAAGGCTTGCGCCTGTGTGTTTTTCTTGTGTGTATATATATCACTCTAAAGCACACATATATCAAGTTAATTCTGGATAAAAAGTTAATATTTATAATATATTTTTCAAGCTAAAAAAGCCCCATTTCCAGGGCTTTCTTCTACTTTTCTATGGCTGTATATCGTGGGTAATCATACCCTTCTGAATCTACTAAAATGCTTTTCTTTGTTTTACTATTCTTAACTCTTATGCATCTAAGTTCTCCCTTTTCATTGCAACCACCATCCTCTTTTGTTATCCAAGGCTGGTCTTTGCAAAAGTCCTTTTCAAATTCTTTAAACTCCTCATCACTTAGTTCAATTTTCTTTGTAACTTCGTATGCTGTTCCTTTTGCTCCATCCTTCTTAGCTTCTTTTGTAAGCTCCTTTAGCTCCTTTAGATTTAAAACTTTTCTTCCAAATAATGCTTTCATTTTGTTACCTCCGTGTGTTTTTTTGTTATACTATATATCACTCTAAAACACACATATATCAAGTGTTTTATTCACTTTTAGTTATATCTTTATAACTTATTTTTTTACCATCTCTTAAAAGAAATACTTCATCATCAGAACCAACTTGATCTATCCACCTTTTCACAATAACATCCACAAACTTCTCATCAAGCTCTATAGTAAAGCAAATTCTATTGGTTTGCTCACATGCAATTAAGGTAGAACCACTACCACCAAAAGGATCTAGAACAATACAATTTGTTAAGCTTGAATTTTGTATTGGATAAGCTATTAAATTTAATGGCTTCATAGTTGGGTGTAGTTCTGACTTTGTAGGTCTATCAAAATTCCAAGTGGTTCTTTGTTTTCTGTCTCCATAGAATTTATGGCCTGCAGTAGGTTTCCAGCCATAAAGTATTGGCTCATGATTATACTGATAATCACACCTGCCAAGTACAGGAGAATTTTTTACCCACACACAGGTTTCATGACAGAAGAACCCTGCATCTTTAAAAGCAGTTCTAAAATTAACAGTTTCTTTATCAGCATGAAAAACATAAATAGGAGAACCATCTGCCATAGCTTCAAAGGTACATTTATAAAAGTTAAGTAAGAATTCATAGAATTTCTTATCTGCCATATTATCATTTTGAATTTTGCCTGCAGTTCCTTCATAGGCTACATTATACGGAGGGTCTGTAACCACAAGATTAGCTTTCTTTCCCTCCATTAAAACCTCATAAGTTTTAGCTTCAGTGCTATCTCCACAAATAAGTCTATGCCTACCAAGAATCCACACATCCCCCTGCTTTGAAATAGCTGGTTCTTTTAGTTCACCTTCTACATCAAAATCATCTTCCTTAATTTCTTTATCATGAACCTTAGAAAATAAATCATCTATCTCTGCCGCATCAAAACCTGTAAGTGAAACATCAAACATACCATCATCTAGCTCACCAATTAAATCAGCAAGTTTTGGTAAATCCCAATCACCAGATACTTTATTTAAAGCGATATTTAAAGCTTTTTCTTCTGATACATCTATATCCACAACAACACATTCTATTTCTTTTGCACCTTGCTCCTTTAAGATTTTATATCTTTGATGCCCTCCAACAATGCAACCTGTTTTTTTATTCCAGATAACAGGCTCTACATATCCAAAGGTCTCAATAGACTTTTTCAATTTTTCATATTCAGGGTCACCTGGTTTTAAATCTTTACGTGGGTTATATTTAGCTGGATTTAATTTCTCAACAGCTATTTTTTGAATATCCAATACTTTCACCATCCTTTATAAAAATCAATAAAAATACACCCTAAAAAGCATATATTTTAACATAACTTTTTCAAGGTGTAATACTTCCTAACCCTTTGAAAATCCAAGGTTCTTTATATTCAAGGTTGGTCTTATACCCCCCTCTGGAATATTGCGATTTCTAGTACGAAGGGGACCGCCCGACGTAGGCAAATCAAGCCCTAAGCAATCATTGCCCCCCTCCCCCTCGCTAATCTTATCAACAGATATTCCACATTTTATCCACAACTCACTGTTGATAACTTTAATAAGAGTAGACTCTACCTTTCCTTCCCCATCTACCATCTTCCCTTGCTGTCTTCTTGTCATGATGTTGCTTGCACAAGGGCTGCCAGTTACTCTCATCCCAGAACAACCTTTCATCACCTTGGTGTGGTTTAATATGATCCACTACAGTTGCAGCAGTAACAGTACCTTGTTTCTTACACTCCTCACACAGTGGATGCTCTAGAAGGAACTGCTTCCGAAGTCTTCTCCACCTACTGCTGTTGTAAAGGTAACCGTAGGGCCTACAGTTTTTGTTGTAGCTTTTATCTATTTCCTTTTGGTGCTTCTCACAGTACCTACCATGGGTAAGCTCAGGACAGCCGGGATAGCTACAAGGCTTAGCTGGTTTCATTGGCATAGCTATCAATCCTCCTAATCTAAATCATCATGAGCTCTAACTGTTTCTGCTAAAAAGCTATCATGTAATTCTTTAGCTTTATTACCTGTCAAACCACCAACACATATTGCTACTTGACCCCAAGATAAAAAATGAACATGCCTTAAAGTTAATATCAAACGTACTCTGTTATCTGATATTGTATTTAAATATTTATAACACCTTCTTAATTCATAAAGGTAGTTCTTGATAATGAGTTCCTTTTGCTTACACACTACTTGAATTATCTCCTCCAAATCCTGTTGCTTATTGGTCTCACCATCTTTAAAAAGACTTTCAGCCTGTTCAAGCTTTAAATCAAATAACTTCTTTGTTAATTTCTCATTCTCAGTATTTAATCTATATAAACTAGATAATTGATTATTTAAAGTTTTAGCTCTCGCTCTTCTAAACATTTACCTCTTCCTTTCCAAAATAAAAAGCCCTCATGGACTACTCCACAAAGGCTACTTAGCAACTTTTCAGTTTTCGATAATACTATTATATCACAGCTAAATGCAAACAAACCGCCATCAAATAGCCATCTTTTATCTCCCATACAAATTAAACATTAAACGCTCTAGTGATTTCTGTCTAAGCCTTTCTACCTGACGTGGACTATAATTCATTTTAATTTGAATCCTTGCTGAAGCTCCACTCTTTTGATTTCCTTGCATATAAAATTCCTTTAAAACCATTCTTTCTTCCTCACTTAATGAAAGTAGTGCAGCTTCAAACCACTCCATGTATTCCACTGCTTGTCTGTACCTTTCTAACATCACATTTATTTTATCAAGACTATGAATAACTTTATTTTCTCCAGCATGAGGATTATGTGCTTTTGGCATATCATCAAAACTTGGACTATTAATACTTATAATATCCTCATACTCTTCCTTAATCTCTTGTGGTGTAGTACTAATAATAAGTTTCATATTCTCATAATCTTTTATAGCTGCAATAGTTGCTGACTTTTTATCAATATATGTTAGTGCTATCATCTCCTCACCTCTAACTTTCCACCATAGTATATTTCAGAAATATTCTTTTGTATTATTCTATCCAATGAACTAATTCTCTGAAACGCCTTCCTTTGGTCTTCTTTATATTGCTCCATAGTTTTATAAAATCCACAGCCTTCACATTCGTTAGATTTTAATATTTTACATCTACCTTTTGTATAGGCAAAACAACTTTTTTCTTTCATAGGTTAATACCTCCCAACTCTCGCCTTCACTGCCTGAAGAAGTGCTTCTTGACCAACGCTTTTATTTTCAAGTGCTTTCATTACATCTTCATCCATAGTCCCCTTTGCAACAAGATGATGAATTATTACATTCTGCTTTTGACCTTGTCTATAAAGTCTTGCATTAGCTTGCTGATAAAGTTCCAAACTCCAAGTAAGTCCAAACCAAACTATTATGTTTCCTCCTGCTTGAAGGTTAAGTCCATGACCTGCTGATGCAGGGTGCACTAGCATTATTTCTATTTCACCGTTGTTCCATTTTTTAATATCCTCTGATGTTTTAAGTTCCTTAGCATTTTTAAAATGCTTTTTAAGTCTATCCCTATCATGCTTGTAAGCATAAAAGATTAAAACCGGCTTTCCACTTGCTGCTTCTATAATTTCTTCAAGAGCCTTAAGCTTTTCATCATGAATTTCTAAAGCTTCATCATTTTCATCATACACAGCTCCATTTGCAAATTGTAAAAGCTTATTTGTAAGTACTGCAGCATTATTTGCAACTATGTCTGAATCTTTAAGTGTTAACAATAATTCCTTCTCAAACTTTTTATAGCTATCTTCTATTTTCTTTGGGAGCTTAACTGATATTACATTATCTATTCGCTCTGGTAGCTCCAAGTAATCTTTAGCCTTCATGCTGATACAAATATCCGATAACTTTTTATAAATAGTTTCCTCTGCATCTTCTTTAGGTTTATAACTAAATATTATATTCTGGTTTCTTTTATCTGGCATAAAGTATTGGTCTCTATAGGCTGTTACTGTTTTTCCAAGTCTTTCTCCTTGATCTAAAAGATAAATCTCTGACCACAAATCCATAAGACCGTTAGGTGATGGTGTTCCTGTAAGTCCTACTATTCTTTTAGCTCTCACCTTTCTTAAGGCTTTGAACCTTTGTGACTTTGGAGATTTAAAACTTGAAAGTTCATCTATAACCACCATATCAAAGGGCCAATACTTACCACACTCTTTAACAAGCCACACCACATTTTCTCTATTTATAACGTAGATATCAGCTTTAGAAGTTAATGCCGCTCTGCGTTCTTTTTCAGTACCAAGAACCTTTGATATTTTTAAATGCTTTAGATGATCCCATTTTTCTGCTTCACTACTCCAAGTATCCTCAGCAACCCTAAGTGGTGCTATAACCAATACTTTTACAATATCAAAATAGTTATGCATAAGCTCCTCTATTGCTGTAAGAGTACAAACCGTTTTTCCAAGACCCATATCCATCAAAAGTCCTACTTTGTCTTTATCTAAAATCCACTTAGTTGCAAAATCCTGATAACTATGAGGTTCATATTTCATCTCATCACATCCCTTACAAAATCCTCAATCCCGTTTAAACTATCTATGCAATAAACTAAAAACCCTAACGATTCCAGTTGCTCTTTTCTCTTTATTTGAAGTGGTCTCATCTTTTTACCTGGAGCCTTAAGCTCTACAAAAACAATCTTTCCATTTGGTAGTAAAACAATTCTATCTGGAACACCTGCTACTCCTGGAGATACAAACTTAAGTGCCAACCCTCCAAGCTTTTTTACTTCCTTGGTAAGTATCTGTTCCAGATGTTTTTCGGAATGTACCAAAGCCATAACCTTTCATCTCCATTTACTAAAGTAACTGTTTTAATACCCAGTCTTTCTTTTGCTATTTTAACAGCTTTCTTTGACATCCCATTTATAGCTGCTAATTCGTATACTTTTGTATACTCAACAAAATTATCTTTTAAAATTTCTTCAAGAATACTTTCCATAAAATCTCTCCTTTTATATAGGTGGTACAAGAAGTGGAACAAAGGCACAAAAATCCCTTACGCGCTATATATCACATGTTACATGATATATACTACTTATTTATTATTATTTATCTAAATAGTAACCCTTGTTCCATTATTCCACCACCTACCGTAAACTGGCTTAATTACTAACTTCTTTACTGGAACATAACCTTGGTACAACCTAATAGCTTGTACCTCTTATTCCAGTGATTTTTGGAATAAGCTTTAATCATTTATTTCTTATTCCACTCTCATAAATGCTCTTTGCTTATTATAAATTGGAAATCTTGTTGTTCCACTTTTAGTTCCATCATAAGGTTTCCAGTTTTCAATTCTTGCCATTATAGCTGTAATTTCATAAGAATCTATTTTCTTAAGATTAGCTGAATCCTTTCCAAAGCACTCACACCAAATCTCCATAGGACAAACAATACTTCTTTTTACAGTACCTATTTCAGCAGTGCCAAAATCACCACCACTTAAGAAGTTTCTTCTATCACACAAATCCATTGAACTCCAATTCTCAGGAAGTAATTTTTCCAAGTATTCACGCACCAAACCTTCACGGTCATCACCTTCCATAGCATCTGCCTGTTCTGAAATAGCAATCTGTGCTTCATCACCTTTTAGGAATAGATCTTCTCCTTTTCTATAAACAACTAAAGCTTCTGCCCAAATCTGGTCTATATCATTAAGCTCCCATGCTTTTTTAACACCACCACCGCTAACTCTAACTGGCCAGAATCTACGGTTTCCTGTAATATCTCTTAAAAATCCACTTTCGCTATTAGTGCTACCTACTATTACACATTGTCTTGGGTGGCTTTCTACATTAACACCATAGCTAGCACGATACTTATCATCAGTTCTTGAAACAAAGGATTTTACAGTTTCTACATCTGTTTTCTTTATACCGGCAAGCTCCCCAAGTTCTAATAGCCAATATCCCTGAAGTTTTTCAGCTGCAGCTTTATCTCTCATATCAGTTATGGTTAAACTATCTGAAAACCATTTAGTGCCTATCCTTGCAAAGAACGTACTTTTACCTATTCCTTGAGGACCATTAAGTATTAAAACACAATCAAATTTTATGCCTGGTTCATAAATTCTAGCCACTGCTGCTACAAGTGTTTTTCTTATAACTGCTCTTGAATATTCATTGTCCTCTGCTCCTAAGTAATCTATTAAAAGTGTGTCAAGTCTCTCTATCCCATCCCAATCTGGCAGTGCATTTAAATATTCCTTTATAGGATGGTATGCTCTTTCAGCTGCAACTGCAACAAGAGCCTCCTTTATCTTGGTAGGTGACCAAACACCATAAGTTTTATCGAAATATACTTTTAGTGCTGACATGTCAGAATCATTCCAACCTTCTTTAATCTGTTTCCAAGGTAAATCATCCTTTACATCTATTCCATCACGATGTTGATTATAAGCAATCCCCTTTAAGTTATCATCATTTTGCATAATAAGAACTAGGTTCTGCAAATCATCTTTTATTTGTCCATTTTTATTGATAGAAAGCTTTTCTTGCCAGTCTTCATCAACCTTAAAGTCTTCTTCAGCTTCAGAGATTTTTTCAGAAACAATTTTCTTTTTAACCTCACTATCCTTCATAGCAAAATCCATCATAGCCATAAAAGAAGGTAGCTTTACCACAGGAGTTCCATCTGAAACATCTTCATCTAAACCCCCGAACTTATGGATTCTAACAAGGTCAAAGGCATTACATAGCTTTCCTGAAGCTGGGTCAGTTCCATGGTGAGAATATGCAAAGTCACCATTCTCATAAATTATAAGTCCACCTGTAGTACTACCCTTAACATATGTGTAGCGGTTATCTTCGTTGCAGGGTATATAAATATCACTTAAAAACTTTTCTATAACATCAATTATTGTATAGGTTCTGCAAAAGGCTCCTATAATTCCATCTTTCTCTTTTGGATCTCCTTGCTTACTCGCTATCTTTTTTCTCTCAATCTTGCTTCTTGAACTCTCTGGCCAAAAAGATGAATCCTTCCAATCAGGATATCTTTTAAGCATTTCATCTGCACAAAGCCAAGGTTCATCTAATAGCTTAAAGATAAATTCTCCATTTGCTGATGTGGAAGGCCAATACATTAATCTATGTGGCTGATAGGTAGTATCATCAAAGAAATCAATTCCTAAATCCCCAGCAACTCTTCTAGCTATTGCCTGATATTCATCTGGTGTAACAGCTCTATCTAAAGGGATAACAAGTCTTAACCTTTGGTTTTCAGAACTGTGTTTATGAGTGGAATACATAGCACAAGCACACCCTAAAATAATCTCAACTGAGGCCCATAAATCTCCTTTAACAAAATCAGCATCTAAGGTAAGAAGCTGGCGGCTTCCTACCGTATCTGTTTTTCTTCTGCCATTTTTTAAGCTTCCACCTACAAAGCCACCCACATCCTTAACATTATCTTGATCACTTTTTGACAACTTTTTATATTCTTCATAGGTTTCACGAGTTCTTGTGGTAACCTTAAACTTTTCAATAAGCTCTGACCAAAGCATCTCTTTATTTTTCCATTTTGTTTCTTTTCTGCTTTTACCCGTAGCTATTGTAATAACACCATCATTTATCACACTATCACCTCCATATTCCCATTAAACCTTTTTACTTTAAGTCCTAATGTTTTAGCCTCAGCCATTTCTACTGCCATACCTTCTGATATTTTATCTCCAAAAGCCCAAAGCTCATCGCATTTTAGTAAAAGCTGAATCCCCATCTCTATTCCTGCTACTCTTTCTTCAGGAATATCATCATTTAAAAACTGAGTAAATATTGTATGTGGAGCCAAGGGAATTCCACCCTTGGCATAGACAAATCTACAGTGATTTATAGCTTTATTAATATTGGCATCAATATCTCCTCTTAATGGAGAACATACATATATAAATGGCTTGGTATCCATAATAGAACCTCCTTTATGCTGGTCTTTGGGTTCTTTCAATTACTGGCAGTAATCCTCTCTCATTTTTAAGTAAATCATAGAGGAATAATCTCCCCTTTTGAGTCCAGTAGGTATGCATTACACTTCTATCCGCATCTATGGCATGAGTCTTTGATTGAGTATATCCCATATCTGCATACTCCTGATAAAGTAGCCAAGTGTTACCCATCTTGTACTGTATTTTAAGGTCATGAAGTAAAGCATTCATAGCTCTACCTGACATTCCATAATCCTTGGCAATTTGTGTTATTGCTACTAATGACTTATTTTGTAAAATCAAATCATAGTAAGAAGCTTTAGGTGTAAGTTCTCCTATTATTTGCTTACTTTGAGCATTTTCAATTTCAAGCTGCTTTGCCTTTTCCCTTGCTAATTTATACTCAGTAAAAAGTCTTATACCGTACTCTGGGTCTTTTAGCATATCATCAAGCAAATGATCTGTAGCATACATTCCATACTTTCTTATAGAAGGTAGAACATCATCAAATATCCATTTCTCAAACTTTGAAGCTGTATCTTTAACTTCTTTGTTTTTACTTTGAGATGAAGCTCCAATAATCAATCTATAGAGATCTCCCTCAGGAATAAAATTCATCTCCACAGTTTTTTCCTTATTCTGTGGATGAGGTACCTCCCTTTTTGTTAGGTACCTGCAGTGATTTATAATAGCCTTGTGAGGATTACTATAACCCAACATTTTTGCACATTCTGTTGCAGGGAATAGTTCCTTATTATCTTCAATTAAAACCCCTAAATCTCCAAACTCTGTATTATTAAATACCTTTAAATTACTAATCATAAATTTTTTACCTCTCTTTCTATTAATCTTTTTTATAATGATTTGTTTCAAAGCTTGCTGCTTTAAGGGGCAAACCTGGCGCCCATTCAATTGACGTTCCCATAATTTCTTCAACTTCATATATTGAGCCAAAACCAAAAGGAACATCTAAAATCACTTCGTCATGGACATGAAATACTGTTTTATATCCAGCCTTATAGAGATTTAACATGGACTCAGCTAAGCAATCTCTTGCTATGGCTTGAATAATATTTTCAGTAAGCTTTCCTCCATAAGTGCTTAATCTTCCCCATTGTTTACCTTGGTCTACACCTTCATAGGTAATCATTTTTTTATTGAATCTATTATCCTTTTCAAGCTTTGGTCTTACATAAGCAAGACTTCTTCCAGAAGGTAGCTTTATAAAAAGCACTCCACCTCCGCAATAAAACTTAAGTCCATATTGAATAGTAACTACTTTATTTTCCTCTAAAGCTTCAATTGCTGCCTTTTCAATATCACTCCAAAGTTTAACTATTTTAGGATTAGCTTCTCTCCAAGCAGCAACAATTTGTGGTAGCTCTTCTTCCTTTAATCCCATCTTTATTGCTCCCATAGCAACAAGTGCACCAGTGCTACCTTGATAGCCACAGGCAAGAGTTGCAACTTTCCCCCTACTTCTCAGCTCATATTCAGGATTACCTTTTGCTATCTTCTCCATTGGAACATTAAACATTTTACTAGCTGTCATTTCATATATTTTTCCATGTCCTTTAAATGTATCAATAACCCATTTTTCACCTGCAAGCCATGCTATAACTCTAGCTTCTATAGCACTAAAGTCTGCAACGATAAATCTTGAATTCTCTGATGGTATGAAGGCTGTTCTTATAAGCTGAGATAAAACATCTGGTACACTATCAAATAAAAGTTCTAAGGTTTCATAATCTCCAGCTTTAAGTAAGTCCCTTGCTTCAGTTAAATTATCCATAGTATTTCTAGGTAGATTATGAATTTGAACTAACCTTCCGGCCCATCGCCCAGTCCTATTTGCACCATAAAACTGCATAAGACCTCTAACCCTTTCATCAGTGCAGACAGCTCTTCCCATAGCCTCATATTTTTTAACAGAGGTTTTAGATAGCTCCTGCCTTAATTGCAATAGTCTTATAACTTCTTCATCATCTACTTCTTCTATTAACTCTGTCACTTTTTCTTTTGATAAACTTTCAACTTCTATTCCTTTAGCACGAAGCCATTCTTTAAGCTGTGCTGGACTATTAGGATTTTCAAGTTTTGTAAGTTCTGCGGCTTCTTCAGTTGCTTTTCTTTGATAAGCTTCATCACAATTTATAGCATTTTCAACTAAAATCTTATCAATTTTAACTCCACCATCATTTATTCTTTGGTCTAAACTCCAAAGCTCCCATTCCTTATCTATCATAGGGAACTGTTCTAATTTCTTTCTTATGGCTCTTTCTACTTCAACGTCTTGCTTACAATAAGTTTTGAATACTTCCCACTTTTCCATATCATGCTGTGGCATATTGCGTGTTCTTCCACCGTTAGCCTTTGTAGCACTGCAAGGCATAGAAAAGTATCTAATTAAAGCTTTACCTTCACTCATTTTCTGCTGTGGTAGGTTTAAACATTTAGCCACACCAGCAAGATTACCTGGAAGTCCTAACGCTAATGCATGAGCTGCACTACATCTCCACTGCTCTGGCGGCATAGGCTTATTTAAATATTTTCCTAAACAGGTTCTTTCAAAATTTGCATTAAAAGCTGTTTTTATAATCTCTGGATTTAAAAGTGCATCTATAATATTTTGCGGTAGCATTTGTCCACTTGCTAAATCTATAATTTCAACTGATTCATCATCAAAAGCATAGGCAAATAGTACTATGTCAAAATCCTTTGCTTCTGCATATGCATAAACTCCACATTTTATAAGATCCCCAGAACTGTAAGTTTCAATATCAATACTAAGTAAATCCAAGCTATCATCTCCTCATGTTTAAGATGGATGGCGGGAGAAAAACTCTCCCACCTTAAAAGCTTTAATCTAAGAAGCTTTCTTCATTTTCGATGGCTTCAAACTCATCCTCAGCTCTTGTGAATCCTCCTAAAGGTTCTCCATCAGCAAGTTTCTGTACATTACCAAGTCCTGCAGCTATACCTTTATTACCACTGGCGCTGTATGCATAAAAATTTAAAGTAAGCCTTGCATACACTCCACTATATATTTCTGATTCATCTAAGATAGGGTGTACATTAATATCAACTATACCTGGCTTGTTTTTGCTATTAGCATTTAAAAAGTAGCTATTTGCATAAGCTTCATCATCAGGTCTTTCTTCGTCACCATCCCTTAGAGGTGTTTTAATATTAGCAGGTATTTTACCACCGAACTTAGACTTACCTTGCTCTTTTGCTTCATTAATGGCTTCTTTTATAGCTTTTAAGTTTTCAGTATCATCCTTTGAAAATATTACACTAGCACTGTACTTTGGTTCGTTTCCTTCCATACCGTGAGGTTGGGAGAGATGTACATAACTTAATCTAACCTTTCCTGTAGTAACCTTTGTTCCTGTTCTTTTTGCTTTTACCATAATTATTATTCCTCCCTAAAATCCGCTTCTGCGGTATTATTTATTTCTGGTCTTTTATCATCCTCTGGTACCAAAGTTGGCTTACCACTTGGCTTTTCAATAAGACCTTTTAATAGTTCATTAAATTTGCCTTTCCCTATAGCCTTTTCCATAGCAGTTATTGTAAGAAGTGATTTAGAGTAAATCTTATCTTCTTCAAAACCAGCTTCAATTAAAGTCTTAGCAACTGCTTTTTCATCAACATATTTTCTGGTGCTTCTTCCCTCTACAAGTTTAAAACCATCCCACTTTTTACCTTCATTAATTGCCTTGTTGAAGGCATATTCTTTAACATCAGAGGCATACTTTTGAAGTTCATCTATGCTATTAAGTACTTCAACTATTTCTTCATCTGTAAGAAGAGCTGGCTGTTTAAAGTCTAAAGTACACAGTTTCATATTGTCCTCAGCCCTTGCCCTGCAAGTATGCTTCACCTTGCAAAATCTGCAATGGGTTCCTGCCTTAAATTCTCCTTCGCCTTTTATTGCAAGTTCTGCTTTAGGCTTAACATCTTCTTCTGCCCATTTAATTAATTCTCCCACAACCATTTCATCAGAAGAAATGTTATCAAGCCTTGGTTGAACTATGGTCATCTTTACAGTATTGATATCATAAAGACATCCAAACTGCTGGATTGCTCCTAAGGCATATAATCTCATTTGTGTATTTTGGGTAGCCGATACCGGCACTCCCTGTCCAAACTTAAGATCTATAATTTCAAGAACATCATCTGTTATAATAACTAAATCTCCAGTTCCGAAGCCTTCTTCAACCCACTCAGAGTAATTAAGTTTCATCTCTACCATGGTTACTGCATCCTTCGTGTTGGCCCTTGCTTCATTTATTTTTTCAATAGCAAAGTCTACATAAATTTGTACATATTCCATAAGTTCCTCTGAATAGAAAGAATCCTGTTTTAGCTTTTTAAGTTCTTTATTAAACTGTACCTTCTTTAAATTACCTAAATAATAGTTAATGTGAAGCTCTCCTAATTCATGTGCAAAGGTTCCTTCTCTTGCATATTCACTAGTTTCCTCATGAACGGTTTCTTCAAGCCTCGCAGATGGTGGACATTTCATCCACCTGCTGGAACCTGAAGCTGAAAGTAATGCGTGTTTTTTCTCTGCCATTTATATTTCCTCCGCTGCCTTTAAAAGCTCTGTATACTTTTCTTTTGGAATATCTGTAAGTTTAGCTACTCCAAATCCTTTTATAAGTGCCTTCACTTCTGCTTGTTTTCCACTTTGAGATAGGCTTGTAAGCTTGGACCTCACTTCTTCTAAAGTAATTGCCTTTGGAGCTTCTTCTTTTTTCTCTTCCTTTATATCTTTCTTAGCCTTATCTTCAGTATCTGGTTTAACTGCTTGTACTATTTGTTTAGGAGCTACACCAATTTTTGATATTTCATCTGCTAAAGCAAGAAGTCCATTTAGTATATCTGGAGAATCTATTTTTACTTTTATATTTAATTCCATTTACTTCACCTTCCTAAAATTTATTATTAATGTTATAATGACCTTGGAAATTTTTATTTTGCTCATACCGTTTTTGTTAGCGCAATTAGGTATGAGTTTTTTTACAGCTTGGACATCCTTTTCTTAAGTTCATTAGCTTGCACTATCATAAACTTCAGACTTTGACTTATCGTTTAAACTGTTAGTTTTTCTATTATTGTTATAACATTCGGTTAGTTTTCCATCAAAAAAAATAGCATCAAATTCTTTTTGTGATAACTTTAAACATTCGGTTAGCTTTAGCATCTCTTCAACTGTATATCTACATCTTTCACTATTTTCTTTTTCACAAGCTGACTTTGGCGTTATTCCTAAGACATCAGCTATTTCAGACTGCAGTATATCAAGTTGTACACGTTTCGCTTTTAGTAATCTGACATTCATTTTACTTCCTCCCTTCTGCTTTATACTATAATAATATATCACTTTTGGTTAGTTGTCAATTAACAATTAACCGATATTATTGACACTTTCGGTTATCTGTGTTATACTTTTGGTTAAGAAAGGGGGTTTTAAAATGACTTCATTAGGGAATAGAATAGAACAACTTTTAAAAGAAAATAACATGTCTCAAAGAGAGCTTGCTGCACGTATTGATTCAACAGAAATGACTGTTTCTCGTTATGTTAGAGATGAACGTCAACCTAAGGCAGATGTGCTTTCTAAAATAGCTACCGTACTTAATGTAACTACTGATGAACTATTAGGTAGAGAAATTTCAAAGGATGATAATAGTGAGTATTTGAAAATCCATCGCCTAATTGCCCGTAATGCCAGTAAAATGACCCCTGAAAAAAAACAAGAATTAATTAAGGCTTTACTCGAGGAATAAGGGGGAATTATATTTGGCAGTATCCTATAGCAGATATGAAGAAATTAAATCAATTGTCGTAGACACTTTAAAAAGTAGTAATATTGTAAGTGTACCTATATGCTGTTTTCAGCTTGCAAAAGCTTTAAAAATAGAGTGTATTCCCTATTCATCCTTATCACCTAAAAAGCAGTCTGCTTGCTTAGAATTTAGCGATGAAGGCTTTACTCTTGATGATACTATTTACTATAACGATACTCAAATAGATACAAGAATTAGATTTACGATAATGCATGAGATTGGGCATATAGTTCTTGAACATACAGAAGATGATAAAAATTCTGATTTAGAAGCTAATTTCTTTGCTAGATATATTCTAGTTCCACCAGTATTGGTATATGCTATTGATAGAGCAGGAAATGTAAGTGAGGAGCAAATTAGACATACATTTAATGTTTCACATCCAGTTGCTGAATATTCTTATGACTATTATAATAAGTGGACTAACCATATTAATTTTGGACTTCCTGAAGTTGATGTGGCTATATACAATCATTTTTATAGAAATCAAGCTATGTAAGAAAAAGAGCCAACCTATATTATTATTAATAGGTTAGCTCTATATTTTTTATATTTTATACATTAATCTTAAAGCATCCACTTTGCGCTTTACATTAGTTTCAGAAGCTAAATGATTATAGCCACCTTTATACTTTAAAACAAAATCTATAAATTCTAATAAAGAAGGACTAGATGCATTTGCTTTTAAGATATTTAGCATTTCTACATATTTTCCTGAACTTACATTTTGTCCAAGTTTATTTGAAATACGTTCTTCATTAAAAGAAGTAACAGCGATATATGCATGGCGTTCGCTAAAAAGTTTAATTAACTTTATATATATTTCATCGGCAGCCCAGCAGACACCATATCCATTAGTTAAAAATACATCCACAATAGTAATTACATAGTCTCTATCCAATTGAGAAGGTATCTTTTGGTTTCCTACCAATCGCTCTACTTGTCTTGCAAATTGTGGTTCATTATAAAAATTATTTGTACCTCTATGCATAGAAAGAAGTTGGTTAAGAGCTATCTTTAACTCATAGGCTTTAATATTGTCTGGCAAATACTCTTCCCCACCAACAATAGAAATAAAGTTCCTTGCTAATTTTGCTTTTTCTTCATTTCCATTTACCCTATAAATAGCATAAGAAGTTGCTAATTCATTTTTTGTTGATGCGTCTATTCTTTTCCATAGTTCTGGCATTATTTGCTTAATATTCATAATGATATGTGGACTTGTTTCTTCTCTTAAATAAATACCATAAACCCCTTTAGCAAGAACATTAGCAAGCTTAACAGGCATTCCACTAATAAAGGCCAATGCATTTATTACATCTGACTCTGTAAATAACCCATCACGCATAGTTCTAAGTAAAAGTTGAGTCTGTATTGTATCACTTGGTATTTGTACTGTTATAACTTCACGGATACAAACCTCTAACCAAGAAATCAATATAGTTCCACTTATTTCTGATTGATTTGATGGATTCCTTTCCATATATCCAAGCATATATCTTATATGATCTAACTGCTTATATCCTTTTTCAGATAGCAGCTCAATTTTTCTTGCTCCTTCAAGTAGCTCAGCTTCTAACACCTTATCCAAATCTTCAAGAGTAGAAAATTCTTCTCTGCGTTCTGCTTGTATTGCTACATCATAGAAGTAATCAATATCATATTGCTGAATACGCAGTTTTAACTGCTTCATAGTTTCTACCCATAGATGATTAAGTGCTGAATCAAATAATCCCACACTTGCAGCTGTCATAAATTTTGTTATGAAATGTGCACATTCAAGTTGATACTCTGGAACATACTCAAGAACATCCATAAAGTTTTTAAACACTTTCTTTCTCTCTTGTACTGGCACTAATATATCATCTATAGGAAGTCCTACCGCTTGATATACTCCCATCATTTTGTGTTCAAAATCCATCATTGTTGGTGCAAAATCATTATTACTTCTAACTATAAGTTCATTACGTTCCTCATTCATCTCCATGTTTTCTGTCCCCCCTATAACCACTATTCTAGTCAAAAATCTATATACTAAAAATATAATTTAATTATATATCATTACCATATTTCAGTAAATATGTTCACTGCATAAATTCGTCATAATTTTCACAATAAGCAGAAAAAAAGGTCATCACCTCGCAGCTTTATAAGCTTGCAAAGGTAATGACCTTTTGATTATTTGAGGTTAATGGTGGCATATTTTTTCATAGTGCAAAGTTCGTTAAAATATTTTTATCACACTCTTCATCAGCAATGATATTCTCGAAATACTTCTCTATATCCTCAAAACTCATATTTGATTTAACACCCTTGTCTCCATGCAACCATCTTACATTAAACAACCTATCAAATTCAGCTTCGCACGAACGTCTTGGAAATCTTGCAATATTTGAATCAAAAAATGAATTCATTACTTTATAATGATGTGTATGGATAAACTCATCCCAAGTTTCAACTAAATCCTCTTCTTTTCTAATATCAATAATTTCTATTTCTTCAAATTTTCGCTCTTCTGAAGTTCCCCAAGCTCCTTTTAACAAATCAATAGCAGATTGGTCTGTTTTAGGAGCACTATAACCAAATATTGTTAATAAAAAAGCATTTTTCATATAATGTCTTATTGCGTTCCAGTTGTCCCTTATAAAAATATCATTTTCATAATCTTTATTTTTTACTGGATATAATAGTTTAGTTTTTACAAATTTCTCTCCACACACTGGACATATAGAACCTATAGGACCACCTCTTTTATGTTCGTGACATAAACCAACGCAAACATTTCCATGGAGGAATAGTAATTTAGGTAATTTATTAGTAATTTCCCCTACTCTTTGATATGCTTGAACTAAAAGTGGATCCCAATTAAATGTAGCTATTACATCTTTCTCTCTTAAGGATAATATTAAAAAGTCATACACTGTTGGCTGTTTAGGTATTACAAAACTCATAAAGTAATCATAAATTCTACTCTCTAATTCGTCTAATACTTCATTACAGTCATCTCTGCTATGTAGTTCTGAGTAAATATCCTCTAAATTATCACTGTCTGTCTTTAATTTTACACTTTTTATTAAATCTCTCATTCCAAGTTTATCAATAAAACCTGCCATAACTGAAGTTTTTTTTCCATTAGCATCCCCATTTGGTATTGCTGCAACACTTGCTCCTGCTCCAAGTATAACTAAATGTGGTCGGTTTTTCATAAGGCTTTCATACTCTTCATATTCATTTCTCATATCCCCCACCCCCAAATATCTTATTCTTTATAATTCTTCTCAAATCTCCAAGCATCCCTGCACATTTCTAATATGCCTCTTTTAGCAGTCCAACCTAGTTCTTCTTTAGCCTTACTTGCATCAGCATAACAAGAAACTATGTCTCCTGGTCTTTTATTTTGTAGCTGCAGCTTCCTGAATACTTTCCTCATATTCTAATATATCAGCAATTCTCTTACTTGCAAATCCATCACCATAAGGATTGCTTGCATGACTCATTTTTTCATACTCTGTTTTATCTTCAAGTAATAACTTAAATGTATTATAAATAGTATCTTCATCAGTACCTACAAGTTTTAATGTTCCTGCTGCTATACCTTCTGGTCTTTCAGTTGTATCTCTCATTACAAGAACAGGTTTACCTAAACTTGGAGCCTCTTCTTGAATTCCGCCACTATCTGTTAAGATTAAATAGGAGCGTGATAAGAAATTATGAAAATCTAACACATCTAGTGGATCTATTATTCTTATTCTATCACAATCTCCAAGGATTTCGTTGGCAGCTTGTCTTACTACAGGATTCATATGAATAGGATAAATAGCTTTAATATCTGGGGTTTCATCTACTATTCTCTTAATAGCTCTAAACATATTATGCATAGGCTCTCCAAGATTTTCTCTTCTATGGGCTGTTATCATAATAAGTCTACTACCTTCTGCCCATTTAAGTTGTTCATGGTTATAATCTTGTCTAACTGTAGTTTTAAGCGCATCTATAGCTGTATTTCCTGTAACATATATTGAATTTGGTTCTTTGCCTTCTTTTAATAAATTATCTTTAGATGGCTCTGTAGGTGCAAAATTATACTTTGCTATAATTCCAACAGCTTGTCTATTAAATTCTTCAGGATATGGTGAATATATATTATAAGTTCTAAGCCCAGCTTCAACATGACCAACTGGTATTTGCATATAAAAACAGGCAAGGGAAGTTACAAAAGTGGTAGAGGTATCTCCATGAACCAATACTACATCTGGTTTAACTTCTTCAAGCACTTCTTTAATCTTATTTAAAATATTAGTAGTTACATCAAAGAGTGTTTGTTTATCCTTCATTACTGATAGATCATAATCTGGTACAACATCAAAAGCTTCTAGTACTTGGTCAAGCATTTGACGATGCTGTCCAGTTACGCAAACAATTGTTTTAATACTTTTTCGTGTCTTCATCTCTTTTACCAAAGGACACATTTTTATTGCCTCTGGCCTTGTCCCAAAAACAAGCATTACTTTTTTCATTGAAATCACTTCTTTTCTTTTATATTTTTCACAACTCCTAAAGATTGTAATATTTCCAAGATAATTTCTTTGTTAATTAGCAATGCACAAATTGATAAAATAACAAACAAAATACCTTGTAACTGTATTCCTTGAATATAATATACAATTACAGATATACTAACTAATACTATGCTTAAAATACTTTCTTTTGAATCAATTTTAAAATTAATTATTTTATTTATAGATTTAATTCTTACTAAAAATAGAACAATAAAAGATAATGTATTTGCTAATACAACTCCCCAAATCGACATAAGCGGTATCAACAATAACGATAATACTAAATTTGCTATTCCTGCTACAATAGTAGTTGTAAAAGCATCTTTTGTTTTCATTGAAGCAGTATAAACTGTTCCTAAGAATGCTGCTAATGAATTAAATAATGTACCAACAATCAATAGGGGAATATACTTCCACGAATCTGCAAACTCACCTGAAATAGTCATGATGTTGTATATCTTTATAAGTGGCAACAAACATGCGGTAGCTGAAAAGTTAAATTTCATAAAAAGTTTAAAACCTTTTGTAAAGTAAATATCTCTATCATCTGAATCAAATTCCCTAATAATATTTTCAGTCCAAGCTAAGAAGAAAATAGATGAAATTGTTGTTACTAAAGCAGGGAACTTGCTTGCTACAGCTAGTACTCCATTTTCACTGCTTCCTTGGAAGTATAATAAAATATACTTTCCCATTAATCCTATAACCCACCAACAAATTTGGTTCGGTATCAAAGGAACCCCATACCTAAGCTGTTTTTTCACTTCGTCTTTGGATAATAATTTAAAATCAATTAAAGTCCATATTCTAACTCTTAAAGCAATTATTAAAGCTATTACAGCAGATGCACCAATTGAAGATATCAATAAGGAATCTCCATGCATTTGAAATTTTACTATTAACAAAATATTTAATGATGCTTGCACTACTGTTGCAATTACTCCTGTTAGTGCATATTCAGCAGTCCTTTGTAGGCCTCGCAATACTTGTTGCATAAATATACCAAGATAAGTAATAATAAAATATATGATAAACAGTACTGCATATGAAAACTTAAACTTTAATACAAGTGGAATATAAAGTATTGTAAATACTAGAATTCCTAATATAAATATAGTAAATGAAGTTGTTATGCTACACTTTTTTTCTTCATTTTTATTCTCACTACATAAAAATCTAAATATAGTCTCCGTTGCTTGCAATGT
Organism: Clostridiaceae bacterium; assembly: GCA_902363375.1. Taxonomy (GTDB): domain Bacteria; phylum Bacillota; class Clostridia; order Clostridiales; family Clostridiaceae; genus Clostridium_J. Next base: position 770,615 of record CABIZX010000001.1, on the reverse strand, counting down.
AAAAATTGGAGCTATTAATGGTAATGTACTAACTAGTAGGTCAACTTGTCCGAAATCTTTACTTGTTAAATACGCAGTGTAAAGAGGTAATAAGAAAAACATCAAAAGCTTCGATGCAAAATTACCTATGAAATATATAGCTGTCGTTTTTAAAACTTTACTTCCTCGGCTCACTTAACCTCTCTCACTTTCTTATATATTGCACACATCATTGAATATGGTTTTTGTATTTTTTTATGAAACTCAAATTTTGTACAATATTTATTAGCTGATTCTTGTAATGATAATGAATCATCTTTTAGCTCATTTAACAGTTCATTATAAAATACAGGTTTAACTGGATTTTGTGGATACTGTACAGTCCAATATTCAACACAATCCATCTTTTCAATTTCAATCTTATTAGCATTCTTTAGTTCTTCTATCACTTGCTCACCAGTAGCAGTCATAGCAATAACCATAGATACTCCATCTTTAACCTTTTTATATCTTGGTCCCCAATAATCGCCTAATCTAATATCTGCTGCTGAAGTAGTTCTATATGAACATTCATAACATGCTGGCATATTACAATGTCTTAATAGGAAGAACCTATAGAACAAATCTTTTTCATCATGGCTAGCGTATAATTTTCCATTTCCTTGAACATTAATATGCTTCTCTCTCCATCCTTTGGTTTTATCTCTGAATACAACATGTGGAGTTAATCCATATCCATACTTAACTGAACCTTCTTTTAAGTATTTATTCCATAAGTTTTGGGTAGGAACACCATGACAAATCAAATCTACTAAAACAAATTTATCACGTTTATTCCTTAATCTTAATAATTTATCTATACCTGATATTTGACAGGGTGTGCCAACTACAACAGCTTTCTGTGATGTACTTACTACGTCCTTAAATACATCATAGGTATTACTCTGAATATATTTTGATCCTTGGAAAACATGTAACTTTTCTATTTCACCTGCTGGAACAATTTCATGTACTGCTTCTCCCTTTTCATTATCATATATGCACCCTACTACATCATATCCTTTATTGCATAACATCTTAGAAATTTCGTAAGCTGCTCCACCTGAGGATGAGGTATTTAATACCTCTTTGTCTTTTGAACAAAGCATATATAAACTATGTTCATCTTTATTAATCTCTTGGCTACTTTCTCCATTATACGGACATACTTTCTTACACAATCCACAATGAACACATTTGTCTTCATTAGTATATGATGATAAGAATCCTTCTTCATTTCTCTTAATAGTAATAGCTCCATGACCACAAACTGCAGAGCATACTCCACATCCACAGCAAGTATTAGTAATTTCAATATCTGATTTTTTATCAATAGAGGAAGTTGCACTACTCAATGCCTCTTTTAAATAATTAATAGATTTTTCTCTCGCAATTTGTATTCTTATTTTTGCTTCTTCAAATTCACATTTTAAAGGATTTTCATTTATAGAATCTTCACCTTTAACAATTCTATCTTCTAATCCTGCTAATTTTAATATGTTATATATTCTGGAATTTTGGTTGTTGCTATCTTTACTAGAAAATCTCTCATAAGTATAAAACGGCTTTTGATAATTAATAGAAAACACAGTGCCATGGAAAGAATCTGTACACACAAAAGATGCATTTTCTATTAAACTTAAAAATTCTGCTGGACCTACCCCATAAGCTACCTCAAAACCTCGCTTTAAATCTTCATTAAATACTGGTATTATTTTTACAGGTATCTTAATTTTTTCTGAAAGCTTTTTTACATGTTCCCAACTCTCTTTGTTATTACCTAGAAAATAGCATAATATATACGGCCTTTCTTCTTTTCTTTCAGTGCTCATAGCATCCCATTCATCTACAGATAACAGTAATGTCGGATCTAATACAAGTGTTGCATCCTTATCACATATCTCCTTAATTAATTTTTCCCCTTGCTCTTCTCGTATAGATAAATGCTTAAACCTTGAAATGCTCTCTTTCATTCTATTTTTAACATGCTCATCTTGTATTTGTGATAGTCCAATACTTGGAGCATAAGCCACCATTTTATTTTGGTCTCTCACGAAATCAAGGAAGTATTTTGGGTTAAAAAGAGATGGTGCCCATATTTGATCACTTCCACAAACAAAGGCATCATACTGGTCATTCAATTTAAAAAGCTCTGAACTCACTTTACACTCAGAAGTTAATGTAATCTGTTTTTTCAAAAACTTATCAAAAGCACTTATTCGCTTTTCATCCAGTATTTCTTTATTCTTTTCACCGTTAAATTTTTTATTAATCTTTTTTATATAGTATGAAATTTTTTTGTTATCTTGTAAGTTTATCACATTATCAGTTGGAATATATTGAATGACATCTGCTTGATAACCTAACTTCTTTATTATATAAGAAGAAGCTGTAACTTGAAGAGCTGTTCCAAAATTAGGGTAGTGATACCATGTCATAATAGCTACCTTTTTCATTTTACGCCTCCTTTTATAAGTCTTTTAAACTTAACAATAACTTCTGTAATTTTAGTTCCTAATAATCTAATTATTTTATTTTTAATTTTATCTTTCTTAGATACCCATGAACCTGCAAAATGATGAATTGTATAGGTCTCAGGTGTTATATGTATATTGCCTGATAAATGATCTTTAGGGCAAAAATACTTTTTGGGATAAAGGGTAAAACCAGCTACTGTTTGCAATGTATTATTAAGCTTCAACCCAGCTTGTATACAATGATTTGTAATAGTTGTTACATTTGTTGTTAGATCATAAGAACCATCATCTTTTATAAAATTTCTTGAAATATAATATGATAAAAGTTCTTTAAAAAAGGCATGTTCTTTTTCACATGCCATTATGCCTGTAGGTACAGTATCTATAGTCTCAAATCCTGAGAAAGCCTTATTTCCTAAAAATTCATCTAATGGCTTCAATACTTCAACGTCTGTATCCATGTAAATTCCACCATAATTATATAAAGCGTATAATCTTACATAATCAGTTACAAAAGCATATTTTTTAGCTTCATATGCTTCTTTTACATATTTATTACTATTAATATCAAAATTATCTTCATTCCATTCTATTATCTCATAGTCTGGACAATATTTTTTCCAACTGTCAATGCACTTTTTAGCTGATGGTGGTAGTGGATTTCTACCAAACCAACAATAATGAATTACTTTAGGTATTATCATAACTTTCCTCCATTAAATAAAACATATAGCTTATAATAAACATTATAAAAATTTACACCATTACTCCTATAATAAATTCTTAATATTATTCTAAAATAAATTATTTTTAAATATAAATAAGTCTCTCAATGTAAGTTTAACCAATCGCATTCTAGAAATAACATTATTTTTTAACATTATACGTTTTGATAAGTCCTTAAACATTATTATTTGAAAAGGATATATCATTATAATAAATAATGACTTTAAAAAAGTACGCATTCTATAATAAACATAATTATCTTTATTTGAAATATAATTATAATATCCTATGTCTAGTCCCTTAGACAAATTTGTTACATAGCTTTTATCCAACCGTTTTTTAGGTATAATATGTCTTAATAACATTTTATTATTATATCCATAGGAATATCCTTTCTTTATTATAGAATAAGCTATTTCTCCATCTTCTCCTGAACCTAACTCATTTCCTTTTCTACCTTCATTTTGAGTCCATCCTTCATCAAGAAATTCTTTAAGTTGCTTTGTTCTTAATACCATTCCAGCCCCAAAAGGATCTTTTAATGAAGGTTTTAAATTTAATTTATAATCATCTATGTTGAAATGTGTACATGCTAAACCAGGGTATATTGCCTTTAACATAGCAATTTCTTCTTCTGTTGCTTCATATTTCAATATAGGAACGCTTGCACCGTTAAAAACCCCAACGTTTTGATTTTCTTCTATATATTTTTTTGCTTCTTTTAACCATCCTTGCATAATCAAATTATCATCATCTAAATATGCAACCCAATCCGACTTTACAAAAGCACCATGTTTTCTTGCATAACTTAATCCTGGTACAGGTTCATAAATATACTCTATTATAGAGTTTAATTTTTTATAGTCTAATATTATATCTTTTGTATTATCCATGGAAGCATTATCAACTATTATCAATTTCTCAACAATTTTATCAAAACCTTCTTGTTTTAAAATTGATTCTATTACTTCTGATAGATATTCCTGTCCATTATATGTACATATAACAATACTTATAGGCTTAATCATTAACTCATCTCCTCAATTAGCAATCAAAAATATCCAAGGCTACTTTTGCTCCTTCATGTATTTTATTATTCAATAAAATACAGCATTTAATTTAGCTTCAACTTGAAACTCATTCATTATTTACCAAATAAAATAATATGGGTCATATCCTGTGCCACTTAAAGTTACATAATTATACAATACGAGTAAAAATATAATTACAGAAAAGTATACAGTTTTCAAATGTTTATCTTTAACTTTTGATACTATATTAGGTATTAGTATCAAAACATATGGACTAAAAAATTCTGCAAAACGTTGAATCATCTGTGTTCTTAATCCTAATATGCAAAAAAACACATAAAATATAAGTGAGTTCACTAAAATATTATTCCTCTTATTATTTGTATCAATTAATCTAATGTGTACTAATAAAAATATAAATAATGCTATTGGAACTACTACACTTGTAATATTTCCACCTGTCATACCATAGGTGTATCCAGCATAATAAAATTTTTGTACTAATAATATAACTTTATCCATATAAATATTTAATCCTAATATAATTAAGAAAGTAAAGAAAACATATTTCATTTTAAACCTATAATTTAAAATAAAGTAAAAGGGAATCATTATTAAAGACGTTCTATGAATTAAGGAAGCTATTATAACAATTAGCAAATACTTAATAAATTTTCTATCATATAAAAATTTTGACCCAGAAAAAACAATAGCTGCTGACAATATCTGCCTTGTTATATTAAAAGATACATAATATGCACCAATGTTTATAAATAATAATATACTAAACCAAATATATGAGGATTCTCTTTTAAACTCTCTATAAAATAATACTAATATAATAATTGATATAATTAGCATAAAATATACTGAATTATTAGTAAAAACTCCAATGATTTTATTTAATACTATATATCCTTTTTCTTCATAAAACTTCATTGTAAAAATTTCTCTAAAACTTAGCGTATTAATATATTTAAAATAAGTTGAATAACTATTATAATCTGAGGTAAAATCGCCTCTAAAACCTGAAATAACTAACAATAATAAAAAGGTTATTGTATTAAAAATCCTACTAACTTTATTTTCATAAATATTATGATTATCAGTATCTATACTTTTCTTTGATTTTAATATACCAAAAAAAAATACCGAAAGAATAATTACAACTATATTTACACATATATATACTGTCATTAATTAAGTTTCCCCCAAACCACTCTATTAACATAATCCGTATAAGACAATATTATTCTTAATACTTTGTCTGATACATTAGGCATACTATAATCCGCTACTCTTCTTAAAGTTCCTACTTCCTGTGTCTCAAGTACTTCTAACCCCTGAAGTATTCTCTCCTTCTCAAGTCCCACCATCATAACTACTGCTTCTTCAATTGCTTCTGGCCTTTCATGAGCCTGTCTTATATTAAGTGCTCTAAATCCTAAAATTGAAGATTCTTCACTTATAGTTCCACTATCACTTAATACTGCTTTAGCCTTGGTTTGAAGCTTTACATAATCATTAAATCCAAGTGGTTTCATAAGTGATATTAAAGTATTAAACTCTATACCTTTTGCTTCTATCATCTTTCTAGTTCTTGGGTGAGTACTTACTATCACAGGCATATTATATTTTTCAGCCACAGCATTTAAACTCTCAACTAAGTTTAAGAAGTTTACTTCTGAACTTATATTTTCTTCTCTATGTGCAGATACTACAAAGTATTGTCCTTCTTTTAAATTTAATCTTTCTAATACATCTGATTTTTCTATATCTTCTTTTCTTGAGTTAAGTACTTCAAACATAGGGCTTCCTGTTTTTATTATTCTATCAGCCGGTAATCCTTCTCTCAACAAATACTCTCGAGCTATATCGCTGTAAGTTAAATTTACATCCGAAGTATGATCTACTATCTTTCTATTTGTTTCTTCTGGTACTCTTTGATCAAAACATCTATTCCCAGCTTCCATATGGAATATAGGTATATGTCTTCTTTTAGCTGCTATAGCCGTAAGACAACTATTTGTATCTCCAAGTACTAGGAATGCATCTGGATTTACTTCTTCCATTATAGGATCTATCTTAACTAAAATATTTCCTATTGTTTCTACTGCTGTTCCAGTAGCTGCATTTAAAAAATAATCTGGTTTTCTTAATTTAAAATCATTAAAGAAAACTTCATTTAGTTCATAATCATAATTCTGACCAGTGTGAACTAATATATGTTCAATAGCTTCTGATTCTTCTAATTTATTTATAACAGCAGCTAGTCTAATTATCTCTGGTCTTGTGCCTACTACTGTCATCACTTTTAATTTCTTCATTTATTAAACCTCCAAGAAATAAGTATCTGGTTTTTCTGGATTAAATATTTCATTAACCCACATAACAGTTACCATATCTGTTTCACCAGTATTTATAATGTTATGTGTATATCCAACCGGAATATCTACAACTTCAAGTTTCTCTCCACTTACTTTATACTCTATAATTTCTTCACTATCTATTTTTCTAAATTGAATAACTCCTTGACCACTTACAACTAAAAACTTTTCATTTTTAGTATGGTGCCAGTGATTACCTTTTGTTATTCCTGGTTTAGATATATTTATTGAAACTTGTCCTCTATCTGAACTCTTTAAAAATTCAGTAAAAGAACCTCTTTGGTCTACATTCATTTTTAAAGGATAACTGAATTTATCAACTGGAAGATAACTTAAATAAGTACTATATAAATTTTTAGTAAAATCATCTTCTAAGTTAGGAACCATTAGATTCTTTCTACTTTCTTTAAACCCATATATTTTTCTTGCAATCTCTCCTAACGTAACTTTAAAACTTACTGGTATTTTGTAATAACATTGATTTAATATATCCAATTCTTTTGCTGCAGCAATTTCTTCTAAAGATTCTTCTACTTCTTCATTTGCCTCTACATAAGCTTCCATAGCAGAAATAAATTCTTTAACAACATCATCAATGTAAACTAATTCCAATTCTTTGCTTTCATCATTTATAGTTATTTCAAGGCTATTAGCTATGTTACTACAAAATGTTGCTACTACTGAGTTGTAATTAGGTCTGCACCATTTACCAAATACATTTGGTAATCTAAAGATATACGTTTTAGCTGAATTTTTCTTGCTATATTCAATAAGACTTTCTTCAGCTTGTTTTTTACTTATTCCATAAGCATTATTTAATTCTGCCTGTATAGATGATGTAATTAATATTGGTGTGTTTTTATTTAACTCTTCTAATTTATTGATAATTTTTTGTGTTAAGCCAACATTGCCAACGGTAAATTCTTCATCACTTTTAGGCCTATTTATTCCTGCTAAATGAAATATAAAATCTACTTCTTTTAAGTAAGTCTCTAATGTTTCATCATTATCTTCTATATCAAAAGTTTTAACATCAATATCCTTAATTAATTTTAATGTGGCTACTAAGTTTTTGCCTATAAACCCCTTTGCTCCTGTAATCAATACCTTTTTCATTTTTATAATTCCTCTCTTACAGCTACTATTTAGTTACTGCGGCTTCCCTGAAGCTATGCCACATTGCAAGTTCTTCTCTTATATAATCAAGCTGTAGTAGCTTTTCTTTAATTTGCTCTACAGTTAAAATTTCAGTGTTATGTGAGTTATACTCATCTTCAGTAGACAGCTTTTCATTGCCTTCTACGAAATACTTATCATAGTTTAAATCTCTCTTATCCGCAGGTACTCTGAAGAATCCTCCCATATCAACTGCATGCATATACTCTTCTTTAGTTAGAAGTGTTTCATATAGTTTTTCACCATGACGAGTACCTATGATTTTAATCTCATTATCTACATCAAATAATTCTTTGATTGCTTGAGCTAAATCCCTTACTGTGCTTGCAGGAGATTTTTGAACCATGATATCTCCTGTCTCAGCATTTTGGAATGCAAACACCACAAGCTCTACCGCTTCATCTAAACTCATTAAAAATCTTGTCATCTCTGGATTAGTTACCGTTAGTGGTTGTCCATTCTTTATTTGATCTACAAATAGAGGAATAACCGAACCTCTTGAAGCCATAACATTTCCATATCTAGTACCGCAAATAGTTGTTTTATCTGGTGATACCGTATTTGACTTAGCTACAAATACCTTCTCCATCATAGCTTTTGATATTCCCATAGCATTAATAGGATATGCAGCCTTATCTGTTGAAAGGCAAATTACCTTCTTAACTCCATATTCTATTGAAGCTGTAAGCACATTATCCGTTCCAATAACATTTGTTTTAACCGCTTCTATTGGAAAAAACTCACATGATGGAACTTGCTTTAATGCTGCTGCATGAAATACATAATCAACCCCATGCATAGCATTTTTAATGCTAGCTAAATCTCTAACATCACCTATATAAAACTTTATCTTATCGTTTTTATATAGTTTTCTCATATCATCTTGCTTTTTCTCATCTCTTGAGAAAATACGAATTTCTTTGATATCTGTATTTAAAAATCTCTTTAGCACTGCATTTCCAAAGGAACCAGTACCTCCTGTTATAAGTAAGGTTTTATTTTTAAACATACTATATACTCCTTTTTTAAAATTTAAATATTTTTTACATAATTATCTTCTATGTAACCATTACATGTTTTTGTCTATAATAAAGATTTAAGAAATTTATATAATTTATCAGATTGAACTATTTTGTTCTTGTTTGTAAGAACAAATTCTCTCGCATTCAATCCAAAACATTCATTTTCCTCATTTGATATTTCAAATATCTTTTTAATATTTTTCGCAATTACACTCGGCTCATTACTTTCAATTGTATATAAATATTTATAATATTCTTCTGGAATTCCTTGAAGTTTAGTAGTCAAAAAAGGAGTTCCTGATGCCATATATTCAAAAGTTTTTGATGGAAATGAATATTTAGTATATTCATCATTAGGATTTCGTGTATTGATAAGTAACATTGCTCGCTTCTCATATTCAAAAAGTTCTTGTCTTGAAACAAAACCAAAGAACTTAATTCTTTTATCTATTTGAGAAGCTTTACGTATATAATCACCTAAGTCACCATCTCCAAAAATCCATAATTCTAATTCTTTATCACTAATTAATTTGAAAGCTTCAATTATATTTTCTATACCTATATTTCTATGAAGTGTGCCTGCATGCATTATTGCACGTTTCTTTTCAGCTTTTGTTAAATCTATATCAAATGGCGAATAAACCCCTTCTATAACAATGGATGGCTTATTTCCTATTGGTAACCTCTCTTTCATAGAATCAGAAAATAACACAAAAGCATCTATACTATTCATCAACTTATTAATAATCATATAATCTATCTTCTTAAATAGTTTTTTTATCGGTTTTTCTTTGAGTGACATATCCATATATCCTGGTAAATCAGGACATATTAATACAGTCTTAATATCTCTTTTTATCTTTTTTGCTATCCATAGGCCAATTAAATAAGGAGTATGTATCAAATATGCTATAGCTATGCTGTAATCCATTCCTTTTTGTTTTTTAAATATATTTAAAAATATACTAATAGATTTCACTATCATAGAAATCAATGGAATGTTTATTGTAGAAACAGTCTTGTCTAGACTTTCACAATTATGAGACCATTTAGCTCCTTTAACACACCTTTTATTGGCAACTGGATAGTCATTCAATATCTCAACTTTAGCCCCATGATTTTCCACACCTTCGATTATGCTTTGCTGAAAAATAGATCCAGACACTGCTCCTGGCCCATTAACTGGTAATCTATATTCTCCATTTTCAAGCCAAGCCAAGCAACTAATCCATAATATTTTCATTTCTAATCTCCCTTAATTATCTGAAACAAATTTCAGTCCAAATTTAATAAGAACTTTTTTTATTTTTTTTCTTAATCCATATGGCATTCTTTCTCTTAACTGAAATCTAGTATTGTACACTATAACTTCTCTAAAAGAAAGTTTACCCCTATTTATATAATCTATATTTATCCCTCTTTTTCTAAAATATCTTATAGTATTGGGAAACCATTTACCCTTTAAAATCCCATTGTGTATGTCCATAACATTTGCAGTGCTCACAAAACAATCACAAAACGGTTCATCTTTTTCATTCACAGCTCTTTTAAGAAAATCAATTTCGAACTCCCATGCTGAACCATCAACATTATTTAGTGAGGTCAAAAGATATTGTTTTTTCCATATCGAAGCCTGCAAGTTAATACCATACTCTTCATTCTTGAAAATAGGATATATATTATTATTGTTTTTCATCTTACTACGTAAATGAGGTATATTAGTTAATCTAAAATATTTTACATCATTATTATCTATAAAATTTAAAACCTGTTCTATATTCTTATTCTCAACTTCAGTTCCTATAAGATAATCCTCAAGTAGTAATAGAATATACTCACTATCAATCTGCTGTATTGCTTTTCTTGCTCTATCACACCAATTAACTTCTTTTCCAGTATGAATAACATGTATATTTTTATACTCAACTTTTGCTTCATTATTAACCAAATATATGGGATACTCACAATCTGACCAATATTTATTGAAAGCTTCAAAAAAATATGGCCAAACATCTTTATAGCCATCGAATGAGAGAACAATGATAGCCAAACTATCATTAACTGTTTTATATGTTTTCTTCATATTTACCTCCGTTAAACAAACTTCGCTATCACTCATAATTTATATTTTTATTTTTATTAATATTTAATTATATATTCCATGTATTGCCATATACTCAAATTAGAAATAATGCTTTTTTATTGCATTTAAAACATAAGCTAAATAATAGTAACAACATTCAATTAATGGTATTTTTTCATAGTGTCTATAATTATTCCATTGATATTTCATTACTTTAAATTTATTTGATGTCAAAGAATTACTTGATATACGATATAAAGCTAAGCTTTCATCTAAACCATATGCATTGTAACCCTTCTTCATAATTTCTAACCAAGTAAAGTGATCTTCACCATGTTTTAAATATGGCATTTCAAAATTTCCCACCTTATGTCTATCAACAATAACTGTTAAACAACCTATAGCAGTATTTTTTAATCCTTGTTTATAATCTTGCTGAGATGGAATCTTAACTTTCTTAAGTATATTTTCACCAATCTCATTCATGTATTCATAACTTGTATATGTAAATGCATAATCCTTCTCTTTCATAAATTCTAGTTGCTTAGTAAGCTTGTCTTTTTTCCAACAATCATCCGAATCTAAAAACGCAATATATTTTCCTTTTGCAGCATTTAAAGCAGCATTCCTTGCTTTTACAACACCAGAATTATTTTCTAAATTAATTAGTTTAATTCTTGAATCTTTAAGCAAATAGGACTCAATTATATCTTTTGTGTTATCTGTAGATTTATCATTAACTATTATCATTTCCCAACTAGTGTATGTTTGAGCTAGTACACTTTCAATAGTTTGTGAAATATACTTTTCAGAATTATATGCTGGTGTTATGATTGATACCAACTCTTGGCTATTCATAGCTTCAACTCCTATTCCTCAATTATGTACTGACTACTCATAAACAGCACTATCTTATATTTATCCATACTACAAATTATCAATCAACTCTCAAACCCCTTATTTATCAAGCCTTCCCATCCTACCAATGCATGAATGGTAATACCCTACACCCTTCTTAAAACATTTCAGATACATATCCAACCGCTAAAACCCTTGCTATTACTGGGTTTGGAGATTTCTAATCCCTTCCCCATTCTCACTTCGCCCTAATAATTCAATCCTTTTAAACTTTAACCGTTATAAATCAATAGTTAATTTCTCCATAAACATAATTTACTTGCCACGCTTATGGCATATATCGTTACCACAGTCTTGTAAAGACTTTTCAAATGCTATATCTCAATGTCTTATATTTTTTCATATAAATACATCTCATATAGTCTTTCCAACTACTTACAAATCTTTTCTTCTTTTTTAACATACTCCATATAATACGGATCTACTATTACAGCTAATATATCAATAATTGCTATTACTATAATAATCTCTATGAATGTAAATCCTTTATGATTATGATTTATCATCATATCTTTATAAGTCATAATCATATCTCCTTGTATATGTTGTTAATTGGAAAACTAATATTTAACTATTTCCAACTAAACACTTAATATATTTACATTTTCTAAACGTACATTACACGTTTTTATAACTACAAGGATACAAACTAACTTATATAATCAGTTGCATCTATTCTATGAATACATCTTCTAAACCGACACTGAATCTCCATTTTCTTCTACATGCTTTTTACTTTCTTTAACTCCACCTTCTAGAACTCCATCTCTCTTTAATACAGAAACAATAGTCCCCAAAAAGCATTTTATATCAAGCTTCATTCCTAGGTTTTTAGTATAAAACCCATCGTATCTTGCCTTATCTTCTATGGACACTGTATCTCTTCCATTGATTTGTGCCCATCCTGTTAGACCTGGAAGTATATTATTCGCTCCATACTTATCTCTTTCTTCTATTAAATCATATTGGTTCCAAAGAGCAGGTCTTGGTCCTACAATTGCCATAGAACCTGACAGTATATTAAGTATTTGTGGAAGTTCATCTAAACTAGTCTTCCTTAAAAATTTTCCAACCTTAGTTATATACTGCTCTGGATTTTCAAGTAAGTGAGTTGCTGTGTCCTTAGGTGTATCTATTTTCATAGTTCTAAACTTTAATATATTAAAATAAGTTCTATTAATTCCAACTCTCTTTTGTCTAAAGAATACAGGTCCCTTTGAATCAATTTTTATAGCTAAAATAATGATTAAGAATATGGGTGAAAGTATAATTAGCCCCAATAACGCAAGTATAAAATCAAATACTCTTTTAACTTTTATATACATATAATCTCCCCCTAAAATTAAAATAGTTTATATACACATTACGTCATTTCGATAAATCTTTGCTTTCTATAATTTCCCCACTGTTAATTTTTGAAAGAGGTGCAGTAACACCATAAGATTTAATAATAGCTCCACAATCCACATGACATCCACAATTAATAACTGCATCATGATCAATGATTGAGCCGATACTTATAATGCATCCTTCTTCTACTCTACTATTTGTATTTATAACTGTTTTAGCTGCTACTACTGAACCAGATTTAACTATAGCTGATGGGCTAACATAAGCTGTAGAATGAATTAAAGTTGGAATCTTAAATAAATTCTTTTCAAGTTTTTCAATCCATTCCATACGAAGTTTATTGTTTCCAAATGAAGGAATAGCATAGTTATAATCTTCAGTGAAGTCTTTAAACTCATCACATCTTCCTAACACTCCATCATAAGTTAATCTATCATCTAAGAAATTGATTTCTCTAAATATCCCCATGGATTCTGCAATTTCTTTAACTACATGCCCATGACTTCCAGCTCCTAGAATTATCAAACTCTCATTTTTACTATAAGTCCTCATATCTACAAATCCCCCAAAATTTTATATATTAACACTTATCCTGATTTATATATAGATTAAGAATTTTAAATCCTAACTTATAAAATTAGATAAAAAACAACTCATCCTTATCTTTATAACTTTCAATCTATAAATTTCTCATTAAAACTTATAGATACCTTGAATTAACGAGATATAGGTGAGTTGTACTATTAACCCCATTTAGTCTAAGCATCGCATACAGACTACACTTTATTATCCCCTTTTTACCTACGTTATTTCTCGAATTTTATATTTATATACCCCCTGTTTAGTCGCATATAAATTAAGACCGCCCTCCAAATCTTAATTTATATACCTAGACAAAAAAGAACCCACCATTACCTTCAAGTAACTCATAATATTGTAGACTTCCCCTTCAAGTCTACAATTGTCTTGAGTTACTAAGAGATAAGGTGGGTTGCACTACTAACTCCATGTAGTCCAAGTGCCCAAATGCAGACTACACTTCATAATTCCCTTTTCATCTAAGTTATTTATGTCGAATTTAATTTTCCCCTACCAAATATATTTAAAGCTCCCCCAATTCCTAAACTTTTAATATATTAGGTCTCTCCAATAGATAGTTTTTTTATTTTTTAAATAAATCTATAATTCCATTTCTCTTTTTTACTATATTTCCTTGAAACTTAATAACATTATCTTTTAAAATTTCCTCAGAAAGCCTCTTCATTTCCTTTGTGTATCCAGGCTCTATTTTTTCTATAACCTGCATACCTTTACTCATATTTGTATTTCTATTCTCTATCCTATGAGCATCTGATCCAAGAACACTATATATCTTATGCTTTACAAATAACTCAGCAGTTTTTTTTACTTCTCTGCCAAATTCTCCAGTTACGCTTCCTGTATTAAGCTGAAATAAAAATCCTTCTTCAATGAATTTATTTATTAAGGTCGGAGTGTTCGTAAACGTTTTATACCTCTCCGGATGAGCAATAATTGGCACAATTCCCTTCAATTGAAGTTCATATATGTCATTCACCACCTCATCTATCACAAATTCTTTTAAAGGTAATTCTATTAGCATATATCTACTATTCTCTATTGTTCCTATATCACCACAACTAAAACTATCGAGAATCCCATTGGTATAATAGATCTCTTGGCCGTAATATATTTCTATATCTATTTTATTTTTCTTAGCTAGATTTTTTAAGCTATCTACTTGTATTTTTACTTCATTATATGGAACTTGAAATCTCCCCTTAAAAAAATGCGGTGTAGCAACAATTCCTCTTGTCCCAGACTCCTCTGCTAATCTCAACATTTTTACAGTCATCTCATCATCTCTAGATCCATCATCCATTCCTTGAAGAACATGGCTATGAAAATCTATCATAAGCATCCCTCCACTCTAACAAGTTAAATCCTATTAAATTAATATATTTTTTCATACTATTTATCACCATAATAGTAATAATAATCATTTTTCTTAGTGTCCATTCCATTTAATATTGTACCAACAATATTTGCATTAACCTTTTTTAGAAGATTAACAGCATTAAGAACAGAGTCTTTTTTGGTTTTTTCTGCTCGGACCACAATTAATGTACCATCTGCCCTAGTTGAAAGTATCTGTGCATCAGCAACAGCTTGCACTGGTGGAGTATCTAATATTACATAGTCAAAAACTTTTTTTAAAGCTTCAATTAAAGCCTTCATAGATTTTGAGCCAAGCATCTCAGCTGGATTAGGCGGTATCTTTCCTGAAGTCAGTACTGTGAGATTGTTATTATATCGATGACCCACAACAGAAACACTCTCCTTGCCAACTATCACATCAGAAAGTCCTACCGTATTTGATAATCCAAATTTTTTATGTAATGATGGCTTTCTTAAATCGCAATCAATTAAAACTACTTTTTTATCACCTTGGGATATTGATAATGCTAAATTTCCCGCTGTAGTACTCTTTCCTTCTCCCGGCTCTGAACTAGTTACTACTATTACTTTATATTCTTCATCAAAGGATGAATATTGTAAATTTGTCCTTAAAGTCCTATAGCTTTCCGCAGCTATAGATTTAGGCTCCTTTTCTACTATAAACATTAATTTCTCTCCTTAAGTAAAATTTAATATCTCATTAAATCTATATGCCTTATTTACTGTTCAATGTTAGGTATAGCTCCTATAACCGGAATTTCTAAATCTTTCTCTAACTGTTCCTTATTCTTATATGTATTATCTAAAAACTCTAATAAGAAACTTAATCCCACACTGACCATCAATCCTAATAAAAATGCTATAGCTATATTCAACTTTTTATTAGGGCTCACAGGATTTTCTGGAACCTTCACTGCTTCTATAATTCTTATATTTCCATTTGGTACTAAAACCTTAGAAGTACTTATAAACTCTTTTGTTATTGCTTGTACTATATTTGCTGCTTCTTTAGGATCTTCACTATTGACTTTTATTTGAAGTATTTGTGTATCAGCTACAGTTGTCACAGTCAACCTTTCTAATATTTCATTTTCTGTTAAGTTACTATTAGTGGCTTTTATTGCCTTACCAACTAAATCTCTAGTTTTTATAGCCTCTGAATATGTTTTCATCAACTTTTGATACATAGATACATCATTTTGATTATATCCCTGATCTGCCCCTTCTTCTTTACCTATAAATAATTTTGTACTAGCTTCATATTTGGAACTTATGAGAAAAAAGCTAACTAACCCTGATACTAACGTTGCTATCAATGTTAGTATTAGTATCATCTTCCATCGTCTCTTTATTACTTCTAAAATTTCTCCAAAACTAATTACTTCTTCTTCCAAAACATCTTCCCCTCCAACCTTATCCTTTGCTCTTTATTTTAGATTAGGTACAGTACCTAAAACTGGTATGTCTAATTCCTTTTCTAAAGATTCTTTATTCTTATATGTATTATCCATGAATTCTACAAAGAAAGTTGTTCCAAAACCTAACACTAGTCCTAATACAATTGATATTAGAAATCCCATCTTTTTATTTGGACTTATCGGGTTTGTTGGAAATCTTGCTTCCTCTATAACTTGAATATTTCCATTTGGCACTAACTCTAATGATAATTTAATAAATTCATCTTTTAAGCTAGATATTAGCTTTATAGCTTCATCTGGAGATTTACTTCTATATTTTAATTCTAAAATCTGTGTATCAGCTAAAGATACTACGGTTAAGTTATTAAGAGCTTCTTTAGTTTCTATTTTTAAGTGATCTTTTTCTATTGATTTTGTAATTAAGTCTTCTGTTTTAATAATTTCAGCATAGGTTTTTAATAGCTTTTGATACATTTGTATATCTGAAACATTATATTCTTCTTGCTGATACTCCCCTTTTCCTATAAATACTTTAGTATTTATCTCATATAGTGGATCTATTAAGAAAAATAGTACTATTGATGCAACTAATACTGAGCTTAAAACAAATAGTAATATAAGTTTCCATCTATTTTTTAAAACTTTAAAAATTTCTTCTAAACTAACAATATTTTCTTCCAATATATTTCTCCTTCTTATATAAATTTTAATATCATTTAACACTTTACTGTATTATTACATTATAGATATTATTATATAACCTACTAATAATATAACCTACTTTTTTTCCTAGATTGTTTACGAAATTTCTTCATTTGTATAATATCACATTTTCAGTAACTTTTCTATATTTATTTCAATGTTACTGGAAATATAATATTTTATTTTTTTATAAATAAAATATTATATTTCTTTATTGTTTATAATAATACTTTTTCAAATATTATTTTCATTTTTTTCCTCAAATGATGATTTGTGTATTTGTTATGATATTCTTTATATTTACACATATTATATATGATGATAGAATTAAATACATGAAAGGAGTGAGAAAATGTCACAAGCAAAATCAAAAGTTAATAAAGAAGGTAATAGAAGTAGTAGCAAAAAAAGAAAAAAGAAAAAATCATTAGGTTTTAAAATCTCAATGGGAATTTTAGCAGTACTAATATTTTTAATAGCAATTGGAGCTGGATATACTTATTCATTGTTTAATAAAATGGATAATATAAAACTTAATAAAGCTGATCTAGGAATTGCTTCAGCGGATGAACTTAAAGAATATGAAAATTATAGTTCTATAAAAAACATTGCTTTGTTTGGAGTTGATGCTGAAGAGGGTCAAGCTGGACGTTCTGATTCAATAATGATAGCTACCATAGACCCAGTACATAATAAGGTTAAAGTAACTTCTATTATGAGGGATTCTTATGTTAATATCGCTGACCACGGTATGGATAAAATTAATCATGCTTACGCTTTCGGTGGTCCAACTTTAGCAATTAGAACTTTAAATGAAAACTTTGGACTTAATGTGGAAAACTTTGTATCAGTAAACTTTTCTTCTCTGCCACAAATAATTGATATATTAGGTGGAATTACTATTGATATTACTGATGAAGAAATATCCCATATTCCTGGAGTATCTTCGACTGGCCCTACTGTATTAAACGGTGAGCAAGCACTAGCCTACTCTAGAATAAGATATGCAAGTGGTGGAGATTATGAAAGAACTCATAGACATAGAAATGTAATGTCTGCAGTATTTAAAAAAGCTCTTGCTGCTTCTCCGACTTCTTATCCGTCTATACTGAATAATATTCTTCCACTAGTTCAAACTAACCTAAGCTCTGGTGATTTTATATCCCTAGCAACAAAGGTGGCTGGTCTAGGAACTGGAACTTTAGAGCAAGAGAGATTTCCAAGGGACGGAGATGGACAAGGTGACTCTAGTAGTGGAATATATTACTTAAAGTTTGATATTGAAACTGTTAAAAAGCAAATGAAAGATTATATTTTTGGAGATAAGAAATAGTTATTTTAAAATAAGCATGTTTCTCAATTATATGTCTGTACTTATCTTTGTTTATATTTAAATATGTTTCTATATATTTTTTATGTATAAAAAGTAACTCTTAAATTATCAAGATAATTTAAGAGTTACTTTTTTTATTTTAAACTTACGTTGTTAACTTAATTATTTTAACCATAATATAAAATAATTAAATCTTATAGTCTCCAATAAACCATATTCTCTACATCTACACTATGTCTATCCATAATGCCTTTTACATCTATAAATACATCTTTTTCTTCTTCATCCTTAGCTACTGCTACTTCATCTAGAGCTTCACTGTTATATAATTGTGTAAAGTCTTTAATAGACATTTCTCTGTATTCATGGTGAGATACAGCAAGAATAATAGCATCCACATCTTTAATATCTTCTATAGATACCATATCTATTCCGTATTCTTCTTTTATCTCATCCTTACAAGCCACTGGATCTGTAGCTAATATTTTTACTCCATATTCTTCAAGCTCATGGATAATATCTACTACTTTTGTGTTTCTTGTATCTGGACAATCTTCTTTAAATGTAAGTCCAAGTACAGCTACTCTTGCATTTTTAACTTTTTTATTAGCTTTTATTAAGCTTTTTACTGTATTTTCTGCAATAAACTTAGCCATACCATCATTGATATTTCTTCCTGAAGCTATTACTTTAGATTCTATACCAAACTCTTTAGCTCTGTGGATTAGATAATATGGATCTACCCCTATGCAATGTCCTCCAACTAAACCTGGATTTAACTTTATAAAGTTCCACTTACTACCTGCAGCATCTATTACTGCTTTTGTATCTATTCCCATCTTGTCAAAAATTATAGCAAGTTCGTTTACAAAGGCTATATTAACATCTCTCTGGCAGTTTTCTATTAACTTAGCAGCCTCTGCAACTTTTACGCTCTCAGCTCTATATACTCCAGCTTCAATAACTAATTCATAGGTTTTAGCTACTTTATCAAGAGTTTCCTCATCCATTCCAGATACTATCTTCATTATGTTCTCTAATCTATGAACCTTATCACCTGGGTTTATTCTCTCTGGTGAATAGCCTATTTTAAAATCTTGTCCACACTTAAGTCCAGATTCTCTTTCAAGTATTGGTACACAGATTTCCTCTGTTACCCCTGGGTATACTGTTGATTCATATACTACTATAGAACCTTTAGTTAAGTTTCTTCCTAGAATCTCACTTGCGCCTATTACTGGTCTTAAATCTGGAGTTTTATCTTCATTAGTTGGAGTTGGAACTGCAACTATATGAAAGTTACATCCTCTTAATTTTGTTTCATCACAAGTAAATTCAACAGTAGATGCCTTTATAGCTTCATCTCCTACTTCATTGGTTACATCTACTCCACTTATGTATTTATTTATTTTTTCTTTGTTTACATCAAACCCTACTACTGGTACCTTTTTAGCAAAAGCAACTGCTAGTGGCATTCCTACATAGCCAAGTCCTACTAAAGATATTTTTAAATCTTCCATATTATCGTCTCCTATTATTCAATTTCCATAAGTTATATTTTATAAGTGTTGATATATTTTTAACAATCAACTCAATTTACCCAATGAAAATTAATCTTCATATTAGTTAATTATCATTGGATAAATTTTATATTACTTATTATTATATATTGTTAGTTATAAAACTCTTTTATGCATGCACAAATGTACTCAACTTCTTCATTTGTAAGTTCTGGGTATATAGGTAATGCAAGAATCTGCTTACACATCTTTTCAGTTACTGGGAATTGACCTTCCTTATAACCTAAGTATTCAAAGCACTTTTGTAAATGTAATGGCTTTGGATAATATATGCTAGTTGCAATTCCTTTAGATTTTAAGTGTTCTGCAAGACCATCTCTATTTTCTGCAAATATATTAAACACATAATATACATTTTTCTGATTACTATTTTTAATACCTTGAACTTTTACACCTTCAACATTTTTTAAGCCTTCAGTATAAAGTTTTGCGACTCTATTTCTATTTTCTATAGCATCATTTATGTATTTAAGTTTAACTCTTAATATAGCTGCTTGAATAGCATCTAATCTTGAATTATATCCTATATAATCATAATGATATTTTTTTGATGCTCCATGAACCCTAAACATACGGCACATATCTGCTAATTCATCACTGTTAGTAACTATCATTCCACCATCACCGTATCCACCTAGTGTCTTAGTTGGGAAGAATGAAAACACCCCCATATCTCCTATAGTTCCTGCATGTCTATAGTCTTCTTCATTTTGCATCTTCCATCTCATTCCAAAGGCTTCTGCTGCATCTTCTAATACCTTTAAATCATTCTTTTTAGCAATTTCCATAATTTTATCCATATCGCACATTTGATTGAATAAATGTATTGGAAGTATACCAACTGTATTATCATTTATAGCTGCTTCTAATTGGCTTACATCCATGCCACAGGATTCTTCATCTATATCTACAAATACTGGTCTTCCACCATGTTTTGCAAGACAAGATGTAGAAGCTAGAAAAGTAAATGGTGTAGTTATTATTTCTTTATTATCACTAAAACCAAGGATATCTGAGGCTATAACTAGAGCATCTGTACCAGATGCTACTCCTATAGCATGTTTAGCACCTGTAAAATCCTTTATTTCTTCTTCAAAAGTTTTAACTTCATTTCCTAATATAAAAGTTCCATTATCTATAATATTTTTTATAGCTTTATCAAACTCATCTTTTTTTTCTTTATATTCTCTTTGAGATTCATAAAAATTAACCTTCAAGAAAATCCCTCCTATTTTCACATATATCAATTGTACATCAAATTATAACAAAATAAAATATTTTTTTGTATTTAACAAAATTTCATATCAATTTAATATATCATAAACCGAACTCTATGTATAATATATTATCAGATTTTTTCTATGAGATTATTATAAATTCCTTAATTATTTTAATACATGGAAAAATAATCTGACTTTTCATTAGGTTAGAACCCTATTAGAACAAAAGACTAGCTTCCAATTTGCTAGTCTTTCTTACAATCTATGTTATTCTACTATTTTACTATTTAAAATAACATAAAAAAGTACTAAAAGTATAATTATATACAAAAGATACTCAACATTCTATTTTTCTTATTGATACAAATACTATACTACTTTTATAAAACATTAATATCAGCTATTTTATACCACTAAACTATATTTCAATAAAAAACTAAGTATTCTTTATACATTAAATTTCATAAATGTATTAATATAACCATCCTTTCCTTTTAAATCTAAATTATTATATCCTAAAAACTTTATACCATTAACTGTTGCAGCTTCATAGTCATTTATAGAATCTCCAATCATCACAGTTAATTCTTTACTATAATTATTATCGTTAATTATATTTCTAACCAAATCATTTTTATGTATAGGTGACCCTTTTATAGATTTAAAATATTTATCTATGTCTAATTTATTACATAAAAATTTCAGTTCATTCTCCTCTGAGCCAGAAGCAATATGAAAATTATATGTATTATAGTTTCTTTTAATAAAATCAATAGTATCTTTAATAAGTATATCTTTTGATGTTAACTTTAATCTCATTATATTAGTAAACTTATCTGCATATATTTGTATCTCTTCATCTGAAACTTGTTTATTTAATAGTTCATTATAGAAATATTTTATTTTGTGAAATCTCGATAATCCTGCATTATATAAATGATACTTTATTAACTTATTAACAACTTCATCATCATAATTAGAAAAAATCTCTCTAAAACCTTCAGTTCTTATGTGCATAGAATCTATTATAACCCCATCAAAATCAAATATCATATTTTTAACTCTAGAAATCATTATATTTATCCTTTCTCTAGTTATATAGACTTTTTGTTAAGAATTTAACAGTCGTTGTATTCTTTAGCTTGTCAAATTCTTTCTTAATCAAAGAGTTTATTTCATCAATATTTTTACGTTCCTTAACCAACTCCATGTCATTGCTTGCATAATTACTTTGATTTATATAATATCCATCAAGTCCAGCTATAAACACTTCATTAACTTTAACTTTTTTTAGTAAATTAATTAACATTAGTCCAGCATTATCTGATATTAATGAGTTATCAACAACTAATGATGAATAATTTACTGTAAGTATATCATCATTACCAATTATATTTGATGTTTTTATTAATAGCTTTCCTTTTAACTGCTCTTTCATTGATTCAATATTTTTAAATCTCTTTGAATTGCTTATAAATAAACCATCATATTGAAAATTTGTTGGTATAAAATTTATTGCTATTATATAAGGGCTATGTTCTTTAATAAAGTTATTTATCTTTTCTCTCTCATCATTTATAGATGTTCCTGGTCCAACAATTAAAATTTGTCTTTTATTTATCCTATTCTCTATTTCCAATATACTTTCATTATCATCAATAAAATGTTCTTGATATTTAGTATATAGTTCAACTATATACTCTTTATCAAATATAGTCCTTTTATCTATATCAATATTTTTTAATATATAATTTATACTATTAACTGATATAGTTTGTCTATTCATTAAATATGATGCATAATTAGGATGACAATTATTAGTTGCAGCTAGGCAGTATGGTGCTCTATATCCCCACGGTGCCTTTGCATATATATTATTTAAATATTCGTCTATTATCTCTAAAATAGGTTCAATTACATACCTATCATCTATATTATGATTAATATATTCTGTAATTAGCTCTGTGCATAGATTCCCGGCACCTCTTCCCATTCCATATACAGAAGAATCTATTATTATATTTCTCTTTGTTTGAATAGTAAGCAATTCTTGAGCATTTGAAAATGATAGTTGTAAATTATTATGAGAATGAAATCCTATAGCAATATTCTTATCTAAATTATTGTCAATTAAATAAAATATCTTCAATAGATCATTTTTATACATAGTTCCTAAAGTATCTACTATATAGAATGAGAATGGATTAATTTTGTTAACCTTTTCTATAAGTTTAATCAAGTTTATATCATCATAACTAGTCATTCCCACAGGTTGCACAAAAACTTTATATCCTTTGTCTATTAATTTTTTACATATATCTAAAGCATCGTCTATCTCATGCTCATGAAATGTTACTCGAATGCCGTCTATTGAATTAAGATTTCTATCAGGAATATAATTAACAATATCATTAGGATACGCTATCATCCCGACATACATAATATTATCATCTCTATGTTCTATATAGCTTCCTATTTCATTTATCTCATTGAATAGAGTCTTATTACAGTCCCCACCTTTAGTCGTTAAAAAACCACACTCAATTATATCAATTTTAGCGCGTGATAATTTATTAATTATATCTTTAATACTATTTTCACCAAAATTCCAATCATTTATATATCCACCATCTCTTAATGTGCAATCTAGTATCTTAATATTATTCATAAATATTCTCTCCCTTATCAAGTTTAGCTTTCAGAATACTAATAACATTATCTAGATCTTTTGGTGTATCAACTGATAAAGTTTCAGCATCTACCTCAATCATATTTATTTTTTGTCCATATTCTATAAATCTAAGCTCATTAATATCCTCAATTTTTTCTAATGTCCTTTTATCCGAGTTTTTAAACAGCTTTAGTGCTTCAAAATTATATGCTAAGACTCCTAGATGCTTTCTATAGTAAAAATTCATGCTACTTTTAGGGTATGGTATTGGACTCCTCGATATGTAAACTAATTCAGAATCATTATTAACCACAACTTTTATATTTGTATTATCTACAACCTGTACCGGATCTTTTATTCTTGTCATTAAGTTTGCTACATAAACCTCATTAATTCTTTTTCCGTCTTTAGGTATTATACATTGTATTATATTCGGATCAATTAATGGCTCATCACCATTTATACAAATATAGTAATCAGCATTAATATGTTGAGCTACTTCATATAATCTTTCTGTACTAGTATTGTTATCTTTAGAAGTCATTATATACTTTATATTAAGACTGCTACATACATTAGCAATCCTTTCATCATCTGTTGCAACTACAACTTCGTCTAATTCTTCTACTTTTTTAACTTGTTTATATACCCACCATATCATAGGCTTTCCTAAAATATCTGCCAAAGGTTTTGCTGGAAATCTTGATGAACTATATCTTGCTGGAATTACGCCAATTATTTTCATTTTATCACCTCAAATTTATATTATTAATTCAAATCTAACTATATCAAAGCAAACTCATTAATTCGTTTCTATTTTGAGGTATGTGGAGATTTTTATCTGCATACTGATTATATACATTTTCTAAATAATTTTTATAAAAATCTTCTTTAAAAAGAGGAATACCCCCTTTAAACAAATTAATAAGTAATATAGTTTTTGTATCTTCATTAAATAGTATCTTTGGCATTATAGTCCCATTAGAAGATACTGTAATAAATACTTTATCTGAAAAATCGTTATTTAAAAGAAATACCTCCCATGGGATACTACTATGTAAAGTTTTTATAGAATCATTCTCAAATCTGTTAATAGGATTTCTTGGATGCATTTTCACAATAAAATTATCTGTCCCTACTATGCTTGCTACTAATTTTATAAGTTCAACGTCATTTGTTTCGTATTTATCTGCTGAAAAAGATTCTTCTAAAAAGATATATTTCTCTCTGATAGTATAATTAGTTTTATAATTAAATACTTCATTTATAATTTTAACTAATTCCTTATCATCTTTACTAATCTTAGGTAGTTGCTTTATAATACGCGTTTTTTCACATACATAGAGATTCGGTTCAAATAAATATAATTCATCAATATTATTGCACAAATATTTTTTTCCAAATTTACTCAGGACTCTTTCATATCTATTAAGAGATATCCAAGTTTTTACATAAGAACTAAACCCATCTTCAAATTCTCTTACTATAATTTTATTATTATTTTTCTGTAAGTGTCCGTAAAGTAACTTTATATACTGATTTATATTTGCAGTATATAGATAGTTATATGTATTTTCTATATAGTTAAAATGCTTATTGTATTCGTTGCTATTAGAAATCGCTATTCTTAACAAGTCACTTCTAGATGGTTTAAATTCACTTTCGAATCTTTTTGTTTCTACATAATATACATTATTAAATACATCTTTATCCTTTATATTTATGTATATATCCTTAAATTTCACAGTATGATCCGTCAAAATTAAATCCACTTTATCATTTTTATGAATATTGACTTTAATATTTATAGCAACTAAAAGCTGATATAATGTATTACATACTATCAGTACCATATTTCTAACACCACTTTCTCTTAAGTTTTGACTTAATAATTTCTAATATATTTCTTAAGTCTGATTTATTTAGTACAAAAATAGAGTTAATGATTAAACCAATAGTTCCACAAATAATAGCAGTTAAAACTAATTGCATCCAACTATCAATTTTAAATATACTTTTTATAATAATGCATATTATAATAGTTGAAATAATTCCTAATGATGATTTTATTACATCTATATAAAATGTGTACCATTTTATTCCCATAATACTACATGTATATATAGGTGTAAAAAATACTATTCTTGCTATATTTAAAATTGCACTTGATAGAGGTATTGCAAATACCCCTAAATTAGTAGTTTTCAATAATATAATTACCATTATTACATTAATTATTGCAGATACAAATAATACTATAGATGGAATTTTAACCTTATTATAAACAGTATTTACGCTATAAAGTGTATTAATTCCCATACTAAAAATTGTTGGTACCATTATTAAAAATGACAGCATTTGTAACATGCTGCTGTCTTGAGTTGGTACCCATAAAGAATAAAATATATCTCCAAGCCCTACAAACCCAGCTACAATTACCCCCATTATTACTGCTGTAATTCTATTAGATTTTTTAACTTCCATTAAAAGACCTTGTTTATCATTTTGAGCGTATTTATATGTTATGGTTGGTATAAATGCTCCGATTAATATACCTGTAAAAGTCTTTATAAAGGTAGGCATAGTTTGTGCAATAGAATATGCACCTGATAATGTTGCTCCTAGAAATATATTTGCAATAAGTAAATCTAATCCGGATAGCAATATTACACTAAGCTGATTAAATGAGTTCCATATTCCCGATGACAATAATTCTCTAACTGCAACTTTATCAAACAATTTAAGTGATACCTTAGCTTCAGGCATAATTTTTTTAGTAATCCATATTGAAAATATAAAAGAAAGAAATCCAAGAATAAAGCTTATTATTCCAATATAAGTAATTGACGGCGGAAATAATGAGAAAAATGATATAAATAATAATACTCTTAGTACATTATAAACCATATCCTTGTATGACCTTATATCAATCCTATTTTTACAAAATGTAGACACTTCAAATACAGATGTCAATATAGACATAAGAAGGGTACCAAAAGTGAAAATAAATAGCATTGTCACATCTTTAACCAAATCAGGTGGTACATTTAAAAATTTATCCACTCTAAGAGCAATAATCGAAAGTGGTACTATTAGGATTCCTGCCAAAATAACATTTGAAAAAAATACAGAGCTAAAATATCTATTCATTCCATTTGTATCATTCTCTACCATTTTTATAGTAATAAATCTTGCTGCCATTGAGTTTAGTGCTATAACTAAAAGCTGAGCATAACTAACAAAGTTATTTGCAAGCGGATAAAAACCGTAGGCATCAGCGCCTATAGTATTTATGATATATGGTGTAAAATAAAAGCTTATAATCACCCCTATACCATAAGAAATTATATTCGCTATTATATTTATTGTTATTTGTTTTTTTTGTATTTGTACATCACTCATCTTTATACCTTTCACTAATTATTCTTTTCTAGAATAATATTTCTTCATTAACTTTAAATAAAGTTTTTTATTCAAATATATCAAATTTGATTTTATTTTTTCCTTTCTACTTATATATTTATTAGTAAGAAATACTTTTAAATCTTTGTTTATCTTATTACAATACTCATTATAAATCTCCACATACTTATAACTATCTTTGCTTAAAACTATTAAATCTATGGTATGCATCAAGCTGCAATAATAAAAATACGTTATCTCTTCTATTAAATTAGGATATCCTTCCTTTATAAATTCTGCTATTTCATTTGCCGCTAACGGCCAGTCTAGCTTTCTTCTATCAAATCCTAAACTTGTTATGCTACCACATCTCTCAACATAGTGGTACTTTGCTTTTCCAATATGAGATATTCCTCCTGATAAATGAATAAGTTTATACATAACATATACATCTTCATTAAGCTTACCTACTGGGAATCTTATATCATCAAATAACTCCTTTGCAAAAATCTTATCACAACTAGAAGAATCCAAATCTGTCCATGTTAATAATCCTTTGAGAGCTTCTTCTGCATCCATAACTTTTCGTTTACTTAGTGTAAATGATTCTGTACATTTTAATTCTGATACATTATATCTACCACACATAGCAATTTTAGTATTATTCTCTTTTATAGATTTATATAGCTCTTCATACATATCTTCATCAATATAATCATCACCATCTACAAAACCCAGATATTTACCTGTTGCAATTTCTATTCCAGTATTTCTAGCATCTGATAATCCTCCATTGGCTTTATGTACAACCTTTATACGTGAATCTCTTATAGCATATTCATCACAAATTCTACCACTATTATCCTTCGAACCATCATTTATAATAATTAACTCAAAATCCTTAAATGTTTGGCTTAAAACACTTTCAATACATTTTTTTATATATTTTTCAACATTATATACAGGTATAATTATACTTATTGTTGGTCTAATACTTTCCACCTATGTCACCTCTTTGTTATATATATCTTTATATATCTCCATGATTCTATTGCTATTTATCTCTTTATTATGAGTACTATTCGCACGATATTTTGACTTCTTTGAAAAATTCAATGCAATATCTCTTTCATGAAATATTCTACATACATACTCCTCTAACATATAAGTAGCATCACATTGGTAAAGAAACCCTTCTTCATTATGCTTCAACATATCTGGTATTCCCCCAACATATGAAGCAACTGATGGTATACCTAAAAGCATAGCCTCCCCTAAAGAATTAGGGCTATTCTCTATACTAGAAGGACATACAAAAACATTAGACTTTAACATTCTATCACACATTTCTTTTTCATTTAAAATGCCTGTAAAAGTTACATTCTTATTTAGATCATATTTATTAATTAATTTTAATAGATATTTACCATAAGTACTTATTCTAAACTTATCCTTAATTCCATAAAATTTAGTTATATCTTCGCCTGCAATATATAAATGAGCATCCGGATATATTCTAAGTATCCCTGGCATTGCTTCTAACATTAAATGTAATCCCTTTACAGGATAATTTCCTTGACTCAAGAATATTGAGTGCTTTTCACATCTATCTATATTCCACTCATTAATATAAAAACTATCACGTAAAGTTTCATTTGCAAAATAATATCTTGCTGTTTCATTAATTTTATTCACTGAAGCTTTATCCCATGATGTTCTTCCAATAACATTTTTACATTTTCTAAGTGCCTCTATTTCAAAGTTCCCTCTTTTAATAAATTTTTTTTGTTGTTGTTTTAAATTATCTCTTTTTATGAAATCTCTAATAGTATATGATTTCTGTATCTTGTTAGGCAAAAATGCCATATAGTGCTTTGCTATAACTGAACACAACCCTTGAATGGATATAACTGTTTTTTCACTTTCACATACATTCATCATTGCTAAGCTATGAGGAAATTCTGTTCCCCATATATGTACTATATCTGGTTTAAATTCATCAATTATTTTCTTTAGCTCATTCTCCACCTCTTTTTCATATATAGTTGGATTAGTTATCTTTTTAGGAAAACTGCAGTATGATATATTACCGTACTTCCCTCTTACGTAACCATCCTTTCCATATCCAGGAAAGCATACAGTCAACTCTATATCTTTATTTTTCTGTAAATCATTTGACAACCCTGTTAACCATCCTCCACCACTAGTAGCTGGCTTCGATAGTTGTTCTGCTATGGTAGGCATCATTATATTACATACCCAAAGTACTTTCATATTTCCTCCTCAATATAATTCCAAAGTTAAATTTTTTAATAGTACTAAAATCGCTAATTTACATCCCTAATTGTATTCATATGTTTTGGCATGTATATACTAAATAAAAAGACCCAAAATAAAGTATTTCCTAACAAGAACTGTGAGTTTATTAGTAATAGTAGAACAAGTACTATTAGTGATCTAATAAAGCAATTTCTAGATATCATTCCTGAAAATATCCATTGATAGATTAGACTTATTCCTCCAACCAAAACTCCAAATATAGCAAATAAACTAAACGTAGAATTAGTGTTATGGAGTGAAGCCGATTGTACTACCGAAAAATCATTTCCAAATAAAGGACTATTTGTAAATAGCTTTATATTATTAACAATGGACTCCATTCTTGTTGATGTAGAATCATTTTTGGTAGCCATCTTTTTAATAGTTTCATTTACTATTAAATTAAAATTGCCACTATTAAAATACAAAATTATGAATAGTACACATACTAAAATTATAGCTATAATAATTGACTTCATTACATTTCTAGTCATTTTTTTATCTTCAATTAGTTTCATTATATAAATAATAAATATTAGACCCATAGCCACAATACCAGTCATAGAAAATGTAGATATTAAAGTTAGTGACAGCACTATTATTTTAATCCACTTTAACTTTCTTTTTTCAAATAATAGCTGATAAATCATTGGAATTATTAAAAAAAACTGATAGACTCCAGGCTCTCTAAATATACCAAAGTTTCTTACATAGTATGGAAGTGCTACAACATAGCTTAAACCTAAATCAAATAATTTTAATCCTGCATCATTAGTCACTATCGGTATATTAGTATTTACTACCCCATGTGGAAATAGTACTGGCTTTAAAATATAGCATGACACTAGCGAGTATATTCCTAATACTACCATGACATTTGACATTTTTGCAAAAAAATCCTCAAACGTAAATATATAGATAAACATATATGAAACAAATATATAAAATATTATTGATGCTATATAGATTTGAAAATCAAGCTTTATAAGAGATATCAAAATCAATAAGCCTATAAAGATACCAAAGCCTTTTGTTTCAGCTTTTTTTATTTTAATTTCTCTTTTATTATTAATAATTAGAATAACTCCAAATAGAATTATAAATATTCCATAAATAAAGCTAGCCTTATAAAAGCCCAATTTTACAGATGTTATCAAAGTATCTCTACTAAATAAAATAGTTAACACAACTAAAATATAATTCATTATATTTTTTAATATTTCATTATTAAATATAGAATAAGTTCTATTAACATCTCTTTTCATAGCCTTCTCCCTTTTTCAGCATTTCCACAATTTTGCTTGCCTGAACAATATTGTTCTTTTCTTTGATAACATATTCTTTTGCACTCGCCCCAAATTTACTAAGCTCTATTTTAGACTTACCTAAAATTTCATTTATACTTCTACTCATTCCTTCAATTGATTCATCATTAAATAAGTATATATAATTATGATATTCTAGTGGAATTCCTTCTAAATTTGTAGTTAATACTGGCGTACCTGTAGACATATACTCAATAGTCTTTGATGGAAATGAATACTTAGTCATCTCTTCATTAGACGGTCTTGGATTAACAAGTAGTGTAGCCTTTATCTCCATATCCATAACCTCTGCATTTAATCTCATACCCCCAAAATATATTCTATGATCTTTTTTTGTAGCCGCTATAATTTCTTTTTCTGAATCACCTTGACCAAAAATCCAAAGCCTTGCATCTGTATCTTCAACCTTAATAAATGCATCAATTAATTTCAGAATTCCAAATCTCCTATCAAAAGAACCTGCATATATAATAACCTTTTCCTTGTACTTATTCTCTAAATTATTATCAATCGAATCAAGATTTATATCCGAAATTCCTTCAATAACAACATATGGCTTATCATTCTTATTTACCACATTATTCATTGATTCAGTTAATAGAACATACATTTTACAATTATCTATAACTCTTTGAATCATTTTCTGAGTTTTAATTTCTCCAAAATATTTAGGTAAATCCGTAACTATACCTATAGATCTCATTCCTCTAATTCTATATGCTAGAGTAGCTCCAAGTCCTATTGATATATTTAACACATCAACTATAAGTACACTATTCTTGTTTTTAAAGCTATAAATTAAACTATAAAAAAAGCTATATAAAAAAGTTAATATTAAATTTAACGGCCTAAATAACACTAAAGGCATATATATATATTTAATATTATTCTCTTTCTCTGAGTCCCCAAGATACATTTTCTTTTCATAATTATTTTTATTCAATACTAATTTGCTTAAAATTGTAACATTATTATCATCAATTTTAGCTAATCCTTCAGCAATTAATCTATTAAATTTATTAGCTTGAACAGCTGGCTTATCTTTCACCTTTTTATATAATTCACTATACTTCTTATCCGAACACGAGTTCGATACATACAAGAACTTCATCTAATGTCCTCCAATATAAATCAAATAAACTCTAAATAATAAGCAATAAAATTAACATACTATTATCTTAATCTTTACTAGTAATTTTATTTAAATTTAATATATTCTCAAAGATTTTAAAATGTTCAATAGCCATTTTACTTATTGTATAATCCTTTATTTTCATTAAATTATTATTAGCCATGGACAACATAATATTTTCATTATTTATTATTTTATTTATAGCTACAGCCAATTTATTAATATCATCTATTGGTACAATATATCCATTTTCACCTTCTATTATTAACTCCATACCAGCTACACATTTATCAGTAGTTATAACTGGTAACCCAGTAGCCATAGCTTCATTGATAACAAGCCCCCAAATATCCTCTCTAGTTGGAAGTACAAACATATTTGCAGCCTTATAATACATAACTAACTCTTCTTTGGTTTTAAAACCTTCAAAATGTAAATTATCAAGCTTATATTCTTCTTTAAGCTTTTTATACTCATCCGTTGGTTCTCCTCCAACAATATATACCCCTACATTGCTTGATAATTCTTTCATAGACTTGATCAAAATATCAAACCCTTTTCTATGAATAAATTGCCCAACAGATATTATTATATATTTTTCTTTCATACCTAAGTCATTTCTAATACTTTGCTTTTTATCATTGCTAAGAATTTTATCAATTATATCTTCATCTTTTAGTGATGTAAAGGGATAAGTAAATATTTTATTCTTCCTTGCTCCATAATTTAAAAGATATTCGCTAGTGTTTAAGCCTGTACTAAGCCAAGCTGTTGCACTACCCATATAATGCTTTTTTATAGCATACTTCAACCTATTGTCTTCTTTTATTATACCACCGTCACAGCTAATTATAAATTTTATTCCTTTTAGCTTTAAATATTCTATTGCTAACATTCCTGTAGGTGTACTATATCCTCCAACTACAATAATATCATAACTTTTATCCCTGAGATGTTTTATTACTGAAAAACATAATGCTGAATCATAATTAATCCTTTTTCCTCGCAAAAAAATCTCATTAAAATTTTCAGCATTATTCCCCTTCCAATTTCCATTTCTATCTGTGGCATATTTAAGTTCATACAATACTGTTAAATCACACAGCTTACCTAATTCATTAAAAAAGTCCACTCTATATGGCGAAGGTACATTAGTTAAAAATAATACTTTCATTTTATTCACCTTTGTATGTTTCTATATATTTATTATATGCATAATTTTTGTCATATAATTTAGATCGTTTAATACAATGCTCAATTGACACCTTTTCTTTATCAAAAACTATAATTTTATTTATTACTGATTCTATATTTCCTTTTTCTATAACTATCCCACACTCTTCATCTATACATTCTCCACTTCCACCCGTGTCAAAAGTTATAACAGGAGTCCCACATGCAAGTGCTTCTAAATTAGTAGTTGGGAAATTATCCTCTAATGTAGGATTTATAAATACATCTGCAGTAGAATAAATTTCAACTAACTCTTGCACATTGTTGGTTCTTGTTATTCCTATTATATTATTAGGCAATTCACTTTTTTGTTTTTCTGTAACACCAACAATAACAACTTTATAACTAGAATCCAATTTCCCTGCTAATCTAACTAAATATTTTAAACCCTTCCTCTCTTCCCATACACTTGCTACACCTAAAATTACAAATTTATCTTTAATATCATACTTATCTCTAAAATTACCTTCTGCTGGTTTAAAAATACCCAAATCTATACCATTATTAATTACCTTAACTGGATATTTTCCTAAAAATGAATCTTTTACTAAATTAGCTAACCACATAGATGGTGTAATAATAGTTATATTATCTAAAGAAGTAAATATTTCTTTCTTCTTCTTATAATTCCATTTAGCATTATCAAGTAATTTCGATGATGGATATGTTTTTTTCTGTTGACAATCATTGCATCCTAATCTCCACTTTTCGCATTGAACATAATCAAAATAAGCACAATGCCCTGTAAAAGCCCAACAATCATGAAGTGTCCATACTATAGGCTTATTTGATTGTTTTAAATAATCAAATAAAATCTCAATATTGATATAATATCCATGTATATTATGAAGATGAATTACATCCGGATTATATTCTTTAACTTTTTCAATAAACTTTTTAGTTACTTTAGTAGATCCAAATCCATGCTTATCAAATATTCTTGTTTTAGCTACATGAAAATAATTATCAAACTCTGTACCTATTTTGATGGATTTTATACCTTCCGGTGCAGTACCACGGCCATAAGCTATTACACACTCATGGCCTTGTTCTTCTAGTACTTTATAGAGGTCTGTAGCTATTCTTCCAGTGCTTCCAAATCCACATACTGAATTTATTTGTAAAACTTTCATTTTATTTTCTCCATATAAATTTATTTATTACTGATGTATAACCTTGAATTATATTAACAACCTTCATTCCTACATTTACATCTGTATAATCATGTACTTTTACTGTCTCTGCTCCTAAGGCTTTTTGCTTAACTATAACTTCCATTGCTTGAGTTATGCTGTCAAAAGTTATTCCCCCAAGAACTATTGAGCCCTTATCTATAGCTTCTGGTCTTTCAGTACTTGTTCTTATTGATACAGCTGGGAATCCCATGATATTAGATTCTTCTGCTAAAGATCCACTATCTGATAATACGCAGAAAGCATCCTTTTGAAGTTTATTGTAATCGTAGAATCCAAACGGCTTTAATTGTTTAATATTTTCATGAAAATTGATGCCTTTATCTTCAATCCTCTTCCAACTTCTTGGATGAGTTGAATAGATAATCGGCATATTATATTCTTCTGCTATAGAATTTAAAGCATCTGTTAAACTTTTAAAATTTTCATCATTATCTATATTTTCTTCTCTATGAGCACTTACTAATATGTATTTACCTTTTTCTAAAGATAATCTTTCTAGCACATCACTAGCATCTATTTTAGACATATACTTTTTAAACACTTCTGGTAATGGTGAACCTGTTACAAAAGTATACTCCTTTCTCATACCTTCTGATAAAAGATATCTTCTCGCATGTTCTGTATATGCTAAATTTACATCACTTGTACAGTCTACAATTCTTCTATTTATTTCTTCTGGAACATTTTGATCAAAGCATCTATTTCCTGCTTCCATATGAAATACTGGAATTTTTAATCTTTTTGCTGAAATAGCACTTAAACAACTATTAGTATCACCTAGTATAAGTAATGCATCTGGTTTTTCTTTAACTAAAATTTTATAACTTTCAGCTAATATATTTCCCATGGTTTCTCCTAAATCACTTCCTACTACTCCTAAGAAATGATCTGGCTCTCTAAGTTCTAGCTCTTTAAAAAACACATCATTTAAGGTATAATCCCAGTTTTGTCCTGTATGAACTAATATATGTTCAAAGTATTCATCACACTTTTTTATTGTCTCAGCTAATCTTATGATCTCCGGTCTTGTTCCAACTATAGTCATTACCTTTAATTTTTTCATCTTTATACCTCCAAGAATATTGTATCGGGAACCTTTGGATCAAAAACTTCATTAACCCACATTATGGTTACCATATCCGTATCACCAGTATTAACAATACTATGAGTATATCCTACTGGAATATCTACTACTTCAAGCTTTTCTCCACTAACTTTATATTCTATTATATCTTCACTACCAATTTTTCTAAATCTAATAACCCCAGTTCCACTAACAACAAGGAATTTTTCATTTTTGGTATGATGCCAATGGTTTCCTTTAGTTATACCTGGCTTAGATATATTTACAGAAACTTGACCTCTATCTGGACTCTTTAAAAACTCAGTAAAAGAACCTCTATTATCCACATTCATCTTTAGTGGATAACTAAATTCCTTCTCTGGTAAATAACTAAGATAAGTACTATATAACTTCTTAGTAAATCCATCATTCATATCTGGAACCATTAAATTCTTTCTACTATCCTTAAAGGAATTTAAAAGTTCTACAATTCTTCCTAAAGTCACTTTATGCTCTACGTCTACTGAAGCATACCCAATTACTTCTTCATTAGATTTCATAGAGTTTATAAAGCATCTTACTACATCATCTATATAGACTAAAGTCATCTCTTTACTTGGATCTGATATCCAAACTTCTTCACCTTTAGCTATATTATTACAAAAGGTTGCCACTGCTGAATTATAATTAGGTCTACACCACTTACCAAAAACATTTGGTAATCTATATATAAAAACTCTTGCCCCTGTGACTTCTTTATATTTTAACAATTCCTCTTCAGCCATTTTCTTACTTTTCCCATAGGCATTATCTAACTCCGCTTGAATAGATGAAGTTATTAAAACAGGTGTTCTTTTATTATTCTCTAATAATAGCTCTATTATTTCTCCTGTTAATCCTGAATTGCCTTCAAAGAACTCTTCTTCCTTTTCTGGTCTATTTATACCAGCAAGGTGAAAAATAAAGTCTGAAGTTAGTACTCCTGACTTTAATGCTTCTTTAGAATTTTCTTTATCAATAGATACTATTTCATACCCACCTATTTCTTTTAGCTTTTCAATTAAATTTTTACCTATGAAACCATTTGAGCCAGTTACTAGTACTTTCACTATTTATTCCTCCATGCTTCCAATTCTTCTTTAATATAATCTAGTGTTAAAAGTTTTTCTTTTACTTCTTCTACATTTAATAATTGTGTATTGTTAGAATTATATTCTTCCAGCTGTGTTCTTTCTTCATTTCCATCAGTAAAGTACTTATCATAGTTTAGATCTCTCTTGTCTGCTGGTACTCTATAGAAGTTACCCATGTCTATGGCATTAGCACATTCCTCATTAGTTAAAAGTGTTTCATACATCTTTTCCCCATGGCGAATACCTATTATCTTTGTTTCAGATTCCACTCCAAATAACTCTTTTACAGCTTGAGCTAAAACTTCAATTGTACATGCTGGTGCCTTTTGAACCATAATGTCTCCACTTTCTGCATTTTCAAAAGCAAAGGCAACTAACTCTACAGCCTCTTCTAGACTCATTATATATCTTGTCATCTTTGGTTCTGTTATTGTAAGTGGTTTTCCACTCTTTAATTGCTCTATAAATAGAGGAATAACCGAACCTCTTGAACATAGAACATTTCCATATCTAGTTCCACAGATTAAAGTCTTCTTCGGTGATACTGTTCTTGATTTAGCTACAAAAACCTTTTCCATCATTGCTTTTGAAGTTCCCATAGCATTTACTGGATAAGCTGCTTTATCTGTAGATAGACATATTACCTTTTTTACTCCAGCTTCTATTGCTGCTGTAAGTACATTGTCAGTTCCTATAACATTTGTTTTTACTGCCTCCAAAGGGAAAAATTCACAACTAGGAACTTGTTTTAATGCTGCTGCATGAAACACATAATCTACATCATACATAGCAGCTTTAATGCTCTGTAAATCTCTTACATCGCCTATGTAAAATTTTATTTTACTATTATTATATTTTTTTCTCATGTCATCTTGTTTTTTTTCATCACGAGAAAAGATACGAATCTCTCCAATGTCAGTATTTAAAAATCTATCTAATACTGCATTTCCAAAGGATCCTGTACCTCCAGTAATTAACAATACTTTATCTTTAAACATAATTAAAACGCCTCCATTTATACAACTTATATATGAAATAAAGTGCTTTCTTGCACTTATAAATTATATCATTATATCTATTAACTGTTTTAACAATTTTCCCTTTGTAAAGTTCTCCTCAAAGTACATTCTTCCTCTTTCACCCATAGTTGCTCTTTCTATATCAGTCATATTGTATAATAACATTACATTTTCATATAACTGTTTATAATCTTCAGCTTTTCCTGCTAATCCACAACCACTTTCTTGTACTATCTCACTACCTTCTCCATTTACGGCAGTTATTATAGGCTTTCCAGCAGCCATATATGACTGCACCTTTGCTGGTAATGTAGCATTTAATATTTCTTCATCCCTTAGAGTTACTATTAAAGCATCAGACATTGCAAAATATACAGGCATTTCACTTACTGGTTTTCTACCTGGTAATATTACTGTATATTCTAATCCATATTCCTTTACTAAACTTTTTATAGTTTCAAATTCACTGCCATCTCCAACTATATTCCACTTTATCTCTTTATTTCCCTTACATAAATTTGCAGCTTTAACTATTGTATCAACACTTTGTGCCTTTCCTATATTGCCTGCAAATGTGATAACAAATTCTCTATTCTTTTCCACCTCTATATTAGCTCTATATATATCTTCAGCCCACTGTGGAAAATATACTATCTTATTTGAACTTAACCCTGTTTTGCATAGAATATTCTTAAATCCTCTAGAACTAATAAGTATTTTATCAAACCCATTATATATTGAAGTACATATCTTCTTAAATATTTTTTTCAATTTATCATTTTTTATTGGTACAATAGTATAGAAAACTTCCGGCCATACATCCTGTACATAAATATATGATGGAACTTTTCTCATCTTTGAATATATTAAAGCAGGTACAGCCGCAGTAATTGGAGATGTTTCAAACATAAATACTTTATCATATTTCTTAAATAGTAATGGAATTATCCTTATGGAGCCCAAAATCATAAACGATAGGTAATTTAGCATTAGAAGTATAGAGCTATTTTTACCCCTTGGCACTATAGGTACTCTTCTAATTTTTATTCCTTCATACATCTCACTATATGGTCCTCCAATAGAATATCCCTCTGAATATTTACCCTTAGGATAATTAGGCATT
Organism: Clostridiaceae bacterium; assembly: GCA_902363375.1. GTDB lineage: Bacteria > Bacillota > Clostridia > Clostridiales > Clostridiaceae > Clostridium_J. The sequence goes on along the minus strand of CABIZX010000001.1, from coordinate 731,581 downwards.
CCCGTCAATACTTCTACCTCATTACCTTTCTCTACTAGACCATCACAAATATCATTTATTCTAAACTCCTCTGGCCAAAAATATTGCGTTACTACTAATATTTTCAACTACTACACTCCCTGCAATTTTTTTGTCATTTATATAATTACATAACATCCTTTACTCTAACTGAGTCATATGCTACTTGTTCTAATTCGTCTTTTCCTTCAATAATCCCCTCTTGCTTAAAAACCTTCACAAAGGTCATAAAAAGTATTTTGAAGTCAAAAATAATGTTTTGTTTTTCTAGATACTCTTTTTCTAACCTTATCTTTCTAGCTGTAGACATATTATCTCTACCATTAATTTGAGCCCACCCTGTAAGCCCTGGGATTAATCTATGAATACCATGTTCTGTTCTTAGCTTTAATAGCTCTTCTTCACTTTTATCATTTATTACTGGTCTTGGACCTACTAGACTCATATCTCCCTTTATAATGTTTAGTAGCTGTGGCAACTCATCCAAACTTGTTTTCCTTAAGAACCTTCCTATTTTAGTTATATAAACATCTGGATTTTCTAAAGCCATACTTGCCACTTCTGGTGCATTTTCTGTCATAGTTCTAAACTTATAGATTACAAATTCCTTATTATTTTTTCCTACTCTATACTGCTTAAATAATACAGATCCTTTGTTATCTATTTTAATTATTAAACCAATAATTAAAATTAATGGTGATACTAATATGAGTGATACTACACTTACAATCAAGTCAAATACTCTTTTCAATTTAATTCCCCCAATCAAAGATATGAAATTTCACCTCTTCATAAATTCAATTCACCTTTAAACTTTATATTTTATTTTAGCTCTTTTATATAATATACGATATTAGTAATCACATATTACCTATCTAATATCATATATTACTACCTTTTAATTTTTAATACTTATGTATTATTCATGAACTTGTCCATATTTTTCTTATGTATTTTTATTTATGTATTTATCTTATGTATTTTTATTTTTACTTAATTATTATATATTCTTATAAAATCCTATCTTTCATCATATTGTTACTTTTAAATTATATCATATTTTTTAGAATTTTACCATATTTTTTGTAATCATCATTTTCATCTTTTTCCCACTTTTTTTAAATTTATTTTAATATTCAAGTATAATATTATTATTTTCCCTTAATGTATTTTTAATATTATGTCGAATTTTGTAATAGATTTTCTAAATTGTTTTATATATAAATATATATATTACCTAAAATTCCTCATATTGTAATGTGATAAATGTTAAATTTCAATATTTATTTCTAGTATTAATTTTATATATTTATTGTTGATATCTATAAAGTATTATAAATCGAATAGGAGGAAAATAATTATTTAATTTTACATATATGTTACAACCATCTGCGTACCCACAGTAGTTTAGCCTCGTTTTTCTAACTCTATATCAACAGTCTACCTATATCCATTATCCATGTATTGTTTACATTTTAAGATTGCTTGATGAAAACTTCTATTAGTTCTAAGTTATAACTATCACCTTAAAACTTTTCTTCAAATATTGGATTTAGAACTTGAGCAATGGTTTGTAGTATCACTAGGTCGACTGTTATTGGAATTCTCAATAGATTATTTTTCCATAACATTTTGGAATTTTTACACGTCTAACTTGATTTGATTTATAGCTACCGTCCAATATAGATTATCTAAGGCTATCGCCATTTTCTTTTAAGTATTTTAGAGATTCATCTGCTCTCATACAATCGATACCATGACTTTCTTTATTAGCTTTAACGCTCTTAAAGACTTGATTTAGATTGTTCCTATCTCTAATCTTCTCTATCAATCCATTGTCATATTTAATTTCGTAGTTATGATCCTTTTCTAACGTTAATGCAATGCTAGTGTCCCTACATAATCTTCAAGTTCCTCTCTATCCTTCCCTAGATAAGAACGTAATCTTTTTCTCAATCTATATGCCACATTTACATTACCTATTTTCGAGTAGTTATTATGCTTTAGTTTGATTTGTACCTTACCCATACCATTGGCACCGCCTTATATGTGGTTTTTCTTTGCCAGATCAGAGATTTGCCGCCACCTTTCTTCAGATTCCAGATTCCATCTTACGGTGTACACCCTTATCTTAAGCTACACGCTACCACTACTAGATCATGTTAGGGACTTTACCCCTTAAGATTACGCCAAATGCTGAGCGCACAAAATAAAAACACCAGGTATAAAACCTGGTGTTTTTCATGCGAGACAAACCTATAAGCCGAGTTCTGTATTAGACAATCATCTATCTAGGCCCATTATTACTAATAGGCTCAAGCGATACACCCGGGGACGGGACGGGCAGCCCCATAATGTCCCTCTTTCGATCTTGCTCCAGATGGGGTTTACATAGCCGCAAAGTCGCCAGTGCGCTGGTGAGCTCTTACCTCACCTTTCCACCCTTACCTCAGTGACACTCCATATCTACGATTTGGCTAGTGGAACTTATAACATTCCTCTAAAAAAGTCACTTAGGCGGTATATCTCTGTTGCACTTTCCTTAGAGTCGCCTCCACTGGGAGTTACCCAGCACCCTGCCCTATGGAGCTCGGACTTTCCTCTCCTGATTTCTCAGCAGCGATTGTCTGGCTTACTCGCAAAGTTAATATTAACACAAATCTTTTATTATTGCAATGGAATTAATAACCTTAAAATTTATCATAGGTAAAAATTTATCTATATAAAATTTAAAAATGTTTAGTAGTTAAAATCCTTCAATGCTATGCAAAGTTATATGGGTCCTTAACTTCTCTAGATACTATTATATCAACTCCAAGCGGTTCTAATGCTTCCTCTATACTCTTTGATAACTCTATTAACAGTGGCCACTCTGAATTAAAGTGGCCTATATCTATTACCGAAAGTCCCATCTCTTCATAGTCAGATATAAAGTGATAGGTTGTATCCCCTGTTATTAGTAATTCTGCACCTAAACCATAGGCAGATTCAAGGTAATCTTCTCCGCTTCCATTAACTAAAGCTATAGTTTTTATTTTTTTATTTTTTTCTCCTGAAAACCTGAAATTTTCTAACTTAAATTTATCTTTAATTCTATTTATTATCTCTTCTATGGTTAGCTCTTCTGTTAAATAAACTATTCTACCAACTCCAGCTTCATTATCCAAGGGATTTCTATCAATAATTTTACTTTCTTTAAAACCAAGCAGCTTCACAAATGTATCATTTAAGCCACTATTTACAGAATCCCAGTTGGTATGACTAGAATATAGTGCTATATCGCTCTTTATGAGATTAATAATCTTTTTTCCTTGAAGCGTATCTGTAGTTATACTCTTAGGTTTTTTAAATAGTAGAGGATGATGTGTTAGGATTAGTTCAGCTCCAACAACTTTTGCTTCTTCAATAACCTTTAAGGTGCAATCTAGAGCAACTAAAACCTTTGTAACTGTTTTACTTTTATCTCCCACCATAAACCCTACATTATCATAACTTTCCTTCAAGCTTTCTGGTGCAATTTTCTCCATTAAATTAATTACATCACTTATTTTCGCCATAATCATATCCTCCACATTCTTAGCTAAAGTAAAAATGTTTTTATCTTTTCAATTTTATTATGTAGTTCTTCTTTTCTTTTTCTTGAATTTTCCGTATCGCCTTTAAGCTCATTATAAATTCTCATATATTTCTCTAATTTATAATTTAAATATTCTTTATAGGTAATATCTTTTTTCTTTAGAAGCACTTCACTTATTTCATAATAGATAGGCTCCATGATTCTAGGATTGTCTCCCCATGATATTTTCATAATTTCATAGTATTTTCCCTCATCATATATTATCCACTCATCTATAATGTTGCATCCAGTAGTATAAAGGTACTCTCTTAAGACTTCCGGATTTTGTACTGGCTGAACTATTATATACTTTAAACTTTTAAAGACTTCTTTACTTTCTTCTAAAATATCTCCTATAAGGTTTCCGCCCATGCCAGCAATAACAGCAGCCTCAACTTCTCCAGGTGCTATAGTTGTAAGTCCGCCTCCAAGTCTACATCTTATCTTATCTTGAAGGTTATTATCATTTACATTCTTTTTTGCCTTTTCCACTGGTCCTTTATTGATATCACTAGCTATGGCAAATTCTATTTTATTTGTTTTGATTAAATCTATAGGTACATATCCATGGTCAGTACCTACATCTACCATAGACTTAGCATCTATAATTAAATCACTTATAAATTTTAATCTTTTGCTAATTATCATATTTCCACCCTAATACTTTATTTTTAAACGACAGTTGTCATAAGTCTCACTTGAAGATATAAGAATATTAATGCTACTAGAAGTGATATATAGATATATCGATAAGCAGCCTTTTTATCATACTTTGCACAGAAATGAGCTGCATAATACATACAAAACATTACAGCCATATTTAATAGTCCATAGATCATTTGTGAAAATGCAAATTGTTTATCTGTTCCTAATTCTAATGGGACTCTTGACACATCAAGAACTAACGGCATTACATCTGGAAGTTTATTTAATATATATTGAAGCATCGGATTAAAGGTTGTAAATAAAATTATTATACTGGTTATCAATAATGGGATTATAAACTTTTTATCCTTATGCAGTTTATTAACTTTATTATATTCTTTTACCCATGTCTTTTCTTTAATATCCACATTCCTTAATGCATCTTGGAATTTTTCAAACTCTTTAGGTGATAGCCCATAATTTATATCCTCTGATTTTATATAGATAACTTTACCACCACCTGTTACAAACATTCTTGTGGTCCCTAAATTTTTAACTACAATTCTTCCAATAGCAAATCTATTAGAACATATTCCAGAAAGGCTTATACCTTTAATTTTCCCTTTTTCTATAGTATAGCATTCTATAGAACTTAACGGTACAACTATCTTTTTAAGGCCTCCTAGTCCATTTATTATAATTGAATTATTTGTCATCTCATATTTTACAGTTAACCACATACCTATATGATATAGATAGAATATATTACAAATTGTCAATATAACCTTTAGCAAACTTAACATTAGATAGGAGTCTAGAAGGTGTATTGCGCAAATTCCTACTATATTTAGTCCCACAAAAGTTAATATAGTTGGAATTATTTCTAGCTTCTTATTACTATTGAAACTATTCATGAGTTACCTCCTTACATAGATATATATTTTATTTTATATTATAAGAAGTACTTTTGTCTATTATAAATTATATCTTATATTAAATCTAGTTACATATTTTACGACTTTCTCTACTTTATTAATAATTTTTCTCATAATCCTCTTTAATGTTATTATATTCCTTTAAAATATGCTTCAATATCAGCTATTATGCTAAGTTAAAATATTCTATTTGTTAAGCTAGAAGATATTTATACAGATAATTTATTTAAGTTAATTAGTAATATAAAAAAGAATGCCTTAGCATTCTTTTTTTAATTTATTAATTTAATTATTAATCTAAATAATCCTTAAGTTTTTTGCTTCTACTTGGATGTCTTAGCTTTCTTAAAGCTTTTGCTTCAATCTGCCTAATTCTTTCCCTTGTTACATTAAACTCTTTACCAACTTCCTCAAGAGTTCTAGCTCTTCCATCATCAAGACCAAATCTAAGTCTTAATACCTTCTCTTCTCTTGGAGTTAAAGTCCTAAGCTGACTAATTAACTGCTCCTTTAACATTGTAAAGGCAGCTGCTTCTGCTGGTGCTAATGCATCATCATCAGGAATGAAGTCTCCAAGATGTGAATCTTCCTCTTCACCTATTGGAGTCTCTAAGGATACAGGCTCTTGAGCAATTTTCATTATCTCTCTAACTTTATCTACACTCATATCCATATGTTTTGCAATTTCTTCTGGAAGTGGTTCTCTTCCTAATTCTTGAAGAAGTTGTCTAGATACTCTAATTAATTTATTTATGGTCTCTACCATGTGTACTGGTATTCTAATAGTTCTAGCTTGATCTGCAATGGCCCTTGTAATTGCCTGTCTAATCCACCATGTAGCATAAGTACTAAACTTAAATCCCTTACTATAGTCAAACTTTTCTACAGCTTTTATAAGGCCTAAATTTCCTTCTTGAATCAAATCTAAGAATAACATTCCTCTACCTACATATCTTTTAGCAATACTTACAACCAGCCTTAGATTTGCCTCTGCTAGCTTTTTCTTTGCGTATTCATCACCATTTTCTATAAGTTTTGCTAATCTCATTTCTTCTTCTGCAGATAGTAGAGGTACCTTACCTATTTCTTTAAGGTACATTCTAACTGGGTCATCTATAGCAATTCCTTCTGGAATTGAAATATCAAGATCTATTTCTTCTTCCTCTTCTTCTCCTTGAGGATCACCTATAACATCAATTCCCATAGATTCAAGCACTTCATAAATCTTCTCTATTTGTTCTGGGTTTAACTCTATTCCTTCTACTTCATCCATAATTTCCTTATAGGTTAAATTTCCTTTTTTCTTACCTTTTTCTACTAACTTCTTTACTATAGCTACCTTTCCTGCTTTATCCTTCATTCCATTACCTCCTCTCTTCTATAGCTTTCTCATTTCCCTCTGTATATCCATAAGCTCTTTTGCTAATATTAAAGATTCCTCAACTAATCCTTTAGATTCACACTTTCTAATTTTATCCATAATTTCTTTTTTTGACTCCTCTAACTTGTATTTTTTTATTTTATTCACGCAGTCACTTACCATCTTGTCTATGGATCCTTCATCTATATCAACTTTACATTCTTGAACCTTTATCCATTCCTTTGTAAAATCACTATTCTCCATAGTTTGCATCTCAATGGCCTTTATTAATTCTTCTTGAGAGCACATACTATTTTCCTTTATAACTTTATATATCCTTTTATGCGCTTCTAAAATTAACTCATCTTCACTTATACTATTGAATATGTTATTCGATAAATTTTTAGATATCGCAAGATTCAATAAAGTTCTTTCTGCCTTAATAAATGCAGGCTCTAAATATAATTTTTGCCCAATTTCCCTATTAATATTATTATTTTTCTCATTTTGTATATAATTATTATGGTTTTTCTCTAAATATTTCATTATAGCTTCCTCACTTATACCACTTCGCTCTGAAACCTGTTTAATATATACAGCTCTCTCTAGTGGGTCCAAGTCCTTTAAAACTATAACTACCTGTTTTAAGTACTTTACTATCATTTCCTTTCTTGAGAAATCAATTCCCTTTTCTGCCATCTTTAATTTAAAATCTATAAGAGGTAAAGCGCAGTCTACTAAATTTAGAAATTTTTCTTTACCATAGGTTCTAATAAATTCATCAGGATCCTTGCCCTTAGGAATTTGAAGAATCTTAAGCTCAAAATTAGACTTTTGTAATATCTCTAATCCTCTAATAGTGGCATTTTGACCAGCTGTATCTGAGTCAAATGATACTATAACAGTGTCAATATATCTTTTTAACAGTTTACATTGTCCTTCTGTTAATGCAGTTCCTAGGGTTGCAACTACATTTGTAACTCCTTGCTGTGAAAGTGAGATTACATCCATATACCCCTCAACTATAATCACTGTTCTAGCAGGATTATTTTTTATTGCTAAATTTAATCCATAGAGATTTGTGCCCTTATGAAATATTGGGGTTTCGGGAGAGTTTAAATATTTAGGCTTAGAGTTATCTAAAACTCTACCACCAAAACCTATAATTCTACCACTGACATTAAACACGGGAAATATAATCCTGTTTCTAAACCTATCATAGATATTTCCCTTTTCATTCTTTGTAGTAAGTCCAAGTTCTAATATTTCTTCTTCACTAAATCCCTTTTGTTTTAAATAGGAACGTATTCCCTGCCAATTATCTAGCGCAAAGCCAATACCAAACTTTTTAATAGTCTCATTGGTGATACCTCTCCCCTTTAGGTATTCATAAGGTGCTCTAAACTTTTTCAAATTGCTATAAAAATACCTGCCAGCCTGTATGTTCATATCATACATTCGTTCATATTTTGCTTTAGTTTCTGAACTACTATTATTAGTTGAGTCTGAATCCTCTATTGCAATTCCTACCTTTTCTCCAAGAAATCTTACTGCCTCAGGGAAAGCCATATTTCTTGTTTTCATAACAAAGGTTATCACATTGCCAGCCTCTCCACATCCAAAGCATTTATATATTTGTTTTTCACTTGATACAGTAAATGAAGGTGTTTTTTCGCTGTGAAATGGACATCTTCCCAAATAATTCTTTCCTGTTTTTTTTAAAGTCACTATATCAGAAACAATATCCACTATATCATTTTCTTCTTTAATTTTTTGTATCAATTCTTCAGAAAACATTGTAATTCACCCCACTCTCAAGTGACCTTAAACTTAAAGATAATTTTTATTATGTTATACTTTAAGTCCAAAAAAACTTATCTTTCTCTCTAATCAAATTCTATCATTTAAACTAAATAGCATTTAATATGAATTAGATAAATTCCTAGCTCTTATAATTCGACATATATTTTCCAAATCCTTTTTTATTTAAATTTTTTTTGTAATATAAATGTATTCTATGCTATTAATATATTCTTTATAGGATATATTTTTCCTTCATAAAGAAATATTTTTATTAAAATAATTATTTTAATAAAACTTCTTATTTTAATTAGGTATATATATTTCCTTAAATAAGTTTATACAATATTCATCACTCATCCCTGCTATATAATCAGCAACTCCTTGATTAAGGCCTTCTTCTTTAGCTATTACCTTATAGAATTCTGGAAGCTTATTCTCATGGTGATAAAAATATTTATATAGGTGAATTAAAATAAACCTAGCTCTATCTCTTTCTTCTTTTAAAAACTCCCCATTATAAACTTCTTTAAACATAAAATCTCTAAGTTTTTTAAATTTATAATCTATCTCGTTAGATAATGATACTTGAACATTATTCTCTTTTATATTATTTGTAGTTGTGTAAATACAATCCTTAACTAAGGTATCTACCCTCTCTCCATGAGTATTCCCTAAAAATTCAAGTATATCCTTAGGTATACTATCCATAGATAAAATCCCTGCTCTTAGTGAATCATCAATATCATGATTTACATAAGCAATTTTATCACTGTATTTTACTACTTGACCTTCTAAAGTAAAGGCCCTCTTACCTTCCTCTGAAAATCCGCTATGATATAATATACCGTCCAATACTTCCTTAGATAAATTTAGTCCTTGTCCATTATTTTCTATATACGTTAAGACTCTAATACTATTTTTATTATGACTAAACCCATTAGGTAGTAACTCATTGAGCACATCCTCTCCACTATGAGCAAAAGCTACGTGTCCAATATCATGACCTAAAGCTATAGCCTCTATTAAATCTTCATTTAATCCTATCCCTCTTCCTATTGTCCTAGCAATTTGTGCAACTTCTAAAGTATGAGTTAGTCTTGTTCTATAGTGATCATTCCAAGTTTTAATATAAACTTGAGTTTTTCTTTTTAATCTCCTAAAGGATTTACAGTGTATAATTCTATCTCTATCAATCATATAAGCAGTTCTAATTTCATCTAGCTTTTCTTCTTTTTCTCTGCCAATAGAATTTTTAGATTTTGAACCCTGATGTATTATGCTCTGATCCTCACAACTCTCTATTTTTTCTCTAATATTCATGATTAACACCTACCTTATTTATTACCAAATATTTAAGGCCATCTTAAGTTTATACATACTCTTATAAAAACCTTTATATCATATCATAATTCTACTTTTTATTTCTATACCCTTTAAATTATTCGATATATTTAAAATATTAACTTTATTTATCCATATGTATTATAATTTCTTTATATATATTGATATTCCTTTAACTAAATATAGATTTTTTATACTTAATATAATTCCAGTCATACTTATAAAACTTTTCAATAAAATTTATACTATATAAATTTCCTCTACTGTGCCATAACTCAATTCTTCACTGTGTATTATATGATTCATTTTATTTACTATTCTTATTTGTTTAACAATATTCTAAAGAACTTTATTTTAATATATTGATATATTTCTCATGGTTCACTCATAAACATAATTATAGTAGAGATATTTAATATTATCTCATAGTATGTTTAAGGAGAGAAGTATAATGAGTAACACAGCAGCAGATAGCTTTAGCTCAAATTTATTATCAGCAAATAATATAAAAAAGAATGTTTTACCTTTTTATAATTTATCTAGTAACAGTACTATATATCAAGTAAAATTTAAAGATACTGATAAACAAAGAGCTGTTTATAAAATAGAAAGCAATTCTCATGAATATTGCTTGAAGAAAGTATATTATGACGTAGATGAACTTCTTTTTGTTTATTCAGCTATAGAATGGCTATATAGAAATAATATAAATGTACCTAGAATACTATCAACTGAGGATCATGGAAGATATGTGAAATATAATGATATGTTATTTATTCTTACAGATTGGGTTGTAGGAGATAAATGTGATTTTGATAATCTTGATAATTTAAATATGGCAAGTAGGAACCTAGGTCATATGCATGAAATTTCTTTAGGGTTTTTACCTATTTTAGGCAGCAAACATAAAGAAGGTTTTAATAATCTTACTGAATCTTTAAATAAACATACTCTTCAACTAGTTCAAAATGAAAAACTAGCATTAAAATATAAGGATTATTTTTCGAAAATATATATGCTTAGCTTTACTAACAGTATGTCTCTAGCAAATTTATCAACAAATATAGCTAATACTATAGATTATGACAATCTTTCTATTTCACTATGTCATAACGATTATGTAAGTAAAAATCTTATCATGAATAATAACAACATCTTTGTTATTGACTTTGATAAATGTAAGTATGACTATTGTGCTTTTGATATATCCTACTGTTTAAGAAGGCTTATGCGAAGAGAAAATACTTGTTGGAACCCAGATTTAGCTATAAATTTTTTACAGGAGTATGAAATAAGTCATCCTTTAACATTAGATGATTATAAATATATCCTAGCTTACCTAGCTTTTCCTCAAAAGTATTGGAAGTTATCTCGAGATTACTATAATAATATATCTAGATGCAATAAAAAAGCCTTTATTAATCTTTTAAATAAAGCTGTATGCCATAATGACATACATATAGACTTTAGTTATAAATTACTAAATTATATTGAAAAAAAATTTAATACTAAAATATTTTAAATAATAATATTCTATTGAGAAATTCATCGTAAATTGAAATAAATAGGTTGGCAACCCATGCCAACCTATTTATTTTATTATTGTTGTTACTTATTTACAACCACAGCAGCATTTTTTTCTTGGATTTTTAACTTCAGCTTGAGCAGCTGCAAGTCTAGCTACTGGAACTCTGAATGGTGAGCAAGATACATAGTTTAATCCTACTTCATGACAGAATTCAACAGATGATGGATCTCCACCATGTTCTCCACATATTCCAAGTTTGATGTCTGGTCTAGTAGATTTTCCTAAATCAGCAGCCATCTTAACAAGTTTTCCAACTCCAACTTGGTCTAATTTTGCAAATGGATCGAATTCGTATATATTTTTGTCATAATAGTGTTTTAAGAAGTTTCCAGCATCATCTCTTGAGAATCCAAATGTCATTTGAGTTAAGTCATTTGTTCCAAATGAGAAGAATTCAGCTTCTTTAGCTATTTCATCAGCAGTTAAAGCAGCTCTTGGAATCTCTATCATTGTTCCTACCATGTATTTCATATCTATACCTGATTCTTTTATAATCTTATCAGCTGTTTCTGTAACTATACTCTTAACATATTTAAGCTCTTTTACTTCTCCAACTAAAGGAATCATTATCTCTGGTACGATATCATAACCTTTTCTAGTTTTAACATCAATAGCTGCTTCTATTACTGCTCTAGTTTGCATCTCAGCTATTTCTGGATAAGATACTGCAAGTCTACAACCTCTATGTCCCATCATTGGGTTAAATTCATGTAAAGACTCAACAGTGTTTTTTAATTCTTCAAAAGTAATTCCAAGCTCTTTAGCTAATTCAGTTATTTCATCATCTTCATGAGGAAGGAACTCGTGTAGTGGTGGATCTAAGAATCTGATAGTAGATGGTCTACCTTGTAACTCCTCATAGATTCCTATAAAATCACCTTTTTGCATTGGTAATAATTTTTCTAATGCAGCTCTTCTTGAAGCTTCATCTTTAGCAACTATCATTTTTCTTATTCCCATAATTCTATCTGCTTCAAAGAACATGTGCTCTGTTCTACAAAGCCCTATTCCTTCTGCTCCAAATTTTACTGCTTGAGCTGTATCTCTTGGAGTATCAGCATTAGTTCTTACTTTTAAGCTTCTTATTTCATCAGCCCATCCCATAAATGTACCGAAGTATCCACTTATCTCAGGTTCTACAGTTTTTATTTGTCCCGCATATACGTTTCCAGTACTTCCATCTATTGAGATGTAGTCTCCTTCTTTATAAGTAACTCCGCCTACTGCAAAAGTTTTAGCCTCTTCATTAACTGTTAATTCACCACAACCAGCAACACAGCAAGTTCCCATTCCTCTAGCAACAACTGCAGCATGAGAAGTCATTCCTCCTCTTACTGTCAAGATACCTTCTGATGCTACCATTCCTTCAATATCTTCTGGTGAAGTTTCTAGTCTAACTAATACTACTTTTTCACCCTTTTCATGAGCAGCTTTTGATTCTTCTGCTGTAAAGTAAACCTTACCGCAAGCAGCTCCCGGAGATGCTGGAAGTCCTTTAGCTATAACATTTGCAGCCTTAAGTGATGCTGTATCAAAAGCAGGGTGTAATAATGTATCTAATTGTTTTGGTTCAACCTTAAGAATTGCTTCTTCTTTAGTAAGCATTCCTTCTTCTACAAGTTCAACTGCTATCTTAAGTGCAGCTTGAGCTGTTCTTTTACCATTTCTAGTTTGTAAGAAATAAAGTTTACCTTCTTCTATAGTGAACTCCATGTCTTGCATATCTCTGTAATGGTTTTCTAATGTATTAACTATATCCATAAATTGTTTATAAACTTCTGGATTTTCTTGTTCTAATTGTTCGATTTGTTGAGGTGTTCTTATACCTGCAACAACGTCTTCTCCTTGAGCATTCATTAAATACTCAGCAAATATTTTCTTTTCTCCTGTAGATGGATTTCTTGAGAAGGCAACTCCTGTACCAGAAGTGTTTCCTTTATTACCAAATACCATCTCTTGAACGTTTACAGCAGTTCCCCAGCTACCAGGAATATCATTCATTCTTCTGTATACTATAGCTCTAGGATTATTCCAAGATCTAAATACAGCGGTGATAGAAGCTATTAATTGCTCTGTAGGATCGCTTGGGAATTCTTCACCCTTAGCTTCTTTATAGTAAGCTTTGAACTTAGCTACTAATTCTTTTAAATCCTCTGCATTTAATTCTGTATCAAGTTTTACTCCTCTATCAGCCTTCATTTCATCCATGATGTCTTCAAAATTTCTCTTTTCTACTTCCATAACTACATCAGCAAACATTTGAATGAATCTTCTGTATGAGTCATAAGCAAATCTAGGATTATTTGTTTTCTTTGCCATTACCTCAACAGTTTCATCATTCAAACCTAGATTAAGGATAGTATCCATCATTCCAGGCATAGATGCTCTAGCACCAGATCTTACTGAAACTAATAGTGGATTTTCTAAGCTTCCAAACTTTTTACCAGTCATTTTTTCAAGCTCAGCCATTTTTTCATGAATCTCTTCAACAATTTCTTCTGAAATTTGTTTTCCATCATCATAGTATTTATTACAAGCTTCAGTTGTTACTGTGAAGCCTTGTGGCACTGGAATTCCTATGCTTGTCATTTCCGCAAGGTTTGCGCCTTTTCCACCTAGTAAATTTTTCATGTTGCCGTTGCCTTCATTAAAAAGGTACACATATTTTTTCTTTTCCATGTTATACAACCCCTTAACTTTTAAAATATAGTTATATAGTCAAATGAATAAAAAAAATTATTCATCTTCACCCAACTTTACAAACACCCTAGCGATTGTAGTTTTAGATACTTTTCCTACAATTTTTGAAACTTCTTTCCCCTTTAAAATTTCTTGTCTTACAACTGGTAAGCAATCTACTTGATGTTCAATTATTTTCTTTGCAGCACTAAAAACTGTATCTTCCTCAAGTACACTTATTATATTAGGCATTCTAGTCATAATTATTCCAACAGGTACCCTATGCATATCAGCTGTACCCATAGCCATTTTAATAAAATCTTTTCTAGATACAGCACCTAATAAGGCCCCTTCATTTTCAATAAATAAAGTGCCTGTATCATTTAAGAAAAGCGTCAAAATTGCTTCATATACAGGGGTTTCTTCTTTAACTAAAACAGGTTCAGACATTACATCTTTAACCTTTATGTTCCTAATTTCGCTGTTCTTAGGTTCTTTGATTACATTTTTAACATACACATAGCCAACTTTAGGTCTTGCTTGAAGCAATCCTGTCATAGTTAGTATGGATAAATCTGGTCTTATGGCGGATCTCGTAAGCCCTAACTCTTTTGCGATAGCTTCGCTGGTTATTGGTTCTTTTTCTTTAACTAAATCTATTATTTGTTCCTGTCTAAGTGAGAGTTTAATGACAATTCGCCACCTTTCAAAATCTTATTAATACTGTTTTTTAATTATAGAAGTGTAATTAACATTCTAACTTAAGCTATTTATACAACCTATCTGTCAATATGTATTATTCTACATTAATTGTCAATATATTCAAAGTTATAATTAAGATATAATGTTTAAATTCTACAGTCTTTATTATACCACGTTATTAGGGCAAGTAGTAATATTTTAAATAAATTTCTTTTATATTGTATAAAAGGATCATTTAATTTTTAATATTTTTACCATAATGTTAAAAAATTCAATTTAATTTTCTTCTGTTTTTACTTAAAATAAAAAAGATGAGTTTATACCCATCTTTAATTTATACCCAAATATATAAAAATTATAATCTTTTTACTTATTTATGTTATTTTTTATTTTTGAAAATTTTTCTTTTAACTTTTCTGAGGTGGTTGAAAATTTTTCTTTTAAGTCATGAGTTACCTCTGTTGCCACCTTCGCAGTTGACTCCATAGTACCCTTAACTATTTTATTTACTACCTCTACAGTTCCATCTTCTTTAATTATATCTATTTCTAAGTCTATAAACACCGCAGTAGCAGCTCCTAGCACTATTAAAACTGGCTGTAGTAATAGTGCTAGGCCTACTACAATTCCAGCATTTACAGGAATATTTACAAGGATAGATTCATCTTTTCTAATAATTATCCTTGAAACATTTCCGGCCTTTATAAGCTCTTTTATATAGTTTATAAATTCATTTTGACTAATTTTCTCATTAAAATTACTACTATTTTTTTGCTTTTCCCTTTCGCAATAAATCAAGGCTTCTATTAAATCCCCATTAAATTTCTCTAATAAAGCTTCTGCCTCCTCTGTAGATAGATTAGCTCTTTCTTTTAGTAGGTTTATCTTTTTCAACGTAGCTTCATCCATAAATATTTCCTCCCGAGCAATATTTACTATTTAAGTATATTATATCACCTATATATTAAAATTTCTTGAGTAAGGACAAACTATTAGGTTTTTTTCTATAATTTAGACTAATAAAGCTTGCTAAGATTTTTTCTATCTGTTCTTTTGTATTACTATCTAAATTAAGCCTTCCTATCTTTTCGATATCAACTTTACTTAAGAATTTTAATCCATTATATGTAGCAGCTGATACTTTTGTTCCATATTGTTTCTCACAACTATTGCAAATTCCACCATAAAACTGAAAAGAAATATAGTTGGAGGTGTTTATTTTATCACCACATATAGCACAATTCTCTAAAACTATACCATATCCTGTAGATTTTAATAATCTCACCTCAAATGATCTAGCCAGAATATCTAGGTCTATGGCTTTATTTCGCATGAGATAAAAGCATTTAATTAAGTCCATAAATATAGGATGACTTTCTTCTTCTTCTATGGCAATGTCTATAAGTTCATTAAAATAAGAGCCATATATTAGGGTATCATAATCGTTTAGAATATCCTGGAAGGAATCTATTATTCTTCCCTCATTCAAAGTATATAATGTCCTTCCCTTATATAATACATATTCTCCAAAGCAGAAAGGGAGTGTGTTGGAAAAGTTTTTATTTTTACTTTTTCTAGCTCCTTTTGCTATAACGGATACCTTTCCAAAGTCTTCTGTAAATATCCAAAGTAACTTATCATTTTCTTTATAATCTTGAGTTTTTAAAACTATTCCTCTTGTCTTTATAGTACTCAATAAATAACACCTGCAATTCTATTTATAGCCAAGTTCCTTTAATACAAAGTCAGTATCTCTCCACTCAGATTTAACTTTAACCCACAGCTTTAAATTCACCTTGCACCCTAAAAACTTTTCAATATCTTGCCTTGCATAGGTAGATATCTTTTTCATCATTGATCCATTCTTACCAATTATTATACCTTTATGAGAGTTTTTCTCGCAAAGCATATTTGCTTCTATAAGATAACTTCCATTTTCATTCTTTTTCATAGTTAAAATTTCTATGGCAATACCATGAGGTACTTCTTGAGATAAAAGTCTTAGAGCCTTCTCTCTAATAATTTCCATTACTATGAATCTTTCTTGTTGATCCGTTATCATATCCTCTGGATAATACATTGGCCCTTCTGGTAAATTATTAACTATTAACTCTAATAATTTATCTGTATTCTTACCATTAATAGCTGATATAGGGATTATTTCCTTAAACTCTAAAACTTTATTATATTCTTCTAGTGTCTTAGCCACTCTATCTGCTGGATTTTCATCTATCTTATTTACTACTAAAAATACAGGTGTATTACACTGCTTAAGTTGCTCTAATATATGTAGGTCAGCTTTATTTATCTCTCCCTCTGGAGTAGTTAAAAACAACACTACATCTACATCCTGCATAGAATCCTTAGCTACTTTCACCATATATTCTCCTAGTCTATGCTTAGGCTTATGCATTCCTGGTGTATCTACAAAAACTATTTGGAAGTTATCTCTAGTTAATATAGTTTGTATATTATTTCTTGTAGTTTGAGGTCTACTTGATACTATGGATAATTTTTCTCCCATTAAATTGTTTAGTAGGGTTGATTTCCCTACATTTGGTCTTCCTACTATAGTTATAAATCCTGATTTAAACATAATTCTCTCCTTATTTAAGCAAGTCCTCTTTAGTAAAAGCGCCTGGTAATATTTCTTCCAAAGTTTTTACTTGATACTCATCTTCATTTTTTATTAGTATTATTTCTATATCCTTAGCTGCAAATTCAGCAATAACCTGTCTACATATTCCACATGGTGCAGTATATGTTGACATATCTCCTACTATAGCAATTTTCTTCATTATGGAATGTCCTTCAGAAACAGCTTTAAATATAGCAGTTCTTTCAGCACAGTTAGTAGCTCCATAGGAAGCATTCTCAATATTACATCCTGTAAATACACTTCCATCCTCCATTTCTATAGCTGCTCCCACCTTAAACTTAGAATATGGTACATAAGCTTTTTCTCTAGCCCCTATGGCAAGTTTAACTAAGTCTTTTCTGTCCATTTTATTTTCCTCCAATTTAATTATTTAAAATAGTTATATTTTAATATAGTTATTACACATTCCTTTAGTTATATTAGTTTATCATAGAATAAGAATTTTAGTATACCAATTCTAATATTTACTTAAAATTATTAATAATATTTTGTACTTATTCTTTAATAATATTACACAATTTTAATTATTCTATCTATATATGCTTTCGCTAATAAGGGGATTTTGTAAAATAAACTAATATAAATATTAGTAGTGTATTTTTCAAAATCCCTTAACAAATTCAAATGCTCTAAATTTTATTTTGGTAGTAATTATTTTTAATAATGAATTCCCTATGTATCTTATCTAACCAATGAGTTGATATAAAAGCAAGGTTAGTAAGCACCCAAACGCTCCACCTAAAACTACTTCTAGGATTGAGTGTACATTAGAATCTACTCTACTTTGTGCTACTATGAAAGCAAGAAGAAATGCTAATATCATTATCAATGGCTCTGTAGTTAATAAGGTTATTGTAGTAGCTATAGCAAAAGCTATAGAGCTATGACCACTTGGCATTCCACCTCTAAGAGGTGTTCCTTCATCATATATGGCTTTTACGACCACTGTGGCAATACTCACTATTACTAGAAGGAAAAATATCATATGCGGATCTGAATCTCTAATTTTTGATAGAATAATTAGAGAAAAAGGTAGTACCTTATCGTAAAAAATTATGTATGCTACTAAAACCGCATTTATGGCAGTTATAAGCACGGCACCAGCTGCCACATTTTTAGCTATTTTAGCTAAAGGATGATAGAAGTTTGTAGTGGCATCAATAGCACACTCTACTGCTGTATTTATCATTTCAGCCACTATAACCATAGTTATTGTGATTGTAAGCACTAAAAGTTCCATTTTCGTCATATCGAAGAAAAAACAAGCTGTTAATACCAACATAGCTATTATCATATGTATTCTCATATTTCTTTGAGTTCGTATTGAATAAATTATTCCCTCTATAGCATAGTTAAAGCTATCTATCAGCTTCTTTACCTTCATAATAATCCCACCTTAATAAAACTATATGAATAGCCTTGTGATTTTAATCTCTTCTAATATTAAATTTGTTTAGAATCTCTTCTTCCCTAGTCCTCATTATCACTTTATCATCTTCTTCCATGTGGTCATATCCCAGCAAGTGAAGAATTGAGTGAATTACTAGGTAGCATACCTCTCTTATAAATGAGTGTCCAAACTCCTCACTTTGTTCTTTAGCTCTTTCTAAAGATAATACTATATCTCCAAGAACTAAATTACCCTCATTTAAATCAATGGGTGAAAACTTATAATTTAGATAGCATTGCTTAAAAACCTTTTTGGTTTCATATTCTAGCATAGGAAAAGATAGCACATCTGTAGCTCTATCTATTCCTCTTGTATCTAAATTTATTTCTCTTATGGTCTCATTATCTACAAAAATTAAACTTACTTCGTAAGGAATTAATACTTGCTCCTCTCTCAAAGCATAGTCTATAATTTCTTCAATATTATTCTTTAACTCTTGCTCAACATCAATGAGACTTTGTCTATTATCCATGTAAATCATCGTATATCTCCTAATTTATGACTATTTTTCTTTTTCAGCTTCTTTTATTTTTATTTCTGTTTTTTCTAAGATAAATTCTTCTTTCTTTGAATTTATATCTTCTTTATTTTCTATATTATTTACTAAAATATCAGTAGTTTCATTATCTACTTCCTTAGTTTCCGGATTATTTCCCTGTAAATTATTTAGAGTTTTGTCTTCATCCCTACGTGCATCATTTAAATTCCCTTTTTCTAAGGCTTTTACTGCCTTTTTCTTACCTAAACCAAGCTTATCCTTCGGGTATTCTATTCTCTCATGATATATTCCAGATAAAACCTTTAGAAAGCTCTCTCTTATTTTTTCTACATCTTTGAATGTTAATTCAGAACCTACAAATTGATTTTCATCGATCCTGCTCTTAATTATATTATTTACCATATCTTCTATTTTCTTTTTATTAGGCTTATGAATAGATCTTACAGAAGCCTCTACTCCATCAGCCATCATTATAATACTAGATTCCTTAGATCTTGGTGGAGGTCCACCATATCTATAGTCTGCTTCATTTACTTCCTCTGGGTTTTCACTTTGATTCCTCATAGTAATATAAAAATATTTAGCAAGAGAATCACCATGATGTTCTCTTATAACATCTATTATAGCTTCAGGTAAATTATACTTTTCTGCTAACTTAACTCCATCCTCTACATGAGATAATATTATAGCAGCGCTTAAAGCTGGAGACATATCATCATGAGGATTGGCTATCCCTATTTGATTCTCTTTAAAGTAATAAGGTCTCTCTAACTTTCCTACATCATGATAATATGCAGCAACTCTAGCTAATATTGGATTGGCTCCCACATTTTCCGCAGCCATTTCTGCTAAGTTAGCAACTAATACAGAGTGATGATAAGTTCCTGGTGCTTCCAAGAGTAATCTTCTCATCAATGGATGATTAGGATTAGCTAGCTCTAAAAGCTTTATATTAGTAATTATATCAAATATATTTTCTAAAAATGGTAATATTCCTATAGCTAATATTCCTGAAACAATGGCAGATACTCCTGTAAGTATAGCCTTATTAATTATACTAGATACATTAGTGCTTAAAAAATATCCCATGGCACCAGTAAATACTACATTTATTGCACCAATTATAAGACAAGAATACAATATATCATTTCTTTGCTGAACTCTCTTTAATACCATAGGAACCATTACTGCATTTAGCATAGCAACAAGAGTTAAATCTATGGAAAATTTAACAATAAAGGATATGAATATTACATTTAGTATTCCTATGGTAACAGAAGTTTTGCTATCTATTAAAACTGATAATAAAATCGAAATACAAGCAAATGGAATTACATATGGTGATATAAGAATACCTATTCTAGCCAGTACTACCGCTAATACCGTCAATAGGTTTATTAATATAATCTTGCTATTATCCTCATATATATCCCGACGCTTTTCCTTTATATATTTCCACTGTAATCCCAGTATTCCACCTACAATAACTATCAAAACTATATTTAAGTAAATACCTGTTGATCTATCATTATCTAAAAGTCCTAAGTCATTTAAAAGTTCTATTTGTGATTCAGTAATAGGTTGACCTTCTGCTATTATAGTTTGATCCTTCTTATAGATTACAGGTGTCACATTTTTAGTTACATTTTGTCTTGCTTCCTCAGTTTTTTCATGGTCTATAAAGTAAGTAGCTTTAGTTTGAGAATACCCTATAGTCATGGCTAAATCCTTAACATCTTTAGCATAACTAGAATTATTAAACACAGAAGTTATATAGCCCTGTGCTGTAACTATATCTTGAGGCTTATTTTCATATATAGGCGTTGTATCATATAAGTCGTTCATGCACTTAATGATATGTTCATTGATACTATTTAATTGGGTATCATTTAGAGACAAAAGTATTTCATAATTTTCAATAGACAGATTTGATATAGGACTTTGTTCCTTTAACTTTTTAAGTTTATTACTATTTACTTTCTCCTGTTCTACCTTTATTTTTTCACTATCATCCTCACTTGAAGGGTTGTATGGAGGATTTTCCTGATTTACCTTTTTAACTATTTCAAAAAGTTTATTTATATTATCAATAGCAGTTTTTCTTACATTAGCATCATAGGTATAGGTCTCTTGTATGTGTTTTAGCTCCTCTTCTATATTTTTTTGAGTTGCTACCTTATCTTCTACATCCCTAGGTGCCTTAATGTCAAATTTCGCTATTTCTCCTACTTGAAGATTATACTTTTTATTTACTACTGCAGAGCTTAAAATTAAATAAACTATTAATGTTGTAATTATAAAAGTAATATATGGTTTTACTTTTGGAAATCTTCTCTTCGTTAATATCTTTTTATATCCCATATCTACACCTCTTTTTAAGTCTCAGGGGATTCCTCTTCCTTTTCCTTTTCTGAATCGGTAGTTACTACCTGACTTTCTGCTATATCCTCTTCTACAGTAATCAGAACTCTTACTTCATATTTGTCATTCAACTTCTTAACTTCTGGGGTAACTTCTAATATTTTAACCCCTCTATCTAAGTTTAATGTAATTTTATTCTGTAATTCTTTTATTATGAGTTCAGTATCTGCTTCTTTTTCTACATCTTCAGTCTCATAATAAGTTTCTTTTATAAAAACCCCCCAGTTTTCTTCTATTTTATCACAAGTCACATAGTTATTTAATGATTTCTTAAGATAAATTTTATTATTATTTACATTTATACCATAGCGTACTTGTTTATTTCCTGTTCGTATTTTTTCTCTAGTAAATACAGGTACCTGTGTGATTTCCTCATAAAAGGTAGTAGCATATATTCTTCCCTCAGCCTTTACAGAGAATTCTCTACCCTCTTTACCTTCTTGTCCTTTTACAATTAAATCTCCTTCATCTACTACTGTGCCAGGAGTCTTAACTGGAGTTCCTGCAGTAGTATATATTCTATTTATAACTCCACTTTTTTTTGCTACTAAATCCCCTGTATATTCCTTTTCTTTTACTTGCGGTGGTTCTTGTCTTTCTACTATCTCTACTGTAAGTCTAGAGCCTTCAATTCTAACTTTAACCCACATTATCTCATCTATATCTGTAACTAAGTTTTCTTCAACTTTTAATACATCTATAGCATCCTTCTTACTTCCAACCATTATACCATAGCCTTTAAGTATATTTCTAACCTCTAGCGGTGCAAGATACTTATCTGTGGTTATATCTACACTCCATATGAAACTGCTACAGTAATATAAAATAAAGAAAAATATAGCAATACCAGCAATTAAAAGCTTTCTACTATTTAACTTAATATAAAAAAAGTTTACTCCCTTGCGATCTAAAACCTTCATTTTACCTTTAACTCTTCTAACTCCATCCTCTAAATGATGATAGTCTGATACTAATATTTCAAGAGTTAGTGAAAAGGCATTGTTTCTCTTTACATTTTTTATATTTACATTATTATTCCATAGATAATTGAGAATCTTTTCACCTTCAACAGAATCTACCTGAACAGTTACATAGCTTTTATTGAAATTATTTATTTTCTTCATGGTTTTCATACACCATAGACTTAAAATATCCACTTAAAGTTATGGTGGTACCTCCTACAAAAATTATTTCAAAATCCTTACCTAAAATCGTTAAATCTCCAAGGGAAGTATTTATAACAAGTTCATCTGTACTAAATTTTATTATTCCTTTATGATTCTCTACCGTTACCTCTTTTCTTGCTACTACTGTTACTTTAGGTAAACTAAGAGCTACATCCACTGGTAAGTCTAAACCATATATAACTTTCTCTTTTACCCTCTCTAATTTATCACTCAATTTCATCACCTCTAAATCATAAATTTTATTTTACAAAGTTTCTCTTCTAAATTTTATGATTTCTATTCATGATAAATTACTTAAAATAAAAAGAACTCAGTAAAACTGAGTTCTTTATTTATTCAAATATTCTTTTACTATTTGACTAACTACTTTGCCATCTGCTCGACCATTTACTTTAGGCCTAACATCTGCCATGAGTTTTCCCATATCTTTAATGCTACTAGTACCAAGTTTTTCGGCTGACTCCATAACAATTTTTCGGATTTCTTCTTCCGTTAACTGCTGAGGAAGGTATTGTAATAAGATTTCTATTTCAGATTTAGTTTGTTCAACTAAATCTTGTCTATTTCCATTTTGAAACTCAACTAAAGAATCTCTTCTCTGTTTAACTTCCTTTGCTAAAATCTCGATAACTTTATCGTCATCTACTGCTGTTCCTGATTTTTCAACCAACAAAATAGCAGCTTTAGCCATACTTATTACATTTGCTTTAAACTTATCCCTTTGTTTAATAGCATTTTTCCAGTCGTCCTGTAATGTTTCCCTAATGGATGACATTATTAAACCTTCTTTCAAATTCTACTTAAATTTTCTTTTTCTAGCAGCTTCTGATTTTTTCTTTCTTTTTACGCTTGGTTTTTCGTAATGTTCTCTCTTTCTAACTTCTGAAAGTACACCTGATCTTGCACATTTCTTTTTAAATCTTCTTAATGCATTCTCTAATGATTCATTTTCTCCAACTTTTATCTCTGACATTTATATCCCTCCCTCCGCTAGCTCAATTTAATTTTAATTAAAAGTAGCCAATGCGAGGCCTAAATAGCACATTTTCAATTATACAATTCACATTAACTTATGTCAAGATTTTCATTAGTTTTATTTACATAATTTTAGTTGATAATTTTAGCCTGGTGGCCATTTCAAATTTCTACCGCCTAATAAATGAAAATGTAAATGTGGAACTGTTTGCCCTCCATGCTCTAAAGTATTAGTTACTACTCTATAACCACTATTATCTATTCCTAGTTTTTTTACTAGTTCTGGTATGGTGGCAAAAATATGTGCTATTACAGTGCTATTTTCTGTATTTATATCATTAACACAACCTATATGCTCCTTAGGGATTATAAGAATATGCACAGGTGCCTCAGGACTTATGTCATGAAATGCTAATATCTTCTCGTCTTCATATACTTTATTAGACGGAATTTCGCCCTTTGCTATTTTACAAAATAAACAATCTGACATTTTTTCACCTCCATTTCTATTATAAAAACTTATACACTTATTTATGTATAATATTAATCTCTATATTTTATATTATACTCTAAAACTTCATGTTAGTGTATCCATATTATTAATAGTATTTATATTCTTCCTATCATATTTTCTTTTTCTATAGATATTATTTTTGTTGTTACTATCTTACCCTCTAGATTTTCTTCACTTTCATTAATTACCTTTATATAGTTTTCTGTATATCCTACATATGTATTGTCCTTACCACTTACGGTTTCTTCGTAAAGAACCTTCATATCTCTTCCAATGAATGTTTTCATAAATTCTACTTCATTAATCTTATTAAGTTCTATCAGTCTTTTACTTCTTTCTTCTTTTATAAGTCCATCTACTTGAAATGCCATTTCTGCTGCTTTAGTACCAGTTCTCTTACTATATTTAAATATGTGCATCTTGCTCAATTTTATATTTTTTAGAAATTCATAAGTAGATTCAAACTCTCCATTAGATTCTCCTGGAAACCCTACAATTATATCTGTAGTTATAGATACATCTTTTATATGTTTTCTAAGATTTTCTACTACATTCTTATATTCTTCAGTGGTATATTTTCTATTCATTCTTCTAAGAGTTGCATCACAGCCACTTTGAAGAGATAAATGGAAGTGAGGACACATTTTTTCTAGCTTACATATCTTTTCTATTACTCCCTCTGTAAAGAATGTTGGATCTATAGAGCCTATTCTAATTCTCTCTATACCATCAATTTTATTTATTTCTTCTAAAATCTTAACTAAATTCCAATCGCCTTCTAAGTCTACACCATAGGAAGCAGTATGAACACCTGATAGAATTATCTCTTTGAACCCATTCTTACTTAACTCCATTACTTCCTTTAATATTTGCTCTGGCTCTTTGCTACAAATTGCTCCTCTAGCAAAAGGAATTAAACAATAACTACAAAACTTATTACATCCATCTTGTATCTTTAAAAAAGCTCTAGTCTTATCTTGATATTCATTAATAGCTAATTCTTCAAACTTTTTATCTTTAAGCACATCTTTAACTTCTACTACTTGTTTTCTTTCTTCCCTTGCTCTATTTACCCAGTATACAATATCCCCTTTATTTCTACTTCCTAGGACTACGTCTACACCTTCAATTTGCGCAATCTCATCTGATGCTATTTGGGAATAACATCCCACAACAGCTATTATCGCTTCTGGATTATGGCGTCTTGCTCTTCCAATCATTTGCCTTGATTTCTTATCTCCCATATTAGTTACTGTACATGTATTTATAACATAAACATCTGCAAATTCATCAAAGCTTGCAACTTCATAACCATCTTTTATGAATTTTTCTGCCATAGCTTCTGATTCATAAGAGTTAACTCTACATCCTAAAGTATATAGTGCTACCTTCATTTTTAATTACCTCCTAAGTCGCCAAGTTCATACATTACTAAGCTTAAAGCTACAAATCCAGCAGTCTCTGTTCTTAATATTCTTGGTCCTAAAGTTACAATAAAGGCATTAGCATCCTTTAGAGATTGGATCTCAGCTTCTTCAAATCCTCCTTCTGGACCTATGATAATAGCTACTGTTTCTATATTCTTATCTATCACTTGGCTCTTTACATATTTTATTCCTAGATTCTCTTGATTCTCATAAGGTACTATTACTAGATCAAAGTTATCTAGCTGATTTATTAATTTCTTAAAATCAATAGGCTGATTTATAGTTGGAATCACACTTCTCTTACTTTGTTTACATGCTTCTAAAGCTATTCTATTCCACCGATCTACCTTTTTAAATTCTGAAGACTCATTTCCCTTTACCACTACTCTCTCAGTAATAATAGGTGTAATCTCATCAATACCTAACTCAGTACACTTTTGTGCTATTAAATCCATCTTAGCTGCCTTAGGCAACCCTTGAAAGAGATGAACTTTTAATAAGCTTTCATTATTTAAAGCTACTTTCTCAATGAGTTTTACCTTTACGTCTTTTTTATTTACCTCTAAAATTTCACCTACATACTCAGCACCCTTACAGTTGTTAATATTTACTCTATCTCCTTCTTTGAGTCTAAGTACCTTATATATGTGTTTAACATCATCACCTTCAATGATGCACAGATCTTCACTTATGTTTTTATCTTCCACAAAAAACTTATGCATTATAGTATACTCCCATCACTTAAAATTTCATATTTCAAACTGATTTTAAGTCATTAATAAGACTCTAAATTAAAATTTTACTATATTATTTTAAACTTGAGTAGCTTGCAAGTAAATAATTATTTTTTTGCAATAATACAAATCCATTCTCCATCTTCCATGACTTCCTCAATTTTAAAATCTAAAGATTTTAATTTATCACATACTTTATCTCTTTGAGTGTTTAAAATACCAGACGCTATAAAGTATCCATCTTCTTGTAAAAATTCTCTAACGCCCTCACTTAAAAGCATAACAATATCAGCTAAAATATTTGCTACTACTATATTAGCCTTTCCTTCTACTACTTCCATTAAATCTCCATGAAGAATTTCAATGTTATCTAAGTTGTTAAATCCTACATTTTTATTAGCTGATTCTACTGCTACTGGATCTAAGTCTACACCCACTACGTGTTTTGCTCCTAATTTAGCTGCTCCTATAGAAAGTATTCCTGATCCAGTTCCTATATCAAATACTACAGTATCTTCTTTTACCTTCTTTTCTAGCGCTTTTATACACATTCTAGTTGTTTCGTGAGTACCTGTTCCAAAAGCCATCCCTGGATCTAACTCTACCACAATTTCTCCTGACTTTTCCTCATATTCTTCCCATGTAGGTTTTACTATAATTACCTCTCCAACCTTAGTTGGTTTATAATACTGCTTCCAGTTATTTGCCCAATCATCTTCATTTACTTTATGGTATGTAACTATTCCTTTTCCTTTATCAAATCCAAATTCATTTAATTTATCTACATTTTCTTTTATATAGTTTAAAGTTTCTTGGAAGTTATCATTATCCTTAAAATATCCTTTAACCACAGCACCTTCATCTATAGTTAAAACCGATTCATTTATAAAATCCCCATAACTTAAATTTTGCTTTTTAAATTCTAAATCTGATACGTCCTCTATAGATACTCCTTCAACATCACAGTTATAAAGAGCTCCTGCCACCGCTTCTGTAGCTTCACTACTTGTAATTATTGTTACTTCAAACCAATCCTTCTCCATTTTTCTTCCTCCTATTTGCATATAATAAATTTCATTTTAGCTAATCCCCTAGTTTATATATAACTTTTTATATAGATACCTTTATATATAACTTCTTGCATAAATAACTTTATATAACAACTATAAACTTTACCTTAGATTATTGCCATAACTTCATTTTAAATATCTTAGGTGAGCATATCAAAAAACATTATACACTAAATAATCTTTTCTGTATAATTGCAAACAAAAAAACCCTTTCTCGAAGTATAAATAAATTTAATATTGCAAGAATGAGTTTTTAATCTATGAATTTTATAAACTATAAAATGGTAGGATCTTTAAATCCTAATCCAAAGGCTTCATCAAATGGACATATCATAATCATGGCCGTAGGATCTATCTTACTTACAATTCTACGTAAATTATATACCTGTGATTTACTACAAGCACACATTAACATCTGTCGACTTTCTCCAGAGAAGGCTCCTGTAACATCCATTATAGTTACTCCTCTACCAATATCTCTTCCAATCACTTCTGCAATACTTGTACCATGATTAGTTATTACCATAGCCATTTTACCCGCTTCAAACCCTGACATAATTTTATCTACAACTGTAGAAGTAACCACGGTTGTAATAATACCTAATAATACAGCATCTATACTTCCAAATACTATTCCTCCAAGAAGTATAACACATCCATCTATAGCTAGAGTAATTTGTCCAATAGAAAGATGTGGTGCTTTTTTTCTTACCGAAAGAATTAGAAAATCTGTTCCTCCTGTAGAAGAATTTCTCATGTAGATCAGTGCAAGTCCAGCTCCTGATAAGGCTCCTGTAAATATTGCCGCAAGTAATGGGTTTCCTGTATAACTTGGAAACATTGGAAATATTATATCCATAAAAAAGGCTGATATCACCATGGTTTTTAGAGATTTTATTAGGAACATCTTACCTAACACTTTATAGCTTATTATAATAATAGGTATGTTTAGTAATAAACTACATGTACCTATAGGTATATTAGTAAAATGATTTATGATTATAGATAAACCTGAGATACCTCCTGGTGCAAAGTTGGCTGCTAGGGCAAAGGTATAAATTCCTGCAGCATACAATATACTTCCAATAATGTCATAGAAGGTATCTAATGCAAAATTGTAAAAGTTTTCTTTTGTGATTTTCATTTTATTTCCCCCAAGCTCATTTAGTTTCTTATAATTAATAGTTAATAAATTTTTATAAGTAAAATTATTTATATACCATTTAATAAATCTTTAATTTTATCTAATATAAAAATGTTAAAATTTTACTACATAAAACTTTACAATACTACTAAATTCTACAATAATATTATAAACAATTTATGCAATGAAAATCAAATATTATTTTTTTATTTTGTTATACTCTATGATTTATCCTTAAAAAAGAGACTATCCCAAAATATCCTAAATTTCCCGAAATATTAAATCCGCCTATTATTCAAGCATATAAATACTTCTATAACATTTAGTTTATTTTGAAATAGTCTCTTATACATATTTATTTTTGAATATATTATTTACCAAAGATTCCTTTTTTGTGTTTTTTCTTTTCTACTGGTTGATTCTCTGGAGCTTCTCCACTAGCTTCCATAAACATTCTTAAAGCTTCTGTTTGTTTTTCATTTAAAGTTTTTGGTACATCTACTATAACCTTAACATAGTGATCTCCTCTACCAGCTGAATTAACTCTAGGAACCCCCTTACCTTTCAATCTAAATACTGTACCAGGTTGTGTACCTGCTGGTACTTTATAAGTAACATCTCCATCCACTGTTGGAACTTTGATATCTGTACCAAGAGCAGCTTTAGCAAATGATATATGAGTTTCCATATGAATATCAAAGCCCTTACGTTTAAATTTACTATGGGCTGCCACTCTTATATTTATATAAAGATCTCCTGATGGTCCCCCATTTTCCCCTGCTTCACCTTGTCCTCTAAGAGGCATTACATTACCTGTATCTACCCCTGCTGGAACCTTCACAGTTAGATTTCTAGTTTTTCTTTCTTTACCTGTTCCTCTACAAGTTGTACATGGTTCTTCTATTATAGTTCCTTGACCACCACAAGCATCACAAGTAGTTGTAGTTGAAATAACTCCTAAAGGAGTTCTTCTTTGAACATTTATTTTACCTCTTCCACTACATTTGGAGCAAGTTTTTGGACTAGTACCTGATTTAGCTCCAGTACCTCCACAGGTTTCACATTTCTCTCTTCTTGTAACTTTGATTTCTTTTTCACAGCCAAATACAGCTTCTTCAAAGGTTAAATTTAAATTAAATTCTAAGTCTGCACCCTTCCTTGGAGCATTTTTATTAGATGAAGAAGAAAATCCTCCACCAAATATATCACTGAAAATATCACCAAAACCTCCAAAGCCTCCAAAATCAAATCCATCAAAACCTTGAGCACCATTAAAGTCTGCAGTTCCAAATTGATCATATCTTTGTTTCTTTTCTGGATCTGACAATACTTGATATGCTTCATTTATTTCCTTAAACTTTTCTTCTGCTTCAGTGTTCCCTTGATTTCTATCTGGGTGATACTTTAGAGCAGCTTTTTTAAAAGCTTTTTTTATCTCATCGTCACTAGCGTTCTTATCTACACCAAGCACTTCATAATAATCTTTATTAGCCATATTTAAAATTCACCACCTATTTTACTTCGATTAATATATTAAAATATATTATGTATAATTTCAACTATGTATTAATACAAACAATTTGAATTTTAACTTTAAAAGCTAATTATACATTCAATCTTAATTTCAATAAAACTCTTTTTATATAAATCGGTATAAAGAAAACCCCTTTTCACTTACGTTCAAATGAGTAAGTTTCCATTACTAAATCATAGATTTAGATGTTCACTTAAGTTTCACTGTCCAAATTTAAATTTAGAGTGTCACTTAAATTAAGGGATGAGTGTTTCATCATCCCTTAAATATATTCAATTAGACTTATTATTAGTCTACTTTAAAATCAGCATCTACTACATTATCATCTTGTGGTGTATCTTGAGCTCCTGCTCCTGCTGCTCCACCCATATTGTTTGGATCAAAGCCTTCTGCTCCTGGCTGACCACCTTCTGCTTGGTACACTTTTGAAGATACAGCATAGAATTCTTGAGTTAACTCTTCTGTAGCCTTTTTAATAGCTTCTAAATCTTCTCCATCTTTAACTGATTTTAATACTTGAATTCTTTGTTCTACTTTAGCTTTATCATCAGCAGAAACTTTATCTCCAAGGTCAGCTAAAGTTTTCTCTGTTTGATAAACCATTTGATCTGCAGTATTTTTAACTTCTATAGCTTCTTTTCTCTTCTTATCTTCTTCTGCAAATCTTTCTGCTTCATTTACTGCATTTTGAATTTCATCATCGCTTAGGTTAGTTGAAGCTGTGATAGTGATATTAGCTTCTTTTCCAGTTCCTTTATCTTTAGCAGAAACTTTAACTATACCATTTGCATCTATGTCAAAAGTAACTTCAATTTGAGGAATTCCTCTTGGTGCTGCTGCAATTCCAGAAAGAGTGAATCTTCCTAAAGTCTTATTGTCAGCTGCCATTTGTCTTTCACCTTGAACTACATGAATTTCAACAGATGTTTGACCGTCTGCTGCAGTTGAGAAGATTTGGCTCTTCTTAGTTGGAATTGTTGTGTTTCTTTCAATTAATGGAGTAGCAACTCCACCTAAAGTTTCAATTCCTAAAGTTAATGGTGTAACATCAAGAAGTAATACGTCCTTAACATCTCCTGTTAAAACTCCACCTTGAATAGCTGCACCTGCTGCAACACATTCGTCTGGGTTAACTCCTTTTGATGGTTCTTTTCCTGTAAAGTTCTTAACTGCTTCTACAACAGCTGGAATTCTTGTAGATCCACCTACTAATA
This sequence comes from Clostridiaceae bacterium, assembly GCA_902363375.1. Classification (GTDB taxonomy): domain Bacteria; phylum Bacillota; class Clostridia; order Clostridiales; family Clostridiaceae; genus Clostridium_J. Next base: position 700,066 of record CABIZX010000001.1, on the reverse strand, counting down.
CAATCTTATCTATTTCTCCAATTGAAAGATCAGCATCTTGAAGAGCTTTCTTCATTGGCTCTATAGTTCTTTGTACTAAATCATGAGTTAATTCATTAAATTTAGCTCTTGTTAGGTTCATATCTATATGTTTTGGACCTGTAGCATCAGCTGTGATAAATGGAAGATTAATGTTTGTTTGAGTAGAAGATGATAATTCGATTTTAGCTTTTTCAGCAGCTTCTTTTAATCTTTGAAGTGCCATTTTATCATTTCTTAAATCAATTCCATTTGAAGCTTTGAAAGTTTCAGCTATATAATCCATAACTTTTTGGTCGAAGTCGTCTCCACCAAGGTGAGTATCTCCATTTGTAGATTTAACTTCAAAAACTCCATCTCCAAGTTCTAGGATAGATACGTCAAAAGTACCACCACCAAGGTCATATACAAATATTTTTTGGTTTGTATCCATTTTATCAAGACCATAAGCAAGAGAAGCGGCTGTTGGCTCATTTATAATTCTCTTAACATCAAGACCTGCGATTTTTCCTGCGTCCTTAGTTGCTTGTCTTTCGCTATCATTAAAGTATGCAGGAACTGTGATAACAGCTTCTGTAACTGTTTCTCCTAAGTAAGCCTCAGCATCTGCTTTTAATTTTTGAAGTATCATTGCTGATATTTCTTGAGGAGTATATTCTTTTCCATCTATATTTACTTTATGATTTGTTCCCATTTCTCTTTTAATTGAGATTATAGTTTTATCTGGGTTTGTTATTGCTTGTCTTTTCGCAACTTGACCAACTAATCTTTCTCCATTTGGTAAGAAAGATACTACTGAAGGAGTAGTTCTAGCACCTTCTGCATTTGGTATTATAACTGGATCTCCACCCTCCATAACTGATACACAAGAGTTTGTTGTTCCTAAATCAATTCCTATTATTTTTGCCATGATAATTTCCTCCTATAATTAATATATTTATTTTTCTCTAATAAAATTTATATATCTTAATTTAGTATACCTACATTTTATAGGTAAGTAATTTAATTTACTACTTTAACCATACTATGTCTTAAGACCTTATCGCCTTTTTTATATCCCTTTAAGAATACTTCAGCGACTTGGTTTTTACCTAGATTCTCATCTTCCATATGCATTACTGCATTATGGAAATTAGGGTCGAATTCTCCATCAGATGCGATTTCTTCAACACCTAGCTTTTCAAAAGAATCTTTAAATTGGTTTATAGTCAATTCAATACCTTTTTTAAGATCCTCTGCACTACCTTCTACCGATACAGCTCTTTCTAAGTTGTCTAATACAGGTAACATTTCCTTTAATACATCTGCACAAGCCTCTGTATAGATATTTTCTTTTTCTTTAGCAGTTCTTTTTCTAAAGTTATCATACTCAGCTACAGTTCTTAATAATTTATCTTTTAAAGAATCATTTTCTTCTTTAAGCTCTTTAATCTCTTCTTTGCGATCTCTAAATTTTTTCATTTCATCCTCTATCTCCTCTTCCTCTTTAAATTCTGAGGATTCTTCACAAGGAGTTTCTTCCTCTTGAGTTTTAGCCCTTTCAGAAGCTTCATTATCTAGGATTTCATCCGCATTACCTTCTATATCCTTTTTATCTGGCTCTTTGTTTTCTTCCATATTATTTTGCAATGCTCTTTCCTCCAATCTCAATACTTATATTATTTAATTTGAGTATATAAGTCCATACCTTTAATATGGATCATATATGTTAGAAATTTTATTATTTATTTCCTCAACTACAGTGTCGAGAACAGCTATAACTTTATCGTAGTGAATTCTTGTAGGTCCTATAACTCCTATAGTTCCCATAATACGTCCATTGCAGCTGTAACTAGCAGTGATTATACTACACTCCTTAGCTCCTTCTACAAAGTTTTCTTCTCCTATACTAATGAATAGTGAATCTCTATTTCCTTTGCTAAGAATTTGATTTAGATTTTCCTCACTATTTACTAATCCTAAAAATGCTTTAGCTTTATCAATATTATTGTATTCAGGATAGTTAAATATATTGGTTGTACCCTTAGTATAAATTTCACCAGAATCTTCTAATACCAAAGTTTCATGAAGAACAGGAATTATACTATCAAATATCTCTTCATATCCAACTAATTCATTTTTCAAATTCACAAGAAAATCTAAAGTTATCTGCTCTATACTAATTCCTACAAGCAGTCCATTAAGAGCATTATTCACTTTTACTAGCTTATTGTCATCTACTGGATTTGTTACTCTAATAGTATTATTTTTTATATTTCCATTATCAGTTATAATAGTAGATAAAATTATATGTTTTTCTATAGCTAATAATTTTATATATTTAATACTAGATTTTTTTACAGGAGCAACTTTTACTACAGAAGTTAACCGAGTAATATTAGAGAGTACATCTATTGCACCTTTAATTATACTATCTATTTCACCAATTGATTTATCCTTTATTAAGTCATGTCTGATAGTTTCATGTTCTTCTTCTGTAAGCCTACTAGGGGTCATCAGCCTATCTACATAAAGTCTATAACCCTTATCAGAAGGTCGTCTTCCAGAGGATGAATGTAATTGTTCTAGAAGTCCCATTTCTTCAAGATCAGCCATCTCATTTCTAATAGTAGCCGAACTTATCCCTAAATCGTATTTCTTAGATATGGTTCTTGAACCTACAGGTTCCCCATAAGTTATATAATCATTTATTATAGCCTGCAAGATTTTTATCTTTCTTTCATCCATATCCATCTTATCACCTCTTTGTTAGCACTCACTACTTACGAGTGCTAATGACTATATTTAATATATATCACTTATAAAATTTAAAGTCAATATTATTCATAAATTATTTACAAAATTAACAGAGTTCTTATCTTCTTTGAATCTTAGAGATCCTTCCCCATGGACCTAGCAACTATTTACTCTCACTTTAAAGAATATTAAGTATTAGACTAATCGTCATAGGATAAAATCTGCCATAACCTGATTACTGAGTTCTATTCCTCTACCAGTAAGAAATAGTCTATCATCTTTTAGATTTAATAGATTTAATTTTATATATTTATCTATAACATCTTTATATTTTTCAAAAATAGATATATTGAATCTTCTATCAAATTCTTTTAAACTTATCCCCTCAATCTTTCTTAATCCCAAAAAAATAAATTCTTCAATATCATCTTTTAATGAATTAGCATTCTTTTCTACTACTGCCGATTTTCTTTTATTAATATTACTAATATATGTTTCGATTTTTTCTTCATTTCTATACCTATATCCGTTAATATATGAATGTGAAGAAGATCCACATCCAATATAATTTTCTAAGCCCCAATATATTTTGTTATGCTTACACTCTAATCCTCTCCTTGCAAAATTAGAAATTTCATATTGGTGATATCCTTTTGATGTTAGAAAACTGATAGCTTCAGCATACATATCTCTTTCTATTTCCTCACTAGGTAAAATTAACTTATCCTTTTCATAGAGATCAAAAAATTTAGTTCCTTCCTCTATAATTAAACTATAGCAAGATATGTGCTCAGGTTCTAATTCTACAACTTGTTTTAAGGTTTCTTTCCATTGGTTTAAACTTTGATTTGGTAATCCAAACATTAAATCTACATTTATATTATCAAACTTAAATTTTCTTAACATTTCGTAGCTTTGCTTAAAGTCTTCCAGGGAATGAATTCTTCCTAACGACTTGAGATGGCATTGCTGAACTGCTTGAAGCCCCATTGAAATTCTATTTACCCCCATATTCTTAAATATCTTTAGTTGTTCTTCATTAAAGGTTTTAGGATTTCCTTCTACAGTAAATTCAAAACCTTCCTTTACTATATTTAATTTCTCTATAGTTTTTTCTATAATATTCCATCCCTCTATACATAAATAGGTGGGAGTTCCCCCACCTATGAATATTGTACTTATAATTTTATCCTGGCAAGAAATTCCAATTTCTTCACCTAGTGCCTTAGCATAGGCTATCATTAAGTCCTCTTTGCCACTATAGGAAGGAAAATCACAGTAATGACATTTCATCTTACAAAAGGGTATATGAATATATAATCCTACTGTGTCCATTTTTCTTCTCCTTTTATATAGTTAAACTTATATTTACTTTATTTACTTCTTAAAATTCTTCGTAATACCAAAAGGTAATCACCGTAGAAACAATAATAAATTTCTTAATGAAATTTAGTTTCCTAGGGATTAACCTTGGCATGGAGAAGAGTTTTAAAAAGTTTCATTAGTCAACTTTAAGTACTGCCATAAATGCTTCTTGTGGAACTTCAACACTTCCCACTTGTCTCATTCTCTTCTTACCTTCTTTTTGTTTTTCAAGAAGCTTTTTCTTTCTTGATATATCTCCACCATAACACTTAGCAAGTACGTCTTTTCTCATAGCCTTTACAGTTTCTCTAGCTATTATTTTAGCTCCTATAGCTGCCTGTATTGGCACTTCAAACATCTGTCTTGGAATTATTTCCTTAAGCTTTTCTGCCATAGCTCTTCCTCTGTGATATGCTCTATCTGCAGGAACTATCATAGATAATGCATCCACAATATCTCCATTAAGTAGTATATCAAGCTTAACAAGCTGAGTTCTCTTATAGCCCTTAAGTTCATAGTCAAAGGATGCATATCCTCTAGTTCTAGATTTTAAAGCATCAAAAAAGTCATACACTATTTCATTAAGCGGTATATCATAGTTAATTACAACTCTTGTCTCTTCAATATATTGCATATCTATGAAAGTACCTCTCTTTTCTTGACATAACTCCATAATTGCTCCTACATAATCTGAAGGTGCTATGATAGAAGCCTTTACTTCCGGCTCTTCCATATAATCTATTTCACTTGGTTCTGGTAAGTTAGTTGGATTTGTAATCTCTATAATCTCACCATCTGTCTTAGCTACTTTATAAACAACGGAAGGTGCAGTAGTAATTATATCTAAATTAAATTCTCTTTCAATTCTTTCTTGAATTATCTCCATATGAAGTAACCCTAAGAATCCACATCTAAATCCAAAGCCTAACGCTATAGATGTTTCTGGTTCAAAGGATAATGCTGCATCATTAAGTTGTAGCTTCTCAAGAGCTTCCTTTAAAGTTTCATATTTAGCTCCATCTACAGGGTATATACCACTGAATACCATAGGTATAGCTGGTCTATATCCTTCTAATGGTTCTGCTGATGGTCTATTTGCTTCTGTAATGGTATCTCCTGCTCTAGCATCTTTTACATTTCTGATTGCTGCACTTAAGTATCCAACATCTCCTGCTCTTAGTTCCTCTACCCTTAATGGACCTGGTGTAAATACTCCAACCTCTGTTACATCATATACTTTATTTGTATTCATCAGTTTAATTTTAGTTCCTGGCTTTACTACTCCATCAAATACTCTTATATATGTTACTACCCCCTTATAAGAGTCATAGTAAGAATCGAAGATTAAAGCTTTAAGAGGAGCATCTTCATCTCCATCTGGTGCTGGAACCTTCTCTATAACAGTTTTAATTACATCTTCTATGTTTAAACCTGTTTTAGCAGATATTAATGGTGCATCATCTGCTGGAATTCCTATAACATCCTCAATTTCCTGTTTAACCTCATCCGGTCTTGCACTTTGAAGATCTATTTTATTTATAACTGGAGCAATTTCTAGATCATGATCTAATGCTAAATAGCAGTTTGCAAGGGTTTGTGCTTGTATACCTTGAGTTGCATCTACAACTAATATAGCTCCTTCACAAGCTGCTAAGCTTCTAGAAACTTCATAATTGAAATCTACATGGCCTGGAGTATCTATGAGGTTAAGAATGTATTCTTCACCCTCTTCTGTTCTATGTATAAGTCTAGCCGCTTGAGCTTTTATTGTAATTCCTCTTTCTCTTTCTAATTCCATATTATCTAGTACTTGTTCTTCCATCTCTCTAGCTGTTAAAGTACCCGTTTTTTCAAGTAATCTATCCGCTAAAGTAGACTTACCATGGTCTATATGTGCTACTATAGAAAAATTTCTTATATGTTTTTGTCTGTTAGTTTGCATCTACTTAATTACCCCCGTAAATTTATATTAATCCTTTACTAAATACCTTAAGTTAAATATACCAATTTACCTATTTTACACTCTTGCTGCTTTTTTCATCTGTGTTTTCTAGCTTTTACTTCATATATTAAGTTTTAGTAAAGTCATTCTTCCTAATCTAACTATTAACTATACTAAGTTAGATAATAAACCAAGATAAATTATACCATAATATAAAGGTTTATTGTCAATATAGTTTATAATGTTATGCTTTTATTGAGGGAGTAAATCTTTAATATTATCTCCTATGACTTTAATTCCCTTAATAAAATTCTTAAAAGGCTCTCCATTTAAGATTATATTAAACTCTCCTACATCTATACTAACCTTTGATGTCTGGTCATTTTTAGTTACATAAAAACCTGAATTTTGTCTCACTACTTGAGGCAAAGTCATATTCACCTTCAAAACACCATATATCATAAAAATTATAGCGCTAATTATAAAAACTTTACATGCTTTATTTTTTAATATCTTAGTATCCATAACTTATCTCCTTTATAAAATAACTGTTATCATTAAATACCTCACATTTAATGATGTACCTATCCCCCCTTTTTTATTCATAAGTGAGCCTCTAAATCTCTGATTTAGTTAGGCGAACTTACTCCTTTGAATGCAATGAAAAGGAGTTTCCTCTTTCTCCTCTAATTCTTCGATTTAGTTAGGCTAACTTAATCCTTTGAATACAATGAGGAGGAGTTTATTTTGGGGTAAAATAAAAGGAGCTTAACGCTCCTTTATATGTTAGTTATTACTTATTTCGTATTTAAATATTGAGCAAAAACTCTACTCATATACTTCATAGAATTCTTAGCTTCCTGCAATTTGTTTTTATCTGCTCCAACCTCCATAAGTATAGCATTATCACTTAAATCTTGATTATAGAATATTATTCCTCCATGATCATATGCTATAACTCCTCTTTCTCTAAAAAGGCTTGGGTAAAGCTTATTTGCTATTTCCGCTATAGCATTGATTTTTTCTATATGCTTAGAATATTTTGGATCCTGCATAGTAGTTACTAATGTAAGTCTAGCTACATCTTCTCCATTAACATTTGTAGTGACATCTTCCTTTCTAGGACCACCATCTCTATGAAGATCTATTATTAAATCAAACTCACCATAGATGCTAATATTTTTATTTATGGTTTCCCTAGAAGCATGATAAGCTCTATTGTAATCCGCTTTATCATGAATTGTTTTATCATGAACAACAGTAAATCCTAACTTCTCAAGCTCAGAAGTAAGCATATCTCCAACTGCAGCCACTGTGGTTGATAATCCATCATTTCCCTCTGCATAAGCTTCATTAGTGTGGGTGTGATATATTAGTATCTTCTTTTTAGAATTATCTTTTGGATTACCAACTACATCTACACCTTCTTCAAATTTATTTATGTCAGTCTCCTTTAATTCAAAAGGATTTATAGCAATCTTTTCTACTTCTTTAGCCTGCTCTTTTACATTCTCTAATGCAGTTTTATCCTTTAAATTTTTTTCATCTAAAAAGCTTATCTCCTTTCTAACTAACTCCAAAGGATTTAATGTAAAGTTTCCTATAAATTTAGTGTCATCATCGTTTACTGATGGTTTTAACACACTAACATTCTCTCCAATAAGCTTCATAAAAAACTTGGTTCTACTAATGCTTTCTAAAGTATCATCATCCAAAGCTTGGGTAGGCCTTGATAAACCCATTGATATTACCATAATTATTGCTATTATAACAAGCATGGCTCTAGAGCAATACTTTCCAGCATTTGTCCTTTTGTTATTCACCTTATCCCCCCCTGTTTGAGTTTATACATAGGTATAATTAGTTATTCTGGTAATGTATATGAAAGAAAATTAAATTTTATTACTTTTAACTAACTAATCATTGGATAGGTTACAAATAAGACTCAGTTTATAATGATGTAATTAACCTCTATATATTTTTCAATAAAAAATGTTGAAATATCATCTGTGTTGTAAAAATGACATTTCAACATCTATATTAATTTGCTAAACATAAAACTTAATTTAAATATGTATTTATATCATCTAAAGTTAGAGCTGGTTGAAGAGATATATTTATTCCATTAGCAATTATTTTAGATACACTATCTATAACCTTATCTATATCCTTAGGTGTTACTACCATTCCACCTAGTTCTGGATCTAGTACTTCTCTAATTAAGCTTTGTCTTTCATCTCTATCTACTTCCTTAAGCATACTGTAAAAAGCACTGCCCTTAGTTGCAGATTTAATTAAACTGTCTAAAACTAAATCTATAGTATCATTAGCTATGGTTCCTGCATCAACTACTGTAGGAACTCCTATGGCTATCACAGGTACACCTAGCGTTTTCTCACTAAGCTCTAATCTTCTATTTCCTACACCTGCACCTGGTGCTATACCTGTATTACCTATCTGAATAGTTCTGTTTACTCTCTTAGTTTTTCTAGAAGCAAGAGCATCTATACAGATTATTATATTAGGTTTTACCTTATCTACTATCCCTTTTATGATCTCACTAGTTTCCATACCTGTAAGTCCTAAAACACCTGGAGATATAGCACATACTGGTATTACTCCTTCATCTATACTATCTGGTACATACTCCTTTAGATGTCTACTCACCATTATCTTTGATACTACCTTTGGTCCCACCGCATCAGCAGTAATATTCCAGTTTCCTAATCCCACTACTAAAGCTGTCATATCTTCTTTTAAGTCTATTAATTTTGATAATTCCTTTGACATAACCTCACTTACATCAATTATTCTTTGTCCATCATAATATACAAACTCTGGAAATTCCAAGGTTATATATTCACCAATAGGCTTTCCTATACTTTTTGCTCCATCTTCATCTAAAATTTTAACTGAGGTAACTCTAACATTATTCTCTATACGCTCCTCTGATTTCACTCCTGATAACTTTCCTGGGTTATTTTCGCTATAGATTTCCTTAGCTTCTAATGCTAAGTCTGTCCTAACATTATAAGCAACTTCTTCTTTATCTTGTATATTTTTATTTTTTATCATTTCAGTTACACCTCAATTTATATGACTTTCCATATTATTTTTATAAATACTAATTTATATATTTAGCTTTTCCCAAAGTTTCTTTCATATACTAATAAGGTTAAAGGTAAATTCTACTTGAAGTACTTATAATTTAATGTTATAATAGCTTTTGTTATATGAAACTCGTAAGCAGACTTCCCCAAAGCTGCCGCTGAGAGATGATAAAACTACAAGGGGGTGAATTAATAATGGCAAACATTAAGTCAGCTAAAAAAAGAATCAAAGTTACTCAAGCTAAAACTATGAGAAACACTATGATAAAGTCTTCTTTAAAGACAACTATAAAGAAATTTGAAGCTGTTGTAGCTAGCAAAGACGTTGCTGCTGCTCAAGAAAACTTTAAAAAAGTAGTTAAAGCCCTTGACATGGCTGCTTCTAAAGGCATAATACATAAGAATAAAGCAGCTAAGAAAAAATCTAGATTAGCAGCTAAATTAAATGGATTATCTGCTTAATAAATTAAACCGGTGTTTCCACCGGTTATTTATTTTTTTTGAGATTATTAAATTTATTTACTATCTATTCATCATAGTTTTAACCATCAACATCTCAATAGCATTCTTTTGATCAACAGATTTACTCTTTATATCATTCTCTGTATTAATACAAATTTCTATATTTTTCTTTAAAGCTTCTTCAGAGAACTTTTTACTTTGAAGTATCATTTTATCAGCAATATATGGATTTAAACCATATTCCTTTACGATTTCTTCTTTTCTAACACCTTTTCCAACCTTTATCCTAAGCGCAAATAAAAGTTTAAATTGACGCTCTATCATGGATAAAATCTTAGGTGGCTTTTCACCTCTATATATCAATTGATTTAAAGTATCTATAGCTGCTTTTATATTTCTTTCTGAAAGATAGGATACTAAGTTAAATATATCATTCTCCTTTTCATAAGGAGACATCTTTATTATATCTTCTCTAGTTATCTCCCGTCCCTCAGTATATAAAATAAGCTTTTCTACTTCATTATTTACTATACTCATATTATTTTCAATGATAGAGCAAAAATATCCAAGCTCACTTTTTCCTATGGACTTCCCTTTTTCTTCAAATATTGATTTCACTTTACTCTGAAAACCCATCCCCTTTAGCTTATCAATTTTTACAACCTCACATACATTTTGAAGTTTTTTTACTTTATTACTAAGTTTCTCTCTATCATCTTCAAAAACATAGTACATAACTAAAAAGGTATATGTGGGCATATCCTTTAAATAATTTCTAAGGTTATCTATATCCTTTCCTCTATCTTCACCCTTTCCATCTCTTAAAAAATTAGCTCTAAATATTTCAACCATCCTATTATCACTCATAAAAGGTATAGTCTCACAATTATTTATTAAATTATCTATATCTAGCTTATCTCCTGAAATCTTATTATAATTAAAATCAGCAAAATTTTCATCAATCTTTAAACTTCTTATTTTTTTAATACTTGTCTTTATAAGTTCTTCATCCGAACCACAAAATATATAACAATTCTTTAGTTTATTCTCTTTTAAGTCTTTTTCAAACTGTTCTAAGGTTATCAAAGAAAATTCCTCCACTCCATAAATTAACTGCAATATTTATTCTAGTGAACATAATTATGATACAATTTTCCTCCAATAAGTTTATAATTCTCATAATAACGTCCTAGATTAACTTCTTCTCTTTTTCTATTAATCCTTATTATATCATAATTTAACTTGCTTGATGAGGATTTGCTTGCATAGCAGCACTGTTTGGCTTCATTTTCATAATTCCTATCTATAATTATATTACTAATTTTTCCTTTTTGATTTATGGATAAGACTATTTTATTATCTGTATCATTTATATTTATATCACATTTATTTGACAACTTTAGACTCATATTATCTTCAAATTCATCATAAATCCTATCTAAATCACCATGATTTTCATATACATATTTTAACTTTACCTTTTCTGGACTAATCATTATTCTTTTAATTCCATAATTTATCTCTACAATATCTGTGTTTTTTCCAGCTATAAAATTTATTTCTGGATAAATTGTGTATTGTTCTTTTACAGTCAATAGAAATAGAAATATAGGTAAATATTTCAAAGACTTTTTCCCTTTTCTTATTAATATATAACTAAGGTATAATGAAAGAATCATAACCCCTTCCATGTAAGTGAATTCTAAAGGTAAGGGTAAAATATTAGTTAAAAACTCCTCCATGGTATTAATTATAAGTAATACTGAATTGGCCATTAAGGACAAAAAATTAAATGCTGTGGGAATTTTAATTAACACAAAAAGAAGATTCCCTAGTACTAATAAGAACGTATAAAATGGAATCAAAAGTAAATTAGAAATAAATCCTCCTAGACTTACATTATTAAATATAAATATTATATATGGAGTTGTAAAGACCATAGAGCTAATGGTTAAGCTAAGTGAAGAAGATAAGAATTCTGGTAGCTTATAGAGTCTCCTTTTTATCTTATTATTTAAAGTAAAAATTCCTAGTACCGCTAAAAAGCTAAGAACATATCCTACATCTAATATGTAATAGGGCTTCATCAAAAGTAATATAAATGCTGCAAAAGATAAGGCAGATACTCCTTCGTAAGTCTTTTTTATCTTAGGACCTAATACTAATAAAAGTATCATTATAAATGCCCTAAAGGTTGCACTTTTACCTCCAGTGAAAATTACGTAAAATAAAAGTACTACTAGCCCTAATTTATATCCAATTATACCTTGGAGCACTTGATAAATTAAAGATACATGTAGTCCAGATACACTTATTATATGGGATATTCCTAGTATACTGAACTCATCTCTCTTATCATAGTCAATATAACTGTCATCTCCACCACTTACAGCTAATATAATTGCAGCTCCTTCTGAATCTGTAGTTGTAAGTAGCTTATTATAAAGCTGATTTTTTAGCATATATCCCCTATATATCAAATCTTCCTTCAAAGGGCTAGAAGAAATTAAATCATAATCACCTATAATTCCTCTACTGTAGTCTACCTTTCTTTTAAAATCTCCCTTTAATATGTACTGTCTTCCCAATTGAAGATTTTTATTCTGAGAAAAAATTTTGATTTTTCTATTTTGTAAGCTGCCTATATAATAATTCCTTCCTTGATCTACTATTCTACATTTAACATTGGTATCTATATTTGCTCCATAAAAGTATATAATGCAATTTATAAGAAATAAAATAGAAAACCCCATTATTATAAGAGCTAAGTTTTTATTGAAATCTTTTTTTAATAAAACTAAATAAATTATTATAAAACCTAGAGTTGGTATTATTCCCATATAATTATAAAGAAAGTATATAGTGCATCCAAAAATTGCTCCTATACATATTTGAACCATTGATTTATCCATAACATCACCTTGTAATATCATTGACATACTATGCTACTACAATTCAAATTTATGGAATATTATTGGTATATTTTAAATTATTCTCCTAAACATACGTATAACGCGTTTAAACTCTATATTCTTTGTCTATAATTTAGATAATCCTAAAATTTATAAGTTTTTTAAAGTGAATTCATAATTTACATGGAACTTTTCCACCATGTAAAAATTAGAATTCCTTAATCTATAACTATTTGCATTTATATTAATGATAAAAATCAATTAGCTATAGATTAAAGTCTATATGCTTATACAAAGAAAGATGAAGAGCCAGCTTGGTCCTACATCTTTCTTTACTTTATATTATAAATTTAAATACCTACTCTAATATCTCAAAATATTTTCTTCTTTGAATAAGTCTTATTCTTTCTATGATTTTTTCTGAAACTAACTTAAATATTTTTTCTCCCTTTTCTTTAGAACCTAAAGTTCCATCCCCCGTTATAGCATTTTCAAAAATAATTTCTCCTCTTTGTTGAAATTTTGCAGGATAAAGTTGAAACTTCTCATTTTTAGTAGCTTTGTCCATATGAACTAGTGATTCATCATACCATAAAATAGCTGAAGTTTCATCTTCCCCGCCATGACCTTGTCCCTCCGTTATTGTTAATATTTCTTTTGAAAAGTCCATCCACCAGTTTATGGTAGCAACTACGGCTCCAATTTCCACTAATTTTTCTCCTGCTAGATTTAAGGCTGTAATATTTCCTCCATGTCCATTTAAAAACACTATATTTTTAATCCCATTGTTATAAAAGCTTTTACCCACATGAAAAATATATTCTGCCATAACTTCAGAAGGCATAGTAACTGTACCTGGATATATGGATAAATCATGGCTATTTCCATAGGGAATCTCTGGTGCAATCCAAATACTATCCCCAATTTTCTCCTCTATAATCTCACAAAATAATCTTGGAGAGAATATATCTGTTCCTAGAGGTAAATGATGACCATGAGCTTCTACAGATCCTATAGGAATAATTATAGTATCTAAACTCTTTGCTTTAAAGTTGTCTGAGGTATAATTTACAATATGCATATTCTTCACTCCTATAACCTTTAAATTTACGTTATTCTTAATTTTTATATTAGAGTTATTTACTATTTATTTCAAGTTTAATTAATTGAAATTATCCTACATATATATTTTAGGTAAAAATTTATATATGGAACCTTTTAAAATTTTATCTGTTTAAAATATTTAAATTTTAAATAGATACTAATTTAATTCTTCTACCTACTTCGCATTTCTTACTAAAACCATTATAATGTTTATTTAACTTTTAAATAACATTTTCCTTACTTAGAAACCTATCTTTAGGTTTTTATTTTAATTGTTTGCGTTCTTAACCTGGTGCATATCTGATTTACAAAAAAAGAAATAAGGACTCAAATGAATTAAATAAACTCATTTAAATCCTTATACATATATTAATTTGGCGGGAATATGTGAGAATCGAACTCACCCGTCGTGGTCTTAGCACGGCAACTCGGTTTTGAAGACCGGCAGGCACACCAGCACCTATCTACTCCCATATTATTTCCTACACTTGGTATTATAAGATGTAATAGATAAAAAATCAAGTATTAAAATCCCTAATACTTGATTTTTTTATCTATTAATACATTACCCTATCATTTTCTACACGTTTAGTGAATTTTATACTATCAAAATGCTCTAGTATAGCTATGGTATATTTTCTGTTACTTTCAAAAATCTCTTTAGCTATAGCTGCTGATATAGAGCCATTTTCAAGGATATAATTTCTTATTTTATCCTTTGCATCCTCATAATCTGTCTTTAAAAGAGTACAGTCTTCATTTAATTTAATTAAAACTTCTTCGTCTAGTAGAAGTTCATATACCATTTTAAATCCAGTCTTATCTTTTTCTCCTTGAACCAAGTCTGTATACTTAGGAGGCGTAAACTTTAACTTTTTATATTCATTTATTATAAAGTTTTTGATTCTCTCCTGATCTTTATTTAAGGTTACATTAAAATCATATAGAGATATAAACCTTTCACTAACCTTTATTGTCTTCTTTTCTATTAGCATATTTAATATTTCATCATAATTCTTTTGCTTTAATTTCTTAGTGAAAATTTTATTTTTAACTTCTTCCTTAGACATTCCAAATTTCAATGGATTCTTTTTGTGGAAATCCTCCAATAAAGATTTTATCTCCTTAGTTTTTTCTTTTAAGAAATCTTGGTGAATAAATATACTGCTATCCTTCTCACCTAGTCTTATTAATTTACCTTCAGTCTCTAAAGCTACTAACTCTTCTTCAATATTATCCATATTTTTTCCTAGACTTTTTAATATAGCTATCTTATCTGGATATGTATCACTTAGATTTTTCACTGTATTTTCTAGGATATTAGTAGATTTACCACTTTCTTTTAACTTTAATTCTTCTAAGTATTCATCTGTGATTTTTTTAGATTTTTTTGCATTAGGCTCTATTATTATTCCCCCCGCTATAGTATTCATAGGAGAATATGTTCTTATAATATATCTATCATTTCTTTGAGCTGTAATTGGCTTTTCTAATCTAAGTTGCACATAAGCCCACTGACCAGGTTCAATTTCTTCTTTATCTAAAGGTACAATTCTACATATTATTTCTTCTGTTCCATGATATAATCTTACTCTTTGTCGGTTAACTATAGATTTTTCTGCATGTTTTATGTGATACAACTTACAATCTATAATTAATGATGGCTCCATTATATCTTCTTTAGCTACCACATTACCCCTTTGTACTTCTGACACTTTAACATTTGCAAGGTTTATAGCACAACGTTGTCCTGCTTCTCCTACTTCAGAAGGCACATCATGAACTCGTATCCCTCTAACCTTTGCTTTAACCTTAGATGGATATACTTCTACAGTATCACCTAAGGATACTTTTCCACTTATTATAGTTCCAGTAACCACTGTACCAAAACCACTTATACTAAAGGATCTATCCACTGGTAATCTAAAGTGTCCTTCTGTATCTTTTGCTTCTACCTCTTCTGTCAATTTATCTATATCATTAATAAGATCTTCAAATCCCATCTTAGTTTTAGATGATACAGCGTGAATAGGTGCATCCTCTAAAAATGTATCTTTGAACTCATCCTTTATATCTTCCTTTATCATATCTAGCCAATCAGCTTCAACTAAGTCTGACTTTGTTAACACAACTATACCTTTTTTTATATTTAAAAGTTTTAATATCTCAAAGTGTTCTCTTGTTTGAGGCATTATTCCTTCATCTGCAGCTATCACAAGTAATACTACATCTATACTGCTTATTCCCGCTAACATATTTTTGATAAATTTTTCGTGACCTGGTACATCTATTATTCCAGCTCTTCTTCCAGAAGGTAAGTCAAAATAGGTAAATCCTAAGTTTATGGATATACCCCTATTTTTTTCTTCTTGCAGAGTATCTGTTTCTCTTCCTGTGAGAGCCTTAATCAAAGTAGTTTTACCATGGTCTATATGCCCAGCAGTACCTATAATTATATGCTTCATCTATTTAAATTCATCCTTTCAAAGCGACTTCTAACTATGCACTGTTTCTAATAATTTATTCTACAGCCTTGAAACACTGCACTATTTCATCAAAATCTTCCTTAAATAAAGTTCTTCCATCTAAAACTAATTCATTATTATAAACTCTAGCTATTAATGGAGTTTCTCCTAATCTAAGTTTTCTTTCCATCTCCTCTGGTGAAAACTTGTCACTGGTAACCTTAATTACATAGGTTTCTATCTTTTCTGTAGGCATTGAACCTCCACCTACCATAGATTCTCCCTTGTCTATATAAAACTTAAAGGAGTTAGTTTTATTTTGAAGCTTTCGCTTAAGAAGTATACATTTTTTCTTTACCTCTTCCTTAGGCATCAGAATCATGTTTAGAGATGGAATATTATCCACTGCCTCTTTTTCATCTATATAATATTTTAAGGTACCTTCTAGAGCAGCTAAAGTCATTTTATCTACTCTTAGAGCCCTAGTTAATTGATTTTTCTTCATCATATCTATATATTTCTTTTTTCCTGCAATAATACCAGCCTGTGGACCTCCTAACATTTTATCACCACTAAATGTTATTACATCGATGCCTTTTTTTATGCTCTCTTGAACAGTAGGTTCATAGGTAAAACCATACTTTGTAAAGTCTATTAATACTCCACTACCTATATCCTCTACAACTGGAATTTCATGCTTTTCTCCTAGTTCTACAAGTTCTTCTAAGGATACTCCTTCTGTGAAACCAAGAACTTTAAAATTAGAGGTATGTACCTTTAAAAGTACTCCTGTATTTTCTGTTATGTTATTCTCATAGTCATATAGGTGAGTTCTATTGGTAGTTCCTATTTCTACTAACTCTGCTCCACTAAACTTCATAACTTCTGGTATTCTAAAGGAACCGCCTATTTCTACTAGTTCTCCTCTTGATACTATAGCCTCTTTTCCTTTAGCAAGAGTATCTAAAACTAGCATTATAGCAGCAGCATTATTATTTACTACCATAGCTGCTTCTGCCCCTGTAACCTTTTTTATAATCTCCTCTATATGGGAGTATCTAGATCCTCTTTTACCACTTTCTATGTCATATTCTAGATTATTATAGCTTCCTGCTACTGTTAATACATTTTCCATGGCTTTTTTGCTTAAAATAGAACGACCTAAATTGGTATGTATAACAGTTCCCGTAGCATTTATAACTCTTTCTAGATGCATTTTATTTTTGATTTCTAAAGTGTGAATAGCAAAATCTAATACCTGTTCTGTATTTAAACTATCTATGCTACCTTTTAATATACCATTTCTATAAAATTCTATAGCTTCTCTTAAGGATTCTAACACTATAGTCCTAGAGTTATCTTCTATTAATTGATTTACTGATTTAAGTTTCAAAAGTTCATCTATCTTAGGTAGTTTTCTTAATAATTCCTTATTCATATAACTTCTCCTATGCACTAATTTAATAAGATATGAGTAATTTTACTCTACAATTAGAGGTACGTCACTCTTTTCAATTACCTCACCAATTATAGCTGGTTTTATATCTAACTCCATTAACCTTTTCATCATAGATTCAACTTGATTCTTAGGAGTAGAAATTAATAGTCCTCCTGAAGTTTGCGGATCAAACAAAATATCTTCTAACCATTCTGGGGTATCTTTTAAATGATATTTTCCCTCTAAATATCCTTTATTATTATAAGTTCCAGCAGGTACTAAACCCATCTCAGCATATTCTCTAGCTCCTTTAATAACTGGAATTTTATCTTTAAATAATCTTATGGTTATATCAGAGGCTGATGCCATCTCATAACCATGACCCATTATTCCAAAGCCAGTAATATCTGTACATGCATTTATGTCATAATCTACAATAATTTCCCCAGCATATTTATTTAACGTGGTCATAACCTTTACAGCCTCATCGTAAACTTCTGAAGATGCAATTTCTGCCTTAATAGCTGTATTAATAACACCTGTACCTATAGGCTTTGTTAATATAAGTACATCTCCAACCTTACATCCATGATTTTTAAGAATTTTCTTTGGATGCACTATTCCCATAACTGATAGTCCAAATTTAGGTTCGTCATCTTCAACAGTATGTCCACCAATCACTACGGCACCGGCTTCTAATACTTTATCAGCACCACCTTTTAGGATTTCTCCTAAAATATCTATGTTAAGGCAATTAGGAAAACATACTATATTCATTGCTACCGTAGGTTTTCCTCCCATGGCATAAACATCACTTAGAGAATTAGCAGCTGCTATAGATCCAAAGGTATATGGATCATCTACTACTGGAGTGAAAAAATCTAGAGTCTGTATAGCCGCTATATCTTCTGTTAATTTGTATACTGCTGCATCATCAGAAGTTTCTATTCCTACTAATAAATTCTTATCTGACATCTTAGGTAATTTATCTAATATTTTTGAAAGGGTCTCCGGCCCTATTTTTGCTGCTCATCCAGAGGTCTTTGAAAGTTCTGTTAATCGTTTTGACATGGTTTTACCTCCTTAATTATGTAACTAAAATCAAATTTTATTTATAAGTTAAAATTATACTAATTCTTTAATAATTCTATACTAATACTCATTTTATGTCTACCTTATCTCTTAATTTCTCTAGGGTTTTTGCTCCTATACCTGTTATATTTGTAAGTTCATCCACAGATTTAAATTTTCCATTTTCATTCCTATAGTCTATTATACTCTGTGCCTTTACTTGCCCTATTCCTGGTACTGTCATTAACTGTTCAACGGTTGCCTTATTTATATTTATTTTCCCATTTGACCCTGTATCCCCTACACTTTCTGTTCCTTCTACTTCTTGCTCCTCAGCTATTTCACCAATTTTATATATTTTAATGCACTGCTCATCCTCTAAAATTTTTGAAAAATATATTCTATCTTTATCAGCTTCTTCTGTAAGTCCACCTGCCATGTCAATTAAATCTCTTATCCTTGAACCTTCCTTTAATTCATACTCTCTAGGATTTTTAACAGCTCCCTTTATATCCACTACTATGACTTCTCCACCGCCAGATGATTCTTTATCTTCAACAGAATCTACCTCATTAAAAGATTCTTCCTGATTAACAAATACTTCTTCATATTTTTCTTCTTTGTTACTATTTATAATGTAACCTGCTACCAAAAATATTATACTAAGTATTAATATGGATAGCATTCCTATTATTTTTTCTTTCATTTTCATTTTTATACACCTCTTAATTAACATATTATCCACTTTTTTTATAAATTATTATCGAATTTACAACTATTTTTTGATATAATTATTTATTATGTGTTAAATAGAATCAGAAAAATTAAATATGTATATAGTAAGGAGATCTCTATGAAAAAATTATTATTTGTCATATTATTATTTTTTACTATAGCCTTATTAAGTTATAGTAATGCCTACGCATATACAACGGAACCACCTTCCATTACCGGTGAAAGTGTTGTTGTTATGGATGCTAATACAGGAGCAGTAGTTTATGGGAAAAATGAAAATACACCTTATCCCCCGGCATCTACAACTAAGCTTATGACTGTACTTCTAACTTTAGAAAATGCTGATTTAGATGAAGTTGTAACTGTAGATAAACTACCACCTACTATTGAAGGTTCCAAAATCTATATAGATGTAGGCGAAAAGATGACTGTGGAAGAAATGCTATATTCTGTAATAATGGTATCTGCTAATGATTGTGCTGCAGCTTTAGCAGAACATATCTCTGGATCCATTGAAGAATTTTCTAAACTAATGAATCAACGAGCAAAGGAACTTGGGTGTAAAAATACTAATTTTGTAAATCCTCATGGTCTTTATGATGATAAGCATAGAACTACAGCTTATGATTTAGCTCTTATAGAAAGAGAATTGTTAAAACATGAAAAATATATTGAAATATCTAAAACTAAATCTACTTTTTTAGAGCCTACAAATATTTTTAAGGATAAAAGACCTCTTTGGAATGATAATAGATTGCTTCATGATGCCTATGACTGTTATTATCCTGATGTTATTGCTGGTAAAACTGGTTATACAGATGAATCTCTTCATTCTTTTGTAGCTTCTGCTGGTAGAGATGACGCTAAATTTATCATAGCTATACTATATGACAAAAATAAGGCCTATTATAATGAAACTCCTAAGCTTTTTGATTGGGCCTTTGATAATTTTTCTACCACTAAAGCCTTTTCTAAGGGTGATGCGATAGGGACTTATGAAACTACTAATGGTTCAATTATTCCTCTAGTAGCTAACAACGATATTTTCTATACTAAGGATAAAACTTCTGAAGAAAAGCCTTCTATTATAATTAATAAAGATTCTTTAGACAATAAGTTTTTTAATAAAGGTGATATAATTACTACGGTTTCTGTTAATTATAATAATCAAAGTTACAATTCTGAAGTTTCAAGTGGTAGTGATTATATACAAGAAGCGCTTCCTGTACTTGGAACATTGGTAACTACAAAAAGCAATACTATAAACTATACTAATTTATCTATAATTATAGGCTCAGCTATTTTTGGAGTTGTTCTTATTATACTCCTCACTATATATATAATAAAAAAAAGAAGATTAGTAAAAAAGAGAAAGACTCTTTTTTCTTCTAGTTCGTATAAACGTAAATATTAGTAATATAGAATAAATAAAAATAAAAAACTAAGAAATTATCTTTACGAAAATTCCTTAGTTTTTTTATTTTTCACTAATATTAGATTTTTAATTATTTTAAATCTTTAAGGGTTTCTATAAGATTTTGCATATCTTCTGGAATCTGACTTTTAAACTTTAATATTATCCCTGTGCGTGGATGTGGTAATGTTAGAGCATATGCATGAAGGGCTTGGCGTGATATAAATTCTTCATCATTAAATTCACTATATAATTGTTCTCCATATATTGGACATCCTACATAACTTAAATGGACCCTTATTTGATGAGTTCTTCCTGTCTCTAAAAGTAATTCCACCAAAGCTCCTTTTCTATAGCTTTCTCTAATCTTATAATGAGTAATACTTCTTTGACCATCTTCCAAAACTGCCCTTTTAATAGTTTCATTTGTAGGTCTTCCTATTGGTAAATCTATAGTTCCTTCATTATTTTCAAGTTTACCATGAATTATAGCTAGATAAGATTTTTCAATCTGATTTTTTTCCATAGATTTAGCTAGATTCATATGTGAAAACTGGTTTTTAGCTATCATTATAAGCCCTGATGTATCTCTATCTAACCTACTAACTAGTCTTACTATAGAATTATCATTATTGCTCCTAAAGTGATGAATAACACCATTTGCTAGTGTTCCACTAGGATGACTTTTGGTTGGATGAACTACCATAAAAGGAGGCTTATCAACTATTAGTAGGTCATCATCTTCATATATAACCTTTATATTTAAATCTTCTCCTTCTATATTTTGGCTTTCTTCTGCATTTACGGTAACTTCTATAATATCCCCTTCATGGAGCCTATAATTAAGCTTTACGTCCTTGCCATTTACCCTTAATCTTCTATTCATAGCAGAGCCACGGATAAATCTCCCTGAAAGATTTAGATTATCCTTCATATAGTCTCTTATCTTTATATCATTACCATCTTTTCCTACTTCATATGTAACAACACTCATTTAGTCACCTCTGTTTACAAATTATTTAAGCCTCCTTACTTAGGAGGCTTAATTACATGATCAATTATTCTACTATTGCTATTACTTCTATTTCTACTAAAGCATCTTTAGGTAATCTACCTGGTTGAACACAAGATCTTGCTGGTGGATTTGATGTAAAATATTTTGCATATACTTCATTCATAGCTGCAAAATCATTCATATCTTTTATGAATACTAAGGTTTTTACAACTTTCTCTAAAGATGTTCCTGCCTCTTCAAGGATTGCTTTAACATTTTCTAAGCACACGGCTGTAGCCTTTTGGATATCATCATTTACAAGCTCACCATTTTCATTAATTGGTAATTGTCCTGAAGTGTATAGTAAGTTTCCTACCTTAACCGCCTGTGAATATGGTCCTAAAGCTGCAGGAGCTTTCTCAGTGTTGATTATAATTTTCTCCATTTCTTTGCCTCCCAAAATTAAATTATTATATATTATCTAGATAATTAAGTATCTAGTAATATTTAATATTAGTTTCTTTTATTAACTAATAAATAATTTCTAGCTTCAATGGTATCTACATGTATTACTGAGCCTCTAGATAATATATACGTAATGTTATCCTCAAAGGATTTTAAGAGAGCTTTATTTAAATCTTCATAAGCCAAAACTCTTAGCTCTTCTACTCCTTTAAAGCTCCTTGAAGGCTCTATACAATCAGCAATATAAACTATTTTTTCTAATGTTGACATATTTTCTCGTCCTGTTGTATGATACTTTATTGCATTTAAAATATCTTCATCTTCTATATGAAACATTTCCTTTGAAATATATGCTCCAATTAATCCATGTAAAAGCTGCGGCGATTTATAATATATCCCAGAAACAACCTCTCCATTACTCTTGGCCTTATTAATTAAATCATTGGCAGAAAAATTTTTAGCACAATCATGACAAAGCCCAGCTATTCTACCTTTATTAGGATTTATCCCATAGTGCTTTGCAAGCTCTTCACTAGTTTTCATTACACCTAAACTATGATTATATCTCTCCTTAGTAAGATGAATCTTTATATAATCTTTTATTCTATTCTCCTGCCACATACATTACACCTTATTTCTATATAAATTATATTTGTTAATTACCTCATCCACACCTTGTGGAAGAAGATAAGTAACTATTTTATCTTCTGAAATTTTCTTTTTTATTTCTGTAGATGATATATCTAAAAGAGACATTTCTAACAGAATTATTTCTTTATTATACTCTTGCTCTAAATCTCTTTTCATCTTTAATACATCATCTATAGTATATCCTGTTCTAGAAAATACAACTAAAGTGCAGTTATCTAGTATAATATCAATATTTTTCCACTGCCTTAATGTCATTAAACTATCTACTCCAACTAAGAAATACCATTGTGTATTGGGCTCTATATCATTAAAATACATTAACGTATTATAGGTATAACTCAAACTATTACTTTTTATCTCAAAATCACTTATAGAAAACTTTTCTTCCCCTTCTATAGCTCTTGAAACCATTTCATACCTAAACTTCTCTTCTGTCACTAACCTGTTTCTCTTATGAGGTGGATGACCATTTGGCATAAATATGACTTCATCTAATTCTAAATTATATAGTGCTTCATATGCTATATGAATATGCCCTATGTGGATAGGATCAAAGGTTCCTCCAAAAATTGCTTTCTTCATGTTATTCCCTCTTTAAATCATGATATCATATATGAAGTATTTTACCAACCGAAAAGATTAATACCTAGCAAAAGTTACATAATAGTTAAAATTATTTTAAATATTATATATAGATATATACATATAATTTTATTTAGGAAGTTCTATTTTAGGATTTTTCTTAGATTTACGATATATAACTAATTTACTTCCTATAGCTTGAATTCCTTCACATCCTAATTCTTCACATAATATCTCTGATGCTTCTCTTGCTGTAATTCCACTATTATTTAAAGTTTTTATCTTAATAAGCTCTCTAGATTCTAAAGCTTGATCTATTTGCTTAATAAAATTCTCTTCTATTCCACCTTTTCCTACTTGGAATATAGGTACTAATTGATTTCCAATAGATCTTAGATAGCTTCTTTGTTTTGTTGTTATCATTTTACTATTTCCCCCTAATTTTATAATAAGAACTCAAATTCAAAATCATTTAATCTTACTAAATCACCATCTTGTATTCCCATTTCCTTTAATTCATCAATAATTCCTTTATTTCGTAAAACTTTATGGAAATATCTTAGTGAATCTGGGTCATTTATATTTACACTGTTTAGCAATCTATCTACAAAAGAACCTGTAATCTCAAATATTCCATCTTCAATCTCATTTATTTCATAAGTAAATCTCTTTTCTTCTGGAATAAATTTGTCTTCTTCTGAAATTTCTAGTTCTTTTACTGGAATTGTGCTAAGCATTTCAGCTGCAGCCTTCATGAGCTCATCTACGCCCTCATTAGTAGCTGCTGATATCTTATACACCTTATCATAACCCATAGATTTTAATTCTTCTTTAAAGTTTTCATAGATCTCTTCATCATATAGCATATCAGACTTATTTGCAGCAATTATCTGAGGTCTATCCCATAGTTTTATACTATACTTCTTAAGTTCTTCATTAATTCTCTTAAAGTCTTCTATAGGGTCTCTTCCCTCTACTCCTGAGATATCAACTACATGAATAAGCATTCTAGTTCTTTCTATATGTCTTAAAAACTCTAGACCTAAACCTACACCTTCTGCTGCACCTTCTATAATACCTGGAATATCTGCAATAACAAAAGGTTCTATACTTTTTACTGCTACTACTCCCAGATTTGGTTTTATAGTTGTAAAGTGATAATTAGCTATCTTTGGTCTAGCTTTTGATACCATAGATAAAAGAGTTGATTTTCCGACGTTAGGGAAGCCTAAAAGTCCCACATCTGCTAAAAGCTTAAGCTCTAACTTTATCCATCTTTCTTCTCCAGGCATTCCTGGCTCTGCAAAATTTGGTGCCTGTCTTGTTGGTGTACAGAACTTAGCATTTCCTTTTCCACCTTTTCCACCTCTGCATACTACGAAACTATCACCAGCGTGAGCTAAATCACACATAACTTTATCTGTTTCAAAGTCTTTAACTATAGTTCCCATTGGAACCTTGATTATAAGGTCTTCTCCTGATTTTCCATAACATTTAGACCCTTCACCCTTACCTCCATTTGGAGCCACGAACTTACGATGATAAGAAAAATCCAATAGGGTAGTCATATTATTATCTACAACTAATATAACACTTCCACCATCTCCACCATCTCCGCCATCTGGTCCACCTAATGGGGCAAATTTTTCTCTTCTAAAATGTATGGAACCATTACCACCATCTCCGGACTGTACAAAAATTTTGGCTGTATCTATAAACATTGTTATTTCACCTTCCTAACAAAATATCCTTTGATATTTTCATGAATTAAAGCTAAGTATCCTAGTATTATTATTTACCAAAATAATAATTTTACCTATGCTTTATTTTAAAACTATAACACCTAGGGATGTTTTTTTATAACATAGAAATTAACTATAATTGTTCCTATGTCATAAAAAAGCACCCTTACGGGTGCTTTATAAACTATTCGGCTATTGCAACTTCTACATCGATTGGATAAACACTAGCTTTTTTCTTGTCTTTACCCATTCTTTCAAATCTTACAACTCCATCAACCTTAGCGAAAAGAGTGTCATCTCCACCGATACCAACGTTTGTACCTGGGTGAATTTTTGTTCCTCTTTGTCTTACAAGGATGTTTCCTGCAAGTACAAATTGTCCGTCTGCACGCTTAACCCCTAATCTCTTAGATTCACTGTCTCTACCGTTCTTAGAGCTACCTACTCCTTTTTTGTGAGCACATAACTGAAGGTTTATTAGTAACATATCACTGCACCTCCTCTATTACAACTTTGATATATTTTCCATAACTAATTTCTAAATTCTTTAAGCCTAATAACATCGTTTCTAGTAGGACTTGTGTACTTTCTATTTCCACTTGAGATAACTTAGATACATCTAAAGCTATGTTTCCTTCCTCCGCGATATATGTAGGTTTTAGATTTAACACTTCTAACACTCCTAAGATAGTTACCTGTGCTAAATTACTTACAGAACCACAAACAACATCATCATAAACTGTGGTATTTTCTTTAACATCAAAATACTCAGCATGACCATCCACTTGGAACGATACTAACATGCTTTTTTTTCTCTTAAAATTTACTTTAATCATAATTAAGCTTCAATCTTCTCTATTACAACTTTAGTAAATGGTTGTCTATGACCTTGTTTCTTTCTGTAGTCTTTCTTTGGCTTATATTTGAAAACTATAACTTTTTTAGCTTTTCCTTGTGCTACAACTTTAGCAACAACTTTAGCTCCTTCAACTACAGGTTTTCCAATTACTAAACCATCTTCTTTTCCAACTGCTAAAACTTTATCGAATTCTACAGTTGAATCAACTTCAGCTTCAAGTTTTTCAACGAATAAAACGTCTCCCTCTTGAACTTTGTATTGCTTTCCTCCAGTAAGTAAAACTGCGTACATTAAATACACCTCCTCAATCCAGTCTCGCCATCTCAGGTATAACTTACATAAAACTATCTAAGTTAATTTTAAAAACCTTATGTGTGCGGTCTACAAATGACATTTTAACACATAGTATAATGATTGTAAAGCAACTTATACCAATTTTATATTTTTTAATTTTTTACATATTTGAGCTTTGCTGAAAATACTTGAAGTTCTCTCATATCCTCTATTTGACTATGAAAGATTAGTGGCTCAACTTTAAAATTATCTAAGCTTTCTTGAAATCTAATAAAAATATCACAATCTAATGCATTTAATTCTTCTGCAAAAGTAATTATGTCACTTTTTATTTCACTTTCATAGTTTTTATCTAGCTCCATATAAATATTCTTAATTTCCTGGTCTAATTTTATTTTGTTTACTTTTCCTCTTAAAATACTTAATAAGTATTTTAAAGATACCTTCTCCCCTGTACCCTTACAATGTTCACAAGAATTAAATACATAATCACATATGGATTTCCCATATTTTTTTCTGGTTATTTGTATTAAGTTTAATTCTGTAAAAGGATATATTTTTGTATTATGTTTATCATCTTTAAATTCTTCTTGTAATACCTTTAAAACTACTGCTTTATCTTCATCAGATTTCATATCTACAAAATCTATTACTATTATTCCACCTAAATTTCTTAATCTTATTTGCTTTACAATCTCCTTAGCAGCCTCTTTATTGGTTACTACGATACTACTATCTTTTAAAGAATTTTTTATATTCTTAGCAGTGTTTACATCAACTACATTCATAGCTTCAGTACGTTCCAGAACAATATTTCCCCCACTACTCAAATTAATTTTATTATGTCTTAATGCTAAAATTTCTTTCTCTATACCGTAATTATCAAATATAGATAAAGGTCCCTCATAAAAGTTAATATGAACATTTTTTAGCTGTTTCCCTTTAATTAGATTCTCATAGTAAAAATAGTCATCATAATTATCAACAAATATCTGAGCCCCATCCTCAGTATAGTTTCTTAAAATTCTACTGAGAATTCCTTTATCTTTATAAAGAGGACCAACTTTAGATGAGTATGTAAACTTATTACATATATCTTTATATCTATGTATTAATTCCTCTATCTCTTCTCTTAAGATACTTATATCTATATTTTCAGCCTTAGTTCTAATTACTATTCCAATATTCTCTGGCTTTGATATAGAACTTTCTACCAATTCTTTAAAGTCCTTATTTTTAATTTTGGAGGATATTTCTAATTTATTATGTTCTTTTGTTAATACCGCATAAGCTCCTGGCAAAGAAATACTTCTAGTCACCTTAGGTCCCTTTTTTCCTATTTCTTCTTTTATGATTTCCACCATAACCTCATCGCCCTTTTTAAGGGTATTTTCATAATTCGCTTCAGTTAATGAAAGATAGCAGTTTTTACTATAGCCTACATCTATAAAAGCCCCTTTAATAGATGTAACTATATTCTTTACTACACCTCTATAAATATCTCCTACCTTGGGACTATCTGTTTCTTCTTCGATAAAACATTCTTTAAGACTATCACCATATTTCACTGCAATCTTTAGTAATCTATTTTGTCTTTCTATGAATATTTTTTTCATTAGATCAACTCCTAATACTGAGCAAAAAACTCTTGAAGTGAAATTAATTCTTTCCCTTTAAAAGCATACATTTCTATTCTTTTTATATCAACAAAGGCATCTTCTTTTATTCCATTCACATGAGTTTTTATAAATTCACTTAACAAACTTGGAGATAAATTTTCTCTGCTTCCACAGCTAAGAAGTGATTCTATAGTTAATATACCATCCTTTATAGAATATTTTATCTCTTTAACTAAGGGTTTAATATCTGTTTCCTTTTCCCCTGATTTAGATTTTTTTAAAATTGTCCATTGATTTAATGCCATCATGGAATCCATATCTACTTCAGTTTCATCCTTCAATTTAAGCTTTATTATATATCTAGCTGCATCTATAGTAGCCATTGCCTGCTTATTCTTTTGCCCTTCTTTTCTAGCTACTTTAGTAACAGATAAAAACTTAACTCCACCTACAGTGTTTTCATTTAAAGATTTTAAAATTTCTTCTTCATCCATATCTTTTGTAAATACAGTGTCCAAATACTCTCCTGTAGAGTATACTCCTACTGATAAAGGCTGTGCTATAGATATACTCATGTGAGGATTAAATCCCTTAGAGTATTCTATAGGAAGTTTTGCTCTTCTTATGACTCTCTGTATAGTTCTCATTAAATCTAAGTGAGATAAAAATTTTATATCACTTTCTTTACTGTATTTTATTAAATAACGCACCATCAAAGCACTTCCTTTCCTTAAAGCTAGTATTTATCCCACATCCTGTGCATTTCTCTCTACAGTCTGGTGTTAAAACCATCTCCTTGGCTTTCTCATTTTCACTTATTAGGTACTTTTTACTTACTCCTATATCTATGAAATCCCATGGTAAGACTTCATCATAACTTCTTTCCCTATAAGCATAGAATTCTCCATCTACTCCACATTCCTCAAAAGCTTCCTGCCATAATTCAAAGTTAAAATATTCATTCCAACCGTCAAATCTAGCTCCTTTTTCAAATGCCTTTACTAAAACATCACAAAGCCTTCTATCGCCTCTTGCAAACACAGCTTCTAAGTAGCTTAATTGAGATTCATGCCAGTTGTAGTTAATAGCTTTACTTTTTATAGCATCTCTAAGACTAGAAATTTTTTCTCTTACCTCTGGCACTTGGTTCATCGGTGCCCATTGGAAAGGCGTAAATGGCTTTGGTACTAGTATTGAAGTGCTTACTGTAACCCTCAGTCCTCTCTTTCTTACATTCTTAGGTACATTGAAATATTCCTCTACAACTTTTTCAGCTAAATGTGCGATTCCTTCTACATCCTCTACAGTTTCATATGGAAGTCCTATAACAAAGTATAACTTTATTGTAGACCATCCAGATTCAAATGCATTTCTAGCGGATCTCAGTAAGTCTTCTTCTGTTACACCTTTGTTTATTACATCTCTCATTCTTTGAGTTCCAGCTTCTGGTGCAAAAGTTAAACCTGTTTTCCTTACCTTTTGTATTTCTTTTATTAAATCTACAGAAAAAGCATCTATTCTAATTGATGGTATAGATACTCCTATCTTATCTTCTCCATATTTTTCAATTAAAGAAAAAATCAAATTTTGAATATTAGAATAATCACATATACTTAGGGAACTTAAAGAAATCTCTTCGTATCCTGTATTTTTTATAAGTACATCTATTTCTTCCATAAGCTTTTCTGTAGTTTTTTCTCTAACAGGCCTATATATCATTCCTGCTTGACAGAATCTACAACCCCTTGTACATCCTCTAAATGTTTCTATGACAATTCTATCATGAATAATTTCTGTGTACGGAACTATGAACTTATCAGGGAAATTATTAGCATTAAAATCAGCAACGATTCTCTTTTTTACTGTTTTAGGTACATCTTCATACTTTGGTGCCATTTCCTTAATAGTTCCGTCTTCATTATAGGTCACGTCGTAAAGGGATGGTACATATACTCCTTGAATCTTTGATATAGCTCTTAAATATTCAGCCTTTGGTCTTCCCTTCATTTCTTTATATACATCTAAAACTTCATGAGTAACCTGCTCCCCTTCTCCCAATATAAATACATCGGCTATATCATACAGTGGCTCAGGGTTATAAGCACAAGGTCCTCCCATCATAATGATAGGATATTCATCTCCTCTTTCTGATGCTCTAACGGGTATACTACACATATCTAACATATTTAATATGTTAGTATAGCTCATTTCATATTGAAGAGTAAATCCTAGAATATCAAATTCACTTAGAGAATCCTTAGTCTCAAGAGTTCCTAGTGGAATATTATTTTCTCTTAGAAGTTTTTCCATATCTGGCCAAGGTGCAAAACATCTTTCGCAGAATGTATCCTCTCTCTCATTCATGGTATGATATAATATCTTTGTTCCCAAATGTGACATAGCCACTTCATAAACATCTGGAAAGCAAAAGGCATATCTAATATCTATACTACTTTTATCTTTATTGTATGAGTTTAACTCTCCACCTATATATCTAGCAGGTTTTTCAACTCTATATAGAATGTCATCTGAAATTTTATTCATTGTGTATCCTCCTTAAGTTAATTCAACTTCTTATTTTATCTCATGCTCAGTTGCTGTAATATCACCATCTTTAGTAATCTGTATATAATCATATTACATTTGTAAGTAGATTCAAATAACCCTCAGCTTAAGATAAACTTCACTAAAGCTAAGTTTCATTTTATCATAAGCGTTTAATATTTCAAGTAACTATGCTATTTTTCATAGCTTTCTAAAAGTTTTTCAAGGGTTATATTCCCTAGCTCTTTAATTCCATTTAATATATCCTCTTCATATAAAACTCCTATCATATTCATTTCATCATCTAGTACAGTAAATACATTATATTTATTTTTATCTATTAGTTCTATAAGCTGCAATATATTCATTTTATAGTAAACAGAGATACTTTTATTTTCTAAGTATCCTCTTCTTATGAGTTTTTCCTTTTTTTTGATAATATATCCCATTATTATATACGCTATCCTCCTTTTTTCTCTATAAGAAATTGTTAATATAAAAATAGAAAAGAAGGCAAAATCTAAAACTAACCGTCCCATGCATAATCCCATTAAAAAGATTGCTCCAAATATATATCCTATTACTATACTTATATTTAGCGCAATCTTATTAGCTTTTTTAAATATGAATTTTATATTTAAAATATCTCTTAGGATACGACCTCCATCTAGAGGAAATGCCGGTACAAGATTAAATATTCCTATAACTAAGTTATAATTAGCAAATTCAATAAATTTAAAGTTTGAAAAATACCGTCCTAGAAAATAACTAGCTAAAGCAATTAAAAAGTTTCCCACAGGTCCACTTAAAGATATAATAATATCCTCCTTAGGACTTGCCTCCTCCAAATCTTTTAGTTCTAGTGTAGTGCCAATTGGTAGTATATCTATAGAAAAACCTGAGTAACCTAATATTCTAGCTGTTATCAAATGTATGAGTTCATGAATAACTATGATTATAAACCCTACTATTAGCTCACTTTTAAAGCCTATAATCAATATTAGAATTATATAGGGTATTAAGTATTTGCTTATTCGTATCAATGATTTCCCCCTAATAATCTTGCTATACTATAGTTTTGAAATTAAAGCATTTTTCTGGATTCAATATATTCCCCATATAAAATACCTCTATACTTAGTGTGTTATCATTACTTCCATTAACTTTTCCTAAAATCTCTCCAGTGTCAACAGAATCTCCAATTTTAACTTTACTTTCACTTAATCCATAATATTTTATCTCAACACCATCACCATAATCTATTGTTAAAGTGATTTCTTTTCCATCCGTATAACTTTTTACCTTTCCTGGGAATGAAGCCTTTACTACACTTTCACTGGTTAAATCTATTGAAAGTCTATTATCTTTCACAGTAACTTGATTTTTATCGGATATAGAAACGGGTGCTACATAGTTTTCTTTTATGTACTCTTCTTTCTTTTCCTCAAAATTAGTTGCTGATTTCATCTCATTAAATACTTCGGTTATATTGTCACTATTAAATAACTTAGCTATGCCATCACTATTAAATACTCCTATTAAGTTCTCTTTTTTAAACGCTTGGACTATATTTTCTTTATTTATATTTTGCTCCTTTAATAAACCATTATTTATTATTGCTATTCCCTTATCATATACTTTATTAATATATCCACTTGGATAAGTACGAGATATAAATAATCCAACTATCATAACTAACACTATCATGCATTGAATAATAAATATATTAGCGAAGCCTTTTCCCATAATATTAAGATAAATAGGGAAGGTGCTTCTTCTACTATTTACTTTATACTGACTAGCTTTAGTACTATTTCCACTATATCCTGTAGATTTATATTGGCTAATACCATATTGCTTTTTCATATTTGAATAATACTTTTGATAATATTCATTATAAATTCCCATATAATATCCCTCCCATAATTTAATACGA
The DNA here is from genome assembly GCA_902363375.1 of Clostridiaceae bacterium. Classification (GTDB taxonomy): domain Bacteria; phylum Bacillota; class Clostridia; order Clostridiales; family Clostridiaceae; genus Clostridium_J. The sequence goes on along the minus strand of CABIZX010000001.1, from coordinate 667,608 downwards.
CTAATTTATATATATTAAAAATATTTTACTTTATGAGAGGTATAGCAATTTATTTATAAAAAATAAACTTCAAAAGGCATGCATATCCTCTGAAGTTTATTTTAAATTAATAATAAACATTATTATATTAATTATATTATCTATTTTTTAATGCTTTCATAAATACTTCTGCAGTACCTAAATTAGTTGCAAGGGGTATACAGTGCACATCAGAAAGCCTTATAAGTGCTGTAACATCTGGTTCATGTGGCTGTGCTGTAAGTGGATCCCTTAAAAAAATTATCATATCCATATTTCCTTCTGCAAGTCTTGCTCCTATTTGTTGATCTCCTCCTAGTGGACCTGATAAAAATCTATATATAGGAAGTCCTACTATTTCGTTAATAAGTTTTCCTGTAGTTCCAGTAGCATAAAGTTCATGATTCTTTAGTATATCCTTATACCTCTTAGCAAAATCAATCATATCATCCTTTTTTTTATCATGTGCAACTAACGCAACTCTCATCTAAATCACTCCTAAAAATTAATTTTATTCTTTCTCATACCTATATTTAAGGCCAATCCTAAAGATATAAAATAAGTTAACATAGAACTTCCACCATAACTAACAAAAGGTAATGTTATACCTGATATAGGTAGTAATCCTATAGTCATTCCAATATTTTGTATTATCGAAAATAATATAGATGCAACTACGCCTACTACTATAACACTTCCAGCTATGTCTTTTGAGTTCTTCGCTATATTCACAAGTTTATATAGTAATATCCCATACAATGTCATAAGCACTAATGCTCCAATTAGACCCCACTCTTCACCAATTACTGCAAAAATAAAGTCTGTATGGTTTTCTGGTACAAATTTATATTGTTTTCCGTTCATAAAGCCCATACCGAATATTCCACCAGAACCTATGGCTATTTTAGATTGAATTAACTGTAATCCTTCTGTTTGTGCATATTTTTCTGGATTAAATACTGCTAAAAATCTTAACTTCCAATAAGGTTTCATGAGAGGTGAGTTCCAAATTCCTACTACTGCCACTGCCACTGTAGAAAGACCTCCAACTATAATCTTCCAATTTAAGTTTGATATAATCACAATACCTAACATTATAAAAAAGGAAACCATAGTAAGCCCCATATCTGGTTGTATTACTATTAATATCATAGGTATAGCTGCATAAAAAACTATCTTTGTAAGGATCTTAACATTATTTATTTCTCCTTCAGCATCTTCTATAACTTTAGCTACCATAAGAATCATACCAATCTTAGCAAATTCTCCAGGTTGAATAGCTCTAGAACCTATACTAATCCACGCATTAGCTCCATTTACTGCTTTACCTGTTATATCATTTACAAGTAGAAGTACAACCGCTGCCCAATATATAACCGGTGCATAATTTAAAAGTTGTACATAATCTAATGTTAATATGAAGTATACAGCTATAAGTCCTATTATAAACCAATAAAATTGAAGTTTAGCATAGTGACCTCCAATAGCAGAATAAATATTAACTAATCCAAAAGCTACAATTAAAGATATTACAATTAAAATACCAAAATCTATATTTTTAATCAATTTACTATTTATTTTAAAATTCTCTAATAACTTATTCATTTGCATCTTCCTCCATATATGCTCCTATTATAACATATCAATCAAAAAAAGCTATGAAAAACATAGCTTTATTAGTTATCTTGTCTTAACTTTTTTAATAGGTATACTAGCCACTAAAGCTGGAGAGTTACCATCATACTCATCACTAGTAGTTATTCTTACTTCAATTTCTTCTCCACTGTCGATTTCTGCATAATTGGATATAGTCTTAAGTAACTCCATTTTTATATTTTCTAAAAAATCTGGTGAAACAGTAGCTCTATCATGGACTAGAATAAGTTTTAATCTATCGGCAGCAATATCCTTTGAAGATACTTTGCTTGAAAAAATTTTAAACAAGTCCATATCTAATTCCTACCTCCTCCAAATAATTTTCTTATAGCACTCATAAAACCTTTTTGACCATATATTTCATTAAATTCTAGGAATGGAACTTCCTCTCCTAAAATTCTTTTTCCAATATTTTTAAAGGCTTGTCCTGCATAAGCCGAACTATCTAGTACTATTGGCTCACCTTTATTAGTAGATATAGTAACCTTTCTATCATCAGGCACTACTCCTATAACTTTAATAGCTAAGCATTCTTTTATGTCTTCTATATTTAACATATCACCACTTTTAGCCATATCAAAGTTCATTCTATTAACTATAAGTTCTTGTCTTTCTATCCCTTTGGCATCGAGCTTTCCAATAACTCTATCAGCATCTCTAACAGATGTGATTTCTGGATTTACAACAACAATAGCCCAATCAGCTCCTACAATAGCATTTTCAAAACCCTGCTCAATCCCAGCAGGACAATCTAAAATTACATAATCAAATTCTTGTTTAAGTTCTGTGACAACTCTTAACATCTCATTGATATCTACATCATTCTTATCCCTAGTCTGTGCTGTAGGAAGAAGAAATAAGTTGTTAAATCTCTTATCTTTTATAAGTGCTTGCTTTAATCTACATTTTTCCTCAATAACATCAAGAAGTGTAAATACTACTCTATTTTCAAGCCCCATTAAAACATCTAAATTTCTTAATCCTGTATCTCCATCAATAACAACTACTTTTTTATCCATGGATGCTAAAGCTGTTCCTATATTCGCTGTAGTAGTGGTTTTCCCTACTCCACCTTTCCCTGATGTTATAACTATAGCCTCTCCCATTTAACAATACCTCCAATTAAATATATTTATTTATTGAATATGGTTCTACAACAATATTACCATTTTTAATTTTTGCTAACTCCGGATATCTAGGTTTGTCCATATCTTCTGGAGACCTAGTAATCACATCAGCAATTTGCATTATTTGTGGTGTTAATACAAAGGCTGCAATTACAGCATTACTATTACCATTAAATCCAGCATAAACACTTCCTTTAACAGAGCCTAAAACTATTATATTTCCTGCGGCATATACTTCTGATCCAGAATTCACATCACCTATAATAACTAGATTGCCTGAATACTCAAATCTTTGACCACTTCTTATTGTCTTTCTGACAAACTTAGTTTTACCTTCATGTATACCACTAAATACTTTTTTACCACTATCATCTAAATTTACAAAAGAACAATCCTTTATCATAAATTCTGATGACAAAAAGTCTCTTATATCTCTTAAATCTCTAGCTTCTAATTGCCTCATATCAACAGTTATTTTAATGGAGGCACCCTTATAGAATCTTCTTCCCTTTCGAAGCTTTATTCGTAGAGCTTCAATTAAGCTTTCTATAGAGTTAAAGAGTTTAATATTTACAACTAAATTAAGTCCTTCTTTTTCACCTTTAAATTTTATACCATCATCTTGCATATGCAACCTCCACATATCGAGATATTCTTACTATTTCAACGTTCATAGGTAAAATTCCTTCTTTCTGCCAATAAAATTTAAAGTTTTTTGTTGAAACGTTAATCTTATAGCAATATCTTTAAAAAAATAACAAATGGAATCCCATTTGTTATTTTAATTATTTATATTTAAATTGATAATTAGGATTAATTTTTAATATTTCTTCCTTAAAATATGCTTCAAACATTGCCTTGGCAATACTTCCATCACCATGCGCAGCGTCAAATATCATAGAGCATACTATAATCTCTGGATTATCAAAAGGTGCAAAACCTACATAGACAGATGCAGCATCCCTTCCAACGGATTCTTGGATATCAGGATTTACTATATTTGATGTACCTGTTTTACCTCCTGTACGTATAGGAAATCCATTAAACACAGAAGAAGAAGTACCATTCTCTCCTATGGTAACTTTACCCATACCTTCTTTTATAATTTCAATATTTTTCTTACTAAAATTAGCCTTACTAATAACCTTAGGCTCTATATCTTCTATAACATCCTTAGTCTCACTATCTATAATTTTATCGACTAGCTTTACTTCATATCTCTCTCCACCATTTAAGAGAGTAGCAATATAGCTTGCTAATTGTAATGGAGTAAATTGGTTCATACCTTGCCCTATAGACGCATCATATGCATTGGCTGGGGATTTTATTACTGTCACTGCATCATTTATACCGTTATACATTGCCATAACAATATTGTCTATGTCCTTTTCAGAATAGCCTATTGCTTTTATAGATTCATTAGTATTAATAATTTCCTCAACTAAAGGAGTTAATATATTTATGATATTATTAAGGTCAGGACTTGAAACTTTTTTAATCTCTTCTCTAATAGTATCTACTAAAACCTTCTTCTTAGAGTTAGTAAGTTCTATTTGTTGTTTTTCCTTACTATTTCCTTTTACATCCTGCTGTGTAATATCAAAAGGCTTATAGTGAACAGATGCATTTACTGAGCTAATTCCCTTTTGTAAATACCCAGCTAACTGGTTTATAAATGTACTAGCTTGAATATTCTTGCTTGATTCATAATTATATATTTGCCCAAAGTTTTCTTCAATTTCTATACCTGTAGAAGCCTTTAGCTCACTGCCTTTTGGTAAACCTAGACCTAACTGCCAACCATATTTTGCTATTAAATCTAAAGCTGCTTCATTCATACCTGCTTTTTCATATAATCTATCAGCCACATCATAGAAGAAAAAGTTGCAAGAAACCTCTAGAGCTCTCTTAACATCAACATCTCCATGTGAGCCATGCTGATTATTCATGTTATATATCCAACACGCTCCCTGATAACCATATTTCCCATATTCTCCAGCATCTTTGACTAGCGTACTTTCAGTAATAACCCCTTCTTCTAACCCCGCAAGGGCAGAAACTGGTTTAAAGGTAGAACCTGGTGGAACTAACGATAAGGTTGCGTAATTATAGAATGGTTTAGGAAATACGTCGTATCTATCTTCTCTTACAGTAGTATTTCCCTCTATACTAGTATCTATAGGAAACATTCTATCTAATACCAGTTTCTTTCTTTCTGTTAAACTTAGTGTAGCAAGTTCATTATCTGTCAGTATTCCCTTTTTATTTGCAAGGCCTCTTCTTTCAATATAAGATTTTCCCATAGCTTCTAAATCTGGATTAAAATATTTTTGTGACAGTTCAGTTGTTAACTTTCCTGGCATGGTAAATATGTTTGGATCAAATCCTGGTCTACTAACAAGGGCTAAAACTTCTCCCTTATTATTTATAGCTACTGCTGCTCCTCTGGTAGCATTAGTGCTATCTCCTTGGAATGTCCTTCCAGTCTTTTGAAGATTAGACATCACATCATCTAGAGCCTTTTCTGCAGCCTTCTGCACATCCATATCAATACTTAATTGTACAGTCTTTCCTGGATACGCATCGACTTGTCCTAGTGTTCTAACTCTACGGCCTTGTTTATTAATTTCTATACTTTGTTGGCCCTTAGTTCCCTTTAAGTATTCTTCATAAGCTGCTTCTATTCCAGCCTTTCCTATATCGTCAGTACTTACATCGTAACCCTTTTCTTCATATTTTTCTTGTTCCCAAGGGTTAATTTGAGACATGTATCCTAAAAATGCCGAACCTAGCTCTCCATTAGGATAATATCTCATAGGCTGCGTATCTACGATTATTCCTGGCATATCTGGCTGTAATTGCTCAAATACAAAGGCAGTTTCTTGATCTAGGGTGTTCGCAATTACCACTGGATTATAGCCTGAGAAACTTTGCATTTTAATGGCATCCTTTAGTAATAAAAACCTTCTTTCTTCATGAAGAGTTAGCTCATAGTATTTGTCTACACCATAATCTTTTTCTAGGGTTTTATATACTTCTTCTGCAGAAATTTGTAATAGTAAATCATCCACATGTTTTAATTGATCCTCAGATAGTTCTGAAATTTTCTTTCCTTCACCATATTCCTTAGCTATTACCCTTTCTGAAAAACCTCTATCTTTTTTAAATCTAAGCTCAAGCCATTTTCTACTTTCTTCATCTGTAGCTTTAAAGTTAAACTCTAATTTTCCTTCTTTATTTATTATTATAGGAAATTCATCTACAATAGGAATTTTCTTTTCATCTAATATTTCAAAAACCTTAGACATGGTTTTAAAAAAATTCTTTTTGCTTTCCTCTGTCTCACTAAACTGCAACACATAATTCTGCACACTTGTAGCCAAAATCTTTCCGTTTCTATCTACAATATCACCTCGAGCTGCTGCTACAGATACATTTTTATATTTGTTACTATTAGCCTTTTCTCTATACTCTTCTGCCATTACTACTTGTAAATAAAGTAACCGTCCAGTAATACCTATAAAAATAGCGGCCATGACCACATAAAATAAATTATATCTTGAAAAATCCTTCTTATTTTTTTTAGATTTTACTATCTTTTTATTTTTTTTCATACCTTCTTTAGAATCTCCATTCCTTTTTTATAGTTTTGGTTTCACTAAACTTAAGTATAATCTTATATAATAATAACGCTATTATCATCTCATAAATAGCCTTATATATGATTAAGTTCATAAAGTTATTACTAGATTTTATTAGTATAAACATTACAAAAACAGTAATACTTTTTATTAAACTCAGTAGGAATGTTGAAAAAATAGGTATAATGGCTTTTTCTTTAAAAATTTCTTTTCCAATTTTAGCTGCTATTAAACAAATTAACATATTTATTAACATGTTAATTCCAATAACTCCTGGAAAATAAATATCTTGAAGAGCACCGGTTATAACACCAATTATTACTCCCTCAGTGTATCCATTAATAATTGAATAGCATACTATAAATACAAAAAGAACGCTTGGATATATATTTTTTATAGCAAAAAAAGGTGAAACTGCATTATCAAAAATAAAAAGGGTAATAACTATTAAAAATAAATAAATTATTTTTTTTACCGTAGTATTAATATTTGACATTTCTTTCTTCCTTTGGCACTATAATAACAATTTGCTCTACCTTATTGAAATCTACCGCTGGCTTTACAATTGCACTCTTTACAACTTTTGCTCTATCCTCATAAACTTCTTGGACTTCTCCTATTTTAATTCCCTTAGGATATATTCCTCCTAGTCCTGAGGTTAGTATAGTGTCCCCTTCTTTAATTTTTGATTCAAGGGAAAGCCCCGTAATTTCTACAAGAAATTTATCTTCATTCCCCTTATAGCCTTTTACAATACCATTACTCTCTTCAGTACTTGATACATATCCTGCTACAGCCATATTCTCATTACAAAGAGATTGTACTATACTCCAATTGCTACCAACACTGGTTACTTGGCCTACTAAACCTTCACCTTGCATAGCAATCATTCCTTTTTTTATTCCGTCTTTCTCACCTTTATTAACTACATATCCATCTAAAAAATTATTTCCACTCAACCCCACAATATCTACACCCAAGTATTTATATTGATCATTAATCTTTGCAAAATTTAACATTCCTCTAAGTCTTTCATTTTCTTTTCTTAATATCTCGTTTTGAGTAGCATTAAATTTTAATTTTTCATTTTCTTTTTTCAATTTTTCGTTTTCACTTTTTATATTTCCTATATTGAGTATAAAACTAAAAGAGCTTTTAATTTTATTACTTACTTTATAAACAACTCCTTGAACAGAATTTATAGCACTTCCTACTCCATTTTCCACCATAGACATCTTATCTTTTTGAACCGAATAACCAATTAACCCCAAAAAGCATACTGACAGTAGTATAACTATTACTGCCAGTTTATTTTTGAATATCTTCATTTTTATCTTCTACTCATAATATCTACATTATCTAACGCTTTTCCAGCTCCTATAGCCACACAATCTAATGGTATCTCTGCTATATTTACTGGCATATGAGTTTCATTGGTTATTAGTTCATCTAATCCTTTTAATAAGGCACCTCCACCTGTAAGCATTATGCCTTTATCCATAATGTCTGCTGCAAGTTCTGGTGGTGTCTTTTCTAAAGTTGTTTTTATAGCCTCTATTATAGAGTATACAGGCTCTCTTAATGCCTCTCGCACTTCTTCTTCACTAATTTCTACTACTTTAGGAAGTCCACTTATAAGGTCTCTTCCTCTAATTTGCATATTCTCGCCATCTTCTCCAAAGTCATAAGCAGAGCCTAATTCTATTTTTATATTTTCTGCTGTTCTCTCACCAATCATAAGGTTATACTGCTTCTTTATGTATGCTATAATTGCTTGATCTAATTCATCACCAGCAACTCTTAAAGACATACTAGTAACTATACCACCTAAAGATATAATAGCTACCTCTGTAGTACCACCTCCGATATCTACAACCATGCTTCCTGTAGGTTCATTAACAGGTAATCCTGCTCCTATAGCTGCTGCCATAGGTTCTTCCATTAAGTACGCTTCTCTAGCTCCTGCGCTCTTAGTTGCTTCATAGATAGCTCTCTTTTCAACTTCGGTAACTCCTGAAGGAAAACAAACTACAATTCTTGGACTTTTAAACGAATTTTTAGCTCCCACTTTTTCAATGAAGTGTCTAAGCATTTTCTCAGTTACATCAAAATCTGCTATTACTCCATCCTTCATAGGTCTTATAGCTATAATGTTTCCTGGTGTTCTACCTATCATATTTTTAGCCTCATTACCTACAGCTAAAACTTTTCCTGTGTTTTTATTTATAGCAACAACAGAAGGCTCTCTAAGTACGATCCCCTTACTCTTTATATATACTAATGTATTTGCAGTTCCTAAATCTATTCCCATGTCTCTTGATTTTCCGAATAAACCCATAAAAAACTCTCCTCTCACTCTATACAATACCTTTTTCTTTTAAGCTTACATAAGCTTTGTTACCAATAATAACATGATCCAAAACCTCTATGCCTAGTAATGTTCCACATTCCTTTAGCCTTTTAGTTATCAAAATATCCTCTTTACTAGGTGTCGGGTCACCTGATGGGTGATTATGACACAATATTACAGACGCACTACTAAGCTTTATAGCCTCAATAAATACTTCCCTCGGATGAACAATAGAACTATTTAAATTTCCTATTGAAATATCTTTAACCGATATAATTACGTTTTTAGTATTTAACATAATTAATTTAAAATACTCTTTTTTTAAATTTTTCATTTGTCCCATCATATATATAGATACATCTTTGGGACTACTTATGGCATACTCTTCACCTGATTTAAAAGAATTAAATCTAGTTGCTAACTCTGCAAGGGCTAAAATTTGAGTAGCTTTAGCCTCTCCTATTCCTTTTACTTGCTTTAATTCATTAATACTGGGGCCTGAAATTCCATTTATACCTCCACAATGTGATAATACCCTATCACATAAGTTCAAAACATTATCTTCCTTTGTTCCAGTTCTAAGTATAAGAGCTAAAAGTTCAGAATTAGATAGACATTCTGCCCCATATCTCAATATTTTCTCTCTAGGTCTTTCATTTTTAGGTAAATCTTTAATTCTTAATTTGTAGTTCATAAACTAACTCCTTTATAGATTTACCCCCATCTCCCTTAGCGATAAATATAAAGCATTTAAAGGCAATCCTACAACATTATAATAGCATCCATTAATGCTTTCAACAAAAACAGCTGCATCATCTTGTATTCCATAGGCGCCTGCCTTTCCATTACACTGTCCTGACTTTATATACCTAAGTATCATATCATCAGATAGATTCATAAATTTAACTTCAGTACAAATACTCTTTCTAATTAGTTCATTATTTTTACTCTCTATCAAAACTAATCCAGAATAAACCTTATGTACATTTCCACTAAGTGACTTTAGCATTTTAAATGCATCTTCATCATTTATTGGCTTTCCAAGAATTTCGCCATTTAAATATACTACAGTATCGCATCCTATGACAATACTATTTTTCTGTAATTCATTTAAAACTTTTCTAGCCTTGCCTTCAGCTAAATCACATACAAATTTATCTATATCACCTTGAAACTTAATAGAATCTTCATCAAAATTACTAACTTTTATTTGAAAATTATCTACTAAACGCTTTAATAGCTCTTGTCTACGTGGTGATGCAGACGCTAATACTATATTCATGACTTCCTCCTAGAATTTTTTATATAATACTATTGCTAAAATCATACCTACAATAGCCATCAGATTTAGTCCAAAACCCAACCCAAAAGTTAGTTCTAAAACCTTCAAATCAATGACTAAAGGATTTTTTAGACCTATAAAATAAGTTTTTCCTAAAAAATCTAAGACTTCAAAAGTGTTTCCTAAAAATTCTCCAATGAAGCTTCCAGAAATAGCACCTAAGAGTGTTATGAACACATATTCCTTAGTACTTTTATATGATTTTCCCATAAAAATATCCCCCAGTATATTTAAAATGTTTAATATACCATTTAATTTAGCGATTAATATTTTATATCTAATATAGTGTAACATTTAATATTTTTTTACACAAGACTATAACAAATTTTTTAAACTTTTTTTATAAATTAAGGCTATCTGTAAACTTTTGTTCACAGATAGCCTTATATCTACTTGTTTTTACCAATATATATACTATTTCTTAAATTTAATCAGTTCATCATAAACATATTTCAAAACTTCTCCATCCTTATTTTTATCTACTTCATCTGGAAGGGCTTTTATATATTCTTTTAATGAATTAACTTCATTATATTGCTTCATACTTTCATCTACCTTTTCTAATCCATCTACCCACTTTTTAAGCTCACTAGTATTAATGGACTTTACATCACTTTCTAAAGTTTTGTTTACTACTTGTAATAAGCTATCTACTATTTCACAGAATTGAGTAGTAGATTCATCTTCTATAGGTATATTAATAGTTACCTTTGAATTATCTATACCCTTTTCCTTTAAAATTGAAATTCCCTTTTCTATATTTTTATCAGAATATATTCCAAAATATATTTTTAATAATTCACCTTCTTGACCCGTAAATGGATTTCCAAAAGCTGATAACTTGTTTAAAGTCTCATCAGCATTTTTCTTTACTTTAAATACCCCACATTGTAATATATAAAAATTATACTCTGATGCAGAGTCTTGTCCCTTTACTTCACTTGAGTTTTCCGATTCCGTTATTCCTCCTTTATCAGTTTCCTTACTATTACTTTGCTGTTGTTGCTCTGCATTACTTATATCTCCACCTTTAAGAAATCCTATTTTTGTTGAGTCTTTAAGTATAAATTTAAATATAAAGGTTCCTAAAAGTAGTGCCAAAAGCAGTGTTATGGCTAAATAAAATAAGAAACTATTATTTTTCTTTGGTTTAGATTTTATATTGTATCTTGTGTACTTCATTTTATACCCCCATTTCCAATTAATATGTATTAACTTCAAATTTAAAATAATATACATTAATAATTTATATATATATTCTGGAAGAAATATTACTATATAATTTATTTTAAAAATTAAAAAAATCGACATAGTCGATTTTTTTATTAATTAAGGAACTTTTTTAATTTTCAATATCTAATTAATGTGATTCAATAAATTTTATATTAGCTTATCAAAATATTTAATATTAAAATATTGTTTATATGAAATCATATAAATAGTATAATATTTAATTTTTTTATTCGTCATAACGAATTGATAATCTAATTACTCTCCTAATAAATTTTTTTGCTTTTTCATAAGACATACCATTAACTTCTAAGAACTTAAATATTCCTAAGTTATTGCTTTCTATAGTTTTCATAACTTTCTCTACTCTCATAAATTCATCACCATCATTTTCATCCTTTAATGGGATATCTTGAGCAGGAAAACTAACTTCTTCCTCAAACTCTCTCAGTAATCTATTTTCATTCTCCTGTACGTATTTTTCTACATCGTCTTCAAAGTCTTCTTCTGGATAAAAATCCGCAGGAACTTCTACGTTATCATTAGTTTCTTTTAAATCTATAACCTCTGCTAAATCCCTTTGCATTGGATGTATAAAATTATTTCTTGGCATTATTCCCATCATACCACATACCGATATAAAATCCTTCATCTCCTCAGGTAAAGAATTATGTGTCAGTGGAGCCAAGGGTACAAATTCATATTCATTATCAAAAGCCATGAACATACCTCCATTTTTATATTACACTAAAAATGTATGCCTATGACTTAAAATAAATTCCTAAAAATTTATATAATGTCCATATTATCTCCTGGATTATCTCTTAGTTTATCTATAGAGTGAATATATCTATTGGTAGTGGAAATACTACTGTGAGCTGCGAATTCTCTAACCTTTTCTATAGTTGCTCCCTGAGTTATTGCCATGGTAATAGCTGTATGTCTTGTTGAGTGAACCTTAAGCTTTTTATCTATATTACATTGCTTGCATACATTTTTTAACATATAGTTTAAAGTACTTGGGTTTAATTTTTCTCCATTTCTATTATTAGATGAATGTCCTATAAATAAATAGTTATTTATACATTCCTCTCTATCCCTATCTGTAGCAGAAATATACTCTTCAATTAGCTCTTTTACCTTAGGTTGAAGTTTTACTAAATCTTTTTTATTTCCTTTTCTAGTGACTTCCACTACATCATATTCTCCATACTTTTTTATATGTGATATCTTTATATTTATTATCTCTGATTTTCTTAAAGCTGTAGTAAGGGCTAATGCTAATATAGCCTTATTTCTAAGCCCTAGGATAGTACTAGTGTCAATATTACTAAGTAAAATTTTACTTTCTTCCTCTGTTAAAAACTCTGTAACCTTGTTAGTTACAACTGGCTTTTCTTCCTTTACATTAGCAAAAGGATTAAATTTAATAATTCTTAAATCACTATAATTATCTTCATACTTCATAAGCCACTTGTAAAGAGCAGAAAGCGATGATATCTTTCTGTTTATAGTTGCAGATGATAATCCTTCATTTTGTAAGTCTAATATAAATTTTTGGACATGAAAGACATTTATCTCTCTTATATCTTCAATAGTTATATCAGTTACATACTCTTTATGAAAAAAATCTTTTATATCTCTCTCATAACTAATAGCTGTATATTTACTTCTCCCCCTCTTTATATCTAGGAAACATTGAATAAAATGTTTATTTTTATCTATATAAATCTCATTGCCTCTATGTAATATTATTTCATTCATAAAATCCTCCTATAAAACAAAAGAACCGCCTAAGCAGTTCTTCTATCTCCATTACAATCCTTCTACAGTAGAAATAATTTCTTCAAGTGCAAGTTCTTCATCAGTTCCATTAGTTATAATTTTTACTGTGTAGCCCTTATTAACACCTAAAGATAACACTCCTATAAGACTTTTAGCATTAGCTCCTTTACCATTACACTCTATCGTAACTTCACATTTAAAAGTTGTAGCCTTTTGTACTAGTAAAGTCGCTGGTCTTGCATGTAATCCTTGTGGATTATTAATGATTATTTCCTTTGTTAGCATATTATCACCTCATTTATGAGAATATTATTTTATGCCATTAACAAAGTCTTCTATTCTATTCAATCCCTTTTCTATGTTTTCCATTGATGTAGCATAAGATAGTCTTATAAAATCATCTACTCCAAAAGCAATACCTGGTATTACTGCTACTTTTTCTTTTTCAAGAAGCAAGTCACTAAATGTAAGAGAATCTTTTATAATCTTTCCGTCCACCTCTTTATTTAACACCTTTGATATATTAACCATAACGTAGAATGCGCCTTCTGGTTTAACACAGGATAAATTATTTATAGAATTAATTCTATCTACCATGAAATCTCTTCTCTTTTTAAACTCCTGCTTCATTCTTTCAACTTCACTTTGATCTCCATTCAAAGCTTCTACAGATGCATATTGAGATATTGAACATGGATTTGAAGTAGTGTGACTTTGTATATTTGACATTAATGAAGTTATCTTTTCACTAGCTGCTGCATAACCAATTCTCCATCCAGTCATAGCATAGGCTTTTGAAACCCCATTTATTACTATTGTTCTATTATAGGCATCTTCAGACAAACTTGCTATGGAAATATGACCACTTTCTCCATATAAAAGTTTTTCATATATTTCATCTGATATAATTATTATATCATGTTTTTGTGCAAAAGTTGCAATTTTTTCTAACTCTTCTTTCGTATAAGCTGTTCCAGTTGGATTATTAGGGCTATTTAGTATCATAGCTTTAGTTTTATCATTAACTGCTTTTTCTAAAGCTTCTATTGTTAGTTTAAACGAATTATTCTCTTGAGTTTCAACAAAAGTTGCAACTCCATCAGCTAATTGTACAAGCTCTGGATAACTAACCCAATATGGAGCACCTATTAAAACTTCATCTCCAGGATTTAATATAGCTTGAAAAGCATTTGCTAAACATTGTTTTGCTCCTGTAGATATAACAATTTGAGAAGTTTTATAAGTTAAGTTATTATCTCTTTTTAATTTATTTACAATTGCCTCTTTTAACTCAATTATTCCTGACGCTGGTGTGTATCTTGTTTGGCCTGCTTCAATTGCTTTTATAGCAGCTTGTTGGATATTCTTTGGAGTGTTAAAATCTGGTTCTCCTGCACCAAAGCCTATAACATCAACTCCCTCTGCCTTCATCTTTTTAGCCTTTGCTGTAATTGCTAATGTAAGTGATGGTGAAATTTTCATTGCCTTTTTTGATAGCATCATTATAACTACCCCCATTAAATTTATTCTTTACAATATAAAATAATTAAACTATCCTTAATTAATAAATTCCATCCTCTTCTATTTAAACCTTTTCATTTGATCATGCTTAAAAATGAGATGAAATACTTGGATATTTACATTTAATGAATTTTAAAATTCATTAAAATTTCATATGAAAGATATACTTCATATCTGTATAATACCACTTATTACATACAGTGTAAAGATTATATGGTAATTTTAACATACTATTATTATTCTCACTTTTTATTTTTAAATACTTTATTTTCTTAAAACTTTATATTTATTTTTAAATGCATATAAAGACATGAAATTAGGATTTTTAGCTCCATGTCTTTATACTCATTTATTTATTCATATTTTCACTCTTTATATTTATGAATAAAATTCAAACTTCTAATTTTTCTTATTTTCGTTTACATATACACATTAATTTATTTGGATTGTACTATTAATTTGATTGCTGTTCTCTCTTCACCATCAATTTCTACATCGGTAAATGCTGGTATACATACTAAATCAACCCCACTAGGAGCTACAAATCCTCTAGCTATCGCTACCGCCTTAACTGCTTGATTAATTGCTCCTGCACCTATAGCTTGAATTTCTGCTCCAGTACTTTGCTTTAGTACACCTGCTAATGCCCCTGCAACAGAATTAGGATTCGACCTTGCTGAAACTTTTAATACCTCCATAATAAACCTCCTACTACTATTACTACTTATAATTTAATTAATCATATTTAAATCCTATATACTATTTCTACACTTAATTGAAAATTCCTTTTATTGATAATATAAATATCATATATTGCAAAATATAATTAAATTCAAAGTAATAGCTAAATCAGTTTCCATTTCCCAATAACTATATCATTAGAATATTTTATCATCACTTCAATATATATTTTAAAATAAAATCTATCTCTATAAAACAAAAGCCTCCTATTCAATAGGAGGCTCACCTTTTTCATTACCTAATTTTACTTTGCATATTCTACTGCTCTGGTTTCTCTGATAACATTAACTTTTATTTGACCTGGATACTCTAATTCATCTTCTATCTTTTTCACAATATCCCTAGCCACCTCAACAGCTCCTGCATCATCAACATCTTCTGGTTTAATCATAATTCTGATTTCTCTTCCGGCTTGAATTGCATATGACTTTTCTACACATTCATATGAATTTGCGATCTCTTCTAATTTTTCTAATCTTTTGATATACGCTTCTAGAGTTTCTCTTCTCGCACCTGGTCTAGCTGCTGATATAGCATCTGCTGCTTGAACTAGTATAGCTTCTAAAGATTGATACTCTACATCTCCGTGATGAGCTGCAATAGCATTTACAACTATTGGAGATTCATGACATTTTTTGGCTATTTCAGCACCAATTAGTGCATGTGGGCCTTCTACTTCATGGTCTACAGCCTTACCGATATCATGTAATAATCCAGCTCTCTTTGCGATAGTTGGATCTATTCCAAGCTCAGACGCCATAAGTCCCGCTAAGTATGAAACTTCTATAGAATGTTTTAATACATTTTGACCATAACTAGTTCTATATTTCAATCTTCCTAAAAGTCTGATTATTTCCACATGTAATCCATGGATACCAGTTTCAAAGGTGGCTTGCTCGCCCTCTTCTCTTATGTCATTTTCAACATCTTTCTTTGCTTTTTCAACCATTTCCTCAATTCTTGCTGGGTGTATTCTTCCATCAACTATTAGTTTTTCTAAGGCAATCTTAGCTACCTCTCTTCTAATAGGATCAAAAGCTGAAAGAATAACCGCTTCCGGAGTATCATCTATTATTAAATCAACTCCTGTTAAAGTTTCAAGAGCTCTTATATTTCTACCTTCACGCCCAATAATTCTTCCCTTCATTTCATCGTTAGGAAGTGATACAACATGTACTGTAGATTCAGCAACATGGTCTGCTGCACATCTCTGTATAGCATATGTTATAATTTCTCTTGCCTTTTTATCGGCCTCTTCTTTTGCCTTAGATTCAACTTCTTTAATCATCATTGCTGTTTCATGTTTGATTTCTTTTTTAACTTCATCTAATAGTATTTGCTTTGCTTCTTCTGAGGTTAATCCTGCTACTTTTTGTAATTCTGCTCTTACACTGTTGTATAGTTCTTGTACTCCTGATTCTAATGTTTCAACCTCTTGTTGTTTTTTAGATAATACTTCTTCTTTTTTCTCTATAGCCAGGGTTTTCTTATCTAAAGTTTCCTCTTTTTGAAGAACCCTTCTCTCTAATCGCTGAATTTCATTTCTTCTTTCTCTTGATTCTTTATCAAAATCAGCTCTTAATCTATGAACTTCTTCTTTAGCTTCAAGAATAGCTTCTTTTCTTTTAGATTCAGCATCCTTTTGAGCTTCATTTAAAATCTTTTTAGCCTCTTCTTCTGATTTAGATACGTTAGCTAAAGACATATTCTTCCTTGTATAAATAAAAACAAAAATAGCAACTAAACAAACAACTAGCACAATAGCTATTATAAAAATAATTTGACTTGGTTCAGTCATTTTCCAACACCTCCTTTGCTTATTTTATGACATATATTTGCAGTAAAATGAAAGCTCGAAAAGGTGCATATTCTATTCAATTCCTCTATTATATTAAACCAGTATTTGTATTCATTTTATATTACTTTAACATCATTGTCAAGTTTCTTACTAAATACTACAATTTCCCTTAAATTAGATTTCATGAGTGATTTCACTCCTAAAAAAATTTTCAATTTAGAATAACACCTTTAATTTTTTATTGAAATATCATACATTTTAATTATACATATATTTATATATTTCATACATAATATAGCAAATTAAAATCAAAAAAATAAGTAAAACTTTAAGTTAGATTTCTAATCTAAAGTTTTACTTTTACCTATATTATATATGCACTTTTTATCTTATTGAAAGTAATTCTAAACTTCTTCTACTTCATTTTGTACTTTTGGTGTACCACCATATAGTGGTAAAGAGTATTTCTCTCTTATTTTATTTTCTATTTCAGTAGCAATTTCTGGGTTTTCTTTAAAGAAGTTCTTAGCATTTTCTCTTCCTTGCCCTAGTCTTACATCTCCATATGCAAACCAAGCACCGCTCTTTTGTACTATTTCTTCTTTAACACCAATATCTAGAATATCTCCAACTTTAGATATTCCTTCACCATACATAATATCAAATTCTGCATTCTTAAATGGTGGTGCAACTTTATTTTTAGTTATTTTAGCTCTAGTTCTATTTCCTAAGAAGGTTTCTCCTTGTTTTATAGTGTCTATCTTTCTTACATCTATTCTTACAGATGCATAAAATTTAAGAGCTCTTCCTCCTGGAGTTGTCTCCGGATTTCCAAACATAACTCCAACCTTTTCTCTTAATTGATTTATAAATATAGTAGAGCATTTTGATTTATTTATAGCACCAGTAAGTTTTCTTAATGCTTGAGACATAAGTCTAGCTTGAAGACCTACATGTGAATCTCCCATTTCGCCTTCTATTTCAGCCTTTGGAACTAATGCGGCAACTGAGTCTACAACTACTATATCTATAGCTCCTGATCTAACTAAAGCCTCTGCGATTTCTAATGCTTGTTCTCCTGTATCTGGTTGAGATACTATTAGATTATCTATATCTACTCCTAAAGCCTTTGCATAAACGGGATCAAGGGCATGCTCTGCATCTATGTATGCTGCACATCCTCCTTGTTTTTGTGCTTCTGCAACTACATGTAAAGCTACAGTAGTTTTACCTGATGATTCTGGTCCAAATATCTCGATTATTCTTCCTCTTGGAACTCCACCAATTCCTAGTGCGATATCTAGTCCTAAACATCCTGTAGATATACAGTCTATATTTAAAGTACTTTCTTCACCTAGCTTCATTATTGAACCTTTTCCAAATTGCTTTTCAATTTGACCCATAGCTGCTTCTAATGCTTTCAATTTATCATTATTCATAAATTCCCCTTTAGGGTTCACATCCTTCCATTGCGAACAGTAGTTCTTATAAACCTATTATATAGTATTTAATTTATTAGGTCAAGTATTATAATAAAGAGTTCCTTTAAATTTCTTTCAAGGAACCCATTACCATTTTTAACATAATTATAAAATTATAAACATTATTCATTAATTTTTATAATATCTTTTCCTTTAATAAAGTAATCTACCCCTGATATTATAGTAATAATGGCAGCTAAATATATAGCAATCTGTGTTGCAATATCAATCCATGAAGGATTATATACTAGAGACAATAATCCCATTATAATAGCTATCATCTGAATTACAGTTTTTAATTTTCCCCAGTTGCTTGCAGCTATTACTACTCCTTGTGACGCAGCTAACGTCCTCAATCCTGACACAATAAATTCTCTAGCAATTATCACAACTACTACCCAAGCAGCAATAATTCCCTTTTCAACTAAAAGTATTAAAGCACACGTAACTAAAAGCTTGTCTGCCAAGGGGTCCATGAACTTTCCAAAATTAGTTATTTGATTTCTGCTTCTAGCTATATAACCATCTAATTTATCTGTGATTGAGGCTATTATAAATATTGCTAAAGCAATAATATTTGCTGCAACAGTATTAATCATTGCACATATTAAGAATATCGGAACTAATATTATTCTTAACACCGTAAGCTTATTTGCAAGATTCATCATTAACATCTCCTACTCCTGAAATTTACCAATTATATAATTATTTCATATAAATAAGATTTATATCCTACTATCAAAATATTAAGTAAAGTCTTTTTCCTAGTAATTATAAATTATTTAATCTTATACAAATATTATACAATAAAATCTTAAATTTATTTAGTTTATTAATATTAATTTTATTTTAAAACTTCATATCACTACTTTTTAATTAAGATTTTTATTATATCTCTAAAAAATAAAAATTATTCAGTGATATCACCTATTAAATCATATTCTAGTGCATCTTTTATTCTAACCATAACAAAATCACCTATTCTTATTTTTTGGGATTTTATATAAATTTCCCCATCGATTTCCGGAGCCATTTCATAACTTCTTCCACAATAGCTTCCTTTTTCTTTGCTTTCAATTAATACTTCATATGTTTTTCCTATTTTATTTTTATTTATTTCTGCTGATATACTTTGTTGTGCCATCATTATAGAGTGAAGCCTTTGCTCTTTAACCTCTTCTTCTATTTGTCCTTCCATTTCTGCTGCTACAGTTCCCTCTTCTTGAGAATAGGTAAACACTCCAAGCTTATCAAATTTCGTCTCCTTTACAAACTCTAACAACTCTAAGAAATTTTCTTCTGTTTCTCCTGGAAACCCTACTATAAGTGTAGTTCTTATAGTTATGTTTGGAACTGTTTCTCTAAGCTTTCTAATATTTTCTGTAATTATTTTCTTTCTACCTTTTCTTCTCATTGCTTTTAAAACATCATCACTGATGTGTTGTATTGGTATATCTATATACTTGCATACCTTATCGTTTTTAGCTATTTCTTCTATAACTTCATTAGTTAATTCTTCTGCATAACAATAAAGAAGCCTTATCCACTTTATACTTTTAATTTTCCCTAGTTCTCTTAAAAGTATATGTAAAGTTTTCTCTCCATATATATCTACCCCATAGTTAGTTGTATCCTGCGCTACTATAATTAACTCTTTATATCCATTTAAAGCTAACTCCTTAGCTTCCTTAAGAATATCCTCCATATCCCTACTTCTATACTTTCCTCTTATTTTAGGGATTGCACAATAAGCACAAATATTGTTACATCCCTCTGAGATTCTTATATAGGCTGTGGTTCCTCCAGTAGTAACCTGTCTTTTACCAATATTTATATTTGTATCACTATAGGTTGTAATACAACTTTTTTCTCCGGTTTCCATAGATTTTTTAATACATTCATGTAATTTGTCATAATCATTTACTCCAAGAATTATATCTAACTCTGGCATAAGCTCTAAAAGTTCACTGCCATATCTTTGAGTTAAACAACCTGTAGCAATTAATACTTTACATTTGCCTTGTTTATATTTTGCCATTTCTAGTATGGTCTCTATGGATTCTTGCTTTGATGTTTCTATAAATCCACAAGTATTTACTAATAGAATATCCGCTTGACTTTCATCTGTTACTGCTTCATATCTACTCTTTAAACTGCTTATTATTATTTCTGCATCTATCCTATTTTTGTCACAACCTAGATTTATTACCCCGAATTTTAATTTTTCCACGTTTATCCTCCTGTGTTATGTTTACATTATCTAAACTATTTCTTTTGTAAACTAAATAAATTAGTTAAGAAATCTTATCTCATCATGTCTTCTCTGCCTAGAACCTGTCTTGGCTTACTTCCATTACGACCAGATATAATTCCTTCTGCTTCCATCTCATCTATAATTCTAGCCGCTCTATTATAACCTATTTTTAGCCTTCTCTGCAACAATGATGTTGATGCTTGCCCAGATTCTAGTACAATTCTAATGGCTTCATCTAATAGTTCATCACACTCTTCTCCACCTTTAGATTTAGATACACTATTCTCTATTTCATCCATGATTTCCTTTTTATATTCTAGATCCTTTACTCCATTACGAATAAATTCCACTACTGTCTCGACTTCTTCCTCTGATACAAAAGCTCCTTGGATTCTTAATGGCTTGGATTCTCCTACTGGATAATATAGCATATCCCCCTTACCTAAAAGCTTCTCTGCTCCTGAGGAATCAAGAATTGTCCTTGAGTCTATTTGACTTGAAACAGCAAAGGATATTCTAGATGGTATATTTGCTTTAATTACTCCTGTAATTACATCTACAGATGGTCTTTGAGTTGCTATTACTAAGTGCATTCCTGCTGCCCTAGCCATTTGAGCAAGCCTACCTATATATTCTTCTACATCATTTGGACATACCATCATTAGGTCTGCTAACTCATCTATTATAATTACTATCCATGGCAGCTTTTCTTCTATTATTCCCTTTTCTGCAAAATCATTATATCCTTCAATATTTCTTACATTATTGTCAGCAAAAAGTTTATATCTTCTAGTCATTTCATTAACTGCCCAATTTAATGCTCCTGCAGCTTTTTTCGGGTCTGTAACCACTGGAATTAATAAATGTGGTATCCCATTATATATATTAAGCTCTACTACTTTTGGATCTATTAAAAGTAATTTCACCTCTTGAGGAGTGTATTTATATAATAAGCTTATTAAAAGGGTGTTAATACATACACTTTTTCCTGAACCAGTAGCCCCTGCAATTAGCAGATGAGGCATCTTAGTTAAATCCCCTACCACACAATTTCCTGCAATATCCTTTCCGAGAGAAAAAGCTAGATTTTTCTTTGTAACAGTAAACTCTTCGCTTTCTATTACTTCTCTTAAAAGTACAGCTGATAATTCCTTATTGGGAACTTCTATACCTACAGCAGCTTTTCCTGGAATTGGCGCTTCTATTCTAACTCCTGATGCTGCTAAGTTTAAGGCTATATCATCAGCTAAATTAACTATCTTGCTAACTTTAACCCCCACATGTGGTTGTAATTCGAATCTAGTTACAGATGGTCCTTTAGTAACTTGTATTACTTTTGCTTCAACTCCAAAGCTCTCTAAAGTCTCTTGCAGTTTATTAGCACTATTAAGAAGTTCTTTTTTATCACCATTTTTACCTATATTACTTATATTTTTATGAAGTAGCTCTGGTGTAGGATGTTCGTAGGTATATATCTTATTTCCTTCACCAAAGGATATATCAATATCAATATCATCCATATTGCTTTTATTAAGCTTAGGTTTATGATGTTCGCCTACAAATGATTCCTTCTTATTCTCTACCTGGTTATCTCCATCATCCATCTTCATAAAATCTATAATTTTAATCTTCGATTCTTCGTTGCTTTTATTCTCTTTTGCATTTATATCTGCTGATACATAATCTATAGGCTCATCTATTACAATATTAGTTGTAGAAGAATCTTTGTCTTTTTTCTTTCTTTCAATCTTTTCAAATGTAAATA
The DNA here is from genome assembly GCA_902363375.1 of Clostridiaceae bacterium. Lineage (GTDB taxonomy): Bacteria > Bacillota > Clostridia > Clostridiales > Clostridiaceae > Clostridium_J. The sequence goes on along the minus strand of CABIZX010000001.1, from coordinate 644,899 downwards.
GCTCTTTTATAGTAATATTATTAATTAGTACTAAAGATACTATATAAGATGCAAATAAAACTATGTATCCACCTATCTTCCCTAAAAGCAAGCTTAGTGGAACTGTGATTACCAAAGATATAATTCCTCCATGAAGCATAGAAGTAGTTGTAAATTGTCTTATAATAGCCTTTGACATACTTCCTTTTACATAATAGGCTGGTAATACTATAAGCTCTATGAAAATCATAGTTGTAATTAAAAACATAAGAATTCCAACAGATCTTTTAGTAAACTTAAAATATCTATCTGACTTTATATAGCTTACCCCCATATATACAAGAACAAATGGTAATGCATAGGCACCTATACCAACTAGACCTATAAGAATTCTATTAAAAAATACACCCATTGAACCAGCCAAAGATTTTGGATCTGAAAGCACTGCTGATAGTAATGATAAAAATATTAAACCACCTAAGGTTATAAGTATGATTCCATTAAAATCAAATAGTTTCTCTTTTTGTGTAGATTTATTTTTACTACTATTATTTCTAACAGTCTTTTTCCTACTACTGCTTTTCTTTTTTAAAGGTTCTCTTTCTCTCGCCATGGTATCTCCTCCAAAACTCTTCCTAAGATTCATGAAAATAATTTCCATTTATCCATCTCAATATATTGTACATTGAAATCTACCTATATTTCAAATTTTTTTTATTTATTTAAGATTATTTACATTATTTGTATCCTTTAAGCCTATATTTTGAAGTTTTCTACGTATACGCATAAATTCATTTCTATAAAAAAAGTTGCCAGCACTATTTTGCTGGCAACTGAATATTTTAAATGCTACTTTCATATTTAATAAAAAATTTCATTAACATTAATTATCTTTCTCTGTGTCCTCTTTCTTTTCTTCTTGTTCACTTATTAACTCTTCTAATTTATCCAAGGCTTCTCTAATTCCACCCACTTCATCAATAAGCCCACATTCTACAGCCTGATCGCCTATCAATATAGTTCCTATATCATTTAATAGTTCATCAGTTTGACTCATAAGTCTTCTAAATTCATCTGAATTAATTTTAGAAGTTCTAACTACGAATTCAACTATTCTTTCTTGCATCTTTCTAAAATATTCAAAGGTTTGAGGTACACCTATAACAAAGCCATTCATTCTTACCGGATGAACTATCATTGTAGCTGAAGGAGTTATAAATGAATAATCTGAAGCTGTAGCCAACGGAACTCCTATAGAATGGCCTCCACCTATAACTATAGAAACTGTAGGCTTACTAAGACTAGTTATCATCTCTGCAATAGCTAATCCTGCCTCTACATCGCCTCCAGCAGTATTCAATACTATAAGTATTCCTTTTACATTGTCATCTCTTTCAATGGCAATAAGTTGAGGGATAATTAATTCATATTTTGTAGATTTTGTCTGATTTCCAGATATATTATGACCTTCTACTTGACCTATTATAGGTATAACTTGAATTCTGTCATCTGCCTTAGCTACAGTCATAACCCCTACTTCTTTAAGGTTAGCAACCTCATTACTTACTACTGAATGATCATTTCTTTCATCTTGATCATCATCATTATCTTCATTTATTATAACTTTACTCTTATTATTTTTATTATCTTTGTCTTCCTTATGTTTTTTCTTCTTATTATGATTTTCCATGGAAAAACACCTCCTAATGTTACTTATTTTGTGCATTAAGGGGTGTTTATATACTATCCTAATTTAAATTCATTATGAAGTAGGTTTATAGCATCCTTAACCTTACTACTTTCTACCAAGCACCAAATAGTTGTATGAGAGTCTGCTGTTTGAAGAATATCTACGTTTCCTTCTTCTAATGCCTTTAGAATTCTAGACATAACTCCGGGTATTCCTCTCATCTTCGCACCTATTATAGATATTTTGCTACAATCTTTTGTATACTCATAAGTGATTTTCAAGTTATCTGCTATATTTTTAAATTTTTCTAAATCCGATTCATTTATTGTAAATATCTTATCTTTTATGAAGACACTAATTAGATCAATACTTATTCCTTCTTTAGCTAAAATGTGAAATATATTACTAGGTCCTTTATCTCCACCATTGATTCTAATCTGAACTCTATTGCTCATATGAGTTATTCCAGTTATAATTCTACTATTATCTTCTCCATAGGAAGAAATGGTGGTTCCTACACAATCACTAAGAGTATTTTTTATTACTAATGGAATATTGTATCGTCTAGATATCTCTACAGCTCTAGGATGTATTACTTTAGCTCCTTGATCTGCAAACTGGAATACTTCATCATAGCTTATGCTTTTTATTAATGAAGCCTCCGAAACTATTCTTGGATCTGCTGTCATTATACCATCTACATCTGTATATATTTGAACTTCTTTTGCTTTTAATGCTGCACCTAAAATAGCCCCTGTAACATCACTTCCACCTCGTCCTATAGTAGTAATGCTTCCATCTTCACTTATTCCTTGAAATCCTGCCACTACTGGAACTTTATCTTTCTCTAATACCTTTAATACATTCTTGGGATCTACATTTAAAATAGATGCATTGTTGAAATTATTATCGGTTTTTATTCCAGCTTCTCCTCCTGTAAGAGGAACTGCTTCTATACCAGCTTTTAGCAGATCATTGCACATTACTACAGTACTTAAAGTTTCTCCACAAGACAAAAGTAAATCTAATGCTCTCGGATTATTAACCTTAAAATCTTCATTGATTAAAGAAAGTAATGTATCTGTTGCATAGGGAAACCCTTTTCTTCCCATAGCTGATACTACTACTACAGGTCTATATCCATCTTTTATTGCACATTCAATCTTTTTTATAACTAACTTTCTATTTTCCTCACTAGATACTGATGTGCCACCAAACTTCTGAACAACTATATCCATACTTACCTCCATGTTATATGTGCGATTTTCTTAGTGTATCTCCATCAACATCAATGATTATAGTCTTAGAACCTATCTTTTTAACATATTCCCATGAAACCTCTAACATTTCATTATTTCTAAAAAACATTTTACTAGACTTTCCATCACCCAGTAATAATAGTTTAAGCTCTCCATTTTCATTTATAACTATATCATTATTGCCTAGGACACTATACTTATCTCCATCATTAATATTTATAATTTCGTATCTTTCCATTTCACTTAAATATCTATACTTTTCTTCCATGCATATCACCTCATATATAATTTCATAAATTAATATGATTAATATGTATTTTAGTTTAAAATTATGAATCAATATACGAAATTTAATACAATTATAATATAATTTATGAAATTGTACACTATATGTGATTATATTTTATACTAAATAGTCTACATATTGATAATTAATATGTACATAAAAAAATAAAAAGGCATTTTACCTTTTTATTTTGACTTTTTCTTAATCTTCTTTTTTAGATTCTTCACTGTCTTTTATTGCATCTTTTCTTGAAAGATTTACTCTTCCTTGAGCATCAATTTCTGTTACTTTTACAAGTATTTCATCTCCGACAGCTACCACATCTTCAACTTTATTTACTCTTTCGTTAGCTAATTTAGATATGTGTACTAATCCTTCTTTACCTGGAAGCACTTCTACAAATGCACCAAAAGCCATAATTTTAGTAACTTTACCTAAATATATTTCCCCAACTTCTACTTCTTTAGTGATTTCTTTTATAATTCTTAATGCTTCATTAGCACTTTCACTATCAGTAGACATTATAACTATTTTACCATCATCATTAGTATCTATCTTCACACCAGTATCTGCTATTATTTTCTTAATAGTTTTTCCACCTGGTCCTATGATGTCTCTAATTTTGTCTGGTTTTACATTTATATTGTACATTCTTGGAGCATATTTAGATAACTCTGCTCTTGGCTCTGCTATACATTCATTTATTTTATCTAAAATAAATAATCTAGCTTCTCTAGCATCTTCTATAGCTTTTCTTATACAATATTTAGATAATCCTTTTATTTTTGTATCAACTTGAATTGAAGTTATTCCCTTTTCTGTACCAGCTACTTTAAAGTCCATATCTCCAAAGAAATCTTCTATTCCTTGAATATCTGTAATTACAGCTTCTTCACTTAAATCTTCACTAGTTATAAGTCCCATTGCAATTCCTGCCGCTGGTCTCTTTATAGGTACTCCTGCATCAAGTAATGCTAATGTACTTCCACATACACTTGCCTGAGATGTAGATCCATTAGAACTTAAAACTTCTGAAACAAGTCTAATAGCATATGGAAATTCTTCTATGGATGGAATTAGTGGCTCTAGTGCTCTTTCAGCTAAGGCACCGTGTCCTATTTCTCTTCTTCCTGGTCCTCTAAGCGGTTTTACTTCTCCTACACTATATGCTGGGAAGTTATAATGATGCATATATCTCTTGAAGTCTTCTTCTCCGATACCATCTATGATTTGAACATCTCCTAGAGCTCCTAATGTAGCTACGGTCATTACTTGAGTTAATCCTCTTGTAAATAATCCTGTACCATGAGTTCTTGGAAGAATTCCAGTTTCACAAGATATAGGTCTAATCTGATTAAATTCTCTACCATCTGGTCTTCTCTTATCTTTAAGTAACATATTTCTTACAATTTCCTTTTGAATATTGTAAACAACTTCTCCTATGTCACTACCGCCCTCTGGATATTTTTCTGAAAATTCTTCACCTATTTTAGTTTTAATTTCACTTACTTTAAGATTTCTTTCATCTTTATCAATGATATACATAGCTTCTTTTAGCATATCAAAAGCAAAATTTCTTACATTGCTTTCTATTTCTTCATCTACTTTATATAGTACTGGCTCAGGTTTAACTTTTCCAAATTTAGCTCTAGCTTCTTCTTGGAAAGCTATGATAGATTGACATTCATTAAATCCAAAGTCAATAGCCTCAATCATAGTTTCTTCTGGAATCTCATCTCCACCAGCCTCTATCATCATAACTCTTTCTTTAGTAGCACATACAGTTAGCTGCATTGAGCTTAACTCTCTTTCTTTAGATGTAGGATTTATTACAAATTTTCCATCTATTAATCCAACTGACACTGTAGCTACAGCTTCTGTAAATGGTATACTTGATAAAAGTAATGCTATTGAAGCAGCATTCATAGCTAATATTTCTGGAGCATTATCTTGATCTACAGATAATACTGTACAAACAACTTGAACATCATTCCTATATCCTTTTGGGAAAAGAGGTCTTATCGGTCTATCAATAGCTCTACCATTAAGTATAGCTTTCTCTGATGGTCTTCCCTCTCTCTTTAAAAATCCTCCAGGAATTTTACCTACGGCATATAGTCTCTCTTCATATTCTACGCTTAATGGAAAAAAGTCTATACCTTGTCTTGGCTCTTCTGATGCATTTACATTTACAAGGATTACAGTCTCTCCATAACTAACAAACATAGCACAATCGGATAACATTCCAATCTTTCCAGTTTCTATCTTCATTTCTCTTCCTGCTACAGAAGTAGTTAGTATATTTGTCATTAATTTTCCTCCTTTCGGTTATTAAATATATATTTAAACATATATTTATTATTATCTTTTTTTTGCTATTTAATTAAAATAATAGAGCGGCTTTGCCGCTCTTAATTATTTTCTAATTCCTAATTTAGCAATTATAGCACGGTATCTTTCGATATCTTGCTTCTTTAAGTAGCTTAAAAGTCCTTTTCTTTGTCCAACCATCATTAAAAGACCTCTTCTTGAGTGGTGGTCTTTTTTATGAACTTTTAAGTGCTCAGTTAATTCTTTAATTCTTTCTGTTAATAATGCTATTTGCACTTCTGGAGAACCAGTATCTCCTTCTGTTCTTGCAAATTCTCTCATTATTTCTTGTTTTCTTGCCTTTTCCATATTGTATGCACCTCCAATAGTTAAATCGCCATATGCCATGTATTCCGTTGGCATTCAAAACACCTAGCATAAGGTTCCTATGAAATTATATCAAACTAAATTTACTTTGTAAATAGAAAACTAATTAAATTATAAAATTTGTAAAAATAAGTTATTTAGGTATTTTATCTATATAGAGAGAATAGTCCTCATGTATTATATAACTTTTATCTTTAGATAATTGATTTTTTAATTCTTCAAGATTACGAAATTTTTTTTCTTCTCTTATCTTCTCTATAAAATATAGTTTAATTTTTTCTCCATATATATTTTGATTAAAGTCTAAAATATTGGTCTCTATACTTAACTTATTACCCTCTAGTGTAGGATTATATCCAATATTAGTTATACCTTTATAAAATATATTTTCGTATTTTACAATGGTACCATAGACTCCACCCTTAGGAATCACAAATCTTTTATCATAACTTAAGTTTACCGTAGGAAATCCTATAGTTCTTCCTATTTGTTTTCCTTTAATTATCTTTCCTTCTAACATAAATGGTCTATCTAAAAATCTATTAGCCTTTTCAATATTCCCTTCTTGAATATTATGCCTAATAGCAGAGCTACTTACCACTTCTCCCTCTACAGTAACAGGGTTAACTACAAAAAGTTCATATTCTAATATTTTACTATATTCCTTAAGAATCTCCACATCTCCTAGATTTTTATATCCAAATCGATAGTTAAATCCAACTACTATACCTTTAACATTATAGTGCCTTTTTAACCTCTCAATAAATTCATCAGGAGAAATAGACATAAATTCTTTATTAAACTCCATAAAGTTTACTATGTCCACTTGAAGTTCTTCAAATAAGATGGATTTATCTTCATTACTCATTACTAATTTAGGACAAATTTCTTTGTTCACAACTGATAATGGATGATTTTTAAAAGTACATACCATAATTTTTATATTTTCTATCTGCTCACGTTCTTTAATTTTCTCTGCTAATTTTCTAGCATTATAGATTAATGTTTTATGACCACTATGTATACCATCAAAACTCCCTAATATAACTACGCTAGGAGTTTTAAAAATTGCACTAAAATTATCCTCAATAATCTTCATAAATATATCCCCTAAGCAAAAAGTTTTATCAATTTAAATCCTTCATCACTTTCTAATCCAATTCCTATAAGTTTATCTGAATTATTATATACTGCATATTTACAAAACTTTTCAATTCTATTTAAAAGAGTTCTATCATTTATAGTTACTCCATTTAATATCAATCTTTCAAACTTTTCATTAACCACAAGTTTAGGAAACTTATTAAAAATTTCATCTAAAGAAACAATATAATTGCTTATATTGCTCTCTGTTAACTCTTTTAGATCCACACTATTTTCTATGGTAAACGTTCCTGTGGCTGTCCGCTTCAACTCCCACATCATAGCACCACAACCAAGTTCTTCACCTATATCATAGCATAAACTTCTTATATAAGTTCCCTTAGAACATCTAACTTTTATCTCAATTATCGGACTATCTATAGATAATATATCAATACTATATATAGTAATGTTTCTTGGCTCTCTATAGACTTCCTTTCCTTCTCTAGCTAACTCATATAATTTTTTTCCATTTTGTTTAAGAGCCGAATACATGGGTGGTACTTGGTCAATACTTCCTTCAAATTTATGTATGGCTTTGATAATTTCTTCTTCTGTAAAATTAACATTACCTTCACGAAGTACTTTTCCTTCTCTATCATAAGTATCTGTAACTACTCCTAATTTAACCTTTGCTATATATTCTTTCTCACCTTCCATGATGAAGTCTATAGCTTTAGTAGCTTTTCCGATACAAACTGGAAGTACACCACTAGCTTCTGGATCTAAAGTTCCACCATGTCCAACTTTCTTTTCTCCTGCTAACTTCTTTATTTTTCTCACTACTTCAAAGGAACTTATTCCAAGTGGTTTATTTATATTTAAAACTCCAAAGGGTTTATTATTTTCTATCATCAGATATCAACTCTTCTTCTAATATTTTATATATTTTGTCCTTTACATCCGACATGGAACCTTCACAAAAAAGACCTGCTGCTCTTTTATGTCCTCCGCCATTAAAAATTTCTGCTATCTTACTAACATCAACTATTTCTTTAGATCTTAGGCTAACTTTTACTCCATCTTTACTTTCCTTAAATAAGGCAACTACCTCTACTCCGCTTATCATAGTTCCAAAATGGATAACCTCGGAAGAATCTATTGATTCTAAGCCCACTTCTTCAAGCATTTTATCTCTGATTTCCATAAACGCCACTTTATTGTTAATATGTAACTGTAAAGTATCTATTACTTTTCCAAAAAACTTAACTTTGTTAAATTCTTTATTTTCAAATACTTGTCTTTGAATCTTGTTAAAATTAAGCCCAGTTTTAATAAGAGCTCCAGCTATTTCATGAGTTACATCAGTAGTATTAGAATGCTTAAAGGAGCCTGTGTCTGTTAATATAGATGTATAAATCGATTCACTTATCTTCCTAGTTATGTCTACTTTTAATTGAGTTAATAAGTCATATATTATCTCTCCTACAGCTGCAGCATTTGTATCTACATAATTTAAATCACCATATTTTTCGTTGCTTAAGTGATGATCTATATTTACAATGGTATACTTTCTACTACATTTATCTAAATTAGCATTTATTCTTTTAAAATCTCCGCAATCTAATACAATTATTAAATCTGTCTCTTCTTTTACATTCTGAATTAATCCAGTAATTTCTTCACTATGAGGTAAGTAAGAAAAGGTATCTGGAATAGCTTCTTTCGAAAGTATATATGCTTCTTTATTAAGCGCCTTCAGCCCTTGAATTAGGGCTGTGGCACTTCCTAAAGAATCTCCATCTGGTGATTGATGAAAAGTAATTCCTATTTTTTTACTTTTCTTTATGATATCTATTATGTCTCTAGTTATCATTGGAGTCATTCTCCTTTATTTTTCTAAATAAATCTTCTAAGTGATTAGCTTTATCTAAAGTAGTATCTAACTCTATAATCACCTCTGGTACATGTCTTATCTTAACATTCCTTCCTATTTCTTTTCTTATAAATCCTGTGGAATTCTTAAGAATTTTTAGAGCCTCTGATTTCTGCTCTTCTGTACCAAATATACTAACAAATACTTTAGCATAACTTAAATCTCTTGTAACCTCTACATCTGTTACACTTACCATTGCAGTAAATCTTGGATCCTTTATCTTATTTTGAATAGTGTTGCTAACATCTTTTTTTATTTCTTCATTTATTCTGCCGCCTCTATAGTTAGCCATGGAGATCACTCCTTCCTATTACAATTCTTTTGGTTTAATTTCTTCCATAACATAGCCTTCAATAATATCGCCTTCTTTAATATCATTGAATTTATCAACGCTAAGTCCACACTCATATCCTGCTGCTGCTTCTTTAACATCATCTTTAAATCTCTTTAAAGATGCAAGAGTAGATTCTGTAATTACTATACCATCCCTTAGCACTCTAACCTTACAGTTTCTTGTTATCTTTCCATTAAGCACGTAACATCCTGCTATAGTACCTACATTAGAAATTTTATATACCTGTCTTGCTTCACATCTTCCAATTACAACTTCCTTGTATTCTGGTTCAAGCATACCTATCATAGCTGATTTAATATCATCTAATGCATCATAGATAATTCTATAAGTTTTGATTTCTACACTATCTCTTTCTGCAACTGAAATAGCATTATTATCTGGTCTTACATTAAAACCTATAATAATAGCATTAGAAGCATAGGCTAAAGATACGTCTGTTTCAGTTATAGCTCCAACAGCTCCATGAATAACTCTAACTTTTACATTATCTGTAGAAAGTTTCTCTATAGATTGCTTAACAGCTTCTACTGAACCTTGAACATCAGCCTTAACTATTACGCTTAACTCTTTAACTTTACCTTCTTGAATTTGGCTATATAAATTTTCCATAGATACTCTATTAGATGTTTTGAAGTGCTCTTGTCTAATCTTTTCTTTTCTTGATTCAGCCATAATTCTAGCTGTCTTTTCATCTTTTACAACAGTGAATCTATCTCCTGCTTCTGGAACTTCTGAAAGACCCAATATCTCTACTGGCATAGAAGGTCCAGCTGTTTTTGTCTTCTTACCTTTATCATCTATCATAGCTCTTATTCTACCGTAAGTAGTTCCAACTATAATAGAATCCCCAGATTTTAAAGTTCCATTTTGAACTAGTATACTAGCTACAGGACCTCTACCTTTATCTAATTTAGCTTCTATAACTGTTCCTTTAGCTTTTCTGTTAGCATCAGCTTTTAATTCTAACATTTCAGCATTTATTACAACCATTTCAAGTAAGTTATCTAATCCTTCTTTAGTGTGAGCAGATACCGGTACACATATAGTATCTCCACCCCAATCTTCTGATACTAATCCATATTCAGTTAATTCTTGTTTAACTCTATCTGGATTTGCACTTTCTTTATCCATTTTATTAATAGCTATAATCATAGGTACTTCTGCTGCTTTACAGTGATTTATAGCTTCTACAGTCTGTGGCATAATTCCATCATCTGCAGCTACTACTAATATAACTATATCTGTAACTTGAGCTCCCCTAGCTCTCATAGATGTGAAAGCCTCATGCCCCGGAGTATCAAGGAAAGTTATTCTTTCACCATTTACATCTACAGTATATGCCCCTATGTGTTGAGTAATTCCGCCAGCCTCTGTTGCTGTTACTTTTGATTTTTTTATTGCATCTAGTAATGATGTCTTACCGTGGTCAACGTGACCCATTACTGTTACTATTGGTGGTCTTTTTGTTTCTGTTGACTCTGATGTTTCCTCATCTAAATCATCAATCTCATCTTCCTGTTCTTTAGCTACTTCGCCAACATTTTTCTCTTTTAATACGGCAATAGAACCGAAACTCTCTATAAGCTTTGAAGCTGTATTAAAGTCAACTTCTTGATTCACACTTGCCATAACTCCTTGGAATATCAAAGCTCTTATAACTTCAACAACAGGCTTTTTAAGCTTATCAGCTAAGTCTTTTACAACAATAGTCTCTTCAACTTCTATAACTTCATCTGGAGTATCCTCTACTTTTTCTTCTGATCTTTTGTTATTGTTTTTTCTCACTTTACTATTTTTTCTTTGTTGTTTGCTTATATCTTCATTGATTTTTGACTCATATTCTTCAATGATTTCCTTCTTCTCAGCCAATTCCTTTTTTTGTTCTTCGTATAGCTCTTTTATAAGATCAGCATCTTCTTCATCTATAACACTCATGTGATTCTTCGCTTCTACTCCGAACTCATCCATTAATACACTTATAAGTTCCTTATTTGAAACTTCTAATTCTTTAGCTAATTCATATATTCTTACTTTCGCCAAAACTTTCACCCCCGAATTTACATTCCGTAATTCTCTTTCCATAACTTTATTAAATTTTCACAGATTTTTTCATCTTTCACTGCTAATACATTAATCTCTTCTCTACCTATGGCCATACCTAATTCATCCTTAGATATATTTCCTATTATAGGTACTTTTCTGTCTGAGCAGTATTTCTCAAATTTCTTTTTAGTATTCTCTGAACACTCTAAAGATAGAATACATAGATGAACCTTATTTCTTTTTATTTCTTCTTCACATCCATTATATCCTTCTACTAAATTTCTAGACTTCTTTGCAATTCCTAGAAAACTTAAAAATTTATTCTGCATTAACTATCTCTTCCTTTAGTTTATCATATATTTCTTCACTTATCTTTGTTTCTAAGTTTCTTTCTAATCTTTTAGTCTTTACAGCTTTTTCTAGGCACTCAATATCTCTACATATATACGCTCCACGTCCAGGTTTCTTTCCGTGCAAATCTATAGATATCTCATTTTCTTTATTTTTTACAATTCTTATAAGTTCCTTCTTAGGTTTCATTTCCATGCATCCTGTGCACATTCTTTGAGGTATCTTCTTTACCTTCATAAAATATCACCTACCTTTAAAGGTTACTTTCTTCAACTTTTAAACTTGCGGCTTGACTTTTACTCTTAATATCTATCTTCCATCCTGTAAGTCTTGCTGCTAATCTAACATTTTGCCCTTCTTTACCTATAGCTAATGATAATTGATTATCATCTACCACTACCTTTGCGCTCTTTTCTTCATCATTAATATCTACAGAGAGTACTTTAGCAGGGCTTAGAGCATGTGCAATATACTCTTCTGGTAACTTACTCCATTTTATTATATCAATTTTCTCATTTTTAAGCTCATTTACAATATTTTGAACTCTAATTCCTTTAGGTCCAACACAAGCTCCCATAGGATCTACTTCTTCATCATTAGACCATACAGCTATCTTGGTTCTTGAACCAGCTTCTCTAGCTATATTCTTTATCTCTACAATTCCACTATATATCTCTGGAACTTCTAGTTCAAATAATCTTTTTACTAATCCTGGATGAGTTCTTGAAACTACTATTTGTGGTCCCTTAGAGCTCTTTTTTACCTCTACTATATATAGCTTTAATTTTTCATTAAAAGTATAAGTTTCTCCTGGCATTTGTTCATTAGGACCCAAAACAGCCTCTAGTTTTCCTAAATCTATAAATACATTTCCTCTATCTTTTCTTAATACAACACCTGTTATTATGTCAAATTCCTTAGTTATAAATTCATTATATATAAGAGTTCTTTCAGCTTCCTTAATTCTTTGAATAACAACTTGCTTAGCTGCCTGTGCTGCAACCCTTCCAAAATCCCTTGGAGTAACCTCTATTTCTGCTATATCTTCTAAATTATATTTAGCACTAATTTCTCTAGCATCTTCTAGTGATATCTCTATTACATCATCATACACTTCTTCTACAACTTCTTTTAATGAATATACGTGAGTTTCTCCTGTATCTCTATTAACCCATACTCTTACATTTTGTTCCTTTGCATGAGATTTTGCAAAGTTTTTCTTATATGCTGCTACTAAAGCATCTTCTATAGTTGTAAATAGCATTTCCTCACTAATTCCTTTTTCAACAACTAGTTGCTTTACAGCATCTATAAATTCTTCCTTAAATCCGGTGCTCATTATATTTATATCCTCCTTATAAAGCTGGGTTTAATGTAACTATAGACACCTTTGACATTGGTATTACAATCTCATTATTATCTACCGCTAGCATTAGATTTTCACTATCAAACCCCTTTAGTATCCCTTCATATTTCTTCTTTCCTTCAAATAATGCTGAAAGTTTCACAGCTACATCACTATTTATATATTTATTAAAATGCTCTTTTGTAAATAAAGTTCTAAATATACCTGGAGATGATACTTCTAGGTTATATTCTTCAACTATCGGATCTTCTATATCTAACATTTCTCCAACAGCTTTACTTACTTCCACACAATTATCTAAGGAAACACTTTTTTCATTATCTATGAAAACCCTTAAAATATTTTGTCCGCCTTCACGCACATATTCTAAGTGATAAAGTTCAAATCCAAGTCTTTCAACTATCTTCTCAATTTTACTATGGAGTTTTTCTACAACACCGTTACTGTTCATAATATACTTCCTCCTTTTATTATATTTCCTTTAAATTTTAAATAGTAAACACAATAACTTTTTATTTAAAGTAAATGTTTATATTTTTCTTTAAGGATATTTATTCATATATTTCTGTTCAAGTGAAACTCACCTTGAGCTGGGCTCGTAAACTCCAGCTCAAGCTAAGTTTCACTTTATAATTAAAACGCAACTTTGGGTTGCGTTTTAATAAATAGAGAGTAGGCATAAATCCTACTCTCCCTCAAAGATTATCATAATAACTAGCTTCATTAAGTATAATTATATCATAGCTATTTTTAATATGCAATGGTTTTGACACCTTTGAGGTATTTATCACATCTCCTATATAAAACTAAAATCTTTTCTAAATAGTGATGTAGTCAATAATATATACTTCTTATACAACTTAAATTAAATTTAGACTATATCCAAAAACCTATCTCTCAAGAAATTTAACTTTCCTTATAATACACCTTACTTAATTTATTTAAGAAAACAATTATTAAAACAGGCTTAATTGATTTGTCTCTGGCATTCCTTCCAAGGCTCCATGATTTGCCAAAGCCTCTACCACAGTTTTTGTTGCTTTACTTCTTATACGAAGATCTTCTTTAGATATAAATTCTCCATCATCTCTAACCTCCGCTATTGCTTTTGCTGCGTTTTCACCTACGCCGGTTAGACCACTCAATGGGATTCTTATATTATCTCCTTCGATAGTGAATTTTACTGCTTCTGATTTGTATAGATCCACAGGTAAAAATTTTATACCTCTCTTATACATTTCATAGCATAACTCCAAGGTAGTAAGAAGTCCTTTTTCCTTCGTACCTATATTATTCCCTAAAGCATTTAATTCATCCATGGTATCTTTTATTGCTTCTTCTCCTTTTACTACTAAATCACCATCAAAGTCATCTGCTCTAACAGTAAAATAAGTTGCATAATAAGCCTTAGGATAATAAACCTTGAAATAAGCTATTCTCATTGCCATCATTACATAGGCAACAGCATGACCTTTAGGAAACATATATTTTATTTTTTTACATGACTCTATATACCAATCTGGTACATTGTGCTCCCTCATTATAGCTTCAAACTCTTCAGATACCCCTTTTCCCTTTCTAACCTTTTCCATGATTGTAAAGGCTGTCTTTGGTGGCAATCCTTTATATATAAGGTAAACCATGATATCATCTCTCGTAGATATACAATCTTTAAGTGTAGTATATCCTTCTTTTATATAATATTGAGCATTGTTAAGCCATACGTCAGTACCGTGAGAAAGACCTGAGATTCTTACTAAATCAGAAAAAGTTTGTGGCTTAGTATCTAATAACATCTGTCTTACAAACTTAGTTCCAAACTCCGGAATACCATAACATCCAACCTCACATCCCAATTCTTCAGGAGTTATTCCAAGACCTTCTGTTCCAGTAAAAAGACTTAGAACTTTAGAATCTGATAAGGGTACACTTTGAGGGCTTACTCCTGTTAAATCTTGTAGCATTCTAAGCATGGTAGGATCGTCATGTCCTAATATATCTAGTTTTAGAAGTCTACCACTTATAGAGTGATAATCAAAGTGAGTTGTGATTATGTCTGAATTAGGGTCATCTGCTGGATGCTGTATAGGACAAAAGTTGAAAATTTCATTATCACTAGGGACAACCATTATACCTCCTGGATGTTGTCCTGATGTTCTCTTTACTCCAGTACATCCAATAGTTAATCTCTCTATCTCTGCATTAGTAGTATTTATATTCCTTTCATCTAAATACTTTTTAACATATCCATAAGCAGTTTTATCTGCAATAGTTCCTATGGTTCCAGCCTTAAATGTATGACCTTTTCCAAATAATACTTCTGTATATTTATGAATATCTCCTTGATTATCTCCTGAGAAATTTAAGTCAATATCAGGCTCTTTATCACCTTCGAATCCTAGAAATGTTTCAAAAGGAATATCGTGCCCATCTTTTTTATAAGGAGTTCCACATTTTTCGCAGTTTTTATCTGGCAGGTCAACTCCTGAACCTATAGATCCGTCTAAAATAAATTCGCTATGTTTACAATTAGGGCATACATAATGAGGTGGAAGTCCATTAACTTCTGTTATATCTGACATTGTAGCCACAAAGGATGAACCAACAGATCCCCTGGACCCAACCAGATATCCATCGCTAATAGATTTTGCTACCAGCTTCTGAGCTATAAGATAAAGTACCGCATATCCATTGTTTATAATAGAATTCAATTCTTTATCTAGTCTCTTTTGAATAACTTCTGGAAGATTGTCACCATATATGGATCTGACTTTATTTAAAGTCATATTTCTAATGTCATCCTCTGCACCCTCAATTTTAGGAGCATAGGTTTCATCTGGTATAGGCTTCACATCTTCCACCAGTTTTTGTATATATTCTGGATTCTCTACTACTATTTCCATAGCCTTTTTCTCTCCTAAATATGAGAACTCTCTTAACATCTCCGTGGTAGTTTTGAAGTATAGTGGTGGTTGGTCATCTGCATCATCAAATCCTTTTCCAGCCATTAAAATTCTTCTAAATACTTCATCTCTAGGCTCTAAAAAGTGTACATCTCCTGTTGCAACAACCTTTTTATTATAAAAATCTCCTAATTCACATACTCTTCTATTTAATTCTCTAAGCCCATCTTCGTCCTTAACCATATTTTTTCTTATCAGAAATTCATTATTTCCTATAGGCTGCACTTCTAAATAATCATAGAAATTCACTATATATTCCATATCTTCCATTGACTTTCCTGCTAAGACACCCTTAAATATTTCCCCTGCCTCACATGCAGATCCAATTATGAGCCCTTCTCTATATTCCTCTATTAAGCTCTTAGGAAGTCTCGGCCTTCTTTGATAATAATCCAAATTTGAAAATGAAATTAATTTATATAAATTCTTTAGCCCAACCTGGTTCTTTGCTAAGATAATAACATGATTGGTTGGTGCTTTTTTAACATCAAAGGATTTTAAATATTCCTTATTGACCTGTTCAAAGCTATTAAGCTCTTTTTCTTTTAACATATCAAAACATTTTAAAAGAATATCTCCAGTAGCCTTAGCATCATCCACAGCTCTATGATGATTCTCTAAAGATATCTTTAAGTGTTCACATATTACATTTAACTTATGCTTTTTAAGCTGTGGAAATAAAAATCTAACTAAAGGTAATGTATCTATAATGCCATTTTTAAATTTCAATCCAAGTTTTCTACATTTAGACTTAATAAACCCCGTATCAAATTCCGCATTATGGGCTACTACCACCGAATCTCCTACAAATTCCAAAAAACTTGGCATTACATCATGTAGAGTTCTACAGTCTTTCACCATATCATTATTTATACCTGTAAGTTCTGTTATTTTATAAGGAATACTTATCTCTGGATTTATAAGTTCATTAAAACTATCAATAACCTGTCCATTCTCTATTTTAACAGCCCCTATCTCTATTATACGGTCTTCTTGGCTTGAAAACCCTGTAGTTTCAATATCAAATACTACAAAGGTACTATTAAAATCTATTCCTCTACATCCTGTAGCTATACCTAATCCATCATTTACTAAATATCCCTCTACTCCATATATGATCTTTATATTATGTTTCTTTCCTGCGTCCATGGCCTCTGGAAAAGCTTGAGCTACTCCATGATCTGTTATTGCAATAGCTTTATGCCCCCATTTAGCCGCTGTAGCAATAAGCTTTGATGGTGGTACCACTCCATCCATAGAACTCATTGTAGTATGAGCATGGAGTTCTACTCTTTTAACTTCGCTACCATCCATCCTTTCACTAGACTTTAATTTTACAATAGATTTTGCATTTAATACTAAATCCTTGGAAAATCTATCAATTTCTACCTCTCCATATACTTTGCAGCATACTCCAGGCTTTAACTCCTCCAGTAGTCTTTCTACTTCCTCATTATTTCTTGGATATATTTTTATGGTTATAGAGCTAGAATAGTCTGTAATGTATAAAGACGGGTATATTTTCCCACTTCTTGCTTCAAATATATTCACTTTAAATATATCTCCAGCCAAAGCAACTCTACCAGAACCCATATTTAATTCAGCCATCTCTGTAGTTTCTTCATTAATATTTCTATTTCCATATACTACATTATCATCTAAAGGTTCTTTGCTCTTTCTATAATTCTCTTTCCAAGGATTAGCTTTCTTATCTCCCTTTGGATCCTTAACTTTTTCTTTATTCTTATCATTACCTTTACTAGAAACCTTAGGACTATTCGCTATAATATCACTTACTATTCTCTTTTCTTCAATTTGTTTTTCTAGGATATAATCTTCTTTAATAGCAGATTCATCATAATATATTTTTATTTCTACTTTAATGTTGAACATATTATAAATTTCAGTTTGTATTAATCTATCTATATTTTTATGACAAAGCATTTTTGATATGAACTCATTAGATATACCTATGTTAATCTTATTACCTTCTAAATTTTTAACTGCCTTAAGCAAACTAGTCTTAGCAGAAGGAAAAGATGAGGCAAGAGAGTTAATAACATCTATCCAATACTCTCCCACCACATCTTCTAAGGAAACATGTTCCACATCTTTATACCACAAGATATCTATAGTACCTAGGTCTCTCAGTTTATCTTTTATAAGACTTCCTATATTATCCTTCATGGGATCATCTAGGGCATTCTTATGCTTTAATACTATTTTAACCATCTCGCTTTGTTTTAGATACTGAACTTTATATATGATGATATCTTCATATATAGGGAATCTACTATCGTATCCTAGCAGTTCCGACAATGTCATCTAGCTTCCTCCTATCTATAAACTTTCAATCTCCTTAATTAATTCATCAAGTAAATCTTCTTCTCTTACTTTTCTTATAATCTGTCCTTTTCTAAAAATAAGTCCTTCTCCATTTCCACCTGCTATTCCAACATCTGCTTCTTTAGCTTCTCCTGGTCCATTAACTGCACACCCCATTATAGCAACCTTTATATTTTTATTTACATGACTAAGCCTTTTTTCTGCTTCTTCGGCTATCTTAATGAGATTTATTTGAGTTCTGCCACAAGTTGGACAAGACACAAATTTAATTCCATCATCCAGCATTCCTAGAGATTTTAAAATTTCTCTTCCTACCTTAACTTCTTCTATTACATCTCCTGTAAGGGAAACTCTTAAAGTGTCACCTATACCCTGTGCTAAAAGAGCTCCTATTCCCACACTTGATTTAATAGTACCTCTCCATATTGTACCAGCCTCTGTTACTCCGATGTGTAATGGATAATTAACTTTATTGGAAACTATATTGTAAGCATCTATCATCTGAACTACATCTGAAGATTTTATAGATATAATTATATCTTCAAAGTTTACTTTTTCTAGAATCCTAACATGATTGAGAGCACTTTCTGCTAAAGCCTCACTACATACTTTACCATATTTATTTAATACTTCTTTTTCTAGCGAGCCTGAGTTAACCCCAATTCTTATAGGTATATTTCTTTCCTTAGCAGCCTTTGCTACCATTTCAACCCTATCTATACTTCCTATATTTCCTGGATTAATTCTAAGCTTAGAAACCCCATTCTCTATTGCTTTTAGTGCTAATTTATAATCAAAATGTATATCTGCAACTAAAGGTATGTGAATTTCTTTCACAATATCCTTTATAGCTTCTGCAGCCTGCATGTCTGGAACAGCGCATCTAACTATATCACAACCACTTTCTTCAAGTTTTAAAATTTGCTCTACCGTAGCTTTTACATCTCTAGTATCTGTGTTAGTCATAGATTGAACTGTAATCTTTGAATCTCCACCAATGTATATATCTCCAATTTTAACTTTTCTTGTTTCTCTTCTTTTCATGTTTTCCTCCTAAAACTTAATAGGATTTATGATATCTTTTAACAATACAAATACCATAAGTCCCATCAAGGCTAAAAACCCATAGTAATTTATTGTTGCTACCTTTTCTTTATTTACTTCTTTTCCAGTTATAATCTGGAATAACAATAAGAATATCCATCCACCATCTAAAGCTGGAAAAGGAATTATATTAAATATAGCTAGCTGAACACTAAATAGAGCCATGATATTTAACAAAGTAAGAATTCCTTGCTGAGCAGCTCTACCGGAAATCTTTATTATACTTATAGGTCCCCCTACATCATCAGAAGAAACCTTTCCTTTAAATAATTGACCAAAGAAACCAAAGGTCTGTCTTATAGTGCTTCCTGTTTGATTAAGTCCATATTTTACAGAATCGATGAAGTTAGGTTTTACAACTTTAGAGTACACCCCTACTTGATACCTATCCTCTGCATCGTTATACGATGGTGTCAGATCAAGTTTTATTTTTTCTCCATTTCTTTCTACCTGCATGTTAACAGGCTTACCTTCTCCTGTAAAAATTTCATTGAGAAAATCTTCCCAAGTGGTAACCATCTTACCATTAACTTCTGTTATCTTATCTCCAGCCTGTATCCCGACTTCCATAGCTGGTGAATTTTCTACTACTTTATCTATAATATTAGTAGAATGGCCTTGAATACCACCAACTAAACTAAAGAACAGTATAGCTATTATAAAATTCATTATAGGTCCTGCTGCTACTATAGTTAACTTTTGAAAAGATGTCTTATTAGAAAAGGCTCTGTCATCTACTACATTCACATCATCCTCTTCTCCATACATCCTTACATATCCACCAATAGGAAGTGCTTTAATAAGATATTCTGTCTCTTTACCCTTGATAGAAAATATTTTTGGCCCCATTCCTAAAGAAAATTCAAGGACTTTTACCCCATTGACTCTAGCCATTATAAAATGTCCAAATTCGTGTCCTATAATTAATACACTAAATGCAAGTAATGCCATTAAAATATATGGTATATTACCTATAATACTTTGCAATATTTTTCTCCCCTTCCACTATGTTCATTTATACGTATCTCTTTAAAACATATTCCCTAACTTGCTTATCTATGTCTAAAACTTGTTGTAGATTTGGGTTTTTCACATGCGGGAACTTATTCATAGCATCCTCTATAATTTCTTCTATCTGTAAATATTTTATTTTCTCATCTAGAAATAATTCAACTGCAATTTCATTAGCTCCATTATATATTGCAGGCATATTTCCTCCAAGTTTACCAGCTTCAAATGCTAATTCTAAACATCTAAAAGTAATCATATCTGGCATCTCAAAGGTTAGCTCAGAAATAGTTTTAAAATCTAACTTTTCTGCTATAGCTCCTCTTCTTTCAGGATAACTTAATGCATATTGAATTGGTAACCTCATATCTGTGCTTCCTAATTGAGCAATGATAGAGCCATCCTTATATTCTACCATAGAGTGTACAATACTTTGAGGATGAACTACAACTTCAATATGATCATAGTCAATTCCAAATAAAAAGTGTGCTTCTATAACCTCTAACCCCTTATTCACTAAAGTTGATGAATCTATAGATATCTTTCTGCCCATATTCCATTTAGGATGTCTTAAAGCCTCTTTAGGGGTAATCTCCTTTAGATCATCCCTAGTTTTTCCTCTAAAAGGTCCTCCCGAAGCTGTAAGTATTATCTTACTTATATCCTTTCTTTCATTACCTTGAATACATTGAAATATAGCTCCATGTTCTGAATCCACCGGAAGTATTTTAACCCCATTTTCCTTTGCCTTTGACATAACTATATCTCCAGCAACTACTAAGGTTTCCTTATTTGCTAATGCTATATTCTTTTTAGCTTCAATAGCTTTGATAGTTGGCTTTAATCCAGCAATTCCTACAACAGAAGTTAAAACTGTATCTATCTCCTTTAAAGTTGCAATTTTCTCCAAAGCTTCTTCACCGAAAAATAGATTTAAATGTTTATTTTCCTTCTTACAGTATTCTACTATATCTCTATAACACTTTTCATCTGTTACACCTATATATTTTGGACTAAATTCTTCTATAATATCCACTAGACCCGCAAAGTTTCTATGAGCCGTAACTCCTACAAGGTTTATTTCATTTTCTTTATTTCTTATTACATCTAATGCTTGTGTTCCTATGGAACCTGTAACTCCAAGTATACTTATGTTTTTCACTTCAAACGCTCCTTTAATTATATATAAACACATTATACCCTATAACATACTATAATACAAAATCCTAATAGTTAAATTACTTTTAAGTTTTAAAAGGCAGTAATTAAAAGAATAAATATCTTTTAATTACTGCCTAAATTAATAATAATTCCTTAATACGTATTCTAGACTATGCTACGAAAATACTAATATAATAATATACAACTACAGATACTAATAATATACTATCAAATCGATCTAATATTCCTCCATGTCCAGGAATTATGTTAGAATAATCTTTAACTCCCGCATGCCTTTTTATAGAAGATGCTACTAAGTCCCCACACTGTCCTATAATCCCACCTAATAAACCTATAATGATATAATGGTATAGTGGTATTACTATTCCAAATCTAGCTATGATATATCCATAGAGAGTACAGCCTAAGATACTTCCAAGAAGTCCACCTATAGCACCCTCCACAGTTTTCTTAGGACTCACCTTCGGAATTAATTTATGCTTTCCTAAATATCTTCCAAAATAATAAGCTAAAGTATCACAGCCCCAAGAGGATATAAATATAAGCCAAAGAAAATATCTCCCATTCTCCATGTTACTAAGTAATAGTATGAAACTAAAGAATATTCCTACATAAAAGAATGGTAATATAGTTAATGCTACATCAACAAAATTCCTATCAGTATTAAATACTGGTACCATCATTAAGAAAAATACTACTAAAATAAATATACCTACAGCATTAGTTAAATTAAACCCATGCCCAAGATAAATATAATATGCTAGACACAGTAAATATCCAACAATAGATATGGGTTTATATCCATCTGTTTTACTTACTTTGTAAAATTCATACATTCCTCCAAGGGATAATAACACAACAGAAATTTTCAAAAAATATCCACCTAAAAATATAAATAGTAATAAAGGAGCTAATACCATTGCCCCTACATATCTTTCATTCATTTGCTCACCTCTTAACTATACTCCACCAAATCTCCTATCTCTATTCTGGAAGTCACTAATTGCTCTTCTCAAATCTGCTTTTGTAAAGTCAGGCCAGTTTATATTAGAAAACCAAAACTCTGAATAAGCACTTTGCCATAATAAGTAGTTACTAATTCTCAGCTCTCCACTTGGCCTTATAATAATATCTGGATCTGGCATACCCTTAGTATATAAGTGATTAGATATAACCTGATCATCAATGCTATCTATTTTTAATTTTCCTTCTACTACATCTTTTGCTATTTCTTTAACTCCTCTTACTATCTCGTCTCTACCACCATAGTTTAGCGCTATATTAAGAGTTAATCCTGTATTATTTCTAGTCTTCTCTTTAGCATCCTCTATGGCAATTCTTGATTTTGCAGGTAGTTTGCTTATATCTCCTATAGAATTAAGTTTCACATTATTTCTATGTAATTCTTCAAACTCTTTATCAATGAACTCTACTACTAAATCCATTAATGCTCCTACCTCTTCCGTTGGTCTTTTCCAATTTTCCGTAGAAAACGCATATAGAGTTAGATATTTTACCCCAAGATTACTTGATTCCTCTACCATCATTTTTATATTTTTCATACCAGCCCTATGTCCCATGGTTCTCGGCAACTTTCTCTGTTTTGCCCAACGTCCATTTCCATCCATAATTATAGCTATATGAGCTGGAATCTTTTCCATATCTAGCTGTATCTTTTCAGAATTTATATTTTTTTTAAACTTAAATATATCCAAACCATATCTCTCCATTTCAAATATTCATGATGCTATTATATCACAAATACCTAACAATAAAACCTGCAAATATTGCAGGTTTTATCTCATTTATTCTATACTGCCATTATTGACTTTTCTTTTTCTTCTACAGCTTTATCAATTAACTTGATGAATTTATCAGTTTCCTTTTGAATATTATCCTCAGCTTTTTTTGATTCATCCTCACTGATTTCACTATTCTTCTTTAGATTTTTTATCTTATCGTTAGCATCACGTCTTATAGATCTAATAGCAACTTTAGCATCTTCACCGCACTTCTTAACTGATTTAACTAAATTTCTTCTAGTTTCTTCAGTTAACTCTGGAACAATTAATCTAATAACTTGACCATCATTGCTTGGGTTAATTCCTAGATCTGATTTTAAAATTGCCTTTTCAATATCTTTCATGCAGCTTTTATCCCATGGTTGAATAAGAAGAACTCTTGGCTCTGGAGCAGAGATATTTCCTACTTGATTAATTGGTACCATAGTTCCATAGCTTTCTACTAGTATTCTATCAAGCATTGTAGGGTTTGCTCTTCCAGCTTTTAATGTTCCAAGTTCATTTTGTAAACTTAAAATAGTTTTATTCATTTTCTCATCAGCATTTTTAATGATATCCTTTATCATAAAATTACCTCCATTAATTATTTACATATATTCGATGATACTAAAGTACCAATATTTTCACCTTTTACTGCTCTTATAATATTATGAGGCTCATCTAATCCAAATACAAGTATAGGTATTTGATTATCCATACATAGGGATGTAGCAGTAGAATCCATAACCTGTAATCCCTTTTCCAATACCTCAATATAAGATAAGTTATTAAACTTAACTGCATCCTCGTGTTTATGAGGATCTTTATCATACACCCCATCAACTTTTTTAGCTAACAGAATAACTTCTGCTTCTATTTCTGCTGCTCTTAAAGCCGCCGTTGTATCTGTGGAGAAATATGGATTTCCTGTTCCTGCTGCAAATATTACAACTCTTCCTTTTTCAAGATGTCTCATTGCTCGTCTTCTAATGTAAGGCTCAGCTATCTCTCTCATCTCAATAGCTGTTTGAACTCTTGTATTAACTCCTATAGCTTCCAAGGAATCCTGTAACGCTAAAGCATTTATACATGTAGCTAACATACCCATATAATCAGCAGTAGTTCGATCCATTCCTTCACCACTTCTACCTCTCCATATGTTGCCGCCACCAACAACTGCACCTACCTCAACACCCATCTCAACTAATTTCTTAATTTGTAAAGCAATAGTGTTCGCTGTTTCAAAATCAATGCCGTACCCTTTTTCTGCTGCTAATGCCTCTCCTGAAAGTTTAAGCATGACTCTTTTATATTTCGCAGTTTCCATATATATATTATACCTCCAACTCAATATATTTACATCATATTTTTATGAATTATAAACTAAATTCAAGTCATATATACTATATATATACTATATGAAGTAAATTGATTTAAATATGTTTTTATCATTTATATAGTTATTATAGTACATATAGATTTCAAAAAAAGAGAACCTAGGTTCTCTTTTATTATCTTGTATTATTTTCCTTGCATTTGTCTTTGAACTTCTTCAGCAAAGTTTTCTTCTTTCTTTTCGATTCCTTCGCCTCTTTCAAATCTAGCAAATTTAACAATATCCATAGATGCACCAAGTTTCTTTCCTTCTTCTTGAAGGTATTTGCTTATAGTGTAATCTCCATTTTTAACCCATACTTGCTCTACTAAGCAAACTTCTTTGTAGTATTTGCTTATTCTTCCCATTACCATTTTTTCAACTATATTTTCTGGTTTTCCTTCATTAAGAGCTTGAACTCTGTAGATTTCTTTTTCTTTTTCTAAAGCTTCATTATCTACTTGATCTTTATTTAAGAATAATGGGTTAGCTGCTGCTACTTGCATTGCTACATCTTTAGCAACTGTTTTTAGTACATCTTCTTGTTTTTCACATGCTAATTGAACTAAAACTGCTATTTTTCCATTTCCGTGAATGTAGCTTTGAACTATTCCGTTGTCAGCAACGAATTTTTCAAATCTTCTAACAGACATATTCTCACCTAATTTTGCAATTAAAGCTGTAACAGCATCTTGAAGAGTAATACTCTCATCTCCAACATATTTTTCTGCTAATAATTCTTCTACAGTAGTTACATTAGTAGTTGCAGCCATTTTAGCTACATTAGTTGCTAAAGCTTTAAAATCATCATTTGCTGCAACAAAGTCAGTTTCACAGTTAACTTCTACTACAGAACCAATTTTCATATCATCAGATATATAAGTAGTAACTATCCCTTCAGCTGCTATTCTACCAGCTTTTTTAGTTGCTGCTGCTAATCCTTTTTCTCTTAAAACTTCTATTGCTTTTTCCATATCTCCGTTTGTTTCGCTAAGAGCTTTTTTACAATCCATCATTCCAGATCCAGTTCTTTCTCTTAACTCTTTTACCATTGCTGCTGTTATCATCCTTATTCCTCCTTTAATTCCTAACAAAAAGGTAAATGAAAGATTTCTCTCTCATCTACCTTTAAAATTTCATATGTTTTACAACCATAGATGAGGCTGTTTGAAATTTAGTTTGAAAGTGCTATATTATTCAGCTACTTCTTCGCCTTGTCTTGCTTCAATTATAGCATCAGCTAATCTCTCAGTTATTAATTTAACTGCTCTGATAGCATCGTCATTTCCTGGAATTACATAGTCTACATCGTCTGGATCACAGTTTGTATCAACTATAGCTATTACAGGAATTCCTAATGTCTTAGCTTCAAGTATAGCATTTTTTTCTTTTCTTGGATCAACTATAAATAAAGCTCCTATATTTTTAGCATCCATATTTCTAATTCCGCCAAGGTTCTTTTCTAATTTTTCTCTTTCATTTTTAAGTTGAATAACTTCTTTTTTAGGAAGAACTTCGAATGTTCCATCCTCTTCCATTTTATCTAAAGCTTCAAGTCTGCCTATTCTTGTTTTGATAGTTCTGAAGTTAGTTAACATTCCACCTAACCATCTGTTGTTTACAAAGTGCATGCTTGATCTAACAGCTTCTTCTTGGATAGCTTCTTGTGCTTGCTTCTTAGTTCCAACAAATAATATGTCTTTTCCTTCTTCTGCTACTGATTTTATGAAATCATATGCTTCATCAATTTTCTTAACTGTTTTTTGTAAATCGATGATGTATATACCATTTCTTTCAGTAAAGATGTATGGAGCCATTTTAGGGTTCCATCTTCTTGTTTGATGTCCAAAGTGAACACCAGCTTCTAATAATTGTTTCATTGAAATAACTGCCATTTTAATATACCTCCTGGTTTTTTCCTCCACTACCATCATTTTTATTAAACACTCCGTAGAGCACCTTTTAATAAATTCAGTAGTGTGTGTATTTTCTTACCTTGTGTATTATATCACATAAAAAATCAATATTCAACAAGTTTATTCTCAATTATTATAATTGCTTTTACTTATTTAATTCATGAAGGTTTCTATAATATGTAATAATTATTTTTATTTATAAACAAAAATATATTCTTATATTTTCTTATTATAATCAAATTATCTAGACTCTTTATGAAAGTTAATTCTATATAAATATTAAAAAAGTTATATATTTAACATTTTAAAATTTAGAAATGCTAAATCTCCTTAATTCTAGAACCTTTTCTTCAATTTTTTTATTTTTTTAAAAAAATAATTTCTTATATAGGTTCAATCTTTAATGACTAACTAAAATAATTCTATACAATTTCATTATTAAAAATAAAAATCCTTTAAAAG
Organism: Clostridiaceae bacterium; assembly: GCA_902363375.1. Lineage (GTDB taxonomy): Bacteria > Bacillota > Clostridia > Clostridiales > Clostridiaceae > Clostridium_J. The sequence goes on along the minus strand of CABIZX010000001.1, from coordinate 617,717 downwards.
GATTTTTATTTTATAATACTTTATTATATTAATAACCTATTTAAGCTTATTTAATTCATCCATTAACTTATCATTAAGAATTTTTATATGGGTACCCTTCATTCCTAAAGATCTAGATTCAATAACTCCAGCACTCTCAAATTTTCTAAGCGCATTTACTATAACAGATCTAGTTATTCCAACTTTATCTGCTATTTTAGATGCAACTAAAAGCCCTTCGCTACCATCAAGTTCATTAAATATATGTTCTACAGCTTCTAACTCTGAATAAGATAGAGTTCCTATAGCTAATTGAACTATAGCTTTTTTTCTTGCTTCTTCTTCTATTTCATCAGTTTTAGCTCTCAACATTTCCATACCAACGATAGTACCACTATACTCAGCAATAACTAAATCATCTTCTGTAAACTCTCTAGAAAATCTTGATAATAATAAGGTTCCCAACCTTTCTCTATTTCCATTAATAGGTACTATAGTTGATAACATATCTTTAAAGTCACATTCAACTTCACCGTTAAATACACATATACCACTACTTGGCATATTTGCTTTTGTTTCATCTATATTTAACAACTTAGCATTATATTCCTCTGGGAATCTTTTATTTTCTACTACTTGTTCTTTAACCTTATTACATTCAAATCCATAGGAAAGATTATATCCTAAAACTTTACCCCTTCTACTAATTACATATACATTACAATCTAATACTTCACTTAAAAGTTCACATATATCATCAAAAACTACTGGTTCTGAACCAGATTTTTGTAGAATTTTATTTAGCTTTCTTGTTTTATCTAATAATGACATTGTTACTCCTCCTTCTTTACCTTTTAATCTTCATAATGCTATTCATTACTGCAACCTTTTAATAATTCAAAATATTCGTTTCTTTCATAACTTTTAGAATTGTCCCGTCGCCATATATCATCATAACATATAGATTTTATTCTATCAACAGGTTTTTTAGTTATTTTCGACAGGTTCATATTTTTTTTAAATTTAATTTTATTTTTCTTTAAGTTTTAACTATTATAAGGCATTTTATTTATTATCTGTAAATTCCTTATATTTACATTCGGCATTGATACATTCTAAGTAATTACCTTTTGCCTTGCTATATCTTTTTGCCATTACGCTACCACATTCAGGACATTTTTTTTCTGTGGGTTCATACCAGCTTACAAAATCACACTGAGGATAGTTACCACATCCGTAAAAAATCTTACCCTTTTTACTTCTTTTCTCTAAAATATTACCTCCACACTTAGGACAAGATACATCTAATTCCCTAGCCATGGTTTTAGTGTTTTTACATTCTGGATATCCTGGACAAGCAAGAAATTCACCGAACCTTCCCTGTTTTATAACCATAAGCCTTCCGCACTTGTCACATGGTATATCAGATACCTTGTCTTCTATAGTTATCTTAGCTATTTCTTTTTCGGCTATTTCTATAGCTTCCTTTAATGGTGTGAAAAATTCTTCTATTACAGATTTCCAATTCACACGACCTTCCTCAATATTATCTAGCTTATTTTCCATTTCAGCTGTAAATTCTACATCTACAATTTGCTTAAAGTACTCACTAAGTATGTTGTTAACTATGAAACCTAACTCAGTTGGAAGTAACACCTTCTTTTCTCTCTCTAAATATTTCCTACTTAATAAAGTAGTTATAATTGGTGCATAGGTACTTGGTCTTCCTATTCCGTTTTCTTCTAAGGTTTTAACTAATGATGCTTCAGAAAATCTAGCTGGTGGTTGTGTAAAATGCTGCTTACCATCTATAGCTATTTCCTTTACTTCTTCATCTGCACTTAATGCTGGTAATTTTGCATTTTCATCTTCATCATCATTATCTGATGCATAAATTTTAGTGAATCCATCAAATCTAATTTTATACCCTGAGGTTTTAAATAAATAATCTCCATTAACTACGGATACTGTTGTAGTATCTATTATAGCTGACTCCATTTGGCTAGCAACAAATCTATTCCAAATCAGAGTATAAAGTTTTAATTGATCATTAGTTAATGATTCCTTTGCAATCTCAGGAGTTATTTCTACATTAGTAGGTCTTATTGCTTCATGGGCATCCTGTGCTCTTTTTTTACCTTTATAGGTTCGCTTAACCTTTGGCATGTATTTATCTCCATAGGTATTTTTTATAAATCCAAGAGCAGCTTCTTGTGCTTCATCTGATATTCTTACAGAGTCTGTTCTCATATAAGTTATAAGACCAACTGTACCATGTCCTTTTACATCAATACCTTCATACAGTTGCTGTGCAGTTGCCATAGTTTTTTTAGTAGAGAAATTTATTTTTCTATAGGCATCTTGCTGAAGAGTACTTGTAGTAAATGGTGGTAATGGATTTTTACTTTTAGATGTGTCCTTTATGTCCTTTACTATAAAATCTCCCTTTTTTACTTTTTTTATGATATTATTAGCCTCTTCTTCATTATTTATAACTATTTTTTTACCTTTTTCACTATGTAGCTTAACTATAAAGCTTTTTGTGGCTCCATTCTTTGATAGCTTTGCTTCTATAGTCCAATATTCTTCTGGTATAAATGCTTGAATTTCTTTTTCTCTATCACAAACTATTCTAAGAGCTACTGATTGTACTCTTCCAGCACTTAATCCCCATTTTACTTTTCTCCAAAGAATTGGACTTATCTCATATCCTACTAACCTATCTAATACTCTTCTGGCTTGCTGAGCATCAAATATATTTTCATTTATTTTTCTTGGTGACTTTATAGCATTTTTTACTGCATTCTTTGTAACCTCATTAAATTCAATTCTACAAGATTCTTCAGTATCTATTTTTAATATATTTGCTAAATGCCAAGATATTGCTTCACCTTCTCTATCAGGGTCCGTAGCAAGGTATATTTTTTCACTCTTTTTAGCTTGTTTTTTTATCTTATCTAAAAGTTCTCCTTTACCCCTGATAGTTATATATTTAGGTTCATAATTATTTTCTATATCCACACCTAATTGACTTTTAGGTAAATCTCTCACATGACCCATGGATGCTTCCACAACGTAATTTTTTCCTAAATACTTCTTTATGGTTTTCGCTTTTGCTGGCGACTCAACTATAACTAATTTTTGCCCCATTCTAACCCCTCCATTACAGCTTATACTCTTTAACATTATTGCATATTTATAAGAACTGTGCAGATTTTATTATAATATTCTTCAATAATATATAATTTTCTATTTCTTAATATATTTTAAAATATTATTATCCCATTACAATTCACAATATACAAATTTTATTAAATATTCTATAAATCATTAATTTTATTTATTAATTCTAACGTAAAAGTTTCCACTTAAACATAAAATCTCCTCTTTTACTTGCAACTCAAATAATAACTTATATAATCGATTAATGTCAATATCAACTAATTTAATTATTTTATCAATATGTATAGGATTATCATCTATTACCTTATATATTTTTCCTTCTAAATCACTTTTTACAGTTGATATATTCTTATTATCCATACTAATTCTAGAAATATTCAATAAATTTAACACATCATCGATATCAGTATAGATATAAGCACCATCTCTTATTAATTTGTTAGTGCCCTTACTTTCACTTGAGAATATACTTCCTGGTACAACAATTATGTTTCTCCCTTGTTCTAGTGCTGACCCTACTGTAATTAAAGTTCCACTTTTCTCTCCACCTTCAGTTACAATTAATAATTCACATATTCCACTAATAATTCTATTTCTCATAGGAAAATTTCTACTTAAGGGTGGTGTCCCTAAAGGAAACTCACTAATTATACATCCTCCCTTTTCTAAAATTTCATAATATAATCTGCAATTTTCCTTGGGATATACAACATCGATGCCACTCCCTAGTACAGCTATTGTATTAATATTATTATTTATTGCAGATTTATGTGCTACGGAGTCAATCCCCTTAGCCATACCACTTATAATATTTACTTGATAAGGGCTTAACTGACTCACTATACTATTTGTTACATCTACACCGTATCTTGAACATCTCCTAGAACCTACAATAGAAATGTTCTTTTTTTCATCAAGTTTTGAAATATCTCCTTTATAAAATAAACTAAAAGGAGCGTCCTCACACTCCAATAGGCTCTTAGGATATTCTTTGTCATTTATAGTACAAAGACTTATATCTCTAAGAGGTCTATATTCCAAAGTATCTAATTCTTCAATCTTCATATATGATTTTCTAAGCTTTTCCATAATCTTTTCAGGCAATAGTGATATACTATCATTAAATACTTCATTTCTCAAGGTATCAAAACTACAATGTTCACTATAAATATATTTTTTCATCTTATTAGATATTTCTGTAGTAGCAAGCCATAATTTTAATAAATCAAACATTTACAATCTCCTATTCTTTTTATATAATATCTTCTTTTATATATTTTCTATATTGGAGAGCTTCAATAATATGATTCTCTTCTATATATTTGTTTTCTTCTAAATCTGCGATGGTTCTTGCTACTTTTAAAATTCTATTATAAACTCTAGTACTGAGTCCATACTTTTTATAGGTATATTCAAGAATTCTATTAGATTCCTCATTTAATTTACAATATTTTTTTATATGATTAGAAGACATACTGCTATTATATTTTATACCATCTTTTTTAAACCGTTTTTCTTGTATTTTCCTAGCCTTCTCTATCCTAATAGCCATAGTTTCTGACTTTTCTTCTATTTTGTTGCTATTTATAGTTTCATAAGATATAGAATTTACTGGGGTAAATATGTCTATTCTATCTAGCAAAGGACCAGATAATCTAGATAAATATCTCTTGATTTCACTTTCACTACATTTACATATCCTATCACTACCATACATACCACAATTGCAGGGATTCATGGCTGCAATAAGCATGAAGTCAGCGGGATAAGTTGTCGTCCCACTGATTCTAGATATTCTTATCTTTTTATCTTCTAAAGGCTGCCTTAAAACCTGAAGTGCTCTTTTATCAAATTCTAATATTTCATCTAAAAATAGTACTCCATTATGAGCTAATGATACCTCTCCAGCAGAAGGATTCCGCCCTCCTCCAATTAATGCAGAACTTGTAATTGTATGATGAGGATTTCTAAATGGTCTTTTCTTCATTAGCCCTTCATCTTTAAGTTCTCCACTAACACTATATATCTTTGTAACTTCTAAGGCTTCCTCACCAGTAAGTGGTGGCATAATAGAAATAACTCTCTCCGCAAGCATAGTCTTTCCTGAGCCTGGTGTCCCATACATAATAACATTATGATTTCCTGCCACCGCTACCTCTAATGCTCTTTTAGCTGCTTGTTGCCCAATAACTTCCTGGAAATCTGGAACCCAGTCATTTTTCTTAGATTTTTTATTGCATAAGCAAGTATATGGCTGCATATCTTTATAAGTTAAAATATGAACTACTTCATCAAGATTTTTAATAGGATATATATTGGCTCCTTCTACACAGGCACACTCATCTCTATTTCCCATGGGAACTATAAAATTTTTTATACCATTTTTAAGTCCTTCAATTACTATTGGAAGGGCTCCTTTTATTTTATTTACATTTCCATTTAAAGATAGTTCACCTGCAAACATAAAATTTTCTATATCATCAATGGAAAGTTGATTAGTTGCTATAAGTATTCCTATAGCTATGGGCAAGTCATAATGAGAACCTTCTTTTCTTATATGAGCGGGGGACAAATTCACTGTTATTCTACTAATAGGAAATTCTAAAGATGAATTTAATATAGCTGCTCTAACTCTATCTTTTGATTCTTTAACTGCTGTATCTCCCAAACCTACAATATTAAAAGCAGGTAATCCATAGGTAATGTCCACCTCTACATTAATTAATATACCTTCTACTCCCAAAAACGCTGCACTCTTTATTTGAATTGACATAATTTCACCTTCTAAATATAAATTTCCAACTTTATAAGTGTAAGTATTGACCACTGAATTTAGAATAAATCAATTTATAGAAATTTAATTTGGATAAAGTTTAACTTATATCTATCTTGTCTAACATATAAGTAAATTAAATTATATGAAGGTCGAGGGCGTAATAAAAGATGAAATCTTTAAATAAAGCCATAGGAAATTATGGAGAAAATTTAGCTAAAGAGTATATAAAATCGAGAGGTTTTATAATATTAGAAGAAAATTTTTCATGTAATCTTGGCGAGATTGATATAATTGCTAAAGATAATAATTATATTTGCTTTATAGAAGTAAAAACTCGTTATAGCAAAAAATATGGCTCACCCTTAGAGAGCATTAATAAACCTAAACAAAAAAAGCTATATAAGATAGCTCAATACTATATTTGTTCAAAAAATATACATAAATCTTACTTTAGATTTGATGCCATCGAAGTGACTATTTTATCTCCACTAGAAATACCTACCATCAATCTTATAAAAAATGCTTTCTAAGGAAAAATACTTCAATGAAAATAGTTATACAACCACCTTTCATTGAAGTATTTTTTATTTATTAATTATGTTTTTCAGAAAACTTTCCCTATGGATAGGGCAATTACCATGCTTGATTATAGCATCTATATGCTCTTTGGTACCATATCCTACATTTTTATCAAAATGATATTCTATATATTTTTTACTGTACTCTTCCATGATATTATCTCTATAGACTTTAGCTATTATGGATGCACATGCAATAGCGGCACTTTTAGTATCACCCTTTATTACAGCTTCATTTCTAAGATGAAATTCTCTTATAGTGTATCCATCAGATAAAACTATATCAGGTTTTATGTTTAACCCTGCAATTGCCATTTTAAAGATCTCATTGTTGCAAAAACCTATGCCTTCTTTATCTATTTCTTCATTAGTCTTTAAGGCTATAGAGTAACTTACAGCTTCTTTTTTTATTATATCGCTTAATTCTTCTCTTACTTCCTTTGTTAGCTTCTTTGAGTCATTTATACGTAAAATTAAATCCTTAGATTTATTATCTAGAACTACCGCTGCTGCTACTATAGGTCCTGCAAGAGGCCCTCTTCCAACCTCATCAACACCAGCTATAATATCATACCCATAACTTCTATCAAAATCATATAATCTCTTTACTCTATTATATTCATTTTTATGATGCTCCACATGCTTCTTTACAGTTTCCCCCAAAGTCCTAACGTTCTTCCTATGATCTTTGCTTAATATTTGATATATAAATTCGTAATCATCTTCATTGCTACTTACATCTTTTAATGACATGAATCCTCTCACAGCAGATTTTATATCATTGAATCTCATAGTTTTAATCTCTTCCAAAAAACTTATACTACTCATACTTGCTTTCTATATCAGGTACCTCTAATGAAATAGGACCCAACTTCCCCCCTCTAAACTCATCTAATAGCATTACAGCTACTCTATTATAATCTATGTTACCACCTGAAATTATAGCACCTCTTTTTCTACCTATATTCTCCATATTAGTAAGAGGATTTTCATCTAATTCCTTAAGTTTATATCTTTGAATTAATCTTTCTCCATGGGTACTTTGAAGTCTCTCTATAAGCTTTAAAGCTAGTTCTTCTACATCCATGATTTCATCCTTTATAGCCCCAGTAAAAGCTAAATTAAGTCCTACTGTATCATCCTCGAATTTAGGCCATAAAACCCCTGGTGTATCCATTAATTCTATTCCCATCTTTGTCTTTATCCACTGCTTACTTTTTGTAACCCCAGGTCTATCTCCTGTTTTCGCAATACTATTCTTTGCCATTTTATTTATGAATGTAGACTTACCTACATTGGGTATTCCAACTACCATAACTCTAGTAATAATATTTACAACACCCTTACTTTTTAATCTATCATGCTTTTCTTTTAAAAGTTCATCTAATGTTGGCTTTATTTTATTAAGTCCTGCACCTGTAAGGCAGTTAACTGATAGCACTCTAGTTTTTTCATCTGATAATTTATTTACCCATTTTTTTGTTACATATTCTTCACTAAGATCACTTTTATTAAATAATATTATTCTAGGTTTCTCACTACAAATATCTTCGATATCTGGATTTGAGCTTGAATAAGCTATCCTCGCATCACGAATTTCAATTATAGCATCTACTAACTTTAAATTTTCCTTTATCTCTCTTCTGGTCTTTGCCATATGCCCAGGAAACCAGTTTATACTCATTTCATCTCACTCCTAAGATTTTATAATTATATTTATCAACTATTTTAGTATTAACCATCTATGTAATAAATACTTCTTTATGTATAATAAAAAAAGGGACTATCTAGTCCCAATTTCCTACATTCTTTCTTTTACTTTAGCTGCTTTACCTACTCTATCTCTTAAGTAGAATAATTTAGCTCTTCTTACTTTTCCTTTTCTAACTACGTCTATTTTTTCTATAACAGGCGTATTAATTGGGAAAGTTTTTTCAACTCCAACTCCTGATGCAAATCTTCTCACTGTGAAAGTTTCTCTAGCTCCACCATTTTGTCTTTTAATAACAGTACCTTCAAATACTTGAATTCTTTCCTTGTTACCTTCTTTAATTCTGATGTGAACTTTAACTGTATCTCCAACATTGAACTCAGGTAAGTCTGTTCTTAATTGTTCTGCTTCTATAGCTTTTATTATATCTAACATTGTGCATTCCCTCCTAAATTTTATTCTGACGTTCTTAATCACACGCTGTGACAGAGGACCGCCCGTACTAGCACAATCCTCATTTTATCACATAATATTTTAATGTGCAACATTATTTGTCGTTTTTATAATAGTTCTCTAATAACTTTTTATCTTCCTTGGTGAGTTCTATATTTTTATATAAGTCTCTTCTTCTTTCCTTAGTAATTAGTAGAGATTTAAGTCTTCTCCACTTTCTTATATTCTCATGATGACCGGATATTAATACTTCTGGAACTTCTTCATCTTCAAATGAAAAAGGTCTTGTGTACTGTGGGTATTCTAGCAATCCTTCATAAAAGGACTCTTCTTCGTAACTCTCATTACAAGATAAAACCCCTGGTATCATTCTAGCAATACTATCAACTACAGGGATACAAGCCATTTCCCCACCCGTTAATACAAAGTCTCCTAAAGAAATTTCCATATCTATATACTTATATACTCTTTCATCTATACCTTCATAGTGACCACATAAAAACACTAACTCATCTTCTTTTGCAAGCTCTTTACACAACTCTTGATTTAAAGTCTTGCCTCTAGGCCCCAAAAATATAACTTTCCCTTTATTATTCTCTTTTATATGTTTTATGGAGTTTACAATAGGTTCTGGAGTCATTACCATACCTGCTCCTCCACCATAAGGATAATCATCAACTTTTTTGTGCTTATTTGTAGAGAAGTCCCTTATATTTGTTGCTTTTATAGATAATATTCCTTTTTCCATGGCATTTCCTATGATACTATGATTAAACACCTGAAACATTTCTGGGAACAAAGTTAAAATATCTACTTTCATTATTCAGACCATACCTTCACTGGTTTTATTATAATCTTATTATTTTCTATATCTACTTCTTCTACAATAGTTTTTAATGCTGGAACTAATACATCCTCTTTTCCTTCCTCCTTTACCCAGTATACATCATTACTTCCTGTAGCTATAACATCATATACTTTTCCTAGTTCTTCTCCATCTGTATCATAAACATAACAATCCATTAAATCAGCAACATAATAGCTACCCTCTGGTAGTTTTATAGCATCTTCCCTTTTCACTTGAAGATATTTGTTTCTATATAAATCAGCTTCTTCAATAGAATCGATTCCTTCTATTTTTAATATAGCCCTATCTTTTTGAAGCTTAACAGATGTAATCTTTACTTCCTTATCATCTATGTATACCTTGTTTAGATCTCTAAATCTTTCTAAACTATCTGTTAAAGAAAGTACTTTAACTTCTCCTCTTACTCCATGGGGCTTAGTTATTTGCCCAACACTCATTAATTCCCTCATTTCATATCTCCTTACTCTATATTACTTAATATTATTAACACAAGAAACTTTTACAAATTTCTATATAAAAAATAAAGGTGTTATCTTTAAAGTAATTTTACTCACATCCTATAAAGAATATATTTAAATATTACCCTTTATTTATATTCTAGTCAAAAGCTACACAAAAATTTATTCAATTCATTTAAAAACCACTGATTAATTATTATAATTATTATCTATGATTATTGTCAACTCTAAAATGTAAAAAAATAAGAGCTAGGTATACCTAACTCTTATATTATCTCTACAACAACTCTTTTATTTTCTTTAATCGCTGCTGCTTTAACAACAGTTCTAATAGACTTAGCTATTCTTCCCTGTTTTCCAATTACTTTACCCATATCTTCTTCAGCAACCTTTAATTCTAAAATTATAGAATGCTCTCCAGTAATTTCATTTACTTGTACTGAATCTGGGTTGTCAACTAATGATTTCGCAATAATTGTAAGTAATTCTTTCATGGATTGCGCCTCCAATCAATTAAACTTTCCTATTTTATTCCTGCATTATTGAAAAGTCTTTTAACTGTATCTGTTGGTTGAGCTCCATTTTTTACCCATTTAACTGCTTTCTCTTCATCGATTTTAACAGTTACAGGTTCTGTAGTTGGATTGTAGTATCCAATTTCTTCAACGAATCTTCCATCTCTTGGAGATCTTGAATCAGCAACAACTATTCTGTAGAAAGGAGCTTTCTTAGCACCCATTCTTCTTAATCTTATTTTAACTGCCATTATATTTTCACCTCCTTCATAGGGTTATGTCTATTTAAACTTAGAAAGGTAATTTTCCAAACAAGCCTTTTTTACCAAACTTACCAGCCTTGCCTCCAATGCCTTTCATTTGTTTCATAGTTTTTTTCATCATCTCAAAGTCTTTTAAAAGCTTATTTACTGCTTGAATTGTAGAACCTGATCCCTCTGCAATTCTCTTCTTTCTAGATGGCGAAGAAGATACTATACTTGGATTTCTTCTTTCTTTTAAGGTCATGGAGTGAATTATTGCTTCCATCTTACCCATAGCTTTTTCGCTTTGTGAAAAATCTACACCTTTTAATTCCTTTGCATTAAACCCTGGAATCATTTCAACAATTTTACCCATAGGCCCTAAATTTTTCATCTGATTCATAGTTTCTAAAAAATCTTCAAGATTAAATTCTTGATTCATCATTCTGTTGCCAAGTTCTGTAGCTTTCTTTTCATCGATAGCTGATTGAGCTTTTTCAATTAAAGAAAGTACATCCCCCATCCCAAGGATTCTTGATGCCATTCTCTCTGGGTGAAAGATTTCTAAATCAGTCATCTTTTCTCCCATACCTACATACTTTATAGGTTTTTCAGTGATTGCTTTAATTGATAAAGCAGCACCACCCCTAGTATCACCATCTAGCTTAGTAATGATAACTCCAGTAATATCTAGCGTATTATTAAAGGTCTCAGCTACATTTACTGCATCTTGACCTGTCATAGCATCTACGACTAACAAAATTTCTGATGGATTTATTGAAGCTTTGATATCTTCAAGTTCTCCCATAAGTGTTTCATCTATGTGAAGTCTTCCTGCTGTATCTACAATAACTACATTAGAACCAATGCTTTTAGCATGTTCCACAGAAGCCTTTGCAATGTCCACTGGACTATTCTTATCTCCCATAGTAAATACAGGAACATCTATTGATTTTCCTACAACTTGCAATTGCTTTATAGCTGCTGGTCTATAGATATCACAAGCTACTAATAATGGCTTTTTGCCACCTTTTCTAAGATTTAAAGCAAGTTTACCTGCCATGGTAGTTTTACCAGCACCCTGAAGACCAACTAGCATTATCATAGTTATGCCATTGTTAACAAACTCTATTTTCTTTTCAGTGCTTCCCATTAATTCAGTTAACTCTTCATTAACAATCTTAACTACTTGCTGACCTGGAGTTAAACTTTCCATAACTTGATCTCCAAGACATTTATCACTGACAGACTTTACAAAATTTTTAACAACTTTATAATTTACATCGGCTTCTAAGAGAGCAAGTTTTACTTCCCTCATAGCCTCTTTTATATCTTTCTCTGAAAGCTTACCCTTACCCTTTAGCTTTTTTATGGTCTCTTGTAATTTGGAAGATAGTCCTTCAAAAGCCATATGAAAACCTCCTATACCTTCTCTTCTATATCTCTAATTATATGGTCTATTTCTGATTTTGCATTTTCATCAGAAGTAGTCCCTTGCAATTTCTTTAATCTGTTAATAATTTCAGTTTTAGAATTCTCTATAGTTAAGGTTTTTTTCATTAAGTGAAGTTTGCTTTCATACTCCTCTAAAAGATTTCCACATCTTTTAATTAAGTCATGAATTGCTTGCCTACTAGTATTATTAACTTCTGCTATTTCTGATAAGGACAAATCATTATTATAATATAAGTCCATAATATCTCTCTGTTTATCAGTAAGTAATAAGTTATAAAAGTCTAGTAAAATTGATATTTCAACTCTTTTTTCCATATAATCACCCAACTCACAAAACTTATATTAACAAATTAATTTTATACTGTCAAGTATTTTTACTTAACACTTAAAATAGAGCTTCTACAAAATCTCTAGAATTAAACTCTTGTAAATCATCTATTCCTTCACCTACTCCTATATACCTAACAGGAATATTTAAAGTATGCTTTATGGAAATAACTATACCACCTTTAGCTGTTCCATCTAATTTAGTAAGAATTATACCATCTATAGGGCATACCTCCATAAATTGTTTTGCTTGAATAACTGCATTTTGTCCAGTAGTAGCATCTAAAACTAGTAGAGTTTCCTTTTTGGCTTCCCCATATTCTCTATCAATAACCCTATTTATTTTTCCAAGTTCATCCATAAGATTTTTTTTGTTATGAAGCCTACCTGCAGTGTCGCAGAGTAATACATCGACATTTCTAGCCTTAGCTGCTTGCACAGCATCATATATAACAGCTGCTGGATCTGAACCTTCTTGATGTTTTACTAAATCTACATTAGCTCTATTGCTCCATACCTCTAGTTGATCTATTGCTGCTGCTCTAAATGTGTCTGCTGCTGCTAATAAAACTTTATAATTATTATTTTTAATTCTTGCTGCCATTTTTCCTATTGATGTAGTTTTGCCTACTCCATTAACTCCAATAATTAATCTTACTTCAGGGGTTTTTTCTGGTATTATTGATGTTTCATAATCCCCTAACATCTCCATTATTATAGATTTTATAGCTGGAAGTATCTCTTCAGTATCATTAATTCTCTCCGATACAACTTTCTTCTTAAGTCTTTCTATAATCTCTACTGAGGTTTCTACTCCTATATCACTAGTTATTAATACCTCTTCTAGCTCTTCATATAAATCATCATCTATAGTCACTGCAAGCTTTAATACTTGAGTCACTGCATCATTTATAGTGTTTCTAGTCTTTGTAAGTCCTTCTTTTAACTTATCAAAAAATCCTCCAAACATATTTAACCTCCTTATTCTTTATCAAACTCCATGGATACAACCTTAGATACACCCTTCTCCTCCATAGTAACTCCATAAATCATATCGCTAGTCTCCATGGTTCCTTTTCTATGAGTTATTACTATAAATTGTACATTCTCAGAGAATTTTTTTAAGAATGCTCCATATCTAAGTACATTTGCATCATCTAAAGCTGCCTCAATCTCATCTAGTATACAGAATGGAGTTGGTTTCATCTTTAGAATTGCAAATAACAATGCAATAGCTGATAATACCTTCTCTCCACCTGATAGTAAATTTATATTTTGCAACTTTTTACCTGGTGGTTCTACGTCTATTTCAATTTTACAAGTAAGTTCATCATCTCCTTGAAGACTTAAATCAGCACTTCCACCTTTAAATAATTCTCTAAAGGTCTCATTAAAGTAAATTCTGAGCTGCTTGAAATTCTCCATAAACACAGTCCTCATCTTTTCAGTCATTTCACCTATAAATTCAGTTATTTCTTCTTTGGATTTAACTAAATCTTCTCTTTGGGCACTCATAAAAGTATACTTTTCATTTACTTCTTTAAACTCTTCTATAGCTCCTAGATTAACTACACCAAGCTCACTTATTTTCTTCTTTAGTTCTAAAACTTGATTTTTTAGTACACTTATATCATAACCTTCTAGCTTAAAAGTTAGTCCTTCTGCAAAGGTAAGATTATATTCCTCATTGAGCTTCTTCAAAAGTGTTTCATTCTCAGCTTCAATTTTTGTTAAAGAAATTTGATTTTTATAAACTTCTTTTTCTAATTTATCTAATTGTAAATCAACATCTTCAATTTTTGAAGTTATAATAGGAATATTTTCTTTTATCTTTAACTTTTCTATTTGAGTTTCATCAAAAAATTGTTCTAATTCTTTAAGTAACTTAATAATATCCTTAGCATTTTCAGTGCTTTTAACTATATTAAGGCTATACTCCTCCTTAGCTAAAGTAGATGCCTCTATATTTTTTAAATTGCTTTCAATTAATCTTTTTTCAATATCTATTCCTTGTTTTATTCTATCAAGCTCTTGAATATGCCCACTTATAACCTCTAAAAGTTTTGCTTTATTTATCTTTATAGTTGTTAATTCATCTTTAATTCCATCTATATATAAATTTTTATCTTTAGCCTTAATACTATGTTCTTCATACTGTTTTTCTAACTCTATTGCTTCTTCTCTAAGCTTAGACAATTCTTTTTCTGAAAAAGTTAATCTAGAATTTAAAGTATTTATTTTTTCTTTTTCCTTATTCAAGTTATCAGTAGCTCTTTGAAGCTCTCTTTTATTTCTAAATTTTTCTTCAGTAACTTTAGAAATTTCTCCTTTAATCTTTGTAATGTTAATATTCTCATAATGTATCTCATCCCTTAAGTTGAGCCCTCTATCATCTAACTCTTTAATCTTAACATTAATTTCTTTTATTTCTTCATTTTTATTAGCTACTATTCCTTGACTTTCTTTTACTTCCTTTGTTAGTTCTTCAATCTCTCTCTTTCTACCAATAACATTAGCATTCTTAGAATAACTACCACCTGTTAAAGATCCTCCCGGATTAAATACCTCTCCATCTAAGGTAACAATTCTATATTTATATCCACTTATTTTAGATATATGTAATCCATTGTCCATAGTATCGCACACAAGAGTTTTTCCTAAAACCTGATCTATAACACCCTTAAACTTGTCTTCAAACTTTATAAGCTCACTAGCTATACCTATATAGCCTTTTGCATCCGCTACAGTCTTATCTACTACTAAATTCTTGCCTTTAACTATATTTATAGGCATAAATGTAGCTCTTCCTATCTTGCTGCTTTTTAAATAATTAATAAGATTTTTAGCTATAACTTCATTTCTCGTAACAATATTAGATATGCTCGCACCCATGGCAATTTCTATTGCCCTTTCAACTCTCTTTGGAACCTTTATTATATCTCCAAGCACATAACAATCTTCATTAGTTTTATACTCATTACTATTCTCGATATGCTGCATAAGAAGTTTTACAGATCTGTTATATCCTTCATATGAATTCTCTAAAGTTATTAATGCGTTTAATCTAGCTTCTTTATTACCTTGCTCTCTTACTATTTCCTTTAATTTTTTCTCTAATCCCTCTAAATCATGCTTACACTTAGATATCTGTTTCCTATTTTCTTTAACTTCTTCTTCATATTTAGCAATATCAATACTAGCCTTATTCTCTTCTTCTACTAAATGATCCTTCGTCTTATTATTTATTAATATGGAATTCTTGAAGGTTTGAATATCTAATATTAAATTTTCTATACTTTCACTACTAATTTGAATATTGTTTTTTAAAATATCTATTTCACTAGTTTTAGAATTTATATTATTATAGTACCTAAATTTTCCTTCTTCTAATTCCTTTAGCTTATCATTATCATTTACTACACTATTCAAAATATTAGAAAGTTCTATTTCTTTCATGGATATTTTATTATTTATGTCGGCTTCTTCTTCTTTTAAAAGAGCAATGCTCTTTCTTTGGTTTTCTACTTTCAATTCAGCTTCTTCAATATACTGATTTTTTTGTAATACTTCTTTATTTAGCCTACTTACGGTCTCTTCCAAGTGTAGTATTTTTTCTTCAAAGAGTTTAACATCTCCAAGTACACCTTGATGCTTACTTTGACTTTCATAGTAAATTTTCTTCTTCTCTTCTAGGGTATTATCTAAAGTCTCTAACTCCTTATTTACCTTTTCATGAGATTTTTTTAATTCTTGTTTTTCCTTCTGCAATCCCTCTAAATTTATATTTATTTCTTCTATTGTGCTATTATATTTTTCTATGTTAGTCTTAGTCTTTTCTAGGAAATCTATAATTATATTAACTTCCTTTACTTTTATTTCTTCTGATGCTTCTAAAAATATTTTTGCTTTTTCACAATCCACTTCCAAAGCAGGAAGTCTTTCTTCATATGTAGAGATAATATCATTGATCCTAACAAGATTTTGTTCTGTATTATCAAGTCTTTTCTCTGCTTCTTCTTTTCTCGTTTTGTACTTTACTATGCCGGCAGCTTCTTCTAATAACTTTCTTCTATCCTCTGACTTTGCACTTAAGATTGCATCAATTTTACCTTGTCCTATTAAAGAGTACCCCTCTTTACCAATACCTGTATCCATAAACAAAGCTTGTACATCTTTTAATCTGCATATTGTATTATTTATTAAATACTCACTTTCTCCAGACCTATATAATCTTCTAGCCACCGTTACTTGAGAATAAGGTATATCTAAATCAGAATCACTATTATCTAAAGTTAGAGAAACTTGAGCAAGACCTACAGGCTTTCTATATTGAGTACCTGCAAATATTACATCTTCCATCTTGTCTCCTCTAAGATTTCTAATACTTTGCTCTCCTAGAACCCACCTAACAGCATCTGAAATATTACTCTTTCCACTTCCATTGGGGCCTACAACTACAGTTACTCCTTCTTTGAATGTAAGCTCTGTCTTATCTGCAAAGGACTTAAATCCTCTTATCTCAATAGATTTTAAGAACATCTATTCACTCTCCTAAGCTCCTAAAATAATAGGTAAAATAAGTGCTACAACCATAACTACACATATACCAGTAGTTATGATTTTAATATACTTTTCTCTTTTTTTCTTAGTCATTCTCATAGAATTCACTCCTTACGTTAATTAATAAGCATCCTGCATTAAGAAAGTCTCTATAGCAGAACACTTTAAAATATAAATCATATCAAATAAACTGTATGAAAAAGTCACTTTTGTTCTAAGTATAAATTTTACTTAATATTTATGTTTAAAATATTCCTTTTGATTAATTATATCTAACTTTCCAGCATTGTAAAAGCCTATGGATGATCTTTCCACACTACATTCTTGAACTACCAATATCTCGGAAATACATAACCTTTTTACAAGCTCATTAAAGTATTGTTTTTTATTAGCATAGAGCTTAGATACATCTTTAGGATTTATGTATATTTTATACTCATCTACTTCTTTGTCTTTATAATAATCATAAATTATATCACAATATATAGAACTCTCTACAAGCTCTCTAAAAGCAGGATGAAAAGGTCCATCTATTACATCTCCATCTGCACTAATCTCCTCAGTAGGCTGAAGTCCTATACGAATAACCTTTATATCATTTCCTTCCATCATTCCATATACTATTTTACTTATCTCTACAGCCTCTTCTAATGTATATGGCTTATATTTACCTTCTAATAAAAGTTTCTCCATAGGTGTTTCCTTAATAACTAATGATGGATATATCCTACAAATATTAGGTCCAATAGAAATACTTTTTCTAGCCGTTTCCATATCTTTTTCTCTAGTATCACCTGGGAGCCCTAGCATTATTTGATGCCCTAATGTAAATCCATACTCTTTTATTAATTTAGATGCAATTTCTACATCTTCTACACTGTGGCCTCTACCTGATTTATGTAAAACTTCCTCATCTAAAGACTGAACTCCTAATTCTATAATATCTACATCAAAACTTTTAAGATGATCTAAAATTTTATTATCTATATAATCTGGTCTAGTAGATAGTCTAATGAATTTAATTTTTCCTGTTTTTTTATAACTTTGTGCAACTGATAGTAATTCTCTTTGAATGCACATATTGATCCCTGTAAATGTTCCACCAAAAAATGATACTTCAATTATAGCATTATTACTATCTATAGTTTCTAAATATTCATCTATAATTCTTTTTACATATGGTCCATCTACATTTCCTGTGCTTCCTGCAACACCTGCATCTCCCGTAATACTATCTTGATTGCAGAATACACAGGTATGCGGACACCCTATGTGAGGAACAAATATAGGTATTATATAATGATTTTTACTCACTAATATCTCCCCTTTTAATTAGTACTTTTCTAGCTGCCATTTGTTCAGCTTCCTTTTTACTATATCCAGAACCATTTCCTCTAGAGTCTCCATTAATGAGAACTTCCACAAAGAACTCTCTTCTATGCGGCGGGCCTTCAAATTTAATAAGATTATAATAAATATCTACATCACCATTTTTTTGTAATATTTCTTGTAACTTTGTTTTATAGTCTAAAATTATCTCATTTTTAACAGCTTTATCTATTATAATTTTAAAATTCTTAAGAACGAACTCTCTAGTTGTATTAAGACCTTCATCTAGATATACTGCAGCTATTATTGCCTCTACAGCATCAGCTAAGATTGACATCCTTATTCTTCCGCCAGTTAACTCTTCGCCTTTACTCATATATATGTATTTTCCCAACTCCCAAGTTTTAGCAATCTCAAACAAAGAATTTTCACATACAATTAATGCCCTTACCTTGGTAAGATATCCTTCTGTTTCATTGGTATGATTAGCAAATAAATATTCTGATATAATTAATTCTAATACTGTGTCCCCTAAGAATTCTAATCGCTCATTAAACTCTGTATTTCTCTCATTTGCATAGGAGCTATGTGTTATAGCTGTTTGTAATAAAGCTATATCTTTAAACTCAACTCCTAGCTTTTCTTTTAATTCTAATGTATTTTTTAATATCTTCATTCTTTTACCTCTTTCATAAAGGTTTATTCTTCAATTTATCTAAACAATTCAACTATCTTGATTTATAAATTTATTTTCTAAATAAATTCAAGAATAAATCTAAAAATAAGGTTCCGCATTTCTACGGAACCTGCTGATTCTATTCATCTACTCGTGATTTAATATAGTCAACTACATCTCCTACAGTAGTTATTTTTTCTGCATCCTCATCAGGGATCTCCATGTCAAATTCCTCTTCTAATGCCATAATTAATTCAACTAAATCTAATGAATCTGCTCCTAAATCATCAACAAATCCAGAGTCCATAGTTATATCATCTTCATCTATACTTAGTTGCTCCGCTATTTTTGCTTTTATTTTTTCAAACATTTTATTTACCTCCTAAAATTCAATATAATATCACTATTTAATATAATAGCATATTGCATAATAATCAACTGTTTATTTATAAATACTATATTATAATATACTAAATCTACAAAGTTTTATTCATTTATTTTTAAACTTTCATTTTCATCCCTAAAAGCATCCTTAACTTTCTCCAATACTTTTGTATCATAATAAGTTTTAGAAAGCTTAATTGCATTCTTTAAAGCTTTAGCATCAGAGCTTCCATGAGCCTTTATACAGATACCATCAACTCCTAAAAATATCGATCCACCATACTCCTTATAGTCGTAGTGCTTTTTAAATCGTCTAAATACAGGTTTTAATAATAACCCACCTATTTTAGTGGTAATAGAGCTCATAATTTCACTCTTAAGTTCTCCTAGTATAGTTTCTGCAACTCCTTCATACATCTTTAATACAGTATTACCTACAAACCCATCACATACAAGTACATTTACTTCTCCTTTAGGAATTTCTCTTGGCTCTACATTTCCTATGAAGTTAACATTCTCTTTCTTCAAAAGCTGATAAGCTTCTTTTGTAAGCTCATTTCCCTTTTCTTCTTCCGAGCCTATATTAACGAGCCCAACTGTAGGATTTTTAACATTTAATACATTTTCAAAATATACCTTGCCCATTCGAGCAAATTGAGTTAAGTAATGGGGCTTACAATCTGCATTTGCTCCTACATCTATTATCATAAATGGACCATTTTTCCCTGGCATAACTGGAGCTAGTGCTGGTCTGCTTATACCTTTAATTCTCTTTACAATAAGAGTACACCCAGCTAAGAAAGCTCCTGTACTTCCAGCAGATACAATAGCATCCGCTTCATTGTTTTTAACTAGTTCTAATGCTTTAACAAGGGATGAGTCTTTTTTAGTTTTTAATGCTTTCACCGGAGCCTCATTAGTTGAAATAACTTCCTCAGCATTTACAATAGTTATTCTATCTTTATTATATTCATACTTTTTTAATTCTCTTTTTATAAGTTCTTCCTTACCTGTTATTATTATATCTATATTATATTCTTTTTGTGCAAGAACACAACCTTCTACTATAGCTTCAGGTGAATTATCTCCACCCATTCCATCAACTACAACTTTCATACTACTAATCCCTTTCATCATTTTAAAATATTTAAATACATTATATATTTTTTTTATTAAAATTTCCACATAAAAAAATAAAAAGAAAGTCTATCGACTTTCTTCCTATTCCTCAGTTGAAACAACTTCTCTATTTTTGTAGTAACCACAGTTCTTACAAACTCTGTGAGCAAGCTTCATTTCGTGGCATTGAGGACACTCTACTATTCCTGGTAAGCCAAGTTTAAAAGTTTGAGCTCTTCTTGAATCTCTTCTTGCTTTTGAAAATTTTCTAGCTGGATTTCCCATTATTACACCTCCTTATGGTTAGAAAACATTTGTGATAGCTTTTCAAGTCTAGGGTCTACATAAAAATCAGTACAAGAACATTGTCCTAAATTTAAATCTTTCCCACAAGTCTGGCATAAGCCTTTGCAATCCTCTTTACATACTCTTTTAATAGGTAATTCAAGGATAATACTGTTTTCAATAATTTCATAAATATCTATATTCTCAGTATTGGTTGAGATAATCTCACAATCATCAGTGTTTGATATTTCTTCCTCTATATGTATCTTTACTTCATAAGGAAAAGCTTTAGTACATCTAGAGCAATTTAATAATACTTCAGTATCTACATCGCCAATAAGTTCCATAACTTCCTTTTTGCGACGTAAAAACCCATCAAACTTAATAGGTTTGGAGTATTTTACCACTTCACTGCCATCGAAAAATTTATCTATTTCAATCTCGATATTTATATTCTTTCTTTCATGGTTCTTATCATTTAACTCTTTTATATTTATAATCATAACAACACTCTGAAAAAACATAATATACCTGTTTTTTCTCATATAACTAAGAATAGTTATATATAATGCAAAATGCATAGCTTGAGTAAAGCTCCAACTTCCCTCCTTAAGTTAAATATCTATATCATTCAAACACAAGTTATTATATAAATTCTGCCGATAAAAGTCAAGGCAATTTACACATGTATATTTTTTCCTTAAGATTAAAACTTGAAATCTTTACTCAAAAATGCAATAAATCAATTATTTTGAAGTAAGTTCTTTAGTGTCTCTTGCTATTACTAATTCTTCGTTTGTAGGAATAACAAATACTTTTACTTTAGCTCCATCTTTGCTTACTTCTGTAGCTTTTCCTCTTACATTATTCTTAGCATCATCTATTTCAATTCCTAAGAATTCTAAGCCTTTGCATATATTTGCTCTAGTTTCTATAGCGTTTTCTCCAAGCCCTGCTGTAAATACAACTGCATCTACTCCGCCCATTGCTGCTGCATAAGCACCAATCATCTCTCTTACTCTATAGTTATATACATCTAAAGCAAGAATTGCTCTTTCATTGCCTTCTTTAGCAGCATCTTCTATATCTCTAAAGTCACTACTTACTCCTGATAATCCAAGAACTCCTGATTGTTTGTTCATTAGATTATCGACTTCTTTAGCTGTCATCTTTCCTTCATTCATTAAGAATGTAACTATAGCTGGGTCAATGTTTCCGCATCTAGTTCCCATAGCTATTCCTTCAAGTGGAGTGAAGCCCATGCTTGTATCTACACAGTGACCATCTTTTATAGCAGCCAAACTAGCTCCATTTCCAAGGTGACAAGTTATGATTTTAACATCTTTTATGTCTTTACCCATTAATTTAGCACATTCTGCTGATACATATTTATGTGATGTTCCGTGGAAACCATATTTTCTTATGCCATATTTAGTATATAACTCATATGGTAGTGGGTACATATAAGCTGTTTTTGGCATTGTTTGATGGAAAGCAGTATCAAATACTGCAACCATTGGAGTATTTGGCATTAAGCTCTTACAAGCATTGATTCCGATTATGTTTGCTGGGTTGTGAAGTGGTGCAAGTTTTACACATTCTTCTAGACTTTCCATAACCGCATCATCTATTACTACAGATTCTGAGTATTTTTCTCCTCCGTGAACAACTCTGTGTCCTACGGCTGATATTTCTTCCATTGAAGATATAACACCATGATTAGCATCAACTAATGCATTTAAAACTAATTTTATTGCATCTTTGTGATCTGCCATTGGCTGCTCTATTATATATTTATCTTTTCCTGGAACTTTTTGAGTTAGAATTGAACCCTCGATTCCTATTCTTTCAACTAATCCTTGTGCTAAGCTCTCTTCTGTTTCCATATTTATTAATTGATACTTTAATGAAGAACTTCCACAGTTTATTACTAATACTTTCATTCTCATTTCCTCCTGACACATATGTAATATATTAATATATCATTATATTAGATTACATTATATTTTTGATTAAATCAACATCATATTTTTGGTATTTATTTGTTATTTTGCGCTTGTACTGCTGTAATTGCTACAACATTTACTATATCATCTACACTACATCCTCTTGAAAGGTCGTTTATTGGTTTTGCAAACCCTTGGCATACTGGTCCTATAGCTTCAGCTCCTGCAAATCTTTGAACTAACTTATATCCAATATTTCCTGCTTGTAAATCTGGGAATATTAAAACATTAGCATTTCCAGCTACTGTGCTATTTGGAGCTTTAAGGCTTGCTACTTTACCAACTATAGCAGCGTCTAATTGTAATTCCCCATCTATTGCAAGATCAGGTCTAGCTTCTTTTGCCATTCTTGTAGCCTCAACAACCTTATCTACATTTTCATGTTTAGCACTTCCCATAGTTGAAAATGATAACATTGCAACTTTTGGGTCTATTCCACATAGAGCTTTTGCATTTTCTGCTGTACTTATAGCTATTGATGCAAGCTCTTCTGATGTTGGGTTTGGGTTAACTGCACAATCTCCAAATAATAAAGTACCATTATCTCCATATGGTGAGTTTGGAACTTCCATAACGAAGAAGCTTGAAACTACCTTTATTCCTGGAGCTGTTTTTATAATTTGAAGTCCTGGACGTAATAAATCACCTGTGCTATGTACTGCTCCTGAAACTAATCCATCGGCATCTTCTAATTTAACCATCATTGTTCCATAATATACTGGATCTTTAACTGTTTGTAATGCTTTTTCTTCTGTTACACCTTTATTCTTCCTAAGTTCATAAAATGCTTTCGCATATTCTGCTGTTTTAGGAGATACTTCTGGGTCTACAATTTCAATTCCATCAATATTTACTCCAAAATTCTTAGCATTTTCCTTAACCTTAGCCTCATTTCCTACTAATACAACTTTAGCAATTTTATTTTTATGGATAATTTCTGAAGCCTTTAAGTTTCTTTCTTCTTCACCCTCTGGAAGTACTATTGTCTTCATTTCTTTCTGTGCTAATTTCCATACTTTTTGTGTAAAACTCATTTTCTCTTACCCCTTTCAGTAAAAATATTCTAAATATCCCTTATTAATATACCCCTTTTTATACATAGTTTTCAACCTTTATGTTGAAATTTTTTATTTAACTCATCAATATGACTATCATAATTAACTTTTTTTTGATATAATTTGTGGTTATATACATATAGGAGGTAATTCAAATGAAAATAGCAGGAATTATTGTAGAATATAATCCTCTTCACAATGGACACCTTTTTCATATAAATAAAACTAAAGAACTTACCAATAGTGATTTAATTATCGCCGTAATGAGCGGAAATTTTAATCAAAGAGGTATTCCTTCAATTGTAGATAAATGGAAAAAAACTAAAATGGCTCTAAATAACGGAGTAGATATTGTTTTGGAACTACCTGCAATATATAGTCTCTCTTCTGCAGAATTCTTTTCTCATGGTTCCGTAAGTCTTTTAAATAGTTTGGGCGTAGTTGATTCAATTTGTTTTGGTAGTGAAGTAGGTAATATAGATTTTCTTAAAGATGTAGCTGATATACTAGTAGATGAACCCTCTTTATTTAAATCTCTTCTTAAAAAAGAGCTGGATTTAGGATCAACCTTTCCCAAAGCTCGCTCTTTGGCACTACTCCATTACTTAAAAGATAAGAAATATTACAATGAAGATGAGTTAATTACTCACCTAAACTCTTCTAATAATATTTTAGGTATAGAGTATCTTAAAAGTTTAAAGAAGCTTAACAGTAGCATTGTACCCTATACTATGAAAAGAGAAGGTGGCTCTTATAACAGCACTAACCTAAATAATATTTTTTCAAGTGCAACTTCTATCAGAAAAATACTAAAATCTGATGATTCCGTGGAACAACTTATGTCTCATGTTCCTTCAAGTGTTTATTCTGATATGATACAGCTTAAAAATAGTAATTATAATTTTACCTTTGATTCTATGATGTATCCATACATAAAGTACAAAGCCATGACTACCAAGAAAAATTACTTTGAATTAATTCCTGACGCTTCTGAAGGTCTTCATAATAAAATATTAAATGCCTTAAAAACATCTACAGATTATGGTCAATGTATAGATATGATAAAAAGCAAAAGATACACTTATACTAGAATTAGCAGAATACTATGCCAGTATTTTTTAGGGTTTTATGAATATAATACATTAGAAATGCGTAGAGAATCTTGCCCCTATGCCCGTATCTTAGGTTTTACTAAAAATGGAGCTAGTATTTTAAAATCAATAAAAAATAATTCCGCTATTCCTTTATACTCAAAACTACCGAAGGATATAAATTCGACCTTAAGTTTAGATTTACAATCCACTGGCGGATATAGTATTTTAAACCACTCTATTAGTCCTAATGAAGATTATTTACAAAGCCCAATTATACTATAAATAAAATCTTTAAGATTAGTATATTTCATATTAATCTTAAAGATTTTATTTTTCATTGATTTTATTATCATATCTTTCAAAACTAAAAAATATATTTAAGTATATCACTTTAGAAGGATTGTTTTAATGAAGGTATTATTATTTATTGTTATAGTGCTTATTGTGTTTTTAATATATTTATTATTTAAAAAATCATCGAAAAATTTAATATTTACAGCCATATTTTCGTTTTTGATAGTTTACATTATACTTAATCCTAAAAGCTGTATCTCTTTCACTATAAGTGGTGCTAAGTTATTTTTCTATTCAGTATTCCCGTCATTATTTCCATTTTTAGTTATTGTTAATTTAATATTCTCTTTCGGAGGTATAGAAATTTACTCTAAAATTTTTGGTAAAATTCTATGCACTCCTTTAAGGCTACCTAAGGAATGTAGTGTAGTTATTTTAGCCAGTTTATTCTGTGGGTATCCACTTGGCTCCAGATATGCCTGTGAACTCTATGAGGAAAGAGTTATAGATAAAGCTACCTTAGAAAGGCTCTTGAATATAGCCACTAACGGAAGTCCTTTATTTATCATAGGTACTGTAGGTACTGCAATGCTCAATAGTACCTTTTTAGGATATATTCTTCTTATTTCTAATGCTTTATCCTGTATTATTATGGGTTTGATATTACCTACTAAAAAAACTATTAAATATAGTTCCTATAGTAATTCCTCGGTAGCTGCAACACAAATAAAAGAAAATCCTAACTTTGGAGTTGCTCTAAAAAATGCTCTTGAAGATGCAACTAAAACCTGCTTATCCATAGGTAGCTTTGTAATTATCTTCTCTGTTATTATAAATATAATAAAAAGCAGTGGAATATATCACACTGCTCTTACGGTTTTATGTAGTAATGGTATTATCAATTATAGTGTTTTGGATGGATTATTTCTTGGATTTATAGAAATAACTAATGGTTGTAGCATTGTAACTACAAGTAGCCTTAGCTTAAATATTAAAATTCTTATATGTAGCTTCTTAATAGGTTTTAGTGGTCTCTCTATAACCTTCCAAGTATACTCCTTTGTATATAAACATCACGTATCAATTAAAAAATATTTATCTTTAAAAGTTCTTCAAGGAATAATATGTACCTTAATAACTTTATTATTCTTAAAACTTCCATTTTCTTTAATAGAACAGGAAACTTTCTTTATGAATAACACTGTATTATCATCTAAACCAGGTTTTTTAGTCATATTAATATTTATATTTACTCTTCCTGTTATATTAAAAAAAGTACGTGATTGCTTTTAATCATTTCCCAATTCCTTAATATTTTCTCTAACTTTAGATGTAGTGGAAGAAATCTCTTTGTATAACCTTACAAGCATTTCTTCCATTTCATTTTGTATAGTCTTCAAAGACTCTTCTCCTATAACATCAATATCCTTTTGCAAATTGCTTAAGGTATTATCTGCATAATTCATAACACCAAATTTTAATTCCTTAGCTTGCTTATTAGCATCTCCTTTAATTCTTTTTGCTTCTTCATTAGCATTTTCCAATATCTCTTCTGCTTCTTTTCTCGCTGCTAATAATACATCACAATTTTCATATTCTTGTTGAGCTCTTTTTCTACTTTCCTCAATAATTATCTCAGCTTCTCTTCTTGCATCCTCTAAAATTGATTCTTTACGTTTCATTAGATTTTTTGACTCTTCAAATTCATCTGGTAAAAGTTTTCTCATTTCATTAAGAGTTTTTAAAACTTCTTTTTTATTAATAGACACCTTACCAACTAAATTTTTTGGTGACATATCAATAATTTGCTGTAAATAATCTAGTAATTCTAATACCTTCACTATAATTCCCCCTCAAAACTTTTAGCTCTTTCTCTAACTTCCTCTTCTAATTCTTCTGGAATTAGTCCTCCCAAGTTTCCCTTAAACAAAGCTACTTGTTTTATTGCTGAAGAGCTAAGATAAGAGTACTTAGAATTTGTCATCATAAACATAGTTTCTTTTGTTTTATCAAGTTTTTTATTCATTAACGCCATTTGAAACTCATAATCAAAATCAGACATAGATCTAAGTCCCTTAACCATTACATCACTATTCTCTGCTTCCATAAAATCAACTAAAAGCCCCGTAAAACTTTTTACTTTTACATTTGGTAATGATTTAACTACTCTTTCAATCTGCTCTATTCTTTCTTCAATACTAAACCAACCACTTTTATTGGGATTAAGTAATACTCCAACTGTAACTTCATCAAATACATAAGAACATCTTTTTATAATATCTAAATGGCCATTAGTTATTGGGTCAAAACTTCCTGGATAAACTGCTTTAATCATTTTTTACTCCTTAAATTCATAGAAACATACAGTGGTATTTCCATATTTTCTTGTGTCTATTAAAATAATGTCTTCATAACCTTGATAAATCTCTTCATCTGAATCTATTTTCGTTACAATTAACCCATCTCTTTGTAGTAAATTATACTTTTTTATAAGCTCTATTGCTGGTGGAATCATATCCTTAGCATAGGGAGGGTCTATAAATATTAAATCAAAAACCTTACTCTGTCTGCCGAACTCCTCTAAATATTTGTAAGAATCTCCCTTATAAGATGTACAGAAATCTTGAAATTTTAAATTAGCAATATTCTGCTTCAAATAATTATAGGTTGTATCCCCCATATCTATTAAATGACACTCTTTAGCTCCCCTACTAGCAGCTTCTAATCCCAAGCTTCCTGTTCCAGAAAATTGGTCTAAAACTATACTTCCTCTTACTCTGTTTTGTATTATATTGAAAATTGATTCTTTAATCCTGTCAAGGGTAGGTCTAGTACCCATTCCTTCTGGTGATAGCAACTTTCTTCCTTTAGCTTTTCCTGCAATTACTCTCATTTTTTATCTCCTTTGATCTTAATTAAAGCAAATATACTTAGTACTTCTCTCTAAATTAAGCATTATTTCTCTAAGTATTCTTTGGTTTTCTTCCTCTTCATTATTAAAAAGTTTTTTTGCCTCATCATTTGCTATTTTAAATAGTGGAAAATCTTCTCCCAAATCACTAAGAATTAATCCATTTTCGCCTGATTGTCTAAATCCAAACATTTCTCCGCTACCTCTTAGCTTTAAATCTTGTTCTGCTATATAAAATCCATCACTACTATTTTTCATAATATTCATTCTCTTTTTAGTTGTTTCACTTTTTATATTAGCTACAAGAACACAATAAGATTTATGGGAGCCTCTGCCAACTCTTCCTCTTAACTGATGCAACTGCGATAATCCAAATCTTTCTGCATTTTCTATAATCATCATTGTTGCATTAGGCACATTTACCCCTACTTCAATAACTGTAGTAGATATCAATACCTTTATATTTCCTTCTTTAAATTCATTCATAATTAAGTTTTTGTCTTTATTACTCATTTTACCATGAAGAATGGCAATTTCTATACTTTTAAAGTAAGTTTTTTTTAGCTCCTCATACAAAGCTGTTACAGAGCTAAGTTTCATATCTTCATTTTCTTCAACCAATGGACAAACTACATAGACCTGTCGCCCCTTCTTTATCTCTTCTAGAGCAAAGTTATAAACTCGCCCTTTTTCTTGAGTTGACAAATAGTATGTATCTATAGGCTTTCTTCCCGGTGGAAGCGTGTCAATTATAGATACTTCTAAATCACCATAAAGATATAGGCATAACGTTCTTGGAATAGGTGTTGCACTCATTACAAGTACATCAATATCCTCACGTTTATTTCCAAGTTTGGTTCTTTGACCTACTCCAAATCTATGCTGTTCATCAGTTATTATAAGCCCTAGGTTTTTAAACTGTACATTATCTTCTATTAGGGCGTGGGTACCTATTATTAAATCTATTTCTCCCTTTAATAATTTTTCTTTTATAATACTTTTATTTTTTTCTGTAGTACTTCCCGTTAATAATTCTATATTAATATTAAACTCTTTAAATAACTTTTCAGCTTCATAATAATGTTGTTTTGCTAATATTTCTGTAGGTGCCATCATAGCTCCTTGATATCCATTCATAATAACATTAAAAAGTGCAATAAGCGCAACTATAGTCTTACCGCTTCCTACATCTCCCTGTACCAACCTATTCATAGATATAGGCTTTTTTTGATCTATTAATATTTCTCTAACTGTCCTTGTTTGTGCCTCAGTTAACTGAAAAGGTAAATTTTTCTTTAATATTGTAAGCTCCTTTGATATTCTAAATGAAATACCCTTAGAATTAATATTTCTATTTTTTAATGCCATTAACTTTAATGAGTATGTAAATAACTCCTGGAACTTTAGCCTTTTTCTTGCCTCTTCTAATAATTTTAGGCTCTTAGGGTTGTGTATATTTCTTATAGCATCATCTAAAGACATAAAATCATACTTATTTAAAATGGTTTTTGGTAAGTTTTCTTGTATTTTAACTAAATTTAAAACTTCTGTAACTATTTTATTTAAAAAAGTATTAGAGATATCATCTTTTAAAGGATATCTAGCCATAATATCTGTGCTCTCTGCAGTAGTATTCCTCATTATAGTTCCATTTTTTACTATAAATTCTCTACCCTGCTTTTCTATAACACCACTTATAACATACCTACTTCCAATTCTGAAACTACTCTTCATGTAGGGTTGATTAAACCATATGCCCTTAATAAATTTTCCTTTATGAACAAATCTGATAGTTGTAAGAATCTTTCCTGTCTTGGTTCTTACATCAGGTAAAATTCTATCTACTCCAATCTCTAGTATAACCTTTCCCTTAGAATCAACATCATCTAAATCTTCAACCATAAAGATACTTTCATAATCTCTTGGAAAGTACAATAACAAATCTAAAATACTATATATTCCACACTTACTTAATTTATCAGCCATCTTAGGTCCTACACCTTTAATGGCTGTAACACTACTATAAATATTCACTTTATCAACTCCATATATGGCTAACATAGAAAAAAAGCCCTAAGGCTTTTATTCTACTGATGTAATAAAATAGTGTAATGGTTGTTCACCATTAAAGCATTGAACATCCATCTCTGGATATGCCTCCTCTAGCTCTGCTACTAACTGATCAACCTTATCTTCTTCACAGTCTTCACCATAGAATATAGTAATAAGTTCACTATCCTCATTTACCATATTTTCTATAAGCTTCTTACATACAGCATATATGTCCTGGCCTATTTCATTTATTTTTCCTTCTAATATTCCTAGTATGTCTCCCTCTTTAATGGCTCTACCATCGTCTTCTGTGTCTTTAACGGCATAAGTAACATAACCAGAAGTAACAGTTTCAATAGCTTCATTCATAGATGATTCATTTTCCTCTACACTGCCATCTTGATTAAACATAGTTATAGCTGTAATTCCTTGAGGAATAGTTTTTGTAGGAATTATTATAACCTTTTTATCTTCTACTAAATCTACAGCCTGATTAGCTGCCATTATTATATTTTTATTATTTGGTAATACAAATATTACGTCAGCATTAATCTTATTTATGCTGTTAACTATATCCTCTGTGCTAGGATTCATAGTTTGACCGCCTTCAATAACTTCATCCACTCCAAGGTCCTTAAATATAGCTGAGATTCCATTACCTTTAGCCACAGTTACAAATCCATAAGCTTTAGGCTCCTCTTTTACTTCTTCAACTACCTCTTCATTATTATTGCTATTCTCATCTATACCCAATAAAGATCTATGTTGTTCCCTCATATTTTCAATTTTAATTTTTGAAAGAGCTCCAAAGGTTACAGCTTTAGATAAAATAGCTCCTGGGTCGTTAGTGTGAACATGAACCTTAGTTATATCCTCTAAACCTACAAGTACTAATGAATCACCATGTGATTCAAGAAATTCTTTAAATCTAGGTATATCCTTTACTTCATTAAGTATAATGAATTCTGTGCAATATCCAAATTTAATATCCTCAGGAGTCATATTTAACTCTGGAATATCATAATTTTCTTCTGATTTACCTTCTAAATCACTAATCAAAGAAACTTCTTTTTTGTTTTTTAGAGCCTCTAACATACCTTTTAATATTATTAGTAAACCCATTCCACCAGCATCTACTACCTTAGCTTGTTTTAGCTGTGGTAGCATCTCTGGAGTTCTATCAAGAGTTTTTTTGCTTTCATCACAAACTTCCTCTAATAATTCAATTATATTTTCTGCTTCACTACATATAGCAGCTTCTCCTGCAGCTTTAATAATAGTTAGTATAGTTCCCTCTGTTGGTCTCATAACTGCCTTATAAGCAAAATTTGAACCTTCTACAAAAGAATTTTTAACTTCATCTATAGTTGCTTCCTCTGCGTTTTCAAGCCCCTTAGCCATACCTCTTAGAATTTGCGAAAGAATAACTCCTGAGTTTCCCCTAGCTCCCATTAGAGCACCCTTAGCTAGCTTTTTAGATATTTCTCCTATATGTCTATCTTCTAGGCCCTCTATCTCCTTGGCAGCTGCCTTAAATGTTAAAGACATATTAGTTCCTGTATCTCCATCTGGAACTGGGAATACATTCAAGGAGTTCACGTATTCTTTCTGCTTTTCTAATGCATTTGAAGCATTTTTTATCATATTTGAAAAATCACGTCCATTAATCTTTGTATACGTCACTTTATGTTCCTCCTTAAACTCTAATGCCTTGAATATTAACAGTAACTTGAGAAACCTTAACTCCTGTAAGATTTTCTAAATTGTATCTAACTGTTTGTATTATATTATTAGCTATTACTGCAATTTTAGTTCCATATTCAACAATTATATATAATTCTATAGCTATAGCATTCTCTTTTTGAGTTATTTTAACTCCTTTTGCTAAATTTTCGGCTTTTAGTAACTCCCATAAACCATCTTTAGCATTCTTTAAAGCCATGCCAACAACTCCATAGCATTCCATGGTAGATACACCTGCTATATTAGCTATTACATCTTCAGAATAGTATATGTTTCCTATTTCAGTTGTTATATTAGCTTTCATAATCAATTCCTCCTTAATTATACCTTATAAACATTTTATATTAACTTAAGCTTTAATTCAACTAATATAATTATATATATTATTGAATTTTACTATAACAATATGTATAATAGTAATGGTATGTGTTTATTTTTCTTAATACTTGCAACAATCATAGTAATTGTGTTAAAATGACTTATGTTTGATTTATAGCAGTATGTTGGAATTTTGAGGAGGTGTAATATATGTCAAGAAGATGTGAAATATGCGATAAAGGTGTAGTTTCAGGAGTACAATTCTCTCACTCTCACCGTCAATCAAAAAGAAAATGGGCTCCAAACTTAAAGAAAGTTAAAGCTATAGTTAACGGTTCACCTAAGACAGTACACGTTTGTACTAGATGCTTACGTTCTGGTAAGGTTCAACGTGCCGTTTAGAAGGTAAAAAAATGCAACTATATATGTAGTTGCATTTTTTTATGTGCAAAATTAATTATTATGTTTTTGCTTTACAAAAATTTTAACTATCCTAGATAAAAATTTAGGTAATTTAATTACTCTTATTGTCACCCTTTACCCCCCTTGATTAATTATTAGCAGAATTTATTCATTATAAACCATCCAACACCTATAATTGCACAACCTATAGCTATCATCCATCCCCAAAATGGAATTAACATAGCTAATACTATTCCTACTCCTATGGAACTAACAATAAGTCCCAGTCTCCTCGTTGTCCTCCGCCTCATACTTTACTTCCCCCATAAGCCTTTTAGTATCATTATATGTATTCTAATAAAAAGTGGTACACATAATTTTCTATAACCTTGGAAGTGTTTTCTATATTCTTAAAAGTACTGTAATACTTAAAAATATATTAATTTAATATATTCTCTTCTCAATAATAGCTGCATATTAGATATTTAAAGTACTTAATGCAAAAATTACAGTTATTATGGTGAATAACTGTAATTTTATATTTTTAAAATTATAAACTTTTTTAACTAATTCTAATTACTATAAGACATCCTTTAGAAAACTTTATACTTACCTTTTCTTCCATAAATTCATTTGATACAGTTAGATTATTCCCTTGTAATAAATTAAAATTTTCTAATCTATATTTAACTCCTTCCATGGTTAAATTATAGGTATCTTCTATATAGCTAAAAAGTGAGAA
Organism: Clostridiaceae bacterium; assembly: GCA_902363375.1. GTDB lineage: Bacteria > Bacillota > Clostridia > Clostridiales > Clostridiaceae > Clostridium_J. Next base: position 584,202 of record CABIZX010000001.1, on the reverse strand, counting down.
TACTTCACCTTTTCTCCCAAAGATATTTGTAGGCTTATCTATTATATAAATCTCATTATACTCATCTACTATACGACAATCTATAGATTTTTTTAAACCTTTATAAAGTATACATAGATTTGCAAAAAAATGATCTATTCTCTTTCCCGTACATCCTAGAAATATTATTTCTTCAGCTCCCAATTCTACTGCTTTATCAAATGCTATATGAGTATCTGTATAATCCTTTTCCTTTGGGAATCTAATTGTTTTAGAACTATTGCTTATTTTCTCATAAATTTTTTCATCAATAGAATCGAAATCTCCTAAAAGATAATTAGGATATATTTCGTGATTTAAAAGAACATTTGCACCGCTATCAGCTGCTATAATTATAGATTTTTCATTTATGTACTTATCTAGAAGTTTCTTACTGGGAGGGTCTCCTCCTCCAACTATAACTACTCTCATATTAGAACCTACTTCTTATATTTTTTATATTCTTTTCTATTTCATTATTCTTAAATACAGCTGATCCTGATACTATAGAATTTGCCCCACACTTTATAACTTTATTAACATTAGTTGCATCTATACCTCCATCAACTTGTATATATAAATTTTCATTATATTTATCTTTTAACGCTTTAACTTGCGATATTTTATCAGCTGAATAGTCTATATATTTTTGTCCACCAAAGCCTGGGTTAACTGACATAATAAGAACCATATCTAAATCTGATATTAAGTTTTCTATCATAGAAACAGGAGTTCCAGGGTTTAATGCTAATCCGGCTTTAGCACCTAAACTTTTAATATACTTTATAGTTCTATCTATATGCCTATCCGCTTCATAATGGACTGTTATAATATCTGCTCCCGCATCTACAAAATCCTTTACATATCTAGATGGTTCTTCTATCATTAAATGAACATCAAACACTAAGGATGTGAGGTCTCTTATAGACTTTATAACAGGTATTCCAAAGGATATGTTCGGTACAAACATTCCGTCCATAACATCTATATGAATCCAATCTGCTCCATATCTTTCTATCTCTTTAATTTGCTCTCCTAATTTTGAAAAATCTGCTGACAATATAGATGGTGATAATTTTATCATTTTCTATTCCCCCTACTTATAATTTCTTCTAAAGTTTTTATGTAAAATTCATATCGGCTTCTATCTATCTCACCTAATTCTACCTTTTCCTTTATAATACAACCTGGCTCTTTATAATGAGCACAGTTATTAAATTTACACTTATCCTTACCCTCTTCAAACTCCGGAAACAAATGCTGCAATCCTTCTTTATCTATAAAGTCTAGTTCTAAAGAAGAAAATCCTGGTGTGTCAACTAAGAAACCACCTTCTACTCTTATGAGTTCACTATGCCTTGTAGTATGCTTTCCCCTTTTTAGTTTATCACTAATGTCTCCAGTTTTCATAGCTTCCCTACCTAATATTTTATTTAATAAAGTAGATTTGCCAACTCCAGATGGCCCACAAAATACAGTAATATTATTGTCTATTTTCTCCTTTAATTGTTCTATACCAATGCCGTGCTTACCTTGCACATACATTATCTCATATCCAGATTTATTTAACATACTACCTATTTCTTTACTATATTCACTTTCAACATCCATTTTATTAAAACATACAATAGGTATTACATGATTATATTCACATAAGGCTAAAAATTTATATAATAGATTTAAATTTAAATCTGGATTCTTACTAGTAACCACTACAAAGGCTTGAGTTACATTAGCTACAGCAGGCCTTATAAGTTGATTTTTTCTTTCTAAAATCTCTATTATAACACCCTTACCGTTTTCTTCCTCTATGGTCACTTCATCCCCAATCATAGGGGTTTCACCTTTATGTCTAAACTTTCCTCTGGCTTTACACTCTATAACGCTTTCATCAATATCCACATAGTATAGACCACCAATACCTTTAACTATTATTCCTTGCATATATTCCTCCTAAATTTTAACTAATCCCTAGGCAAACTTTTATGTTTGCCTAAGGATTTATATGCCCCTATTGTTAAGGCTCTTCTTTGTTATCTGAGTCTCCCTCGTCGTCTCCTGGATTTGGTGCTTTTATTTGAGCTGTAAGATTTATTTTACTTTCTCTTTGAACCTTTTCTCCCGCAGCAACATCCTGACTTATTATAATCCCTTTTTTATCTCCTGAAATACTTATGCTAAGTCCTGCTGATTTAGCTGCATTCTGAGCCTCTTCCATAGTTTTTCCTATGAAATTAGGTACTAAAACTTTGCCTTCATCTGGGTCTTTATATTGATAGTAACTAACATTTATTTTTTTACCTTGCTCTACACTTGACTGTGGATTATCACTTTGACTAAATATTTTTCCATCTTTACTTCTATCATCAGTGATCACTGCAGTAGTAGAACCAAGTTTAAGATTTGCCACTGATAATACTTGTTCTGCATCTTTTATAGTTATTCCCATAAGATCTGGTACTATCGTCTTCTTAAATTTAGGCCCTTTACTTACAACTATATCTACAGAAGTACCTTTTTTTACTTTTGTGTTAGCCACTGGATTAGTACTAATAACTTCACCATCTTCTATATCATCAGAATATTCTTCCGTTATATTTCCAACCTTCAGACCTTGATTGACTATATAATCTTGGGCAATACTTTTACCTAAATTAACTACACTTGGTACCTCAACCTCTGCTGGTCCTGTACTAACCCTTACTCTAACTTCACTTTCCTTTTTTATAGCAGTTCCTTCCGCTGGAAATACTGCAATTATAGTTCCTGCTGGTTTATCACTTGCCTCTTCACCTAATACGACATAAATTAAACCTAGTTCCTCTACAGTAGCCTTTGCTTTTTCCTCTGTAAGTCCTATTATTTTAGGTACCTTCAATTCCTCTTTTGAAACATTCTCATTACCTTTATTGTATATACTAGTACCTACAACCACTCCTAAAAGAATAATTAATAGAGCAGCTCCACCAACTATCAGCACCTTTTTCCATGTGCTAATTTTTCTATTTCCACCATCATCATCGTAATCCTCGTCGTAGTCATCGTCATCTTCTTCTTCAATAATTTTGTTATCACTTAACTTTGTTTCAAGATTACTTGCATACATAGTATTTTGAATTTGAGTTGCATCCATTACCGTAGTAAAATCATTATCCATATTAGAAGGAGTTACTACATACTTATTATTATTTTCTATTCTCATTAAATCTATTAACATTTCTGTAACGTTATTATATCTTTTTATAACTTCCTTTTGTGTAGCCTTAATTACTAAATTATTTAGACTATCTGGTACCTCTGGAACTAAAACCTTAGGCGGTACCATGGTATCCTGTATATGCTTAAGAGCTACAGCTACAGCACTTTCTCCATCAAAAGGTACCCTTCCTGTTAACATTTCGTATATAACAATTCCAAAGGAATAAATATCTGTCCTGTTATCAACAATTTTTCCTTTAGCTTGCTCAGGAGAAAAATAATGTGCAGACCCAATAACCTTATTGGTATGAGTTATTGTATCAGAAGATGTGGCTTTGGCAATTCCAAAGTCTGTAACCTTAATGACTTCATCTTCATTAATCAAAATATTATGAGGTTTTATATCTCTATGAATAATTTTATTTTTATGTGCACATTCTAAAGCTTTAGCTATCTGTATGGAAATCTTTAGAGTTGCTTCTGAAGAAAGAGGTGCATTTTCTCTTATGTATTCTTTTAACGTTTTTCCATTGACTAACTCCATAACAATATAATTAATATTTCCTTCTGAACCTACATCATAAATATTAACTATATTACTATGTGAAAAGCTTGCCGTTGCTAAAGCCTCTCTTCTGAACTTTTCCATAAACTCTTTATTATTAGAGTACTCTGGCTTTAGTATTTTAATTGCTACAAATCTATTTAGAATAGTACATTTAGCTTTATATACTACTGCCATACCACCTTCGCCAATCTTCTCTATAAGTTCATACCTATTTCCTAACATAGTTCCTACCATCTGCACTCCCACTCTCCTTTAAAAATGATGATAGAAATATTATCTCTTCCACCATTCATCTTACTCATGTTTATTAGTTCTAAACATTGATTTTCACTATCTCTTTGTAAAACCTTACTAATTTCTTCCTCACTTACTTCATTGGTGAGTCCATCACTACAAAGAATAACCTTCGAAACTTCTCTTATATCTATATTATAATAATCTGCCTTTACCACTGGATTAGTGCCTAATGCTCTAGTTATAACATTTTTATTAGGATGATTTATAGCTTCCTCGCTAGTTATTGTTCCATTATCCAATAGTTCCTGTACCAAGGAATGATCTCTTGTAACCTTAAAGAGTCCACCCTTTTTTAGTACATAACCTCTGCTATCACCTATATTTACTATAGTTAGGTTATTTCCTCTTAAGAAAGCTCCAACAAGGGTAGTACCCATTCCATTACAACCTTCATTTAATAAGCCTTCTCTATATATCTTTCTGTTAGCAATTAGGATAGCTTCATTTAAAATTTCTTCTTGAGAATCATCATTTCTATGATTGATTACATATTCCATGACAGTATCCCTGGCAATTTTACTAGCAACTTCACCGGCATTATGTCCACCCATACCATCTGCTATTATAAATATACCAAAGTCCTCCCCTTCATAGTAGCCAACGGAATCTTCATTGAAATTTCTTTTATTTCCAACATCCGTCTCTATTCCTATTAATCTCCCCATTTAAAACTACAACTCCCTTTTTTCTATATAGCTTTTTCTTAGCTGACCACATGCAGCATTTATATCTAATCCCATCTCTTTTCTAATGGTAGTTTCAATTCCATGTTTCATTAGAATATCTTTAAATAATTTGACTTGTTCTAAGTTTGACTTTTTTAAGTCATTTTCATCTATTTCATTTATAGGAATTAAATTTACATGACATAACATACCCTTTATTAATTTAGCTAATTCTTCAGCTTGTTTTTTAGAATCATTTACGCCCTCTACTAATGCATATTCAAAAGTAATTCTTCTACCGGTCTTATCAATATAATATTTACAGCTATCCATAAGTTCAGCTATGGAATATACTTTAGCAATAGGCATAGTCTTTAATCTTAGTTCATCATTAGGTGCATGCAATGAAATTGCTAAAGTTATCTGAAAATCTAGATCCGCCAAACTCTTTATTTTAGGTACAATTCCACAAGTAGATAGTGTAATATGACGCTGTCCTATATTAAGTCCATTTTCAGAGTTTACATCTCTAATAAACTTTACCACATTATCATAGTTATCTAAAGGCTCTCCACTTCCCATAAGTACAACATTTGAAATTCTCTCTCCAAGTTGTTTCTGTGCAGCCATTATCTGACCTATCATCTCTCCACTACTTAAACTTCTAACTGCTCCACCAATAGTTGAGGCACAGAACTTACATCCCATATTACATCCCACTTGAGTTGATATACAAATAGAGTTTCCGTGATTATATTGCATTACCACACCTTCCACAATATTGCCGTCATGTAAAATAAATAAATGCTTTCGTGTATCACTATTTTTAGAACTATATGTTTCTAATATCTTAGGTATTCCTATAAAAAAACTATTCTCCAATTTTTCTAGTGTACTTTTAGATATATTTGTCATCTCTTTAAAATTCCAAACTTCATTATAAATCCAAGAAAACACTTGTTTAGCTCTAAATTCTTTCTCTCCATTTTCTTTCATCCATATTTTAAGTTGTTCTATATCTAAATCTAATATATTTTTCATTTTCACTCCTATTTATTTCTACGAATTTTTGCTATAAAAAATCCATCCATATATTCATTGGGTAAAACTGTTACACAGCCTTTTTCATCATAAATTATATTATCCATCTGCCCAAAGTTTAATGGCTCTATACTAAAGTCTTTAAAGTTCTTTAAAAACCAATTAATATTCTCTTCATTCTCTTCTTTATTAATAGTACAAGTCGAATATAAAATTATTCCACCTTGCTTCACATATTTAGCTGCATTCTTCATTATATCACGTTGAACTGTAATTAAGGATTTTAACTCTTTTTCTTTCTTTGTGTACTTGATTTCCGGCTTCTTTCTTATTATGCCTAAACCTGAACAGGGCACATCTATAAGTACCCTATCTCCAATCTCGATTAATTCTCTACATTCTTTAGTAGCATCTAATATATCTAATTTAATATTAGTTAATCCAAGTCTTTCGCTATTACTTTTTATAAGGTCTAGCTTATGGTCGTAAATATCAAACCCTTTAACTATACCTGTATTATTCATTATCTCAGCTATGTGAGTGGTTTTTCCACCTGGAGCACTACATAAATCTAATACCGTCATATGTTCTTTCAAATCCATACTAGGCGCTACTAACATAGCACTTTCATCTTGTACAGTAATAATTCCTTCCTTAAACAGAGGATTGTCTTCTATACTTTTTCCTCTTACAATTCTTATTGCTTCAGGACATATTACTCCTTCTTCCACATTGTAGCCAGTTTCCTTCATCTTATTAAATACACTTTCAAAATCACCTTTGACAGAATTTACTCTAACTGTAACAGCTGGCCTTTTATTAAGTCCTTCTAATATATTTTCTCCAATTTCTTCTCCATATTGATCAATAAATAATTTTATCATCCATTGAGGATATGAATATAAAAATGCTAATTTTTCATTAATATTTTCTCTATTATAATATTCTCTCTCTTTATTTCTTAAATAGCTTCTTAACACTCCATTAACTAATTTTGATGCTCCAACTGAAACTTTAACCTTAGCTAAATTTACTCCCTCATTTACTGCTGCAAACTCTGGAATTTTATCTAAATATCTAAGTTGATATATACAAACCCTTAATAAATTTAAAATATATTTATCAGTTTTGTCAAATTTTTTTTCTAAAAAACTCTTAAGTATTTTATCAATAGTATATTTATATTTTATGGTACCATAAACAAGTTCTGTAGCTAATGCTTTATCCTTATCTCCTAGATTGCATTGATTAAGATTATTGTTCAAGGCGATATTGGAATACGCCTTATTTTCAAAAACCTGCATTACTGTATTTATGGCTACTTCTCTAGCACTTATCATTCATATCATCCTATCTATGTTCTAGTATTTCTTACTAAATTTTATCTATTAATTATTTCTATCTCTAATAGCAATAAGTCTTAAAAGCTGAGCTATAGCTGTAACTGCTGCTGCCACATATGTCAGAGCTGCTGCTGTTAATACCTTCTTAGCTCCTTTTATTTCATCTTCATAAAGTATATTTCTTGTATTTAATATAGTTATAGCTCTACTAGATGCATTAAATTCTACTGGTAGCGTAACCAATTGAAAAAGTACTACTGCTGAGAAAAGTATAATACCGAAGTTAATTAATGGTGTAAATGACATTACAATTCCTAAAAAGAATAAAATCCACGATGCCTGAGAGCCTATATTAGCTATAGGAACTAAAGCTGTTCTTACTTTAATAGGTGTATATCCTTCCTTATGTTGAATTGCATGACCTATTTCATGGGCAGCTACTCCAATAGACGCTAGAGATGTGCCATTGTACACATCATTTGATAGTTTTACTACTCTTTTACCTGGATCGTAATGATCTGTTAGATGTCCTCCTGTAACTAATACTGGTATATCAAAAAGTCCATGGGCATCCAATATCATTCTTGCTACTTGACCACCAGTATATCTATTTTTGCTATATACCTGAGAATATTTTGCATAACTACTTTTTATTTTTACCTGGGCCCACATTGAAATAATAAGAGCTGGTATAAGAATGATCATCGTTGGGTCAAAAAAACTTCCATAATAATATCCCATATATATCTCTCCTCATTCTATTTTATTAAGATTAAGTTTTACTTTTCTATTGTGTTTTTTAATACTATATTTTCTTCAATAGAGTTTCCTTTTATATACTCTTCTACTCTCAATGGCTTTTTATTAGGAAATTGAACTTTAGTTATTAATATATTGTAATCTTCAGTAGAAACTAAGATTCCTTCTTTATTAACTTTTAAAATAGTTCCTGCCTCTTTAGAAGATTTTTCATTAGTAATTCTAGTTTCAATCACCTTCATAGGCTCATTATTATAATAAGTATACGCTATAGGAAATGAATATAACCCTCTTACAAAGTTATGTATATCTTTAGCTCCTTGATTCCATTTTATTTTAGCCATTTCCTTATTTAGCATACTAGCATAACAACTTTCACTTTCTCCCTGTTTTATAGGTGTTATTTTACCATTATAGAGCCCTTCTATAGTTTCAATTAAAAGTTCAGCTCCACTAATCATAAGCTTATCATGTAGCTCTGCTGTAGTCATATTTTCAGTGATTTCAATTTTATTTTTTAGTAGCATATCTCCAGTATCTAATCCTACATCCATTAACATGGTTGTATTTCCACTTTCCTTTTCACCTTTCATAATAGCATAATGAATTGGTGCAGCCCCTCTATATTTAGGTAGTAAAGACCCATGAAGATTTATACATCCATATTTAGGGATATCTAATACTTCTTTAGAAAGAATTTGCCCAAAGGCTACAACTACTATAAAATCTAAATTCATACTTTTTAATTCTTCTATTAATTCTTTATCATTTCTTAACTTTTCCGGCTGATATACCTTGATATCATGTTTAAGTGCCACTTGTTTTACTGGTGACATTGCCATAGACTTACCTCTTCCTTTTGGTCTATCTGGTTGAGTAAGCACTGCCTGAACCCCATATTTTTCAATAATTGCCTCTAAAGATGGTACTGCAAAATCTGGTGTACCCATAAATACTATATTCATCTTAATGCCTCCTATTTAACTACCTTATCTGTGTATAATATTCCATTTAAATGATCAATTTCGTGACAAAGAGCCCTTGCTAAAAGATCTTCTCCTTGAATTTCAATAGGATTTCCGTTTCGATCTTGAGCCTTAACTTTTACATATTTAGGTCTTATAACATTTCCTTCTTTACCTGGTACACTAAGACATCCTTCCTTGTCATTAACTTCACCATTAGTTTCCATCACTTCCGGATTTATAAGTATTAATGGACCATCTCCAATATCTATAACAACGATTCTCTTTAAAATCCCAACCTGTGGAGCTGCAAGACCTACTCCATTAGCCTCATACATAGTATCTAACATATCATCAATTAGTATCTGGGTTCTTTCATCAATACTTTTAACTACTTTACTAGTTTTTCTTAATATAGGATCTTCATTAACTCTTATATTTCTTAATGCCATTTATATTCTCCTTTACAATAAGCTATTTGGATTTATATCAATTCCTATCCTTATATTTTTATAATTAATCTGTTCATAAACTAAGTTTTTAATATCCATAGCATAATCATCATCAAATTTACCTTTGAGTATAATTTGCCATCTGTGTAAATTTTTTATTTTAGAAACTCCGCAAGGACATGGTCCCAACAATTCAATTTTATCACTTTCATAATTTTTTATCCTTATTTTATCAGCTAAATTTTGTATACATTTTATTAAATTTTCTTCATTTTCACTGCTTAAATTTATACACAATATTTTAGAGAAAGGTGGATACTCCCTTAGCTTCCTTATAATTATTTCTTCCTCATAAAAACTTTTATAATTATTTTCAGCAGCATAAATTATACTATAGTTCTCTGGATTATAAGTTTGAAGTATAACTGTTCCAGCTTTATTCCCTCTTCCAGCTCTTCCAGCTACTTGAGTTATTAACTGAAAAGTTCTCTCTGCCGCTCTATAATCTGGAAGATTTAAAGATAAATCCGCAGCTATTATTCCTACTAAGGTTACATCCTTAAAATCAAGTCCTTTTGCAATCATTTGAGTACCTATCAATACATTATATCTTTTAGCTGCAAAATCCCTATACACTCTTTCGTAGGAATCTTTTCCTCTTGTAGTATCAAAGTCCATTCTAAGTGGTCTACTATCTAAAAAAGTCCTTTTAACACTTTGCTCTAGTTGTTCCGTACCTACTCCAAAATATTTTACATATTTACTCTTACACTTTGGGCATGTTCTTAAAGCTTTTTGCTTTGCTCCACAATAATGACAAGTTAAGTTATCATCATTATGATAAGTAAGGGAAATATCACAATTACTACATTTAAATACATATCCACACTCTCTACAAGATACAAATGTAGAATATCCTCTTCTATTTAGAAACATTATAGCCTGTTCCTTTTTTTCTAAACAATTAAACATCTCTTCCTGCAATCTTCTACTGAACATAGACTTATTTCCGTCTTTTAACTCTTGTCTCATATCTACTATATCTATAGTTGGTAGATTAGCTCCATCAGCTCTATTATTCAAAGTAATTATATCATATTCTCCTTGAGTAGCTTTATAGTACGTTTCAATGGAAGGTGTTGCAGAGCCTAACACTACTTTACATCCTTCAATCTCTGACTTAAAGCTAGCAATATCTCTTGCATGGTATTTAGGATCACTATCTGATTTATAGCTAGTTTCATGTTCTTCATCTATAACAATAAGACCTAAATTAGAAAAAGGAAGAAATATAGCTGATCTCGCACCTATTGCCACCTTCACATTTCCCATCTTCACTCTCATCCATTCATCAAACCTTTCACCAACAGATAATCTACTGTGAAATATAGCTACATCCCTTCCAAATCTACCTTTAAATCTTTCAACCATCTGAGGCGTTAATGCGATTTCTGGAATTAATACAATAGAATCTTTATTTTGCTTTATCATTTCCTTTACTAAATTCATATATATCTCAGTTTTTCCACTTCCAGTTATACCATGAATAAGAAACTTATTATTATAACTATTTAATAGTATAGTATCTACACATTTTTGCTGCTCTGAATTTAGTGTTTTTTCTTCATATAATTTATATGTATCTTCATTATATCTATTTACTATAGTTTTTTTAACCTTTAAAAATTCATGTTTAATTAAAGTATTTATTCTAGATAAGGAAAGATTAAATTCACTTGTAAGCTCAGATTTATTGTAAACTCCATTATTTTTCTCTATGAAGCTTACTATATTTATGTACTCTTCTTTGTTATACTTCTCTGTTAAAGCTTTCCCAAGAATTATACAATTTTTAGTCTTAAATGTAGTTCCTTTAGTTATTCCATTAGGAATCATTACTTTTATACACTCTAAATAAGTGCATAAATATTTCTTTCTCATAATTTCAATAAGACGAATATTTTCTTCTGTAAGAAACTCCATATTATCGTCTATATCGATAATCTCTTTTAATTTAGCATTATCATCTATATTATAAAATATATCAACTATAAATCCATATATTTTTTTATTTCCATTTCCAAATGGTACTGTAACCATCCTGCCTTTTTTTACTTTATCATAAAGTCTTTCAGGTACTCTATAGGTAAATATTTTGTCAACTTTTACAGCTTCATTATTTACTATAATTCCTAAATACATTCTTACTCCTCCCTTCTAGAGGTATATCACCAAAATTTAAGATTATCATTACCTTAACTCTATATTGATAATATAGAACATTTCATAAACAATAATAAAAAAAGCGACTTAGTCGCTCTTTTTATTTATTATCTAAAATCATATTAAAAAGCTCATATCCAACTAATCTTTTACTCATATTATCAAGAGATATTTCTTTGCCATCTCTATTTATAATCGTAACTCTATTAGTATCAGTTCCAAAGCCCGCATCACTTTCAGTTATATCATTTGCAACAATATAATCAAGATTTTTCTTCTTTAGTTTTATGTGAGCATTCTCTATTACATCATTACTCTCAGCTGCAAATCCAACTAAGATTTGATGTTTCTTTAAGGTTCCTAACTCCTTTAATATATCATTATCCCGTACAAATTCCATATTTAAATTGTCAGGTCCTTTTTTTATTTTCTTATCTGAATAGAACTTAGGTTTATAATCACTCACTGCTGCAGATTTAACTACAATATCACAACTATCAAATTCTGATTTAACTGAATTTAGCATTTCTTCATTTGTCTCTACATTAATAACCCTAACTCCCAATGGAGGTTTTATATTAGTTGGACCACTAACAAGAATTACTTCTGCTCCTCTATCTCTAGCTTCTTCTGCAATTGCATATCCCATTTTTCCTGTAGATTTATTAGTTAGAAATCTTACTGGATCTAGGTTAGCCCTAGTAGGTCCTGCTGTTACTAATACCTTTTTACCAACCAAATCCTTTGGTTCATAAAGTTCTGATAAAACCACTTCCACAATATCTTCTGTATCTGCAAGCTTTCCATCTCCCACATCTCCACAGGCTAATCTTCCACTACTAGGATTTATAAAATCATATCCATAATTCTTTAATTTTCTAATATTTTCTTGAACAATAGGGTTATTATACATATTAGTATTCATGGCTGGAGCAAATATTACTTTAGCATTAGTAGCCATAATTGTAGTTGATAGCATATCATCAGCTATTCCATTTGCTACTTTACCAATAATATTAGCTGTAGCAGGTACTATTAGTAATACATCAGCTTTCTTAGCTAAAGATATATGTTGAATTTCAAAAACCTTTGGCTCATCAAACATATCTTTAATTACCGCATTTTGACTTAGTGATTGAAAACTTAATGGAGTAACAAATTCACAAGCAGATTTCGTCATAATGACATCAACATTTATGTTTTTCTTTTTAAGCTTACTTATAACATCTAAAGCTTTATATGCAGCAATCCCGCCAGTTACTCCAATAACAACATTCTTTTTATTCATCTAAATTTGAGCCTTCTTCCGCCTCGTCATTCACCATTTCTACTTCTTGAGTCTTAGTGAATTTATCGCCAGCATCCTTAACTCCAATAGAACCTTGTTCAACCTCATTAATAGCGATAGTTAATGGCTTTGTACCTACCCCTTGAATCATTGACTCTTCCCCATCAATTAATTGTCTAGCTCTTCTTGAAGTCGCTACTACTAATGAATATCTATTATCCACCTTTTCTAGTAAATCCACAATAGATGGATTAATCATTGAATTACTCTTTGAATTACTCATGTCTTTTAGAACCTCCCTAATAGCTCATCTTTTATTTTAAAAACTCTGCATTTCTCAGCAATTATTATACTTTCAATTTTTTTAACTGCATCTTCTACTTCGTCATTTACAACAGCATAATCATATTTAGATGCAAAACTAATTTCATCATAAGCAGACTCCATTCTAGTCTTTAACGACTCTGGAGTTTCACTTCCTCTATTTGTTATTCTATTTCTAAGTTCCTCCATAGACGGTGGCATAATAAATATAAATATTCCCTCAGGATATGAAGATTTAATCTTTAATGCACCTTGAATATCTATTTCTAATATTACATCTTTACCTTCATCTAACATTCTTAAAACTTCAGACTTAGGTGTTCCATAAAAATTCCCATAAACTTCTGCATACTCTAAAAAATCTTCTTTATCAATTCTATTTAAGAATTCTTCTCTCTCTATGAAAAAATAATTAACACCTTCTACTTCACCATCTCTTGGCTTACGTGTAGTACAAGATGTAGAAATCCATATTGGATTTTTTTCAATTAGCGCCTTACATACTGTTCCTTTTCCTGCCCCAGATGGCCCAGATATAACTAATAATTGTCCTTTATTTACCATATTATTCATCTACCTCATCTATCGCATCATCTTCCTTATCACATAATCTATGTGCTACTGTTTCAGGCTGAACAGCAGATAATATTACATGATCACTATCAGTGATTATAACAGCTCTAGTTCTTCTACCATAGGTGGCATCTATTAGCATACCTCTGTCTCTAGCTTCTTGAATTATTCTTTTAATAGGCGCTGATTCTGGACTAACAATAGCTACTAGTCTATTTGCTGAAACGATATTTCCAAATCCAATATTTATAAGTTTTATACCCATTCCCTACCTCCTAAATTTATTCTATGTTTTGAACCTGTTCTCTAATCTTTTCTATATCACTTTTTATATCAAGTGCTATATTCGTTAATTCCAGGTCATTAACCTTAGATGCAATTGTGTTTGCTTCTCTATTCATTTCTTGAATAATAAAATCTAATTTTCTACCTATTGGTTCACTTAACTTAAATGTTTTAAGAACTTGTGAAACATGACTTTTTAGTCTAACAATTTCTTCATCAATGCAAGTTTTATCTGCTTGAAGAACTACTTCCATAGCTATACGACTTTCATCAATATTTTTTTCCGTTAGAATTTCTTCAACTTTCTTTAAAAGTCTCAGTCTATACTCTTCTGTAATTTCTGGTACCCTTTTATTAATTATATCAACATTATCGGAAATACATTCACATCTCTTCGTAATATCTAGTAAAAGTTTTTCACCTTCCTGTTCTCTCATAGATACAAGATTATATACTGCATCTTCTACTGCCGGTAGTAATACCTTCCATGTATTTTCTAAATCCTCTTCCTTTTGTTCTAATTTTAGAACTTCTGGAAATCTTGCTAAGGTTGTAGCGGAAATATCATCCCTTAAGTTATATCTATCTCTTATTCTATAAAGCGCCTCCACGTAACTATCAGCTAAACTTTCGTTAACCACTACAGCCATATCTTCATTAGCCGCTTGATTTTGAGTAATAAATATATCTACTTTTCCTCTCTTAATCTTGTCATTAACATATTTTCTTATACTATCCTCTAAAGATATTAAGCTTCTAGGCATTCTAACATTAAGCTCAAAGTATCTGTGATTTACTGTCTTAATCTCTACAATAAAACTAGATGCTTTTCCTTCTGATGTGCCTCTTCCAAATCCGGTCATGCTTTTTATCATATACAACGCACCCTTCTTAGACCTTGTTAAATTCTTTATTTATTATACATAATGTATATGACTTATTTCAACCCATAAATAAAAGAAATTTAAAGAAAATCGAAATATTCTTTAGAAAACATTAGAAAAACCATTATAATTCGAAGTTTTTGAATTATGAATAAGGGGCATAAGCTCCTTTTTAAGCTTATGCCCCTTATTCATAAATTAAGTTGAATGAAATCACATATGTTTATAAATAAAAGTTTAAAACTTTATTTATCCTATTACTATAAATGATTCTTATCTCCGCTGTAATTAATTTTATATATTAAAAATTGTTTAATCTCAGAAAATAATTCTTATTATCCAAAGATTATCTTTAATAAGAATACTATAGCTAAAATATATACTACAAAAGATACTGGTTTTCTATCTTTAGCTTCCTTTGTTGTAATATTAGCTATTAAGTTTAATATAGCATATGATAACATACCTATCATTAATCCATCACCAATACTGTATGTCATAGGCATTAATGCTATAGTTAAGAATGCTGGTACTCCTTCAGTAAAATCTGAGAAATCTATATTTTTAACTGACTCTATCATAAAAAATCCTACTATAATTAAAGCTGGTGCTGTTGCACAACCTGGGATTGCTACAAATAATGGTGATAAGAACATAGCTAGTAAAAATAATACTCCTGTAACCACTGCTGAAAGACCTGTTCTAGCTCCTGCTGCAACTCCTGCTGAACTCTCTACATAAGTTGTAACTGTAGAAGTTCCTACAAGTGCTCCAAAAGTTGTTCCTATTGCATCTACTAGTAACGCTTTACCTGCATTTTTTACTTTACCCTCTTTATCTATCATTCCAATTTTAGATGCAACTCCAACCAATGTCCCTGCTGTATCAAAGAAATCAATAAATAAGAATACAAATACTACTGAAATAAACTCTGATATAGCCTCTGGATGAGAAAATACTGAAAAATCTAATTTTCCTGCAATTGGTGCTACGGATTCAAATTTTAATATTTTCTCTGGTAAATATATTCCAAAATTAGCCGCAGCCTCTGGTGATATAGCAGCATATACCCATGCAGCTACAGCGCTAGCAGCCATTCCCCAAAGGATTGCACCTTTTACATTTTTTTTAGATAAAATTACTATAATAATTACACCCAATATTGCAATCAAAGCTGTTGGGCTTACTAAACTACCCATTGTTACTTTTGTAGCTTCACTTCCAACTACAATTCCAGCATTTCCAAAACCTATAAACGCTATAAATAATCCAATACCTGCAGTAACTGCATATTTTAAGTTAGTTGGTATACAGTTTACAATGGCTTCTCTTATCTTTGTCAATGATAATAAAATAAATATAATTCCTTCTACAAATACTGCTGTCAGTGCCACTTGCCAAGATATACCCATTTCCATTACTACTGTATATGCAAAGAACGCGTTAAGTCCCATGCCTGAAGCTAGTCCTAATGGTAAGTTTGCATAAAGCCCCATTAAAATAGTAGTAACTCCAGCTGCTAAACAAGTAGCTGTTACTACTGCTCCTGGATTCATTCCAACTCCAGGATCTCCTAGTATGTTGGCATTAACTGCTATTATATATGCCATAGTCAAGAAAGTTATTAATCCACCAACAACTTCTCTTTTTACATTAGTGCCATTTTCTTTAAGCTTGAAAAGTTTTTCCATAAAACTTATCCTCCTGTTATTATATATTATAAAAAATAATAGCCACCAGATAAGAACTCCGGTGACTGTTGCTTTAATACAGGAGTTCTCATAGTCGGATTTTATCGGTATCCGGTAGAAACATCTAATCCATCACATTAGACATATATGAAAACTAATTATTATTTTTTACATACTTATATTATCAACTTTTCTTGCCAATGTCAATATTTTTCCGTATATTTATTTAATTTTTATTTATATTGTTCGTATATTAATAGTGTCCATTTTCAAATATTTCTCGTATTTCATCAATTTTTTTTGTTTTCCCAAGGGCTAAAATTAATTTTATCCTTGCCTTTTGACCTGGCATACTATCCCCAAATATAACTCCCATATTTCTTAATTGCTTTCCTCCGCCTTCATATCCATAACTATCCAGAACTCTTCCTTTATAACATCTAGAAACTATTACTACTGCTACTTCTTTATCTATAGCCTTTTTAACGGATGCAGCCATTAAAGGTGGAATATTGCCTCTTCCCATAGCTTCAATTACTAATCCTTTAGCACCTTGAGCAACACAATAATCTATAAGAGTTCCATCCATACCTGCATATGATTTAATAAGTTGAACATTGTTTTCGATAATTTGAGTATCAATATATTCCTTTACAGTACTCTTCCTATAAAATCTCACTTCATTGCTATCTACAATCCCTATAGGCCCAAATTCCGGACTTTGGAATGTATTAAGGTGCATAGAGTGAGACTTTGTAACTTCACTAGCACAGTTTAGTTCATTATTTAAACATACAATTACTCCTCTGTTTCTTGACTCTTTAGATGTGGCTGTACAAATAGATGCTGCTAAGTTAGCTGGTCCATCATAACCAAGTTCAGAACTATTTCGCATAGACCCTGTAACTACCACTGGCTTTTCACTATTTATAGTTAGTTGTAAGAAATATGCAGTTTCTTCAAGGGTATCTGTTCCATGAGTAACTACTACCCCATCTACATCTTCTCGTTTCAAGAAACTCTTAACATAATTCGATAACTCTAGCATTATATCTGGAGTCATATGTGGACTTGGCAAGCTAGAAAATGTATATGATTCCACTTCGGCATAAGACTCAATTCCTGTTACCATGGACATTATCTCTTCTCCTGTTAAATTAGGCACTGCGGCTTTTATCTTCTCGTCAACCTTCATAGATATGGTTCCGCCATTAAATATTACTACAACTTTACTCATATTTTATGTACCTCCTAAATATTTGTTGGTTTATGTGATGCATAGCGACTATACTTCTCTTATACTCTGCAAATCTAAAAATAATAGTCACATAATCTAGAAAACTTTTACTTAGTTTTAATAGTAGTAACTTATTTCACAAAGCTAAGTTTATTTTGATAACTTTAGATTAAAATTTCAGTCTGAACTAATGAATTTTTTAATCCCACTTAATTATATATCTTTCTTAAGCAAGTTGTAAATGTACCTTGAACGATTATAAAATATTTTTGAAAACCTCTACATATCTTGAAAATTTCGTATTTAAATAGCTCTGTTGAAAATTACAGTGATAAAATATACAAGCTATGAGAATATTGGTGGACGTCCCATACAGCTAGGTTCAATTATAATATTTTTCTTACTATTTAATGATATAAGTACAAAGACTTGCATCTTTGATCTTCCTCTCTAAGCTTAGCTAGAGTTCCTCGCCTGTGTGTTTTTCTTGGAATTATAAAACCATACTTACTGTGATTTTCTTTAAGGAATAATATATTAGAGTATTTGTAACACTAATAAAAGATTTTGAGCAAGTTTTTCATAGGTATCTCTGTGTTGTTTTATTTTTGCCAAATCCTATCACTTTAATCAGATACAGAGCCATTTAAATTCATGCAAAATACATCTGTGATACTTAACACCCTAGATTAAAGCACAATACATATTTAAAGAAATAATTAAACATTTATATGACAAAATAAAAATATAGTTCTGAAATTAATGTTAATTTCAAAACTATATTTCTATATTTGAGAAAAAAGATTTCTTCTTCATTAGATAATTATACAGATAAGTCCGCCGTTTCCTTCATTAATAATTTTTTGAAGTGTCTTCTGGAGCTTAACTTGAACATCTTCAGGCATTTTGTAAAGTTTATTTTGAAGTCCTTCTTTAACTAACTCCTCCAAAGACTTACCAAACATGTTGCTTTGCCAAATTTGAGATGGATCATTTTCAAATTGTTCTAGGATTGACTTATAGAACTCTTCACTTTGCTTTTCACTACCCATTATTGGTTGAATTTCTGTTTCGATATCAGCCTTAATTAAATGCAATGATGGAGCAGAAGCTTTTAATTTAACACCATACTGATTACCTTTCTTAACAATTTCTGGTTCCTCAAGCTTCATCTCAGTTAGTTGAGGTGCAACTAGTCCGTAGCCAGTTTCATTAACTTCCTTCAATGCTTCTTCAACCTTATCATATTCTATTTTGGCTTTGTAGAAACTTTCCATAATACTTAATAAATCATTTTCATTTTTTATATCAGTATTGCAAATTTCTCCAAGAATTCTATAGAATAATTCGTGTTTTGGATTAATATCTACACAGGAAGTTCCTTCTCCCATATTCATCTCTTTAACTTTTATGTCTGATAAGAACTCAATACCTTTAAAGGCATCAAGACATCTCTTAACATCCCTAACTTTACAGATATCTTTACACATGGCTCTTAAAATAGTCATTATGTTTACCTTTAACCAATGTGATGAATTTAAACTCTCCATCCATTGAGGCATATCGATACTTATTTCTTTTATTGGGAATTCTCTTAATACTGTATCGAATATTTCTACTATTTCTTTATTTCCTATATTCATTACATCCATAACTTTTACTGGTACATCATACTTTTCTTCTTGTTCTCTTTGCAATTCTCTAACCTCTTCTGAGTTAGGATTTACAGTATTTAGGACGATTATAAATGGCTTATTTATCTGCTTTAGCTCATTTATAACTCGCTCTTCAGCATCTACATAATCCTCTCTATCTAAGCCTGTAATACTTCCATCTGTAGTTACAACTATACCTATAGTAGAGTGATCTGTTATTACTTTTTTAGTTCCTATTTCGGCTGCTTGCTCAAATGGGATTTCATAATCATGCCATGGAGTAGAAACCATTTTAGGTGCATCAGATTCTGTGTAACCTAAAGCATTCTTTACTATATACCCAACACAATCAACCATTCTAACCTTAAATTTTACTCCATCCTCAAACTGAATTTCTACAGCCTCATTAGGAACAAATTTAGGCTCTGTAGTATGAATGGATTTTCCAGATCCACTTTGTGGCAATTCATCTTTTGCTCTGTCCTTCTTATGAGGATTTTCTATGTTAGGTATCACCATTAGTTCCATGAACTTTTTAATAAAAGTAGATTTACCTGTTCTAACCGGTCCTACTACCCCTACATATATATCCCCTTGTGTTCTTTCTGCTATATCTTTATATATATCAAAATTTTCCAAGGCTACCCTCCCGCAACTACATATTAACATTATATATATATTGATATAATGTTAATATTATGACTTAATAAAATAAAAAAGTTTTCCTTTTTATTTAAAAGGAAAACTTTCATATATAAAACTCATTTTAAATCTATATGCTAATTTTTAGCATAGTCAAGTAACTCTTCTAGGGTTAGGCCCTTATCATGACAAATCTTGCTGATAGTCTTATTTCCAATATACCTATAATGCCATGGTTCATATTTATAGCCAGTTATATCTTCTTTAGTCTTAGTATATCTTAAAATAAAACCGTATTTATAAGCATTTTCTAAAGCCCAAACACCTTCCTTTGTATTCTCAAAGGACTGATTTAGCTCAAATTCCATACTTTTACTAGTAATATCAATAGCTAATCCTAATTGATGCTCACTTTCACCTGGTTTTGCTACATATTCACTATCTTCTTTACCTTTTCTTTGTACATCTTCATTATACAAATATACTTGCGAATTATACCCCCTAAAACCATTACTCAAAAATAAGTTAATTCCTTCTGCTTGAGCATCACAAAACATTTGCTCTAAATCTTTAACCATAGTAGCACTAACTAGATTTCTCTCATCGCTTCTTTCTGCTACCAAGTTTATATTAGGAATAATTAAATCACTAGGGATATATTCCTTAGAAAGTAAATTTTCTTTATTAACCAGTTTATATACTCCTGTCATATCATCATTAACAATCTCTTTTATTTCAGCAATCTCCTCTTTTGTTAATGTGTTACTACCTCCATAATTATTCAACTTAGGTACATCCTCTAAATTTTCATTCTCATATCTTTCATTATTATTGCCTCTAGATGGTGTTGTTTTTCCTACATTGTCATTAAAATCTGTAGTTCCATAATCATTATTACTTACATTAGATATATTTAGAGCCTTTGAATCTTCCCTTAGTATAATGCCAATCATTATACTAATTAAAAATAATAGGCCTATAATCATAGTAGTTCCCTTATTAAAACTTGATTTTTTTTTATAAAAAATATCTTGTTTTTTATAAAAAGAGTTTTTTTTATGTTTGTAACTTTTATTATTTAACATATGCTTTTGTTAGCCTCCTACCTTTATTTTCAAAGATTTATTGAAAATAAAATTAATTCTCATCTATCTAACTGTATATCATTATATCAAATAATAAGTTATTTTCAAAATGAAATATAGAAAAATAACTTATTTAAATAAATGTTTACAACTTATAGTTTTCTTTCTTATATTTTCTACCCATCAATTCCATTACAGATTCCTTAGGATCTTTTCCTTTAAAAAGAACTTCATATAAAGCCGTAGTTATAGGCATATCAACATCTGTTTTAGATTTAAGTTCATAAAAGGCATTTACAGCTTCAATTCCCTCTACTACCATTCCTATTTCTTCTATAGCTTCTTCTAACGTTCTTCCACTACCAATTAAAATTCCAGCTCTTCTATTTCTACTATGCATACTAGTACAAGTAACTATTAAATCGCCCATTCCTGTAAGTCCATAAAATGTTTCTGCCTTACCGCAAAGTTTTGTTCCAACTCGTACTATCTCACTCATTCCTCTTGTCATTAGCGCTGCCTTAGTGTTATCTCCATATCCAATACCATCTGAAATACCAGCTGCAAGTGCAATAATATTTTTGAAAGCCCCACCTATTTCAACCCCAATTAGATCATCATTAGTATAAATTCTAAATGTGTTACTACTAAATATATCTTGTATTTTCTTCGCAGCCTCTACACTCTTTGAAGCTGCTGTTACTGTAGTAGGAATATCTCTTGCCACTTCTTCCGCATGACTAGGTCCTGATAGTACAACTATAGGGTGACCCTTTATTTCATCCTCTATTATCTGTGACATTCTTTTTAATGTATGTTTCTCTATTCCTTTAGCTACTGTTACTATTATTTCATTTCCTTTAAGAATAGAAGATATTTTTCTTGCCACTTCTCGTATAGCCTTGGATGGTACTGCAAGAACTACTACTTCACTACCTTTTATAGTTTCTTCAATATCATTATAAGCAGTTACTCTTTCTGGTATAATTATCCCCTTAAGATACTTTGTATTTTCTCTTTTAACATTAATATCATTAACCGTATTTTCACTGTGGCACCAAACAGAACATTCTAATCCTTTCTTAGAAAGTAATACAGCTAAAGCTGTACCAAAGCTTCCGCCTCCAACAAATGCAATCTTATTCACCTTATCCCTTCTTTCTTAAATTATATCAATCTATAAAATAATGAGAATAAATAATATATTATTTATTCTCATTATCTTTAGTATATCCTTCTTGATTAAGTAAAAACAAAATCTTGTAAAAAATTATTTAAACTTATTAATCTTCTTTTCTTTTTCTAAATATAAGCTTTATTCCAGTACCTTTAAAATCAAAACTTTCTCTTAACTTATTTTCTAAATACCTTTCGTAAGAGAAATGTAACAATGCTGGATCATTTACAAAGAATATAAATGTAGGTGGTTTTACATCAACTTGAGTCACATAATATATTTTCATTCTTCTTAATGCAACTACTGGTGGCTCATTCATAAGCACCGCTTTACTTACCACATCATTCAATACTCCTGTAGCTATTCTCTTCGTATAATTATCATAACACTCTTTAGCCATTGTAAGAACTCTATTTACTCTTTGGCCTGTAAGTGCAGATATAAATAGGTAATTCGCATATGGCATAAATGATAAACCTCTTCCAATTCTACTCTTATAATCATTCATAGTCTTATCATCTTTCTCAATAAGGTCCCACTTATTAACTATTACAAGAATAGCTTTATTTAGCTCATGAGCATATCCTATGATTTTTTCATCTTGGTCACTAAGCTCTTCAGTGGCATCAAGAATTAATATACATATATCTGCTCTTTCTATAGCTGTAAGTGTTCTAATAACACTATACCTTTCTATTTCTTCTTTAACTTTACTTTTTCTTCGTAATCCTGCTGTATCTATTAGAATGAACTTTCCTTCTTCAGTTTCAAGTTTACTATCAATAGCATCTCTTGTTGTGCCTGGTATGTTACTTACTATGTTTCTATTTTCACCTAATAGTTTATTTATAAGTGATGATTTTCCTACATTAGGCTTACCAACCATGGCAATCTTTATATATTCTTCCTCTTCTTCACTACTTCCTAAACCGTCAAAATGAGCTACAACCTCATCTAGCATATCACCAAGTCCTAGTCCTTGAGTAGCTGAAATAGTTACAGGATTTCCTATACCTAAATTATAAAATTCATAAGCATTATCTTCTAATTCTCTTCTATCAATTTTGTTTACTACTAATGTTATTGGTTTTCCTGATTTTCTTAACATTTGTGCTACTTCATAATCAGAGGGATGAAGTCCAGCTTTACCATCTACTATAAATATAATTACATCAGCTGTTTCTATAGCAATGTTTGCTTGTCTTCTCATCTGAACCATTATAATATCTTCATTTGCTGGTTCAATTCCTCCAGTATCGATGATTGTGAAGTTATGTCTTAGCCATTCAGCCTCAGCATAAATTCTATCTCTTGTAACGCCAGGTGTATCTTCTACTATGGCTATTCTCTTTCCTGCTAATTTATTAAAAAGTGTAGACTTACCTACATTTGGTCTTCCAACAATAGCAACTACTGGTTTTCCCATATTAATCCTCCCTTAAATGTTCATTTATTATAGTTATTAAATCATCTCCTGTGAAATCACAAATAATAACTTTTCTATTTAATTCTTTGGCTAAATCTTCTACAGTATAGTCATCTAATAATATAGCCTCATCTGAATTAGAAAGTTCATATCCCTTTCTAAGTACATTATCTGGTATAATAATATAATCTCCACATCCTCTTTCCTTAAGAGTATTTATTATATCAATTCCTGTTAAAAGTCCTGTTACTGTAATAGTTTCTCCAAAAAACTTATTTGGTATCTTCTCTACTGAAATATTTATTTTGCTATTTACACCTTGAATCTTATCTTTTATATGTACTATCTCCGGATAAACTAAAGCACCTGTTACAAAGGTAAATGATCCACTTCCATCTTTTTTTAAATTTTGTAATGTAGAATCAATAGTATCCTTTAATAAAGTTACCATACCTACACCATCTTCAATTTGCTCAAATCCTTCATAATGTTGAGCATCTGGTAGCGTTTCCCCTGATACTATATAAAATTCATCTGATAATCTTACAAAAGGCGTTCCACTTTCCTTATAGTATTTATCTTGTAATGCTTTTACTAGATTGACTTGCTCTAAAGAAGTTTCTTTAGTAAATAACTTCATTTCCTTTAGCCCTTCTCTATGTTTAGTTATTCCTAGTGGCACTACTGCTACACTATTAACATTAGGATAAAGTTTATATAGATCTTCTATAGTTTTAACTAATTCTTTTCCATCATTAATTTCTGGACAACAAACTATTTGAGTATTAATCCTTATACCTGCTGCCGCTAACCTCTTAAGTATATCATATATTTTGCCTGCAAATCTATTTTTAAGCATTCTTACTCTAAGCTCCGGATTTGTAGTATGTACTGATACATTTATTGGGCTTATTTTATACTTTATTATTCTTTCTATATCCTCTTCCTTCATATTAGTTAAGGTTAAAAAGTTTCCTTGAAGAAATGATAATCTAGAATCATCATCTTTAAAATATAAAGTTTCTCTCATGCCTTTAGGTAGCTGGTCAATAAAACAGAAAATACAATCATTATGACATCTCATCGGCTTATCTATAATTCCCTCTTTAAATACTATACCTAAATCTTCATCATAATCTTTTTCTATTTCTATCTCCCAAATTTCTCCACTTTGTTTTTCAACTTCTAAAAGTAAAACCTCATCGGTGATTAGAAATTTATAATCTATTATATCTTTAACATTATTTTCATTTATCCTTAAAAGTCTATCTCCAACCTCAATGTCTACTTCTTCTGCAATAGACCCTGGGATAATCTTACTTATTTCGTTTTTCATATTTGTATCTCCTTCATTCATATAGCATGATTATACCACTATTATGTTATATTATCTTAATTATATTCCCTAGTCAATGCACCTAATTAAGATTACATCAAAGCACTAATTTTTTCAATAAAAATTCCTTTAATTTTGAAGTAAAAGAAAAAAGCTGACTACATATAGCCAACTTATGATTTTAAAATAGGATTCAATTAATTTAATTTTAATTTTTCTCCACTCTCTAAGTATACAGTCCATTCACAAATATTAGTAGTATGATCCGCCATACGCTCTAGAAATTTACATACAAAGAGAAACTGACTAGCTTGATTTATAGTTGCTGGATTATTTCCCATTATTATAAGTAACTCTGCAAATATGCTTTTGTATAATTTATCTACCTCATCGTCCATTTTACTTACTTTGTATGCTCTATCTACGTCTCTAGTTATATATACTTCTAAAGAGTCTTTAATCATAACTTCTACGATTTTAGCCATCTTAGGTATATCTATAAGATCTTTAATATAGCTTTCTCCAATAAGCTTTTTAGCTATTTTAGCTATATCTACAGCGTGGTCTCCCATTCTTTCTAAATCTGTTATAATCTTTGTAGTAATAAATATTCTTCTTAAATCTCCCGCTAATGGATTTTCTGTAGCCATTAGTTTTATACACTTATCCTCTATTTCTTCTTCAAATTTATCTATGATATCATCGTCTTCAATTACTTTATCTGCAAGTGTTTCATCCTGTTCCTTTAATGCATTAATACTTTCTTCTATTTGCTTAGCTACCGCCTCACCCATGGCCATTAAATCTTCATGAAGTTGTTGTAATTTAAGATCGAAGCTATTTCTTGTCATATCTTTCACCTACACCTTATAAATTTTTACTCATTCCCTATTCTATAATATATTTTAACCAAATCTTCCTGTTATATAGTCTTCTGTTCTCTTATCCTTTGGCATATGAAACATCTCTTCAGTTTTTCCATATTCAATTACCTCTCCGTTTAAAAAGAAGGCTGTCTTATCTGATATACGACCAGCTTGTTGCATATTGTGAGTAACTATTACTATAGTGTATTTTTCTTTAAGTACATCCATAAGTTCCTCCACCTTAGATGTTGATATAGGATCTAGTGCAGAAGTTGGTTCATCCATTAATATAACTTCTGGTTCAACAGCTATAGTTCTTGCAATACAAAGTCTTTGCTGTTGGCCTCCAGATAGTCCCATAGCGCTTTTTTTTAGTCTATCTTTTACTTCCTTCCAAAGCGCAGCTCCTTGAAGAGACTTCTCTACAATCTCATCTAGTTTCCTTTTATCCTTTATTCCATGAATTCTAGGTCCATAGGCAATATTATCGTAAATTGACATAGGAAATGGATTGGGTTTTTGAAATACCATTCCAATTCTTTTTCTTAATTCAATTTCATTTAAATCTTTATAAATATTTCTATCTTCAAATAAAACTTGCCCTTCTATCTTTACATCCTCAATTAAATCATTCATTCTATTTAATGTTCTGAGAAATGTTGACTTTCCGCATCCTGATGGCCCTATTAAAGCTGTAACACTATTTTTATCGATTTCTATATTTATATTTTTAAGTGCATGATTTGTTCCATAGTATAGGTTAAGATCTTTTACAGAAATTATTGACATAGTATTTCCTCCTAGCTATATCATAGTCATTAAAACTTTTCTTTATTTATTGTTCTTGTAATTCCCTTAGCAATTAGACTTAAAGCTAAGATTATAAATATTAATATTACACCAATGGCTGAAGCAAGCTCTATATTTCCAGCTTCTTTAGTAACCAAATAAGCATGGACAGTAAGAGTTCTACCACTTGACATAAGATTTCGTGGCATTGATGCTACAGTTCCTGCTGTTAAAAGCATCGCTGCTGATTCACCTATAATTCTTCCAATAGATAATATTACTCCAGATAAAATTCCAGGCATTGCACTAGGAACTATTATCTTATAAAGAACTTCAAATTTAGTTGAACCTAAAGCTATGGCACCTTCTCTATAACTTTGAGGTACTGTCTTTAAAGCTTCTTCTGTAGTTCTTATGATTACAGGTAATACAATAATAGCAAGAGTTAATGATCCTGATAAAATTGAAAACTGTAATTTAAGAGTAGATACAAAAAATACTGTTCCAAATAATCCATATATTATAGATGGTATTCCAGCCAAACTCTCTGTGGCAAATCTAATTAATTTAACAGTCCTCCCTTGTTTTGCATATTCTTGTAGATAAATAGCTCCACATATGCCTATAGGAATTGATATTAATAATGATAACACCACTGTTAATAATGTAGTAATTATCATTGGAAATATCCCCCCTCCAGTAGTAGGTGAATAGTCTCCAAATATAAAATTAAAATCTATTAGTCCAAGTCCTTTTTTGAATATATATCCAACTATAGTTGCAACAATTACAACTGTAATAACTGCAGATAAATATAAAATGATTTTTAAAACATTATCCTTTATTTTTCTCATATTAATTACCTGCCTTTGCTGATATCTTAGCTATTACAAAATTTAATAGTAGAATGAAAGAAAATAAAACTACTCCAGTTGCAAAAAGCATTTCTTGGTGGGTTCCAAAAGCATATCCCATCTCTAAAGCTATATTAGTAGTAAGTGGTCTCACACTATCCGTAATGCTAGATGGAATAATTGGACTATTTCCGGCAACTAATATAACTGCCATAGTTTCTCCAATAGCCCTTCCCATACCTAATACCACCGCTGTTAAAATTCCAGATTTAGCAGCTGGCAAAATTACTTTAAATATGGTTTCAATTTGTGATGCTCCTAGTGCTAGAGATGCTTCTTTATATTGTTTAGGTACTGATTTTATAGCTGTCTCTGCTACTGAAATTATAGTAGGTAACATCATTACAGAAAGTACTATTATAATTGCAAGCAAACTTTGCCCTTTAGGAAGATTTAATTTATTTTGAATAGCTGGTACTATTACTCCAAGAGCAAATACTCCAAATAGTACGGAAGGAATCCCTGCTAGCAGTTCTACTCCTTGAGACATTATCTTTGCTATCGGCTTAGGTGCTATCTCTACAATAAAAATTGCTGTTAATATTCCTATAGGTACTCCCACTACAAGAGAACCTAATGTTCCATATATAGAAGCAATAATCATAGGTAAAATACCATACTTCTCAGAGCTAGGTATCCATTCTGTACCTAATAGGAATTTGCTAAAAGAATATCCTTTGGATATAAATGGAGTTAATCCTTTATAGAATACAAAACTTATTATCACAACTAAACTTATAACTGCTACTAAAGCACAAACTTTAAAAACATTTTCTGATACACCATCAATGATATACTTTATACCCTTTGGTTTCTGGGGTTTTTCCGTCTTAATTGATTTTATTGACATATAATTGACCTCCAATTTAAATTCAATAGACCCTTAAGATTATATTTTTCTTAAAGGTCCATATCCATTGTGGCATATAAATTATTTATTTTATCTTTATTCCACCTGATTGTTCTACAATTTCTTGACCTTTTTCACTTAGAATATATTCAATAAATTTTTTCCCGTTTTCTGTTATGTTGCTATCTTTATAAACTACCAAGAAAGGTCTAGATAATTTATATTCCTTACTTAAAACTTTTTCTGGAGTTGCTTCCACCCCTTCAACCTTTAGATCCTTAACTGAATCATCTAGCTGTTCAAAAGAAATATATCCAATCGCATTTTCATTAGTTGAAACTGTAGTTTTAACACTTCCATTTCCCTCTGCTATTGTTGATTTCTTATCCAATTCTTCTGATGTATATCCAGCTATTTCTTGGAAAGCATCTCTTGTTCCAGATCCATCTTCTCTTGAAACTACTACTATTGGAGCATCACTTCCTCCAACATCTTTCCAATTTGTTATTTTACCTGTATATATTTCTTTAATTTGTTTCATTGTTAAATTTTCGGCTTTATTTGATGGATGAACCACTAATGCTATTCCATCATATGCTATTACCTGCTCAGTAACTTCTGATTTTTCTGCATCTTTTAATTCACGAGAAGCCATTCCTATTTCACTAACGCCTTCTATTGCATTTTTTATTCCTGCAGAGGATCCAATTTGCTGAACTTCTATATTAGTATTTTTATTTTCTCCTTTGTAAGCTTCTGCTTCTTTTTCCATTAATGGTCCTACAGAAGTGGATCCTGATATTTTAATAGTTACAGGTTTTCCTGTATTATTGTCATTGCTATTACCTGAATTGGAAGTATCCTTTCCACCACAACCTACTAATAATCCCATAGTCATTGTTGCAACTATTCCTGCTACTAATATTTTTATTAATTTCTTTTTCATGTGCTTTTCCCTCCAATTTATTTTTTTTATTTACTTTACATTATTTATTTTATTCTTTATTAGTTAACCCATTATTATACCTTTATTAAAAAAACTTTACTTAAGTTAATTATATTTAACAGAAATATGAATTCTATAATTTTTTTTCAGATTTAATTAAATTGTTGTCAAAAAAGACCAAAAGATAATATATCTTTTGGTCTTTTTAATCTTAATATATAATATTTAACCTTTATTTTTCTGTGGTATACGGAATTGTAATAATAAATTTAGTTCCTACACCTAAGGTGCTTTCCACATCTATAGTTCCATTAAACCCAATAACTATATGCTTTACGATAGCAAGTCCTAATCCAGTTCCTCCCTTTGCCCTCGCTCTTGCTTTGTCAACTCTATAAAATCTTTCAAAAAGTCTTGGTATATATTCTTTATCAATTCCCATACCAGTATCTTCTACTACGATTTTAAAATAAGTATCATAAGCTATCTTAGTAATAGTTACTTTATCAAAAGCTTCACTGTATTTAATTCCATTATCCACTAAGTTTATAAGCATTTGCTTAAACTTATCTTTATCACCTAAAATATCAGTTATATTGTCTCCTCCCATGCTCAACTGAACATGTTTATTATCGCCTGTATTCTTCATTAAGTAAAATACATCTTCTATAGCTTTATTTACGTTAAATACTTCTTTCTTAAATTCTTGCTTATGCTCAATTTGTGATAAAAGCAATATATCCGATATAAGTCTTGTAAGTCTTTCTGCTTCTTCATTTATAATAGTTAGAAATTTATTTTTAGTATCTTCATCTTCAACATCTTTTAGCGTTTCAGAGAAACCTTTTATAGATGTAAGGGGAGTTTTAAGTTCATGGGATACATTTGCCACAAACTCAGTCCTCATATTCTCTAATTTCTTTAAATCAGTAATATCTTGTATTACTGCTACAGCTCCAATATGCTGATGATTATTAACTATAATGTCAGCAGTTCTCACTCTAAGAAATTTCATAACAGGAAAATTCAACTTAAACTCTTGTATATCCTTATCTCTCATCGAAAATATGGATTTAAAATCTACTTCATCACATACATTCTGAACTTGCTTTCCTACTACATCCTCTTTAATATTAAAGATCTTTTTTGCATAGTTATTTATAATTATAATGTTATGGCTATTATCTATGGCTATTACGCCACTTTCCATACTTTGTAGAATTGCTGAAAGTCTGTTTTGTTTTTCACTTACTTCGTGCAAACTATTTTCAAGTCTATCTGCCATATGATTGAAATTTAAAGCTAATTTACCAAGTTCATCATTAGTAGTAATTTTAATTCTTCTACTCAGATTTCCATTAGTAATCATGGACGTAATATTATCTAAATCACGAATAGGTTTTACTATGACATATGATAACTTATTCGCAATCCACAAAGACATAAACCCCATTAAAAGTATAGCACCGCCATACCATGCTATATATGTATTATTTAATCCATGGGTGCCCTTTACAGATGTAGAAGTTCTAACAACTATACCATCATCTATGACTATAGCATTGTAAATTACATATTGCCCTTCACTCTCACTATATCGAGTCGCAATCCATTCCCCTTTTGATCTAGCCATAATAACTTCTTCCCTATCATTATGATTTGCTAGCTTCTCTGTATTAACCAATGAGTCAAATTTGACCTCACCATTTTGGTCTATAATAGTTACTCTAATATTTAACTCACTAAGCCTATCTATAATTTTAGAAAAACCTTCCTCATCAACATTACCAATCTTCTCACCTAATAAGTATGCATATATACCTAACTGCTCTTTGGCATTATCTTCACTTTCATAAGTAGATATGGTGTAAAATACCACACTTATAAAAACTAGCACAAAAACTAATGCTATAAAAACACTTAGCATTAGTCTTCTTTTCATGGTTCCTTTTGAACTATCTTTCATGATTATCTCCATAGTTAAACTTATATCCAATTCCTCTAATAGTTTGAATATAGATTGGACTTTTATCATTTTCTTCAATCTTTTGTCTTAGATGCCTTACGTGAACATCTACGGTCCTAGTTTCTCCTACATACTCATATCCCCATATCTTATCTAATAGAAAGTCTCTTGTCATAACTTTACCCTTATTTTTAATAAGAATTTCTAGAAGCTCAAATTCTTTTAATGTAAGCTCTACTTTTTCTCCACCTTTATATACCTCATGCTTTTGATAATCTATACTTATATCTCCAAATTTAAAACCATTATCCTCTGGTTTAAAGCTAGTTCTTCTTAAAATAGCCTTAGCCCTAGCAACTAATTCTCTTACTGAGAAAGGTTTCGTTATATAGTCATCTGCTCCTAATTCTAATCCTAAAATCTTGTCTAATTCTTCTCCTTTAGCTGTAATCATAATTATTGGGGTTGATTCAATAACTGAGTTTTTTCTAATAGATTTACATACTTCTAGTCCATCCATGCCTGGTAACATAAGATCTAAGAATATTAAATCCGGCTTTTCTTCTTCAGCTACTTTTAATGCATCAATTCCATTATCAGCAGTTATGACCCTAAAACCATTCTTAATTAAATTAAATTTTATTAACTCTTGAATATGAGCCTCATCGTCAACTACTAATATTGTCTTCTCCATAAATATCACTCCTTAAGCTCATGGGTAAATATAAATGAAAATAATCTCCCATGAGATTCTTCCTTTTTCCTATATGAATATAGCTTTTTATCATTACTACAGTATGTACATAAATTTAAACATACTATATTATTATTCTTTATTCCTTCATTAACTAATTGTATCTCTACACACTTTTGTAAGTCTAAGTATCTACCAAAGCTAATTTCATGACTTTTAAATAAGTCACACTCCTTAAAAGTATCTATAAGCTCTTCACTTACTTCATAACAGCAGCTTTTATTATGCGGTCCTATAAAAGCCTTAATATAATTTTCCTCAGCACCATAAGTCTCCTTCATAACTTTAATTCCTTGAGAAACTATATTATTTAAAGTTCCCTTCCAACCACTATGAAGTGCAGCTATAATTTTATTCTTAACATCTACTAAAATTATCGGAACACAATCTGCTGTAAATACTCCTATGGCAACATTATTTTCCCTTGTTACAATACCGTCACCTTCAGAATCTACAATTGACACTCGTCCATTGTAAGAATAAACCTTAGTTCCATGAACTTGATTTAAATATATAACCTCATCGACTTGGAACCATTTCTTCAATTTATTTAAATTAAGCTTCCCCTCGCTTAAATTTTTATTAAAATTTAAATTATTCTTTGCAGTAGAAAATCCAATCTTTATGCCTTTATCTAAGTCATAGGTCAGGAACTCACAATTTTCTACTTTATAAGATTTCATATTATTTTTCACCACTTAATCCTTTTATCTCCTCTATAAAACTATTAATATCATCAAACTTTCTATATACAGATGCAAACCTTATATAAGCCACTTCATCCATATCTTTTAACTTTTCCAATATTAATTCTCCTATTTCCTCAGAACTTATTTCACTTGTCATAGTATTGTTTAATTTTTTCTCAATAGAATTAACTAAGTTCTCTATATCCAATCTTGATACAGGTCTCTTTTCACAGGCTCTTATAAGCCCACTTATAATCTTATCCCTGTCAAATACCTCTCTTGTTAGATTCCTTTTAATAACAAATATCTGTATGTTTTCTACTTTTTCATAAGTAGTATATCTTTTACCACAGTTAAGACATTCTCTTCTTCGTCTAATTGCCTCATCATCTTCTGTTGCTCTAGAATCTACAACCTTACTTTCCTCTCCATTGCAATAAGGACACTTCAATATAATCACATCCTCTTAGTTTTCTGTTTATACTACGATTATACACAAAGTATTCACTATTTGTATATAATTAATTCTTCAATTAATTATTTTCCACTATTCCTTCTCCATCTACAAGGATGACATCCACTCCAATTTTTTTTATTCTATCCCAAGGTAGTTCTATATCCTCATTTTTTGAAAACCATCCAGATTTCTGTGTTGGAAGTATGATAGCTTCTAATTTATATTCTTCACAATTCACTTTAAAATCTTTTATATATCCAAGCTTAGTACCAGTATTAATATCTATAATCTCCATTGTTTTCAAACTATTTACTGCAAACATTGATGTCTCCATAAAAAATCCCCCCTTAAACTTTATATCATTTTATCTATATTCTTTTTGGGATAATATAGAACATAAAAAAAGAGCTAAGCTCTTTTTTATACTAAAGTAATTTAACTGTCATTTTTTATAGATTTTCTCCTCAATTATATCTCTTTTTATTTTTGCCTTTTATTCTTCCACTATCTTATTTTCAAATATATTTTTTACCTCGTCTAATATCCTAAAGTTAGTAAAATCGAAATGTAATGGTGTTAATGTTACATAGCCTTCTGATAAAAAATATAAATCAGAATCATTTTCTACAATATCATTTCTAACGCCTTTTTTGGTGTATACTTTATCTTCATTTTCATCTATGAGTACATAATTTGTTTTATATGTAGACTTTCCTAATTTACAAACCCTTACTCCTTTAATTTCTTCTTCCTTTTTATTAGGAATGTTAACATTAAGTACTACATTATTTCTTAAATAATTTTTTTCTGCTATTTCTATAATTTTACTTGTCCACTTAACAGCTTTTGTATAATCTTCATCTTCCTTATACCAATCAACTTCCATAGAAATAGCAATTGAAGGAACGTTATATATGGCTCCTTCTATAGCAGCTGATACTGTTCCTGAATATAATATGTCTGTACCACAGTTTAGTCCTCTATTAACCCCAGAGATAACCAAATCTATATTTTCTCCGATTAAAGATAGTCCAGCTTGTGTACAATCCGCTGGTGTTCCATCTAAGCTATAAGATTTAAATTCTTGACTTAATACCTCTTCTCTTATTTTTATTGGATTATGAATTGATATAGAATGACTAGATGCACTTTTTTGATCTCTTGGAGCTACAACTATAACTTCATGCTTTCTAGATATTTCTCTTGCTAGTTCAATTATTCCTCTAGCATTTATTCCATCGTCATTTGTAATTAATATTTTCATGAAAATCCTCCTATAAAATATCTTGTAATATAATTAATTTATATGAACTTTATTTAGGTGATATTTATTGTCTATTAGTAATTGACATGAAAGTTTTTTCAAGTCTTATACCAAGTTCTATGATAGATATTTCAATATTATTCAATCAATTTAATATATTATATTAATATAAATGAAATATACTTGTACAAACTTATTTTAACAGAATAACCGTGTACTAATCAAATTATATTTATCTTTAATATATTCAATATTTTTACATACGTATAAAAGTATTAATGCATGATAGTTATGCTAGTTATAATATGGCTTATTCTAAAGTATCTATATACATCTCTTAACTATAATATTATACAAAGCAAAAAGAGCCTAAGCTCTTTTTTGCTAAATCATAAATTTTAATTTTAACTGCATTACAATATAACTTTAATATAATATGAATAAACCATATTAAACCATTGCAATTAATTTTTACTTTTAAATTAAGTTACCTACCTGTAAGTAATTATATTACACGTGCTTTCTCATATGTTTAAGTGCTGTCTTCTCCAATCTTGAAACCTGAGCTTGGGATATTCCAATCTCATCGGCGACCTCCATCTGGGTTCTTCCTTGAAAAAATCTTAAATTTAAGATTAACTTTTCTCTATCTGTAAGCTTCTTCATACCTTCCTTTATAGATATATTTTCAAGCCATCCATCATCTAAATTCTTGCTATCACTAATTTGATCCATAACAAATATGGCATCTCCACCATCATGGTAGATAGGTTCAAATAATGAAATAGGATCTTGAATTGCATCCAATGCAAATACGACTTCTTCCTTAGGCATTTCTAGCTCCTTAGCAATTTGAGAGATGGTTGGTTCCTTGTTATCTTTATTAACAAGTTTATCCCTCACTTGTAATGCCTTATAAGCAATGTCTCTTAACGATCTGCTTACTCTAATAGAGTTATTATCCCGAAGGTATCTTCTAATTTCTCCAATTATCATCGGTACTGCATAAGTGGAAAATCTTACATTTTGACTTAAATCAAAATTGTCTATGGCCTTCATAAGCCCTATACAACCTACTTGAAATAAGTCATCTACATTTTCCCCTCTGTTGTTAAATCTTTGAATTACACTTAACACTAATCTCAGATTTCCTTTTATAAAGTCTTCTCTACAGCCCTTATCTCCCTGCTTTATTTTGATCAGTAATTCTCTCATTTCCTTTTCTTTTAATACAGGTAGTTTTGAAGTATTCACTCCACAAATTTCCACTTTATTAATCATCATAAGGTCTCATTCCCTTCAGAATAATTACATTAAAATTATCTCCGAATGCAACTTTTTTATACTAAAGACAACCTTATAACATTTTATTAATTTCTTTTTTAAGCCTGTTTATTATTCTTTTTTCTAGTCTAGAGATGTAGGACTGAGATATACCAAGCATATCAGCTACTTCCTTTTGAGTCCTTTCTGTAACCCCATTTAAACCAAATCTTAATTCTATTATTTCTTTTTCACGACTATTTAATTTATTCATAGCAATCCCAAGAAGTTGTTTATCTACTTCTTCTTCTATATAATTGTATACTACATTACTATCAGTACCTAATATATCTGATAGTAATAATTCATTTCCATCCCAATCTATATTTAATGGCTCATAGAATGAAATTTCCGTTTTTATCTTATTATTTCTTCTTAAATACATAAGTATTTCATTTTCTATACAACGAGAAGAATAGGTTGCTAATTTTATCTTTTTCTCTGGTGCAAAGGTATTTACAGCTTTTATAAGTCCTATGGTTCCTACTGATATTAAATCTTCTACATTTACTCCAGTATTTTCAAACTTTCTAGCTATATACACTACCAGCCTTAGATTACGTTCAATTAGAATAGACCTTATGCCTTCATCTCCCATTTCTAAATTTCCCACTAAAGCTTCTTCTTCTTCTTTTGTCAATGGTGGTGGTAATGCATCATTTCCCCCTATGTAGTATATAGATTTTGCAAATCCTTTAAATTTGCTCAAAAATCTACTTAATATACTCTGTAATCTATTCCTCATTTCTATAATTTTTTTTAACACGTTATTCATAAAAATTCCCCCCTACTCTATAATCCCCCTCGGTAAAAGTCCATTATAATCATTATGTTTGCTAAGTTTTTTATCAGAAAATGCCAATATTAAATTTTTATCTTTTAAATCTCCATTAATGTTAATCTTTACACTATCTGGCCTAATCCCAATTAGTTTTCCATTATATCCATCAACAACAGAATAAGGGATATTATATATATCATGGCTTTTTAAGTTTAAATTCTTAAAAAACTCCCTTTCCACAATTACTACTGGTAAATTTGTTGCTGGTTCTCGAAGTTCATTTCCCGTATCTAAAAAAGCTTTTATCATAGTTTTAGCATTATCTATACATATTTCTGTATTATACACATAGCTAGTTAATATTTTTCGCTCTTTCACATAAACTATTAATTTATAAATTAATATATATATAATCATAAAAGCTAATATAAGATTCTTATATGAAAAACTATATATCATAGCATTTGGCGATAAAGATGGATTATCTTTTATAGCTAAGTAAAAAGCCATTCCTGCAAGAAGTATAGAATATAATATAAATATACCTGTAGCCTTCAATATTTCAATAATGCTTTTATCACTAATTGTAATTAATACCATCATTGCTGCAACTAAAATTTTAAACGGTGTGGATGCAAATAGCTGCAACTTAGGAATAACTAAGGTTAGAACATATGAAGTACCAATAACTGAACTTAATATTTGTCTTCCCATTGAAATTTTCTTTTTGATTGTTTGCATAGTTATTGTTAATAAAAATAAGTTTACTAAAAAATTCTCCAATAAGAGTATATCCAAATACACTACCATTTTCTTTACCCCCTTAGGTATTATTATATATATTAGCTATAGTAAAATTTGTAAAATCCTATTGTAAAAATTCATATTATTACTAGAAAATTATGTCATTTTACGATTTATTTTTCAAAAGTGCATTAAATAATATGTTTTTAAAAGTTTCTACACGAAATTATGAGCAAATAAAAAAAGAGTACATTAAAATGCACTCTTATAAATAATAATCTATCTCATATTTTTTCTAAGCCATGTAGGAACTGTAAAGTCTTCCTCTTGATCTCTTCTAGATGGTGTAGAATCATTTGATTGTGTTGCAGCCACCTCTGACTTAGCACTTTGACTCTTAATAGAGTCAAATCCGATTTCGCTCTCCATTTTTGTTTTTTCACTATCAAATCCTGTAGCAATAACTGTTATTCTAATTTCATCATTTAAGCTTTCATCAATTACAGCACCAAATATAATATTTGCATCTGGGTCAGCTTCCTCTTGTACTATTTGTGCTGCCTCATTAATTTCTAATAGAGATAAATCAGAACCACCAGTAACATTTAAAAGTACTCCAGTAGCACCTATAATTGAAGTTTCTAAAAGAGGACTTGCTATTGCTTCTCTTGCAGCATCTTGTGCCCTATTATCACCAGTTCCAACACCTACACCCATATGAGCAAGTCCTTTATTTACCATGATAGTACTAATATCTGCAAAGTCAAGATTAATTAATCCTGGTATAGTTATTAGGTCAGATATACCTTGTACACCTTGCTTTAAAACATCATCTGCTTTTCTAAAGGATTCTACAAGAGTAGTCTTCTTATCTACAAGAGATAGTAGCCTCTCATTTGGAATAGTAACTAAAGTATCAACTGATTCCTTTAAAGCTTTAATTCCGGCTTCTGCATGAATCATTCTTTTTCTTCCTTCAAATGGAAATGGCTTAGTTACAACACCTACTGTTAAAATCCCCATAGATTTTGCTATTTCTGCCACTACTGGTGCAGCTCCTGTACCAGTTCCGCCACCCATTCCACAGGTAACGAATACCATATCTGCACCTTTTAAAGCTTCGATTATCTCTTCTTTACTTTCTTCTGCAGCTTTTCTACCAATCTCCGGATTAGCGCCTGCTCCTAGCCCTCTAGTAAGCTTGTCTCCTAATTGAATTTTAAATTCAGCCTTTGATAAATATAACGCTTGCTTATCTGTATTAATACCTATAAACTCAACATTTTTAAGACCTTCTTCAATCATTCTATTTACAGCGTTGTTTCCACCGCCACCACAACCTACAACTTTAATTTTGCATAAATCTTCATTTTGAACATCGAAATCAATCACTTTATTACCTCCTCATTAGAAAAACTCTTTAGAATTCCCTTTAGTCTTGTCATAATCTTATTTTCTTTGTTTCTATTATTGCTACTACTTAATTCTTCATTATCACTTTTACAGCAACTTTCATTCTTACTAAAAAGCTGTTCCTTACTTAAAACATCTCTTATAATTCCTGTAGCTGTAGAATATATTGGATTTGCTGCTCCAACATAGTTTGGAACACCTATTCTAACTGGCTTTCCTAATAATTTCGAAGCTATAGTTGTAATGTCTCTAAATAGAGATATTCCTCCTCCAACAATTACGAAACTGCCAATTTGATCACTAAGTCGTTCTTTTTCAATGTGCCTACTTATTATTTCAAGTAATTCCTTAACTCTTTCACATATTATATCCACTAACATTTCATAGTTAACCTCAACTACATTGTTTTCGTCAGTGCTAACCTTTATTTTATGATTTCCTACGGAATTCTCTTTTAACAAAGTATTACACTTAAATTTTAATCTTTCACTATCCTGCAATGGTAGCTTTAAACAGATAGAAATATCATTCGTGATATTTTTACCACCTAAAGGTACGGAAAAGCAATCTAAAAATCTATTATTCTTAAAAACTGTAACTTCCATATTAGAACTTCCAACGTCAATAACTGCTACACCTTTAGCAAGTTCAAAGTCTTCAACTACATCCTTGCCTATACCTATAGCATTTACTATCCATCCTTTTATCTCAATTCCAGCCTCTTGTAAACATCTTCTATATCCATCAACATATCTTTTACCTAATATAAATGCATTACCTTCTGATTCAAGTACTTTTCCTTTCATGCCCAACGGATTAGTAATGTTCTTTACAGAATCAACTATGTATTCTTCAATATCAACTTGTACAATTTCTTGTTCTTTATTAACACAAAACTTTGCAACCTCACCTACGTTTAATATGTCTTCATAGGTGATTTCCTTTGTTTCTTGAAATGATAAAACCCCTTTAGTCTTTACTATTTCACATAAGGAAATGGGTACAGATACATACGCTTCTTCTAATGGTGAATTTACAATTTCCTTTAAACGCTCTATTACATTACGCACTATGTAGGAAATATCCTTTTCATCCAATATTACATTATCTTTAACTCCTTCATAATCAGAAGTAGTAATTCCAGCTATCTGTATTTTATTTTCTTGGTCTAATCTTCCAACTACTCCACATACCTTTGAAGAACTTATATCTATTCCAACAATGTAATCATTCATTTATCATATTCCTCCCACATTATACTTCCTAAGAAGTTTACAGTGTACAAAAGGTATATTCAACATAAAAGTTTAAATTCCTTCAAAATAAAAGAATATTTTCAGAATAAATTCATTATATACTAAGATTGCCATGACTATGGTTTCTTAGTAAGAATCAAATACGTACTCTTTGTATAAATAAATTCATATTAGTGAAAACTCCTAATAGAATATAAATATACCATTAAATCATTTATATTCTATATATAGTATAAAACTTAATTTTAAAAAACACAATAGCTAAATTCCTCATTCCATTGATATTGTAGGTTTTCATCAATATAAAAGGAATAGTTTTATAACTCTTCCTTATCAATATATCTATTTATTTTATTTATAGCCATTTCCATGGTTTGCATACCATATCTTGATGAAGTCTCCATAATTGATGGTATTTGATGTATTTTTCCTTCTCGAATTAAATTTTGAACCGCTGGCGTATTTACCATCACTTCAAGAGCAGCCAATCTACCACTACCATCCACCTTTTTAAATAACCTTTGGCACACAATTCCCTTTAACACTGTAGAAAGCTGATTTCTTATTCGCAACTGCTGTTCAGCAGGAAAATAATTTATAATTCTATCAATGGTTTTATATGCACTTATAGTATGCAATGTAGAAATAACAAGATGTCCTGTTTCTGCAGCAAGTAGTACCGCAGACATTGTTTCCAAGTCTCTTATTTCTCCCACTAAGATTACATCTGGATCCTCTCTAAGTATTGCTCTTAATCCACTATCATAACCTTCAGTATCTCTTCCTATTTCTCTTTGATTTATCAAAGATTTTTTATGACTATGTAGGTATTCTATAGGATCCTCTAAGGTTACAATATGAGTTTT
Source organism: Clostridiaceae bacterium (assembly GCA_902363375.1). GTDB lineage: Bacteria > Bacillota > Clostridia > Clostridiales > Clostridiaceae > Clostridium_J. The sequence continues at coordinate 543,192 of CABIZX010000001.1, read as the reverse complement.
TTTATTTTCATTTATCTCATTAATCATAGCAGCCATAGTAGTACTCTTTCCACTTCCTGTAGGGCCTGTTATAAGAATTAATCCGTCCTTTTTATTCGTAAACTCTCTTATAATTTCAGGCATATTTAAACTCTCTAAGCTTGGAATCTCTACAGGTACTACTCTAATTGCAATAGTATCAAAACCCCTCTCTTTATATATATTGACCCTATATCTTCCTACTTCTGGCAAGGTATATAGTTTATCCATTTCACCTACTTTATTATATATTAAGTAATCTTCTCCAAGAATCTCCCTACTATATTCTGTAACTTCATCTTTAGATAAAGTTTCTTCTATTATATTTATTAATTCTCCATGTTTTCTTTGAATTGGAGGTGCTCCTACAGATAAATGTAAGTCTGAACCTCCATTCTCAACTACGTATTTTAAAAGCGTCTTTAATTCCATTTATTATCTCCTTACATATAACAAAGTCAATAAATTTATATTTATATTGTTATATTTTGAATCATATATATTTTTAATTATATGTATATTTAAAGTTTACTATAAATTCTATTCATTTATCAATGCATATAATTGCAATAATTTTTTATGTTAATACCTATATGTAATTTATTACAACTTTAAAAATAAACTACCTGCCTAAATTAAAATATGATATGTATTAATTCACACTCTATTTATGAATTAATACATATCAATATATTCATGGATAAAAATAGTTGTATAGTAGCTATTAGATTAAGATATGTTACTGAACTTCACCAAAATTTAATTCCTTAAGTAATTTCTTTAATGCTCTTTTTTCTATTCTAGATACATATGACCTCGATATTCCTAATATTAAAGCTATTTCTCTTTGAGTTTTGGGTTTTCCATCTATTAACCCATATCTCATTTCTATTATCTTTTTTTCTCTTTCTTGAAGGCATGTTTCTAATATGAAATATAGCTTTTTCACTTGTATTTTATTTTCTACTACTTCTAAAATAGAATCTTTATCACTACTTAATATGTCCATAAGTGATATTTCATTTCCTTCTTTATCCAATCCAATTGGGTCCTGTAGATAAACTTCACTTTTAATTTTCTTATTATTTCTTATTAGCATAAGAATCTCATTTTCTATACATCTTGCAGCATAAGTTGCTAATCTAGTTCCCTTATCCATATCGAATGAATCTATAGCTTTAATTAGTCCCACGGTTCCTATGGATATCAAATCATCTACTTCTTTCCCAGGAAATGAATATTTTTTTACTATATGTGCTACTAATCTTAGATTTCTCTCAACTAAGACACCCTTAGCTTCTGGATCTCCATCTTTTAATCTTTGTAAATATTCCTTTTCTTCTACTTCTGTAAGTGGTTGTGGAAAAGAGTTATTTCCCGAAACATATCCTGTGAGTAAGGCATATTCACTAATTACGTTTAATAACCAATTCAAGCAAAACATTTATGCTCCCCCTAATAGTGCTTATTATTATAATATGTTTGCTTAAGAAGAAAAGTGACTATATTAAAATATTTATTTATAGAAAAAATTCATAATTTTAGGCATATTATGTTAATAGCATACTATACTTTTCAAGCCTAATAACTTACAAAATGTAATATGCTTAAATAAACTTAGTTAAACTTTCTATTTCCAAATTTAGTTTTTAAATTAAAATTTAATTAAATTTGATTATATATAATCCGCCTTAATTAAATTTTCTATTACATCTTTAAATACAGAGCATGCCACCTGACTACTTCCACTCACATCTTCTATTTGTGGCAAGTATATCACCATTGAATAATACTTATTTTTATAATTAAAAAAGCCTGTAAACCATCCATCTGAACACTTCTTATCTCCTTCAAAATATTCAGTAGTTCCTGTTTTACCTCCAACTTCTAAATTATCTATTTTAGCATTAGTTCCTGTTCCTAGTTCATCTCTTACTACTCCCAGCATGCCTTCTTTAATTATACTAGCAGTTCTTTCACTAAATGCATCTCGTGATACACTCTCATACTTTTTTAATATTTCTCCTTTTTCATTTACAACTTTGTCAATAATTTTAGGTTGAATATATTTTCCTCTATTAACTACAGTATTAGGAATAGCCAATGCGGATAAGGGAGTCGCTCTAACAGTTTGACCTATAGATGTATTGGTTATAATATCCAAATTATTTTCCTTTTTATATCCTTCTATAATTCCACATTTTTCATCCTGAAGATTTAATGTCTTATTAAATAATCCTAATCTATTAGAGAGTTCATATATTCTATCCATCCCAACTTTCCATCCAATTTGTGCAAATGTATCATTGGATGATGCTATATAAGCTTGCTGCATATTATAAGAACCTAGCTTTTCTATACTTTTAGGAAAAATTCCCTGCAAGTGAAATTTTTCTTCTTCTCCTATTAATCCATTTTCCAATGCAGCTTCATATACTATAGTCTTAAAGGTAGAACCAAGCAAAAAACCATCACCACTAGGAATTCCGATATTAACATTAGATAACCCATCATCCTTTTGTGCCATAGATAATATATTACCTGTATCACTTTCCATTATTATAGCTCCAATTTGACCATATTTTTCATAACTTTTACTTCTCAAAATTTCTTCTACTTTACTTTGTATCTTATAATCTAAAGTTGTAACTACATTAACATTATCTCCAGTATCATTGAATACTTCATTAACTATATTACCACTTACATCTTTCTCGAGCTTTATCTGTTTCTTTTTATTATTCTTTGTATACTCATATATTTCTCTTTCTAAAGTTCCTTCATTTTTCAGCTGAGAGTTATCAGAATACTTCACCCCACTGGCTAATATGTTTTTTATGTTCCAATCATTATTCTTCTTATATTCAGTATATTCATATACATATACTCCTCTAACCCCTTCTATAGACTTTAACTTTTCATAACATTCTTTGTCTATTTCATATTGCTTATTTCCATTTTCCATTTCATATTGAAGTAGCGATATATCATAGTCTTTATTATGACTTCTTAATATATATGAAATATTTTTCATTGGAATAAAAGCTGATTCCTCATTTAATGTATAAAAAGTTATTGGATCTATTACTACATAGTACTTTAATTGGCTATAAAAAATATTCTCATTATTTCTATCAAGTAACTTAAAATTAATATTGTCTATGTCCTCTTCATAATAATACTGCTCATTAGCTGATACTGAAAGTGCAGGACCTTCCATTAGTTGAACATAAACAAGTCTTATAGCCAATCCTATAAACATTACTATCATAATGAATAGAAATGCATAATTTCTTATTATCACTTGTTTTTTGCTACTTTTATGAAACAATAAAAACACCTCCTTTAGTATAATCTTTGACTAAAGAAAGGTGTTTAATACCAAAATTTGAAACTTATTAGATTGCCTACTCTTGCCTTGCTAAAATTTGATGGATATTTCCTTTAATGACATCTATAGCCACTTTATTATGTCCACCTTCTGGTATAATGATATCAGCATATTTCTTAGTATTCTCTGTAAATTGCTCATGCATTTGCTTAACTACCGTTAAGTATTGAGTTATAACTGAATCAACAGTTCTTCCTCTCTCATTAATATCTCTTACTAATCTTCTTATGAACCTTACATCTGCATCAGTATCTACATATATTTTTATATCTAACATATCCCTAAGAGCTTCATCTTCAAGTACGAGAATTCCCTCTACTATTATTATTTCTCTTGGTTCTACAAGTACAGTTTCTCTTTTTCTGTTATGTATTTCAAAATCATATTGAGGTTTTTCAATAGCTTTCCAGTTAATTAAATCCTTTAAATGATTTACCAATAATGTTGTATCAAAGGCATATGGATGATCATAGTTTGTCTTAACTCTATCTTCCATTGTTAAATAACTTTGGTCCTTATAATAACAATCTTGCTCTATCATGGCTATGCAATTTTCATCAAAACTCTTGCATATTTCTTTTGCAATGGTACTTTTTCCTGAACCAGTTCCACCTGTTATTCCTATTATAACTGGACGTTTCATTAAACTTCCTCCTTAGCCTTTATTATAATGTCGTCTTCTTCTAATTCTTCATCAACTTTAGCAGTATATATCATTTTTGCACTAGGTGCTGATTCAATTTTATTTCCCTTCTCATCATGAAGGTCTTTTAAAACAACTATTTTATTCTCTCCAACTGGTCTTAAAACTTCAACTCGAGTTCCCTCCACCACTTTATTTCTATGTTCAATAGTAACTATTCCAGTTTCTTTATCGTAAGCCTTAACAACACCAACAATATCATAATTTCTTACATATGCTGAACTATCTTGAACTTGTTTATTTTCTTCATTTAAATAGAATCCTGTATAATATTGTCTATGACTAGGTTTATTTAAATCCTCTAACCATCTTGGATTAAATTTATAATTCTCTGGGGATTTTATATATTCATCTATAGCTTCTCTATAAGCTTTAACAATACTTGCTACATAGTAAGTACTCTTCATTCTACCTTCTATTTTAAAGGATAAAGCGCCGGTTTCCATTAATTCTGGAATGTGTTCAATCATACATAAGTCCTTAGAATTCATTATGTATGTTCCTCTATCATCCTCAACTATAGGATAATATTCGCCTTCACGCTTTTCCTCTACTAGATGATATTTATATCTACATGGCTGTGCACAAGATCCTCTATTAGAGTCCCTTCCTACCATATAGTTAGAAATAAGACATCTTCCTGAATAAGCCATACACATAGAACCATGAACGAATATTTCCAAATCCATAGTTTCAGGTATTTTATCTTGCACCTTTTTAACTTCTTCAAGGGATAATTCTCTAGCTAAAACGACTCTTTTAACTCCCATCTTATGCCAAAATTCGCATGTCTTCCAGTTAACTGTATTAGCTTGAGTACTTAAATGCAACTCCATATCTGGTACTGTTTCTTTAGCCATCATAATTATACCTGGGTCTGAAACTATAATTGCATCTACTTTTGCTTCATGTAACTCTTTAAGATAATCTTCTAGCCCTTCTAAATCGTCATTATGCGGAAATACATTTAAAGTTACATACACTTTTTTCCCTTTGGAATGAGCAAATTCTATTCCTTCTAATAATTCTTCATTGCTAAAATTATCTGCAAAAGCCCTAAGATTTAGCTTGCTACCGCCTAAATATACTGCATCTGCTCCAAAATTTATTGCTGCTTTAAGTTTCTCTAAGTTACCTGCTGGAGCTAATAATTCCGGTCTTCTCATTTTCATTTTCATTCCTCCTAACTGTCAGTGCTATACCATCTCCCATTGGTATTACTGTTGTAAGTAAGTTTTCATCCTTTGAGATTGTATCCATATATTTCTTCATTCTTTTCACTATAGTAATCTTTCTTTTTATCATCAAGTCCTTACATGCAACCATTCCTCTAAATAATACATTATCTGATATGATTATTCCATCCTTTGATAACATTCTTATACAATGAGGTAAGAATTCACTATAGTGACCTTTTCCTGCGTCCATAAAAATTAGATCATATTCATCGTCTAACTCTTGAAGAATTTCTAGGCAATCACCTTGTATTATTGATATTCTATTATCTAAACCTGCATTTTTTATATTTTTAGTTGCTATAGTTACCATTTCTTCATCTCTTTCAATGGTAGTTATAGTAACATTATTTTCTGATGCCAAGGACATTAAAATGGAGGAGTATCCTATCGCTGTTCCTAGTTCAAGTATTTTCTTTGGTTTTTTTATACTAACCATAAATTCTATTAATCTAGCAGTTTCCTTTTGAACTATAGGTACTGCATTCTCTTCCGCAAATTCTTCTAATTCTTTTAATATTCCCTTAGAATCTCCTATGAGACCTCTTAAGTACTTTTCCATATAATCATATGTAATACCGCTCATATCTTCCTCCATATAATCCCTATATAATTTAATTTTAAATTTATCTACTAATTTTGAAAAATATCATCTATGTCATATAATCCATTTGTTAATCATATAATAATTACATAAAATATAATATTTTCTTATAGTGTATTTATAGCATAAAGTTATAAGCTCAAAATTATTGAGCTTACAACTTACTATACTAAACCTGATATTTTAATATCCTAATTCTTTTAATTTATTCATAAAGTCTACGTCATTATTAGTAAAATAATGATGTGTTTTATCTTTTTCTAGAACATAAAATAGATAGTCCGTACTTTCAGGATTAACCGCTGCAGAAATAGACGCCAATCCTGGGTTGGATATAGGTCCTAAAGGTAATCCAACGTTTTTATAAGTATTATAAGGTGAATCAACCTCCAAATGCTTATCTAGAACAGTATCTACATGCTCACCTAAAGCATATATAACTGCAGCGTCAATTTGTAGTTTCATTTCCTTATTCAATCTATTATATATAACTGAAGAAACTAATGGTCTTTCTTCATCTACTCTAGTTTCATTTTCTATAAGAGAAGCTATAGTTATCATCTCATAAATATTAGCTTTCTCCGGAATAATACTATTAATTTTAGAATTAAAGGCATTATTCATAGTAGCTATAACCTCATTAGGTTCAACTCCTGGATTAAAAAAATATGTATCTGGAAATAAAAATCCTTCTAAATCATATCTTCTTCCTTCTTTTTGTGGAATATAATCTGGAGTTGGATATTCCTTTACTGCTTTTAGAAATTCATCATAAGTAAACAATCCCTTTTCTTCAAATAATCTAGCTGTCTTTTCTATGTCATATCCCTCTGGTATAGTTACAGATATAGAACCTTCATTATTTCTATTTTCTAGAATAGCTATCAGTTCATCTAAACTTGAATCTCCTGCTACCTCGAAAGTTCCTGGTACAAGCTCCACTGAAGAGTCATGTAGCTTCATATATACCTTAAGTAGAGTCTTATTTTTTATTAGCCCTTGACTATCTAATGCATCTAATATGTTGTAAAGAGAATCTCCTTCATTTACAACGATTGTCACTTTTTCACCCTTTAATGGAGACTTTGTCGCATAAACGTAATAAAAACCACCAGCTGCCAGTATTGTTATCAATACTATTACAATTATGCTTACAACTTTCTTCATATTACACCCCCATGAATGGAAATATTATTTCTTTAATGCTGCCCTCTTTCTTAAAGTTGGGTCTAGTATTTTCTTCCTAATTCTTATAGTTTTAGGAGTAACCTCTACAAGTTCATCAGATGCTATAAACTCTATACATTGCTCTAATGACATTGGTGATACTGGTATTAATTTCAAAGCATCATCTGAACCCGAAGCTCTAGTATTTGAAAGATGTTTTTTCTTACATACATTTACTTCGATATCTTCATTTCTAGAACACTCTCCACAAACCATACCTTGATATACTGGTACTCCTGGTCCTATGAACAACTTTCCTCTTTCTTGTGCATTGAATAATCCATATCCAATAGATTCTCCTGATTCAAATACAACTAAAGATCCTCTACTTCTTTCCATTATATCGCCTTTATACTTCTCATAACCAACTAAAACGTGATTCATTATTCCATTTCCTCTAGTTTCAGTCATAAACTCATTTCTTAGTCCAATTATACCTCTTGATGGAACTTTAAATTCTAGTCTTGTGTATCCATTAACAGCACTAGTCATATTAATCATTTCTGCTTTTCTAGGTCCCATCTTTTCCATAACAACACCCATGTACTCTTCAGGCACATCCATTGTTAAGTTTTCCATTGGTTCTAAAAGCTCTCCATTTTCATGCTTGTATATAACAGATGGCTTAGATACTTGGAATTCATACCCTTCTCTTCTCATAGTCTCAATAAGAATTGAAAGATGAAGTTCTCCTCTTCCACTAACTTTAAATGAGTCTGCTGAGTCTGTTTCTTCAACTCTTAAACTTACATTAGTTTCAAGTTCTTTCATAAGTCTATCTCTTAAGTGTCTAGATGTAACAAATTCTCCATCTTGACCTGCAAAAGGTGAGTTATTAACTATAAAGTTCATACTAAGAGTTGGTTCGTCAATATCTATAAATGGTAATGCTTCAGGATTTGCAGCATCAGCTATAGTTTCTCCTATATTTATACCTGGGATTCCGGATATAGCTATAATATCACCAAGTTTAGCTTCATCTACCTCAACTCTTTTTAGTCCATCGTAAACATAAACATTAGATACTTTTACATTCTTTTTACTTCCATCTTTTGACATTTGAGCTACTGTCTGATTCTTTTTAATTATTCCTCTTTCAATCTTACCTATTCCAATTTTACCAACATACTCATTGTAATCTATTGATGTCACAAGCATTTGTAATGGCTCATCTATGAACCCTTTTGGTGGATGTACTGTTTCAATTATAGCTTCAAATAATGGAATCATATCCGTAGCTTCATCCTCAAGTTCAGCTACAGCAACCCCTTCTCTAGCTGATGCATATATAACCTTAAAATCTAATTGCTCATCTGTAGCACCTAATTCTACAAACAAGTCAAATATCTCATCTATAACTGCTTCTGGTCTTGCATCTTTTCTATCGATTTTATTAATAACAACCATTGGAGCTAATCCAAGTTCTAATGCCTTTTTTAGAACAAACTTAGTTTGTGGCATAGCACCTTCATAGGCATCTACTACAAGTAAAACGCTGTCTACCATTTTTAGTACACGTTCAACTTCTCCACCAAAATCAGCGTGGCCTGGAGTATCTATAATGTTTATTTTAACTCCATTATACATTACTGCAGTGTTTTTTGAAAGAATAGTTATTCCTCTTTCTCTCTCCAAATCGTTTGAGTCCATAACTCTTTCCTGCATTACTTCATTTTCTCTAAAAACTTTACTTTGCTTTAAAAGTGCATCCACCAAAGTTGTTTTACCATGGTCAACGTGAGCTATTATAGCAATATTTCTTATATCTTCTCTTGTATATAAATTCATATTTTTCCTCCAAAATTTTATTTTAATAATAAACTCCAAAATAAAATTGGATACTTGAGTATCCAATTTAAATTAACTATTTCAATTCTAATATTATGTGGATAAAAAGTCAATGTTATTAAAACATTATTAAATTCCAACATAGAATAGATTTATCATTAATTACTATTTGTGTAATGTTGCATAAATGTAATTAATGATGATAAAAAACCTAAATTATTAAACTTCCATAATTATAGGTAAGATCATTGGACGTCTCTTAGTCTTTTCATATAGATACTCTCTAAGAGCTTCTCTAATAGTAGCCTTTATAGTAGGCCATTCTGTAATGTGTTTTTCTTCGCACTCTGCAAGAGCCTCTCTCACAACTTCTCTAGCTTTTTCCATTAAATCTTCTGATTCTCTAACATATACAAAACCTCTTGAAATTATATCCGGTCCTGCAATAACGCTTCCAGAATCTTTACCCATGGTAACTACAACTGTAAGAATACCATCTTGTGATAGATGCTTTCTATCTCTAAGAACAATATTTCCAACATCACCTACTCCAAGACCATCTACAAACACTTGCCCAGAAGCTACTGTTCCAGCTTTTCTTATAGACGTTCTACTAACTTCAATAACATCTCCATTTTCTCCTAGATAGACATTCTTTTCTGGTAATCCTAACTTAACAGCTAATTCACCATGTTGCTTTAGATGCCTATATTCACCATGTACTGGTATAAAGAATCTTGGTTTCACTAAAGCTTGCATAAGTTTTAACTCTTCTTGACACGCATGCCCTGACACGTGTACTTCAGCTAAAGATTCATACACTACCTCTGCGCCCTTTTTAAACAATTGGTTTATAACCTTTGAAACCAGTTTTTCATTTCCTGGTATTGGACTTGCAGATAATATTACTAAGTCACCCTTTTGTATATTTACCTTTTTATGCTCAGAAGCTGCCATTCTTGAAAGTGCTGCCATAGGTTCACCCTGACTACCTGTTGTTATCATAACAATTTCGTCATCACGATACTTTCCTATAGCATCTATGCTAATTAATGCATCTTCTTCTATAGTAATGTATCCAAGCTCTATTGCAACAGCAATTATATTTTCCATACTTCTTCCTGAAAGAGCAACTTTTCTACCATACTTACTAGCAGCCGTAATTATCTGTTGAACCCTATGAATATTTGAAGCAAAGGTTGCAACAATAACTCTTCCCTTCGCACCATGAAAAATCTTTTCAAAACTCTCACCTACTATACTTTCAGACATAGTATAACCTGGTCTTTCTACATTCGTGCTATCGGCAAGAAGTACTGTTACTCCTTTTTTACCTAGCTCAGCAAACCTGGCCAAATCTGCAACTTTACCATCTATAGGTGTAAAGTCAATTTTAAAATCTCCAGTATGAAGCACTACCCCTAAAGGTGTGTGTATAGCTATAGCTACTGAATCCGCAATACTATGATTAGTTTTAATAAACTCAACAGATACACTTGTAAGTTTTATGATATCTTTTGGTTTAACTTCTCTTAAGTCAACTACTCCTAGTAATGCATGTTCTTTTAACTTACTCTCTACAATTCCTAGCGTAAGTTTAGTTCCATAAATAGGAACATTAAGTTGTTTTAACACATATGGTAGAGCACCAATATGATCTTCATGAGCGTGGGTTAAAAAAATTCCAGTTACCCTATCAATATTCTTAACCAAATAGGTTACATCTGGTATAACTACGTCAATTCCTAACATCTCATCATCTGGAAACTTTAGTCCGCAGTCAATAACAACTATATCATTTTTATACTCTATAGCTGTTAAGTTTTTACCTATCTCATTTAATCCCCCTAACGGAATTATCTTGATCTTCTCTTTTTCTTTTTTCAAAACTCTACCCTCCTTTTTTCCGTAATTCACCTTATGCTCTGTATAACTTTATTAACATGAAAGATAAAGTTTTTTGAGCACAATAACTTAATCTAAGCATATAAAAATTTAATTTTAAATCAAAATTAAATCTTTATAGAATAGACTTATTTTATATAACATCTTTACTAATAATAAAACTTCTTATTGGTTTATGCCCCTAATATTATAACATTCTTAAGGTTTAAGATACGTATACTCATATCTTTAGATAATAATTTAAGAAGAAATTTATTATATTATTGTAAAGAGCAATTATCACAAATTCCATAGAATTTTAAGCTATGATTTTTAATCTTAAAATTATATTTTTTTTCTATTATTTGCTCTAACTCCTCTAAAAGATCTCCTTCAACCTCAATGACTTTACCACAATTTTGACAAATCAAATGATGATGTTGATGACTTTCATCTTCATCACAAAGTTCATATCTACTGCACCCATCATCTAAATCAAGCTTATATAGAACACCCATCTCTTCTAATAATTGAACTGTTCTATATACAGTTGCAAGTCCAATTTCAGGACAATTAACCTTTACTAAATCATATATTTCTTCTGTGGTTAAGTGGCTACCTTCGTTTCTAATAATTTCATCAAGTATAGACCTTCTTTGAGGTGTCAATTTATAGCCCTTTTCTTTTAGAATAAGTTTCAAATTTTCAATTTTTTCATTAGACATAAATTAACACAACTCCTTCCACCACTAGGTGAAGTATATTTATTCAATAATTCCTTCATCGTATAGAGTTTCGAAAGCATCATTAACTATATTGAATTCTTCTTCATCCTCTACTGTTGCAAAGTACTCTTCTCCATTTTCATCCTTAACAACCTTTAATGCAATGGCATCTTCATTTTTGTCATCAACAGGCGCTACTATAAAATACTCTGCATCCTCTACTTCTAATTTTGTTATAACTTCAAACTCAACATCATTACCATCTTCATCAGTTAAAGTTATATTTTCTAAAAAATTATCCATAAAATCTCCTCCTTCTAATTTTTTCAATATTTTGCTTTTATATGAAAACTTATATATACTTTAAACTTGTTATGTAAGTTATAATTGCAATTTAAATTATAAAGCATTTAATAAATTTATAATAATTAATAGTTCTACTTACTAAGACTATCTAAATAGCCTTGTAAAATATAAGTGGCTGCAATTTTATCTACTAATCCTTTTCTTTTTTTTCTTGACATATCTGCTTCTAACATAGCCATATGCGCAGCCCTAGTGGTAAGTCTCTCATCCCAAAATTTAATCTCTATGTTTACATATTCTTTTAAAACTTCACAAAATTTTTGAACCTTTTCCGCTTGTTCACCTATAGTTCCATTCATATTCTTAGGTAATCCTGAAATTATAGTATCAACATTATACTCATTACATATCCTTACAATTTCTTCAATGTCACTCTCTTCCTTTTTACGTCTAATTGTAGTGATTCCTTGTGCTGTGAAGCCTAGTGGGTCACTAATAGCTACTCCAATAGTTCTATCTCCCACATCTAATCCAAGTATTCTCATGCTTTTCTCCTCACTGCATATTGTAGATACCAGAGTCCTTTTGAAGGATAAACCTCATCTTTATCTCTTTAGAGAACTCTTTTGATCTACTACTATATATTTCTTGTCACTGTATTATTTATTTTATATATTATAACACCTTAGTGCTAATTTCTTGTTAATGGATATCTTTAATTTATCATTTTGCCTTAGATACTAATTTTGCAAACTATTATAATATTTATTATGTGTTATTTTAAAATAAAAATGCCTTTTAAGGCATTTTTATTTTATATCTAGATAAGATTTTAAAACTTCTTCTAATATCTCGTCTCGCTCTAGTTTACTTACCAATGCTCTTGCGCCATTATAGTTGGTTATATAAGTCGGGTCACCAGATATAAGATATCCTACCAACTGGTTAACTGGATTGTAGCCCTTCTCAATTAGAGCATCATATACGTCAGTTAATATAACTTTTGTCATGTCCTTTTTATCTTTCATAACATCAAACTGAACAGTATGTTGTTTATCCATTATATCACCTTCTTAACCTTACTTTATTTCTTATTATACCATCATTGAAAGCAAAAAGTATACTACTTTACTAAAGTTTCTACTATTTCACTTACCTTTGAAATTGCTTCATCTAATTTTTCTGGGCTTTTACCACCTGCTTGAGCCATATCAGGTCTTCCGCCACCGCCACCGCCAGCGATGATAGCTACTTCCTTAATAATCTTTCCAGCATGAGCACCTTTTGCAACAGCTTCTTTACTAGCCATTACTACAAATTGAACCTTTCCAGCAACTCTACTTCCAAGAACTACAACTGCATCTGAAACTTTATTTCTAAGTTTATCACATAGGTTTCTAAGTGCATCTCCTTCTATGTCATCTAAAGCAGCAGCAATTACATTAATGCCATTAATATTTTTAGCCTTATCAATTATTTCATCTTCTATACCACTAGCTAATTTTTCTTTTAACCCTTGGATTTCTTTTTCTTTTTCTTTTAAAGTTGAAAGTAATCCATTCAATTTATTTAATAGGTCCTTTTCTCCACACTTTAATGTTGCAGATACTTCCTTTAATAATTCTTCTTTCTCATTTACGTAGCCTTCTGATTTAATTCCTGTAATAGCTTCAATCCTTCTAATTCCAGCTGCTACACCACTCTCACTTAAAATCTTAAACAGACCTATTTCTCCTGAGTTTTTAACGTGAGTTCCTCCACATAGTTCCTTACTATATTCACCTACAGATACAACTCTAACATCTTCCTTATACTTATCATCAAAGAGTGCTACTGCTCCCTTTGCCTTAGCTTCTTCTATAGACATAACTTCCGTATTTACTTCATAAGCCTTAAGAATTTCTCTATTTAAATTTTCTTCAACTTCTTTTAACTGTTCTAAAGTCATAGCTGAGAAGTGAGTAAAGTCAAATCTAAGTCTATCTCCATCAACATAAGATCCTGCTTGATTTACATGATCCCCAAGCACTTCTTTTAAAGCTTCATGAAGCATATGAGTAGCAGTATGGTTCTTGCATATGTTACTTCTCATAACTGAATCTACTGATAGCTGAACTACGTCATCTATTTTAAGCTCTCCTTCAATACCTTCTACAAAGTGAAGGATATGGCCTCTAGTACTCTTTTTACAATCATAGATTCTTCCTTTGAAATTCTCAGTCTCTATAGTTCCTATATCCCCTACTTGACCTCCCATTTCTGCATAGAAAGGAGTCTTATCAGTAACAACAACAAATTTTTCTTCTTTACCTGCCTCAATGATAAAATCATTATCCTTTATCATCGATAATACTTTACCTTTGCTACTTGTAGTTCCATATCCTAAAAATTCAGTGGTAATCTCCATTGGAATATTATTTAGAGCACCCTCATCATTACCCATATAGTTTGATGTACCTCTTGCAGCCCTTGCTGTATTTCTTTGATTCTCCATTTCTTTATGGAAAGCTTCAAAATCAATTTCCATTCCCTTTTCAGATAGAATTTCTTCAGTAAGCTCTACTGGAAAACCAAAGGTATCATAAAGTTTAAATGCTTTTTCACCACTTAAAATCTTTGTATTTTCTGCATTCATCTCATCTATATAAGATTTTAATATATCCATACCTTGGTCTATAGTTTCTTCAAATCTCTCTTCTTCTAATCCTATAACTTTCTTAATATAGTCTCTCTTCTCTTCTAATTCTCTATAGGCATTTTTTGAACTTTCAATAACCACATCACAAAGTTCATTTAAGAATATACCTGAAATACCAAGAATTCTTCCATGTCTTGCAGCTCTTCTTAAAAGTCTTCTTAGTACATAACCTCTACCTTCATTAGATGGTAAAATTCCATCCCCAATCATAAAAGTAATACTTCTTATATGATCAGTAATTATTCTTATAGATACATCTAAATCTTTATTTTCACCATATACTTTACCTGATCTCTTACAAACTGCATTTAAAACACCTTTTATGGTATCTACCTCAAATATATTATCTACACCTTGCATTATAGTAGATATTCTCTCTAGTCCCATTCCTGTGTCTATATTAGGATTTGCTAATCTCTCATATCCACCTTTGCCATCTCCATCAAATTGTGTGAAAACTAGATTCCAAAATTCAATTATTCTATCTTCATCACTAGCTTTAATAAATTCTTCGGTAGTCTTTATCTGAGGAAGTTCTGATTGTCTATCGTAATGGATTTCTGTACATGGACCACATGGACCAGCGCCATGTTCCCAGAAATTATCCTCTTTACCTAATCTAAAAATCCTACTTGGATCTACGTCGGTTTTCTTAGTCCAAATATCAAAGGCTTCATCATCTTCAAGATATATGGTTACATATAATTTATCTTTAGATATTTTAAGAACTTCTGTTATGTACTCCCAAGCCCATACTATAATCTCTTCTTTAAAATAATCTCCAAAAGAAAAGTTTCCTAACATCTCAAAGAAAGTACCGTGTCTTGATGTTTTTCCTACATTATCAATATCTCCAGTTCTAATACACTTTTGACATGTTGTAACTCTTTTACTTGGTGGTGTTTGAATGCCAGTAAAATATGGCTTTAGTGGTGCCATCCCAGCATTTATCAGTAAAAGACTCTTATCATTCTTAGGTACTAAGGAAAAGCTATTAAGTCTTAAATGTTCTTTGCTTTCAAAGAATTTTAAAAAGCTTTCTCTTATTTCATTTAAACTCATATTGTTCATATTTCATTCCTCCTAATTCTTTCTATTATTAATGGATTTTATTCAATTTACACAAAATAAAATAAAAAAATAAAACCTTCATCCCTGAAAGGGACGAAAGTTTTCCGCGTTACCACCCTAATTATACTAGACTAACTAGTATCTCTTAATTAATTATAGCTCCAAGACAGCTTCAATATGTTTCACTAAAAGTTTTCACCAACCACTTTCTCTCTAAAAGCTTCCCATATTTACTAATTCTTATCATAACTTAGTATTTAATTAAATGAAACTCGACTCATTACATTCGCTGAGTAAGTGATTCACACCAAATCATAGATTTGGGTTCTCTACTTAAATGAAACTCGACTCACTACATTCGCTGAGTAAGTGATTCATACCAAATCATAAATTTGGATTTTTAACTTATATGATAAATTATATTTAGCATTTTAACAATTGTCAATAATTCTAAGCTAAAATAAATAATAATCTATTTCTCCTACTATTATTTTTATCATAACCCATACAGGAATTACAAGAATCATACCTATAATTCCTCCTATACTCCCACCTATTATAAGCAATAGTAATATGGTTACTGGATGAGAATTAACAGTTTCGCCTAAAATTTTAGGGCATATAATATCTCCTTCTAGTTGTTGAATTACAAATAACCAGAATATAACTATAATAGCTTTTTTAGTAGATGTCAGTAAAGCTATTAAAACTATAGGAATTGCCCCTAT
This sequence comes from Clostridiaceae bacterium, assembly GCA_902363375.1. GTDB lineage: Bacteria > Bacillota > Clostridia > Clostridiales > Clostridiaceae > Clostridium_J. The sequence goes on along the minus strand of CABIZX010000001.1, from coordinate 526,814 downwards.
AATAGGTCCAAAGTACGGTATAATATTAAATACTGCATTTACTAAAGATAGTATTAGAGCATATTTTACACCACTAATCTTTAGTGCTACAAAAGTCAATATACCTATTATTCCACATAACTCAAACTGAGTTATTATATATCGTTCCATTACTTTATCCATATGATTTAAAGCCCTTCTAATAGCATACTTGTTATTAAGTGGTATATACTTCATTATTCCCTTTGAAATACTATTTCCATCACTTAAGAAAAAATATACTAAAGTTGGTATTATAAATAATAATAGCATATTTTCAGCTATAGATAGAATTTTAGATAAAAAATTTGTTACAACTACCATTAATGTTACTTTAAATTTTTCATAGGAATTATACATAACTTCCTTAATAAAAGGGCTATCTGTAATATATCTAATATCTTCAGTAATTCTGCCATAATAGCTTTTCATTTCTTCTATCACTTCTGAGAAATTAGCACTTTCACTATATATCCATGGAATTAAAATAGAAAATATGATGACTATAAATAATATAATAGATAAGATTACTATTAAAGCACTTAATTTTCTATTTATACCTCTTTCTATAAAAAACTTATGAAAAGGTCTTATGCTGTATGAAATTATGAAAGACATTATAACTACCCCTAATACCTCTGTAAAAATAGGAAACTTCCATAATAAAAAAACTATTACACCAATGCTTAGTAACATTATTAATAGTTTACCTATTACACTCCAATTCCAATTAATCTTTTTCATAATATACATCCCTACCCACAGTTTTTTTATTTCCTACGCTAGGCATACACTCTAATGTTATATTGGTATTGTCTATTGTGTACAGTATATATTCATCTCCTAATATTAAATCCGTCTTTAATAAAATACTTCTTTTTTTAAACATGGTAAAAATATTATAATCTTTTACTGCAAGACCTTTTATATTAAAGGTATCATCATCAAATATAACTTCACTTACTAACCCTAGTATATTGGAATATTTATCTATTACATGCATATTCATAATAGTTGAGAACTCTAAGTACTTCTCCTTAACTATATTATTAATTACCAATTGTGACTTGTAGTATACTATATTTTCCTTAAGCACATTAAAATCCTTACAAAATAACTTATATGGATTAATCTTAAATCCTATCACTTTTTCTTTATTAAAATCAACTAATAAATCCTTTATATATCCTACCTTCTTGCCTTGGATATTAATTACATCCATATATATATAATCTCTACTTTTAGCCATAAAATAAACTCCCTTCATAGGAAATAATATTTTTATCCTTGCCTATTTAAAGAGAGTTTATACTAATTATTGAGTTAGCTTTGCTATGTAGCTATAATTATTTTTATTCTTCATCATACTTATCTTTCCACTTTTCAAGGCCACAAGCTTCTCTATAATTATTTATAGCTTTGTGTATAGTCTGTTCTGCAAGTACAGAGCAATGGATTTTAGAAGATGGTAGTCCATCTAGAGCTTCTATGACAGATTCATTAGTAAGATTCCAAGCTTCTTCTAAAGTTTTTCCAATAATAAGCTCCGTAGCAATACTGGAGGAAGCTATGGCAGAGCCGCATCCAAAGGTCATAAATTTAGCCTTTTTAATTACATTATTTTCTATAACCAAATATATTTTCATAACGTCTCCACACTTTACATCTCCACACTCGCCTATACCATCAGCATCAGGTAAAGTGCCTACATTTCTTGGCGCATAAAAATGTTCTAAAACTTTATCACTATAATCCATAAAGATACCTCCTAGAATAACATCAAGGATTGCCTTAAAGAATATTTAGACTTTAATAGTAAGTCTAAATAAATTCCTTTAAGACAATCCTACAGTATTATTCAATATTTTTTATTGTTTTAAAATCAAGATATAATTTATTTCTTTGAACCTGAATTATACTTAATTATTTCACAATTTTTTCAATAATTCCTCCACCAACAACTATGTTACCTTGATAACAAACAACTGACTGTCCCTTAGTTATAGCACGTTGAGGTGTTTCAAATTCTAACTTGATATGATTTTCATCTATTTGGGTTAGTTTAGCAGGAGCAGGCTTAGCTGAGTATCTCACCTTAGCTTCCACCATAATCTCTCCTTCTATCTTATCCATAGGAATTAAGTTTATATTCTTAGCAATAAGAGTAGTATTAAAAATCTCGTTTTCATCGCCTAAAACTACTTCATTTCTTTCTGGAATTATGTTCGTTACAAATACTGGTTTTCCAAGAGCAATTCCGAGTCCTTTTCTTTGCCCTATGGTATAGTAAACTATACCTTTATGTTTTCCTAGCACTTTTCCATTCTTATCTACAAAATTTCCTGGCACAACTTCTCTTCCACTAAATCTAGCTATGTAATTTCCATGATTATTATCAGGTATGAAGCAGATTTCTTGAGAATCTTTTTTTCTAAAAACCTCTAAGCCTATTTTCTCAGCAATAGCTCTAATTTCAGTTTTAGAATACGCTCCACATGGCATTAAAGTATGTGCTAATTGATTTTGTGTTAAAGTATATAGGGCATAGGTTTGATCTTTTCTATCATCTTCTGAGCGTTTCAATCTATATCTTCCATCTTTAAAATCTATAGTAGCATAATGTCCAGTAGCAATATAATCAGCACCTAAACCTTGAACTTTTCTCAAAAGCTCTTCAAACTTTATTTTTCTATTACATTCTATACACGGATTAGGAGTTCTTCCATTAAAGTATTCATCTACAAAATTATCCACTACATGTTCTTTAAAAGGGGCTTTAAAGTTCATAACATAGAACGGTATATCTAGAACATCCGCTACTCTTCTAGCATCATTAACTGCTGAGAGTGAACAGCATCCTCCTTCATTTTCCGCATACTCAGGATTATCTGGAGATAGTTTCATCATTATTCCAGTAACATCATACCCCTGTTCTTTTAAAAGATATGCTGCTACAGAGCTATCAACTCCTCCGCTCATCCCTATTACAACTTTCTTTTTCATCTAAGTATCACACCTATTCTCCATGAACTTGATCGTGTATATCATCGTGTTCTTCATAATCCCAAGGCTCAAGACCTTGTTTTTCTCTATAATCATTTATTGCTTTATGAATAGCTTCCTCCGCAAGAACTGAGCAGTGCATTTTTACTGGTGGAAGTCCATCTAATGCTTCCGCTACAGCTACATTTGTAAGTGTCCATGCTTCCTTTACACTTTTACCCTTTATTAATTCTGTAGCCATACTTGAAGATGCTATAGCAGATCCACATCCAAAAGTCTTGAATTTACAGTCTACAATTTTATCATCCTCAACCTTCAAATAAACTCTCATTATATCTCCACATTTAGCATTTCCAACTTCTCCAATTCCACTGGCATTTTCTATTTCTCCAACGTTTCTTGGATTTGTAAAATGATCCATTACTTTTTCACTATATATCATAATTATTTATCCTCCTTATTAAAAAAACTTTTACATTTGCCGTTTATAAAACTATCATATAACGGTGACATATCTCTAAGTCTCTGTACTATAGCTGGTACAGTTTCTATTACATAATCTACTTCTTCTTCTGTTGTTTTAGCTCCCATTGAAAGTCTTAATGAACCATGAGCAACTTCATGTGGAAGTCCTATAGCTAATAAAACGTGGGATGGGTCTAAAGAACCTGATGTACATGCGCTTCCACTTGATGCGCATATTCCCTTAGCATCAAGCATTAAAAGTACAGATTCACCTTCAATAAATTCAAAACTAATATTTACATTTCCTGGAAGTCTCTTATCTCCTCTAGGACCATTTAGCTTAGAATATGGAATTGCAAGTAACCCTTTTATAAGCTTATCTCTTAAATATGTTAATCTTTCTTTTTCTTCTTTTAGACTTTCCATAGCTAGTTCAATAGCTTTCCCTAAACCTACTATTCCTGCTACGTTTTCTGTTCCTGCTCTTCTATTTCTCTCTTGAGCTCCACCATGAACTAAATTATGAATTCTTATACCTTTTCTTAAGTATAGGACTCCAACTCCCTTAGGTCCATAAATTTTATGTCCTGATAGAGATAACGCATCTATGTTCATGTCCTTAACATCCATATCTATATGCCCTATAGCTTGAACTGCATCTGTATGGAAGAACACCTTTCTTTCTTTACATATCTCACCAATTTCTTTTATAGGTTGTATAGTTCCAATTTCATTATTAGCAGCCATAATAGTTACTAATACAGTAGTTGGCTTTATAGCATTTTTAAGATCTTCTAATCTAATAGCTCCATTCTCATCCACATCTAGATAAGTTACTTCAAAACCTTGTTTTTCTAGATATTCACAAGTATGAAGTACAGCATGGTGTTCTATTTTAGTAGTGATAATATGGTTTCCTTTATTTTTATTAGCAAGAGCTATCCCTTTAATGGCCCAGTTATCTGCCTCTGATCCTCCACCAGTGAAATATATTTCTGTTGAATCTGCATTAATAGCCTTTGCTACTCTGCTTCTTGCTTTATCTATTGCCTTTTTAGTTTCTCTTGAAATGGAATATATAGATGATGGATTACCATAAAACTCCGTAAAATAAGGTAACATCTCCTCTAATACTTCTGGTTTTGTGTATGTTGTTGCTGCATAATCCATATAAACTGGCTTATTCATTTAGGTTCACTCCTTTAATCTTCAATATGTTAGAATAATCATCTACAATATCTTGCAAAGTTATTGATGTTGTTACAGAATCAATGCTGTCTTTAATCTTTTTCCATACCATTCTCGTTGCGCAACAATCTATGTTATTGCAGCCATCGCTTTCTAGACAGGTTGAAATTTCTATTGGACCTTCTAGTACCTCTAATATCTGATATACTGTAATATCCTTAGGATTCTTTGCTAGTATATATCCTCCATTAGATCCTCTAATACTATTTATTAACTCCGCTTTTCTTAACATCGAAAATAACTGTTCAAGATAATATTCTGAAATATTTTGTCTACTTGAAATACTCTTAATTGGTATAGGGTTTTTTCCGTAGTTAATGGCTAAGTCTACCATAGCTTTAACTCCGTATCTCCCCTTAGTTGATAACTTCATAAAAATCATTCCTTAATGTTGAGTACTTTACTATGGTTTAATAATATCAAATCAGAGTATTTATGTCAACTATTCTTTTTATATCTGCACAAATAAAATATACTTCTAATAATATATAGTAACAACTATTTATTTAAGGAGGTAAAAAATGAGTAACTTTAAGGATAATCCATATAGAGATTTAATTTATGGAGTAGATGTTAAGGTTCCACTAATTGATAAATCATACTGCATAGGCATCAATTTCGACAATGCAGCCACAACGCCTCCACTAAAATCTGTAATTGATGAAGTAATAAATTTTTCCCCTTATTACTCATCCATACATCGAGGAGATGGATATAAATCACAATTATCTACTCATATGTATGAAAACTCAAGGGAAATTGTGAAATTTTTCGTAAATGATTATAGTGATATGATGGATGTTATATATGTAAAGAATTGTAGTGAAGCTATAAATAAATTAGCTGGTATATTGGCTAGTCATGATAAAGGTTCAATTGTTTTATCCACTTCCATGGAACATCATTCTAATGATTTGCCTTGGAGAAAGGATTTTCATGTTAAATATGTAGAAATAGATAAATATGGCTATCTAGATATGAATGACTTAAAAACTAAGTTAGAGCAGTATAGTGGAAGAGTTTCTCTAGTTGCAATTACTGGAGCTTCAAATGTTACTGGTATTAAAAACCCTATATATACCATAGCAAATATGGCTCATAGTTATGGTGCTAAGATTTTAGTTGACGGAGCTCAACTAATTCCTCATAGTAACTTTTCTATAGGACTTCAGCTACCATTAGGGCCCATTGATTTTGTTGCATTTTCAGCACATAAAATGTATGCTCCATTTGGTTGTGGTGTATTAATTGGGCCAAAAGACTTCTTTAACGAATATGAACCAGATCATACTGGTGGTGGTACCATCAAGTTTGTATCTCATGATAAAGTAGTATGGACGAACTCCCCTGATAAGGAAGAAGCGGGTTCTCCAAATGTTATTGGAGCTATAGCTTTAAGTGCTGCTATCAATGAACTTTCACAAATTGGAATGTCAAATATAGATAAGTATGAGAAATATTTAACTGAATATGCTACTAAAAATCTTCAATCTATAAACTCAATAATTCTTTATGGTAATTGTAGTGATATTAAAAATAAAGTTAGTATTATTCCATTTAATGTAGAAGGAATGCATCATACTATTGTTGCTAAAGCACTGTCTCTTGAATTTGGAATAGCCGTAAGAAGTGGCTGCTTCTGCGCTCATCCATATCTACAAAGGCTTCTAAAAATTCCTTATTCAATGATAGAGGAATTGACTCTTGTTTCTAAGGATCTTCAACCTGGTATGGTTAGGATTAGTTTTGGAATTTATAATACACTAGATGAAATTGATAAATTCTTATATGCAATAAAAAAAATTACAGCTAACAAGGATTACTATATAAGAAAGTATAGTTAAATATAAATTAACTTACTATAAATATCTGTATTAAAGCATATTAAATTCTAATATATTGGAGCTTAATAAAATACTCTATCTTACATCAACTGAGTATCTTATAAAGCTCCTTTAATATTGACTTATATCTCATATCATGTAATTTACAATTATAAAAAGTTATCTATATAAAATTTTATGCAGATAACTTTTTATAATTATTTATCTTAAATCTCCTTATATCCATAGTTCTACCATCCTTTATTCTTTATTTTTTCATTAAACTTTTCATATAGTTTAATCATATTAGGCTCATTGCTATACATTGAAATTTTATTAATAGGAATCCACTTAACACCGCTATTTTCATCTTCTTTTATATCTTTAATCCATCCCATAACTTTCTCTCCTCTACTTTACATATTTATTCTATATGTTTCATAATATAATAACATAAAAGTTCGATACAGTAATATTTATAAAAACTGTATCGAACCTTACATTAATCTAAATGTATATGGCAATATCCATTAGGATTCTTCTTTAAATATTTTTGATGATACTCTTCCGCCTTATAATAATTTTCTAAAGGCTTTACTTCTGTGACTATTTTCTTTATATATTTTTTCTGTAAATTATCTAAGTTTTGTAAAATAATCTCTTCATCAGCTTTATCAACATAGTAAATACCTGTTCTATATTGACTTCCTACATCATTTCCTTGCCTATTCAATGTAGTTGGATCTATAATAGACCAAAATTTATTAAGTATTTCTTCTAATGATAGTTTCTCTTCATCATAATCTACTACACAGACCTCTGCAAAGTATGTATTTCCGTAACATACATCCTCATAAGTAGGATTCTTCATTCTACCATTTGCATATCCTACCCCTGTATTTATCACACCATTAACTCTAGAGAAGAACTCTTCTACTCCCCAAAAGCAACCTCCACCTAGTATAATTCTTTTCATATTAACAACTCCTTATATATTTATACACACAACATAAACTTCTACTTTACTACATGGAACGTACTTTATTATTAAACTCTCTGTATAACTCTAATATCTCTCCTATGTTTTCTTTTTTAACTTGTTGACTTTCACCATATGCAATTAATACTTTATATCCTACTTCTATTACATATTTATTATTAATATCTATAAATCTATTAATTTCTTCATCATGATATTGAAGATTTCTCATGTAAAGCTTTTGACATAGAAGAGTGGAGTGTATAACTAAATCCCTTATTTCATAAATCTGCTTATTTCTTTGTAAAAATTCCATGCTATCCTCTATAATTTTTTTATTTAATCTAGCAATCTTTTCTATTAGCTGCTCCACACCGTCTTTCAATCTGTATGGAAAGATAAACCTATTAGCTATAGCTACAATGACTACTCCTATGAGTACGTATATTATTCTATAAAAAATCAATAAATTAATATTTTCTGTTAAAGAAGCTATACATATAGATGATATAGCTGCAAATAGTGATATTTTATAGTACTCTTTAAATGCATAAATCAAATAAAGAGAAACTACTAGAATAATTAATGTAATAGCTCTTGAGTTTACTACATTTATCAATATCCCTGTAAATAAAATACCAAATATATTTCCCATAATCCTATCTCTAGCTTTCTTTATAGTGTCCTCATAGTAGGGTTGCATAATAGACATTATAGTTATAACTGCCCATATTATTTTGTAAAATCCTAAAAATTCTCCAATAGATAATGCTATAGTAAGAGTAATGGCCATTCTAATAGCAAATTTAAATCTTATAGTATTAGGTTTAAAATACTCTTTAAAAGTTACCCTCGTTTTATCAATGTCTGCTCTAGCCCAATCCTTATATACTTTATTTGATCCTCTTTTCCCTATTAAGCTCAGCTCTTTAATACTCTCAATAACATTCTCCAATATTATAGATATTTCAAAATGATAATCTTTATCCATACTTTGATTCTTTATAAATATCTCTACATTTTCTTGTAAAGCTTGAATATCCACATTATCTTTACATAATTCGATTATATTTTCTATTATTTCTTTTAGATATCCTATATATTCTTTTGAAATAATTGAATCTTTTACTTGATTATATATATGAATCATATACAAATTAAGATACTCAACAGTAATAAATATCTTAAATTGTACTTTTCCTAAATTCGTAGTTAAATATTTTCTATGTCTTGTTATATAAACCTTATAAGCTATATCCCTCATAATTTTTGAACATTTATCTTCTATTACATGATCAAATTCCCCAATTAATATCTTCTCAAGTTGATTATTTATTAAAGTAAAAGCTTCTTGTACACTCTTTCCCAGTATAGACCTCTCATTTACTCTATTCACAAAGCTTGCACCTACAACTACCAAAACTCCGAAGATTACAGATAAAATTCTCAAAGGAAGTTCTGCTAATGATACTTGAGCATACTGTGTAAATACATATAGCATTATAAAGGGCTTATAAAAAGTTAAATCATAGGGAGATACTATAGTATACATTATAAGAAAAATGGCAACGAGATTTATAGGTATTCCTATCCAAATATTAATAGAAGATAAATAAGCCGTTAACACAATTATTAAATCAATAATAATTATTTTAATAGCTTTACTAAAAGTTCTTACTTGAAAGTTTTGCCTTCCCATAACAGTGGAGGTTAGCGCTATTGGAAATGCTATCATTATATTTTTAACTCCAAATAATATACCTACTCCAAATAAAGTTATCACCGCTACTGAACCATGTTTTAACATTGAATGAATATTTATATTAAATTTTTTTACTAACTTATCATACATAACTCTAACATCCTCACTAATAATTAAATCTTCACTTATTATTAGCAAATTTAACTTATGTATTCTTGATGAGATATATTTCTCATAGCTAGAAATATACCTTAGATATTTAGGCTATCTTTCTACTAACAATTAAGGCTTTCTATTATAATGCTAGCTTTAATTGTTACAATTTCCTATTGTCATTAAACTTAAAACTTCTTTATCAGTAAGATGTCTCAACTTTCCTAACTCTAATTCGCCTAAATTTATAGAGCAAATTCTTACTCTCTCTAAGTCTATTACATTATAGCCTAAAGCCTTACTCATTCGTCTAATTTGTCTATTTAATCCTTGGGTTAATATAATTGTAAATGTATATTCGTCTATTTTAGTAACCCTACAAGGCCTTGTTTTTTGTCCTAAAATATACACTCCACTAGACATATGTTCTATAAATTCATCTTTGATCTTCCTATCCACAGTTACTACATATTCCTTCTCATGGTAATTATCTGAGTTTAATATTTTATTAGCTAAATCTCCATCATTAGTCATTATAATTAATCCATGGGTTTCCTTATCCAATCTTCCTACTGGAAATATGTATTCATTATAATTTATAAAGTTAATTATATTATCTTTGACATCACTAGCAGCAGTACATGTAATTCCCACTGGTTTATTTAATGCTATATATACTTTTTTCTTAGCTTCAATAGGTTTATCGTCAATTAATATTTCATCTTCCAGCTCTACCCATTGTCCTGGAGTAGAAATTACTCCATTTACCTTTACTCTACCTTCTTCAATAAGTCTATTAGTCTCTCTTCTAGAGCAAATTCCAAGATTACTAAATAATTTATTAATTCTCATGGCATTATCCTTTCAATTATTTGACCAATTCTTTTAATCTTTTAATTAATTTATTTAACATAAACTAAAGAAAATAAAGCTATCTTAAGCTAGGCTAAGATCTATAAAGCTTAGCTTACCTTAAAATAGCTTTGTTAAAATAATTATACCATTATTTTTTTATTTTCTTTATATTTTTCTAAGATTTTTTAAAGATATGTCAAATGCTTTTACCGAATGAGTTAATTCTCCAGAGGAAATATAGTCTACTCCTGTTTTTCCATACTCTAAAACAGTATCTAGAGTAACATTTCCTGAACATTCTGTAATAGCTCTTCCATCTATTAATTTAACCATATCTCTTGCTAAGTTAGGAGTCATATTATCAAGCATAATTATATCGGCTCCTGCTTCTAAAGCTTCAATAACCTGCTTCTCAGTTTCAACTTCTATTTCTATTTTTCTTATAAAGGAAGAGTTATTTCTAGCTAACTTAACAGCCTCTTTTATACTTCCTGCATATCCTATATGATTATCCTTAATAAGGATACCATCGGATAAAGAAAATCTATGGTTTACTCCTCCACCTATTTTAACTGCATATTTCTCAAGTGCTCTTAGGTTAGGTGTTGTTTTTCTAGTATCTAATATTTTTGTATTGAGACCTTCAAGCTTCTTTACATATTTATTAGTTAAAGTCGCAATCCCACTCATTCTTTGAAGTAGATTAAGCGCTATTCTCTCTCCAATTAATATATTTTGTGCATTTCCTATGACCCTACCAATTACCATAGAATTATTTACTTGATCTCCATCCTTAACTAAAAACTCAACCTCTACTTCTCCAAGAATTTCAAAAACCCTTTTAAATACTTTCAGCCCACAAATTATACCATCTTCCTTTGCAATTAAATCTGCCTTTGCTCTTTCAAAAGGAGAAACTATAGAAGATACAGTTACATCTCCATAGGGGCCATCTTCTTTTAAAGCATTCCTAATAATCTCATCAACAATTAAAAAGTTTAACATATTCACCATTTACCTTTCCCTTTAAATAGCTAATAAACCTGTATTGATATTCTTCATTTATAATTTTAACATTATTTATTGCTTTTAAATTTATTCTTTCAACTAGTTCTCCACTTAACTTATCTTCCTCACTTGTTATATTTAAATTAATATGTTTTGCTGCTTTTTCGCTAAAAACTAGACCTTCTAATAAAGAGTTACTTGCCAATCTATTGCTACCATGAACTCCTGTACAACTAACCTCTCCTACCGCATAGAGATTTTTCATAGATGTCCTTGAATTTAAATTAACTTGAATGCCACCCATACAGTAATGATGTGCAGGAGCAATAGGAACTAAATCTTTCTCCATTCTATATCCCCGCTTTAAACATTCATTATAGATGTAAGGGAATCTATTAATTAAAAACTCTTTAGATTTGCTAGTCATATCTAAAAATACATAAGGAGTTTGTGGTGTTTTATATATCTCCTTTAGAATTTCTCTTGAAACTATATCTCTAGGTAATAGTGGATTTACAAATTTTTCTCCGGATATATTTCTTATTACGCCACCTTCACCTCTAAGAGATTCAGATAAAAGTAACTTTCGCCCTCTCACCTTATCTTCATATAATACAGTAGGATGAAGCTGAAGATAGGATATATCTTTTATCGAAATATTATGCTTTAATGCAATACTAAGTCCATCACCTGTAATAGTTTCAAAGTTAGTAGTTGAATTAAATATTCCTCCAATTCCTCCAGTAGCTATCACTGTAGCCTTAGCATTAACTGTTATAATCTCACTGTTATGTTCTATAACACCACCAATACATCTATTTTTATATTGGATTATATCTAAAAGCTCAGCTTCTTCTAGCAAAGTTATATTATCTTTATTAACTACATATTTAATTAGCTTTTCTATTACTTCCTTCCCCGTTTCATCCTTGGCATGTACTATTCTAAACTTGCTATGTCCGCCTTCTCTAGTATAATTTAAATTACTAGAATCCTTATCAAAATCCACTCCTATGTCTAATAGTTTTTTAATATTATCAGTAGAATTTTCAACTAGCTGAGTAACAGCCTCAACTTTATTTTTATAATTCCCAGCTCTTAGAGTATCATCTATAAAGGCATCTTTGTCTTCAATATCTCTTAATGTAGAAATGCCACCTTGAGCCAAATAACTGTTACAATCCCTTAGTTTATTTTTAGTTATTACTAAAACCTTCAGATTACTATTCAAATTACAAGCAGTATAAAGTCCTGCAATGCCTGTCCCTATAATTAGTACATCATACTTTTTATTCATTTTATTTACTAGCTAGAAGATGCATATTTTCTAAAGACCTATGAGCTTTTACCCTCAATTCTTCTTCAATATTCACTTCAAACTCCTCATTAAGTAAGCAATTGTACACACTATCAAGTGATATTTTTTTCATATTGGGACAGATCATTCCACTTTCTATAGTTATAAAGGTTTTATTTGGATTCTTTGTTTTCATTTGATAGAGAACTCCCTCTTCTGTTACTACGATAAATCCTTTTGACTCATCCTTAACGCTATATTCTATAATTTCAGAAGTACTTCCTATAAAATCTCCTAAATCCCTCACTTTTTTAGAACATTCAGGATGAACTAATACTTTAAAATTTGGATATTCACTTTTTAGTCTCAAAACCTCTTCTTCCTCTATTCTTTCATGAACAGGGCAAAATCCATCATATAATATGAACTTCTTATTTGGTATATTTTCTTGCAAATAACCACCTAAATTTCTATCTGGAAGGAATATTATTTCTTCTTCCTCTATATTATTGAGAATTTCTTTAGCAGAAGAGGACGTAACACAAACATCTGATAAAGCTTTAATATCTCCATTGGAATTTATATATGTTACTACTTTTGCATTTGGATTTTCCAGCTTCATTGCTTTAAGCTTTTCTACTGTAGCCATATCAGCCATTGGACATGTTGTATCATTTACTGGAATTAATACCTTTTTATTTGGTGATAATATTTTAGCACTCTCAGCCATAAATTTAACTCCACAAAATACTATTACATCTTTAGTGCTCTCTTTAGCCTTCTTACTTAAAAAATAAGAATCGCCTACTATATCTGCAACTTCTTGTATTTCTTCTCTTTCATAAAGATGAGCTAAAATTAAAGCATTTTTTTCTTTTTTTAGTCGTAATATTTCTTCTTTCAAATTCAAGGTTTACATACCTCCATCACATTTGTTTACATCTGTATATACACTAAGTATAACACCATATCTCAATTTGTCAATAATATGGAAAGTCCTCTAAAAATAATTTCATACTATAATAAAACAAGGACTGCTAAAATTAAAATTTTAACAGTCCATAATACTTTTTAATTATATTTATATATTTTAAAATCAATTATTTCTATATAACTTTAATTTTATCTTCTAATAAGTTTAGAAAAACTTTTCTTCAAATATTCTCTAATAATTCTCATGTCCATAAACTTCCTTATAAAGCTTAACCACCGATTTCCCTTCCATCCTTAAATCCTCCACAAGCAAGTTTTTCTCTATTCTTCCACTTTTCAAAAGTATTACTCTATCAAGCATTTTCTCTATATCCGCTATTAAATGACTTGAAATTATCATGGTGCTTTCTAAGCTGAAGTTTTCTAAAATTATACCTATAATTTCTTCTCTAGCTATTAAGTCGATAGCTGCAAGGGGTTCATCCATGATATATAACACTCCATCTATTCCTAATGCTAAAGCTAAGTGTAATTTTTCATTTTCTCCCTTTGATAGATTTTTAACCTTATTATCTAGATTCACATGAAATCTTTTTAGTATATTTATAGATTTTTCCACATTAAATTTTTCGAAGTGTTCCTCATAATAATTAATGCAATCCTTAACTCTCCAACTACTTGGCATTATTGGTGTATCATTCATGTAACCAATTAGCCCTTTATCTTTATAATTAAATTCCTTATCTTGAAAATAATATTTTCCACTATCAAAGGTTATTTGTCCTCCAAGAATTTTAAGAAAAGTACTCTTTCCTTCTGCATTTGGTGCCAGAAGTCCTATTATTTCACCTTTATTTATTTCTAAACTTATATTATCAAGAATAACTTTACTGTCATAACTCTTATTTAAATTTACTAATTTAATCAAAAGTAATTCCCCCTTATGCTATCTTTAATTTATCTATTTCTTTTAAAATATATAAGGCTTCAAGAATAGTTATTATAAAAAGTATATTATCAAATATATGCTGATTCATCCCCCAGTTGCTTCCTAGTATCATGATAATAAAAAGAAATACGAATGTTAATATTACTAATCCAGCCCTTGAAATTATTTTTACACCTTCTTCTAATTGATTCGTCTTTAACTTTATATCTCCAATGATAAGAGGTAGTATCACAACTCCACTTGCTCCTATCCTACTAATATAATGCATTATCATATTAATTATATTGCCTTCTTTAATTCCCCATATTAAAATTATAAATATAGCAGAAATTATTATATAAGCTAGATAATACACACAATAGAATAAAAATAATTTACCCATCTTTTGTCTATTGCTTATAGGTGTTATATTTACCTTTATGGCTTTGTAAGAAAATATCTTTGAATAATTTATAAAAAGTATTATCCCAAGAATTACAGGCATAGCTTCTTCCAACATATTTAAAAGAACATAATTGGGATAAAGCAAATTAGTAGTAATAGTATCTCTTGCTAACTCTAAATAAACTTTATCTTTAATAACTATTAATCCATTCATATAAGCTATATAAGTTATCATGCAGCTTAAGAAATAAATTCCTAATACCCACATCATTCCTCTGTTATATCCTCTTAGAATCGATGATTTTCTAAATCCTATTTTCATTTACTCTTCCTCCATGACTTCAATAATTTTTAGTGCTCTTTTCTTTGATATACCTATAGATTTCATATCTTTAAGGAACTTAGATGCTATCTCTCTTCCCATTTTATCTTGAAGTTCATCTGGACTTGCTTTTTCTTCAGATACAAAAGAACCCATTCCTCTTTTAGTATAGGTGACACCCAATCGTTCAAGTTCTCCATAGGCTCTCTGAAGGGTATTTGGATTAACACCTAAAGCTGCCGACATTTCTCTAACTGATGGTAGCTTATCTCCAGGTTTTAAATCTCCAGTTACAATGTATTTTTTTATCAGTTCAACAATTTGAAAATATATGGGCTCATTATTATTAAATTCAAAATCATTTATATTCAAGGTTTTCTACTCACCTCCGCGTACTACTGTTCTACTTAAATAGTACAGTAGTGTTGTAAAAAAGTCAAGAATAATTTTCCATATTATAAATAAAAAAATAGTACTTGCATTTAAAATACAAGTACTATTTTTTTATTTATCTGCTTATATTTATCTTAATCTTACTCTGATTTTATCAACTTTTTCTAATGGTTCTCTGTAATTAAAAACAATATAATATTTTTTAAATTTTATACATAATGCAATTTTATCATAGACCTTATGAGCTTTATTTATTAATCTTTAGACATATTCTCTACTAAATTAAAATTAGATTTTAATTATACTAATAAAAACGTCATTCTCATGGATGAATTAACCTTCTAGATATAATCTCATAGTTTTATTTATTAGTATCCTATATAATATTAATAAACCTCTAATTACTGTAAAAATGAAGATATATTTGGAAAGTTGAATGGAGGAAAAAAATGAGTGTTCAAATTATAATTGTTTTAATGTTAAATTTTATAATTGCTATAATCGGTACATTAGCCTATTCTGTACGTCTTGTGGGTGTTAGAACAGGTAAAATAGCTATTACCTTTGCTGTATTTAATATATTATCTTTAGTATCAAGAACAGCATTAACTTTTCAAACTCCACTATTAACAAAATTTGTTGAAAATAGTGATGGTGGAAGTGAGGTGTTGAATCTTTTTAAATTAATAATAATAGTTTCCGGCATTGCTACCATCGTGGGTGCAATCTTAATTCCTACCTTTCAAAGATTGTTTTATAAGGGCGTTATACGTTTTTCTATTGATAAATCTATACCTAAGCTTATTCTCCATAGCTTTTCTAAGACAGGTATTCACTATATAAGAGATAGCATTTCAATTCCGGTGAAAGAAAGTATAACTAAAATTAATTTTAAAAAGTTACCTTTTAAAATAATAATTTATAATATAATTGCAGTTGCAATATTAACGGTAGGATCTTTAGCACCAATTTATGCTGGTACCATAGTTCCTGATTTAAGAGCAACTTGTATAACCCTATCCTCAGTGATAAACGGTTTTGCTACCATTCTAATGCTTATATTTATAGATCCACATCTATCCATTATGACTGATGATGTAATAGATGGTAAGTGTCCTGAAGAAGATTTTCGTAGTTGTGTTATTGCCATGATAGGTAGTAAAACTATCGGAACATTTCTAGCTCTGCCATTGCTTATACCAGCTTCCTATATAATAGTGTTTGTTGCTAAAATTCTTTAATAGTTGAGAGGTGTTTATCTTGTATAAGATTTATGAAACAGAACGACTTATTTTAAAGGTCATAGATGAACCTCATGCTAAACAGGGGCTAGATTATTTTAATAGAAATAGGGATCATTTAAAGAAATTTGATCCTTTAAGAAGCGAAAGCTTTTATAACATAGAAAATCGTAAAAAAGCCTTAACTCAATAATTTCTCTTCATTAAAGGTACTAAACTAAATAAACTTAAATTTCAAGATGAAAGTCTATCTAGAAAATATCAAAAGATTAATTGACAATAGGAATACCATATACATATGGTTTTATTGAATCCCCTTGTTGAGTAAAAGGAGATGATTATCATAGATATATTTTTAGATATTACATAATATGATGTTAGGTTACTTATCTGTATGGTTTACATTGTTTCTACATGAGTTTTCACATGCATTTTGGGGATATTTATTTGGTGTATGTAAGACTCCTTTATCTATAGGATATTTACCTATATTAAAGTTACCTATGACCCCATTAATAAATGAGGATAAATTGAGCAAGCTATCTACATATAAACAACTTCTAATTCATTCTGGTGGATTATTAATGAACTTATTTATGTTTATTTTGCTAAGTTTATTAATGCTAAAGTTCTCTTTATCCCAACATATACGTGAGTTCATATTACTAATTCTAATATCCAATTTTGCTGAACTTGAAAGTTATATTACTTTTGGTGCAATTAAGCCAATAAGTGATGTAAAGTTTATATTAAGGTCTATGAATACAAAAAGTTATGTAATTTACATTCCTGGAATAATTTTATTAGTTTTAGGCTTATATTTTTTAGACACATATATATTAATGGAAAACGAATTTGGATACTCTATATTCGAAGCTGTATTCTATATAATAGCATGTAGTAGTCGTATAATCTTAACTAGACCTTCTAGTAAAATTTAATTTGCACTATAAAAGTCGTTAGGCTTGTATTAATACGAGCCTAGCGACTTTTATATCTTAAGAAAATTTATTTTATTACTTCTAATTTCCTTTAATCATCTTTTTACTACCTAAATAAGTTGCTAAGAAATATCCACCATAAACAATAACTAATACAATGGCTGCAATAAATATATGATCCACCATACTTGCTCCTCCAAATATAGCTACTATATCAGAGGCTAACTTTAATCCTACTATAGAATGAACTATAGCTAAGGATAGTGGCATCATAAAATAAATTGCTACTTGAGTTAATATAGAGTGATTTATCATAGATTCATCTACTCCAACCTTTCTTAAAAGGGTATATCTCTCTGTATTATTTGCTGATTCTGATAGTTGTTGAAGAGCCAACACTGCTGCTGCTGTAATTAAGAATATAATTCCCATATATATGGCTAAATAGGAAGCTAAAGCTCCTAATCCAGTAGACTGTCCTACTATTTCATCCTTTGTTATATAATGGGTCTGCAAATTTCCATCTTCATAGTTTCCTCTAATATTAGCTTCTAACTCTTTTATTATCTCACTGCCATCATTAGCAAAGTTCAAATTTAGATTTCCCATAACAGGTTTCAAACCCTCTACTAGTGAATCTTCCACTAAGAATGTGCATATATTATTTTTCATCATAGAAGAATAAGTTACTACTTCTAAAGCTTTACCATCATAAGGTTTAAGCTTATTACCAACTATATTAATTTCTTTTCCTTCATCTAAAGCTTCCTGCAAACTTTTAGTCATATCACTTATATCTCCAAATACTGCATACTCGCCATCTTTAAGATTTATTTCTTCTTTATTTAACATTTTCATGATATCATTAAATTTAGATATCTTCATTACATTTATATTTAAATTATTAAATATAGGGTAATAATTTTTCCCGTTATTTAATCCTTTTTCATTTAAAAAGTCTCTATAACTAACTCCACTATCATAGTATTGATAACTTACATAATTCTCTCCGTATTTTGATACCTCTACACTATGCTCCTTTAGTACTGTTTCTACATCTTTTCCATCATTATCCCAAAAACTCATATCAAATTGCGTTAGATCTTTAATCTCAGCATTCATAGCTGTACTTATTCCAAACCCTCCTGAAAGAGTACAAATAGCTACAAATAACATTAGACATATAAATGTCATAGATATAAATGTGGTGTTAATCTTACTGTTGATTTGTCTTAATACGAACATATTTAAATTTCTTAAGTATATTTTCTTGCTACTTTGAACCACCTTAAGCAAAAATCCTGCAAGAGAAAAGAAAAATAGAAAGGTTCCCACTGATCCTAGTAAAATAGCTATTACAATACTCTTATCAAAATTAGCTATTCCATTTTTAAGAACTATATGATAAGCATATCCTATAGTTACTATACTAATTATAAATGCAACTACAGAAGCCCATATATTTTTAATTTTAATTTTTTCATTAACCTTAGAATCAGTCAATAAATTTATCAATTTTACTTTTCTTAAAGTTATAGAGTTAAATATAAGAATTACAAGGTATATAACTCCAAAGCAAAGAATAGTTTTTATAAATGCATCCATAGAAAATATAAACTTGAAAGTAGTTAAATCAACCTTAAAAAGTTTTGCTGTAACAACAGATAAGCCCTGAGACAAAAATATTCCTAGTACAAGACCTAATCCAAGAGAAATTACTCCTATCATCATAGTTTCTATAAATAATAAAGATGATAATTTAGAGTTTTCCATACCTAAAGTCATATAAACTCCAAATTCTTTTTTTCTTCTTTTAATTAAGTAGCTGTTAGCATAGACTATTAAAAATCCTAGTATAAAAGAAATAAATATGGATGCTACTCCCATAACATCACTTATCAAGTTAAACATACTTTTATGCATTTCACTAACTTCCATTAAGATGCTTTGCGCTTCTATGGAATTAAAGGTATAAAAGATACATACACCAAATACTAAGGTTAAGAAATAGATAGTATAATCCTTAAAGCTTCTTTTTAAATTTCTAGTAGCTAATTTAAAATACATCTCTTTGGTCACCTCCAAGTAGAGTTACCACTTCAATGATCTTATTAAAAAATTCCTTCCTTGAATCTTCTCCTCTAATTAGTTCATTAAATATCTTTCCATCTTTAATAAATAAAATTCTACTTGCATAACTAGCAGTAAAAGCATCATGGGTTACCATCATTATAGTAGCTCCTAACTTACAATTTAACTCATCTAGACTTTCTAGAAGCATCTTTGCAGATTTCGAATCTAATGCACCTGTCGGTTCATCTGCAAGTACTAAAGATGGATTTGTTATAATAGCTCTAGCTGATGCTACTCTTTGCTTTTGCCCACCAGACATTTCATAAGGATATTTATTTAAAACTTCTTCTATATTTAAACTTTTAGCAACAGCTTCGACTCTTTTATGAATTTCCTTATGATTTACTTTTCCTATGGTTAGTGCCAATGCAATATTTTCATAAGCCGTTAATGTATCTAATAAATTAAAATCTTGAAATATAAAACCTAAATTTTCTCTTCTGAATTTTGCAAGTGCCTTAGAGTTTATTGATGTTATATCTTTTCCCTCAATATAAATATGACCACTAGTTACTTTATCTATAGTAGAAATACAATTTAATAGAGTCGTTTTTCCACTTCCTGACGCCCCCATTATTCCTATAAATTCCCCTTCTTCCACAGAGAAACTAATATTATTTATAGCCTTAGTTATATTTCCATTACTTCCATAATACTTTTCTATATTACTTACTTTTAATACTTCTTTATTCATTTTCTTTCCTCCTGTTCTCTATACCTATATATTAACTGTATAGAAAATCACTAACCATAAGAAAACCTAACAGAAACCTTACGTTTTTGCAACATAAGCCTAAAGAACTGAATTTATTAATAATAATTTACTTTGAAGGCATATTAATACTTTAAAAACCAAAAGACTAGGTTAAATTCCTAGCCTTTTATGTATATAAACAAACAAAAGATAAATAAATACAAAACCTTAGTATACCTTACTTAGATTTTTATGTATTTCTTTATCTTTTGCTTATTTTATTATGGATAAAGATTAACAAAATACTCTCGCGGGTACGTGAGTATTCTAGTTTTTATTATATAAAAATATATGGTTTTGTCAATAAAATAACTATAATAAATATATTATCGAAGTTTTAACGCTAATTATTTAATATAATCATTTTATTCATTGGAAATAATACAGATACTATAGTTCCCTCATCCCTTTTAGAGCTTATTTTTATACTAAGCCCTAACTTTTCACAAAGATTTTTACAAAGATATAATCCTATGCCTGTAGATTTTCCAAATATTCTCCCATTCTCACCTGTATACCCTTTTTCAAATACCCTTACTATGGAATTTTCACTAATACCTATGCCATTATCTTCTATATTCAAAATAATATCTTCTTTTTTATTTATACAATATACTTTTATACATCCTCGATTCTTGTACTTTTTATCTCTATTTTCATCCTTACTTGTATTAGGTAAATTCATATATTTTATAGAGTTAGATATAATTTGATTTAATATAAACTCAACCCACTTGCTATCTGCATAAACTATTTTATCTACATTTTCTAATTCAATTCTAATTCCTTTTTCAATAAGAACTTTAGCATTTCTTTTTATAACTGCATTTATACATTGTTTTATATTTATTTTTCTAATTATATAATCCTTTTCTAAGTTATTACTCTTAGTATAAAAAAGCGCTTGCTCTATGTAATTTTCTACCTTATCTAAATCATCTTCTATACTCTTAGTAACAGATGATGGATTATTTTCTATAGTCAATCTACTAGCTGCTATAGGAGTTTTAATCTCATGTACCCATAGTTCTATATATTCTTTATACTCACTATTTTTTATATTTTGGGTAGCAATTTCATCATTCATAGCTTTACCAGCCTCTTCAATTACTTCATACAGGATTTTTCCCTCTAGAAAATTTGGCTCTTCCATAACCTCTGAAATAAGATATTTTTTATCTAGATTATCTAATCCTTCCAGAAGGTCTTTATAATACTTTCTCTTATTACAATAATCATATATGTAAAATAATGATGCTCCTATAAGATTTAAGATACCAACGAAAATAATAGCATAACTATCTACCCTTAATGTTTTTAATAAAATTCCTGTGAACATAAGAATTATTAAATTTATAGCTAGAAAAACTATCTTTTCTTTTATATAATCTTTAAATTTCATTGAACCGTCCTTCCTTTAGCTCTAATTAACCTAAAAGCCTAAGCTAAAATATACCCCTGTCCCCTTTTTGTTTGTAAATAGCCTACTGCTCCTATTTCATCTATTTTTTTTCTTAATCTATTTATATTTACAGTTAATGTATTATCATCTACAAACTCATCAGATTGCCATAAAGCTTTCATAAGTTCATCTCTAGAAACTATTTTTTCTTTATTTTTTATTAATATATATATAATTTTACTTTCATTCTTGGTAAGTTCTTGTTTTTTACCTTCAAACTCTATTTCACTAGTAGAAAGATTATATTTAAGTTCTCTATGACTAAAAATCTCCATATCAGTATTATTGTTATAAGTGCGTCTTATGATAGATGCAATTCTAGCTAAAAGTATCTGTGTATTATAAGGTTTTGTAATAAAATCATCAGCACCTAAATTCATACTCATTAATTCATCCATATCGCTATCCCTACTAGTTACAACAATAATAGGCACATTAGAATTTTTTCTTATTTCTCGGCATATATAATATCCATCGTAATATGGTAAATTAATATCTAACAATACTACATTAGGAGCTGCTTTTAAAGTCTCTTCTACGATATTTTCAAAATTATCAGAAGTTAGAACATCATATCCATATTTATTTAGAAAAGTTCCTAATTCTCTTCTAATTTTCTCTTCATCTTCAATTATAAAAATTTTCTCTTTCATAAATTACTCACCTCACTTAAAATTATATACAAACTTTTTCCAAAAAACAAAATTTTTAAAATTGTAGTATCAAATCTATAGGTTATTTTAAGCATAATTATTGAAAATTTTTATCTATTATATCTTTATATCTTAATAATAAAATAGCACTTAAGTATTATAATAATTTTAAATACTTAAGTGTTATTTCATAAAAATATTTAATTATTAAATTTCTTCTCCACAAAACAGTAATAAATTTATGGTTCAATGCAATAATCATTAATCAGAAATATTAATACCGTCTTTATCCCAACACTCTTCAATGTTGCTATGTTGTGTATAAGTACTGTCACGAGCCCAACAAATATCTTTTCGAAGAATTCTTGCTGGTTGTCCTGCTAGTAACATATTATTACCAAACTTACCTGATGTAATACTTCCATATCCAATCATACTTCCTGAACCAATTTGTGCACCATGTAAAAGTGTTACATTTTCCCCCACCCATACATGATCACCTACAATGATATCTTTAGGATAATTTATACGCTTTCCTGTTTTTTTATCAAATAATAAATGGTAATCATTCTGCATTAAACGGACTCCATAGGAAAACATACAATTTTCACCAATTGTAATATGTCCATTTTCTATGGACTTTATTAATACTTCTCCATTACCAAAGGATGTTTTTGCTCCAATTGAACATGATGCTCCACTCAGTAGATCAATAGAAAGATGTCCTTCATTCCAAATACCTACGTTATCACCTATTACACAAGACGTTCCTCCTTGATGTGGAGCTTTATGATTACATATAATAGTTATCTCTGCATTTCTAGCAATATGTATATTAGAACCAAAATGAATATGATGATTTCCACCATTTAATACTATTTTACATTTCCTTGGCACATCGCCATCAAAGGATATTTTATTTCCAGCTTCATCTGAATAATTACCTTGAAAATCTTCAGTCGTTAAAGTTACTGAAAAGTTACTAAAATTAACTGGATATACTCCAAACAATTCTTCCCAATGAAAACACTCTAACTGTATATCATATAATTGCCTTTTTATTTGCTTATAGGCTTCCCAAGCAGTTGTTACATAAATTTTAAGACTTTCCTTTTTTGAACGAAGTTCTTCTGGAGAAATGCACGGTATACCGCAAAACTCTTTTCCCCATGTACTTGGATTGTTGTCACTCACGTAAAGAATAGTATGATTCTGACCTATGCCTTCTACCGTTCTATAAAATATTTCTCCTAATCCAAACAAACAAATGTCTTTCATACTTTAACCCTCCAAATAAATAAATATTAACGATATTCTAGCATTGCAAAGTGTAGAAATCAACTCTAGAGCCTATTTTTAAGTATCTCTATGAATAATAATCATTATAGAGCTATCCTATAGATTAATGTACAATAGTCAATTTATAAACAGTCTAATTATCTTCTTATAATAAAATAGCACTTAAGTATTATAATAATTTTAAATACCTAAGTGTTATTTCATAAAAATATTTAATTATTAAATTTCTTTTTCTAGCATAGATAACAGTTCATCAAATCTATTAATTGTATCTTCTAGTGGTTTTGGTGTAGTCATATCTACTCCAGCCTTCTTTAAAATTTCAATTGGATAATCACTACAGCCAGCCTTTAAGAAGCCTTTGTATTTTTCAACTGCCTCTTCACCTTCATGAAGAATCTTTTCATAGAAGGAATTAGCAGCTGCAAAGCCAGTTACATATTGATATACATAAAAATCTCTATAGAAGTGAGGAATTCTTGCCCATTCAATATCAATTTCATTATCTACCACCATGGTATCTCCAAAATAATTAACATTTAGATCATGATAAATTTTACATAGTTCATCACCAGATAAGGCTTCCCCATTTTCCATCTTCTCATGAACTATTAATTCAAATTCAGCAAACATCGTTTGTCTGAATACAGTGGTTCTAATACCTTCAAGTTGTTGATTTATTAAATATAATCTTTTTACTTTATCAGTTTCGTTCTTTATTAAGTAATCTATTAGTAAACACTCATTAGTAGTAGATGCCACCTCTGCACAGAACAATTCATAATTTGCATAAGTAAATGGTTGATTATGCTTTGAATAATAGGAATGTATACTATGGCCCATTTCATGAATTAAAGTAGATACATCATTCACTTGATTTTTATAGTTTAATAAAATATATGGCATAGAGGTATAGCTTCCACTAGAATAAGCTCCTCCCCTTTTTCCTTTATTCTCATAAATATCAATCCAACCTTCTGTAACTCCTTTATTAAAGATATCTATATACTCTTTTCCCATTGGCTCTAGAGCATTTTCACAAAGCTTTACACCTTCTTCAAAAGGTATATCAAACTTTGGTGCATCTATGATTGGAACATATAAATCATACATATGAATCTCATCTAAATTAAGTAATTTCTTTTTTAAATCTACATATCTATGAAGAGAACTTATTCTTTTATTCACTGTATTAACTACATTTTTATATACCTCTGTTGGTATTTTATTAGGCTTTAAGGACGCTTCAAGACAAGAATTATATTTTCTAGTTTTACTTTCAAAAATAAAATTCTTTACAGAAGCAGTATAGGAAGTTGATATAGTATTCTCAAACTTCTTATAAGTATCGAATAGTGCCTTAAATGCTTCTTTTCTAACATTTCTATCTTTACTTGTTATGAATATAGAATAATTTGAAGCTGTAAGCTCTACCTCATTTCCATCTTCATCTTTTATTTTAGGGAAGGTTATATCCGCATTAGTAAGCATAGTAAATATATTACTTGGTGCACTTAGACAATCACTAACGTTTGCTAATATATTTTCTTCTGCTTCACTTAAAATATGAGGCTTTCCTTCAAAGATATTTGTAATATATATCTCATAATGTTTTAAACCATCTGTATTTTCTATAAGTTTTCTAACATCTTCTACTTCCATAGATAATAATTCTGGAAGGAAGAATGAAATTATTCCACTGAATTCGGCTCCAAAGGTAGATACTTTATCCATCATAACTTGATACTTAGAGTTAGATTTATCTTCATCACTTCTTAAGTGAGCGTATACTACTAAATCCTCATATAAACTAGCTAATTCTTCATACTTACGTAAATAACTTAAGAGCTCACCGCCATTGCTAAGTTTACTTTTGAATTGTAAAAGACTTGGAGCATTTTCCTTTAACTTTTTAAAATCTTCTTCCCATTTTTCATCAGTAGCATACATTTTATCTACTTTCCATTTATATTTTTCTTCCACTTGGTCCCTTGTCTTTATATTCTTTATTGCTCCCATATTGCACCTCCATATTGTTGTTTTAATTCTACTTATTTGTAATTTTTTCCTATGTATTATTATACCTTAATCTATATCCTTTGTAAGTATACTTTCTAAAATATATACCTAAATATTATCTGCAATTTATTGATTTTTATAAAAGATTCTATTATTTTCAATAACAGCTAGTCGAATTCTTTCCTTTATATATGGATTACTATACATATGATCAGCATTAAATCTACAACTATTCATTAATGAAATAAATGTAATCTTTTTATTTCTTTTAATTAATCTAGCTACAGCTCTATCTATTTTTTTATTTATAACTTGAATTTCTTTTGAAATTTTTATTTTTTCTAAAATATATCCTCTTAGTTCTGGATGCTTAAATACTGTTATATTAGTAATATCTGCTGCCTTTACTACATTAGCAAAAACTAACCTATCTTCTTTATCAATTATATTATTAATTGCTTCATCCACATCTGCCTTGTATTTATTTAATTCATCCTGCTTTTCCACCTGATTATAAAGTTCATTATCTTTAGTTATATAGTTTTCCATTCTAAGCCCCTCTTTAACTCTGTTATATACTATCTCAAATTAATATTAATTAAAAACATATAAAATACATCCATTAATCCTTCATATATAAATATTAATCTATAAAACTTTTTAAATATTTATATGTGTTAATATTTAAAATTTTCACATTAGATATAGTAAATTCAATAGATCTCTAATGAAAATTTATGAACTCCTCTATAGCAACAAGTCACTTTAGTTATCCTTACTAATAAACATTATAATTATTTTATTATGATTTTAAAATATAAACTTATATATGAACTTAATATAAAAAAATATCTTAACAGCTTATTACCTTTAATTTAACCAAATTACACTTTAGTCCAGTGCAAATTACAATTAAAAGTACTTCAAAACTTTAAGATATCTTTTTTATGTTATTCTTTTAATCTTTTTCTTTTTAAATTTCTTTCATACAAAGTAGAAGTTATTACAGAGCTAATTAACATAAATGCTGCTACTATAATTAAACCTCTATTATCATCTATCGGACATATTCCTGAAGGTAAATTAGCTCTTACCTTATAAATTCGATAATAACCTATGACACCTAAAAATATTCCCGTATAAAACAATAAATTAGAAAGCTTATTTAAATTTAATTTTATTCTATTCATGTTAGCTTTCTCCTTTTTATTTGCAAGGTAGGTTTTTTTCACCCCATAAAATCATCTGTTCAATGGCTGGAAGTAAAGCTTTCCCCTTATCTGTAAGGTAATAAACTGATTCAACTTGATTATTGTTTATCCCTTTCTCATTATCTATAATTTCACTATTTATAAGAAGCTCCAATTGTTGAGATAACATTTTCTTACTACATCCCTTCATATGACGCTTCAATTCTCCAAACCTTTTATGTTCTTCTCTCAGTGACCAAATTATATTAGCTACCCACTTTTTCCCTAAAATATTAGCTAAAGCTTCCACTGGGCAGTGATATTCTTCATTATTTACTACAAACATAACTTCTCTCCTTTAGTATATACCGTTCTTAAAATCTGTTACATAATTTAAATAAGTATACGCTATTAAGTATCTATTATACCTGTATCATTTTTCTTTATCTAGCCCTAATGGATTTTTTTCACTAATTGTTAATGTTATTTTCTATTTTTTAATTCTTTCTATCATGTCATTTAAAAATTCTTCATTAACTATTCCTACCCTATCTATTTCAATAAATCCATCCTTATCGATAAATACAGTTCTAGGAATACCTGAAATTTTATATTTCATAGCAGCATCTAAATCCTTATCATACAAAGTAGTCATATCATATCCATTATCAACCATAAACTTCTTAGCACTCTCTACAGTTTCTCTTTGTCCATCTGTCATATTAATCATTAATATCTTAACATCTTCTCCATACTTATCAGCAGCATTCTTAAAATGAGGCATTTCTTCCTTACATGGAGGACACCAGCTAGCCCAAAAATTTAATACTACAGGTGTACCCCTATAATCTGATAACTTAACCTGATTACCTGCTTCATCATATACTGTAAAATCTAATGCCTCTACCTTTGTATCTTCATTGTTTCCCTCTTCATTTTTAGGTATATTTTCAGCTATCTCTTCATTTTCTTTAGACTTATTTCCCTCATATCTTGATGATAGTTCATTATATCCTAAATAAACTACTACTAAAAATATAATAAAGCCTATTACCCATAAAATTATATTTTTATTTTTCATAACTTCCTCCTAAAAACTTAAAATTGAAAGTATTTTGTTTAAATACCCTGTCATCATTGCAATTCCTATGATTACAAGAATTATTCCAGAAATTCTATTTATTATTTTATAGTTTCTTTTTATAAAATCTAAAGTTTCTTTTAGCTTACCTATTAAGATAGCTGATATAATAAATGGTATTCCTAAACCTATACTATAAACAAATAGCATTAATGCTCCTTTTGAAATATGTTGACTATTAGCAGCAATCATAAGTGCTGAACCTAAAAATGTACCTACACAAGGTGTCCATCCAATAGCAAAAACCATTCCAAATAAGATTGAAGATACAAATTTAAGAGAATCTATTTTCACATTCATTTTGAAACTTCTCTCTAAAATCGGAATTCTAAGTACCCCCATATAGTTCAATCCAAATATAACTATTATTCCTCCACCTATTATGTTCAATATTGTATAGTAATTTCTAATAAAACTTCCAAAGGTTCCTGCTAAAGTTCCAAGTAAAGTAAATACTATTGTAAAACCAATTACAAATCCTATAGCATTTATTAAGGTATTGTTTTTCTTTTCATCCTCTAAATTATTATCTCCTGCAAAGTAAGAAATATATATAGGTAGCATTGGTAAAATACATGGAGATATAAAGGTTATAATTCCTTCTAAAAATAATAAAATATATTCCATAGTTTACTCCCTTCAATATTATATTTATATAAATTTCATTTAACAATAAATATATCAATATATACTACAGCTTTCAATTAGTCACTTTTTAGTAACCCTTATTATAGTGTATATAAGTTTAATAACTAATTCTTATTTATGTCAATAACTTTATGAATTCATTGAAACATATTAAATAAATTTAAATACACTAGTATTAAGTAATAAATAGGAGTGTATTTATGAGTGATTTAAAAAAATCTTGCGTGGATTTGTACCCAGCTCTAATGTATACAAAGTATGGAAGCTTCTATGGATATATTAATTCTGATGGAAATTTTATAATTTCACCTATATTTTCTAGTGCAACAAACTTTAATGAAAATAAATTAGCCATTGTTTGCAAGGATAACTATTGTGGCGTTATTAATATTAACGGAGAATATGTAGTTCCACCAATATATAATTCTATAGGACCTTTCATAGAATCTAGAGCCGTATATGTACAAGGAGACGTTATGGGGGTTATTGATGAAAATGGAAATATAATCACAAAAAAACCTTATACCTTTGTAGGTAATTATAGTGATTCTTTAGCTCTTGTTGGTTCCCAAACTCCTGCAAATGAGTATCTATATGGTTATATAGATAGATATGGTAATGAGGTTATTCCTCCAATCTATATGGAAGGTAGTGATTTTAAAAATAATTATGCATTAGTTAAAGATCGAAATGGTATATACAAGGTAATTGATAAAAGTGGAGCTGTATTTACAACCTTTCCTTATAAATTTGTAGGTAACTACAATGAAGATGTATTTACATTTTCTGAAACTCTAGGAGGACTAATAGGGTATGTAGACATACATGGTCGCATTCTTATAAAACCCAAGTATACGTCAGCTTCTCCTGTGGAGGATGGATATATGGTTGTGAGCACTTCTCCTAATTATATAGGCAGCTATGGCGTTATAACTTTATCTGATCACATTGTATATCCTTTCATCTATGACAACATAAATTATGTTGGAGAAAATAGATTTGCTCTAGGTCTTTCTCGAGGAAATAATAATGATATTTTTATGAACAATATCTATGCATTAGGCAATAATAACGGTAATACCCTTACAGATTTTAAATTTTTACGTATAGAAAATTTTAAAGATGGCCTAGCTTCCGCCTATGATATTCAAAATACTTTTTTTATAGATCTTCGTGGTAGAATAGTAAGAAATCTTCCAGTTGTCAAGGGAAGTGGCACCTTAGATATTCAGTGCAATCTAATCTACGCTAATATAGATTATATTCCTTATTATATGGATAAAGATGGATATATAATTTATAAGCCTAATAATAGGGTTAAGCTAAGTGATAAATATACCGTGATGCAGCTTAAGTACAAACCTAATGTAGATTATCTAGTATATTATCCACAAATTCAAGAATCTCCCCCTTCTTCAGTATCAGATAGTATTAATTCAAAACTAAGAGAACTATCAGCACTTAAAGCTATTAGTAGCAATGCAGTTTTAGATTATAACCTATATGGTAATTTTGAAAATTTATTCTTTAAAAAGGATTTATATATTCCTGAAATAAATACCTATAACTACCCCTTTGGTGCTGCTCATGGTTTAACAACTAGGAGTACCCCAAACATTAATTTAAAAACCGGCGAGTTTTATTCTATTTCTGATTTATTCACCTGTACTACCCATTGGATAGATGAATTAAATAATATCATCGAAAATATGATAAAAACTGATCCCCAATATTCTTATGTATATGAGGACGGATTTAAAGGTATTACAAGTAATCAAAATTTTTACGTAGATGAAAATAATATATATATATACTTTCCACCTTATGAAATAGCACCTTATGCTGCTGGCTTTGTTACCTTTAAAATTCCTTTTAAAGATATAGATCACTTGCTTTGTAAAAAAGGTAGCTTCTATAATTCATTTAACTAACAAATAAACAAAGACTGCCCAAAGATATTATACTGGATTTACATTATAATACTTTGAGCGGCCTTTTTAATTGTATTTTACATTATATTTATTTTATTTGTTGTATTAGTTAATTCCAGTATATATAAGTATAGCATCTCTTAAGAAAGCAGCCATTCCTGGTTGTTTTGCATCATAATAAGCAGTAAATCTTTCATCAGCCACATACATCTGTGCAAGCCCTGCATGCGCTTCTTTACTATAACTACTCCAATAGTAGCTTATCCATTTACGATGTAATTCAGCAGTTTTTTGAGCTAACTCCCCAGCTGGATCTCCAGTTTTAAAAGCTTCTTCTAATGTAGTCATAATTTCTTCTGCTAAACTAGTTACTTCCTCATACTCTTTCTCTGACATACCCTGTAACTTTGTATTAGACTTATTTACTTCTTCATTCCCATATTTTTCTCTTATTTCCTTACCATAGTTTTTTTCATTCTCATCTATTAGTTTTTGCTTAAATCCTTCAAATTTCTCTTTATTGCTCATTTTTGCATCTCCTCTCCTACTAGCTATTGTTTTTTCAACATTAGCTAGTAATAAGTCTATTTGACTTCTTTTTTCAAGGAGCTTTTGACGATGTTCTATCAGTGCATTAAATTCATCAAAGGAAGAATCATCTATAATATTTTTTATTTCTCCTAAAGTAACCCCTAATTCTCTATAGAATAATATTTGTTGTAATCTATTTATTTCTTTTTCTCCATAAATTCTATATCCTGATGAACTAATTCTTGCCGGCTTAAGAATTCCTATTTCATCATAATATCTTAGGGTTCTTGTACTAACTCCTGCTAACTTTCCTAACTTTTGCACTGTATATTCCATGTTTTATCACTCCTTTAATAATAACTATACAGATTTACGCACCGTTAATGTCAACACTTTTTTATAGTTTTATTAAGTTCTTCCTTTAATGCTTTCATATATAAATTTTATATCTCACTTATATCTCTATAACTCAATTTATATTTAACAACATTAAATAAATATCCTAGTACTATACCAATTAATGCAGGAATTATCCATCCTAATCCCTCTGTATGTAAAGGCAACTTACTAAGTAGTCTATTAATTAACCCCAAATCTACTCCAACCTGTATTAAGGCATCAGATACACTCACTAGTCCAGTAAATAATACTGTTAATGAATATACTGTTAAATTTCCCTTAAATAGCTTATCTAACATAGCAAGAATTATAAGTACTATAGCTATGGGATAAATTGCATTCAACATAGGTACTGATATGGAGAGAATTTTATTTAATCCCATATTGGCTATAATCATACTAAAAAGAGTCAATATTTTAACATAACTTTTATAACTTAACCTACTATTTAGCGCTGAGAAATATTGACTACATGACGTTATAAGTCCTACACAAGTTGTAAGACATGCTAATGTAAATATTATTGCTAATAATACTGCCCCTGGTTTTCCAAAAATATAAGTCATTATATTCGTTAAGGTTTGAGCACCATTTTCAGTAATTTCAAATCGGCTCCCACTAGCTGCTCCTAAATGTGCTAACATAGCATAAATAATTACTAATAACATTCCTGCAACTATTCCTGCTTTTATAGAAGTGGAAATAATTACTTTTTCATTCTTAACTCCCATAGACTTTATAGCTGCAGCTATAACTATTCCAAAATTTAAAGCAGCTATAGTATCCATGGTCAAATATCCATCTAAAAATCCTTTGACAAAAGGAGATTTAGCATATGCATCTGCAGTAGCTCCATAGCTACCCATTGGTTTAAAAATTGATGCTATAAACACTATACCAATTAACACTAATAAAGTTGGTGTTAACATCTTTCCCATACGATTCACTAATTTGGAAGGAGTTAATGAAAGCCAATATGCTATTGAAAAGAATATTAAAGTAAATATGAGTAAAGCTAACGCCTTTGAGGTACCACTTGGCAAGTATGGTGATACAGCCATTTCAAAAGGCAAACTTCCAGCTCTAGGAATTCCTAAGCAAGGTCCTATTGATAAATAAATTAATACTGTAAATATATTTGCAAACATAGGATTAACTCTTTTAGCCAAATTATGTAATCCACCTGATTGAGCAACTGCCACTATTCCTAAGACTGGGAATCCCACTGCTGTTGTTAGAAATCCAAGCATAGAAATCCATGTAGCTTTTCCTGCTAATTGCCCTAAAAATGGTGGAAATATTAAATTTCCTGCTCCAAAAAATAATGAAAAAAGCATTAAGCTTATAAATACTAAATCTTTTTTTGATAAATTATTCACTGCTATCTCCCCCTGGTTTATATAGTATAAATTTTATATTAAATAATAATGTCACCATCAATATCCATACTATCTCCCCCTTTTTACTTAATTAGAATTTTAACTTATCACTAAGTGGTAATATATATTCAAAACTTATTCCATGTCTCTGTTAAACAACATATATACTTTATATTTCTAATTAAATAAAAAAAACCGTCCCTTGAAAAACAAGGGACGGGTTAAACCGCGTTACCACCCTAATTCTGTAAGTAAATAAATAATAATAAACTTACAACACTTAGTCACGTATCCATCAATACGCTTTTCTTTTAACGGTGAAAAACTCCGGCAAAACCTACTAAAATATTTCGGTGTTGCTTCTCAGAGATGATTTTCAGTTGTACATTGAACATTGGCTTTCAGCAAAATACCAACTCTCTGTGGAACAAAAATACTACTTACTTCTTCTCTTCATAGAATTTCTTGAATTTATATGTTTATTATATTATCTCCAAAATAAACCAATGTCAAGATTTTTTTGAATTTTTATGAATTATCTTTTAATTATACTTAACACATATCCTTTAAATTCATCAAAACTACTTTTTTCTATAGATGCTCCTTTATTAATTTTTCCACTACTAAAATTATATTCTGCATATCCATAGTT
The DNA here is from genome assembly GCA_902363375.1 of Clostridiaceae bacterium. Taxonomy (GTDB): domain Bacteria; phylum Bacillota; class Clostridia; order Clostridiales; family Clostridiaceae; genus Clostridium_J. The sequence continues at coordinate 492,909 of CABIZX010000001.1, read as the reverse complement.
AAAAGCAGCTGATGAAACTAATATACTTGTATCATTAACTCCATAGGTAATCTTACTCTCCAGAACCTCTTTACAAAAATCTAATATGTCTTCACAACTTTGAACTTTTCCCTCTAAAACCATAGTTAAAGTAAAGTAGAATAAATTATATCCCCTTATAAGTTCTATCATTTCACCATTTTTTATATAAAATACTTTTCCTGTATTGTAGAAATATCTCATAGATTCAAAAGAGATAGTTTTATATTCATTATTTACTTCTAATCTGCTGTCCGTAACTCCTTTTAGCCCCTCCTCAATACTTTCCCAAGTAGTAGTCTTAGCTACTGAGTTATTTTTTATTACCATTTTAAATTTTTCAAAAGACTCTTCTATATCATCATAAGTATCTATAACAGTATCATTTATAGATATACTGTATTGTCCATTTTCATATAATAAAACTACCTTATTACTCATAATACTCTCCTTATCCTATCTAATAATAATTATTATATCATACATTTTATTATTTATATATTGATTGTTTAAACCTTTATAAATCACTACCTGCTAAATATCCTGTAGAAAATGCAATTTGAAGATTATATCCTCCAGTTTCTGCATCTACATCAATAACTTCTCCCGCAAGAAATAGATTTTTTATTATTTTAGACTCCATAGTTGAAGAGTTTATTTCTTTTACATCTACTCCACCACTAGTTACCATTGCAGCTTTTATAGTTAGAGTTTCTCTGACAGTAAGCTTCATTTCTTTTATATAATCTATTAGCTTCCTCTCATCCTCTTTCCTCAAATCTCTAGGCTTAGTCTCTGCTAACCCTAATAAATTTAATATTTCTTTTATAAAATTTTGAGGTAAAATTCCCTTTAGGTTATTTAATATATCCTTATTAGGATTACTTCTAATAATATCTGATAACTCCTCTTTAGATTTATTTTCTAAAAAGTCTAAAGTAATCTCTATGTCACCATTATCTAAATACTTATTTATGTATGAAGAAAATTTTAAAACTCCTGGTCCTGATATTCCAAAATGAGTAAATATAATATCACCAATTATCTTTATCGTTTTCTTTTTTATTTTTGTCTTAAGCTCTACTTCCTTCATAGACACTCCTTGAAGATTTTTTACAAATTCTTCTTTTATAACTAATGGGATCAATGCTGGATATAGTGGTTTTATAGTATGTCCATATTTACTTAGTATACTGTACATAATTCCATCTGATCCAGTGGCTGGGTGACTCTTTCCTCCTGTTGTCACTATAATTTTATCACCTATTACTCTCTCATTTTTGTTAGTAACAACGCCTTTTATGGTACTATCTTCAATTATTAAATCTTCAACAGTAGTGTTATATAAAATTTGTACCCCTTGTTTTAAAAGATCATTTTTTAGAACATCTATCACATCATCAGCTTTATCATTTTTTGTATATACTTTTTCATCATATTCAACCTTATATTCTAGGTTATTTTTTGAAAAATACTCTAATAAATCCTCATTTGAAAATGTATAAAAAGCGCTATATAAAAATTTTCTGTTATTCACGACCTTATTAAAGAGCTCTTCAATTGGTCTATTATTTGTTATATTACATCTTCCACCACCTGTAAGCTTCAGCTTTTTACCAATTTCATTATTTCTTTCAATTAATAGCACTTCATTATTTTGAGATGCACTAAGAGCTGCCATTATTCCTGCTGGCCCTCCTCCAACAACTATAACCTTTGCCATATCTTCTCTCCTTACCAAATTTCAATTACTTATATAATACCCTATAATACTCAACTTTAAAACTATATATAATCTATAAATTTTTTAAGCACAACTATGTAAAATAGCCTAGTTCATCTAAACTAAAATGAACTAGACTATCCTTACAATCTCACTATATTTATTCTATATTAAATCTTTTACTACTACCTATACTCTTACATATTCCTTATATTTTTCATAATCTAAATTAGAACATTCAACATATATCTCAGTCCCATCACCCTTGTATTTTCTCTCTATAATTTTTGCATTATCATTTAAATAAGACAATATACTTCCCTTGTCATAAGGTATAAACATATTACAATTTATATAGTCATCAAATACCTTACTAGATATAACCTCTATAAGTTTATCCATTCCTAATTTCTTCTTTGCTGATATATAAACTCCATCTTCATCAGTTACATACTCATCTAGTAAATCAATTTTATTATAAACATAAACCATAGGAATGCCTTCTGCTCCTATTTCTTTTAAAGTATCATTTGTCACCTCAAGATGATTTTTATAATCTGGGTTAGAAATATCTACAACGTGAAGTAGTAAATCTGCTTCACAAACCTCCTCTAAAGTAGAGCGAAAGGCCTTTATTAAATTATGGGGCAAATTGCTTACAAACCCTACTGTATCAGATAATAAAAATTTTTTATTATCTTGTAGCTTTATACTTCTTACGGAGGTTTCCAATGTTGCAAAGAGCATATCCTTTTCAAAAACCTTTTTTTCTTCACCATCTCTAAAGATATCTATCATACTATTCATGATAGATGATTTTCCTGCATTCGTATATCCTACTAATGCTATTCTTGGTACACTAGATTTTCTTCTTAAATTACGTTGTGTTTTCCTTTGATACTTTAACTCTTCAAGCTCTTTATTTAGTGCAGCCACCTTTGCTTCAATCTTTCTACGATCAAGTTCTAACTTTTTCTCTCCAGTACCTTTGTTTTTAGTTCCTACACCACCACTTTGACGTCCTAGATTTTCATTAGCTCCAATTAATCTTGGTAACAAATACTGAAGTCTTGCTACCTCTACCTGAAGTTTTGCTTCTCTAGTTTTTGCTCTTTCTGCAAATATATCTAGTATTAGTGCAGTTCTATCAATAACTTCACATTCTATAGCCTTTTCTATATTTCTTAATTGAGATGATGATAGTTCATTATTGAAAATTACTATATCTGCTTCTTCACTATTTACTAAAAATTTCAATTCATCAAGCTTTCCACTTCCTATATAGTGCGCCTTATTGATTTGTTTTGAATTTTGTATAATTCCTCCTATAACTTCAATATCACATGCCATACATAAATTCTTAAGTTCAACTATAGATTCTTCAAATCCACTTTCATTATTTATATTTATTCCTACTACTATTCCTTTTCTTCCCATTTCCATAATCTCCTTTAATCATACTATTTTACTTCCTATAGTACGGACTCATGATTATAGAATTTTAACTTTAAAGTTAACTTCTTTAAAGAAATCTCCATAATACATATGGAGTAAATTCTACTATCTAAACTTATATTTAGATAGCCACATTTAAGGCAACCCATAAACCCGCCTTCTAACCTCTTAGTCTAACACTAAAAATTCCACTCTTAATTCTCATCTTAAACGCCTCCATAATCTTAAATAATTTAATAAAAGTTTAGACTTAAAATTCATATTAAGAAACTATATAAATACTTAATATATTACTCTAAGCATAAACTAATAATAAAAAAATACCTTGGCATAGAAAAGTATCCATTTCTCTGCTCAAGGTATTATAATTACTTAATTAAAATATTATAAATTACATAAATAAAGTCTTAAATAGCTTTATAACTATAAGCAGTATGGATTTTATCAGATTTCTTTAAAATTATAAATAAATTTTTCATTTCATACCGCTCCTTTTATTGTAATTCTTTACCATCAATATACCATACATTAATCAGATTGTAAATACCATAAAATATATTCATCTTACATTCATATATAGTGAATTTCTAAATCATACAAGATTTTTTTTATTTCAATGATTCAAAGTGATTATTAATTGCAAATCACTTTCACCTTATGTATAATACATATTAAATAACACAAATTTATATAGAGGAGGTAATAAAATGTCAGTATATCAAATAACTTATTATATAGCTGAAACTCATCACCATGACTGCGATCACGATGATGAACATGACGAAAATTGCAGCCACGAGCACCATCATCATCACAGTAATTTACCTAGAAAAATTAAATCTTTAGGAGCTTGGGCAAACATTATGCCAACTACTTTTCTTTTACATACTGAAATGAATGCTAGAGATATAAAATTATCTTTAGACGAAGTAAAAGAAGACAATGAAGTCTTTTTTATTTCTCAGGTTACTTTAGATAATGATGGATCTATGCACCCAGGTGCTCTAGCTTGGATTGAATCTCGTCTTAAATAATATTTGCTAAGTTGTATAATATGATAAACTAATAAAAATGGTAACTAAAACAATGTTTTAGTTACCATTTTTAACAAGTTATATATTAGGTTTACTTTGGGTTTAGCTATAAATATAATTTATTCAATTACATTTCCATGAACATTTTCATATCATCTTCTACATTAGTTATTCCACCAATTCCAAAGTTTTCAACTAAAACTTTAGCTACATTTGGTGATAAGAATGCTGGAAGTGTTGGTCCTAAATGAATATTCTTAACTCCTAAATATAATAGAGATAATAGAACTATTACAGCCTTTTGCTCATACCATGCAATATTAAATGCTATTGGTAAATCATTTATATCTTCTAATTCAAATACTTCTTTTAATTTTAAGGCAATTAATGCTAATGAGTATGAGTCATTACATTGACCTGCATCTAAAACTCTTGGAATTCCTCCAATATCTCCTAAGTCTAATTTATTATACTTGTATTTTGCACAACCTGCAGTTAGTATTACAGTGTCTTGTGGTAGTGCTTTTGCAAAGTCAGTGTAGTATTCTCTCTTCTTTTGTCTACCATCACAACCTGCCATTACAAAGAATTTCTTTATAGCTCCTGTTTTTACTGCTTCTACAATTTTATCAGCTAAGGCTAATACTTGATTGTGTGCAAATCCTCCAATGATTTCTCCATGTTCAATTTCTATTGGAGCTTCACAAGATTTTGCTAATTCTATTATTGCAGAAAAATCTTTATTTCCATTTTCATCAGCTTCAATATGAGTACATCCTGTATATCCTGCAGCACCTGTAGTAAATACTCTACCTTTATAGCTATCCTTAGGTGGTACTATACAGTTAGTAGTCATAAGGATTGGCCCATTAAAGCTCTCAAATTCTTCTGTTTGTTTCCACCATGCATTTCCATAGTTTCCTATGAAGTGAGAGTACTTTTTAAATGCTGGATAATAGTGAGCTGGTAACATCTCTGAGTGAGTATATACATCTACTCCTGTTCCTTCAGTTTGGATTAATAATTGCTCTAAATCTTTTAGATCATGTCCTGATACAAGAATTCCAGGCTTATTGCTTACTCCTATATTTACCTTTGTTATTTCCGGATTTCCATAGCTTTCAGTATTAGCTTTATCAAGTAATGCCATACCATCTACTCCAAATTTACCTGTTTCTAATGTTAAAGCTATATATTCATCTACTGTCATGTTATTATCTGCTGTTGCAGCTAAAGCCTTTTGCATGAATGCACAGATAGCTTCATCTTCATATCCTAACGCATTAGCATGTTTCATGTATGCTGATAATCCTTTTAGACCGTAAGTTATCATCTCTCTTAAACTTCTGATATCTTCATTTTCAGTAGCTAATACTCCAACTGTTCCAGATTTTGCATCCATTTCTGCTTCTGTAGAGGCTGTCCATAATGCTGCTTCACTTAACTCTTCTTTATTATTTAATTTTGAAAGTAACTCAGCTTTAAGGCTTAAAGTTTCCTTAATCATTTTATAGAATACGGCATTATCAAAGTTTGCATTTGTGATAGTAGTGAAAAGATTCATAGTTACAGCTCTATTTACTATATTAGAAACAACTACTCCCTCTTCTCTAGCTTTTGTAGCAATCTCTGATAGACCTCTTGTAGTATATATTAATAAGTCCTGAAGTTTTGCAAGGTCAGGTGTTTTACCACAAACCCCTCTTACAGTACATCCTGTGCAACCTGCTGCCTCTTGACATTGGAAACAAAACATTTTATTCTCCATATTTAAATCCCCTTTTCTTTAAACTTATTTTAATTTTATTACTTACATATTTGATAACTAGTTTCATCTAAACTATATTCTTATTCTACATAAAAAAATTATAGGAGTCCGTAACCTATGTTACAAAATCCTATAATAATTAACTTTTTATTAGATTTTTATTTTAATATAGCTACTTTAATTATCTCTTCGAATTTCAAGCACAAGAATTCTATTATCTTATTTCTAATTAAACATTTCTTCTTCTAATGCTTCTAAATCTAATATTTTTATTTTACTTCTATCAAAATCTATGTATCCCATATCTCTAAGATTTATGAGTTCTCTTGATAATGAAGGTCTTGGTATTCCTAAAGAAGCAGCAATACTTTCTTTATTTTCGGTTAATTTTATTACACTACTTTGCTGTGATTTCATAGCTTCTAATATGTAATTAATAACCCTATGTTTTATATTCTTAAATGAGATATTTTTAATTTTAGAATTTAGCATTAATACTTTATTGCTAAGGAGCTCTAAGAAATTTTCAAGAATTTTTTTCTCCTTTGAGAACAATTCCAACATATTAGTTTTCTCTATATAAAGCACACTACATTGATTTAAAGCTACTACTGTAGCTGGATAATTGCTCGTTTTGGAAAATATTATTGCTTCTCCAAACACGTCCCCAACTTTTAATTTATTTAAAACTATATATTTCCCACTAGGATATATCCTCTGAAGCTCAATAACGCCCTCTAAGATAAGGCCTATTGTATTACAATCTTCTTCCTCATGTGCAATAATTTCTCCTTTACTATATTTGTTAATACGATATTTATCTTCTTCATAAATATTTTTCAAATCTTCAGAAGCAATTCCTTTAAAAAGAAAATTATTCTGAAGTTCATTCAATATATTTTTCATTATACATCCTCTTCTTCTTTATTATATTGGCTTATTTTATCCCCTTATATGATTATGCCCTTTATCTGCTCTTAATAATCCTCTACATAACCATAAAATTACTCCAATAATCCAAGGTATTATAAAATAATATAGTCTAAATAAAATTGTTATGGATAGTGCTGAATTAGCTGAGTACCCCATTTCCTTCAATCCTACTATAGCTATTAGATCAAAAGAGCCTACTCCCCCTGGGATAAAGCTAATAAGTGCAGCAACACAAGCCAGTATGTTAACTCCTGTAACTTCTAAAAATTTAACATTTCCTTTAAAGTATTTTGATATAGTAAAAAATAATACACTCCTAACAATCCATTCACAGGTGGCAAGAATTGTTAGTTTTATTTTTAAACGTATACTTCCTTCAAAGTACAAATTAAACTTTTTAAGTATGTTATTTAACCAAGTAAATTTATCTAAGAAGTAATATATAGGTAAAAAACCACAGAATATTAATATACCTATCCAAAGCCACTGATGAATTCTTAGCAGATGATATATATCAAATATTTTTAATACTCCTAAATAGCACATTACAGATAATCCTACTATAGTTGTTGGTATTAATATCATATTGAAATTTATCATATCCTTCGTATCAATATTTTCATCCTTGAGTAAAATAGTTCTAAGTGTTGCACCTGTAAGTCCACCAAAACCCATTATATTGTTAAAGGTATGAGCAATCCATGAAACTTCTAACATCTTTAGAAATTTTACATTGTATCTATAGTAATTTGCTAAAGATATATCATAAAAGCATAAAAATAATATGGATATAATTGCAGATACTAAAAATATTAAAAGATATTGAGTTGGTATATTACATAATATATCCATAACCTGCTTTATATCTATTTCTTTAAATATACTTCTAGCCTCATAGCCTACAAGAAGCATAATTATTATAGGTACTAAAATCTTTCCTCCATTTTTTATTTTATTATTTATTTTTATATTGCTCATCTTACATCACCCTCATTCACATAAAAATTAAATAGATATAATCATATATATCTTCATTTAACTTTTTATTAGAATTATATATTTATTTATGTCATTCAACATATTACCATTTTACTACTTATATAACTTAAAATCTATATTTTGGCTCTGTAACATATTTTTATTTATTTACATTTATCTTTATATAGAGTTGTAACGATCTAATTAAGTATATTTATCTATTGTTTACATGTATTTAATTGCATAAAAATTTAGGATTTAAAATATATTTACATAATTTAAAATGAATTTATTTTTACATATCTCAACCTTGTCTCCTTGGAGGAGAGATTTAAAAACCTCTCCAACCTTTGTGTTACTCGAGAATTTTTCTAAGTATTGTGTGATACTCATTTAAAATTACATCGAGTTTTTGGCTTGCAATGATTACTTCTGGGTCAAGCAAATTAGCTTTTTCACTAATTAGTCTTTGTAAGTTTTGTCTCATCTCGCAAACTTCTTTATCCATTTCATCAATTTTTCTCACATTATCCCTCCTTTTGCTATAATTATAGCAATAAGAGCATTATTGCATTAAAGAATAGAATGAGTTTAAATATTTATTCAAAATTAATTATTTTAAATAGTACTACATAATAACTAAAATAAAGCAAACCTACTCATACCAAAGTAGATTCGCTTTATTAATTAACAATTAAATATCTTCTAATCTTTTATAGTATTATAAAGATACCCTTCACCTTTTTCTATAGCCTTTTGTAACGATTCTTTGTTTTCTTTTGTTAAATTTTCACTTTTAAGTTCATTATCGCTTACAACATCTCTTACTTCTCCTCCAAGATCTCTTTCTATTGTTCCTGGATTATTGTGTAATAAAGAATGATGTTCATTTTTTAAAGTCATAATCTTACCTCCTAAAGTATAATTTATATTATTATCTTCAATAGTTAAGATTCATATACTTTTTTATTAGATATTTTCATTAGTTACTTCTAATTATGATTATTTCACAGACATTTTAAAATGTTATAGTTGAACCTAGCTGCATGGAACGCCTAGGAGTAGAGAGCTTTTAAGAGCACTTGGAAGTGTAATAAAAAAAGATAGTGTTCTTGTAACAGATTTACTGTTTAATTACAGAACACTATCTTCTTATAGCTTGTATATTTTATCACTTTAATTTTCAACAGAGCCAAAATAAAAGGATTCAACTCTCAAAGTTAAATCCTTTTATTTAATATGGTAGCCTGTAGGGGGATCGAACCCCTGTTTCCACCGTGAGAGGGTGGTGTCTTAACCACTTGACCAACAAGCCTTATTAACAATTAAGTTATTTAATTTTCCTTACTTGTTAATAATATCATATTTTCTAGTTAAATTCCATATCATGAGCTATTGTATTATTATATAGATCAGTTAACTTCTATTCAGATTTGTGATTTAGATGAATATCTACCTGTGGATATGGTATTTCTATTTTTTCTTCATCAAATTTAATCTTAACTTTTTCTAATAAATTAAAGTATATTGTCCAATAATCCTCTGTTTTGCACCATACTCTAACAACAAAGTTTATAGAGCTATCTGCATGTTCTGATAAGGCTATAAAAGGTTTTGGATCTTTTAAGATTAGCTCTTCTGATTTTATAACTCCCTCTAAAATCTTCTTAACTTTTATTATATCCTCACTATAACTTACTGAAAATTTTAAATCTACTCTTCTAGTTTCCTTTGCAGAATAGTTAACTACACTATCATTTGATAATTTTCCATTTGGAACAAGAACCTGTTTATTATCTCCAGTAGCTAACTTTGTATAGAATATGCCTATATTTTCAACTGTCCCTGATTGTCCAGCTCCTTCAATAAAGTCACCCACATTAAATGGTCTTATTAATAAAATAATTATACCTCCAGCAAAGTTTGAAAGACTTCCTTGGAGTGCTAACCCTATAGCCAAACCAGCAGAAGCAATTAAGGCTGCTATACCTGATGTCTCCATGCCTATACATTCCATAATGACTATTATTAATAGTATTCTAAGGGCAAGACTTACAAAACCATCTAGAAATTTTCTTAAAGTAATATCTACTTTCTTTTTCTCTAATATTGTATTCATAATCCTAACTAGCTTTGATATTAGCTTCCAACCAATCCATAAGGCTATCAGACCAACTATTAGTTTAATTCCATTAGTAGCTATCCAAGTTATTAACTTTTCTAATAAATTTTCTAGTATATCCATTGTAATCCCTCCTACTGTTCTACATTATACTGAAAACATAGTCTTAATTCAAAGGTACTTTTTACCTGATTCTATATACCATAAACAAATAAAAGCTTTTTAAACTATATCTAAGTTTAAAAAGCTTTTATGATAAAGTATATTGTCTATATAGACACAATTTCCTTATCAGTATCAATATCCTTTGGATTAATTTTAGACTGTTTATCTTCTAATTTCTCCTTTGCAATGGCAAGCATAAGCTTAATTCTATTTTCCTGATTTACTCTAGTCGCACCAGGGTCATAATCTATAGGTACAATATTCACATCATGGTGGTCGTTCTTTATTTTTCTTACCATCCCCTTACCTACTATATGATTAGGTAAACACCCAAAAGGTTGTGCACAAATAATATTATTATAGCCTAATTTATTTAACTCCAGCATTTCGGCTGTGAGAAGCCACCCTTCTCCCATATTATTTCCATACCCAACTACTCCCTTTGCTAATTTTTTAGTATCTAAAAAGGATGATGGTGGTATTAAATCAGAGTTTTCTTTAACAGAAGATATAAGTAGTGTTTCAATCTTTAATAAATAATTCATGAATTTTTGAACAATAAACTTATCTACCCTACTTCCACCATAAAGGTCTATATTGTCTATTTTCTCATCGGTACAATAGAATATAAACCCTAGAATTCCTGGTATCATAACTTCACAATTCTGTGTAGCTAAAAATGCTTCTAGATCATTATTTCCTAGACTTGCATATTTGATATATATTTCTCCTACTACTCCCACCTTAACTTTAGGGGTTTTTTCTATTTTTATCTTTGCAAAGTCTTTTGTTATATTGTCCATATTAGTTTTTATCTTCTTTAAAGAATAAGCCTTATTATTTTTAAATTGTAGGGTTAATTCATCAATCCATTTCTTTACTATTTCATCGCTTTCCCCTTTATTTATTTCATAGGGTCTAACTTGATTACTTAGATGCATTAAAAGATCTCCATATATAACACCTGATAGCATTTTATGAATCATTGGCAATGTAATCTTGAATCCACTATCCTTTTCCATTCCTGCTAAGTTAAAAGAAATTACAGGAACTTGTCCATATCCAGCTTTTTTTAAAGCTTTTCTAAGTAAGAATATATAGTTCGATGCTCTACATCCGCCACCTGTTTGAGTTATAATTAAGGCTGTTTTATTCACATCATACTTTCCGCTATTTAAGGCATCTATCATTTGTCCTATAACCAGTAAAGCCGGATAGCAAGTATCATTATGAACATATTTTAATCCCGTTTGCACTACTGATTCGCCCTTATTCGTTAAAAGCTCTATGCGATACTTACTGTTTATAAACACATTTTTTAAAATCTCAAAATGTATAGGCGCCATCATAGGCATTAGTATAGTATAATCCTTACTCATTTCTTTAGTAAAAATTACTTTATTCTTATCGTCCATTAATTTACTTGCCCTCCCCTTGATGGATTGCTGCAAATAGGCTACGAAGCCTTATTTGTACTGCTCCTAAATTAGTAATCTCATCTATCTTAATTTGAGTATATATCTTATTTGCATCCTCTAAAATTTCTCTTACTTCATCCGTTGTTATGGCATCTACACCACACCCAAAGGAAACTAACTGCACTAAATTCATATTAGGTTTGTCTGTAATATATTTAGCTGCTTTGTATAATCTTGAATGGTATGTCCATTGATTTAATACATTAAGCTCAACGTTATCTACTTTATGAGAAATCACATCTTCAGATATGACGGCTGCTCCATAACTATTAACATACTTATCAATTCCATGATTAATTTCACCATCTATATGATAAGGTCTACCAGCTAAAACAATTATATCTTTTCCAGCTTTCTCTGCTTCTTCAATAATTTCTTCACCTTTTATTCTTACTTTTCTAATATAGTTATCATATTCTTCATAGGCAAGTTCTGTTGCTATCTTCACTTCTCTTAAGGATATATCCTTGAAGTATTTCAATAGTATCTGATGCATTTTCTTTGGAAAGTCCTTAGGTCTATGAATACCTACATAGTCATAAATATAAGTTATCCTTGAAATGTCAGGCATATTTCCTGCTATTACTTCAGAATAATATGCAACAACAGGACAGTTATAACAATTATCAGCCGACTCATCTTTAATGTTATAAGTCATACATGGATAAAAAATTGTATCGATTCCTCTATCTATTAATGATTGTATATGTCCATGCATTAATTTTGCTGGAAAACATACTGTATCTGATGGTATGGTAGTTTGTCCCTTAAGATATAGCTCTCTAGAAGATGGCTCAGATTTCTCCACGTCAAATTGTAAAGCTGTAAAAAATCTATACCAAAATGGATATAGCTCATACATATTTAACCCCATTGGAATTCCAATTTTTCCTCTTTTTCCAGAAATGCCTATATAACTATCTAATAAACTCCTCTTATACTCATATATATTAGACATTTCTTCGTGTTGTTTATTACTTATAGGTTTCTCACAACGATTTCCTCCAATATATTTTCTACTTTCTCCGAAACTATTTATAGTTAATCTGCAATGATTATTACATAGCCCACAGTTTGTCATCTTCACATTGTGCTTGAAACTCTTTAACTCGCTCTCACTAAGAATAGTGCTATTTTCTTTTTTTCTTTCTTGGGCATATAAGGCTGCTCCATAAGCGCCCATAAGTCCAGAAATTGTTGGTCTAAGAACTTGTACATTTAACTCTTGTTCAAATGCGCGCAATACAGCATCATTTAAAAATGTTCCACCTTGAACTACAATATTTTTTCCCAATGATTCCGCATTACTTGCACGAATTACTTTATATAATGCATTTTTAACTACACTTACAGACAATCCTGCAGATATATCCTCTATAGTAGCTCCATCTTTCTGAACCTGCTTTACTGAAGAGTTCATAAATACAGTACATCTAGAGCCTAAATCCACTGGATTTTTAGAAAATAAGCCCAAATTAGCAAATTCTTCTACAGAATAACCTAGTGCATTAGCAAAGGTTTGCAGAAAAGATCCACATCCTGAAGAACATGCTTCATTTAAAAATATATTATCTATAGCCCCATTATGTATCTTAAAGCATTTTATATCTTGTCCTCCTATGTCAATAATAAAATCTACCTCTGGCATAAAATGTTTTGCAGCTGTAAAATGAGCTACAGTCTCTACAATGCCATAATCTACTTTAAAAGCATTTTTTATTAATTGTTCGCCATATCCAGTTGCCGCAACAGCTTTTATTTTAACATCTGAATGTTCTCTATATAAATTTTCTAAATATTCCTTAACTACTTCTACAGCATTACCACTATTAGGTCTATAAATGGAAGATACAATTTCTTTATTTTCATTTATAGCAACAATTTTTATAGTTGTAGAGCCTGAGTCTATTCCTATAGTTATTGGAGTATCAATTTTATCTTTTATCAACACTTTATTTTTTCCATGCCTACACTTAAAATCGTCATATTCACTCTTACTAGTAAACAACGGTAATGTCATATTATAAACTTCATCTTCTTTATAATTATTTAAAGTTAGGATTAAACTATCTATATCAATTTTCTCACTAGCATAATAAGCTGCTCCTAATGCAACATAATATAGTGAGTTATCTGGACACTTTCCAGTCAAATTTAAAGTCTTATCAAAAGCTTTTCTTAATTCTGAATTAAAGCTTAGCGGACCACCAAGATATAATACATTTCCTTTTATAATTCTCCCCTGTGCTAATCCCGCAATTGTTTGATTTACAACAGCAAAGAAAATACTTGCAGCTAAATCACTTTTAACTACTCCTTGATTTAAAAGAGGTTGAATATCTGACTTAGCGAAAACTCCACATCTAGAGGCAATTGTATAAATTTTATTATAATGGCTAGCTGCTTCATTCATCTCTTCTAAAGATATATTTAGTAATGTAGCCATTTGATCAATAAACGCTCCTGTTCCTCCTGCACATGAACCATTCATTCTAACTTCCATACCATCTTTTAAGAATAGTATTTTAGCATCTTCCCCGCCTAATTCAATAATAACATCTACATCATCTTCTAAAGTAGTTGCAGCAATCCTTGTAGCATAAACCTCCTGTACAAAAGGTACCTTCCATTTTTCAGCCATTCCCATAGCTGCAGATCCAGAAATGCTTAGTTCCATAAATCTCTCTCTTGGATACTTGTCCCTAATTTTTTTTAGCAATTCTATTGTCTTTTCTTTTATTTTACAATAATGCCGTTCATATGATTGATAAACAACTTCTCCATAATTATTTAAAATCACAGATTTAATTGTCGTTGAGCCTACATCAATTCCTATTTTCATAGTAACTCCCCCTAAATCTAATGCCATACTACATAGCTCTTAACTTTTTAAAATTTAAAAACAAAAGATTTTTAGTAATATAAATCCTTTAATATTATCTAAATAACATATGATATCATAAATTTTTACTAAATAATATACGTTTAACTTATAAATAACATTTATTTAACATTTATCTAACAAATTGTAAATATATATTTATCTTCTTTAGAAATTATAGTTTTATATTTTGTAAATATTACTTCTTTATTAATTTTTTTCAAATGTACAACTCCATACTATAATTTATATTACTTATCTAAAATATTTTCAAGTTTATACTTATGCTTTATTTTAAGATATTAGTAATAAAAATAAGATATAGCTTAGCTTTCTATCCATATCTTACTTAATCTCTATTTATTCATTTTCATCCAAAAGTTCTCTATTTCTTTTATGTTATTAGTTTTATTTTTAATAGGAAGTGAATCAAATACCATGTCTTTATAGGGTTTATTAGCCAATTCTCCGATCCTAGAATCTAAGATTGCTACTATACCTTTATCATCATGTTTTCGTATGAGCCTACCTACTCCCTGCCTGAGTTTCACTATCATTAATGGTACACTTATCTCCATTAAAAAATTTTTTGTTAAAGTTCTCTTATACTCTATAATAGGATCTGGTACTGGAAATGGTAGTTTAAATATAATTAGGTTTGACAGGGCATCTCCTGGTACATCTATTCCCTCCCAGAATGTTCCTGTAGCTAATAATACAGAATTCTTATCTTTTTTAAATTCCTCAATAATGTCATCTTGAGAGGACATATGCTGCTGCTTTAAAAGTCTATATCTTAAATTTTTATGCTGTAATGCTTCATATACTTCATTTAAATCACTTTTAGAAGTAAATAAAATTAGAGCCTTCCCCTTTGTAATATTTAAAAGCTTCACTATTTCATCAGTTCCACATTTTATAAATTTTGATCTTTCCTCCACAGGATGAGGCATATTCTCCGTATAATATATCATTGCATTATCATCATATGGAAAGGGAGATGGCTTTGGCATAGATAAAAATCCAAGGTCTACTGGAAAGCCTGTGCTTTTAATAAAGTATTCATACCTTTCTTCTTCACTACCCTGATTTTTATCTGCAATAGTAGCAGAAGTCAATATAGTCGTCTTTAACTTGTCAAAATATAATGAATTTATCTCCTTACTTATATTTTTAGGACATGCATATATATGAATATCCTTAAAATTTTCTAACCAAAATAAATTTTTACTTTTTATATCTATTAAACTTTTTATAAACCCATGAAGATTTTCTAACTCTTCTACTACCTCTTCGCATAAATTATCATCACTATAAAACTGTACCTTCTCATTTATTAAATCTACTTTTCTATTTAATAGCAAAAGTTCTTCTCTTATTTCATCTATATTAATAAAAAACTTTTCCATCTCTTCACCTTTTGGAGATGAATTAATCTGCTTTTTAATTTGATTATTTAATTTATTAAAAATTCCATTCAAAATATTAGAGATATCTTTTAAGATCTCATAGCTCTCTTTTCTTACAGACGATTTTGTTATAGTTTCAATTATATCCCCCAAAATAGATTTTATTTTATATTTATTATAACTTTCGATTAAAGACGCTCTTACCTTTTCTTCTAAATTATGTGCCTCATCTATGACAATTAAGTCTATCTTCTCATTTAAAAGTCCCTTTTGCCCTTTTTTTAATTTTTGAAAGTGCACAGTTAATAAATCTTGATTGCATAGGATTACACCTTCTGTGTTTAGCATATCTCTTCTCAATGACATAAAGCTACAACTATTATAATGTTCACATTTATTGTGGTCAGTAGCCTTAACATTCACATTATCCCACGTACTATTATCTACATCTAGTTTAATGTTTTTTCTATCTACTACTCCATTATTTATATAGTTGCATAGTGTTTCTAAATCATCATTAAAGTTACTTATATGAATACTTTTAAAATATTTATTGGCTCTACTTTTACAAGCAAAATGTGTCATTCCCTTAGCTAATACTATCTCTGGCCTATGATTTATGTAGGAACAAACCCTTTTAACATCCTTAATAAGCTGTTCCTGTAAGGCTATAGTGGAAGTTGCAATTAGTACTGGTTTGTTAAAAAGCTTATTATAATACAGTAATGGAACTATATATGCATAAGATTTCCCTATACCTACTCCTGCTTCAACTATTGTATGTTCCTTATCAGCTATGGCATTACATATATCTAAAGCCATATCTTCTTGACCTTCTCTTTGTTCAAAACCTAGCTTAGGAATTTTTTTCATAAAGAAATTCCAAACCAATTGCTGCAATTCATCCTCTTTAGTGAATTTTGTCTCTACCTTTTTGTTGTCTTCCGAAAACCAAAACATATATATCCCTCCTCTTTGTAAGCTCTTTAATTGCATAGATATATTTTCACATTTTTCTCTTTGAAATACAACTACAGTTTTCTAACTTAAATTTTATACTACATAAAAAGATGTGAATAAATAACTAAAATCATTCATTCACACCTTAATCTTATATATGTTTACTTATAACATTTATTTATCTAGTAGATCCACATATTCTTCATATCCAACTTCCTTCATTTTATCTTTTGGGATAAATTTAAGTGAAGCTGAGTTTATACAATATCTTAGTCCACCTAATTCTTCAGGTCCATCACAAAATACATGACCTAAGTGAGTATCTCCACTTTTACTTCTCACTTCTGTTCTAACCATTCCATGACTCTTATCTACATTTTCTTTGATAACACCTTTATCTATTGGCTTTGAGAATGCTGGCCACCCACAACCTGAATTAAATTTGTCAGTAGATATAAATAGCGGTTCTCCAGTTGTTATATCTACATATATACCTTCTTCATAAAAATCAAAGTATTCATTTGTATAAGGTAATTCAGTTCCATTCTCCTGGGTTACCTTATATTGCTCTTTTGTTAATATTTTTTTTAATTCTTCTTTGCTTTTCTTTATATATTTATTATCCATATTGGCCTCCATATATAGAAATGAATTATTTTTGTTATATTACAAATATACCAAAATATGTTTCAATAAAATACTAAATTGGGATTTTTAAAATTTATTATTTTTATATCTATCCTATAAGTATTTTACCTTCTGGATATTTATAATTAGCTATCTTATTTCTTCTTATTAAAGCCATTACTACTGTAAGAGGACCTACCCTTCCTAAATACATTAATGTAATAATTATTATTTTACCTACTTCACTCAATCTTTGAGTTACACCTGTAGTCAATCCTACGGTACCAAAAGCAGAAGTAGATTCATAAAGCAAGTCTAAAAAGTCCTCATTTGGCTCAGTTATGGTAAGCATCATAGTAACAATCATTACTAATCCCATCCCTATAATTAAAAAAGTAAAGGCCTTAAATTGTAACCCTCTTGGAATTGTTCTGCAAAATATATCTGCATTTTCTTTTCCCTTAATTACTGATATTGCTGTACATAAAATAATACCCAAAGTAGAAGTTTTTAATCCTCCAGCCGTAGAACCTGGAGAACCTCCAATAAACATAAGTATAGTAGTTAAAAATTTACCTGCTGTAGTCATACCATCTGTTGATATACTATTAATCCCTGCTGTTCTTGGGCTTATTGACGCTACAATAGCGTTTACTACCTTATCTTTAAGGTTCATAAATTTCATAGTGTTAGGATTATCATACTCTAGAATAAACATAGCTATTGTTCCACCTACTATTAATATAGTAGTTATTAGTAATACAACCTTAGCATGTAATGATAGCTTTTTATTCTTTCTATAGTTATATAATTCTAATAGTACAGTAAAGCCTAAGCCCCCAATAGCTATCAATGCACTTACTGTTAAAAGTATTATTGAGTTATCATAATATTGAGTATAGCTATTATAATTTCCGAATAAATCAAATCCAGCATTACAAAAAGTAGATATAGAGCTAAATACACTAATATAAATGCCTCTAGCTACTCCAAATTCAGGTATAAGTTGAGTTGATAGTATTGCTGCTCCTATGAATTGTATAACGAAGGTAAATAGCATAACCTTTTTAAGCATCTTTACTAACCCTTGAATATTAAAAGTATTCATAGCTTCCTGCATTAAGAGTCTACTCTTTAAAGTAATTCTTCTTCCCATCAATACAGAAATAAATGTGGCAAATGACATAAATCCAAGACCACCAATTTCAATTAATATCATAATAACCGTCTGTCCAAATAAGTTCCAATGAGTACCTGTATCTACGGTAATCAAGCCTGTAACACAAGTTGCAGACGTTGCCGTAAATATTGCATCTAAAAAATTTGTAGCTTCTCCACTAGTAGAAGATATAGGTAAACTTAATATTGTACCTCCAATGAATATCACTATAATAAATCCAAGAGCTAATACTTGCACCTCACTTAACTTAAGTTTTTTTAAATTTTTAAGACTCTCCATAAAATTACCCCCAGCTTATAATATACTGCAAATAACTAATTATTATCTTTAACTTTTTATCATCTGTTAATTGCCTTCTCTTCCATATATCATATATAATTTATACACCTTCTGAAGCAGATTTTGTTATAAAATTTAGCTATTTAACACGGATTTAACATTACTATCTTATCTAATCTATTTATTTTATTATGTACACTATTTTTATATAAATGTACATAGAATATTATATATATTCTTAAAATAAAGATTAATGAGAAAAAGATAAACTGCTTATTTTTAATTAATACAGTTTATCTTTATATCTATATCTATGGTTCAATCAATCCATACTTTATTTTTATTCTATCTAGCTTTTCTATCATAGGGTTTGATAAAATAAAAAGAAAAAATATCGTGGCTACTGCATGAACAAAATCAAAAGGAATTCCAGATAGAATGCATGCTATAAGCACCTTTATACTAAACTTTGAATACATCATGAATACTGATGCTGTATTTAATAATATTCCGTATATAATAAAAGTAGCTAATCCTCCATATATACATAATGCTATTCTATTCTTTTTTAATTTGCCTTTTTTAAATAAAATTCCAGCTAGAAATCCAATTATTCCAAAGCCGAACATCTGCCATGGAGTCCACGGTCCTTGTCCAAAGAAAAAATTTGATACAAAACCTGTTATTGCTCCCACCAAAAATCCTGCTTCTGCTCCAAAACATACACCAGTAATAATTACAATTGCTACTACTGGCTTAAATTGAGGAACCATAAAAAATGCTGCCCTTCCTGCAACTGCTATTGCAGATAACACTGAAATGATTATAAGCTCTCTAGCCTGAGGTTTTCTTTTTTCAAATACCATGAAAAATGGAATCATTGTGTACATAACAATTGCTAAGCTTATAAAATAATACTTTCTATCTTTTAATACGAAAACACCAAACAATATCGTTATCGGGATTACAATCAATATTAATACTGATGCAAATACTGTCCTCTCATCAAGTTTACTTTTTTTGATACTCATCTCTTCCTTATTTTTTAATTCGTTTTCATTTAGTTTTGTTTCTGTAAAATTTCCATATTTATTCTCTCTCCTTAATTTCATTATTCCACACCGCCCATATTTATTTTACATAAATTAATCACATCTTCACAAGTTACTGCATTTTCAAATATGTGACGTGACATTCTATTTGCAGATGTAGTATAAAAACTATTGCCTGAAAAAAATTTATTAGGATTATTACAAGTAACTATATTCCCATCAAAAAATAAAGCACACCTATCTGAATATTGGGCACAAAATTCTATATCATGTGATACCATAACTATAGTAGCTCCATCATCTAGTAATTTTCTTAAAATTTTATATAATTTTTCTTTAAACTGCCCATCCAAGCCCTTAGTCGGTTCATCTAATAAAATAACCTTTGGATTTAATAATAAAATTTTTGCAAGTGCTGCTCTTTGTTGCTCTCCACCACTCAAATCATAGGGATGCATATCTAAAAGCTCTTCAATCTCTACTAGCTTCGCTATATCCTTAATTTTCTCTTTCTTTTCTTCTTTACTCAATTTAGCTTTTGACAATATCTCATATAAATCTAACTCTACAGTTTTTTTCACAAACATTACTTGAGGATTTTGCGGAAGTACCCCTAAATTATTAGTGAATAATTCCTTATCACTTATTTTTCTTATATCTCTACCAAATATCTCTACCTTACCCCTATAAGGCTTATTTATTCCATTTATAATTGAAAGAGTAGTACTTTTTCCGGTTCCATTCCCACCAACAATACAAAAAAATTCACCTTTTTTTACTTGTAATGACAAGTCTTTTATAACATCTGGTAGTTCTTTATCATACTTGAACCATACTTCTTTAAGATTAATAGCAATCTGTTCAAAGTTTTTATTTATACTATTAAATAAACTATTATGTCTTTTATTCTGATTAGTATCTTTATTATTTTCTATACCTCTTTTACAAATTACATCTTTTTCTTTCAGAAGTTCACTAATCCAATTTCGCCCATCTCTCACTGTTATTGGACAGATTAAATTATTTTCTACCATTGAGTGTATTTTCATAGCTGATGGCATTGATACAAACATTTCATGATTAATACTTTTTAATTTTGCTCCAACTTTCGGTGGCACATCATTAGCTATAATACTTCCTTTGTCCATTACTACTACTCTATCAGCCATGCTAAATACTTCTTCCAAATGATGCTCTGTCATAATTATAGTTGTTCCTAAATCTCTATTGATCTTTTTAAGAGTTTCAAGAAAGTCATTTGCAGCAATTGGATCTAACTGTGATGTAGGCTCATCTAAAATTAGTGCCAAAGGCTGCATCGCCATGATGGAAGCTAAGTTTAGTAATTGTTTCTGACCTCCTGATAACTCCGATACATCTTTCATAAACCATGTTTGTATTCCAAAAAAACTTGCCATCTCTGCAACTCTTAATCTTATAGTTTTACTATCATATCCCAAACTTTCAAGTCCAAAAGCAAGCTCGTGCCATACTTTATCTGTAACAATTTGATTGTCTGGACTTTGTAATACATATCCTATTTCGCTTGCTTGTTCTCTCATGGTCATTTCTTCAATTGGTTTAAAATTGAATGTAATTTTACCACTTCTAATTCCATGCGGTGTTAATATAGGTTTAAGATGTCTCAATAAAGTACTTTTGCCACAACCTGATTTTCCACATATCACTAAAAATTCTCCTTGAGATATAGTTAGGTTAATATTATTAAGTGCTAACGTATCTTTAAGTGGATATGTAAAATTTAAACCTTCAATTGTAAATGCTTCCATTTTATCTCCTCCTTAATATCTATGATAATAGGGGTAAGACAAAGTAATATATATGCGCTATATACTAACAAACTAAAAATTGTAATAGTTTTTGACTTTATCATAGGATAATACACTATACTATTTTCTCCTAAAAATGCACCTAATAAAATTATCATTGTAAGCATTATCATTACCGACAATGTAATTTTATCTCTTTTATCAAATCTAAATATTGAAAAGCTTGTACGACCTTTTAGCCCGTAACCTCTAGCCCTCATAGAATCAGCTGTTTCGATAGCATTCTCCAATGCCCAAGTAATCATTATTGATAAAATTTTAATTCCATTCATAGATCTAACAATAATATTTCCATTAGTAACATCTCTTCCTATACACTTTTGCCCATTAGATATAAGTTTAATCTGTGCCTTATATCTTGGGATAAATCTCAATACCATTGATATTATAAGAGATGTTCCTGGAATTAATCTTCCCCATAAATAAATAAATTTATCTGATGACATTACTGCATTATAACAAGAAAACCATAGAATAACTGAAATAAACATTACTGCTGCCGCTGCACCATATACTATTGACTCAAGTGTCATGGGATTTCCACTTTTGAGATAAAATAATATAGTTACTCCTTCATGATTGAAAATAGGATTCGCTATTGCAGTTATTATAAGTAGCGGCAACATATATATAATATTAAATCTTACTGCTTTCTTTCCATTTAAGCTTACAGAGTAAATAAATGAAGTGATTAATGAAATTCCTAAAAATATTGGATGCATAAAAAACATGCTAAATAATATAATTACTGCAAAATAATAAAAATTAACTAATGGATGAAAATTTGTAAAAGAGTTAGTCATTACTGCTCTCCTCCCATCCATTCACAACCAACATCTCTTCCTAAATCACAAGTATATACCCACTCAATTACATCGCCTTCTTTAAGTTGATATCTACTACATCCATAGTTAGGAAACCATCCATTAACTTTATACATCCATCCACTCAAAGCTCCACCATCAAATTCATATAAGTTATTAATTCCCTCTATATAATTACTGTTATATATTGGTGTCATTACAAACTCCATGTGTATTTTTGATTTTTGTACTTCTCTAAGGAGTACATCAAATACAGATTCACCTTCATAAAATTCTACTGTTTTTGTAGCATAAATAACACCATTAGAAGGAATCATTTCAGCTTTACCATTAGATTTTGCTTCCTTATAATTAGCCGGTTGCAATAACGTATCACATCTAATAGAAAGGGTACAATATTTTACCTTACTCTTATCTACTGATGTATCTTGCCATTCTACAGGTTTAGGTTTTCCAGCTGGAGTAGGATCAGTATTATATTTATCCTTATTTTCACTTCCCTTAGCCATTTGAGCTCTTTCTCCTGCGGTAGACGCATATTTCTCTTTAGATTTATTACTAGAAGATACTCCATCTGTTAGGTATTGCTGTGTTTCCTTTTGATTATTCTCTTTTTCTGTATCATTTTTTTTATTTTCTTCTTTACTATTACTAGCTACATCTGATGCAATTCCACTTCCTACCAAATAAAACTTTCCCTTATTATCTTGAGGTGTGAAAGTTACAATTGTTTTATCTGAACCTTCAATAGTAGTTCCAGATATTAATGTACATGTGCTGCTTTTATCATCAAATTTATAGATTTCTACTTTTCCACAATCCCACTTACTATTTAATTCAATAGATAGTGTTGGATTATACTCAATAGAATTATTCTCATTAAAACTAAATCCTTGTACATATTTTGAGTTTGTTAAATTCTTAATTAGATCAGCTTCTTCGTTAGTAAACTTCATAAGTAAATTTATATCCATTGGATTTTTTATATCACTACCTAAAAATAACCACTGATATTTTATTCCGCTTTCTTCCCCATTAAACATCTTCATGTCATTTGTATTCATAAGTTTTTTAAATACTGTGGTCGAAACTACTCCATTTTTAGGTATATCTACTGTTCTAGAATCCGTCTGCTGTTTCCATATAGTCCAAGCTGTTAATGAACCCATTATAAGCACTAACACTGCAATAATTGGTATAACTACCCTTTTCCAATTTTTCTTCACGAAATATCCTCCCTAGACTTATTTTTGAACTACTATCTTACAACTATTAGCCCTTAATGTTTTTTGATTTGTTGCAAGACTTGTTTTTTCTGTATCCCCATTCACAGTAGCAATTACCGCATCATGAATAGTCAGATTATACTTCTCACCCTTTACCGCACTATCTTTTAATTTAAAACTTAATCTTAGAACTATATTCTTGGATTTCTTGTCAAATCCATCATTAGAGTAAGCATATTTTCCTGCTGTCATATCTAAATACATAGTGTTTATCTGTCCTATTTCATTGGCTTTTTCAATATTACAAGTCCATAATGGAATATTGAAAGAGTTTCCATCAATTGTGGTATCTCCATAGGTCATCATAGTTCCAATTTTCGTTCCTGTAAACTCAAGTTTATTTTTATCAAATCCAACAGTTATACTTGCAGCTGGATATATTTTCTTAGGTAAATCAGACAATACTACATCTACACTAAATTCATCTCTATTAGTAACCTCCAAAGGTGGTGGTGGTACTAATGTAATAGTTGGAGTTTTTATTATCCAAAAAAGTTTTAAAATAAGAAAAATAATTAGAGCTAGTATTATCATACCCATGCATCCAATAATCACCTTATGTTTTTTAGACATACTCTTTATCTTACTTAACATAAAATCCTCCTAAATTTTAAATGCAACCGATAGGATCTCTCCTTTCGGTTGCCTCCTATTTATTTATACTAATTTAATATTTTTACTTTCCTACTACTTTATACTCACTTGCATTTATATAATTTTCCATAATTCCAAGTACATCATAGGTATCTATTCTTGAATCACCAGTAACATTCATTGAAAGTATTGCATTATTGTCTGGACTTCCACTCTTACGTAACCAGCCTGATAAAGTGTTCAATGTATCTTGAGCATTTACAACACCATCGCTATTTGCATCACCAAATTTAATAGTATTTGCATTTTTACTGCTTATGCTATATTTACTTACATCATTCAATCCATCTAATGCCACAGTTGTATTAACTAAAGCTACATATGTTTTAGCTCCTGTTTTCTTTGATATCTCATCTGAATAAAGCATAGTTATATTATCATTTAATACAATATTGGGAACACCATCTAAATTAGTAAATTCCACTGCTACTGCTGATTGGTTTCCTGGAATAAGGTCAACCCCATCACCTACATAAAGAGTTCGTGCCTTTGCCGTTATTTGCTCTCCAATTATTATATTATTTTCTGATTTGCTTCCATCAAACTCATGTGTAGTAGATGAATCCGAACTAGCCTTTAATGTAAAACTTTCAATTTTGATTGGTAATTTTGTATTCTTTTCAAGGTTTTCTGTTAATCTTGCTGTAATTGTCATTATTTCTGCTGGGAATTCCTTAGTTTTAAGAGTTATATCTTCAAGTTTAGTATTAGTATAAACAATACGTAGTTTACCATTTTCTACTCCGAAATCAGGTAATCCACCTCCCATATTATTACTCATCTTAACACCAGTAATTTCAATGTTATTTGGAATATTTATTATACTATCTAATAGCTTAAAGCTACCTTCTGGCCAGCTTCCAACTTTAACTTGTATTTTGAATTCTGTACCTTTATTTCCACTGATTCTTTCTGGCATTGATAATACTACCTTACCTTCAAGATTTTCAATTATTTCTACATCCGTCATATCATAAAGAGGGCTTTGTCCATTCGCAAACCTATTATAGGCAACCAATGCATACATGCCTTGATCCGTTGCCATTCCATTGATTCCATCGGATAATATATGCTTAAATCCCCCACCTGCAACGTAGAAATCCATAATCGAAGAAATTATCCAGTTACCCTGACCTTTAATAAACCTAGTATCTGTTGCTGGGTCTATTCCTAAAGCTGTTAATGCTACTATAACTTGAGCTATACTCTCACTATTCACTGATCCCCAGCTTGAATATCCTCCCTTATCTAATTGTATATTTGCTAAGACATTTACTGCTCTATCTATATAAGGTTTAACTTTTTTATCATTTTTATATTTAGCTAAAGCCTGTAACGCCATTGCAGTTATATCTGGGTCTGGAACATTCCCAGACAATGCCCAACCACCTACTACACCATTTTTATCTGTTATTTCCTTAGATAAAATATAATCTATAAGCATATCTCTAGTGGTTTGAACACTAATACCATCAACTACAGGTATTTCATAATTCTTAGTATCTAATGCAATTAGAGCAAATATAGGACCATTTATTCCTTGTTTTTTAACACCATTAAAGTCAGCTAGTTTTTCTAGTAAATTATATCCGCCAACATTCATTACGTCTTTTCCTATGGCTGTAAGTCCTAATATAAGTCTTGAATATTCGGTATATTTCACTGTGCTAAGAACTCCATTCTTTTCCTTTAATTCCTTCACAACATTTGCATAATATTTTTCATAATAGCTTGCAGGAACACCATATCCTGCTCTTGCTAAAGATAATATAGTCCACTCTCCACTATTAGTTCCTATTTTAGGATCTGGAGTATTTTTATACATTAAAGCTGCAGTTTCATTTATTGCTGCTTGTACACTTGGATTAGGTTGAATTAAATTTATGCTTGGTTTTGATGGATTAATTGCACTATTAAGTGTATTTAATTCCCCATTTATAGTCGTTTGAGAAACATCTGCAATTTGGATTGCTTTATAAGCATTATTATAAGCCGCTTGTACACCTTCTTTTGCAAGAATTGCAGCCTTATCCGGAGAACTATTAATTTCAGCTAATTTTTTAGTAAGGTCACATTTATTTGCTATTGGTACATAAGTTCCTTCGAATGAGCCTTCACTTGCATCACCTGAAAATCCTCCACCAATATCCATACCATATCCATAAACAGTAAATTGCCATCTGATGACATCACCATCTTTAGGATAATACTCAGAACATCCAAAGTTAGGAAATTTATTATTTACTGAGTACATCCATCCAGCCATACTTGTATAGTCAAACTCACCTAACCATCCTGCCTCACCCCTTGAATCAACGCTGCCACATTGATCTAATATATATTGTGGTACTTTTGCTTCTCTTGTATCATTATCCTTTACAGATGAAAGATAAAAATTACTATCTATTTTCCCAGTATTAGTATAATTTCCTTTACCTAATAAGTCTGTTATTATATCTGAAACTCTAGTACCTTCATATATGGGTACTTTCACTGGCTCTATTACATACCCAAGCCCCAATGTAAACTTTTCCATGGATACTGTTACATGGCCAGTTGGCGCCGAACTCTTACTTTTATTAATCGATGCAGAAAGTGCATTAGCCGTGCCTCCCCAAAACATAAAGAATACTAGCATTAAGCTCAGTACCTTCTTAAATATCAAATTTTCTTTTTTCATAATTATAACTCACCCTTCACTTTTTATTGCTTTGATTTTATAATAGCTAATAATAACTATTACTTCTTCCATAGCACCTCCAGTTTTCTGGTCAGTACAATTATTTGTTTACAATTTAATTGATTTCTTTAGTTCTTCAATTCTAATTGGCAATCCATCTTGTACGATAACTTTAATTTCCCCAAATTTCATTTCTTTAATAATCTTTAACAACTTTTCCTCTTTTGTATTTAATTCATATGTTCTTTCACTCATTTTATCCCCCCTTTCTAATTATCAGCCCCCTTATTTTCTTAATATTGAAAGTCTATTAAATATTTAACAAACTATGCTACAAAAATTTAACAAACCATGAAATGCTTTCAAATAAAAAAAGTCCTATTTCTAGGACTTTTAGCATTGAATACTATCTATAGTATTCAATGCAAATTAAATACACATTGAATATCTATTCATTATCATCGCTTTAATTTCCCACCGAAATTCTACACTTTATTTTATGGCAGGTCTCCTGACTTATAGCATCCAACCTACTTCTCTCTACCTTCCCATGAATTATTCATAGTGGTTTTTTAAGAGTTTCGTAGCTATTACAGTAGCGGGGGCTGTTGAGGATTCTAACCTCATTCCCTATTATTGCACTTGCAACCATAAAACCTAATATGAAATTATACACATATATCATATATGTATATACGTATTTTGTCAAATATTTAAAGTTGTTACTTTCTTACTTATTATCATAAATTAATTTTTAGTGTATATTAATAAATGTATATTTATTTAATTTATAATTATAACTTAATTATTAATATTTCCACTAGAAGTTTTAAATCTTATATATCTAAATTACATTAATATATACTTTATACTAATCAAACCTTTTAATTATTTTTTTCTAGTATATCTTTTATAATGTCTATTCTTTCTTCACCTAATATATTTGCAATTTTTATTTCCACATCTCCATTTTTAAAAAATCTTTCTTCATTTGAATCTACAATTCTTATTATTTTCTCTGATAATTTTTCATATGTCATCAAATCATCCCTATATAAATCTACAATATCTCTTAGGCAAGCTCCTAGCTCCTTAGGGTTTTTATAAAGTGTTCTCATTCTATAATCCTCCATAGTTTTGTATTAATAAATATAATATTCAATGTACTAACTTAATATATCTTATCATACATTGACAATATACCTATTATAACCTACATTATTTTTAATTACCAAGGTTATTTTACATAAAAATGTAGATTGTATTATTAAAATACAATCCACATAAAATGATATTAAGTTGAAATTGGTTTATCTAGCTGAGGTAAATATATTTTAGCCTAACAATATTATTGTTTACATAAATATTTTTATACATATTTTCTATTAAGCTTTATATGTTCTTCTATTAACTCTATAACTTTTTCTCTAGAAAAGGATAATCCTATAAATCTTTTTTCGATTTCATGTAAATCCATATTCTCTAAGGTATCTGAAAATATTTTAGCCCCTACTATTTTTCCT
This sequence comes from Clostridiaceae bacterium, assembly GCA_902363375.1. Classification (GTDB taxonomy): domain Bacteria; phylum Bacillota; class Clostridia; order Clostridiales; family Clostridiaceae; genus Clostridium_J. The sequence continues at coordinate 464,030 of CABIZX010000001.1, read as the reverse complement.
GACTCCACCCGTAGACTTACATCTACAGTTCCAATACTAGTTCTTTCTTCTAATTCTATGTCATATTCTGGGCTCTCACCATAATTCCATAGTTCACTATAATATTTCTCATATAACTCTGGTACATAACTCTTCATACTATAATTATATATATTCTCAACATCACCATAAGTATTTTTAAAGGAATCTATCAATGCTTGAATTAGACTTTCAACCGTCATTCTATTACATACATCTATTAAATTTATTACCCTACTTTTTACTGACTCTATACCTTTAGATTTCAGTTTTATTTTAGAAGGAGTTAAAACTTTCTCTAACACATTGATGTCTACATTTATCATAATAGTACCATGATGAAAATAGTTTCCATCCTCGCAATAAAATGCATGTCCTGAAAATTTTCTATTATTTAAAAGTAGATCATTTCTTCCTGAAAACTCTACTTTTAATCCAAAGGTTTCTATAGCATCTTTTATAACCTTAAGCTGCTTATCCAAATTGCTATTGGATTCCTTTGCTATAAGCGTAAAGTTTAAATTGCCTAAATCATGAAAAACTGCTCCACCACCAGATACCCTTCTCGCCAATGTAATCCTATTTTCCTTCATATAATCTAAATCACATTCTTTATAAGGATTTTGATTTCTTCCAATAACTACAGTATTTTCATTTTGCCAAAGGTATAATATAGTTTCCCCTGCCTGTATACCCCTAAATAATTCTTCCTCTAAAGCTAAATTATAGTATGGATTAACTTCATTAGATGTAATTATTTTATTCATTGTAGTGTATTGCCCCTATGGATAATCCTAATACTGCTTCATGAATAACCTCTCCTGTAGTTGGATGTGCAAATATAGTTTCTGCAATCTTTTCCTCTGATATATTTTGCTGTACAATAAGAGTTAAAGTACTTATTAGTGATGATGCATCTGCTCCTATTATTGTACCTCCAACTATTTTATTAGAATCTAAATCCTTTATAATTTTAATGAATCCAGCTTCTTGTCCCATTGTTAAAGCCTTACCATTAGCTGAGAAAGGGAATTTACTTATCTTAATATTAATATTTTTATCTATACATTGCTTTTCTGTAAGTCCAACAGAGGCAATTTCTGGAGCTGTAAAAATTACATTAGGTATACAATCATACTCTATTTTCTTACTTTCTCCTAAAATATTATCTATTGCTATAATTCCTTGATGAGATGCCACATGAGCTAATTGAATCTTATTGTTAACATCCCCAATGGCATATATTCCCTCAACATTTGTTTTTAAGTCATCTTGAACCTTTATACCTCTATTTCTATCATTTAACTCTATATCAGTATTTTCAATATTTAAATCTTCTATATTAGGTTCTCTGCCAATGGCTACTAATACTTTTTCTGAAACTAGAAGTTTCTCCTTATCTTGATTTTCAAACACTACTATGCCTTCTCCAGATTCAGATTTTTCTATTCTAGTAACCTTTGAGCTTGTATATATACCTATTCCTCTAGATTTTGCTATATCAAGTATTTCCTCGGAAACATCCAAATCTACCATATTAAGAATTCTATTCTCATATTCAACTACATTAACTTTAACTCCAAAGTTTGAATATAAGAATGCAAATTCCATACCAATTACTCCACCACCAATTATTGTAATGGATTTGGGTAGTTCTGTATTGCTAAGAGCTTCAGTACTGTTCAATACAAAAGGTAACTCTATACCTGGAATATTTATTTTTGATATTTTAGAACCAGTAGCAATAATAATATTTTTAGCCTCTATAGTATATTCATCTCGTCCCTTTTTCACTATAACCTTATGATTATCTATAAAGGATGCCTGACCCCTTATAATTCTTATATCATTTTTATTTAGTAAGTAGTCTATTCCTCCAACTAGATTATTTTTAACCTTATCTTTTCTAGCTATAACCTTTTTCATATCTAGATTTATTTCTTTCACTTCGAAACCAAATTCTTCACCATTTAGTGCTTCATTATATGCCTCTGCAGATTTCACTAGGGCTTTTGTAGGTATACAACCTACATTAAGACAAGTGCCTCCTAAGTTATCTTTTTCAACTATTACAGTATTTAAGCCTTTTTTAGCTCCATATATGGCTGAAACATAACCTCCTGGTCCAGCTCCTATTACTAAAAGATCTATACTTAACTTCTCTTTTTTACCTTGTATTAGACTTCCAAAGTAATCAACTTTTTTTGTTTCCTTTATTGATTCTTCTCCACTTACTACAAATAATATATCTCCAATTTTTATTTCTTGTCCCTCTTTAATCTTTATTTCTTCAATTTTGTAACTTCCTTTAGCCTTTATAGGTGAGTTTCCTTTGTTAGTTTCTACCTGAAGAAGTATATCATTTAATCTAACTTCATCCCCAACCTTTATATTAATTTTCCCCACCTTTGCCGATTTATTTTTTCCAGTTAAACTTTCTAATTTTATATCCATTTTAATTTCTCCTTTAATACTAGAAAATATAATATATGAATTTAAGATTCTTTATTTAAGACCCTGAGCACAATACCCAGGGTCTTAAATTTAAAATCTTAATTATTGGAAATCCTTTTCAAATTCATCAACAGCATCTTTTAGTAAAGTTACAGAATATGCCATACTTGGGCCACCACCAAAAGCAACTGATACCATCGCAGCTTCCATTATTTCTGCTCTTGTTGCTCCAGCTTCTAAAGCCTTATAAACATGGAAAACTATACAATATTCGCATCTGTTATAAGCAGCAATTCCCACACTAATTAGCTCCTTTGTTTTAGTGTCCAGAGCACCCTCTGCATATGTTGTTCCCAACAGCCCCATGAAAGCGTTAACATTATCGCCATTAGTTTCCCCTAACGTACCTAGTCCATTCATAAAGTCATTTAACATTTCTCTTACATCTTTTTTCATATTTATACCCCCCATTTTTAAATAGTTGCTAATGCAATACTTAGTACTGCAAGTATTTATAATATAAAAATACCACCGGTTGGTGGTATTGTCAACAGTTAACATATATTATCTGTCATTCTTTGTAAAACTTCTTTAAATATCCCCATATCTTCTTTTGATATACCTTTTAATACATCATCTTGAAATTCTTCACCTATAGGCATAAGTTCCTCCCTTAAAAACTTTCCTTTATCAGTTAATATTATTTTTGTTATTCTTCTATCTTCTGGATCCTTTCTTCTCTCAACTAGCTCTTCTTTTTCCATTCTATCTATGAGTCTTACCATCGAAGACTCTTTTACATCCATATAATCTGAAAGCTCCTTTTGAGAAATTTCTAAAGCTTTACCTATATAAAATAGTGCTATCCATTGAACCCTAGTGGAACCATGTTCCTGTAATCTTCTATTAAATTCATCGGCCAACCTTTTAGCACTTTTATTAGTTATAAATGCAATGCAATCATCTAAATCAAACATCTAAAATATTACACCCCTTCCTAACCACTATTAATATCCTCAATTTTATTCATAACTTAATTATCTTACTAAATATATAAATAGAGGAATAGTTATTACTGATAAAAGTGTAGTTACAAATATACATTGAGATCCATACTTGCCATCTCCTCCTGAAGCTAATGCAATTACTGGACCTACTACTGCTCCCGGCATTGCCACAAGTAAAGTACATATGGCTATTAACGTATGATCTAACCTAAGCATGGTCATAATAAAATATGTTATTACTGGAACTACTATAAGTCTCATTAATGACAAGTAGTATAAACTGAAGTCCCCTAGCATATCCTTCATGTTAGAACCACAGAGCATAGATCCAATGATTATCATAGAAATTGGAGTTGTCATTCCACCTACGCTTTTTATAGTTTGACTAAGAGCATATGGTAGTTTAATTTGACCTATAAATATAATTATTCCTATTACCACTGCCCATATTGATGGATTTTTTATAATACTCTTACTTGCTTCCTTCATTGATATTTTTCCAGTGAATAGAGCTACTCCTAAAGTCCAAACTAAGGCTGTAAATACCATTGTAAAAATTGAAGCATAAAATACTCCTATTTCTCCAAAAATACTACTTAGGATTGGATATCCCATAAATGCACAATTAGAGAAGGTTGTTGTAAATATAAGTAATGGCTTTTTTCTTTCATCCATTCTACTATAAATATATCTAGATATAAAAATTAATACTATATGTATTACCAAAGAATATAAAAATATCTTTATTGCATTTCCTATAATTGTCTTATCAAATTCTAAACAAAAACTATTTATAATCATTAATGGTAATGTAATATTAATAAGTATCGCACTTAGTCCATTTTCCACTTTATCATCTATAAAGCTTTTCTTTCTTGCATATATTCCTATAACTATCATAAGTGATAGAATTAAAACTTGATTTACTGCATCCATTATATTCCCCCATTAGTATAAGTGACATTTATATATTCTTTATGTTCAATTGTAGTACTATAGCTACATATTTCTACATTATGTTATTAATTGTATCTTAACAAATATTCTTTTTCAATACTAATGCCCCTTTATATCTTAGCTATCTAATTCAAAATTTCTTGATTATATCTTTTATTTTTATGTAATATAAACTAAAATTAATATTATTAAACTTTAGGAGGTACTATGTCTAATCTATTTATTTTATATCTAATAATTATAAATTTAGTTGGTTTCTTTATTATGCTAATAGATAAAAAACGTGCTGTAAAAGCTCAATGGAGAATTAGTGAAAAAACTCTTATAAGTATTTCTATAATTGGAGGCTCCCTTGGTATGTTAGTTGGAATAAACACTTTTCGTCACAAAACTAAACATAAAAAATTCACCTTAGGTATCCCTATAATTCTCATTATTCAAATAGCTATTCTATATGGCTTTTTAAATTAGCATAGATATTTAAAATTTTAAAAAGTTAAAAAGTTAACCTTTTCCATAGATAACTTTTTAACTTTTTATATTTAAAATTAAACTTATTTATTCCTCTATTTAATTTAAATCTCCTCTTTGGAAGTTGGTCCTATAATTTATAACAAGCTTCTACCTCTCCTACATATAGCACATGATAATCTTCCGCTGGATAGCTTGAGCTTTTTATTGTGTCTGATAAGAAATCTGGACTCATTTCTTGTTTATATACTATTTTACATTCATAAGTTAATACATTAGACTTATCTATTACTGGGGTGTCTACAATTTTAGCTGGAATAAGATTTAGGTTACACTCTTTAAATTTATCATAATCTCTTCCTGATTTAGTACCACAAAACTTAATTTCTTCTCTTAGACTGTCATCAAGAGGAATTGTCACAGTAAAGTTATTTGCTTTTTCTATTATAGAAAAAGTATGTCTATGTTTTCTTACTAGCACTGTAAATATAGATTTGCCCCATTGAAAACCAACATTTCCCCAGCCTATAGTCATGGTATTAATTTCATTTCCTGCCTTTACAGTTAGAAAGGCACCCTTTTCATGTAAATTTCTCACTGCTACATTTAAATCTTCAGTGAATAACTTAAAATCAACCATCAAAATCCTCTCCTCAAATTAAATTTTTATATTTATACCCAATATTTAACTTAAATCATTAGTACTATATGTATTACATTATACATCTTTTAAAGACTAAATATAATAATTTAACTTTTAATTTATAAAATTACATTTAAAATAGTATAATAGAGGGATGTCTCAAAGGTAATTAAATTTGAGATATCCCTTTATATCTAAAGAATAAATTTATTTATATAAGCTGATGTCATTGCAGATAATAATGCCCCATAATCAACGTCAAAGGGGACTATATCCCCTACTTTATATTCTTCTTTACTTGCCGTCACATCTAATAAGAGATGGTCACTACTACCACCTAGTATACTTATACCTTTATCCCTAGGTGTTATACCATCAATTTTTATATCCTGTCTTCCCATAGAAATTATAGCTCTTTTTATTATTCCTCTATCCTCAAAGGTTGGTATTTCTCCAAAAGCATCCATACCGATATTTCCTATAGGCATAGAAGGCTTATTCTTAATTTCTATAATTTCTCCCTTTAAAGTAAATACATCTCTAAACATTCCAGGTATATCTCTTCCATAAGCAGTCTCCCTTCCTAAAACTACTGATTCTCCAAGTCTTAAATTATTAATTCCCTCTGGGATTGTTCTATTCATAACCATATAAAGACTGCTGGAATTTCCTCCTGAGACCACTGGTAACTTAATGTTTAGCTTTTCTTCTATTTGATTTCTTATGGTGATTAGTTTTCCTAGGTTTACCTCATCAGGTATTACTCCTCCATAACAAGTTAAGTTTGTTCCTACTCCTATAAATTTTATATTAGGTAATTTTATAATTTCTTTAGATATTTCTAAAACATCTTTTTCTAAAACTCCTTCTCGCAGATCACCTAAATCAATCATTAAAATTATCTTATGGATTTTATTAGCCCTTACAGCTTCCTGTGATAGTATTTTAATAGTTTCTAATTCTGAATTTAAGGAAATATTACTATACTTTATTACTTCCTTGGCTTCACTTATAGCTGGGATTCTAAGAAGTACCTTATCACAAGGTAAGCTTGCTATCTTTTTTAGATTAGCTACCCTTGAATCTCCTATTGTCTTTACACCAGCATCTAGTATTCCTTGGACTATTTCAGGCTGTGAACAAAATACCTTAGTTACTACAGCTATATCTATCATTCTTCCATTACACATATTTAATAAAAACTTAGCATTGTAAGTTAATTTTTTTAAATCTATATCTATTCTTGGATAATCATTTTTTAATTCTTCATTATATAAATCTGGTTCAAGCTGAGTATTATAAGTCAAATTTTCTTTTTGCATCTCTATATCTGGATAATTACTTTCCATTGTTTAACGCTCCTTTTCAGCACAAACTTAATGACTTATTTTTTCTCAAAGTACTACTCTATATAGTAAGTACTGGCTCTTCCTTCGATTTTAAAGTTATTCCCTTATATGCAGTAAATATTTCTTTACTTATACATCATAATTTTAAACTAGATTTAAGTAATTCTATGGCAGCTTTTTTATTTTCCCTGCTTAATACTCCTGCACATGCCATAATATACATATTATCTAATAGTATATTAGCATCCTTTGTAGGTCGCATAGTTATGTCTCCTTTTACATCTTTTATACTTTCTAGAATTTTCTCTCCCATGCCTAGCCTAGTTAAAGCACCACCTGTTCCTATAATGTATTTAACCATGGATAAATCCTTACCATAGGCACTAAATTTTCTTCCTGAATTATATACTCTTTTAATTTGTCCCACATGTCTATCAATAGCCGTATTTACAGCCTTTTGCGTAAGTATCCTACTCAAATGTCTTTCCTCCTCAGTGACTGGAATAGGCTTAATTATACTGCTTATCTCATCTCTTGACTTTCCTTCTAATTCATAGTCTTGTAAAAGTTCTAATACATTTTCTCTATTTACATATACCCCCAAGTCACCTTCTACAGTACGCTTTGCCTTTGGTTCCGGAGTAACTAATATATCTAAAATTTCAACACTGCCTTCTGTAACTGAGTGAACATCTGTAGTAGCTCCACCTACATCTATAACAATTACATCTCCAATTACTTCATAAAGTAACTTTGTAGCCTCCATTACAGCTCCAGGAGTTGGCATTATTGCCCCATCTACCATGTCCTTAATTTTATCCATTCCCCCAGCCTTAACAATATTCACTTCAAAGGCATCTTGAATTACTCTTCTTGCAGGCTCTACATTTAATTCATCTACTCTTGGGTATACATTATCTATCACATATAGCTCATTACCTTCAAAGATTTCTTTTATTTCTTCTTGATTTGCTATATTTCCACAGTATACAACAGGTATATTTAGATCCGCATTTCGTATAATTTCCGCATTATCTAAGGCAGTTTCTCTTTCGCCATAATCAGTTCCACCAGCAATCATTATAAGATTTGGATTAATTTCTTTTATTTTTTTTATATCTGTTCTTCTAAGTCTACCAGCTGTCACCATTTTTATAATTCCGCCTGCACCAAGGGCAGCTTCCTTTGCCGCCTTAACTGTCATATCTTGTACTAGTCCATGAACAGTTATTTTCAAACCTCCTGCTGCACTACTAGTTCCTATCATTCTGTCATACTGAACTTTCTCACCTAATATATCTTCCATTTCCTTTATTGCATTTCTAAGTCCAATGGTGACATCCCCCTGTACAACAGATGTAAATGATTTACCTTGTCCTACAACCTCTACTCCATTTTTAAAATTAAAAGCTGTTACTACTGTTGTAGTACTTCCGATTTCAGCTATTAAATATTCTACTCTCATAGCTTCCCTCCTAGTTTAAAGGGGATATCTCAAAATTATACTAAGCATTAATCTTTAATTAATTTAATCTTAGCCTAATTATTCTGAGAAAATCCCCATGGTTTATTTCTACTCTAAATTTAAATTATTTTATGTGTGTTTAATTAAATAAATTATTAACTGCTTTTAATCTCTTTTCATTAACGTTTCAATAATAAATGATGCAACGTTATTTCCATGAGTTCCTCTACCAAATCCTGCATCCATACCATTTGCTACTGCAATTTCATTAGTTACTTGAGTTCCTCCGCACGCAATTATAAATCTATCTCTTACACCCTTTTCTATGCATAGATCATGGATTTTTTGCATGTTCTTAGTATGAACATCATTATGAGTAATAATAGTACTCATTATTATAGCTTGAGCCTTAGTTTCTATAGCTGCATCTATTAGCTTTTCTACTGGACAAGAAGTTCCAAGGTATACTACATCTATACCATATTTCTCAATTCCACCATGTTTAATATCTATAATTTCTCTTAAGCCAACAGAGTGCTCATCTTCTCCAACTGTAGCTGCTACCACTCTAATAGGATGATTTTTAACATAATCTCTCATAACATCATCTGGTAAAAGCTCTTGCTTTTCAGGAATCTTAAGTTCAGACTTTTTAATAACAAAGTTTACTTTACCTTTAATCTCCACTAAAGTTCCCTCAGCATCTTGCATAATTTGTTTGTGAATAACTTCTACATCTGTTAAATTCATCTTTCTACCAATTTCAAGAGCTGCAGCTTCTGCAATATTTTCTTCCTCTGGAATAAATAATGTAGTAGATACATATCCATCATTTTTCCATTCAACCTCAGGAATTATTGCATCTTCATCCTCATTTACTCTTTCCATTCTTGTATTAACATTATCCTCTTCATCTAATTCATCGATATAAACTATCTTACTGTGGTCACATAATGTACATCCATTTATAGCATCACAAGCATGTTCATACTTCTCTGGCACATTGTTATATCCAAAATGAGAACATACAGGTGCAAAGTAGTCTTTATCTCTTTGAACCACTGTATCAACAGCAATACCTCCATCTATCTTTCTTGCTATTCCATCTCCATTTCTTTCTGGATATTCTCCTGAATCTACAAAGAATCCATCTTCTACAGCTTTAAAGTATCCACCATTTTCAATCATTTCTTCTAAGAATAAAACAGCTCTCTCTTTAAGCTCTCTAACCTTCTCTGGAAGATATCCTTCTTTTTTAAGCTCTACCATATCCATTAAGCCATCCATACCTATTAGTGCTTGTTTAGCTGTATTTACTGCATGGATATTATTATAGTGCCAAGGTACATTTCTTCCCTCATCTGGAGTAATTGTACTTTGAATATCTGCTGAAGTAAGCTCAGATATTAATAGGTTTAATGAGTGAGTTACTGTAGCTTCCCTAGTACATGAAGCCATATACTTTGTATTCATTTGTGCTCTCATTTTATAATTTCTAAATAAATCTCTAAGAGCTACAGCATATGGTAAGTCATATCTTAAACATGGAGCTGGTGGTGCTGTTGGTGGAACTGTAGATAGTGCTATATTACTTGGTTTCATTCCAACCATTTCAGAGAATTTAGAGTTTATAGCATGTTGAACCATAAGCTCTGGCATTACCTTATACCCCTTCATTGCTGTTGCATTTGCATTATGTGCTCCATCTATTTGAAGCATATCTACAGAAGCCATTATATGTTTTGCTACTGCCGCATCTACAAAGGATCTAACCATATTTATATTTCTATAAAGCACATTATATTGTGGATCTTGGTGAGCTCCATTTATTCCTTCCTCAGCAAACATTACAGCAATATCTGGACCTGCTACTCCTGAAACATAAGAGTGGAAGTTTATTGGTCTTCCAACCTCTTCCTCTATCATGTCTAGTGCTTTTCTTGTAGCCCTAACTTCTTTTCTTGTAATAGGAACTCCACCTATACCTTCTGGGCTTCCCTCAATTAATCCGTCATAGTGACTTTGACCTGCAGTTCTAATAACCATTATATGGTCCGCGCCATGCCAAGCAGCCATTCTCATTCTTCTTATATCATCTTCAAATCTTCCTGAAGCAATTTCGGATGTTATTACTGGCATTGGCTGAGGATCTATATTGGCAAAGCTAGTTGCTGATGGAAGAGCTTTACTATTCTTTAGTGGCTTTGATATTTCTTTATATTCAAATTCTCCTACAGGCTCTTTGTACTCTTCTCTCCAGTGCCAACCTCTTCTTTTAGGTTCATACTTATCTAAATCCTTAAGTATTTCTTCTACATCTATTTTCTTATTTATGTCTAACATTATTTATCCCCCCTAAATAAATTAGTTACTTCATTCCAGCCTTTACCTTCTCCAAGCTCTCTACCTGCTTCTAAATATGGTATATCCTTTAATTCTGCATATTTTAAAACTACATTTCCCATACCTTTTCCAAGAAGCCCTGCTTTTAACCCTTCTTGAACTATTGCTTGAGATTCTATGCTTGAAAAACCCATTCTAAGAAGTACTGATCTTTCTATAGAGGATGATGTATTTCCATATGCTAAATCCACCATTGGATTTACTATCTTTTCTGTCAATTCCCAAAATCTTTCATATAATTCCTCATCACTTAAATTTGCTAAATGTTTTCTTTTTACTTCAAAATCGTCTTCTCTTTTCACTACTTCTCTCCCCCTAATGGCATTTTATTTGTTTCACACATTATTTATCTTTAACCCTATTTATTTTTAATTTTACTTTACAATAACCCCAAATTCTTTAAGAATAGATATAACTTCTTCCTTCTCAAGTTTTGTCTCCTCACATAGAAAGCCTAAATCTATCTGCTCAATTTCTTTTTCTTTTAAAATTTTTACTGTGTTTTTAATTAGTGACTTTCTATAATCATTTAAATCTTTATTATCTATTTGCATATAAGATGGATCTTCTGGAAGTATGATATTTTCTCCTGGTATTTCCTCCATTGGATTTCCTTTTAATACCTTAATTCCATTTTGTTTTGCAAAAGTTAATTGCGGAACTATATGTTTTCCAGCTCCTGTATATTCAGTTTCTTGAACTACTAGAATCTCATCATCTTCCATCTCTTGAGCTATAACAAAGGCTGCTGCTAAAGATGTGTTCCCTGCTGGTCCTCTTTCTAAACCTTCAAGCTGAGCCAAAAGCTCTGTCATATAAAAAACTTCTCCTTGAGGTAATGTTACATATCTATCTAAATATCTAAGAGGTCTTGCCGCACTTCTTGGTACATCACTTCTATCTGGCCATACCATGAATGGTATCCCAAATCCTGTGTGTCCTGTAGTAAAAGACTTCCTATTGAAAGCCTTATCACTAGCCATATGAAGTCCTTGTAAGTTTACAGAAGCACCAATAACTTTAGTGCTATTAGCACCTGCCTTTATAAGTCCCCTTGCAGTCCCAGTAACATTTCCACCACCTGCATGGGTAATTACTACAGCTTCTGGATCCTTTCCAAATCTTTCTCTGCACTCAGTCGCTATTTCATACCCCAAAGTCTCAACACCAGCTATTCCATATGCAGAGTATAATGATGCATTGTAGAACCCTGTCTCCTCTAGAGTTTCTAGATAAGTATAGAATAATTCTGGACCTACTGTTAGTTGTAAAACCTCAGCTCCTAACCATTCACACTTTCTACCCTTTTCAAGAATTTCCGGTTGTCCTACTTTTTTAGAATCATAACATTCTTGTACAATAGTACACTTTAAACCCTTCATAGCTGCTTGAGATGCTACTGCAGCTCCGTAATTTCCAGAGGTAGCTGATGCTACACCCTTATATCCTCTTTCTTTAGCATCATATACTGAAACCGATGCCCTTCTATCTTTAAAGCTACCTGATGGATTACAACTTTCATCTTTAACGAAAATTCTAGCGGCCTTTCCAGTTTTAGATACTTTTCTTGCTAGTGCTGTAATATTTCTTAACTCTAAAAGAGGTGTGTTACCAACTCCAACCTCTCTTTGAATTTTCATAATATCACTAAGGGAATACCCTATATCTCTCATCATTCCTTCATAATCAAAAGCAATATTGCCTCTTTCATATTTATCAAAATCCATTCCTACAGATTTAATCATAATTTGATTTTTTCTACTCATAACCTCTTCATACTTATTCACATTACTCACCTACTTTCATGTATATCTAGTTACCAAAAATTATTTCCTTAGCTTGTTTTCCTATATAAGATATTTCACTTACATAGCTACCAAAGCCATGAGAATATGAAGGTTCTACCACCTTAGCTACACCCTTCATAGTTCTTCCAATGGTTGTAGTGATTTCTACTTCATCTCCCAGGTTACAATCTGAATTTACAAAGCCTCTCACCCACATTTTAAGAGGGGTTTTCTTTGTATCCTCTGGAATTGCTGGTGATCTATCTTCACATTGTAATACAACTGTTTCTATTTCAATAAATGTTCCTTTTTTAATCAACACCTTCACCTCCAAAATAAATATAGTTAAGAACAATTAAATTTATACATTATCTATCTATAAAATCTCTGAAATCTCCCATTATAGCTCTTGGCACTGGTAGATCTATCATTGTTTTTAAACCTGGATTAGCATTAATTACATGAGGAATCATATTAACGCACATAGCTATGGTTCCAAGGCCACCATCAACTTCTGGTTTGATTGACATATTCACTTCTGGTGTACCCTTAATTGTTATATAATCTCCAGTAAATGTACCTTCCATTTCCGGCTCAATTTGTTGTGGATGGATCATATCTATTTTTACTTCTCCATTTACATATCCTTGGCCTGTCATATTAACTCCTGCTACATCTCCAGCTGCCGCAAATCCATAAGGTGATTTTCTATCTACCTTAGTTACTATTGGTGACATTTGCTGTTCAAATTTTTCAACCTTCCATCCCATGGAATCTGCTATCATATTTACAGATTCTATAAATCCAACATGTCCAGCTAATGTTCCATCTTTAACTCCTGCATTAAAGTCTTCAACTTTCATACCAACTCCTTGCTCTTCCATAACTGCTGGTCCAAAAGGAGACAAGCTATTTACTCTCTTTGCCTCTACATGAGTTACTTCTGTCATACAACCAGTTAAACACACAACAAGTAAATCCATAATTAAGCCTGGGTTTATACCTGTTCCTAGAATTGTAACTCCATTTTCTTTTGCAATTCTATTTAATTCTTTAGCTAGTTCAGGATTCTTTGCTTGGGGATAAGACATTTCCTCTGCAGTAGATATAACATTTATCTTCTTTTCAAGTACAGATTTTAATTTTGGGAAAGCATTTTTTGTAAAGGAATCAGTGGCACATAAACAAATATCACAGCATTTTTCTGTTAATACTTCATCTATATTAGCCTTTATTATTACATCTTTTCTATCTCCTCTTTTTACATCTAAAACTTCAAAAATACTTTTTCCTGCTCTGGCAGGATGCATATCGCAAACTCCTATTATGTCTACACCTTTTTTTGTTAGAAGCATCTTTGCCATTCCACTTCCCATAGCTCCAAAGCCCCAAATTGCTACTTTAACATTTTCCATTTCAAAATCCCCCTTATACGTAAATTATTTTTATATGTTTCGCTAATATTTACTACAGCAATTACCATGCCACAAAATTCAGAAAATTCTTAGAACTATGTGGTTAAAAATATTATATATGTATATATTTTCAATTATATTTTAAAATTTACTGCAAAAAATTTTTCTCTTAGAACCCTGCCTTTACCCACTAAAAAAGCATATGCAAAATTATTTGCATATGCTTTGCTTATTTTTCGGCAATCTTACTTTTTTATCTTAAATAAAATAAAAAACTTATTTTATTTAACACTTTATTTATACTTTATTAATATAATAATTAATCTTATAACAAGACTATTAAACTAATTTATATTTTTTTAGTTTATATTGAAGGTTTTGCCTTGATATTTTTAATTCTTCCGATGTTTTTGTTATGTTATTATTATTCTTCTTGTAGCTCTTCTCTATTATTCCTCTTTCGATATTATCTATATATTCGTTTAAAGGAAGCTCTCCTGTAAAGCCCTCCTCTGCTACTGATTCTACTACTGAACTAATTTTACTTTCAAAGCACTCCTTAGTTAGTATTTCTCCATCATCTACCATGTTCATTGCACTTTCTATGACATTTTTAAGCTCTCTTATATTTCCAGGCCAATTATAATCTAAAAATCCATCCATTACATCCTCACTAATTCCTTTTACATTTTTATATAAAATACCATTATAATAATTTATAAAGAACTGGCACAATTCCCTTATATCTTGTTTACGTTTTCTAAGTGGTGGTATCATTATTTTTATTACACTTAATCTATAATAAAAATCTTTTCTAAGTTTTCCTTCTTCTATAAGCTTATCCGCTTCCTCATTTATTGTCGCTATAATCCTGACATCTACATCAATAATTTTATTGCTACCCAAGGGTCTGATATAGCCATCTTGAAGAACCCTTAACAATTTAGACTGTAAATAAGGCTCCATAGAGTTTATTTCATCTAATAAAATGGTTCCCCTATGAGCTTCCTCAAATAGCCCTCTTTTATTCTCAGCTCCTGTAAAACTACCTTTAACTGTTCCAAATAGCATTCCCTCTAAAAGTGCACTTGGTATTGCAGCACAATTAATAGCTATAAATGGTTTGTCTCTTCTCACACCTTCATAATGTATACTTTGTGCAAACAGTTCTTTACCACATCCCGTTTCTCCATATATAAGTACAGAGGAATTAGATATGCTAGCCCTCTTGCTTTTCAATATTTCCTCATTTAATTCACTGCTATTACCTATAATATCTTTAAATGTATAAAACTTTTTCTCTGATTTGCTTTTATTTTCTAATTCACATATAGCTTCATTTAGTTTTTTAATTTGAGTCATATCTCTAGCTATTTCAATTACAGCATTAACTTCTTCTTTCAACATCACTGGAATAGTTGAATTAATACTAGTTACTATCTTTCCAGCTCCATTACTATAATTTTGTACAATATCTTTATATGTTTCCCCATTTTTTAAGCACGCTAAAATTGTTGAATGTTCTATATCCTTAAGATATTCATGAATTTCCTTTCCCATAACCTGGTCTTTCTTCATCCCCTCTATATTCTCCATGGCATGATTATAGTATATAGTCTTCCCCTGACTATCTACTATATGAATTCCCTCTTTTAAATTACTAATTAGACTTTCTAATAATACATTTACATTATCCATAAAATCCCCCTTAGTTATCCCTATATAATTATAATTAATTTAAAACCATATCATAAGGAAAGTTACTGTTTAACATTGTAAATTTATAATATTTACCTATATAATTAATTTAGCACAATATTGTAATATAATAAATTCATTATTCTAACAATTACACATTATATCATTTTTTAGTCTATAATATTTTTGAACACTTTTAATAATAATATATTGTAAGGTGTTTTAGTTTATATAACAAAGGAGTACTACTATGATTAATGATAATATAGTAAACCTAGCTGCTGAAGCTGGAAAAATAATGCTTGAAAATGGTGGTGAAACCTATAGAGTCGAGCAAACAATAAATATGATATGTAAATCTTATAATTTAGCTAATGCTGAAAGCTTTGTTTCACCTACAGCTATAATAACATCAATTATGGATGAAAATGGAAGAAGCAGTACTATAATTAAAAGAATTATTTCTAGATCTACTGATTTAGAAAAAGTGGCATTGATAAATAATTTATCTCGTAAGATACAAAGTGAACCTCTTACCTTAGATGAACTAGATAGAGAGTTAAAATATATAAGAAGTTTTCCTAAATACTCTAATAGAATAAAAACTTTTTTTGCTGGGGTAACTACTGGCACCTTTACTCTTCTTTTTGGAGGTACCTTTAGTGATTTTATCATATCCTTTTGTGCAGGAATATTAATTAATTTATTATCCTCAATGCTATCTCGATTAAATGTTAATGACTTTTTTATTAATGTAGCAGGTGGTGCATTAGCAGCTATAATTGGACTCGCCTTCTCATCTATGAATTCTATATTTCATCAAGATAAAATAATTATAGGTTCAATTATGTTGCTTGTTCCAGGGCTTGTTATCACTAATGCTATTCGTGATACTATAGCAGGAGACTTGCTTTCAGGTCTTTCAAGAACTCTAGAAGCTATAATGATAGCTGGAGCAATTGCTATTGGCACTGCCTTTAGCTTCAAGTTATGGATGTCTATCATAGGAGGAATGTAGAATGTTTTTGCAGATTATATATGCTTTTATTGTTTCTTTAGGCTTCGGGGTTCTTTTTAATGTAAGAGATAAAAATCTATTCTTTGCAGCTCTTGGAGGTGCCGTAGGTTGGTTTTTTTATAGTCTTACTTTAAACTTATCTTCCTCTAGTGTATTGGCTATGCTAATGGCTTCTATAAGTATTAGTATTTATGCTGAAATTTTCTCTAGAGTTTTAAAAAATCCTGTTACACTATTTTTAGTTTGCTCTCTTATTCCTTTAGTTCCTGGAAGTGGAATGTATTATACAGTTTTTGAAGCAGTTCAAGGGAACATATTTGAATCATTAAACTATGGAATTGAAACTTTATCTCTTGCTGGGGTTATCGCTGTAGGAATTATTCTAGTATCTACCTTAAGCCGTCTATTCCAGAAATTAAAAACTAGAAAACTTCAACATAAGAGAGAAAGCAAATAAAAAGAATGGTTTTAAAATACGGCTCTGTTAAATAGCATTGTTGATAATATACACTATTTTAGGGGAACTCATTGAAAAATTCCCCTAATGCACATTTTAAACTTTATTTTTCTTTTTGCTCTATTAAAAGTTAATTACCATTCCCATGATAGATTAGTTGTACAACACTGGAAGAAAACGTTCTGCTATTAACCATTTTTAAATTTAATCTCTACTTTATATCAATAAACAACGGTTTTTTCTTCTCCCAAAATAATATGGTGAATAGATAATCCCAATTTATCTATATAAAAAAGGAGTAAATATAAATATTTACTCCCTGATGTTTAAAACTATTGATACCCACCGTGCCGTCTTCATGGATTATTTGAACCCTGTCTCCCAGGGGTGGAATCGCCTCATTACTTCTGGTACTAACTATAAAATAGTTTGTCAACACTCCATAACGAGAACATCAGCCACTATGTTTAAATGTTGGCTCAACATAAGCCACTTCCACGCACACAGTAGAATATTCTTTAGTATTATTATATAGCAATCATACTAAAATTGCAATTATAAAATAAATATTAATCACTAAGTATCAATAGTTTTATAAAGCTATTATAGCCAAAAAAGCTTTAATTATTCTCAAATAACTAAAGCTTTTTTAAATTTATTTTTCTACTTTGCTTATTTCAATTCCAAGATCTTTTAATTGTTTCTCATCAACAACATTAGGAGCTTCACTCATTGGGCAATAAGCGTTTTGATTTTTAGGGAAGGTGATAACATCTTTTATGTTATCAGTTCCTGCAAGGAACATTACCATCCTGTCTAATCCATATGCAAGTCCGCCATGTGGTGGTGGTCCATATTTAAATGCTTCTAGTAAGAATCCAAATCTTTCCCATGCACTTTCATCAGTAAATCCTAAAAGATTAAATATTTTTTGTTGAAGATTTGTATCATGAATTCTTATACTTCCTCCACCAAGCTCTTCTCCGTTTAATACTATATCATATGCTTTAGCACGAGCATTACCTGGGTCTGTTTCTAAAAGATCTAAATCTTCATCCATAGGTGCTGTGAACGGATGGTGAAGAGCTACGAATCTCTTCTCTTCTTCATCATATTCAAACATTGGGAATTCAGTAATCCATACGAAGTTAAATTCCTTGTTTCCTTCTAAGATTCCAAGTTCTTTTGCAAGCTCTAATCTTAAAGCTCCTAGGGACTGAAGTACTACACTGTCAACATCTGCAACTATTAAAACTAAATCTCCTACTTCTGCTCCAGCAGCACTTAATAATTTAGCCATATCTTCTTCTGAGAAGAATTTAGCTATTGGAGATTTTATTTCTCCTTCTTTATAAGCTATCCAAGCAAGTCCTTTAGCCTTATATGTCTTAACAAACTCACCTAACTTATCAATCTTCTTTCTACCCATGTCTGCACAGTTTTTAGCTACTATAGCTCTTACTGATCCACCATTTTCAATGGCACCTTTGAATACAGCAAACTCTGTACCTCTTACTGCTTCAGTAATATTTTGTATCTCCATACCAAATCTTAAGTCTGGTTTATCACTACCATATCTATTCATAGCTTCTGCGTAAGGCATTCTTTTTATTGGAAGTTGTACATCAACATCTATAACTTCTTTAAATACTCTTTTTAAAAGTCCTTCGTTTAAAGCTATAACGTCATCTACTTCAACAAAGCTCATTTCTAAATCTATCTGAGTAAATTCTGGCTGTCTATTAGCTCTTAAATCCTCATCTCTAAAACACTTAACAATTTGGAAATACTTATCATATCCAGAAACCATTAATAATTGCTTAAATATCTGTGGAGATTGAGGTAATGCATAAAACATTCCTGGATAATTTCTACTAGGTACTAAGTAGTCTCTAGCTCCTTCTGGTGTACTCTTAGTAAGCATTGGTGTTTCCATTTCTAAGAATCCATTTTCATCTAGATAATCCCTTACTACCTTTGCAGCCTTATGTCTAATCATTAATATCTTTTGCATATCTGGTCTTCTAAGGTCTAAGTATCTATATTTTAATCTTATATTTTCACTAGCATCTAAATTTTCCTTTATATATATAGGTGGAGTCTCTGACTCAGAAAGTATTTTTATACTTTCTCCTTTAAGCTCTACCATTCCTGTTGGCAAATTATTATTAGGAGATTCTCTTCTGATAACCTCTCCAGTAACAGCTATGCAGTATTCAGATTTAACTAAATCAGCTTTTTCAAAGGCTTCTTTATTTATTTCTTCACCAAATACAACTTGTAATAATCCGGTTCTATCTCTCAAATCTACAAAAACCAGACTTCCTAAATTTCTTTTTCTTTGAACCCAGCCCATAACAGTGATTTTTTCAGAGATGTTTGATTCTCTTACTTCACCACACATAATGGTTCTTTTAAGTCCATTAAGTGATTCTCCCATTTAAATTCCTCCTGTTTAATCATTAAATCTAAAATATTTTATAATATCATTACTCAAATAAAGCTTTATTTATAGCTTTATTTATAGTTGTTTTAATATAACGTATTGAGTAATTCTATCTTTCTAGCTATCATTTCATCTACTCTTTTATTATACTCTTTTACATCTTTAACATTTGCAAATCTCTCTATTCTATTTTCATCTAAGAAAACAACCTTTGAAACTCCATCTGCACCAAGAGCTATAATAGTTTGCTTTTCCTCTATCATCTGAATGTTATATATACATATCTTTTCATCTCTACAATAACCTACATTCTCCATATTACCTACCATATTCTTTTGTCTGTACATATAATAGGGCTTCATCTTTAAATCTATAGATAATTGCTTTGTAGCTGCATACATAGCATTTAACTCATTTTGATTTGGAATAGAGAGCTCCTTCTTATTCACTAAATTTTCATACAATCTAGAGCCTCTTTTCACAGACATGCCATGAATAGTTATACTATCTGGATTTAGCTTCAATATTTTTTCGCAACTTTTATTTATATGATTGATTCCCTCTCCCGGAAGTCCAACTATCATATCCATATTTATATTATCAAAACCTAGTTCTCTAGCAAGATTAAAGCATTCTTCCACTGCTATACTATTATGATTCCTACCAATATTTCTCAAAGTATCATCATTCATAGTTTGAGGATTTATACTAATTCTATGAACCTTATATCTCTTCATAGATTGCAATTTTTTTTCAGTAATACTATCTACTCTTCCACATTCTACAGTAAATTCTTTAATATTTTTTCCTTCTACAAATCCACTATAAATTTTATTCATTATATCTTCAAACTCTTCATCATTTACAGCTGTTGGAGTCCCCCCACCAAAATAAACAGTTTCTATGGTTAAGTTTTTTTCCTCAACATACTTACTTATAGCTACTATTTCCTTGGTAATAGCATTAATATACTCTTTAACTAAGGCTGCTTTTCCTGCTATAGGATTTGAAGTAAAAGAACAATACACGCATCTAGTTGGACAGAAAGGCATACCTACATATATGCTTATTGTATTCTTATCTTTATTTACTACACTCTTCTCATACTTAGCTACATCTATACAAAGCTGGGCCTTCTCTTCACTAGTTTCATGTCTATCCTTAAATTCTTTTATTACTTCTTCTTCACTATATCCTTTTTCTAAGAGGTCTAACGCTTTCTTAGATGGTCTTATTCCAACTAGGGTTCCCCATGGTAGAATCTTACCAGTCATCTTGCTTAAATATAAAAATAAGGCCTTTTTAACTTCTTCTGAGATCTTATAAGTCTTATTAATTTTATAATTAAATACTTTCTCAGTATCATTAATAATGATACTTTCTGCTTCTTCATTTATATCTATAAATAAATCAAATTGCTCATCTTCAAAGTTTATATCAATAAAACTAAAAAACAAATTTACCATTAAAAATACGTCATATCTAAATTGCATATTATTTAGCTTTATCTTTATAGATTTCATATCTTTTGTCATATTTATCAAATCCTTATTTTTCATTAAATTATTTAATGTAGATTATATCTAGTTTACTTAATTCTTTGGCCTTAAAGTTATTACCTATAAAAATGGATTTTCCATTCTCTCTTGACCTATAGTACTACTTGGTCCATGCCCTGGATGTACTGCTACATTATCGTTAAGAGACATTAAATTATTTTTAATACTTGCTATAAGCTCATTATGGTTTCCACCAGCTAAATCACTTCTGCCTACAGAACCTTTAAATAAAGTATCCCCTGTAAATACATTACCTTCTGTTAAAAGACATATTCCTCCTGGTGTATGTCCTGGTGTAGCTAAAACTTCTATTTTATATTTACCAAACTTTAATATATCGCCATGCTTCAATAAAATATCTGCTCCACCTTCAATAAGCGGTCCATAATACATAGTGTTCTTTAAAATCATATCATTATCTTCCTTAGACATAGCTACAGTTGCTCCGGTTTCAGCCTTTAATCCGTCTACTCCTGTGGTATGATCAAAGTGTCCATGTGTTAAAATTATATATTTAACCTCAGCATTTAATTGATTAAGTGCCTTACATACATCATCAATATCCCCACCTGGATCTAAAACTACAGCTTCTTTTGTTTCTTCATCAAATAATATATAACAATTGGCAGCATAAACCCCTGCCATCATTCTTTTTATAATCATAGTATCACCTCTAAAACCTATATCCATTTTAAGTCTTTTAAAAATCCTTTTTACTTTCTAGTAAAAGTGTTACCGGTCCATCATTTATAATTTCTACCTTCATATCAGCTCCAAATTCTCCAGTTTGCAAATTAGGAATCTCTTTTTTAAATGCTTCTACTAGCTCATTATATAATTCCCTAGCTGCATCTCCCCCTTGAGCTTTCATAAAATCAGGTCTTTTTCCCTTTCTACAATCACCATATAGAGTAAATTGGGATATTAATAATAACTCACCTTCTATATCTTGAAGTGAAAAATTCATCTTTTCATTTTCATCTTCAAAAATTCTCATTCCAATAACTTTCCTTACTATATAATCAATATCCTCTTTAGTATCTTCTTTACTTATTCCTACAAGTAAGTTAATTCCTTTTCCAATTTGACTAATAACTTTATTATCTACTTCAACCTTTGAAGATTTAACTCTTTGAACAACTGCCCTCACATTAAACACCCCTCTTATTGTTTCTTTCTATACACTTCTTTAACATCTTTAATTTTCTTAAGTTTAGCTTGAATATCTTTTAAGTGCTCTATACTAGAAATGTTTATTTTCAAACTTACAGTAGCTATATTCTGCTTATTAGTTACAGCACTTATTGATAAAATATTAGCCTTTACAATACCTAATAGCTCTATAATATCTGTTAAAATGCCAATCCTATCTTCCGCTTTTATTTCTATATCTGCAATGTATTTATCCTTATTTTCTTTTCCCCAGGCCACATCAACTATTTTATGTTCTTCTTTTTCTTGTAAACTAATTAAATTTTTACAGTCACTTCTATGAATAGATACGCCTTTACCTCTTGTAATATATCCAGTAATATCGTCTCCATATACAGGACTACAACACTTTGCAAATCTTACTTGAATATTTGACATATCTTTAACTGTAACACCAGAATAGTTACTACTCTTCTGCTTTTTATTTATTTCCTCATGAATTAAGCTTATTTCGCTAGCCTTTAATTGCTTAGAGTGTTCTTTATCGTAGGCATCCTTTAGCTTACTTACCATACTACTAGGATTTATATCACCTATACCTACACCATGATATAAATCATCCATATTTTTTAGGTTATATCTTCTAATAACCTTCTCTATAATATCCTCATTGATTATTTGTGAGAATATGCAATTATGCTTTTTACACTCTTTATCTACTAATTCTTTTCCTTTTAATATAGTTTCTTCCCTATTAGCTTTTTTAAACCATAGCTTAATCTTACTCTTTGCTTGATTACTTTTTACTATATTAAGCCAATCAATACTAGGTCCTTTAGAATTAGCAGCTGTAATTACCTCTACAATTTCTCCAGTCTTAAGCTTATAATCAAGTGGAACCATTTTCCCATTGACCTTACCTCCAATACATTTATGCCCTACTGCAGTGTGAATAGCATAAGCAAAATCTATAGGCGTAGAGTCATTTGGTAAATTTATAACATCCCCTTTTGGGGTGAATACAAATACCTCATCAGAAAATAAATCTATTTTAAATCCTTCCATAAACTCCTCTGCATCAGAAGTCTCTCCTTGCCATTCTAACATTTCTCTAAGCCAAGAAAGTTTTGAATCTAAAGATTTATCTTCCTCTTGAATATTCTCCTTGTACTTCCAGTGGGCTGCAATACCATATTCAGCAGTTCTATGCATTTCAAAGGTCCTAATTTGTATTTCAAAAGGCTTACCAAAAGGTCCTATTACCGTTGAATGAAGAGATTGATACATATTAGGTTTAGGCATAGCAATATAGTCCTTGAATCTACCTGGTATAGGCTTATACATAGTATGTACTATTCCCAATGCAGCATAACAATTTCCAATATCATCTACTAATATTCTCACTGCTGTAAGATCAAATATTTGATCTATGGTTTTGTTACTTTTAATCATTTTCCTATAAATACTATAGAAGTGTTTTGGCCTACCCTCTATTTCTGCAGTAATTCCACCCATATTGAGATTCAATTTAAGTTGCGATATTATATGGTTTATTTGCTCTTCTCTCTCATTCCTCTTATCTGAAATCAGCTTAACCAAGTCATAATATTCTATAGGATTTAAGTATCTTAATGCTAAATCCTCCAACTCCCACTTTATCTTTGATATACCTAATCTATGAGCTAAAGGTGCGTATATATCCAGTGTCTCCTTAGCCTTTTCCTTCTGCTTATTCTCAGGCATATATTTTAATGTTCTTAAATTATGTAATCTGTCAGCCAATTTTATAAGTATTACTCTTATGTCTCTAGCCATGGCAAGAAGCATTTTTCTTACATTATCTGCCTGCTGCTCCTCTTTTGACTTATATTTTATTTTTCCTAACTTAGATACTCCTTCAACTAAATTAGCAACCTCTACAGAAAATATATTACAAACATCTTCATATGTATACTCTGTATCTTCAATTACATCATGTAAAAGTCCTGCTACTATAGTGGAGGTATCAAGTCCTAATTCAGCCAAAATACAAGCTACTTCTAATGGATGAATAATATAAGGCTCTCCTGACTCTCTTTTTTGATCTTTGTGTGCACTTACAGAAAATTCATAGGCCTTATTTATAAAATTGATATCCACATTATGACAATTGCTGTTAATTTTTTCTATCAATTTATCAATCATTGTAATACACTCCTAAAATTAAAGGCTGGTTAATGAACCAGCCACCTATTTAAACTCAGTAATAATTATATACTATAACCCAAATTATTGCAATTTATGTTCAACTCTAAAATGGATAGTCTATAACAGACATAATATCATATTTTGCTATTTTTTCTCTACCTTTAAGCTCTGTAAGTTCTATCAAAAAATCTATGGCTACAACTTCTCCACCTGATTCTTCAACAAGTTTTGCAACTGCAGCTACAGTTCCTCCTGTTGCAAGTAAATCATCAACAATAGCTACTCTCTGTCCTTTTTTAATAGCATCTTTATGAATCTCTAGCACATCGCTACCATACTCTAAATCATAGGATGTTTGTATAGTTTCATAAGGTAACTTACCTGGCTTTCTAACCGGTACAAATCCAGCTCCTAAAGCATATGCAACTGGCACTCCGAATAAAAACCCTCTTGCTTCTGGTCCTATTATTATATCAATATTTTTATCCTTCAAGTGTCCTGCAATAACATTAATCGACTCTCTTAATGCCTCAGCATCTTGAAGTAAAGTAGTTACATCTTTAAAGCTAATACCTTCCTTTGGAAATCCTTCTATAACTCTAACTTTATCCTTTAAATTCATTTTTTCTCCTCCTAAACCCTTTACCCAAACAGCATCTTTACTATAATTAAATTATATATTAACATTTATTCCATGTCTAGTTTCTGTAGAACTGCACACTTTTAAATGATAAGACTAATAAATTATACAACTTATTCTAAACTCATTATAACTTCTTTATATAAATACTTTGAAATTTGTTTTGCTCTATAGCTATCATTAGTAGTAAATAATTCTACTATTATTCGAGCATTGTCTAACCTATTCTTTGAAATCATCTTTGGTAAAATTTTTCTAATGCCTTCATCATAAAACTTAATAACACCACCATAATTACATTCATGTTCTCTAATTAAAGCTCTAACACCATAGTTATTAGTATTTCTTAATCTTTTGCATCCTTCTTCTACAAAAAATTTATTTTCTTCTCGTATTTCCACTCCTGTTGTAATTATACCCATCATTACTAAATCTAAGTACTTTTGGGTGCAACTTATCTTGTAATAAGATGCTATCACCTCTATAAATTTATATATAAGCGAACAAGCTGTAAAGTCTTTAAATGGATAATTGCAATTTGGTTGATATGTATTTATAGTTATGCAGTTATTATCTTCCACTATATGATCATGATAATCTGTTACAATTATATCTATATTATTTTCTTTACAGACTTTTATTTCTTCTTTAGATTTTATTCCACATCCAGCAGTTATAATTAAATTTGCTCCAAGACATAATAAATTATTCTCAATATCTTCTTTGTTTAAATTTCTATCGTCTCTATATATACTTGGTATAAAGTATTCTACATCACTATTTACATATCGTAGCACTAACATAAGAAGAGATATAGCACATACGCTATCAAAGTCATGATAGCCATATATAACTATCTTTTCCCTCTCATTGATAGCTTTTACAATTCTATTTAATGCAATTTTCATATTTCCTAATAGAAACGGATCATTCTCTTTCCTATTCATACTATATTCCATATGCTCTCCTCCAAATTAGTTCCATGAGTAGTCTACTTAATCCCATATTTTTTATTTCATTTTCTAGAGATTATCTTCTCTTGGACAAAAACCTTTAAACTCATATTATACTTGTACATATTATGAGTTCATGAAATCTATTTATAGAAAACAAATATATTATAATTTAAAACAGACAATTTTACAAACAAATTATTATAAAAATGGCGAAAAACATCATAAAGTGTTTTTCGCCATAGAATTTTATATATTATGCTGCTGATTTAGCCTTCTTTTTTTGTTTAGCATTTTTAAATATTACCCATAATGGTGATGCTATAAATATTGAAGAATATGCACCACATGCAATTCCAACGATAAGTGGAAGTGAGAATTCTCTTATAGATGGTACCATCACATAAACTGCCACTATAGTTATAAGTGTAGTTAATGACGTATTTATACTTCTTGTCATAGTTTCTGTAATACTCATATTAGCAATTTCAGATGAATTCATTCTTCTATTTTTCTTTACATTTTCTCTTATTCTATCAAAAATAACAATAGTATCATTAATAGAATATCCAACTATAGTTAATATTGCTGCTATAAATGGTGTATTTACTTGAATACCTAATATAGCATAGAATGAAACGGTTATAAACACATCGTGAAGTAAAGCTATAATAGCTGCTGCTGCATAGCTAAATTCAAATCTAGCAGTAATATATATTAGCATTGCTAGAGATGATACCCCTAACGCTAATAATGCCTTCTTCTTTAATTCATTTCCTACTGTAGCACCTATATTTTCTTTTCCTATAAGTGCACTATCTTCTAAAGAATATTTTTCTTTTATTTCATCTATAAGGGCATTAGTTTTTTCTTCATCTAATACTCCTTCTTGAACAATAATTTGTATTTCCTTACCCTCATCAGCAACCTTGGTAGAATATTTTTCTTTTGCATATTTATCTATTATATCATTAACATCTGCCTTATTAAATTTCTGATTTATATTTAAAGTGATTAATGTACCACCTTTAAAATCTATACCGTAATTTAAACCTTTAGTTGCTAAAAATCCAATTCCTATAATAGTTATGATAATTGATATAGCAAACCAAATTTTAGTTTTTTCTATTATCTTAAAGCTATTCAAGGTTTTTGCCCCCTCTCACACCAAAATGTGATGGTTTAGTTATCCATCCTGCATTTACAGCATTGTTAAGTAAGAACTTGGTAACAAAGAGAGCTGTAAAAATGCTTACGATGATACCTATAAGTAATGTCACAGCAAACCCCTTTACTGAACCTGAACCTAAGAAATAAAGTACTAAAGCAGCTATAATTGTAGTTATGTTAGAGTCTAAAATTGATGATAGAGCTCTATTATAACCTGATTCCACTGAAGTTTTAACGGATTTTCCAAGCTTCAGCTCTTCTTTTGTTCTCTCAAATATAAGAACATTTGCATCAACTGCCATACCAATGGTAAGTATTAATCCAGCTATACCAGCTAATGTTAATACTACTCCGAATTGTGCAAATATA
Source organism: Clostridiaceae bacterium (assembly GCA_902363375.1). Lineage (GTDB taxonomy): Bacteria > Bacillota > Clostridia > Clostridiales > Clostridiaceae > Clostridium_J. Next base: position 436,412 of record CABIZX010000001.1, on the reverse strand, counting down.
ATGAGTACCAAACTAACATATAGAACTATAGCTATAGAAGCAACAATTCCTGGAACTTTATAGTATGCAATCATAAATAATATAACACAAGCTATACCAATCATTGCAGCTTTTTTACTAAGAGATAATGCTTCTGCTCCAATAGTTGGTCCTACAGTCTTAACTGAGCTAGCTTCTAATTTTACCGGAAGTGCTCCTGAAGTTATAATACTTGCAATAGAATTTGCTTCTTCTAAAGAGCTCATTCCTTCAATTACTGCCTTTCCATCACTTATAACAGTATTAACTTTTGGATTAGTTAAAACTTCACCATCCATCTTAATAGCTATATTTTTATTTAAAAAAGTTTGAGTTGCCTCAGCAAACTTTTCTGTTCCTTCTTCATTTAACTCAAGACTAACAATATATTTATTGTCTTGTGAAATATATGCTCCTGCTTCTTTAACTTGTTTACCAGTTAAAATTACATTTCCATCTGGACCTTCAAAAGTTAGTTCTCCAGTTTTTCCAATGGTCTCTAGTACCTTGTTTGTATCAAATTCACCTGGAATTTCTATTCTTATCCTATTTTCTCCTTCTTGAGTTATAGGAATTTCGCTTACTCCATCACTGTTTACTCTCATGGATATAAGCTCTATAGTTCTATCTATTGTAGCTTTATCTACATTCTCCTCCTTTATTTCCATTAAAAGAGAAGTTCCTCCTACTAAATCTAAACCTTTATCAATACTACTTCCAAAGGTTTTAATTCTATAATTACCTAAATTCACTCCATAAAGGCCACAGTAGGCAAGAAGACCTATTAATATTATTGCTATGATAACTAGAAATCCACTTTTTCCACTTTTTCCGTTTTTCCTCTTCATGGTTATCCCCTTTCCTGTTATTTAATTGTATTTTTCTAAATGTCCTATTAATTATTTATTTTACAGGTATTTTATGGATAAAATCAAGTGTATATAGCTTAATTTTCTGTATATTTTTGATTTTTTTAAGATAAGGATAGAATTTTTAATTCTATCCTTTAAAGCTCAATTATTTATTCATGGTTTTAGCTTTTAAAGCAATAGCACACTCTATTCTCTTCTTTTGCATCTTACAGCCTAATTCATATGGTATGTGAACATCTCCATTAAAGTTAAAGTTATTAGCTTGACACCCTCCACTACAATAGAATCTTGCCCAGCATTTTTTACATGTAGGCTTATTGTATATATGTGCATCCTTTAGGTTTTGAACTATAGAAAAGTCTTTAACCCCTTCATATATATCTCCCATAAGGAAGTCTTTGTTTCCTACAAATTGATGACAAGGATATACCTCTCCATCTGGAGTAACTGCAACATATTCATGTCCAGCTCCACATCCTGATATTCTCTTATAAATACATGGACCTCCTTGTAAATCTATATTGAAGTGATAAAACTTAAATGGCTTTCCTGCTTCATATTTTTCAACCATATATTCATATAGTCTATCATATTGAGCGAAAATTGTAGGAAGATCTTCTTCTCTTAATGAAAGCTCATGTTCCTCTGGAAGTACTACTGGTTCAATAGATACTTCGTCAAATCCTAATTCCACCATATGCTTCACATCTTCAAAGAAATCTGTGTTTTCCCTTGTAAAAGTACCTCTTACATAATAAGTTTTAGATTTATCTCTTATATCTACCATTTTCTTTATTTTTGGTAATATAGACTCATAGGTACCATTTCCATCAAATCTTACCCTAACTTTATCATTAACCTCTTTTCTACCATCTATACTTAAAATGATATTTCCCATATTTTTATCAAGATAGTCCATTATTTCATCATTTAAAAGAGTTGAATTTGTAGTCATAGTAAATCTAATATTCTTATTATGAATTTTTTCCTGCTCTCTACCATAGTCCACTATTTCCTTTATGATGTCAAAAGCCATAAGCGGTTCTCCACCAAATAAATCAATTTCTATATTTCTTCTATTTCCAGAATTTTTAATAACAAAATCTATAGCGTCCTTGCCAGTCTGCGCACTCATGGTTTTTCTACAACCCTTATATTCTCCTTCATCAGCAAAACAGTATTTGCATTTTAAATTGCAATCATGAATTATATTCAGACAAAGTGCTTTAATAGCCACTTCTGCTTGTCCACTCATCATTGCTATGTTCTCATATAAATCTTTAGAATATAACATCTCTTCATCAACTAAAGATTGTAATTCCTCATATACCTCATCAATTTCTTTACTTTCATATCTCTCTTTATATATTTCTTTTAACTCTTCTTTATCTCTAAGTTTATCTGAGTCTAACATGTCATATACAAGTTCATCAACTTCATGAACTGCACCTGAATTTACATCTATAACATAAAAATCATTACCTTGTCTAAATTTATGAATTAATTCCATCCTTTTTCCTCCTAACTAAACATAAAGCAGTAACTTTTTGTTACTGCCTTTAAAATGATTAGTTCTCACACTCTAAATTAGCTACTGTACAAGAAGTTTTACAAGCTGATTGACATGAGTTAGCACATTCCTTACAACCTGGTTTCTTTAAACTTTCTTTAATATTAGACTTGTTAATAGTTTTTATATGCTTCATCTCTATTCCTCCTAAAACTAATAATATTTATAGATTCACTCCTAACATTCCTGACAATGATCCTGCTGCTAATGCTAAGATTAACCTAAGTACATCTTTTCCTCCTAATGCTAAGTTATTTCCAAAACATAAGGATACTATATAAAGTACTAACATATAAAATAATGCCACTAGTAATCCTACTAACCATCCTTTACTTCCCATTTTTAGTGTTGCATATATAGTTCCATATACTACACTAGCTAAAGTAACTATAACTAAAAATACCGATGTAACAGCATTACTAAATGGGAAATATGAAGTAATTAATGAATATACTAGAACACAAATTACAGTTAAAATTGATGCTCTTAGCACCCCTACTCCAATAGCTGAATAATTAAACTTTTTATACATACCCAAAACCCCCTTATAATAATAAATATGTTTATATAAGGGGATTTATGATGATTATTCCTTGATTTCTTCTGGCTCGTTAGCTGATTTTGTAACTGAAGCAATACCAAGTTTATTCATTTTTATTCTAGCTCTATCTGGGCCGCTTTCTAAAATAATATACTCTTCTTGTATATTTATTACCCTTCCCATGATTCCACCTTTAGTCATGATTTCGTCATTTACTGCTAAAGAGTTTAACATATCATTGTATTGTTTCTTTCTCTTCTTTTCTGGCATAAAAATCATAAAATAAAACAACACAAATACAAGTATCATTGGAATAAACGCCATTAAATTTTGCATATTATCTCTCCTTTCACTAGTTATGTATATATTAAATTAATAGATACCAAATTACTTTATTCCCCATTCTGAAAGCCTTTGATTTTTAAATTCTTCAAAATAGTCTCCATCTATTGCATTTCTTATTTCTTCCATTAACTTATTATAAAAATATAAGTTATGAAGCACGCAAAGTCTCATTGCTAACATTTCCTTTGCCTTAAACAAGTGTCTTATGTAACCTCTCGTGTAATGCTTGCAGGCCGGACAATCACAACCCTCATCAATAGGACTTTTATCTAATTCATATTTAGCATTCATGATGTTTATTTTACCATACTTAGTAAACACATGTCCATGCCTTCCATTTCTAGCTGGTAATACACAGTCAAAGAAATCTACACCTCTTGAAACTGCTTCTAATATATTTTCAGGAGTTCCAACTCCCATCAGGTAAATTGGTTTATCCTCTGGAAGATGAGGTACTACCGCATCAATAATTCTATACATTTCTTCATGGGTCTCACCAACAGCTAATCCTCCAATGGCATATCCATCAAGGTCTAATTTTCTAATAGTTTTAGCATGTTCTATTCTAATATCTTCATAAACTCCGCCTTGGTTTATACCAAATAACATTTGCTGTTTATTTATAGTATTAGGCTCTGCATTTAATCTTTCCATTTCAGCTTTACATCTTTCAAGCCATCTAGTAGTTCTTGCTACAGATTTTTCTACATACTCTCTTGAAGATGGGTTTGGGATACACTCATCAAAAGCCATCGCAATGGTTGAAGCCAGATTACTTTGGATTCTCATACTCTCTTCTGGACCCATAAATATTTTTCTTCCATCTATGTGAGAGCTAAAATATACACCCTCTTCTTTGATCTTTCTCAAACCTGCTAATGAGAATACTTGAAAACCACCTGAATCTGTAAGAATCGGTCTATCCCAATTCATAAATTCATGAAGCCCTCCCATTTTTTTAACTACTTCATCTCCTGGTCTCAAATGAAGATGATATGTATTAGATAATTCTACCTGGCAACCAATTTCCTTTAAATCCATAGATGATACAGCACCTTTTATGGCAGCTAAAGTACCAACATTCATGAATACAGGAGTCTGTATTGTTCCATGGGGAGTAACAAATTCTCCACGTCTAACTTTTCCACTCTTTTTTAGTAATTTATACACCTATTCATCGTCCTTCCTATTAATGGATAAACATAGCATCTCCAAAGCTAAAGAATCTATATTCATTTTCTACTGCAGTTTTATAAGCATTCATAACTATCTCCCTAGTTGAAAATGCACTTATAAGCATTATTAGTGTAGATTCTGGCAAATGAAAATTAGTAATTATTGCATCTACTATTTTAAACTTATAACCTGGATATATGAATATATTAGTATATCCGGATTGCTCTTTAACCTCCCCCTCTTCATTAGCTATACTCTCAAGGGTTCTATTAGAGGTTGTTCCCACTGCTATAACTCTTTTTCCACTTTTTTTAGCATTATTTATTATTTCTGCATTTTCTCTATCTAAGATATAGTACTCAGAATGCATTTCATGATCTTGAATATCCTCTACCTTCACTGGCCTAAAAGTTCCAAGTCCCACATGTAAAGTTACAAAAGCTATGTTTATACCTTTATCTCTAATCTCTTGAAGCAACTCTTCTGTAAAATGTAATCCCGCTGTAGGAGCTGCTGCAGATCCAACTTCTTTTGAATAAACAGTTTGATATCTTTCCTTGTCTTCTAATTTTTCTTCTATATATGGTGGTAGTGGCATCTCTCCAAGTCTATCCAATACTTCTTCAAATATTCCATCATAGTAGAACTTTATTTTTCTATTTCCATTATCCAAGACTTCTATTATTTCAGCCTTTAGTTCTCCATTTCCGAATACAAATTTAGCTCCAACTTTTCCTCTTTTACCTGGTTTAACTAAACTTTCCCATATATTATCTTCATGTCTTTTAAGAAGTAAAAATTCCATTTTACCACCAGAGCCTTCCCTTGCCCCATAAAGTCTAGCTGGCATAACTCTGGTATCATTTAATACAAGACAATCACCTGGATTTAAATAGTCTATAATATCCTTAAAAACCTTATGTTCTATTTCACCACTTTTTTTATTTAAAACCATTAGCTTAGATTCATCTCTTTTTTCTAGTGGATGTTGAGCTATCAATTCTTTTGGCAAATCAAAATAAAAATCCTTTACTTTCAAAGTTTATACACTTCCCTATTCTATCTATATTATTACAACATAATACCACAATATATTTTTCTATTCTATTGTAGCTATAAAAATTTTATAGCTTTTATATAGATGATTAATACATTTTTCAATTTTATCTATTTATAGTTTTACATATTTATAAATTTTACTTTTATAGTATATGTTCCGGAACTATTCTTCCTAAATGGTCATAGGCTTTTTTAGCTGCTATCCTACCTCTAGGAGTTCTCATAATAAATCCTTTTTGTATAAGGTATGGTTCATACACATCTTCAATCGTGCTTACTTCTTCTCCTATAAAGTAAGCTAAAGTTTCAACTCCAACAGGTCCTCCATTAAAATTATCTATTATAGATTCTAGTATTTTATTATCTAATCTATCAAACCCTTCTTTATCTACCTCTAGAAGCTCTGATGCTTGTTCTACCATATTGCTATCAATTATATCTATCCCTTTTACCATGGAGAAATCTCTAACTCTTTTTAATAACCTATTGGCTATTCTTGGAGTTCCTCTAGATCTCATACCTAAACTCAAAGCACCTTCATTATCGATCTTAACTCCTAATATATCAGAAGATCTTAATACAATTTCTCTAAGTTCATCATGATTATAATATTCCATTGAACATAGTACTCCAAATCTATCTCTTAATGGCGCTGTTAAAAGTCCTACTCTTGTGGTTGCCCCAATCAACGTAAATTTAGGTAAATCAAGCCTTATAGACTTGGCTGCTGCACCCTTACCAATAACAATATCCAGTGCAAAATCCTCCATAGCAGGATATAAAATTTCCTCTACTGATCTATTTAATCTATGGATCTCATCTATAAATAACACATCATTTGTATTTAGATTTGTTAGCAGTGCCGCTAAATCACCAGCTCTTTCTATAGCAGGTCCTGAAGTTATTTTCAAATTTCCGCCCATTTCCTTGGCCACTATGTTTGCTAATGTAGTTTTTCCTAACCCTGGTGGACCATATAAAAGCACATGATCTAAAGGTTCCTTTCTCATTTTTGCAGCTTTCAAAAATATATCAAGCTTATTCTTAACTTTTTCCTGACCTATATATTCCTTAAGGCGCTGAGGTCTTAAGGAATATTCTACTTCTATATCTTCCTCAATAATATTAGATGTAATAAATCTATCTTCCATAATCCTCCTCCTTAATCATAAACTGCTTAAAAATCTATTATCCCATTAAAAGTTTTAAGCACTGTTTTATAATCTCTTCCACACTCTTACTTCTATCTGCTTTCTCTACTGCCTTTTCAGCTTCTTTATCAGAATATCCAAGAGCTATAAGTGCTCCAATAGCTTCTGATAATTTTCCATTGTCTAGGGTGATTGGATCGATAACTACTCCTTTTTCTATAGCTTCACCTAAGTTTATCTTATCTTTAAGCTCCAATATAATTCTTTGTGCAGTTTTCTTACCTATTCCCGGTGCCTTAGTTATCAATTTATCATCATCAGTAATTATAGCATATTTCAACGTAGACACATTAGCAATTGACATAAGAGAAAGAGCAGCTTTAGGACCTACCCCATTAATTGAAATAAGAAGATTAAACATGGATATTTCTTCTTTAGTCAAAAAGCCATAAAGTCCAATAAAATCTTCTCTTACAATCTGATGAGTATAAATCTTTATTGGTTGATCTATAGCTGGCATGTTAGAAATTGTACTCCCTGATGTTAAAATCTTATACCCTATATTCCCACATTCAATAACTATATATTCTTTCTCTATAGACTTAAAAATCCCTTTTATATATTCATACATGTGTATCACCTATCTTTATTAAAACTATCTATATTTTCTATTATTTTATGTATATATATTATCTGCAAATTTAAACCGTATGTTGTATACCTATTATATGGTTATATTAAATCTAGATCATTAATCTATTCTACCACACAATCATGACTACAATATACTTTATCATCTATAATGTAACAATTCAATAAAAACTATTTTAAACTTAATTTAAATTAAATTTATATCATTTTATAATTTTATATTTTTATATTTTGCGTTGAAATGCATTGAAAAGGAGTGTTTCAAATTTTTTTGAAACACTCCTTTTCAAATTTTATGTGCTACAAAGAGCCTGAGCATATTCTATAGCCTCTTGTATATTGGAAAACTGATAATCTTTATGCCCTTCATAGAATGTTCTCAAAAGATTACCTCTGTTCTCTATGTCATTAATCTTTAAATATAATTGGCCATCCTCATCTTTAGGGTTTGTTATTTTTTCTTCTGCTACTTTTATTGTTCCATTAGAATCCTTATTATAAATAACAATATTTTCACCCTTTATTCCTATAAAGTAAGAATCTGCTTTATAATTATAACCTTCTACGTCCTTTACAAATACCACATCTTCATCTGCAAACTTTTCTATCCTATATCCAAAGCTAGAAAATATCTTTTCAGCCTGATCTTGGTTAAGACCAATTAAATCATCCTTTTTTACCTTTATAGTTTGATCTAATTTATCATTAATTTTTACTTTATCCAAGGAGTTTTTATAGTTTAGCATGAACTCTATGTTGCTTTTCTCTGAAATCACCACATCACTCATATTCATAAAGCTAGATTGAGTTGCTTCACCTAAAATTCCAGAACCATCCTTTGAACTTCTTAAAAATGCTGTACTCACAGTATAGCTAAGCAAAAAAACTATTATACCTACAGAGGCTATAAAAATGTATAATCCTTTATTTCTTTTATATCTTTCAAACATACAATCCCTCCTATTAGGAATTGTATCCAGTTATGATATGTTTATACATAAATTTCTACAAATATCTGTAAATTCTTTCTTCCGAATAGTCTTACATTAAAGAGTATATGAAATTTGCCTAAAAATATACATATTTTTTTAATTACATATCACATTGTTCAATTTCTACTGTGAATCTCTTACAGCTTTCACATACTATAACAGACACGATATAACTTTCATCAATTCTCTCATCTCTCTCTAGTTGAGAATAGGTAGTACTTTCAAAGTCGTTACTTATATTGCTCATTATATATTTCTCTTCTTTAGTAAAAATATAAAAATGATATTCTAAAAATCTATAACATTTTTTATCTATAGACTCACTATTACCACACTCATCACAATTATCAGCATAATACTCATAATCAAATTCTATCTTTTCTTTACCTTCTTCTAAAATTTCTAATACCTTTTCTATATCAAAATCTTTAATTTCATCACCTTCCATATAAGAAAGATTATCCTCTGATAAAATAAACTCTTCGCCATTATGTTTAAATTTAAAATTCTTCATATTTTTTCTCCTTAAATCTCTAATTTACTCCAAGATATCACATTATTATTACTATTATATATTATTTAAAAGTATTTAAACAGTTTTATTCATAAACACCTAATATTCTTATTATCATATAAAATTTTAGCTCCTCAATGATATCTATATAATATACATGTTATTATGAATAAATATTAATTTATATATCTATTCTAATTCAATGACTTTGTAGCATATGAAAATATCAAGTTTATAATTCATAGTATTTATTATTATACTTTTCTTTTTATGTTAGTCTATACTTCAATTTGAATTATCTTAATTTTTATCTTGCTTTTTTAACACTAATTATCCTCTCTGCATATTCTATTATTAAATTAGGATAAGCTAAACAGGAGGCTACAAATGATTGAATTAACATCAATACACTATATTTATTTAATCTTTATAATATTAATTTTAATAACAATGATAAAAAAATTAGACTGCTCTCTTATTTGCATTATTGGAGTAGTATTAATTGCATTAATTAGTACTAAGTCTATTCCATCATCTTTAATTAGCATTTTTAATAGCTTTATTTATTCTATTACGGAGTTAATGCCAACAATACTTATAATATCTATAATTGCTGGCTTAAGTAAGGCCCTTTCCTATACAGGCATAAGTAAAGTTATGATAGAACCTTTTAGTAAGTTTATAAAAAATGATTTTATAGCTTTTTGGGGTATCGGGATAATAATGATGATAATTTCTTATTTCTTTTGGCCCTCTCCAGCCGTTGCATTAGTTGGAGCTGTATTGGTACCTGTGGCTATTAAATCTGGTCTTCCTGCCATCGGTGCTGCTATTGCAATGAACCTTTTTGGCCATGGTATAGCCCTATCTACAGACTTTGTAATTCAGGCAGCTCCAAAACTAACTGCCGATGCTGCTGGTATCCCTGTATCTGCAGTAGTTAGAGCTAGTATTCCTCTTATAATTATTATGGGACTTGTAACCACCATTACAGCTTTCATTTTATTAAAAAGAGATATGAAAAACGGAACTCTTGAAAATCTTACCTATACTGAATACTCCGAAGAAATTGAGACAACCGATGAAACTCTTCTAAGTAAAGGTTGGAAAATCTTCTTTGCTATATTGATTCCTCTTTTATTTATTATCGACGTATTTTTAATGATTTCCTTAAATTTAAAAGGCGGAGACGCTACAGCATTAATCGGTGGTACAACCTTAATTATACTTATATTAATATCTATAAAAGCATACAAAAAAGCTTCTCTTGAAAAACTAACTAATCATCTAGTGGAAGGATTACAGTTTGGATTTAAAGTTTTTGGTGTTGTGGTTCCAATTGCAGCCTTTTTCTATGTAGGTGGCGATGGATTCACATCTATCATAGGAAACTATTTACCTACAGGCTCTTTAGGTATAGTAAATGACTTGGGATTTGCTTTTTCTAATGCAGTTCCATTAAATAATGTGTTAAGTGCCTTTGGGGTAACTACTGTAGGTGCCATTACAGGCCTAGATGGTTCTGGATTTTCTGGTATAGCTCTAGCAGGATCTACTGCAAATCTATTTGGAACTGCCACTGGTGGTAACATTGCGACCTTAACTGCTCTTGGCCAATTAGGCGCTATTTGGGTAGGTGGTGGTACACTAATACCTTGGGCTATAATTCCTGTCTCTGCAATATGTAAGGTATCTCCTTTTGAGCTTGCAAAACGAAACTTTAAACCAGTAATTCTAGGTTTAATTGTCACTACCTTGGCAGCTCTATTTTTCTTATAAACTTTAATATATAGTTTTTTTAATTTTTTATAATGCCCGTACTATTTTACTTTAAAAGTAGTGCATACACTTTATTTATTTCCTTTATGCATAATTATCTATTTGAATTAACTTATATAGTAAACCTAAGGGTATGATTTAAAATACTTAATGATTAGTTAAAATATTTTTGTTATTTCGAATCATACCCACTATTCTATTTAGTTAAACCATAAAATATTAAAATACTTTTATTATTTATTGACACACTTGTAACTATATCGTATTATGTGAATATAGTGATATGGAGGTGTATAAAACATGAAAAACGATGACACATTTTTAACTAACCCAAAGCTCTTTGAGGAAAAAGCAAATATTTTAAAGGCATTAGCCCATCCCGTAAGGCTTTGTATTGTTAAAGGTCTCATTGATAATGGTGGAAGTAATGTTACTAACATGCAAAGCTGTTTAAACATGCCTCAATCAACTATATCTCAGCACATTGCAAAGTTAAAAGCCTTTGGTATTATAGATTGGCAACGTAATGGTTTAGAGATTATATATAGTGTTAATGATGAAAAAATTAAAAAGCTAGTAGAAATTTTATTCTAGTATTTAAGAAGTCAAAATTCTTTAGACTTCTTTTTTCTTAATATATATATCGCATTATTATGATATATAGATATTAAGATTAGCTATATAAAATAAAAATATATGATTTATTTTGAAAGGGGATTTATATATGGGTAAAAAAGTTATTATTGTAGGAGGCGTAGCTGGGGGAGCTTCCACTGCTGCACGTCTAAAAAGATTAGATGAATCTTTAGAAATAATTATGTTTGAGAAAGGTGAGTATATCTCCTTTGCAAACTGTGGACTTCCTTATTATATAGGGGAAATAATAAAAGAACGAGATAACCTTCTAGTTCAAACAGTGGAAGGTATGAGCACTAGATTCAACATTGATATAAGAAACTTTAGTGAAGTTATTAAAATTGATAAAGAAGCTAAAAAAGTTACTATAAAAAAACATAATACTAATCAAATTTATGAAGAAAGTTATGATGTATTAGTCTTATCTCCTGGTGCTAATCCAATAACTCCACCTATCCATGGACTTAAAGAGTCAAATAATTTATTTACTCTTAGAAATATACCAGATACTGATAAAATCAAAGCCTTCGTTGATACTGAATCTCCAAAGGAAGCTGTAATTGTTGGTGGTGGATTTATAGGACTTGAAATGGCTGAAAATCTTGTAGATAGAGGTGTTGCTGTAACTCTTGTAGAAATGGCAGATCAAGTTATGGCTCCTCTAGATTATGAGATGGCAGCTATTGTTCATGAACATCTGCTTCAAAATGGAGTTAATTTAATTCTTAAAGATGGAGTTAAATCCTTTGAAAGTAACGGTAAAAAAGTAGTTTTAAATAGTGGTAAAGAAATTAAAGCTGATATGATTATTTTATCAATAGGTGTAGTGCCCGAAAGTAAAATTGCTATAGACGCTGGACTTGAAGTAAATAGCAGAAAAGCAATTGTTGTAAATAAAGAAATGAAGACTTCTGATGAAAACATTTATGCCCTTGGCGATGCAGTAGAAGTAATTGATTATATAAATGGTAATCCAACTATGATTCCTCTTGCGTGGCCTGCTAACAGACAAGGTCATATTGTAGCAGATAATATCTGTGGTAAGAAAGCTGAGTATAAAGGTACATTAGGTTCCTCCGTAGCAAAGGTATTTTCTCTTACTGTGGCTACTACAGGTAATAATGAAAAAACCTTAGAAAGACTTAATTTAGAGCATAAAGCTATTCACTTACATCCAAACTCCCATGCAGGTTATTATCCAGGTGCTTTTCCTATTTCTCTTAAAGTTTTATTTGACCCTTCAAACGGTAAAATATTAGGTGCTCAGGGTGTAGGGTTAGATGGAGTAGAAAAACGTATTGATGTTATAGCTACTGCTATAAAAGGAAATTTAAAAATAACTGATTTACCTGACTTAGAACTATGTTATGCTCCACCATATTCTTCTGCTAAAGATCCAGTTAATATGGCTGGATATATAGGATCTAATATGATGGATGGTCTAGTTAATATTATTCAATGGAATGAAATCGATAAACTAATAGATACTAATGAATTTATCTTAGATGTAAGAGAAGATATGGAATTTGAAGTAGGACATATAGAGGGTGCTATAAATATTCCTCTTGGTACTATTAGAAATAATTTAAATAGAATACCTAAAGATAAAACAATCTATGTGTATTGTCAAGTAGGTCTTCGTGGTTATATTGCTTGTAGAATACTTTCTCAATATGGATTTAATTGTATTAACTTAGATGGTGGCTTTAAAACCTACTCCACCGTTAAATCTTCTATAGATTATTTAAAAGATACAAATACTAAAGACAACATGGAAGAAAATTCTCAAGGATGTGATTGTATATCTTCTACTCTTACTGAAACTGAAGAGTCTCCGTCAGTTACTGTAAGTCTTAATGCTTGTGGACTCCAATGCCCAGGACCTATTCGAAAAGTCTTTGAAGAGATAGTTAAGTTGAAGGATGGGGATATATTAGAAGTGAAGGCTTCTGATCCTGGCTTCCAAAAGGATATTAGTAGTTGGTGTGACAAAACTGGAAATACTCTTATAAAAGGTGAATTTGATAAAAAAGAAAAAGCCTTTGTAGCCCTAATAAAAAAAGGTGCATCTTGTGATTTAACAAGAAGTGCATCACCAATTAGCTGCGGTGTTTCAAAAAAGGATGGAGCAACCCTTGTAGTCTTCAGTGGAGACCTTGATAAAGCTATTGCCTCATTTATCATAGCTACTGGAGCTGCCTCTATGGGTAAACCTGTCACTATGTTCTTCACCTTCTGGGGGCTTAATATTTTAAAAAGAAAAGATAAACCTTCCGTTAAAAAGGATGGAATTGAAAAAATGTTTGATATGATGCTTCCAAGCAATCCTAGCAAACTTCCGCTATCAAAGATGAATATGGCTGGTATGGGACCTGCTATGATTAAAAATATTATGGCTAAAAATAATGTAGATGATATAGATACCCTTATAGCTAATGCACTTAAAATGGGTGTTAAAATAATTGCATGTTCTATGTCTATGGATTTAATGGGTATTAAACATGAAGAGCTAATTCCTGAGGTTGAAGTTGGTGGAGTTGCAACTTACTTAGCTTCTACAGAGGATGCTGGTCTTAACTTATTTATCTAGATGTAAGTTAAACTTAGATTAGATTATATATACAAAGTTATTATTAAAACTTTATATATATAATCTAACAAATAAATGGCTATCTCTTATTGAGATAGCCATTTAACTATTTATCAATTACTTATTAATTTTTCTAAACTCTATAGTCCAATGTACACCTGTTCCTACACTATACGCCTTAGCAAAATTACCTTGATTTATAGCAAGAGCCATACGATATAGTGAGTTAACATATATTATTTGCTCACTGATATGTACATCTGCAAAGGATCTACCATAAACTACATGGTTATTATAAACTAAGCTAGTTCCATTTTTAATAATAACTTCTACTTTCTCTCCAATATTAAAGCCCATGGATAAAAAATCTTCTCTAGTTATGTTTGTCCATAAACTTCCGAATCTAACATCAAGGATATCTATACTTCCCTTTATGCTATCTTCTGTTTTAGTTACTTTACCAAGCTCAAGCTCTAATATATCTTCTACCTTCAGTTCTTCTCCAACTTCCTCAAATGCAATATTACCTGATGCTAATTTAGCTCCAGTATAAGCATATACATCTCTACCATGGAATGTATATGAGTGCTCTGTATTCTGACGGCGATGTTTACTCTCCTCTATTTCACGAACAGCAACTATACCCACATACTTCTTAAGATGAGTTAAAGTTCCATTATCAGGAGTTACAATGTAATGACCATCCTTAGTTAAAGCCACTACACTTTTACGATTCGAACCTACTCCTGGGTCTACCACCGAAACAAATACTGTTCCCTTTGGCCAATACTCTACAGATTGAAAAAGTCTATAAGACGCTTCACTTATATTATATGGTGTAATATCATGAGTTAAGTTATATAGTTTTAAATTCTCATCTACTTCATGAGCTACACCATACATTGTAGCTACAGCTCCATCTACTAATCCAAAATCACTTTGAAAAACTAATAATTTTTTCATTTTATTTCCTCCCTAAAATTGCCCACTTATCTATATGTTCAAAACCTAAATTATAATATAATCTTCCTGCTTCAACATTATCAAAGAATAAACAAGCTGATTTTCCTCTAATAATCAGACTTCTTCCTAATGCAGAGACAACTTTACTAGCCAATCCTCTATTTCTATGTGATGATACCGTTAAGATACCACCTATCATACCACTTACACTAGTTTCTGCAGTAGTATTTCCATGGCTTATTATATTTCCCTGCTCCTTTATAAACATGTGAATTCCTTCTTTAGTCTTAATTCTATTAGAAATTTGATTATAACGCTCTTGTACATCTGTGGAATACATACCCTTAAATTCTTTAATATCACCATATACATTAGCAATATCCATGGCATCTTCAAACTGAGCAATCTCTACTTCTTCTGTATCTAATTTTAATTTGGAACTATCCTTAAGCTCACAGAAAAACATTTCCCTTTTACTATATTGGTCTTTTACTGAAGGGTAAATTAATTCAATTACTGAAAGTTTTCCGCTTATAACATTAACTTCTTTAGTTTTCAATAAGGCTAATATTTCATTAACATCCATATCTAACTCCTTACTATAAACAATAAAGTTATCATGATATCTTAGAATTATTCCTGTGATTTTCTCTTCTTTTGTTTGAATCCATATTTCTTGAAAACTAGAATTAAATCCAAAATTTTCTATATCCCCAATTATAAATAAATTTATGCTTGGCTCAACTAAGCAATAATTCATAATTTCATTTCTATTATCTTCTGTTGCTTTCTTTAGCATAACCTACTCCTATTTTTCAAACTCAACTATCCATTGAGAGCCAAAGTTTAAATTATACTTTTCACAAAAACTTCCTTGACTTATAGCCATAGCTACTTTCATTAGCTCGTTGTTATATATCATAACCTCGCCTTTTTCTGCATATCCAAATGACTTATGGAATAAAACTTTGTCCTTATAAACTTCTTTGCCTTGATTTTTTATTGTTACATTTAAATAATCTCCATACTCAAAACCAGCCTCTGTGAATGTTGATAAAGGAATATTAGTCCATAAGTTTCCAAAGTTAGGATCATTAATTTCAAAGATACCACAAACCTTATTACCATCTACTGTAGGTTCTAAAATTTCATGCTCAACTATATCATCTACACTATACTTAGGCCCTACACCCTCAAAATCTATTATTCCACTAGCAAGACGAGCTGCACAATATCCAAATAAATCACGACCATGGAATATTGCTACACCTTCTGTATTTTTTCCATGTAGACGATTTATAGTTTCATCTATCTCTCTAACTTCTTCAATTCCTACCCATTTTTTTAGGTGGGTTAATGCTCCATTATCTGGAGTTACTACGTAATATCCATCTACAGTTTTAGCTACACAGGCTTTACGTGAAGTACCAACTCCTGGATCTACTACTGAAACAAATATTGTTCCTTCTGGCCAAAATCTCATAGATTGATATAATCTATAAGATGCACTCCATGTATCATACTGAGGTATTTCGTGAGTTCCATCAATGATCTCTAGCTCTCTGTCAACGCTTTTTACAACGCCATACATAGCGCATACCGCTCCCTCTTTGTATGTAAAATCTGTTTGAAAAACTAATAATGGTTTCATAAATCTTCCTCCTCCTATATGAATGGATTATAAAAACGACCATGATTTACAAATACAGAAACTAAAACTGTACAAGTAAAAATTAATGCTGAAATTACAATTGCCATGTAATCTTGTTTACTAAGATTTTTTTTGTTGTACCATGTACGTTTTTTATTCTTTCCAAAGCCACGTAAATCCATAGCATTACTAATTAGCTCGATTCTATCCAATGTTGAAAATATTAAAGGTATTACTATAAGCAAAGAATTCTTAAATCTATCTGTTAACTTTGCTTTATGTGACATATCTAATCCTCTAGCTTGTTGTGCTAGACTTATATCATGATAATCTCTCTGAATATCTGGAAAGTATCTTAATGTTAAAGATACTGCATATGCAGCTTTGTAACTTATTCCAATCCCATTTAAAGCTGAAGCAAATTCACTAGGATTAGTTGTAAGTAAGAATATTATTCCTAAAGGAATAACTGATGCATATTTAAAGAACTTAGTTGTTAAGTAAAACATCTGCTCTAAAGTTATATAATAATGTCCAAATAGGTGCGCTATTTCATGTCTGGTACCGTAAATCTTCACCCCTTCTTCTGGTGAAAAGAAAAAGGTTAAAATTATATTGGTTGTTAGAAAAATAAGCACATATATGATCATCAATTTTATCTGAGAAAACTTTATTTTTGACACTTTTAAAAGAAAAAATGAGAATACCATAACTGCTAAAATCACTCTTATATCATAAGAAAACATAACTGCAAATGTTAAAAATAGAAAACAAATTAACTTTGTTAATCCAGAAAGCCTATGAATAAAAGTATCAACTAAATTATAGGAAAATAACTTCATCTTCATCTATTTTCCACCAGCCTTTCATAATTAATAAAGCTTTGAACAAAAGAAGTACCGTCTTCTATTCCTGATAGCTTTGCTAAGTTGTAAAGAGATGTTTCTTTTAAATTAGCATTATTAATTACATTAGAATCAGTCAAAATAACAGATGCTTTATCATCTGCTAGCTTTTTACCCTCTGCTATAACTATAGCTCTTGGAGTATACTCAAGCATAAGATGCATATCATGAGTAATCATTATAATTGTTACCCCTTGCTGGTTTAAATTTCTTAAAAATTCCATAATCTCGCTATAATGACGATAATCTTGTCCTGCTGTCGGCTCATCTAGAATCAATATCCTTGGATTCAAGGCTAACATAGAAGCAATGGTAACTCTCTTCTTTTGTCCATAGCTAAGGGCTGAAATAGGCCAAGATTTAAAAGGCGATAGCCCACATACTTTTAGAGCTTTCTCAACCCTTTCTTTCACTTCTTCTTCATTAATACTTCTCAGTCTTAATCCAAGTGCAACTTCATCATAAATCATAGACTTTGAAATCATTTGATTAGGGTTTTGCATTACTACTCCTATAATCTCTGCACGTTCCTTTATAGTTTTGTTCTTTATACTTTCACCATTATAATATATATCACCTATATCTTCCTTTATAAAGCCACATATTACTTTTGATAGAGTTGATTTACCTGCCCCATTCTTTCCTACTATAGATACCATTTCTCCTTCTTTAATATCAAAATTTATATCATATAAAATTTTATTAATCCCATCATAAGAAAAAGAAATATTTTCTGCTTTCAAGATAGATTTCTTTTTATCTTGATCTGTTTCTACCTTAATAGATTTATACCACTCACATATTTTTTCCTTTTGTTCATCTAACTTCAATGTGGTAATATGTCCTGGCTTCATTTCTGGCGTAACCTTAACTCCAGCATATTTTAATGCTGTGATATAAAGAGGTTCTCTTATAC
This sequence comes from Clostridiaceae bacterium, assembly GCA_902363375.1. Lineage (GTDB taxonomy): Bacteria > Bacillota > Clostridia > Clostridiales > Clostridiaceae > Clostridium_J. The sequence continues at coordinate 418,083 of CABIZX010000001.1, read as the reverse complement.
CATTGTCTGTTAATATAGAAGATGAAACTAACTCATCTGGATTCATATCTCCAATAATTCTACCGTCATTCACCACTATAATTCTATCCACGTCGCAATGTAGAACATCCTCTAATCTATGCTCTATTATGATTATAGTTTTATTAGATTTTTTATGAATTTCATCTATTATCTCTATAGCAGTTTTTCCTGTTGCTGGGTCTAAATTAGCTAATGGCTCATCAAATAGCAATATATCTATGTCATCTACCAGAACCCCTGCAAGAGCTGTTCTCTGCTTTTGTCCTCCTGACAATTCAAAAGGTGATGATGCAATCCATTTATCCATATCTACCATTTCAGATACTTTTTTCACTCTATCCTTCATTTCTTCACATGGTACATTATCATTTTCTAAAGCAAACGCAATATCTTCACCAACGGTTATTCCAACAAATTGTCCATCTGAATCCTGTAGTACAGTTCCTACCATTTTAGATAATTTAAAAATATTCTGTTCTTTTGTCTCTAAATTATTGATTTTTAAACTGCCATCAATCTCACCTTTATAAGAAAAAGGTATTAACCCATTTAAGCAGTGTCCTAGAGTACTTTTACCACTACCACTAGGACCTACTATTAATATCTTTTCTCCTGGATAAATTTTAAGATTAATATCCTTTAACGTTGGTTCTGCTTGACTAAAGTACTTAAAAGTAAAGTTTTCAAATTCAATGATTGGTTTATTGTTCATATTTTTACTAGTCTCCCTTTACTTAATAAAACAAACTTAACTTCTCTTCTACTCCCTATTTAAACTACCTTTCTTTGTTCTTGTTGCTGAATAAGCAATTAAAAGTAATGTTCCTATAACTCCTACAGCTATTGAATTTAAAAGTGCAGCTATACCACCTTGAGTTAATACATATCCATATGGCTCACTGTAAATTAATTTGTCTAAAATCGGTGCTACACCTAACCAAGCTATAACATTTCCTATAACTTGAATTACGTTAAAAATAAGAATATCTTTTCCTTTAAATTCACCTTGCTCAACCTTTGTTCTCTTATAAGCCAATCCATATATAAAGCCTGATATTCCACTGGCAATAACCCAGCTCCACCATGGTGATCCATATTGAACAGCATCACTCAATGCATGTCCTATAAAAGCAATTAACCCACCTGCTATTGGTCCAAATAAAGTCCCAAAGAAAGCTCCTAACCCATAGGCTGTTTGAAAGCTTGTTTCCGGTATTGGTGATGGCACTTTAACATACATGTATAGTAACATAAATATTGCCGCACCTAATCCTGTTGCAACTATAGTTTTTGTGTTAACTTTAAAATACTCCTTCATACTTTACCTCCTAAAATTTAAATTATATATTTATACATCCATATTTTAATATTAAGATGTTTTTATATTTTTAATATAATTAATATTTTTCTCAAGTTAATTGGATTTAATTAACTTATATCACTATTATATATAATAATCGACAAATAATCCATCCATTTTTTCAGAAAATGTTCGCTTTTTTTGTGAAAACGTGCTCATTTTTTTTAGTCATCCTATTTAATATAAAATCATAAATTATACTAATATCTTTAATTCATTGTATTCATCTTAATTTAAAAATATTAAGATAAACCCTAATAAAAATAGAGTCTAAGATATTTTTTACATCTTAGACTCTATAAATATATAATAAATTATTCTTTTTCTTTAGGAGATTTAATTCCCGCCTTTGAAGATATATGATCCTTTACATTTCCTGTTTTAGGATTACTTGGAGTATGATCATGATTTTTATGATTTTTACCCATTTTTAATACCTCCTATATAATTTATTATCAATATTATTATGTCTTTTAATATTCAATATATACTCTTAAGAATCTGGTAATAATTCTTTCTATGGAATCTAATCCTTTACTTTCCTTAATATTTTTTTATATATAAGACAAACTAATTATGTAGTTATCCTTTGATAATTTAAGGAGGTATTTTTTATGGCTGATAATAATAAAAGTCGTCTTAAAGAAAGAAAAAGAAGTCAAGCTGAACTTAGAAAAATGTATCCTAAAGATGGTGCAGATGTAGGAATAATAAATGGAGTTAAAATAGGTTCCTATGCTAATAGTAAAGATCACTCTGAAAAGGATGAAATAACTTATTAACCAAAAAGGTCTCTTCAAAACAACCTAGTCTTTAATTAATAAATTAATCTTATAATTCAATGTAAGATTAACTTAAAAACTTAAAGATTAGAAAAACATTTTGAAAAGACCTTTTTATATTTTAATATATAATATTAATTAAAACGGATTTATAGTCCCAGTAATAATAAGAATTAATGATACTATAGCCATAGCTATTATTACTCCAAGGATAATCTTATCTTTAAGATTATCAAAGCATTTTTCTCCTTTTTCTTTTTTAGCCTTTATATATACTAATGTACCTGGTGCATATAAAATAGCTGTAATTAATAATCCAGTAAGTCCACTAGCATAAATTAGCCAGCAACCATATATAGTTCCAATGATTCCTACAAATCTAGCCATATTTACACGCTTTATACTTTCACCTACAAATCCATCCTTTCTAAAAGCAATTAATAAATAATACATCGCACTTAAAAGGTATGGAATCATAATCATACTAGCTGAAATTGTATAGAATATTTGATAAGTTGATTTATTTAAATAGGTTATTATAAGGAATAATTGGATTATCCCATTGGTTAAATACAAAGCATTTATAGGAGCTCCATTTTTATTTTCCTTAGCAAAAACTTTAGAAAATACTCCGTTCTTAGCCGCTAAATAAGGACACTCTGAAGCTATTATCGTATATCCTAAGGTAGCTCCAGCAAGAGATATAATTACTCCTAAGTTTACAAGTGCTGCTCCCCAAGGTCCAACTACACTTGATAATATTGCTGCCATAGGAGGATTTCCTAACCCTGCCAATTCTGCCCTTGTCATAACACCCATACTAAGCATAGATACCATTATATAAAGTGCTATCACAGATAAAAATGCTGTTATAGTCGCTTTTCCAACATCTTTAGATCGCTTAGCTCTTCCTGAAATAACTACAGCCCCTTCAATCCCTATGAATGCCCATACTGTAGTTCCTGAAGTAGCCTTAACTTGCTCCACAAAAGATAGTCCTCCTGGTTCTCCCCAGAAATTTTCCATAAATATGGATGGTTCAAATGCTCTTATAAATATAATAGCAACTATGAAAACAAGAATAGGAATAACCTTACTTATAGTTACTACTAAATTTATACCTGCTGCCTCTTTTACACCTCTTAATACTAAGTAATTCATAAGCCATATAACTATGGATGCACATACTATAGACCAAAGATTATTACCTGTTCCAAATATCGGTATAAAATAAGATATAGCTGCAAAAAGTAAAGTTGCATAGGATACATTGGCAAGGAGTGCACTTATCCAATATCCCCAAGCAGAATTAAATCCTACATAGTCGCCCCAACCTTCATTAGCATAACTATATATTCCACCTGTTAATTCAGGTTTGATTTTATTTAACCCAAAGAAACACATGGTAAGTGCTAGCATACCTATTCCACAAATTATCCATCCTACTATTACCGCAGCAGTATTAGCTCCATTAGCAGCCATATCTCCTGCTAAACTAAATACTCCACCACCTATAGTTGCACCTATTGCAACTGCTGTAAGCCTTGCATATCCTAAGCCAGATGATTTATCTTCTAAATTGGTGTTATTCACCATAAAAAATCCTCCTATTATTAATTAGAACCTAAGAGATAAACAGCTTAATCCACCATCTATTTTTCTATATTCAGATGTATCTACTTCTTTAACTTTATAACCTGTATCTTCTATAGCCTTTTTAGTTGCTTCATAACCTGCTGGAACTAGAACTATATCATTTACCCAAATACAGTTTGCAGAATAGCTTTCATTCTCATTAATTACAATTTTATTAAAATCTTCAAATATGGGACTAGTTACAAATTCTCCAGCTACAAGTAAGTTATTATTTTCCAAGTATGCAAGTCCAGTTTTTAAGTGCAGCACCTCCTTTAAAGGTACAACAGAACCATCTAGCCCATATTTTCTTAATATATCAATGGTTTGTCTTGCACCTTCTTCATTAGTTCTTGCTGAGAGTCCTATATAAAAATGATCTCCTACCATCATTATATCCCCAGCTTCAACAGTACCTGGCTCTTTGATATATTCAACATTATCATAGAACTTCTCTAATGCTTCCTGCATATCCTTTTGTAGAATTTCATTTCTTCTGCTTAATGCACCAGGACGTGTAACAATAACACACTTTCTCGTACAAAGTGCAACATCTTCTACAAAACATGAATCAGGAAAATTCTCATTTGCTTCTAGTACAGTAACATTTACACCACATTCCTTTAATGTCTCAACATATTTGTCATGTTGTTTTAGAGCTAGCTCATAGTTAGGCTTTCCTAAATCAGCTGTAGTAATCCCTTCTACTAAGGCTTTACATGGTCTTCTTACTATTACATTTTTAAACATCTCAATTCTCCCTATATATCTTTCTTTCTATAAATTATGAAATCTGTTACTATAATATTCATTAACTTAACCACCATGACTTATATATTTTCTCTCATTAATTTTCACATTTTTACTTTATTCCCCTAAGATTCTAAACTTACATAGTATTACCTTTTAAATATAATTTCAGAAAACATAAAAAAGCTATATAGCTCTGGTAGTTTTCCATGCTATATAGCCTAATAATATTATTCTTTTCTAACTTAATCTTTAAATTAATTATTGAAATTCTCTATATTTATATTTTTCAATAATTTTATCTAAGTAAATCTTTATTACTCCCATAATTGGTACTGATAAAATCATTCCTATTATTCCGAAGAAGCCTCCACCAATAGTTACTGCTAGGAGTGTAAGTATTGGACTTAATCCTAATTTTCCCCCTACAAATTTGGGCTCTATAATATTACCTTCAATTTGTTGAAGAATTACTAAGAATATTAAAGAACCTATTGCCACAGACGGACTATAGAATATGTTAATAAGTACTACTGGCACCATTCCTATAACAGGTCCAAAATATGGTATCATATTAGTGATTCCGCATATAATTCCAAGTAATAATGCATATTTTGATCCTATTAATGATAGTCCAATAAAGCTTACTAATCCAACAAAAAATGAATCTATAGATTTAGCTACAATATAAGTTCCTACATTAGAATTAAAAGTTTTACATACATCCATCACTAAGTTTGCTCTTTCTCTTTTTAAGATTATATTAGTTATCTTTTTAAAATAATTTAATATATTTTCTTTGTCAATTATAATATACACAGATATAATTAATCCTAAACCTATATTTACAATTAAAGTAGTTAAAGATACTGTTGTGCTTAATATATAGTCTAATAAAAATTTAGCAAAACTACTTAGTTGGGGAATTATAGCAAGCATTCCTTCTTGAATTTTAGCTAAAGCACTACTTTCAATACCACTAGCTATGCTTAAAACCCATACTTCTACTTCTTGTGAGTATTGTGGAATTTGGTTTATTATCTCTATAATACTATTGGTAATAGTTGGAACTATCATTATAATAAATATAACCGTACTACTTATAGCTACACCATAAATTATTAATATAGTTAACCACCTTTTACATTTTAGTTTTTTCTCCATGAAATCTACTAATGGAGATAGAATATAAGCTAAGATCATGCCTATAAAAAATGGAGTTAATAGTGACAATAGTTTAGAAATTATTCCCCAGAAGTAGCTATAATTGTCAATAAGCTTAATTAAAATATAGGATATAAGAAATGTAATAATTAATCCTGTATAAAATTTTATATTCTTCAATAAAACACATCCTTACTATCTAATAGCAAATATAATATCATATATTTCTAATGGACTTCAATAGGACTTACTGTACTTTTTATATAAATTTTAAATTCAATGAATATAGCTACCAGTAATAAAGATTGGAGAATCTTCTTATGCATCTATAAAAAATAGTTCTACAGAATAAGAAACAAAAAACAACTTCAATCCATGAACTACTCTATGGATGTAACAGGATTCTTAAAACAAAATATAACTTTAAAATATGTAGAAGAGTTTATCAAAGATTTAAAATAACACTTTTTGTATATTTAACATTTTTTCTATTTATATAAATTAGAAGTATAAAAAACCTCCTTTCCTTAGATGTTTTCATATCTTTAAAACATGATATACATCTAAGCAAAAGAGGTCTTGCAATTACCTACTTTTATTATTCTTTTTTCATAACTAAATCTTTGTCATAACAGAATGTTTACCTTAAAAGACTAAATTTCATGATTATTTTCACTTTAAGCAAACTGTCCTAAAGCTTGATTATAAGTGAGTTGACAGATATTAGCCTTCCCATCCTTCTGGGAATTCTGCATTGTGGTAGACATTTTGAACATCATCATCATCTTCAAGCACATCTAACATCTTTTGGAATTTAGTTGCAACTTCTTCATTAATTTCAGTATATGTATCCGGGATCATTTTTACTTCTGCTTCTAAGAATTCTATTCCGTTAGATTCTAATGCTTCTCTTACTGTACCAAAGTCTTCTGGAGTTGTAGTTACTACAAATACTTCATCTTCAGCTACAAAATCTTCAGCACCAGCATCTAAAGCCATCATCATTAATTCATCTTCATCTACTGAATCAGTTTTTTCTATAATGATTTCTCCTTTGCTTTGGAACATGAAGCTTACGCATCCAAGAGTTCCCATGTTTCCACCTTGTTTAGAGAATGCATATCTTACGTTTCCTGCTGTTCTATTTTTATTATCTGTAAGGGCTTCAACAATAACTGCTATTCCTTCTGGTCCGTATCCCTCATAAATTATAGTTTCATAGTTTACTGCACTTAACTCTCCTGAAGCCTTTTTAATTGCTCTAGTGATTGTATCATTTGGCATATTAGCAGCCTTTGCTTTTGCTATAACATCTCTAAGTTTAGCATTTGTATCTGGATTAGCTCCACCATTTTTAGCTGCAACAACTATTTCCTTACCTATCTTAGTAAAGATTTTACCTCTTTTAGCATCTGCTTTACCCTTTTTAGCTTGGATATTATGCCATTTTGAATGTCCTGACATAGTAATCTCCTCCTGTACTCTATATATAATTATTAATTTTAAAATCAATGTACCTATTATAACATAATATGCCTAATAATTTCAAATTTCAAGGCCTAATGGTTAATAGCTCTATAATATCTATACCCTTCTTTAAATAAGTACTCTTCATCTTCTTCACATATAATAACTTTTCCATTAGTAGCTTCTATAAAGGCTGCAATTACTATTTCTTTATTCTCAGTTTCTGCGAATAGTGATAGCTCGACTTTGTCTGTATATGTTGTATCCTCAATATACCAATTCTTAGTGCCACACAGATATTGTATCTTTCCTATTAAGTCGTAATCTAAAGTGAATCTTAACTTTAAACCCTTGACCTTTTCTACAATACCAGCTTCTTCTATAGCCGTAGATGCCCCTTTAGAGTAGGCTCTTATAAGTCCTCCTCCCCCTAAAAGAATACCACCAAAATAACGTGTTACTACTACTGCTACATCTGTTAAATCATTTTTCTTTATAACTTCTAATACTGGAATACCTGCTGTTCCTTGTGGTTCACCATCGTCACTATACCTTTGAATTCCCTTATTTTCTCCTACAATATACGCATAAACATTATGGGTTGCCTCTTTATGCATGCTTTTTATTTCATTTACAAAGTCTTTTGCCTCGTCCTCAGTGTTCACTCTCTTTATATATCCTATAAATGTAGATTTCTTCTCTTGAAATTCTGAAGTAGCACTTTCCTTTACTGTAAAATAACTCATTGAGTAGCCCCCTTTTCAATATTTAAATTTATATACTTTGTAATTAAAAGCTCGGTATTAGTACACCTAACTTCATAAAAGTTGCAGATATATACACTCCGCCCTTACCTACAGATTTTTCATATAAAATAAAGCTTAAAAATATAAAATTACAGTGATTATTTCTAAGATTACAGCCACGGCTCACATACCACTTTCTGAGAGGAATTGTCCACTTATTAATATTGATACTTGATTAACTTCTTTTGCAAAGTCAGAAAACCATTTTATATTGAAAACATCTAAACTTCTCATCATTGTTAGACTAAGCATCATTCCTGATAAATAATTTATGCTAGTCACCATATCCCTATTACTTTCTATACCTTAGCTAAACTTAAATATAAGGGCTATTAGAGAGCTATATATTATAGGTAATAAAATATTAATCATTGATTTCATCTCCGTTATCTATTTCTTCATTACCTATTTGTTTCATATAACTCTCACAGGCTTTTTTAATATACTCTTTATCAGTATTATTAAATAAATCCTTTATTTTATCATCTGCCTCACCTGTCCTCACTTTTTGTAATGACTTTACTGCATAACTAATAACTTGAGGATTTTTGTCATCTAAAGCCCTAATAAGTGCCCTCTCAGCTCTTGTATCACCAATCTTTCCAAGAGCTGAAATAGCCATTCTTCTAATATTTACATGATTGTTAACTGTTGCTTTTATAAGAATATCTACAGTATTAGTGCTTCTAAGCTCACCCATAATCCATATGGCAGCCTCTTTATCTTTAAGCCCCAGTTCCATATAATTTTTAGTCAAAAAGTGAATTAGTTTTTCCTTATTTACTCTATCTAATCCATTTAAAACTAGAATTCGTTCTTCCTTAGCTGCTGAAATTAAGGACTTAAATAAATCTGATGGTGATTCACTTTTAACTAAAAATCTATATTTAATTTTACAGCTTATCAAATGCTTTTGAACTGTAGCCCTATCTAAATTTCTAATCTTACATATAGCTTCTATAGGCTTTCCCTCTAAACTTAAAAAATAAGTAACTTCTTCATCGCTATAATTTTCAATGAAGTTCCAATCATATTTAATTAATCCTGTACTCAAATTTCTCCCCTACTCTTCCCTTCGTTTATTCCTTTACCTTTCAAAGCTGAAAATTATCTCCTAGCTATTTATTCAATAATATACTTGGAAGTTTTATTATAAACTTCATCATCTCCTTGAACTAAAAGAATAGTTCCTTCCTCTCCATACTCTTCACTCTCTACCATAGCATTTCTATGTAAGTATGCAACTGCTGAAGAATCGCTATAAGGTATTAATACTTTAAAAGCCTTTAATTTATATGGAAGTATTTCTGTACATTTATTTAATAATTCTTCAAAATTAGTTTTTTCTCTAGCGGATACCTCTATAATAGCGTAATTACTAAATTTGTCTTTTAATGAATTTAATAGTTCTTCACTAGATTTATCAATCTTGTTAAATATTAATAAGGTTGGTTTATCTCCTGCTCCTAATTCCTTAAGTACCTCTTCTACTACAATTATTTGCTTCTCCGCCGTATCATTAGATGCATCTACTACATGGAGCAATAGATCTGAATAGACTACTTCTTCCAATGTTGATTTAAATGCCTCCACTAGATCATGAGGTAATTTTCTTATAAATCCTACAGTATCGGTTACTGTGGCAACTCTATTGTCTGGAAGTGCCATAGCCCTTGTTGTTATATCTAGAGTTGCAAATAACATATCAGCTTCAAAAACCTTTTCTTTTATCGTAGCTGACTTAACTGGAGAGTATTCGCAAAGAGCGTTTCTTAGTGTCGATTTACCTGCATTAGTATAACCTACTAAGGATATTTTAGAAATATTTTCTTTACTTCTTTTCTCTCTTTGAGTTGCTCTTATACTTTTTATTTTCTCTAACTCCTTATTTAAATCATAAATAGTTTCTCTAATTTTTCTCTTATCTGTCTCTAACTTCTTTTCTCCTGGACCCTTGGTTCCTATACCCCCTCCTGTTCTTGAAAGCATAGTTCCAAGTCCACTAAGTCTACTCAATCTATATTTAAGTTGTGATAGCTCTACTTGAATTTTAGACTCCTTACTCCTAGCTCTTCTTGCAAAAATCTCTAAAATAAGAGTAGTTCTATCAATTACCTTTGTTCCTATAGCTTGCTCCAAATTCCTTACCTGAGACCCTGACAGTTCTTCATCAAATATTACTACATTAGCCCTTAAGGACTGTCTTAGATAAGCTATTTCTTCAACTTTACCACTACCAATAAAATAAGCTGAGTCAATTTTACTACGCTTTTGAAGGATTTCATAAACAGGTTCTACATCGCAAGCCTTAGTAAGTTCTTTTAATTCAGCCAAGCTCTCTTCATCTTCAATGGATACTAGAATTGCTCTCTCTGAGTTATCTTCTAATATATTGTCTACCTTAAAAATATCTTCAATATACTTAACCTTATCTAAAAATTTATAATTTAAAACTTTATCGATAGTTAAATTTTTAAGTTCTTCTTCTATAAGAATATTATCTTTTACATCACAAAAACCTATATTATAAATTAGTGGTTTATCCTGTGATACTCCAATAGCAACTATACAATCTAACTTTAATTTTAATAGAGCTGATAAGTCTAACGCTGATAATTTAGGATTTCCATTAGGATGAGTATGTATTACTCTAACTTGAGATAATCTTCCTTCTCTAGTATCAATCATAGGAACTTCTACTGCAGAACTATCTCCTATGGCAACACTAACTACACTCCCTTTTCTATCTATAGCAACACTTATTTCTCTCTCTAATTCTAAGGTAATTTCCTTTAAGAGTTCAGCTAATTCTTCTGATAATATATCAGATTTCTGAAATCTCATATCGTAAATAGCTTCTAATTTTTTCAAAATGAAGGTTTTAACTCCATCAATATTTCCATTTATCATATACTCATCTCCAAATTCTATTTTTTCTTAATTAAATACTCTCTACCTTACTTTTTCCTACTAATTACTATTCTCATGTACATTTTATACCATAATTTCATTTATACAAAACAATTTCTGAAAAAATAAGAGCATTATGCTCTTTATTAATTAAACATTTTGAAATAATTTCTTAATACTTAATAAATTAATTGTATTTATAATTGACAAAACCTATTTGCCTATTTATACTATTGACATTTTCACCTTAATTTTATACTATGAAAACATTAATGTAAATATAAATTGAGGTGTGATTACATGGAAGATAAACAAAGAAATATTCTCTTTTCCAGAGAAGAAATTAATGAAGCTGTAATTAAAATTGGAGCAAAAATTTCTAAGGATTATGAAGGAAAATCAATTTACGTATTATCCTTACTAAGAGGAAGCTTTATATTTGCTGCTGACTTAGTTAGAGAAATAACTGTTCCAACAACTATAGGCTTTATGACTACATCAAGCTATGGTCATGGTGAAGAAACTAGCGGTACTTGCAAAATAGTTCAAGATGTACCTGATAATATTGAAGGTATGGATGTATTAATAGTAGATGACATTGTAGATAGTGGCATTACTATGAGCTTTGTAGTAGATCATGTGAAAAAATTAGGAGCTAAAAGCGTAAAATGTTGCACTCTTTTAGATAAACCTGAAAGAAGAACTGTAGAGATTTCTCCAGATTACTGCTGTTTTGAGATTCCTGATTTATTTGTAGTTGGATATGGATTAAATTATGGTGACTTATATAGAAATATTCCTTACATATTTAACTGGGAGTCTAAATAATATTCTATAAGCTATTTTAAGACCTAGTTTATAATTTAAAAATAAACATAAAGGCACATTCAAAACTAATAGATTAGTATTAGCTTGAAATGTGTCTTTATTGTCTATAATAAAGTTCACTACTCTTCTTTATTTTCTTATTTAATGGCTTCTACTATTAATGGTAGTGCATTTCCTGTATATTCACTTCTTTTGAAATCATCATATCTTTCAACTATCTTAAATCCTACTTCTTTTAGTATTTTAGGTAGTTCATCATTTTCTAACATAAATAACTCCACGGTATTCTCCAAAACTTCACCACTTTCCTTATCAGTTATTCTTCCCGTAAACTTTACAATATCACTTCCTGGTCTAATATTATAAAATCTTTCAAATTTGACTTTTGGACCATCAATAAGAGGTAGCTCCATAATATTCTCTCTCTTCACTTTATCAAAGTTAATAGTTTGAATACATAATGGAGAATCTTTTTTTAATACACTATAGCAACTTTTTAAAAATTCCCTTATCTGATTTTTTCCACCTAAATGGGGTAGTACATTACCTATACATACAATTCCATTAAACTCTCCACTAAAAGTTTGGGCTATAGCTTTCATATCCATAATTTTAAAGCTTAATACATCACTCTCTTCATATTTTTTCTTAGCTATCCTTATCATCTCTTCATCTAGATCTATTCCCAGGGCTCTATAGCCTTGTAAAGAAATATACTCAGTAGTTTCTCCAGTACTACATCCAATATCTAAAACAAATCCTCCTCTATCTACATTTTTTAAAGGAAATCTCTTTTTACCTTCTGGTGCTGGAAAAATATCATCATAATATTTAGCTAAAGCATTATAAAATTTTATACATTGATCCATTTTTATCTTCTCCTGTTCCTTAATTATTTATTTTTGCAAAGCAATCTACTTCTCATAGTCTTGCTTATATAAGTTTTACACTATTTGATAAATATTATCTGTGCTTTGTATCACAATTTTAATTTTCATTAAGATCCATTTGTATGGCGGTATTAGGCACCTTTCCAACTATTATAGTCTCTACTATAGGTATTTGATTAACTATTTCTAAGTCGCTAGAGGATGCTGCCATAATCATCCTTACCTTAGTTGTAGTTTCTATATATATTTTATGTCTCGTTTGATTTATTCCTGCATCTTCAAACTCTGATATATATCTAGTAGTAATATGTCCTATTGGCCTCATACCTATTTTTACATCTGGACCAAACCTAGCTAAGATATTATTTTTAGTTACATAACCCATAGGAATTTTTATATCAACTTTAGATTTAACTTCTAATTCTTCCTGTGCTTTTAATACAGTTAATGTTGCAATTTCACTAAGTTTTAATGTATCCGCTGTCATCATTATAATATTACCATCACTATCTTTATCAAATTTTATTATATCATTATACTTAAAGTTTTTAGAATATTCTTCAAAGATTGTCTTATTTATTGTACTTGTAACTTCCGCTCGCATCTGTGCATCAGCCACTAGTTTTACTGTAGGTAACATAACTTTATCCATAGTATATATAAAAGTCACTAAAGATGTCATAATTAAAAAAACTATCATGGAAAACTTTACCTTTTTGGATGATTTCATAGTATTACTCCTTTATAAATGTGGTATAATGTTAATAAATGTATATATACATATATAAATACTTATTCTTAAGTATATGTATATGTAAAAGAACCTCATTGAAGAATACTATGTTGTATTTATACTCATATATAAGTTATAATATATTATCGAAGATATGTTCATCATAAAAGGAGGAGAATATGGGAGAGAATAAAAAAAGAGAACCTAAGCAAAAAAAGCCCAAGAAAAAAAGTCGTAAAACCTTTAAAGTAATATATATAGTTCTACTACTTTTAATAATATCTTGTGCTGCTGCTGGTTTTGGTATTATATCTGGCATGATTAAAACAGCTCCTAAGCTTGATCTTGATATATTTTTATCTAATGGAGAAACAACACTTCTATTTGACAATAAGGGAGTAGAAATGGATGAATATAAGACTCCTGAAAAAAGAATATCTGTAGATATATCTACAGTACCTAAATATCTACAAGATGCCTTTGTAAGTATTGAAGACCAACGATTCTACAATCACAAAGGTATTGATATTAGAAGACTTGGTGGAGCTATAATACAAGATGCAAAAATCATTCTTCATCTATCCAAAGATGAGATCCAAGGTGCATCAACTATTACTCAACAACTAGTTAAATATAAGTTTTTCCTTGAAGATTCTTTAAATAATAGAACTAACATAGAAAGAAAAATTCAAGAGATTTACTTATCCCTTAAGGTAGAAAAGCTTCTATCAAAGGAACAAATTCTTGACGAGTACATGAACACCATATTTTTAGGTGGTAATGCTCATGGAATTGAAGCTGCTTCAACTATGTATTTTGGGAAATCTGTAAGTGAAGGTTTAACCCTTAAGCAGTGTGCATTTTTAGCAAGTGCTGCTCAAAACCCAACAGTATCTTATATGAATGCTTATGAAGCTTTTGAAAAAGGAGAACCCTTTGATTCCCCAAGAACTAAATTAGTTCTTGCTAAAATGCTAGAGCTTGGGAAGATAACTCAAGAGGAATATGATACTGCACTAGCAGAACCTCTTACGTTAAACTTTTCAACTTTAGAAGGTGACAAAATGGTTTATGAATGGTTTTCAAGACCTGTAATAAAGCAAGTTGCACAGGACTTAATGAAAACCTACGGCTATACTGAAGGTGAAGCTTATGAAAAAATTACCTATGGCGGTTTAAGAATATATACTACTATGGATAGAAAGCTTCAAGACTCAATTCAAGAGATTATGAACAACTATCTTAACGATACTCAAGGAGCTAATGCTAAAGGAGTTCAAGCTTCTGCTGTTATAACTGATTACCTTAAAGGAGAAGTTAAGGTTATAATTGGCGGTATTGGTGATCAACCAGCAATGTCTTACAACAGAGCTATTTCCATTGGTAAGGACGGTCAAACATTTCTACGTTCACCAGGTTCTAGTATAAAACCGCTCACTGTATATGCTCCAGCTATTGAAGGAAAAACCATAACTGCAGGTTCAGTATTTGTAGATAGCAAACTACCAAGTAATATTGCTTCTAAATATCCGACCTCAGATGGTCCATATAACCCTCAAAACTGGGATTATAATTTTTCAGGATATATAACTGCTCGTGAGGCCCTTGGACAATCAAAAAATACTGTGGCTGTTTCTATAGTTGATAAAATTGGTTTAAATACAGCTGCATCTTATGGTGAGAAATTTGGTTTAAGTATAACAGATGCAGATAGAACTAGTATTTCAGCTTTATCTCTAGGTGAATTAGCTGGCACTACACCTTATGAAATGGCTCAAGCCTTTGGTACCTTTGGAAATCAAGGAAATATGACTAATTCAAGGATTTATACTAAAGTTACAGATAAGGATGGCAAGACTCTTCTTGAACCAAAATTTGAATCTACTCAAGTTATTTCACCTCAAACAGCATATATTGTTTACGATATGCTAAAAAACTCTGTTAACTCTACAGGTTCCTATGCTCAATTTGGAAATATGGAGGTTAGAGGTAAAACTGGTACTTCTGAAGAATATAGAAATCTTTATTTCAGTGGATTAACCCCTTACTATTCAGGAGCTGTATGGATGGGGTACGATAATAATGAGTCTCTACCTTTTACTAGCAGTAATGTTCCAGCTGGTCTTTGGGGTAAAATTATGTCCGTTGCTCACGAAGGTCTTGAGTATAAGTCTCTTCAAGCTCCTAGTGGTATAACTAGTGCTTATATATCTAAAGATTCTGGAACTTTACCAACAGAGCTTACTAAAAAGGATCCAAGAGGAAATAGAATTTACTCTGAAATATTTATAAATGGAACTCAACCAACAACTTTAGATAATGTTCACGTAGAGCTTGAAGTTGTAAAGGCTGCTGATGGTAAATACTACTTACCTTCTGAAAAAACTCCTAAGGATAAAATACAGAAAGTAGTATTTATAACTCGTGATTCAAGTATATATACTGGCAACATGGCAGATAATAAATACCTTGCACCTATAGCTAAAGATCCTACTGATTACAAAGCTGAAGATAAGGATAAAGACAAAGACAAGGATAAAGATAAAGATAAAGATAAAGATAAGGATAAGGATAAGGATAAGGACAAAGATAAAGATAAGGATCCTACAAAACCTGGTGAAAATACTAAGCCTAATGAAAATACAAAACCAGGTGATACTACTAAGCCAGGCGATGGTGATGAAGGTAGTGGTGAAGACTCCACTACTACGCCAAATAAGCCTCAGGCCTTAAATCATTTATTAAATGTCTATTCTTTGATTCCTAGAATTTTTAATGATGTTAGAGGTTAAATCATAAAATGTAAAATTAAAGTCTTCTCAAATCTATAAATTTGAGAAGACTTTTTATATGCCTTATTTAGTTTTAGAATCAAATAAAACTGACATTAAATATCCAAATACTATAGCCGCTGCTATCCCTGCGGAAGTAGCACTTACACCACCTGTGACTATTCCTAGTAAGCCTATTTTATCTACTTCGTCCATAACACCTTTAGCTAATGAATATCCAAAGCCGGGAAGTGGAACTCTAGCTCCAGATAACCCAAATTCAGCTATTTTTTCATATATGCCAAAAGCTTGAAGAACTACACCTGATACAACAAAAATTACTAGTATTCTAGATGGTGTTAATTTTGTAGTATCCATTAAGATCTGACCTATTACACAAATAATTCCACCAACTATAAAGACCTTTAGAAAATCTACCCACATATTCTATTCACCCCCAAACTCTAGGGCAATTGCATGGGCTATTCCAGGTATAGTTTCACCTTGAAAATTAGATATAGTACTTAAAAGTGCACCTGTAGCAATTAGCAATACCTTTTTATATTTTTTCTGTATCATGCCTTTATAAATCATACTACTCATAACTGTAGCACAACAACCTGCTCCACTACCTCCACAATTAGTTCCTTGACATTGACAATCAAATATTTCATCACCACAATCAATGTAATTAGGTGCTACATTATACCCATACTCTTTTAACAATTCTGTAGTTATTTGTTTTCCAACGGATCCTAAATCTCCGCTAACTATGATATCATAATCACTTGGTTTTCTACCTGTATCTTCAAAATGCTGCTTTATAGTATCTACTGCTGCTGGTGCCATAGCTGCTCCCATCTCATTAGGATCTGTTATTCCATAATCCTTTACTTTCCCCAAGGTAACGTGAGTCACATAAGGCACATTATTCCCTTTCTTAGCTAATACTACTGCTGCAGACCCAGTAACTGTCCATTGAGATGCTGGTGCTCTCTGACTTCCCATTTCTAGTGGTAGTCTGAACTGACGCTCTGATGATGAAAAGTGAGATGATGCTACTGCCAGCATATAATTACCTAAATCCGCTTCTAAACATATTGAAGCCAATGAAAGTGCCTCTATAAATGTAGAACATGCTCCATATAGTCCCAAAAATGGAATATCTACTTCTCTAGCCATGAAGCAAGATGGCATTAATTGATTTATTAAATCTCCAGCGAACATATATGATATATCTTGCTGTTTAAGATTTGATTTTTTAAGCACTTCTTCAACTACATGAAGTTGCATTTTACTCTCCGCCGATTCAAAGGTTTTACATCCACATAAATCATCTTCTAATATCTCGTCAAAATTATCCTTTAATGGACCTTCTCCTTCTTTTGGTCCAACAATGGTATATGTAGCTATAAGTCTCGGTTTTGTTAATAATTCTACTGTTTGTAATCCTATTTTTCTTCCCATGCCATTACCACCTAAAAATATAATATAATACTCCAAGTATAATCGATGAACTAATGCTATAAACTAGCACTGGTCCTGCTATAGTAAACATTTTTGATGCTACTCCAAATACATATCCTTCTTTTTTAAACTCTATGGCTGGTGATACTATAGAGTTAGCAAACCCTGTAATTGGTACTACTGAACCAGCCCCTGCATAATCTCCAATCTTATCATATATACCTAAACCAGTTAATAGTGCTCCTAAAAATATCATGATAACAGTTTCCCATGTCATAGCCTGCAATTTATCTTGACCCAAATAAATTAGAAATTTAAAGATGATTTCACCTACTACACATATTAATCCTCCAGTCCAAAAGGCTCTGAAGCAGTTTCTAAATATATTTGGTTTAGGTTTAGAGCTTTCATAAACATTTTGAAACTTAGCTTTTATTTTACTCTCCTTTACTTTCATCATTATCCTCCTAACATCAAAATTGTAAAAGTATTAATAATAGTATCTGCATTTTACTAAAATTTAAACAAAAAAAGATGCTTGCGCATCTTTTTTAAAATTTATAAACTTAAAATCATTCTTTTATAAAGCATATATAATCATACAATTTTAAATTGTAATCATTAAAATTATCCTGATAATCTATCTTTCATAATTTTTAGAACCTTTTTTTCAATTCTAGAAACTTGCACTTGGCTTATTCCCATCATTTTAGCTACTTGAATCTGAGTTTTATCTTTAAAATATCTAAGTATTATAATTTGCCTTGATTTAACATCTAGTTTACCTAAAGCTTCCTTTAAAGCAAGTTTATCTATTACTTCATTATCTTCTTCATAATCTTCACTAAGCTTATCTATAAGTAATACAGGTGCACCATCATCTTGATGGATTGTATCATATAAATACTGCATACTACTAGCGGATTCTAATGCAGTAATTATATCTTCTTTATCTACCTTTGAATATTCAGATAACTCTTCAATAGTAGGTTCTCTACCTAATGTTTTAGTTAATGTATCCTTATCATAATGTAACTTTCTAGCCGTATTTTTAATACTTCTACTGACCTTTATCATTCCATCGTCTCTTAAAAATCTTTTTATTTCTCCTATTATCATTGGAACTGCATATGTAGAAAATTTAACATTAAAATTCTCATCAAAATTATTTATAGCCTTAACTAGGCCTATGCAGCCTATTTGAAATATGTCATCGTACTCATAGCCTCGATTTAAAAACTTCTTGCTTATGGAAGAAACTAAAGGTAAATTCATTTCAGTTAAATAATCTAAAGCTGCATTATCTCCATCTTTAGCTCGTTTTATAAGTTCCTTATTATCATCATAATTATAGTTATTAGTTTTATGAATTTTCTCACTCATACTTTTCACCTATCTTACAGTGTTGAAAGCTTTTTTCATTGTTACAGTTGTACCCTCACCCTTTACAGATTCTACTACTAGGCTATCCATAAAAGTTTCCATAACTGTGAAGCCCATTCCGGATCTTTCTAAGTCAGGTCTAGATGTATATAGTGGTTGCATTGCCATATCTACGTTATCTATTCCCGCTCCGTTATCTATTACTTTAACTGTAAGCTCATTTTCAATAATTGTAGCCTCCAATTTCACAAAATTACCTTCACTTTCATTACCATAACCATGAATAATTGCATTGGTAACTGCTTCTGATACTGCAGTTTTTATATCACTAAGCTCGTCTAATGTAGGATCTAACTGCGCAGCAAAAGCCGCTATCACCACTCTTGCAAAGCTTTCATTTTTAGATAAACTACTAAATTCAACTTTGATTTTATTTTCCATATCATTAATTCCTCCCACTAAATGTTCCTTAGTGCTTCATCAACATTGTCATACATTGAAATTATTTTAAACATACCTGAAAGTTCAAATATTCTCTTAACTGTAGGTGTAACATTGGTTAAACACACCTTACCACCTCTTAAGGACATCTTCTTATATCTTCCTATTACTGCACCAATCCCTGAGCTATCCATAAAGTTCACTCCAGAAAAATTAAAGATTAAAGTCTTATATTTATCTTTATCCAAAATATCATCAACTCTAGTTCTAACTTCTTCTGCACTATGATGATCCAGTTCTCCCTGAAGTGTAACTATAACTTTATCATCTAAAGGTTCAAACCTAAGTAACATATAATTCCCTCCAACCTATATTATATTCATAAACCTTCACATTTAGAACATATACTAATTATACACTATATTTATAAATTGTTACAGTTTTTTCCATAAGTTTTTTAAGAAATTTAATACATAAATATTTAATTATCTACAAAGTTTTACAGCTAACTTCTCCATTATTTTACCTTCTAGACATTTTATATTTTTTAAGACTTTTATTAATGCCTTGTAGTTGATCAAAGTGATAGGATTTAGCAATAATTTATATGAATAATAAATGGGAGATATTCATATAAGCTTACCTCAATAGCACAAAGTGTTAGCGTTAGCTAGAAATTTAAAAGAAAAGGAAAGACCAAAACTAATTTTAGAGAATCTTTTAAAAGGGTCCACCCCTATTCTCATAGCTTGTATATTTTATCACTGTAATTTTCACCAGAGCCATTTTAAAAGGAGAATGTGCGCCAAAGTAAATAACCTTGCGACATTCTCCTTATACAGTGTATATAACTTATCTTAATCTACATATGTTGGTTTACAATAGTCAATATCTCTTGTTGCTTTTTCATACCATCTTCACTTAATACTTTTAATTCATTTCTGATTTCAGCCGTATAAGCTTCATCTTTTATAGATGAAAGATTTATTTTTACATTTAAAATTGCACCTTCTATTGCACTCTGAGCTAATAATGCTGCTACCCCTCCATCAGATATAGCATTCTTATTACCATATTTAACGCATACTAGAATTCCTTCATATATTTCATAAGCTCTTCTAGCTACTTTTAATGGCACTTGTGTTGCTGCCTTATATCCTAATTGTATTTTATTGCTTCTTGCAGCCTTTTCCTCATCAGTATCTTTAGGCATTTTAAATGCAGCCATTAGATCATTGAAGGCTTCTGTATCTTCATTCATAAGATCTAGAAATTCATCTTTCTCTTTTCCTGATACTTCTAAATATTTATTTACTAATGTCTTTTCCTCGTCATTTAATGCCTCATAAGCTTTTTTACCTACAGTTAAGTTAAAAACCATTGATGATAATGCACTAGATAATGATGCACAAAGAGCTGCTACACTTCCACCACCTGGTGCTGGTGAATTTGAGCCTAGTTCTCCAATGAACTCTCTCACAGTTTTTGTATCTAACATAAATATTCCTCCTGAACTTATCTATTTTTTTCTCTATCTACAACTATCTTACCATTTTTTATTACCTTGTCTACAGAATTTACTCCAATATGATAAACTAGGTAGTTTAAATTTTTACTATTAAATATAGCTATATCAGCTTTTTTGCCCTTTTCTATAGAACCTACTGATTTTTCTCTATTTATAGCACAAGCCGCATTTATAGTCATAGCATTAATTATCTCATTAGGAAGCATTCTCATACCAAAGCAAGCAAAGGTCATAACATTTTGCATAGATTCTGTAGGAGATGTTCCTGGGTTACAATCTGTTGCAAGCGCTACTGCTACATTATTATCAATCATGTCTCTTGCTCTAGCAAATTTGCCAAGCATTAAGTAAAAAGCTGTAGATGGTAATAATACTGCTACTACATCATTTTCGCTTAAAGCCTTTATCCCCTCATCTGAAGCTGCTATTAAGTGCTCTGCAGATATGCATTTTAATTCTCCAGCTAATTCTGCTCCCTTAACAGACTCAACTTCATCTCCATGTAGCTTAAGCTTCATTCCATATTCTCTACCCTTTTCAAGGATTTTTTTACACTCCTCTGTAGTGAATACTCCTTCTTCACAGAAGCAATCAATAAATTCTGCTAGATTTTCTTTTGCTATGCCTGGTATCATTTCTTCCATTATAAGTTTTATAAAGCCTTCCCTATCCTCTTTATATTCCTTTGGAATTGCATGTGCTCCCATAAAAGTAGACACTACATCTATTGCATGAGTTTCATTTAATCTTTTATTTACTTCTAGTATCTTCTTTTCATTTTCTAAATCTAAGCCATAGCCAGATTTACTTTCTACTGTTGTAGTACCGTGGTTTAACATTATATCAAGCCTATTACTTGCTTCCTCTACTAATTCATCTATAGATGCTTTCCTAGTATTTTCTACAGTACTTAATATTCCTCCACCCATATTTAAAATTTCAATATACCCTACCTTATTTAATTTTAGAGGTAGTTCATTTTCACGACTTCCACTGTAAACTAAATGAGTATGGGGGTCTACAAAACCTGGTGTAACAGTTTTACCCTCACCACTAATAACTATGGTATCTTCACTTATATAAGATTCATATTCATTGTCTTTTCCTACTGCAGATATTATGTCATCCTCTATAAATATGAAACCATTTTCTATTATTTTAGCATCATTCATTTCCTTGCCTTTTTTCTTATGGCTACCTTCACAGGTAACTAGGCAATCAATATTCTTAATTAATATAGACATATTGCTCAACTCCTAAGTTATCCCTATTCACTTATTCTTCTTTCTAGTATTTGATCCATAGAGAAATTCTCTATTTGTAAATAGTATTCAGCACTATTAACTAACGCAGCCATTGGTACAAGTCCTATAACTTCACTACCTATTACTGGTACTCCATAACGCTTAGCTTCCATTTTAACCATTTCAAAAGCCCTATAAACTGCTGTTTTTTCATAGTTTACTAAATTCATTGATACTTGTGCTATGTTCCTATCTTCAAGCATTACTCCCATAGCTTTTACAAATCTTAAACCACCACCTAAATGTCTAACTGTTTTAGCAATAGTGTCTGCTATTTGTAAATTGTCTGTGCCAAGATTTACATTGAAAGCTACTAATGGTTGTCTAGCTCCAACTGCAACGCATCCACCTTTAACATTAACTTCCATTGGACCATAATCTGGAGCCCATTTATCTTCTTTTATTTTTTCAAAGAAACCTTCATATTGTCCTTTTCTAACAGTTGCTAGATTTTCTCTATGTGAAGCTGTAGCTGCTTTTTCATATAGATATACTGGTATGTTAAATCTTTCTCCAATTACCTTACCAACTCTATTAGCTATCTCTACACATTCCTCCATAGTAACTCCATCAATAGGTACAAATGGAACTACGTCTAGAGCTCCCATTCTTGGATGCCCTCCTGTATGAGTGCTCATATCAATGTTTTCATAAACTTTTTCCGCCATATTTATTATAGCTTTTTCTAATGCTTCTGGCTCCCCAACTACAGTAACAACTGACCTATTATGATCTGCATCACTAGAGTAATCTAATAACTTTACTCCATCCACTCCTCTAAATACATTTACTATAGCTTCAATTTTCTCTTTGTCCTTACCTTCACTAAAATTAGGTATACATTCAACTATTCTTGCCATAATTAACTCCTCCTATTTACTTATAGTTGATACCAATATTTATATAAATATTGGTATCAAAGTTTTCCTTAATTATATTCATTTAAGTTCATATAAAGCCTTTAAGGTTATATAAATTGTTAATAATTAATCTTAACAACTTCCTCAACTTTACTAGCTAATTCTCCACTACGAAGAATATTTGTAACTTTATCTATTTCTTTATACATAACTACATCATTTTCTATAAAGTTAACTACATCTCTAACTGTATCATAAGCAACTTTAGTACCTTTTCCTAGTGTATATTCTTCTCTAAAATCAATAGCTTGGCATGCTGCCAAAATTTCAGTAGCTACTACTCTCTCTGCATTTCTTATGATGTCTCTAGCCTTTCTAGCTGCTATTGTTCCCATACTAACATGGTCTTCTTGATTAGCAGAAGACGGTATTGAATCAACGCTAGCTGGATGAGCAAGAATTTTATTCTCAGAAACTAAAGCTGCTGCTGCATATTGAGTTATCATAAAGCCTGAGTTTAATCCACCATGTTTAACTAGGAAAGCTGGAAGATCATTTAGTTGATAATTAATTAATCTTTCAAGTCTTCTTTCAGATACATTTGCAATTTCACTCATAGCTATACCTAAGAAATCAAAGGTTAATGCCATAGGTTGTCCATGGAAGTTTCCACCAGAAATAACGTCTCCTTCCTCTGTTACTATTGGATTATCCGTTACTGAATTAATTTCTATTTCTACTTTATGTTTTGCGTAATTTAATGCATCCTTAGATGCTCCATGAATTTGAGGTATACATCTTAATGTATATGCATCTTGAACTCTAATCTCTCCTTGTGATGTAACTAATGAGCTTCCATCTACTAAGGCTAATATATTTTTTGCTGTTTCAATTTGACCTTCATGAGGACGTATGTTATGAGTTCTTAAATCAAAGGCATCTGTTATTCCTCTTAATGCCTCTACTGTTAATGCAGCCGCTATGTCACCGCTTTTAATTAAGTTTATTCCATCCCATAATGCTAAAGCTCCAACTGCAGTCATAACTTGAGTACCATTAATTAATGCTAAACCTTCTTTAGCTATCAATTGAACTACTTCTATTCCAGCTTCCTTCATAGCTTCTCTACCACTTACTATTTTGCCTTTATATTCAGCTTCACCTTCTCCTATCATTGGTAATACCATATGAGATAATGGTGCTAAATCACCAGATGCTCCCAATGAACCTTTTTCTGGAATTATTGGATGAACTCCCTTATTAAGCATAGCTACTAAAGTTTGTAATGTGGATAATCTTATTCCTGAATATCCTTTAGATAAAGCATTTGCTCTAAGTAAGATTATTGTTCTCACTATATCTGTGTCGAGACTATCGCCAAATCCACAGGCATGAGATATAATTAAGTTTCTTTGAAGAGTTTTACAGTCTTCTCCTGATATGGATACATCAGAAAATTTTCCAAAGCCTGTAGTTATTCCATAAACCACTCTATTCTCTTCTACAATTTTATCTACAATTTCTCTTGATTTTCCTACTCTTTTTATAGCATCTTCACTAATCTCTACTTGATAATTATTTCTAGCTACATTTACTATATCTTCAAGTCTTAGGTCGTTTCCATTAATTATTACTTTATTCATTAATACTCCTCCTTACAAATATCCTTCCCTATATAGATACTATTCTTGATAAAGACAAAATAACCTTTTAATTACCCCAGAAGAATATTCTGAATATTTTTAATGTGGTATCATTTTAACTTGTTAAAGGAGCATTATCTTCCTTATAATAAATTTATATAAATCTCATACATATATGATTATTTCTAATATTTTAGCAATAAAAATACTGTACCACATTGATATTTAAATCACTCTGATACAGTAACTCCTAAATTTTCATATACATTATATACTTAGTTAATCTACTTATATTTATAATAAAATAATTTTATATAGATTTTAATATTACTTCATACTCTTTTTTCAATTTTTCACCTATAACATTTAGTGAATAATTATCTTCTACATATTTCTTTATATCTTCACTAGAAAATTGAGAATAATTTTTTACCATTTTATTCAATCCATAATATAACTCATCTACGCTTTCTTTTTCTACCAATATACCATTGAATTCATTAACAAATTCTTGAGGTCCGCCACACTTGGTAGCAAGAACTGGTCTTCCATAACTCATACTCTCAATAAGAACTGCTCCAAAAGTTTCCTTTATACTAGATGATATTACAAAATTACTTCTTTTTATATATTGTCCAATTTTCTCTTTAGGAATCTTTCCTATAAAAGTACAATTATCCTTTATTCCAAAATTCTGAGCAAGATTCTCATAGCTTTCTTTATATGTACCTTCTCCTATAAACAAAACATTAACCTTAAGTGATGTGTTTTCAATAAATCTAGCTAGTGCTGGAATAAGATATTTTATACCCTTAACTTCATTTGCTTCCATGCTTCCAATAAAAAGTATAATTACCTTATCTGATATATAATTATCTTTAACTCTTTCTCTAGGTATATCTACTACATTTCCTATAACCTTACCATTAAAAACATATTCTAAATTTTCAAGTTCTTTTTTTAAAAATTCACTAACAGTTATAACTCTCTTAGCGTTTAAGTATACTCGTTTTAGAATTCCATTATAGAACCTAGCAGCAAATTCCTTTGTATTTGATCTATGCTCCGTTAAAATATATGGTATCCTTTTATTCGTAAGATAATGTAAATATGCTATAACACCTGCTGGATATCCAACATGTGCATGAATTAAATCAATACTATTATCTTTAACTATTTTTTTTAGATCTCTAATGGAATTTTTAAAGCTATTAAATTTAGATAACTTACTATTTTTCATATAATCTGTATTAGCCCTATATACCTTAATTGTATCTTCTATATTTAACCTTAAATCATTAGGTAAAATTTCATTATCAAAAGGATAATATACTATTGGATTAATACCAACACTTTTAAGAGCTTTAACCTGTTCTTTTATAAATATACCTCCAACATAATCTTTTTTATTTGGATACCACGCTGGTAATATCAATACATTCATATAAAACTCCTTTATTCTATATAATAGAATTAAATCTATTAGTCTTCTAAAGTAAAATTTCAGAGAAATATTTGTTTATTTTAATTCCATATTATTCTTAATTTATATAAAATCCGCCATACTATAATCCACTAGTATATGTTACTCTTTATTCTTACATATAATAATTTCAATTAAGTTTCTACACCTGTATTAATCTTTAATCTAACTATATTAATTAGCATTGATGAAATCTATTTATTGAATCTTATATATTGTACTATATAATTATAACTCATATATGCGACAAATTTCTATCTATTTATCAATCCATAATTACAAAAAATCACCTTATCAAAGTGATCCAATCATTTTGATAAAGTAACTCTTAATCTCTAACAGTATCCTTAGCTAGCCCAATCATAGCTAATATAATAATAACACTACCTATAATTATCTTAATAGATATAGCTTCCCCTAAAACAATTACACCTAAAACTAAAGATACTATAGGCTCTAAAGCGCCAAAGATTGCTGAATTTGTTGGTCCTATGAGTTTTACTCCTCTTAAAAATGCCATCAAAGCAACCACAGTAGATATAAATGCAATTAGTAATATAGATATAATTCCATAAAAATTTATAGTGCTATTAAAGCTACTAGTTATAACTCCTATACCACTTCCAACAACTGCAGAAATTATAGATATATAAAAGGTTATAACAAAACTATTTATATTTTTAAGTTTCTCATTAGAAGCTCCAATGACATATATTGCATAGCAAAGAGCAGATAATAAAACTAGTATTACACCTGTACTATTAATATTGCCAACATTGACATCCAACATTATAAATACACCTATAGTAGTTATAATTAAATAGAGAAATTTTTTCATCTTAAACTTTTCTTTATATATTACTATAGATAAAATCATAACCATTAAAGGATATGTATGTAGTATCATTCCTGCTATACCTACATCTATATAATTGTAGGCTACAAATAATAGTATTGATGTCATTGAATATCCTACTACTCCTAAAAATAATATAAGCTTTATTTGTTCCTTATTTAATTTAAGTGAAAGATTTTTACTCTTTATATATATAAAAAGTATTATTGATGCAAAAGTAAATCTTAATGCCAAAGTACTTATTGGATTTGCTCCACCTTTATATGCTAATTTAGCTAATATTGGCATTACCCCAAAAGCTATCGATGCTATGGTAATGTAAAAAATTCCTTTTATTTTTTCATTACTCTTGTCCATATTTTTTCCCCCCTCCTAACTCATAGTACATGTTAAAATTTTGTACCATGAAAGGAATATAAGAAATTAATTTTATATTTATAGCTACTACTATTTATATTTGTGTTCGTGCTACTATTATTATTTATATCTGCATATTTTTATCTATAACTCTATAGCTCTAATACCTTTATTTTACTTATTCTCTCTTAAAAAGCGCCTTCTCTCTTAAATACTTTAAAAACAGTAGTAAATAATATTTTCATATCATTCCATATTGAAAAATTACTTATATAGGTTAAATCATAATAAATGGTTTTTCCCAATTCTATCTCGCCTCTTCCACTGACTTGTGCAAGACCTGTTATTCCAGGTAATACTAATAATCTTTGGTAATAATTTTCTGGATAATACTTTACAACATCAGGTATTTCAGGTCTAGGCCCAACCAGGCTCATGTCACCAAACAAAACATTAAATAATTGAGGTATCTCATCAAGGCTAGTATTTCTTAAAAAGCTACCAACCTTTGTAACTCTATTATCGCTTTTACTTTGAAACACAAAATTATCCATATTACTTGGGTCTATCTGTAATTCCCTTTTGCTTTCAGCTGATACTACCATAGTTCTAAATTTATATATAACAAAATCTTTTCTATTCTTTCCTACTCTAACTTGTTTAAATAACACTGGGCCTTTACTATCTAATTTTATCGCAATAGCGATAATTAAATATATAGGCAACAATATTATTATTCCTATAAGTGACAATATAATATCAAAAACCCTTTTCACAAAAAACTGAAATCGCTTATTTTCGATTTTTTCCTTTACATCTATTACTATATTGTTCTCCAAAATAATTCCTCCTTGTACGAACACAAAACTATTATATCATTTATTTGATAAAAAAAATATTTTTTAATTATTATGAATTTATTAATTTATATTTATATTATGTCAATATATATTATAGATTATAGATATTAAAGCTCATATTTCATACAATTTTAATTATTTTTATAGACTTATAATTTAAGAACTTAATCCTACTTAAAAGAACTAAGTCCTTAAATTTAGATATACTCAATACTATATTAAATATATTTATTTGTGATTCTCTTTTATAATATCTGTAACTACATTAATTACATCTTGAACATCTTCATCTGTCATCTTAGGATATAATGGCAATGAAACTATAGTGTCAAAGTAACTTTCAGCAATTGGTAAATCGCCTTCTTTATATCCATAGGTTTCTCTAT
This sequence comes from Clostridiaceae bacterium, assembly GCA_902363375.1. Taxonomy (GTDB): domain Bacteria; phylum Bacillota; class Clostridia; order Clostridiales; family Clostridiaceae; genus Clostridium_J. The sequence continues at coordinate 389,398 of CABIZX010000001.1, read as the reverse complement.
AATAACTCATTAAATGTACAGGTATAAAGTGAACGCTAGTTCCTATATTAGCTTCCGCCATAAGTTCTATAAATTCATCCCTATCAATTGTAAGTTTATCTAATTCCAATCTTATTACATAAAGGTGCCATGAGTGAGTAGTATACTCTGCTTCTGGTGGAAGTTTAATTCCATCTAGATTAGAGAACGCCTCTTCATATTTTTTTACAATCTCTTTTCTTCTATCTTGCATGAAATCTAATTTATTCATTTGTGTTTTAGCCAGAGCAGCTTGAATATCAAACATATTGTACTTATGCCCTGGATATTCTATATCATATCTCCAAGTTCCACCTTTTCCATATCTATTCCATGCAGCTTTACTCATCCCATGAGTTGATATAATCCTTGCTTTTTCAGCTATATCTTCTCTATTAGTTGTAAGCATTCCGCCTTCACCTGTACATATATTTTTAGTTGCATAGAAACTAAAGGATGCACAGTCGCCTTTTTTTCCTATTAAATCACCTTTATAGTAAGTATCAATGGCATGCGCTGCATCCTCAGATACAAAAAGGTTATATTTTTCAGCAATAGCTCTTATTTTGTCCATATCACAAGCATGACCTGTATAATGCACCGGAACTATAGCTTTAGTTTTATCTGTTATTTTCTCTTCTATTTTATTTGCATCTATACAAAATGTATTTGGATCTATATCTACAAATACAGGTTTAGCACCTACATGAATTATAGTGTTGGCTGTAGCTGCAAAAGTAATTGGAGTTGTTATAACTTCATCTCCTGGTTTAACTCCTCCAGCTATTAAAGCAATATGTAATGCAGCAGTAGCTGAATTCATAGCGATAGCATATTTTGCACCTGTATATTCTGCGAATCTCTTCTCAAATTCAATAGTTCTAGGCCCCTTAGCTACCCATCCTGATTTTAATGTTTCTACTACTTCATTTATGTCATCATCATCAATTAGTGGTACTGAATAAGGTAAAAATGTTTCTCTTTTTCTAACCATATTAATTCCTCCTTACTTTAAGTCTAGTAATATATTTTCTAGTTTTCTTGCAATTGCTTCTCTAGAAAAATTATTCATAACATAGTTTCTTCCATTTTTTCCCAAGCTTTCTCTTAGTTCTTTATTTTTATGTAGCTTTAAAATTGCTTTTGCAATTTCCTTTGAATTTTCAGGTTCAACCACAATTCCAGCTTGTGCATCATTAATTAAATTTTCTGCCTCACCTTCAACAGCTAATACAATAGGTATTTCTGAAGCTAAGTTTTCAAACATCTTTGATGGTAGTGCACCTTTAAATATATCTAATTTTTTTAATGGTACTACAGTCGCATCCATTGAAGCTATAATCTTTGGCATATCTTTTTTATCTTGCATAGGTAAAAAAGTAACATTTTCAAGCTTTTTTTCTTTAACTTTATTCATAAGCATTGGCTTCTCTGGACCTTCTCCTATAAATACAATTTGTATTTCCTTTTCTTCTTTTATGATTTCAGCGGCATCGACTAATACTTCAAGTCCTTGAGCAATTCCATGAATTCCTGCATAAACAACTGCAAATTTATTTTTTATTCCTATACTCTCTCTAAATTCTTCCGACCTATTTTCTTTTTTGAAGAATTCTGTATCTACACCATTTGTTATGATATGAACTTTATTTTTATCAAATCCTCTAGAAACTATATTATCAACAATTCCTTTAGTTTGACCTGTAACTGCAGCTGCTTTTCTATAGCAAAACTCTTCTAGCCATGTGGATGCTTTAATCATAGCTTTATTATGTAAAACATCTAATTTTACTGCTGACTCTGGCCATAAATCTGATACATTAAATACAAATTTAGCCTTTTTCATCTTTGATAGAACATATCCTGACCATCCTAGAAATAGTGGTGGTGATTCTGTTATTATCACATCTTGCTTTTCTATATGTTTTGCTCCACTAAATACACTACTCCAAGTAAATGATAAATAATTTCTAAGTCTCTTTACAAAGTCCTTACTCTTAGTAGCATAAATTCCCGTTCTTACTATGTCTATTCCATCAATAGTTTCTTTAACTATCTTCTTGCCTCTATATTCTTCAAATATTTCTCCTCTTGGATAGTTTGGCATAGCAGTTAATATTGTAATCTCATGACCAAATTTCTTTAACTGTTTAGCAAATTCAAAAATTCTATTCTGAGGAGCTCCTACTTCTGGAGGACAATACTGAGTTAAAAATAATATCTTCATTAGAATTCCCTCTTTACCAATCTTATTTTTCTATAATGCTACAAATCTTTTCAGACGATTTACCATCTCCAAATATATCCATTTGTGGTTGACTTGGTATAAAATTAACTATAGCATCTAGTATCTTTTCTTTATCTGTTCCAACAATTCTATTCCAATCATTTTCTACAGTCTCTACCCATTCAGTTTCATCTCTCATAGTTATACATGGTTTTTTCATAAAGAAAGCTTCTTTTTGTACTCCACCGCTATCAGTTACTATTTTTACACAGTTGCTTTCTAACGCAAGCATATCTAGATATCCTATTGGGTCAATTACTATTATATTATCACCAAATTCTAAGTTATAATCGCTCACATACTTTTTAGTTCTTGGATGTAATGGAAGTACTATAGTCTTCTCACTAGCATTAAGGGCTTCTATTATATTTTTTAATCTTGAAATATTATTAGTATTTTCAGCTCTATGTATTGTAGTTAATATAAATTCTTTATCCTTTAAATTCAATCTTTCAATTATTTTACTGTTTTTCTTAGCAATCTCACCAAAATGAAGAACTGCATCAAACATTACATCTCCCACATTATATACATTCTCTACTATACCTTCATTTTTTAAGTTTCTAATAGCTGTTTCAGTAGGTGCAAACAATTTGGATGATATATGGTCTGTAAGTATTCTATTCTGTTCTTCTGGCATAGCTTTATTAAAGCTCCTAAGTCCTGCTTCAACATGAACTACAGGAATTAACATTTTACTTGCAACTAATGCTCCGGCTAAAGTAGAATTTGTATCACCATATACTAAAATCATGTCTGGATTTTCTTTAACATATATCTCCTCTAATTTTGTCATCATCTCTCCAGTTTGCTTTCCATGTCCTCCAGATCCAACTGAAAGATTATAATTAGGGTACGGTATGTTTAATTCATCAAAAAATATTTTTGACATATTTTCATCGTAATGTTGTCCTGTATGAACTAATATTTCTTCATGTTTTTCTCTTAACTTATTAGATACTGCCGCTGCTTTAATAAATTGAGGTCTAGCTCCAATAACTGTTATTATTTTCATAATTTCTACTCCTTTTTAGCTTACTTATGTTGACTATTTAACAATTCTTTATATATAACATCTACCTTATTGAAATTATCTTTAACATTGTAATTATTAAGAACAAACTGCCTTCCGTATTTTCCCATAGAGGTTCTTAGTTTTTCATCTATAATTAACTTTTCTATAGCTTTCTCAAGAGCAATAGTATCTTCTTTAGGAATTACAATACTACTTTTTTCAGGGCATGTCGCCTCTGGTAACCCACCTACATTGGATACTATAGTTGGGGTTCCACAAGCTTGAGCTTCTACAGCAGCTACCCCAAAACTTTCACTATCTAAAGTAGATGGAAATACTGCAATATCAAATCTATTAAATGACTTCACTACTTCTTCTGGAGTTATAAATCCTAAAAATTTAACTCTACTCTCTATATTTAATTCTTTACATAGGTTATCTAAATATTCCTTTTGAGATCCTATTCCCCCTATTTCCAGGTAAATATTTTCATACTTATTTGCTAAATTACCGAAAGCCCTTACCAAATACTCAATTCCATATTTAGCCTCTAAAGCTTTAATTGTTCCAATTACTATCTCTTCTCTATTATCATATTTATTTTCATTAGGTTTAAATAAATTAATATCTACACCAAATGGAGTTATTTCTATAGATTTATTAGTATATTTCTTGGTTTCCTCAGCCATTACTTTACTTGTAGATAGCAATACATCTGCTTTAGATAAGTTTCGCTCAACAAATTTTCTACATAATATATTCTGTTTTGGAAAATCATAAACATCACTTCCCCAAACAGAAATAACGTAAGGATGAAAATTAGTAGCTCCAGCTAAAAATGCATAACTAGTTGCATAGTGCGCATGCAATATATCTGGTTTTATTTCATTAACTAAAGCTTTAACCTTACCTGTATACGTAAGATATTGAAGCTTATTCATAAAACTTCCATTTCTAACATTATCTAATTGTATTTTTAGACTATGTACAGTAACTCCATCTATTTCACCATCATTTAATGAAATTACATGTATATCATATCCCTTAGTCTTAAAAAATTTACACCATTTTTTTGTATGTATACTATTCGCATCAGATAAATAACAAATTTTCATTTTTATCTCCTTTGAACTAGTCCTTATTTACAAATAAGGCTTTCTATTACCGTTTTTGCTCTCATTTCCCATGTATTATTCTTATAAGCTATATCTACTGCTTCTAGCTTATCATTTTTCTCTTTTTCCGAGTTATTTGCAATATGAATTAACATATTCTCTATATCCTTATCTGTATAGTTTACTACATATCCAATATTATTTTCTTCTATAAATCTTCCTGCCGCAGTTCCTTTAATACCCAATATAGGTCTTCTATAAGATACATATGAAAATAACTTCATCGGCATAGCAAATTTTCTATACTCTGAACTTTCTACTATTAAAGAGAAAAAGTCTGCTTTCATTGCAATTTCATCTAACTCTTTACCACTTTTATGAATTACTTTAATTCTGTCATTCAAATATTTTTCATAATCCTGCTTTCCAACTTGCCATTCATTTTCTCTACAACAAATATCTAAAGCGAACTTTTCATTTTTATATATAGCCCTTACTATACCTTCTATATTATATAGTTCTTTATCCAAACCACCTACATAAAGTATCTTGATATGATTATTTTTCTTATTTGAGCTAGTATCAACACTTAACTCATCACATCCTGATGGCAAATCATAAGTTGGAATATTTAAGTCTATAGGAATATACTCCTTCATCATTATAGATGGTAGGTATAATGCATCTAGATATTTTCTATACTTTAAGAGGTCATAATAATAAAACATATATGCTGGTATTCTTTTTATAAAAGGAACACTCTTCTTATACTGATCAAACCTCCAATAAATATCTCTATAGAATAATCCTATCTTAATTCCTCTTTTCTTACAAAACTTAAAAAATTCAAAATCTAAAAATGGAAATACAGGTATATGATTTGCTTCTGTAAGTAACGTAGGTTCTGTTGCACTTTCAGTGTATATAAAATCATATTTTTCTCCGCTTATAATTTTCTCTTTAAGTTCTTTTATTTTTGCCTTTCGCTCTTTTCCATATCCTTTAACAACTTCAACTTCATATCCCGCAGCTTTAAATCCTTCTATAAACTTTATTGGTCTAATATTAGATGCACTCGGATAATTTGTATTAATATGAAAAGGATAATATATAATGCATTTTTTCATTTTTTCACCTCTTTATTAAAGAAACCTATGGAATAAAATAAACTTACTATTCGATTTCTTCTAATTAGAACATAGAGTCTAATCTATTTTTTAACTTCAGTAACTTTTCTTTTCTCTAAATATAATGATATCCACTTGCTTGAATATGATATAAAAATAAACAACAATATTATCACTAAAATATTAGCATTATATACAAAATCAAAGAAGCCACCTTGTGTTATGCTAGCTAATTCGCTAGTTAAAATCCCAAATAAGGCCACGTTCAAAGCTGTTTTACGAAATTTCTTAGTAAATAAGTAATATATTACACCAAATAATACGGCTACATATATTATGCTTAAAATTACCCCTATTGTTCCAAAGTTTGCATAGGCCTCTCCAATGAAAAGTGAATTCATAACCCCTGCAGTTCCTTCGTATACACTTCTTGAACCATAAAAAGCCATAATTAGTTTAGCCGACCTCAAAGGTGTTAAATTTGAGCCAATCACTTTAAGAATAGTACTGGCTAGACTTCTTCCCATAAGAAACGGAAAATGTCCAGGAAAGAAATCAAAATGATACATCAGTGTACCTGCTTGGGTGAAAATTACTCTACTTATAGGACCAGTATGTATAGAGAACTCTAATACGTATCCCATAACTTTATAGAATACAAGAATTAATCCTCCCAAAAATCCTATTATAATATATAAATACTTTCTCTTTATTCCATTGTTTAACATTATATATATTATTACAAATGTAAATAGATAAAATATAACTGGTGTTTTGGCAAAATTGTATGTTTTCGTAAATACTGAACATATTAATAAAGTTATAAATAGTAATATCCATCTTAATTTTTTAGTAGTATATGCATATACAAAGGATATGTATGAAAATACAGGTATCAATGAAAGCACAAGTATATTCTTTACATATTGATGTATTATTGTAACGTTAGATATATTTATTCTAGCTGTTTTAAAGTTAAACCCTGGCTCAGCAAAAACCATCTTTAATAATGGTACATATCCTATCTTTGCAAATAACATAATCATTAATATTATAGAAATACTTGAAATCCCTAATACTATGTAAAATACTATTTGTTCATTATCCGTCCTAGTTTTATCACTTAAATAATTATTATATATATCATCCATATCTATTTTAAATATTTTGTATAACATTACTATAATTAAAGGAAATAGCATAGCTGTTAACAGTACATAAAAAAATGTCCTTGGTATGGTATTATTATTTAAAATATAGTTAATAGTATAATGTTCTCTATCTCCAAGAAATACTAAACTAGTACCAATGTAGGTTTGAAGTATAAATAAATAAAATGTATAGGATATTAAATTTAATTTTCTTATACTTAATGTTCCAGCTGCTTTTTTAAACAAATAAGTACTTAATGTTAATCCTAATGCAACTATTAATATTTTTAAAGCCATAAACTTTTCTTCCTTTACTTATTGTATATATTATTTATAAAAAACTCTTTAGTTTTTGTATCAGCATTTTTAAATCGTGTTTTCATATCTTCTAAAGGTGCTCTATCAATTCGATCATCTATGTATAATTCATTTAAACTCGGTAGTTTTACTAATAAATCAATATTTTCTATGTTAGTATATCTTATGTTAATTTTCTCTAAGTTCTCTAACTTACTTATATCATTTAAATCTGAAATATCATTATAAGATACAGTCAAGCTTTGAAGATTTATATTATCTTTAATAAAACTTAAATTGCTTAAATTATTGTTAGATAACTCCAAAATCTGTAAATACTCAATATTCTTAAGACTATTAATTTCCTCTATTCCATTTCCATTAGCCTTAAGTTCATTAAGATAAAGCAGATTCTCAATTCCTTTTAAGTTCATAATTGAGTTATTAGAAATATCTAAATTTACTAACTCTGTCATCTTAGCTAAATCATCTACCTTAGTAATTCTATTATTAGCCATATTTAAAATTTTTAAATTTTTAAGCTCTGATAAAGACATTACATTGCTAATATTATTTCTAGCTATATTTAATGATATTACACTTTGAATCTTTCCTAAGGCTTCCACACTTCTAATACTATTATATGATAAATCTAAATCTAATATATTTTTAAGGTTAGATAACGGATTCACATCTTCGATTTGATTAGAGCTTAAATTTAATATTTTAATATATGATAGTTCCTTTAATGGTTCTATGTTTGCAATTCTATTCTTACTTAAATCTAAATCAGTAAGCGAAGTAAAATACTGTATTCCGTCAATATTCTCTATTTTACTTTCACTCAAATTTAATGTATATACATTAGCCAAATCACTTTCATATATTTTTCCTGTATATTTATTTATTTCTTTTCTTATAGCTTTTTCAAACTTTTCATCTGCAAAAGTTATAACTTTATCACCCTTATACTTTTCAGCATTTTCTTTATTATTAAGACTAACTTTAACCCCTACAAGTATACATATTACAGCTAAGGCTATTATAGCTATCCCTATAGTAGCTATTTTTTTATTGTTCTTAATATAGTTTAAATATTTTTTCATATTTCCTCCATTATCTTTTTAAAACTCTACGTTTTACTTGTCTAATCATCTCTTTATCACTATCACTAAATAGGAATAATCCTTCAAAAGTAAACTTTTCTTTTCTAATAAAGATAATTACATATATTATTCCATATGCAAAGTATGAAATACTTGAAGCAATAGCAGCACCATTTATACCAGCAAGTGGTATTAACACTGCATTAAAAACAATATTTATAGCAAATACTGAAAAGGTTATATATAAGTGTACTTTTGGCTCTCCAGAACTTTGGAAGTAAGATGACGAAATTTTTCCTATTGATGCAAATAGAATTCCCATAAATAATATAATTGTAGGTACTATAGCACCCGTATACTGTTTTCCGTATAAAACTGGAATAATAGGCGTACATAGAATACCTATTATCATAATAAGAAATGTTACATAAAAAGTAACTTTTATAGTATTACTAGTAAGTCTAGCCCTTTCTTCCGGAGTATCGTTTTTCATATTATATAATCTTCCCAAAATTGCACTTGCTACACTACCAGGAATTAAAAATAGAAGTTCTGCTAGAGATACTGATACACTATAAACTCCTAATTCAGTTGTTCCTAACATAAACTTTATAAAGAATTGGTCAATTTTATAATTCATGAAAATAAATAAGGTTGCTAGATATATAGTTATTCCAAATTTAAATTCCTTACTCATTAAGACTTTATTTATCTCAAATTTATACTTTTGTTTTGATTTTCTCATTAATAATATTGAATTAAATATAACTGGTAAAGATAAAACCAACAAATAAGTATATATATTTAATAATTCTGTAAGCCATAATATTATAGTTAATGCTATTTTTATTATATTAGATGCTAAAGTGATTTTATTTACTTCAATAATTCTTTCATTACCTATATATACTGTTGATAAAAATTCAGCTATCATAGTAAATGCTAAAATTAATATTCCAAGAAATAAAGTTAAATAACTATATTCTTTGAAAATTAATCCAAAACTCTTTGCTATAATCACCAAACTTGATTGTATAACACACATAAGTATTATATAAGAAAAATTACTATTAAATACTTCTTCACCACTAAACTTAGTCTTTTTACTAAAATATGGAGTAGCATAAGTAATTCCAAAGTGGCCATACTGTCCTATTGTTGTAAAAAACAATAGGAAGTATGCTACTTCTCCTTTTCCTTCTGCACCTAATACTCTAGAAACTATAATACTAACCACAAAAGCTAAAACCGATGTAATTATCTGAGTAACAAAATTACTCGCTATATTTTTTCTATATCCCACAGTGAACCCTCACTTACTTATTTTTCATTGACTTCATATCCATTGTAGAAAAATCTCCTAATGGAAATTTAACAGGCATTCCTGTCGCAGTAGACTTATATGCAGCTAGTATGATTTCTAATGGTTTTTTAGCTTCCTCACCACTTACAAGAGGCTGTCTATTCTCTATAATTGAGTCTACTACATCCTTAAATAATAAAGTATGTCCAAATCCATAAACATTATCTGGATCAGCATCTTGAGCTGCTAAAACTTCATCTTCACTTTCTTCTGCTCCCTCAATTCTCCAAGTTTCAATTTTATTTACAGCAAGACCACCTATGCAAACTGCTGCCTTTTCTCCAAAAATACTTAGAGTTTCTTCTAAATTTTTAGGATATACACATGCACTACCTTCTACTATACCAATAGCACCATTTTTAAATCTTATTATTATAGCACCAAAATCTTCAGCATCTATACTTCTTAGGAAAGTATCACATTGAGCATATACTGAATCAACTTCTGAACACATCATCCATTGTAGCAAATCTATATTGTGAATACATTGATTCATTAATGTTCCACCATCAAGCTCATAAGTTCCTCTCCAAGGTGCTTGCTCATAATATCCCATATTTCTATTCCAAAGAATTCTAGCTGTACCATTTACCATTTTGCCAAATTTATTTGCCTCTACTTCTTTTCTTAATTTTTGAATAGCTGCATTAAATCTATTTTGGTGTGATACACATAATTTAACATTATTTTGCTTAGCACATGCTATCATTTCATCAGCATCTTTAATAGATAATGCCATTGGCTTTTCAACTATAACATGTTTGCCTTTATTCATACAATTTATAGCGATTTCTGGATGATATCCACTTTCAGTTGCTATATAAACTATATCTATATCTTCTTTTTCCAACATTTCTTTGTAATCTTTATATGTATTTACTTTTGCATCTTTACCTAGTTTTTCAATATACTCATTTTTCTTTGCAACGGCTTTTTCTTCAATAGGATCACAAGTCGCTACTAATTGTAGGGATTCTTTGTTATTTACTATTGCTTCTATTCCTTTATAAGATATTCTTCCACATCCAATAACAGCTACATTAAAAATTTTCATAATTAATTCCTCCTAATATACTTTAGAGATTAATTTTAAAATTATCTCTTCAAATATAATTCATATATTGTCCATTAAATTTCTATTCATAATTATTAGATACAGCACTAAGAATATTTTCTTGTACTGTATCTAATAGCATTAATTTATTAAAGTTTATTTATTTTATTTCTATTATTCTTAACATTTTTCGTAGCATTTCTTGTATCATAAAGAAGTTTAGACTTCTCAACTATTGACTCATAATCATAACAACTATGGTCTGTAGTTATAATTACTATATCTGCATTTTCAATTTCTTTTTTCCAATCTACAGATATATATTCAACTCCTTTATGTTTAAAAGATGGGATATATGGATCATTAACCATTATATCTGCTCCATTTTTCTCTAGTATCTCAAGAACTTTCAATGTTGGAGACTCTCTCATATCATCTATATCTTTTTTATATGCTGCTCCCATAACAAGAACTTTAGCACCGTTTAATGATTTTCTGTGTCCATTTAAAAGTTTCATAACATTTTCAACTACGAATTCTGGCATAGAATCATTAATTATACCTGAGGTTTCTATAAGTTTTGTATGATAATCATACTCTTTAGCTTTCCACTCTAGATAAAATGGATCTAATGGTATACAGTGACCTCCAAGACCTGGTCCTGGGTAAAATGGCATGAATCCATAAGGCTTAGTCTTTGCTGCATCAATAACTTCCCAAACATCAATTCCCATTCTTTTACACAATATTGCCATCTCATTTGCTAAGGCTATGTTTATATTTCTAAATGTATTTTCAAGAATCTTCTCCATCTCAGCTACTGCTGGTGATGATACTTCCATTATTTCTCCATCCAATACACTTCTATATAAGGTTCCAGCAACTTCCGTACAATCTGGTGTACATCCACCAACAACTTTAGGCGTATTTTTAGTATTGTATTCTTTATTACCAGGGTCTACTCTTTCAGGTGAAAATGCTAAGAAGAAATCTTCTCCACATTTTAATCCACTTTCTTCAAGAATTGGCTTTATAACTTCATCAGTTGTTCCTGGATAAGTTGTACTTTCAAGAACCACTAACATTCCTCTCTTTAAATATCTTGCTACATCTTTTGTTGAATTCACTACATAAGATAAGTCCGGTTGCTTATAAATATCAAGTGGTGTTGGTACGGCTATACACACCGTATCTACCTCTTTTATAAAACTGAAATCAGTAGTTGCTTTTAATTTTCCTGATTTAACAAGCTCTGCTAAATCATCATCTACTATATCACCTATGTAATTCTCTCCATTGTTAACCATATCAACCTTTTTATCTTGAACATCAAATCCTACAACTTCATATCCAGCCTTAGCTTTTTCTACTGCAAGGGGAAGTCCTACATATCCAAGACCTACTACACCAAGTTTAGCTGTCTTATTTTTTAACTTTAATAATAACTCTTCCTTTAATTGAATCATAATTGTTCCTCCCATTAGTAATTAATTATATTACACATTTTGCTACATATTTTAGTCTTTTTTTCTTTTATATGTTGGAACTTTTTCTTCAAGCAATTTTATTATTTCTTCTTTAGTCATATTATCTACATTTCTAAACTCATTTATAGATTCTTCTATAAATTCTATAGTTGCATCTTTAGGTTTTTCAACAAATATCTTATTATGTTCTGTTGATGTAAGAGCTACCTCATCCATTAAAAGCTCTTCATACAACTTTTCTCCTGGTCTTAAACCTACATATTCTATTTTTATATCCACATCAGGTTTATATCCTGATAACGTTATTAAATCTCTTGCCAAGTCAACCATCTTAACTGGTTTTCCCATATCTAATACAAATATTTCTCCACCTTCTGCAAGCCCTCCAGCCTGAATAACTAACTGGGCCGCCTCTGGAATTGTCATAAAGAATCTTGTTATTTCTGGATGAGTTACAGTTAACGGTCCGCCCTTCTCGATTTGCTTTTTAAATAAAGGAATTACTGAACCATTACTTCCAAGAACATTTCCAAATCTAACAGCTACATAATCTGTTTTACTAACTTCATTAAAAGCTTGAATTATAAGCTCACAAAATCTTTTAGTTGCTCCCATTACATTTGTTGGATTTACAGCTTTATCCGTACTAATTAAAACAAACTTTTTTACATTATATTTATCACAACATTTAGTAACATTATAAGTTCCTAAAATATTATTTTTAATTGCATCACCTACATTGCCTTCCATTAAAGGTACATGTTTATGAGCTGCTGCATGAAATACAACTTCTGGTCTATGCTCATTAAATATTTGATCTATTCTAGTCATATCTCTTACAGATGCGATAATAACCTGTTTGTTTATTTCTGGATAATTTCTGTTAAACTCCATCTCCAAATCATAAGCATTATTTTCATAAATGTCTAAAATTAATATTTTCTTAGGTGAAAATTTAGCTATCTGTCTAATAATTTCAGATCCAATACTTCCACCACCACCTGTAACTAATATAGTTTTACCTTTTATATATTTGTCTATATGTTCTGACTTTAACTTTATTGACTCTCTTCCCAATAAATCATCTATGTTTACATCTCTCATATGATTTACATTTATGTTATCATCAATAATTTTATATATTCCAGGCATAGTCTTAATATTTTTTGTTACTTGCTTGCATATGTCTAATATTTCTTTTTTAGTATTCTTATCTACAGATGGCATTGCAAGCATTATTTCATCAACCTTATTTTGCTTACAAAATGATATAATCTTATTTCTGTCCCCTACTACCTTTACTCCGTGAATTCTCTTCCCTATTTTATTTGAATTATCATCAATTAATCCAACAATTTTGTAATTCAATGTGCTATTGTTTTTTATTTCCTTAATAAGTATAGCTCCAGCATCTCCAGCACCTATAATTAATAAATTTTTTCTCTTATTAATTTGCCCTTTATCTGAGCCATTATTCTCCATGATTCTATATAAAAACCTAACTCCACCTAAACTTATAACACTCAACAACCAAAAGATAATATGGACAGTAATTGGGAATCTAAAAAATCTACTCTTTAGCATTGTATGGCTTATAAAATATCCATAGATTATAAATACAATATTAGAAGCCGTCATAGAATATACTATAGATAGCAATTCCTCTACAGATGCATATTTCCATATATTGCTATATAGTTTAAATATTACATTGAACAATACGGTAAATATTACAACTGGAATTATTGATAGTAAGAAAAACTCCCTATAATCAGGTTGAATTCTAAAATCAAATTTTAATAATAAGGCAAAATATAGACTTATTACAACAAGAATTACATCTAATACTATAATTTTATTTTCTTTTTTCATAATTTCACTTCCTAAATCAATTATGGTAATCAAATAAGTCAATATGTTTTAAAATGTAAATTTCAAAGGTTTATCACAGTTATTATACTGTTTTTTACATATAAACACAATTCCATTTAAAGTTATTCATAAAATATTATCTATTTATTTATATTAACCATTATATATTTCTATATTTTTCACAGTATATACAGTATATATGAAATTCATCTATAGTAATACTTTTTCTAACTCTTTAACAATTTCATCTTCCGGATTTAACTTCTTCGCTATATCTAAATGAGCTTTTGCTTGATTAAAATCTTTAATATTTATATAACACATTATTAAATTAGTGCATACTTCTATAGATTTAGTAACTTCAAAAACCTTTCTTAAATATTTAATAGCTGTTTCAAATTCACTTATACAAGCATAATTTATACCTAATTCATTAAATACCTGAACATAATTGCTATCTATAGACAATGCTTCATTTAAATAGTATATAGCTTTTTCATAGTTTTGTAAAATTCTATATGAAACTGCTATATAATAAAATATATCAGCACTGTCACCTAATACATCCACTAAAGGCAATAATATCTCTAAAGCCTTTTTAGGTTCTTCATAAACAAATTCTTTTCCCTTTTCAAAAGAATTAATTATCTCTAGGTTTTCTTTAAGCTCCTCTACCTCGTCGGTTATTTTACCGCCTAAAGTTATATACTGATTAATATTAAAGTGAGCTCGTTCATAGTTTTTATCTTCATTATTTAGTAACGCTTCATAATAATATGGCTGTGGATAATCTTTTATCTCTTTTCCAAGTTCTATAAGTTTAATAAGTTCTTCTTTAAATATATTATTTCTTCCTCTGATTCCATCAGCTAATATAAATGCTTTATTTAAGTTATCTTTTGTGATTTCAATCTCTAATAAACCTCTTAAAAGTATATATCCATCTTCATAATTTTCGTTTTTTATGTTTTCAAATACCTTCCCTTTTATATAATTAACACTACTAGGGATAGATTCAATTATTTCTTTATATACATCATTAAATCTAAAGTTCTTATCCGCACCTAGTGCATAGAATATTCCTTCTATAAAGAAATTAACAGGAATATTGGATAAATCATCCCCTTCTTTTGTTTTAGAAATTATTTTATCTGAATTAACTGGTAAATATACATTTTCTTTAAATACATATTCATTTATTTTACTATCTTTTTTTATTTCAAGAAACAACATTTTTTCAAGTTTTTCTAGAAAATAATTTTCATTACTCATAATGCACCTTCTTAAATCTTTAATTTTTAAATTATTCCACTTACCTATATTACCACCTAATTAAATTTTAATCATCTCTTTTTTGTATAAAGTAATATTTTCGTAATTTTTTTATATTTTATATAACTCAATTCATGTCCTGTTTAAAATTTTATACTTTATCATACATTTATAATACAATAGTTCATATAATAATTAAAACCTTACAAATATTTAATTATAAATTAAAATTTTATTGCATTGATACTAATATTATTCTATAATAAGTTTGTTTTATAACTTTATAAATAATTTATTTTATATAAGATTTATTATAGGGAATTTCTATAACAATTATATTATTGATATCTCTATACTTTATAAATTAGAAAGAGGGTATGGAATTGTATAAGTTAAACCAAAATGAAACCCCATTATTTGATGCCTTAATGGAATATGTGAATAGAGACACTCTTCCATTCCATGTTCCTGGGCATAAAAAAGGTGTTGGAGCAGATATAGATTTTAAGAACTTCATGGGCGAAAATCCTTTTAAGATTGACGTTACAGTTTTTAAACTAGTAGATAGTTACCATCATCCAACAGGTCCAATAAAAAAAGCTCAAGAACTAGCTGCTGATGCTTACGGCTCAGATGCATGCTTTTTCTCAGTTCATGGTACATCTGGAGCCATCCAAGCAATGATTCTTTCTGTAGTAGGTGCTGGAGATAAAATAATAATTCCTAGAAACGTTCATAAATCTATTACTGGTGGAATTATTTTAGCTGGCGCTATTCCTGTATATATACAGCCTGAATTAGATAAAAAGCTTGGAATAGCAAATGGAGTTACTCCTGAAAATGTTAGGGCTACATTAGAGGCTAATAAGGATGCTAAAGCTGTTCTTATAATTAATCCAACCTATTACGGTGTATCCACAGACATTAAACAAATTTCCGATATTGTTCATGAATATGATATTCCTCTAATAGTTGATGAAGCTCATGGACCACACTTAAACTTTAATAAAAAGCTACCTATGTCTGCTATGGAAGCTGGTGCTGATATTTGTGCCCAAAGTACTCATAAAATTATTGGTGCTTTAACTCAAGGTTCACTACTTCAAGTTAACTCTAAAAGAGTTAGTATCCCAAGGGTGAAACAGGTTTTAAACTTAATGCATACAACTTCTCCTTCTTATATTCTAATGGCTTCACTAGATACTGCTAGAAGACAAATTGCATTACATGGAGAAGAATTACTAGACAAAACTATAGAACTTTCTAATTATGTTAGATCTGAAATCAATAAAATTCCTGGTTTCTACTGTTTTGGTGAAGAGATTCTTGGTGTTCCTGGAGCCTATGCCTTTGATCCAACTAAAATCACTATAACCTGTAGAGATCTCGGTATAACAGGTTTTGATTTAGATATGATTTTAGCTAATAAATATCATATTCAAATGGAGCTCTCTGATTTATACAATGTTCTTATAGTAGGCTCTTTTGGAGATACTAAAGAAGGTATGGAAAGACTTCTAACAGCTTTAAGAGAAATCAGTGATGACTATTATGGAAAAGGTACTGCTAAAGCGGACTTCATAGATATACCCGCTATTCCAGAACAAATACAAATTCCTAATGAAGCATTTAATAGCGTTAAGACTACTGTTAAAATTAAGAATAGTGTTGGCATGATTAGTGGAGAATTTCTAATGGCTTATCCACCTGGAATACCAGTTCTATGTCCAGGCGAAAAAATTACCAAAGAAATTGTAGACTATGTACAACAGCTTAAAGATACTGGCCTTTATGTTCAAGGAACTGAAGATCCTGAAGTTGAATATATAAATGTAGTTAAAGATGAAGATGCTGTTTTTATCAATGTTGAATAATATTTAATAAGTTTTAATTATAACAAAAAGGTATGAATCTTTTGATTTATACCTTTTTCCTATATACAAATCTATTTGCTTTTCCTGTTTCTTAACTCAAGGAGCTTGAACTCAGCATTAACTTTTCCTGAGTTCTCTATACTTTTCATGTATTGTCCATAAGACATATTTATAATAGCTTCATATGCTCTAATTAAACTTTCAAAATATCCCATCATATAATTTACCTTCAATAATGGGTCTGTATATGTAGCATTGAATCTTATAGAATATTGCTTTCTTACTTTCTCCGCTGCCTTTTTTAGATAGTTATAGCTAGATGCTCCCCTAGATATAAGTTTTACCTTCTCATAATTACAGTTCATAACCTCTTTATAAGCTGGCATACATGCTTCAATTATAGTTTCATCAAAGTGTGTTCTCTTTGTCATTTCAGCCTCTACTACCTTAAGAAACGCCTCTAACTTTACATTTGTATTAGCCCTAAGTACTATTAACTTATTTAATATATCTTTAACTTTTATAACTTCCTTGTGCTCAATATCATATTTTTTATTTCTTTCTTCAATGATGTCAAATCCTTTCATCATTAATTCAAAGTCAATTTTATTCTTTTCTACTTCCTCATCATTTTGCAATGCACTAATAATACTATCCTTATCATCATTTAAAAATGCGTCCATAAAGAAAAATATTCTTCCGAGCCTCATAATAACTTTTTCATCTTCTATTACTTTGTTATTAGAATCTATATATATATAACCTTTTTCCTTTCTAAGAACTTTTGCAACACCTTTTTTTTCAAATGTTACTTCTTTATATGTATTTCCAGCAAATAATACTGGATCAGATACCTTAATATTTTCAAATGCTTTGCTATACTTCTTTACAACTTTTATTTCTTCTGAATTAGGTTCTTTATATATTCCCATCAATTCTCCTCCTAATAGTAAATACTATAATTGAATATGTATTTATTCTGTTAAATTCAGATTATAAGCTTTTATTATAATCTATTATATCAGAAAATAATGAAAATCCCATAAATTTATTATATATAAAAATATTAGCCTTACTCTATTATCTATTAGAGTAAAGCTAACATTTTATTAAGATCTCATTTTAAGGAATAAGATTTAAACTAATTTAACTTTTTATACTTGCTTAGCTGTCCATTCCTGCTGCTAATGCTTTTCTATTTAATTCAACAGCTTTACTTGGTACTAGTGAATCTACAACTTCTTCCCAATTCACTTCTGTAATATTTAAAGCTTTAAGTAACGCTCCTAATAACACTACATTCTGTGCTTTTATATTTCCAAGCTCTTTAGCAACCTCTGCTGCTTTAACAATTACTGTATTTTCTACTGTAGATTTAAGCACCTCATTTACACCTTCTGGATACTTTTCTTGTCCTATTAATACTGGTACTGGGTGAATTTCATAGTCATTAACTATTAAGTGTCCACCTTCTTTTAAGTAAGGTAATGCTCTTAAAGCTTCACTCTTTTCAAATGCAACTATAGCATCCGCTTTTCCTTTTTCTATTAATGGAGAATGTACCTTTTCACCATATCTAACTTGAGTAGTAACACTTCCACCTCTTTGGGCCATTCCATGGACTTCTGACATTTTAACATCATATCCATTTCTTAGTAACCCTTCAGATAATATTTTTGAAGCAAGGATAGTTCCCTGTCCTCCTACACCTATAAATAATATACTCTTTACGTCCTTCATATTATTCACCAACCTTTTCTATAGCATCAAATGGACAAACTTGTTTACATAATTCACAACCATTACACATACTTTCATCTATCTCTACTACACCATTTTTAAATTTCAATGCTGGACATCCTGTTTTTAAGCACATCTTACATCTCTTACATTTCTCCGCATCTACTCTACATTTTAAGTTTACTCTTTTCTTTAATACTTCTTTAATTAGGGCACAAGGTTGCTTTGTAATAATTACAAAAGGCTCTTCACTGTCGTGAGCTTCTTTAACAGCTTTTGAAGTTTCCTCTAATTTATATGGGTCTACTACTCTTATATTTTCCTTTTTAATTCCACAAGCAAGAACTAAGGCTTCAATATCTACCATTGGAGCTTCTCTGTTTTGAAGAGTCTTACCTGTTCCTGGGTTTTCTTGATGTCCTGTCATTCCAGTTATTCTATTATCAAGAATCACTGTTACTATTGGTGTATTATTATATACACTCTCTATTAATCCTGTAATTCCTGAATGGAAGAAAGTTGAATCTCCTATAAATGAAAACACTTTCTTTTCTTGTCTATTAGCTACCATGTTAGCTCTTTCCATACCAACACCCGCTGATATAGATGCACCCATACAAATTACAGTATCAGTAACATTAAGTGGTGCATTCATTCCAAGAGTATAGCATCCAATATCTCCAGAGGCTATTACATCCTTATATTTTGATACTGCATAGAATATTCCTCTATGAGGACATCCTGGACATAACACTGGTGGTCTAGAAGGTGGATTAGTCTCTGTAGTATAAGTTATCTTATTTTCCTCTCCCAAAATACCTTTTCTAATTATTCCTGGATTTAACTCTTCACATATTGGTATTACTTCTTTGCCTATACAATTAATTCCTAAAGCTTTAACTGCATTTTCTAGGTATGGATCATTCTCTTCCACTACATATAATTTTTCTACCTTAGATGCAAATTCTTTAATCATTTCATCTGGTAATGGATAAGAGAATCCTATTTTTAAATAAGATACATTATTCCCAAAGACTTCTTTACAATATTCATAAGAGATACCACTAGTAATTATACCTATCTTTGTATCTCCCATTTCAATTTTATTAAGCTTTGTATTATTAGAATACTGTCTTAACTTTTCTAATCTTTCCTCAACTTCATAGTGTTTAATTTTAGAATGGCCTGGAGTCATTATATATTTCTTAATATTTTTTTCATATGGCTTTACTTCTATAGCTTGTTTATCTCCTACCTCTACTACTGTTTTTGAGTGAGATATTCTAGTTGTAACTCTAAATAAAACTAAAGTGTCAAACTTTTCACTTATCTCATAAGCCTCTTTCATATAGTCAAGACATTCTTGTGAGTTTGATGGTTCAATCATTGCAACTTTAGCATGTGGTGCATAAAATCTATTATCTTGTTCATTTTGAGATGAATGCATTCCTGGGTCATCCGCAGTTACAACTACAAATCCTCCATTTACTCCTTCATATGCCATAGTAAACAGTGGGTCTGCAGCCACATTAAGTCCTACGTGTTTCATTGTAGTAAGCACTCTCGCTCCGCCTATAGATGCACCTGATGCTACTTCAAATCCAACCTTTTCATTTGGTGCCCACTCTGCATATACACCTTCATATAATGCAAAATTCTCTAATATTTCTGTACTAGGTGTTCCTGGATAAGCTGATGCTACATGACATCCAGCTTCATAGGCACCTCTAGCGATGGCTTCATTACCAGTCATTATAACCTTTTTCATATTTTATTCCCCCATTACGATTTATCTTTTTATTAATTAATTACTACCCTATTTGCAATTATTCCCCAATAATTGCCTACCCTAAGATGCTACCTAATGCTATTGAGTATAGTTTTGATCTCGCACTATCTGCTCTAGAAACTAATACTACAGGACATTTAGCTCCTACAATTACTCCTGCGCTTTCTGCTCCAGCAAAATAGGTCATTGATTTACCTAGGAAATTTCCTGCTTCAATATTAGGTACAAGAAGTATATCTGCTTCTCCTGCTACCTCACTTACAATTCCTTTATGATGAGCAGCTTCCTTAGATATAGCATTATCAAGACCTAATGGCCCATCTATAATACAACCCTTAATTTGTCCTCTTTTATTCATTGCTGAAAGAACTGCGGCATCTAAAGTTGCTTGCATTGATGGATTAACTACCTCTACAGCACAAATTGGTGCCACCTTAGGCATGTCTATTTCTAATGCTTTAGCTACTGTTACTGCATTTTTTATTATTCCTATTTTCTCTTTTAACTCAGGATAAGTTACCATACCACCATCTGTTAAAAGTATGAGTTTCTCATAAGATTTAACATCATATACCATTACATGAGATAGTAAGTTATCTGTTCTTAAATTGGCTTCTTTATTAAGAACCGCCTTTAATAAATCGGAAGTTCCAAGTAAACCTTTCATCACATAATTAGCTTCACCCTTTGTTACTAACTCTACAGACTTTGCTGCAGCTTTAATAATATCGCATTCATTAATTATTTTTATTCCTGATAAGTCGATATTAGCATTCACTGCTATACTTTTTATCGCATCTTCATTTCCTACTAATATAGCATTTATAATGTTCATCTCAACTGCTTTTATTACAGCTTCTAGAACTACTTCATCTTGTGCTACTGCTACTGCCATAGTTTTCTTCTCTTTTTTCTTTGCTAGTTCCAGTAATTCCTCTAAACTTTTAACCATATTCTCACTCCTTATGTATAGGTTTACTTAAATAAGTATAAATCCAAAGGTCTTTTTTTATAATATTTTATATTTTCTTACTTTTAAGTATAATATTTAATCTTTCCTTAGTCAATTTTAACTGCTAAAGTGTGCTAGTGGTTTATTCGTGTAATATTAAGGATTTAATAACGATTCTATTACTTCCAGCTACATACACATATTTTTCAATTAAGTTTTTACATTTGCTTCACTACTTAATCTATATTATATTAAGTAAGATCTATGAGTCTTTTTATTAATATTAATTCATTTATAAGATTAATTATTACTCATCCCTTATTTTTACTATAAAAAAGTGAACATCCTAATTAACTAATTTTATATTCTACACGAATATAGATAATCAATTAATTTAGATATTCACTTACTATTTTTATAATGATTATTCTTAATATTATTTTCTGTCAAATATGATTCTTTTACTTATACTACTTATATTCTTGCACCCTGTAAGTACCATAGCAGATTTTAATTCTCCCTTTAACCCATCAACATAAGTTTTAACACCTTCTCTTTTTCCACCAAAAGACGCAGTTACAAAAGGTCTTCCTATTAATACAGCATCTGCACCAAGAGCTAAAAATTTAAGTACGTCCGCTCCTGTTCTTACTCCTCCATCAGCTAAAATCTTAACCTTACCTTTCACCGCTTTTGCAATATCTTCGAGAACATCTGCAACTCCTGGTGTTTCATCTAAAACTCTACCTCCATGATTAGATACTACTATGGCATCAACTCCTGCTTCCACTGCAAGCATCGCTTCATCTACTGTCATAATTCCCTTTAATATAAATGGTAACTTAGTACTCTTAACTAATTCCTTTATTTCATCTACACTTTTAGGCATTACAGGTTTTCCGTGAAGAGCTAAAGTTATAAGTCCACAAGCATCTATATCTACCCCTACTGCAAAAGCTCCTGATTCTTCTGCTAGTCTTATTTTTTCAATTATGTTTTGGTTTTCCCAAGGCTTTATAAATACAATACCCTCACCATTAAATTCCTTTAACACCTTTAAGTTAGTTGTTAAAAATGTATCTACTGCAGTATCACCTACCATAGGATATACTCCTGCATCTAAGGTGCCTCCAATAACCCAAGAAATATATTCCTCTTCTGAATACTTTCCTCCCATATTAAGAGTTGTTCCTGAAACTGGAGCTGCAAAAACTGGTATATCTAACTTTTTACCAAAAATCTCAATAGATGTATCTGGATCTTTAGCATCATGAATAACTCTCATATTAAGTTTATATTTCTCAAGAGCTCTCACATTCTCTGTGAAAGCATTTCCTGTAGCCTTGCCGCCCATTCCTGGAACTTCCCCAGCACAAGCAACTCCATTGCATACCTTACATACTTTACAGCTATTATTTAAATTGATTCTAGCTTCTTTTCTCACATCACTATAATTCATAAAATCTCCACCTAACCATAAAATTTATAAATTTACTATATCGCTAACTATATCTTAATCTTTTTCCAAATTAAATATCATTCTCTTCAAAGAACTTATCTAGCTCTTCTTCTGTGTAAATCTTTATATTATTTCTTATTAAAAGCTCTGCAGCTACTCCATTTCCTTCCTTCTTATTACCTGAAAAAGTACCATCATATATAATACCTCTACCACAAGATGGACTCCTTGCCTTTAAAATAGCTGTATCGATTTTTAGCTCCCTAGCTATATTTAAGGTTTCTTCTGCACCTTTAATAAATTCTGCAGTTACATCATCATTAGCATCTGTTCCTAGCACCTTACATTTTCCCTCTAAAACCATAGCTCCATTTCCATCTACAATTTCATGAGCATCTCTTGGAGTCGCTTGTCCTCCCAATTGTTCTGGACATACTGGAATAGCTTTTCCTTCTCTTAAGAGCTTAAGAACTTCTTCGTTTAAATTATTCTTACCATCATATTTACAATTAATACCACAAAGGCATCCACTTACTAAAATCATTTTATCATCTCCTATAATATAGAGCTAATTGTACTCTTTCATGAGTATTACATAGAAAGGCAAAGTAAAGGGTCTGTCTTTCCTCTCTTATTATAACATTTTATTCTTGATTTTCATCTATGATTTCATTAATCACTGCTCTTTCTATATACTTTATAACTAAATATAAAAATTTTTAAAATGTTATATATGGAACTATTTAAATATTTAACTTTTTACCATTTTAAAAAATTAACTTTACCTTAGATATTTTATCAAATTTTTCTTAAGTCTCTGTTAGTCAAAATGATAGTTTATTTTAATATTTTAACCTCTATAATCTATAAATATATCTATATAAATAGAGAAAAGATTCTTAGCTTAAACCTACTAAGAACCTTTTGTATTTAATAAGATTATTTTAATTCAACAATAGTAACTCCAGTTCCACCTTCTCCATAATTTCCAAGTCTAAATCCCTTAACATGAGCGTGATGTTTTAATAAATCAGTTATCGAACTCTTAAGTACACCAGTTCCTTTACCATGGATTATTGTAACCTCTCCAAGTCCACCTAGGTATGCTTCATCTAAATACTTATCTGTTGTATAAATAGCTTCTTGGGAATCCATTCCCCTTAAATCTACTGAAGATGACACTGATTTTAAATTAAGTCTTGCTTCTCTTCTTTGAACCTTTGCTTTTTTCTTATCTTCACTAGATACTTTTCCCTTTCTTAGATCCTTAAGTTTAACAGATATCTTCATTATTCCCGCTTGAACTTGAACTTCTCCTTTATTATCTACTGCAGATACTACTATAACATTTTGATTTAAGGATGGAAGATATACCTCCTGTCCTTGGGTTACAGAAGTTAAAGCTTCTCCTTTAGGCTCATCTTTTTTGCTTAATTTTTCTTGCATATTATCAAGGGAATCTTTTATCTTCTTTCTCTCGTTTTCGATTTTAGTTCTAGCTTCTGACGAATAACCTAATCTCTCAAGCTCTCTTATGTTTTTCACAATAGAATCAGCTTCTTCTTTAGCTGCTTTTATTAGTTCTTTAGCTTCTCGTTGAGCTTCATATATAGCTTTTTCCCTAACATTTTCAAATTTATATAGCTTTTCTTCATATTTAGTCTTTAACTTTTCTGCTTCTGCTTTTAAACTCTCAGCTTTTCTAGCATCATTTTCTGCTTTAATGCTCTTTTGCTGCAGATTTTGTATTAACTCTTCAAATTTTAAGCTTTCTGTAGAAATATTTTCTTTAGCATCATTAATTATATATTCTGGTAGGCCTAATCTTCTTGATATTTCAAAGGCATTAGATTTTCCTGGTACCCCTATAAGCAAATTATAGGTTGGTCTTAAGGTTTCAACATTAAATTCTACAGACCCATTTTCTACACCCACAGTTTTTAAGGCATAACCTTTAAGCTCACTATAGTGAGTTGTAGCTATTATTTTTGTATTTCTAGCTCTTAAATTGTCTAATATACTTATAGCGAGGGCAGCTCCCTCTGTTGGATCTGTTCCTGAGCCTAGCTCGTCAAATAGTGCTAAAGTATTTTCATCTGCTTCCTTAATAATATTCACTATGTTAGTCATATGAGATGAGAATGTAGACAGGCTTTGCTCTATACTTTGTTCATCCCCAATATCAGCGAATATATTTGAGAAAACACTAACTACTGAACCTGATCTTGCTGGAATCATCATTCCACTCATAGCCATAAGTTCTATTAATCCAACGGTCTTTAAAGTTACAGTTTTACCTCCTGTATTAGGCCCTGTAATAACCAAAGATGTAAATTCCCTTCCAAGATAAATATTGCTTGGCACTACCACCTTTGGGTCTATTAAAGGATGTCTAGCTTCTATTAAATCTATAACCCCTTTATCATTTACCTCTGGACATATACAATTTAATTCATTAGCGTATTTTGCCTTAGCAAAAATGAAATCTAATTCCCAAATTATACTTCCATTATTCTCTATAACATCAATGTTACCTGCAATTTTCAAAGTAAGTTCTTTAAGTATTCTATTTATTTCCGCCTTCTCTTTATTCCTAAGTTCTCTTATTTCATTGTTAAGATCAACAAGCCCCATAGGCTCTATAAATAATGTAGCTCCTGTACCACTTTGATCATGGATTAACCCCTTAACTTGCTCCTTATATTCTGCCCTTACCGGAAGCACATATCTATCTCCTCTTACAGTATAAAGACTTTCCTGAAGATATTTTGAGTAGGTTCTCACCATACTATTAACCCTATCCTTAATAGAAGAGCTTTTATCCTTTAGTTTCTTTCTAATTATAAATAAGGTTTCACTAGCTCTATCTGCAATTTCATCCTCTCCAAGAATAGCTCTAAAAATCTCATCTTCAATATTTTTAAAGGGTACTATCCCAGCTATGATGTCTTCTAACACTCTATAGCTATTATCTTCATCCTTACTTTGCACATACTCTTTAAAGTTTCTAGAACTTTTAAGCATATTACCAATTCTAAGTAATTCTACAGGCATAAGTGTTGAGTTCTTCTTAGCCCTTAAAAGAGCTTCTCTAACATCATATATTCCTTCAAAAGGTGGTGCACCTTTTGTAGTTATTAGCATTAAGGCTTCCTTTGTCTCTTCTAAATGCTCTTTAATTTCATAAAGGTTGGTATATGGTTTAAGATTATCAATTAAATCTTTTCCAGCCTTCGTTACTGCATACTTTTTTAATATGTCCTTAATTTTATAGTATTCAAGTACTTTAAAGGTCTTTTCATTCATTTCTTATCCCCTACTTTCTATTCAATTCCCCTTTTATAATGTCCTTTTGTAGTTTTTCCTAAATCAACATCTTCATCTTTGAATATATATTTCATCACCTTTAAAACTTCATTATAATCTTCATCTATAAAGTCAACTCTATAGTTATTGATATTATTTTTCTTAAGTTCTCTAGTAAATGGAACTAAATTAACAGGTAATGTGTTATATATATGGCTTCTGCAATATTTATCTGTAGCAACTAAAAACTCTTCATTCATCCTATCCTTTAATACAAATTTATCTTTATCACACCTAAAATTACAGTTTGAAATAGAGTTTTTATCTCCAAAGGTGCTTCCAATGACACAGTATTCACTTACCATAAGCTCATACTTACCATAGATCACCACTTGTGCTGGTGTTTTAATATTTTTAACTAAAGAGGCTATCTCCTTATTGTTAAGCTCAACACTTAATGCCGATATATCTGTAAACCTACTGTAAAAGTCATAGCTTTCACTATTTAAAATATTTAGCTTATAATCACCTATTATATTAAGCTTATCTTTAAATACATTTATTATACCTAAATTAGCTGTAATAATTCCCTTGATTTTAGAAATATTCTTTTCTATAGCTTGAATAACTAAATCAAATTCACTCTTAATTATGTTAGGAGCAACTACATATAAATTTTTATAATTTACTTCTTCTAAATTTAAAGTTTCTCCTTTTTTAAATAAGTCTACGGCTATAGCTGGAGTTATATCTGGATTTTCCTCGATAAACTTTAATACACCTCTAAGCTGCTCCTCTGTTTTTACACATATTAAATATTCATCATTAAATCTATTTCTCTTTTTAATATTATCATAATTATTTTTATCTTCGAATTCTATAAGAGTCTCTTTATTTATATGACGCTTATCTCTAATTTTTATATAATTTATTACTTCTTCAATAAGGTCACGTCTTATACTATTAATAGATGAAACTCTTAAAAATCCTTCTTTAAAATTTTCAAATTCAACACCTTCCAACTTGAAAGGAGTATCACCTAATTTACCAAGATTTTTAATTATAGCTTCTTTATCTATAGGCTTATTCGTTGCAACTTCTACATTATCCCCATAAACTTCAAACTCTTTTCCTTGATAAATTGTAGATAAGTAGAATTTTTCTCCTGGAATAAATCTGACTTTCATAGTTAGAGGAAGTTTTATACCATAAATATCTTCATAATTCTTCTGAAGTTTTGTTAAAAGCTCAGTATCAGAAGTAACATATACCTTATCTCCCACCTTATATTTAGTAGGTATGAGCTTTACTCGCTCCCCAATGTATGCTTCCTTAACTTTTTCTTTTCCTTTTATAATATTAGTAATAGTAAAGCCACTGTTATCAGTTCTAACCCCATCTTGAGCTCTTATATTCTTTTGAAGTTTTATTGTTAGATCTTTTTCAACTACTCCTAAAAATACCCCTGTATTCTTAGGACAATTATAAGCCATCATATCTCTTCCTATGTTACCTCTAAGATACGCCTTTGAAAATCCTTCTCTATTAAACAATTGATTTAACATGGCTTTTTTAGTTGCTATTTCAAATTTCTTATTGTTATATACACTATCTATAGCTTCTCTATAAGTAGTTACAACACCACTAACATATTCAGGCTTCTTCATTCTTCCCTCAATTTTCAAAGATGATGTTCCGCTCTCTATTAAACTTTTTATTTCGTCTATAGTACATGTATCCTTTGGACTTAATAAGTACCCTTCTCTATTTTCTCCGCTAGTTTTACTTATTATAGTATAAGGTAATCTACATGGTTGAGCACATCGTCCTCTATTTCCACTTCTACCTCCTATGATACTACTCATAAGACATTGACCAGAATAACTTATACATAAAGCTCCATGAACAAATATTTCTGTTTCCACATTTAAATCCTTTGAAATATAGCTTATTTCATCCAAACTTAATTCTCTAGATAAAACTATTCTTTGGAAGCCTTCATTCTTTAAAAATAATGCGCCCTCTCCATTATGTATAGTCATTTGTGTCGATGCGTGAATTTCAAAATCTGGTATAACTTCTTTCAACATTTTAAATAATCCCATATCTTGAGTTATAATGGCATCTACACCTATTTCATATAAAAATTTACCATACTCCAGAGCTTCTTCTAATTCTTCTTCCTTTATTAAGGTATTAAAAGCTATATATACTTTAACATTATATAAATGACAATAATCAACTACTTCTATTAATTCTTCTTCATTAAAATTATTTGCATAGGCTCTAGCAGAAAATTTACTTCCACCCATATATATGGCATCTGCTCCACCTTGAACAGCGGCATAGATACTCTCTTTGCTTCCACCTGGTGCTAGTAATTCTATTTTATCCATATGTTATCAACTCCTATCAATAAGAGCTCTCTTTGGCTCTTGTTTCAAAAGATATTCTTACTTTATTGGTAGTTATATATCAACCTTTTTTTATTTCTCATCGATTATTATACCACAATTCTCTTTGTTACAAACTGTAAAATATATATCATTAATATATCGTATTTACTTATTCTCTATAACTTGATGTAAAAGTAAGTTTCTCATGATACTATCAATTATAATTTTATATTAAATGGATGACATAAAATATGAATAAAAACATTAATAGGAGCTAAGTATTTTATTTCTTAGCTCCTATTAATCAATTCATTAATTTTAAGTATCCTTCATATATTCCATCTAACATATTTCTTAAATTATAGTTATATCTTATATGTTCCTTTAATTTATTATCCTTTTTTTTCATCATACTACTCTTCACTGCTGATTCTATACTATTATAATCATAAGGATTACAGTAAATAGCCATATCCTTAAAGTATTCTTTCGAAGCCCCTTCCTCAGTTACTACTATATTACATCCATAGGCGGCCGCTTTAATTGATGATAAACTTGTAACTTCTGAAAAACTTACTAGCACATGGGCATTTGAAAAAGTATAAGCATTATACAAATCATAGTCATTCATAAATCCTAAGTAGTGGGTTGTTGAATATGCTAAGCATTTCTTTAAATAATTTTCATCCGCTGTTGTACCACTCAAAACTAAGTCTATACCTAGCTCATTACAAACTTTGCTCAATTCTAACTGATTTTTAATTTCACAAATTCTTCCTACACACAAGATATAATTATCCAAATTATATCTTTCTTTAAAATTATATAAAGGAACTTCATCATAATCTATATCTACTCCGTTATAAACGACTTTCATTTCTCCCCTTATAAAGAAATCCTTTGCTATTAAAGACTTTTCATATACACTATTACAAAATATTATCCTACTTTTTCTCAAAATTAAATCTCTGTAGGTCTTACAAGTATTCCATAAATTTTTTCGTTCCATGTTACCACTATGCTGAAAAAACTTTTCCATATTAAAGTACATTGGCGATACTACTATATTATTACATTTACTATTACTAGCTAGTTTAAAATGCTTATATGCATCAAATATATTTTTTATATCAAATAAGTGTATTATATCATAATCATCATAGTTAGTTTCTTCATTAGCTCCGCATATATCTACATTAACGCCTTTCTCTTTTAAAAAAGTATATATTTTAAATATCATAGTTGTATCTGCCGAACTTAATTTTATGTAGTTACTTCTAGCACATAGTAAAACTTTCATGTATATCCCCCTAAGAATTATAGTTTTAACTAATACCTATGCCTATTAAATTTTAATTATCACAATTTAGAAGAATAAAATTTCATTTACTTTACTAATATTTAAAATTAATAAAAAAATAGATGATAATAAATATTATATTATCATCTACATTTTTATTTTTTTTCCCCGTTTACTTGTCCATTTTTCATAAGCTGAAGATTTTTACTTTCAATTTCATGAGTAAGTTTTTCTAATTGTCTCACCCTAGCTATTTGTTGATATCTTAAATTATTATTTTCAGATAAAAGTTTCTTATTAAAGTTCAGTTGCTTATTCTTATCTTTTTTTAATTCTTGAACAACTTGATCCATAAGCTCTAGTTGCTCTTTGAGATATGTAACTTCATCCCTTAACTTTTCTATCTCATTATCTTTATCCTCTGTACTAGCTTTTCTTAAGTCCTCATTTTCTTGTTTTGCAGCCTGTAAATCTCTTTTTAATCCTTCCACTTCAGAAATAAGATTTTTTTCTTCCTTTACAATCCTTTTATAATTTTCATTAACTCTTTCATAGGCTTCTTTATTTTTAAAAACTTCATCTCCTAAATTAATTGCTGCAAGAATAGTAGCATCAGGACGACTTATTTTAGAATTCTTAAACATCAAACTATTTATTTTATTATCCACATATTGTCCAATCATTTGTAGATATTCATCATTTTCTTCACCTCTAAGGTTGTATTCCATTCCATTTATCTTAACTGTTATAATGCTCACATAAACACCCTCTTAAATATAAATTTACATCTGCATAAACTTATAATCATTTTAACATATATTAGCTATTTATTAAATAAGGTATTTAATAAATATTCCTATTTCTTGTCAACAATATATTTCACCAATCCTATTTTAATTTGGAACTTTTCATTTATCCTGCAATAATTTGATTTATTATATACTATTTATTGTTTTAATATAAAAAATAAGAGGCTCTATTTCTTAATAACTTGTTAAACTTTCTAAAATATTCAGCTCATATCTTTATATTATTAAAGTATAAGCTTAACATTAGTTTAAGATTTAACTTATTTTGAAAAAGCCTCTTATTTTAATTGATAACTATCTTAGTTCTGCTCCCAACTTATGCTCTAAGCTTCTTAAAATTTTATCATGAACTTTATTTACTTCAGCATCAGTTAAAGTTTTATCTGCATGTCTATAAGTTATAGCATAAGCTATACTCTTTTTACCCTCTGGAATCTGACTTCCCTTATAAATATCAAATAATTTAGCACTTTCTAAGATATTTCCACCTTGCTTTTTAATAGTGTCTTCTATTTCTTGTACCAGAACTCTATCATCTACTAAAATTGCAATATCTCGTGTTACTGCTGGGAATTTTGGAAGTGCCTTATACTTTTTATTCATCTTAGCACACTCCATTAACATATCTAGATTTAATTCAGCCACAAAACATCTTGTATCCACGCCATAATTTTCGCTTACATCTGGATGAATTTCACCTAAAACTCCTGAAATTTTGTTTCTAAGTTTTAATGCTGCAGTCTTTCCTGGATGGAAGCTAGAATTTTCACTTTCTCTAATGAAAGCTCCATTATCTATTCCTAACGCATCAAGTACATTTTCTACTACACCTTTAAGCTCTAAATAGTCTCCTGCTCCATACATTCCTATTGTTAAAACATTTCTCTCCTCAGGTAATTTCTCTTCATCATTATTTTTTATATACACCTTACCGATTTCAAAAAGCATTGCGCTCTCATTGCTCTTTACATAGTTTCTAGCTAAAGACTCCATCATTGATGCAAGAGTAGTAGTTCTCATGACTTTGAAGTCTTCTCCTAGAGGATTTCTAATCTCCACTACATTTCTTAGCTCACTATCCTGTGGAATTAAAAGCTTATCGAAAATCTTATTACTTACAAATGAATAACTTATGGATTGATTCATTCCACTAGCTACTAAAGCTTCTATTATTTTATCTTCTAGTTTATGCTTTTCTGATTTTCCAGACTTTATAGCCTCACAATGAGGAAGTGTAGATTCAAAGTTATTATATCCATGAATTCTAGCAATTTCTTCTGCTATATCCTCTTTTATATTCAAATCGCTCCTAAAGGTTGGGCAATTAACAACTAAAATATCACCTTTAATTTCAGTAGTTAAATCTAGTCCATCTAAATATTTCTTCATATCTTCTTTTGATATATTGCTACCTAAGAACCTATTAACCCAATTGCTATCAACTTCTAAAGTATGAGATTCTCTAACTTCATTATATACATCTATAACTCCAGTCATAACTTTACCTGCACCTAGTTCTTCAACTAAAGAACATACTCTATCTACAGCCAATTTACATAGATTAGGGTCTAAATCCTTCTCATATTTTGTTGATGCTTCTGTTCTTAAACCTAATTTTTTAGATGTATTTCTTATATTAAGCCCATTGAAGTTTGCACTTTCTAGAATTATCATAGAAGTGTCATCTTTAACCTCTGAGTTTAATCCTCCCATAACACCTGCAAGTCCTATAGTTTTATCTCCATCCTTTATACAAAGCATAGAGCTATCTATAGTTCTCTCTTCCCCATCTAAAGTAACAAACTTCTCTCCGTCACTTCCAGTATTAACTACTATAGTGTTAGATACTATATCTCTAGCATCAAATGCATGTAATGGTTGCCCTAATTCTAGCATAACAAAGTTTGTTATATCTACAATATTGTTTATAGGTCTTACATCTGCTTCTAGTAGTCTTTCTTGCATCCATTGTGGTGATGGCTCTATCTTTATATTACTAATTCCTTTAGCCATATATCTTCTGCATAATGGGCTTTTTATTTCCACTTTATAGCTATCTTCTATATTAGTTTTATCTTCTTCACTGTATTTAAGATTTGGCATCTTATAACTTACACCTAAAGTAGCTGCTGTTTCTCTTGCCATTCCAATTATACTAAAACAGTCTGCTCTATTTGAAGTTATTTCAAAATCTATAATAGCACTTTCAAGAGGTATTACAGATTTAATATCTACTCCAATAGGCGTATCTTCTGGTAATATCATAAGTCCATGAACTGGTTCATCTCCAGCAATCCCAAGTTCTTCCTCTGAACAGAACATACCGTTAGATACTATACCTCTTAATTTACCTTTTTTAATTTTAAGCCCTCCATGCAAGGTTGCTCCATGTAAAGCTACTGGAATAATATCCTGCTCCTTCATATTTGTAGCCGCAGTAACTATTTGTATTTCTTCTTCTTTATTAATATTCACTGCACATACAACTAATTTTTCTGCATCTGGATGTCTTTCTATCTTAGTTATTTTCCCTGTAACTACATTAGAAATTTCATCTCCTGTAAGTATAACCTCTTCAACATGAGAACCTGAAAGATTTAATGCATCTGCAAGTTCTACAGGTGAAATATTTATATCAACATAATCTTTTAGCCATTTAACTGGATACTTCATAATCTTCCTCCTTATCTTCTAAAACTGATTTAAAAATCTCATATCACTTTCATATAATAATCTGATATCTTCAATACCGTATTTTAACATTACTATTCTATCTAATCCAAATCCAAAAGCAAAACCACTATATTTTTCTGGATCAATTCCACAATTTCTAAGAACTTGTGGATGTACCATACCACATCCTACAATTTCTATCCAGCCACTACCTTTACATACTTTACACCCCTTACCTCCACATACGAAGCAAGTTGCATCCATCTCTGCTGATGGCTCTGTAAATGGAAAATGGTGTGGTCTAAATTTAACCTTCATATCATCTCCAAACATCTTTTGGATAAACATTTCTAAAGTTCCTTTTAAATCACCAAAGGTAATGTTTTCTGCTACTACTAATCCCTCTATTTGATAAAATATTGGTGAGTGAGTTGCATCTACTGCATCTGAACGGTATACCTTTCCTGGTGCAATCATCTTTATTGGCGGCTTTTGATTCTCCATAGTTCTTATCTGAATAGGAGATGTTTGAGTTCTTAATACTATATTATCATTTATATAGAAAGTATCTTGCTCTCCTCTTGCAGGATGGTCTTTAGGTATATTTAAGGCCTCAAAATTATAATGGTCATACTCTACCTCTGGTCCTTCCTCTATGGAAAAACCCATAGATAAGAATATATCATTTACTTGATCAAGAGTTAAACTTAGTGGATGCTTTTTACCCACAGTTTGTTTCTTTCCTGGCATAGATATATCTATTACCTCACTATTTAATTTTGCTTCTTTTTCAGCCATTCTAATAGTTTCACTCTTTGTATCAATGGCATTTTCTATTTCTGCTCTCACTTCATTTGCAATTTTACCTACAACAGGTCTTTCTTCTGCTGATAACTTACCCATTCCTCTTAATATTGCAGTAAGTTCTCCTTTTTTACCTAGATACTTTACTCTAATATTTTCAAGTTCAGCTTTATCTGTTACTTGATTTAGTTGTTCTAAGGCAATTTTTTTAATTTGCTCTAATTGTTCTTTCATATTTTAAGCTCCTTTCTAAAATTCATTGTTTCATCTAAAATCATGGATTATATCCTTATTTCATAGTAGATTACAACTTCATAATTTCATTTATAGACATAAAAAAACCGTCCCTAAAAAGGGACGGAGAATCCGCGGTACCACCCTAATTGAGTTCTATTCAAACTCCTCTTAGTAAATTTATCGACTATAGCCGCTAATTACTACTATTATTTCATAATTAGTACTCAGAAGTGAACTTCGATATAACTCTATAAGAAAAGCTTTCAGTCTGTGGCTCTTCCTCCCTTATATAAAAATATATATCTACTCTCTTCGTCATTGTATAAATATTTTATTTTAATTTTCTAACTTGTTAGTTCTATTATTTTGATTTTACAAGGTTCTATAAATCCTAACGTGTTAGGAACATTATACATATAATATTTAAGAATTTCAAGTGTTAATATTTTTTATTTAATAATTTTTGTCTAACACCTTCATATATCATTATAGATGCGGCGATAGCAACATTCAATGACTCTGTATTTCCGAGCATTGGAATCTTCACCTTAGATGTGGCTAAATTCATGACTTCATCACTAATACCATTACCTTCATTTCCTACTGCTATTATTGCATTATCAACTAGATTAATCTCATAAAAGTTTTTATCTGTTTGTAAAGAACTGCATACTAAGTTATATCCTTTTTTAATTAATTCTTTGGTGAAAACCAAATTTTCATCATGGATTATAGGAATATTAAATATAGATCCCATAGTAGATCTCAGAGTTTTTTCATTGTATAAATCTACTGTATCTTTACTTAAAATAATTCCATTACATCCAGCGCTATGAGCTGTTCTTATAATAGTTCCTAGATTACCTGGATCTTGCACCTTATCAACTAAAATATATAACCCTTCTTTTATGGTACATATTTCTTCTTTCATATTAATTACAGCTAAAACACCTTGAGAATTTTCTGTACCCGAAATGCTTTTAAATAAATTATCGCTTACTATAAATAACTTTTCATCAAAGGTATCTTTATACTGATAAAATTTTTCTTTAAATTTTTCTAAAGAACTTTCCTTAATAAAGAGTTTATCTATAATAAAATCTGACTTTAACCCTTCTTCCAGGAACCTAAATCCCTCTATGATAAACTTCTTATTTTCTACCCTATATTTTTTTTCTTTTAATTTTTTAATTTCTTTTAGAGTATTGTTATCTTTACTTTTTATAACCTGCACTTATAAATATCTCCTTATCTAACTAAACTTTCAATACGGTTTAGCTCAGCAGTTCCCCCTATAGCCACTATTATATCGCTTTCTTGTATTACCTCTTCTGCAGCTGGGGATACTTCTATGTCATCATCTCTTTTAATTGCCACTACATTGATACCATACCTTACTCTTAAATTTAAATCTTTTAGAGAATATCCTTCCCATTCTTTTGGTGTAACAACCTCTGCAATACTAAAGTCTGGTGATAGTTCTATATAATCTAATATACTAGAAGAACATAGGTTATGTGCCACTCTAATTCCCATATCACGTTCAGGGAATATAACTCTATTAGCCCCTATTTTATATAAAACTTTTGCATGTAAAGCATTATTAGCCTTGGTTATAATATGCTTTACATTCATCTCTTTAACTAAAAGAGTAGATAGAATGTTGGCTTGAATATCAGATCCTATACTAATTATAGCCACATCAAAATTGCTAATGCCCAGCGCTCTTAAGCTATTTTCATCATTTGCATCAACCTGAACCGCATGAGTAACCTTTTCTGCAATGTTTTGAACTGCTTCCTCATCTATATCTACAGCTAAAACATCATTTCCAAGTGCATATAAAGTTTCCGCCACTGAAGTTCCAAATCTACCTAAACCAATAACTATAAATTGTTTTTTACTCATATATATCCCCCTTTATCCAACTAAGATTTTATCTTCTGGATATTTAATAGCCTTTCCAGTTTTACTTTTTCTTATAGAAATTGCTACAACTAATGTAAGTGGTCCAACTCTACCAGCATACATAGTCAGTGCAACTATAATTTTTCCTATGGCCGTAAGCTTTTGAGTTAATCCTAAGGTTACCCCGACAGTTCCAAAGGCTGATGTGGCCTCAAATAAATAGTGTTCAAAAGGAGCTCCTGAAGCTCTTTCCGTAATAGATAGAAGTATTGTTGTAGTAAAAATTAGAGCTAAAGCTATAACTACTACTGCTAAAGCTTTATAAACCGTTTCTTTATTTATTTTTCTTTGAAATAACTCTGTATCTTCTCTTCCATTTATAACAGATAAAATAGTCATAAAAAGCACACCTGCTGTTGAAGTTTTTATTCCTCCTGCTGTTGACCCTGGAGAACCTCCTACAAACATTAATAGTATTGTCAAAAATGTAGATGCTATTGTCATACCTGTCAAATCTATAGAGTTAAATCCCGCTGTTCTCGGCGAAACTGAAGCAAAGAATGCAGATAATAACTTACCTTTTATACCCATAGGTTTTAATGTTTCTGGATTGGAAATTTCAAATATAAGAAACATTATAAATCCAAATAGAACCAATCCAATACTCATAGCTATTACTAGCTTAGTTTGTAAAGTTAATCTCTTAGTATATCTATAATTAAAAATATCATTCCATGTATAAAAACCCAATCCACCAATTATTATAAGTGATGATAAAGTAAGTATCACCAAAGCATTATCACTATATGACGTTAAACTACTATATCCACCCATTAAATCGAATCCTGCATTACAGAATGCTGAAATAGCATGGAATATACTATAGTATATTCCTTTAAATAATCCAAACTTAGGTATGAATTCAAAAGATAGTAGTGTAGCACCTAAAATCTCTATTGAAAAAGTAAACATTAATATGTATCTTGCTAATTTTACTATTCCTTGTAGCGATGTTGAATTCAACGACTCTCTTATTATTAGTCTTTCCTTCAAAGTTATTTTCTTTCCGATAATTAATGATAAAAGTGTGGCAAAAGCCATAAACCCTAATCCACCTATTTGTATCAAAATAATTATTATAGTTTTTCCAAAATAACTCCAATAAGTTCCAGTGTCCACAGTAACTAGGCCTGTTACACAAACTGCTGAAGTTGATGTGAAAAGACAATCAATAAATGGAGTTTTTACCCCCTCTATAGTGGCAATTGGTAAACTTAATAATATGGCTCCTAAAAATATTAAAGTTGCAAATCCCATAGCTATTATTTGAACTGGGGTAAAGTTTTTTTTTCTTAACCTATCCCTTAATATCAATTGCATAGATAACACCTCATATTTCTTATGAAAAAATTTTACTATAATTATATATATAGATTTACCATTTATCGATTAAAATATATATAGTATAAAAATGTAGCCATGGCTACATTTCTATACTATATATATCTTCTCTCTTATGATATTTATTATTTCACAACATATAACAAATATCTATGTATATTAAAACTAAATTTAATAAAATCCAGAGACATGACACTGTCATACTCTGGCTTTATTATTCTATATTAGATTAATCCTATAGGTGCTTCTTAGCAACTTCTACTAATTCAGCAAATGCTTTTGGATCGTTAATTGCTATTTCAGAAAGCATTTTTCTATTTATTTCAACTCCAGCAAGTTTCATTCCATTCATGAATTTTGAATAAGAAAGATCATTCATTCTAGCTGCTGCATTTATTCTAGCTATCCATAGTTTTCTAAAGTCTCTCTTCTTTAATTTTCTTCCAACATAAGCATTTCTTAATGCTCTGATTACTGATTCGTTAGCTGTTTTAAATAACTTGCTTTTTCCACCATAGTATCCTTTTGCAAGTTTTAATACTTTTTTATGTTTTTTACGACTATTCATCGCTCTTTTTACTCTTGCCATTATATTTACCTCCTAGACAACTTTCTACTATAAGTATGGTAGTAATTTTTTCATTACTTTTTCTTGAGCACTTGAAACATATCCTATTTTTCTAAGATTTCTCTTAGTTTTTCTGCTCTTCTTAGTTAATATATGGCGTCTAAAAGCTTTAGATCTTTTTAACTTACCTGTTCCTGTCTTTTTAAATCTTTTTGCTGCACCTCTATGTGTTTTCATTTTTGGCATTATAAAGTCCTCCTCTCGGTTATGCTCTTTTAGG
This sequence comes from Clostridiaceae bacterium, assembly GCA_902363375.1. Taxonomy (GTDB): domain Bacteria; phylum Bacillota; class Clostridia; order Clostridiales; family Clostridiaceae; genus Clostridium_J. The sequence goes on along the minus strand of CABIZX010000001.1, from coordinate 350,738 downwards.
AGCTAATATCATTATCATATTTCTTCCTTCTTGTTTAGCTTTCTTTTCTATAACATATACATCGCCTAATTTTTCTACAAAAAGGTTTAATATCTTGTGTCCAACCTGTGAGTTTTCAATTTCTCTTCCTCTAAATCTCACAGTAACTTTAACTTTGTCTTCATCTAATAAAAACTTTCTAGCGTTATTAGCCTTTATCTCAATATCGTGCTCTTCTATAGTAGCGCTTAATCTAATTTCTTTAATATTAGTAATTTTTTGTTTCTTTTTAGATTCTTTTTCTTTCTTTTGTTGTTCATAAATGAATTTACCAAAATCCATTATTCTACATACTATAGGTTTTGCATTGGGAGATACTACAACTAAATCTAATTCCTTTTGTTGAGCAAGTTCTAATGCCTCTTTAGTCGGAATTATTCCTAACGCTTCTCCATTGGAGTCAATAACTCTCACTTCTTTATCTCTTATCTCTTCATTCATCATGAAATCTTTATTTTTACTGATAATATTCACCTCCGGGTTTTATACCATATATTTTTATATATTAATCTTATATAAAATAAAAAGGACAGCAAACGCCGTCCTTATATTACACTTATTGTAATCTTTAAATATTACCTTACTAGCATTACTGTAAGGTGAGAAACGGCAGTTTCTACTTGTTAATAAATTATTCACTTTTCTACTAACAGAGTTAATTCTACTATACTTTTATATTATTGTCAATAGGTATTTCTATAATTTCCTTAAACATTAAACATTCATTACACCCATCACAATAATAAACTCGATCTTCAAATACCTTTTCTATAGTATTGATCAACTCTTTATTTTTGCATCTTCCTGAAGAATGTATTACTATTTTTTTAGGACACATAGTTATAAGCCCACTTATAACTAAATCATCTTGACTAACTTCTAATACATTTTTATTCTCATAAAGTTCATTTAAGAGAGCCTCCATCATATCATTTCCAAATTCGTCCCTCAATTTATATGAATCTCCACTTTTCCCAATATATAAATCTACCTTTTCAATTTTGCTATCTTGTATCTCAACAAAATATTTTAATAGATTTATAAACTCATTATATTCTTTTTCTATCATATAATTTTCTATTATTTTTTCTACAATCTTATAAATGCCTGGCATTAATTCTTTTGCTCTGAAGTCTATAAATCCCCTAATATTTATTTCGTTTACTTCTTCTATACACCCTATAATTTTATTTAAAATATTATTTTTTTTATTCATAAAATAAATAACTGTATCATCTATAGGAACTTCTTCCTTTAAAACCTTATATATAGTATCCTTTACAACACTTATATCCTTATAGCTAAGAAAATTATAGGTCTCAATCAAATGCTTACTAACCTTTTTACCAAGAAATTCTTCAATAATTACACCATATAAAATATTAGCTATATAATAATTAATTAACCTATAAGCCTCATGTTCAGTTGAATCCTCTCGATCCAAATATATATGTATACATTGGCTTAATTCATCATTATCATATCTTAAATTCAAATTTTTCTTTTTATTATTCAAATAATTAATTATACTCTTAACTTGATTTAATACATATTCACTGTGGCTATTATTTACAATAGTCAATAGGAGCATTTAATCACCTCACTTCATGTTAAGTTTTTTCAAATCTATAGTCTTACTTTAATATATATTATGTGTTTTTATCATCACTATATGCAATTAAAAAAATCCAATTTATTCTACAAAACTTATAATATATATGATATATTGTTTCTACATTAGGTTAATATCTAAAACCTATAAAATTTAAAAAGTTATATATTAGTCTATATAAAACTAAAAAATTTTAACTTCCTTTATTATCAATGCACTTTTTAAGTATTAATTCTTAATATCATAGAATTATCTATCTATAGTACAAAATAGCTAAATAAATTAATAATAGGTGGTGATTGTCTTGAAATATGCCTTTGTAGACTTTAGAATTTCTCATGAAGAAATACAATCTCTAGAAAATTTAAATTGCAAAGTTATCCTTAGCGAGCCTTGTAATTCTTTATATTCGGCTATATGTGGTCATCCTGATATTCTTATGCACTTTATCGATAATAATAATGTAATTATTCATAAAGATGCTTCTTCTTCCTTTGAAGCAAGTCTAAAAGCTTTAAACTTAACCGTGTTAAGAAGCAACGAATCTTTAACTAGTAAATATCCTAATGATATTATTCTTAATGCTGTAAACACTTCTAACTTTTTCATGCATAACATAAATCATACAGACAAAACTTTATTAGAAAAAGTTAGTAATAAGACATTAATAAACGTAAAACAAGGATATACCAAATGTTCAACTGCAATATTATCTGATGAAGCCTTTATAACTTCTGATATACATATATATAAAGAATTAAATAATTTAGGATATGATGTATTATTACTTCCTCCTGGAGACATACTTTTACCTCAGTTAGATTATGGATTTATTGGTGGTACCTGTGGTATGTTAGACCATAAAACTATAGTGTTTTATGGAAACCTAGATTTATACCCTTACAGAAATCAACTAAAAGATTTTTTGTATAAGCATGGCATATCACCTATCTATTTATCCAACTCTCCTTTGATTGATAGAGGAAGCATCTATTTTTTAGATATTTCTTAAAATATGTATTTAATAATTAATAAATCTCATCATTAGCTCTAATAAGTTAGTGCATTGATTAAGAAAGATTGTAAATTCAACTTTCTTTAATCAATGCACTATTTCTATAAATATTAAATTATAAATAATTATTGATAAATTATAGAAAAAGAAAAAAGCAAGTAATTAAATTACTTGCTTTTGGAGGCGCCACCCAGATTTGAACTGGGGATAAAGGCTTTGCAGGCCTCTGCCTTACCACTTGGCTATAGCGCCATATTGGAGCGGAAGACGAGATTCGAACTCGCGACGTTCACCTTGGCAAGGTGACGCTCTACCACTGAGCCACTCCCGCTTATTAATGGTGGCTCGAGCAGGAATCGAACCAGCGACACGAGGATTTTCAGTCCTCTGCTCTACCGACTGAGCTATCGAGCCAAACACAAATTTTATAATCTAATGGCGACCCAGAAGGGACTCGAACCCTCGACCTCCGGCGTGACAGGCCGGCACTCTAACCAACTGAGCCACTGGGCCATGTAAGATTATGTGGTGGTCGCAACAGGGATCGAACCTGTGACCCCCTGCTTGTAAGGCAGGTGCTCTCCCAGCTGAGCTATGCGACCAAATCTAAATTTATGATATCATTAATAATCAATAATCTTTGCTAAGATTTAAGAAGAAATTTTCCAAGTCTTAACAAAGATTATTATATAAAATTTTATGCGTATTGTCAATACACTTTTTTATTTTTTCTTCTATTTATAAAAAATTATTTAATAGCATCTAATATTTCTTTAATATCCTGGGTATTAAATTCATAAGCTTTATTACAAAAATGACATACAATTTCCTCAGTTTTACCATCATCATATATTTCTTGCAAATCATTTTTTCCTATACTCATTAATACTCTCTCTATTCTTTCTCTCGAGCAATCACATTTATACTCAGGGATTAAAGAATCATATATCTTTAGATCCATATCTTCAAATACAAATTCTAATATTTCTTCAATAGTCATTCCTTTATCTATCATTGAAGTAATAGATGGAATCTCTTCTAATCTATAAGTTATGATATCAGCTAAAAATTCTGATGCACCTGGCATCATTTGTATAATAAATCCTCCTGAGGCTTTTATAGATAAATCTGTATCAACTAATACTCCTAATGCAACTGCGGATGGTGTTTGTTCTGATACAGTAAAATAATATGCTATATCATCGCCAATTTCTCCAGTGTATACTGGCACCTGACCTATATAAGGTTCTTTAAGTCCCATATCCTTGATAACCTTCAAGTACCCATTCTTACCTATTGCACCACCAACGTCCAGCTTTCCTTTTTCATTTAAAGGTAAATCTACTTCTGGATTTCCTATATACCCTTTTACACTTCCATCCTGGTGTGCAGTAACTGTAATACCTTTAGCTTCCCCTCCTCCATCTATTTGAATAGTTAAACTATCCGTATCATTTTTTAGCATAGCACCCATTAAAACTCCACCAGTTAACATCCTTCCTAATGCTGCTGATGCAGTTGGCATACACTTATGAGTTGTAGTTGCTTCATTTACTAATTCTGTGGTAATAGCTGCAAGTATTCTTACCTGCCCATCCTTTGCCGTAGCTCTAATTAATTTATCCTTCATTTTCGAAACATCCTTTCTTACGTAAAACATAGGTAATTCTCTCTGTCTTATCATCTATAACAGTTTTCTCATAGCAGTTAAGCTTCTTTTCTATAATAAGTCCAGCTTCTCTTATAAATTTTTCTATTTTACTCTCACTGTAAGCTCTTTCTCTATGATATTCATCAAATCTATTATACACTTGTCCTTTTTTAACAAAAAAGGTTAAGTACATATCAACAATATCATCTTCTAGTTGATTCTCCCATATATACACTACATCTTCACTATCATAATTGAAGATGTTATTTCCTAACACATGTTTAATTTTATATTCTGTATTAATATCAAAAACAAAAATTCCATCATTCTTTAAGTGTTCGTTAACTGATAAAAAATACATTTTTAATTTTTCATCTTCGACTATATAGTTAGTTGAATCTAGTCCACAAGTTATTAAATCAAATTGCTTTTTAATATTAAAATTACATATATCTTGGCACATAACTTTAGCTTTAATTCCCTCAGCTTTTAGTTTTTCATCTGCAATTGATAACATATCCTCTGATAAATCTATAGCTGTTGTAAATATAAAGTTCTTACCAATTAGTTTAGTAAAATTTCCTGTACCACAAGCTAAATCTAAATAATCTTTCCTTCCAACATTATATTCTTTACAGATATTAATAATTTTATCTGCCCAACTTCTATAGTTAATATCTTCATTAATAAGTTCATCATATATATTTGCAAAATCATTATAACAGTCCATAGGCCCACCATCTTTTCTATATAATTACCTATATATTTTACATTAGTTTTTTTATTTTGTCTAAGAAATCTTCTATAACTTCATAATCAAGTTCATATATATGAATATATTTATTTAAGCTATAATTTAAAGTCTATGCTAAACTAGTACTCATTCTTAATAAAAATTTATTACCATTGTAAATTTTTCTAAAAAAACTCATCATTTTTAGGCATATTTAATCCTTTCTTCTTTTTAGTCATCATACCTCCAATTCTTCCTGTCTCTTCAGCAGTTAGACTACTCCATCCAAATTCATTTACCTTATCTGCTAAGCCTAATTCTTCTACTATATCATATTTTATCTTTTCTCTCAAAGCTTCTTGTGGAGTTAATTCTTTATTAGCTTTTAATTTAGATTTTATTACTTTTTTTAAAGGAGTCTTACCCATAAACTTCCACCTCCGCATTATTAAAATATAGTTTTAATATACTAATTATATTTTCTACCATAGGCTCTTTTTTATTCATTTATTAAGTAAATTATCTATGATTATCTCCTCTAAACTTCTTCTATAGTTCCCCCATGAAAACTGAAATATAACTTATTACAATATTTCATTCTAATAAATATATTTAAAGACTCTGTTAAGAATTATTAAATCTTAACAGAGTCTTTACAATTTTATATTATCATATTACTTTTATCTATTTTATGTAATACATAATTCTATATAGCAAAAACTACCCTTTAAAATATCCTCAACAGATACTTTAAAGGGTAGTAATCATTTTAATAATATTTTATATTATTATCTTCCAGAAGTATAAGTGTATTTTAAGTCAACTGTTCCAAACAATGGAGCACTGTAACTCTTAACATATTTTCTTACATAAGTGTTTTTGAATCTCCAAGCTTCTGGACTTATAACACCATCTTCATATAATAAAATTTCTTCTGCTTGTTTAAACAATTCAGTTCTCTCTGCTGGATCAACAGTTTGTGCTGCTTTTGTTATAACTTCATCAAATTTAGGATTTGACCAACCTGTTGGGACAACATCAGCTCCAGTTACCCATAAATCTAAATATGTGTTAGGATCATTGTAGTCTCCAGACCAAGCCATACCAGCTACCTGATAATCCATATCATCTGTTCTTTGTTGGAATATAGCCCATTCAACATACTCAACTTCTACATTGATTCCAAGTTTATTCTTATAAACCTGTTGTTGGAATTCTGCATATTCTTTAGCTTGAGCATCAGTTCCTGATTGTAAATATTTAATAGTTATTTTAGATGGATCTTCTCCAAGTCCTAATTCTTTCATTCCTTCTATTAATAGAGCCTTTGGATCTGGATTTTCATCTATTAACTTTTTAATTGGAAGATCAGCAACCTTATCTCTATAATCTTCTCCACCTATTTGTACTTTTGGAGGTACAAAAGATAGTGCTGGTTCTCCAAGACCTTTTCTTAATGTCTTAATTTTATTTTCTCTATCTTCAGCTATTATAAATGCTTTTCTCACTTTAGCATTGCTAAACAATTTTTCATTATGATTAAAGAATGTGTAAGTAGTTGAACTATCATATCCTTTTTTAGCTTCAAATTCACCAGTTTCATCAAACTTTTCTATCCATTCTGGTTTTACAACTGTACCCATATCTAGTGAACCATTGAAAAGTTCATTCATTCTAGCAGACTCTTCTTTTATAATTTTCATTGTAGCTTTATCAAGTTTTACATTCTCTGCATCCCAATATTCAGGATTTTTAGTAAATTCAACCTTGTTGTTATGAACCCACTCTGAAATTATAAATGGTCCACTAAATGCCATGGTATTTGCTTCTGAACCATATTTATCACCATTTTTTTCAACGATATCTTGTCTTTGTGGTTGCATTACTTTGAAGTATGTTAAATCTAAGAAGTATGCACATGGAGATTTTAAAGTAAATTCTAATGTCTTATCATCTACAGCCTTAACACCTACATCTTCAGCCTTAGCTTTTCCAGAGTTAAATTCTGTAGCATTTTTTATTGGATATAATAGGAATGCATATGGAGATGCTGTATTTTGATCTAAAGTTCTAGTTATTCCATAAACAAAGTCCTTTGCAGTTATTGGTTGTCCATCACTCCATTTTGCATCTCTTAACTTAAATGTCCAAACTGTTTTATCGTCTGAAGGTTCCCAGCTTTCAGCTATTCCCTCTATAATTTTGTCATTTCCATTTTCATCTTGTATAATTCTTGTTAATGCTTCTTGACAGTTTGCAAGAACTTGTGAAGAATATAAGTCACTTGATTTAGATTGGTCAATTGTTTTTGGTTCAGCTCCTAATAACAAGTTAAGATACTGATCCTCATCCATATCGGATGAAGCAGCTTTTCCATTATCTTCATCTGGTTTCTTTGCATCATCTTTACCGCAACCTACTAAAGCAACAGATGTTACCATAGATAACGCTAATAATGAAGCTAATATTTTTTTACTTTTCATGAATAATCCCCCTTCATTAATCATCAATATAATAGATATAAAGCACATATCCATCTGATTTAAATTTATTATATATTAACATTTTCACTATTGCAATACCTATTATCTGAATATTTATAAGATTTCATTAATTCGACGCATTACCTTATATACCTACAAATATCGAAGTGAAAATTTTTATTAGAGATTATTGTAAATGTCAATATTATATTTTTTTAATTTTAACTCATTATTTACAATTATTTATTGTTTTTGTAATTTAAATTATTCTTTTTTTCTCTTTTTTTCTCTTTAAACCGCACTTTAGATATCGATATATACGAAATTTGTAATACGAATTTAGCTTAAATATTAAAACTTACTTATATATATTAAAACATAGTTTATAATCCTAAATACATTTATTATTTTTTTTGGAACAACCTTCAATTTTGAGACCCCATTATATCCTTTCCTTCATTTTATCTAATTGTGGGGTAAAAATTATATACTGTATTTTTTCTAGTTTTTCATAAAATTTATTTTTATCATCAAAAATAAAAGAGTAAAACTTTTAGTTTTACTCTTTTATACTATATAGATATTATTTTCTACCTGAAGTGTAAGTATATTTCAAATCAATTGTTCCAAATAATGGAGCACTATAATTTTTAACATATTTTCTTACATAAGTATTTTTAAATCTCCAAGCCTCTGGGCTTATAACACCATCTTCATATAATAGTATTCTTTCAGCTTCTTTAAATATATCGGCTCTTTCATTTGGATCAGCACTTGCTGCAGCCTTAGATATAAGTTCATCATATTTAGGATTTGACCAACCTGTTGGTACAACTCCAGCAGTAGAAGTCCACATATCTAAATATGTGTTAGGATCATTATAGTCTCCAGTCCAAGCCATACCAGCTACTTGATAATCCATATCATCTGTTCTTTGTTGGAATATAGCCCATTCAACATACTCAACATCTACGTTGATTCCAAGCTTTTGTGCATAAACTTGTTGTTGGAATTCTGCATATTCTTTAGCTGTTGCATCTGTTCCTGATTGTAAATATTTAATAGTTATTTTTGATGGATCTTCTCCAAGTCCTAATTCTTTCATTCCTTCTACTAATAGGGCCTTTGGATCTGGATTTTCATCTATTAATTTTTGAATCGGTGTTTCATTAACCTTAGTTCTGAATTCCTCTCCACCTATTTGAACAGATTTTGGTACAAATCCTAAAGCTGGTTCTCCAAGACCTTTTCTTAATGTCTTAATTTTATTTTCTCTATCTTCAGCTATTATAAATGCTTTTCTCACTTTAGCATTACTAAATAACTTATCTTTAGTATTAAAGAATGTATAAGTAGTTGAGGCATCATATCCTTTTCTAGCTTCAAATTCTCCAGTTGAATCAAATTTTTCTATCCACTCTGGCTTAACTACTGCTGCCATATCTAATGAACCATTATAAAGCTCATTCATTCTAGCAGATTCTTCTTTTATAATTTTCATTGTAGCTTTTTCAAGCTTTACATTTTCAGCATCCCAATACTCTGGATTTTTAACAAACTCAACTTTATTATTATGCACCCATTCAGATATCATAAATGGACCTGAATATACCATTGCATTTGCTTCTGAACCATATTTATCTCCATGTTGAGTTACTACATCTTCTCTTTGTGGTTGCATTACTTTAAAGTATGTTAAGTCTAAGAAATATGCACATGGTGAAGTTAAAGTAAATTCAAGCGTTTTATCATCTATAGCCTTAATTCCTAAATCTTCTGCCTTAGCCTTTCCAGAGTTAAATTCTGCAGCATTTTTTATTGGATATAATAGAAATGCATATGGAGATGCTGTATTTTGATCTAAAGTTCTAGTTATTCCATAAACAAAATCCTTTGCAGTTATCGGTTGTCCATCACTCCATTTTGCATCTCTTAACTTAAACGTCCAAACTGTTTTATCCTCTGAAGGTTCCCAGCTTTCAGCCATACCTTCTATAATTTTATCCTTGCCATTTTCATCTTGTATAATTCTTGTTAAACCCTCTTGACAGTTGGCAAGAATCTGAGATGAATATGAATCACTTGATTTAGATTGGTCGATTGTTTTAGGCTCAGATGCTAAAAGCAAATTTAAATATTGATCTGAATCCACTTCTCCGTTAGCCGTAGCCCCTGAGTTGTTTTCTTCACCTTTACCGCATCCTACTAATGCTACAGATGTTAACATAGATAGCGCTAATAATGATGCTAATATTTTTTTACTTTTCATAAGTAATCCCCCTTAAATAATAAGTTTAGCATTAAAAATTCTAAATCTCTTTCCTAAACTCGGCTTATCTGTTTTGTTACTCATTGTGTAAATTTCTACACATTTCCTCATAACTTTTACTTGTACTTATAATACACCCTTTTAACGACACTGTCAATGCTTATTTTCCGACTAAAGACACACAAACTATAATGTTATTCAATTATATGAATTATCTTCCTTATTTTTTATTTATAATATTTCATTTTTCTACAAAACATTGCAAATATATGGATATTAATTTAATATATATATATTGATATATCTACAATTTAAAGTTTTATAATGTTTTCTGTCGTAATTTGTAGTTTTTTTTATAAATTAATCATTAAATAAATTTTTATGAATTATTCTTGGTTCAATATTTCTTTTTTCTGTATTTTCTCAAATATGATTCAATAAAGTATAATATAGATTTTTCACTTTATAATACTCACATACATTCTTTCTTTATATTATTATTCATATTAGAAACATAAATAATATATGTAACAATGAATTCAATTGCTCCTTAAAGCCCACAATGCTCTTTTCTCTATATTGTCGTTTCTTATATTTCTAGGCTAAAAGTGAAAAAGATAAGAGTAACGAATTACTCTTATCTTTTTTATCACTATAATATATGACATGCAGCGAAGTGATTTGGTTCAATTTCTCTAAATTCTGGGTTTTTTTCACTACAAATAGGTTTTGCGTATCTACACCTTGGTGCAAATCTACAACCTGGTTTAGGATTTATAGGGCTCGGAACCTCTCCCTCTAATGGTATTCTCGCCTTTTTCTTAGTCTCATCAGGATCAGGTATTGGAATCGCTGATAATAAGGCTTGAGTATACGGATGTAAAGGCTTATCATATAAATCTTTACTACTAGCAAGCTCTACCATAGTTCCTAAATACATAACTCCAACTCTATCAGATATATGTTTAACCATTGATAAATCATGAGCTATGAATAAATATGTTAATCCTAATTCATTTTGTAATTTTATTAATAAGTTAACAACCTGAGCTTGAATAGATACGTCTAGAGCTGAAATAGGCTCGTCACACACTATGAAGTCTGGCTCTATAGCAAGAGCTCTCGCTATTCCTATTCTTTGCCTTTGTCCACCTGAGAATTCGTGTGGGAATCTAGATGCATGTTCTTTGTTTAATCCTACTAGTTGTAATAACTCATATATTCTAGCTTGTCTCTCTTCACCTTTATGAAGATTATGAATATCTATTCCTTCTCCAATAATATCTCCAACTGTCATTCTTGGATTTAAAGATGCATAAGGGTCTTGGAATATTATTTGAGCTCTTCTAGTAAACTCTTTTTTCTGTTTCTTGTCGTATTTACTAATATCTTCTCCATCAAACAGTATTTCACCATCGGTAGCGCTATAAAGTCCCATTACAGTTCTTCCACAAGTTGTCTTTCCACAACCTGATTCTCCAACAAGACCTAAGGTTTCACCTTTGTATATATCAAAACTAACATCATCTACAGCCTTTAAAGTTGCATTTTTACCTACTTCAAAATATTTTTTTAAGTTTTTCACTTCAATTAAAACATCTTTTTTATTTGCTTCAGCCATCTTATTCACCTCTTCTTAACGCTTCAGGAACTTCAACCTTTGGTGCCATTGGGTGTTTTAACCAACATAACACTTGGTGATCATTCTCTACATTGGTAGCTTCAGGCATCTCCTCTAAACATATTTGCATACAATATTCACATCTTGCAGCAAACGGACATCCAACTGGTGGTTTAATCAAGTCCGGTGGAGTACCATTTAAAGCATAAAGCGTATCCTTATTTTTTGTATCTAATCTTGGCACTGATTGAAGTAATGCCCAAGTATATGGATGCTGAGGATCTCTGAATATCTCCTCTACCGTACCTCTTTCGATAATTTGACCTGCATACATTACTTGAATTCTATCAGCAGTGTCTGCAACTACACCAAGATCATGAGTAATAAGTATAACTGCAGTTCCTAATTTCTTTTGCAGATCTCCTATAAGATCCATAATCTGAGCTTGAATAGTAACATCTAGAGCAGTAGTTGGCTCGTCTGCAATAAGTATTTTAGGATTACATGCAAGAGCTATAGCTATCATTGCCCTTTGTCTCATACCACCTGAAAATTCGTGCGGATATTGATTAGCTCTCTTATCTGCATTCGGTATGTTAACAAGGTCTAGCATCTTTATTGCTTCTTTCATAGCTTCAGCTTTGTTCATTCCTCTATGAATTATTAAACTTTCAGCAATTTGCTTTCCAACTGTCATAGTAGGATTAAGTGAAGTCATAGGATCTTGGAATATCATAGATATATCTGATCCTCTTAATTTTCTCAACTCTTTTTCACTCATATCTAAAATATTTTTCCCATCAAAAACTATTTTAGAATCTTTCTTTATTTCAGCCGGCATAGGTTCTGGTAAAAGTCTCATTATCGCCTTTGACGTAACTGTTTTTCCACAACCTGATTCTCCAACTATAGCTAAAGTCTCACCCTTATCAAGATGAAAGTCTACACCTCTTACTGATTTTACTTCACCAGCATAGGTATGAAATGAAACTTGTAAATTCTCTACATCTAAAATTCTTTCCATTGCATTCCCCTCCTATTGACGTAATTTAGGATCCAGCGCATCTCTCAAACCATCACCTAATAAATTGAAAGCTAACATTGTTAGTGAAATCGCTACGGCAGGGAAAATTAATTGATAAGCATAGAACATTAAATTCTGTTGTCCTGCAGCTGCAAGAGCTCCCCAACTTGTCATTGGTGATTGAATACCAATTCCTAAGAAACTCAAGAAAGCTTCACTGAATATAAATCCTGGTATATCAAAAGTTATAGCAACTATCATTACCCCTAAAGTGTTTGGTATTAAGTGCTTTGCTATTACTCTTGAAGGATTTGCTCCTAATGCTTTTGCAGCAAGTACATATTCTTGTTCTTTAATCTGTAAAAGTTGTCCTCTTACAAGTCTAGCCATATAACACCATCCTGTAATAGTCATAGCTATAATAAGTGGTGCAATACCACCTTCATCCATAAGAACTCTAATAAGTATAACTAGTACTAGATATGGAATACTAACTAATATTTCTAATACTCTCATCATAATATCATCGGCAATTCCACCAAGGTATCCAGCTATACCACCATAAATAACTCCTACAACAGTATCTACAAGAGCTCCAACTAATCCAATAACAATAGAAATTCTACCGCCTATCCAAACTCTTGAAAATAAATCTCTACCCAAAGTATCTGTTCCAAACCAGTATGTTGAGTTTGGCTTTACATTTAACATATCATTATTAGTTACTTGATATTCAAATTTACCAATCATCGGTCCTATTATCGTCATTAGCACTATTAAGCCTAAAAGTATTAATGAAACCATAGCCACCTTATTCTTTTTTAGTCTTCTCCATGCATCTTGCCAGTAAGTCATACTTGGTCTAAGTATGCCCTCTGCATCTAGGTTTTCACAACCTATAATTTGAAATTTTTCTTTTGAAAGTTCTGCCATACTAATACCTCCTAACGCTTACCACTTGATACTCTTATTCTTGGATCAACTAATCCGTAGATTATATCTACTAAGAACAATGCAAGTATGAATAATGCTGATACAAATATTGATTGTCCCATTATCATAGAATAATCTCTATCTGTAATTGATGACACGAAATATTGTCCAAGTCCAGGTATAGCAAATATACTTTCAACTACAAAAGATCCTGTAAATATATTGGCAACCTGTGGTCCTAAAAGTGTAATAGCTGGTAATATAGCATTTCTTATAACATGCTTAAATACTAAGCTAATTTTAGAAACTCCCTTAGCCTTAGCTGTTAAAATATAATCTTGTCCAATAACATCTAGGCAGTTAGCTCTCATATATCTTGCATAAGTAGCTATAGATCCTAAACTTAATGCAATAGTAGGTAATATGGTATTTTTAAACTCTCCCCATCCAGTTGTTGGTAAAACTCTTAATTTAACTGTAAGGAAATATTGTAATAATGATGCTACAACAAAGCTTGGTATAGATATACCAACTATAGCTATAAACATTACTAAATAATCTGGCCATTTTCCTCTTTTAAATGCAGCTACTATACCTAATATAATACCTATTGATACTCCGACTAAAAGTCCTTGTCCACCAATTTGTGCTGATATAGGTGCATGTCTCTTAATAGTATCTGTAACACTTCTTCCTGGAAATGCTAGTGATTCTCCCAAGTTTCCGTGTACAGCATTTTTAATAAACAAAGTATATTGAGTTAAAAGTGGCTGATCTAAACCGTATTTAGCATAGTAGTTTGCTCTGATTTGCTCTGGAAGTTTTCTTGCTGCCACCGCAAGTGGATCTCCAGGCATAGCATGGATAAGCATAAATGTTATTGATGATGCAATGAATAATGTCAATAACATATATCCAAATCTTTTTAGAGTAAATTTAAACATCGTCATCCCTCCATTTTAAGTAAAAGTATGCAATAAAATCCCCATCTACTGCATTTTCCCCAACATTAACCTTTTTCTACCTTGAGTATCAATGAGACATTATCAGAAATTACACCTCACCTATAGATTCCCATAAACGAAATGTAAATTTTCAGCATATAAACAAGTTTACGTATGATATCGTATACAGAATTACTTATATTACAGAATATTATATCCTGTTTTTCACTTAAACTTTTGATGCCTTAGTATTCTTTTTGCCTCACTTAACTTTCAAACTTCATAATTATTTCCCCTTACTAACACCTCCCACATTATTAATAAACCTAGTAAGGATTCATTCTTTTAACACTATTAAAATACATTTAAAATGTCATTATAAAACTTTTAAGTTGATTTATTTAAATAGTTTGTCCCTTTGGAATATTTAGATAATTTCAACAACTCAAATTCGCAAACTATTAAAATATACTGTAATGAAACTACTTCATTATACTTAAATCAATTCTACTCATTCTATATGTACTATGTGGACATGAATTTTAGTAGTCTTAATTGTTAAAAGTATGAAAATAAAAATAATAATAAATTCATTTTTTATAATATTAACACATGCTTCTGTTGGTTGTCAAACTATTTTAATATGTCTCCTACTCTTAAAATTACAAATTGCAACAAAATATCAGATAATAAATAAAATTCATATACTTAACACTCTGCTTACTTTCATAATTTCCTATAGATATACCCATGGATTTTTTATTTTTGATATTATTTTTTTATTTTTTAATATAATTACTTATATATAATAAATTACCCTTTCACTAATCATATTTTATATACTTAATTCTATTTTTCTTATCACTTCATAAATAATATATTTTTCACAACTTGTTTATATGCATTTTATTTAAACCAGCCTTATGAATATTCAAATATTTATAATATATTTAAACTTTAATAAATTTTTATATATAAATTTATTAAAGTTATATAACTTTGCTTGCTTAAGTTATATAATGTATTATAAATATAACTTAAATGAGGTGGTATTTTTGAAATACAATGTTGCTATAGTCGGTGCTACCGGAATGGTAGGAAGACAATTTATAAGTATTTTATCTGAAAGAAACTTTCCAATAGATAATTTATATCTTTTCTCATCTGCTAGATCTGCTGGAAGTACAATCTCTTTCAGTGGTAAAGATATATTAGTAGAAGAACTTAAGAAAGAAAATATAATTAATAAACAAATTCACTTAGCACTTTTCTCAGCAGGTGGAGATGTTAGCTTAGAATTTGCACCTATTTTTGTGGATAATGGCGCTGTAGTTATTGATAATAGTAGTGCATGGAGAATGAATCCTAAGGTTCCTTTAGTAGTTCCTGAGGTAAACAGTGAAGATATTAAATGGCACAATGGCATTGTAGCTAATCCTAATTGTTCCACTATTCAAGCAGTAGTTGCACTTAAACCGCTAGATTTAAAATATGGTATTAAAAGAGTGGTGTACTCAACTTATCAGGCGGTTTCCGGTGCTGGCGTTCAAGGTTTTAATGATTTAAAAGATGGAGTTTCCAATGTTCCTCCTAAGAAGTTTCAATATCCTATAGCTTATAATGTGATACCACAAATTGATGTGTTCCTAGATAATGGCTATACAAAAGAAGAAATGAAGATGATAGATGAAACTCATAAAATTCTTCACGATGATAGCATTAAAGTTACTGCTACTACAGTTAGGGTACCCGTATTCCATGGTCATAGTGAAAGTATTAATGTAGAGTTAGAAAAAGATTTTGAATTAGATGATGTATTTAATCTATTTAAAAATGCTCCTGGAATTACTGTAATGGATGATATAAAAAATAACATTTATCCCATGCCTATAGATATAGAGAGTCATGATGATGTTTATATTGGTAGAATCAGACGTGACTTTAGTTTAGATAATGGACTTAATCTTTGGGTTGTAGCGGATAATATTAGAAAAGGTGCTGCTCTTAATGCTATTCAGATCGCAGAAGTATTTGTAAAAGAAGATTTAATAAAGTAGAAACTTTTATACTAATCTATATAATATAAATATAAGAATCATCATTAGATGTAAAATAGAAAGATAAGAGGTGTATTATGAGTATTTTTAAAGGTTCTGGTGTTGCAATTGTAACTCCATTTAACAAAGATGGTGTAGACTTTTCAAAGTTAAAAGAATTAATTGAATGGCATATTGAAAATAAAACTGATGCTATTATAGTATGCGGTACAACTGGAGAAGCTTCTACTATGACCGAAACTGAGAGGAAAGATACTATAAAGTTCACTGTGGATACAGTTAATAAAAGAATTCCTGTTATAGCTGGTACTGGGAGTAATAATACCTTAGCTTCAGTAGAGATGAGTAAATTTGCTGAATCTGTTGGAGTAGATGGACTTTTAGTAATTAACCCATACTATAATAAAACTTCTGCAAAAGGACTGATTGCTCACTTTAAAACTATTGCTGAAGCTGTCAAAACTCCTATTATAGTATATAATGTACCGTCTAGAACTGGTATGAATATTTCCCCAAAAGCTCTTTATGAACTTTGTCAAATAGATAACATTGTAGCTGTAAAAGAAGCTAGCGGAAATATAAGTCAAATTGCAGAAATTAAGTATCTCTGTGGAGATAAGTTAGATATATATTCTGGAAATGATAATGAAATACTACCAACTCTTGCTATTGGAGGACTTGGAATAATATCAGTTGTAGCAAATATTATACCTAAAGATGTTCACGATATATGTGAATTATTCTTTAATGGAGATATAAAAGCTTCCCAGGATCTATTCCTAAAAACTATTCCTTTAACTAACGCATGTTTCTGCGAAACAAATCCTATACCTATAAAAACAGCATTAAATCTTCTAAATAGGAATGTAGGAAACTTAAGACTTCCATTAGTTGATATGGATTCTAAAAATCTAGACCTTTTAAAAACTGCTTTAAAAGATTACAACTTAATATAAAGGAGACTATACATGATAAAGATTTTATTAGTTGGATGTAACGGAAAAATGGGTCATATGATTTCAAAAGTTGCTGCTACTTCTTCTACATTAAAAATTCAGGCTGGTGTAGATATGAATACAGAGTCTACCTTTGATTATTCTATCTATGATTCCATATGTAAAGTTACAGAGGATGTAGATGTGATTTTAGATTTTTCAAGACCTTCAAGCCTGGATTCTATATCTGAGTATGCTTTAACTCACTCACTACCAGTGGTATTTTGTACTACCGGCTATACGAAAGAGCAAATAGAGCGTATTAAAAACTTGCAAAATACACTTCCTGTATTTTTCTCTGCTAACATGTCTATAGGAATTAATATAATAAATAATTTATTAAAATCTATTTGCAATAAACTCTATAAAGATTTTGATATTGAAATAATAGAAAGGCATCATAATCAGAAGGTAGATGCTCCAAGTGGCACTGCATTATTGCTTGCTAATACTATAAAAGATTCTATAGATGAAGAAACTTACTTTAATTATGGTAGAGAAGGTATATCCAAAAGAGAACACAAGGAAATAGGCATTCATGCAATTCGTGGTGGAAATATTATCGGCGACCATGAAGTCATATTTGCCGGTATGGGTGAAGTAATTGAAATTAAACATTCTGCTATTTCTAGAGAAGTATTTGCCGTAGGAGCTTTGAAAGCTTGTGAATATGTTCACAACAAACCAAAGGGGCTATATTCTATGGATGATGTTGTTAAATAGCATAGATTGTAATATTTATAAAAAATAAAAGTTGGTGTGAAAATACAAATTTTCACACCAACTTTTATTTTTTTAACATAATTTTATTTAACCATTCTTCCATCAAATCTAAAGCTAATTTCAAATCGTCTCTACTATAACAATAAGAAATTCTTATATAGCCTTCTCCACCTTTTCCAAAGGCAGTACCTGGTACTACAGCTACTTTAGTATCCTTCAGTAACCTTTCGCAGAACTCTTCGCTATTAAGTCCAAATCTTTTTATAGATGGAAATATATAAAATGCTCCTTCAGGTCTTACAACCTCAAATCCCATAGAAATAAGCCTATCATATACATAATCTCGTCTCAATTTTAAATCTTCTTTTATATGTTCAATATGATACATAGACTTTTGCAGCCCCTCTAACGCTCCATATTGGCCGATAGATGGTGCACAAGACACATTATATTGATGAACCTTAATTATGTTCTTTAATATCCATTCTGGTGCACATACATAGCCTATTCTAATTCCCGTCATGGAGAACATCTTTGAAAATCCGCCTATAAGTACTAATTTATTTTTTATTTCTTTATACTGTGATATAGATATAAATTTTTCGAATACTATAGAGCTATAAATTTCATCACTTATAACTAGTATATCTTTATCTTTTAATATATTAAATAATTCATCACATTGACTCTTCGTCATAAGTCTCCCCGTTGGGTTTGAAGGATGAGATACTACTATAGCCTTTGGTTTCTCTTTTTCTATAATTAGCTTCAATTCCTCCATATCTACAGACAAGTCGTCCTTGAGCTTATAATTTATAGTTTTACCCTTAAGAATTTCAACACAATTTTCATAGGCAGGATATGCAATATCAGGAATTAAGACCTTGTTTCCAGGGTTTAGTATTCCAGTAAACGTAGATAATAGCCCCTCACTGCCGCCTACAGTTATACATATTTCATTCTTTGTAAAATCTATATTTAAAGACTTTAGATAGCGAGAAATTGCTTCTCTTAACTCTTCAATCCCAGCATTCGGAGTATAGGTAGTTTTATCTTCATCTATAGCATTTTTCATAGCATCTTTTATCTCTACAGGTATTTTAAAATCAGGCTCGCCCAAAGTTAATGAAATGGCCCCTTCTATTTTAGCAACCTTGTTGTAAAATTTCCTTATTCCAGATATTTCTATATTGTCTACACTACTTGACAATCTCATAACGTATACCCTTCAATTCCTTAGAATTCTATTCCCTTTCTTGCTGGAACACCTTCTTCAAAATAATGTTTGATATCTTTCATTTCAGTAACTAGATTAGCTCTTTGCATTATTGATTCTGGTACATTTCTACCTGTCATTATAAGTTCCACATCATCTGGCTTTTTATCTATAAGAGCTATTAATTGCTCCTCAGTAATTAACCCATTAGATAAAGTCCCCATTATTTCATCCATTATTAGTATATCACAATTACCCTCTTCTAATTGCTTTATACAAAACTTATAGGCTTGTTGAATATCTTCTTTTAGCTCCAATTTTTCTTGATCATTTAATGTCCAAAAAAATCCTCTAGGTCTTTCAAATCTATGAATAGTAAAATATGGAGCCATAAGTTTAGCTGACTCTAATTCTCCTGTTACTCCACTCTTTAAAAATTGAACCATACATACTCTAAATTTATTTCCTGCTGCTCTAGTTGCAAGACCTACAGCTGCTGTAGTTTTCCCTTTTCCATTTCCAGTATATATTTGAATATATCCTTTGTTTAAGTTTCCCATATCTTTACCTCCTGGGGCTATATTTTAATTTTATTATATCATTTACAAATAAAATATTCCATTATATATGATTTTTATGATATAACTATATTAGTAAATTAAGTATACTAAGTATTATATTCAAAAATATCTTATTTATTTATAATTAATGTAGAGTTTTAGGATAACATATAAATGAATATATATTACTTGTTGAAAGGAGTTAGAGGTATGGAATATAATTTTACTGACCCATATGAAATTGCTAGATTTATAAAGGAATCAAAGAAATCAACCCCTGTCAAGGCTTATGTTAATGGTGATTTAAAGGATTGCAACTTTAAAGATATAGACTGTTTTGGTGAAGGTAGCTTCTATGTTTTATTTGGTGACAGCTCTAATATAAATAAGTTTTTAGAAGAAAATAAAAACAAAATACATAATTACAGACTTGAATCCGATAGAAGAAACTCAGCTATTCCTATGCTTGACACAAGAAACATAAATGCTAGAATTGAGCCAGGTGCAATAATTCGTGATAGAGTTTCTATAGGAAATAATGCAGTTATTATGATGGGTGCAGTTATTAATATTGGCGCTGAAATCGGTGATGAAACTATGGTTGATATGAACGCCGTTGTAGGTGCTAGAGGAAAGCTGGGTAAAGGTGTCCATCTTGGTGCTGGTGCAGTAGTTGCTGGAGTTTTAGAACCACCAAGTAAATCTCCATGCGAAATTGGTGACCATGTACTAATAGGAGCTAACGCAGTAATATTAGAGGGTGTGAAAATAGGAAATCACTCAGTGGTAGCTGCTGGTGCTATAGTTACTGAAGATGTTCCAGAAAATGTAGTTGTTGCAGGCTCTCCTGCTAGAATTATTAAACATGTAGATGATAAAACTAAAAGTAAAACTGAAATCTTAGCTGACCTAAGAAAATAATAAAAAGCTATCATGAAGAATTTCTTCATGATAGCTTTTTAATTGATTTATCTTATTAAATAACTTCTTTATTCTCAGCATCATTTAAACTATTTTCTTGAACACTATTACTTTCGTATTCAGATACACCATCATTAACTTTGCCTATAATTGTTATGTTATCTCTATTTTCATCAGTAACCCTTTCCATTTTAGAAATTGAAACTTCATAGGCAATCTTTTTAATAACTTCTGTGTCTGAAATTTTCTTTTGATACTCCCTACTTTGTAATCTTCCCCATACTCTAATATTATCTCCTACTTCTAAACTCTTACAAAATCTAGAGTTTCTTCCCCAAGCAATAGTAGGAATATAATCTGATTTATTGTACAATCTATTAACAGCTAATAGCATGTCTGCTATCTCTCTGCCAAATGGAGTCGTTCTGTAAACGGGTGCCTTGCAAATATATCCATCTAAGAAAATTTGATTTGGATTCTTTCCTCTTTCTTCAAGTTGGCGAATATCTCTTGCAAATACAGTTAATATAAGTCTATTGGCACCATCTACAAACTTGTTATATGATCTAAGCTGTCCATCTATTACAAGCTCACTTCCAATACTTACATCTATTCCTGCAATTAATCTTTCTGATACTGTGATCACTAATATGTCTGAAGTATCGCTAAGTCTTGAAACCTCAAATTCAAAATTATAAAATCCTTCACCATACATTTCATGGCTAAACTCTAAATCTGAAATAACTTTTCCTTCTAAGTAAATTTTGTTATTAAAAATATTATTATCCATGGTAACCCCTCTCTCCCTTGGTTTTTTAGTAAAATTTACTATAATCTATATTCTTAATATATAAAAATATTCCTATTTATAGTAAAAATCATATATTTTTCTCATAGTTCTATTTACATTACCCCCGTGAATTAATTATAAAATAATTGTCTAAATTTTACAACATTTAATTTTGAAAAATTCATATATTATAATTATTTAATAATATATAGTTATAATATACTATATATTCACATAATTCTAAACCCCAAAACAACTTCTTATGATTTATTTCTTCTAAGCTTATTAGCTAATTTTCAATTTAATGCCATATTTATTCTATCAAACTCATATCTATCTAATTTAAGTCTTGTATGATATTTACTACCTATTCACTCTTTATTTAGAATTTGTTTTCCTGTATGATCTAAATAATAATCCTTATTATAAATCAGCTCTGAGACTTTAACAAATTCGTATCCCATAGATTGATATTTTTCAATTATTCTTGGCAAGTTTTCTGGAGTATATTTTCCATCATTATGAAATAATAGTATAGATCCTTCCTTAGCCTTTGATACTATTCTTTCATATTCAATATCTGCTCCATTTGCTTTCCAATCAACACTATCTGCATCCCATTGTATAGCTTTTAATCCTGTGCTTTCTATTGCTTCCATTGCTATATCATTATATGCACCTGATGGAAATCTAAAGGTTTTAGGTGATTCACCTGTTAAGCTTAGTATCTTTGCATTAGCAATTTCTAAATCCTTTATTATATTTTCCTTGGTCATTTTTGTATAATCGGGATGCTTATTAGAGTGATTTCCTATTTCATGTCCCCTTTTAACAATCTCCTTTACTTTCTCAGGATAATCATCACACCATAGTCCTATAATATAAAATGTAGCTTTAGCATTATATTTATCAAGGGTATCCAATATTTCATTAGTTTTATCATCTCCCCAATTAACATCGAAGGTTATTGCTATCTTTTTATCTTTTGTATCTACTGAGTAAATAGGTACCTTTTTACTCGATGGAGCAAAGGCTTCCTTGTAAAATATACGCCCCACAATACTTACACATATTACTGCTATTAATAATGCCGAACAGGTCATTACTTTTATTTTAACTCTATTATTTTTTTCCATCTTTCCCCTCTATTTATAATCTTACTTTCTATAAATTTATATTCAGAATTAGCTATTATATGCTATACTATACCTTGTAAACTTGATTCATATCTAACAATTATATGTTATAATTTATTATAATAAATATGTATAAATGTACATGGTTTAAAGGAGGTTACTTTATGTTTGATAATTCTTTGAACTTGGCAGAACACAAGCTTCTACTATTACACATAATAGATAAAGTTGATTTACCCATCTCAAACATACAACTTACAGAAATTGTCCTTGAAAATAATTTCATTAACTACTTTACTCTTCAAGAATATATAGATGAATTAATTTCATCTCAATTGATAAGTAAAGTTAATTATAAAGATAAGGATAGATTAGTAATATCTAATAAAGGTAAGGAGGTTCTATCTCTATTTAAAAATAGATTATCAAAGGATGATTTAAATAAGTTAGACTCCTATATTGATGGGAAAATGAATCTAATAAAAAAGGAAGCTACCATTTCAGCTGATTATACCATTGAAAATTCTAATAGTTATGTAGTTAGCCTAGGTGCTTCTGAAAATAATATTCCCCTCATGGAAATTAAGGTAACAGTAGCATCAAATAAACAAGCCAGAGAGTTATGCTCCAAATGGAAAGCTAACCCTTCTGACTTATATACTAAAATTATTAAAATTTTAACTGAATAGCATAACAAGATCTGTAAATGCAATCTTTACACTTACTTAATTAAACCTGCTATTCTATTATCATCCCTGTAGGCTGGCCCTTTAAAGGGATGATTAATTTCTCATGTTCATTATTTTTATTAATTCTCATTATAAGGTCATTGTAACTATCCCCTAC
This sequence comes from Clostridiaceae bacterium, assembly GCA_902363375.1. Taxonomy (GTDB): domain Bacteria; phylum Bacillota; class Clostridia; order Clostridiales; family Clostridiaceae; genus Clostridium_J. Next base: position 327,170 of record CABIZX010000001.1, on the reverse strand, counting down.
ATAAATATACTTTTCATCACAAGTTATTCCCCTCGGCATTCCACCAGTTCTTATACTCTTTATATTCTGAAAGTTTATAATATCAATTATGGTTATAGTTCCATCTCCATAATTAGAAACGTAACAATATTTTTCATCACAATACATATCAAAAGGGCAATTTCCTACCGATAATCTATGTATCACTTTATGACTTTTACTTGATATAACACTTATACATCCCTTATCAAAACTTCCTGCACTACTTTCACAAACAAGAATATAATCTCCATTTGTAGTAAATAAAGCCTTCGTTGGTGCTGGTCCTACCTTTATGTTTTTTATATCACTACCATATAATGAATCAAATAAGGTAATTGTATCATCTCCATTATTGGCTACTACTATTTCATTGCTATGATTGCAGCAATCAATACTATGTGGGGAATCTCCGCAAGGAATAATCTCTATTATCTCTTTTTTATTTAAGTCAAAGGTTACTACATTATTTGAATCTCCACAAATAATATATAAATGGTTCCCTAAAGAGCAAATGTCCCTACAATTTCTTCCTAAATAATAGCTATTAGATTTTGAACCTTTTAGATCAACTATAGATACTGAACCATCATAACAATTTGAAGTAAATAATAGATCCCCCTGCATACATAACCCATGAGGACCTACTTTATTTTCATTAACTCCTGTCAAATTTATAATATCTTCTACTGCAAACTTTTCTATACTTACTTTGTTAATGCTGTCTTGAGTTGTATTACAAATATATAAGTACCTCATTGGAATCCCTCCTCACATTATACTATGAAGGAACCTTCCAATATGCTACGAAAAAATTTGCTACACATTTAATATATTATTACTATTTTAAAATTAACATTTATACTATACTTTCTATTTTAATATTTGTATCTAAAATTTATCATTTGCAACTTTATATTGTTGAGCTCTTATTATCTTTCTCATATCTCCAACCATATAAAGAGATCCAGATACAACTAACAAGGTATCTTCATCACAATAAGTAAGAGCCTTATTATAAGCTTCTTTATAATCCATGATAGCTTCACATTCTTTATTACAAAAATTAATCTTCTCTTTTAAATCTTCACACAACTCTGCTCTTTCACTATGAGGTGTTACAGCTATTATTTGCTCAGCTTTAGGACATATTATATTTATCATCTCTTCTACTTGCTTGTCTGCTAAAATTCCTATTATTAAAACTAATTTTTTATAGTTGAAATAAATATCTATACTCTCAGCCAGTTTTCTTATACCATCAATGTTATGTGCTCCATCAATAACTACTAAGGGATTCCTTCTCATAACTTCTAGCCTGCCTGGCCATTTAACTTGAGATAACCCCCTTAGTATGCTTTCCTTTGTAATATTAACTCCCAGCTTCATCAAAACTTCGCAACTATTTATAACTACATTGCAATTTTGAACCTGATATGTTCCTAGCAACGATAATTTGACATCATATGAATCTTTTTCAGTTACAACTTTTAATTTTTGAATTACAACTTTATCTTTGCAATCTCCAACTTCATACATTAATGCATTTTCTCTTTTAACTTTTATAAGTGGTGAATTTTTTTCAGTACAAATGTTCTCTATAACTTTTGTTACTTTATCTTCTTGTGGATATAAAACTACTGGAGTATTCTTTTTAATAATTCCACCTTTCTCATAGGCAATCTCCTCTAAAGTATTACCTAAAATATGCATATGGTCATAGCTTATAGAGCCTATTATAGATATTATTGGTTCTATAACATTAGTAGAATCTAATCTTCCTCCAATTCCTACTTCCACCACTACAAAATCAGCTTTCATCTTATAAAAGTATAAAAATCCAGCACAAGTTATTATCTCAAATTCAGTAGGATTACCATACCCTAAACTAGCCACTTCTTCAACTGCCCTTGAAACCTCCGTAACTATATTAGCTAAATCTTCTTTAGAGATATTATTGTTATTTATTTGTATACGCTCTTCAAACTCTTCTATGTAAGGAGATATATAGCATCCCACTTTATAGCCACTATGTATTAATATATTTGTAATCATTGCTGTGGTTGACCCCTTGCCATTAGTTCCTGCTACATGAATAGTTTTTATTTTCTTATGTGGATTACCAAGGAGCTCTAATATCCTTTCAGCTCGTTCTAAGCCCAATTTACTTCCAAACTTAGCTGTATCTTTTATATAATTAATAGCCTCAGTATAATTCATAACAATCCTCCTGAATTCTGAATTCTGATTTCACATCCTATTTTACATCATTAAATATTTATACTCAACTAAGATGTACTAAGTAAAATTCTTCATATATACTATTAAAGCTGTAAAACATTTTAAAATGTTCCATAGTTAAAATTTTAAAAGGATATCTAAATAGCATAAACTACTGAATTTCATATAGTTTACCGGCCTTTAGATATCCTTATCTTTAATTATTTATCAATCTTTAAATTTACTTTTTCAGTATAGTTTTATGCGTATCCAATATATTATTGTAACTTTTCTATACTTTCTAATACAGCTTTATACATTTCTTTGTACTTTTCACCCTTAGCTTTTTCTTCTTCTACAACTTCAGCTGGAGCCTTAGATACAAATCTTTCATTAGCAAGCTTCTTTTCAACTCTTTCGATTTCGCTTTGAAGTTTAGCTTTTTCTTTATTTAATCTTTCAAGTTCTTTTTCTACATCTACTAGCTCTAAAAGTGGCATATAAATCTCTGCTCCTTTAGAAACTACTGAAACTGTGTTTTCTGGTGCTTCTTCTTTAGAACTTAAGATTATAACTTCACTAGCAGAGGCTAATTTTTCAAAGTATACTTTTCCTTCTTTAAAAGCTTCTGCTGCTTCTGTGGCATAGATATACGTCTTAGCTTTTCTTGAAGGTGGAACATTCATTTCTGCTCTAGCATTTCTTGTGTTCCTTATAGCATCTATAAGGTAATTCATATATTCTTCTGCTTTCTTATCATCAAGATTAGCTTCATATTCTGGCCACTTAGATATAGTTATAGATTTACTTTCCTTAGTTAAATGAGTATATATCTCTTCTGTTATAAATGGCATTACTGGATGAAGTAATTTTAATCCTGAAATTAAAACTTTATTTAGAACATTTAAAGCTACACCCTTAACTTCCTCATTCTCACTATATAGAGATGGCTTTGCAATTTCTATATACCAATCACAGAATTCAGTCCACATAAAATCATGAACCTTTTGAAGAGCTATACCTATCTCATATTTTTCTATATTCTCAGTAACTTCTTTAACAATGTTATTAAGTCTTGATAATATCCATCTATCAGCTACAGAATAATTTTTACAATCTTTATATTTTTCTATAAGAGCCTCATCATTATACATCATAACAAATCTTGATGCATTCCAAATCTTATTTGCAAAGTTTCTAGCAGCTTCAACTCTTGATTCATAGAATCTTATATCACTTCCTGGAGCATTTCCAGTAACAAGAGAAAATCTTAAAGCATCTGCTCCATAATTATCTATAACTTCTAATGGGTCTACTCCATTATCTAGAGACTTTGACATCTTTCTTCCTTGGTCATCCCTAACCATACCATGGAAAAATACTGTTTTAAACGGTACTTCATCCATGTTATATAAACCTGAGAATATCATTCTTGCAACCCAGAAGAATATTATATCTCCACCAGTAACTAATGTACTTGTTGGGTAGAAGTATTTTAAGTCTTCTGTATTATTAGGCCAACCTAAAGTTGAGAATGGCCATAGGGCTGAACTAAACCAAGTATCTAAAACATCACTATCTTGTTCTAAATTTGTGGAGTTACACTTAGTACACTTTGTTGGAGCTTCTGTTTGAACTATTATTTCTCCACAGTCTTTACAGTACCAAACTGGAATTCTATGTCCCCACCATAGTTGTCTTGAAATACACCAATCTTGAATGTTTTCCATCCAGTTATAGTATATCTTTTCAAATCTTTCAGGAACAAATTTTATCTCTTTTTCTCTTACTACTTTAATTGCTGGTTCTGCAAGGGACTCCATTTTCACATACCATTGCTTAGAAAGCATTGGTTCAATAGTACATCCGCATCTATCATGAGTTCCTACATTATGGCTATGATCTTTAACCTTAACTAAATATCCTTGCTCTTCTAAATCTTTTATTATAAGCTTTCTAGCTTCATATCTATCAAGTCCTGAGTATTTTCCATAACCTTCTGATATAGTTCCGTTTTCTTCTAAAACAACAACTTCATCTAAATTGTGTCTTTTACCAACTTGATAATCATTAGGATCGTGGGCTGGTGTTATTTTAACACAACCTGTTCCAAATTCCATATCTACATAGTCATCTGCAACTACTTCAATTTCTCTATTTACTAATGGAAGTCTAAGTTTCTTACCAACTAAGTGAGCATATCTTTCATCCTTAGGATTAACAGCTACTGCTGTATCTCCAAGTAAAGTTTCTGGCCTTGTAGTAGCAATTTCAACCACTTCATCACTATCTATTACTGGATAGTTAATATGCCAGAAATGTCCTCCCTGTTCTTCATATTCAATCTCTGCATCTGAAATAGCAGTCATACAATTAGGGCACCAGTTTGTAATTCTATTTCCTTGATATATAAGTCCATCATTATATAACTTAACAAATACTTCTCTAACTGCTTTACTCAAATTTTCATCCATAGTGAATGCTTCTCTAGTAAAATCAGCAGAACATCCCATCTTTTTTAGTTGTGTTTTTATTCTATCTCTATATTCTCCTGTCCAATCCCAAACCTTCTCAAGAAAAGCTTCTCTTCCCATCTCTTTTTTCTTAAGTCCTTTTGCAAGTAAAGCTTTCTCTACTCTTACTTCTGTTGCAATACTTGCATGGTCTTCTCCTGGTAACCATAGAGTACTATATCCCTGCATTCTTTTAGTTCTTACAAGAATATCTTGAAGTGTGTTATCTAAAGCGTGACCAAGGTGTAATTGTCCTGTAATATTTGGTGGTGGCATAATTATTGTATATGGCTTTTTATTTTCATCTACTTCCGGTGTAAAAAATCCACTTTCTTCCCACCACTTATAAAGTCTTTCTTCAAACTCTTTAGGATCATAATTCTTTGCAATATTATTGTTTTCATCCATTGTTATTACCTACCCTTCTATATTTTTACTTTTAATACTATCCTGTTCTAACTAACTCCACACCAAGGCTTATAAAAATCAATTAATTTCTACAATTTTTATATCCCTTGTACAGTGATAAAAGTTAATAAAAAAAAGCGCTATCTTCCCAAAGGACGACAGCGCGCGTTACCACCTTTATTTCTAAAAATCACTTTTAAGACTCTCTTAATTTTAACGATGAGGAACCACCGTCTTTAGCTACTTAATTTCACTAAAGCAACTCCGAAGCTACCTTCAAAATATTTCCTATAGAAAACCTTTCAGCCCATGAGTTTTCCTCTCTTAATATTTCATATTTTTACTCCTCTTCATCATAGCTAATTTAATATAATATTATACATTTCTCTTTTATAATATTATATACAATCTTACTCTTTTGTCAATATGTAATTCAAAACTTATTTTCCATAATTTTGTATGCCGTAACGGTATATTTTAGGCTAAAGTGGAAAATATTTAAATAAAGTACTAATTAGGAGGTCTTTTCCTTGAATTATTTTTCACAAGGCAATGATTTATATAAACTTAAGGACTATAAAAATGCCATTAATATGTATAAAAAATCTGCAGAGTTAAAGGAATATGAGGCACCTTCATTTTATAATTCTGCTGTATGTTTTATTAAGTTAAAAGATTATAAAGCTGCAATTCCCCTTATCCATGAAGCATTAAAGCTACGAAGGGAAAGTAAATATTATTTTAATCTTGCTTACTGCTATATAATGATGGATGAAAATCAAAAGGCCCTAAATTATTTCAATACCGCTTGGTCAATAGATAATACAGATATTGAATGTGAAAAGGCCATAAACCTTATCCTTACGAGATATAAAAAAACAAGCTCTTAGGCTTGTTTTTTTATATTTAAATATTTACTTCCATTCTCCAGCAATTTTTCTTCCTCTATGTTCTGAATTAAAAGTGTCATTATCAAAATAATTTCCAGCATCATAAAAGGTGGAATCTACATTTACCCATCTATCCATATCTTCTATATATACTTCATTCCATGAATGGCTAACCCAAGACATTCCATTATATCCTTCTCCTACAACTAGTCTAACTGGTATATTATTAGCTCTGCACATAGCAACATATAAACACGCATAATCAAAACATACACCTTTTCCTGTATTGAAAGTATTTATTGCTCCTGATGTAATCCCTGTAGGCGTTGAGTTATTCATAACTTCTGTAGCTTTATCGTCATCATAGACTATAGCGGTACCTATCCATTCATATATAGCTCTTGCTTTGTCATAATCATTATCATATTTACTCGTTATACTTAGAGCTGTATTATCTATAACTTCATTAGATTTAATTCCTTCATCTAAAGTTACTCCATTATAGAAAATAATTCCTTGTAGGTATCCATTTACATCATCTACTACATTATTCTTTTCATCTACTACTTTGAACGAATTTTCTAGTACATTATGAAAGCTTCTAGCTAAGTCCGAATTTGTAACAGGACTTATAATCTTTTTATTAATATATCCATATATATTGGATGAATTTAGCTTGCTATCTAAATTCTCATTTTTTAAAAATATAGAAGCATAGCTAAGTAGAGCTGCTAATATTATTACATAGCATATAGCTTTCGGAATCTGAAATAATCCTCCTAATAAAGCTCTAGTACCTCTTCCTGTATTTCTTATGCTAGCATCAATAGCATCAGAAGCTGGATATAGAACAAGTCTACAAATAAACTCTATAATCGCCTTAAATAACTGATAAATTAGCAAAAATGTAGTCAACAATATAATTCCATTGAATAATTTTGACTTAGTAATAAGAAAAGCAAAGGATGGTGAAATTTTAGAAGATATATAAGCAACTAATCCATACTTATCTAAAGCAAATACATCTTTAACTACTACTGTTGTTAATATTATTGAACATACCATTGCTATAGATGTTAATACCCCTTTAATGGTAACTATCATACTCTTACTTTTCAATTTCAATATAAATCCCATCAATATAGGATATATGAATGCTATTCCTAATACCAATGAAACAATATTTATATTATATTCCTCTAAAAAATTCATTCTATCCCTCCTTCTTTCTTTTCTTATATATATTATATTTTAATAATAAGAATCTTCATCATGCATAACTTTATTTAAAACAACTTTAATGTCACTATAACTATAACCTTTTCTTAGAAGGAAGTCTTGTAGCTTTTTCTTTTTCTTAAGACTATCTCCCTCTGATTTACTAAGACGTTCATATCTTTTCTCTGCAAGATTAAATAATTCATTCTGTCTAATTTCGTTTTCTTCTTCCAAATTACCTTCTGAGAGGATTTCAAGATTCTCCTCTTCCTTAATTTCTAATTTATTTACTACTGATTTTATTATATCAAAACTATATCCCTTAGAAATTAAAAAAGTATTTAATTTACTTTTAACTTTATTTGTATTTTTTTCACTTTTATATATAATATTCAGCTTTTTTTCAGCTAATTTTAAAGCCACTGCTTCCTCATCTGATGAAGAAAATTCATTTAATATGTTATTTATTCTATCTTCTGATATACCCTTTTTTGCAAGCTTATACCTAATATTTCTCTTGCCTTCTATCCTTATATTTTGTGTTACAAAAGCTTTAGAATAATATTCGTCATCAATAAATTTATATTCCTTCAAAAATTCTATAACTCTATCTATAACATTATCTTCATACTCTTTCTTCTGCAAAAACTCTCTCACCTGAAATTCACTCTTCAAAGCTCTTTCAATATATTTTAGTGCTTTTGACTTTGCTGTAAGATAATTATCTTCAGTTATAACTTTCTTTAATTCTTCAATATCAACTTCTTTTCCCTTAGATAAATTATGATAATATACTAATTCACTACTACATCCAAAAGCAAATTCGCCATTTATAAATATATTTACTCTGTTTTCTTTCTTCTTTTGAGCCTCAATTTTAGTAATTACTTTACTCACTGCTTTTCCTTCCCATCATATATAGAAATTAAAATATTATTCTTTATCACATAGTAAAACATGAATAGTCGGTTTATTTAATACTTTTTTAGCTACCTCATATAAATCTTGAGCTATTATGTCATTTAAATTCTCCATATCTTCATTAAATTGATATAGGTTTTCATCCTCCATAGCTTGATGTACAACATAACTTCCTAAATCCGATGAATCTTCTAAAGTAGAAGCTATGGCAGTCTTAAATACTTTTTTCATTAAGCTTATAGTATTGCTGTCAAATACAATTATTTCCTTTTTAATTCTTTCTATACACTCATCAATAGTTTTTATAGCTGCATCTACATCTTCTGGAGCTACAGCTGCATAGATATATAAAGTCTTTAAATTATTAGTTAAATCGAGACTTGTATATATATCATAGGCAAGTCCCCTTTCTTCTCTAAGTTCTCTAAATAATATAGAGTTAGAGCTTTCTCCAAACTTATGATTTAATATTCTCAAAGCTAATTCTTCTTTCTTAGTTAGCTCATTAAAAGCATATAAGTATATTACTGTACTTTGCTCCATGTTTTCTCTATGAGTAACCTTAAACTTCTCTTTATTTTTTTCAAAACTTAATGTAGGCTTCTCCACCTCTTTACTCTTCCAATTCTTGAAATATTTCTTAACTACCTCAATCATATACTCATGATCATATGCAGATACCACTGTAATTACTGTATTATTAGGAACATAGTGATTACTATAATATCTTAATAAATCTTCCTTATTAATGGATCTTACAATAGCTTCCTTTCCTATTACATCGACCTTTAAAGGACTATTAGTAAAGGCCATATCATTAATCTTTTGAAATGATAAGTCTTCTACATCATCTTTACCACTTCTCAATTCTGCTAAAATTACACCTCTTTCCTTTTCTATATGCTCTTCTAAAAAAGTAGGGTGTTGAAGTAAATCACTAATTAACTCTAAGCTTTCCTCTAGCTCTTCATTTAAAGTAGTGGTATTAAAAACAGTAGACATATAATCTGTATATGCATTATATTCTCCACCGAGATTTTCTAAATCACTATTTAATTTTTCATTATCTCTATGTATAGTACCTTTAAAAAGCATATGTTCTATAAAATGAGATATTCCTCTCTCATATTTGCTCTCACAAACTGCACCAACTTTAACCCCTACATTTAAAGATGCTATTTGAGTGTCTTTTTTTATAGTAATCAATCTAAGTCCATTTTCTAAATATGTTTCTATGGTATCAAATAAAAATTTTTTCATATATTCTCCTTATTTTAAAATCTCTCTATTCAATATATATCTATAATATTAATTATATCTATAATATTAATTATATCTACACATAATATAATATATGATTTTATGAAAATGTAGTAGAGTTTTATATTTCCACTTACATATTTTTATGATATTTAAATATAACTAATGATAAAATTTTAGTTTACAATTGATATTATATATATACTGTGGTACTATTAGATGTATTTAAAGAAAAAAGAGAAGAGGAATATGAATGATAAAAACTAAATTTGAAGAACTGGGACTTAAAGATTCCATACTAAAGTCAATAGATGACTTAAACTTTGAGCATCCTAGCGATATACAAGAAAAAAGCATTCCTGTAAGTTTACAAGGTTATGATATAATAGGTCAAGCACAAACAGGAACTGGTAAAACCCTTGCCTTTGGAGCACCTATTCTTAGCAATATGGGACCTAAAGGTGGAGCCATTCAAACTTTAATATTAGCTCCTACAAGAGAATTAGCTATTCAAGTTAGCGAAGAACTTTTAAAATTATGTAAGTATGAAAAATATAAAATTCTTGCAATTTATGGTGGTCAATCTTTTGATAAACAACTTGCATCACTTAAGAGAGGTGTAGATATAGTAGTCGGAACCCCTGGAAGAATCTTAGATCATATTAATAGAAGAACCTTAAAACTTGAAAAAGTTAAATTCCTAGTTTTAGATGAAGCAGATGAAATGTTAAATATGGGATTTATAGAAGATATAGAAAGTATCTTATCTAATTTAAATGAAGAAAGACAAACACTTCTATTCTCTGCCACAATGCCAAGACCTATAAAAAATCTTGCTAAAAAATATATGAAGACAGATGCTCAGCACATTGTAATAGCTAAAAAATCAATGACTGTTTCCAAAATTCAACAATCATACTTTTTAGTTAACCCATCTAATAAATTTGATTCACTTTGTAGAATTTTAGACGTAGATAATCCAACTACAACAATAATGTTCTGTAAAACTAAAAAAGGTGTTGATGAATTAGTTGATGCTCTACATGGCAAAGGCTATAGTGTTGAAGGTATGCATGGAGATATGAAACAAAGTCAGAGAATGAATACTCTAGCTAAGTTTAAGAACGGACAGCTACATTTCCTTGTGGCTACTGATGTTGCAGCCCGTGGAATTGATGTTGAAGATGTTACTCATGTTATAAACTATGATTTACCACAAGATATAGAATCTTACGTTCATAGAATTGGAAGAACTGGTAGAGCTAACAAAGAGGGAATTGCGTATAGTTTTGCTACAAGAAAAGAAGTGTCCTTCATAAGACAAATTGAAAATCACACTAAAAGCAAAATAGTAAAAAAGGATATACCTACTTTAGCTGATATATTCTCTGCTAAATCTGGAAGCTTATTAGAAAATATCAGTAATGTATTACAAGAAGATTCTTATAACACTTTCCTTCCTATGGCTAAGGAGCTTATAAATGAGTATGGTGCTGAAGATGTTACTGCTTCTTTACTTAAACTTATGTTTGATAAAGAATTAAATTGTAATTACTCTGAAGAAACTGTAAATATAGACGATACAACTAGATTATTTTTATCTGTTGGTAAGCTAGATAAGGCTAAAGCTAAGGATATAATTGAATTCTTAGATAACACTGCCGGTGTTAAAGGTAAAGAAATTGGAAGAATTGATATTCTTGACAAATTCTCTTTTGTCGATGTGCCTAGCAATCTTGTAAATGTAATATTAGAAAACTCTAAGGGAAAAATGTTTGGAAAACGAAAAGTAAACATTGAAATATCTAATAAAAGAAAATAACCTTTAGAATTTAATTCTATAATCAAAATGCGGTGTTTTATGTAATGCTGCATTTTTATTTTTTGCTCAAAATCCTATATACCTAATAAACATATAATGTTAAAATATACTAAATAATGATTTTGAGGAGGATATATGAAGATTTTAAATAAACTATTTTCAATACTATTAATATTTTTTTGTATTTTTTTAGTTGGTTGTAATGATAATACTAAGTATGAAAATATTATGGAATTTAATGACGGTGTTGCTGCTGTTAAACTTCAAGGACTTTATGGATTTATTGATACTAATGAAAATTTAGTGATAACCCCATCCTATGAAGATGCATATTACTTTCATAATGGTATTGGTTTAGTTAAAAAGAATGGTCTTTGGGGTGCTATTGACAAAAAAAATAATGTTATAATTCCCTTCAAATATGAAGAAATCACCCTTGTATCTGATACACTCCTTTGTGTTAAGAAAAATAACAAATATGGTTGTATAGATTTTAAAGAAAATTTGATAATTGACTTTATCTCTGAATCTCCTATATTAATATATAATGATAAAAATATAGCTATAATTACAGAAAACAATTATCAGGGATTTATAGATTTGAATACTAATTTTAAGGTAGAACCTAAATATAGTAGTATAAATCTATGGGGTGATAATAATCCCAATATAGTTTATCTTGAAAGTAATGGAAAGTTTGGTTTTGTAAATCTAGATACTAAAACTATAGTAGAGCCTAAATATCCTAATTATTTAAGTTTTTCAGATGATTTATCTCCAGTATCTATAGATGGTAAATATGGTTACATAAATACCAAGGATGAAATAGTAATCAAACCAACCTATGATGTAGCTGATCTATTTTTCAATAATTTAGCCACAATATATATTAATGGTAAACATGGATGCATAGATAAGAATGGTAGTGTAGTCATTCCTGCAATCTATGATGATATAGCTCCTTTCTACCGAAGTGATATCACCATGGCTTTTCTTAATGGTAATGCTACCCTTATAGATCGCAATGGAAACATGCTTTTTGAACCTAAATTTCAATATATAGAATTTAATCCTGAAGAGGATATATTTCCTGCCTCATATTTAGATGAAGATAAGAATACTAAATATGTTCTTATAAATAAAAAAGGAGAAATAATCCTTAATACAGATTATTCAGAGGTAACCTACTATCATAATGGGTTTGCTAGGGTATCTAGTTCAGGCAAATATGGTATTATGGCCTCTAGCGGCCTGGAAATAATACCCACTATTTATGATGATGTTTATAATATAGATACTAACGGAGAACTTTTCCAGGTTTCTCTAAATGGTAAATGGGGTATTGTAGATAAAACTCAAAAAGAAATTCTTAAATGTGAATATGATACTATTGAAACTTATGATAATAACATATTTAAAATATGTAAAGATGGTAAATGGGGACTTTTTAATAGAAGCTCTTATAAATTCACAGATACTATTTATAATGAAATAAAATTTTCTTTTGAAGAAAATACTCCAATAGCAGTAAATTTGGACAACCAATGGTTTTATATTGATGCCAATGGAAATAAATTAAATTAAAATACTTATGAAGTTATTTTATATTTAAAATCATAAGGATGCATAATAATTATAGTTATTATACATCCTTTTCATATCTCTCCAATGCTCTCATAAAGTTCCCCTCTACTAATTCACTTAGCTTTTCAATAATCTTATGAGAATCTTCCTTCATTCCACTATTCATCCATTGGATTACTAATCCGGTAAATGCTAATGTATAAAAATTTGCAATAAACTTCTTATTATCTTCAGTAGCTCTCATATTCTTAGAAACTTCATTAACTACTCCTATAATTAAGTCATAGGTAACAGTGTATAGATATGAATCCAAATGATTTTTACCTAAAGAATTCAAAGTGTTCATACAAAACTTTCTATTGCTTTCTATGTAGTTAAATATTTTTTGAAAACCATCAGTCCATGTATCATAACTTCTATATTTAGATATACTTTCTACTGCTTCTGTTTCATAAATCCACTCTAATAGATTATATATATCTTGAAAATGATAATAAAAGGTTTGTCTATTTAATCCACAATTATCAACTATTTCTTTAACAGATATTTTATTTAAAGGTGTAGAGTTCATTAATTCTTTTAAAGATTTAGCCAATGCTTTTTTAGTTATTATTGAATTTGACATAAGTACTACCTCTCCTTTGTGGGCTTTCGTATCATTGTATCTACTGATTTATAATATTTAAAACTTATATTTAATATACATTATATTATCACTTTATTCCATTAACTTTTTATAACTACTTTTTAAAGTTTTTAAATATTTCTATAATAAAAAGTTATCTTAAAATTAACTCAACCCTATATGAAATGCGTTGATTAATTTTAAGATAACTCCTTAATTTATAATATTATAAATTATTTTATTCAGTTTTCTATTACTTCTCCGTTTGTTCCAATGATTACTTCTTTGTATGGAACTATAATTTGTGCTTGTAACATAGCTCCTTTAACTGATGATACTATTCCTGCACAACATGGTACTTCCATTCTAACTACAGTTATGCTCTTTATATTATTCTTCTCTAGTATTTCAGCTAATTTATTTTTATAATGTTCATTATCATCAAGTTTAGGGCATCCTATCACTGTAATTTTATCCTTCATGAAATCTCTATGAAAATTTCCATAAGCATAGGCTGTACAATCTGCCGCTACTAATAGATTTGCATTTTTTAAATATGGTGCACTAGTATTTATTAAGTTTAATTGTACTGGCCACTGCATAAGCTCAGAATTATTTGCAAAAGTATTTTCTGTTTTCTTAGACATAGCTTGTATAGTCATCACAGGCTTTCTCTCAATAGTTTTTGCCATAGTACCAGGGCATCCACATGGAACTTTTTCTTCATTTATCTTATCATTAAGATTCATATTATTTATATGATATTTTTTCTTATCCTCTACCTTGTTATCTAGTTCTAAAATTCTCGCCTTTACTGCATCATCATCATACTCTTCAGCTTCTCTTTCCACGATCTCTATAGCTGATGTAGGACAATTAGGTAGGCAGTCCCCTAAACCATCACAATATATGTCACTAATAAGTTTTGCTTTTCCATTGATTAATTCTATTGCTCTTTCGTGACATGCAGTAACACATAATCCACAGCCATTACATTTTTCTTCATGGATTTTAATTATTTTTCTTTTCATAAAAAATCCTCCTAGATTTATAATTTAACTTAATTAAGTTCTCTTATACAATAATCATATTTTTATATACTTTAAAATTAAATTTAACATATAACATATTTACTATAACCTAATTATAACTAGATTTCTATAACAGGTATGTAACCTTTGTTACAAGTTTAAACTTTTGTTAAAAAATAAACTAAAACTTTATTCTTGTAATTATTAAAGCTTATTTGTTACTATGGTGATATTAATGCATATAAAAAAATAAGTGCCACCATAGCTGCACTTATTTTGGTACAAAATTTTAGAATCTCAGTTGTATTTTATATCATTTATCTAACTAATTTTCTTGTTAAAGTACCTATGCCAACTCCCATCATAATTACACCTATTATCATCTCACTATTTGCTACTATAAAAGATGATGGTATCGGAGTTTCATTATCAGAACCTAACCCAGTGAATACTTCAACACTTATATTAATACATTGATTAAATTGACTAAGAAATTCATTAAAGGTTTTAGGTAATCCTATCCTCCACCAATAAGCAATCACTTCATTTTCTGAAGAGTACCCTAAAATAATATAAAGAACTGCAAAAATCAGTATTAACACTAAAGAAGATATTAATGGAAATGATATTCTCTCTCCATACCCAGAAGTAAACCAATAAATATAAGATGTTATTTTAGGTAATACTTTGTCTAAACTTTTTCTCTGCATATTCTTGCAAAGATAATAATATTCACCAAAGTTATTTTTTAAATTATTCTCATTATATTTATCTGCAATAGTTTCGTATACAGTATATATTCCTTCATATTCAGCCTTAGTTTTTTCCTTAGGTTCAATTTTATCAAAGAAAGTTTTGGGATCTAATTTACTTTTTAACTTGTCGTTAAATTCCATATCTTCAATGTATGTAGATATTGTTTTACCACCTGAAAAATCAATATCCATTAAATTAATCTTCTTCATATATGAATTTATGATTATCATATTTGACATATCCGTAAGCTCAAAGGATGTATCTTTAAGTTCACAGCCATCAATTATTAAATATGTAATATTGGAGCTCAAGAACTTACAATACAGTTTGCATTTTTCAAAAGTACAAGACAAATTATCTTTCTTATTTAAGGATGGTACATTATTAATTTCTTCTAAAATCAAGGTACAGTTTTCAAAAATCACTCCTCCACCTCCAAAGTCACATTCTACAAACCTACAGGCTACAAAGGTACAATTTTTAAACTTTATATTATAAAACTTACATTTTATAAATTCAGTACATACAATATTTTTATCAGATATCTCTAAAAACTCTCCTTCATTTTCAGTTTTAGAATTATTAATAGTTCTATCTTTAATAGTCCTAAAGCTATATTTCTCATCTGGGCTAATACTAATTTTACTTTTATCATTTTTAATTTCAGTAAATAACTTTTTATTATTTTCTATTCTTTTATGCAATTCTTCTTTGCCCTTAAATACTTCTTCCTTAAAATTTATATAAGCCATTAAGTTTCCTCTCCTTTAATTAAGTATTTTATGAATAATACTAATTAGTATGGTGCCTTTATAAAAAATTACTCCCATAATTGTAATTCCTATAAAAATAAAAAATTATAACAATTTGCTTAATTATATTTCTGTAGTTATAGATTTAATTTGCTTTTTTCTAATTCTATTTTTATAACCTTCTTGGAATACTCATAATTTCAAGTTATAATATTCTTAAAATTTTATAGTAAAAGGTAGGTTTTAATATGTTAACTATAAATTATGAGGTAATATCAATAGATGGCGATTACGCTATTTTAAAGGATGAGAATAACAATACTATAAGTATTGCAAGAGCTCTACTTCCTTTAGAAATAAGGGAAGGTTCAAAACTATTATTTGAAAATTTTGAGTATAGTATAATTAAATAAGAATAAGGCTATCTCATTTGAGCTGAGATAGCCTTATTCTTATTTACAAAAATTCATATAACAATTTTATATTAAGCTTTTTCCTTTTCTGTAAATTTAGATATTAACATAGTGCATACCGTATTACCAGCTGAGTTTAGTAGAGTTGCTGGAGCATCAATTATAGTTGCAATCACTAACATTATTGCCAAAGCCTCTGGTGGAAATCCAAATATACTTAATATAAGCATTTCTCCAATTGAACCACCTACTGGTATAGCTCCAACAACAGCTCCTATTAATAAGCCTACTGCTAAGATAATCATTAATGTTCCCAAGCTATTCATATCTCTTCCGAATATAGCAAATAAGAACATTATTTTATATATTCCACCTATTACTGAACCATCCTTATGAATATTTACTCCTAAAGGCATAATTATATTAGCTAGAGAACTAGATACTCCCATCTTTTTAGCTGCTTCTATATTTACTGGTATACATGCTGCACTAGAACATGTAGCTAAAGCTGTCACCGATGGACCTGTTGAGTTTTTCCAAAAAGTTTTTATACCGTCCTTGCCTCCTGCTATATAAGCATATATTGTGAAAAATACTATGAAATAAACTATAGATACCACTAAATAGAGCATAAAAACCTTAGCATAACCACTCAATATTTGACTTCCTAATTGTCCAACCACATTAGCAAAATATGCTGCTAGGCCTATAGGTGCATAGTACATAATTATATCTATAACCTTATTCACAACCCTAGTTCCACTATTTAAAAATTTTAAAAATGGCTTTCCTTCTTCCTTCGCTAACATAGTTCCAAAACCTATAAGCATAGAAAACATTATAAGTGCCAGTAAATTGCTTCTAGATAATAACTGTGAAAAATCATCTACTGTAATACTTGAAACTATTTTCTCTAAAAAACTTACTTGTTCACCCGCTGTAACTTGGCTACCGTTCATTAATTCTGTAAACATAGATGAATTTAACCCTCTAGCAGGATTAAAAATTTTAAAACTAGTTACTCCTATTATTCCTGATATAATAGCTGTTAAAGCAAAAACTATTATGCTCACAGCTAATATCTTCCCTAACTTTTTAGTGCTGTCCATATTGGCTATAGCTGATGAAATACTAAAGAATACTAAGGGTATTAATATAGTAAATACTAAATTTAGAAATATTGTTCCTAATGGCTCAAAAATACTTGCTCTCTCCCCCATTATTAATCCTATAATTCCCCCTATAATAACTGAAATTATTAGAATTATAGATGATTTATAATTCTTTAAAATATCCATTTTTTTCCTCCTTAAATAAATTAATATAATTTACTAAATCTTATTTTATATATGTTATACTTCAATTATATTCAACAATATGTACAATAAATATATGATATATTGCTTAAAATATTGCAAAAAATGCTTTACTACTATAATCTATAAATAAAGCTCTACATTTATTATTCTTTATATTATTTAATTCAATATATTAACTATAAAATATTAAATCTTTGGAGGAATTTTTATGGACAGCATTAATTCAAGTAATAAAGCTGGATATCTTCATAAGGATTTTCAACTCTTTCATATTAAGGATAAAAAAAGTCTTGAGTTTGAATTTCATTATCATGATTTTAATAAAATAATAATATTTTTATCTGGAAAAGTTACCTATTTAATTGAAGGTAAAGCTTATTACTTAAAGCCTTGGGATATATTATTGGTCAATAATCACGATGTACATAAACCAATTATTGATTCTAAAGAGACTTATGAACGTATAGTTATTTGGGCTAACTCAAATTTTATAGAAAATCATAACTATGAAGGTTGTGATTTATCTACTTGCTTTAAACTAGCTAAGGAAAAGAGCTTTAATTTAATTAGATTAGAACCTGAGCTTCAAGGGAAGCTTAAAAATATAATATCCTCCTTAGAATCTTCTTTAAATACTCAGGATTTTGGTAGTAAACTTTTAAGTAATGCCCTTTTCATTGAACTAATCATATATCTTAATAGACTCTATCTTAATGATACTTATATTCATTCTAAAGATTCTTTGAAATATGATAAACAAATTGAAGATATTTTAAGATATATAAACAATAATTTATCACAAGACTTATCCCTAGATATTATTTGTAAAGAATTTTTTATAAGTAAATACCATTTAATGCATAAATTCAAAAACGAAACTGGATATACAGTTCATAATTATATAATACAAAAAAGGTTGTTTTGGGCTCAAGAACTTATAAAACTAGGCCAACCAGTTACTAAAGTCAGCTCCTTATGCGGTTTTAAGGATTACTCTACTTTTCTTCGTAGCTTTAAAAAATTATTTCATAAATCACCTCGTGAATATATAAATGAGATAAAAAAGACTATTTCAAAATAATACTATAATCTTCTTAAAATATTTAAATATGTGCTTTAATACAATTACATACTAAATATTATTTTAAGATTACATATTTTGAGATAGTCTCTTCTTAAGCATTATTAAATTATTTTATTTCATTACCATTGAAATCTTTAAACTCAGGCTTATTTTTAGGATCTCCTACATTGTTTTGATTTTCATGGAGATTTTGTCTTCTTTTGCCCTTTTGCATTGGGTTATTAGCAAATGGTTTACCCTTCATATTAAACACATCCTTTCCTTAAATAGTTTCTACCTTTTTTAAGGTTTTATGTGTTTATAAACTTGCTAGCTTGCATGTTTAACTTTTTTCTAAATTTATAGACTTTTTAAACTTTAAAAAGCATTGTTTTATCTCATCCATGCTCCAGCTAAAGTTATCAATCCTCCTCTTACTTTATAAGCTTCTAAAATATCCTTAGCTATATATTTAATTCTATTAGGAGCTATAAGCTTAACTCCTGGAATACATAAAGTTCCTTCTGCCATACCACTATCTATAAATGCTATTTCTAATTCTACTTCTCCCTCTAATATATTAGGACATATCTTTTTGCTTGAAATAGCTCTTTCTGCTCCTTCTTCTAGCATTTTATGAACCCTCTTAGGTTGTATACATTCACCTACATATCTACTATGAGCCTTTTTAACTTCTATAGCTTCTATGTCCCTATTAAACTCTTTTGCTTGACCTGTAAGGATATTATCACCAGAAGTCATTACTACTGGAACCCCAAAAGCTCCAGCTACTAATGAGTTAAATTCAAATTCTCCAACTACACTTCCATTTAGCTTTATTTCTGAAACTACAGAGCTGTTATAGCTGTGTGCTAAAACTCCAGAAGTATTATGCCTTCCATGATATCCTATTAACATTGCCGCTTGAAAAGTATTATCTATTCCTTCCATCATTCCAAATAACTTCTTATTACCACTAATTAATACTACATCTTCATCAAGTTCTTCAATTAAAATACTTGTCATAGGTCCATGAGAATCATTCACTAATATTTCCTTTGCACCAGCCTTTTTAGCTCCTCTTATGACTGCATTTACTTCCTCTGTCATAAACTTTCTTGCTCTTTCGTAATTATAGCCCCCTTCATTAGTAAATCCCCAGTTAGTTACTCCACTAATGCCTTCAATATCCACAGAAATATAAATTTTCATAAAAATCCCCCTTGCTTTCCTATATTCTATTTTAAACACTAATTATATTAATAATATTTTATTTATTTCATAAGCCTTTTTATATTATCTAAATTGTTTTTATTAAAAGGTGGGAAAATTATAGGAATATTT
This sequence comes from Clostridiaceae bacterium, assembly GCA_902363375.1. GTDB lineage: Bacteria > Bacillota > Clostridia > Clostridiales > Clostridiaceae > Clostridium_J. The sequence continues at coordinate 307,013 of CABIZX010000001.1, read as the reverse complement.
ATTTTAGTAGTTTTTCTTACTACACTTCTTCTATGTGAAAATGTAATAAAGCTTTCTTTTCCATGATATGCTCCTATACCTGAACTTCCTACTCCACCAAAAGGTAACTCCGGATTAGCCAAATGAGTTATTGTATCGTTTATACAAGCTCCACCTGAAGAAACTTCTTCTAGAACCTTCTCTTCTATATTCTGATTTTCAGTAAATAAATAAAGAGCTAGTGGCTTCGGTAATTTTTTTATTCTTTTTACCACCTCATCTAAATTCTTATAGCCTATAATTGGAAGAATAGGACCAAAAATTTCATCTTTCATAGCTGCTCCTTCCCATGAAGCTTCTATAAGAGTAGGTTCAATGTATCTATTTTCTCTATCAACTTTTCCACCATATATTATTTTGTCACACTCTCTATCTAATATGTTTTTAAGTCTTTGAAAGTGCCTATCATTAACAATCCTTCCATAATCCTTGCTCTTTATAGCATCCTTACCATAGAAATTTTCAATCTGAGTTTTTAACTCTTCAATAAATTCATTTTTTATTCTTTCATCTACAACTACATAATCCGGCGCCACACAAGTCTGACCTACATTTATAGTCTTACCCCAAATTATTCGTTGAGCTGCTACTTTAATATCCGCACTTTCATCTACAATAACAGGACTTTTTCCCCCTAATTCTAAAGTGACAGGGATTAGATTTTTAGCTGCTGCTTCCATAACTATTCTTCCAACTTGAGCACTTCCTGTGAAAAAGATGTAATCAAAGGCACCATTAATTAGAGAAGTATTCGTTTCTATTCCACCTTCTACTGAACATATATATTCCTTTGGAAATATTTCAGTAATCATTTCTGTAATTATTTTTGATATATTAGGCACATTTTCAGAAGGCTTCAGCACTACACAATTTCCTGCAGCAATAGCTCCAATCAGAGGCTCTATCAAAAGCTGGAATGGATAATTATATGGTCCTATAATTAAAACTGTTCCATAGGGCTCTGAAATTATATAACTCTTTGCTGGAAATAAATATAACGGTGTTTTTACCTTTTCCTCCTTTGCCCAGCTTCTTAGATTTTTTATAGTATGACTAATACTACTTAATACAAATCCGACCTCTGTAGTGTACGATTCAAATTCGCACTTTCCTAAATCTTTATATAAAGCTTCATATATTCTACTCTCATACTTTTTAATACCAGTCTTTAAGTTCTTTAATTGGTTAATACGAAAATTTATATCTCTACTTTTCTTTGATTCATAAAATCTATGATGCTCTTCTATAATTTTATTTATATCTTTTGGACTTAACTCTGTAAATCCCATAAAATAATCACTCCCATTTATATTTAAAATTAAGTTTTAAAATACTATATTTTGATTTATAATTGTTATATTAATTACTTTAAGTCTATTATAATAATTATATTTTATAATACTTTTATAATTTATACTACATGACTATATGATGAAGGTCTACTTAAAGTTATTACCTTTAAGTAGACCTTGCTTTTAAAATTATACATTATTTTTACTACTTTTCTAAAAATCCTCTTAAGGAATTCACAGTTCTATCTGAAATTCCTCCACCAGTTCTAAATATTCTTTTTATTTTAATCCCGCTCAAAGAATCCTTTTGTCCATTAGTTAAATCATTTGAAGCCAATACAATTGGTGACCCATTTAATGCAGCCAAGGGGCCTGCAGATAGCGCATCTACTAAAACATTACCTTTAGCAATAAAAATACTATCGCTTATATTTCTTCTAGCTGCAAAATATATTCCATCTAATTTTAATCCCTTACCATATAAATTTTCAACAATAATGGCATTAGTTTCGTATCTATCATTACCACCTAATCTAGGAGTAGTATTCCTACTAGTTATCTCATCTACTTTATTTAGTACTGCGTCACTTACAACACCTGTACCCCCTATTACATAAGCACTTGATAACTTTTGTTTCCTTAACCATTCATAAGTTGATGACTGAATATTATCTTTTTCAACTAAAATTATTGGTACCATATCACTTCCTGCTGCCGATGAAACTGATAAGGAATCAGCCTCCCCATATCCATTACATATAAATACACTATCAATATCTATTTTACAATTTTCATTTAGATATTTGCCAATTAAAATTGATGTCTCATATCTATCCTTGCCTCCAATTCTCTTAACTGAAGTTATGCCCAATCCTTTTAATTCATTAATTACACTATCACTAACTACCCCTGTGCCTCCAGCAATAATAGCATACTTTGCTTTTAATCTTTTTATTTCAGTTTTTGTATTGTTAGGGATACTATTGGTTTCTGTTAACAATAATGGTGCTTCAATATAAGTAGCAAGTGGTGTTACTGTTAATCCATCGGCCATAGCTTTACCGTTAGCTATAACTACCGTTTCTGCTGATACAAATTGGCTCTTACTTAATTTTACAGCTGTATCATATCTGTCACTACCTATAATTTCTACTACGCCCTTTTCTCTTTTTGTCATATTTACATTAAAGCTACCTGAAACTAAATATTCGGAATCGAATATAGTACTAATGCTTCCATTGCTATCTTCCAGCTCTATATAAAACACTTCCCATTTACCATCTGATAAGTATTTATTTATAAGAATACTTCCTTCATATAATCCCGTATTCTTATTATACCTTAAATCTATAGATTTTCTTTTACCTCCATTAGGTGCCTCATAACATATCTTAACAGATTTTATTCTACTTTTATCATCTGGAGCTTTTAATGATATGTTTACTATATCTCCATAATCCACTGATTTTTTGTCTACTTTTAGAGATTGATATTCGCTCTTAGTCGATTCTATATCATTTGCATAAGTTACTACTGTAGACGTATTCCATAATATCATACTTGTGATTAGTACTGCAGATATTAATTTTAGTTTCCTTTTCATCATAACCCTCCTAATTAAACTTTATTAGCCGCTTGCATACCCCTCAAACCCGTTAAGCTTCAAGGATTTACAAGCTATATCAAAAAGGAGTTTCCCCACCTCATGTCGAATATATAATGTACCACCAAAAATATATCCAAGGAGGAGTCCTTTATGATTCAATTTAAAAATCAAATTTTATTATCTGACATTTATGAACATGTCATAGACTATTTTCAAGAAGATAAACCTAAATTTATAAAAATATTCGAGAAGTACATTAATATGAAATTATTAATACATCAAACTTTTTATAATTCCTACTATTCTTCAACTGGTCATCCACGAGAGTATTTCCTCTCTTCAATGCTAACCGCATTAATAGTTCAAAAGATACTTGGTATCTCTGAAACCAAACAATTTATTAATATATTGAAAATATTTACTTTCCTGTGAAAATCATTATACGACATCTCCTTGCGGAAGGATTTATCATCATTAAATTTTAACATTTTAAAATTTAAAATATATAAAAATTTCTATATTAAAAATATCTTCTAATCAACTATTAATATAGGCATTTATAAACTATCTGTAAATACTAATACTTTAAATATATCCTATAATTATATTGTAAAACAAAATTATCCATATAAACAGTCTGTTTTTATTTAAAAATTTCCCATACAATCTTAATATAAAGCTTTAGGGGGAATATTATGATAAGTAGATATGCAACATTAAAAAACACTAAAAATTATTTAGAGCCGAAAATCTATAAATCAGATGTTTATTATTTTTGATAAATATACCCAATTTGCTATATAATACATATGAGATGAATTTAATTACTTTTAATTTACTATTAAATTTAATTATTACTTCTTATAATAAATAATAACTTAACTATATATTAATGCTGTCATATTAGTATATAATTCAGTTTATTTATATTTACTTTATGTTAAAATTAGAAAGTGGTGTGATATTATGGCTAAAACTACTTTTAAGGGTAGTATAATGCTAAATCCTGTTCCAGCAGTGATGATAACTAGTAGAAATTCTGAAGGAAAGGATAATGTGTTTACTGTAGGTTGGATAGGTACAGCTTGTACTAAACCTCCTATGATTACAGTGGCTATTCGTCCTGAAAGATTATCCTATAAATACATAAAAGAAACTGGCTCCTTTGTAGTAAATTTAGCTTCTAGCAACCTAGTTAGAGCAGTAGATTATTGTGGCGTAAAAAGTGGAAAAAATACTGATAAATTCAAAGATATGAACTTGACCCTTAGTGAAGCTAAAGATATTTCTTGTGGGATCATTAATCAATGTCCCGTTGCATTTGAGTGTGTAGTAAAATCAATAACTCCTCTAGGTACTCATGATTTATTCTTAGCTGAAATAGTTAACTGCCATGTGGAAAATAGCCTTATCGATGAAAAAGGTAAGATTCACTTTGAAAAAGCGGATTTACTTTCATATTCTCATGGTGAATATTTCTGTTTAAGCCCTAACCCTATTGGAAAATTTGGATATTCTGTAGCTAAAAAACCTGTTATTAAACCTAAAGCACAAGATGTAAAGAAGAATACAAATGAAGTTATAAAAACTATTTCCTCAAAAAAAGAAAATGTACATAGTAAAAAAAGGAGCAAGAGTAATAAATCTAAAAAAACAAAAACTATGAAAAGAACTCGTATATAGAAATATATTCAATTTGAAAGGTGCGATGTTAATGAACTTTATAAAAGTTGGTTCCGCTTGTCCTATTACTAAAGTGGCAGATGTAGACTTTAACTTAGATGAAATAAAAAAATGTATTGAAAAGGCTATAGAGGATCAAGTGAAAATTTTAGTTTTTCCTGAACTGTCTATAACTTCTTATAGTTGTGCAGATTTATTTTTTCAACAAAAATTACTAAAAAAGGCTGAAATAGCTATTGAAAACCTTTGTGTATTTTCTGAAGGAAGAGATATCTTATTTACCATAGGAGCTCCTCTAGAATATGACGATATCCTTTATAATGTTGCCTACCTTATCTTTAATGGTAAGATTTTAGGAATTGTACCAAAGAGTTACCTACCTAATGCTTCAGAGTTCTATGAAAAACGCTGGTTTAGTAGTGGCCTTAATATAACTTCTAGAAAAGTTAATCTTCCTTTTCAAAGTGATATTCCCTTTGGCACTAATTTAATCTTCAGAAGCGGTGATATTAGTATTGGAGTAGAAATTTGCGAAGATCTTTGGGTTACTATTCCACCAAGTAGCTTCTTATCTTTAGCTGGATGTAATATAATATGTAACTTATCTTCATCTAATGAACTAGTTAGCAAAGCTGATTATAGGAGAGACTTGATAAAGAATCAAAGTGCTAGGTGCATGAGTTCCTATATTTACTCTTCTAGCGGAGTATTTGAATCTACTACAGATGTATTATTTGGTGGTCATCTTTTAATTAGTGAAAATGGTGGAATCTTATCTGAAAATGAAAGATTTAATCGTGAAAATGAAATTATTACAGCAATTATTGATGTAGATAAATTAAAAGCTGAAAGATTAAAAAATATAAGCTTCAGAGATAATAAAGTACTAATTCCATTTAACATGGAGACTATAAACTTTGATTTTAATAATATAGCAATTGATAACTTTGATAAGTATATAGATAAACATCCTTTCGTACCTAACAATCCTCTTGAAAGAGATAAGCGAGCTAAGGAGATATTTAATATTCAAAGTTCTGCTCTTGCTAAGAGACTTTCTCACACAGGCTTAAAGAAAGCTGTTATAGGAATTTCTGGTGGTCTTGACTCTACTCTAGCTTTACTAGCAGTAGTAAAAACCTTTGATATGCTTAAAATTCCTAGGGAAAATATTGTAACCATTACTATGCCTGGTTTTGGCACTACAGATAGAACTTACAATAACGCCCTAGACCTTTGTAGACACCTAGGTACAGATTTGAGAGAAATAAATATTGTACCTGCTGCCCTACAACATTTTAAAGACATTGGCCATCCAGTAGAGCAACATGATGTAACCTATGAAAATGTTCAAGCAAGAGAAAGAACTCAAATTCTTATGGATCTTGCTAATAAAGAAGGTGGATTATTAATTGGAACAGGTGATTTATCAGAACTAGCCCTTGGATGGTGTACTTATAATGGAGACCACATGTCTATGTACTCTATAAACTGCTCTATTCCAAAGACTCTTGTAAGATATCTTGTTGATTATATAGCTGACCATGAGAGTACTCCTGAAGTAAGTAAAATTCTTATTGATATTCTAGATACTCCAGTTAGTCCTGAACTTCTTCCTAAGGATAAAGATGGAAACATTACTCAAAAAACTGAAGATATTGTAGGTCCATATGAGCTTCATGACTTCTTCCTATATCACTTCATGAAGCATGGTGCTTCCAAGGAGCGTATAGAATTCTTAGCTAAAACTGCCTTCAAAGGTGTATATGATGAAGATGTAATTGATAAATGGCTTAATAAATTTATAACTAGATTCTTTACCCAACAATTTAAACGTTCTGCTCTACCTGATGGTCCTAAGGTTGGATCTATAAGCCTTTCACCTAGAGGAGACCTAAGGATGCCATCAGATGCTAGTTATAATGGCTTTCTTTAAATCTAATTCTGATTCTGAATGATGATTTATGAAATAATGCTTAAAGATATGATATAAAAACACCACTGATAATAAACTATTTATCCTAAAGAAGGATGAGTTATATGTTAACTCTGTTTATTATCAGTGGTTCCTTAAATTATTATGTAGAATATTTTATTATAAATACTATCTATAAATGTCTACTATAAGACCTGATATTTCATCTATAGTGCTAGCTATATTTAAACTTTCTCTTTCTTCACTAAGCAGCATCTGTGTTAGTTCTTCTAACTTATTATCAATGGTTTCTACTGTAACAAAATATTGGGTTTGCCAAAAGCTTATATCTTTCTTTACAGAATACATAAATGTTAATACAGATTCTAAATATTCTTTTATTTCCCTCTTATAAGCTCTAACATCAGCATAGCACTTTGAAATTACTAGTCTATTACCTTTAGCTTTTATATTCTTAAGCATTTTTTTAAGATCTTCTTCTGATTTTTGCTCTCTAGCAAAATTAAAACTTTTAGAAAAGTCCTGTTTGTTATTTACAACTTTATTTTCTCTTTGTATTGGAGTATTTCTTCCAACTTTTGATACTTCCATAGGAACACCCCCTTGTCCTTTAATTATATTATAAATAAGGTTCCGTATTTTAGCTATATTTTTGTTAATAGTTATTAATTTATTTAGGAGGCAATTATGAAAACTTTAATTAATATGTTTTTAACATTCTTTAAGATAGGTGCATTTACTTTTGGTGGTGGCTATGCCATGATTCCACTTATTGAAAGAGAAGTTGTGAATAAAAACCAATGGATAGATAAAGATGAATTTATAGATATAATAGCCATATCACAAAGTTTTCCTGGAGCTTTAGCAATAAATAGCTGTACCTTTATTGGATACAAGATCAGTGGAGCTTTAGGCGCTATCCTTGGACTTTTAGGTGTCGCTCTTCCATCTTTTATTATTATATTGATTATAGCCATGGCATTTAATAGGTTTAGAAATCTTTATGCTATTGAGCTTATTTTTAAAGGAATAAATGCTGCCGTTCCCCTTTTAATTTTAGTGGGAGTAAATAGTTTAGCACAGGTTTTAGATAAAACAGCAGTTAATATAATAATTATAGTAATTACCGTAATTCTTAGTGCATTTATGAATGTAAGTCCTGTATATCTAATCCTTATTGCAGCCCTATATGGAATATATATTAATAGAAATACTCCAACTGAAAGTACCTTTAATAATGAAAAGGAGGAAGATTAGATGATATTACTAAAGCTTTATCTAGCTTTTCTCAAAATTGGAACTTTTGGTTTTGGTGGCGGATATGCTATGCTTCCTTTAATTCAAAAGGAAATCGTTGAGAAAAATGCTTGGCTATCTCAAACTGATTTTATTAATATTATAGGTATATCTCAAATGACTCCAGGACCTATAGCAATTAACTCAGCTACCTTTGTAGGATATAAAGCTGGTGGATTTCTGGGCGGTATTCTTGCTACCTTAGGGGTTGTCACTACCTCTTTCATTCTTATTTCCTTTGCAAATTACTTTTTTAATAAGTTTAAAAATTCAAAGATTTTATCAAATGCTTTAAAAGGAATGAGACCAGCCCTTATTGGCCTTATAATATCTGTGTTTATAACTCTTAGTCTTGAATCTTACAGAGATTTAAATAGTTTAATAATAGCTGCCATTATAGGTTTCTTACTTTATAAAACAAAAATTCACCCTATACTTATAATTGTCATTGCTGCACTTCTAGGCATATTATTTTATGGCATTATACCTAATTTATTTGCTAAATTTTAATAAAAAATCTCTTGTAATTTAGTTGTACATCCTTTATAATTTATATATAAAATATAATTACATATGAGGGAGTAATTAGTAGGATTATCCTATGGCAATGTCAACATCTTGGCTTTAAGTCTGGCTTTGCATTAAATAATGAGACTCATGTATAGTACTATGCTATATATGGGTCTTTTCTTTTTACATACATTACCTACATATGTAATTAAACTTTTGTAAATATTAATAAAAGAATATCTTTTATTAGTTTTAAGTAAGTTTTACTAACTAAATCTTTGATTTAGAGTATGACTTAACTCTATTAATTATGAGGTGATTTTATGTATTTTAATGACTCTATTGATGATGTTATAAGTAAGTTTAACACCAATCCAGATACTGGCCTTACTTCATCTCAGGTTGAGGAAATTAGGTCCAAGTATGGATCTAACAAACTGGCATCTAAAAAGAAAAAAACTAAAGTCCAACTATTCTTTGCACAACTAAATGATATTCTAATTTATATCCTTATAGTTGCAGCCATACTATCTGTAGTTGTGGGAAAGGAAATTAGTGATGCAATTATTATAGGTATCGTTATTCTCGTTAATGCAACAGTGGGAATGATTCAAGAATCTAAAGCCGAAAAGGCCCTTGATGCTTTAAAAGAATTATCTACTCCGAAAGCTATAGTAAAACGTAATGGAGAATTAGTGGAAATTCCTTCAGAAGAGGTTGTACCTGGGGATGTAATAATTATTGATGCAGGTAGATTTATTCCTTGCGATATTCGTCTTATAGAAAGTGCTAACTTAAAGATAGAAGAATCTGCTCTTACTGGTGAATCTGTTCCTGTAGATAAGAATGCAAGTCTTATACTTGAAGATGAAAAAGTATCCCTTGGCGACAAAAAGAATATGGCATTTATGTCAACTCTAGCTACCTATGGTAGAGCTACTGGTATCGCTGTTGCTACAGGTATGAATACTGAAATTGGTAAAATAGCTAAAATGCTTGATGAGGGCGAAAATGAACTTACACCTCTTCAAAAGAAACTTGAGCAACTTGGAAAAGTATTAGGTATTGTTGCCATCGGTATATGTGCCATTATGTTCGCAGTAGGTCTACTCCAAGGTAGAGGCGTTACTGACATGTTTATGATTTCTATCAGTCTTGCTGTTGCAGCTATTCCTGAAGGTCTTGCAGCTATAGTTACTATAGTTCTGGCTTTAGGTGTTCAAAGAATGATAAAACAAAATGCTATTATCAGAAAACTACCTTCTGTAGAAACCTTAGGATCTGTAAATATTATTTGTTCAGATAAAACTGGTACATTAACTCAAAATAAAATGACGGTGGTTAAATATTTTGCAGATAATAAACTAAATGATGTTAAAGACTTTAACATCAATAATAATAGTGAAAAACTTTTACTTGAAAACATAGTTCTTTGTAATGATGCTACTTCGACTGCTACATCAAAAACTGGAGATCCAACAGAGATAGCACTTTTAGATATGGGAAATATGTTTAATGTATTTAAAGAAGACTTAGATAAAACTCATAAAAGGGTTGATGAAATCCCTTTTGACTCAGATAGAAAACTTATGACTACAGTGAACTCATATGAAGATAAGTTCTATGTAATGACTAAGGGTGCAACTGATAATCTTCTTAATTTATGTACTTATGCCTATATTAATGATGAAGTTGTACCAATGACTGAAGAAATTAAAAATAAATTTTTAAAAGTTGCTACAACTATGTCTGATGATGCTCTAAGAGTTTTAGGATCGGCATTTAAAGTTGTTAATTCTACCCATGTAGAGGTTGATGAACTTGAAAAAGATTTAACTTTTATTGGTCTTGTTGGTATGATAGATCCACCTAGACTTGAAGTTAAAGATTCTATACAGATTTGTAAAACTTCCGGTATAAAAACTATAATGATTACTGGTGACCATAAAAATACAGCCTTTGCTATTGCTAAGGAATTATCTATTGCAGAGAATATAAGCCAAGTAACTAGTGGAGCTGACATAGACAGCATATCAGATGAAGAACTAGCCGACAGATGTGAAAACCTTAGAGTTTTTGCTAGAGTATCTCCCGAACATAAGGTTCGAATAGTTAAGGCTTTTAAATCCAAAGGTAATATTGTATCTATGACTGGAGACGGCGTTAACGATGCTCCTTCCTTAAAGGCTGCTGATATCGGGGTAGCTATGGGTATAACTGGTACTGATGTTGCTAAAGGTGCTTCTGATATGGTATTAACAGATGATAATTTTTCTACAATAGTATCAGCTATTGAGGAAGGTAGAAATATCTTTAATAACATAAAGAAATCTGTAATTTTCTTAATCTCATGTAATGCTGGTGAGATTGTGGCTTTATTCCTTGGTATCTTATTTGGATGGGCGGCACCACTTAATGCCACTCATATATTATGGGTTAACCTTATAACTGACTCCTTCCCTGCTCTTGCTCTTGGTGTAGATCCAGGTGATAAGGATGTCATGAAACATCAACCTAGAAACCCTAAGGATAGTTTATTTAAAGGCTCTATATTTACACTCTTATTTAATGGTGCATTAATTGGTATATTAACTCTTATAGGATTCATCTATGGGGTTATGAAATATGGTGATGCCGGAGTTACACTTGTTAATATAGTTAATAACCCAGAAGCTCTAATGCATGCTCAAACTATAGCCTTTGTAGTTCTTAGTGGAACACAATTAATTCATGCTTTAAATATGAGAAGTTCTAGTAAATCTATATTTAAGATTGGTATATTCTCAAACATGTATTTGATCTATGCAATGCTTGTTGGTATTGGCTTGCAAATCGCAGTTATTTATATACCACCTATTGCTAAAATGTTCAATGTTATACCACTTACCTTAACTGATTGGGGATTTGTTATAATCCTAAGCTTAATTCCTCTAGTTTTCAATGAGATAATAAAATTATTTGTGAAAGATAAATAAAAATAAAAAAGCAGTTCATAAAAGATTGAATTTATATCTTTTATGAACTGTTTTTTATTTGCTAATTTACCAATGTATCTGAATTATAATATTATTAAATTAATTAATATATATTTATACAACTTTATACAATTGTATGCGATTATTGGTAACATTTTGACATAAAGTTTTTGTTACTCATTTCTTTTTTCTGTTGTATTTTTACAATATATATTATAAAATATAATTAATTACTATACATAAAACTTATTACTTGCATATGTAGTTAGCTTAGGTAAGGAGATGAATCATTTGGATTTCTTAAGTCCAGGGCAAAAACTTAAACAACTAAGAAACCATTTAGGCGTAAAGCAAATTGAACTCGAAGAAATAGGAGTTTCAAGAAACTATATTAGTATGATAGAAAGTGATAAACGTCACTTAAATGCTAATACTCTTGAAAAGTTAGTGTCTTTCTTTGAAAAAAGAGCTTCTGAGTTAGGCCAAGATATAAATATAGACAAGGCTAGGTTAGCTTTAACTAAAAGAGATGAAGCTCGGAATTATTGTAATGATAAATTATCCTCCAAGCTTACTTTAAAAGAAATAGATGAAGTTATATCTATAAGCGAAGAATATGCCTTAGTAGATGTGCAAGCTAAAGCTTACTTTGAAAAGGGAAATCTTTTATATGAATCTAATGATTTTGATAAAGCTATTGTATTCTACTATAATTCTTTAGAAGCTTATAGCATATTAAAGGATGATTTATCTAAAGCCTATGTATATAATAAGCTAGGAAAATGTAAAGGTACCACTCTTTGTTACGAAGATGCTTTATCTTACTTTCTCAAATGTTACTTTTATTTAGATGAAAATAATAATAAAGAATTATATTTAAATTGCAGCTTTAATATAGCATTAATTTATAAAAAGATGGGTGAATTTGATAATGCTCTTCTTTATATAAATAAATTAATTAAACTTATTTATTATGAGGATAAATTTAATATCTATATAGATTTACTAATCCTAGAAGCTAATTGTTATAGAGAGAAAAAAGATTTTGATACAGCTATCAAACTCTACAATGATATAATATTTACCTATCTAAATAAACTTGGTCCCCCATTGGGATATATTTATAATAATTTAGGATTACTTTACTTAGAAATAAATAAAGTAGATGATGCACTTATTTACTTTGATAAAGCAATTGATATTAGGCAAAAATTAGATAAAAAAAACTTATCTCACTCTATAATAGATAAAGCTAAAGTTTATGTTATGCTTAACTTAAATTCAGATGCAATACTTTTATTAAAAAAAGGAATTTCTCTAGCTGAAGAATATAATGATAAAGAATTTATATTACTTGCTTACACATCGCTTGAAGAAATTTATAATAGTATGGATGACTATCTTAACTTAGAACGTGTTTATTTAGATTTAATATCTATATTAGAGAATGCTGACTATGAAAGACTAATAAATACTTACATAAAACTTTCCCTTTTATATCTGAATATGGAAAACCATGATAAATGTAAAGAATATTTAATTAAAGCTCAAGATATGTCAAATAATATGTAGTACACTATATTATTTACATATAGATATAAAATTAAAGGAGTGAAAAATATGAAAAGTAAACTTACTAAATCTATCGCATTTGTATGTATACTAACTTTAACTGCTGTTGTTGGAATAGGCCTTTATTCTTGCGATGATCCTGCTTTTCGTGGACAAAATACCGAAATGAATATAAACTTATAGTCCTATCATAACATATTTAACTTTTATGCTAAAATTCTAAAGCTATATTTAATAATAATTTATATAATTATTAAATATAGCTTTTGCAATTTATATTTTTTAGCACAACATATTACATATTATAATAATTAATTTATGTATTAATTATTATTTCAATTATATACAATAAAAATGTGTATACATTATTTAACGAGGTGAAGATATTGGATTTCTTAAGTCCTGGAAAAAGAATAAAAGCTCTTAGAAAACAATTGAATATTAAACAGGTGGAATTAGAAGCAATTGGTGTTTCAAGAAATTATATTAGTATGGTTGAAAGTGATAAGAGAAATCTTTCTGGAGAGACTTTAGAAAAGTTTCTTAATTTCATAGAAAATAGAGCCGATGAATTTGAAGTAAAAGTTAATCTAGACACAAATTATCTGCTTCTTCCTGAAAAAGAAGAAGCCAGAAATTATTGTAATGAAAAATTAAAATCAATCTTAAATCATGAATGTTTAGATGAACTAATAGAAATTGGAGAAAAGTATTCTTTAACAGATATACTTTTAGATGTATATCTACTTAAAGCAAATCTTTTATATAATGAATGTTATTATAATAATGCTTTTATATATTATTATAAAATTTTAGAAATTTATATCGATAGAAATGATGATAAAAATAAAGCTTTCATATATACAAAACTTTCTGGATGTAAAATCAAAACTTTATCTTATGAAGAGGCTCTTACCTACTCCTTTAAATCTTATTTTTATTGTAATGAATTTAAAGATAAAATTAATCTTATGAATTGTATGTTTAACATATGCATTATTTATAAGAAATTAGGTGAATATGACAACGCTTTAATTTATATTGATAAACTCCTAAATATAATAAATCCTAAAGATTATATTAATCGTTATATAGATGCTATTATCGTAAAATGTAATTGCTACTCTTCAAAGGGTGAGTTCAAAACTTCTATAGATATATATAATTCTACTTTAAATAACTTCAGTAATATACCAGGTATCCCTTTAGGCTTCATATATAATAATTTAGGTGATGCTTATTTAAATTTAGGTGAGTTGGAGTATGCATTACTTTATTTTGATAAAGCAATATCTACTAGAACTATCTTTGATAAATCAACTTTATCCCATAGTTTAATAGATAAATCTCAAGTATTAATTAAACAAAAATATTTTGATAATTCAATATCACTTATACAAGAGGGGTTGGCATTATCCAAAAAATATTCTGATAATGAATACATATTGAAAGGATATAATCTATTGGAAGATATTTATATTGAATTAAATAATAAAGTCAAGCTTGAGGAAACTTATTTATTATTAGTAGAATTCTTAAAGGATATGGATTCAATTAAACTTTTAGGTATATATATAAAATTGTCTATATTGTACATGAAATGTAATAATATAGACAAGTACAAGGAATTCTTATATAAGGCTCAAGAACTTCATAGTTCATTAAAATAGCTAATAGTGTTTGATAACTAATTAAGTTGTTGAACACTATTATTTTTTTATTCTGTATTTTGATATTTTTATATAAACTAACTTCCTCATATATTTATTATTATATTTCTTTAATAAGCCTAAGAATTTTATAATTCTCTTACATTAAGTATGTTAATAACCTACCTTATATATTTTCTTTCATCCTACTCAACATCAATACAAAATATTCATTTACTTATTCATAATTACATTTATGTTTATATTTGCCATAAGCATAATTTTGATGTAAAATAAGATTAAATAAAAAAATATATTTTAATTCTTTTATTATTTTCTCTTGATATTATGATTATAAATTTAAATTTCATATAATTTAATCTAATGAAGGGAGTATGTGTAATGAAAAATAAACTAACTAAAGTTACAACCTTACTATGTATGCTAATATTAATGTTTTTCATTGGAATTACATTATATACTACAGAAGACCCAGACCCATGGGGACAAAATTATATAAACATTAAAAACTTATAATTAATTAACTAAATAGCTATAATCATTATACATTTATAATGATTATAGCTATTTAATTTAATATATACTTAAAAAAATAATTTATTTCTATAAGCTTTTAATATAATACTTATAAATATTGAGTTTTAGCATAAATAGATATAAAATATAAATGACTATATATTTTGTGAGGTGAAGGTTTTGGATTTCTTAAGCCCTGGAAAAAGACTAAAGGCTCTTAGAAAACAATTAAATATTAAACAAGTAGAATTGGAAGCAATAGGTGTTTCTAGAAATTATATTAGCATGGTTGAAAGTGATAAAAGAAATCTTACCGGTAAGACCTTAGAAAAATTTCTTAATTTCATGCAAAATAAAGCTGATGCCATGGATATTAACGTAAATCTAGATACCAATTATCTACTTATGCCTGAAAAAGAAGAAGCAAGAAATTATTGTAATATGAAATTAAAATCTACTTTAAATCACGAAGGTTTAAATGAAGTTATAAATATTGGTAAAAAATATAACCTTATAGACATACTTGTGACCGTATATTTTCTTAAGGCAAACCTTTTATATGATGAATTCCTCTATGATACAGCTTTTATATATTATTATAATATTTTAGATATTTATAATAATAATAATAATGATAATAATAAAGGATACATATATCTAAAACTTGCAATATGTAAGTTGAGTGTCTTATCTTACGAAGAAGCTCTCGCCTACCTTTTTAAATCTTATTTTTATTGCGACAAGTTTAACGATAAAACTAATCTACAAAAATGTATTTTTAATATAGCTCTAACCTATAAAAAAATAAATGAATATGATAATTCCTTACTTTATATTGATAAGTTTTTAAATATGATAAATCCTAAAGAGCAAATCAATCAATATATAGATGCAATTGTTATAAAGTGTAATTGCTATGCAAATAAAGGTGATTTTAAAACTTCTATAGATATTTATAATTCTACTATAAATTATTTTGATAATATTCCTAACATATCATTAGGATATATATACACTAATTTAGGAGAAAATTATTTAAACTTAAATGATTTAGATCAATCATTAACTTATTTTGATAAAGCTATACAAATTAGAACTCTTTATGATGGTTCTACCCTATCCCACAGTTTAATAGATAAAGCTCAAGTACTTATAAAGCAGAGTTTATATAAGGAGTCTGTTTATCTTATAAAAGAAGGTATACTATTAGCTGAGAAATATGACGATATAGAATGTATAATAAAAAGCTATGAGCTACTAGAAGATATATATATAAAATTAAATGATAAAGATAATCTTGAGGAAATATATTTCTTATTAATAGAAAATTTAAAAGGTGTGAACTCACTTAAACTCTTAGGTATATATATAAAATTATCTATATTTTATACAGAGAATAATAATATTGATAAATCAAAAGAGTTCTTATATGAAGCTGAAAAACTTCAAAACTCTTTAAAATAAAAAGGTTCTTATGAGCCTTTTTTTATTGCTATAATTTTCATATTAATGTACAACTGTAACACTTTGCTATTTACTTTTTGTTACTCATATGTTATATTTATAGTGCAATTACAAATATAGTAATATGTCTTTCTATAAATTATTTCTGCTATTAAAATCTTTTTATTTCAGCATATTAATACATATAATTTATAACAAAATATCCTAATTTTTATTTAAACAGGGGGATGAATAATTTGATATTAAGTGAAAAAGCTAAACCTAGACCTTATATTACTAATGAAATTAAGTTTAACTTAAACACCAATGAACTTGATAAAATAATAGGTGGAAGTAACTCTAATAACTTGATAGATATACTTGTTTCTACCTATGTTAAAAAAGGAAATCTATTATTTGATAAAAGCCTATTTAATCAGGCTTTTGAATGCTATTCAAAAATTATAGACGTATATGATACTTTTTCTATCAAAGATGCTTCTATTATTCGCATTTATAATAGACTAGCTGAATGTAAAATTAAAACTCTTTGCTATGAGGAAGCTTTATCTTATCTATGTGAATGCTATTCTTATGCTATTAATCTTGAAGATAAAAGTGATTATAATAATTGTATGTTTAATATGGCCTTAACTTATAAAAAACTAAAAGATTTTGATAATGCACTTTTGTATTCTAATAAATATTTAGATTCATTAGATATTAATAAGCATTTAAATAAATATATAGAAATTTCTATTTTAAAATGTAATTGTTTTATTGGGAAAAATTTTCCCAATAATGCGATAACTTTGTGTAGTAAACTCATTACTAACTTTGGAGATAAATTAGGTAAATATAAAGGACATATATATGATATCTTAGGAAATGCATATATACAAAAAAATAATAGGGAAATTGCTTTAAAGTATTTTAATAAAGCGTTATATTTTAAATCTATAAATGATAGATCTACCTTATGTCATTCTCTAATAAATATGTCTAATATATATATATATGAAGGATCATATAAGAAAGCAATAGATATACTTAATAATGGACTAATTCTAGCTGCTGAATATTATGATAACGAATATCTATTCAATGGATATTTAGCACTTGAAAGAGTATATAAAAACTTAAATAATTATGAAGAACTTAAATATATTTATATGCATATGCTAGAAACCTTAAAAGACGTTGATACCTGCTTATTAATGGATATCTATATTAAGTTATCCTCTCTTAAACCTCAAGATTTGGACTACAGTAAATTAAATGATATTTTTCATAAAAGCAAATTCTTCACAATTATTTAACTTTACCAGTAACAATTAGCCCTTTATTTTTTGTTACTTGTGTGTTATGATTAAATTAATCATTAATCTAATATAATAGATTATTAATAGCCCTCTATAAGATCTTATGTGTTTAAAGCACATTAAATTTCCATTATTAACTTTTTATATTGACTACATCATTATTTACTGTAGTCTAATAAATATGCTACAAAAGGATTGGAAACTTCCAATCCTTTTGTAATTTATAAACTTCATATACCAATTCTATATTGGTAATTTTAAGCTTATTATTATCATTTTATATTAAGTCCACTTAATCCACTATATAATTTATTTATAATCACAATTTAATCCTTTATTCTAATCTTCATGATACTCCATATTATGTCACACCCCTTCCTACTATACCATTTATAATATATTGCACAAATTTTCACATTGTTATAAACTCTTAGTATTAATACATTTAAAATATGAATAAAAAATTAGCTTATATCATAATAAGGGGATGAATAACTTGATATTAATGGGAGAAAATGAATCTAGAACTTATTGCAATAACAAACTTAAGTTAAAATTAAATTCCGATGAACTTGATGAAATAATTCATATTGGACAATCTAATAATCTATTAGATATACTTGCCTCTGCATATATTGAAAAAGGAAACCTTTTATACGCCAAAAGACTTTTTAATGAAGCCTTTACCTTCTATTCTTCTACCCTCAACCTATATAATAATATTAATGTAAAAGATGATGATTTTATTTGTATTTATAATAAATTAGCTAAATGTAAGCTTATGACCTTATGTTATGAAGAGGCCTTATCCTATTTATGTGTTTGTTATTCTTATACCTTAGAAAATAAAGATAAAAATAATTATATTAATTGTACATTTAACATTGCTTTAACTTATAAAAAACTGAAGGATTTCGACAATTGTATTTTTTATACTGATAAATTGTTAAATTTCATTGACACTTCAGAGAATTTTACTAGATATATCGAATGTATAATCTTAAAAGCTAATTGTTACATAGAAAAAAATTGTATCTCTAAGGCTATATTAATCTATGAAGAACTGCTTCAAAACTTTCAAGGTAAATTAGGAAATCATTTAGGCTTCATATATAATAATTTAGGATTAGCTTATTTAGATGAAAATAACCTAGAATGTTCTTTGAGTTTTTTTGAGAAAGCAATAAATTTTAGAAGCATAAATGATAAGCCTAGACTTTCTCGCACCTTAATAGATATGTCTAATGTATTTATCAAAAAAGGCTCCTATAAGGATGCCATTTTATCATTAAACCATGGATTAAAGTTAGCTAAAGAGTATTCTAATAAGGAATATCTATTACTCGGATATGAGCTTTTAGAAAAGGTTTATAAAGAATTGAATGATACTACTGAACTAAAAAATCTTTACATTGAAATGTTAGATACATTAAAAAATATTGATCCAGAAGTGACAATGGATGTCTATGTAAAGCTATCTAGACTACTTCCTAATAACACTCCTGGATACAATAAGTTAGATACTATATTTTCTGAAAGCAAGTTATAAGTCTAATTAACTTTTTCATTAGGCTCTGTTGAAAATTAGAGTGATAAAATATACAAGCTATGAGAATATTGGTGGACGCACCTTAAAGTTCGTGCTGAAATAAGGCTTTGTGCCCCTAAAAAATAATGGCGTAGCCTCACACATTTTGACTCTATGTATTTAAAGAGAAACATATAATTACTAAGGTACTTAGTTGATACACCTTTATATGGAGCCATAAAATTTTTCACTTTGCTATGGAGGTTATTAATTCTTTGGATATTATATAAACCTATTGAGCGTGAAGTCCTGGGGGTCGATATATGTTTTGACTTACTATAGAAAGATAGTGTTCTGTAACTAAACAGCGAATCTGTTACAAGAACACTATCTTTTTTATTACACTTCCAAGTACTCTTAAAAGATCACTACTTCCTGGACGTCCCATACAACTAGGCTCAATTACAATATTTTTATTGCTATCTAAGGCTGTAAGTACACATACTTGCATCTTTGATATTCCTCTAAACTTAGCCGTAGTTTCCCTCCTGTGTGATTTTCTTAGCATTATAAAACCATCCTTACTGTGATTTTCTTTAAAAGATTCCCCAAAATAAGTTTCATCACTTTAATCAACTACAGAGCCTAATAAAAAGATGCCGTCTAAAAGTAACCTAGCATTGTTAAATGTGTAGTTTACTTTTATATAGCATCTTAAAATCAGACCGTGCATAAGATTTATATTTTGTTAGCTTATACCTCATCTTCTATATATTCTAATTTAAGGTTTATACTTAACGTTAATATCTCATCTAGTTTATTATGATACAGTCATATTTATTTTAATCTAGTACCATTCTCATCTTGCTCTATTAGTCCTTTTTTCATAAGTCCTCCTAAAGCCCTTTTAAATGCATTCTTACTTGCTTTAAAGTGTTTCTTTATATCTTCTGGATTCGTTTTATCATTAAATTTCATTGAACCTTGATTCATCTTTAAATAATTAAGAATAATCCCTTCTAAATCCTCCATTTCCTCAAGGCGAGGTTTTCTTGTTGTAATTTGAATTTTACCATCATCGAAATACTTCTTTACTCTAGCTTTTATTTTATCACCAATTGAAATATCATCATAACATTCATTTTTTAATATGATACCTCTAAATGTATTATCTATTGCCACCAATAAATTGCCATTAGAATGCTTACCATATACTACTCCTTCAACTTCTTCACCTACATTATAGTGAGTCGTGTCATGAAGGTATCTATCTACTCTAGTTGTAGCCGCTATCCTATTAGTTTTATCTACATACAGATAAAATAAATATTTTTTATCTACTTCCAAATCAAAGGATGCCTCTCTAAAAGGAACTAGTACATCCCTTTCTATCCCTATGCTAACAAAGTATCCTATTCCTGTTTTATCTATTACTTTTAAATAAGCAATATCCCCTACTTGGGCTTCCACTTTCTTCATTGTAGCTATTGGTCTATCCTTTGAATCCCTATATATAAATGCATCTATATAGTCTTCTACGTTTATTTCACCTATTATATTTCCATTTGGTATTAATATGTCTTGTGATGTAGTTTCTCCTTGTGCATCTAAATAATATCCAAATTCACAACTTCTTGCTACTTTAAGAGTATTAATTTTTCCTAACTCTACCATTTATATTCTCCTATCTATTTAAAAAGCTTCCTTAAGCATATTTATTACATTTTGCTTAATTGCTAACTTAATCCTTATTAATAATATAATTCATTAGTAATCTATAAATTTTGTATATATCTAAAACTTATAGCCGATTCCAATCAATATACTTATTAAGCTTTTCTACAAATTTTATTAAATATTTTTCTTCTAGTTCTGTAAATGTATTAAATTCATAGCTATCTATATCCAGCACTCCATAAACTATACCATCTTTTATAATAGGAACTACTATTTCAGAATTAGATGCTGAATCACATGCAATATGCCCTGGAAATTCATGAACATTATCTATTCTCTGAATTTCTTTAGTTGCTATAGCTGTTCCACATACGCCTTTTCCTATAGCTATTCTATTGCAAGCTGGTAACCCCTGGAATGGGCCTAAAACTAATTCTCCACCTCTTAAAAAGTAAAAACCACTCCAATTTAAATTATCAAAGATAGCATATATAATAGCAGATGCATTAGAAATATTTGCATATATATCTGTTTCTGAACTTAATTGTCCTTCTAAAAGAATTAGCATATATTTATATTTTTCTTCTGTAGTCATCTTTTTAATTACATCTAATTTTATCATTTTTTCTCTCCTAGCATAGCTAATTATATTTTTAAATAGCTAAAATGCAATATTATATATTTCAGAAATGCCATTTATTACTTCTGAGTTTTTTTATGTTCTCTTCCTAACTCTACATAATGCTCTGCTGAAGATTCTATTGATTTAATCTCTTCCTTTGTCAGCTCTCTGACAACTTTAGCTGGACTGCCCATACATAGTACTCCACTTGGGATTTTCTTGTTTTGAGTTACAAGACTACCTGCTCCTATAATTGTATTCTCTCCAATTTCAGCTCCATTTAATATTATAGATCCCATACCTACTAATACATTATTTCCTACACTACATCCATGTATTATGCAGTTATGGCCGATAGTTACATTATCACCTATAGTAGTTGATATACCAAAGTCATTATGTACAGTAGAATTTTCTTGTATATTAGTATTTTTTCCTATAGTTGTAATATCCATATCACTTCTAATAGCTACACTATACCATATATTTGTATTTTCTCCTATCGTTACATCTCCAACTATTGTTGCATTCTCTGCTATAAAACATGTATCATCTATGATTGGTGATTTACCTTTAACAGCTTTTATCATTTTTATCCCATCCTTTATATTTAAAATTTTAAAAGTTTTTATTTATAAAAAGTCTCTATATTTAATTTTAAAATTTTATATAAGGTAATAATACCATAATTTAAAAGTGTATTGTGCAATAATTTATTTTTTCCTAATTTTCATCAAATAATTATTAACATATCTTTTTATTTTATATATATTTTTATACATATTATAAAATTATTATAAAATATATAATCTTGTCATAAAATTTTATTAGGTAGTCAAATGAAATCGTTAGGATGCTGAATTTTGCTTAACTTACAGGCAATATGATATATCATCAAGCACAGTTTTACGGAAATTTCAATAGTTGAATGAAAAAAGTTTTTATAATATAATACAACATATAGTGCCAAGGCACATTTCGGACACAATATATAGTATATGAAGTATTTAGGGGGTGACTTGCTAATCATAACATTGTGATTAGCTTTTATAATGAAAAATATTAGTAATATAATAAAAAGATACTATACAAAAGAATTAGAGACTAATAAAGATTTAACAGTATATGATTTATTTCAATGGAAAAAAGTCGATGTAATTTTAAAAGATTATAAAAAAGGTACAATTCTTGTAGATATGAAAGACTTAGAATTTCCAATTCACTATTCACAAAATGCTTGCGATATAATTGCATCTAAGTATTTTAAAAGAGCTTTAGTACCTAATGAAGTTGGTTATGAAAATAGTCTTAAGATGGTGGCTCATAGACTAGTTAACTTTTGGTGTGAATCTCTAAAAGATGAAGGGTTAATAACTACTGAAGAAGAGTTCACAATACTATATGATGAATTAGTTTATTGCTTCTTAAATCAAATGTACGCACCAAACTCACCCCAATGGTTTAATACTGGATTAAAGCTTTCTTATGATATTGCTGGAGAGCATCAAGGTCACTTCTACTATGATGAGAATTTGAAAAAAGTAGTAAAGAGCGTAGATAATTATACTAGAACTCAAGCTTCTGCTTGCTTTATTTTATCTATTGAGGATAAACTTTTAGGACCTCACTCAATTTCTGAACAATATGTAACTGAAACCAAACTATTTAAGGGTGGTTCTGGATGTGGAACTAACTATTCATCTCTTAGGGCAAAGGATGAGAAGCTTTCTGCTGGCGGAATTTCTTCTGGAGTTATGAGTTTTCTAAAGGGCTTTGATAGAAACGCTGGAACTATAAAATCAGGTGGTACCACAAGACGTGCTGCTAAAATGGTTTGCCTTGACATAGATCATCCGGAAATTAAAGAATTTATAAACTGGAAAGCTAAAGAGGAAGATAAGGTGCGTGCCCTAGGTAAGATGGGCTATGATGCATCCTTTGAAGGTGAAGCTTATGAAACTGTCTCTGGTCAAAATGGGAATAACTCCATAAGATTTAGTGATGAATTCATGCAAAAGGTAGAAAATCTATCTGAAAACCCAGATGAAGTAATAACATTAAAAGGAAGAATAGATGAGTCTATTAATAGGGATGTTAAAGTTAGCGAATTATGGAATGATTTTAACTTAGCTGCATGGCAATGTGCTGATCCAGCTCCACAATTTGATGATACCTTCAATGCTTGGCATACATGTCCTGGTGGTGAAGATGGAGACTTCGGTGCGAAGCATAATAGATTAAATTCTACTAATCCATGTGGTGAATATGCATTCTTAGATGATACCTCTTGTAATCTAGCTTCAATTAACATATATAAGTTCTATAATAAAGAACGTAAAGTATTTGATTTAGATGGATATGTCCATATTGTATCTTTATTACAACTTATGCTTGAATCATCAGTTCACTGGGGTCAATTCCCGACAGAAGATATAGCAAGAAAAACTTATCTGTTTAGAACGACTGGTCTTGGAATTGCAAATTTAGCATCTCTTCTTATGGTAATGGGTTATGCTTATGATTCAGAGGAGGCTAGACAATTAACAGCTTCTCTTATAGGCGTACTTACAGGGGCTTCTTATGTTACTTCTGCCCTAATGGCTGAAAAAGTTGGACCATTTGAAAAATATGAAATTAATAAAGAGGCTATGCTTAAAGTTATAAGAAATCATAGTAGAGTTGCAGGGGCTATTGATAGTGAATATGAAGATTTACACTATTCTCCTGTTAAAGTTAATCATGAAATTCTTAAAGGAGAGGGCGCTACTGAATTATCTGACCTTCTAAAAGAACTTTGGCAAGAAGCTATTGAATATGGTGAAAAATTTGGATATAGAAATGCTCAAGTATCGGTAATAGCTCCAACTGGAACAATTTCCTTTGCTATGGACTGTGGTGCTACTTCTATTGAACCATATTTTTCTCACTTCATATATAAAAAGTTATCTGGTGGTGGATTTATGACTATAGTAAATCCAATTATAGAAGATGCTCTTGAAAATCTTGGATATTCTGAAGATGAAATTAAAGATATAGTTGACTATATTCTTAGAAAAGAAATAGTTAATGAGAACGGATATGAATACGAGAAAATCATTGATGGTAAGATAGAAGGAGCTCCTCACCTTAAGGAAGAACACCTACATATATTTGATACAGCAAATAAATGTGGAACTGGTGAAAGATATATTAAGCCAATGGGACACGTTCTAATGATGGCTGCTATTACTCCACTTATATCTGGTTCAGTTTCTAAAACAGTTAACTTACCAAAAAACGCTACTGTGGAAGATTTCAAAAAGGTAGTTCTTGATTCTTGGAAACTTGGAGTAAAAGGGATTTCACTTTATAGAGATGGTTGTAAAGCTAGTCAACCTTTAAATACAGTTCTAGAAGAAGAAACTGATGCAGATTTAGAAAAGTTAACTTACCAAGAACTTTTATCTAAAGCTAAAGAGTTACAAAAACAATGTAATTCTTCTATTATATCTACTCGTGAAAAACCTATTGGTATTAGATTGGGCACTACTCATCCAGCTCAAATAGATGATGTTAAAATATATACTACTGTCAACAGGAGAGCTAATGGAGAAATTTCTGAAATTTATATAACTACTGATAGAGAAGGAACTATAATAACTGGACTTTTAAATTCTCTTTCTAAATCAATTTCTGTAATGTTACAATATCATGTTCCAGCTGCAGATATTGCTAAAATGCTTAGAGGTCAAAAATATGAGCCATATGGATTTGTGCAAAAACATCCTTATATTAAACATGTGAGCTCTATCTCTGATTTAATCAGTAAGGTTATAGATATTGAACTTGGAGATTATTCTCGTTGTCAAATTAAGCCTAATCCCGAGGATATAGTAAAAACTCCAAGACAACACCATGAAGTATCAACTACTTCTATTGAATCTGAAAAAACAGAAATCAAAGGAGAACGTATCTACTCTGAGGTTTGCTCAAATTGTTCAAGCACAAACTTAGTAAGAAATGGTACATGTAAAGTTTGTCAAGACTGTGGCACAACCACTGGATGTAGCTAAAAATATATAATATACAAAATCCAGGCAGTATTTTCTGCCTGGATTTTGTATTACTATTTACTTATTATAAGCTTTATTCTAAACTAATTTAGATACAGTCTGCTATTATATTACTTACTTACTTGAAGTAATGAATTTACTTGTTCTGTCCAATATCCCACATATTCTGCTATTGCCCATTCTGCCATAATTATTTCTTCATCACCTTCTAATTGAATTGTAATCTCTGGTGATTCATTCATCTTTCCATCTACTACTTTATATACATATAAGCCTGATTTTGTTTTTATAATAGCCATATTCTTATTTGGAGATGATATAGCATCTATAGCTGATGGAACTTCATTTTTTATACCTTGCCATGATATGAATAATCTATCATACCTAGCTACATTTCTTGATACCTTTAAAGGTATTTCTAGCTTATTTTCGCCACTATTTTTATTACTATTTATAGTATAAAATCCCCATCTTCCTTGATTTCTTTCAATGGCGACATTAGTAAATGTATTTATATCTTCTATATAAAGCCCCTGAACCTCATTATTGAATTTAGTTATATTTCTATTCTCACTGATATTACCTAATGCTATGGGTCCTTTATGCTCTATATTCATAGCATCAATTAAATAAGTTCCTAATGTTTCCACACTATATCCTTGCCTTTCCTCTTTAGAGCTAATACTTATATAATCATTTCCTATAAAGTTTATTTCCTTAGATACATTTACATTAGATTCCTTATCCTTTTTTATAACAGGTTGTTTTTCAGAAGGATTTCCGCTTAAAAATACAAAATCTACATTATCTTTATAATAACCTTCATTCTGACTTCTACTAACTAGCACCTTAAAAAATCCATTTGTACGTGGTAAAAGAATAAATGGTACCTCCTGACAAGATATCTTTTTTCCATCAAAGGATATCCAGAGAGTTTTATAACTGAATTCTTTATCAGTTTTGCTTTTAATTCCTATAAGCACTCCGCTACTAATTTTCTCATCAGCTGCTCCCTCTTCCATTGCTCCTTGTTTTATATTACTCATAGGGTTATCATCTATCTTTTCAAGATATAGTAGAGCATCATCCTGCATTATTAATATACCTTTATCAACAACTATGACCTCCTTCAAATATGTATTCTTCGAAGATATAGTTACTACTACTATTTCTTTGTTATCTTTTAAATAATCAGGTACAAACCCTAGCATATTATATATATATTCTCTTTCCTCTACTACCTTTGCCTTATAGGTTATCTTTTTATATACTCTATCAAACATAAACACTTCTTCATTACTAAAACTAACTGTGCTGTCTAATAAATTATCATTAGCTACTTCTCCTTCTGCAATTGATACAAAGTTTTTAACTCGCCATTGACCATTTAGAATAGAAGTACTATTAGGTTTATTTACTTCTATATTAAATCTACTACAACCTGTAAGAATAAGTACTAACATAAAGGTTATCATTATTCCTAATATTCTCTTCATTCCACTTCTCCTTTTGGTAACCTTATAATAACTTCTGTTCCCTTCTGTAATTCACTATTTATCTTTAAAATTCCTCCATGCTGAGTTATAATCTCATCGCATATGGAAAGTCCTATCCCATTGCTTGCATTTATATTTCTCCCTTTGTAAAACTTTTCCTTTACATGAGGTAGATCTTTCTTAGAAATTCCATAACCATGGTCTTTAATGGATATATTTAAATACATCTCATCTTCTTCTATTTTAATTACTATTAGAGAATCATTTGGCGAAAATTTCATGGCATTATCCAAAATATTTATTAAAACCTGCTTTAGCCTATTTCTATCAACTTCTATAGGATTAATCTTTCCGGATTCAAATTCTACTTCTATTCTTCTAGATAATAATTTAGGCTCCAATTGTCTTAATATCTCTTGAGTAAATTCATCAACTCTTACTAATTCCTTCCTTAATGTAATTTTCCCTGAAATTAGCTTTGAAAAATCTAATAGTTCTTCTACTAAGTAAGTTAATCTTTCAACCTCTGATTCTATAATTTTAAGTCCCTCTCTCACTTCCTCTTTATCCTCTAAATCTGATGATTCAAGTACAATTGCCCATCCTTTAATTGAGGTTAGAGGAGTTCTAAGTTCATGAGATATGGATGATATAAATTCATTTTTCAACCTTTCATTTTTTAATATTTCCTCAGACATATAGTTTAAGGTATCAGCTAAACTCCCAATCTCATCTTTAGAGTATTTAGGTATACTCTCCTTAAAATTTCCCTTAGCCATCTTTTCAGCACCTACACAAACTAATTTCAAAGGTTTCATTATACTATTGGAAATAAACAAACTTATCGTAGATGAAATCAAAATTACTAATACTCCAAGTAAAATTATTATAAATAATATATCCTGTATACTTTTATCTATACCTTTTGTTGAAGCACTAAACCTTAATATCCCATCTACATCCGTATCATAGAAGAGTGGATATGCTACACTTATAATATTTTCATGAGTGTCTAGATTTTGATATATTATAGCCTCTCCTTCTATATTCCCCTCAGATGCAGACTTAACTTCTTTAGTTAATATTTTATCCTTAGTAATATTTCCTAGTGAATCCATAATAACATTTCCTTCTAAATCTATTATTTGAACTCGGCAATCTGTATTACTCCAAAATGTATCATTATCATTAAAAATATTTTCTTTCACAGTGTTGGAAGATAAATAGGTATTGTAAAAATCTGATGATATCTTAATCTGACCATATATAGTATCCTTTAAATTACTATAATAATATCCCCTCACAGCTACATAAATCATAATTTGAACTATTAGTACTGTTATAACTATAACAATTATATTACTACTAGATATCTTAGTTTTTATGGACTTCACTTAATCTTCCCTCCACTTATATCCTGTTCCCCATACAGTTTCAATATATTTAGGTTTAGATGGATTATCTTCAATTTTACTTCTAATACGTCTTATATTTACATCTATAATTTTATTTTCTCCTATATAATTATAACCCCATACCACATCTAAAAGTTCATCTCTATTGAAGGCTTTATTAGGATTCTCTATAAATATCTTCATAATCATATATTCTTTAGGTGTTAACTCTACTTCTTCCCCATTTTTGTATAATACTTTACTATCTAAATCTATTTTAAAAGCTCCAGATATAATTTCTTTACTTTTTCGAGTATCTCCTAGCTCCATTCTTCTAAGTAAAGATTTGATAATTGCTATGAGTTCTAATGGATTAAATGGTTTTATTATATAATGGTCAGCACCAAATTCTAACCCCATAATTTTATCCCCATCTTGGGCCCTAGCTGTTAACATTATTATTCCAACATGTGGATAATTCTTCTTCAATATTTCACATACTTTATATCCATCAATACCTGGAAGCATGATATCAAGTATTACAATATCAGGACTCTCCTTTACTACCTCTTCGATTCCAAGTTCCCCTGTTTCTGCCTCTATTACATTAAATCCTTCTCTTTTAAGACTTATCTTTACAAACTTTCTTATATGTTCTTCATCTTCAATTAATAATATTTTCTTCATCAAATCTACCTCCAATATAAAAGCACCAATAGTAAAATAATTTATTATTGATGCTTCCTCTGATTATTAGCTATTTATTCTTTTATTTAATAAATGAAATTATTTCATCATCTATTAGACTCTTATTCTAACTATTCTTCCTCACTATCACTTTCCTCATATTCTTCAACGTCCACAATAGTGGCATCACTATAGTCTATATAAGAATCCGAATCTGAATTTATATTTTCCGTATTCCTTTCTTGAGATCTTTCATTATCATAGGAAGTATAAAATTCTTTAGTTTCTTTTTTTACCTTATATTTAAAATACATTATACTAAGAGTTATTATAATTACAACTCCTAGTATAAGCCATAGGATACCTCTAAATACAATTCCTAAAACTCCAAATATAAATGGAGAAAATATAAATAAAGCTATACATACAACTATAATTTTTATTAATGTCTTCATATCAACACTATTCATAAATACTTTAATTCCTTTCTATATGTATCAATTCGATAATTATTATAATGTCCAAATAGAATATTTATTATATATTTAAATTTAAAAGCCACCATTCACATTTAGGATTTCACCTGTTATATAACTACTATCCTCACTAGCTAAAAATACAGCAGTCTTTCCTATTTCTGATATACTTCCAAATCTCCCCATAGGTATATCTTCAGTTAATTCTATTTTTTCCTCTTCTCTCATCCACATGTTCATCTTGGTTTCTATAACTCCAGGAGCTATACAATTTACTCTTATATTGCTTAGCGCTAACTCCTTAGCTAATGCCTTAGTAAAAGAGTTTATGGCTCCTTTTGATGCTGAATATAATACTTCACAAGCAGCTCCTTCACTTCCCCAAACTGAAGATATATTGATTATGTTGCCTGCTTTTCTAGAAATCATATGTTTAACTACAGCGTTAGTAGTATTAAATACTGATTTAAAATTAGTAGACATAATTTTATCAAAGTCTTCCTCAGTCTCATCCATAAATAATCCTATTTTAGAGACAGCTGCATTATTTACTAGTATATCTACCTTACCTAGGTGCTCTACAGCATACTCAATTAATTCTTTAGAAACGTTATAATTACTTACGTCTCCTTTAAATAAAGTACAGTAATTACCCATACTTCTAATTTCTTTTAACGTATCCTGAGCACTTTCATCATCATTAAAATAATTTAGTACTAATGACGCTCCAGCCTTAGCGAATTCCAAGGCTATCCCTTTACCAATTCCTCTTGTTCCTCCTGTGATTACCACACCTTTACCTATTAGTTTCATTTACAATACCTCATAAAGCTTCTTTAATTTCTATTGTAGTTATTTTAACACTTGTTTCTCCCTAACACTAGTAAGTTAGGTTTAAAATTTATAAATATTAAATAAATGTTAATATTTTTTCCATTTACCCCCATTTAACTATCTATTAATTATAAAAAGTATTTATTTCTTACTTTCTTTATCATATTTAAATGTAAATCCCCTTTATTATTATATCATAATATGTTATGATATTCATGATTTAATAGTAAAGGGGGTCTTTTTCATGGCTTATAAAATAGCAGATACTTGTATCTCTTGTGGTGCTTGCGAAGCTGAATGTCCAGTAAGCTGCATAAGTGCAGGAGATGGATTATATGTAATCGATGCTGATTCTTGTATCGAATGTGGTGCTTGTGCTAGCGTTTGCCCAGTTGGTGCTCCAGCTCAAGACTAATTCAAATAAAAAACAGATGTACAAGCTGTGCATCTGTTTTTTATTTGAATTTAATATTTTAATTTATTTATAGCATTGATCTCTCTAATGAATATTAATCCATCAAAAGCATCAGTGGGTTTTACTTTTGTATAATACTCTTCCTCATATCCATTATATGCAATAATATTATGCATCAACCTTGAAGATGTTAATCTAATATATTTCCAAACCCCTCACCTAGAACCTCATGAACATTGTGAGTTATAATAAAAGCACCAGGATCTACTTCTTTTATAAAATTTTTGAGTTTAATAAATTCTTTCTTTCCTAATACTGTAACTAAAACATCACTTTTTTCTAAATTATATGCTCCTACAGCACGATAAATAGTAGCACTTCTATCCAGTTCTTCAATGATAAATTTTCTTATTTCTTCAGTTTTGGAGCTCATTATTTCTATTCTCTTTGTTATATTAAGTCCATCTATAACAAAGTCTACCACAGATCCATTGATTATAACTCCAAGAAGAGCATACATTCCTGTAGTAGCTCCAAAAGCTATAATCGCAAGCATAGTTACAATAAAATCTATTATTAAAAGACCTTTTCCTATATCTAAATGAGCATACTTATTTAATATTTTTGCCGGTATGTCAGTTCCTCCTGTAGATGCATTTTTATTAAATACTATAGCCATACCTATAGCCCCAATTAATATACCAAAAATTAGATTTAAAAGTATATCTTGTGAGATTGGTTCACTAACAGGTGCTATTTTTTCTAAAATAGATATTATTATTGAAAGCATAAGACTAGCATATATAGTTTTCGTTCCAAATGCTTTTCCTATAAAAATAAAGCCTATTATTAAGAAAAATACATTTCCTATAAGCATTATTGTACCTATACTAAGAACCGGTATATAATGATTTATTACCATTGCAAGACCGGTAAGTCCTCCAGCTGCTAAATTGTGCGGAACCAGAAAAAAATGAATTCCCATAGCTATTAAAACTAGTCCAAAAGTTATTACAATGTAATCTTTAATTTCTTTTTTCAAACGCATCTCCTCCTTAATTCAACCCATAAGCTATTATGAAATTTTTTTACATTTTCATGTTAATCCCCTTTATTTCATCATATCTCAATATCTGAATTATTACAATATATCTATTTTCCTACATATATATTTTACTATTTAAACACTTATATACATAAAAAGCTACTACTATAAAAATTATCTGAATTTATTCCTAATCTTCATAGTAGTAGCTTAATTTAAATATTCATTTGTAATATCTTATCTATTTACACTGAAATGTACCACACTCTGTTTCTCTCGCTTTACATGCATGGTCTCCACAAATACAAATTTCTGAAGCTTCACATTTACAATCTTCATTATAAACACAATTAGTAGCTTTACAACCAACTACCATCTCTGGAGTTGGTGTTTGATTATAATTTGACATTGCTCCTGTTTGTTTCTCGAAACTATCACAGCAAGTAGATGATTTATGGGTAGCTTCCTTTCCCCCTACTTGAATAGAATTAATACAACAATAATAATCGTTATTATATGCACAACTACATGCATCACATTTTAATTTTGTCATATAAATGCCTCCTAAAATTTATTTCTCTGTTATTGTTTCAATATAATTAGAAATTTATTCTTATTCTTCTCTTAAAGTCACTTTTATAAATTATCTTGTCTAAAAGTAAAGATACAATTCTTTCCCCTAATTAAAAAGTTTTTTAGAAACCTCATTTAAACTTATATGCATAGTATTAATAGCTAAGTGAAGAATAATTCTATTACATATAAAGGAGGTGAACTTTAGTATGAAGTTTATTACTTCTACTAAAGAACTTAATGTTTATTCCCAAGAGAATCTTGTTTGAAAGAGGAAGCTTAGATTATGAAATAGGTAAAACTATTTATAATACCTTTAAAGATAATAAAAATATAGAAATAATAAAATTAACTTCTAATAAGATTAAAGAAAAAATTCCTGAAGAAGATTTGCATAGCTTTTATCGTGCCGGTAAGGATACTTTAGTTGTAGGTATAAAAAAAAGGAGTAAGTTTCAGTCCTGTAAACCTTCTGCCAATTGGCAACTTCCTCTTATATCTGGTTGTATTGCTCATTGTCAATATTGTTATTTAAATACAAATCTCGGTGATAAACCTTATATAAAAGTCAATGTAAACACAGATGATATTTTAAATCAAGCAAACGAATATATATTAGAAAGATTACCTTCTAAAACTTTATTTGAAGGCTCTGCTACCTCTGATCCTATACCTATAGAGCCTTATACTAATAGTCTTAAAACCACTATAGAATTCTTTGCCGATAGTGAATATGGAAGATTTCGCTTTGTTACAAAGTTTAGTGATGTGGATAGTTTATTAGATATAGAACACAAAGGGCATACTGAAATCCGTTTTACTTTAAACACTGATAAGGTAATTACCGATTTTGAAAACAGAACCTCCCCCATAGATAAAAGAATAGAAGCTAGTGTAAAAATTGCTAATGCTAGATATCCTATAGGATTTATTAT
Organism: Clostridiaceae bacterium; assembly: GCA_902363375.1. Lineage (GTDB taxonomy): Bacteria > Bacillota > Clostridia > Clostridiales > Clostridiaceae > Clostridium_J. The sequence continues at coordinate 273,419 of CABIZX010000001.1, read as the reverse complement.
AGCTCCAGTCTTTCTATATGAAAATTGGAAAAGTGATTATAAACAACTATTAATGAATCTTAGAAATAGGCTTCCAGAGAATTTAATTAAGCCAATTACTTTCGAAATGATATCTCACAGATATACCCCTAGAGCTAAAAACATAATACTAGAAGTCTTTCCAGAAACCACTCTTCCTATGGTTGACGAAGAGAGAAAATATAAATATGGTCAGTTTGGTTATGGTAAATATGTATATACTAAAGAGCAATTAGCTGAGATGAAAGAATTTTTCACCACTGAAATAAACTCTATTTTTAATAATGCAGTTATAAAGTATATAATTTAAATAAGAGTATAAATTATCCCTAATGATACTTTCCGGTTAAAATATAAATATAAAAGGAGAATTACTCTTGATAATAGTAATTCTCCTAATTTTATTCCTCTAAAATTCTTTTGCCATCTCCTTAGCTTCTTTTTTAGCTTTATCCAAAATGTCATTTACATCGATACCTTGAACATCTAAATTCTCTGCTGCAATACTTTTAAAATCAGTAATTCCAAAGAATGTAAAGATAGTTTTTATATATCTTTCTCCCATCTCAAAGTTTGAAGTTATCTCATTAGAGTAATCTCCACCTCTTGATGAAATAAATATGGCTTTTTTATCTTGACATAACCCTACTGGACCCCTAGCAGTATATTTAAAAGTTATTCCACTTACACTTACATAATCTATATATGCTTTTAATATTGCAGGAATGCTTAAATTCCACATGGGTGCAGATACAATATATTTATCTGCATCTACAAATTCATATGCATATCTCAAGATAGGATGATTTCTACTTTCTTCATTCTTAGGTCCAAATACAGCCTCTAGATCTTTTTCTTTTAGAAAGTCTATATTTTCTTTATATAAATCTAAAGTTATAATCTCATCCTCAGGATTGTTTTTTTTATATTCCTCAACAAATACATCTGATATCTTATATGTTCTTGACTCTCCCTCAGGTTTTACATTAGCCTTTATGTATAATACTTTTTTCATTTACATCTCTCCATTCTTTGAAAGTTCTAAAAACATAAATAAAATTCAATTATATATTTATATCTTTGCTGTATATTTAATTTTTATACTAATAATTTAATTCACTTCTGCAAATTCTTCTAATGTAATTTTATCCTTATAAATTTTTTCTGCCATTTCAATACCTATATATCTTACATGCCAAGGTTCATAATTATATCCTGTTATGTTCTCTTTACCTTCTTCATACCTTACTATAAACCCATGTTTATATGCATTATTAGCTATCCAATTAGCTTCTGGACATCCTTCATATATCCATCCAGAACTAGTTGCTAAATCCATAGCTTCTCCTAACTGATGCTCACTAGCTCCAGCTTTTGCTACGTATTTATCAGCATAAGATTTACCTTGAGTTTCTACATTATATTCATATAAATTTTTTTGGGTTTCATATGATCTATATCCTGATAAGCCATATATATATACTCCTTCTTGAGCTGCAGCATGTACCATTTCTTCTATGGCATCAGCTGATTCCTTCGTCATATACCTTTCCTCTTCTGTTGATTCCGGTAAAAAATCTATATTTACCTGAACCAAATTCTTAGGTTTATAATCTGAAGTTAGAATGTAATTTTTATTTACTAATATTTTATTAAACCCATTAATAAAAAAGTACCCCTCCGATTTCATATGAAGTTTATTAATTAAATAGGTTGTGCTACACATTCCTAATATAACTATTATCAGCAACTTCAATAAAAGTCTTCTTGCTTTTTTAACTTTTCTCATAAGACCATCTCCTTAAGTTCATATATCTATTTTAAATCTTATGAGGCTAATATTTATTACTTAAAACTTACAAATTTATTACTTAATTATTACAACTTCAAAATACTAGATAATATGATTATATATTCATATTATGAATTCAATGATATAACATAGGTGATTCCATATTTTTATATATCTTACCCCTTCAATCATGCCTGTCTCCCACTCTACTTCTTTGTTTCTAAAAGTGAGATAATAATACAGGCACATAAGTAAAAACAATATTCGTTGAATCGTAAAATACCCTATAATTTCTACTCAATATCTTCCAAGTAGTCACAAAGTCTTCTCCAATAGCATGCTTTCCTTATTTACCATAATGTTATTTTACTTTTCCTTAATTATTTTGAACTATTGCTATTTACTCTCTGGTTTTGTGATTAACTCTATTGCTTTTTCTATAACTTCATCCCTACTCTCTGCAATTCCTTTAACAGTTTGTTTTACAGTTATATCAGGTTTAAGACCTATTCTTTGAGTCTGACTTCCATCCATATATGTTACTGCTAATCCTGATATAGATGTCTGTATCCCACCTGGAAGTGTAATGTTTATTACATTTCCATTAGCTCCTGCAGAAGGAGTTCCTATTACCGTTGCGTTTGGTGCATCCATAAAAGACATAACCATTGTCTCCAAATAGCTTTGCGTACATTCATTCATCAGTATGATTACCTTACCATTATACTGATATCTATTTTTTACTTTGCCTGATATGGTTCTAATAATGCCGTTATCAAATATTTTGCTAAATGTAATTGAATCAAAACCTGTGTCCAATTGTTCCTCTATGAATCCTCTTCCTGAACTATTACTGGTTGACTTGATAAATTTCCCTGGTTCGAAACTATTACTTACATAAAATTGTTGATACTCAGAACTTTCAGGTTTTATATATTCTCCTATAGGATAATTAATAAATTTTATATATTCACTCATTTTTGCATTATCAAATCGTGCATCAATAATCAATCCTTCTGTGCCTTTAAATTTTTTCATTAATTTATCTAAATCTCCACCTTTAAGTGTACTTATATTAATATAGCCTATTTTTTTGTCTATCACTAATCCACTTTTCTCATCCTGCCCCAGTCTTTTTACATCATAATTACTATTATAATAGCATGGAACATTCAAGGTCAGCTTTTCATCATTTCTTATTACCTCTATTTCAGCTATTTCTTTTGTAGAACGCAAAAGGTAATAATCAAAAGCATTTGTAAAATGATTTTTATCTGATACTGATATATATTTGTTGCACTCCTCTAGTATCTTTTCTATAGTAGTTCCATCAATAGCTACTACAATGTCTCCTATCTTTAAAGGGGACTTATCTTCCCTGCCAGCAATGACAATCTGACCATCTATATTAAATATTGATGCTTTTGCTTTGTATGCTCCAAAGTGTTGCTGTAGCACCTTAAAGTTATCATTAAAAAATCCATGAGAATCATGAATATATGTGGTAAGATTTGCAATGGATAATACATATGATTCCTTATCACTTTGAAGTGCTAACTCATGAATCTTGTCATAAAGTACTTGATCCCAATCTTCATCCATGAGATTTTTATATGGATAAAAATATTCTATAACATTCCAATAACGAAACAATCCAAGCAATCTCATCCCTGTGTCTTCATATTTAATAGAATTGTCCATAAAAGAATCCGAAGATACATTAATAATATTCTCTTCTCCAAAAACAGCATATCCATTATCATTATCAGTTACTTTTACCATTGATAAATTTTCAAGATAGTCAGCAAGGTTATCCCCGAGAACTTGTCTATTTTTTATCCATGAAAATTCTACATCTAAGTATGCCTTCTTTTCTACTTGATGATATAGAGCCTCCTGTTCTTCACTAAGTGTATTAACCTCAAAGGGAAACTGATTTAACCATACAGCCATGATATCTCCAGCTTCTTCCATGGTGGTTGCCTCAAGTACCTTTGGCATAACTCTAAATAATTCTGCATCCCAATTAATATTTCCCGCTGTAATATCTGGATGACGATACTTAGAAAATCCCCAGACCTTTGCTAAAGTATGCAAATTCTTCTGCTGAACTTCACTTAATTTTTCTATTCTAACTCCACTATCTGATGCAAACTCTGTATCTTGGGATCTTTTAAGATTCTTTTTTTCAGTTTTATCTGAACTAGTGCAAGATGTCGATGTTAAAACCATAACTATAAGTATAAAACTAAGTATTATTCTTTTACTAAATACAGTCATTTTAGCTTCTCTTTTTTTCATACTTTCCACCTACTTTTTTAATATTTTCAGATTTTATTTTTAACTATAACCATGAGACAGATTTTTATTTTTATATTTTAATAATAACTACTTATTTTTTTAACACCTTGCTTGAACAATTCTAGACATTTTTTGTGACAAGATGCTGCTGGTCTATCTTTCGTTGGCATTTGCACATTCCCTACCATTAGTACAGTCTTTGACCTGATATACTTAAGTTGTAACATCTCAGTCTAATAAATAATATAATCAAATTAGAGAAATGAGGTATACTATGGGAAAGTATAAAGATGAATTTAAATATTAAGTTATACGTTTACACTTTGATGATGGAAGGAAATTATTAAGTCTTTCAAGGGAATATGGAGTTAATAAAGCTACAATATGTAATTGGGTAAAATTATACCACCAAGAATGCTAAACTAACCCTACAAAGAGTGAACAAAGATTATTATATCCAAGAATATCATTCTGAATTTGGCATACGATGACTGTTAAGAAAATTTGAGATGTCACCTAATATCTACTATAACTTTCTAAAGGATAGGAAGTTTGATTATAATGCACAAAATAAGTATTTATACCCAAACAATGTAACCACCTCTTAAATTATATCATATATTCCTTAGCTATAATTTTACTTTCAATACCTATAATAGGCATTTCATGTACGTAAAGAACATGTATGTATGCAAAGTATTAGTGCAAAAGGCTACATTCAATTTTAAGATTTATATCTCCGAGAGAGTATAAGGAAATTTACTATTTTAACACTTTCATATAATAAGATAAAGTAGATTGTACAATATCAAAACTCTCAAGAATTTTATATGCACATAACTCCTCTGATTCTAAAAACCTATTGTAATTCTAACTATATAGAGGTAGCTATCTCAATATAAAATTTTAATTATCTTGAGATAGCTACCTTTATAAATAATACTATTAAATTTATTCTACTTTAAACTTAGATACAGATTCCTCTAAACTTTCAGTACTTGATTTTACTTTTATGGTATTTTCTAATAAATTATCAGATTTTTCTTTTATATTACTAGACTCTTTTGATATTGAAAGTACTCCTGAAGCACATTCTGATGTGGCTTCTGCTACATTCCCAACTACTTCTAACATAGTTTCAATAGAAGAAGTAACTTCCTGTGCAACACTACTTAAGTCAGCAGTAATATCACTTATCTTATCTGCATCCTCATTATATTGCTCACTAGTCGTTAATAACATATCATATTCTTTAATTATATTAGTATCAATAAATGAAAGGGCTGATTTTGAACTCTCTACAAGGTTATCTACTGCCCCTATAACCTCCTCTGTTATCGCCGTTATCTGATTAGCTGTTTCACCTGATTTCTCTGCTAATTTTCTAATTTCATCAGCAACTACAGCAAATCCTTTTCCTACTTCTCCAGCTCTTGCTGCTTCTATACTTGCATTTAATGCTAATAGATTTGTTTGAGATGTTATTTCAAGAATTTCATCAGTTAAAGTGCTTATCTTAGTGACTGCTTGTGATTTAACTATTGCATCTTGTAGCTTAGAATCTATATCTCCTTTAACATTATATGTTAACTCTTTAGTATCTAGAGCCTGATTCTTCAATTTTTCAGCTCTACTAGTAACTTCACAAGCTAAGGTTGATCCTTCTTCTGCTTTTTTGCTTACAGCTTGAATTGCAGTATTTATTTCTGAGAAATTAGCATTTAACTCTTCTGCTGAAGCTGCTGTATCATCCATAGCATTAGTTAGTTGTTGGGTTGTTGAATTTATTTCATCTAGAGAATCAACTAAAATCTCTATCTGATCACTAGCACCATTTATTTCTACAACCATATTATTTGATTCATTATTTACAGATAATAAAATATTTTTTATTGAACTTCTCATTGTTGATATTGCATTAGCAATTTCTCCAACTTCATCTGTTTTATTTACTAGTCCTTTATCTATATCTTGAGAAAGATCTCCAGTAGCTAATAAGTTTATGTATTTTTCTACTTTTTCTAGTGGTTTTAATACAATTAAATGAAGTAATATAAGTAATACAACTATAAGGATAGATATGCTAATACCTTGTACCATTCCCATATAGCTTCGATTAGAATTAACTTCTTTATTTAAATTCTTCATATAAAAGTCACAAGATATTACTGCTATTTGCTTTCCTTGACTATCCTTTATTGGAGCATAGCATGATATAAAAGGTCCATCCATCTTATCTTCATTATAAAAATACCCAGTATTTCCGGAGTATCTGGCTGCTACATCCTCTGGATTTTCTATAAAGTCTCCTTCTGAAATTCGCTTTCCTAAAGGTAAAAAATCCTCTTCATTCTTCTCTCTACCATCTATTATATACATTGGATTTCCTTCTGAATCCTTACTTTCAGTAAATAAATAGCTTAAATTATTCGCTTCTCTTATTGTTGATAGATAAGAACGAAGCTCCTCATAATACTCAAGAGAATCATCTTGTTTTTTAACTACATCTTCGAATTTATTTATATCTATTTCACTAATTATTGTGTTTAGTATACCCTGTCCATATACTGCGTACTTGTCTATGACCATGTCTCTTAAGAATCCTGAAACTGCAACCATCATCGTAGATGTAGTTATAATGGATACTAAAACTAATATGGCGATTATCTTTGTTTGCAATTTAAGTTTCCACTTAAATTTAAATTTTTTCATATAAAATCCACTCCTTCATATTATTTAAGTCTAATATTTTATTTGTATATCATAATAAGTTTAAATCTCATACAAAACACAAATATTTCTAATTATATTTTCGACTTATTTTGCAGTTTCATAAGAGGAGTTTTAGATAAAATTTAAATTTTTTTATATAATTCTTTATTATATACTTATATTGCTATAAATTGTTAAAATTAACAATAATCATATTATGTATCTATTTTAAGTAATAACTTAGATATATATAAATTTTCGTCGACTTCCCTAGCAAAATTGTATATATCATTTAGTTTAACTTTAAAAATGAAAAGAAAATATAAAATATATATTAGCATAATCGGTAATGCATCTCTTTTAATATAATTTAATCAAAATCAAACTTTATGCCAATATTATGCAACTTATTACTTATATATATATATATTGTAATTTTACACAATATTATAACTATTTTTGTAAAATTTGTTTTATTTTTGTTTTTATCCATTTATAATTAAGTCATACTTAATAATTATAAAATAGGGGTGATTACTTTGTTCAACAATAATCTTTTCAATAAGACACACCTAACCCAAGGAATTGTAGATGAACTACTTCCAATCTTAAATGAATTTGATGATTGTATATGGATAAAAAATAAGAGTGGGGAGTATTTAGTTGTTAATAATTCCCTTTGTAATCTATTAGGAGAAGATGAAGAGAGCTTATTAAACAGTAATGGTTTTAACTTTTTCGAGTCCTCTAGTTTTAGTTTCATAATGAAAGATGATTTAAATGTTATAAATAAAAAGAAGCCCGGTATTATGAATGAATATTTATATATAAACGATAGAGAAGTACTATTACAAACTCATAAGATTCCAATTCTAGATTCTGACAATAACTGCTGTTCCTTCCTAGCTATTGGCAAAGTTATTGATAATAATGTATTCTCATATAGAAATTTTATTATAGACAACAATTACAAGGGTATATGCAATCTCATTACTGAAAGCCAACAAAATCGTGAGAAAGTTGCCTATGAAGAAATTAATAATCATCTCAGAGATATATATGAATCTCTAGGTCTTATTGGGATAAGCATATGGGTGTATGATGATTTTAAGAAAGATTTATTTAAAAAAATGGGCCTAGGTATAACTGAAAATATTTTTGATAATAACTCCGTACCTTTAAATGATATAGGTAGAGATGAGTTAATTAATACTTTCAATAAATTAGAATCTCCTGTTTTATTAGAAAATCATAAAAAGCTCTATTGCAATACTATTTTTTTTAAAAAACATAATGATTTTCTTAATAATAAATATGTACTTACTCTCCCCATAATATATAACAATTGTAAGCTCCTAGGCGTTCTAAATCTATATTATGAAGATTTTTTTTATACACAAGATAATTTTAAATATTTAAAACGTGCTACTCAAAGAATAGCTTTATTCTTAAAAAATATATGTTTATCTAATGAGTTAGAATATCAGTTACAAAAAAAAGTTAAACTTGAAAATGAACTAGGAAAATTTCTTAATATGTCAGCAGACATATATTTAATAATAGATACTAATGGTTACGTTAAAAACATGAATTCTAATATTTTCTCATTATTAGGATGGTCATTTAGTGATTTAGAAAAAATCCCTATTGAATCATTCATAGAATCACGGGATAATAGTGTAAATTTTAAAGAAGTTTTGCTTACCTATAATAAGAAATGTTATGGTGGTATATGCAAAGTTAAGTGTAAGGATAGTTCTTTAAAGCTAATTGAATGGTACTATTACCATGAGCAAGAAACTAATGAAATATTTATTACTGGTAAGGATATAACTAATTTTTCAAAGCTTGAGGAAAAAGTTGTATCTCTAGAATCAAAAATAGAATACGAAACCTTTAAAACAGACTTTTTATCTAATATTTCCCATGAATTCAAAACTCCTTTAAATATAATATTAGCAAGTATTCAATTAGAACTTAATCACTTTGACGATATAAAAGACTATGATAACATTCACTATAATCGTCTTAATCTAATAAAACAAAATTCATACAGGCTTCTTCGATTAGTAGATAACTTAATTGATGTAACTCAAGTTGAAAATGAAAATATCAAACTATATAATGAAAATATTAATATAGTGTATTTCATTGAAGAGATTGTAGATTCAGTATCTAAATATATAGCTAAAATGAATAGAAATATAATATTTGATACTAACGAAGAAGAAGTGTTTTTAGCTTGTGATCCTAATAAAATTGAGAAAGTAATTTTAAATTTAATATCCAACTCTATTAAATATACAAGTGCTAACGGAAATATCTATTTAACTCTAACAACTAATTGGGATGAGCAGCGAGTATACATCTCTGTTAAAGATGACGGTGTAGGTATACCTAAAAACAGCTATAACTCAGTATTTGAAAAATTTAAGCAAGTTGATAACTTATTTATAAGAAGAGCAGAAGGAAGTGGAATAGGGTTACCTTTAGCCAAAGCTTTCATAGAACTTCATAATGGAGAAATATGGATAAACAAGAATTTAAATATAGGTTCTGAATTTATCTTTTACTTACCTATTATTACACTTGAAAACTCTAAAACTAATTACTTCTATGATAAAGTTATAAACTCAGTAGCAGAACAACTTAAAATTGAATTCTCTGATATATATTCCTATACTAATTAAGTTTATTTAAAAAGGCCTTCTATGGTATGAATAATCTACTTTTTCTTTATAAGAAATTATTCAATATAGAAGACCTTTTAATGTATTTGCATTGTCCTATTCATATCATAATTTAGATATAATAAAAGCATCATTTGATCAAGCCTTATGACTTAATTATGATGCTTTTAAAACTATCTTTTAATTTATTATTATTTTTAAAGACTACCTTACAATGTTTAAATATATTTTTACTTTTATTTAGTTACTTTAATATAGCTTCCAACAAAAGATGAAGTTCCACTTTGTTCAAAATTAATATAGGCATCATCAATTTTATCCTCATCTACTGCATAAATTAAATGAGTTTCCTTTGTTTCATTTGGTGCAAAATCACTGAAGAAGAAGTGTCTTCCTTCATAATCTGATTGATCGAAATAGAATGGTGCACCATCAATTTGAAGTTTACATCCTCCATAGGAATATTCTTTTTGTAAAGTATCGTCTGATGACTTAATCAAAGAGTACATTCTTGGATAAATATTTACATCTTTTAACTCTTTATTAAAAGGATTTTTAATTGTTAATGTCACATCTACAAACTTCATTCCTAAAGTTTCTGTTATAGTATTTAGTTTGTTATCTTCCCACTTTTGCTCATTAATTCTTTCGTAATCCTTCAATGTACCATCTTTATTTATGCTCGCAAGATACTCATTATAATCTGAAAAACCTTCTTTATTTAATTCAGGTAATTTATCTAATATCTTAATGCTATTTACAGTAAAAGTTGGATTTTTATCTGAGAAACCTTCATCAGTCATTTCTTCACCAATATTAACTATATGATCTCTTGTAATCGATGGTTCTACGTATTCTATTCCTGTTCCAACACTTATTTCATTTTCTTCAAGATCAATAAATTCACCAGGGATAACTTCGCATTTAATATTTTCTGCGACTTTTTTAAGTTCATCTAAAGACGTATTGTTAGCTCCATAAATTTTAACAACATATCCATCCTCTTCATAGAACATATTGATAATATGATTATACTCCACACCCTCTCTTGTAAGAATCTGAGATTTTACTCCTCCAATATTAGTCTCTTCTACATCACTTACGTAAATATCCTTAAAACTATCTGTGTAAAATGGCGGTTGAATACTTATTCCTCCTACACTAAGATCTCCATTAGGATGATATTTACCCGGTGCATTTTTAGTCTCTATATATCCTTCAGGAATATAGCCTGGAACTACCTTCATTGCAGGCACTTTAGTTTGCTTCACATCTGTTTTAACTTCATAGGTAAGAGTACCTGTTTCTTCATCCTTACTTGATGTAACTAAATATTGTCTAACTGCACCATAGGCTGTTATAGATATGGCTAAGGTAGCTGTAACAGCTGCAATAAGTACTATGATTTTTTTCTTCATAATCTTTTTCCCCTTTTTATTATATATTTGTATTGAATCTTCCTGACCCCTATTTTTCATATAGTCTAGATTTTTAAGCATTTCTTTCTTTTTATTTTTATACTCCTCTGAAAACTCATGGGATTCTGTAGATCTCTTTAACTCTTCTATAGCATTTTCTTGACCTAACAAATACATTAATTCATCAAGATCCCTTTTATGGTTCATACACTTCATCTCCTATCATTTCTTTTACCATTTTTCTGGCACGTTCATACCTTTTAGCTGCTACATCTTCACTTATATTTAATACTGAGGATATTTCTTTATAGCTAAGTTCATAAAAGCAACGATACTGAATTATCTCACGATATTTTTCTGGTAATTTAGAAAGTAGTTGTGTAATCATATGCCTATCTTCTACTGTTTTTACAGACAGAATCCCTGTTTGATTTCCACTTATAACTTTCGTTTCTTCTACCTCTTGAGTAAATAGTTGATTTTCTTTCCTATTCCTACGATATAAGTCAATAGATATATTTTTTATTGTATATACTATTACTCTCTTTGTCTTTAAGCTTTCTATCTTATGAATAGTTGAAAGATGTGGAATTAACTTTATAAATGCATCATGAACCGCATCTTCTGCTTGCTCTGTATTATTTAGAATAGAATATGCAATACTATACATTTTATTTTCATAGGTATCATAGAGTTGTGCTAACATATTGTTTTGAAAACTTTCATCTGATGAAATCTCCACTTAATCACTCCTTGCTGTTTAAGAGTACTCTTATCTAATATAACGAATCAGATTTGTGAATCCTGACATTTTTTTATTTTTAAATATTTATATAGCTTCAATTATCCATATATATAATTAATTACATATAAAAGAGGATAAAATTTACCTTTATCCTCAAAATAAATTTTACCTTTTCCATCAAATTCATGTAAATATATTTATTCACCATGTGATGTAGCACAATCTTACATATATGTAAATCATCTTTCTTCACTATTTTTTCTTAAAGAATAGTGACTTAAATATTGTAATTAAGAAAAAACTAAAATAAAAAATAGCCTTGCTAAAGTGCACTCCAAATGTTAAGCAAAATATCTATAACATTTGAAGTGCACTTTATAATTAAAGGCTATTTTTTATCATTTTTATTAGTTTTTAAAACTATTTATTTAAGCCATTCCTAGTTCTATTTCTCTTAGAATTCTGCAGTTCCTGTAGTTCTTGGGAATGGTATTACGTCTCTGATGTTACTCATACCAGTTACATACATTATCATTCTTTCAAATCCTAGACCAAAGCCAGCATGTTTTGTACCACCAAATTTTCTTAACTCTAGGTACCACCAGTAATCCTCTGGGTTTAAGCCTAATTCATTGATTCTATCTAAAAGAAGGTCATATCTTTCTTCTCTTTGACTTCCTCCAATGATTTCTCCTATACCAGGAACTAATAAATCCATAGCTGCCACAGTTTTATTATCATCGTTCATTCTCATATAGAAAGCTTTAATTTCCTTTGGATAGTCAGTTACGAATACTGGTCTTTTAAATACTTCTTCAGTAAGGTATCTTTCATGCTCTGTTTGAAGATCACATCCCCACTCTACTGGATATTGGAACTCTTTATCAGCTTTCTTTAATAATTCTATAGCTTCTGTATAAGTTACATGACCAAAATCAGCGGTTGCCACATGGTTTAGTCTCTCTAATAAGCCCTTATCTACAAAACTATTGAAGAATTCCATTTCCTCTGGAGCATTTTCAAGTACATAGTTTATGATGTACTTAATCATATCCTCTGCTAACTCCATATCATCTTTAAGATCTGCAAAAGCTATTTCAGGTTCTACCATCCAAAATTCTGCAGCATGTCTTGCAGTGTTAGAGTTCTCTGCTCTGAAAGTTGGTCCAAAAGTATAAACATTTCTAAATGCAAGAGCATAACATTCTGCTGCTAATTGACCACTAACTGTAAGGTTCGTTTCTTTACCAAAGAAGTCTTTCTTATAATCAATTTTCTTATCTTCAGTCATTGGAATGTTTGCAAGGTCCATAGTTGTAACTTTAAACATTTCTCCTGCACCTTCGCAGTCACTTCCTGTAATAATTGGAGTATGAGTATAAACAAATCCTCTTTCATTAAAGAAGCTATGAATTGCATAAGCTACTAGAGAACGAACTCTAAATACTGCTGAAAAAGCATTACTTCTTGGTCTTAAGTGTGCTATAGTTCTTAGATATTCAAAGCTGTGTCTCTTCTTTTGAAGTGGATAATCACTACTTGATTCTCCTTCTACTACTACCTTTGTAGCTTTAATTTCAAAAGGTTGCTTACTACCTGGAGTTAATACAAGCTTTCCTTCTACTATTATTGATGAACTAATACTTAACTTTTCTATCTCTTTAAAATTATCAAGGCTATCCTCAAATACAACTTGAACATTTTTAAAGAAGCTACCATCATTAACTTCTATAAAACCAAATGCTTTAGAGCTTCTTAGGGTTCTAATCCATCCTGATATACAAATATCCTTATTTGCATATTTCTCACTTTCTCTGTAAAGACTTTTTACTAAAACTGTTTCCATAATAAAATCCTCCTTTTTTAAAATTAAAACTTATATTACAAGTTATAATATATTAAATTATAATAAAAAAACCTCTCATCCCAAGCCAAAGCTAGGGACGAAAGGATACATTCCGCGGTACCACCCAAATTATCATAACGATCAACTCTACAAGTACAAAGATTGCTCTTGATACTCTTCTCTTTTAACGGTGAGTCTCCGTCTAAGTCTACTCTCCCATGGATTTCGGTTAGAAACTCCGAGATGTTCTTCAATAAGAGCTTCGTGTTGACCTTACACCATCGTCAACTCGCTTTAACTACTTCTCATATCTACTCTTCCCATCACAGTCTTTATTTTTATCTATTAACTAGTATTTTCAATTTTATATTATTTATTCAAAACACTTGTTATCTCTTATTATATGTTTATGATTTTCTTATGTCAACTCCCATATAAAATTATTTTATATCTATGAAAGCCACTATACTGCCTCCTAGGTATAATCTAAGAAACCATCGATAATATTATTCATCGATGGTTTTTAATTCTAACTTAAATTCTATTTATAATTCTATGGACGAAGTCCACTTCCACCTTGTAGAGTAATTGTTTCTCCTGTAATATACGAAGCTTCTTCTGATGCTAGGAACACACATACACGTCCGATATCTTTTTCTGCATCACCATAACGTCCAAGTGGAACTGCTTTAATAGTTTCCTTGAATAATTCTGGATATTCCTTACTCCAAGCTTCAAGTCCTTCTGTAAATGCAAGTGGGCATACCACATTAACATTAATTCCATATTGTCCCCACTCAGTAGCAGCTACTCTAGACATTCCACGAATTCCTTCCTTTGCTGCAGCATAAGATGATTGACCATTTCTCCCTGCTAATCCAGCTCCAGATGCAAAGTTTACAACTGCTCCTTTAGTTTCTTTTAAATAAGGGAAGCATTCTCTCATGTAGAAGAAGGTTGCATATAATCCCGAATTAATAGCTACATCAAAGTCTTCTTTACTATGGTCTACTAGCAGTACTCCTGATTTAGATGCTTGTGCATTATTTACTAGGGCATCAATTTTACCGAAAGTTTCTATAGCATTTTTAACCACATGTTTTACAGCTTCTTCATCTTCACCATCAGCTGATACTGTAAGTACTTTAATCCCATAAGTTGATTCTAATTTCTCTTTTGCTTCAAGTAATGCAGATTCAGTTCTTCCTGTTATTACAAGATTGGCACCCTCATTAGCAAAGGCTTTAGAAATGCCAAAACCTATTCCTTTTCCCCCACCTGTAATTAAAACTATTTTTCCATCCATTTTCCCCATAAATACCCCTCCAAACAAGCTCTTACATCCTCAATAATAGCAATTTATTGAGAGAAATAATGTTCTTTTCTTTAATATATTCTTCTAAAAAAACATTGTCAATAATTAAACAATTGCTAAAGACTTGGAAAATACATTATTTAAAACATTTTTACTTTTATTGTATTAAATTTAAAAAAAGTTTAAGTATGTAGTAAAAACATACTTAAACTTCTTAATTTGAAGAAATATTTAGTATAGAATCATCAGAATTAAAAGTATTTACATTATACAGAAATAATATATCAGTTATTTCTTGTGTTTTTATTAACGCTTCTAAATCCTCCATATAGTATCTTAAATCCACTATATCTATTTCACCATAATGGGAAGTTAAAAATTGTAGAAAGCTATTTGCATAAGAATCTTTAATTATTAATAGTTTCCTTTTAGGATCTCCTAATGACTTAATATTAATGTGAGGATGATTTCCTCCTGTAAATACCTCATACTTGTCCTTTTTATCTAAACTTTCACTATTATATATACTAGTACTCCTCTTTTGCTCTGTTATATAATTGACTACAACTTCTCCATTTTCTTTAGGTACATATACATCTATATAATCTGGCTCTCCTCTTTTTACTCCAATTTTTGAAGATAAGCTTCCATAAAAATCATTAGCAACTAATTCTATGTTAAATTCCTCTTCTTTTTTAGGTTCCATACCTATAGTCTTACAAAACTCCACATATGCAATATAAGCCCCCTTGCTAGTCCAATGATGATCTGTTTTATAATATAAATATTCATTCCTATTATTAATTAAAGCATTATATGAATTTATAAATTTAATATTAGAATTCAAATTTTCTTGTATGTACTTCATATACTCTACTTGACTATCCACCGGTGCATATTTAGGTAGCTTTTCCTTTAAAATCTCTGTAGCTGTTGGAATTAACATAAAATATGTATTTATATTTTCATGTCTTTTTACAAATTCATTAATAGTTGAAACCTTCTCATTAGTTTCCTCTTTAGACCTTTCTTCAAAATCTTCTATGAGTTGATTATCCTTTCCTATAAACACATTATTACTTTCACTTTTTCCCATCAACCTATCAGTCTTAGCTTTAATACTTACAAAGAATCTTCTACCTGGAAATTGATCAGATATGTAGCTCTCATAATTTTTAGTATAATTTCCTTTAAAAAGACTGCTAAATGAAAATTCGGGTTTACCACTTAAATTTCTATTTTCTTCTTCTGAAAATACTTTCTCTTTTCTCAATATACTGCTTATAGACATTATAGATATAAATAAGAGAAATACTATGGCTATTAAGCTCCTATATATTTTGTTATTTTTTCTCATTTCTCTCACTCCGCTCTTTTTAAAACCTAAAATATAGAAAAGGATTATAGCTTTCACCAACTAAATAAGCAGTAGCTATAATTAAGACTAACATATTCATAGCTATTACTATAGATACACCTTTTAATTTATACTTACTTTTTAGGTAAACAATTAAATTTCTAACTAAGGGTGTAGAACAAAGAATAGCTATTATTAAAATAATGAAATTAGTTTTTAAAGTATATCTAGCTACATTATCCATAAATATATTATCCCCTATACCAAATAAAACTTTTATGTAACTTAACGCAGCTTTAACTTTAGTCATATCAAAGAATACCCAACTTATAATTACTAGAAGCAAGGTATATATATGTGCAAGAAAACTTGGTATTTTTTTTAGTATCTTTCCTAGAAATACTTTCTCTAGGAATATAAATACTCCAAAATACAGACCCCAAATTACAAAGTTCCAGCTAGCACCATGCCATAGCCCAGTAGCAAACCAAACTATAAACAAATTTCTAGACTGTATAGCTAATCCTCTTCTATTTCCACCTAAGGGAATATATATATAGTCTCTAAACCAAGAACCTAAAGATATATGCCATCTTCTCCAAAATTCACTGATACTCTTAGACATATATGGATGCTTAAAATTCTCCAGAAAGTCAAATCCAAACATCTTTCCTAGTCCTATTGCCATGTCAGAATACCCACTAAAATCAAAATATATTTGAAGTGTAAAAGATATTATACCTATCCATGCTGATATTACAGATAACTCTCCCATAGGCATAGCTTTAATATTTGTCCAAATTACCCCTATATTATTTGCAATAAGTACCTTTTTTCCTATTCCTCCAATAAACCTTTCAACGCCCTCTCCAAACTTTTCTATCGACTCTCTTCTATTGTTAAGTTGACTTTCTACATCTTTATACTGAACAATTGGGCCTGCTACTAATTGAGGGAACATAGTAATATATGCTCCAAAGCTAATTATATTTTTTTGTGCAACTACCTTTCCCATATATACATCTGCTATATAAGATATTAGTTGAAAAGTATAAAATGAAATTCCCAGTGGCAATGGTAAATTTCTTATTTGAAGATTAGTGCCAAAAATTCCATTTATATTTTCTATTAAAAACCCATAATATTTAAAGAAAATTAAAGAACTTAAATTCAAAGCAATGACTGTAATAAATATAAACCTTCGTTTATCCTTATCATCTTTACTTGCCTCTATCATGACACCACCTATGTAATCAATTAAAATTGATGCTATCATTAAAAAAATGTATATTGGCTCTCCCCAAGCATAAAAAATTAAACTTACAATAAGAATTACTAAATTTTTAATACTTCTAGGGGATATGTAATAAATAACTAATGTAACTGGTAAAAATATAAATAAAAATATTAAACTACTGAAAACCAAATTAATCACTCCATTTAAAATATAGTTACTACTTAAACTCTTTATTTATTAATGCTTCTATTTCTTCCGACTCCCTTGAAATGATCAATATTAAGTGTTTTCCTTTTATATCTAATACTCGGTTACTTATTATGTCATATTCTTCTGGCCTATAGCTTTTAAAGCTATCTGATTGTTTTTTTATTCTTCCTTCTACTTTAACTTTTAATTTATCTATATCTTCTTCACTCTTTGCTTTTAATATAAGTATTTCATTAGCATCCATATTGCTTTTAGGTGAATAAAGAATAAAATCCTCAACTTCATTTTTATTAATATAATATAACTTTCTTAATTTTGAACTATCCCCTATATCCATATGTTCACTGTCTATAATCTGCGAAAGACTTTGCCTTAGACTATCCATATCTATGTCCTCAACCTTAAGTACCTGATATAGAGCTATAAATATAATTAGTATTGCTACTGCTAATATATAATAATAATTTTTATAATTTTTATAATTTTTCATACTTATCTCCTAATTATTTGATGTAATGAACTGATGTAAATAAGCTAACCACTTTAAATAGAAATCATATTTAAAATGTATACCATCTCCTTCATATAATTCACTCTTGTCTCTTACTAATACATCAATATCTACATAATTAACTCCAGTCTCCTGACTTACTTCATAGGCTAACTTTCTAAACTCATCTAAGTTATCATTAGTAAGTCTCTCATTTGTTTGCACAGCCTTATCCATAACTGGTAGTGGAGCTTGTATATATATTTTAGAATTAGGCAACTTTAATTTAATCTCATTTACAAATTCTATATATAAAGTTTTAAACTTATCTGGACCTCCAGGTCCGCCTCCATCAAACTCTATTACATCGTTCATTCCATATAAAAGCACTATATTTTTAGGTTGCAAAGATGTAAGTTTATCTATATTTTTTCTTGCTTTTACTATGGTATCACCTTTATTACTTATCACATTATACTCATTTATAAGTTTCATCTCCTCTAAACCTTCTGTAATAGAGTCCCCCATAAACACTGTATTTTCATAAAACTTATAAAAATTAATGTCTTTATTCTCTATATCTATTTCTTGAGTATGATGCTTAGCAACCTTCTTTTCTATTTCATTTAAATCCATATCTTCTAACTGCTTCAAATACTTCCGTCCTAGCAGAATTTCTTGTTCTTCATTGGCAATATATTTTTCTTTATCTACAATGACATATGCAATTGTTACTATTATTATGGCTACTATTACTCCTGCAAAAGTTATAGTTTCAATGCTTCTTTTGTTCATAGCAATCCCTCTTTTGTTTCTTAATTATATTTATCCTACTTAATTATTCTAATACAATTAAGTTAGTACTTGGTTACAAAATTCTTAAGATTTTTATAATAAATTTAATTAATATAAAAAAACCTAAGCATAAGTATACCTAGGTTTTCATTATTATAATATTATATATTTCTCAAATCCCTAATATTTATCATACTCTGCTAAACTATGATAAATATTTTAAATAATTAAATAGATCTTCTATAGACTCTAGTTAAACTTTAACTTATCACTTAAATTCTCATTTTTAAGAATAAACTTAAATACTGAAACTCCAATAATAGAAACTACTACAAATTCTCCTATAGCAACTTCCAAAGCTGAGAACCAAAATGGTAGTTTTAACATATAGTAAAGTTCAGCACCTACAATTAAAGCATTTGATATAGTTGCCCATAAAGATGCTATAAATAATACAAATGTATTGTTATATCCATCTTTTCTAGCTAATAACTTTTTAGTTTGCCAAATTAATACTAAAGCTATTAACGTAGCTAAACTTCCAAATATAGCATCAACTATTGCCATAGGGCTAAGCAATAAATTAGCTATAGCACATCCTATAGTTAAGGCTGGAATATATAGTGGATCTATAAATGCCAAAAGTACTAATACCTCTGAGATTCTAAATTGAATATTTCCAAAGGCAAAAGGTGCGATAACAGCAGTAACCGCTACATAAGCAGCTATAATTAATGCCATTTTTAATAATTTCTTAGTTTTGTTGCTAGTATTCATAAATATAATACCCTCCTCATTTTTTATAGTGTAAGTTCTTTGCCTTACTAGATTCATATTAGTTTTCTTTACAAAACTCTATAAATCTACTAATAAAATAATGAGTCTAGCTATGTCACCTCACTAGCTCTGCACCTATCTTTAACTCAGCATTTTACTTATCTTTATCTCAAAGTATCCATTATCTACTTATTTAAGCTAAAATTATACTAATTCTATAAGATAAAATATTTATCACTTGTTAATATCCATAGAAAAAATAAAAGCTGCCAAACTAATGACAGCCTTGTAATCTTTGCATATAAGTAAAGCTCAAAAAATCGTAAAGTTATAAATTGTATTTACTAGATTAAACCTTTAATTTAATAAATAATCATCTATATACCTTATATCTCTATAATAATTTTCAATAAAGTAAAATTAAAACAGTTTTGAACTTTTCTTAAGAATTTAATTAAAAGATTTCAATGCCGTAGTTTTATTTAAAGACAGGAGGCTTACGAACTGTCTCACTAATTTTCTTCTTTAATTATATCTTTTAAAATGTGTAATTTCAAGATTTTAGCATATTTTCGCAATATTCATTTCATTGTCTTTCTATATTTAACTAAGTTTTCTTCCAATCTCCTCAAGACAAGTTTTAGCTTTATTCATTATTGGAATTAACTTACCTTTTTTATCTTCTTTAATTTTACTAATACTTTTATCTAAATCTGCATACTTTCTTTCCATAATGCGTTTTGTAATCTCTGGATATTTTTTTAATAGTTCAATATCATTTTCATTTATATTATCATACGCCACCATATCATCTATAGCATCTGCCACTCTATTAAATATATTTATTTTAACTAAAGTTAGCGAATTATCTTTCGCACGATCGAATTCTTTTTTCCTTACAAACCATGGTTCTGGAATATCTTTTTCAAGTTTATCAGCTTCACTTTCAAAAATAACTAGATTTTTAATACATTCTCTATGATCAATCACATCAAAGTATCCTAAATATTCAGTCTTTTTTACTTTCTTTATTATATCATTAAATTCCATAAGCCCACATCCTTTCTTATATTATATAATTCTATACTTCTTTAAGCATTCCTTCTCTATTATATACATTATTTCTTTATAAAATACACAAAATAATCTTATGAAGCTTCTATAAAACTACTTTATGTTAAATTTAAGTTAATTTTAAATTAATTATTGTTAAATAAAGTGCTTTTCTCTTACTATAAATTTAATTTCATTGTATCTTTAATTTGAATGCTTTTTTAAATACATAATTATTTACTGGAGGTTTACCACTATGGAATCATTATTTTTAATTATCAACCTTTTAGGAGGACTTGGAATTTTCCTATATGGTATGAAAATCATGGGGGATGGTCTTGAAAACCTAGCCGGTGAAAAACTAAAGGGGATTTTTGACAAAATTACGTCAAACCCAATTAAAGGTGTAGCAACTGGAGCTATAGTAACTGCTATAATTCAAAGTAGTAGTGCTGTAACCGTTATGATAGTCGGATTTGTAAATGCCGGCATTATGAACTTAACTCAAGCAGCCTATGTAATCATGGGTGCCAATATTGGAACCACTATAACAGCTCAATTAATCACATTTGATTTTGATGCTATAGTCCCTATATTCATTGCTATTGGAGCTATACTAGTACTATTTACTAAAAATAAAAATTCTAGAGAATCAGGAAACATAATTCTAGGTTTTGGTATTCTATTTTTAGGTCTTACTCTAATGTCTGATGCTATGTCACCACTTAGGGAATCACCTGTGTTTACTAACCTTATTCTAGGTTTAAAGGGACATACAATCTTAGGTCTTTTACTTGGAATCGGTATGACTGCTATAATTCAAAGTTCTTCTGCAGTTACTGGAATTTTAGTTGCTTTAGCTTCTGTTGGAAGTATTCCAATCGATATAGCTATTCCAATCTTATATGGTACTAATATAGGTACTTGTGTTACTGCGCTGATCTCTTGTTTAGGAACTACTAAAACCGCTAAGAAGGCAGCATTAATTCACCTTTCCTTCAATGTAATTGGTAGCGTAATATTCTTAATACCACCAATTTCTAATTTATTATTAACTACAGTAACGACTATTACTCCAGGTGTAGCTGGTGAAGTTGTAGCAAAACAAATTGCTAATGCTCATACAATATTTAATGTAATTAACACCATACTATTACTACCATTTACAAAGTATCTAGTAGCTTTAGTTAACTTTATACTTCCTGGTGAAGATGAAAAAGATATTGTTGAAATTAAATATATAGATGACAGATTACTAGAAACTCCTACTATAGCCTTTGGTCAAGCAACCAATGAGATTATTAGAATGGGTACTATAGCTAAGGATAATTTAAAAGCTGCCATAGATGGTTTTATTGAAAATAATACAGACTCAATAGATAAAGTCTATAAGAATGAAAATCTTATAAATATGTTAGAGACAGATATAACTAAATATTTAGTTAAACTCTCCAATTCTGATATTGGAGATGATCAAAGGACTGCTATAGCTGCATATTTTCATGCTGTTAATGATATAGAACGTATTGGAGACCATGCTGAAAATATTGCTGACTTAGCTAGAGAAAAATTATCTAAGAACATTAAATTTTCTAAGGATGCCGTTGAAGATCTTAGCTTAATGGTAAACACCTGTATAGACGCACTAGAACACAGTATAGAGTGTTTCTCAGATTACACTTATGAAAAGGCTATGAATGTAAGAGAGCTCGAAGAAAAAATAGACTCCTTAGAAAAAGATTTAAAAGTATCTCATATTAAAAGATTAAATAGCGGTAAATGTGATGCCGTTGTGGGTACTATATTCTTAGATCTTATAAGTAACCTTGAAAGAGTCGGTGACCATTCTGTTAACATTGCCGAAATACTTTCTCAAGCTTAGCCCAAAAAATATTCTTATAAAAAGCTATAATTTTAGGATTAAAACTCTTAGAATTATAGCTTTTTCTATTTATATAAAATTAATTTTTCCTTTGTTAAATCTACGTTAACTTCTCTTTATCTGTTGTTAATTCTTCTTTACGTCCTGTTAAATAGCTTCAAATCCTATTAACATTGTGCTTTTTATATTGTATCTTAATTATAGAAATTATAAAAACCGATGGAGGTTACTTATGCTAGAAACGTTAACTTTACTTATTAATCTCTTTGGAGGCATCGGATTATTTCTTTATGGAATGAAAATCATGGGAGATGGTCTTGAGAATCTAGCAGGAGAAAAACTAAAGGGTATTTTCGATAAAATTACATCAAACCCAATTAAAGGAGTCTTAACTGGAACTATCGTTACAGGAATAATTCAAAGTAGTAGTGCTGTAACCGTTATGATAGTAGGATTTGTAAATGCAGGTCTTATGAATTTATTTCAAGCTGCTTATGTAATTATGGGAGCTAATATTGGAACAACAGTTACTGCTCAACTTATTACTTTTGATTTTAGTGCAATTACACCAGTATTCATTGCTGTTGGTGCTATTCTAGTTCTTTTCTCTAAAAGCAAGAATTTTAAAGAAAGTGGTAATATAGCTCTTGGTTTTGGTGTACTCTTCTTAGGTCTTACTCTAATGTCTGACGCTATGACACCATTAAGAGAATCACAGATATTTACACAACTTATATTAAGCTTAAAAGGTAAAACAATCTTAGGTCTTTTACTAGGACTATGTATAACAGCAATAATTCAAAGTTCTTCTGCTGTTACTGGAATTCTTGTTGCTCTAGCTTCTGTTGGAAGTCTTCCAATTGATGTTGCTATACCAATTTTGTATGGTACAAACATAGGTACTTGCGTAACTGCTCTATTATCCTGTGTAGGAACTTCTAAAACTGCTAAAAAAGCAGCTTTGATTCACTTATTTTTCAATGTAATTGGTAGTATTATATTCTTAGTTCCACCAATTTCACACTTACTGTTAACTACTGTAACAGCTATTACTCCTGGAGTAAGTGGTGAAGTGGTAGCTAAGCAAATTGCTAATGCTCATACAATATTTAATATAATAAATACTATCTTACTATTACCATTTACTAAATATTTAGTAGGATTAGTTAATTTTATACTTCCTGGTGAAGATGAAAAGGAAGTTGTTGGAGTTAAATATATAGATGATAGATTATTAGAGACACCTACAATAGCTTTTGGACAATGTACAAATGAAATTGTTAGAATGGGAAATTTAGCAAAAGAAAATCTAGAAACAGCCTTAAAGGGATTCACTGAAGGTAATCTAGATGTGATAAACACAGTGTATAAAAATGAATCTTTGATAAACATTCTTGAAACTGATATAACAAAATACTTGGTAAAACTCTCTAACTCAGATATTGGAGATGAACAAAGATCGGTTTTAGCTTCCTACTTCCATGTAGTAAATGACATAGAACGTATAGGCGATCATGCTGAAAATATAGCTGATTGGGCCATGGAAAAGAATGCAAAAAATATTGATTTTTCAAGTGCTGCTATGGACGAACTTGATTTGATGTCCAAGTTATGTATAAGCTCTCTAGAGTATAGTATAGATTGTTTTTCTCACTATACCCAAGAAAAGGCCATGTCTGTTAGATCTATAGAAAGTGAAATAGACTCCTTAGAAAAAAGCTTAAAATCTTCTCATATTGGAAGATTAAATACTGGCGTATGCAGCGCTACAGTAGGTGCTATGTTCTTAGATATTATTAGTAATCTTGAAAGAGTTGGCGATCACGCTGTTAATATCGCTGAAATACTTTCTGAACTATAATATCTCCCTAAAATAAATTTATAAACATTTTTAAAGCTACAATTCAAGTATTTGAATTGTAGCTTTACCCCTTTTTGAATAAATCACAAGAAAATATCATGTAAATCCTGAAATTATCTTGCTATGTTTCTATTTGATATTATAACTAAACTATTATAGTATTTAAACATCCATTAGCTTTAACTATAGCCTCTAGCTCTTTCATGTAATCATTAGTAGGTACTGTGGTTTCAAGCAGCTCTTTTCTTACGCCCATAGGTCTATATTTAATTAGCTTATACTGAATACTAGGATTTATTTCAGCTAATAGCTTACTTCCCATATCAACAGTGTATTTATTATCCAGCACCCCTGGTACTACTACTGTTCTAATTTCATATATCTTATCAGCCTTTCCAAGTTCTCTTATATTCTCTATAACTGTATCATTTATCATACCTGTAAGCCTTTTATTTTCCTCTGGTTTAAATGCTTTTAAATCTATCATAGTTTTATCTGTTACTTCTAAAAGTTCTTTATCCCTATATATTGGCGTAGATCCATTAGTATCTATAAACGTTGTTAATCCAAGTTTTTTAACTTCTGTAAATAATTCTTTTAAAAAGTCTCTTTGAAGGGTACATTCTCCTCCTGAAACTGTTATACCTGAAATAAAATATTTAACTTTTTCGACCTTCTTTATTAATTCTGAAGCAGTTATTTTTGTTATCTTAGGACTACTGTTTCTTTTACAAGTAGCAACACAGCAATCACAATTTACACACTTATCAATATCATATTCCACCTTACCATCTATCATAGCTAAAGCTCCATATTCGCAAGCTGGCACGCATTCTCCACAGTTAATACACCTATTTATAGTTTCTGGATTATGACAATAAAGGCAGTTGTAATTACACCCTTGAAGGAATATAGCCATCCTATTCCCTTCGCCATCTACATTGCTAAAGGGTATTATTTTATTAACATATCCTATAGTCTCTTGTTTATTTTTCATACCTTTTCCTCCAAATTCTTCTATATCATTTTAACTCTCTGATAACATAGTAGCCGCTCCAATACTATAAGCTTTTGCTAAAATTGTATTAGAACGGCCTCTATTATAACTATTTCTAAGTTTCGAAGAAGCTAAGAAATCTATTTATCAGAACTTCTTAATTTTCTTTCAAGAATCTTGGAGTTTTTAACAGCTCCATATCCAAGAGCTACTGTATCTTGAAGTACTTGCTCTCCTCTATCTAAAGCTTCTATATCAGAACGCTTAACAAGATATCCTGTAATTCTTATAACATCACAATCATCACAGTATAATGAGAAATATCTCATATTTAATTCAAATGCACCTTTGATTATATCTAAAATTGATTTTGGATTTTTCTTTGCCATCTCATCAAATTTAAATATATCACCGATTCCAGATGGGAAATATTTGTGGAATACTGCACTTTGAATTAAATGATCTGGTAATGCCGGCTCTTCTCCTATTGGAATTCTACATCCAGGGCTTGTTCCGAAATCTGTTTCAATTCCCACTTGAGCATGAAGTAAATAATGGTTATCTGTAGACTTACAATATTTATTTTCATGAGCATTAACCATTTCATACATTTTATTTATAATAGTTTCACCAAGCTTATTAGCTTTTTCACTATATCCAAATCTATCCTTTTGTTCTGTAGCTCCTAGTAATGTATTTACACATTCTGCAAGGCCAACTAGTCCAAACATTGCTGTAAATCTATCACTTGATATTAACCCTTCCCTTACAAGGAAGCTTGATTCAAAGAAATTACTTTCCTCTACTATAAACTTAACTCTCTTATCCATATAATCAAGAGTTGCTTCTACAGCATCTGGTAATACAGTTTTTAAGAAATGTTCTTCATTATATGCTAAATTTGCAAGCTTTGAAAGTACCATTCTTACTAGTGTATAACTTCCTCCACCAATGTGAAGTCCATTATAACAACTAGCTATTCCATATCTTTCACCTAGCTCACTACTAAACATTTCATGGTTAGCAAAACTTGGCTTAGCACATGCAAGAGCTGTTTTTATCGCTTCAACTGCAAACTCATCACTTGTTTCCTTAGAATACTTTAAAGTTATATTAGGTGTAGCATTTTGAAGTTCTCTCTCAACTTCTAAAATTATTTCCCCTGCTCTAGTATACTTTGGTCCAATATTAGCATGACAGAATGAATCAGTTATAGTTCTGTCTATATGCTTTAAGAAAAATTTAATTGCTTTATATGCTTCTTTCTCATCTTCTATATATGGATCTAACAATGTATCGATATTTCCTATATATACTGGGAAAGATGTAATTGATGGTACATGCTTATATAGAATAAGTAAATTATTTACTGCATCCCATATATCATTTGCAGGAGTCAGGTTTAAAAACTCGCTTCCATTTTTCATAAATACTTCATAGTCAGGTACAATGTATCTAGGTCTATATGGTGCGTTTCCCTCATTAAGGTCACATATAACACCTGCATTTTCATACATTTTTGTTCTATCAGATTTATTTAATACATCTAAACTATTTTCTGATTCCCTAGCTAAATTTAAAACTTTCATTTCATAAGTTAAAGTCTTGTCCTTAATAATATTCATTATCCTATCTTTCATTTTATCACTCCTATGACATATTGAAATTAAGTAAATATTATTATGTTATTCCTGCTTAACTACATAATATTAGCTACATATAATATAATTAAGCCGTACTTTATTACAATAGTGCAATGTTTATAATAAATTTATCTTGATTAAATTATACATCAATTTAAGATATTTTTCTACTATTCAATCAATAATAATTATTAATTATATGAACCTTTTAAATAATATTTTAATTTTATAAATATATCAATATTACCTATCTTACTTAGAATAGATTTACACTCAGATTTAAAAACAGATTAAACAAATAAAATTTTATGCTTATACTAATAATGTAAGTATCTTTTTATTGGAGGTGAAGTTTAAAATGAAAATTGGAGTTATTTCTGACACTCACATGAACAAACATTATTCTAAACTCAAACATATATTAGACGAAAAATTAAAAGATGTAGATTTAATAATTCATGCTGGAGACTATACATCCCCTGAAGTAATTTCTTTAATTAAAGAAAAGTCAGAATTTATAGGTGTATATGGAAATAATGATAAATCTAATTTAAGAAGTTTAGTTCCCGAAAAGCATATACTAACATTGGAAGGCTATAAGATCGGTATTTGCCATGGGGATGGAGATAAAAAACAAACTATAGACAATGTAGTTGAGACTTTTAAAAAAGATAAGCTTGATATAATAATATATGGTCATAGCCATAAGCCTTGCATCTTTACTAAAGGAAAAACCATGTATTTAAATCCTGGTTCTTCTACTAACAAAAGAAGGGAACCGTGGTTTTCCTATATTATTTTAGAACTTAATAAAGGATTGCCTATATCAGCTTCAGTAAATTTTTTCAAGTAATATGAAATTATAAAAACTGTTATAGCTGTTTAGTACAATATTTCTTAAATAATAAAATTAATTAATATCATTAGAGGATGTCTTAGAGAGTTCTAAATTTCTTTCTAAATCATCCTCATAAAGTTTAATTAAAATTTTCTATCTATTAGCCTTAAAAGGTTCATCTTAATATTGTGTGACTTTTTGTGTCCAAGTTATTTACATAGGTCCAATCTTAGGTAAGCCTCTAAATAAGACTTTTTAACCTTTATAAATCAAAACAGCTGAAGTTTATCTAATAAAATAAACTTCAGCTGTTTTCATATTAAAAATAATGTTATAGTTGCATTATATATATCCATAAATCCCTCTCACAGATACTTCTCCAGAAATTACTCTACTAACAGTACCATCTTTATATCTTACTATTAATTCACCTTCATCATCAATATCTAATACAGTACATATAGCTTCATTGCTTCCATTTATTATCCTTACTTCTTTGCCTATCAGTAATGAGCCTTCTCTACAAACTTTCATAACTCTACTTATATCTCCAGTATTCTTAAAATCATCATAATAATTCTCTAGGTTATTCAATATGGCAGCTACTAGTTTTTTTCTATCTATTTCATTTCCTAGTTCAATTTTAAGAGATGTGGCTTTTTCTTTTAACTCTTCTGGAAATGAATCCATATTAACATTTATACCAATTCCCATAATAACATAATTTATTCTTTCTATTTCTGCATTCATTTCAGTTAATATACCGCATATCTTTTTACCATTAATTACAATATCATTAGGCCATTTTACTCCTACAGGAATACCCATATCCTTCAACGCTGTATAAACTGCTGCTGCTCCGATTAAAGTAGATCTAGGTGCCACTATAGGAGATATCTTAGGAGTTAATACTATAGACATCCATATTCCTGTACCCTTAGGAGAAATCCAACCCCTTCCAAGTCTTCCCTTTCCATTTGTCTGTTCCTCTGCTACCATCACTGTACCTTCTATAGGATTATTATTGCACTCTTTTCTGCACTTAACATTAGTAGAATCTACTTCGTCATAATGAATAAAGTTTCTTCCCATATACTTTGTTGTAAGAAGCGGTAAAATTTCATTACCATCGATAATATCCGGAGTACTTATTAGTTTATATCCTCTATTAGAAATTGATTCTATAACATATCCTGACTCTTTTAGGTTCTTAATATGCTTCCAAATTCCAGCCCTAGTAATTCCTAGTTCTTCACTAAGCTTTTCTCCTGAAATATATTCATCCTTGCTATTCCTAAGTATATTCAATATCTTCTTTCTCATTAAATACTTACCTTCCTAAGATTTTTATTATTTCTCAGCCAAATTATATATCTCTGCCATCCTTTTTCTCTTATTAATATAATTTTGGCACCTTTCTAAGAAAATTTCAATATTTCTCTCTTCTAATTTAATTTCATCCTTATTCTTTGGTCCTCGTCCTAATCTATCACATATTCCTAGAAGCCCTATATCCTCAACATGATCACTTTTGGCTACTCTATTAAAATCTGCAAACTCATTATTTTTTACAATAAAAAGAATCTGCATATGAAGTCTAACTAAGCTAACTACATAATTATAAAACTCTTTATCTTTATCAAGTCCCAAACTTGTTAAGAATTCTCCTGCCATTTTTTCTCCAACTTTATCATGGTCATAAGAAGTAATCCAGCCTCTTCTTACCTTTGTAGTAGTTAGTTTACCTATATCATGTAAAAAAGCAGCCCACATAAATCCTTTTGGATTTTTACTTTTATTTCTTCTTTTAGCTGCTTCATCTATAACCATCATAGTATGAATCCAAACATTGCCTTCTGGGTGATGTTTTGGATTTTGATCTATACCTTTTAATTTTAAAATCATATCATAGGGATATATATCTGGATAAGTGTTATTTTTCACTAAATTATTAAAATATATGGATGGATTCTCATCCTCTAAAAGATGTCTTGTAAATTCTTCAAAATAGTTCATTAAAACTTCTTCCTCCTTTAAAGCCTATATAATCAATATTATTTACACATATATTATTTCCTATTAATTAATATAGGTCATCTAATCTTTTTCTTCTGCTTAACCCTATTAATTTATTTTCTATATACTTATAACTTCATATGAATTTAAAACTTATTTAAACAAAAACCTTTAGTTAAAATACCCTATAGCATAGACATATATTTTGTCTACCTATAGGGTATAAATTATTCCAGATTACTTTTTTACTATTTCAACCTATTAAATAGAAATATATTAGTCTTCATTTCCACCTTCAGCTGGCTTATCGGTAGGTTTTTCTGCTGGTGGAGTTGTTTCTTCTTTTGGTTTATCTGCCGGCTTATTAACAGGTTTTTCCACCGGTTTTTCAGTTACTTTCTTAGTTCCTCTTTTTATTATCCTAGGTAGTGGTACATACGTATCATTATTCATAAGTTCTGTTGATACTACGTTTCCATTTTCATAAACAGTCCTATATGCCTTAACCTTGTATCCTGGTGCTCCTTGCTGTGTAACCTTTTCTGTTCCTACAGGTAAGGTTGAATCATTTTCATATTTTACAGTTACAGGAATTGTCTCATAAGTCTCAGAGCTAAAACCATAGGTTTTATTTCCTTTTGATGCAGAATTAGAATATATATTAAATGTTACATTACCTCCACTAGTATAACCTTCTATATATATTGGATATTTATAAGGATTTGTAAACACATAATCTATTCCACCATAGGCAATAGTTGCATCAAGTCCAGCTGGAACATAACCTACAGTCATATTATGATTTAATCTTTGATCTGGAAGAATTCCTGAATCTAATACGGCATTGTGAAGTGTTGAGGATACTTGACAAATTCCTCCACCATATCCTATCTCAACTTTATCTCCAACATAAACTCCTCCTGGTTGATATCCCTTATCTGCAGTAGTATCTCCTACGATAGTATTAAAACTAAAACTTTCTCCTGGCATTAGTACTATTCCATTTAAAGTATCAGCACCTATTTTTATATTCGTACTTCTACTTGAATCTGAAGTTCCAAAATTAGTAGTTTTAGTACCTATTATCGTATCAATAGTTGATAACTTTTCCTTAGTTTTCGTAGGTATATCATCTTTTATTGTTGCAACTACTTCTATGTTTCCTAATTTACTTTCCGATACTTTAGCATTAATAGTATCAATCAATGCTTGTCTATCTAAAGTTTTACCAACTACCTCTTGTGTGATGTTGAACCCTGAGCCTGATTTTGTCATAGTTGCATCCTTTTTAGCAATATTAATTTCACTTTCCATAGTTTTTGTAACTGTATTTATAATTTCATTATTATAGGTAAATGTTATTGGAAAGTCCTTTTTATCTGCACTCTTTATAGCCTTAAACTTGTCTATATATCCAAGATCTCTATTATACTTAGAGGCTTCTTCTACTGCTTCTTCTATATTGAACTTTACATGTAAATCTGCGTAGTTAATAGTGTATTCCTTATCTCCAGCTTTAATTTTAATGTTTCTATTACCAATCTCATCGTTATATTTACTATTTAGCTCTTGTATTACTTGGTCCTTTGTTTTACCACCTATATCTATACCTTCAATGGATGCACCAGGCATAATTAAGCTTTCATACTTAGATACAGTTCTATGTATATATGCCGTTGTACCTATAAATACTAAAAGAACTATAGTTATTACGGAAGAAATTGCTATTATTTTAGATTTCTTGTTAGATTTTTTCACATCTGGGTTTGGTGAAAGTTCGGTGTTATGCCCGCCATTCTCTAGATTCATATCCATAGTAACATTCCTTTCATTTTACAATTTTAAAAGTTGAATTAACATATAAAGTATACCATATATTAACCACATTTTCATTCATATTATTATTACGATTTTATTACTTAATCGTTCCTTATTGTAAAATTTAAATAGAACATTTTATATATGCAACTTCTTCCATATACCTCTATACATTCCTTCTAACAACTTTATTTACAGGTTCATATACATCATTATATATCTCTTCCTCTTTCACTACCTTTTTGTTTTCTATTGTTTTTCTGTATACTTTAACTTTATAGCCATTATTTCCTGGTGCCTCAACTTTTTCTTCACCTTCGTCTAAAGTTATGTCTTTTTTGTACTCTATCTTTTGAGGAATTTCTTCATATATCTTACTAGTAACTTCATATCTCTTATTAGTCAATTCTTTATATGAATGTATATTAAAAGTTAGTTTATCACCTTTCACCATTGAATCTATATATATTGGATATGGTAATGTATTTTTAAACTTATAATCTACTGCATTATAATAAATAGTTGCATCCATTCCCATATCTACATAACCTACAGGCATAGAGTGATGTGTTCTCTCTATTGGGAGTATCCCTGCTCTTATAATTGCATTATGAAGAGTTGTAGATACTTGACAAACTCCTCCACCTAGTTCAACTTGTACTTTATTATCTTTTATAACTGGTGCTTCGACATAACCTTTTTCCTTTGTGCTCTCACCTACTAATTTATTAAAACTATACTCTTCTTCTGGCATTAGAACTACCCCACTTGCTTCTGATGCTGCAATTTTAATATTTATAGCTCTAACATCATCTATAAAGTTTGTACTGAAACTAGATATTATTGTATCAATTTTTTGTAAGTCTTCTGTTTTTATCTTTGGCTCTTCAACATTAATAGGTAATTCTAAAGTTACATCACCTTTATTGTTTTCTGTATTACTTTTTATAACTTCTTCAACCTTTGAAATAAAGCCCTTTTTATCCATTTCCTCTTTTACAGAACTTTTACTGACCTTTAGCTCTCCGCCCTCCTTAGTAAGAGTTGCATCCTTAACTTCTTTACTAAGAGTCGTTTCAATTTCATTGAGCAAAGAGTCTACAGCTTCCATATTATAACTATATTCAATATCAAATTCAACTTTTTTAGGATTCTTTATTAACTTATATCCTTCTCTTACTGATAACTTCTTCCCGTGATTTAAAGCTTTTGTAATTGTTTCTTGCAAGTTACTTTTTATATTTAGATTATCATAATCAATTTTGTATTCTCTATCCTTTACTATTACCTTAATATCATTATTAATAAGTTCTTTTGTTTTTTCATTTAATAGCATATTGGCCTCACTCTTAGTTTTTCCCCCTACATCAATACCTTCTATAAAAATTTGAGGATAAATTTTATCTTCATAGCTACTAACGGCACGCTTCATATATCCGTAGTAAAACAAAAGATACACTGCAATAAAAACAACTATTAATATAATAATTAATAAACCAATATTTCTATTATTCTTTCTTCTTCTTGTTCTTTTTCCCATCTAAAATTCTCCTCTCATCATATTTAAATTAGCTTGTGTAGTATTTCATGAAATATTCTAGTGAAAATAAAAAATCAGCCATTGAAAAAATTCCAATGGCTGATTTTTTATTTATATTTTAAAGGTTATAGCAAACTTTATCATTTAAAATCTTTAAAAAGTAATATTCATTATATAAAAAGAGTTAGGGGACTCTTTTCATATAATATAATCTGAATAATCATTCAGTCCAATCAAATAAATTAAAGATTTTCTTTTCCCGCTTTGATCGAAAGGAAACTCTTTCTCACACGGTTGCTCTTTAGGGAAACTCATTCTCACATTCATTCGAATGAGTAAGTTCCACTAACCAAATCATAGATTTGGAGTGTCACTTATCTTTCTATTACGATTGCAATTCCTTGTCCGCCACCTATGCATAATGTAGCAAGACCTTTTTTATTATCTCTTTTAATCATTTCATAGATAAGAGTAGTTAATATTCTAGCTCCAGATGCTCCAACTGGGTGTCCAAGAGCTATTGCTCCACCATTAACATTTACTTTATTCATATCAAATTTTAAATCTTTAGCTACAGCTAATGATTGCGCAGCAAAAGCTTCGTTAGCTTCGATTAACTCCATATCTTCAACTGTTAATCCTGCTTTAGATAAAGCTTTATTTGTAGCTTCAAATGGTCCATATCCCATTATTTGTGGATCTAATCCAGCTGATGCATAAGCTTTTATAGTTGCAAGGTATTTAACTCCTAGTTCTTCTGCTTTATCTTTAGACATAACTATGAACATAGCAGCTCCATCATTTATTCCTGAAGCATTACCAGCAGTAACTGTTCCGCCTTTTTTGAAAGCTGGTTTAAGTTTTCCTAATTTTTCTATTGTTGAACCAAACTTAGGGAATTCATCTGTATCAAATACAATTGGATCACCTTTTCTTTGTGGTATTTCAACTGGTACTATTTCATCTTTAAATCTACCTTCTTTTATAGCTTTTTCAGCTTTTAATTGACTATTTAATGCAAACTCATCTTGCATTTCTCTTGTAAGTCCCCATTTTTCAGCTATATTTTCTGCTGTTACTCCCATGTGGTAATCATTGAATGCATCCCAAAGGCCATCCTTAATCATAGTATCTACCATGGTTCCATCACCCATTCTTTGTCCCCATCTAGATGCTGGTAATACATATGGTGCATTACTCATAGACTCTGTTCCACCACAAAGAATTACATCTGCGTCTCCTGATTTTATTGCTTGAGCAGCTAATGTTACAGCTTTTATTCCTGATCCACAAACTTTATTAATACTAACAGCTGAAGACTCTTCTCTTAAACCAGCTTTTAGTGCAACTTGTCTTCCAACGTTTTGTCCAAGTCCCGCACTTATAACATTACCTATTATAGCTTCATCTATAATAGCTGGATCTATTCCTGCTCTTTTTATAGCTTCTTTTGCAGCGACAGTACCGATCTCTACCGCTGATAATTTTGATAATGAACCTCCAAATGATCCTATTGCTGTTCTAGCAGCACTTACAATAACAACTTCTTTCATCTTTAAACTCCATCCTTTTCTTTATAAATAGTTTATTATAACATTGGACTATCTTCTTAGCTTATTATATATAAAATAAGCTAAGTTTTTAGTCTCTAAGTTATACTTTCCTAACTTAAATTAAGCTGAACTATTAAAATTAAGTTAAGAATTATTTTATCCCTTGTTATATATTTTAACACAGGGTTGCTTAAGCTATGTTGATCACACTTACACTTATTTATATAGCAATTTCCATGCCAACTTCTACAACCCCCTAAATACCTTGCTTTCTGTAAATATTTAAAA
Source organism: Clostridiaceae bacterium (assembly GCA_902363375.1). GTDB lineage: Bacteria > Bacillota > Clostridia > Clostridiales > Clostridiaceae > Clostridium_J. The sequence continues at coordinate 238,227 of CABIZX010000001.1, read as the reverse complement.
ACGAAACTGTAAACTCCAGTTTACAGTTTTGCCTTAAACAAAACTTTGTTAATATTATAACTTCACTGTTAAATAAATCACCTAAAGAAGAATCAATAAGTACCACATTTTTTATAGGCAATTTTAATACATTTTCTCTAATTAAAGGCTTGATTATCCAAAATATCGCACATGTGTAAACTAAGTTTACATGTATGCTTTAGTTTACACAATTTTAAATATCTATACCAAATCTTTTCATTTTTTTATATAGTCCTTGGCGACTAATGCCTAAAACTTTAGATGTTTCGTTTTTATTACCATTAAATTTCTCTAAGGTTTCCATAATCACTTGCTTTTCTATTTCATCAACAATATCTTTAAGTTGTTTATTGGTATAATCTATCTTTTTTTTATTACAATCTAATATTTTTGCTGGTAAATGTTCTGGCAAAATTTTTAGTTCTGTGTTGAGTAGATTTATTGCTCTTTCAATAACATTTTCTAACTCTCTAACATTTCCTGGCCAATTATAGCATTTGAGATATTCTAATGCTTCTTCAGTTATTCCCTCACTATATATTCCATACTTATTACATAGTTTAATTCTTAAAGCTTCAGCTAGGGGGCCGACATCGTCAATCCGCTCTCTGAGGGATGGAAGTTTAACATGCATAACATTTAATCTGTAATATAAGTCCTGTCTAAATTTTCCTTCTTGCGTAAGTTGCAATAAATTTTTGTTTGTAGATGCAATAATCCTTACGTCTATTTTTTTCACATCGTTGCTTCCAACTCTAACAATTTCTCTATCCTGAAGAACTCTTAGTAATTTTACCTGCATAAAAATAGGCATATCTCCAATCTCATCTAAAAGAATAGTTCCTCCATCAGCAAGTTCAAACTTACCTTTCATACCGGTTTTTTTAGCACCAGTAAAAGCTCCTTCTTCATATCCAAACATTTCTGATTCAAATAATTCTGTTGGTATAGCTCCACAGTTTATTTTCACAAAAGGTTTCATAGCTCGCTTACTACTATTGTGTATCGATTGTGCAATAAGTTCCTTTCCTGTACCACTTTCACCAGTAATTAGTACAGAAGAATCTCCCCTAGCAATTTTTTCAGCAAATTTTATAGCATATAAGAAACTTGGGCTATTTCCAATAATTTTATCAAAGGTATAGGTTGCTTTATTTTCCACGGTAAGCTCATTTTTATAAAATTGAATTTCTTTTTCTAAATGAGATATCTTGCTACTTAGAATCTTAAAATTATCTATATCTTTAAACATAACTCTACCTATAGCACCTCTAATTTTTCCATTGATTATTATAGGTACTCTCATGGATATCATTTTGTGTTCTTTAACCTCTTGTATATCTCCAACTTCTTTAAATCCATTTTTAGCTATTAAATGTAATTTTGTATTAGGTATAACTTTAGTTACATGCTTTCCCTCTGGTTTTTTACACCCTAAAAATTTTTTATATCCCTCTGTCATCATTGTGATAATTCCATCTTCATCAACCACTACAATGTATTCATTTAAACTATTTAATGCAAAATTGAGTATTTCCTCATCAATCCTCATATATTTTCCCTCCTAAACAAAATACATTACTTTAAGTACCCATATACTAAATATAATTATATCAATCTACAGATATATTTTAGTGATTCAATCTATTTTTATTAAATCTACTTTTAAATTAATTTCATGATTCAACCTTAAAATAACTTTTCTTTAAAACCATTGACCATTTTTGCCAAAAATCTTTTTTAAATGCTCTACAGCAAAGTTACTTGTAATTCCAACAAATATCCCAGTACCTATTCCTGCTATGCTCATAACTGGTAAATAGAGCATAACACTCATAGTTTTTACTATCAATGAAGCTGCAAGTAGTTGTCCTACATTATGAAATACTGCACCTACACAACTTACTCCTACAATGCTTACTTTATCTTTTCCGAATGCCTTTGTAACCACCATAAATATATAACTTAAAACACCACCAGATAAACTATATAATAAGCGCGATATACTACCACCAAACATTACAGAAAGCAATATTCTCAAAAATAGTACTAAAAAAGCTTCATTATAGCTTAAGGTATATAGTGCTATTACCGTAATAATATTAGCAAGACCTAACTTTGTACCTGGAGTTATAAATGGTACTGGTATCATGCCTTCAAATATATGTAAAACCAAAGACATCGATACCAATAGGGATATATATATCATTCTTCTAATATTTTTACTAACTTCTTTATTATTCATTATTTCCACCTCAACGAGAAATTACATCTTCCCCTTCACTATTCTTTTCTTCTCCAACAATCTCAATAATTAATCTATTAGGTAAACACACTATTCGTTCTCCTACATCTCCTATAAAACCTTCATTTATGCATATTCTATCTTTACAATCAGCTTCTATAATTCCTATTCTACCATCATGGATAGCAACACTATTAATTCCATAAACTGATTTAAACGTAAACTCTTCATCTAACTCATTCGTTAATTCGATTTTTTTTTGTTCCTTCCCATCTATAGAGATAACAGCATAATTAATCCCTTTGTAATTACTCTGATAATTTTTTAGCATTCCATAGGGTATAAAAGATATTACTAGTAATATTAAAATTATTACTACATCCATTCTTTTTATCAGTTTCATCTTTATTCTGCTCCTATACTTTTTAATAATCCTTTAAACATAGTAATTTTAATCTTTTATTTCTATTATATCAATATGTTAGCTCAAATTCTTTATATATTGGAGAGTTTAAAAATTAATCCATATATATATATAAACTTTAAAATAAAATTTAATATTATAATTTAATCATATATTAACTTTAAAACAAAATTTAATCTTATATTAACTTTGCACAAAATAATGCTATACTAATGTTAAACTTTGTAAATAAATTTTTAACAAATTACATGGAAATATATTTACTATTTTTTTGTTATAGTTTATAATTAAATCATAAAAACTGATTAAGTTTTTTGTAAAAACAAGAATATTTTTAGGGGGACATATAAAATGAATAAAAAGGTTATAGCTTTATTATCTTCAGTAGTTTTAACTGCTGGAATGTTAGTTGGTTGTGGATCAAAAGGAATGAAAGATGGTACTTACAAATCTGAATTCGATGCTTTTGACGATCACGGTTGGAAAGGACAAGTTGAAATTACAGTAGCTGATGGAAAAATTACTGATACTAAATTCGACTATGTAAACGAAGCTGGTGTTTTAAAGAGTAAAGATGCTGAATACCAAGCAAATATGTCAAAAGTTTCTGGAATTGGACCTGCTGAATTTTCAGTTCAATATGCTGAAGCTCTTGTAGAAAAGCAAGATCCTGCATCTGTTGATGCTATAACTGGAGCAACTAGCTCTGGTGATGATTTCAAAACCCTAGCAGACGCAGCTATCCAATATGCAAATGATGGCAAAACTGAGACTGCTATAGTTAAAGCTGCTAAATAATTAACGTAATCATGCTATTTATTGTAAGACTTTAGGATATCCTAAAGTCTTATATTTATTTATAACTCTTATCGCATTCTTCTAACTAGATAGTTGTCTGTTTAATTTTTATTTAAAAGTTTCTCCTATTGAATTATAATGTTATTATATAAATGACACTATTAAAAACTTAACAATTTATAACCTTTTATTTAAATAATCGCAAAATCAGATTAATACACATAGATAAGGAGGACTCTATGAAATTTTTCAAAAAACTCTCCTCACTTTTAGTAGTATTTTTAATTGCTACTATGGCTGCAGGATGTACAAATCAAAAACTACCTAGTAAACCAGCTAGTAAAACAGAATTAGTTATTGGTACTGTTTGTACTATAACGCTTTATGATAAATCTGATACATCTATAATAGATAAAGCCTTTACCCGTTTAAGAGAGCTTGAGAATATATTAAGTATAAATAAAGCTAATACAGAATTGGATAAAGTAAATGAAATGGCTGGTGTAGAACCTGTAGAAGTCAGTGACGACACTTTTAATGTAGTAAAAAAAGGCCTTGAATACTCTAAATTATCTGGTGGCTCTCTTGATATCACCATAGGCCCATTAGTAAAATTATGGGGGATTGGAACTGATAACGCTCGACTTCCTTCTCAAGAAGAAATTAATGAAAAGAAGTCCTTAATTGACTATAATAACATTGAACTAGACGAGGCAAAGAAAAGCATCTTTCTAAAATATCCTAATATGATTATTGACTTGGGTTCTATAGCAAAAGGGTATGCTGCTGACGAAGTTGTTAAAATTCTGAAAGAAGATGGTGTATCTAGTGCAATTATTGATCTAGGCGGAAATATTTATGTAGTTGGTGATAAATTAGATGGTACTCCTTGGAAGGTTGGCATTCAAAACCCAGAAAAGTCTGGTAGTGATACCATTGGATTTGTTGGTGTAAGTAATAAATCTATTGTAACTTCGGGAGTATATGAAAGATATTTTGAACACGAAGGTAAGAATTATCATCATATTTTAAATCCTGAAACAGGATATCCATATAACAATAATATTTTAGGTGTATCCATTTTATCTGATGCTTCTATAGATGGCGATTCTCTTTCAACTACCCTATTTGCCCTTGGCATAGAAGAAGGATTAAAACTTATTAATTCCTTAGAGGGTGTAGATGCAATTTTTATAACTAAAGATCATTATTTATATCTAACTGATGGTTTTAAAGATGTATTTACTCTTACGAATAATAATTACAAAATAAAAGAATAATAATTACAAAATAAAAGAATAATAATTACAAAATAAAAGAATAATAAATAAGCCAGGAATTATCCTGGCTTATTTATTTCATGTAAATTAGAAATTTATTCTCAAAAGCAACTGTTATCTAGTATAAAATATTAAATTTATTTACTATTAATATTTCTTTTTAAAATATGTTATAGCATATACTTTTATCATATACTAAATTATTTTCAAGTTGTTTAGTATATTTTAATACTTCTATATCTACAAACTTCATAAGAATTTCTAACTCTTCATTTTTCTTTGTAAGCTCATCGTGAACTTTTGTCATCTCTCTCTCAGCTTGTTCTACTACACTCTTATCCAATGCAATATCCTCTAAAGTACCTTCAAATATATCTTTTATCTCTTCTTTTAATTTATTTGAAAGGCCTTTTAAGTGTTCTATAATATTATTACTTAATATAGTTGCTATATTATTTTTATTATCTATAACTTGATTCTTAATTTTTATTCTAGTAGTTTCCGCCTTTTCTTCTGGTTTCATAAACATTACCTTAATTCCATCGGCCACTGTATTTAAAAACTTTTCATTAGGAATTACTGTAACTTCATAGTTAATACTACTTAAGAATTCATCATGTAGTACTAAAAATTCTTTTAGCAACTCTTCTAGTGGCTTTATATCTAAAGTCGTTACTTTACTTCTAAAATCACTATAAGCAGATAGTACTAAATCACGATTTTCATTTATCTTGTCAATAGTATCTTGATGATATCCATAAAGCTTTGAGTATTTAGTTATATATACCTCAAATTCCTCTAGCATTAAATCATAAATATTTTTATTACACCAACTTACAATAACCTCACTGAATATTTTTTCGGCCTTCTCCTTTAATGCCGAAGTTTCCTCTAAATCATCTATTGCATCTAAATTTTTCTCTATAAGATCAGGAATAATTACTGATATTTTCTCTTCAGCATATTTTCCTAAGAACTCCATATCTCCATCTATTTTATTAAGAAACTCATTATAATTAGATCTAACTTCATCTTCTAAATTTACATACTCTGCTATACACTCTTTAAGAGTATATTTCCTCTCTTTATATATACCATTCCTAAACTTTATATCTTCACGAATTTTATCTAATGTTTCATTTATATTATTTTTAAAATCATTAAATTTAATGTCTAATATATTTGTAGAAGTCTGTCCTATAATTGCCTCTAGTACTTCTTTAGAATCTGAAAAATGTTGAAGATTTACTATTCCTATCTCTTTTTTATAATCTAATATATTTTCTAATAGGGCTTTATTATATACTACAGTTTCATCTTTATAATCTACATTTTCTGTATTAATAAGAGTAACTAATCTAGTATTTTTACTTTCTTTCAATATATGCTTAATATAAGTTATATCGATATCTCTTAATTCTTTATGACCATCTATTACAATAATATTTTTATCTGCAATTTTCCCATGAGTAGCCTTATCATAAGTTATAATACACCTATTAGATTCTCGTAATAAATCATTCTTTCTAATTACCTTACAATTATAATTATCTTTGATATATGATTTTAAATTTATTTCTTCATTGTCTATAAATACAATATCCTTATCCTGAAGGAAAATTTTCTCACCAACAATATTATTTAAAGTTTCTTCTAAAGTTCTATCTTGTATTGCGTTAATACCTATTATTATTTTTTTACTAGTAGTTCTAATAAAATCCTCTATATCAAATGTGGATCTAATATCATAGCTTGTACATATCTCTTTCACATTATTATATAAATATATCCAAGGATATTCTTTTAAATTATAAGTTTCCTTTTTAACTCCTTCTATAGATACTTCCTCACATTTTTTTATATAATTATGCAATTCCTTATTTGTATTAAGTATTTCTATTATAGATGATAGTTTAGTTGCAGCTTCTATTGATTTTCCATAGTTATCATTTTGAACTGCTACATTCATTAAATAGAATGTAAAGTCAAATTCATAGTCTCTTAAAAATACTTCTTTATATTTTCTTATTCTTATATCTTCATAAATCTCATTCAATACACTTATAGCCTGAGAACAATTTATAAAATCACCATGCTTATAATCAATATTATTAAAGCATTGTCTTAAATAATTTAAAACTTTAATAAGTTGCTCTTTTTCTTTTCTGATTCCTTTATATAAACTTAAAACTAAAGTACTCCATTCTACGACTTTAAGATCTTCCATTAATATATTGCAAAATTTTATCACCTTATATACACATTCTAAATCTAAACATTCAGCTTGCATACATATAATATTCATCATATTTATCCAATGAGTAGTACTATTCTTACAATATTCTTCTATTGAAATCTCTATAGCATTATAATAAGCCTTTTCCCTAGTAAAATACTCCACAGCATCTACATTAATTCCTTTATAAGAGGATAGTAATTTTATTACACTTCTAGCTGAATCATTGGCTTTATCTATGAGATTTAATTCTTTACTTATTTTGTATATGCAATAGTTTTTTTGTATGTATAATAATTCTTCTTCGCCAATTATACTTTCATACAGAGCTAAAGCTTCATCACCTTCAACCATATCTCCAAGATTTTTTCTAGCCCACATTAATAGTTCAAAAAATACTACGCCACTTTTATATTGAATTTCATCGGTTTGAAACTTATTTCCGCCTTTTAGAAATTCCTCCATAACTCCTACTACCTTAGAAAAATATTCTTTTGATACGTCTAGATCTCCTTGCTCAAAATATATTTCACCTAAAGAGTAATAGGATATTATAAGGTTTCTAAAATCCTCATATTCCATATTTCCAATAACCTTATAATCTAGCTTTTCTATCATTTTTTTAAAGAATTCAGTAGATTTCACTTCATTTATATCTACATTAAATACATTTTTAAGACACCAGTTATAGTAATGCTTTAGTACCAAACATGGCCCACATGTAATATCACTATTAGTAATATCTAGATAAAAATTTAATTTATCTAAATTGTTCTCGCATTGTTGAAGAAATTTCATCTGCTTCTTTAAAGACACTTCGTTCACTCTCCTTGCTTTATTTGCTCATATCCCTTGATTTATCCATGCACTTAACCATAGCTTCTATTACTGCACTCTTAAATCTTTTTTCTTCTAGAGTTCTCACAGCTTCTATGGTGGTGCCACCTGGAGAACATACCATGTCCTTTAACTCTCCAGGATGTTTTCCTGTTTCAAGCACCATTTTAGCAGAACCTAAAACCGCTTGTGCTGCAAATTTGTAAGCCTTTTCTCTAGGCATACCTCCTAGTACAGCTCCATCCGCCATAGCTTCAATAAGCATGAATACATAAGCAGGTGAAGACCCACTAACCCCTATAACTGTATGAATTAAATCTTCTGAAAGGATCTCTGTTTTACCAAAGCTATCAAATATGTCTTTAACCATCATAAGTTCTTCTTCCAAAATATTATCATTACCGCATATAGAGCTCATTCCCTCATTAACTAAAGCTGGAGTATTAGGCATAGAGCGAATAATCTTATATTCATCAGTTATAACTTGCTCTATATCATCTATAGTAATTCCAGCTGCTATAGAAACTATTATGGTATTCTTTTTAATACTATTTTTTAGATTTTCTAACACTTCTATAAATATGTTAGGTTTTACTCCTATAAATAATATATCTACATTGCCAGAAACAAACTCTGCAGATTCTCCAATATAAACACCCAATTCTCGTTTAACCTTTTCAAGCTTTTCTCTATGAGGACCATATATAAGAATATTCTTAGCATCAACAAGCTTTGACTTTATAATGCCGCCTATAATAGCTTTAGCCATATTTCCAACACCAATAAATCCAATTTTCTTATCTAGTTTTTTCATTTTATTCCCCCTAATGTATTTATAAATATTTTTCTCTTATGCTTTTAAACTCTTTCCTCTCTACATAGATTACTTATTAGAAGTAGCTACAGGGTTAGGAATACTCACAACTAATACTTTACATATTTTATTAGTATAATTAGCATAGTTGTGATTAATTGAAGATTTAAAATGAGCTGAATCCCCTGGATATAAATATTGTTTCTCCTCATTTATAAATAAGGTAATAATCCCTTCTAGTACATAGATAAACTCTTCACCATCATGATGATAAGTACTTAAATTTTCATCACTATTACTAGGCAATATCTCGATTAATCTAGGTAATATTGTTTTATCTTCTGGATTATTAGATAATATATAATTTATATGCATAGCATTATCTATTTTATATATATCTCTTTCGTAACTCTTCTGTATAAATCGCTCTCTTCTCTTACTAGTTGATAGTAAAAAGTAAGATAATTCAACATCTAAAGCTTCTGCTATGTTTAATAAAGAATCAGTCGCTATGCTGGTAAGCCCTCTCTCTAATTGAGATAAGAATCCAGTCGATAAAGATGTTTTCTCGCTTAGTTCCTTTAAAGTCATCTTCTTATTAGTTCTAAGTTCTTTAATTTTACTTCCTATGATTTTATTCAACCACTCCACCTCTTTGTTTTATTCAACTTTTTATATTAATATTATTACTCAACACCTAAGTATTGTCTAGTTAACTTTTTTAATTTGATAAACAAATTATATATATATATTCATATATATATATTAAAAAAAATTTTTATTAAAAAGGATATACTAAAATATATTTTAATATATCCTTTTTTCGACTTTTTAATCTATGAAAAGCAATTTGTACATTATAAATTATAATATATTTAAATAACTATCCTAAAGCCACATCTAAAACCATCATTACTACAAATCCCATTAAGGTTCCTATAGTTGCTAAATCTGTATTTCCCCCTAGCTGCGATTCTGGAATTAATTCCTCCACAACTACAAATATCATAGCACCAGCAGCAAAGGATAGTGCATATGGAAGCAATGGTCTCATTGTGACAACAGCAATAACTCCAATCACCGCTGATATAGGTTCCACAATTCCTGATGCCTGACCATATAAAAAACTCTTGATTCTAGAAAATCCTTCTCTTCTAAGCGGAAGAGATACAGCAGCTCCTTCAGGAAAATTTTGAATTCCTATTCCAATAGCCAATGCTATTGCTCCCGATAAGCTAGCAGATTCTAGTCCATAAACAATTCCACCGAAAGCTACACCTATCGCTAACCCCTCTGGAATATTATGAAGAGTAATAGCGAGCACTAATAATATACTTCTCTTCCAACCTGTTTTTATTCCTTCAGCTTCCTCTGTTTTAAATCCAACATGTAAATGTGGTATAATTTTATCTATAACAAGTAGAAATAATCCTCCTAATAAAAAACCAACTGCTGGAGGAATCCACTCTATAACGCCTAGTTCACTACTCATCTCGATAGATGGAGCTAGGAGGGACCAAAAACTTGCTGCAATCATTACTCCTGCGGCAAATCCCATCATTATGTCTAAAACTTTTTTGTTTACACTTTTAAAGAAAAATACTAAGGCTGCACCTGCAGCTGTAATTCCCCAAGTAAATAGAGTTGCTAGAAAAGCTTGCATTTCTGGCATTAACTCTTTGAAGTATTCCAATACAATCACCTCGTCATAAGCTTATATTAATATACTATTAAAACCTATTAAAAGTGATAATACTTTTATTTTATATATTATATATGAAATAAAATAGCTCCCAAATAAGTTTTATCTGGGAGCTAGAATCTATATATTATTTTCTTTTTAACTAGTTACCTTTTTTTAGATTTTTTTCGTATCTAGCAAATAGAATTAAAGCAACTGCTGAGAAGAATATTGGACCAGCAATACTCCATACTGTCTTAGCTATAGCTCCACCTATAGCTGGCTCAATAATAGAGAAAAAGTTAGCAAATCCAACTATAGCCGTTACTACTACAGTTAAAAATATAGTTACACCCTTAGTTTTGAAAACTACAAAAGGCTTTTCTATTTCATCTTTTCTCTTGAATGCTATAAATGCTCCAGATAAGAACATATATGGAATTGTCATCGCTACATTAGTCATAGCTACTAGTATTTCAAAGAATTCTGACATTGCATCTCCACCGAAAGCTACAGCTAAAATCATAACTATTACTACAACAGCTTGAATAATCATTGCATTTATAGGCATCCCTTTTTTCATTTTTGCAATTGAATCTGGGAATAATCCTTTAGGTGCTCCCGAAATTAACTGTTTAAGTGGAGCATAAGTCATAGTAAAGAATGCACCCATAAGTGCCAGCAACATAGACAGCCCTACAAATCTTGCTATCCAGTTACCCATTTGTATTGCTACAGTTTCAGTTGCTCCAAAAGCTGCCCCCAATTGATATCCTAAGTTGTTCATTATAAGATATCCTACATTCCCCATATGAACTATATCCCCATATTTACCATTTGCACCAAGTATAGCATCCCAATTTGTGAAGATTCCTGTACAGAATAATCCTACTGCATATCCAACAGCTATAATTATTGCAGATATAGCAAGTCCTTTAGGGAAGTTTTTCTCTGGCTTATCAGTTTGGTCAACTAATCCTCCAACTACTTCTATACCACCAAATGCAAATATAGCAAATACTAAGAATGACATTATTGATATTGGCTCTTGATAAGCTGGATTTGGCGATGCGAAGAAAGAGGATGCATTAACTATTGGTTGAGCTAATTCTCCACCATTTCCTATTAATATAGCTATTGCACCTACTATTAAAACAATGTTAAGTGCTGCTACTGCTGTACCACCTATAGAAGTAATCTTTTTAATTTTTTCTATACCTTTAGTTGATATAAAGGTAACGAATACAATCCAAAGCGCTCCAAGTACTCCAAGAGTTTGAGGGGCACTTAGTCCAAATATAGACCATGTACTGGTTGTATCAGTACCCATAATTGCATTAGAAAGTGGTACCCATATTCCTGAAGATACGTTTACCATCCATATTACTGCTGAAGCATACCACATGAATGTTCCTACAAAGGCATACTTAGCATTGACAGACTTCTCCATCCAAGAGTAAATTCCACCTGTTTCATTCTTGAAGGCTGCTCCATATTCTGCCATCATAAAGGCAAAGGGTATAAAGAATAGTATTCCTGATAACACAAAAAATGGTATAGAGCCATATCCCATTAAATAGAAGGATCTAGGCATGTTATTAAAACCGTATACAGATGTGAAAATCATTAGTATTAGTGCTGTAAGAGATAACTTTTCTGCACTACTTTTGTTTGATGACATTATTTTTCCTCCTTTGTAATACTATTATCTTGCAATAATACTATTTACATTGCAAAATTAATTTTATCGGGTGTTCATTTTAATAAGTAATCTTAGTTTATTTTTTACTATAAAAAAATAAATATGTAATAAAAAATAAAAAATAAGAAACCATAAATAACCATTATGGTTTCTTATTTTTTTAGATTGCCTTAGTTGAATTCTTTAACCATGAAATTTCATCTTCTGATAAGTATGGACTTAATGTATCAAATACATTTTTATGATAGTCATTTAACCAACCTTTTTCCTCATCAGTAAGTAAAGATATTTCAATAGCATCTAATTCATAAGGACATAAAGTTAAATTTTTAAAGCACATAAACTTACCAAATTCATTTTTTTCTTTTGATTGAACAGCTATTAAATTCTCAATCCTTACACCATGCTTGCCAGCTTTATAAACTCCTGGTTCATTAGATACTATCATACCCTCTTCTAACGCTACAGGATTTAGTTCTCTTCTTATTCCTTGTGGACCTTCATGGACATTAAGTAAATATCCAACACCATGTCCTGTTCCATGTTTAAAGTCTAATCCTTTACTCCAAAGAGCTCTCCTTGCTAAAATATCAAGACTACATCCTGGAGTCCCTTCTAAAAATACTGCTGTCAAAAGATTTAGATGTCCTTTTAAAACTAATGTATAATCTATTTTCTCTTCATCTGTAAGTTGACCAAGTGCTATAGTTCTTGTAATATCAGTAGTTCCATCTAAATATTGAGCTCCAGAATCTACTAAGAATAATCCCTTAGGTTGTAATTTTGAGTTAGATTCTTCAGATGCCTTATAGTGAATTATTGCTCCATGAGGTCCATAACCTGCAATGGTATCAAAGCTTATATCTATAAAATCTTTACCTTCAGCTCTAAATCTTTCCAACTTATCTGCTGCTGATATCTCTGTTATCTCATTATTATTTACATTTTCTTTCACCCATTTGATGAACTTAACCATAGCTATTCCGTCCTTAACATGTGCATTTTCTATGTTTTTAAGTTCAGTAGGATTTTTTCTAGCTTTTAGGTCTGTAGTAATGTTTCTTCTTTCTACTATATTAACTTCTTCATTTATAGCTTTCTTAAGCCATACATTAGTTTTAGCTGGGTCAAATGTAATTGTACCCTTAACTAACTTAAGGTCTGCTGCAACGTCATTGTAATCTTTTATATTTACAGACTTACTTCCTAATATATTTATAATTTCATCATTTAATTTTTCTTTATCAATATACAAAGTATAATTGCTATCACTAATTAAAAAGTAACTTAAAAATACTGGATTGCATTCTACATCTCCACCTCTTAAATTTAAAAGCCACGCTATATCATCTAATGATGCTAGTAATAAATTATTTGCATTAATTTTATTCATTCCTTCTTTTACTAAAGCTAGCTTTTCTTCTACAGTTTTTCCTGTATAGGAATCTTCATGAATAAATACTTTTTTATTTGGCATAGTTGGTCTATCTTTCCAAAGTTCATCGAAAACGTCTTCTTCCGGCGTTATCTCAATTCCTTTTTCTCTAAAGGTTCTCTCGAGATCATGAAGTTCTGCAACTGTGAATACTTTTCCATTAAAACTCACAGTACCACCAGATTTAACATTGTCACAAATCCATTGTGCATAGGTTTTAACTCCCGGTTCACCCATACGTTCTAAAACATATTCTGTGCCCTGTATTTGCTGTTCCCCTTGAAGAAAGTATCTTCCGTCTACCCATAGATGCGCTTCTTTTTCAGTTATAACAACTGTTCCAGCTGACCCAGTAAATCCTGAAATCCATTGTCTTACTCTAAAGTAATCACTTACATATTCACTTCCATGATTATCTGAGCTCGGAATGATAAATGCGTCTATGCCTCTTTCTTTCATTAAACCTCTTAAACTTGAAATTCTTGATTTAATATCCACTTTAATCTCTCCTTATAAAATAAATTTTATTGGTGTTTAATTATGAAGTCTATTTTTAGGATAATACGTAACTCTCTCTGCTAGGTTCTACATGGCAACCTATCACATATCCAATGCATTGTATTTCTACTTTTATTTCTAAAGCTTTTTTAATTTTATTAGCTAAAGCTTTCCCTTCTTCCTCACAATTTATGTGATAAACTATCAACTCTCCAAGTCCTTTACTTGTTATACCATTCTGTAATTTTTCTATCATTTTTCAAATTACTTTCTGCCTAGTTCTTACTTTATTAAAAAACAGAAGTTTTCCACCATCTACAGTGAATAATGGCCTAATTTGAAGAAATGCTCCAAATAAAGTAGCTATTTCTCCTATTTGTCCATTTTTTAATATTCTATTGATTACATGCAGAATAGGTACTACTCATTTCTGATGATATTAAAATTGCTAATGCATAATTTCTTTTTCTGAAACTTTATTAAATCCATCAAACAGTTTGCCTATATTATATCTAAAAATTCATTAATCCAATAATACTTTTCTTAAAAAATAGTACTACTAATTAATATAAATAATGTAAGCTCTACAATTTCATTATTAGCACCTAAGGTATCCCCAGAATGACCACCTATTCTACTATTGCAAAATGAATTAAATAATAAGGTAACTATAAGTCCGCCAAACAAAAGTATCAATATATATTTCACATTAAAGAATAAGCTTCCAATAAGTAGAGTAAGTACCATAGCGCCTATAAAATATATACTATTGGTATTTCCAATATATAAGTTTCCAGTACCATCTTTCTTTGCAGTTTTTCCTATTAAGGCTATAAATACTGTAAATAACCTACTTATCATAGGTACCACTATTATCATGTAGCCCATAGATTTTATTCCTATATAGTATATGCCTAAAACTTTTACTGCTATGTCTATAATCATAGCTATTACACCAAAAGAACCTACCCTGCTATCTTTCATTATTTCAATTATTCGTTCTCTGCTTCTAAAGGAAAAGAAACCATCACATGTATCTCCTAATCCATCCATATGAAGTCCACCTGTAATCATTATCCCTACAATAACTGTAATTATAGAAGCTACAGGTAATGGTAGCCATAAAACTGTGATATAGAAAACAATATATTCAATGGCTCCAAGAATAGCTCCTACTACTGGGAAGTATAATGTTGCTTTCCTAAAGTTTTCTTTTTCACAAGCTAAGGATATATTCACTGGTATTCTAGTTATGAATTGAAACAATAAAAGAAAGTTATTAAAGAAAATCTTCTCTTTTCCTATAGCACCTATTATCATAATACCTATTATAGCTAAAATCATCAATACTTTAATCATAACAACACACCTATCCCTTTATTCTTAAACCTTGTCCACAACAAACCAAATATACTTCATCACACATATTAGCTATATGCTGATTTACAAAGCCTTGAATATCTCTAAAAACCCTAGATAGCCTGTTTTCTGGTACTAAGCCCCATCCTATTTCATTAGTAATTAATACTACTTCCTTATCTGATTCTTTACATTTTTCTAAGAACAATGTAAATTGATTTTTTATACTACTACATATTTCATCTACTTTTATGTCATCTATATTATCATAATTTGTCGTGATGTCAAACATCAAATTAGTAGTCATTATGGTAACGCAGTCTAAAAATATATATTTTTCATCAAATTTATCTATTTTTTTATGCAAATCCTTGTAGCTTTCTAAAGTTTTCCACTTTTTATTTCTACTCTCCTTATGCTTCTCTATTCTATGTTTCATCTCATCATCAGTAACTATGGCTGTCGCTATATATAATACATCGTCTGTATCCTTTAATAGATTCTCACCATATTTACTCTTACCACTTCTACATCCACCAGTAACTAAAGTTAGTTTACTCATTTTCTTTCTACCTCTCTTTCATCACTATAAATTAATATATTTTTAAGCAATATCTAATTAAAATTCCGCTGGAATTATACTATCAATATAAAAATATCCATATTCTAATTTAATTATAGATATATCAGCATTTTTAGAATTAAATCTCCAATAAGTATCTAGATTGCCTTCTAATATATAGGCATATATTGCCCTTATAATTCCACCATGTGTACATATTAATATATTTTCAGCAGATTCTTTTTTTAAATCATCCATAAAATTCTTCACTCTATGATAAACCTGGAGAAAACTTTCTCCATTTTCTGGGCAATAATTTTTCCAGTCTTTCGTCCATTCATCATATTCTGATTTAAAGGATCTTTGCAACTCCTCATAGTTTTTCCCTTCAAATATTCCAAAACTTCTCTCATTTAATCTAGAATCTACTATATAATTTTTCATGTTACCTATTCTTTTAAGAGTTTCTTTTGCTCTTAGCTTTTCACTACAAAAAGCTTTATCAAAAATTATATGCTTTAATTTTTCTCCTGCTAATTCAGCTTGTCTTATTCCGTTTAATGTAAGTTTGCAATCTATGTCTCCATAATAAGTCTTTTTTATATTCTCTTCTGTTTCACCGTGCCTAACTATATATAGGTTCATATGTTACACCTTCTTATTGATAATTTATATAATCAGCAAAATTTATTTTCTTAAATTATTACTATTTTCTTATATCTATATAGTCCTTTTTATCTATCCCAGCTTCATTAAAAGAATCCATCTTATTCATAGTAAAAACTGCACTTTCCATAATTCCAAAGGCAATAGGACATCCACTACCTTCACCTAATCTCATACCTAAGTTAAACATTGGTTCAAGTTCTAAAGCTTTCATAGCATATCTAGCTCCTGGCTCTGCTGAAAGATGAGATGCAAACATATAATCAGAAGCCTTTGGATTTAATTCTTTTGCACATATAGCTGCAGCTGAGGATATAAGTCCGTCTATAACTACTGGTATCCTATATATAGCTCCACCTAAAAATACACCACAAAGTCCAGCTATATCAAATCCTCCAACTTTACTTAGTACATCTATTGCATCCTCTTTCTTAGGTCTATTAACCTCAATGGATTTTTTTACCATATCCTTTTTATGAGATAAACCATCCTCTGTAAGTCCTGAACCCTTACCCACTATTAAATCACTATCAATACCTGAAAATACACTGATTATGGCAGCTGAAGTAGCTGTATTTCCTACTCCCATTTCCCCTGTTCCTATCAAATCATAACCTTGCACCTTTAGGTCTCTAACAATTTCAATACCTGTTTTTATAGCTTTAATAGCTTCTTCCCTGGTCATTGCTGGTCCCTTACTCATATTGCTTGTACCATATCTTATCTTCCTATTTATTATCTTTGGATTATTAAAATCTTTATCTACTCCTATATCTACAATTGTTGTATCATTGTTATAATATTTGCTTAGTATACATACTCCAGTAGTCCCTTTTACAAAGTTTTCTGTAACTGATGCTGTTACTTCTCTTGGACATGATGAAACTCCTGATTCTTGAATTCCATTGTCAGCACACATTATAACTATATTTTTCTTCTTTATTTCCTTTACCTGTTCACCTTTAATCCCACTAAGTTTTATTACAATATCCTCTAAAACACCTAGACTACCTATAGGTTTACTTAAATGATCGATATAATCCCTACATCTACTCATAGCTTCCCTATCTAAATTCTCAATACTACTTAATAACTTTTTTAATTCTTCCATTCTTAATCGCTCCATCCAAACTTATTCTGTAAAACTTATTCTGTAAAAAGTTTTATTATAACTAAAAGCACCCTTATCCTTTAAGATAAGAGTGCTAATACACATAACTAAATTTATTAACCTAAAAAATAGCTTGATATACTCTTCCCTCCGAAGGTCTCAACTAACAAAGCTTTAGGCAGGTCTCCTGACTCACGGCTTATCCTCATCATTTCCTTCCCAGTAAAATACCAGTGGCATCATGACTTGTATCCGTATACAGTAGCGGGGGCTGTAGTGGATTTTAACCACTTTCCCTATTAAACTTAAAGTACCCTAAACTATTATTCAACTAAGTTAAATTATATACTACTAATATAACTAATTCAACAATCTTTATAGATTCTATAGTTAAATATTTTAACGTCTTACGTATAGCTAAAACATATATAAAAGTAGTGATTTATATTTTTCCTATAGATGCCCTGTAAATCTATTTAATCTATGGTAGTTTATTCAATTTAATTTATTTTCAATATTAATCCTTTATCTTCTCTAATAGCTTTACTACTTCCACATACATCCATATCAATGTAACTAAAATTGAAAAAGCACCATACCACTCCATATATTTAGGCTCTCCATGCCTTGAAGCACTATATACAAAATCATAATCTAGCAAAAGACTTGAGGCTGCTATAAAAACAACTATTAAAGATATTAAGATTCCTAAAGGACCATTGGAATGAATAAATGGAACACTTATACCAAATAAAGATAGAATAAATGTTAATATATAAGATATTCCTATTCCCATTACTGATAGAGTTATTATTCTTTTTAAATTACTATTTATCCCATTAAGATTTCTATAAATTATTATAACAGCTAAGGCTGTAGCTATTGTAAGCATAATTGCAGATAAAGCTATACCTGGGTAAAACCTTTCAGCAAAGTAAGAAACACCCCCTAGTACTAACCCTTCAAAAATAGCATATATAAAAGAAGTCACCTTAGATATTTGAGGTGAAGCACAAGTTAATATAGCTACTATAAGAGATCCTATACTCCCTATAGTTATCACATTATTAGCTATATTTCCTTTACTTAAAGAAAGCAAGTTCCATGTATATCCACAAGATATCACTAACATCACTAATAATATTATGGTCTTTATAGATGTTCCAATTATAGTCATCCTTTGAGATTCTCTACTAATTCTAACTCTTTGAAACCCCTTTTCTAAAAAAACATTTGCATCTCCCATAAAAATCCCTCTTTCTTTTATTAATAGTATAAATTCTATCCTTAAAACAAGTTGTCATACCATATTATGTAAATAACTTTGATTTAAATATAAATAAATTCACACAACATTTTTAATTCTTTTATTTACCTTGCAAAACTTTTAAAATAGGAGATAATTATAATTGATAAACTATATCATTTTTAATATTAAAAATCTTAACATTTTAAAATGTTTAATTGCTAAAATTTTTTATGGATACCATTTTAAAATGCTTATCTTTATCAGCTTAATAATATATTTATTTAAATCCTTGTATATAATTAATCAAGCTAATATTTTCATGAGAATATTATAAATAAAATGATATAATATTTTATCTGTAAAATTATCTTAAGATTGGAGGCATAATATGAGTAATAGAATTAAAGGAATATTATTAATTATTTTATCTGCCTTTGGCTTTGCAATGATGTCTGCTTTTGTAAAATTATCTGGAGACTTACCGTCTATGCAAAAGGCTTTTTTTAGAAATATAATCTCTTTTTTAATAGCTTTCGGAATGATTTTATATCATAAGGAAAGTTTCTTTGGTAGACGAGAAAATCAAAAACTTCTTCTTATGAGATCTACTTTAGGTACCTTGGGTGTAATATTAAACTTTTATGCTATTGATTATTTAATTCTTTCTGATGCCAATATGCTTAATAAGCTAAGCCCTTTCTTTGTAATACTTTTCTGTGCTATATTTTTAAAAGAAAAATTACAACTAACGCATATTGCAATAATTGCTGTTGGTTTTCTAGGATCACTTCTTATTATAAAACCAGCTTTTAATATAGATACTATTCCTTATATAGCTGGACTTTTATCTGCAATATTTGCAGGATCTGCATATACTTGCGTTCGTGCTATTGGAAATCGAGAAAAGCACTATACTATAGTATTTTATTTTTCTTGTTTTTCTGTAGTTACTATATTTCCATTTATGATAGCATCCTATACACCTATGACCATTCTCCAATTTACCTACTTAATATTAGCTGGTATCTTTGCAACCATAGGTCAATTTAGTGTTACCCTAGCCTATAAATATGCACCTGCAAAGGAAATATCAATCTTTGATTATTCCAATATAATATTTTCGGCCATCATAAGCATGGTAATATTCAATCAATCACCTGATGCACTAAGTATTTTAGGATATGTGGTTATCTTCTCAGCTTCACTTTATATGTTTATATATAATAAAAAATTGGATAAAGCTAAATAAAATTAAATAATATGTTCTAAATTTAAAAGACTTTAGACTTTCTTTAATAGTAAGTTTAAAGTCTTTATTGTTTTTCTTTTAATTATTCTCAAATAACTTATTTCTATATTAGATTTAATAATTTTAAAATAAAATCTTTAGTAAATCTTAAGATTTAACTAAAGTAATTCTTAAGATTTACCATGTAAAATAAAACCATAATAAAAATAATCATTGAAATCCTACAATATTCTTACGTAATACTTTAAGTTTTAAAGTGTACTTAATATGGAATTAGTTCATTATCCTATTTAAAATTGTCTTTATTGAGTAAAACTTATTCCTCTAATCAATGTAGTAAATACTGCATTCTAGATTGTAGGGTTAGTGGGAGGTTTAAAATATGAAAATATTAATTCTTACAGGAAAGTTTGGCATGGGACATTACTCAGTATCTAAATCCTTATGTGAACAAATAAAATCTAAACATCCTAATATTGAAATTATTATAAAGGATGTTTTTGATTACACATTACCAAATTATTCTAATGCAATCTATAAAGCTTTTAATGTTATGGTTAATAAAGGTAGTATATTTTATAATCAAGTCTATAAAATTACTGAAAATAGAAAGTATAATATGAGACCTGCATTTTTAAGATATTTTCTTCCTAAACTTAATAAGCTTATTAATAGTTTACAACCTAATATTATTATTTCTACTCTTCCATTTTGCTCTCAGTTAATTTCAAGATATAATGTAAAGTATAACCCTTCCCTACCGCTTATAACTTGTATAACTGATATTAGTAGTCATTCAGAATGGATTAATGATAACACTAATTTCTATTTAGTTGGAAGTAATTCTTTAAAGAAGGACTTAATATTAAAAGGTGTACCAGAAAATAAGATATTTATTAATGGAATACCTGTGAAAGAAGAGTTTAAAAAATCAATAGTTAATATTCCTTCTAAAGAGAGATATCTTCTTATTATGGGTGGTGGTTTAGGCTTATTACCTAAATCAAAGGATTTCTACAAACAACTTAATGATTTAGAAAATGTTAAGACTACAGTTATTACAGGAAATAACGCTGAAATTTATAATATGCTCCATGGTAAATATAAAAATATTGATGTTCTTGGATATACTGATGAAGTTTATAAATATATGCAAAAGGCGGACTTAATACTTTCTAAACCAGGTGGAATAACTTTATTTGAAAGTATCTTCTCAGAAACTCCTTTAGTTGCCTTCAAGCCATTTCTCCAACAAGAGATTAACAACACTAATTTTATACTAAATAACCAGATTGGCAGGGTTCTTGAAACAAGCCCTGATAAGTGTTTTGATAAAATAAAGAAGATCATTTATGATGATGTTACCTTAAATACTCTTTGTAATAATATAAAAAACTTAAAGAAACAATTTGATTCCACAGTAATTGAAAAGGTATTGCTTACCTTAGAACCTAATATGGATGGAGTGTGTGCTTAATGTATTTTGCTATTTTTATGACCATGATTGTAATTATTTTTTTAATTCATTCAGTTGCACCAACTATATATAATAAGCATATAAACTCAAGGATTGTTAAACGCACTAACAAATTTAATGAAATTATGTTAACCTTTGATGATGGTCCTGATGAACGATATACAAATAAACTTCTAGATATACTTAAAGAAAATGACGTTAAAGCTACCTTTTTTGTAGTTGCAGAAAATGCTAAGAATAATCCTAGCATAATACATCGTATGCATGATGAAGGCCACACCATAGCATTACATTCTTTAAGTCATAAAAATGCTTTATTTTATAGCTATATATATACTAAAAAGGATTTTGAAAAAAGTATTGAAATAATGAAAAACTTCAATTATCAAATTAATTATTATAGACCACCCTGGGGCCATAGTAATATGTTTACAAACTTTTTTGTTAAAAAATTCAACTTAAAAATGATTTTATGGGATGTTATGGCTGAGGATTGGAGTAAGCATGCAACAGTTGATTCTATATCTTCCAAACTCTTGCTTCGTACTGACGGAAATTCTATAATCTGTCTCCACGATGCTGGTGAAAACTCTGGAGGTGATTTAGATGCTCCTCTTAAAACTATAGATGCATTAAGGTCAGTATTAAGCGAATTAAAATTAGAGGGTTTTAAGTTCGTAACACCAGAAAGGTTAGGACTATAATATGAAAAAATCTATAAAAAAAGAAAGGTGTAATAAGTATTATGGAAATTTAATCTTTATGATTTTACTTATTTCTATAACTTTTTATTTGCTTTTTAAAGACGTATCTATAACTTCATTAGTTTCAGTAATAAAAACTGTTAATCCTATATATTTGCTTATAGCTTTATCTATGATGTTCCTATTTATTCTTTGTGAAGCTTTTAATATACATGCCATATTAAAAAGTTTAAATGAGAGGGTTTCTTTAAAGAAATGTATTGGATATTCATTTATTGGCTTTTATTTCAGCTCTATAACCCCTTCAGCATCTGGAGGACAGCCAGCTCAAGTATATTATATGAATAGGGATAATATAAATATTTCTTATTCTTCTTTAACCTTATTAATAATTGCTGTAGTATATCAAACAGTAATGCTTTTATATGGATTTTTTATGTATTTTTTTAAATATACTTTCATAGTAAATAATATACGAGGTATTAAATGGTTATTAGTTTATGGTATTATAATAAATATATTTATAATAGGATTTATATTTACAGTTATCTTTTCTAAAAACTTGGTAAGCAGATTTGTTAGATTTGCTATTAATTTATTATCAAAATTTAAAATAATAAAAAATAAAAATGAAATCTTATCCAAAATTGCCATTCAACTTAATGAATATACTACTGGTGCTAAATATATTAAGAAAAATCCAATTTTATTAGTTAAAGTTTTATGTATAATAATTTTACAGCTTACATCTATGTATTTAATCCCATACTTTATATATAAATCTTTTAGATTAAGTACTTATGGCATTATGGATATACTTTCTATTCAGGCATTACTAACTATAGCAGTATCATCACTACCTCTTCCTGGAGCAGTAGGTGCCACTGAAAGTAGCTTTATGATATTATTTAAAATATTCTTTTCAAAAGAATTACTTCTTTCAGCGATGCTATTAAGCCGTGGAATTAGTTTCTATGCATTTTTATTTATAAGCGGTATAATAACTATCATTATTCATATTAAGTCTAGTTATAAACATAAAGTGCCATATAATATGTAGTAAATTAATATGTCTGATATTAAAAATAATAGGTTATATCTAAATAATTTAGATATAACCTATTGCTTATAGTTAATTAATTTATTAGTTTTGAGATGCCCAATCTGCTGGGTATGTTACGTATATAAATCTAGCATAGTTTGGAACTGAGAATTTAATTTTACTTCCTTTTGGTATTAGAATTAATTCTCCAGCATCTGCTGATACAAGTCTTCCATCTACTACTATATCTAAATGTCCTTCTATAACATAGTCAATTTCATCATAGTTTAAAGTCCAATCAAAGGTTGTTTCTTTCATTTCCATTACTCCACAACCTAATCTTCTACTTTCTTCAAGAGTAAATAAATCTTTTGTATAAACTATATCACTGCTGTTTCCAGTATCAAGTCTATTTGACTCATCTACTCTAACTGTTGGAAGTTTAACAGATATAACTCCACTAGCATCTTTATTTCTTATAAAATCTACAGCGTCATTAGAAGCTCCAGAAAGCTTTTCTTCTATTATTTGTCTAACTAATTTTTCTAATAAGCTTTTATCTATGTTTTCCATGATTATTTAGCCTCCTCTTTTTTAGTTACACTATTTGCTATAAAGATACCTACAAATATAGCTGTAATTCCTGCAACTAATTTACCAACTATCATTGGTAGTATCATTTCTGAATTAAATCCAGCAGTAAATCCTAAGTGATCTCCAAATACGAAAGCAGCTGATACTGCAAATGCAACGTTAATTATTTTTCCTCTGTTATCCATATCTTTCATCATACCAAACATTGGAATACTATTAGCAAGAGTTGCAACCATACCTGCTGCAGCTATATCATTCATTTTTAAAACTTTACCTAATCCCATTAATGGTTTTTTGAATACTTTAGTAATTACATGTACTAGAGGGAATGCTCCAGCAAGAACTATAGCTATAGCTCCAACAGTTTCTATACCTTCAGAAATTGGTGCCATTCCTGGAATTAAAACAAGACCTGTTAACTCTTCAATTACAGCAGCTGCTAATCCTAATGTTATAACTATTACAACGAACTTTCCAAAAACAGTGAATCCTTTAATAATTGCACTTTCAAACTTCCAAAGTCCTAATGCTATAAGTGCTGCAATTATAACTATTGGAATTAAGTTTTTAAGAACCATCATTACAGGGAATCCTGCTACAAGACCTCCAACAAATGCTCCTAATGGAATTGTAATAATACCAGCTAATACTCCCATTGCTAAGAATCTTTGATCTTCTTTTTCAATTATTCCAAGGGCAACTGGAATTGTGAATACTATAGTAACACCCATCATAGAACCAACTATTAATCCTCCAAACATTCCAGCTTGAGGATCTACAGCAAGGGCTTGTGAAAGTGAAGCTCCTCCCATATCATTTGCAAGTAATGTACCACCAAACATACCTGGGTCTGCTCCTAAAAAGTTAAATACAGGTACAATTACTGGTTCTAATATATTTGCAAGTACTGGTGCAAGACAGATAACTCCTATCATAGCAATTGCAAGAGAACCCATTGCCATGAAACCTTCTTCGAACTTCTCTCCAAGTCCAAACTTATTTCCTATACACTTATCTATTGCTCCAAGAGCCATAAATACAACCATGATATATACGATTATCTCGTTAATTCCCATTGTTTCCTCTCCTTATAAGTTAATTCTTTATTTAATAAATTTTATTTGTAATCTCAATTGTGTAAACTATAATTCAAGTCCTAGGTTAAATACTTAATAATAAGTTCATCTGGTGAAGGTATTACCGATGTATGAACAATACGTTTTCCATCTATAGCGTCTTCAGCTATCTTCATTCCGTATTCCACATCACTAAGTCCACCAGAAATAATGTAAACTAGTTTACCACTTATTCCAGATGCCATTTGTAATTTCACTAAATTTAGATTTGCCCCTTTTAAAGCAATATCTAAAGCTTTAAGACCGCTACTTACACTATTGGTTTCCATCACTCCTATGGCACCATTAGCTTTAGTTACAAATCTACTTTTTAAAGCTTGTATAATGTTATTATGGACACTATTTATAATACAGCTATCTATTATGTGCCCTTGACCAGAGGTAATCCCATGGTCAAGGGTTGTTTTTATAGCTCCTTCATCTCCTGTCAAAATTACTAAAAATCTCCCAGGACATATGGTTTTTAAATATAGTATATCAACATCAGCTTTTTTTACCATTTCATCAGCAACTTCAATACCTTTGGCTATGCTTTTAAAGTCAATTACTCCAATACTATTGCTCATTTTCTACCTCTATTGAATCAATTATTCCTACAATAGTTGCATCTACTGGTACATCCCTTTCTCCAAGAGAAACTCTTGCTGAACCTCCCCTGGTTATCAGTACATTATCACCAGTACCTGCACCTACACTATCCGCTGCCACAAAAAAGCCCGATTCTTCTACATCTATATCCTTAAGTAGCCTTACTATTAAAAATTTCTGACCGCTTAATTTTTCATCTTTTCTAGTTGCCCATAACCTACCCACAACTCTACCTATAACCATACTCTCCTCCGTTAAACTCTCTTAACTTTTAGATTATGAATTCTTATAAAGTCGTTAGCTAATGGAGTGATTATGCTTTTTTTATCTATTACTACTGATTTCATTCCATTCATAAATGGCTTTCTAAGATCTCCTTCACTAATAAGTTTCTTATTTCTAATCTCAAAGCTCATTTCTTCTTCTGGTATAGAATTTAAAGTTTCTAAAGCACTAACTTCTTCAACTTTTTTATACTCTTCTTTTCTTGTAGTTTTATCTTCAACTTTTTCAAGAAACTCAATTATATCAATTCCATATACTTTAAGTTCTTTCTCAAAGCTCAAATATTTATTATATAGTGCCCTTGGAGCTGTATTTTTATACTTTCTATACTCTAGACCACTTTCAAGAACATAAACCTTTTTGCCTGATAATAGCATATTAATGATAAAGTTTTCTTCTTCATTAATACCAGTTAATGTAGCTATATTTGCCATAGACTTTATAGAGAGTTTAGAGACTATAGCTATATCAGCATCTACTTCATAATTATAAGAAATCAGTTTATATTCTTCATCCAAATTAGCTTTAGTAATTGGGTCTAAATTCATATCTCCAATTATTACAGCTGTTTTATGTTTTACAGTGTTTTTATTAGTTTCTTCTAATTTTCTATAGACTTCTTTTACTATTAAATCTACAAGTTCATCATAGTTCATCTATATACCCCCTCTTCGAGGCCTACTTAACTATTATTCAAAGGGCTAATTAATCTCTTCAATTGCTTTTAACTTATTAGTTGTAGGTTACTTAACAAAATAATTTAAATTATTTTACTATCCTACAAACTGTTCCCTTCGTAAATCCACAAGCATTAGCCTCATCATAGTCTACATGCATATATGTTCTAAAGTCTGGGCTTACTCTTATGACAACATCATCAAATATTAGAGGTCTATTGCCATAAACCTTTGCTTGTATGATCTCTTTATCCTTTACACCAAACTTTTCTGCATCTTCTGGAGTCATGTGTATATGCCTTTTAGCAACAATTACTCCTTTATCTACAGTAATACTAGCTCTCTCCGTGGAAATTGTTATTCCTGGAGTGTTTTCTATTTTACCACTTTCTTTTACAGGAGCCTTAATTCCAAGAACTGTTGCATCAGTTAATGAAACCTCAACTTGAGTAGCTTTTCTAGCAGGTCCAAGAACAATAACATTCTTTAGTGAACCCTTAGGCCCTGTTATAGTAACTCTTTCTTTACATGCATATTGACCTGGTTGTGATAGATCCTTAATCTTAGTTAATTCATAATCACGTCCAAATAATATGTTTATATGTTCCTCGCATAGGTGAACGTGTCTTCCAGAGGCTTCCACTTCTATAAAAGCTTCTTTTTTTACCCTCTTTATTACTTCATCTATGATATCTTCTACTAAAAGATTATTCATATTTCATCCTCCTGATTTAACTGTATTCCCCAGTTCTATATTTAAATATCATTATCCAGAACAAGGATGATAGTCTATTTAAAGCCTTTATTATATCTGGTCTTTGAACATCACCATATTCCCCTTTAAATGCGGTATAAGCTAAAAGTTCAGTTTCCCTGATAGTTGTTCTACACGAATTTAAAGCCACAACAGCTTCACCCATAGAAAACTCTACTGGTTCATGACCAATCCCATAATATTTCTTTGGATAATGAGATCTTTCTCTTAATTCTTCTGGAGTCATACCAAGAAGTTTAAATTCTCCTACTGTCTCATTCATAACTTCACATCTTAATATCCATCTTACAAATTTTAAAATTTCTCCAAGATCTTCTGTTAACTTTGACGCTCCCAA
This sequence comes from Clostridiaceae bacterium, assembly GCA_902363375.1. Classification (GTDB taxonomy): domain Bacteria; phylum Bacillota; class Clostridia; order Clostridiales; family Clostridiaceae; genus Clostridium_J. The sequence goes on along the minus strand of CABIZX010000001.1, from coordinate 210,445 downwards.
TCTATGAGTAACCATTTGGGTTTCTAATATCTTAGACTCAAGAGAATCTAACTTTCCTCTTAGTGCTATTATCTTATGATCCTTAAACACTAGTAAGTTTCCATATAAATGTGTCATATGCTCAGGTTTTTCCATTAATTCAGCACCAAATACAGTTACATACTTATTTTTTTCTTCTTTTGTTTGTGACTTTACAGGTAATTCTTCCTTAACCTCTTTTACTTCTTGAACTACTTTCTCTAAAGAATCTACATATTCTAAATTAATATTATTTTCTAATAAAAAAGATTTTGCAGATGGGGTAACTATTTGCCCCTTCAATACTTTAAATTCAGTATATTCCTTGAAGTCTTTTCCTTTTAACTGTCTTCTAACTTCACTTTCAGTTAATACTGACATATCTTCACATCCCTCATTAGATGTAAGAGACGTACTGCAATTTTAACAGTACATCTCTATACAAATCTAAACTAAACTGTTTCGTGTGTTTTTGGTAAAACCGCATCCACTTCGAAGTGTGGTCTTGGGATTACGTGAACTGATACTAATTCTCCAACTCTTTCAGCAGCAGCTGCACCAGCATCTGTAGCAGCTTTAACAGCTCCAACATCTCCTCTTACAAGTACAGTTACAAGTCCTCCACCAACTTGCTCTTTTCCTACTAATTGTACGTTAGCAGCTTTAACCATTGCGTCTGCAGCTTCTATTGCTGCTACTAATCCTTTAGTTTCAATCATTCCTAATGCGTTTGCGTTTGCCATTATAAATTCCTCCTTAAATTTAACCTATATACTTTTAAATTTTGTTTTGTTATCTTAATTCACTTATTATTTTCTTAACAAGTAAGTTAACAAGCTCTTCTGTGTCTACAGATGAAAGTGATGATTTACTGCTAGAATCAGTTGAATTATTACTTCCACCTCTGAAATATTCAATTTCTCTAACTCCATAAGCTACTTTCTTGATGTTTACAAGGTGAAGTGGTCCAACGTTATCAGATGTTGCACTTCCACCTATAGCTCCACAACCTAAAGTTAAGGCTGGTATTATATTTAGAGAAGCCCCAATTCCTCCTAAAGTACTTGGAGTATTTACTGGCATTCTTGATACTGGCATGCTAAGTGCGAATCTCTTAACTAGCTCTTTATCTTCACAGTGCATTGAGAATGTATGCCCTGCGCCTTCATTAAGAAGTATTTCTCTGCATCTAGCTTCTACAGCATTCACATCTTTCTCAACATAGAATCCTAATATCGGAGCTAACTTTTCTCTTGAATATGGAACATTGTGTCCTACTTCTCTTTCTTCTGCAATAAGTACTCTAGCTGAAGTTGGAACATTAGTTAAGTTTGCAAGTTTTGCAATAGTTTCTACACTCTTACCAACTATTTGTGGATTCATGCTTCCATTAGCTCTCATTATAAACTTACCAAGTTGTTTTGCTTCTTCTGCATTTAAGAAGTAAGCTCCTTGATTTTTAAGTTCAGCTACAACCTTATCTTTAATTGCTTCTTCTACAACTATTGATTGCTCAGAAGCACAGATTGTTCCATTATCAAAGGTTTTAGAATCCATTATTCTCTTAACTGCAACTCTGATATCAGCACTCTTATCTATGAACGCTGGCCCATTTCCTGGTCCAACTCCAAGAGCTGGTGTACCTGAAGAATAAGCAGCTCTAACCATTGCTGAACCACCAGTTGCTAGTATCATTGCAGTATCTTTATTCTTCATTAACTCTTCTGTAGCTTGAAGAGTTGGAATTGTAATACATCCTATTGCTCCTTCTGGGCATCCAGCTTTAACTGCTGCTTCATTAAGGATTTTAACTGTTTCTAATATACAGTTCTTAGCATTTGGATGTGGTGAAAATACTATTGTATTTGCACATTTCAAAGATATAAGAGCTTTATACATAGTTGTTGATGTTGGGTTTGTAGAAGGAATTAATCCTGCAATTACTCCCATTGGTACTGCAATATCCATAACCTTTTTCTCTTCATCTTCTGCTACTATTCCAACAGTTTTTAGCTCTTTAATATAATCATAGATATATGTTGAACCAAATATATTTTTGATTACTTTATCTTGCCATATTCCAAATCCAGTTTCTTCAACCGCCATCTTAGCTAATTTTTCTGCATTTGCAGCAGCGGCCTCAGCCATAGCTTTAATTATTCTATCAATCTCCTCTTGAGATTTTTTAGCTAATTCTACTTGAGCAGCCTTAGCTGTTCTAATTAGATTTCTAACTTCTTGTATAGACGCTAAATCTTTATCTGTAAGTTCCATTATTTTTCACCCGCTTTGTTATATTCTAGTATGGCCTTTATAAGTACATCCTTTTTTGCAAATTTAATCTGTTTATTTGTCATGTTTGGAATTTTTAAAGTTCTAACTAGTCTTCTTAATTCTTCTACTTTCATAGAATTGTAATCTTTTGTCTCTTCAGCAGCATTTTCTATTTGTTCTTCTGCTTTACTATTCTCTAGTTTTTCCTCTTTTTTTACTATCTCATTCACTTTCTTAGGTTCAGATTTTTTCTCTTTAACTGGCTCTTCTATTTTCACCCTTGGAACTTCTATTTCTTCTTCATTTCCTAAAATTTCTTCATTCGATGATTCCATAGAAACTTCTTGTGCACTTTTTCTACCTTCAAAGAATAAATCTTGAACTTGTGAGTCTACCCTTGGAATTACATGAGCAGCTCTAAAAGTACCTAAGCTCTCTACAGAAGCCACGGCTGCATCAACTGCAGCCTTTACAGCTCCTACATCTCCAGTTATTTTAATAGTAGTTATTCCACCTTTTATTTTCTCTAGTCCAATCAAGGTAACATTTGCAGCCTTTAGAGCAGAATCTGCAGCTTCTACCGCTGCAACGTATCCTCTTACTTCTACTAGACCTAATGCTTTACTCATTTACTAAACCTACTTAAAAGTTTATTGGTTGTTGAGCAACTGATTTAACAGCTTCTGCAAAAGCGTCACATGCTGCCTTACATGCTGATTGAGTACCAGTAAGTAATCCACCACCATAGTTTGTTTCAGTTGGAGGTCCAAAGAACTCTTTCATCTCAACATCCGCTGCTTTAAGAGCTGCATCTAATCCATAAATAGCTTCAAGAGGTGGAGCTACAAGATAAGCTAATGCCTCTCCTTCTTTAACTCCTGCTACCTTTGAAAGATAAGTTCCAGTTCTTGAAACACAGTGTGCATAGTAAGCAATAGAATTGTCTTCGTTAGCACTTACAAAGTGTGATCCATTTTCCATGAAGTCAATAGCAGCATTTAATCCACTTCTTACTTCTGCTGGACTTGGTCCAGCTATTATTCCTATAACTTCACCTGCAAGTTTTGTAGATGCATTAGCAGCACCTGCATACATTGATCTTGCATATACTACGTCAACTTCCGCAGCTTTAGTAGCTTCATCAAGAGCAGTGTAGGTTACATCATCACTATCAGCAGTGATTATACCTAAACTTTTGTGGTGAGATTGTAATTCTAATTTTTTTATTAATTCTGGGCTTACATTTGAAATTATTTTAACGCTTAATACTGTTGGACGTAATGCTTCATTAATCACAATAAATTCCCCCTAAGTTATATTTTTAGATTTATTCCAGATGCTTTCTTCTCAAGCATTAACTTGATAAGCTCAGCTATATGAGCTCCAGCTTCAACTGCTGTAGTACCACCTTTGTGGATATTTGATATAACTGTTCTGTTAGCTTCTGGCATATTTGCTGTTGGCTTGTAAGCTATATAAGCACTCATTGATTCAGCAGTAACAAGACCTGGTCTTTCTCCTACTAACATACAAACAACTTCTGCTCCTGTTGCATCACCTATAGCATCCATAGCTCCAACTCTGCAGTGTTTTATAAATAATATATCTCCGATTTCAATTCCATACATTTTTAAACCTTGTTTAATTGCAGGAACTGCATCTTTTAGGTTTGCTTCTATCGCTGCTGAAGAAAGTCCATCTCCAACTACTAATAATACCTTTTGACCTGAGAACTTATCTTTTATGAACTTAGTAGTTTCTTCATCAAATCTTCTTCCAAGGTCTGGACGTGTAAGATATTGATCTTTATCAGTACACATTGTATTTACTGGTATTAAATTATTTTCTTTTATGAAATCCTCATCTACATAAGAGAATACTGAGTCTTGAGCAGCAGCATGGTCTGCTCTAACTCTTAATTGAGTTATAGTTTTATATCTTGGGCCAGATCTTCCTATACCAATTCTTGCAGGAGTTTTTTCCTTCATTTTTAGGTATCCTTCTCTATCATGAGGATTTTCAACTAAAAGTTGTTTTTTAAGATCTATCTCAGTGATATCTGGAATACATCCATTCTCATCTACTACACTAGCTCCAGCACTAACTTTCTTCGCTACTTCATTTACTATGTCAGTACTACCTGATTTTCCTACCATTTCTCCTAATAATTTTTCAACCATTAATTTTAATTCTTGTTCGTTCATCAGTAGTCCCCCTTATCCTAAGAATATTGAAGCGTCTCCAGCTCTGCTGGTTAACTTACCATCTTTAACTATATCCATTTTTTCCATCCACTCTTCGAAAGCTTTAATAGGTCTTAATCCTAATAACTCTCTTATAGTAGCTGTCTCGTGGTGACCTGTTGTTTGATAGTTAAGCATTACATCATCACCATGAGGAATTGCCATGAAGTATGTACATCCTGCTGTGGCAAGTAATACTGCTAAGTTTTCTATATCATTTTGGTCAGCCTTCATATGATTTGTATAACAAACGTCACATCCCATTGGAAGCCCTGAAAGTTTACCCATGAAGTGGTCCTCTAATCCTGCTCTAGTAACTTGTTTTCCGTCATATAAATACTCAGGTCCGATAAATCCAACAACTGTATTTACTAAGAATGGTTGGAATCTCTTAGCAAATCCATAACATCTAGCTTCCATTGTTACTTGGTCTGCACCATGGTGTGCATCTGAAGAAAGCTCTGAACCTTGACCTGTCTCAAAATACATTACGTTTGGACCTGTTGCAGTTCCTTCTTTAAGTGCAAGTTGTCTTGCTTCTTCTATTGTTGCTGCATTAAATCCGAAAGCAGAGTTTCCTTTTTCTGAACCTGCTATTGACTGGAATATTAGGTCTGCTGGTGCACCTCTTCTTATTGCTTCCATTTGTGTAGTTACGTGTGCAAGTACGCAAGTTTGAGTTGGTATTTGCCATTTTTGTTTGAAATCTTCAAATCTCTTTAATATTTTCATTACACTCTCTACAGAGTCATCAACTGGGTTAAGTCCTAGTACAGCATCTCCCATACCATAGCTTAAGCCTTCCATTAAAGAAGCAAGAACTCCATCTGGATCATCTGTTGGGTGGTTTGGTTGTAATCTAACAGATAATGTTCCTGGTTCTCCTATTGTTGTATTACAGTGAGCTGTAACTTTAATTTTTTTAGCTGCATAAACTAAGTCTAAGTTAGACATTATTTTTGCTACTCCAGCTATTATTTCTGATGTTATTCCTCTTGAAATTCTTCTTATATCTGATCCTGTAGTTTTATCATCTAATAACCATTCTCTAAACTCTGCTACAGTCCAATTCTTAACTTCAGAGTATATTTTCTCATTTACATCATCTTGTATTATTCTAGTAACCTCATCTATTTCATAAGGTACTGCTGGGTTATTTCTTAAATCAGCTAATGTCAAGTTCGCAAGTACAACCTTTGCTGCAACCCTCTCTTCTGCTGACTGTGCTGCTACTCCAGCTAGCTCATCTCCTGATTTTTTTTCATTGGCTTTCGCCATAACTTCTTTTACTGAATTAAACTGATATACTTTTCCGAATAATTTAGTTTTTAAAATCATGATAATCCTCCTCTCGGTTAATTAAATACTAATGTTTTTATAACTACAGGTAATACTTTACCCTCTGCTACTGGCTTACCTATATCTATATAATCTCCGTTCTCTACCTTGATACCGTCTATACAAACTATGTCTTTTTCAAGATTTAAAATGGAGTAAATAGCCTGACCTAATACCTTTGCCATATCATTTTCAACAATTATAATAAGTGGGTGTTTTCTATCAATGAGCTCTTTCATACCACCTACTAACCCTTTTGCCATGTCTTGAACTTCCATAAAGGATGGATTTTTCTTTCCATGTAGTGCTATGGCAATACTTTGAAGTTCATTTTCGTACTTAAACCAGTTAAGCTTTTCTGATATGGCTTTTTCTAGAGCTTTTGGTCCCTGACTTTCATCTTCTAAACTAAGCTTCAAAATTGGTAAATTCTTTATTGGGAATTTTTCATGGGTATATGTAATAGTACTACCACTTATATCCATGGTGTGTGAACCAGCTCCAACCACTGTTGCCCTTATAGTTTCTATGGCCCTTACCAGATTCAACTTTTTACATAACTCTGAATTTTTAATAGCCTCTCCTAGAAGTATTCCTATATCTCCATACTTAAAGTAATCATCTATAGTTGCTTCATTATATACATAATCAGCTACGCCTCCGGAGAAGGATATACATTTAATTTCCTCTTTCAATGCTATGGATTTATTAGTTATTATCATTTCAAAGCTAGGTGTTTGAGCTTTAATTCCAACACTCTCTTCTAAAAGCTTCACCATCTCATTGACAACAGGCATTAACATTTCCTTTGTTGCTTTATATCCAACTTTTATATCAAAGTTATGTTCATTTATAATATTTTGTATTTTAGGAGCGATATATATTATATTATTTGTTGATTGATCAAGTTTTATTAGTCTTCCACCTATATCAAGACACCCAGTTTCCTTTAAATCTCCTCTAGTAAATACAGCTAGATTCGTAGTTCCACCACCTATATCTAAGTTAACTACGCTTGTAGAGTGTTCCTTAGAATAAATATGTGCCCCTGCACCTTTAGCAGCTATAATGCTTTCAAGATCTGGACCTGCCGTAGCTACTACAAAGTCTCCTGCAAATCCACTTAAAGTATGAAGTACTTCATTAGCATTTTCTTTTCTAGCAGTTTCACCGGTTATTATCACAGCTCCTGTTTGTATATCATCCTTATTGATGCCTGACTTTTTATATTCTAATGCAACTATATCTTTAACTTTATCCGCATCAATTTCTGTCATGGATTTAAGTGGTGTAAAATAAACATCACTTCTATAAACCACTTCTTTATCAACTATTGATATTCTAGGTACTGAAAAACTTGAAGCAGTGTTTTCTATGATTAATTTAGAAAATACAAGTTGAGTTGTACTAGTTCCAATATCAATTCCAACACTTAAAAGTTCTTCTCTCATTGAATCACCTCCAACTACAAATATAAAAGGCTTAAAGCTATTAAATTAATTCTCATGTAAAATGAAAACTAATTTTTTATAACTTTAAGCCTCTTTGCTTAAATCAAACTACTACAATGTAGTTCTATATCTATTAAATTTTTATAGGGAATCTAAATGTTATTTTAGTTCCTTTATCATTAGAAAATATATCTATACATCCTTTTAATTTGTCTGATATGTAATTTTTAACTATAGACATTCCTAAACTAGAAGATTTATCTATGGATGTATCAAAACCAACACCATTGTCAGCTACTGATATTTCTCTATAATCTTCATATTCAGTCACACTAATCTTTATAGTTCCACAATCTCTATCATTAAAAGCATGATCATAACAATTTTGTATTAGTTCATTAATTATAAGAGATATTGCAGTAATTCTATCTGTATCAATATAAAAATCATCACCTAATACTTCTATATTAATTTCTTTTTGAATGTTTAAAAAGCACCTTTTAGCATTATCTACTATAGCGTTTATAACCTTCATAACCTTTACCTCATCACCTATATCCTTCGATAAAAGTTCATGAGTTGCTGCAATTGCAAGAATTCTGTTTACACTTTCTTGAAGACTTACTTTTGCTTCTATACTTTCACATCTTCTACTTTGAATACGTAAAAGTGAAGCTACAGTTTGTAAGTTGTTCTTTACTCTATGATGTATTTCTTTTATTGCAACTGATTTAGATATTATTTCAGCTTCTTTATTCTTTATCTCTGTTATATCTTGAACTATCTCAATGATTCTCAAATCCTCTTCCTTAATTAGTATTCTTTTTATTCTATAATAAGAACTACCAACCTTTACTTCCTTTGTTATCACTTTATTATCTTCTGTAATTTCTAATACTTTATTAATGTTAATAAAGAGTGTATTATCTAAAGACAAGTCATCATAGTGCATGCCTTCCAGTTCATTATATCTTCTACCTATGTATATCATATCAGCTTTTCTATTTTTAATTCTCAAAATTCCATTCTCATCATAAACTAAAATAGCTGAATCTAGATTATCATTAATTAATCTATTAGAATTTATTAAATTCATTAGCTGATGTGTTTTTTGTCTTCTGCTTTTAGAGCTATCATTGGGAATAGTAAAATCTTCTTTTATTTCATTACTTATATCATTCTCAACAATAATTACTCCTATAATTTTTTTTCCATTTAAAATAGGGTATATTTTTTGTCTTACAAATCTATTTTCCTGAGTTAATGCTCTAATTCCTTTAAAAAACTCTCCGGTTTTTAAAGTTCTTATTACTCCAGGCTCGTTAATTCTTAAAGCTTTTTTTCCTACTACAGAATCAACATAAATAGATTCTTTTTTTCTTCCTTCTGCTACTACTATAGCTTCATCTGAATTTTTTGATGGCACATCTATAAATGCATCACATTCCTCTAAATTAGCTATTAACTCTATGGCGCTAGAAACCTCTATGATTTTATTAATATCCTCATCCGTGAGGTTAGTGTACTCTACACATAATTCTCTTATCTTATTCATAAGCCACTATTAAGGTTTTTGCAATATCTGTCATAGAACATCTTCTATCCATACTTAATTTTCTAATATATCTGTAAGCTTCTTCTTCATCGGAATTCAATTCTTTCATAAGTATACCCTTTGCTTTTTCAATTAATTTTCTTTCATTTAACTTTGATGTAACTTTCTCTAGGTCATGTTCTAGTTTTTTAAATTCATCTACCTTAGATAAACACATTTCCACCGTTGGAATAAATGATTTTTCATCTAAGGGTTTTACTAGATATCCATATGCACCTACGCTTTTAGCTTTTTCAATAAAATCATTATCATTAAAAGCTGTCAGAAGTAGGATTCCACCCGCAAGATGTTCAAGTCTAATTCTCTTGCTTGCTCTAATTCCATCAAGGATAGGCATCTGTATATCCATTATTACCAAGTCAGGCTTATGCTCTTTACAAAGTTCTACAGCACTAAAACCATCTGAAGCTTCGGCTACTACATTGTATCCTGCAACTTCTAGGATATCTCTAATATCCATTCTAATAATAGGCTCATCGTCGACTATTATGATATTCTTACTCATATTAAATTATTCTCCTCTATATTATGAACTTAAATATTTAATTAATTCCTCTATTCCAGTTCCATCTAAAGTGTCTACCTCAAAAATTCTTGAGACTCCTGCCTCTTCTAAAATATCTCTAGCATGCGTAATTTTTTCCTGGCTTGGAGCAATGTCTATTTTTGTCACTATCCCAATACACTCTTTTGCAAACATAGTACAAAAACCTGGTGCTATATAATCCTCTTCTGCAGTGCAATCGCATACTAAAGCAATTATATCTGCATCTGCTGAGGTAACTATTAATGCTTTATAATAAAATCTATTTTCTAAGTACTCTCCTGGTGTATCTATAGACTCATCATAAATTTCTACTGATTGAGTTTTTTTATATTTTAAATCTAAATCATGAATCTTTTGACATAAAGTAGTTTTCCCGCTTCCGGTCTTACCAATAAATATTGCCTTTTTCATAATTCCTCCTACGTTCTTGTAATTTTGGTAGAAGTAAATTGCAATAAATCTCCAAGCACAGCTGTAACTTCCTTTAATGCTGATTCTACAGAACTAACATCTCCCGTTATAACAAGTGAGCCACTAAATCTATCTACAAATCCAAGATTAATTCCTGCAGCTTTTGTAGCTATATCTGCTGCTATTATGGACCCTTCACTTGGCGTTATGGTTAATATTCCAATAGCATCTCTCTTATCTACTACAAGACCCAACTTCTTATAAAGATCTTCAGTAGGATTTGCTATTATATGTGCAAGGGTTACTTGTTTACCAGGAACAAACTCCTGTATAATCCTTTGCTTTTCTTCACTCATACACTCACCTTACCTTTACATTCAGAAGGAATACTTGAAAATAATATTTTAATGTAAAATACTAGTCTTAGTATTACCTGTGTTTTAACAACTATTCTTAAATAATCGCATAATTTTATAAAAAATAATAAAAGCCCCTTGAAAATATAAATATTTTCAAGAAGCCCCTTTGCTTAAAACCATTACACTACTTTGTGTATATAAAGATTATATAGTCAAAAATTTATACTGTCAACACATTTTTAACACTTATTCTTTAATTTTTCCTATAATTTCAATAACATCAAGAGGAGTTGGAGTTTTAGGGTTTGTTGCTGTACATGCATCAAGTAATGCTAAATTAGCAACTTCCTCTTTTAATTGTTCTACTTCTTCTACTGATACACCACAAGCCTTTAAATTAGTAGGCATTTTCATTTCTTTTTGTAACTTCTTAATCTCATTTATTAAACTTCTAACTCCAGCTCTTGTATTACTACAAGGTAATCCTAATAATTTTGATATATTCGCATATTTAATTGCAGCTTTTGAGAAATCATTACTTTCATATCCCACTATATCTGCATTAAATTCTACAATGTAAGGAAGTAATATAGAGTTTGTTCTTCCATGGGGAACATGGAATTTTCCCCCTAAAACGTGAGCTATACCATGGTTTAAACCTAGGGAAGCTGAGTTGAAAGCAATTCCTGCAAGGCATGATGCATTATGCATTTTTTCTCTAGCCTCTAAATCGTTACCATCTTTATATGCTCTTAAAAGATATTTAAAAGATAACATAAGTGCTTTTTCAGCTAACGCATCTGAAAAGTCAGAAGCATTTATAGACACATAAGCTTCTAAAGCATGAGTAATTACGTCCATACCTGTATCTGCAGTAATTGTTCCAGGCACACTTTTCACTAGTTCAGGATCTAGTATAGCTACATCTGGTAATAAATCATCTGAAACTAAAGGATACTTTGTTCCTTTAGACTTATCTGTTATTACTGAGAATGATGTCACCTCAGAACCTGTACCACTTGTAGTCGGAATTGCTATAAACTCCATTTCTGTAATATCTGTAATTTTTTTTGCGAAGTCCATTATAGCCTTTGCAGCATCAATTGAAGAACCTCCACCTAGAGCAACTAATACATCTGGCTTAGCTTTCTGAACTTCTTCTATTCCTTGAACTACTAACTCTATTGGTGGATCTGGGACTATTTCACTAAATATAGTTATATCTGCACTCTTCAATTTTTCAGTCACATTATTAATCATGCCTGACTTTACCATGAAAGGATCTGTAACTACGAAAACTTTTTTATTCCCTACTTCCTCTAATCTGTCTAAAGCTCCTTGCCCAAAATAAATTTGAGTTTTAATTTTAAAATTGTTCATCATAAACTCCTTTCAAGTCTATATTATTTATATATAGTCTTTAAATTTAATTAACTATTTATACGGTAAGTTTATTAAAAGGAAAAATCTTCATTAAATTTACCCTAGAAATAAATAGAAAAAGCTCCATAGGATTAATCCTATGGAGCTACACTGCTCTTCAAGTACTTCATTGTACATATTTTCAATATACTATTTTAAAAAATAAAAGTCAATGAATATTAATATAATCAAAATACAAAATATTCTTTTCACTTAATTCTACTTATTATTTATTTTCACAATATCCCCATTGTATGTTAATCTCTTTAGAATTGTAGCTTAATTCATTAGTTATTTGATAAAACGTCTCTAAATTTGCTATTTAATATACCCTACTTTTATAGTATTATACGTTTACATATAATTCTTTTTAAAATATAATAAGTATATAAAATATGTTAATTTCTTTCTGAGCGGAGGATAAAATGAAAACTAATCATCATGTTTCTGTAAAAAATAACATCATATCTTTATATCCAAAAGAATCTAGAAATAATATTTGGTATATAGCATCTATGCTATTTATGATTTCTTTTATGATCTTTTACTTATTTTTTCCAAGCAAATTAATCATAGCCAAAAATTTTCTGTTATTATGGATTCTATTATTCGCATTAACTTTAGTTATAACTATTACTAATTTTAATGAATTACATTTATCTAATTATATTATTGCCAGTTACCTTATAAGCATACCGATGATTTTAAATTATATATTATTTAAGTTATACATATACATACCTAATTATATAATTTTTATATTATCTATAAGCTTATCAATCATTTATGGAGTTGCAAAAGAATTTCATTTTAAAAAGTATTTTAGAATTATTTTAGTTCTTTTATGTGTATGTATTTTCTTTTCAATTAATTATTACTTATATTCTATTAGAATTATAAAAGATTCTAACCTTGAAATTATCGCTAAAAAATCTATTGGTATGAATATATTCTCCTTAAAACCTCTAGGTAAAGATAATTTATTAAATATAGATACTCTAAAAATAAAAAATGTGTACACATTAGAAGGCTTAGAAAGTGTTAGAAATTTAAATACACTTGATATTGATGATAGTGGATTAATTTTAGATTACTCTCCTATCACTAAGTTAAATAATCTAAAAACGCTTCGGATATATAATGGTGATTTAGATATATTAAGTGAGGTAGATTTTATAGAACATGTAGAAAATTTTAATCTTATTTATCCTGAAACTGATTCTTTGAAGAGTCTACCACTATTCCCCAATGTAACTAACTTAACTATTAACTTTAGCAATAATTTTGATCTATCAACCTTAAAAAACTTTCCTAAAGTGAAAGAATTTTCTCTCTGTTTAGAAGGTCCATTAACCGTAGATGGATTAGAGGTCATACATAATCTAGAAACACTTAATCTATCTTACGCCTATATACCTGATTATTCTAAACTTTTCAATATACCTACTCTAAAGACTATTAAATTAGATAATTGTTATATACCTAATATAGATGATTTCATAAAAAAAGCCGAGGCTAAAGGTATTAAGGTCATTATGTAAACTGCATAATGATCTTAATACCTTCATTTTTCTTTCGCTAATCTATTCATATAAAACTATATAAAATGTATAATTGTAAAAAAGCTCCTTAAAACATTAATTTAATTAACTTCATCTCATATTACTTATATACTATTCAAAATACGCATAAATTTTTATTCTAACTTTTATAATAAATATCCAAAGAAATACTAACATAAATCATTCTAAGCTGGTAATCATAACTATTGATAAATCTTATGGACTTTAATGTATAAATAATAAATTTTGTATACAAATCTTAAAGCTTTTAAATATTCAGTAAATTGATTGAATATTTTCCATATTAATGTTACAATAATAAGTAAAATATACAAGATAAAATTGAGAGGGAGTGAATTTTTATGATGATAAAACTTACTGTAAGAAGCATTATGAATTTAGGTCTATGGGGAAGACTTTGTGAATATAAAGGGTGGGATAAACTTATAGTTAGAGAAGGTTTAATCTCTCTTGATAGTGAAGTGGAATTTGACGATGAATTTTTAAAGAAAGATGTTGTGCCTATAGAGCAATTAAAAGTATTTTTATTTAATGTCGACACAGAGGAAGCTAAGTATTGTGGTACACTACTTGCAAGAGATTTAGAGGATGCAAAAATAAGAGTTGGAATGATTCATAATGTAACTAAAATTACAACTATTCAAGAAATCTCTAAAGAACAATTATATAATATGAAAAATAAACATATGGTTCTTGCAAGAATACCTCTTTAATCTACAAGTCATAAACAATAAACTAATCCCCATCTAGTTAATTATTTTCTAACTAGATGGGGATTTCTTGATTATTATCTAAACCTCTTTAAATTGTACATTATGTGCATAGTGAAGTACTACATTCCTTTGCACCTCTACTATTGACGTATTAATATTTTCTCCAGCAATACTTAAAATTACATTACTATGGTCTCCATATCTCTTTAGAAATTTATCTATATCTGAACGCTTAAGACTTATGGGCAATGATTCCCCATTGCTTCTAATTATTATTCCCATGGTTCTTCCTTCATTTCTAAATTTTCTTCCCTTAATTTTTAAATCTCGCAAGCTAGCATCTATTATCATAGTAATCCCTCCCTATTTACTTAAGTATAATTTCTATACATTATATTTAAATAAGTTAAGGATTATGACTTTAAGTTAAATATTAATTTGAAGTTCTACAGGACAATGATCTGAACCTAATATTTCTGTATGTATCTTCGCTGATACTAAATTATCCTTCACTCTTTCAGATGTGCAGAAATAATCAATTCTCCACCCTGCATTTTTCTCTCTTGCTTTAAATCTATAGGACCACCAAGAATATATTCCTTCTAGCTCCGGATAAAAATATCTAAAAGTGTCTATGAATCCTGAATTTAATAACTCAGTAAACTTTTCTCTTTCTTCATCAGTAAATCCAGAATTTCTTTTATTATTCTTAGGATTTTTAAGGTCTATCTCTTTATGAGCCACATTCAAATCTCCACAAACTACGACTGGTTTATTTTTATCTAAATTTTTAAGATAATTTTTAAACTCATCTTCCCAAGTCATTCTATAATCAAGCCTCTCTAATTCTGATTTAGAGTTAGGGGTATAAACTGTTACAAGATAAAAGTTTTCAAACTCTAGTGTAATAACTCTACCTTCTTTATCATGTTCTTCTATTCCAATACCATAAAATACACTTATAGGCTTTATCTTTGTAAATATAGCAGTTCCTGAATAACCTTTTTTTTCTGCATAATTCCAGTATTGATAATATCCTTCTAAATCAAGATTTATCTGTCCCTCTTGTAATTTACTTTCTTGAATACAAAACATATCTGCATCTACTTCTTTAAAAAAATCTAAAAATCCCTTTTGAACACAAGCTCTAATACCATTAACATTCCACGAGATTAATTTCATCTGTAATACCTCTTTTCTAAAATATTTTAGTAAATTTTCATTTCTTATACCATAAATATTTACTTTATCCAATTTAAATATTTCTATCTTATTAACTATTTTAACATATAAATAAAATATATCTATATAAAGCAAGAGTCCATATAAACCTATAATTTTTATATGGGCTCTATCAAATATATTAAGCTCTGTTTGCCTATATATCTATGGAGTAAATTGTCTACTCATTGCTGAAACTATACTGTTTTTCATATCTATCTTAAATAACAGTGCTCTTTCTGCTGAAGTATTTTTCCATTTATCTACATATTTTTTTAAAGTATTATAATCAACACTTTGCAAACTAGTTGTGTTGCTAGATGAATTTATTTCATAGTCTAATAAATTCATACTAACATCTTTTGATACTTGATATTCCTTAGTGCCAGTAATGGAATTTCTAATATAATAATCATCATATACTACATAAGTTCCATCATCTTCTTTTATAGCTTTATTATCCTTCTTAGCCTCTTTTAGTGCATCTTCACCAGTGTAAAATTCGACTTCATCAAAAGCTATATAAATAATATCATTATTCATGTAAATATCTTTTATATAACCAATTTTGTTATCATATACGTTTTCTTTTACATTTAAAATGGCATGAACATTTCTACCATATTCCTTTGTTATTCCTTTATATGAATATTGTCCAGGTGTATTAGTCACATTAGTATCCTTGCTTTCCCAAACCACATAATCCTTAACTTTATTTTCATCAACCTTTATCTCTACCTCTTCTGGTAATGAAATTGATGAGCTACCTTCATAAACCTCATATGATAGTTCTACACACTCCATCTTATTTCTTATATCCGTAAGAGTTTTCTCCATATTCTCTGTATCTACATTATTTTCTATAGCCAATTTAATAATATAGTACGCATCATCATATCTATTTTTATTCATATATTGGCCCTTTATGTCAATATAAATTTGCTTATCATTTTTACCTTTTTCTATGGCTGCTTCATAAGATTTTCTAGCTTCTTCATATTTCTTTTCCTCTAAAAACTTATTTCCTTCTGTTATATGCTTTTCTATTTCATTTTCTTCAACTTTTATATCTTTAGCTACATCTTTAGATAATACTATTTCTTTATCTTTATTTTTACATCCACCTATAAAAATTGTACTAGTAACTATTATAGCAGCTATAAAATACAATATAAATTTGTTAACTTTCATTTTAAAACTCCCCTTACTCAATAACTTTAATATAATTGTATAATTAACTTTTTAACAACTATAGTAAAGTTATTTCCAAGTTGTTAACAATATCATTTTTATTTAAGGGTATAGCTACTTTTACAGTAACTATTTCTTTATTTATTATTTCCATATATCCTCCATGATCTTTTACAATTTCATTACATAAATATAATCCTAGCCCCCTACTTTCTGAGTCTTCAAACTTATTAGATTTTATAAAGGGTTCGAAAATATGGTCATATATTTCCTTAGGAATAATTCCTGACATACTTTTGACTTCTAATACATATTCATTTCCTTCTACTTTACCATTTACATATATGACTTCTTCTGTCTTTGAATACTTTATGCCATTATCTATTAAATTTATAATAAGTTCTCTAAGTCTATTTTCCTGAGCTGTTATTATGGTATTTTCCAAATTGCATGTAAGTTTTATAGAGTATTTCTTTGCTTTTATACTCATATCTTCAATTATTTCCTCTATAAGTTTATTGATATTCACTTCCTTAAAATCTTCTATATTGTAAGATAGTCCTTTTGATACCTCTATCAGCTCTATAATTAATCCATGCAATCGTTCACTTTCTAGATATATTCTTTCTATAGCTCTTTCTCTAAATTCTTCATCCGTTACCATTCCCTCTCTTATCATTTCTGCATATCCTGAAATGGCCGTTAAAGGAGTTTTCATTTCATGAGTTACATTATCGAAGAAATCTTTTCTACTATTTTCTAACTTCTCAACCTTCTGCTTTTCATCTTTTATTGTATTTATCTGCTCTTTTATCTTATCTTTCATATTACTAAATTCCTTAGATAATATAGCTATCTCATCATTTCCACTAACATATACCTGAAAACTATAGTCACCTTGTCCAACTTTCTTTACTCCTTCAGTTAAGATTATTATAGGCTTAGTAACTTTAGTTATTACAAAAAAACATAAAGCAGATATAATAAATAAAGTTACTCCTTCTATTCCTGTTATAAACAAAAGCACTTTATTGTTTTCCTTATAAACCTGACTATAGTCTTTAACTATACTCATCACTCCTAAATTATCCTCATTTATAAAAATAGGATATGATAAAATACCATATAGATTTTCATCTTTATACTTAAGATTAACAACAGCAGTTCCATCTTGAGCAGCCTTATTTCCATTATCTAATGTACTTCTAAAAGATTCATCTAAATTCTTGCTTAATACTTTCCCTTTTGTATCGCATATTTCTACAGTGCACTTAAAATTAGATGATATATATCTATTCAAATACTCACTCTCTTTAGATAGACTATCCTTTTCATACTCCAACTCTGTTGCTATCAATCTATATTTTATTGCCTCTCTAGTACTATACATAATTTCATTCAAGGAATTTTCTATAGAAGTTTCCATCCTAATAATTAATATATGTCTTATAGATAAATTTAATATTACTCCGAAAACTATAATTGTTAATAATATAGAACTTATAAATTTTCTCCTTATTTTCATGTTACTACCTCATCACATATCCAACTCCAAATACTGTATCAATAAGTGAGCCTTCGTTCTTATTATCTAACTTGCTTCTTATTCGCCTTATGTGAACATCTACAGTTCTTATGTCCCCGTTATAGTCAAAGCCCCAAACTTTATTTAATAATTCCTCCCTAGAAAATACTCTATTTCTATTCTTAATTAAAAATTCGAGCAAGTCATATTCCTGTGGCTTTAATTTAACTTCTTTATCAGCCTTTAATACTATTCTACTATCCATATTTATCTTTATATGATTTGAAATATTTAAAAATTCTGTTTCACCTTTAATTCTATATTTTTCTACACATCTCAGGGCTGTTTTAACTCTAGCAAGAACTTCCTTTATATGAAAAGGCTTCGTTATATAATCATCAGCCCCTAATTCCAAACCTAAAATCTTATCAACTATATCATTTCTAGCTGTCAAAATTATAATTGGAATTAAATATTTATTATTAATTTCTTTGCATAATTCAAGACCATTTTCATCAGGTAGATTTAAATCTAACAACGCTAAATCAGGTTTAAATTTCTGTATTAATTCCCGCCCCTCCTTAGCCGTAAATCCACACCTTACATTATATCCTTCACTTTTCAAAGCTGTATATAAAATATCACTTATAGATATCTCATCTTCTACTATTAAAATCTTTAAATCCATAATATTCTCCTACCTTAATAATTTCACAACAATTATAATATACAACTTCATGTAATATATTACAAATACATGAAAACTGAGATAATAGATATCTACATTCCAATAGTATAGAGTATAAGAAAAAGAACCTATCTGAATAGTCTTTTCAAAGTGTCTATTCTATAGGTTCAATTTTAAGCTTTATTTTATTATCATATCTTCTACTCAATTTAAGCTAATTCAAGAGCTATTTACGTCATCTTTGTAAAATTATTCTTGCCTCTCTTCTACAGAACAAGGCTCCCCTCTAACAGAATAATCTGATATAGTTAAAATAGTTGATGCATTTACTCCTACTCTTGCTGCATTAATAATAAACCCTCCAAAATAATATATTTATAGAAATCTCCATCTACCTAATATAGATGGATACAAATATACTTTATTCTAAGTATAAAATTGTATTATCATCAACGATTTACTTACTAATATAGTTAAACTATGTATCTTATAGAGCTATGCTATATTCCATGTACACTTTCTCTTATAACCAATTCAGCTGTATATACATATTCAGTTTTTTCTCTAGGTTCTTTTGATATTATAGTTATTAGCTCTTCTATAGCTCTCTTAGCCATATCTTTTAGTGGATGACTAAAAGTTGTAAGAGATGGTGTGATAACTTCAGAAAACATTAAATCAGCAAGCCCTATTACAGATAAATCCTTCGGTATAGATATATTAAGTTTACTGGCTGCTTTATAAACTCCATAGGCAATCGTATCCGAACATGCCAATATAGCTGTAACCTTATTTTTATAGTTCAAGAGCTTCTCAGCCCCCTTAATTCCGGTTTCTACATCATAGGATAATGAATATATCCAACCTTCATCTAACTTTAATCCATAATCCTTCATAGCTTGCCTATATCCTTCCACACTATCTCGCGAAGCAGTTGACCATGGCGTTCCATTAATACATCCTATATTTCTATGGCCTAATTCAATAAAATATCTTGTTGCTTCATATGCACTATTATAATTATCTATATACACATTGCAAACGTCTTCAAAATTGCTAATATTTCTGTCAATTGCTACTATAGGATATTTCATTCTTAATAATTCTTCAAATTGCCAAGTCTCTTTTATTGAGCTTGTCCCAATTATCATACCATCCACACAATGTTCCCTCATTAAATTGATATACTTATGTTCATTTTCTGCATTATTATGTGTACTACAAACTAATATACTATATCCATGCTCCTCTGCTGCTTCTTCAATTCTTCTTACTAATTGTGAAAAATAAGCATTGGAGATATCCGGTAATATAACACCAATTAACTTTGTTTCACCATTAACTAGACTTCTAGCCATTGCATTAGGTTTATAGTCAAGCTCTTTAACCAAACTTAATATTCTTTGCTTAGTCTCCTCTGTAGTTTTTGATGTCTTTCCATTGATAACATTAGAAACCGTAGTTGCCGATACCCGGGCAGCCTTCGCAATGTCCTTTATTGTAACCCCCATACAGATTCCTCCTATTTCATGTCCTATATAAAGTCATAAATATATTATATATGATACTCTATTAAACCACAATAGACCATATGATCAACCTCATAAAGGGTCTGCATATGGTCATCTATTTCTAACTTATAACTTTTATCTTTTATATTCAACGTGTCTAACCTTGAAATGGCAAGGACATGCTCGATTTATTGTGGTATTCTCCATATTTCCTCTTACCTTTAAGTAAAAAAATGCTGTTGCACAAATAAGCACTATTGCTCCATATAGATAATTGTATCTATAACCCCAATTATTTAAGATAGTTCCTCCAATAAAATTTCCTAGTGCTATAGAAAATCCATTAACTAACATCTTTACAGCCGCAAATATATCTCGATGTTCTATAGATATATTGCTCATCATTAAACTCTCTAAAGAAGACACTATTAGCCCAACAAATATACCTCTAATTATTAAGAAAAATGAAAATAATTCACTATTAGATATCAATGATAGTATAAAGCAACTAACAATAGAAATTATAAATATAGTTATATTAAATTTTCCTACTCCAAATTTTTCTATTATTCCAGGCATTAAAATGAGTCCAATCATACTTAAAATAGTTAAAGAAAAAGTTATATAAGATATTATATTATTTCCTAAATTAAAAGAACTTTTTAATATTAAGTTATTATATGGTCCTACAGCACTGAATCCTATAGTGTTGATAAATAAAAGTATGGCAAAAAGTCTAATATATTTATCTGATTTTAGAGCCTTTATCGATTCTCCCATACGCCTCCTTACTTCTACATTCTCAACTTCGCTAGTTATATCCTTTGGTAATAAAACATATCTAATAGCAGAAGTTAAAATGAGAATTATAGCGGATGATAAGAATAGATTTCTATACCCTATTTTAGCAAAGTAAGATATACCAGTTATATTTCCTCCTATTAACGCTCCAACTGCTCCAGCTATTAAATTTACAGAGTATTTGTAACTATAAGCACAACATTCTTTTTGCCCTGTAGTATAAGAATATAATAATTGTAATTCAGTAACCTGTATAAGGCACGATCCTATATTTATAAAAACTTGACCTAATATAAGAATTATCATAGTAGTAAATCCCATATGAAGTCCAATTCCTATAGCAGAAATTAGTAGTCCTATACATAAAATTCTTTTACGACCAACTAGCTTAATAAAAGGTCCCATAAAAAAACCTACCAAGGTGAATAAAGATCCTATGGAAAATATTATTCCTATAGATTCAGCTGATAAGCCTATGAAATCATAATATAAAATTTGTAAGAAAAAAAACATTCCCGTAGCAAAAGCACACAGTGCTTCGCTGGCTACCATTATGTGTATATTTTTAGGAAATGTCTTTATTATTTGAAAAGTCTTTATTTTGCTCATGTTCTATCCACCTTAAATACTCAATAATTATTATCTATTTAGGTTAAGCAATTTTTAAATAGTTATACATAAAAAGGGCTCTTGCAAAATAAACTAATCTAAATAAATATTGAACAGTCTTTCCAATATTTATTTAATATTAGTAATATATTTTACAAAAGCCTTTTAACATTTATTTTTAATATTCTACTTCCTTTAAACATAATCCTTTAGCCTGTGCCATTGGCCCTGCTTGTGCTCGCTCTTTTGCCTCTAATATTTTAGCTACATCACTCGGTTTTAATTCACCTTTACCAACTTCTAAAAGAGTTCCTACTATTATCCTAACCATATTTAAAAGGAATCCATCTCCATTAACTTCTATTTTAATTATATGTTCTTTTTTTGTTATATCAATATAGTTTATGGTCCTAACAGTAGATTTATTATCAGATTTTAAGCTTGTAAAGCTTTTAAAGTCGTGAGTTCCTACTAAAATGTCCGCTGCAGCCATCATAGAATTTAAATTAAGTTCTTCATCAGTATGATATGTAAATTTTCTATTGAATACATCTCTATATTTTCCATTATTTATTGTATAAACATAAGTTTTAGCCTTAGCATTATATCTTGCATGAAATCTCTCATGAACATCAGTTACTGATTTAACTACTATGTCCTCTGGTAAAAACTCATAAAGATAATTTAATATATCTTCATTAGTAAAAGTAGAATTAGTATGAAAGTTAGCTATATAATTTTCGGCATGTACTCCAGTATCTGTTCTACCACATCCTATAACTTGAACCTCTTCATTTGCCATTTTACTTAATACCTTTTCAATCTTTTCTTGTATAGTAGCAACATTCTCCTTCTGTTTTTGCCATCCTCTATATCTAGTTCCATCGTATTCTATTACCATTCTTAAGTTTCTCATAAAATCTCCTTTACTATCTAATCCATATAAATTACATAAAGAGCCTTAACTTCTCTTTAATTGCTAAATTACTCTAGTTAAGTATATACTCTTTACCAAAATAAATCTATATCATTATATAGGTATGTTACTTAGTATTTTTGCAGTTTTTACTTATACCTTCATATAGATATTCTAAATACTCCACATTTACATTTTCAGCCTTTAAACTATCAATTCTTTCTCTTGCCTTTCCTAAAGCTTCCCTTGCTTCTGTATAATCCCTTTGTTTTATGGCATTACTTGTATACTCAAGTAAATAATCTACCTTTAGAACACTTTTAGCTAGATCTTCTCTATCATCATTTACTAAATCTAATAAAAGTGAGTATATTTTAGGGGAAGAGTTATTCCTATGAGTACTTAGGAACTCATTATTCTTACTATTCTTTTTTGTCATAATTTATTTCTCCATTCTAATTATCAGTATTTATTTAGCACTAAATACAACTTTCCCTTTGCATAAAGTTTTTACAATATCATAATTACTATCTAATATTACTAAGTCACAATCTTTGCCTATATCTAAGCTCCCCTTCCTATGAAGCACATTTAAGTTTCTAGCTGGATTTGTACTTGCCATAGTAACTGCATCCTCTAATGTGCATCTAGTAAATCTCATTATATTCTTTACTGCTTCTATCATAGTTAAGCAGCTACCTGCTAAAGTTTTATCTTCTAATCTAGCTTCATTTCCTCTCTTGACTACTTTTTGTCCGCCAAGCTCATACTCACCATCATCCAATCCTTTAGCTTCCATAGAATCTGTTATTAATACTATTTTATCCCTTCCTTTTATTTTATAAACAGATTTCACTGTATCTTTATGAAGATGTATTCCATCACATATTATCTCTACACTTAATTCATCAAACGTAAATCCAGCTGTTACCACTCCAGGATTTCTGTGATTATGTGGGCTTTGACCATTATGGAAATGAGTAACACTAGAGAGGCCATTTTCTACCGCTGCTTCTATCTCTGAAAAAGTTCCATCACTATGTCCTACTGATGGAATGACTTTATTTTTAATTAAACAATTTATAAGCTTAAAATCTTTATCTAGTTCTGGTGCATATGTAACCTTTCTAATATTATTATTAGAAACTTCTACAAATCTATTCATTATCGCCTCACTAGGTAATAAAATATATCTTTCAGGCTGAGCTCCCTTATACTTTTTATTTATAAAAGGACCTTCTAAATGAATTCCTAGTATCTCTGCTCCACCAATATTATTATTTTCATTATAATTTTTCACTTTTATAGTATTATTTATAGCTAATTCTGTTTCTTTCAGTGTAGCTGTCATAGTAGTTGGAAGAAAGGCTGTAACCCCCTCTTTTCCTAAATCAATAGTTAATTTATTTAGCCCTTCATAGGTGGCATCCATAACATCAAAACCATATCCCCCATGGGTATGTTCATCAATGAATCCAGGTACTGCATAATATCCCTTCTCTATAACTAAAGGTTCTCCATCATATGCAATCTTTCCATCTTTTATATATATAGTAGTATCTGTCAATACCTTTTTCATAGCTTCTATCCCCCCAAAGCTTTAATTCTTACTTAATTTAGAACAACTTTATATAAATTTTATAATCGTAAAATAAAAAAATTTTTATTTCACATTTCATTATAAGATAAACTTTTCAAAGGTTAAATATATTTCAATAGTATATTGTAAATTTTTTTGTATTTTTTATTGCTTATAAACACATCCTATTCGTATATTAAGTAATAATACTACTAATAACAATTTAAAAAGGAGGATTAAAATGAGTAAAAAATTTATACGTGATTTAAGTTTAGTCCTTGTAATTATAAGCTCTTTTATGTTTACTGGATGTACTTCTAACACAGAATCGACTTTAAACTCAACTACTGACAAGGATGAAAATAAAAGTGTATTTAACACTGTAAAAGAAATTGATGAAGATGTAACTAAAAATTCTTCAGCTAATAATCAAATACCTCCATCTCCTTCTAAGGATGATAACACTGTTAGCCCTTCTAATGAAGAGAAAAATAAACCGAATGCTGGTTCTAATAACTTACCAAGTTCAAAAATAGACGCTAATAGTCTTAGTAATGAAAAAATAGCTTGGTGGTTTAAGCCAAATAAAGAACATGTAACGCCTGAAATAAATTTAAAGTTAAATTTTGATTTAAACAAATATGATGCTCATTATGTAGGGGATACTAGTAAAAAAGTGCTTTATCTAACTTTTGATGAAGGTTATGAAAATGGGTATACTCCTAAAATTTTAGATATTTTAAAGGCAAATGATGTTAAGGCTATCTTTTTTGTAACCTCTCCTTATGTAAAGGATAATCCAGATATTATAAAGAGAATGGTGGATGAAGGTCACATTGTTGGTAATCATACAAACCATCATCCGTCTATGCCTGATGTTACTAGTTCAGAAGAAAAGTTTAATAATGAATTTGCAGATGTAGAGTCAAAATTTAAAGAAATTACTGGTAAAGATATGCCTCTTTACTTTAGACCTCCAATGGGTGAATATTCTGAAAAATCACTTGCTATGACAAAAAATCTTGGTTACAAAACATTATTTTGGAGTTTTGCATATCATGATTGGGATATAAATAAACAACCTGACCCAGTTAAGGCAAAGGATACTATAATGAATGGCCTACACAATGGCTCCATCCTCCTTATTCATGCAGTTTCTAAAACCAACACAGAAATACTTGATTCTGTATTAAAGGAAGCCAAAGCTCAAGGATATGAATTTCAGTTATTTCCGTAAGCTATAAACTATTATCTTTAATTTACTTTTATATTAATAGTATTTTATTTAAATGCATTTCTTCCTAAAATTTAATATATATTAAAAGGAGTATTTATACACTTGTAGTCTGTATTAATACTCCTTTCTTAATTGATATTAACCTTTCATACTCTATAGAAGATTTATATATATACTCCATCACAATCATATTTATTATTAAACATTTTAAAGATTTAAATAGTTCTCTTTATAAAATTTTATGATGTTATAACTTTAAAACTTTAAATATCACCTTTACAACTGTATGTATTAAATATATAATTATTGTAACGATACAATAATTATAATTTAAAATAGTGAAAGGAGTCTTAATAATGAACTCTATTTCAATAGACTTAGATAAATCTTCAAATATTCCTATGTATCTTCAAGTAGCTAATAAAATTGAAGCTTTAATAAAATCTGGTGCCCTAAATGTAGGTTATAAACTTCCACCTATTCGTAAATTAGCTAATGAATTAGAAGTTAATAACGTTACTATTGTTAATGCGTATAAACAATTAGATATAAATGGATATGTTAACGCTATAAAAGGAAGCGGTTATTATGTGGCAGAGCAAGCTAATACTTATATAAATTATAGTATACCCACAAATACTACTAATAGTGAAAACTCAAGTTCAGAAAATATTAATTTATACAATCCCTATGTAGCTTCTCCTAACTATCAGGAGGATTTTAGGCTTATGTCTAATGGTCAAATAGCCATGTCTTCAACTACTATTAACTTTGCTAGTGCTACTCCTGATCCAAGTATATTTCCATTTGAGGCCTTCAAATCAGCCTTAAATGAAGTATTAGATAGAGATAAAGGTTATGCTTTTGGCTACCAAGAAAGTAATGGATACGAACCTCTTAGAGAGTCTTTATGTGACTACTTTCTTCATGAGTGTGGAATAAATGCTACTCCTAATAGTATTCAAATAGTATCCGGAGCTCAACAAGGTATTGATATAATCGGTAAAGCTATTCTTAGACCTGGAGATTATGTTATTACAGAGAATCCTACTTACACCGGTGCCGTAGCTGTATTTAAATCTAGGGGAGCTAATATCATCGGAGTTCCAATGGAAGCTGATGGTATAAATATAAAATTACTAGAAGCTAACATTAAAATATATAAGCCTAAATTGCTATATGTAATGACTCAATTTCAAAATCCTACTACAGTTTCTTACTCAGAAGAAAAGCTTAGTCAACTACTAGCTTTAGCTGATAAGTATGATTTTTATTTAGTAGAAGATGATTCTTTATCAGGTCTTTCTTATGACACCTCTTTTGAGCCAAAAACCCTTAAATCTATGGACAATACCAATAGGGTTATCTATATTAAAAGCTTCTCAAAACTTTTAATGCCTGGCCTTAGAATAGGATTTATAATTGCCCCTGAAGCTATTAAAGATGAACTTTTAGCAGCAAAACATACAACTGACATATCCTCTTCTGGATTAATTCAAAGAGCATTACAACTTTATTTTAAAAATGGACACTGGGAAAAACATTTAAAATATATGATAGAGATGTATAAAATAAAATATGAAGCCATGAAAACTGAATTGAATAAACTTCGAATATACGGGATAGATTTCTTTGATCCTAAAGGTGGTCTTAATTTTTGGATTACTCTTCCTAAAGGTGTATCTGCAAGTGAATTATATGTTCAATGTTCAAAAAAAGATGTATTAATTGTACCTTGTAATGTATTCTATGTAAATAAAGATAAAAATATAGATAATACCTTAAGAATTAGCTATGCAGCTACTAATTTAGAAGAAATTCAAATAGGTATGGAGATAATTGGTGATTGCCTATCAAGGCTTATTAATAAAGGTAAAAGAAATTCTTATATAAGTCCTCTTATATAAAAACAGTACTCCCTTTTCATGGAGTACTATTTTTTATATTGAAATTTCCTCTTCTATATTTATATATTCATACGCTGCTTCTATTGCATTATATCTGGTATTAAATATAGCTTCTTCACCTAATAATTTTATAAATTTCATATTAGTAAGTGCCTTTTTAGGCTGTTGTTGTAAATTAGATAATGTTAGCTTTATATTATGTTTATTACAATGATTATGTAATCTCTCTAAAGCTGAAATTGCACTTGCATCTAATGCTTGAGTGTGTCTCATATCTAATATTAATACTTCTGCTGAGGTCTCTATATCACTTATTACCTTAATAAAATCTTGAACTACTCCAAAGAAGAAAGGTCCATTTACTTCATATAATAGAATCTTATTGTTGTCCCCATGCATAAGTTCTCCATCTTTATTTCTCTCACTCTTTATTCCATGAACTTTTTTAATATCTGTGGTTTCAGATAATCTTCTTATCCATAAAAACATAGCCAAAACCATACCTATCTCTATAGCAACAACTAGATCAAATACTATCGTAAGTATAAAAGTTAAAAGTAGTATAACCACATCGCTTTTTGGCGCCTTAAGAAGTGACTTAAACGTTGACCATTCACCCATATTGTATGAAACCACTATTAATACTGCTGCTAAAGTTGTCATTGGTATCATTTTAGCTAAAGGCATAAACAACATCATTATCAATAGTAAGGTTATTGCATGTACCATTCCTGAAATTGGACTTTTACCTCCATTTTTAACATTTGCAGCTGTTCTTGCAATGGCTCCTGTAGCTGGAATTCCACCGAATAAAGCTGAACCTATATTTCCAACCCCTTGAGCAATCAATTCCATATTAGAATCATGATTATCATCTATCATTCCATCTGCTACAACTGCTGATAACAAGGATTCTATTGCTGCTAATATAGCAATAGTCATAGCTGGTTTAAATAAAGTTTTTATTGTTTCTAATTCAAGCATAGGAATTGAAGGCATCGGAATGCTAGATGATATTTCTGCATATCTACTACCTATAGTATCTATTGGCAAATTAAATATCTGAACTACTAAAGTAGATATAATTAGTGCTATGACAGAGCCTGGTATAGTTTTATTTATCTTTGGCCAATATACCATTATTAGAATACAACCAACTCCAACTAAAAGTGAAGTAATATTTAGGGTACCCATATTATTAAAGTAGCTTTGCCATTTAGGTATAAATTCTGCTGGTACACTTTCTATACTAAGCCCTAGAAAATCCTTAATTTGCGTAGACAGTAAAGTTATAGCTATACCACTAGTGAATCCTACAGTTATGGTATGAGGAACATATTTTATAAGATTTCCTAGCTTTAGGACTCCCATTATAACCAGCATAATCCCAGCCATAAGGGTTGCAATTATAAGACCATCAATGCCATAGGTTTGAACTATAGTATAAACTATAACAACGAATGCTCCCGTGGGACCTCCTATCTGAACTCTGCTTCCACCTAAAAATGAAATTATGAATCCAGCAACTATGGCAGTTATAAGCCCCTTTTCTGGTGATACTCCAGAAGATATTCCTAGCGCAATTGAAAGAGGTAATGCTATTATAGCCACTATAACTCCAGCCATAATATCCTTCATTACTTGTTCCTTAGTAATTTTTTTCTCTTTAATAAGAGTAAAAATCTTTGGTGACATATTTTCTCCATCCTTTACTTTAGCTTTAGTCACTCTAGTAATACCCTATTTTAATACTTACTTTATAATATTAAGTACTAAAGTAGCTTATCTAGGCAACGAACATAGCCTCAGTGGAAGTTTACCCCCTCTGAAGCTACATGTGTATGTGCTATTATTTATGCGTACAAAATACAATCTTGTATACATCCATATTTTAACCTTTACTGTTTATATTGTCAAATTTGTATCATATAATAGAAACATTCTAATATTTATAAACTGATAAGGTTCTATCTAAAATACCAGTTAAATATGCCAGTATAACTCCATAATTAGTTATCGCTACCCCTTTATCTTTACAATAATTTATTCTATTTATTACAGTTTTTCTATTTATCATACATGCTCCACAATGAATTATCAAATCATATTTTTCTATTTCTTCTGGGAAATCATGCCCAAATCTATATTCATAAATTGGTTCATATCCCAAATACTTATTTAAAAGTTTTGGAATTTTAACTCTTCCTATGTCCTCATGTGAAACATTATGAGAACAACTTTCTGATATGAGTATCCTAGAATTTTTACTAAGCTCTTCTATTTTCTTAACCCCTTCCACGAAAGTAGATAGATCTCCCTTCTGTCTTGCAAAAAGTATTGAAAAACTAGTTAGATTTATATGCTTTGGAACTATTTCATTTACCTTTTTAAAGGCTTGGGAGTCTGTTATTACTAAATCCACATCTTTAATATCCTTTAGGGCAGATTCTAACTCTGTATCTCTTACTACATAACTTTTTATTCCATGATCTAAGCAATCTCTTATGCATTGAACTTGAGGCAATATTAATCGCCCTTTAGGTGCTTCTGAATCTATAGGTACAACAAGAATAACCTTACTATTATAAGGTAGTAAATCTCCTACTATAGGCAGTTCTTCTTGAGTTTCTTGTATTACGCTTATAATTTTATCCTTTAAAGACTCAATTCCCTCTCCAGTTATAGAAGATATTAGTATAGCCTCTGAAAATCTACCTCTTAAATCTCTTATTTTGTCTTCACTTAAAGTATCCACTTTGCTCATGATAAAAATATGAGGTACATTATACTTCTTAAAAACTAGCTTCATTTCTTCATAAGCCTTCGTATCTATATCATCTGAATCCATAACATATATAGCTAAATCTGTTCTTTTCATCATTTCAAGAGTTCTTTCACTTCTCAAAGCTCCAAGTTCAGTGTCATCCCAAAGTCCTGCTGTATCTATAAACAAAACTGGTCCTACAGGTATTAATTCCATTGTCTTTGATACTGGATCTGTAGTTGTGCCTCTTAACTCTGATACTATGGATACCTCTTGGCCAATTATTCTATTTAACAGCGATGATTTTCCTACATTAGTCTTACCATAAATAGCTATATGCGTTCTATTAGAATTAGGTGTGGTGTTCATTCTATCTCTCCTTCTAATCTTTTACTTCCGTGCCCAATCTATATTATCTCCTCTAGTAATATCTAGCTGAAAACCTGCATTTTTTATTCTGTTTTCTATACAATATCTGCATTCTGCCGCTTCATCTCCAGTACATATCTTACCATCATAAAGAGAATATTTTTCTCTCACACTTCTTGGTGAAAGATTAGGCATTACAACATTTGCTCCAGCTTTAATCCCAAGTTCTCTTCCCAATGGATTTATACTACCTAGTGCTGTTGTAGCCGGTAATAAAATATTAGGCACTAGAAGTCTAACTAATGCTAGCATTGTTATAGTTTTTTCTAATGTACCTGATTTACAATCCTTTAGCTCCGTATCCTTATGTGGTATGAAAGGTCCTAATCCGCACATATGTGGGCTTAATTCTTTTATAAACCTTAGGTCATTAACTAAGTCTTTGTTATCCTGTCCAGGCAATCCTACCATAAATCCTGCTCCGATCTGATAACCTATTTCCTTTAAATCATGTAAGCATTTCTTTCTATTTTCAAAGCTAGCTTTTGGATGAAATCTATTATAAAGCTCCTTTGTTGCAGTTTCATGCCTCAACAAGTATCTATCTGCTCCTGCGTCATAAAGCTTTTTATAGGACTCATAGTTTCTCTCCCCTAGGGAAATAGTTATAGCACTTTGGGGATGTCTACTTTTTATAGCTTTAATTATTTCCACTAGTCTTTCATCTGTATAATATGGGTCTTCTCCGCCTTGTAATACAAAGGTTTTATATCCAAGTTGATCTCCTAAGTCTGTACACTCTAATATTTCATCTAGTGTAAGTCTGTATCTATCAGCATTTCTATTCTCTGCTCTTATTCCACAGTAGATACAGTTTCTACTGCAGTAATTAGTAAATTCAATAAGTCCCCTTATATAAACCTTATCTCCATATACTCTCATTCTAGTTTCATGAGCTCTTTCTATTAAATACTTCTTACTTTCCTCATTCAAATTATCTAATATATATAATAATTCCTCTGAAGATAAATCATTGGTTGAAGCTAGCTTGTCTATTAAATCCTTTATCATAATTTTCCCCTTTACAATATACTTTTTAGGTAACTTTATTTTCATTTTTTATATAAATTAAATAAAGGTCTAGCTATCTCTATCTTAAAAGAAGGCTAGACCCATAATATAAAGATACTTATGGGTCTATGTTTATAGTTTCTTTCAGATTAGACTATATCTTTTCTGTTAGAGCAGCACTTAAAACATTTACATTTAAATTTTCTTTAATTCTACATAAATTTCAATTTATCTATTTATCTATTTATCTTTAGCATAATACTTTGTCATTTCAAATTCAAGTAATTTATTAGTATATTCAAACAACTCCTTAATTACTTTGATCCTGCATATTGTATATTTTTTCATAAAAGGATTCATCTAGAGAAGGATTCTCTATAATAATTACTCCCTGAAAATAATCAGTAACTACTCCAGGTTCTTCTCCTATAACTCCACCAACCATTGTATTATCAACATTCTCTTGTGAATATAAGAAATCATCTTGAAAAGGAAAATATATAGGAGTGAACTTCTTTCTATAAGGGCTCCTTGAATTATCTAAATTTATTGCTAAATCTTCTTTATCTAAATCTATTTCTTTAAGAATATCTTTTAAATCTTCCCTCATTGCATATTTTTCAATAACTATGTCATCTAAATTAAATTTTCCATTGCCATATAGAACATTTATTCCAAAAACCTTATTCTCAAACTCCTTATCCTTTGCAAGTTTTGCACCAGGAAAATCTATC
This sequence comes from Clostridiaceae bacterium, assembly GCA_902363375.1. GTDB lineage: Bacteria > Bacillota > Clostridia > Clostridiales > Clostridiaceae > Clostridium_J. The sequence goes on along the minus strand of CABIZX010000001.1, from coordinate 178,348 downwards.
TTCAGTGCTTCATGCTGATAACTGTATACTTGAGGTAAATTTATATAACATTTTTTCATATCAAACTTTTTATATATCTCTTTAAAATTTTCATATAGATATTTAGATTCTGCTTTCTGTATATTGCTATATTCATTTGATCCATAATACTGTACCATAAACCCACCTGCTTTTCTAAGGTTTTCCATAATAAATTCTATATTATAAAAATCATCTCCTAAAGCTTCCTTATATGACTCCTGATTTTCATATATATCTTTGCAAAAACTATTTATATATCCTGATATTATTTTATTTCTTGCTTCTACATCATTCTGACTACTTATAGTGGTCATAATATCTTTATTCTGTAAATTATTAAGAAAATTATTTATACTATCTATTTGATTTTGGGTAAGCTTAGAATTTTTATCGATTATCATCTTAAAATATAAGTCAATAAATTCAAAGGTTTCATTCATACCTATACCTATAACCTTTAATTTTTTCTCATCTGGCAGTTTACTATTTTTTTTATATATTTTTCTAAGCATATCTTGGGATAGTTCGCTAGAAAAAATATATCCCCCCTTACTATTTTCATAAGCTTTCAATATATTTTCATCTCCAGTTTGTAAATATTCATTTATAATTGCAGCCTCAGCATAACTTATATAAGTCAAATAATATTTTAACTGCCACTTATCCATAAGATATGATATAAACTTATGTTGAATTTTAGTACTTTCTTTTATTCCAAATTCTTCACTGGTTATAATAATCTTCTTATCCTTTATAGCTCTATCAAAGATATCTAAAGAAGTATAATTCTCATCATTAGTTAAATCTATGCTCTTAGAACTCTTCACTATATATTTATCTTCTTTTAAAGGTAATGATACATATATTGCACCTAATAAAAATGCAAATACTACAATAAATATAAGTATAGTAAACATTTCTTTTTTCATTTTAAACTTCAATCACTCTCCCCCTTCTTGTAACAATTATTTCAAGTTTTATATACATATGTAAATTACACCTAATGTATAGCTATATGTTGATATAATTTTTTATTTCATTAATACATTATCTTAATCCACTTCCTTTGTAATAAGCCTTTAATCACTAATATCTATAAAATTCTACATAAAAATAAGACCTAGCCTATTCATTTAATTGATAAGCTAAGTCTTTTAATTATCTAGTTAAGTATGCATATAGTAGTTTTATTGTTCCTTCTAGCGCTGTATAGTGAGTTCTTTCCATTCCATGAGAAGCATGAACTCCAGGTCCTATAAGAGCACCTTTGATATTATTTCCACCGCTAAGTGCTGCTCCTACATCTGAGCCATACATTGGATAAATATCTACAGCATATTTAATCTCATTACTCTTTGCAAGATTTACCAAATCTGTAGTCATATTAAAATCATACGGTCCATTAGAATCCTTAGCACAGATAGAAACATCATATTCTGTGCAAGATAAATCCTCTCCTATACATCCCATATCTACAGCTATCATTTCTGTTATATCTGATGGTATATAAGCTGAACCATGTCCAACTTCTTCATAAACAGATATAAACACCTTAGTAGTATAAGTCGGAACTATTTTTTCACTACTAAATATGTGAAGAAGATTCATTAAACAAGCAACACTACCCTTATCATCTATAAATCTAGATTTTAAGAATCCACTTTCAGTTATAGTAGTCTTAGGGTCTATAAATATAAAATCACCAGGACATATTCCTAATTTTTCTACATCTTCTTTAGATTTTACTACTTCATCAAGTCTTACTTCCATATTCTTTGGATCACGTGGTTTAGATTTAGCATCTTCAAATACGTGAGCTGCTGGACTTGTACTTAGAAATGTTCCAGAATATATTTTTCCATCTCTAGTTCTAACTTTACAATATTCAGCATCCAAAGTCGGAACTATTGGTCCTCCAATTAAGGTAAATTTTAAAGTACCTTCACTAGAAATAGATCTTACCATAGCACCTAATGTATCTACGTGGGCTGATAACCCTACTACTTTATCATTACTTTTTCCTGGAACAGTTATAATTCCACAACCTTTAACAGTTTTCTCGAAATTATAGCCTAATTTCTCTGCCCAAGTTTCTATCTTATCCATAACATCATAGCAAAACCCACTTGGACTATCTGTAAGTAATAGTTCTCTTGCTGTATTTAAAACATTTTCTTTATTTACTGTTATCATTTTTCACCCTCCTATATAATATTAATTTTATATTCCCATTATTTTTTTAGTTTTAGATATAAAAATAATCATTAGTTTTTAAAATATCTAAATAGTTATAATAGTCATATAATTTAGCTTCTCTAAATATTATAATATTCATCTAGAAATTATTAAAGGGGTTATTATAATATTTTTAATTATTTATCTATGTTTATACAAACCTTTCATATCTAACTTTCCATTATATGTTTATAATAATCAATTTATTTAGTTACTAAGTATAATGTACTATTATAAAAGTTTATATAAAAAATAGGATATATAGCATTACTGAACTATATATCCTATTTTACTTTTACAAGTTATTTATTAAATGCTTCTTGCTACATCTACAGCTTCTAAGATACAATTTAATGCTCTACGTGCTCTTATAGCATCCCCTATAACATGGCATGGAATTTCTTTTTCATTGCATAGGTTTTCTATCTCTGAAAAGTCTCTAGATCTTGCTCCTATAGCAACTACTACTGAATCACATGGTATTTCTTCTAAAGTTCCTTCTTTGTCTATAACTATTGAATTTTCTTTTATCTCTACACATTTTGCACTTGTTATAGTTCTTATTCCGTCTTCAGCTATACTTTCCATAACACAAATTTTACGTAGGTCTCCAAGATCCTTTGCTACTTGATCTAACATTTCTACTACAGTTATCTTACTAGCCTTTTCTGCAATATATTCTGCAACCTCTAGTCCAACTAGACCTCCACCTATAACTACCACATCTCCACTTGCACTTACTTTTCCAGCTAATACATCATGAGAGCTTCTCACCATTGGTAAATCTGCACCTGGAATATTTAGTTTTATTGGAGCTGAACCAATAGCTATTATAACTTCATCTGGTGATATTTCATTTATAACATCCGCTGTAACTGGAGTTGAAAGTCTTATTTCAACTCCCTCTCTCTTAGCCATTTCTCCCATAGCAATAGCTGCTTCCTTCATCTCTTCTTTTCTAGGAGCTGCTCCTGCAAGAGCGAATTGGCCTCCAAGAGAATCACTTGCTTCACATAAGATTGGATTATGTCCTCTCTTCTTTAATGTAAGAGCCGCTTCTAATCCAGCCACTCCTCCACCTATAACCAATACCTTTTTAGGATTATCAGTTTTTACAAGGGCATATTCTTTTTCTTTTCCTAATGCAGGATTTCTTAAGCATGTTATGTGTGGCATTTCAGTAGAAACAAATCCATCATAACAACCTTGATTACATCCAACACAACGAACTATGCTATCTACATCTCCTCTATAAGCTTTATTACAGAATTCTGGATCTGCAAGTTGTGCTCTTCCGATTACAACCATATCAGCCTTACCACTTCTAATAATTTCATCTGCTTGTTCAGGGTCATTAATTCTTCCTACTGCAACAGTAATCATACCTGTTTCTTTTTTAATTCTTGCAGCATTGTCTACGTTAAATCCTCTTGGTAAGTCAACTGGTGGAACTTCATATTTTACTGCATTAGTGGTGAAGTTTCCTCTTGATATATCTAATACATCAACTCCAGCAGTTTTTGCTAACTTACAAAATTCAATAACATCTTCTATAGTTAATCCATTTTCTACACAATCATCGTGAGCATCTATACGCATAAATAAAGGCATATCTTCTGGAATATTATTACGTATAGCTTCTATACATTCTATTAAAAATCTTGAACGATTTTCAAGGGAACCGCCATATTCATCAGTTCTTTTATTAAAAGCACCACTTAAAAATGAGTGAGGTGTATAGTTATGTCCAGCATGGAATTCCACAGTATCAAATCCAGCTTCAACAGCTCTTTTAGCTGCATCTCCAAAAGCTTTAACACATTCTTTTATAGTTTCTAAGCTAGCACCTGGTATAACATAATCCGTTCCTTTTATTGGTACATCACTTGGTACTATCATCTTAGCTGTAGGATCGCTACCTACTGCCATACCACCAAGCCATAATTGAACACCAGCTTTTGCACCTGCTTCATGAATAGAATCAGCTAATTTCTTTAAACCTGGAATATATTTGTCATCACAGATTCCTAAAAAGTCTTTAGGATTTGCTTTATCATATACTGAACATACTTCAGTAAAGTTTAAACCATTTCCGCCTAAAGCTCTAGCTACGTGATAATCAATTAGCTTTTCTGTTACATATCCATCTTCTGTTGACATTTTTGTACCCATAGCTGGAAATTCAACCCTATTTCTAATCTCCATTTCTCTTATTTTTATAGGATTAAAAAGATTATTAAATTTCATAAATAAACCCCCTCAATATTTTAATGATAATTTTTTCACATAGAATGTTAGTGTGTAACTTTTATAATAAAGATAGCAATCAATAACTATCTTTTATCATTAAACTAATTATATATTATCATAATATTTAAATCAATACGTTTCAAACATTTTGTTTTAAATTGTCGTGTAACAAAAATAGGATATCTCTTAATTAAGAGATATCCTATTTTTATAGCTAGTATTTATTTATTATTCTTTAACCTATTTAGAATATATTTAATATATTCTATTCTAACTTGTTTATTTTCCATAAATTCTTCATTAAATTCTTCAATCTTTGAGCCGTTAGTTGGGTGTAGTATTGATGATAAGAATATCATTCTATCGTATTCAAAAATCTTACCTTCACTACCAATTACTCTAGATAATATGTTATTTAATTTATTGTGCATTTCTTTAGTAGTATTAATAATTTTAGTAGCCATTTCATCCTTTTCTTCTAATTCAGCGGCCTCCCTTTGCATTACAAGAACTCCTGGATACCTTAAGGCATACTCCATTATTTCATTGGCACACAAAATAACCTTTTCTTCATCACTTAATTCTTCATTATCTAACTCTGAATAAGCTAATATTGTATTATCTATATAAAACTCCTGAACATTACTCAGCATATTTTCCTTACTTCCAAAGTAATAGTTTATAGCACTAACATTTACTTCTGCTTCCTTTGCAATAGTTCTAATAGAAACATTTGTAGACCCATTCTTTCCAAAAAGATATAGTGCTCTATCAAGAATTTTCTCTTCTACGTTTTTTAGTTCCCTCATCTCTTCACCCCTAGTCACTAGTTATTTATTCAATTAGAAATTATATCAAACCTTCCCCTTTCTGTATACAAAGTTTTTAGAATCCCTATTCAGTAAATCCCTTTTCTTTCATTTTTTCAGCATTATTAAATAAAGCCATTCCAGTTTTCATTCTTCGAAAATTAAGGCTACTATAGAAACCTTCCTTACCCTTTGCAGCGTATAATATAACATTACATCCTTGAATTGATTCTAATATAGTATTTACAATTAACTTTCCTATGCCTTTTCCTTGATACTGTGAAAGTATAGCAACATCGTAAATTGCTCCTTGATACATTCCATCTGATAATGCTCTTCCGAAGCCAATGAGCTTATCATTATCATATACAAATACAGTGGTATAACTATTTTCAAAGGCCTTCTTGTGAGTCTCTGTATCAAAATACCCCATACCACCTAGCTTTAATATCTCTGGTATTAAGCTCCAATCTACATTATCACAACTTTTATCTACTCTTATATTCATCATCTTCTCCTAATCTCAGCTAATTTTATCTTATGTTTGATAACTACCTGCTAAGGTTTTATATAAGTAAAGCCATCTTCTTGCTTCTTTACAATTTCAACTACTCCAGCAGGAACCACTTCTATAAATTCAAATATTTCATCCTTCGATATATAAAACTTAGATAGAGCATTATTACAAGCTACAATTTTTACATCATCAGTAAATAAACTTTCAAATTCTACAGAATAGCTAGAATTAGCATCCTCATTTTTCTTAAATCTAAATACGGCTTCCCCATTAGCTACTACTTCTATTTCAACCTTTTCTTCACTTTCTCTGCTAAAATTAATCATATTTTTTACATTTGTTACAGTCATATCCCATTTATTTAACTCATCAATATGAAATAATACTTTCATATATTATCCCCTCCTCAGCTAATAATTTTTCACCATGGCTATAAATTCTTTTTCTTCTCCGTTTACCTTCCATATAAACTCTTCAGTCTTTTCAAATCCTAACTTCTTATAAATTTTTATAGCTCTTTCATTAAACTTAGCAACCAAAACACTTACTTCATTAAAATTGTAGGTATTCTTACCAAAGTTTAGTATGGCTCTAACAAACTCCGTTCCTGTTCCTCCTCCAGTTAAATCTGGCTTCATCTGTAGTTCCAATATAAATTCACCATCATCAAAATCGAAACTGCAATTTCCTATTAATTCATCCTTTTCATTATATATGGCAAATGTATTTTCTTCTTTATGAATGTTTAATGCCCATTGTTGCTTAGCTTCAGTTTTATCATTATTATAAAAAGAATACTTTCCTTCATATTTCCAGGTTGCTATATGCTTTGCATCTACTTCTGTTGGTTTTTTAAATTTAAATTCCATAATTTAGATATACCCTTAAATTAATAATATCACGTAAAAATAAATTGTCTATTGTAATATTCCATCTTTTACTCTAGTTCATGATAATCCTAAAATAAAAAAGCACTAATCTACATAAAATTAATGCTTTTTGAATCGTATACTATTTTGTTCATGTATAATTTATTATAATGTACTATACCTATTACTTACTACAATACTCTGCTAGTATTGATTGTACTTCATATATATTACAGCTACTACTAAAAGTCTTTTCTATTGGCATGCTCATTCCTGAGACATATATTTTTAGCTCTGCATCTAAATCAAAATGTCCTGATGTCTCAACTTTAAAATTAGTAATTGCTCTATATGGTATTGAATGATATTCTATCTTTTTCCCAGTCATTCCTTGCTTGTCTATTATAATCAATCTTTTATTAGTAAATATAATCATATCTCTTATTAGTTTATACGCTTTCTCTATTTGTTCATTGGAACCTAATAGCTTCATATACTCTTCTCTAATTTTACTAATATCTACTTCTGATGCATTTCCTATTACACTACTAAATAATCCCATACTCATCCACTTCCTTACACTATATTTCTTTATATATTTAGCTTAATTATATATTATTTCTATGCAAATATAAAAGTATTATTCAATATCTATTTCACTATAAAACTTTATTTATCATATTCTATCTTAAAAATTACCATCATTATTCCATTCTCTAATCTACCATTTATTTTGTTTGCTTCAATAACTTATATTTTAAACTTTTAAAATAAATTATTTTCTTTATTACCTTGGTCATAAAGGAATTCTAAGTTATAATTATATAGATTATCTTTATTGGAGGTTTATTATGAAATACGAAGTTATAATTTTTGACGCAGATGAAACCTTATTTGATTTTGAAAAATCTGAAAGAGAAGCTCTTAAAAATACCATGATGGAGTTCAATATAGACTATGATGAAAATTATCATTTAAAAGTATACAAGGATATAAACTCAGTAGTATGGAAGGAATTTGAGAATGGACTTATTATCCAAAGTAATTTAAATATTGAGAGATTTAAGAGACTTATAAAAAGTCTAAACTTTAATTTTGATGAAGAAAAATTTGCTAAGGCATATATAAAGCATCTATCCTATGCATCATTTTTATATAATGATAGCTTAGCTCTTATAGAGAATCTTTATAAAAAGTACAAGCTCCTTATCGTGACTAATGGCCTTAAAGATGTTCAAGATAATAGGATAAGAAAATCTATAATAGGAAAATACTTTGAAAATGTAGTGGTATCTGAAGAAATTAACATATCTAAACCTGATCCTAAAATATTTGAATATGCTCTAAATAGTATAAATTATAGTGATAAAAGTAAGGTTCTAATAGTTGGGGATAGCTTAACTTCGGATATACAAGGTGGACTCAATTCAGGTATAGATACATGCTGGTTTAATCCCAATAACATTATAAATAACACCTCAATTAAACCAACCTACAAAATTACCAATCTAATGGATCTTAAAAATATCCTTGAAAAATAAATATAAATCAAAGGGGCTTTCGCTAACGATAATATTAAAGCGCATCTTAAATACTCTATATAATATTATCAATGTGCTTTGCAAAAGCCTCTTATATTTTGTAGCTCTAAGTAAAATACTTATTTTTTTATATTAAAACTAACCAACTAATAATTTTAACAGACTCTTATTTTCAGATACGCATCATATCCTAATTCTTTAATATTTCTTATTGGGATGAAGATGTAGCTGCTGTAGTAGCAGCTATAGTTGCTGCAATAACAGCCATTTGCTGAGCAATAATGATATTTGTAATATTAGTTGATACAGTTCCCTCTGCTATATCATTCTTTATATCACCAATATAATGAAGTGCTACAAAATTTGCAGAAAACATAGCACGCTGTACTTTACTAATAGAAAATATTCCAAAGCCTTTTTTCTCTTTTAAGTATTCTGCACCTTCTACTAATTCCTCTGCTATAAGTTGCATATTATTAGCTGTCATGGCAAGTACTCCAAGCGTAGACATCATACCATTATGACGTAGTTTATAATTTTTCTCTTTCAAATAATTATTAAGTTCTATTACTTTTCTACATAACTCATCGTCATTATTATCGTTAAGAAGCAATACTAATGCTAAGGCTTGCATATCATTTCCACCACCAAGAGTTTGCTTTAATCTTTTTTCTATAGATACTATACGCTCAATAGCTAAATTCACCTCAATATTGGTCATTGCTAACATTGCAATATAGATATAATCATCATTACCTGTTAAAAATGGATGTACTTTTTTTAACCCATCATAAATCTGTTTCATACGACTAATAACCTTATCATATTCTGCTTCTGAGCAATTTTTCATCTTTGCAACTTGAATTGCAGCAATGGTAAGATACTCTGAACTATAAAATCCCTGTTGTTTCATTTTAGTATATACTATTTTTGTATTTTCGAATAACCTTTCCGGATTTTCATCTAAAGAAAGCATTGTGGCTGTAATGAGAATTGTTTGTCCTTTAAAACTAGAAAATATTGATGTACTCCTTTTAATGTAATCTTTCATTTCTCTTATACGATTTGGATCTAACATTCTTTCTTCATTTGTATATAACATTGAGCATAACATATGAGACAACTTATAGTCCCACTTAATAGCTTTGCTTAATTGAATTGTATAATCTGCAAATGTATCTATCTTACTTTGAATTATTGTATTCATTTATTCGTCCCCCATTAGTATCATATATATAATTTTTATTTATTATTTTAACATTACCCATATAACTACAGTTTCATAATAGAAGTCATCCATTCCACAGTACTACTCTTTCTTTTAATTCTTCTCTTAAGCTAAATCATAATAATTAATCTTCTTACACTATCCTATTTCCTATAGCATGTCTTTCTTCAAAGGTAAATATATACTTAAATCCAAGTTCACTTATTATCTTTAGTGACTCTTTACAGTATTGTCCCACATCCTCAGCCTTGTGAGCATCCGAACCAACAGTTATTATTTCACCACCTAAGGATTTATATAGCTTTATAAGCTTTAAAGAATTCTCCATATTGTCTTCTCTGCCTCTAAAGACAGAAGTATTTATTTCTATTCCCTTTTCTCTTTTTATTATAAGTTTAAAGATCTCTTCTATCATCTCTATATTATCTTTAAAGTCATATGTTCCTATAGTTTTATAAGCATATCGATTCAATAAATCTATATGAGCAGCTATATCAAAGTCTGCATTTTTAACCATATCATAAACTTCTTGAAAATAAAGTTCATAGGCTTTCTTGTAATCATAAGTCTTAATCAAATCCCTAAGCCCCATATTTCTTATATTATGTACAGATCCCAAAATCATATCTATATTCAAGCTCTCAAGTGCATCCTTATAATCATCATTCATAAGATGTGGCTCACAAATTTCTATACCTTTATATATATTTAATTGTTTAGAGAACTTAGTTTTAGCTTCTAGTGTATCTCTACTAAACCTATCAAAATTCATATATCCATATGTTTTTCTTATACTATTTAAACAAAAATGCTCTGTAAATCCTATATGGGTAATCCCTTTTTCTATAGCAGAAATGCACATATCCTCTAACTTTTCTTTAGAATCAAAGGAATTATTAGAATGAGTATGAAAATCATATATCATTTATTTTCTCCACCTTTAACTTTAGTTCTTATTATTCATAAACCTGTAGTAGCATATTAATCCGTATACTTCCTATCTTTAATTATATACTAACTCTAATATTTCTTAAATCCTTTCTAATTTTCCTTTTGCATATTGCAAAAATAAAGGATTATCTCAAAGTTATTTCAAGATAATCCTTTTTAGTCATTATTTAAACTTTATTGCAATCCATTACTCTTTATTTTCTGAATGTTTCTATAGACTTAATACTATTATACAAAAAATAAACTTATAAAATCTTCCTTACTTATATTTCCGAAGTAATTGGTTATATCAATATTGCCTATAACTTCCTTAATTTCTTCAATGTTATGCTCTTTACCTATAAGAGCCCTTTCAATATCTTCAATATTTTCTTCTCCAAAGAAATCTCCAAAGATATTTATGTTCTTTATTGTACCTTTTTCAACATCAATACTTAACTCTATAGTACCAGCAGATAATTTTTTTTCATTATAAAAATTATATTTTGGTGACTGTCCAAAATTCCACTTCCAAGTTTCATATTTAGTTTTAACTAAATTTTTAACCTTTTCAATTTCCTCATTATCTAAAGTAGTTATAACCTTCTCTTTTTCTTTTCTACTGATATACTCGAATATTTTATTTTTAAAGTCCATAACATCAAGGGATTCATGTAGATGCTCACTAATATTTGTAATTCTACTCGATACAGATTTAACTGCTTTATCTGAGAACTTTAAGGGTTTAGAAATTAGAGCATCACTTAAATTAACTATGTCAGAAGAAAATAATAAAGTTCCATGATGCATTACTCTATTTTTATATTTACATTGAGCATTTCCTGAAAACTTCTTACCATCTATTAAAAGATCATTTCTTCCTGAAAATTCTGCCTTTATACCTAATTCATTTAATACACCGATGATTGGAATAACAAATGTCTCAAAATCATTAAACTTTTTTCCATCATCCTCAACTATAAATGTAAAGTTTAAATTCCCAAGATCATGAAAAACAGCTCCGCCTCCACTTTGTCTTCTCACAACTTTTATATCATGCTTTTTTATATATTCCTCATTGATTTCTGATAGAGTATTTTGATTTTTTCCAATCACTATACAAGGTTCATCTCTCCAAAGTACAAAATATTCACCCTTTTTTTCTCTTAATAAATATTCCTCTAGAGCTAAATTAAAATAAGGATCTGTGCAATTATTATCAATGTATCTCATCTTTTCTCCTTTTTATTTTGATAAACATAATGTATATTGAAAAATAATATTTACTTATTTAGACTGTGTATAGCCTCTTTGTTTAATCCTAAGACAGCCTCATGTAGTGCCTCCCCTAAGGTTGGATGACTATGAACTACTTCTTTTAGATCTGACACAGTCATTTTCTTTTCAACCATTATAGTTCCCTCTAATATTAAATCAGACCCATGTGGGCCAAGAATATGCACGCCTAAAATTATATTATTTTCATCACTTATAACTTTTACTAATCCTTCTCCTTCTCCTAAGGCTAATGCTTTTCCATTAGCACCAAACAAAAACTTATTCTTTTTATAGTTTATTCCTTTCTCTTTAGCTTCTTCTTCTGTAATTCCAACTACTGCTATCTCAGGAAAAGTGAAAATACACGAAGGAATTACAGCTTTATGACAAGGCTTATTTAATAATATATGTTCCACAACTTCTACTCCTTGATAGGAAGCTGCATGAGCAAGTAGTGAAATTCCATTAACATCTCCAATAGCATATACCCCATTTAAAGAAGTTTCATAATTTTCATCAACTACTATACCTTTTTTATGAGTATCTATTCCTAAATTATCTATATCGATACCTTCATAATTAGGTTTTCTTCCTTTTGCAAGAAGTACTTTTTCTCCTCTTACTTCAAAGTCACCTTTTTTACCTTGACATTGTATAACTATTTCTTCGGCCTCTCTAAAACTCATAACCTTAGTTGAAGTAAGAATATCTATTCCAGACTTTTTTGCCATAGCTGAATATCTCTTTGAAATATCTCTATCTATATCATATAGTATAGAATTTCTCGCAACTATCACTGTAACTTTACTTCCCATAGCATTAAAGATACTGGCAAACTCCATTCCAATTACTCCACCACCTATAACTACTAAGGATTTTGGTATGTGATTAAAATCTAAAAGTTCAGTGCTTGTTATAATGTTTTTACTATCATATACTCCTTCAATGGATGGAATTTCGGTCTTAGATCCAGTAGCTATAATTATATTTTTACCTTTAATAGTTATTTCTTCTTCGTTGCATACTACTGTTACAGTATTTTTATCAATTAATGTAGCCTTACCTCTTATAAGTTCTACATTATTTCCCTTTAAGAGGGCTTCTATTCCAGTTACTAAAGTTTTTATGATGTTTCCTTTTCTTTCTTGAATCTTATCTACATCTATTTCAGGATTATATGCTTTAATACCAAAGTCTTCAATATGCCTTAGATTATTAAAAAGTTCTGCAGTTCTATATATGGTTTTAGTTGGAATACACCCATAATTTAGACATGTCCCACCTAAACTTTCTTTTTCTATAAGACACACCTTTGCTCCTAATTGTGCTGCCCTAATTGCAGCAACATAACCACCGGGTCCTCCACCTATTACAATTATATCTTTCATAACTACACTCCTTAATATATTCTGTATGAATGTTACGTTAACTTTAAATACAAACTTATTTTAATTAAAATTTTAAGGCATTAGCATAATCTTTGACATTATTATACTAATGCCTATGAATTTTAACATTACCTACTAAAGAATTATTTACTCCACTTTAAAATTGGTGTTCTGGCTGCTTTAACTTGATCTAATCTTCTTACCAAAGCATTTTGAGGAGCTTCATGTAAAACTTCTGGATTCTCTTTAGCTTCTATAGCTATTTTTTTCATAACTTCAACAAACTCATTAATGGACTCTAAGCTTTCACTTTCAGTTGGTTCTACCATGAGTGCCTCTTCAACTATTAGCGGAAAATAAACTGTTGGTGGATGTACACCATAGTCAATCAATCTCTTAGCCACATCTAAAGTTGATATATGATTGGGATTATCTTTTAATCCAGCAAAGATGACTTCATGCTTACATACCTCATCTATAGCTACCTTATAATAATCCTTTAGAGCTTCTTTTATATAATTTGCATTTAATACAGCATTCTCTGAAGCAGCTTTCAATCCTTGTCTTCCCATAGTTAGGATATAGGTATATGCTCTAACTAGAACTCCAAAATTACCATAAAAACTTCTTACTTTTCCAATAGAATCAGGTCTATCATAATCAAATACAAACCTTTCTTCTTCCTTTTTTATAATTGGAACTGGAAGAAACTTAGAGAGTTTACCACATACGCCTACTGGACCTGCTCCTGGCCCCCCACCACCATGTGGTGTTGAGAATGTTTTATGAAGATTTAAATGACATACATCAAATCCCATATCACCAGGACGAGCTTTTCCCATAATAGCGTTTAAGTTGGCTCCATCATAATATAAAAGTCCGCCCGCTTCATGAACTAACTTACTTATCTCCTCTATATTTTTTTCAAATAAACCTAAAGTATTTGGATTTGTAAGCATTAGTCCTGCTACTTCATCATTTAAAACTTTTTTTAGTTCTTCTATTGAAATCAATCCATCTTTATCAGATTTAATTTCAACTATTTCAAAGTTTGCTACTTTCGCACTTGCAGGATTTGTACCATGAGCTGAATCAGGAACTATTATTTTTTTACGTTTAAAATCATTTCTACTTTCATGATATGCTTTTATTAATAAAAGTCCTGTGAACTCTCCATGAGCTCCAGCAGCTGGTTGCAATGTAAAATCATCCATACCTGTAATTTCACATAATTTAAAAGCCAAATCATGCATAAGCTCTAATGCACCTTGTACATTTTTTGCTGATTCTTTAGGATGAATTTTACTAAAACCGGGAAACATAGCTACATCTTCATTAATTTTAGGATTATACTTCATAGTACAAGATCCTAGAGGATAGAATCCCTTATCTACACAATAGTTTTTATTAGAAAGGGCAGTGTAATGTCTAACTACATCAACTTCACTTACTTCTGGAAGGTATGCATCCTCTTGTCTTAACATATTTTTAGGTATAACAGACTCTATATTTATATCCTCCACATCTATTTCTGGAAGCCTATAACCTACTTTACCCTCACATGATAGTTCAAAGATAACCTTATTATAATTTTTCATTATATCTCCTCCATCACTTTTACTAATTTATCTATCTCATCTTTTGATCTTTTTTCTGTTACACAAAGTAACATTGAATTCTTATATTGAGGGTAATCTTTTTCTAAAATATATCCACCTAAAATATTATTATCTAATAACTTATTATTTATTTCGCATGCACAAGTATCAGATTTTACTGCAAACTCTTTGAAAAATGGTTTATTGAATAAAGGCTTATATTTTCCACTTTCTATTAATTGATTAAAAGCATAGTGAGACTTTTTGATGCATTGAGCACCTATTTCTTTTATACCTTCTTTTCCTATTGTAGCCATATATACAGCAGCACCTATTGCCATCAATGTTTGATCAGAACATATATTAGAGGTAGCTTTTTCTCTTCTTATATGTTGTTCTCTTGCTTGAAGTGTTAATACGTACCCCTTATTACCATGACTATCATCAGTTTCTCCAACAATCCTACCTGGCATTTTTCTCATAAGCTTTTTAGTAGTATTGAGGAACCCTAGGCCTGGTCCTCCAAAGTTAATATTAGCACCAAGACTTTGACCATCTCCTATAGCTATATCTGCTCCTAACTCACCTGGGCTCTTTAAAACCCCTAAAGATAATGGATCTACACTCATAATAAGCAAAGATTTATTTAAATGTATATTCTTCTCTAGCTCCTCTACCTCTTCTATAATTCCAAAGAAGTTTGGACTTTGTATAATAACCCCTGCTACATCTTTGTCTAATAATGACTTTACTTTTTCAATATCTGTAACTCCATCACTTTCATCAACTTCTAATAAATTATATCCTTTATATCTTAGATAAGTTTTTAAAACTTCTCTAGTATCAGGATGTACCGTTTTAGAAACTATTATGGTATTTCGTTTTGTATTTTCTATAGCCATTACAGAAGCTTCCACTGCCGCCGTAGCTCCATCATACATAGATGAGTTTGAAACCTCCATACCTGTTAGGTTACAAATCATAGTTTGATACTCAAAAACTGCCTGTAAAGTTCCTTGGCTAATTTCAGGTTGATATGGAGTATACGCTGTATAAAATTCTGATCTTCCTGTTATATGTCTACATACAGAAGGAATATAATGATCATACATGCCTGCACCTAAAAAACAAACTAACTCTTCTATAGATTTGTTTTTATCAGCTAAGTTACTCATTATTTTCGCAACTTCTAATTCAGATAAACCCTTATCAATCTTTAATTCTCTATTCAACTTTAAATTATCTGGAATATCTTTAAATAGCTCATCTACTGATTTTACAGAAATAAAATCAAGCATTTGTTTTTTTTCTCTTTCTGTAATAGAAATATAAGGAAACATATTATTCACCTTCTTTACATAGGTCTTTACATAACTCTTCGTATTCTTCAGCCCTTATTAAGTCTTGTAATTCATCTTTATTTGATAATTCTATGCAAATCATCCAAGCATCATATGCATTTTCATTTACTAAAACAGGATTGTCAGTTAACTCTTCATTAACTTGTAATACAGTACCACTTGCAGGCATGAAAATATCTTCAGCGGCTTTAACAGATTCAATTGTTGAAAAAGCTTCTCCCTTTGAAAATTCATCATCTTCTGATGGTAAATCTACAAAAACTATATCTCCTAATAATTTTTGTGCACAATCTGTAACACCTATATAAGCCTTATTTTCCTCCACTCTTATCCATTCATGATTCTTTGTATACAATAAATTTTCCAATATTAACATTATTATTCCCCCTTATTTCTGTGTTTTTTTACTATAAAACTTTTTATTTACAACCATTGCCTTTAATTCTTTATTCCTTACTTTTATGAAAATTTCTGTACCCAATGCAGAGTACTTGGAATCAATCAAAGCAAAGCCTATTGTTTTATTTAGAGTAGGAGACATATATCCAGTGGTTACATGTCCTATTTCTTCATTATCTTTAATTACTGTATAACCATGTCTTCCTATACCTCTATCTACCAATTCATATCCTACTAATTTTCTTGTTAATCCAGTTTCCTTTTGCTTTATTAAAGCATCTTTTCCAATGAAACTTTCTTTATTAAGTTTTACAAAAAAACCAAAACCCATTTCTAAAGGAGTTATAGTTTCATCCATCTCATTTCCATACAATGGAAGTGTAGCTTCAAATCTTAATGTATCTCTAGCACCAAGTCCAATAGGTTCAACACCTTCATTTTCTCCTACTTTAAGTATTTCTCTCCACAATACTACTACATCCTCTGGTTTCGCATATATTTCAAAACCATCTTCACCAGTGTATCCTGTTCTTGAGATTAAAACTTTTTTATTACATATGTCTATATCATTTTTAAATTGAAAAAATTCTATATTGGATAAATTAGATTGTGTTAATCTTTGTAATATCATTTGAGCTTTAGGACCTTGAAGTGCTAATTGAGCAACACTATCAGAAATATCTTCAATAGTTACTTCAAAACCATCCTTATTATCTAACATCCATTTAAAGTCTTTTTCTTTATTACTCGCATTTACAACTAAATAATAATAATCTTCTGAAAATTTGTAAGCTAGTAAGTCATCTACAACCCCACCATTGGGATAACACATGAAACTGTATATAACCTCGCCATTATTAAGTGTTTTTACATCATTTGTCAAAAGATAATTAACAAAATTTTCTGCATCTTTTCCCTTTACTAGTATTTCACCCATATGAGAAACATCAAACAAACCTGCTCTTTGTCTTACGGTTTCATGTTCATGTAGGATTCCCTTGAATTGCGTAGGTAATTCATACCCAGCAAACTCTACAATTTTTCCATCATACTTCTCATATTCTCCTCTTAAAGGAGTAACTTTTAAATTGTCCAATTAACTTTCCTCCTTAAATTTAAAATAATGTATATAAGTATATTATAACGCTAATATATTTATATGCAATATTTTACTCGAAATACAATATGTGAGAATAAAATATTGCATGTACTTTCATAATAATAAAAAAATAGTAGCTAACCATAGATAGGTCCGCTACTATTTTCTATTATTTAGATTTTATTTCAATCCATCTTTCATCATAAAGCTTAAGGTTATCACCAAGATCTATAAATGACTCACATTTATCAAGAATTGTTTTCTCTGGATATGCTACTGGATTAGATTTAACTTCCTCTGGTAGCATTTCAAGAGCTGCTTTATTTGGTGTAGAGTATCCAATATAATCAATGTTTTGAACAGCATTTTCTGGATCTAACATAAAGTTTATAAATTGCTCTGCATAATCCTTATTCTCTGCATCTGTTGGTATGCATAGTCCATCTACCCATTTATTAGTACCTGTTTTAGGAATTGCATATGCTAAGTTTTCATTTTGAGCCATAAGAGTTACTGCGTCGCCAGAGTAAACTATTCCCATAGCAGCCTCTTCACCTAAAAGTCTATCTTTACCTTCATCATTAACATAAGCACGAACTAAAGGTCTTTGAGCAATTAATTCTGCCTTAGCTTCATCTAACTCTTTTTCATTAATACTATTTTGAGAATATCCAAGCTTCATTAAAGCAATCGCCATAGTATCTCTAACAGAATCAAGCATTAATATTTCTTCAGAATATTTTTCATTCCACAGAATATCCCAGCTATCTACAGGATCGCTCACCATATTTTTATTGTATAGAATCCCGAAGGTTCCCCAGAAATACGGTACACTATACTCATCGCTTTTATCATAACTAGGCTTTTTAAAGCTTTCATCTATATTTTTATAGTTTGGAATGTTAGCATAATCAATTTTTTGAATCAATCCTTCGTTCTTCATCTTTTCAATCATATAATCTGACGGAACTACTAAATCATATTTTGATCCACCGCTTTTTATCTTTTGATACATTATTTCATTAGTATCATAAGTTTCATATACTACCTTTATACCAGTTTCCTCTTCAAATTTTTTTATTAGAGACTCATCTATGTAATCTCCTACGTTATAGATATTTAAAACTTCATTAGATGACTTTGCACCACAGCCTGTAATCATAGCTGCCATCATGAGCCCTGTACATGCTAGAGCTATAATCTTCTTTAATCTTTTCATATTGTTACTCCTTCCTCATAACAGATTGCTTTCTGTTAGCTAATAATAGTAGTATTAGCACTGTTATAAACATTAATGTAGTCAGTGCATTAATCTCTGGTTTTATACCTCTCTTTGCCATAGAGTAAACTTCAATTGATAAATTAGTTACACCATTTCCAGTATTAAAGAAACTTATAATAAAGTCATCTATAGACATAGTAAATGCAATTAAAAATCCTGAAACTATTCCTGGCTTTATCTGAGGAAGTATTACTTTTCTAAGAGTGTACATAGGTTTTGCACCTAAGTCCATAGCTGCTTCTTCTACATTGTCTGGAAGCTGTCTTAACTTTGGTAATACAGATAAAACTACGTAAGGTATATTAAAAGTTATATGTGCAAGTAACATAGTCAAAAACCCTAACTTCATATTAAAAAATATAAAAAGTATCATAAGCCCTACCGCTGTTACTATATCAGGGTTTAATACAGGTAAATAGTTTATATTAAGAAGCATAGCCTTTTTAGGCCCTCTCATTCTATCTATTCCTATAGCACTTATAGTTCCTATAATAGTTGCTATAACTGAAGCTAATATTGCCACTACTACGGTTGTTATTAAAGCCGAAATTATTCTATCATTATGAAATAATTGCTTATACCACTTAAAAGTAAACCCTTGCCATCTTGCCATAGACTTTGAATCATTAAAAGAAAATAATGCTAGCGCAAAGATAGGAGCATATAGAAATATAAATATTAAAATTAAATATATATTTGAAAATATCTTTTTTACTTTTACCATAATACTCTACCTCCTCCTTTTTCATCACCGTCTGAAAACTTAGAGGTTAATCCCATAGCTATTAAAATTAATATCATCATAAGAATTGATATTGCAGATCCAAAATTCCAATCTCCAACGGATGTAAATTGCTGCTCTATTAAGTTACCTATAAGCATATGCTTTCCACCACCTAAAAGTTGTGAAATTACGAAGGTAGATACAGCTGGCATAAATACCATAGTTATTCCTGAAATAACTCCTGGTATACTTAATGGAAAGATAACTTTTATAAAAGCTGTAATTTTTCCAGCACCTAAATCATAGGCTGCATTAATTAAATCTTGATCCATCTTTAATAGAGAAGTATATATTGGTAGTACCATAAATGGAAGGAAGTTATAGACCATTCCAAGAAGTACCGCACCATTGGTATATAGTATATCTACTGAATTTAATCCAATCATATTAAGTAAATTATTAAATAATCCATTTTTACCTAGTATAGCAAGCCACGCATAGGTTCTAAGTAAGAAATTCATCCACATTGGAAGAATGAATAACATTATAAGCATTCCACGTTTGTGTTCTGGCTTTCTTGATATCATATAAGCAATAGGATATCCCATTACTAAACATAAAACTGTTGATTGTAATGCTAATGTAATAGATCTTGTAAACACCTTTATATATAAAGGATCCATTAATCTTTTAAAATTATCTATAGAGAATTGGTAACTTCCTCCCACTTTTTTGGTAAAACTAAAAAATACAATTAAAAGAAGGGGTACTATTATAAAAAGAGAACTCCACAATACATAAGGGTAAGCTAAATATGATTTCTTCTTCATTTTAAGCTTCCTCTGATTTTCTCATTATATGAATGTCTTCTGGATATATATCCATTCCTATCTCTGTACCTACAGAGAAATTTTTAGTATTATGAAGAATAAAATTCATGTTCTCTTCCTCTACTTCTAACTCATAGTGAACTCCTTTAAATACAGAAGATTTCACTATCCCCTTTAGTTTTCCCTCTTCTTTATTTACTATTTTTATATCCTCTGGTCTTATTACCACATCTATAGCTTCATTTTTTTTAAAACCTTTATCAACACATTCAAATACACGTCCACAGAATCTAACCTTTAAGTCTTCTAACATTACTCCATCTGTAATATTACTTTCTCCTATAAATCTAGCTACAAATTTATTCTCAGGTTCATTATATATATCTTCTGGAGTACCCATCTGTTGAATTACTCCTTTATTCATTACTACAACAGTATCAGACATAGTTAATGCTTCTTCTTGGTCATGCGTAACAAATACAAAGGTTATTCCTAACTGTTTTTGTATCTTTTTAAGTTCTATTTGCATTTCTTTTCTAAGCTTTAGATCAAGGGCACCTAAGGGTTCATCAAGCAGTAGTACTTTTGGCTCATTAACAATAGCTCTTGCTATAGCTACTCTTTGCTGCTGACCACCACTTAAAGACTCTATCTTTCGAGATTCAAATCCTTTAAGATCTACTAACTTTAAAACTTCACTTACTTTTTTATCAATTTCATTTTTAGGAGTCTTTTTTATCTTTAATCCAAAGGCTATATTTTCATACACATTCATATGTGGAAATAGAGCATACTTTTGGAATACTGTATTAATTTGTCTTTCATATGGAGGCAAATCATTAATTCTTTTATCCTCAAATATGACTTCACCTTCATCACAAGTTTCAAAACCTGCCAAAATTTTCAATGTAGTAGTCTTACCACATCCACTAGGTCCAAGTAAGGTTACAAACTCATTTTTTTTAATTTCTAATGTTATATTGTCTAAAACTTTATTATCTTCGAAAGTTTTAGATATTCCTTTAATTTCAATTATATTATCAACCAACATAAACACCTCTTTTTCAACATAATGTTACTTATACTATTCTAGATATATAAGCATACTTTATCCAGTAATTATCTAATGCCTCTTCATGTCAGTATTAAATCTGCCTATTTAAAATGACGGTGGAGTACTTACCCATATTACTGTTGCTTCTGTCTTTCCTGCATTGGAAATATAGTGATTAGCCTTTGGTTTAAAATAGAAACTTTCTCCCTTACGTACTTTATACACTTTACCTCCTAAATGTAGGTTTACAATGCCATGAAGTACAAATCCAAATTCCTCCCCTTCATGAGGAGCTTCCTCTTTGTATTTTCCATTAGGTTCTAATATAAGCATTATTGGCTCCATTTCATTTTTTTGAGCATCTGGAACAAGCCATTTTAATCTATATTTTAAATCTTCATCTTCTGTCTCGAACATGTCATCATCTGTAAACTTAACTCTCTCGTTAACTTTCTCACTAAAGAATTCATTTAAATTTGTGCCTAGTATTTGAAGAATGTCCATAAGTGTAGCAATAGATGGAGATGTGAGATCATTCTCAATTTGTGAGATAAATCCCTTAGATAATTCACATCTGTTTGCAAGTTCCTCTTGGGTTAATTGTTTTTCAATTCTAAGACTTTTAATCTTTTCTCCAATTTGCACAGTTTCACCTCTATCTTGTGTATTATATCTAAACCTTAAGTTTACATTTACTAAACAAACAATATTATTCTATATTTTTTTTATTAATAAATCAATAGATTTGTTAAATTTTTTTATATTTTGGCGATTTTTTTTCTGCGACAAACCTTGAATATACCTCATGTTGCTAAAAACATGTTTATATTAATATTCTTAATGTTTAGTAATACTAAATTTATTTCCATTTCAAATATATAATATATTTACATTACACTTTTTTAAAATTATTCTATTATCACTCTACAGTTATGAAAATATCTTATAGCTACATAGTAAAATTCATATATATGCCTGAATCCCTCTCATAATAAAAATCCCCCCATATTTAGTAATACTAAATTTTTACTAAATGAAGGTCATTTTTCACGATATTATTTAGTGGAAATCTATAGATTAATAGTTTTAATACCACCTATGTAAAATAATGTAATTATTAACATTTTCCACACTTTTATCCACAATATAATCAACACTAAGTGGATAAGCCTTAAGTTATCCACCATTTTTCTGAAAATTTACTAAACTTTATCCACATATCTTGTTTTTTTATAAACTAGGGGCTTTCACAAAATAAACTAATATAAAAAATATTAGTTTATTTTGTGAAAGCCCCTTCTTAGTTATTTATTTTCCACTGAATCTTATATCTTTATTTCTTTTATGATGAATTTAATTTAGATACGTAATCAAAATAACTTGCTTAAAGGTATACTCTAAACTTCCCCTAATTCTTCTAGAAGTCTATCAAATTCTCTTATTTCAACCCAATCATAAAGATTTATGTTTTCCTTTGAATGATATATTCTAAAGTCCTCTAAGGATACTTTAACATCATTTCCTTCTTCCGTTTTAAAATCCACATATTCTTTATCACAAGAATTTAATTCTCTTATTTCACTAAAAGAATTAATATCATCTTCATAATAGAATCTAACTCCACTCTCAGTAAGACTTATATATAGTTCTACTATTCTATGTTTAAGATCATTCATGGGTTCCCCTTCTTTCTAGGTTATAATACTCAATACTATAACCTATTCTTCATAGAATTTTTATTCTCTAGAGCATTTATAGCCATAATATATCCATACTCTCCAAAACCGCTTATTTGACCTATGCAAGCCGGAGCTGTAACTGATTTTTGTCTAAATTCTTCTCTATCATAAATTTGTGATAAATGAACTTCTACAGTATCTATATTTACACTTTTTATAGCATCATAGATAGCATAGCTATAATGAGTGAATGCACCTGGATTAATTATTATACCTTCACATTTGTTATAATATGCTTTTTGAATAAAGTTAATAATTTCCCCCTCTATATTACTTTGGCACATTTCTATATCATGTCCTAATGATATAGCAGTTTCTCTTATATAGCTTTCAATCTCCTGAAAACTTTTAGAACCATATATATTTTGTTCTCTTATGCCTAAAAAATTTAGATTAGGTCCATTTATAACCATTAGCTTCATAGCCTTCACCTCTTATGTTTAGCTAAACTCTCTATTTAAAATTTCATATATATCCTTAATAGTTTGGCTATCAATAGAATTCTTTTGCCATATTTCCTGTGATTTTACACCTTGTCCTATGAGCATGGATAATCCTCCTACAATTTTCTTACCTAGTTCTTTTCCCTTAGATAAAAACTTTGTCATTGCTGGATTATATACTATATCAACTATAGTTTGGAAATTATTAATAATGTCATCTTCAACTGGAATAGCATCTTCATTAGGAAACATTCCAATTGGAGTTGTGTTAATTATCATATCCCCATTAATTTTTTTTAATTCTTCATAATCTATTAATTTAACTTTTTCATGATTTATTCCCTTACTTTTTTCTGGTGTTCTACTGACTATATAAATATCTTTAGCTCCATTATCTAATAAGTAACACATAGCAGCCTTTGTAGCTCCACCATTACCAAGAATTACGGCTACAGAATCCTCTACTTTAACATTATGTACCTTTAGCATATATCCAAAACCATCGTAATCTGTATTATAACCATATAGCTTATTATCTTCTAATGCTATTGTATTAACAGCTCCTATTCTTCGCGCTTCTGGTGATACTTCATCTAAATATTTCATAACCTCTTCCTTATAAGGAATAGTTACACTGGCTCCCTTAATTTTTAAAAGTTTAATTGCATCTATACACTCTTCTAGTCTCCCCTTTGGTATTTCAAACAGCTTATATGCACCTTCTACTTCTATCGCCTGAAATATTATCTTATGTATTCTAGGTGATAAGCTATGACCTAACTTTTCTCCTAATATGCCGTAAAATTCCATAACATTACTCCTTTATATGTGATTAATTTAAATAATTTTACTTATGCTTTTTTACAATGCTCTCTTGAAGACTTCTACTTAACTCCATAATACTTAAAAAAAATCTTCTCGCTAATAAATCATAGTGTTTATTCTCCAAATTGTCTACATTTTTTTTAATAATCTTTGATTCTCGTTCCTCATCATATATTGGTAAATTATTTTCTTTTTTATAATTAGCTACTCTTACAGCAACATCCATTCTTTTTTCAAATAAAATTAAAAGCTCTTTATCAATTGTATCAATTTCTTTTCTACATTGCTCTAATTCATTCACTTTAATTCACCCTCTCTTTTAATTACTATAAAATTATAGTTAATTAAATTTGCTAATATATATAATAGCACTTATTTATATAGAATTTCCACTAAAAATAGATAGATTCCCTTCGGAATCTACCTACAAACATTTACATCTTTTTTTATTTATAATTATTAATCTTTAAACAACATATACTAATCGATAATTTATTTATTTAGAATTTTATTCTTTATTCTTCTAGTATTTCTGATTAGCCAATTTTCTTTATTCTTATCTTCTATTTCCTTCTCCATAGCTTGTCTTTCTAGCTCTTCTTCATATTGATATCTAGCTATTTCAAATATAGGCTCTAAAAGATTTTTAGTATCATTATACCCTCTCTCAATTCTCTTATTCTTAGATTCTTCATCTAGATTTAATAGCCCTTCTAGTATCTTTGTCTCCATATCTGAAGGAATGATTTGAATAATCTTTGTATCTGGGAACTCTTCCCTTCTTATCTTAACTTCTTTAGATAAAAATACAACTATTATAATATCACAGCCTTCTTCATAAACTGGTCTTATTGGAGTATTATCTGCTAACCCTCCATCTAAATATGTTTTTCCTTCAATTGTCTCACTCTCATATATCATAGGTAAACATGCTGTTGCAAGTAATATGCTTTTTGCCTTTTCTTCTTTGCAATCATTTATTCTAAAATATTTAGGTAAAAACTCAGGCATCTCAGTACAAGATACATAACATAATCTCTGTGATTTTTTTAACTTATCTATGTCTATATATTTCTCAATAATATCCCTGGCACCATCTCTAGGAACATCACCTTGCTCTAGTTTTCTTGCCATATACTTCTTTACTAAATTCATATTTTTACTACCAATTGCGAGAGTTACTCCCTTTTTAATAAGAATCTTATTATTTACTGGTAATAATTTTTCTATAGTAACTTCTTGCCACATTTTCTTTGCTTCTTCAAAATCATCTTGTGCAAACAAAGCTGCATTTATAGCACCTATGGAAGTACCTGAAACTACTTTTATGTATTTATCTATATTTAATTCTTTTATAGCTTTCCATACTCCTATCTCATAGGCACCCTTTCCTCCTCCACCAGATAATACTAATCCTACTTTCATTGCGTTTCCTCCCCCATAAAATATTATGTTACATTTATTTTATATTATTTATACTAAACTTTTAATCACTGTATCATTTTAAAAAAATTCTTTACTTCTTTTTCATATTTCTCTTTATCAGTAGCATAGCAAGTATTATGTCTACCATTTTTAATTATACATAGTCTCTTAATTCCACTTTTGACCTTATACATATCCATTGACATATAATACGGTATTAATTCGTCCTCATCTCCATGAATAAACATAATTGGGATTTCACTTTCTCTCACTATATCAATTGGGCATATATCTCCTAAAGAAAATTTACATAGCTTTTTTATTTTATAGTCCGTAAGATTATAAAAAGGGAAAAATGGAATCTTATATTTGTTTAGTTTCCCCTTAATAACCTCGATAGCATTGGTATATCCAGCTTCTGATATTATAAAATTTATTTTACTTCTTCCTAAAACTGAATACATTAATCCTGTTGCTGCTCCCATAGAATGTCCATGAACTCCTATAAAACATTGATTTTTAAATCTTTTTCTTATATTCTCTACCCATAAATTTAAATCTTCACATTCATATTTTCCATAGGTTGCATAAATTCCCTCACTCTTACCATGTCCCCTTTGATCTACTAAAAGAACATTGAATCCTTCTTGAATAAAGAAATTTATGTACTGACTGGATCTATAATGTTCAACTAAATATCCATGTAATAGTATTATTACTTTATTGGAAGTTACATCACATTTTAAGTAATAACCTTTTAACTTGTATCCTTCTTTACTTTGTATAGTTAATTCTTCTAATTTTAATTTTTCATACTCATCTATAGAACATAATCCCATAGTAGAGAGCATCTTAAAAGTTTCTATCTTATCACGCTTTTGGCCAAGGGTGGCATAATTGAATAGACAATTTATAACACTTATAATTATCATAGAAATCACTATCATTACAATTAATATATTAACTATTATCATAATTTGCTCCTAGCTCACCTTATAATATTTACAAATAAAAAAACTTGTATTTTCAATACAAGTTTTTTTATTTAATATACTGTAATAATTCCCTATTTTTTATGATTAATACATCTATGCTTAATTTTTATACATACAACTTTTTATACTAAATTTATTTTAAGTTAACTAACTTTGAACGCATTTATTAACCTATCTAGTGAAGATTAGCTTATTATTAGTACTTAATTCTTTGTTATATTTATATCCATCTTCATTAAAATCTTTTACTTCTTCTATAGAACTTATCTTATTTTTAACAATATAAGTTACCATTAATCCTCTAGCTCTTTTAGCATAAGTCCCTATAACTTTAAATTTACCTTCTCTATTCTCTTTAAATTCCACATCATAAACCTCAATGTTTTCTAACTTACTTCTATTTATTACTTTAGAATATTCTAAGGAAGCTAGATTTAAAATTATTTTTTCTCTTCTATTATTTAATTCACTAATTAGTTTTTCAGTAATCTTATCTGTCCAAAAATTATATAGATTATCTTCTGGTATATCTTTTATCTTTGTAGCCATCTCTAGCCTATATTCTTTTATTTTATCTAAAGGTCTTAACATACCAAATAAGCCTGATAAGATTCTAATATGATCTTGAGCAAATTTTATGTCTTCCTCTCTATATGTAAAAGGATTTATAGCTTTATAGACCTCTCCACTAAAAGCAAAAAATGCTTGTCTAGTATTTACATTCTCTTCATAAAAATATTTAAACCTGTTGTAATTTACTTCGGCTAATTTATCACTAATTTTCATCATTTTAGCTATCTCATCAACGGTATATTCTTTAAGAACATTAACTAAAGTACTCACCTCATCTATAAATATTGGTTCAGTTATTTCCTCTATAAATAATTTCTTTTCAAAATCTAAAGATTTAGTTGAAGATATTATTGTTATCATTTACTTTCTCCTAACTTTTATCAATTTATTATTTTATTATTTTAAGTATGAGTATCATATAATAAACAATTTTTAATTTTAGCTATGAAAAATTCAAAAATTTTTCATAGCTAAATATATAATATTTTTATATTTAAAAAGTTAACTTGTTTGTTATTTTTGTTATTTTTGTTATTTTTGTTATTTTTGTTATTTGTATCATAAATACTCACTTAAATATCTCTAATAATACATATTTATTCCTTAATAACAATACCTAAAATCCTTGAGATTGACAGTGCTTGCATTGGAGTAACTATAATTCCATTTAAATCTCTTATATCACCAATTAATCCTTCTATATCACTATTCGTAAAATCAACACCTTTTACCATAGCTTTTGATATATCAATCTGCCTCATATTCACATTAGTAAACTCTACCTTACTAAGTTTACTACTTTCAAAAATTACATTATTAAAAGATGAATCTATAAAATTTACACTTTTTAGAGTTGAAAAAGATATATTACTATAGTCCCCATTACATTGATTAAAAGCAACGTTTTGAAGATTCGCATCTGTCAAATCTAATCCTATAAGCTTGCAATTTATCATTTCTACTCTATGCAAAATCCCATTATTAAAATTTGAATTAGATAAGTCACAATTTTCAAATCTTACATCTATTAATTCAATATGAGGGAATTTGACATTTCTAAAATTGACATTTTTAAATATGACTTCTGAAACTTCAACATGAGATGCACTTTCATTGCTCATATCACAATCAATAAACATTATATTACTAAAATAATCCTCATCCTCTATATTTCTTTCTAGAGAGTAAACTTCTTCATTAATTGATGCAATTTTAGGTAGCAATATTTTATTTTCTTTTTTATCTTTCATATATATTCTAGCTTTTTAGTATATAATATACACCCTGCTAGTATTCACCAACTTTCATAGTCTTTTAATTTTATATTTTATTAATTTTTTAATTATTCCCCAGGTAATTTCAAAATGCTACATTAATTTATTAATATATTTTCATTATACTTTTTACTTTTATATCATGCAAATAAGGCTTATATAAATACATTATATCTATAGCGTCCTTAACCTTAAAGATATATTCTATTTAAATTTATTTCTTTAAATATATATAATATAAGCACATACCTCCATAAATTCTAATATATTAATTATATAAATAATAGTAGAGGTATATAATGTCTGTATTTAGAATTATTGTCTTTGATGGTGGTGGAATACGTGGCGCCCTATCTACTCGCATTTTCAAACGTATTTATAACAGATATCCTGATATTTTAGAACATACAGATCTATTTGCTGGAACTTCTACAGGGGCATTGATAGCTTTAGCCTTAGCCTCTGGTAAGGATGGAAATTATGTAGATAATTTATATAACTATGAAACTATAAAAGGAATCTTTTCTCCTGCTCATATAAGTCTATTTAGGCCAAAATTTAGTAACAAGAACCTAAAAAAAATGATACTATCTGTATTTCCAGAAAATCTTACTCTAGGTGATTTAGATAAATATGTATTCATACCATCTTTTAACGTAAAGGGTTTTTCATCAGATAACTGGCAATCTGTGTTTTTCAATAATCTTTCTCATGGTTCAACATATTCATCCAAAGTTGTAGATGTAGCCTTAGCCACTTCTGCTGCACCTACCTATTTTCCTTCTTACAAAAATTTTATAGATGGTGGCGTAATTGTAAATAATCCTACAGCTGCATCTATGATTTCAGCAATGAAGCTTCTTAAGCCTAGACACGCACTAGCGGATTTTCGTATACTATCTATAGGAACTGGATCTACGCTTAACCAAATTAAATCAAATACTTCATCTTGGGGAGCTTTACAGTGGATGATTAGCCCTACGTGTAATGTTAAAACTCCACTTGTTTCTATATTATTAAATGAAAATCCTCTAGAAGATTTATATTGCAGAGAACTTATGGGATCTAACTATTTCAGAATAAATCCTATCTTAAAATATAAAATTCCTCTTGATGACTATTCTAAAGTTCCATTACTTAAAGATGCTGTAGATAACTTAGATCTTTCTGAAACCTTTAAATTTATAGAAGAGCATTTTTTACGCTAATATTACTTTTAAATATCTATATAAAAAGCTTTTACAAAATAATTCACTATATCTACTAAAGATTAGTTTATTTTGTAAAAGCCTCTTCTTATATATAGTTCTAATTATCATACTAGTGGTTAACTACAATTGTTCGCTTTCTTCTATAGCAAAATCTCTAGTTACATCTCTTACCCATTTTCCACTGCTTACTCTTATTATACTAACTAAGGATTTTATTATTTCATCAGACCTAATTATAAAGAATACAGCAATAATAGGTAATTTGAATATGTCTACAGCTATAAATCCCCCAGGAATAGCTACGCACCACATAAATATAATATCATTTAGTAGTACAAATCTGGCATCTCCTCCACCTCTTAGAACTCCCATCATCATATTGTTACCTAAAGCCTGGAATATAACAATGATAGACGTTACACTCATTATTTCCATAGCAATTAGCTTTGTACTTTCTGGAACGTTGTAGAAGTTAACAATTACAGGTTTAATAAAATAGATTATTCCACTTGCAATAAATCCTGTAACTATGCTAAATACACCTATAGTAAAGGCATACTCCATAGCCTTATGTTTTTTCCCCTCTCCTATAGTATTCCCAATTATAACGGCCGCTGCATTAGATAATCCAAATATAAATACTGTAACAAATTGTTGTGCAACTCCATTTATGCTATTAGCAGCCACTGTACTCGTTCCCATCTTAGCCACAATAACAGAAATCATAGAAGAACCTGTGGACCAAAGTAATTCATTGAATAATACTGGCGTACATGTTGATACATAATCCTTTAATATAACCTTGTCTACCTTTAATAAGTGTTTAGGTCTTAGTTTAATTTTCTTTTCAAAATAAGTCATAAATACTAAAACTATTATAAATTCAGAAATTCTAGCCATAACTGTGGCTATAGCTGCTCCTCTTATTCCTAAAGCAGGTACTCCAAATTTTCCAAAAATAAATATCCAGTTAAAGAAAGCATTTATTAACAAAGACACGCTATATACTAACATAGAAATTTTTACTGTTTTAACAGAACGAAGCATCATTATTGTACAGTTTGTAAGTCCATAAAATATATATCCTATGCATACAATCCTAAGATAACTAGCTCCCCCCTCAATAACTGCTATGTCATTAGAGAATATACTCATAAACTGAGTTGGTAATAGTGCTGCTATGGCTATAAATATAACTATTATCGCAGTACCAACTCTATACATAATTGAAAGTATCTTATGGATAGAATTCACATCCTTTTTACCCCAATATTGCGATATCATAATATTAGAACCACTAGCTAACCCAAAGAGTAATATCATTAAAATAAAAAATAAATTGTTTGCTAAAGCTACTGAAGATAATTGAACCTCACCTAATGATCCTACCATTAAGGTATCTATCATACTTACAGCGAAAGTAATTAAATTTTGTATAGCTATAGGTATTGATATACTAAAAAGTAATTTATAAAATTTCTTGTCTGTAGTTATTCTCATATTTATATTCTCTCCATCCTACTTCAATCTAATAAAATTATTATATCATAGTTTATTCACAAAAATAACTATACATACCTTATAGACTCATGTATTGCTATTTATCCTTATAGACTAATAGTTTACTATTTAACAACTTACTTTTCGTAGTAACATTTACCTTCGAGCTTTTTTGTATTTTAAAAATTTTTATTCTATATAGATTTTATAGTAATACCTGTAATATCTATTTATATTTTTAAATTTAATTATACAAAATGATAAATTATATAATTCATTTTTTCTACATAAAGTTATATACCTAATACTAAAAAACACATATAAATAAACATAGCTCTAAACTTCAGATGTAATAAAAACCTCATCTTCATCCAAGAACTATGTTTGCATATATCTATACTTTTACTTTTTTATTCTAGCTTTTCGTTCATTTATTCTTTCCTTAGCTAATCTTCGCTTTTCTTCATTAGCTATTTCTCTTTTTATCTTTTTATAATTTTCAAATCTTTCCTTTGATAATTCGCCTTTTTCAATAGCCTCTTTTATAGCACATCTCGGCTCACTTTTATGGCTACAATCTGAAAAATGACACCTTAGAGATAATTCTTCTATATCCTTAAAAGTACTCTCTACATCCCCTTGACTTAACTGAAGCTCTCTCATACCTGGAGTATCTATAATAGCTCCACCTGTTGGTAATATAAATAACTCCCTATGGGTTGTAGTGTGCCTTCCCTTATCTGCTTCTCCTACTTCTTTTGTCACTTGTATATCCTCACCCAATAATTTATTTATAATCGTAGATTTTCCTACCCCTGAAGAGCCTATGAATACTACAGTATCATCATTTCCTATAAGTTTTCTTACAATTTCTACCCCTTCACCGGTTAAAGAACTTACACTTATTTTATCTATTCCTATTGCCACTTCATCTAATTCTATTAGCTTTTCTTCTAAATCCTCACATAGATCTAATTTAGTTAATAAGATTATAGGTGTAGCTCCACTATCCCACGCTATATTTATATACCTCTCCAATCTTCTTAGGTTAAAATTATTATTTAAAGACATTGTTATAAAAATTTTATCTATATTAGCAGCTAAGACTTGTTCTTCACTTCTACCTCCTGCTACTTTTCTGCAAATAAGAGTTTTTCTTTCTTTAATTTCATGAATTATTCCTTCTCCATACCCTAAATTCTCAAGTTCAACCCAGTCTCCTACTACTGGATAATCCTTCTTGTTAATTAACTCATATTGTAATCTTCCTGATATTGTTGCAGTTATTTCTCCACTTTCAGTTGCTACTTTATATAAGGTTCTATGCTGAGCACATACTCTTCCTAATAAATACTTATCTAAATTATTTTCTTTCAAATCTATAATCCTCACTTTAACTTCATATTTAAATTTATTATATTTTGATAATTATTTGAACTTATGCCTGAGGCTATTCTTGTAATAATCATATAGCTCCACATACTTTATTTTATATACAAAAAAACCTTGGAATCAGCTATTCCAAGGCATAAGTTCAAATTAAATATAGTTAAATTAGGACTATAATTTATTATTTTAAGCGCATTGCTCAATATAATTATTGATATAAATCTAATAAAACTAAGAATTCCATTTAAATCTTAAATTCGGAGTAGCTGTATAAATTTTATCCATTATTAATCTTCCTATATTCATCATAATACAACAACTCCTTTCAAATTTAATTCATATATTTATATTATATTAATTTCTATACTAATTATACATTAAATATAAATATATGTAAATATATTTATATATTATTTTCCTTTACTAACTCCCTTGAATAAAGTACTTTTCCCTTTGGTAAGTTTTCTAGATGTTAAAATATCATAAAAACCTGAAGTAGTATAGCTTAAAGTCATAATAATAATTATAGCCATCACTTCACTTGCTCCAAAATATTCAATGGCCATAGCTACTCCTGTTATTGGAAGTGCCACTGCTCCAGAAAAAACTCCAACCATTCCTAATGCTGCTACTGACGCTACTGGAAGTCCAAATATTCCTGCAATAGCACTTCCAAAGGTAGCACCAACAAATAATGTTGGATTCCCACGCCCACCTTGAAACACCGAACCCAAAGCTACCGCTGTAAAAAGAATTTTCCATAAAAATTCTACTGGACTTACAGCTACTTCAAATGAATGATTAATAAATTTTTGTCCAAGTCCATTATAATTATCTCCTGCAATCCAAAACAATATTATAGTTAAAATTCCTCCTATAATTGCTTTTAAGTACGGGTTCTTAGTAAAGATATTATAAACTTTTCCACTATTATCTAACACAAAATTAAATAACATAGCTACAAGTCCGAATAATATTCCTAGTGCTACTAGTTTTAATA
Organism: Clostridiaceae bacterium; assembly: GCA_902363375.1. Classification (GTDB taxonomy): domain Bacteria; phylum Bacillota; class Clostridia; order Clostridiales; family Clostridiaceae; genus Clostridium_J. The sequence continues at coordinate 144,561 of CABIZX010000001.1, read as the reverse complement.
TCAGTAATATAGTTAAGGGTCCTAAATCTAATTGTGGATATTCTATTGTTTGGTTACCAATTAAACTTGCAACTTTATTTGCTATAGTACTAGTTAAAAAAGCTGGTATTAAGGCTTCATAATGAAAATTTCCCTTAAGCACTAATTCCATTCCAAGTATTGCACCTGCAAATGGTACATCGTATAAAACTCCAAAGCCACTTCCTACACCAATTATTACTAAAGTTCTTTGCTCTTCATCCTTCAAGTTTAATTTTTTAGCAATAAAATCTCCTAGAGTTCCACCCATAGCAACTCCAGAGCTTTCTTTACCTGCAGAACCACCAAAAAAAGTAGTTAATAAAGAGCCTATAAACACTACAAACATCATATAAAATGGTATATCTTTTGCTGCACTTTGCACTTCAGATTTTAATAGATTTTCTCCTGAATAAGCATTTCTTCTTGTTTTAAGGTACATATAGCATATTATCAAACCTGCTATTGGTAGAAAATAAACTAAAAAGTTATTCTCTCCTCTAAAGTTATTCGCTAAACTTAATATCTTATTGAAAAATCCAACTAGAAGGCCTATCGGTATTCCCATTATTAAGCTTAAACCAACCCACTTTAATATTTCTCTAAATAGTTCATCGCAAGAATTAATAATTCTATCGCTATTTACCATAAAAATTCTCCTAACATATTCATATTGCTAGAACTATTATCTCCACTTGATTTTTAAAGTATGTATACTCTTTTATTTATATAGGTCTATGGCTAAACTACTTAGCATTTCTTCATCAATAACCTCATATCCCGCCTTATCTTTTCTCAATATCCCTTTGCTTACTAGATTGTTTATAGTCCTTAATAGATGCCTATAACTAGTGCCTAGCAGTTCAGCAATCTCTGTTAAGGTTTCATCAAATTCAATTCTATTTTCATTTCCCATTGTTGCCATTATGTAGCTTGCCAATCTATTTTCTAATGGATATAATAAATTTATTGATCCATTTCTAGATGAACTATCCATTTTATTTCCCAAGGAACTGCATATAAATCTTAGAAACTTAGCATCATTTAGTAATTCTTCTCTTACCTTATTAAAGGGTAACCCAATACAATAGGTATCATCTATAACTTCCATTGTAGTAGATGCTTTAGTTCGATTAATTAATTCTAAATCCCCAAGCACCATAAAAGGATAGTAAAAGCATAATAATAAAGACTTTCCATTTTTTAAATTAATATATACCTTTGCCTTTCCTTCTACAAAAAAGAATAAATAATTTATATCTTCATCTTCTTTGCATATGCACTGACCCCTTTTAAAATTAAACAATTCCATATGCTCTCTCATACTTGAACTAAAAATATGATCAATATTGTACTTTTCTATATATTTATTCATTAACTTTAAATTTTTTACTTTATTCATACCCTACTTTTAGTGAGTTAGCTTATTACATTTTAATTTTCTCACTAAATCTCCCTTCATTTAATCCTCGATTTTACCTATCTGATAACTTATTCCTACTAAATATACTTTAAATAATTCTTAATCTAACTATGACATATGTCATAGCACTTCTCAACTATTTTATGATAAATTCAATATGTAATAAATAAGGGGGTTTATCATGAATATTTTTATTTCTATATTTATAGGTGCATTAATATCAGTAATGCTTGTCTTTAATGGAACCTTATCTAATACTGTAGGAAATTATTCTTCTAGTGTAATTATTCATATAGTTGGCTTAATCACTATTGTTATTGTATTGATTGCTACTAAATCAAAGTTAAAACTTGAAAAGAATATTCCAATTTTATGGTATAGTGCAGGTGCAGTTGGTGTGTTTACAGTGCTTTTCAGCAATATAAGCTTTATAGCTCTTGGTGCATCTTTAAGTATTTCTCTAGGACTGCTAGGACAAGCAATTTCTTCAATTATAATAGATAACTATGGATTACTTGGAATGAAGAAAATTAAGTTTAACGGCAAGAAATTTATAGGATTATCAATAATGATTGCAGGAATTATTGTTATGACTATTTTTAAATAGGCTTAGGAGGTGAACTTTAACAAAGCTATATAAATAGTTTTGTTAAATATAAATGATTATATATATTATAATTTCTATTTTAGCTGGAGTAACTATTGTTATAGGCAGAACCATAAATTCTAATTTAGCTGAAAGAATCGGAATATTTCAAGGAACCTTTTTTAACTATGTGGTTGGATTATTATTTTCAATAATATTTCTTATATTTAGCAAAGAAACCTTTCCAACGACTTTTAATAGCTTCAGTTCAATACCATTCTTAGCATATCTGGGTGGGCTTTTAGGAGTTATTACTATAGTTATTTCAAATTATATGACTCCTAGAATATCTTCTTTTTACCTTACTCTATTTATATTTATAGGCCAATTATTCATGGGTGTAATAATTGATTATACTAACATAGGTACAGTATCGATAGGAAAAGTTATTGGTGGAATTTTAGTTCTTATAGGTTTAACTTATAACCTTATAGTAGATAAAAATGATACTGATTGTGATTAAGCGAAATCTCTTAATGCATAGTCATTAACCTATATAACCCCTTCTAAAGAATACATTAAGTACATGGTTAAGTAATCTAGTAAAAATCCTTATTCACCTATGTACTTAATATATTTTATGAATATTACTATTTCAAATGTTCAATTCTATAACCAATTTCTTTATTGGCCAAGCGATATCCTTCTTCTATTAATTCTTTCTCTGTAGGTGCTGTTCCAAGAAGATTATCTATGGTAATTTGACCTCTATTACTAAAATATTTGTCTAATAAATTTATTTCCATATCTTCTTGGGATGCTAGAGAATAATCATCTAATATATGTCTTACAGTGAATCCATTGTCTCTTAAAGCTCTTCCAACTAATATACTTCTATGGCATCTTATAGGGTCTTGCATAGCCCCTAGCAGTACTATTCTATATCCTTTTTCACACCCAGCCTTTAATCGTTCAATACCTTTTATAAAGTCTTCTTCATACACTACCTTCTCGAAATCTGAGTACCCTTCATCGTAATAAGATATCTTATTTTCTCTCTTAGCAGCTAACTCTTTAGCCATATAGATATAAATAAAACCTTCCTTTGTTAATGTTTTGCTTATAGTTTCTTTATCAAATTGAGTATTGTACTTTGAGTAAGGAGTTCCCCTAATATCTACTACACAGTCAATATTATAATGTCTTAACATATGAATTAACTTATCCATAGTATAATTAGAATGTCCTATTGTAAATATCTCCATAATCTCTTCCTTCCTTATTTGTATAATTTATTTTTTCTTTTTAGATTTATTGCATCTCCCAACTTAATGTAAATATGATATAATTAGGTAACCTAAATATTTTAAATAGCATAATATATTTTATAGACTTATTGGAAGTGATGTTATGACTGGTTTTATTTTATACACTTTAGCTTTAGTACTACTCTTTCTTTCTTTAATTAAAGATAAAAAGAAAACTATTAAAGCTCTTAAAATATCCCTTAAATCCTTTGAAAATATAATGCCTCAATTCCTAGGCATCATTATCACTGTAGGCATAGTACTGGCTATAGTTGATGCTAATACCATATCTAAATTAATTGGTTCAAATTCCGGTTCCTTAGGTGTTGTTATTTCTGCCATTATGGGTTCCATAACTATGATGCCTACCTTTGTAGCCTTTTCTTTAGGAAATACCCTACTTCAAAGTGGGGCTGGTTATCCGCAAGTAGGAGCCTTAATCTCTACCCTTACCATGGTTGGTATTATGACTTATAGCCTAGAATCAAAATATATAGGTAAAAAAGCTGCCTTTCTTAGAAACTTTATAGCATTTCTCTTTGCTTTTATAGTAGCTTTCTTTATTGAAAAGGTGGTGACCCTATTATGAATAAACTAACTAAAGTTTTAAAGAGATATTCTTTTTTTATTATAGCCTCATTAATTCTTATTTCGTTATTTATTTTTAATTTTGATTTAGGATTTAAAAGTTTTGCTAGCGCGAAATCTAGTTTTATGCAAATGCTATCTGTACTACCACCTATTATGATTCTTCTAGGTCTTATAGATGTATGGATTCCAAGGGAAGCCTTAATGAAGTATATGGGAAAGGATTCTGGAATTACCGGAGTTGCAATTACTATTCTTATTGGCTCTATAGCTGCTGGTCCTATGTATGCTGCATTTCCATTTACTGCAATGCTTATAAAAAAAGGCGTCAAATTTAGTAATATCATTATTTTTATGAATGCTTGGTGTGTTACCAAAATTTCTACCTTACTCTTCGAAATTTCAGCTATAGGCTATACCTTTACCCTAGCAAGGTTAATAATTGATTTGCCTGGAGTAATAATTATGGGATATTTAGTTGAAAGGTTTATGAAAAAAGAAGATTTAGATAACTTATACTTACAGTATAATACGGATAAAATATAAAAAGTTAAGGAGTTACTATTACATTCTAAGCTAAACTTTAACCTAATTAAGTTTAAGCTTAAATTTGATAATTTAGTAACTCCTTTATTACGATTGTACTTAAGTAGTATTTTAAGATTCACCTGTATCATTTCAAGTTTTAATTCTTTTATTCAAGTAATAAGGACATAACTATAGTGCCTATTATAAATATTATAAGCCCTCCCATTGCTATCCACGACTTAGGGTGTGCAAAGTTTAATGTCCAGCCTACTCCTAATCTTTTCTCTATCATCCAAGCTGGATCATTTTTATTGTAATATATACTTCCTAATATCCACTTATCATCGTCATCTTTATATAACTCATCTTTTTCATCTTTTGTCTCTATGTTTCTTCCACCTTGACCAACTTTTATAAATACAATTATAAATATAATTATAGTTATCATCAAAATTATCATAAATATATAATTAATTATCATTGGGTCAAAGTTAAATAATATAGATCCTTGGATTAATGAAAATAAAATAAGAGTCTGAAGTGCCATTACCAGTATTAAGATTGATCCTATCTTTTTAAACTTTTTCTTTCTAATAACTGCTTTTTCAATACTTCCACTATTTAAATCCACCTTGGAAATAACAATTATTTTATTAACTCCATATAATAATGCAGCTAAGAAAATTTGTGTTATAGGAAATTGATATAGTATAAGAAATCCCCTTAATGTATTTTTATTAAATTCTCCAAAGCTAGTATAAGGTATTTCCATTACAGCAGGCAAATCGCCGTATTTATACATGGTTAATCCAATAGTTACTATTGGAAAGATAAATAAAAGTAAAAACCATTTGAAATCCAGGGGCTTTATTTTTTCATTCTTTTTAGGTCTTCTTAATGTAGTATCTACAACTACCACATTCCTTTTAGTATAGGTCCAATTTCTATCCTTTTTTAACATTTTAGCTTTTTTATAATAGGGTATATATATTAAGAAACTTATAACTAACCCTCCTATAATAGCTACTGTCATTATTATCCCTAATGTATCTTCATTATAATTATTAAGATTAAAAAATAGAATATTTATTCCTATAAAAAGTCCTAAGAATATAATTGATATAATCTTTCTATAAGCTCTTTCCAAGTCTTTTAATTCTTTTTCATCTTGATATTCCTTGGGAAATCTAACTCCAAAGAAAATTCCACTATTAGAGGTATTATTCACAAAATAGCTAATTAAAAATAGAATTAAAATCATTGAATTCATAACAATCAAGAATAACCATTTATCCATATTAGCTATCCTCCTTCTTAAAACTACTAAAAATAGTATCAATATATAACTTTATATCTTCTTTACTTATTCCTCTATTAAAACATTCTGCCATATAATACTCTAATTCATAATTAAAGTTTTCTTTAAATCCTTCATCTGAATTTCTCAAGTTAAGAGATATAAAAGCTCCCTTTCTTCTATCTATTTTAATATAGCCATCATCTTTTAAAAGAGAATATGCTTTATTTACAGTATGCATGTTTACTCCAATATCATCAGCTAGTCCTCTAACAGATGGCAATTCTTCCCCTTCTTCAAGCTCACCTCTAGCTATTCCTTCTACAACCTGATTTTTAATCTGCATATATATTGGTATTTCAGAATCAAAATCTATTTTTAAAATCAAAACCTCATCTCCTATTTAGCTACTTAATTTATTAAACAGCTTCTCTCCCTTAGTTTTTAATAATGTATATACTAATAATATCAAAAGAATTAGTAAGAGCGTTATAGCTCCTAAGTATAAATTAATGCTTGTGATAGCAAACAGCTTATTGATTCCTATGGTTATAAAAATCATTGCAGCTACCAAGGCAGCCCCCATTAATATACTTATCATAGAGCTTAAACTTTGTTTTACTACTTGTACTTCTGAAGTCCAATCTAGCTTCGGAAAACATAGATTAATAAATAAGCCTCCAATTGATATTAAAATAGCAAGTAACGTTGGAATCAATATAGTCCATATAAAATTTATTAAAGTTAAATCAAAGGCTATGGAAAGCATAATTGCATCAATAATTATTGCAGGCACTAATAAAAGAATATTAACAGCTATTTTACTTATAAATATATCCTTTATCTCTATAGGCGATGATTTTAAAATCCATAAATTCTTTCCTTCCAAGGATATAGATGAACCTGTAGTGCACGTTAGTCCAACTCCGAAGGATAATATTATTATTGGTGCAAATTGCATTACCTGTTTTAGTAGTGGTGCTATTAAGCGAAGGTCTGCATCACTTGATTGAGCCATCTGATCTAGCATAAAATCTCCACCCATAATTAAGCAAGCCACAGCAGCTACTGTAACTAAAACTATACCTATTATGGTATTAGTTACATACACTGAAGATGAAAAATATCTTTTAAATTCCTTCGTTATTAATGCTCCCCTTAATGTATTATTTTTTAAAGCTGTCAACTTATAATTAGATTTTTTAAAAGTTTCTCCTAATCTTAGGTTTATTGATTTAAAGCTTTTTCCAAAAATTATTAAAAATAATACAAATGGAATTATAGACCATAAAATAAATTTAGCCATAGATAGCAAATTTAAATTAGATAAAGCATCAGTGAAATAATAGGATGGTGGATAAACATTTTTTATACCTTCAATTATAGATGCACTATTTGCTATAACTATATTTATAATTTTATCCATCTTAAATGAGCCTATCATAACTATGACTACAACTACCAAAGTTCCTATATTCAAAATTAAAGCCTTGTGCTTCATTTTTGAAGAAATATAGCTAAGGGCAAAAGCTACAACAGCTGCCATAACTATAGGTATAAGGGGAATAAAAACTATACCTATTAACAAATAAATAAAAAATAATATACTTACATCAGATTTCATAAAATAAACTATAGATGGTGGAATTGTTACTAGGGCTACAAACAAGTAATTTAATAATAACAATTCTATCATCTTACTAGCCAATATTATACTAGGCTTTATTGGTAGGCTCATCAGTGTTTCAAAATCCCTTGAAGAAAAGAGAACTCCTTGAGCCTTATATACAGAAGTAAAAAATGAAAACATAGTACTAAGCACCATAGCACTCATTAAAATTAGATTTAAATACCCATACTGTCCTAATTGCTCTGCTATGGCTAAGGAATACATAACAATTAATAACCCTATAGAAAATATTGCTATTAGTATTGACATAAATATTGATATATTTTTTATTCTTTCATTCTTTGATTCTTCTTTTATAAACTTATTTACTCCATAATTATTCATAACACTATTTTTTAATAGTATTTTTAAATTACTCATTGTCAATCAACTCCATAAATATTTCTTCTAAACTACCATCACCCTTAACTGTATTAGTGTCTCCTGATGCTACTATCTTACCGCCTTTAATGATAGCTATTTTATCACATAATTTTTCTGCCACTTCTAGTACGTGAGTAGAGAAAAATATAGCTCCTCCTTCATTGCATAATTCCTTCATGAACCCTTTTAAAATATGAGATGCCTTAGGATCTAAACCTACAAAAGGTTCATCTAGAATTAATAATTTAGGTCTATGAATAAGGGCTGATATAAGAGCAAGTTTTTGTTTCATACCGTGAGAGTAAGATGAAATTAAATCTCCTAAAGACTTTGTTAGTTCAAAGGCTTCACTATATTTTCTTATCAGTAACTCTTTTTCTTCTTTTGATACCCTAAAAATATCCCCTATAAAATTTAAATATTGAATGCCAGTTAAAGCGTCATATAAATCTGGATTGTCAGGAATATATGCTATCTCCTTCTTACATTCTATAGGACTTGCTTTTATAGATTTTCCATTTATTAAGATTTCCCCTTCTTCAAAATCTAAGATCCCTACTACAGCTTTAATCGTAGTAGTTTTACCAGCTCCATTATGGCCAATAAACCCAAATATTTCTCCTGGTTTCACTTCAAGAGATATATTATCTACTGCCTTTTTACTATTACTATAAGACTTTGAAAAATTATTTATTTTTAACATTTTACCTACCACCTTATTTGTTATAACTGTTATATATATAATATAACAGTTATAACAAATCTTCAAGATAATATTGTAATTTAAATAAACATTTCTAGTGTTTTATAAATAAAAAGCTAGGTCTTAAAATAAATTTAATAACCTAGCTTAAAATTTCTCTATTCAATATAAATAGTACTTCCTTTAGGAACATTATCATATATCCATTTAGCATTCTCCTTGGCAAGCCTTATACATCCATTAGAAATCCTCATACCTAATCTTCCATCTCGCACCGTTCCATCTAAATTATATATAATAGAGTGAAATAGATACTCTCCCTTAATTTGTGTATAATAATAACACTTATATCCATGCTCTACTCCAAAGTATAGGCCCTTTATACCTACTTTAAATGTTCCCTTTATAGTTGGTGTTGAGGGCTTTCCTATTGAGCATAAATAAGATTTTACTAAGGACCACTGATTACCACTTCTTTTAAATACATTGGTCATAAACTTATTAAGTTCTACATATATTAAGTATTCAGTATCACTTTTAAGTCCTTTTGAGTTTACTTTTTGAGTAACCATTGTACCATAGTCACTTCTATAAGTACCCTTAAATCTCATATTTACCGAGCTTAATTTCCCTCTAACTAATCTCAATGTGCTTTTTACATAATTCATAATTACTCCACCATAATATTATATAGGTATATATTATGTAATAAATTAAGAAATGTTAACATTTCTTAATGTTAAATCCCTTAACATTTCTTAATGTTAAATCCCTTAACATTTCTTAATGTTAAATCCCTTAACATTTCTTAATGTTAAATCCCTTAACATTTCTTAATGTTAAACCCTTTAACATTTCTTAATGTTAAATCCCTTAACATTTCTTAATGTTAAACCCTTTAACATTTCTTAATGTTAAACCCTTTAACATTTCTTACTGTTAAATCCTTTAACATTTCTTAATGTTAAACCTTTTAACATTACTTAATATTAAGTTTTATTCTAGCGTTCTACTTTATACTACTTATTCTTTATTTTGTTTATAGCATACTCTAGTGACCCTTCTAGATTGCTATTGTTCTTTCCTCCACCTTGAGCTTGATGAGTACTTCCCCCACCTTTACCATCAATCAATGTAATTGCATCTTTTAAAAGCTCATTCATAGATATTCCTTTAAAGTCCTTTGATGCAGCGAATATAAGATTTGCCCTTTCACCATTTTTTACTGCCATCAACGCTATAGTATTGTTATTTTCTATAATTTTTGAAATAACCTTATTAACATACTTTATATCTTCATTATCATATATTTTCTTAACTACAGATACACTACCAATTTGTTCTCCATCTTCTATCATAGTTTTTACTTCATATGCAGCTACTTCTTCGCTTAATTTCTTATTTTTATCTAAAGCTTCTTTAAGTCTTTCATTCATATTTTTAATTCCATTTATAGCTTCATCTTCACTGGCATTTAGATATCTACATACACTTGTAGTAAATCTATCCTTTTTAAAGGAATCCTCAACGGCTCTTTTTCCTGCTACATATTCTATTCTAGTTGCCCCTTTATGCTTTTCCCATCTTCTAATTTTAATCATTCTAAGCTCTAAGGTGGAACTTGGGTGTACACCACAACAAGCATTAATATCTAAATCTTCAATTTTAACAACTCTTATTTCTTCATTAGTATTAGGTAAAGCTCTCCTTAACCCCATCTTCTTTAGTTCCTTTTTATCAGGTACTAGGAACTCCACCTTAAGGTTATCTCCTATAATTAAGTTTGCAGCTACTTCAGCCTCTCTTATTCTTTCTTCTTGTAATATTCCCTCAATATCTACAGTACATATTTCCTTTCCCATATGAAATCCTACTGTATTTGCATTAAACATCTTATAAAAGCACCCTGAAAGAACATGTTGACCAAGATGTTGATCCATTCCATCTCTTCTTCTTTCCCAATCTATATAACACTTCAACTTATGAAGTTTTATAGGTTTCTTATTCAGAACATGATATATGATCCCATCCTCTTCATATACATCTAAAACAGGCTCATTTTCTATGATTCCTAAATCACAAAACTGACCTCCTCCACCAGGGAAGAAGGCTGTCTTATCTAAGACTACATGAAACTTTCCATCTCGCTCTTCAACTTTTTCTAATTCAGCTACAAACTCCTTCATGTATTGATCTTTATAATAAAGTTTTTCCATTGTATCTCTCTCCTTATCTACTGTATAAATAAATTTTAATCCTACTTAGTTTTTAAATCTCTATATCCTGTAGAAAAATCTACTATATTTTTAAGTTCTTTTCCCTTTATATAACACTCAAAATTATGAATAGCAATCCTAACTATACGTTCATGGGTTTCCTTTAGATGATAGTCTCCAGAAATATGAGGTGTAATTATAGCATTTTTTATATTCCAAATTCTATGATTCTCTGGTAATGGTTCAGGATCTGTTACATCTAAGGCCGCCCCTAAAAGTCTTCCTTCTTCTAAAGCATCACACAGAGCTTCTGTATCTATAGCAGTGCCCCTGCCTACATTTAAAAGTACGGCATCTTTTTTCATCTTAGAAATTCTTTCTTTAGAAAATAATTTATAAGTTTCCTTAGTTCCTGGCAAACTTAGTGCTACCACATCAGCTCTTGGTAATAGTTCATCAATTTTATCCATTAGATATAATTCATCTAAGTACTCTGGCTTATTAGTATCCCTTCTTCTCACTCCTATAGTATATCCACCTAAAGCTTTAACTCTCTTAGCAAATTCTCCTCCAATATCTCCAAGTCCTATAATCAAAGCAGTACATCCATAAATAGATTTAACTTCACCTTCATCCTTCCAAAGGTTGTTATTTTGATTATCTCTATAAAGATATAATTTTTTATATATAGATAGTAAAACTCCTATCATATGTTCTGATATAGCGATTCCATACGCTCCTGTTGCATTAGTAAGCTTTACCCCTTCTGGTAGTACTCCTTCTTTAACAAACATATCTGCTCCTGCACTATTTAGCTGTATCCATTTTAAATTTTTACACCCTTTAACCATATCTACTGGTGGATTACCAATAATTATCTGAGCTGATTCAAGAGTCGGTTTATTTATTTCTTTAGCTGAAGCAAATATAAAGTTAGATCCAGGGGCTACTGACATTAGCTCGCTTTTTTGTGTTTCTTCCATAGGCATTAATATAATTACATTTAATTCATTTCCCATAATTAATCACTCCTAATATATTAAATTTCATAAAATATTACTTTAAGCAATGAATATGTTCTTTAACCTCATACCAAGGCACTGCGTAGCCTACACCTTTAGCACAGAAAATAGATGAGGATGTATATTCAGCATCTGCATCTTTATTATATCCTTTACTTTCTATAACTTCCTCTGAATTATGGCATATATCATATTCATGAAATACTAAGCTTAAATTTCCCTTTCCCCGTGTAAATGCTTGAAACTCTAAAGCATAATTCATAAAAGTAGCTACAGGTCCTCTTCCCTCTATTATAACTCTTTCACCATAACTTTTAGGTTCATCCAAAATACCACTCATCCTTTGAACATCACTAATAACTCTTCCCATTAAATTAACATCTACATCTATTCTAAATCTATAATAGGGTTCTAGTAATATATTTTTAGCACTTTCTAGACCTTGCCTTATAGCTCTTTTAGTTGCTTCCCTAAAATCTCCACCTTCAGTGTGCTTTAAGTGTGCTCTACCATTCATAAGTGTTATTTCTAAGTCTGTGATTGTACTTCCTGTAAGTATACCTTTATGCTCTCTTTCAAATATATGAGTTCTTATAAGATTCTGATTTCCCCTAGTTAAAAAATCACTATGACACTTATTTTTAAATGTAATCCCAGATCCTCTTACCCCTTCTTTTATCTTTAAATAAACTTCAGCATAATGGCGAAGTGGTTCAAAATGGCCAAATCCATCTACTTCCCCTTCCATAGTTTCCTTATACAATATTTCTGGAGTTCCAAATTCTACTGATAAATTAAATCTATCTATTAGTATTTCCTTCAACACTTCTAATTGTATCTTTCCCATTATACTAATATGAATTTCTTGTAATTCCTCACTCCATACTACATTTAAACTATTTTCTTCACTCTCTAAAATCTTAAAGCACTTTAATATCTCTCTTGGATTAATGCTTTTATCAAATTCAACCTTTGCCCTTAGTGTAGGAATCATTAAAAATTCCTCTGAATCAGCAGCTCCTATACCCATTCCTGGTCTTAAAGAACTTATACCTATAACTCCAAGAATCTCTCCTGATGAAATTTTATCTTTACTTTCATATCTACTTCCATTGTAACTTCTAATTTCATTTATCTTCTCTCTAATTTCTTCTCCATTAAAATTGTATATAACCTCATCCTTTACCTTCAATTCACCTTGAAGTGCTTTTATAAACGTAACTCTATTACCTTTTTCATCATATCTAACCTTAAACACTTTCCCCTTAAACTCTTTATCGATTTCTGAATCTCCATAGCTACTATAACTTAAGTTATGAAACTTATCTAAAAATTCCTTTATTCCTTCATCTAGTAAAGCTGATCCCTCTAAAGCTACAAATATCTTTTCTCTTTTAATAAGCTCTTTTAGTTTTTCAACCCATATCTTATTTTCATAGCCCTTATCTATATAAAAATCTAGCAGTTCCTCATCTCTTTCTGCTATAAACTCTATATTTCCATCATTTAAATCTTGTAGATTTTCTTTAATTAAACAAACTTCTTCACTTAAAGTATTTCTTATCTCCTGTAAAACTTTTTGTGAATCAGCACCTTCTCTATCTATTTTATTTATAAATATAAATGTAGGTACCTTATTTTTTCTAAGTAATTGCCATACAGTTTCTGTATGTCCTTGAACTCCCTCCACTGCACTTATTAAAAGAATAGCATAATCTAGAACGCCTATTGCCCTCTCCATTTCTGGTGAAAAATCTATATGCCCTGGAGTATCTAGTAAATAATATTCTGAATCCTCATATTTAAAAATTCCGATATCAGAAAAAACTGTTATTCCTCTTTCTCTTTCTATCTTATGATTATCTAAAAAGGCCTCTTTATGGTCTACCCTTCCTCTAGACTTAATACTTTTCGTGTGATAAAGCAATTGCTCTGAAAACGTAGTCTTTCCTGCATCAACATGAGCAAAAATTCCTATGGTTTTTTTCACTATAAACTTCTCCTTTATTGTACAGTATCATTAGATTTATTTTACCACATTATTCTTATATGGTTCAGTTTTTAATGTAATTTACTTTAAGCTTTTCATCTATCTGAACAATACTTTATCGATTATACATTCCAATAATTTAATTTTCTTAAGAAATAAAATTAAACAAGACAAGCCTTTTTATTGAAATATCTTCAATGAAAAGGCTTGTCTTGTTTATCTTGTATTTAACTATAAAAATATCAAGATATTACTTATTGATAACTTCTTCTTTTTTATTAAATTCTCCCGCCCATTCAAAAGCCTTTTTAGATGCTATAACTGCGATAATCTCGTTAATAACAGCCGCCGCTGCAATTGTTCCTTGGATAACTTTAACATATTCTGGTGCTGGTCCTGATAGAACCGAAACCGCTATACCTGTAAATACAAGAGATACACCTGAATGAGGAAGTAATGTGAGTCCTAAATATTTTTTTACCGTTTCTGGTGAATCTGTTATAATAGCTCCGATGAATGCTCCACCACATTTACCTACAGCTCTTGAGATGATATAAACAGCAGTAAATACTCCAGCACCTAAAATCAGATGATAGTCAAGTGGTGTTCCAAGATTTAAGATAACTACAATCATAGAAATACCAAGGATAGGATTAAATGAGTTCATAATTTGGTCTAGACGTTCCTCTGAAATCATGTTAGAAAATGTTGCTGAGAAAGCCATACCAATAAGCATAAAGTTAAGTACAGGTTTTGGTAAAACTAAATCGTTAAATATGAAACCAATACCTGCTGATATTAGTATTGTTGCACTCAGAAGTAAGACAGTTACTTTTGGTGAACGTTCTCTCTTTAATACAAATCCTGCAAAAAATCCTGTAACAATCCCTATGATAACTGGTAATAGAACTATAAGTAATATCATATAAGCTGGTAGTTTTTGCTCAGATATATTGGCAGATATAATAGATATAGTTGAAAAAAACACAATTACTCCTACCATATCATCAAGGGCTGCCATAGGGATTAATGTTTTAGTTACAGGTCCGTCTGTTCTAAATTCACGCACAATAGAAAGTGCTGGTGCTGGCGCAGTTGCAAGAGCGATCCCTCCAAATATAAATGCAAGATAAATAGGAAATCCGACAAAATAAAACACAACGCCAAATACCAAGCTCACAATAAAAAATGTTCCTAATGATTGAGTTAATGTTGTCACAATAATTTGCTTACCTGACTTTTTAATTTTTTTCCAAACAAGCTCTGTACCTATTAAAAGTCCCACTACACATTCTAAGATATGCATAATTGGTTCATACCACTGAGCATTTAAAGCTGCATCATTTACAATTCCTAAGGCATGTGGACCAAGTATCATCCCTGTAAGTAGCCAACCTAAAATAGCCGGTAACTTAATCTTTGAAACAAGCTTACCAATGAAAAATGCAATGACAACTGCTAATAAAAGTCTTAATATTATCATTTTATGATTCCTCCTTCGCAATACCATAAAGCATTATATTCAATATTTTTGATGATTTTAATTCATGGGTTTCTATTAGAGAATTAAAATCTAAACTTTCATAAGATTTATTTTGAAAATATCCATTAAACATCTCTTGGAAAATAACGAAATATTCAATTGCTTCTTCTTCTGTAATATTATTTCTTAGTACAAGATTACTTAATGCCATACGATAATGCATTATATTAAGTTCATCAAAATCTTCTCTCAACGCTTTAATCTTTTCTTTTAAGTGTATGGGAGGTTGTAAAACTATGTTAAAAAATATATTACTATAATAAACATTTTCTTTAAAAAATCTATATCTTGCATTAAAATAACTTTTCATATATTCATGAGAGCTAGTTTTATCAAATTTCTCATTCCTAAGATAATTTACTAGTGCATCAAAGCATGATTTAACACATTGTAAAAATAATTCATCTTTATTTTTATAATAGTGGTAAATAAGTCCCTTAGAAATTTTATTATCACTACATATATTATTAAGCGAGGCATTTTCATAAGACCTTGTCCCGAACTCTGCTATTGCAGCATTTAATATCTTTTCCTTACTGATTTTACTCTTCTCTTTTTGATTCATAATATCCCCCCACTTTAAATATCGACCACATGGTCTATTTTTTTATTTTACCAAAAACAAACCACATGGTCAATATTTTAATCTAAAAACCACAAGTATACTTTTACTATCAATCAAATTAAAATAAATATAAAAAGAGCATTCACATGGAATGCTCTTTTTGTTAAATATTTTATTTTTTTATACCACACATACTGAATAATTGATAAGGCTGTCCATCATCTTTATTTTCCTTTATTCCCGAATAGAAGACTCTTGATTCCATGATTTCAAAACCAGCATTCTTTAGTAAATCTGACATTGCTGTAAGCTCAAAACCATTATGTCCACTAAATCCATCTATTTCATCATGGAAACCTCCATCATCTGGGCATAAATCTACAACTATTAATTTTCCATCTTTATTAAGTAATTCATAAAGCTTTTTTATCACCTTAGGTAGCTCTTCTACATGATGGAAAACCATAGATGTATAGATTACATCAAATTTTTCATTGTTATCAAATTGAAACAAATCTCCACACCAAAGCTTCATATTCTTTATACTATTTTTTTCTATCTTTAATTTTAATTGCGCTATCATTCCTTCAGATGAGTCCATCATTAATATATCAGAAAATTTATCAGTTAGATTTTCTGATATAAGACCTGTTCCACATCCAAATTCCATTGCTTTTAAACAACTATTTTCACCTATATAGGTTTCTATTTCAGCACTAATTTTCTTTGCTCTTTGAACCCTATATTCTGTATCCCACTTTTTTGATTCTTCATCAAAGTGCATAGCTTCATCCCCTTAAAACATTTTTTTACTTCTATTATACTTCTTCTTTGCTTTTATTCTTTATAAATAGCTTATTTATAAGAATATAACCTCCAAGAATTATAAATACTCCTATGCCCCATTTAAAAAACTCTGGAATATCTACATCTCTAAGCAAATATCTAAAGCCATCTGCAAGTAGAAAACCTATAATCCAGTAGATTACCGATTTAATATCCTCCATACTAATTACACTGGCTATCTTTTAAATTTTTAGATAACCATTTCCCCCTTTTAATTAAATACTATATACATTTTACCATAGATTTATAAGTAAAGTAATATACGGAAACCACATATTAAAACAAACTCAACTGTTCCTCTTCATAGTTTTTTCTATAGTCTTTAATTATGTCTTTCATCTTATATATAATTCCATATTTATCACATTCTTTAGTAAAAGTCTCCCAAAGCTTCTTATTATTCAGAGATTGATATTCATATCTATCTCCATAGATTTCAATATATTTTTTTACTAGATTTTTGTTTGGAAATAATTTATTTAACTTTTCATAGTAATAAGCCCTTTGATTTCCCCTAAGAGTAAGCCCCATTCCATAAGCAAATATAAATTTTGCTCCTGAGTTATAAGCTTCTTTAACTATATTCCTTATATTATCCTGTGAATCATTAATAAAAGGAAGAATTGGCATCAGTAATATCCCTGTATATATCCCATTATCACTAAGTTCTTTTATAGCCTTGAATCTTTCACTACTAGGTGCTACATTAGGCTCTATCTTTTTACACAGCTCATCATCAAAGGTAGTTACAGTTATTTTTATAAGCACTGGGGAATGCTCTGAAATTGCTTTTAATATATCAACATCTCTAGTAATAAGAGGACTCTTTGTAGCAATAGAAACTCCAAAGTTATATCTATTAATTTCCTTCAAAGCATCTCTTGTTAGCATATACTTATTTTCAAATGGGTTATATGGATCACTCATAGCCCCCGTTCCTACTACGCCCTTTCTCCTTTTCCCTTTAAGTTCTTTTCCTATAGATTCTATAGCTTTCTCCTTTGCTCTAACTCTATCGAAATTCTCTATTTGATAACATTCACTTCTAGAATCACAATATATGCATCCATGACAGCAACCTTTATATATATTCATATTATAATTTATATCAAACCATGAATTATTAGGCGCATATTGAGATATTAACTTTTTAGCTTCTATATATTCTATAGTAATCACCACCTAATTTAAATATAATAATCTATAACTTAACTTGCATTACACCATCTAAATTCTTATAGCAGATTGCCTTATTATTGTCTTAAGCTTACTCTCTTCAACTCTTCTTGGATCACTAAGATATATCTCTTCATGTTTTCCACTTAGCTTATATCCTGATTCTCTTATGGTTTCATGAAGTTTCTTTATAGTATCACCTTCATCTTTATATGCTCCAATATACAAAGTTTCAAAAGCTTCTGTCTCCTCGGCTTCAATAAATTTAATATCCTCTATATAACTAGACTCATTCTTTAACTTATTCTTCATCTCTTCTACAATTTCCTTTGTAATAAATTCTGGTACTTGAATCATCATTGTCCATATCCATTTATCCTTAGCTCCTTCTATAAAGTCTTTTAAATCCTCACTCCACCATAACCCTGAAAGTGGCATAACTACAAAATCCAAGTCTTTCTTTTTATAATCCATTTTAATACTATACGCCATCTTATAAAGAGCTCCAACTATATTCTGATACTCCTCATTATTAGGGTCACCCTTTCCATCTAATCCTATATAATATGACTTAGGGCATATAACCTTCTTATATTCATTCTCCTTTACATTAAATATTTCCTTTTGTTGCTTTTTTAAATCTAACTTGTTTTTCATTGTAACTTCACTCCTTTTAATAATTCATTTAATTCCTCTTATAAGTCATATGGATATAATCAATAATAATTAACTAGTGCTTTTATTATAAAAAAATAAATAGGACATCATTGTGTCCTATTTATATAAATTATTCATCTTATTTATTTTTTCCTTTATACTTTCTCTTAAAAATAATGGATTTAACACTTCTACATAATCTCCAAAGCTTAAAATCATACTTTCAATCCACTTACCACTAGGTACATTTATTATAGCTATAATATAATCTTCTTTTTCTTCAATTAATCTATACTCTCTAAAGCCTTCTTTTATGATTCCCATCATTTTACTTTGTATTTTAATAGTAACTTCAATCTTTTCTTGTTCTTTTTCTATCAGTAAATTTTCCATAAGTTCTTCTTTATAAATAAATTTTTCTTTTTTTACCCTAATCTCTTTCATTCTATTAACCTTAAACACCCTCATTTCATTTTTAAGGTTACAAAAACCATAGACATACCAAGCTAAAGATTTAAAAATAATTTTATAAGGCTCTATTTCCCTAAAAGTTTTCTCTCCATCTCCATTTATATAATGAAATTCTATAGGATTGTTATTTTTAATTGCTTCATCAATGATTCGCATTTCATCATTAAGGTCTTCACTCTTACCCCAAGAAGAGAAGTCAATAACTAGCCTATCAAATACACCATTACTATTTTGTGGTTTTATGACATCTAATTTATTAAGTAGCGTTGATGTTTCTTGATTTTCATAGGACTTATTTATTCCCATTAAGAGTTTTTTAAGAAGATTAACCTCATTACTAGTCATAGATGATTTATTAACTTTATATCCATCAATAATACCATATCCACCCTGGTTACCTTTATAAGAAACTATTGGGATTCCTGCTCTTGCTATTATATCCATGTCTCTTTGAATAGTCTTAGTTGAAACCTCAAACTTTTCACTAAGCTCCTTAGCCGTTACTTTATCTTTACTGTTTAATATCATTATAATTGAAACCAATCTATCTATCTTCATCCTCATTATCCCTTTATTAATATATAGTTTTTCTCATTCTACAACTCAATTTAACTGTATCTTTAATTATATATTAATTTGTTTCAAAGGAATATATAATGATTAAATTGTTTATTAAACAAATTTATATATGTTAATCAACTTAACTTTCTATGAAGATATAGATATAATAAAAGATGGAGTTTATTCTAAATAACTATAACCTAAAAGGATATTGAAGTTTAATTATAATAAGATAACAAACTCACAAATTA
Organism: Clostridiaceae bacterium; assembly: GCA_902363375.1. Taxonomy (GTDB): domain Bacteria; phylum Bacillota; class Clostridia; order Clostridiales; family Clostridiaceae; genus Clostridium_J. Next base: position 124,760 of record CABIZX010000001.1, on the reverse strand, counting down.
AGTTTTAAGGAGTTGACATCATGAGTAGTTTAATTCTTGAAGGCGGAACCTTTAGACCTATTTTTAGTGCTGGCGTAATGGATGCCCTTTTAGATAATGATATTATGTTTCCTTATTGCATTGGTGTTTCTGCCGGAATTACAAATGGATTCTCTTACATTTCAAAACAAAAGAAAAGAAATTATGATATTTTAATAAACCATAGACATGATAAAAGATACATAGGTTTTAGAAACTATTTTAAATGTAAAAGTTTATTTGGCTTAGACTTTGCCTTTGATGAGTTACCTAATAAAATCTATCCATTTGATATGGATACCTTTCAAAACTATCATGGCAAAGTTTTAGTTGGTGTAACTAATGCTAAAACTGGTAAAACAGAATATCTAGATGGAAAAGGGTTAGATAAAAAATGTAATATGCTAAGGGCTAGCTGTGCTATCCCACTTTTCTTTCCGCCAGCTATTATTAACGGAAATGAATATTTTGATGGTGGAATATGTGATCCAATCCCAATATTAAAAGCTATTGAAGATGGAAATACAAAACATTTGATTGTTCTAACTAGACCTAAAGGTTATATAAAAAAGTTAGGCAAGGGTAATATTTTTGCTTCAAAGATTCTTAAAAATAAATATCCGAGTTTAGTGAATCCTCTTCTTACTCGTCATAAACTTTATAATGATAGAGTTAGATATTGTGAACAACTTGAAAAAGAAGGTAAAGCTATAAGTTTAAGACCTGCCGCTGAAGATGGAATAGAAAGCTTTGAAAAAGATATTGATAAAATTAAACATGCTTATAATCATGGCTACAATATGGCTGTGGAACGAATAGATGAAATTAAAGAACTTTTATTAACCGAGTCCTAAATTTAGATATTCTTTAATAAAATAATCTAAATAAATGTTGAAGATGTACTTTATTAATTTAAGTACATCTTCAACTTATTTTATAATATCAATTTCCTATCTTTAATATTTTTACAATAAATCTAATAGATATTTTTCTGTATACCTATTTAAAAAGTTTCATATTTAAATATTAAACTATATAACATTTCAGAAAACTTTCTATATAAAATGCTATAGCTCTAATATACTAAAAGCTTTTATAATTCTGTTATATCCCTCCATAAATTACTCCTAATATTATTACTAATACTGTTATAGTTGTAAATCCATATTTGGCAAATATAAAAAATCTATCTCCTAGCTTTTTTCCTGATCCTCTATTTATTTCTTCTAATACGGTTTCTTTATCATTCATGTAGTAAAATACTATAAATACTAATAGTGCTGCTAAAGGTGATACTACAATAGTAATTACATCTGCAAAAGTATTAAATAGATTCATATCTAAGTTTAAAGGTATTGATAATATAAATGCTACTAATGCTATTAATACTGTAGATGTTTTTCTACTTAATTTTGTTTGAGTCATAAATGATTCAACTGGTCCTTCTAGCATGTTTATTGAGGAACTGATAGCTGCAAATAATATACTTAAAAAGAACAGTATCATAAGAACTTGTCCGCCTGGTATAGCTTTAAATATTGTTGGTATTGTTATAAATAGTAGCGGTGGACCTGATGCTGGGTCTAATCCAAAGGCAAACACTGCTGGCATAATAACAAAAGATGCTAATAATGCTGCTATAGTATCAAGAATAGCTGTGCTTACTGCTGATTTAGGAATATCTAAATCTTTTTTAATATAACTTCCATACACCACCATACCACATCCATTTAATGACACTGTAAAAAACGCTTGACCAAGTGCCATAACCCATGTATTTATTTTAAAAAGATATGACCATTGTGGTGTTAAAAGGTATTTCACTCCATCTATAGATCCTGGTAATGTTAATGACCTAATAGCTAATAATATAAATATTCCAAAGAGCATAGGCATTATAATTTTATTAATTTTCTCTATTCCTTTAGATATACCCATGCATACAATTGCTAAGGCTAATACTATAGCTATTAAGTTCCATGGTATTGTTTTAGCACTTCCCGCAAACGTATCAAAATAGCTAGGTATATTGATATTTTTTATCTTACCATTAATGCTAAGACTCAAATACTTAATTATCCATCCTACTACCACATTATAAAACATAAATACCCCAGCAAGGCCTATTGCCGGTATAAATCCAAAAAAAGCTCCACCTTTTAGACTCTTATTTTTAAAGCCCTTCTTTATTCCCGTTAAAGCTCCACCTTCTGCTCCTCTACCAAATGCAAATTCTGTAATTAACCCCGTTGAACCTAATATAAGTACAAAAATAAAATATGGTATTAAAAATACTGCTCCTCCATTTTGACCTAGCCTATAAGGAAACATCCATATATTTCCTAGCCCTACGGCTGCACCAATACAGGATATGACAAATCCAGCTCGACTTGTAAAATTTTCTCTGTCTTTCATAATTTAAAATCCCTCCTAAAAATAACTAAAGCCACATAGTTGAAATCTATGTGACTAAAATTAGAAGGCTCAAAATAAAAGCCACATAGATATATCTATGTGGCTAAACTAGCAATAATTTGAGTATAGCAAAGCTTCTCAACCATCATAGATACAAACCAAATTTGTTAAACCGGTTTGCATCTATAATTGTTTATAAATACAAACCCTATCTATAATAGCTAAGATAATATGCCATATTAACTTTTATTGATTTAAAGCTAATTTCTCTACTCATTTTAATTCTCCCATGTTTTATTTTATTAAATATTACCACTGTAATATAGATATGTCAATAAATATTCTTAATATTTTTATTATATAATAATTTCACTATATAATATTCATGTTATTAAACCACTATTGAATTTCTGTATTATATGGTGTATTTCTCCACTTACATACATTAGATACCAATCCTATGGCTAAAATATTGATTAAAAGTTGACTTCCACCATAACTAATAAATGGCATACTTACTGAAACTGTAGGTGCTAATGTCAAGCTAACAGAAATACTTAGTAAAAATTGCACTATAAATAATGCACAAAATCCACTAACTAATAATTTGCCATAACTTTCTTTAGTACTTTTTCCTATTAAACCTATTCTTATTATGAATGCCAAAATTAAAGAAATTAATATTATTCCAGCAATCCATCCAAAGGAATAAACTATATAAGTAAATATAAAATCTGTATGAACTTCCGGTAACATATTTGGTGTAAAATTTGCTCCCTGCCCAAATAATCCTGCTGATTCCCTTAAAGTAACTAGTTGATTATAAATCCATCCTCTTCCATCTACATCTGATGAAGGATTAAAAAGTACTTGAAGTCTTTTTATTCTATAGGGTTCACTAAATATGTAAAATAAAAATATAGCTCCTACAACTCCAAGGGAAGTTATAACATTCTTTAATTTCACACCTGATATAATCATTAAAGTAAGCGCTGCTATTGAATAAATAACCATACTCACTGAAGCCTTTCCAAGAATAAAAAATATTATTGGTGCAAAAGCAATAAAAATGCCCTTCAGTATACTTTTTCTATCATTCCAGTTCCACTTATCAAAAATTCCAGATAAGGCAATGATTAAAAAAAACGGTGCTATATTAAAGGTATTAAAGCTAATAGATCCAATAATTATCCACCCCCTGGCTCCATTTATATATCCTGGTTTTATAAAGATTTGAGATATCAAAAGAATTATTACTCCACCATAAATATATTTAGAGTACTTTTTTAATCTCCTATAATCAATTCTAAATAAACCTACTACTAATAAAATTCCTCCTAATGCATAAACTATAGTTTTACCTAAAAAATTAGCATATGAACTGTGTGATAACGCATTATTCTTCTGAATGAAGCCTAAAGTAGCTATTCCAACCAATATAAATAATCCTGTTATACCCAAAATTACCCAATCTGGAGCCGCTTTATGGACTTGATTTAAGTTTCTTCCTACAATCTCTGATGAACCCATTTGTATAATCGCCTTATCTATAGCTTCCTCCTCCGTTAGTCCAACATCTCTATAGTCTTCTATAATTTCTTCTATATGATCTATAAGTTCATATTTTATATCTTCATGAACTCTTTTATTTTTAATGAGTTTACATACTTCTTCTATATACTGCTTTATCTTCGGATGGTTTACTGTAGGCATAAATCTCCCTCCCCCAATACTTCATTAACTGTAGAACTAAACAACTTCCATTCATCTTCTTTTTCCTTTAGAATCTTTTTACCATCTTCTGTTATCTTGTAATATTTTCTCTTACGCTTTCCCTCACCTTCATCCCAATAGGCTTCTATGAAACTTTCATTTTCCAAACTATGAAGTATTGGATATAGCGTCCCCTCTTTAAAGGAGAAAATACCTTTAGATCTTTCTTCAATTTCCTTAATCATTTCATATCCGTACATATTTTTTCGATTAAGTAAACTTAATATAAGTATTGTTGTGCTTCCTTTTAGAAGCTCTTTATTTATCTTCATAACTTCGCTCCTTACCTCGTCTTACTATGCATAGTATATCTATGTATAATTATATATGTAAATATTCATACTGTAAAGTATTTTTCATGGTAAAATTTTATACATGTTGATTTTTTTCTAATATATGTTATGATGGAATAAGTATACTTAAGGAGGTTGATGCATATGTGGGCTTGTTTATAGGCTCTGTATGTAATTAATAGTGCTTATATTCAAAGAAGAATTTTGCTAATAAAACTTTATATACTGAGTCTAATAAATCACATAAAATTATAAAAATAAGTGAGGGATTTATTATGCAAAGTACAGCATTTAAAGTATATGAAAGAAATTCAAATGAAAACTTAAAGAGACTTAGAAATTTAGGAGAGATACCTTGTGTTATCTATGGTGAATTCTTAGAAGAACCTATTAATTCAAAAATGAATAAATCAGAATTAATGAAAATGTTAAAAACTACTTATAGGGGTTCTATTATTCCCATTGATGTAGAAGGAAAATCTTTAAATTGTGTAGTTAAAAATATTCAAAGAAATAACTTAAATGAAATTATTCACTTTGACTTACAGTATGTAAAACCAAATGAAGTAATTAAAATGACTATACCTATAAATTATATAGGACAAGAAAACTTAGAGTCTAAAAGATTAGTTTTAGAAACCTTTAGACCATATCTTGATTTCCAAGGAAGTGTAGAAAAAATTCCAGAATTTATTGAAGTAAATGTGGCTAGTATGAACTTTAATGATAAAATATTTGCTAAACACATTACTATTCCAAAAGATGTAACACTACTTACTCCTGAAGATACAATGCTAGCTATAGTGAATGGTTAATAGCGTATTATTTAAATTGATTCTATCATAAAATTTAAATGAAAAGTGCTAATCTTAAAAGACTAGCACTTTTATTATACCCTTATTTAAAATACCTTAAAAAGATAACTGTTTAAATCCCTTTCCATGTGCTTCATTAACATCCATTATAGATATTACTGCATTAGGATCAATGTCAAGTATAGCCTGCTTAGCTTTTTCTACCTGTTTAGGACTCATTATAGAATAAATAACCTTCTTTTGCTCTCCTGTAAAAGTACCTTCTCCATGAAGAAAAGTTACCCCTCTGCCTAGAATATCTAAAATGGAGTTTTTTATTTCTTCTGAGTTATTACTTATAACCATAACTAACTTTCTTCCATTTGTCATTGCTATAGCTTTATCTAAAATATAAGCTCTGATAAATAAAGATATTAAAGTATATATTGTTATAGTTAAATCATTTAAAAGTAATCCTGTAAAAACAATTATTGCATTTAGTATAAAGGTCATTGACCCTAAATTTACACCATATTTTTTCTTTAAAGCAATGGCTATTATATCTGTTCCACCTTCAGAAGCTTTATTTAAAAATATTATAGCCATACCAACACCACATAAAACTCCTCCACTTATACATGAAATTAACAAATCATCTACTCTAATAAAGTTAGTTATATCTTTAGTTAATACTAAAAATATAGACATGGATATCATTCCAATAAAACTTAGAATTCCGAACTCCTTATTAATTACCTTTATACCAAAGAAAAATATAGGTATATTAATAAGCAGTGTGAAATATCCTGAAGGTATCTCTGTTACATATTGTAAAAGTAGAGCTATTCCAGCTACTCCTCCACTCAAAAATTTATGTGGAACTATGAATATATTTACACTTAAAGAATAAATTAAACTTCCTAAAAGAATAAGGGTTACCCGTCCTAATTTTTCCTTGATGTTATTGTCAAAAGTGAATTGTTTAGTTGCATATGCACTGCTCATAGTAATCTCCTGCCTTTGTCAGTATTATTTAGTAGTAAAACAATAAAAAAAGACATCCTTGTGGGATGTCTAATATAACAATTAAAAGATTTGTCTAAAGTAGTTTATCTTATAAAACATACTAAATATCTCTTGCTTGCTAGACACCTCCCAGTCCCCCGTGGGTTTTCTGTCTATATCCTTGTGGCAGGTCTCCTGACTTCATATCAACATATATTCTACCCTTCCCATTAATTAAAATTAACAGTGGCTTAACTAGAATATACTCCTTGTTACAGTGACGGGTTCGCGTTGGACTTTCACCAACTTCCCTTTTAATTTAAAGATTAATCTTTAAAACCATAAGATATATTTATTTTTACAAGCTCATTATATCATCTTAAATTATAAATTCAAAGTTGTATAATAGGCTTATATCCGTATTATCTTTACTATTAAGCCTTATTAGCTTCACCAGCTTTAAATATTGCTATTTTAGTACATAATGGTCCTATTAGCTCATAGATAACAGTTCCTGCTAATATTATAGTCCTAATCTGCGCTCCGTAAGCTGGTAATTCATTTTGTACTATGAGTGCTAGTCCGATAGCTACCCCTGCTTGTGGTACTAGAGTTAACCCTAAGTATTTCTGAACTATTGGTTCAGATTTAGCTATCTTAGCCCCTAGATAAGCACCTATAACTTTACCTATAACTCTAGCTATTATATATCCTGCTCCAATTATTCCTACTGTTTTTAATACAGACATATCTAGTTCTAATCCAGATATGGTGAAGAAAGCTATAAATATTGGATTGGTGAATTCATCCAAAACTGTAAGTAATTTTGTTTTACCATCAGTAATATTACTAATAGTTCCCCCCATTACCATACAGGTTAATAAACCTGATACATCCAATTTACTAGCTAAACCTATTCCTAATAAAATTACTCCTATGGCCATACTCATAGTTTGTTCTTTACTGTTTGACAATCTATTAATATAAGCTAGTACAAAACCAAGTATAACTCCTAAAATAGCAGAACCTATAATCTCTATAAAAGGGTCTATTATTGACATTGTTGTCAAAGCGCCTGCCCCATTTGTCAATGCCTTAGCAATAGATAGTGAAATTCCAAAAGCTATAACTGCAATAGCATCATCTATAGCAACTACAGGAACAAGTGTATTTACCAGAGGGCCCTTAGCTCTATATTGTTTTAGAACCATAATTGTAGCTGCAGGTGCTGTTGCTGAAGCTATAGCTCCTAGGGACAAACTGAAAGCTACTGGTTGTTTAAATATTGTTATCATAACTAATGTTACAACCACTACTGCCATAAGTGCTTCAAATAAAGCTATAATTATAATTCCAGAACCAATTTTCTTTAAATCTTTAAAGTTTAAAGAACTACCTATACTATAAGCAATGAAGCCTAATGCAGCCTCTGATATAATTGTTAATCCATGGATAGCTTCACTAGGAACCACCTTTAAAACAAAAGGTCCTATTAATATTCCTGCTATTAAGTATCCAGTTACCTTTGGTAACTTAATATAACTTACTAGTATTCCTAGGAATATACCAGCAAGTATTACTATACCTAGTACATATAACCAATTCATTTTAATTTCCGCCTCTCTTATTTGTCTTGAAAACTACCTCCAATTACTCTGTTAATCGGAATGGTAAATGCTATTCCATTACCAGGACCATTTAATCCACCAGTTACCTTGTCGATAATTTCTAAAGCTTTATCTACCCTTTCTTTACTTAAAACAGTAAATACTGTTTTATTAGAGGCTCTTCCTTTATTTAGTAATAATTGAAGTGAAGAAAACATACTGGCCTCTTCACAGCTAGACAGGATATTAGCCATACCTACTGTATCAATAATAGTAGAACCATTTATACCTACGTTAGTGAATTCAAGCATTATTTCCTCTAAGTCCCTTGAATCATTTAATACGAATATAAGAACTTCCATATATCTCCCTCCATTTCTTTACATATCCATTATATATTGTTTATTTGCTAAAATCAAATTTGATTAAAATTTATCCATTTAAAATGAATCTAATTATATACATATATTGTTTATATTTTTGCTAAATTTATCTACACACATTAGTATTACTAGACATAATATAAATTATATTGTATCAATTAAATGGAGAGTATTAATATGAGAATGGCTAACGATAGACTTAGCATTAATGATATAGTTAACAACTTCACAATGCTTGAACCAACAGCATATGCTGATTTAAGTGGAGGCCCATTAGCACCTAATCTTGTTGGTAAAGCTTTATTTTATCAATTAACAGATGGTATCCTACTTACAATTGCTGCCACAGGCATACCTGAAATTTCCTCTGATGGCACTCATTCGTATTTTCATGGCTTTCACATACATGATAAGGGAAATTGTAGCCCAGGTACATTAGCAAATCCTTTTCCATCTACAGATGGTCATTGGAATCCAACAGATCAGCCACATCCCTTCCATTATGGCGACTTACCTCCATTAATGTCTACTAATGGTACTGCTGTTATGGCCATATATATAGGTAGCTTTTCTGTAGATGATATTATCGGAAAAAGCTTAGTTATTCATGAAAAACGAGATGATTTTACTAGTCAACCTGCTGGTGACTCTGGAAAAAAATTAGCTTGTGGAGTTATATTAAAGTCTTAGTAAATTTCATACTATAACAGATAACTACATGACTAATATATTAGTCATGTAGTTCTTATTTTTTTACTTTACTAAATTTCTCTTTAAAAATTCCTCTTTTGTATTTATTATATCATTTATTGTTATAGTGTTTATAGTCTCTTTATTAAAGCCTTCATCATATATTCTGATATTTTGACTTCTTATAAGACTGTCTAAATACTGCTTTATCATAAGCCCATTCTTTATTACTAAATTAGGATTTCCATAAATATCTATTATAGTTTTATTAAGTTCTGCTTCCCCATCACTGGTCAATATATATCCCTTTTTATTTAATATGTTTAATGCTATATTACATAGCCCATTATAATCATAATCTTCAAAGTCAAACCAGGTTGGGAATCTATAATTAAAAGCAGGATTAGATAATACTAGTCTTTGCATACCTTCTTTTTCTCCTGAGAGAATTATTATAACCTTGTTATTTTTATCTAAAAATTTAATGAAATCAGATACTATTTTATTGCATTGCTGTTCCTCAAGAAAAAGGTCAGCCCTATTTATAAATAGTACTTTTCCTGAAAATTTACTAAATATATCTTCAATTTTTATGCCTTTATTAATTAAGGCCATGAATTCATACTTATCCATCTCCACAATATTTTTAGCTTTAACTACCCCTCTACTATAATACATTTCTGATAAAATATTAGCTACTGTCTTCTTTCCTGTACCATTCTCTCCTGTAAATACTATATTCATATATCCATTAATATCTGAACCTAACCCTAATTTTTTTCTCCTTTCTTTAACCTTTAAAAGTTTATACTGATTTCTAAGAAAATCTTTTGCAGCATCATTTCCTACTAGAATTTCCAATCTACTCTCTAGATTAAATTTATCATCATCCTCAATTACGTTTATACTTTCTATATCCTTAGCAGTTATAAGATTCATCTCATAAACGCTAATATCTTCTTCTACAATTCTAATACTTTGGTTCCTAATTAACTTTTCTACATAATTACGAACCATCCTACCGTTACCAGATTGTGCATCTGAATTATTATAGATATCAACAAAGCTCTTCTTCAAAGCCACATATCCATTTTTCGACAATTTAAATCCTTTTGCTTCAATAAGCTTAACTGCCATTTCAAAAAGCTCATTGGGATTATAGTCAGCAAAATTGGTCCATAGCGGAAATCTTGATCTTAATCCTATATTTACATCAAAAAATTCCTCCATTTCTTCTTCGTATCCAGCTAATATTACTATTACTTCCTTAGAATAATCTTCAATTAACTTTAAAAGAGTCTCTATGGCTTCAATACCTAAAGAGTCGTTAGCTAGTGTATATGCCTCATCAATAAATAATACTCCACCCAAGGCTTCTTTAAACTTTTCTTCTGTTTTCTTTGGAGTTTCTCCTGGAACTTCTGATACAAAATTAGACCTATCTGTCTCTACCAATTGTCCTACCTTTAATAATCCCATACTATTTAGCATCTCAGCTACTAACCTTGCTATACTTGTTTTACCCGTACCTGGATTTCCTGTAAACACCATGTTTAAATTTTGCTCTATTTTAGTGTTTACCCCTACGGATTTTCGCTTTTCTTGTGCAACTATTAACTTATACTGACTTCTTAATAGTCTTTTTACGTCTTCAAGACCTATTATCTCATTTAATTTTTCTTCTAAATCAAATTTTGCATTAGCTTTAAAATTAAAATTATCTCTATCTAATAAGTCAATTTCTTTGTTATTATTAGTTAGATATTTTTTTGAAGCATCAATTATGGCATTTTCTACTATATTTCTTACGAATCTTGCATTACCTAAATCATTTTTTCCTACAACTTGATTTCTTGTGAACAGATCAATTAATCCAGGCTTTACATTTTTAGCTATTCTATATCCTTTAGACTTAGCTATATTCACAGCTATTTCGTACATTTCTACAGGATTGTAATCTTTAAAATGTATAGTATTAGGAAACCTTGATTTAAGACCTTGATTAAAGCTTAAAAAAGTTTCCATATTCTTTTCATAACCAGCTAAAATAACTATTAAATTATCCCTATTATCTTCTATTCCCTTAAGTAAAGCATCTACTATTTCTCTTCCTATTCTATCATCTTCACTTTCACATAAGGAATAAGCCTCATCAATAAACAGTACTCCACCTAAAGCTGAATTAATTACATCATTTGTTCTCTTTGCTATATCATTGGTACTTTCTGTAACAAAGTCAGCTTTACTAACTTCTACAAAAACACCTCTAGACAACATTCCTAAGGCATTCAAATATTCAAATGTAACTCTAGCTGCGTTAGTCTTACCTGTACCTGCATTTCCTGTAAATATCATATTCACTGATATTTTAGAAGTCTTTAGCCCTAGTCTCTTCCTTATTTTCTGGACCTTCCAATTGTTTTCGACATTAACTATAAAATCTTTTAATTCTCCTATTCCAATTATAGAATCAAGTTTATATTTTACTTCTTCAAGGGTAGGAACCAGATAATTCTCTAATTTATATATCTCTTCATCTGATTTACAATATATCTCATTTCTATCCACATATATTAATATCTTGCCTTCCTCATATAAGCCTTCCTTTTGTATAAGATTCGTAATTGGCTTATATATTTTATAAGATATATACTCACTTATCCCAAAATTACTATCTTCTATAAAATTTTCTTGTAAAAAGCTACAGATACCAAAGTTATCTTCTTTTTCGTCCTTATTGTCTATCCCTAGTACTATATTTACCTTTAAATCTCTTTGTATATTATCTATAGTTTTTAAAATTTCTTTTCTAATTGCCGCATTTTGTTCTTCTTCTGTAAGTTTTTTAGTATATAATACGGATTCTTTATTTCCTAAAATTTCTTGTTCTAAACTTTCTCCTTCATTATTATAAATAAATACAAAAAATTTATTATGACAAATAAATTCACCAATTCTATTTTTATCTTTAGCATTTGCCTCAATGAGAAATTTATTTTTCATTATATAGTCTTCCCTTAGTTTTAAACACGTATTAGGATATAGCTCTGATAGTACCTTCAATATGTTCTTTGATGCATTTTCAGTATTTTTAAACATAAGTACTTGTGAATTGCTATTTAAGCCTTGATATAAATCACTTAAAAATGCATTGTATCCCAAATTAAAATTATAGGAAGCCAAATCTATTTCATCTATAGTATATTCCTCATTTATATTTTCTTTATTAAGTTCTTCAAATAATAATCTAACACTAGCTTTCTTAAATGTTCCTCGCTTGCCCACTAAAAGTAATATTCCTTTATCTCCATCTTGAAACTTTACCTTAAAGTAATCGCATAATTTATGAATAAAATCTACTTGACCTATTATTTCATTATTTAATTTTTTTTCTATATTCAAAAACTTATTGTTGAAATTTTTCTTTTCCATTAATAATTCACCCTTTCTTTTGTTTGTATAATATCCTTGTATTATAATTTCCTTACTAGTTATATAACTATTCAGTTTATACAAATTACTTTCTACTCTATTAGATTCTTTTATTCTTCTTTAATAATAGATTTTGTTAACCATCATTTATTAATTTTATTAGGTTTTATATAAATATAAGGGCTATCATTAATCTAATAATAACCCTTACCAGTGTTATATTATTATATAGTCTTTATTTTTATATCACTAGGCTTTTTGCTGATCTCGTGTTATATATTATATAGTTCTTTCAGATCCTTCAATATTTGAATTTTACCTCTTGATATGATTAAATACCCTTTCTTCTCCAATTGTTTAAGTTTCCTACTTATTACTTCCCTTGAAGAATCTAATTCAAATGCAATTTCACTATGAGTTGTATAAATTACCTTAGTATTTTTACTAATTAGCAACTTAATTAATCTTTTTTCTACCGTTTCATGAATTCGCTCTTCCTTATTTTCTATAACCACTCTAAACTTTGTATATAAATCCCTATAAATTACTTGCATAAATCTAAAGTCATTTAATAGATATTTATTTACTATATCTGATGGCAAAATAGCAACTAAAGAATCTTGTATAGCCCTTCCTTCTATATTCAATGATTTGCAATTTACAAAACAACTTAATACCTCGTGACATAATTCTCCACTTTTTATATTGTATAGGTTAGTTTCATCTCCATCTTTCGTTATTCTTTGTACCTTTATAACCCCACTTATTACAAATAGCATTCCTACACAGTTTTCATTGGCTGTTTTTAAATACTCATCGCTTAAAAGTTCTTTAAAAATTATATTATTACTTATAACTTCATCAAGCTCATCTATTTCCTTTAGTACGGGATAAGCCTTATACAAATCCTTAAGCCTTTTATTAAATATATCTAAACTATTCAAGATTATATCCTCCATATAAAATTCATATATGTGACTACATCACATATACCTTTCTAATTATATACCTATAATATAATTATCACAACCTTTGTAAAATTGTGATGAATTTAGTTAATTTCAATCCTTTTAGTCTTAATAACTATGATACTATGCAAGCCTCCTTGTTGATGTGTTTATTGCGGATGGATACCATGACTCAATGAATTTGTATAATTAAAGATATAAAAAAATAGAGGGCATTAGCCTCTATTTTTTATCTAAAATCTAAAATCACGTTTTCCTTGATGAAGTTCTTTTAAATGCTCTTCTACAATACCTCTAACTTTATCATTTGGAATTTGCATAACTTGTTCTCTTATAACTTCTTCACCCTTAACTTTAGTTTCTTCAGATGCATAGTCCTCTAAATACTCCTTTAATGTCATAAGTGCATTAGGTAAACAACAGTTTGAGATTTGACCTGATTTTACTAACTGCATAAATCTATCTCCAGTTCTGCCTTCACGATAACAAGCAGTACAGAAGCTAGGTATATATCCCATACCAAGTAACCAATTTACAATCTCATCTAGTGTTCTTGTATCACTGACATCAAATTGTGCTGAATTTTCTTCTTCCTTCTCTTTTTCAGCATATCCACCAACACTTGTGCATGATGCTCCGCTAATTTGAGAAACTCCAAGATGAAGTACCCTCTCTCTTGATTTTTGTGATTCCCTTGTAGATACAATAATTCCTGTGTAAGGCACTGAAATACGTAAAATTGCTACAATCTTTGCAAATATATCATCTGAGATTGCATTAGTAAAATCTTCTGGATTTATTTCATCTGCTGGACAAATTCTTGGCACACTAATAGTATGTGGTCCTACTCCCATTGCAGCTTCAAGATGTTCTGCATGCATAAGCAATCCTACAAAATCGTACTTGTACATATTTAGTCCAAATAAAACTCCTATACCAACATCATCTATTCCACCCTCCATGGCTCTGTCCATAGCCTCAGTGTGGTAGTTGTAATTATGCTTTGGCCCAGTTGGATGTAACTCCTCATATAATTTCTTGTTATAGGTCTCTTGGAATAATATATATGTTCCTATTCCAGCGTCTTTTAATTTTCTATAGTTCTCAACAGTTGTAGCCGCTATATTTACATTTACTCTTCTTATAGCACCATTTTTATGCTTTATACTATATATAGTTTTTATGCTCTCTAATACATATTCTATAGGTGAATTTTCTGGATCCTCTCCAGTTTCTAAAGCAAGTCTTTTATGTCCAAGATCCTGCAATGCAATTACTTCTCTCTTTATCTCTTCTTGAGTAAGCTTTTTTCTAGCTATATGCTTATTTCCATGATGGTAAGGGCAGTATATACATCCATTAACACAATAATTTGAAAGATATAATGGAGCAAACATTACTATACGATTGCCATAAAATTTATTTTTTATCTCCATAGCTAATTCTTCTATCTTTCTATTTTCTTCTTCTAAATCACACTCAAGTAATACAGCTGCTTCTTGGTGACTTAAACCTTTACACTCCCTAGCCTTTTCTATTATTTTATTAATTAATTCTTTGTTTCCTTTATTTTTTTTAGCATATTCAAGGGTTGATAATATTTCTCCATCATCAATAAATTCAGTAGCTAACTTAGATTTTACATTATACATACATCTACTCTTCTTTCTTAATAAGATTTTAAGTAATTTATTTTAATATCCGACTAGCTCGTTCTGATTTATATCTAGCAATTATTCTATTTTTTTGAATAGATTGTTTTTACAGTGATGCCCTCAAGCATACCTAACTTTCCTGATAATGAGCTAATAACATCATTAGTTGCATCTATTATTACACTGATAATACACACATCCTTATCGCGATATGGGACGCCCATTCTACCAACAATATGTTGTCCATAACTATGTAAAATACTATTTAGTTTATCTATAGCCTTAGTATCCTCCACTATAATCCCAATCAATGCAATTCTTGTCTCCAAAGCTTATACTCCTTTCAAAAAATAATCTCTGCCTCCCAAAAGAACGCAGAGATAGTATATGCTATCCTATGATACCGCCTTATCATTTGGGCTAACCCTCATGTACTCAGAACGACTTAATTTATTAATCTTTCCTCTTAGATAAACTCCTTATGGTTAGATTACATTTTTATTTTAACACCGATTACAAATATTATCAATTATTACTTGTACAGTTAAATTTATTTATTTTATCATAAGATAATTAAAATAATAGTTATTTTATTTCTAAATCTGCTAGTATAGGATAATGATCAGAAGGATATTTCCCTGATTTATTATAGTTTACTATTTCTGTGTTCATAATATCAAAATCCTCTGATACGAATATATAATCTATATGTCTCCCCTTTTTAGAACCTCTAAACTTACTCATGGTAGCCATACTATACATACCTTTTCTAGTTTCTTGAACAGCTATAAACTTTTTATTACTAGCCGTACTTTCAGAGAATCTTTTTATAAGTTTACTATTTGGTGTAGCATTAAAATCTCC
Organism: Clostridiaceae bacterium; assembly: GCA_902363375.1. GTDB lineage: Bacteria > Bacillota > Clostridia > Clostridiales > Clostridiaceae > Clostridium_J. The sequence continues at coordinate 108,863 of CABIZX010000001.1, read as the reverse complement.
CATGAGTATAATTGGTAATCCATCTTCTTCATACTGTTTTCCTATATAATGTTCTATCTTATTTAGGCCATATTGCCTAGCCTTTGAAAAAAAACAATCTAGATGAGTATTATAAACTCTTATAGCTTTATTGTTATTTAATTTTACTACGGCGGTTGTACATATTCTAGGATATACAGAATACCATACAGAAGATCCCACTTTTTCTGGTGATTCTGACAACCAAAATGTATTACTTTCTAATATTTCATGCTTTTTAGATACTAAAATATCATTTCTTTCTGATGCTATCTTCTTACTTCTTGGCTTCCCTACTATTCTATAGTTAGGTAACTCTCTTGAAATATCTTCATACATTGAATTAGTAAATTCCTGTACTCCTATGATGTCGCAGTCGTACTCAGCTATTAAATCATATGCAATATGTGCCCTATCTTTCCATCTATTGTTTATATCTAAAATAAAATCTGTTCTTAAATTAAAAGTCATTATCCTCATTAATTAACTCCTCAATTAACCTACCACTATTGCAATTATATCCAGGTTAAAATTATTTTTATAAAATCCTAATTATATTTACTTTTATTTTATACATTCTAATATAAATCTATGTAAATAGTAATATATTTAGTTCCCTCTGTATAACCTATAATTAGTTTCTATTAATAAGATCTCAATTTATACTTAAGGAGAAATTTATATTATGATAAATCGTATAGGATATGCCTGCATTAATACCTCACTTGAAAATAATTTTAGAGATTGTAGATTGAATTCTATATATACTCAAGGTATTTCATATCTAAAAGATATAATTATTCACAATCTAAATCTAACCAAAGAAATTCTACTTTGGAATGTTGAAAATAACATATTTATGTACAGAGCTACCTCTAAAATGATTCCTTTTGCAACTCACAAAGATATTTTAAAAGACTTTTCTTTCAGATGGTACGAGGATGAAGATATTTTAAATTCTTTAAATGATATAAAAAATATTGTATTAGAGAATAACATTCGACTTTCAATGCACCCTGACCACTTTACTGTACTTAACAGTCCTAAAGATCAAATTATATCAAATTCCCTTGAAAACCTAACCTACCATAAAGACCTTTTAGAAATGATGTCGGGTTCTGATTTAATAATACATACTGGTGGTGTCTATAGCGATAAATCACTGTCCATAAAAAGATTTATTGATACCTTTAACTCTCTTCCTATAGGTATTAGTAAGTATTTAAGGTTAGAAAATGATGACATATCTTATTCACTAAAGGATGTTATAAAAATTTCAAAGATTTGTGGTATACCTATAGTTTTAGATATTCATCATCATAATTGCAAGAATGACGATAATTTAGATATAAAAGATCTCATACCTGATATAGCTAATAGCTGGTATAACACTAACCTATTTCCTAAATGCCATATAAGTACTGGCATTGATAGCTATAAGGATAGGCGTCATGCCGACTATATATCTCCTGGAGACTTTTTTGCCTTTTGTGATATTACTTCTAATATTACTATAGATTTAATGGTAGAAGCTAAAATGAAAGAGTTGGCTGTACTAAACCTAAAGAGCTTTTTAAACATTTAAAAATAGTTCTTCATAAAATTATATATTTAAAACTATATAATTTTATGAAGCCTCATTCTTTTAATATATTATCCTATGAAAAACCTTAACTACTTATCACATATCCATTAATTGAAAATCCATTTAATTTTATGTACAATTAGTTTGGACAAACATATTAATTCTACAAATAGTTTAATGTGATATTTGAAAGGACATAAATTATGGAGAACTTAATTTTATCTATTAATGTAGTTTTACCCTTATTTTTTACTATGGCATTGGGGTATGTACTTAAGTGTTTAAAAATGTTTGATGATAGCACTTTAAAAATTATGAATAACGTTACCTTTAAAGCTTTCTTACCTCTCTTGCTATTTTACAATATCTATAAAACAGATTTAAATGGAGCTGTAGATCTCAGACTAATGCTCTTTGCTATTTTAAGTGTTACAATTACATTTATAATTCTTTGTATTCTCATTCCTTCTATAGAAAAAGATAATAGAAAACGTGGAGTTTTAATTCAAGGAATATTTCGAAGTAATTTTGTAATATTTGGTTTACCTGTGGCCTCTTCACTATTTGGCGACGATAAAATTGGTGTTGTCGCTATACTTATAGCTACTGTTGTACCACTTTTTAACATGTTAGCAGTAATCTGTCTTGAAATTTTCAGAGGTGGAAAGCCCGATATCAAAAACACTTTAAAAGGTATAATCACTAATCCTTTAATTATCGCATCAATAATTGGAGTATGTTTTCTACTATTAGGAGTAAAACTTCCTACCGCAATTGAAAAATCAGTAAGCGATATATCAAAAATTGCTACTCCTCTTTCCCTTATTTTATTAGGAGGCTCCTTTGCTTTTACTGATGTAAAAACTCACTTAAAACAAACTATATTAGGTGTCACTGGTAGACTTATAATAGTGCCACTTATTCTTATGCCTATAAGTATCTTACTAGGATTTAGAAATGTAGAACTCTTAGCTTTACTATTAATATTTGCCTCACCAACTGCTATATCCTCCTTTACCATGGCTCAAAAAATGGATGGCGATAGTGATTTAGCTGCTCAAATAGTAGTATTTACTTCTGCATTTTGTATCCTTACAGTATTTCTATGGATATTTATATTAAAGCAATTTAACTTCATTTAAAGATACTTTATTAATATTTATTAAGTATGTATTTTACTAATAATAATATTTAAGATGTACTTTAATATTATTATTAGCAAATGCCATTTGCATAAGTTCGAAACCGGCTGAGCGTTAATAATATAAGCACATCTTAAATATTACCTTATATTAGTTTATTTTATGAAAGCCCTTTTTACTTAAAATTATATTTTAATGGTGATTACATCCATCATGGTTACATGTATGATTCATAGAGAATTCTACTAACTCACCCTTATTTAACGTGTCTAAATTTACACTTATATTTCCTTCTATAGCTTTATATACTTTTATTCCTAAAGAGTTTAATTTAACTATAGCTCCCTGACCAATTCCACCTACAACTACAGCATCTACAACTTCTCCTGATAGCGCCTTCATCGGTTGACACTTACCATGCTCATGACCTAAATCTCCATTACCTATAGTTTTTACTTCATTAGTTTCTAAATCACATACTACAAACATTGGAGCTGTTCCAAAATGTCCATATGGGATACTCGCCATTCCTTCATTAGATTTAACTGGAAAACAAACTTTCATTACTATTCCTCCTCTAATCTTTTTTTACAACAATTCTTCCCTGCTTTACAATCTCTTTTGCATTGCAAAGCATCAAACTTTTCTATACTTATATTAAATTTATCATCTATGGAGCATATATCATCGGCAATTAATGCATTTATAAACTCTATGGCCTCTTCTAAGACCTGTTTATTTAAATCATAGATTACATGATATCCTCTTTTATAACCTATAATGAGATTTGCTTCCTTAAGAATTTTAATATGCTGGGACACTGCTGCTTCAGAAATCTGTAAATGCCTAGCTATTCCTTTTGCACAAATATTTTTTTTAGATAGTAGGACCAATATCTTTATTCTTGTTTCATCTCCAATAGCTTTAAATACCTTTACACTTTTTATCATATATTCTCCTTTAGTATTATAATTTAATTAAGTATTTGCTTAATTAAATTATAATACACTTAATTATTTTTTACAACCATAATTTTAAATATTTAACAAAATAAGAAGTCATTTCATTAAACCGAAATGACTTCTTATTTATACTCTATTTGGTATATGAACTAAACTCCGAATTATATTGTAACTAGTTAAAGTTATATTCAGTAACTATACTATCTCTTCCTGTAACTTTATCATTAAAATATTCATAGAAAGATAGAGCTAAAAAACTACCAGTTATATTATATACATTATTAAAACCTAATTGTTGTAATGCTAAAACTGCATTATAGCTTCTTTGACCTGTTCTACAATGAATATATACATCTTTATCTTTAGGAATTTCATTAAATCTATTTCTAAGTTCACTTAAAGGTATGTTTTTTGCTCCCTTAATGTGCCCTCTTTCATGTTCTACCTTTTCTCTCACATCTAATATATATGCTCCGTCTTCAACTAATTGTCTTACTTTATCTGGCTGAACTTGTTTAAAGTCTCCATTTAATAAGTTAGCTCCTATATAACCTGCCAAATTAACTATATCCTTAGCTGTACCAAAAGGTGGTGCGTAACATAGCTCTAAATCTTTAAGGCTTTCCACAGTACCTCCAAATTTTATAGCAGTGGCAATAATATCAATTCTTTTTGATACATCGCCCTTTCCTATAGCCTGTGCTCCTAATATCTTTCCTGTTGGTACCTCAAATAATAGCTTAAGGTGAAGCATTTCTGCTTTTGGCATAAGACCTACCTTATCGGAAGCAATAAGTCTAACTACCTCATAATTTATATTCATATTTAAAGCTTTAATTAATGCTTCATTTAATCCTGTAGATGCTCCATTATAATTAAATACCTTTATAGCTGATGAACCTATATAGCCTTTATTTAATGCTGGTTTATTATTTATATGATCTGCTACAGATCTAGCTTCCTTCAAAGCAGGTCCTGCTAAGGATAACTTAGTAACAGTATGTGTTAATTCATTATATACTTCTATAGCATCACCTACTGCATATATATCTTTATCACTAGTTTTATAGTTTTGATCTACTTTTATAGCTCCTGTACTTCCTATTTCTAAACCAGCTTCTTTAGCTAGAGAAATCTCTGGTGCGACACCAATCGCCATAACAACAGCTCTTGCTTCTACCTTTTTTCCTGAAGCTAAAACAACTGAATTCTTTTCAAAACTTTCTACCTTGTCTCCTAAAATCAGATTAACTCCATTATCGTACATCTCCTTATGTAGAATTTGTACCATATCATAGTCAAAAGGTCTTAAGATTTGTTCTGTAGCTTCTATTAAGGATACATCATATCCTGCTTCTCTTAAATTCTCAGCTACCTCTATTCCAATAAATCCTCCACCAATTACTGCAACCTTCTTAGTATCAAGATTCTTTATAAACTTATTTAAGCTATCGATATCCACTACATTTCTAACAGTAAATAAATTTACATTATCTATACCTGGTATATTAGGCACAATAGGTTTAGCTCCAGGTGATAGAATTAGCTTGTCATAACTCTCTGTATATTCCTTGCCAGTTGTTATATCTTTAGCTTTTATTAATTTATTTTTTCTATCGATCAAAGTAACTTCATTATTGACTCTTGCCTCTATATTATATTGAGATAAAAATTTTTCTGGTTTCATCAGAACTAGTTTACTTGCTTCATCTACTACACCACTCAAATGATATGGCAAAGAGCAATTTGAAAAGGATACGTGAGGTCCTTTTTCAAACATGATTATCTCATCATTTTCATTATTTCTTCTTAATCTTGCTGCTGCGGATGCTCCCCCTGCTACTCCACCAATTATTAAAATTTTTCTTTTCATAACATATTCCTCCTAATTCAAAATTATTTCCTTTTAGTACCTACATAAGAGCCAAAGCCACCTATTACATTAGTTACATTAAATCCTTGCTTAGCTAATCTACTGCAAGCAAGTGAACTTCTAGAGCCTGATTGACACATAAGATAATATTCATCATCTTTTTTAAGGTACTTATCTGGATTGCTTAAAAGATCACCCATTGGAATATTTTTAGCTGACTTTAAACTTCCACTTCTATATTCGTATACTTCTCTAATATCTATTAATTTAACTTTACCTATTAAATTATCCATATCATTAATATTTATAATTTTACCATTATCTCTTCTAAAAAAATTAAACATCTTAATTCCTCCTAAGCTAGTTAAACTTTTAATTTATTTTCTCATAAGTATACTTTACATCAATTAGTATTAGTTTTATGTGACTAAAGCACATATTATTTATATGTGCTTTTATTATCCTGCTTAGAATTTATAATATAAAAATAAGAATTATAAACATTCAAGCTCATAATTCTTACTTTTATATATTTTAGCTAAATGTTTAACAACAGCTTAGCTCATACAATATTATTTTAATGAAACTCCTTCTCACATGCATTCGAATGAGTAAGTTCCACTAACCAAATATAAAATTTGGAGTGATGTTGCTAAAGCAACCTTTCGCTTTGCTCTCGAAGAAACTCCTTCTCACATACATTCGAATGAGTAAGTTCCACTAACCAAATATAAAATTTGGAGTGATGTTGCTAAAGCAACCTTTCGCTTTGCTCTCGAAGAAACTCCTTTTCACATACATTCGAATGAGTAAGTTCCACTAACCAAATATAAAATTTGGAGTGATGTTGCTAAAGCAACCTTTCGCTTTGCTCTCGAAGAAACTCCTTCTCACATGCATTCGAATGAGTAAGTTCCACTAACCAAATATAAAATTTGGAGTGTCACTTATAACTCATAGATTTCTCCGTACTTTTTATTTAAATATTCTAAGAAATATTTAGGATTTAACTCTTCTCCTGTTACTTTTACAATAAGTTCTGAAGGTGTATAAAGTGCTCCAAACTGATGAATGTTTTCTCTTAGCCACTCTTTTATAACTGCAAAATTACCATTCTTAACTTCTTCATCGTAAGTAGGTATATCCTTTTTCATCTTATTTAGAAATTGAGCACCATATAAATTTCCAAGGGCATAACTTGGAAAATATCCAATTAGACCTGCACTCCAATGAGTATCTTGAAGTATTCCTTCTGAATCATCTCTTGGCTCTACTCCTAAGTATTCTTTATACTTCTTATTCCAAGCAGCTGGTAGCTCTTCTACTGTAATTTCATTATTTATGAAAGCTTTTTCTAATTCATATCTAATTATAATGTGAATACTATAAGTTAACTCATCTGCTTCTGTTCTAATCAAAGAAGGTTCTACCTTATTTATTGCTTTATAAAATTCATCTAAGGTAACTCCTTTAAACTGAGGAAATCTCTTCTGAGCTTCCGGATAAAAGTAAGTCCAAAACTCCTTACTTCTTCCTAATATGTTTTCATAATATCTAGATTGGGATTCATGTATTCCCATGGAAGTTCCCCCTGAAATCCCTGTATATTCTAAATCATCTGCCGAATTTTGTTCATAAATTCCATGTCCACCTTCATGTATATTACTAAAGAATGCACTTCTAAAGTCATATTCATCATAATTTGTTGTTATTCTAACATCCTTATTTCCAAAGTTAGTTGTAAATGGATGAACTGTAGTATCTAATCTACCTGCCTCAAAATCATATCCTAATTTCTCTAACACAAACTTTCCAAATTCATCTTGATCCTTAGTAGAAAAATATTTTTTAAAGAAGAATTCATCTATTTTTACTTTAGAAGATTTAACTTTCTCTAATAGTTCAACTATACCATCTCTTAATTCTTTAAATACTTTGTCTACTTTTTCTACAGTTAGGCCTCTTTCATAATCATCTAAACATTTATTATATATATTTCCTTCATAACCAATATATCCAGCAAATTCTTTATTAAATTCTATTATTTTTTCTAAATATGGTTTGAATCCTTCATAGTCATTATTCTCCTTAGCTTTTTTCCAAAAGGCTTCTGATGTAGAACATAACATTTGATATTCTTTATTTCTCTCAGGTGGTATCTTTATAGATTCCTCATAGGTCCTTTTTAAATTTTCTATTATTTTTTTATCTTTAAAAGTCAGCTTGTTCATCTTGTCTGAAAAATACTCTATCCATTCTCCAACTTTTGAAGAATTCATAAGTTTTATATACTCAGAATACAAGTAACCTAAAACTTCAATTCTTCCTTCAATAGCTTTAGATGGTATCCCTGTTTGCATATCCCAATGTATTAAACCTTGCGCTTGATTCAAATAAGTTAAATCTCTGATATAATCTTTTACCTCATTTAATTTATTATTTATATTATCCACGCTATCAACTCCCTATATAATACTATTTAGCTTTATAGTAATTATATACTTTTATATAATATAATTCCATAATTATTTTTTATATTTATATATGCTAATTTTATAATCATCTTCCGGATAATCCCCTATATAAATAAAACCAGACTTTAAATAAAACTCCTTAAGCTTTTTATTTCCAGCCCAACAATCTAAATATAAATCTTCTTTATTAAATCTTTCATCCTTTTCTATTGATTCTAATATAGAACTTCCAATCCCTATTCCTTGTACTCGTGGTAAAATAGCTATTCTATATAAATATCCTCCTTTTAACTCTCTATAAAAACTATTATTTTCTTCATTCAACGTTCTTATAGAAAATGTGGCAATCTCAATTCCTTCATATATAGCAAAAAATACTTTAGATTTTACTATATCTTCTTTTACAACTTCCTCATTCCATGGGTATTCCCATTGGTTTATATTTTTATCTAATAAATCTTTTGTTACTTCATTTAATATCTTCATAACTTTATGAGTTTCTTCTATAGTTGCCAACCTTATTTCTATATCTTTCACAAGTCTCCCTTCCCTTTCAATATTATAATTTATTTTATGGTAAATTTTTACTCGTAATATTATAACATACTTACTTATATTTATTTATATTTTTATTTTTACATAAATATCTTTTTATCTATATTTATATAAAGCTTATATAACCTTAATTACATAGTATTTAAATTGTATTAATTTCCTTCTAAAATTATTTATAATCTCCTCATAAATTTGTCACATGGCTGTCACAATATATACGTAATATATATATCAACAGGAGATAATAAATATTTCTTAATTAATCCCCCAATTATATAAGAAATGCTTAATTTCCCTAAATAGTTTTATTTAATATCATATATTAGAATGATATTTATGAGTAAAATTAACCCCTGAAATAAGTAAACCCACTTAAATATTATCCCCTAATAGTATTTAAGTGGTAATCCCTAAAGCAAGTAAAACTCACTAGCTCATAATAATCCCCCGATTATATATTTGAAAGTAGGTTTTAGCTATAAATAAAAAATCCTGTGCAATCACAGGATTTTATTTTTTCATTTTATAGTGATTGACAATATTCATCCATAGCATCAGCTACTTTCTTTGCGTTAGATACTGCCTCTACTACAGTTCTTGCTCCTGTAACCACATCCCCAGATGCAAACACTCCTTCTCTCGTCGTTCTTCCTACTTCATCAATCACTACAAGTCCTTGTTTATTAATTTCTAAATTCTTAGTATGAGCTACTATATTAGTCTTAGGGCTTTGACTTACAGCTATTATAACAGAATCACATTCTACTATTTCTTCTGTGCCCTCTATATTTTTAAATTTTACCTCATTATTTTCATCAACAATCTTTTCTACAGATATAAACTTTACTCCCTTATCAAGAATTTCTATGGGAGATTTAAATAACTCAAATTTAACTCCATCTTCCTTTGCTTCTTTTATTTCTAACTTTGTGGCAGTCATCTCTTCAAAACCTTTTCTATAAAATATGTAAGAATCTACTCCTTGACGTTTTGCTACTCTTGCTGCATCCATTGCTACATTTCCTGCTCCTATAACTATAACTTTTTTACCTAAGTTAAATGAATCAGGCGACATTAAATAGTTTATTGCATAGTTCACATGTCCTGCCATCTCACCCTTTATATTTAAAGTTTTAGGATTCCAAACTCCCGTTCCTATAAATACAGACTTATATCCATCCTCTAGTAATCTATCTAAAGTAATTACAGGCCCTACTAAAGTATTGTATCTTATTTTTACATTTAAATTTATAAGTTTTTCTTCTATTAAATCTAATATAGTTTTAGGTAACCTATACTCTGGTATTCCATATCTAAGAACTCCTCCTAACTTATCCATCTTTTCAAAGATAGTTATTTGGTATCCTCTCTGAGCTAATATAAAAGCTATAGCTATTCCTGCTGGTCCTGAACCTATTATAGCTATTTTATCTTTTTTTGCCTCACGCTGCGTTAATTCCACATTTTTTAAGTAATTTACGGATATATGATGTTCTATATCTCCAAACCTTATTGGTTCTCCCTTCACTCCTCTTATACAATTTCCTATACATTGATCTTCATGAGGACATACTAAGGAACATACTATAGATAATGGATTGTTTTCAAATAAAACTTTTCCTGCCTCTTCTAGCTTATTTTCTTTATACAATTTAATAACTACTGGTATTTCAGTACTTATAGGACAATTATTTTTACACCTTGGATTTTTACACATTAAACACCTGTTGGCATCATCATTTATTTTATTAATATCTAATTTTATCATTTGTATTCTCCCCTCTAAAGTAACAACTTTGAAGTATTAAAATCTAAATTCTTCTTGAGTATAATATATAACTTATGAAAATAACAGTTTCATTCTTACACACCTTACTATCCTTACCTTTAATCTTAGCAATGTTTTAATATTTTATTAATCCTATATAATATATGTTACAATTGGTATATAATCTATATAATGTTTTATTTAAATTTATATAGAAGTATTTTAAATACTATATCTTATTACTATTATTAATTAATTTAATATTTTTTATATATAATATTTAAATTTAAAACATATACTAAATTAAAGCTTGAAAGGAGGATAAACTCATGAAAAAGGGTATGAAAATTTTTCTTCCCATAATAATTATTGTAATCTTAATAGCTATATTTTTAGTTGGTAACTATAATTCACTAACTACTCTTAATCAAAAGGTAAATGCAGCAGAATCTAATATTGATACGCAACTGCAAAGAAGATCCGATTTAATCCCAAACCTTGTAAATACCGTTAAGGGATATGCATCTCAAGAAAAAGAAATATTTACAGACGTAGCAAATGCCAGAGCTAAGCTTGCAGGCGCTTCAAATATATCTGAGCAAGCCGAAGCTGATAGTGAATTATCCAGTGCTCTTTCTAGATTATTAGTTGTTGTAGAAAGATATCCTGATTTAAAATCTAATCAAAACTTTCTAGACCTATCAGTTCAGTTAGAAGGAACTGAAAATCGAATTGCTATTGCAAGACAAGACTATAATAATACAGTAACAGAATACAATACAAAACGTTTAAGATTTCCTACAAACATAACTGCTTCACTATTTGGCTTTGATGAAAAACCATTCTATAAAGCAAGTGCTGGTGCTACAGAAGTACCTTCTGTAGACTTTTCTGATTAAGCATGAAAAGTAAAAGTAAATTTTTAAAACATTGTTCTTTCTTACTTGTTTTTGTATTACTATTCTTTTCCTTTGACGCATTAGCCAAAGATGCTTTTCCTAGTCCAACAGATTATAAATATATAAATGATTATGTTGGCATTATGGATAGTACAAATTCTAAGGAAATTATTTCTATTGGCAAAGAATTAGAAGATAAAACTGGAGCTCAAGCTGTAGTTGTAATTATTAATTCGTTAGATGGAGCTCCTATTGCAGATTATAGTAATAAACTTTTTAGAAACTGGGGAATAGGTCAATCAAGTAAAGATAATGGACTTTTATTACTTGTAGCTATAGAAGATAGGCAATGGAGAGTTGAGGTTGGTAGAGGTCTTGAAGGTGCTATCCCTGATGCACTCTCAAATAGAGTTATGACTTCTATTGCAAAGCCAAGCTTTGTAGAAGGTAATTATGGTGAAGGAATTATTAATAGCTATAGTGTTTTGTGTGACTATATTGGTAATGAATATGGCGTAACTTTAGATAAATCATTAAATATATCTATGCCTAATGAAGAAGATACTTCCACTCCTAGTCTAGGTAGTAAAATTCTATTTATACTTTTAGGAATTATCTTATTCAGCGATTTAATCTTTAATCGTGGAAGATTTATCTCTACAGTATTTCAGATTCTATTTTGGAATAATATCGGTAGAGGTGGACGTGGACCTAGAAATGGTTCTGGCGGTGGCTTCGGAGGCGGTTCTTCTGGTGGTGGCGGATTTGGTGGCTTCGGAGGAGGCTCTTCAAATGGAGGAGGATCTTCTGGAAGTTGGTAATTACTAATTTATTATTTTAAAAGGGCTTTTACAAAATATACTATTAAGTTTATTTTGTGAAAGCCCTTTATTTAAACTCATTATAATTAAGCTACTAGTGTAACAACCTTTGTAAGTACTAATACTGCAAGTAATATTCCCACTGCTATTCTATATATTGCAAATACTCTCATAGGTTTTTTCTTTAAGAATGTAACGAATTTATCCATAACTATTATTGATACTATGAAGGCAACAATAAATCCAACTATTAATGAAACCCATAAAGTTGGGGTCATAATAGAATAATTAAATTCAAATAAGTCCTTTGCTGACGATCCTATCATAGCTGGCACCGCTAAGAAAAATGAGAATTCTGCTGCTATAGGAGTTGATAGTCCTGCAACCCATCCTCCCATTATAGTAGATGCACTTCTTGACATACCTGGCCATACAGCAAGTACCTGGAATACTCCTACTTTTAATGCTTGTATAGGGGTTATGTTGTCTAAGTTTTTAACTGCATGTTTTTTTCTTTTTCTAAAGAAATTTTCTACTATAAGTAATAATAATCCTCCTACTAGTAGTCCAATAATTACAGATTGAAGATTAAATAAGCTCTTAATCTGTTTATAAAATATTACTCCTACTAGTCCCATTGGAATACATCCAATTAATACATTAATTCCAAATCTAAATCCAGTTTCACCTTTTTTACCTTTGGTAAATATGTATTTAAAAAATTCTATAACACTATCTTTAATTTTTTTCCAAAATAGTACTACTACTGCAAGTATTGCTCCTAACTGAATAACAACTTCAAACATTTCAACAAACTCCCCATGGAAGTTTATAGCACTACCAACTAATATCATATGTCCTGTAGATGATACTGGAATAAATTCTGTTAATCCTTCTACAATTGCAATGATAATTGCTTTAAATATAAATATTAAATCTAAACCCACTGATTTCCACTCCTTGTTATTTCTACTGATTTTGACACACATATAGTTTACCTTACATAGCCACATAGAACAAGAGTTTAACCTTATATATACCTTGCAATTATGTAAGGTTATACCCTTATACAGCTTATAATCCTTGTAATTGCACATATATTTAAGTTTTAAATTTTATGTTAAGAATATGTGTTTTATCATCTATACATCCAAAAATCTCATATTTCTTTTAATTTAGTTTCTACTTCTCTTACCATTTTAACATAAATTAAAGGCTATATTAAAATATGCTAAGTTATTTTGTATATCCACATCTTAGCATATTTTAAAATAGCCTAATTAATATATAGAAGTTTAAACATTAGATATCAACTTCTTTTCCATATTCTTTAAATCTAATCCAGCCTCTTTTAGATATATATTTTAAGTAAGTAACTAGTCTGTATAATTCCCCATCTACACTTTCATTATAAGTTTCTGCCATCAGCTTTGCGATATCATAAACGGTTCTTTCTCCATCAATATATTTCCATACTGTAGAACATCTCTCATCTAGTTCTAATTGAGTTTCAGGAGTTCTTTTAACCATCCAAGCTAGAAATTTTTTAACTGGATCAGTAACTTTTATAAGTATAACAACTTTTCCATCTCGTTCTTCCCAGTTTGTATTTTTAATCTCAGGTACATAAAGAGCAAAATTATGTTTTGTATCCTGTGTTTGATTCTCTAATTCCTTTTGTTTCTTCTTATTTCTCATGTAAAATTCCTCCTAACCTATTTACAACTAATAATTATAAGATATTCTCCATCAGCTTAATAATTATCTTTTATTATGTACAATAAATAGTATTATAGTATATTAAAATCGCTTATCCACAGATAAGTCTTTACCTGTGGCAAAGCGATTTTAAAATCATTATACAAATATCTTATTTAGTAATTCTAACTATTTAACAGCTTTGTCCTTTTTACAAGAGAACATGTAAATCCATAATCCTAGTAATAAGAACATTATACAAGCAAATAGATTGCTTTGAGTTATTCCTGTTAAGAAATTCTTACCAAACGCTATATTTACATTAGCAGCTACTAATCCAGCTACTACTATACCCATTAATGCATCTCCAGCAACTAATCCTGATGCAAGAAGAGTTCCTTTTTCAACAACTTCTCCTCTTCTATCTTGATCCTTAGCGAATTTTCTTTCTACGATTTCTCTAATTACTCCACCAACTAAGATAGCAGCATTTAATGTTATTGGAAGATATATACCAAGTGCAACTGGTAATATTGCTATTCCAGCTAATTCACAGAATAACGCAATGGCAGCACCAATTATAATCAGTGTCCATGGTAATTTAGCTGTCATAATACCTTCAACAATCATTTTCATAAGAGTAGCTTGAGGTGCTGCTACATCTGCAGATCCTATTCCATAAGCACTGTCTAACATGTTAATTACAAGAGCTGCAAAAACACCAGCTACTGCTATAGCAATAAACATACCTAATTGAACTTTCTTTGGAGTACCACCTATGATAAATGTAGTTTTTAAACTTTGTGCTGCTCCACCAGCTACTGCTATAGCAACACAAACAACTCCACCTATTAATATAGCTTTAGTCATATATTCTTGGCTTACTCCACCAGTTAATTTAATTATAGTAGTTACAAATAACATTGTAGCTATAGTCATACCAGAAACCGGGTTATTAGATGCTCCAATTATACCAACCATTCTAGCTGAAACAACAGCAAAGAAGAAGCTGAATACAACTGCCATGATTCCACCTACAAATCCGCCGTTAATTATTGGTAATAACCAAGTTAAAGCAAATCCGAAAGCAGCTGCTAATATAACCCAAGTAAGTGGTGCTTCTAAATCAATTCTGCTAACTTTATCATTTTTACCTGAACCGATTCCACCCATAGCTTGTTTAAAGCTTGTAATAATAGTTGGAATAGATTTAGCAAGAGAAATAAATCCTCCCATTGCAACGGCTCCAGCACCTATATATTTAATATAGTTAGACCAGATTTCATTAGCACTCATCTCAGCTATAATTTTAGTAGCTGGGAATAAAGGTTCTACAAGACCTACTCCTAAGAACTTAATTAATGGTATAAGTGCAAACCAAGCTATAACAGAACCACCAAACATAAGTAAAGATGCTCTAGTACCAACTATAAATCCAACACCTAGAAGTGATGCTAAAGTATCAAATCCCATCATTGTACCTTGGTAGCTTTTAATAACATAAGTAGCCTGCTCTCCCCAAAGTGCAAATCCACCTGAGAAAAGTTTGTATCCAGCTCCAACTCCAAGTCCAGTCATAACTGTTTTAAATCCTTGTCCACCTTCACTACCAGTTACAAGAACTTCAGCAGCAGCCATACCTTCTGGATAAACTAGATTTCCATGTTCTTCAACAATTAAGTATCTTCTAAGTGGTGTAATGAAGAATACACCCATAATTCCACCGATTATTGTAACAATAACAACTGTAAAGATACTCAATTTTAATCCCCATAGAATTAATGCTGGTAAAATAAATATAATTCCACCGGCGATAGACTCTCCCATAGCAGCTAGAGATGCTACTACGTTAGCTTCTAGAATGTTATTTCTTTTAAACATTCCTTTTAATACTCCAGTTGCAATAATAGCTCCAGGAATACCAGCTGATATTGTCATACCAACTTTTAGACCAAGATAAGTGTTAGCTGCAGCAAAAACACATGCTAAAATAATACCTAGAATAATTGAATAACCTGTTGTTTCAGGCATTGCCATTGAAGTTGGGACGAAAGGAACATATTCTTCGCCTTTACAACCACCATAGGCATTTTGAGATAATTTTCTTTTTTCTTGGCTCATTGATTTTTCCCCCTTATTTTTATTTTTTAATAAAGCACCCTGAAAAGCACTAATACATATGTTTAAAAGTTATATTTAATAAAACTATACTGATATCTATATAAAAATCATTATATAGGTACAAACACATTATTAATTAATACTTGTTCAAGGTGCATAAATTAAATTCTCTCATCAATAACTTAACATCATCATAACGTTATTCTTTAAACATTTAAAACATAATCTATCAGATATCTATTTAATGTTCTCTAATAAAGCTTTAACAAAGTTCCATACTCTCTCAACAGATGATATACTCATATGCTCATTTGGTGTGTGTACGTCAAATAGATTTGGACCAAAACTTATCATATCTACATCTGGCATTTTTTCTTTTAGAAGTCCACATTCAAGACCAGCATGGATAGCATCTATCTTTGGTTCTTCACCAGTAATATTTTTATATGTTTCTATACATAAATCTCTTATTGGTGAATTTGGTTCATATTGCCACTCTGGATAATCTGAATCGTTAATAACTTCAGCACCAACTAATTTTGATAAAACATCTATTCTATCAGTTATTGCATTCTTTAATGTTTTTACTGAACTTCTTACAGCAGAAACAAAAGTAACTTTTTCTTCACTAAACTCTATTACTCCAAGGTTAAGACTGCTTTCAACCAATCCTTTAATATCTTCACTCATAGTTTGAATTCCATTTGGAGCTACCACTAAGTAAGAAACTATTTTTTCAGTTACTTCTTTAGTTAATTGTTTGCTAGCTTCAGCTTTCTCAACTAATACAGTTACATCTGGATCTTGTATTCTTAATTCAGTTTTAAATATATCTAATGATTTTGTAGCTATTTCTTTAACTTTTTCTACATCTTTAGCTGCCACTGTAATTGTAGCTTCTGCTTCACGTGGAATAGCATTATTTTTAGCTCCTCCACTTATATGACAGATATTAAAGTCTACTTCTTTATCGATAGAATTTAATAATCTTCCCATAAGCTTATTAGCATTTCCTCTTTGTTTTATAATTTCCATACCAGAGTGTCCGCCTTTTAAGCCTTTAACTTCTAGTTTTAAAGCTTCATTAGAAGCATCTTCCCATTGATTATTTATGTTTACATAGTTAGTAACTCCACCAGCACAGCTTACTAGGAATATTCCTTCTTCTTCTGAATCGATGTTTAATAATATTTTTCCACTAAGGTTTTTAGGATCTACAGCTATAGCACCATACATACCTGTTTCTTCACCTGTAGTAACAAATAATTCTATAGCTGGATGTTTTAAATCATTTGAATCTAAAACAGCTAATCCATAAGCCACAGCTATTCCATTATCTGCTCCTAATGTTGTTCCATTAGCATAAACATAATCTCCATCAATTCTAAGCTCTAGTGGATCGTTTTCAAAATCATGTACTTTATCTTTATTCTTTTCGCAAACCATATCCATGTGACCTTGAATTATTACAGTTGGTGCATTTTCATATCCTACTGTAGCAGGTTTTTTAATAATTACATTTAATTCTTCATCTTGTACTACTTCAAAACCTCTATCTTTACCGAATTTAACTAGGTAATCACTGATCATCTTTTCATTTCCTGATCCGTGAGGTATTCTAGTTAAATCTTCAAAATAACTAAATACTTTTTCTGGGTTTAATCCTTTTAATATAGCCATAAAAAAATCCCTCCATCTTTATATTTATTCTACATAATTCAACAATATATTATGCTATTAACTTTATAATTTTAACCTAATTTTATACTCACCAAGTTTTAAAGTCAACATACTAAATTGTATATACTAATAATTTTTTCTGATAAATCAAATTAAAATTTTATATTTTTATATAATTTAAAAAGTATCAATAAAAATTTTTATCGTATATTAATGCACTATACTTTTAAAGTGCATCAGATTAAATCAAATATCCTTAAATATATACAATTGTAAACTTTAATTGTATAATTTTATTTAGAATACCGTAGTATACACAAATGAAATAAAGATTAAAAATTTATAAAAATATTATAATTTATCACTAGTGAATATACACTTTCCCTATAAATCTAATTTTTAGATAAACACTTAATGTATAATTATACATTAAGTATAAATTTTATAATTTTGAATAAAGTAAGTATATTAAAATATTTGCAAGTCTTTTGTGCCATACTTTTTTTCAATAGTACATCATTTTAATTAAAATATCTATCAATGTTTTTTCGACTTTATACGACATTTTTTCATTGCTCTATATTTATTATGTATTTTCATGTTCAAATTCATGCATTTTAAGTTAATAAAAATTATTATACATATAAAATTAAAAAATATATTGGTTTTTATTTAAGTTTTTTATATTTTAATTTAAATATTATTAAGTTAAATATGCCATTATTGAATTATATTTATAAATAATTCAATAATGGCATATTTTATAGCTACTGATTTATTTTCATATTATCGAAGATTTTTTCCATATCATAGTGCCCATAATACCAATAATATTCATTATTATCTACATCATCTTTTGGATTTAATATGTTATCAATTACAATCTGTTCATTTCCTTCTTTATCTTTTTTAATCAATAAAAGCTTATTTTGCTTATTCTTTCTTATAAATATAAATTCATCATTATTATTAATGTATTTAGGATAAAAGTCCCATCCATACTCATCGCTGGTAAGCTTCTTTATTTCATTTTTCTCTAAATTTACTTCATAAATATGTTGATCACCTGACTGTTCCCACTGCTGAAGATCCTCACTAGGAGATGAGGCTGAGTATATTATCTTCTTTCCATCATTAGAATAACTTGGTGTCATAGCTACTTCACTTTCCTTAGTGATTTTTTTAAAACTTTCATCTTCTGCCTTAAAAACTCCTAAAGTTTTATTTCTTCCCATAAACCTATCTGCCCCATTTATAATTGCAATTAAATTATCATCTATAGGTGATATAGACATCATGTCTTTATAAGTTAAAACTATAATCTCCTCATTAAGAACTTCTTTACACTTATTATTTTTATTATTATAAATACCTATTGGCACACCATCTGCTGTTATAGATGCAGAATTAGGCCTGCACCATACGAATAAATTCACACCATTAATAGAAATAGTGGCCATTTTAGGATCTAGACCTAAATCATCATTTTGAGAATTTATAGGTACATAAGGTACTACTACCTTTTCCTTTTTAGATATCAAATCCATCTTTATTATTCCTAAAGGAGAAGCATAACTGTTTGAATCAACCTTCTTCATAATATTCTTGGTTGCAAATAAAGAGTTATCTTTTCCCAATAAGATTTGTGTATAAAACTCCTTACCTTCCCTCAGTATTTCTTTTGTTTTACCTTCAGTATTAAATATATAGGCTCCACCAGTAGATTTTGAGTAAATTAGCTTTCCATTCTTATACCACTGATAAGCAGAAATACTATTATCTACAGTAATTACATCTGTAGTTTTATCAAACTCCAACTTAGATATATATAAAGTATTGTTAACATCCCTATATGCCACATACCCGTCTTCACTTATAATAGGTTCCCTATATTTTTTCCCTTTATTTAGCCTTATCTTTTCTGTGGGATCATTAATATTTACTGCCCAAATACCATCCTCTCTTATAGCCACTGCAATCTCTGTTCCTTTATTTTCCTTACCCATAGCTAGATTATAATTTTCTCCAATAGCATATGAACTACCACATAATATAAAATTAAAAATAATAAAAATAATAATACCCTTAAACAAATATTTCATATAGTTTCTCCTTTTAAGTTTGGTATTCTTATTCTTATTTTTATTGTTCAAATATATACATCGTTGTTGATAAAGTAGTAATAATAAAAGGATCACTTTAAAATACTCTGCTAAACTTTACAAAATACTGAAGGCACTCTTACTTTATTACCTCTCAGGCATTTAAAAATATTAGAGTGCAAACTCAACATTAATATAAAATTTATCTTATTTTAAAATGATCCCTTACTTAAATTTTTATTCTACTTAACTAATTAATTATATCTTCATTTCATTTACAGTAATTTTAGGATTTCTATATTTCTTTTTATTGTCTTATAACTTCAACTCTATATCCGTCAGGGTCAGTAACAAAATAGTATTCAGCTTTATTTCCTGATAACCCTCTAAATTCACTAACTTCATACCCTTGTGCTATATGCTTTTCCCTCATAGCTTCTAAATCTTCTACTCCAATTGCAGTATGACTAAATCCATTTCCTAAATCATAAGGAGCCTCTGTATCATAATTATAGGTAAGCTCAATTTCATAGCCTCCAACTTCATTAGAAAGGTATACTAGAGTAAACTTTTTATCTGGGAAATCCTTTCTTCTAGTTTCTATAAGTCCTAATGCTTCAGTATAGAACTTTATTGACTTTTGTAAGTCCTTAACTCTTATGCATGTATGTAACATTTTCACTTCCATATCAAATTCCTCCTTAGTAAGATTTTATTGTTCTCTATAATATATCATATAGATATATATTTATAAATAATTTAACTGATAAAAAGCTTAAGACTATCATGACTTTAAAACTTTTTATATAGGTTCATAGTTAAAATATTATATATTAAATTTATCTTTTAAAAACTTAATCATAACTTCTTTATTTTCTTCTAGCTGAACTAATCTATTAACATTAGCTCCTGATGGATGAGGAAACCCTCTAAGCACTTGTTTTTCATCTATGATTTGCATTTCTATTAACCTTTCAATAACTTCTTCTACAGCCCTACCTAATGGTATTACAATCACATCTTTGAGATTTTCTATCTCCTTTACAAAATTATCATAAACATATTTCATTAGAAACTCACTTTTTATTAACTTAGGCGTATGTCCTGTGTAGTTTTTTCCTTTAACAAATACGGAGTATGGTATTAAAGATACTGTATGCAAAAGATAATCCTTATCTTCAAATAACTCACTACAACTAACTAGTCCAAGAAATTCATTTAATTTAATATCATCTAGCATACTTATAATATTTCTCCTTAAACTTCCACTAAATCTGCCAGCCACCTTACACTTATATTGAATCTCCTCAATATTATCCGTTGTTTCCAATGATTTTCTAGCTTCTGAAATCGCAGTACTCATCTGCTGAAAACCTGGAGTTATACCAACTATGAAAATCTTTGCCTTAGGGTTTATATATTCATTATGTGGAGCATAATATATTTCTATATTTTTATCCTTCTCTATTAAAAAATCTTTAGTTAATATTTCTTCTTGAGTATACTTATCTTTTATAGGTAATCTTTTTATCGCTTCTATATAATCATATAAAGTTTTCTTCAATATAAAACCTCCCATATATAAATCTCTAATATATATTCTCATTAATTTTCTAGGAATACTAAGAAGACTTCACAAAAGAATCTTCCTTAAAAGTAATGCTTAATTTTAACCCATATTATTATCTTACATACTTCTAACAATATTAAAGTACAAATCAACCATTTTTAAAGATTAACAAGCTTTTGCAAAGCCTTTTTTAGTTTATTATTATAAATTTTTTCTTCAACTAAAATTCTACTTATCTACATATTCAAAACTGCAATTATCACTATCTATATTAAATTCTAACCTATCATCTATATAGAATTTAAAGTTAGCTTTACAAGCTGCATTTTCATGAATAGTTCTTACCATGCTTCCTCTAGAAGGAGCTAACAACTTTTGTGGATTCTTATCTATGATTTCTATATGTAATTTATATTTACCTCTTTTTAGTACTATAGATTTATTATTATATCTAAGAATTTTAACGCCATTATAAGTAGCTAATCTATATTCCTTTCCTTTATAATATACAATAGCTATGCAACCCTTGAAATTTAATCCCATAAAAGGTATGTCTGCTACAGATGCCACTATAGATATTTTTTCATTCTTAAAATCATTACATTGTACCCATAGATAAGTTTTGGGAAATGAGGTTCCTCTATCAGTTTCAATATATCCGACTCCATCTTGAAAATCTATTTCTTCACCATTGACAGTTATTTTACCTCTTAAACTATGATATAAGCTAATAATTCCATGATTACATTCCATGAATGGTATAGCACTAAAAGGTCCCATAATATCATATTTTATTGGAGTCAAGGATCCATATTCTATTTTACCATCTATAGTTACATTTTCATTTTTAATATGAACTTCCATTCCTTTTGAGGAGAATATACTATCTCCAATTTTTATCTTTAAATTATCTTTAGTAACTACAAACTTAGAAAAACTATAATTTATATTATAGGAATTTATCTTTGTTATAACTTGTATGAAAGCTGATCTATTTCCTTTACCATCTATATTTACCCCTGGTATAAACGCTATGGTATCATTGCCTTTTTGATGCTTAAAATACCACCCTTCAAAAAAATCTTTTTTTCTAGCATAAGTTTCAAAATTATTCATCATATAATCCTCTAATGGCAGGGCTTTCTATCCAGTTACCTTTGTAGTCAAATCTAGAACCATGACAAGGACAATCCCACGATAATTCATCAGGATTCCACTGAAGTTCACAGCCTAAATGAGGACACTTCGTAGTTACTGTATAAATATTTTCCTTACTCTCTTTATATACTCCAACCTTCTCACCTTTATATTCTATAATTCCACCGTGACCAACCTCTACATTCTCAACATGGGCACTTGGAATATGAATTCTCTGTGCTATAAAATTCTTTGCAGTTTCTGCTACATCTTGAGTTAAGTTTTTGCTTGATGCAGACATATCAAACCTAGTAGGAGAAAATATCTCTGAGAAATCATTTTTATTTCCAGATATCATATCAGATAAAATCATAGCTGCTACCATAGATGATGTCATACCCCACTTTTTGAAACCTGTTGCTACATATAAATTAGGAGTTTCAGTAGAATATTGTCCTATATAAGGTATTTCATCTACGGGAACACAGTCTTGAGCTGACCAATGATACTTTTCTATAGCGTCAGGATATAATTTTCTAGCTACTCGTCTCAATTCTTCATACTTTCCCCCTGACTCATTTTTCCCTGTTCTATGCGAACCTCCACCTAGCAATAATAAATCCTTATAATTTCTAAAGGAATAATTCCAGTTATCAATTCCTATGTACATACCATTAACATCCTGAGCATTCTCTAAGGCTATAACATAGGACCTCTCTTGATGCATCCTTAGAAAATAATATCCTGGAGTATTCATAATTGGATAATGAGTAGCCACGACTATTGCCTTAGATGCAATGATCCCCTTATCTGTGACAACTAGTTCTTCCTTAATCTCTAAAGCTCGTGTATTTTCATATATTGTTAAGTCTTTAGAAATGGCCTCTAAAAATTTAAGAGGATTAAATTGTCCTTGCTTATAAAACTTTAAAGCAGCCTTAACTTTAAATGGTAACTCTGTATTTTCTAAAAGCTTAGCTTTTATGCCTAACTTAGTTGCTGCCTTTAATTCATTTTCTAGTGCCTGAACATTATCTAAGGTATATAAATACGCATCCTTCTCTTCAAAGTCACATTTAATTTTTTCTTCATCAATTATCTCTCTATACTTTTCTATTGCTAATTTATTAGCATTTGCGTATTGCCTAGCCTTATCTTCCCCAAACTCTTTAATTAATTTATCATAAATTAAAGCATGCTGTGAAGTTATCTTTGCAGTAGTGTTTTTTGTATTTCCACCACAAATCTCCTCAGCTTCAATTACAACTACATTGATTCCCTTTTTCTTTAGTAAATACGCTGTTAATAACCCTGCTATACCTGCTCCTATAACCACTGCTTCTGCTTCTATATTTCCATTTAAGGATTCTCTCTTTTTAAAATTACAACTTTCGCTCCATACGGATTTCATAAAATCACCTCATGGATAGTATTCCATTCTAATGAATTTATACACAATTAATTATTAATAAAAATGGTATATCCACATAAACATAACATTTTGTTGATATACCACTTTATCTTATCTTTTTCCTAGTATGTACTCTAAGGAATCCATATTAAAATTTAATACAAGCTTTTCTGGAAAATCTAATTCTTTAAGTAGATCATAGCATGATGAAAACTCTCCTACATCATAATAAATATGAGCATCGCTTCCCATGATTATTTTAACTCCATGCTCTTTACATAGGTTTAATAGAGTTTTTTGATTTTCTCTAGCATTTTTTCTAAAGCTCCTTGGTGATATAGATGTATTGTTCATCTCAAATACCATATTTTTTTCTTTAGCTGCTAAAACTATCTTTTCATAATCTAAAGGAAATCTACTATCATCAGGATGACCTATAATTTTAACATAAGGATTATCCATAACCTTTATTAAAGCATTAGTATTTTCTTCAATGGTTCCAGGTGTTATGCAAGGTGGATGCATACTAGCTATAACATAGTCAAGCTCTAAAGCCAATTCTTCTTGGACATCTATTCTTCCCTCAAAGTCCATTATGTTAGCTTCTATACCTTTTAGTATCCTAACTCCCATAATTTCATCTCTAATTACCTTTAAATTGTTAAAATAATATTCATGAGCTGTACCTGGCATAGATATAGCATGATCTGAAACTCCAAGAACCTTTAATCCCTTTTCTCTAGCTTCCTCTATATTCTCCTTTAAAGTGCTATAAGCATGCCCACTAGAAATAGTGTGAGTGTGTAAATCCATTAAAGCATTCATTCTATCCCTCCATTACTTCATTTTTCTTTAGTCTTTATCTCTATAATATATCTTACCCTAAAACTACATATAAGAAAACTACATACTATCAGAAATAATTTCTGATAGTATGTAGTCTTTCTCCTTTAATTCTTATGCTGATTTTTTCTTTTTCTTAGCTACATAGCCACCTAATCCAATTCCTATAACCCCCATAACTGCAAATACATCGGCTGTTATTGGAGCACCAGTTTGAGGTAACTTACCTGGTTTACTTGGTTTGCTTGGTTTAGTCGGTAGACCTGTACTTGGTTTTTCTTCAGCTGGCTTATCAATAGTTGTATCTTCTCCTGCTACTAGTACATTAAAGTCTACTTCTGGTACACCATTTTTCTTCCATGCTTCAGCCATTGAATCTCTCATAACTACATTTGTATTAACTACATTTTTAGCATTAGAGAAATCATATTTGTCTCCACCTGTTAGCATGAAATCATTTATTGCTACAGAATAGTATTTATCCATATCAATTTTACTTCCATCATTTAATCTTATAGATGAAACTTTGCCGTCCTCTGGATTGTACCAAGCTTTTATTCCTGCATATTGGCCCCATCCAAAGCCATCTGTGTTAATTCCATGTTCAATTATCTTATATAAGTCTGAACCCTTAACATCAAGAGTTACTATAGTATTATCAAAAGGAAGTATCTCATACATATCACCAACAGTGACATCTCCCTTTTCTAAACTTCTCCTGATTCCACCACCATTAGTTACAGCTATTTGAGTTCCTACTATATTTCTCATAGTTTCTGCTACAGTTACACCAAGTGGAGTCACTGCGCTATTCCTATCATCATGACTTAAACGCTCTTTTAGAGAAGTTACCTTTTCTCCTAATATACCGCTTAATCCATCTTTTATTTTGTTTACTTCATTGAATACATTTTCGTCTACAGGTAGTGTAGATTCTTTACCTTGAAATACTTCAACACTAGGCTCTACATTTAAAA
Organism: Clostridiaceae bacterium; assembly: GCA_902363375.1. Lineage (GTDB taxonomy): Bacteria > Bacillota > Clostridia > Clostridiales > Clostridiaceae > Clostridium_J. Next base: position 83,227 of record CABIZX010000001.1, on the reverse strand, counting down.
GTTTATTATTACCATCAAAAGTAAATCTAAGTTTAGCTAAGCCTCTGCCATTGTATCCACCTTCTACCACAGGTACTCCATCAACTACTCCTGAAACTACAGCATGATTATGTCCTGCAATTACAGCATCTACGCCATCTACTTTTGCTATATCTGCAGCTTCTCCAGTTATAACCTTTGTTTTACTGTCTTGATATGCTCCAGCATGTGCCACAACAACTACAGCATCTACTTTTTCTGTGTCTCTAAGTATTTTATTATACTTAGCAACAGTCTTCACTGGATCTAAAAAATCTACATCTTTTACATTTGCAGCTAAAGTAGCAGTTGCTGTTTCTGGAGTTGATATTCCTATTAATCCTATTTTTACTCCATTTCTTTCAACCACTTTATATGGCTGTGCATAGCTTACTCTTTCCTCTGTTCCCTTTTTAACTATATTAGCAGCCAGGAATTGGAATCCTCCTTCTTTTGACCAAGCATTAACATTATTAATACCCCAGTCAAATTCATGGTTACCAATAGCAGATGCTTCAAGTCCTATGGCTTTAAGCATAATGCTTACTGGCTTTCCGATAGTAAGATTAGAAATAGCAGTACCTTGATATAAGTCACCTGCTGATACCGGTATAACGCCATAACCATATTCATTATTAGCCTTATTTCTATATTGATTTATTACTCCAGCTAATTTAGCTGCACCAATATTTTTACCTTCTTCTAATACATTACCATGAAAATCATTAAAGCTTAGAATATCAATTATATTATTACCTTTTAAAGCTTTAAGCTCTTCTAACTTTTCAGTTTTACCCTTGGCTATTAGTTGAGCTTCTAATTGTTCCCAAGTTAATGGTTCACTAACTATTCCATAGCTCATTGTTAATTCAAGAGTACCATCATTTACTAAAGCAACAACAGCATCTCTCAATGCTGATCTATATTTGATTCCTGTTAACTTCCAGTTGTTATCTACATTTTTACTTATCTTTCCGCCCTTTACTTCAGTTATATATCTAGCAATCATATCTCTCACATCAGAAAGAGTATCATTAGTAGATTCATATATCTTTTCATGCTTGCCTGAATCAAACAGTGGAGCTAAGTTAGAGCTATATCTGTAGTCATTTACTGTTAAATAAACAATATCACTATCTGATACAGCTTTTCCATCATTAAAGAATAGGTTTTCTACTCTATTTCCTACTGGTTTAGATATGTTAATATCATATTTTACACCACTAAGCATGTCGTATTTATAAGATGCAAATTTACTATCAAAGGAAATCGTAAGATCTCCCTCTTTAAAAGTATTATAGAATTGAGCTGTCCATTCTAAGTATTTCTTAATCTGCTTTCCAGTAGTTTTAATTGTATATAACTTATTATCAAACTTGTATATATTAGCTAAATCAGACTTTGAAATAGTTCCTGATTTTAAATTAGAAGTTGCAGAAAGCATTGCAGCTCCTGATACATGATGAAAGTTCTTAGCACTAGTATCAATACCCTTAGATTCTAAATGCTTATTACTATAATAAAGTTGTACTTCATTAATTAAATCTGTTACTCCTTCATCAGTTACAAAGGATTGTGGTATTCCATTTATCTCGTCTGATGCTGCTAAGTCTGCTCCTACTAGCTCTCCAATTGGAGTTTTACCATCAGTTATAGCTATATCATGATACTTTTGTAATTTAGAATTCAGAGCTCCATCTTCTTTAGAATCATTAGCTAATTTAATTACTTCTGAAGATTTATTTACAATTTCTACTCCTGAAGAGGTTTTCTTTACTTCAATTTTAGTCTTAGATACACCTTGTCCAATATTTGTTGGTTGTGTAATTAATACCCCATTAACCATTTGGCTTGGTATAGTTTTATGGCTGTGTCCTGCAACTATCATAGCTAATTCTGGATTTGTATTAGCTATATCTGTAGCACTATCCCCATCTCCATACTCTGAGTCTATTCCCATATGAGATGTGACTATAAACATATCCGCAGCATTTTTTGCCTTTATATCACTTATAACTTTTTTAACTTCTTGTGCTGGGTTTGTTGGTTCATATCCCACTAGCTTATCTGCATCCCATTTAGTGATATGATTTGTAACTACTCCAATAATTGCAACTCTTACACCATTAACTTCCTTTATTATATATGGATTAAACACTCTTTTCCCATCTTTATAAAGGTTAGCACATAGAACTGCCATTCCTCCAGTCTCTGCCTGTTCTTTAACTTTATTTAGTATCTTCATTCCATAATTGAATTCATGATTTCCTAAACTAAAGCTATCATATCCAATTTCATTCATTCCTAAAATCATTGGATTAGTATTGTTGTTTAAAAATTCTTCTGTTAAAAATAAATGATTGTAATTACCTTGAATGGTATCACCATTATCTACAACGATAGTATTAGGATTTTTTGCTCTTTCTTCCTTAACTACTGTTGCAATCTGATTTAGTCCACCTGCTGCAGCTGAAGCTGTAGCATAGTCATAATTTTTAAATTTTCCGTGTAAATCTGTAGTTGCTAATACTTGTATCACCACATTATTTGGATCGGAAGCAACTGCTTGTCTAGCATTTGTATTATCACCATCTTCTGCATATACCTTAGTAACGTTTACTGGCATTACTAAGGTTACAAGCATAATTAATGACATAAAAAATGCCGTGAGTCTTTTTTTCTTTTTCATACCCTTTCCCCCTAATTATAATTTTACAATAAGCATAGTCTTCTATACTCCTTGTACCTTCTATTGTATTATCCATTATTTTACTTTTCAATAGTTTTATGTATATATTGTAAATATATTCATAAAACTTCAAATTAGATTATAGATTAATTTATTATAACCATTGAATTAATTAATAATATATAAAAGCATTGTAATTATAAGCTTAAATATTTATACAACATTTTATAAATTTATAGAGGAAACTATTTCACATTTTAAAATTCTATATGTTCTAATAGCTACATAAAAAAACTGTCTAAAAATAACTTATCAAACTTTAAGAAATGTTAAATTTTCACTTTAACATTAATTTAAAATTTAAATTATTTTTAGACAGCTCCTATATTATTTAACTGCTTATTTCTTCTTTTTTTCTAAATTGGCTATTATAAAGTTTTTCATAGAATCCACCCTTCGCCATTAACTCTTCATGGGTTCCTTGTTCTATAATATTACCTTCATCTATAACTAAAATTAAATCTGCACTACGTATAGTTGATAGTCTATGAGCAATAACAAAACTTGTTCTTCCCTTCATTATATTTTGCATAGCTCTTTGAAGTAATAACTCTAATCTAGTATCTACAGAACTTGTTGCTTCATCTAATATTAATATAGTTGGATCAGATATTATAGCTCTAGCAATAGTTAAAAGTTGCTTTTCTCCTTGGGATATATTAGATGCTTCTTCGTTAAGAAACATATTATAACCATCTGGAAGAGTTTTAATAAAGTGATGTACATTAGCTATCTTAGCTGCTTCTATTATTTCTTCTTTAGTAGCATCAAATCTACCGTATTTTATGTTATCGGAAATTGTTCCATTATATAGCCATGTATCCTGAAGTACCATTCCAAAGATTGAACGTAGGTCCTCTCTCTTCATATCTCTAATATCTACTCCATCTATCTTTATAGCTCCACCTTTTACATCATAGAATCTCATAAGTAAGTTTATAAGAGTAGTTTTTCCTGCTCCTGTAGGTCCAACTATAGCTACCATTTGCCCACTCTTAACCACTGCATTTAAGTCTTTTATTAATGGTTTATCATCACTATATCCAAACTTAACATGCTCAAAGGTAACATCTCCACGTGGAGCTTCTAATTTTATTGAATCCTCTTTATCTGGAACTTCCTCTTCTTCATTTAGTATTTCAAAAACACGATCTACTGCTGCAAAAGCCGATTGTATAGCTGAAGATAATTGTGTTACTTGTGAAAGTGGCTGGTTTATCTGCCATATATAACGAATAAATGCTTGTAGATTTCCTACCGTAATAGTACCTGCTATAGCATTTATTGCTCCTATCACTCCAATGGTAGCAATTCCTAAATAACTTACTAGCGAAACTAATGGTGACATTATACTTGATATAAATTGAGCTTTAAATCCAGTACTACAAAGCTCTTGATTTATATCTCCAAACTCTCTTATAGCATCCTCTTGTTTTCCATACAGTTTTATCTCATTAAAACCAGTATACATCTCTTGAACTTTACCATTTAAATTTCCTAAAGCCTTCTGTTGCTTATAAAATAACTTCTGTGATTTACTAACTATGAATCTAGATATTAGATAACTTATAGGTATTATAAGTATAGCCACAAATGCCATCTTTACATTTATAGTAAACATCATTATCACAGCTAAAGTTAATGAAAGAGCTGCATTCACTACTTGAACGAAGCTTTGCTGCAGTGCATTAGATATGGTATCTATATCATTAGTGATACGACTAAGTACATCTCCATAGCTATTTTTATCAAAATAACTTACTGGTAATTTTCTTATTTTATCTTGAACAGTATTTCTTAAATCCCTCATTGTGTTTTGTATTGCATTAGTTAGTAAGAAGCTAGCTGTGTAAGTAGATGCTGTACCTCCTACATATATAAATGCTAAAACTATTAATATTTTTATTATATAACTAAAGTTTACTGAAGCTCCTACTACGCCCTTTGCCATATCAAAAGCATCTTTAGTAAGTTGTGTTATAATTAAGCCTTCTGTCATAGGCGCAAGGGCAGTAAAAATTGCTGCTATAATTACAAATATTATGGCACCTATAAAAGGCCACTTATATGGTTTTACAAAGGGAGAAATTTTCTTTATTGTACTTTTAATATTTTTCATTATGATAATTCCTCCTTTGTTAATTGTGATGATGCTATTTCTTTATATATCTCACAGCTTTTTAGTAGTTCCTTATGGGTTCCCATTCCAACTACTTCGCCTTCATTTAAAACTATAATTTTATCAGCATCCATTATGGAACTTATTCTTTGAGCAACTATTAAAACTACTGAGTTTTTAGTTTCTTTTTTAAGTTTAGCTCTAAGCGTCGCATCCGTTTTAAAATCTAGTGCAGAGAAACTATCATCAAAAATATATATTTCAGGTCGTCTTACTATAGCTCTAGCGATAGATAATCTCTGCTTTTGCCCTCCTGAAACATTAGCGCCACCTTCGCTTATTAATTCGTCAAATTTCTTAGGCTTTTTAATTATAAAATCATAGGCCTGTGCCACTTTAGAGGAATATTCGATTTCTTCCAATGTAGCCTTCTTTTTACCAAACTTAATGTTAGTCTCTATACTTCCTGTAAACAATCTAGTCTTTTGAGGAATAAAACCAATCTTCTTACGTAAAGATTTTAAATCATACTTTCTAACATCTATACCATCTATTTTTATACTTCCGTCAGTGACATCATAAAATCTAGGAATTAGATTTATTAATGTACTCTTTCCACTACCCGTACTTCCTATAAAGGCAATAGTTTCTCCCTTTTTAGCCTTAAAGGAAATATCTTTAAGAACAGGTTCCTCTCCATCTGGATAAGTAAATGTAACACTATCAAACTCCACTGTTCCTTCATTGTTACTCTTCTTAATTCCATTATAAGGATTCTTAATAATAGGTTCGGTATCTAATAACTCTTGTATTCTGTTTGCTGAAACTTGTGCCTTTGGATACATAACAAACACACTTGAAAATAACATAAGTGAAAACATAGCATGGAATAGATACTCTATAAAGGCAACCAACTGTCCAACTTGAAGGGTTCCCACATTTATCATATTACTAGAAATCCAAAAGATAGCTATAATCGCCAAATTAAGCAATAAGAAAAAACTTGGCTGTGTTATAGACATAAGCTTAAAAAGCTTCTTCGAAATCTTAGCATACTCCTCATTAGTTTCAGCAAATCTTTCTCTTTCGTGGTCATCATTCCCGAAGGCTCTTATTACTCTTATCCCTGTTAGATTTTCTCTGGATATTCTGTTAAGCCTATCTAGATTTTTCTGTTGAGTTTCTGACCAAGGGTGGGAAATTTTAGCTATTATAAATACACCTATAACTATAAATGGTAATGTAACAGCTAATATTCCTGATAGCGGTATGCTTGTTTTAAGTATCATTACTAAGCTTACAGTAAACATTACCGGTGTAATCAAAGCTAACCTAAGTAATATATTTACAAATTGCATTACCTGGAATGCATCATTGGTAGTTCTAGTAATCATTGATGATATACCAAACCTATCATATTCACTATGAGAAAATTCCTGTGATTTTTTAAATATATCATTTCTAATATCTCTAGTTATGTTAGTAGATATTTTAGACGAGCAATATCCTAATAAAATTGTTCCCAGAACTCCTATAATAGAAATAGCTACAATTATTAGTCCCATAGTTTTTATGTAATTTATATCACTATTGGCTATTCCTTTATCAATAACTTTAGCCATTATTGTCGGTATTCCTAATTCAACTAGTGCAAAACCAAATACTGATATAACATTAATCATAAAAAGTAACTTATATTTTTTTAAATATTTTAGAATTAATTTCATTATTCTTTTCCTCCTTTGTAAATATTTTTCTATACTAATGATAATATCAACTAATATTAAATTATTCATCGTTACCATTGATAATTTAATAAATTGTTTTTATTACCACGTTTTATTATTTAACACCATTAGAATATGATAACTGTAGTAAAGCTATACAGTCAATGGAATTTATAACCCTGTATACAATTACATTAAAAATAATTATTAATTAATCTTAATAATTATGAGAATACTATAATATTTTTACAAAACTAAAGCTTCTTATAACAAAATAAATAATGTCATAAGAAGCTTTTATTGAAGTCTAAGGAATTTATTTTAATATTTATTATTTTATTCCTTGTATAGCATTATCGATCTCTGCTTTTTTGAATCCTACAATTACTATATCATTTGCAGTCATCACTGGTACTGTCATTTGACCTGAAACCTTTATAACTTCATCTCTGTTTTCTTTAGAATCAGCAACTATCACTTCTTCAAACTCTACGCCTTGCTTATTTAGATATTTTTTTAATTTTACACACTCTGGACACCACTCTACTGAATATACCTTTACCATTTTTACTCCTCCTTTATATTAAATTATTTTTTACTATTTATATATTTCTCCGCTTGCAATGCTGCTATAGTTCCATCAGCTACAGCTGTAGTTATCTGTCTAAATTCCTTTACCCTTACATCCCCTGCTACAAATATACCTTTCACATTTGTCTCCATACCTTCGTTAGCAGGTATATAGCCTTTACTATCTAAGTTTATATATTCTTTAAATATATCTGTTTTAGGTTCAGTTCCTATATATCCAAATACAGCTTTTACAGGTACCTCTTTTTCTTCATCTGTCTTAGTGTTTCTTACTATAGCTCTATCAACAAATACTTCACCAGACACATTTACTAAATCCCAATTATACATAATATCTATGTTAGGAGTATTCTTCACAGTCTCTAAAGTTTTTGCTTCTCCCTTAAAATAATCATATCTTCTAATTATTATTACCTTCTTAGCAAATTTAGATAAAAATATAGATTCCTCTAAAGCCGCATTGCCTCCACCTACTACAGCTACAACTTCATCCTTATATATAGCTCCATCACATACTGCACAATAGTGAATACCTTTTCCTTCATAGATTTTCTCATCTGGAATAGATAATTTTACTGGTGTAGCACCTGTTGCAATTATTACTGCCTTTGGTTTATATATATAATCTCCTGTTTCTACTATTTTTTCTTCATCTTTTAGAATAACTTTTTCTATGAAGTCAAATTCATCGACTACAGCTCCTAATGCTTCTGCTTGTTCTTGAATTCTATCCCCTAATTCGTTACCTTTTATTATTTTAAATCCTGGATAATTTTCTATGGTATAACTTGACCTTACTTGTCCACCTATTACATCTTTTTCTAAGACAAGAGTTTCTAGATTAGCTCTCGCAGCATATATAGCAGCTGTAAGGCCTGCCGGACCTGCACCAATTATTATAAGATCAATTTCTTTAATTTCCTTTTCCATAGACTTCACCTCCCATATATTGCACTTAATTACTTATAGTAAAATTTAATTTTATACAATTAATATAACTTCTCAATTAAAAAATTGCAATTAGTTACTTTTTAGTAACCACTATATATAGATATTCTTCCACCATAGCATTATATATTCTTTTAACAATGCTTCTAAAACTTTCCCATTCAAATAGTAGATTATAATACTATATCAAAATACATCTTCTTCATTTTCAATTCTAATTATTTCTGCATCCGTATTTTCTTCTATAAATGTTATTATGCTTTCCATAGTAGAATCAACTTGAGCTGATGTTCCACAGACTCCTGCAATTCCTATAACTAATATTTGATGTACATCCTGCTCATCTATTTCCCCAACAGATATATTAAATTTATTTTTTAATCTCTGCATTAAACTTTTTATAACCATTCTCTTTTCTTTTAAAGAATGCACCCAGCTCGCTCTTAATGTAATACGCATAAGCAATACTTTCATCTCTTTTCACCCCATTAAAATATATTTTTTCTCTTTTATAGGATTATGTATGTTAACAATAACAAATACGGTACTATAATATAACCCTCATTATATAAAAATAGTGAAATTTCTTAATTAACCTTAATGTACCCTATAAATCTAAGATTATCACAATTTCTCTAGATATCTCCTCCATTGTTCTTAATTGTTATACATCCTATAATAATGGGATTTTTTATAAAGTTTAATTTATATATATATAATAATTTGAAACTATAGCTTTTATTCTACAAATGTCAATTTTATCACTGCTGGAGGTAAATTATTATGAATTCTAAAACTATTACTGAAACGAATAATAAGATTAATAATAGTTCTATTACAGATATGACTATAGGAAGTCCATTTAAAATTTTATGGACATTCTCTCTTCCTATGTTACTTAGCTCACTATTTCAACAATTCTATAACATTGTAGATAGTATAGTAGCTGGAAAGTTTATAGGTGTAAATGCTTTAGCAGCCGTCGGTGCTTCTTATCCTATTACTGCGCTGTTCATAGCTGTAGCTGTTGGTTCTAGTATGGGATGCTCTGTAGTAGTTGCACAAATATTTGGTTCAAAGAAATATGCTACCATGAAATCTGCAATCTCAACATCCATAATATCTCTTACAAGTCTTAGTATCATTCTTACTATTGTTGGTAGTATTTTTTGTAAACCTCTTATGAGACTTCTTCATACTCCTGAAAATATATTTTCCGATTCTGCTCTTTATCTTCAAATATACATATGTGGAATTATATTTCTTTTTCTATATAATACTGCAACTGCTATATTTAATGCATTAGGAGATTCAAAAACTCCATTGTATCTTTTAATTTTTTCTTCTGTATTTAATATTATTCTGGACTTAGTATTTGTTATAGTATTTAAAATGGGTGTATCTGGAGTGGCATGGGCAACCTTTATAGCTCAGGGGCTATCTTCTATATTGGCTATAGGATGCCTTATACTTAAAATGCGCAAAATTGAAGTAAATGAAAAATATACTTATTTTAGTACTTTTATTTTAAAACGCATAAGTAGAATTGCTATTCCAAGTATAATGCAACAATCCTTTGTGTCTGTAGGTCAGATTTGTGTACAAGGCCTAATTAATAGTTACGGTGCCCTTGTTGTAGCTGGATACTCTGCTGCCTTTAGAGTTCATACTATAGCTCTAACTTCTATGAGCACTATGTCAAGTGCTCTCTCTAGCTTTACTGCCCAAAATATAGGTGCAAAGAAGATTCATCGTGTAAAAGAAGGTTATAAGTCTGCACTGATAATTACTTTAAGTATATGTACTTTCATATTTATATTATTTTTCCTTCTTGCATCAAAATTAATTGGACTATTTGTAGATTCTACGGATAGTTTACAAGTAATTAATGTAGGTACAGATTTCTTAAGAACAGTTGCGCCTTTCTATCTAGTAGTAGGACTTAAAATGGTATGTGACGGTGTACTTCGTGGTGCTGGTGCCATGAGAGAATTTATGTTTTCCACTTTTTCTGATCTAATATTAAGAGTGGCTCTTTCCTTTGGATTAGCTGCACTAATAGGATATTCTGGTATATGGTGGGCTTTTCCTCTTGGATGGTTCGTAGGAACTGCTCTATCCGTGTACTTCTACTATAAAGGTAATTGGAAGTCTACTATTAATTGAATATATTTTGCTATATAGTTTTTAAGACTATATTTCGATTTATATCTACTTTCAGACTATTTTAGCTATTTAACTTTGAAAAAACATTAAAATAATGTAAAATAATAATAAGATATCTATATTATACTAAACTTAAGAATTATAAGGAGGTAGACTAATGTTAAGTGAAAATTTACTTAAGGGTCTTAATGACCAAGTAAACTTTGAATTTTATTCATCTTATATCTATCTTGCTATGGCAGCCTATGCTGAATCAATTGATTTAAGTGGATTCGCTAATTTTTTTAGAGTTCAAGCTCAAGAAGAATTATTTCATGCTATGAAACTTTATGATTACATATTTCAAAAGAATGGCATTGTCCAATTAGACCAGATTGAAAAGCCTGAAAACAGTTACAACAGCATTGTAGATGTATTTCAAAAGGGTTATAGCCACGAGCAACTAGTTACAAGCAGAATATATCATCTAGCAGACATTGCTTCTGATGAGAGAGAACATTCTACTATGAGCTTATTAAGATGGTTCATTGATGAGCAAGTAGAAGAAGAAAATACCTTTAATACTCTTCTTAAAAAGGTAAAAAGAATAGAGAATAATCCAGCAGCTCTATATATGCTAGATGAAGAGCTTGCTACAAGAGTATTTACTCCACCAACAACAGCTTAATAAAAGCCTTGCTCAATATATCTATTTTAAATTGAGTAAGGCTTTATAATATATTTTTATTTGAATTAAAGTAATCCTTTAATTTATTAGGGCCTGCTAATACTTCTCTACCTATAAATAGTGTATTATCCCGTCTAGTTTTAACTAGCCACTTTACTAAAGTAATATTGCCATTGGAAATTTCTATAGCTGTTATACATCTTGGATGGACACAGCTACCATCATTGAAATATAATGCTTCCCCAACTCTCGGAAATCTGGGTCTATGGGTATGTCCTGCAATTAGCATATGTTTTTCTTTCATAACCCATCTAATAAATCTATTTTCTACGTCTTCTTTTTTATCATAATTTTTAGCTGTGCTAGTAGGATCATTTACCCCTATATTTTCAAGAGGATTCCATAAATATCTTACTAAAAATCTTCCCACCTTCCAAAGTCCATCATTTATAATATCTCCTTGATGTCCATGAATTAAAAGAATTTTATCTCCTGTAACCTCATAGTTTAAAACTAATCCTTCGTGAACTTTTATCCCTTGAAATAAACACATATATTCTCTATTTCGCTCTTTAAAGTACTGATATAAATTATCTTTTACATACTTCTCATCCTTCTTAACCATATCATGATTTCCATATATAAAATAAAGCCTATTTTCCTTAAAGAACTTTGACAAAAGCCAAAATACATTACTATGAGTCTTTATAATCTCTGACATCTTATCATTTTCCCAAAGTTCATCTCCGTCGCCAAGCTCTATATAAGTATACCCTTCCTTATAATAATGATTTAAGGCTGCAAAATAGATATTTTGATTCTTTAAGAAGTTATCAGACCAACTTCCATCTCCTCTATGGCAATCACTCATCAACACAAGCTTTGATGAATCATCGAAAGGAATAAATTTTGAGCTGTTAAAAATTTGAGATAATCGTTTTGATATATTCATTTTATTACCACTAAATTCTTACTTATATTAACATAATATTATATTAATACATTTATGTTAATATAATTGGATGGTACTAAAATTTATTTACTTATTATTAATTTATATAATCCATTCTCTTCCTTATCAATTCTTTCTTCTATCTCCTTTAAAATAATCTTAGTTTCTTGGAAAAAACCTTCCTTATTAGCTTCAATTTTATTCTTTGTATTAAATTTATTCTTATATTCCTTAAACACTTCTGATATTTCTCCCATTTCATCCATGTATAAAGTAGCCATTTCCCTAAGTTCTAAATCTTTTCCATTAATCAAACTTGGATATAAGAATTTATCTTCTGACATTAAATGAACTTGTAGTTTTCCTGCAAGTTTATTTATACGACTTGCTATATCCATGGTATTTAACTCTATACTACTTTTATCTACAACTTCATTTATATATTTTATTTCATCTCTAATATCTACATGTTGTCTAATTAAATTACTTAAATTCATAACAATATCTCCCCTACTAATTTACTACTTTTATTATAAATAAAATATAAAATTAATTATGTATCATTTGTTACAACTTATATTAAATATCCAAGTTCTAGCAAAAACCTATATTAATATAAAAGTATCTCAAAATATCCATTAATAGCTATAAAATATCGAGTTGCATTATAATATTACCTCTCGCTACTTTAATCCATTTAATTTCATACCTTGAGATACTTACTTTTATTCTACATTTATTTTCATAGCATTTTTACAATACTCTGCTATATCATTAGCAACCTTCATTGCACTTTTTACAGATCCTTGTATCCATCCATGTTCCTGTGATACATGCTCTCCAGCAAAATATACCCTACCGTCATATTCTGACTTACTAGATGAATAAGCAAAAATGCTTTTTTGTCCTGGTGTATAGTAACAAAACGCTCCATAAAAGCCTTGCTCGTTGTCCCATTCCGCTGTCTTAAAATCTAATACTATAGAATCAAGATATCCCTTTGGAAATCCTTGTACATATTCTACTTGTCTTTTTATCCTTTCGACTCTATGTTTCGGTTCTATATTACCTAAACGCACTGCATCTCTATTTAAATTATAAGAAGCTAAAAGAACACCACCTTGCTCATAATCAGTAACTTCACGTCCCATATGAGGCATTACTTCACTTTCTAGATTAGTAATGTTAGCACCAACCTTATAAGCTGGATACCATATACTTCCTATAGGTAAATCTGTATAGGAACCTCCTCCTATTATTTCTTTACTAGGACCTCCCTTATCCCAAAACCTTTCACTACACATAAATAAAGTTTTTTGTGAAGCTGCATAATTAACCTCTTTAATTGCTTGCATTTTATCTGGAGTAAACATTGGATATAGGGTTACATTACGAAGGCTAGAAAAAGGAATAGTACATACTACAAAGTCAAATATTTGTTCACGATTTCTAGGTTCTCCCTCAACCCTGTATTCTAAAACCACTCTTTGATCTTCATAATCTCTATATATCCCTTTTACAGTACTTCCATTCTGCCAAGTTATATTTCCTAATAGCTCTTCTGATATATCTTCATATTCTTTAGGATTAGTTGACATCAGTGATTGATGCATAGCTAAGGGTAGGTTAACCGTTCCTCCAACTATTTCATATCTAAAAGCAGAGTCTACTGTATACTCTTCCTGTAAATTTTCAACATAACTATTATCATATAACCATCCTGGGAAGGTTGCAATACAAGATATCATTTCTATTGCACCTCTACTCAATCCCTTACTTTCAAGCTCTTTTCTTATACTTAAATTATCGAAATACTCGATCTCTGGAGAATATTTCTTTTTATTTTCTAGTAATTCTCTTCTTATATTTGGAGGAATTTCTAATAAACTAGAGCCAAGTCCATAACCCACTAGCTTTTGCCAAGGTTCCCTCTTTTCCCAAGGCGCTAAGTCAAAATCCGGATAAATTTTCTCCATAACACTTTTTCCATCTGGATCATTTACAACTCTCTCATTTCTTACATAAATAAGAGCATTATCGTTGTTTTGAATGAAGGGTCTTGTTTGTAAATTAAATAGATTTATATAATGCCATGTGGCTTCATGACTTATTGGTATTCTCATAGCACCAACTTCGCCATAAAACCTTTTACTCCTGTCAAAGTAATGAGTATAAATTCTTCCTCCAATACGTTTTTTTTGTTTTTCAAGTATAGTTATGTTAAACCCTAACTTTCTCAGCTCAAAAGCAGCAGATAACCCTGCAATTCCTCCACCTATTATTCCTATATTAAGCCCCTTGCACTGGCCTGGTGATAGTATAGTTGTAATATCCTTTGGTGGACTAAGTAATTCTATTAAATTATCATAATCTTCTATGTGATTTGCTTCTTCCAGAGCAAGCTTCAACATCCTATGCCTTTCTTCATCTGTTGGATTAATTGGCTGTACAAACTTAACTTCTTTCGCCAAATAAGCTCAACTCCCTTTAGTTCTATAGTAATTATAATATTCAACTTCATTAAAATAGTTCAAAAAATCAAATAAAAGGGGCTTTCACAAAATAAACTACTTCTTTTTATATTAGTTTATTTTGTGAAAGCCCCTCTAAACTACTTCTTTATTTTATAGTAAACTTATTATAATTATCTCTAGGATTTACAATTAAAAATAACATATTACTGGTGAACCTGGAGTTATATACTCGAATATTGCACTAGCAACATTATAAGGTGCATTTATACATCCATGGGACCCATCGTTTAAATAAATTTCTCCTCCAAATTTTGATCTCCAAGTAGCATCATGAATACCTATATCTCCATTGAATGGCATCCAATAGTTTACAGGTGCTGCATAATCCTCTCCCCTTAAAGTTGCATTCCTTTCTTTATAGGTTAAGCCATAAATTCCTGAAGGTGTAGCATATTTACTATTAGCATACCCACTGACTATAGGACCATCAGATATTAGTACTCCATCGTTATAAAACCATATATGCTGAGTCGTTAAGTTAACTTCAACGTAGGTGTTGCCAAAATCATCATTTCCATAAGCAGCAGCTTTTTGGGTATATATAGGCTCTCTTTCTTCACTTTTTCCTTCTTTTATAGCATTTAATAAGGCTTGTGTCTCTTCACTGTAATTAATTAACCACCCATAGTCACCTCCACCAACATTTACTGTGGTACCTAGTGATGTTTTAAAGTTTCTTGTAGAGCCATAGGTATCATATTTAATAGACAGTGAGTTCACATATTCTCTTGCTTTTTCTTCATCAATAACTACACCAAAGTTTTCATCAGTAGAAAGCCAATTATGAATTACCTCTCCATTTAACATCTCTGTCTGAGTTCCAAATTTATAGGTAATTGCTGAAGCTATATACTTGTTAAGGACATCTTTAGCTGCTATAACTTCCTTTGAGTTAGTTGTATATTGTGGACTCTCATAAACATTACTTTTCTCTAAATCTATTTCATTCTCATCATTATTAAGAGCTTCCTTGACTTTTTTATATAGTTCATCTTTATTTATTTTATTTCCAAGGACTTCTTCCTTAATTACATATTTACTATTTTCATATTCTATTTTAGCATTTTCAGGTTGAATTAGATTGTCTCCATTAAAACAGTTTAAACTATCAAATTTATTTTTTAGTAATTCCTCATTATATGATATTTCTTTGTTGAGTTTATAATTATTTGTATTAAAGACTCCATAAATCCATCCAAATCCACTTTGACTATCTTTTAAATCATGAATTTTATTTTCTAACTTATACTTATACTCAATGTCACTGCCTTTAATGTTTTCTTCAATAGTACCTCTTTGCTTTAGCTTTAATATATAGGATTCACTTTCTGCCAATATTTCAGCTTCTATATCTTCTGTAGTTTTTCCAGTAACACTAACTCCATTAATCTTAGACCCAAAATAAAACCTCTTCATAAAATATAAAGAAGTACTTAAATATATCGTTAACAAAACAATCAGAGAAATTATAATTCCTATAATTGCCCTCTTTTTTATATTCACACTCTTCTCTATTTCTTGCTCTTTAATCTCCATAATAACCCCCTGTGTAAACAATAATTTAAAATTAAAAATTCCCCTCTATACTTACAATTATATAATTTATAAGAATATATTTCTATAAATATATATTCTTATAAATATATATATTTATAATACCACTTTTAAATGACAAAAATATAGATTGTGCTTATTATTATTAAATCACAACCTATAAGTATCATATATTGTTTTATAATTATTAATTTGTGGCTTCTGAAGCCAATATTGCCTTATTTAAATTTTCATCAATCTCACCATTACATATTATTTCTAATTCATTTCTTGAAATTGCATTATTTCTTATCATTGCCATCAATACAACCTCACTTCTTTTCTTAGCTCTTTCATAGTGTTTAGATGGAGCATAATTCTCTGGAGATTGTGGCAAGCCAGCTAGCATTATTGACTGTGATAAAGTAATTTGATTTGGATCTGTATTGAAGTACCCTCTAGCAGCTTCATTAATTCCATAATATCCGTCACCATAATATATTGCATTTACATATAACTCTAATATCTCATCTTTAGAATAATTCTTTTCTAATTCTCTAACCACGAAGAGCTCTGCTACCTTTCTTTGCAATTTTTGATCGTGGGTAAAAAATAAATTCTTAGCTAGTTGTTGGGTTATTGTACTTCCACCCATAATTACTTTACCCGCTTCAATATTATTAACAACTGACCTTCCTATAGCAATTATATCTATGCCTCTATGATTATAAAATCTATGATCTTCAACGGAAACTATAGCATTTAAAAAATCCTTAGAAATATTATCTATATATACATAGTCACCGCTGTTTCTTACACTATTAACCTTCTCTTGCACCCCTATTTCAGAGGTAGCAGACCTATATAAAGAATATCCATCTTCAACAATGAAAACTCCAATTATTGATATAAAAATAGTAAATACTAAGAAAATCTTACTCAATAACTTTTTCATCTTAACTCCTCCTTTAATATTGCAATTAAGAGTATAAATTTAACCTCTCTATATAGTAATACGTTAAATTATATACTTAAGTTAAACTTTTCTTCATTATAACCAACAAATAATACTAAAAATATAATACTAACTACATCCAAAACTTTTTTCATACATATCAACTCCTTCTGTTATCTTATGAGTTTATTATAGACCTTTTAGCCTTTATATGTTATCGAAGTAGCTTACACTCGTCTTACATTTTTGTAATTTAAGTTTTATAGATTAGTATTCTTTAATAAAATACTGAAATTATCTAGTATTATAGTCAAGTATCAATAAATTAAAACAATATTTGTAAATAAAAATACTATCAATAAAGAGTTTATAAGACTTCTTTATTGATAGCATTATTCTTATATAATTTGTGAAAGATTTATTCTTTATTTAAAATATTATTCCCCATATAATTGTAGAGACTATAGTCATAGATAATCCTATTAAAGATTCATATGGTATTAATTTTAAACGCTCTCCTATGCTCATACCGGTTGCTCCTGCAGTTGCATGGAAGAATGAACCATGTGGTAAATGATCAAGAACTGTTGCCCCTGCATGTACCATAGCTGCACCTCCTATAGGTGATATTCCTACGCCTACAATTGCTTGTGAGAATGTAGCTGATGCTATGGTTGAACCAGAAGTTGTTGAAGCTGTAGCTGCACACATTAATATACCTGAAATTGGTGCTAATACAAAGGCTGGCATATTTAAAGCATTAAGTATTGCTATAGTGGTTGCCTGTAATCCAGATGCCTTTATTATTCCCGCCACAGTTCCTGTACCTATTAATAGTATTGCTACTGGCATCATTTTAGAAAGTCCGAAAGTTAAATATTCATTGATATTTTTACCTTTTCCCATAACTAATACCCCTACAATACCTCCAACTGGTAATGCTATAAGAGGATCTATTGATACTCCTGTCAATGGTCTAAGAGCTAATAAAATTATAGTAACTATTGGTCCAATAATTGCTGCAAAGAATGATGGTAATTCTGTTTCTTCAATATCCTCTTCAATATTGTTCTGTTTTGCACTTCTATATTTTTTATTAAGTAAAGAAGCTAATATTACTGTAACAATAAGTCCTATTATTGCAGGAACTATATTAGCTACCATCAAAGAAGATAATTCTACTCCAAAGTTTTCTGCTGCTGCTATTGTATTAGGATTTGGAGATATTAGATTTCCAGCCTTTCCTCCACCAATCATAGCTAAAAGTATAACCATAGGTGAATATCCTAATTTCTTTGCTATAGCAAGAGCTATAGGTGCTACTGTTATTACTGCAACATCTATAAATACTCCAACAGCTGTAAGTATCATAGTTGATAGAGCTATTGCAAATAGGGCTCTTTTTTCCCCTAAACTCTTTACAATTTGATCTGCAATTTTAGCTGCTGCACCTGTCTTAATAAGTACTCCTGCTAAAACTCCAGAGGTTACTATACGAAGGATTGCTGGCATAATGTCTTTCGCTCCACTTATCATTACACTTACTGTTCCTTCAATTCCAGCTCCACCTATTAAACCTCCTACTATAGCTCCTAGTATTAAACTATATACAGGTTGTACCTTTTTAATTATTAATACTATTGCTACTATAAGTCCTAATAAAGCCCCTAATGTTGTAATTTGTACCTCCATTACTGTCACCCCTACCTAATATTTTTATTGCTGTATAGCTTTAATAAGTCTAAAAACTTGTGTCATAGTTGATGTCATATTTTTTATTGCTGTCTCTCTATTAACTGCTTCTTCTATAGTCATAGCTGTATTTATGATAGAAAAATAAGCGTCTATTCCTTCTTCATTACATTTAGTAGCATCATCAGTAGTACATCCTGCCAACGCTATAACCTTTACTCCATGCTTTTTAGCAAGCTTAGTTACACCTATTGGAGCCTTTCCCATAGCAGTTTGATTATCTAATCTTCCTTCTCCTGTTATGACTAAATCTGCTCCCTTTAAAGCTTCTTCTAACTTTATTTCCTCTAATATTATCTTTATTCCAGACTCTAGCTTTGAATTTAAAAATCCTAGAAATGCAAACCCAAGTCCTCCCGCAGCACCTGCACCTTCCACATTCGCTATATCCATTTTCATTTCCTTTTCTACAACCTGTGCAAAATTTCTAAGTCCCATATCTAACTCTTCTACCATCTCAGGAGTTGCACCTTTTTGTGGTCCATATATATATGCAGCCCCATTTTTCCCGTAGAGAGGATTAGTTACATCACAAGCTATTTTAAAAGTACAGTTCTCTAACTCTTTTAGTCTATTGCTAGAATTTATTCTCTTTATCTTATTTAAGACTTGTCCGCCAAATCCAACTAATTTATCATCTTCATCATAAAATTCATATCCTAATGCTTGTAGCATCCCTACCCCTGCGTCATTTGTAGCACTTCCACCTATACCTACTATAAAATTTCTACATCCTTTTTCTATAGCGGATTTAATTATTTCTCCAACTCCATAGGTAGTAGTTTTTAAAGGATTCCTTAAATTTGGAGGAACCAATGCAAAACCTGATGCTTGAGCCATCTCTATTATGGCAGTATTAGTTTCTTTTAATATTCCATACTTAGCATTTACTTTTTCTACTACTGGCCCTGTAACAGAAACAATCTCTGATTCTCCATTCATGCCCTCTACTAAGGCATCTACAGTTCCTTCTCCACCATCTGCCAAAGGCATTATTTTTATCTCTGAATTACTATCTACATTTAATATTCCATCTTTTATTGCATTGGCAGCTTCAATTGAAGTCAAACTTCCTTTTAAAGAATCTATAGAAATTACAATTTTCATTGTTAGCCCTCCTTTTTTTTAATTATATCAAAGGCTTTCCACTACATCTATGTTACATACACCAAAATAATACGTTTTCATTCCCTTATCTTTGTTATATTTAATATTGAATTTGAAAATTTAAAATCTTTAACATACAATTTGACGTAAAAATATCCCAAAGCTAATTATATTTAATATTTATTTCCTTATTGAATCAACCTATTGATTAATATGTTAAACTCAAATAAATTTAAAGATTTTAATTAACTTTGAGATACCTAATTTAAAAAACTTCTTTGTATATTTTTTTAAGATAATTTTATAGCTAAATAAAGTATAACTGATTCATTAAACTTTCTTGGATTAAATCCAGATTTTTCACATATCTTTTCTAGTCTATACTGAAGTGTGTTCTTATGTATATATAACTCCTCTGCGGTCTGTTTTAATGACATGTCATTTTTATAATATGTCTCTAATAGGTTTATATCTTCTTGATCAAGACTACTTAACACCTTATTCTTATACTGACTCTTTGTTTCATTATCTACACTTTCTAATATAAGTTCTAAATTAAGATTATCCAAATAAGTTAATATGTCTCCACCTTTAAATGAGTATTTTAAAGCAATTCTAGCCTCTTGATAAGATTTATGAACTTCATATAAATCTTTGAGCCTTCCAACTCCACCATTTAAAATACCATGATATTTATTTAGATTCTCCATATAAAACTTTCTTAGCTTATTATATCTCTCACCATTAACTACAGCTATAAACTCATTAGGATAAATATATATTTTGAATATATTCCCAATATCATCTAATAGACTTTTAATATTATTTTCCAGATTTTCTAACTCTCTTAGATTATGATATTTATTTATCTTTAAAATAACCACTGCAAACCGTTGATTTAGCGCTATTCCAAATTCTTGAAGAATATTCTCTATCTCATTTTTATCTTCAATATTATTATATATTAAGGATTTAACAACATAATTTATTCTCTGCTTATCTGCTTCATACTTATAATTTAACTGTTGTTCCTTTATAAATATCTCTGTAATTTTAGTAACTAAAAATCCAAATTTACTAACTTCACTAGGCTCTCCCGTTATTCCTATAGCCCCTAAAGCCTTATGATCAATTTTTATAGGATAATTTATTCCTTTTCTACTTCCCTTATATTCTTCATTATCTTCAACCGTTACATTCGTCAAATTTCTTATGGCATTATACCCTGCTTGATGAAATGTATTAAGTCTTGATTTGTCCGTACTACCTATAATTATTCCATTGATATCTATAAAATTTATATTCTTATCTACAACTTCCTTTACCGCATTAACTATCTCCTGAGCTAAATTTGAATTAATCTTATTAATAATCATAAGTTAAATCATCTCCTTTAAAGTACCCCTAAGAAAGACATTATTCTTAGTATATTCCCTTATATTAATTCATCACTTTTTAATAGATTAAATAAGGTAGGATTCAAATTAAATTCCTTCATTAAAGCAGTTACTTCTAACAGAGCTCTTTCTTTTTTCTCTTTAGATATATTGGTCTTTGATGCCCTAATTAATATATTCTTTGGAGAATGAGCTATATCTATAAATTCTAAAAGTTGTGTTTTATAGCCAACACATTCTAAAAGATTCCCTCTAACGGCATCAGTCATAAGGGCTGCAACTCTTTCTTGAACTATTCCATACTTAGTAAGTATAGATAATTTCTCTGTACTCATTTGCTTATTAAACTCATGCTGACAACAAGGTACTGAAAAAATCATTTTACTATTCCACTTAATGGCATTATATAATGCATAATCTGTAGCTGTATCACAAGCATGTAGGGTTATTACCATATCAACTTTATCATTATATTTAAATCCATTTATGTCTCCAAGTTCAAAGTGTAAATTTTCATAATTATATCTCTTAGCGATGTTATTACATTTTTCAATTACATCCTTTTTAAGATCTAAGCCTATCATCTTAACATTAATTTTCTTAATTTCTACAAAATAATAATATAATACAAAAGTTAAATATGACTTTCCACATCCAAAATCTAAAATAGTAAGCTCCTTATAATTATTTTTTTTAATCTCATCATCAATAATTTCAACAAATCTATTTATTTGCTTATACTTATCATACTTAGAATTTATGACTTTTCCTTCCTTAGTAAAAATACCTAAGTCTATAAGAGGCTCTATTATCATTCCCTCTCTAAGAATATAATTCTTTTCTTTATTATGTTCTTTATTAATTAAGCTTTCATTATTGTTCTTCTTTTTTCCTAAATGAACCTTCCCCTTTTTAGATATTCTTAAATCAAAGGTAATATTAGTTGCCCAAGCAGAAACTTGTTTATAATTACCTACAGTATATTCTAATATCTTCTCTCTCAATAAATCTAAATCAATATTTTCATGAAATACCTGTTTATCTGTATATTTTTCTATTTGATAGTATTCTTTTAAATCATTTTCCTTTAGCGTAAATATTATTTTATTGTATTCTATATAATTACTAGTCTTATTGCTAATAACTAACTTTATAATACGTTCTTCTATAATTTCATCAATTGCTTTTCTTAATTCTTCCATCTTAACACACCTTATTATCTATATTTGTATATTTTGTATCATATATTAATTTATCATATTTTTAAAACTCTTTTTAAAATATTTTTAAAAATTAAATTTTATATATAAACTTTTATATAGTTAAAATTTAAAATGCATATATACATATATATAATGTTTAATCTATGTGAAATTATATATATATTATATACTTAAGTTTATATTAGATTTCTCAGTAAAAATATCTAATATAGTTTTCTCTGTTTGCTCCATACCTGGTGACGCTATCATCCCCATATATCTCATAGTTTCTTCTGGAGTTTTTCCATTTATTCCATGAATATCTTCTATATAAATATTATTCATAGCTAGTTCTATAGCTCTATAAGCAGCATCTATAGCGACAATTCCTTTCATTACACAACCTATGTTCCCACCATCGCAAATCATTCCAGTTATGCTAGATGCCATATTATTAATAGTGTATTTCATATGTTCTATTGTTCCATTTTTCATAAAAACTAAAGCGCAAGCCATGCCAGTTCCTGCTGCTATAGCACACCCACAAAATGCAGATAGTCTACCAGAGTATTCTTTAATATACATAGTTATAAGATAGCTTAAAGCTGTAGCTCTAAGCAAATTCTCTTCTGTAACATTATTGACCTCATAACAACTATAAAGAGGCATAGTACATATTATACCATGGGCTCCACTTCCAGTTATACTCATAGCTGGTCTATTAAGTCCAATTACTCTAGCTTCAATTGCCCCTCCTGTTAAAATTTGAGAAGTTTTTATCTCATCTTTTGAGATAATTTCATTATTATTTGACTTTATAAGTTGCTTTACTATCTTTGTTCTATTAGAGGATTTTCCAATCTCAAATAATTCTTTATTAACCTTATAGGCCTCTTTTAAAAAAGTAATTTCATTTATATCTACAGTATTGCAGTAATTATAAAAATCCATCAAAGTATATTTTGTAATCTCATTAATCTCATGATTTAAAGTATTATCTTTATCATTTATTTCATTTTCTTCTTTTTTAAAAATAACCTTATTATTTAACTTAATCTCATATATGTCTGTATGATTATGTTTTATTATAACTTCACAAGTATCCTCCTTAGTCTCAACTACAGTTCTTATATATATTCTTGAATCTATTTTATTTAAATGTATAAAGACTTTATGTTCCTCTATAAGTTTTTGTGCATTTTTATTGTCCTCTTCATTGATATCCTCTAAAGAAAGTAATCCTTTTTCCCACTTGCCAGCTACGGCTCCTAAAGCTGCGGCGTATACATTACCAACTTCTGTGGAATTAGGAATACCACAAGTAAAAGCATTTTTATATATTCCAGAATTAAGATATATATTAATTTTCTTTATTTCTCCTTTTGTATAACTTATTGCCTTTGATGTAGCAAAAGCAATAGCTCCTGGTTCTGTCACTCCTAAAGCTGGAGCCATATCTTTTTTAATTATCTCAGTTAATCTTTCCATATATTTACGAGGCTTTCTAAAAATATGTGATTAATCTTGCTAAGGATTTCCTTCAATATTTATTAAAGTTAGTTTTATAAAGTTCCCCTTATTTAGATTATTTCATTTTTAAAAGCCACTCCCCCCTCTTAACCTAGATTTTAATTTCTTATATTATTATACTAATTAAAGGATGGCATAAGCCACCCTTTAATTAGTATTCTATAATCTCTCTTCCCAAAATAACTTCATTAACCTCTTTATTATTAAATAAAGAAATTCTAAAGTTTAAGTTGAAGCTTTCAAATTTACATTTATACTTTTCCAGTTGACACTGTCCACAAGAATTAGTACCGACCCCATTTTGTTTATAGTCAATGTTTAGTATAACATAATTTCTTTTAATTAAATCTATAGTATGTTTTGCTTTCTCTAGGTCTTTATCTTCGTAATAAGATGCACTAAAGTCAAAGTGATTATCTGCAATAGCTATAAATCCCATCCCTCTGTCGTTAGTAATACTTACCCAAGAACATTCACTTCTATTACCATTTTCTTGTGGCTTAACATAATTAGTAAATAAGCCATTTATAGTATCTTCATACACCCCAAATAAATTAGCTTCCTTTGTATCCGGATAAGATTCTCCTGGGCCTCTTCCCTTATATTTAACTCTTTCAAGCTCCTTATTTAATTTAAGCTTTACTCCTATCCTCGGAAACATCTCAGGTGCATTTTCTATCTTTCCTGAAGGAGTCCCTAAAACTTCAACTAGAATGTCACCAGTTCCTAAAACTATATATTTGTAAACAGAGTTATAATACCAAGATGAATTCGTAGTTCCATTTATAGTTTCAACTCTAAAGTGGAGTGCATTATCTTTAATTTCATAATCAATATTTTTTACAACTTCATGCCATAGATGCATAAAGTATTTTTTCTTGTAATCCTCTAAAAGATACATATCATTATCTATAGGGGCTCTCCAAAAATTTAGTTTTGGTCCTTCCTCTATGATGCAATACCCATCTTTTATCACTCTCACTATATTGCCTTTAACTAAATCAAAGTGTACCTGAAAGTCATCACCTATAGCCTTAAGTATGTGATTTTCTTTTAAAGTTTTAATGTTACCCCTAGGTTTTATACTTATTTTATCCATTTCTATAGGTAGTTTAAATTGAGCCGTAGCTAACTCATAACCTGCAGAAGCCCATTTGCAACTTGCTTTTAAAACATAGGATATATTTAAATAATAGGTTGCACCCTTAGCTTTAAAGAACTCCATAGAATAAGGCACGGTTATATTTGCCCTTTGTCGTCCCTCTATAGATGGCATATCTAATGTTCCACTTTGAATTAATTTATCATCTTCTTTTATATTGTATACTAATTGTAACTTATTTAAGTTATTAAAGTCATATCTGTTCATAACTTCAATAATTCCTTTACTTAGATCTATAGCTTTAGTTTCTACTGGCTCTATTACCTTTTTATATTCTAAAAGTCCTGGGGATACAGTTCTATCTGGCATTAACAATCCGTCTATACAAAAATTTGAATTAGTTGGGTCATCACCAAAGTCGCCGCCATACCTATAATAAGGCTGTCCTTCACCACTTAATGAGTATATGCCATGATCAAACCACTCCCAAATAAATCCGCCTTGAAGTTTATCATATTTATAAAATAAATCCTGATATTCCTTTAATCCTCCAGGTCCGTTCCCCATAGCATGACAATATTCACATAATATATGTGGCTTTTTAACCTTATTTATTACCTCCTCCATAGTTAATTTACTATTATGCTCTAACCAAGTATACATGGTGCTATATACTTCAGACACAGGCCCATCCTCTTCTTTAATGTTAAAATCTCCTTCATAGTGAATAAGCCTTGTATCATCTATTTCCTTAGCTCTCTTAGCCATAGCTTTAAAATTTACTCCAAAAGAAGATTCATTTCCTAAAGACCACATAATTATGGATGGATGATTTTTATCCCTCTCAATCATTCTTTCCATTCTATTTACGTAGGAAAGTTCCCAATCTGGATCATTGCTTATCCATGAATAGTTTCCAGTAAGTTCAAAACCATGACATTCTAAGTCAGTTTCATCAATAACATAAAGTCCATATTCGTCACAAAGATCATATAACCATTCTGAATTAGGATAGTGAGAAGTTCTTAATGCATTAATGTTGTGCTTTTTCATTAAAATAATATCCTGTTCTATTTCTTCCCTTGATACTACCCTTCCATTCTTAGGATTATAGTCATGCCTGTTTACACCCTTTAACTTTATAGCCACTCCGTTTACTGTAAATACTTCTCCCTTTAATTCAATTTTTCTAAAACCTACTTGTTGAGGTATTACTTGAACTAACTCGTCTTCCTCATAGACTGTTATCATAAGGTTATATAAATTGGGTTCTTCAGCAGTCCATTTCAAAGGATTTTCTAATACTTTCTCAAAACTTAAACTACATTTTGTATCTAACTTTTCTTTAAATATTACATTATTATTATCTAAGAGCTCTATTTGAATCAACTGCCCTTTTTCTTCTCTCAATTTAAAATCTATCTTTAATACACCATTTTCATATTTTTCATCTAAGTCTGTTTCTACTTTATAATCATATATCCCCGAAAATGGTTCTGTATAAAGTTCCACATCTCTAAATATTCCACTTAACCACCACATATCTTGATCTTCTAAATAAGTTCCGTCACTCCATTGATATACTCTAACTACACAGGAATTTTCTCCTATCTTTACATAGTTTGTAACATCAAATTCTCCTTGTATTCTTGCCCCTTTACTGTATCCCACTTCTCTTCCATTCATCCATAGATTATAAGATGAATCAACCCCATTAAATTTAAGAATTATTCTTTCCCCTATCCATGAATCATCTATATCGAAAGTTCTTTTATATATTCCCGTTGGATTTTCTGTAGGTACATAGGGTGGATTTATAGGAAAGTTATACCACAGGTCTGAATAATGCATTTTTCCATATCCTTGTAACTGCCAGTTTCCAGGTACCACTATTTTATCCCAAGATTCTGTATCAAAATCCTCTTTATAAAAACTCTCTGGAGAATATTCAGGAGCTTCTAAAAATAAAAAATCCCACATGCCATTTAAATTTTTAAAGTTATGAGTATATCTTTTTTCTTTTAGTTCAGCCATTTCTCTTGATTGAAAACTTAAAAAATTAGCTCTTGGCTTCATCCTATTAATTCCATCAATTTTTATATTTTCCCATAGCTTCATAATATAAATCCCCCTTACCTTTATCTCTAATTATATTTTAATTCACTCTAAACTTAAAAAAGGTGATGAGTATATAGCTACAACTATTTTTAAGTAGTGAATCTTCTATAAATCTTTCTTTATACCCTATTGGTAAATTTTGAGTTTCAAAGCATATAGCATCATGCTTTTTTTATGTATTTCCATTTTCTAATTTCTTATTCTTCTCTGGAAAATTAGTTGAATAAACAACTACAGATTTTCTATCATTGAACAATTTCTTTTCCCTTATATCTAAATAAACTTTTCTTTGAAATATTCATTTCCACCTCACTTTAGAAAACAGTTTCTATATATTCATATATTCTATATATCTTTATCATAATTAAGTTATACCATTTTGTAAATATACAAAAGGCAAGTTAATTGTTCTTTCAGTAAATTTATTTACTTTTTAATAGTAATCGCTTACTATATAACTATAATGATTTTGGAGGTATATATGAAACTTATAGAAAACTTAAAAGATGAATTTATATATATTTTTAATAAAAACCCTATTAGAGGATACTTTTCTCCTGGTAGAGTTAACTTAATTGGTGAACATACTGATTATAACGGAGGTAATGTATTTCCTTGTGCCATTTCCATGGGAACCTATGGGCTAATCTCTAAAAGAAATGATTCTAAAATAAGAATTTTTTCTAAAAATTTTAGTGAAGTTGGAGTTATTGAGTTCGATTTAAATCATATTATCTATGACCTAAAGGATCATTGGGGAAATTATTTAAAGGGAGTAATTAAAACATTTCAAAGCCATGGTTTTAATATATCTACTGGACTTGACATACTCATATATGGCGATATCCCTAATAGTTCTGGACTTTCCTCTTCTGCCTCTTTAGAGGTACTAATGGCAGTAATCTTAAAAGATACCTTTACCTTTAAACTAGACATGATATCCTTAGCTAAGCTTTGCCAAGAAGCAGAAAATAAGTTCATGGGAGTTAATTGCGGGATAATGGATCAATTTGCCGTAGCTATGGGAAAAGAAAATTGTGCAATACTCTTAGATTGTAATAATTTAAAATATAGTTATAGTAACATTAACTTAAAGGGATATAAAATTATAATAGGTTCTACTAATAAAAAAAGAGGTCTTGCAGACTCTAAATACAACGAAAGAAGATCTCAGTGTGAAGAAGCCTTAAAAATTCTTCAAAAATATAAACCTATATCAAATTTAGGGGAACTTACAGAAAATGATTTTGAAACTTTTAAAAATCATATTAGGAATCCCATCATAAGAAAAAGAGCAAAACATGCTATCTACGAAAATATTAGGACTTTAAAAGCTGTTTCTGCACTAAAAGAAAATAATCTTAGTTATTTGGGTAGTTTGTTAAATGAATCTCATATTTCTTTAAGAGATGACTATGAAGTTACAGGTATAGAACTAGACACTCTAGTAGAAGCTGCTTGGGACCAAAAAGAAATAGTTCTTGGTTCACGAATGACTGGAGCTGGTTTTGGTGGATGTACAGTTAGTATAGTGGAAGAAGATAGTATACATGAATTTATAGATCATTGCACTAAAAAATATGCAGATATTATGGGATATAGTCCAAACTTCTACACGGTAAATATTTCAGACGGAGCAAGAAATTTATTTTAGGAGGTAAATCTAATGATATATTATGAAATAAATAGACTTATAAATTTTGCTCTTCAAAAAAATCTAATATCTAAAGAAGATAAAATTTATTCTATGAATCTTATTTTGAATCTTTTAAAATTAAAAGATTTTAAGGAGTTTAAAATAAATGAGACGTTAAATAGTGCTACCTCAATACTAGAAAATATATTAGATTATGCTGTAGATAAAAAGCTTATTGACAACACTGTAGTTCAAAGAGATTTACTAGATACTAAAATCATGAATTGTGTCATGCCTAGACCTTCTGAAGTAATAAAAACCTTTTATGATAAATATAAAACTTCTCCATCAAAAGCTACAGATTATTACTATAACCTAAGCACAGCCTCTAATTATATAAGAAAAGATAGAATAAAGAAAAATATTGCATGGAAAACCTCAACTATCTATGGTGAATTAGATTTAACTATTAACCTCTCAAAGCCTGAAAAAGATCCAAAGGATATAGCTAAAGCTAAAGAAAAGCCTTTTACTTATTATCCTAAATGCTTATTATGTAAGGAAAATGAAGGCTTTGGAGGAACTTTAAATCAGCCTGCTCGTGATACTCATAGAATAGTTCCAATTAATCTGGAAAGTGGTCAATGGTTTTTGCAATATTCACCTTATACTTATTATAATGAACATTGCATTGTATTAAATAAGACTCATACTCCTATGAGGATATCTAAAACCACTTTTGAAAATCTTTTTAGTTTTATTGAAAAATTTCCTCATTATTTCTTAGGCTCTAATGCAGATTTGCCAATAGTAGGTGGTTCTATTCTATCCCATGCACACTATCAAGGAGGCTTTTATACCTTTCCTATGGAAAGAGCTTCTGTTGAAAAAATTTATAGTATAAAGGGGTATGAAGACATAAATATAGGGCGAGTAAATTGGCCTATGTCTACTATTAGACTTTCTAGCTTTAATAAAGATAAACTTTCAAATCTTGCTAGCCATATTTTAGATTCTTGGAGAAGTTATTCTGATGAAAGTGTCAATATATTAAATAATAGTAATGGGGAAATTCATAATACAATCACTCCTATAGCTAGATTTAGAAATAAAATGTATGAACTTGACTTAGTTCTAAGGAACAATCGCACAAGTAAAGATTATCCTTTAGGAATATTTCATCCTCACAAAGAAGTACATCATATAAAAAAAGAGAATATAGGTCTTATAGAAGTAATGGGACTTGCTATTTTGCCTGGTAGATTAAAATTTGAACTTGAGATACTTAGAAAGTGTCTCCTTAATGGAGTAAAAGATATTTCTAAGGACGAAATTGTACTAAAACATAGTCAATGGTATAATTATTTGGTTAATAAGTATCCTTGTATTGAAGAAAGCTCTGTAGATGATATTTTAAGAAATGAAGTAGGCTTAAAGTTTCAAGAAGTTCTTTCTCATTCAGGAGTTTTTAAAAGAGATAAAGAAGGATTAGAAGCCTTTGATAAATTTTTAAAGGAATTATAAGGTGGAATAAATTATGAGTATAACTATTAAAGAAGTGGCAAAAAAAGCTAATGTGTCCGTCGCTACAGTTTCAAGGGTAATAAACGAGAACTATCCCGTGAAAAAAGAAACTAAAGAGAGAGTTCTTAAAGTCATAGAAGAAGTTAATTTCGTACCTAATATGCAAGCAAGAGAATTAACCCAAAAGAAATCCAATATTATAGGAGTGGTAGTTCCGAGTTTAACTAATATGTTCTTTCCTAATGTAGTATATGGAATAGAAACAGAACTTAAAAAAAATTCTCTATCGATTATACTTATGACTACTTCTAATGACAAAAATGAAGAAACAAAATGTATAAATGATCTACTTTCCAGAAATGTTTCAGGAATTATAGTTATAGATCCAAATACCTCTAATATAAAAAATAAATTTTATCATGATATTTCAAAAAAACTTCCATTAGTTTTTATTAATGGTTATACATCGGTTCCTAATATTTCTTCCATATCAAATGACGAAGCTATCGGATGTGAAGTTGCTTTAAATTATCTTATTGAAAACAATCATAAAAATATATTATTTCTAAGAGGAAGGGATAGTTATTCCTATGATATTAAAGAAAATGTATATAAAAATAAAATGATGGAAATTGGAAGTTTTAATCCTAATTATATAATAGATATCGGCCAAGGTAATACTATAGAAACTGTAGATAATACCACTGATTTAATGATGACTTTATTACCAAAGCTTAAAGCAACTGCAGTATTTGGATGTAATGATCTTATGGCTATAGGCGTAATGAATAGTTGTAAAAAGTTAAATATAAGTATACCTAAAGATTTATCTATCATTGGCTATGACAATATTCAATTAAGTAGCTTAGTTGAACCTAAGCTAACGACTATAGACCAACATATGGAACTTCTAGGAAGTAAAGCAGCCATTTTAGTATTGGATAAAATAGCTGCTAATAATGAATATGGTGTGAAAACAGTCATTGATAACACCTTAGTTGAAAGAGAGAGTGTAGCTAAAATCTTAGATTAACATGATAGTTTTTATTTTAAAATATATAAGTATGCACGGTCTTTACTTATATATTTTAAAATTTTATCTTATAAAAAATTTAACTATAAATACAAAAACCCCTTAAATAGAATAACTATTTAAGGGGTAAAATATTTATTAATTAGATAATAGTAATATTTTCAGCTTGAGGTCCTTTTGGTCCTTTAACCACATCGTAAGAAACTTTTTGGCCTTCTTCAAGTGACTTGTAACCATTAGAATTTATTTGAGAAAAATGTGCAAATACATCTACTCCATCTTCTCCTACAATAAATCCAAAACCTTTTTCTCCATTAAACCATTTTACTGTACCATTCATAATAATGTATACCTCCGAAATTTTATTTTTCTTAAACTCATTGTAATAATTCACTAACAAAATTTCGATATACATACTATATTTATTAAGTACTAATTGAAATATATTGGCTTTATATTATTTACTATTAATTTAAGTTCTACTTAAGTATACTACAGTTTATTATATAAATCAAGTATTTTTATAATAATTTACTTATTTTTTCAAAAATAACTTGATTTTCCCTTACCTTACCTTCATTACCTACTACACAGCAGTGCTTTTCCTTCATTCCTTTCTTAATCATTTCGGCGTAATTTCTTATATCCTGATTTGTGGTACTCAAAAGCTCGTCCTTTTCTCTTTGGATATCTTCTGAAGTTGTATTACATATATAGTTAGCAACTGCTCTCTCACCCTTTTTATCAGGAGTCAAAGGTCTATATAACTGTCCAACTGAGCCTACTATAACCTTCTCTATATCTTGCTTATTAAAGTCTACCTCTTCTAAAAATTTATATGCTTCGTTATATACATCTATAGTTCTTGCAAGATTTGGATCACGATAAGAATAGATTGCTAAGTTACCATCTCTATTTATCTCGCTATAACAACCATAAGCACCACCTTGAAGACGAACTCTTGGATATAAATACTCATTATCTAATATATTTAAAAGAACTCTCATTTTTCCTGAATACTCATAACCTAGATCTGCAAAATTAAATCCTTTAACTACATATTGTACATTACTAGCAGTTATTAATCCTTCTGTAATTTGAGGATTTATATATTCAATATTATGAAGCTTAACAGGTTCATTCTTAATATTATGAATAAGTTTATCAAGGTGTGAAATTAATACTTTACTTTCATCTTCAGAACCAACTATTGAAATCATTAAATTATTTTTATTAAATATAGTATTATATACTTTTAGAAGATTTTCTTTAATTAATTCTCCTTGCATTTCAAAGTTCTTCTCTAGGTCGCAGATAAATTCATAATATATTGCACCACTAAGTTTTTCCCAGTACATTCTTCCATAAGAAGTTTGTGAAAATACTCTATTCATTGCAACTTCCTGTCCTCTATTGACGACTTTCATTTGAAGCTTTGATTTTGCTTCTTTAATAATTTGTTTTAGTCTATTTAAGTCATCAAATCTAGTAGATGTAATTATCTCGTTTATTAGATTTAATAAGTGAGGAATATTATCTGAAATAACCTTTGATTTGACTATAAATTTAGGGTGGTATAGCTTGCTGCTATTTTTCTCAGTATATACCTCATTTTCAAAGGTTATTCCACCTGTAGCTTTATAAATTTCTGTAATTAATTCAGAGTAGCTTCCCTTTTCAGTGTCAAGTTCACCAAGTACTTCCTTTAGAAGTCCTAAATATGGAATGTATTTCTCTTCAATAACTTTTGCATCAAATAATAAGTTAATATAAGCTATTCTATTAGTAGGAATGTTATGTTTTAAAATAGTTATATCTTTCTCTTTTATAATTTCCTGAGGAATTATTTCTGCTCTTCTGTCTATATCTTCTATAGATAGCTTTGGAAGTGTATCTTTTTCTTCTTTAGTATCTATTCTAACTTGTTCAGCTCTTAACTTCTCATTTCTTTCTATAAGTACTTGTAATTCCTTTTCTGATAAAGATTTTTTATAAGTCTCTAATTTTTCTTCTAATTCCCTATTTATAGCCTCTTCTAAGCCTTTCTCTGGATTTAAAATTACTAAAGAGCAATGATTATTATTAATCATATTTTTTTCAATGAACTTTTCAAAATAATTCTCATCTATATAAGATTTTATTTTATTAAGAGTTTCTTCATATTTTAAGTGAACAAGGGGATGCCCATCATATATCCAGCTACTTAAAATCCATTGATTATATTCAATTCCTTTATTGGCACTTCTCCATGGATCAGCTTCACGTAACTTAAATTCCACTGTATTTATTGCTGCCTTTAATTGATTTTTATCTACCCCTTTATCTACAATATTTCTAAGGGTATTCATAATAATCTCTTTAAATTCATTTTTTCTTCCTACATCAACATTCTTAACTACTATTGGAAATAATATTTCCTTTGTTGGATCCATATTCATATCATCAACAGTTATAATACATTCACCCACACCTGCTTTAAGTAACGCTGTTTTAATTGGTGATGCCGAAGATTCTATGAACATATTATAAAGTATTTGAGTAGTTAAATATACTTCTGCATTACTTGTTTCTTCAAAGGCAAAGTTTAATGCTAAGAAAGCTTTATTTTTATCATCATCTTCTTCACTAATAGAATAATTAGAAGTTATTTCTACTATTTCCTTAAACTCTTTAGCATCTTCTATCTGTGAAGGTATATCTATTTTCTCAAATTTATTAAGATATTCATCATTTATAAATTTAAGACATGAGTCTAAATCTTCATCTCCATATAAAAAGATATAACTATTGGCTGGATGATAAAACTTACTATGGAAGTTTTCAAAATCTTCCTGAGTTAAATTAGGTATATCTTTCGGAGCACCCCCAGAAACAAAAGCATAAGTGGTATTTGGAAACAATGATTTATATATCTCGCTACATATAACTTCCTCTGGTGATGACATTGCTCCTTGCATCTCACTATAAACTACCCCTTTATAAACTAGTTTGTTAGTTTTTTCATCTAATTCATATCTCCAACCTTCTTGACGTAAGATTTCATGATTTTCATATATTCTAGGATTTAAAACTGCATCTAAATATACATCCATAAGATTCATAAAGTCTTTATGATTTCTACTTCCAACAGGATACATAGTTTTATCTGTAAAGGTCATAGCATTTAAAAATGTGTGTAATGAGCTCTTAGCCATCTCTCCAAAAGGATCTTTAGCCTTAAATTTTTTTGAGCCACAAAGTACAGAATGCTCTAATATATGAGCAACTCCTGTACTATCTGTAGGCGTTGTCCTAAAACTTATAGAAAATAGTTTATTATCATCATCGTTTTCTAAATGTAAAAGTCTTGCTCCACTTTTAACATGTTCAAATATTCTAGATATGGATTGTGTTTCTTTTACTTTTTCTTCTTCTAGTAACTTAAAACCGTGATAAATTTCATTGACTTTAAATTTCATATCTCTCCCCCACAATCATAAAAAATAAAAGCCATAGAGTATTAATAACCCTATGGCTCAAATTATTAAAATAAATATTTTAAAATCTATCGTTAAGGTCATTATAAATATTATAAATTTCAATTTTTCTCGTACAATTTAATTTTTTCATTTATAAACGACCTCCTTACAATATTTTCTACAAATCAACTATAACATTTTTTAACACGAATGTAAATATTTTTAGAAATGGATTACTTTAAATAAATGTTGAGAGTGTTTTAATATAGGTCCCCTCAACATTAGATAAATTTTAATAATATATTGATAAACTTTAAATATTTATCCAGTAGGCAAATTGTTTACAATGCCTATCATATCTTAAATTAAAGCTGATAGTTCCCTAGATATAGTATTTCCCCAAAATATACCTTTAGTTGTTAACCTATATCCTAAATTATCTTTAATTACATATTCGTTTATGAGCAATTCATTTAAAAGCCTATTATATTCTCCTTTATCTCTATACAATGATTCATTTTTAGGAAGATATATAGTTTGAATATCACCTTTAAATTTCACTATTTCTTTGTATGATGAAGCAAATAGCATACCTTGTCTTTCTTTAAATTTTTTAATGCTATCCTCATATTTATCTAACTCTATAGGATTCATTAACATAAGCCCATTGACACTTCCACCTGCTCCTGCACCTAGTGGCAACGTATCTGCACCTTTATGTCTATTCATTACATATTTATACTCATCATCTTTAACCATTTTAGTAAGTTCTAGAAATTTATATCCGGCATTCTCCATATAGCTAACAATAGTTTCAAACATTAGATTATCATTTTCTCTCCCCTGAGCATTACTAATTTTAGTTTCTTTCATATCTATAAGGGAATACATGGAAAATCCATTTAAATCTAAAGCTACTATTTTATTTAAGTCTTCTAATAAATCTTCTATATTTTGACCTGGATAATTATATATTAAATCCATACTGATTGTCTTAAATCCATAGTCTTTAAGTTGTTTTAGTTTATCATACGCCTTTTGTCCATTACCCTTTCTACCCATAATAGCTCTGCCTTTATCATTAAATGTCTGTACCCCTATAGAAAGTCTATTAACGCCTTCTTCTCTAAACATTACTATTTTCTCATCACTTAGTTCAGACACTGTAGTTTCTATGGTAATTTCCACATTCTCAGATAAATTAAAATTTGCATGAATAGCTCTTAAAATGCTTCTTAATGCATCTGTTGATAATGTAGTTGGCGTTCCTCCACCAAAATATATTGCTTCAAAAGTAGTATTTTTAATATAATTGAGCTTTCCATATTCCTCAATTTCTTTTATCACTAAATTATGATATTCTTCATTAGGCTTTTGAAGACTACGTCTCATATTGCAAAAACTACAAATCTTACTACAAAAGGGAACATGAATATATATTGTTGAATTTAACTGCGAATTTTTATCTTTCTCATTAGGCATATCTAGTAACTCAACAACCTTTTTTACTCCTCTTACATACTTCTTTCCCTCTGCCATTGCACTATGATGGGTCTTTATCCTTTTCTCAAACATATCCTAGTACAACCTTTCTTTAAATAACTCAGCACCTGCTGCAATATCTATATCACTAGGATGATTTGTAGCTATTTCATATCTTTTTAACTTTTCAGGAGTTATGGCATGTGGGTTTCCTTCTGGTAATGACTTAAACTTTTCTATTATTCCATCACTTAGCTTTCCTTGGCATATATACTTACCTATAACTTGATTTTTCTCTTTTACAATGCTTTCACCATTAACAAGTGACTTCCAACCATGCTCTGTATCTGGCCAATAAGCTAAAGTCGCAAATAATCCTACCTTCTTATTACTTATAGTCTCTAAAAACTTCTTTGCTTCTTCATTAGGGCCACCTTTGTCAACCCAATATCCTACTAACACTACATCATAAGGTGATAAATCTTTAACTTCTTTTATTGGCATTATATCTTTCTCGTGTTGAAGCTCTTTATAAATTCCTTCTGCTAATTTTTTTGTATTTCCTGTCAAACTTGAATAAGTTACTAATATCTTCATATTTATCTCCTCACTTCACTTTATATCATCTATTAAATTGAGGACATGTCTCACATCCTCTTTCCTTCATTTGAATAGGTGTCATATACTTACAACAATTTACGGGACACCACCTAATAATTGAATTTATACCATATACCTCTTTGATTCTATTTTCTGTAATGGCCTCACTTGCTATTCCGTCATAAATAACTTTACCAGATTTCATAATTATAATATTATCACTATATTGGAGAGCTTGATTAATATCATGCAATACCATAACAATTGTAATTCCCAAGCTTTCATTTAGTTCTTTAACTAATTCTAATATTTCAAGCTGATAATATATATCTAAATAAGTTGTTGGTTCATCTAAAAATAAAATATCAGTTTTTTGTGCAAGTGCCATAGCTATAAAAGCTCTCTGTCTTTCACCACCTGAAATCTGCCCTACGGGTTTATTCTTCAGTGGTAAAAGCTTCGTTGCTTTCATTGCCCACTCTATTATATTCCCATCTTCTTCACTCTCTGAATTCCAAAAATTCTTGTAAGGTGTTCTACCATAACTAACTAGCTTTTCTACTGTGAGGTCATTAGGTGCACTATTTTGTTGATAAACTATAGCTAATTCTTTAGCAAAAATTTTTGAGCTCATAGTTTTTATATTCTTTCCATTAATTATGATATCACCTTGTTTTTGAAACAATTGTCTTGCGAATAAATTTAATAATGTAGATTTTCCTGAACCATTTGGTCCTAGAATTGTAGTAATCTGACCTCTTTTTATCTTCAAATTTATATCTGAGATAAATTCTCTATCGTCATAAGAAAATTGTAAATTCCTAGCCTCCATAAGATTTACCACCCCTCCTCAATTGATATAAAAAGAATGGTCCACCAAGTACTGCCATAACCACTCCTACTGGTATTTCGTAAGGACTTGCAATATTTCTTCCAAAAGTATCAGCAAGTAGTAGAACTAAAGAACCTAATAATGCAGAAAAGGGAATTAATGTCTTATGATCAGAGCCCACCATTATTCTTGATATATGAGGAACTACCAAACCTAAAAATCCTATTACTCCAGCAAAAGCTGTAGATATACCTGCTAAAAATACTGCTACCATGGATATGATAATTCGTTGTACATTAGGATTTACTCCTAAACTCTTAGCGGTTTTATCACCTAATTCCAGAACATTACAAGCATTAAACATTAAAAATGCTAATATTAAACCTACTATAGTATAAACACACATGATTCTTATATCTGACCAGCTCTTACCACTAAGGCTTCCATTAAGCCAATTAAGTACTCCTGATAGTTTCTCACTATTTAAAATTGACATCATACTAGTCATTCCACCAAGCATAGCATTTACAGCTACCCCTGCAAGAATTATTCTCATAGCAGATATTCCATCTTTCCATGCAAGAGAATAAATAAGAAAACATGCTACCACTCCGCCTATAAAGCCCCAAAAGGGAATAGTTGTAACTGCTCCAGGCATATATAACATTAAAAACATAACTGCTATACTAGCCCCTGATGATATACCTGTGATCCCTGGATCAGCTAAAGGATTCCCCATTACCGCTTGCAAAAGTACACCTGAAACTGAAAGATTTGCACCTACAAGTAAAGCCATTACTATTCTTGGTAACCTTATGTCTTTCACTACACCTATATTGCCACCTTGCCCATTAATAATTCCAGTTATAAGTTCATTGATTGGTACTTTAACACTTCCAATGCCAACTGCAACTATTATTGATATAATTAATAGAATTATCACTATAGAAAATGCTCTAATTTTCTTTGTCATATTACTTCACTCTCATCTTCTTCTATTACTATTTTGAATAAAGTATTTCCACTAATTTTTCCATAGCATCAGTAGCTAAAAGATTTGCTGACATCCCAAAGTATCCTGGTTCAAGAGCATAAACCTTATCATTTTTAACCGCATCAAAATGCTGCCATGCTTCATTAGTTTCAAATTCTTTCTCAAAAGCTGCCTTTGATTCTTCTGGATTAGCATGAGTCATAAGTAAAATTACGTCTGGATTTTTATCTGCTAAAAATTCCATGTCAACTGGTATAAAACTTCCCTCAGTACCTTCAAGAATATTTTTTCCACCAACTTTTTTTACTAGATCTCCAACATAAGTTGATTCAGTTGCCACCATGAAGCTTCCTGATGCTCCAAATACTACAAGAACTGAAGGTCCTTCCTGACCTTCTACCTTTTTAGCTATCTCTTCTTCTTTATCTTTAAATTGTTCTACTAATTTTGTTGCTTCCTCTTGTTTATCAAAGGTTTCTCCTAATTGAACAATACTACTTTTTAACCCCTCATAACTAGAAAGATTTAAAAATTCTATTGGAATATTTAAACTATTAAAGGACTCCTTTAAATCTGAAGATAAAGTATCTACTGATACTACTGTAGTAGGATCTAAAGATTTTACAATTTCCATATCTGGCTTCATTGGATTCCCTATTCTAGTTACCTCCTTCACACTTTCAGGTAAATCATATGAACTAGTAGGTACCCCTACCATAGAAATTCCCATAGCATCTAAAATTTCAACTACGGATACAGATGATGCTATAATTCTCTCTTCAGTCTTTTCAACCGTTTCCTTTACCTCTTCTTTTGGAGCTTCTGACTTATTAGATGCTGCGCATCCCACCATTGAAACTCCTAGTAAACATGTCAAACATAAAGATAATAATTTTTTACCTTTCATTTTTCCTTCCTTTCTTAAGGTATAAACCCTATTTAAATATATTAATTTTTGTATTATAATAGTTAGCAAAGGCTAACTGTTTGTTAATTTAAGTCTAACACTTACCTAAATACTTATGTTATAAAATGTTTAGATTATATTTTTAAGTATTTAGATTTTTAATTTCTTGTTTAGTATTATATTAATTTAAATTTCATAGGAGGATTTGTATGGAAAAACTTTTGAATCATTTGGATATTTGTATATTGTTATATCATGGTAATACTATTGGGGCTATAGAGCTATTTAAAGATAAAATCAACTCTTTAGATAAACAGCTATCTATTTTTGATTACAAATTATATATCTCTTCTCTAAATATCAATATCTATAACTATATTCTAAGAGAAGAAAGTATATCTCTTCACCAATGTTGTTATGAAAATGCTAAGTTAATTGATGAGTGTACTAGCTATTCTAGATTAATCAATACTGGAGAAATTATTATATCTTCTTATGGAAATTGTTCAGATTATCTTATAGAAAAATATGAAAACCCACATATAAAGAAAGCCTTAACTTATATTCATAATCACATTCATGAACCATTGACCCTTGCCAATGTATGCGAAAATATAAATATTAATCGCTGCTATTTATGCGATATATTTAAGAAAAATGTAGGAACAAATTTTAGTGAATATGTTACTAAACAAAGAATAAACTTATCAAAAAAATTACTCATTCATTCCGATTTACCTTTAGATATTATTTCTAATAGATGTGCATTTTGCAATATATCTTACTTTTGTACAACCTTTAAAAAATTTACTGGCAATACTCCTTTGTCCTATAGAAATAAACTTTCTGGTTAATCTTCACATAAAAAGGAAGTCAATTACTGACTTCCTTTTACAATATTTTAATTATATAAAATTCTTCTTTATTACTGATCTAGATCTGTTTGTAAGTCTGATGTACAGTAAGGACATTTTGTCGCTTCAATTGATATTTCTGAAATACAGTACGGACATTTCTTAGTTGTTGCAGGTTTTGCCTCTTCTTTACCTTTAAATCTATCAAGCTGCTTAACTACAATAAATACTACAAATGTCATGATTAAAAAGTCTATAAGTCCAGTTAAAAAAGCTCCATAAGCAACTACTGAAGCTCCAGCCTCCTTTGCAGCTGCTAAAGTTGCATATTCTTTACCATCTAAAACAATAAATAAATTAGAAAAATCAATTTTCCCTATAAAAATACTAATAATAGGCATTATTACTGTCTCAACCAAAGATGTGACAAGCTTAGTAAAGGCTGTACCTATAATCATACCAATTGCTAAATCAATCATATTTCCCTTAATTGCAAACTTTTTAAATTCTTTTAACATACTATTCCTCCTAAAATAATAAATATTTATGCTATTTCTTCTTTTGGTAACAAGTACAAGTATTGTTTCTACTAATTACTCTACTATTTATTTTGGTAAACTCTTTTTCAAAGAGTTTAAACGATCTATCATCATAATTACCATTGGATATAACTTGTCCATCATAACATAAATCAACATATCCAACAGCTCCTATGCCATCTAATGCAACATGGATAAATACTTCTATGTCAGCATCCTTACTACTTCTGTTTTTCTCATCTATAACAATATTATCTTATACTTTATTCTCACCTTGTAAATATTCATTCATCTTGGTTAAAACTTTATTTAATATTAATGATAATAAAATGTTTGTAAATTAATGTCTAAAACATAATTCCCCTAAATTCATTATATATTATATCTTTTAATATACTTAATATCAAATAATTCCTGTTTCTCTAATCATTCAAAATGAATTTTAGGATTATGTAAATAAATTTATATGATATATAATATAATTACAGAAAATTATAAATAAATTTATCTTGATTATGATAATAAACTCCAATATATAAATATATTTTATTTGAAATAAATGTAAGGGTGTGATTTACTTGAATAAACACGTTTCTCATAATTGCGAAAAATGCCATCATAAGTTGTGTGTTGAAAAAGTTCCTATTTTTTCTGGACTTAATTCAGAAGAGCTAAGCAAAGTAGCTAACTTAATAGTAAAAAGAAAATATGAAAAAGGTGAATTAATTATAATGGAGGAAAATCCTCTTGAAAACTTAATTATTATAGATAATGGTAAAGTAAAAGTTTTTTGTTATACCATTGAAGGTAAAGAACAAATTCTTTATATACTAGATCAAGGTGATTTCTTTGGAGAAAAAAACCTACTTAATAATCAAAATTCTACTTATAATGTTGAAGCATTAGAAACTACTCATATTTGTATGATAAATAAAAATGATTTTCAAAAACTCCTAATTACTTATCCTACTATTAGCATAAAAATTATAGAAGAATTATGTACTAGAATGGATAAAATCGAAAACTCTATTCAAAATATTGGTGCTAAAAATATCGAATGGCGTATAAATTCTTTACTTATAGAATTTGCTGAAAGGTATGGAAAAGCTACCCCCAAAGGTATAATTGTTGAATTACCTCTAAGTCGCGAAGGAATGGCTAATTATATAGGTACTGCAAGAGAAACCGTCAGTAGAAAACTAAGTCTATTACAAGACAAAGGTATTATTAATATGATAGGTAATAAGCAGATTCTAATATTAGATATTAATGCTTTAAAACATTAAATTACTATATATAAATATTTATATATAACAACATTAATATTTATATTGCTATATATCTATTTAAGCAAAGTATCATATTTTTATTTTTAAATTATGATTCCAGTCACAGAATATTTTTATTCTCTAATATATTATAAGGTTACAAGATAAAAACTTATAAATTAATGTATTGGAGGAATTGATATGAATAGATTTAATAGTTCTCAAAGTATAGGGGAAATAGTTTCAATAATGCCTCAGGCTAGTGAAATATTTAAAAAGTATAAAATTGATTTTTGTTGTGGTGGTAATAGACAACTCTCAGATGTACTCTCTGAGCTTAGTCTAAATGAAGATAAATTATTAAAAGAAATACATGATAAACTTGATGAAATTTCAAATACCAAAGAAATATTCTTAGATTTTAGAAAACTTACTTCCAGTGAGTTAATTTATCATATTGAAAATACTCACCATGCTTATACTAAAAAAGTTCTATATGAGTTAGGAGAATTAACAACTAAAATATTAAGAGTTCACGGTATGAATCATGAAGAGCTTTTTAAAGT
The DNA here is from genome assembly GCA_902363375.1 of Clostridiaceae bacterium. Lineage (GTDB taxonomy): Bacteria > Bacillota > Clostridia > Clostridiales > Clostridiaceae > Clostridium_J. Next base: position 40,367 of record CABIZX010000001.1, on the reverse strand, counting down.
TCATAAGCTTTTCTCACTTTTAAAAGCTGATTTAGAACAACATCTTTTAAAAGAAGAAGAAATTCTTTTCCCTTTAATTAAGGAATATGAAAAAGCTCCAAGTGAAAAGCTACTAGAAAAAATCAGTGAAACAATTAAAGAAACTGAGGATGAGCATGATGCTGCTGGAGATATTTTAAAAGAACTTAGAAAAATCACTCATGATTTTAAAGTTCCTAAGGATGGCTGCAATACTTACCTTTTATCCTATAAGCTATTAGAAGAGTTAGAAAGTGATCTATTCCAACACATACATCTTGAAAATAATATTTTATTTAAAAGATTAGGACTTAGCCTTGATTAATTTATAATAAAAGAAGATGATTATTTCAATTACATCATTGAAATAATCATCTTTTTAAAATCTATTTAATTCATATAATTTTAATTGTGTGCAGCAAAGCCTTTATTTCTCCACTTACCTCTCTTAAAGAATATAGTAGTTATAATAGCTCCTAATGTCCAAGAAACAAGTAATGATATAAAGGTTGACTCTGGTCTACCTGTAGGATAAGCCGCACTTCGTGTAAAGTAAGCAATACCATAAGCAACAGGAACACGTAAAATTACAGTTGTAATTAATGAGATCCACATTGGTGTCATCGTATCTCCAGCACCTCTCATTACTCCTGAAAGGCTCTGTGTTACTGCCATTGCAATATATCCCACCGCAAGAATGCGCATCATATGCATACTTAAGTCAACTAACTCGGCAGTATCTGTAAAAATACTCATAAGATACCTACCAAAAACTAAAATTAAAATTGTTATAACTGTAGATACCCCAACAGCAATTTTAACCCCATCCTTAGTTCCTTTATCAACTCTGTCAATTTTTTGAGCACCTATATTTTGGCCTGCATAAGTTGTCATGGCATTACCAAAAGTAAAGTTTGGCATCATGGCAAAGCCATCTACACGCATAACTATTACATTACATGCTATAACCATTTCACCAAAACTATTTGTTAAAGATTGTACAACTATCATTGCAAGAGAAAATATGGCTTGAGTAAACCCTGATGGAAGTCCAAGCTTTATAAGCTTCATAGAATATATCTTCTCTGGTTTTAGCATTTTCAAATTTAAATCAAAGGTTGACTTCATTCTTACTAACTTAGCAATACAAAGTATTGCTGATATTCCTTGTGCAATAACAGTAGCTAATGCAACTCCTGGAACCCCCATACCAAGTCCTGCAACGAACCAAAGATCAAGAACTACATTTAAAATAGTAGCTATAAGTAAAAATACAAGGGATGATATGGAATCCCCAAGTCCTCTTAGTACTCCAGCTAAAATATTATAATAAGCAAAACCTGAAATACCTAAATAATAGATAACAAGATAATCTTCACACCAGTCTATTATAGATGCTGGCGTGTTAAGAAAAGTCAATAGAGGCCTTGTAACTAGTGGCCCTATGATCATAATTATTACAGATGCTATAGCTGTAAGTGTTATACATGATCCAATAGTACGAGAAAGCTTCTCCCTATCCTTCGCTCCAAAATATTGAGCGACCATAATACCGGCTCCAGTTGAAATTCCAACAAAAAGTACAAGTAAAAGATTCAGTATTGGTGATGCACTTCCAACAGCAGCTAATGCATTATCCCCTACATACTTACCTACAATAATAGAGTCCGCAGTGTTATAAAACTGCTGAGCTATATTACCAATTAACATAGGTAATGAAAATTCAACAATTCTCTTCCAAGGTGTTCCCTCAGTCATATCTTTTGGTGCAAACAGTTCCGAAAATTTTGCCATATCCCTACCCCCTGATTAAATTTGTAATAAAAATTTCTTTTTATCCTTAATTTAGAGCTAATCATAAATGATTAGCTCTAAATTTACTTTCTTATATTATTTTTTCTTTAAAACTTAAATATTTAAATATTTTATTCATACTAATGAATATTATTTCGCTACTCGAACTAATATCAGTTTATAACAATTCAGAATATTTGTCAATTTCTGATTTAAATTTAACAATATGCTAAACTTAAATATATAAAATTATTTAAACATTTATATCCTAAAAAAGTTAATATTAAAAGGATATACTCATATCTAAATGACTATATCCTTTCATTAATGCATACTGTAAGAAACGCTAAATTAAAATAATTCACATAGTACTTAAGATATTAAATATTTTCTATGCGACTTTTTTCAAAAAGATTTCCTTTGTAATATGATATTCTATTTCTTTTTGAAGCTTTTTTACTTCTTTAAATCCAATTCCTTTAAAAAGATTTTGAGATCTTTTATTAGTCTGTTTTATCTTTGCAACTACTTTTTCTGATCTCATTTCGAAAAAGGCAACTTTTAATGCTTCAATAACTGCATTATGTCCTATACCTTTTCCCCACAAGTCTTTTTCTCCCACTGCAATAACAATTTCAACTGTTTCTCCCTTAGGAACTAATCTTAGAAATCCTATAGTTCCATACATATTCTTTATAGTAAAAAATCTACAATTATTATTAAATAGATGAGTTAAAATTGATATATTTATTCTATTAACAACATTAATTAAGTTCTTCCTAGCGTTATTATCTTCATTTAAATAACTTACAATTTCTTCGTCACTAAGCCAGTTAGCTATTTTATCTGCATCAGATCTATATACTTCTGGATTTAGGACAACACTGTTTATTTCCACAAAGTACAACTCCTTAAACCTATTCAATGCTTGCAAACATATTTTAAAATTTACTAGTAACCATGACATATAATACTATCAATCTTAATATAAGTAAAAATCATAATCAGCCATTACTTAAATTTAACTCCTATTTATTATACTTTTCTTAAATTCCTCCAATTTTACTTATAAGTTTATATTTTACATTTATAGGATTAAACTTACATTTGAAGTTATTAAAAGTATTTTAATGGAAGTGTTTTGTAAAAAGATATTTTTATTTAAACTACCTTATAGAACTTTTATATTCACTCTTAGGTAACTCTACTGTAAATGTTGTACCATAATTAGAATTGCTCTTAACCCTTATTTCTCCATTGCATAACTCCAATATTCGTTTTACAAGAGCCAATCCTAAGCCATTTCCTTTACTTAAATGAGATTTATCTCCCTGATAAAACTTTTCAAATATATGTCTTTGAGTTTCTTCATTCATTCCTATACCATTATCTGAAACTTTAACAACTATATTATTTTTTAAATCCATAAGCTTAATTCTAATAGTTCCACCTTCCTTGGTAAATTTTATAGCATTTCCTATTATATTTAACCATACTTGTTGCAATAAATCCTCATTCTCTATAATATTTACTCTATCCAGGTCTATATCTAAGTCAATATTCTTTTCACTCCATTCTGGTTCCATTATAAGAATTGCGCACCTAATTTGCTCATCTAAAGCAAACTCAACTTTTTCTGTGATTATATCCTGATTTTCTAACTTTGAAAGCTTTAAAATATTTGAAGCTAATTTAGAAAGCCTTGATGATTCATTAATGATTATTTCTGCAAATTCATTTCTCTCATTATCATTAAAATTTTTATCTTGAACTAACTTGGCAAACCCTTGAATAGATGCAAGAGGAGTTTTTATTTCATGGGAAACGTTACTTACAAAATCATTTCTTAAAGTTTCTATACTACTAAGCTCATGAACCATTTTGTTAAAATTCTTTGTTAATAATCCAAATTCATAATCCTTAGGAATATCTAACCTAACACTAAAATCACCTTTTGCCACCTCTTCAGTAGCTTTACTTAAAGCCCTTATAGGCTGTAAAATTTGCTTTGAAGATATTCCAGATATTATTGTGGCTATGATTGTAGATATAATCAAAGTTGTGGTAGCTAAGAAAAATCCACGAATATGCATACTTTTTTCATTAAATGAATTTGCTATTTTTATATAATCATCATCTATCCTTAATATAGTGCTAATAATAGGAATTCTTCTTGTTCTAACCTGTAGAAACTCTCTATTATTGATGTCATTTATAGCTTTATCATACTGTGACAAATCACTAATAAGAGTTACCTCATATACATCATTATTACTTATCTCTATTATCTTATTTAAAGTAAAATCTGTATTATCATGTAGTTCTAAAATAGTATCTACCACTTTTCTCTGGGCATTTTTTGATTCTTTTTCTATATTTTCACTAAATATTACTGTGGATATTATAATAGAGCAAATCCCCGATATACTCATCATTAATAAGAGTACTATAACAAATTTAACTCTTAAACTCTTCATGATATCCTTCTAACTGCCTTATATCCAAGGCCACGAACTGTAATAATCTCAAACTCCTCACAATTCTCATATCTTTCTCTTAATCTTTTAATGTGCACATCTACTGTCCGCTCATCAACTTCATTGTCCATACCCCATATCTCATCTAATAATTGCCTTCTTGTAAATATAACATTAGGATAAGATAGTAATTTAAAAAGTAGATAAAACTCCTTCTTAGGTAAAGTTATACTTTCCCCATTTCTATTTACAGATATGGAATCATAGTCTAGGATAATACCCCCGATAACTAATTTATGTTCATTAGAAATCTTGGCTCTTCTTAAAAGAGCACCTACTCTTAATATCATCTCATTTATATCAATAGGTTTTACCATATAGTCATCAGCTCCGACATTAAAGCCTTTTCTTTTATCTTCAAACATTTCTTTAGCTGTAGTTATAAGTACTGGCATGTCATATCCTGAATCTCTTAAAGCTTTTACTAGACCATATCCATCAAGATTAGGCATCATTATATCAGATATTACTAAATCAACCTGCTCCTTGTCAATAACTTCCAGTGCCCTCTCACCATCTTCAGCCGTTAATGAATTGTATCCATTCTGTTTTAAAGTGGCAGATATGAGTTTTCTTAAATTTATATCATCTTCAACAATAAGTATATTAAACAATATTATCACCTCAATTTATTATCTATGATATATATAGCTATTTAACCCGATGACTACCAGCTCTAAATCCTCCTTTTTTAAAATCAGAAATTAAGAGCTGCTACGTCCCTGGATAACAATTTCTAACCTTCAGAGGGAATCTTTACTCCAGCTGAAGGTTAGAACTCTAATTATATTAATTAAATATGAACTTTAGAAATAAAAGCTTATTTTCAGTCTATAATTCATATTAGGTTCATATTACGATTTTACAATGATAAAAGTCAAAGGTAAAGGAGGAGCATAATGTTAGAACTAAAAAATATATTTAAAAGTTACACCACTGGTGAATTTACTCAAGTTGCACTGGATGGAGTAAGTTTAAAATTTAGAGAATCTGAATTTGTTGCAATTCTTGGACCAAGTGGTTCCGGAAAAACAACATGCCTAAATGTTGTAGGTGGGCTTGATCAATACGATGAAGGTGATTTAATTATTAATGGTAAGTCCACAAAGAACTTTAAAGACTCTGATTGGGATGCCTATAGAAATAATAGTGTTGGTTTCATATTTCAAAGCTATAACTTAATTGGTCACTTAAGTATAGTGGATAATGTTGAGATGGGAATGACTCTTAGTGGTGTCTCTGCATCTGAGAAGCATAAAAAAGCCCTTGAAGTATTAGATAAAGTAGGCTTAAAAGATCACGTTCATAAAAAGCCTAATCAATTATCAGGTGGACAAATGCAAAGAGTTGCTATAGCTCGTGCTTTAGCCAATGACCCTGATATAATCTTAGCTGATGAACCTACTGGTGCTTTAGATACTAATACAAGTATACAAATCATGGAGCTAATTAAGGAAATCTCCAAGGATAAACTTGTTGTTATGGTAACTCATAATCCAGAACTAGCTCATGATTATGCTGATAGAATTGTTGAATTTAGAGATGGAGAAATCAAGTCTGATAGTAATCCATTCTATGATGAGCTAGATAGCTCTAGTTATGAACTTAAGAAAACAAGCATGAGCTTTCTTACTGCCCTAAAACTATCTGGTAAAAATATATCTACAAAAAAGTGGAGAACAGCACTTACTGCTTTTGCATCTAGTATAGGTATAATTGGTATTGCTTTAATTCTTTCATTATCAAATGGATTTGATGAACAAATTGATGAATTTGAAAATACCACATTATCAGGTTTTCCAATAATGATTAATCAAAAAACTGCTGAGGTTGATATGGAAGCAATGAGAGAGCAACATAAAGAATTGGTTGCTAATTCTGTAAATGAAAATCAATATCCAGCTGTTGATTACATTTATCCTTATGATCCTAGCGAGAATAGTTTAGAGCATACAAATAAATTTACTGATGAATACATAAAGTACATTGAAAATATTGATACATCATTACTCTCCGGATTATCATATACAAGACTTGTTAATATGAATCTTTTAAAATCCGATGGTAAAGTTGCAACTCCAGTAAATACATCTTTAATTAACTTTACATCCTATCCAAGTAACTTAAATCTTAATAATAAAAGTTATCTTGAAAGTAATTATGATCTATTAGCTGGAGCTTATCCAAAGGATAAGACAGAACTTGTCCTTATTGTAGATAAGTATAATAGACTTAATATTTCTATGCTAGAGGCCTTAGGTCTAGATTCTAAGGCTGATACTATAAACTTTAATGACATTGTAAATAAGGAATTTAAGGTAGTATTAAATAATGATTACTATAAACAAGTAGGTAATATTTTTACAATAAACGGAACTCCAGAAAATCTTATGGATATTTATAACAGTGACAATACTATAACTGTTAAAATTGCTGGTATAGTTCGTTCTAGTAAAGATTCAAAACTAGAAATTCTTTCACCTGGACTTTCTTATTCCGATGAGCTATCACAATACTTTATCGATAATGCTAAAGATTCCGAAATTGTTAAGGCTCAACAAGATGCTAATTATAATGTATTAACTGGAAAGCCATTCTCAGGTGCTGCTAGCAATGGTATGCCATCTAATCCAATGGCTGCAATGAGTGGGGCTAATAGCACTCCTAATGTTACAAAGGATGATGTCCTAGCTCAATTAGGTGCTACTTCTACTCCATTCGCCATCACTCTTTATCCTAAGGATTTTAGTACAAAAGACAGTGTATTAGATTACTTAAATGCTTGGAATGATGAAAAAGCTATTGAAGATTCTATACTATATACAGATCTAGCGGCTACATTTACAGACTTATCTGGTGGTATTATGGATTCAATAACCCTTGTTTTAATTGCCTTTGCTGCAATATCACTAGTTGTATCTCTTATTATGATTGGAATAATAACATACATCTCTGTATTAGAAAGGACAAAGGAAATCGGTGTTTTAAGGGCCTTAGGTGCAAGAAAGAAAGACATTACTCGTGTATTTAATGCTGAAACCTTTATAATAGGTTCTTTCTCAGGTTTACTTGGAATATTAATATCATACCTATTAACATTCCCTATAAACAACATACTTAAAAATTTAACCGATCTTGAAGGTGTGGCAAAACTTGATCCAATTCATGCTATACTTCTCATAATTATAAGCGTTTCATTAACTTTACTTGGTGGTGCTATACCTGCAAAAATGGCAGCAAAGAAAAATCCTGTAGAATCCTTACGTACAGAATAATATAAAAAGATTTAAGGCATGTATTACTACAATAGCCTTAAATCTTTTTTTCTTTCATCAGATATATCTTCTCAACGATAAATAATATATCAATTTATACAGTTTCACACACAACTAATACATTCTCAACATATAATAATAGCACATGGCTATTTCCGGTTTATTTTATTGGGGAAAATCATGAAAAATTTATATTTATTAATAGGAAACGGTAGCTCAATAAGTATAGTAAATATGATTAATGACTATAGAAGACAAATTGGACAAACTTTCACCTGCCTATAACTATATGGATAGCTATAGTAGTTCATGTACATCATTAAAATATCTAGATTATGAAATAATCAGTAGACTATACTTCGCTGCCTACGGTGAATTTTAAAGCTATATTCGATATTTAATGATCTATTATAATAGTCAAATTACCAATGAGGATTTACTAAGTATTAATTACCATTAATCAATTCTATTAAACTTCATTATAATGATTATAATAGAATTATATTTAATTCTTATAATTATGATATTATTATGGAAAGATTATTATTTGTTAACAGATTACCTTTCGAACTTGGATGTTTTAATGATAGATATAGAAAGCAACTCTACTTTATAAATTTTAAATGGAGAGTAGATAGATTTATTTAAATACAACTCTATCTGCTCTCCACCTTTATACTACTGATTAAGTTTTATTATATCTCTACTAATCCAAAATCTTTAAAAATCTTTACTCTTTTCACAGCCATGTGGCAACTCCAAATTTCTGTAACTCTGCTAGATATCTCACTATCTGTTCCCCATGAAAAATTAGGTCGCCAAAAGCCTTCATTCTTCAAAGTGTTAAGCCAAAATGAAAAATTCTTTTCTATAAAAGATTCCACTAATCTATGCCACTGTGAATCTGGTGAAGATACTAAATCTAAAGGTTGAGGTACATATTCTGTCCATCTGTTTTCATCAATGCAAAGGCATTCTAATATTCTTCTTTCCATAGAGTTAATGGTTACGTCATCAACTAAATTTGAATTTAATTCTTTTAAAATTATAAATAATTCTTGTAGACAATAGCAGTCATGGTCAGAGCATTCTAAATTACTATTCAAAAAATCTATACACTTAGCTGCAATTTTATTTCCTAGTCTCTTTTGCTTATTATCACCGTACTTAATAAAGGCTGAAGCAATTACAGCACAAGGATTCGGTGTAAACTTTGTATCTGTAGTATATGTCCACCATGGTGCATGTGGAAAGTCATCTACTTCCTTTGGCGCTTTCTCCCAAAAGGATGGAGTATCTTGAATTGTATTTTCAAAATACTTTAATAATTTTTTAAACCACGCTTCTTCACAATTAAGGTCATAATTATATGCGATAAAAATAGCTTCAGTAGATGCTATGCTTGTTGATGCTGGTAATAGCATATCTGCCTCTAATCCTCTTCCAAAGCCTCCATCCCCATTTTGATATTTTAGTAGCTCTAACACTATATCCTCTTTACTTCCCTTATTAAAAAGATAATTCCATTTTGCTTTTTCAATATCTCTACCATTATTAAATATATGAGCCTCAATACTTTCTAATTGACTTAAATTTAATTTTTTCATAATACACCTCACAAGCTTTATTCACAAACAATGTTAAGCTATTGAGCTTAGTTTGTATTGCAAAAATACGACATCTTATTTATTTAAATCTTTTATAGCTTTCATTGGAGTACTTCCATGATACTTTTTAAAGTCATTTATCATATGAGCTTGATCAGAATACCCATAATTATAGGCAATATTGCTGGGATTAAATTCTCTACTAAAGGCTAAATCTTTCCAAACATTTTGATATCTAACTAAACTGCAACACTTTTTAGGAGATATTCCAATATACTCTTTAAATACTCGTTCCAATTGTCTCGAGCTGATGGAAGTATAGTTGCTAACTTCAGAGATAGTAGTTACCCCCTTAGATTTTAAAATATGATATACTCCATTTAGTAAATTATCATTTAGTCTCTTATTAAGTAACTTTTTTATTAATAATTTTTCTACGTAATATATTCTTTCTTCAATTTTAGGATGATTTATAATTATATCTTCAATATCTTTTCTTAAACTTACAAAATGTTGGTCTACATTTGCGAATTCATTACACCTTTTAGGTAGCTTATCATCTGCAAATAAATATGTAGTCCAAAAATTAAAACGTATACCAAAAGTAGAAACTAATGCTCTTGTTGTAATCTCTTCTGTATAAAAAGGAGCATCATTTATATTACAGAAAAGATTATTTACTTTATTATTGCTATAATCTATATCAAAAATTATATCCATACAACAATCTGGAATTACAATATTATCTCTATCATTGACTACAATTGATTCCTTATTTATATATGGCACTGGACTTCCCCAAAAGCATCTTATGTATGACTTTAAATCATCACAAGGTTCAATTTCTAAATAGGTATCCGATTTATTTAATGTATGGTTAGTTATAGGCTTAAATAAGTTTGATAACTCTCTCATTTGTTTCACCACTTTATGATAACTATTTCTATAATTCTCTATTTATAACTTCGAGATTAATTCTCTCTATAAAATTATCTAACTCTACTATTCCTTCCTCACCACTTTTTCTACTACGTAATGAGATTTTATTATCTTTTTCTTCTTTTTCTCCGATAACAATTATATATGGTAATCTTTCATTTCTAGCCTCTCTAATTTTATATCCTATTTTTTCATCTCTATAATCAAGTTCAGCTCTTATTCCATTTTCACTTAATTTATTTTTAACTTTCTCAAAGTAATTATTAAATTTATTAGATATAGGTAATATTTTTACTTGTACTGGAGATATCCATGTTGGAAATTTTCCAGAAAAATGCTCAATTAGTATTCCCATTATAAAGTAAATCCCTTTTTCCTTAACATAAACTTAATTGGCAATTACCTCTTCAAACTTCTTAGCAATTTCTAAATTAGAACATTGAATTTCTACATTTAATCCTTCCGGTGAAGTAATTCTTATATCAGAGTATAGACAAATAGGAAGCTGTCTATTATTTTTAAATCTTCTATCTGGTGTTCCATTTTTATTTACGAATTGCCATGTATAATCAATAATTTTAGCATCTTTGGACACCCTTTCACTTTCTATAAATCTTACATTATAAATATCAATAGATATACTATCATAATTTATAGCGCCAACCTTACTACCTCTAATAATTAGTATTTTATCTGGTAAAAAGATTAATTTTTCCTTCTTAAGTATTACTTGAATTATCTCAATATTGGTTGATATATAGAAAGGGGTTTTCTTTGTAAATTTAAATAGTTTTCTATTAATATTTCTTGATGCTCCTGCATTAACCTTAGTGTTGCTCACAGAAGCTTCTTGAACAATTTGCCACATACTATCACAATTATTTAAAGATAACCATATTCCTAATTTCTTTTTATATTCATCTTCTAGTCCATCTTCTATTATATATTGGAGATCTATTTTGCCTTTAGTACGCAAAATTACTTTTAAAATAATACCTACAATAGGGAAAATAGAAAATCCTGGTTGTGCTATCAATAATATGACCCAAAGTAATATATTGCTTACTTTATTAAGTTTTATTATTCTTGATATCTTATCTATTAATTCCTTATATTCCACACTTTGAAAACTTTCAATTGATGCACTATCAATATCATTAACATAATCAGTTTCTGACAAATTTAAATTAGGAATATACTCCTTAGTTTTTTTTGCTTTATTAGACTATTTTAGCTTCTCACATTTAATTTTTTAAAATTAATTATAAAATCTCTCGTTATGCTTATAAATCTTTTCTATTGTAACCCTTTTTACTGAATTATTATTTATTTTATATAATATTCTGGTTGGAAATCCACATGGTAGGGATAATCCTATATGCTCATATTCATTTCCACTATCCTTTATTTTTCCTCTACTTACTGACTTATAATCTTTAAGGGAATGTAACTCAATTAAAGCTCTCTCAATTTCCCAGAGTTCCTTCTTAGAAAACTTACTAGCATCTCTTATAGCCATAGGTTTTATCTCAAAATCTGGATAGTAAACAGTCCACTTTTCTAGTATCTCTCTTTTTCTAACATTTTCTGTTTTCTCTATTCTCTCATCTTTAGCCTTAATTTGCTCTTCGTATAATCGATTTTCCTGAAGATATAAAAACTTATATAATTGAAACAAAATATGATTTAATAAAGTAATAAGCAGAGGAGAAGTGTTGTATGCCGAATATTTTTGATGGATTAAAAATTTTAGAAGATGATGTAATTATTGAGAATATAGCAATGTTGGAAGCCGTAACTATGGGAAGTGTATTTAAAGGCTATGGTACAACCGTAGCAAATAAAGGAGCCAAGCTAGTAAATAAGATAGGTGGACTTTTTGGAAAGAATCCAGAAGTAAAAGTAGTAGAGGAAAAAAGAATAGAGGATTATATAAAGGAAGAAAAAGATAAAATTAGATACTTAGATAGAGAGAAATTAGATGAAAAGTTAATAGAGGTATTAAAAGAAAGAACAGATATAAATATGGAAGCATCTGAGGATACAATTTCAGCCACAGTTATTAATTCTGTATCTAAGCATATGAAACTTGGAGAGAATATGACAATTGCCCAAAAGGCTGATGGAATCCACAGAAGATATTTAGAAAAGCTATTAAATAATATTCAGAAGCAGCTTAAGAGTCAAAGTGAAGATGAGGCAGAGAAAACTATAGAAGAAATAAATAAGAATGTAGAGGCTCTCAGTGATAAGGACAAAGAAGAGTTAAAGAAAGTTTTTAATGTTGAAAAGCTTACAGGAAAAGAAATTAGAAGTATATTGATGAAGGCAGGAGCGCCAACAGCTATAATTGCAACGTTAAGTGCGTCAGGTTTTGGTGCCTTTATGGCATTAACTACAATAATCCATGCAATTTTTACAACAATTCTTGGGGTAACTCTTCCTTTTGCAGTATATACAGGAGCAACTAGTGCACTATCATTTATTCTAGGACCTGCAGGATTAGTATTTATTGCAGGTACAACAATATGGCAATTTACAAAAGGAAATAAGAATCTTAAAAATGAAATAATGGGACAATTAATATTTGCATCAGTAAATTCATATGGAGGAAGTTTTGTAGCAAAAGATAAAGACTTGCCAAGTCATGAAAGTAATCCTTTGATTTTACAGGAGATGGAAAAAAGAGATGAGGAATATAAAAATCTTGTAGAGGATAATAGAAAATTACAAAAGAAGGTTGATGACTTAGAGGAGGCATATAAAAAGTCTCAAAATGATATACATACCTATGAAAATAGGATAAAGACAGAGAGAGATAAAAGACAGAAGTCAGAAAATGAAATATCAAAGTTAAATTTAGAAAAGCAAAACATAGATAAATACTTAAGTGATTTGACGAAGAGTATAAATATATTAGAAAATAAAGTAGCTTTAAGCAACGATGAAAGTTTAAGGGAAAGCTTAGAAAAGTCAAAACAAATAAATAAGAAGTATGAAATTCAACTAAAGAAATTAAATGAAAATATAAGATATCAAAATCAGATAATAGAACATGCTTCAAGTGAAATAGAAGAAAAGACAAGATTAATAATGAAAGAAGAAGAAAGAAATATAAAACTACTTCATTATTAATATATATCTATTTTTATAATAATCTACCATAGAATTACATCACAAATTATACCATAAATATTAAATTATTCGAATTATAAAATATTAAACTTACATAGTTATTTTCTTTAATTATAAATATTTTCTACTTCTAAAAAAAGACTGTGGCCTTCACAAAATACATTACTAATATTGGCTTATATTAGTTTATTTTGAGAAATTCCCAGTCTTAATACTGTATTTCTATGGTGTTTTTTTATTGTGAATTTACTACATTACATTTAAAATCCATAAAAACATAAAATTATTTTATATATTGTATATTTCCTTTATCTAAGTACCACAATAAGTCTTATATGGACAACTTGTTAATTTTGGTAATGTAGAGTAATATTCATTTATATTGGAGTAATCGTAAGGATTTTTTAAAGCATATAAAAGATTTTGCATAACACTATAATCATTATTTTTAACCGCTGCTTCTAGTGCTTCTTCCACTCTATGATTACGAGGTATTACTACAGGATTGTTTTGTTTCATAAGTTTATTTAATTCTTCTTTTGACTTTCCTTGCCTTGTTAATCTCTCTTGCCATAATTCATACCACTTTTTAAAGTCTTCACTTTCAAAGATCTCCATATCACCTAGATTTCCTAGTGTTAAATTTCTAAAAGTATTTGTATAGTCAGCCTTAAATCTTTTCATCATATCTAAAAGAGATTGTATCAACTTTTCATCATCATCTTCAATATTAAATATTCCAAGCTTTGCCCTCATACCTCTATACCAATATTCATTATATAAATTATTATACTTAGATATAGCACCTTGTGCTATATCTACTGCTCTATCCATATTTTCATCTAATAATGATAATAATGTCTCTGCAAATCTAGCTAAGTTCCATACTCCTATTTTAGGTTGATTACCATAAGCATATCTACCACCAGTATCAATGGAACTAAACACAGTACTAGGATCATATATATCCATAAAAGCACATGGTCCATAATCTATAGTTTCTCCGCTAATAGCCATATTATCAGTATTCATAACCCCATGGATAAAACCAACTAATTGCCACTTTGAAATAAGCTCTGCTTGACTTCTTATAACTTCATTAAGTAAATATAAATAAGGATTTCCTTCATATTCTTCCTTCTTAAAATGTCTATTTAAAGTATAGTCAGCTAATGCTTTAACCTCTTCAGTTGTTCCCCAATTTGCAATAAATTGAAAGGTACCAACCCTTATATGACTACTTGCTACACGCGCTAATATTGCTCCTGGTAAAACCTCTTCCCTTATAACATCTTCTCCCGTTGAAACCACTGCCAAACTACGAGTTGTTGGAATTCCTAATCCATACATTCCTTCACTTATTATGTATTCTCTAAGCATTGGTCCTAAAGAAGCTTTTCCATCTCCACGTCTAGAATATGGAGTTATTCCAGAACCTTTAAGTTGAATATCAAATCTTTCTCCATTCTTTGATATAACTTCTCCTAGAAGAACAGCTCTACCATCACCTAACATTGTAAAATATCCAAATTGATGACCTGCATAAGCCTGTGCAATTGGATTTGAATCTTCAATAACTTTATTTCCAGAAAGAAACTCTACTCCAGCATCACTTTGTAAAAACTCTTCATTTAAGCCTAGGTTCTCTGCTAATAGTTTATTAAATGCCACTAACTTAGGATTTGTCACTTTACTTGGCTTTTGCTTTGAAAATAATCTCTCTGGAAGATTTATATACGTATTTTCTAGCCTTATATTCTGCTCTGTAATTATTCCTGTATCTTTCATATATTATCTCCTTCTAAATTTATCTTAGCTTTATAATAATTCTTAGTTTATTATCCCTAATTTGCTTGTATTATAATCCTTTAATTAATTCCATTTATATAGGTAGTTAATATTTAAATATTAATATTCATATAATATCATATCCACTTTATTCAATAGGTCGCTACCTAGTTTAGCAATATTCTTTAAATAAAAAAGTCCACAACCCTTCGGTCATGAACTTAAAAATTAACTATTTTACATATCTAACATTCCATTTAATAAAAATGATTAATCCAAAATTAATAATTGCTGTCACTAAGAGAATTATTCCTAGTGGTATTCCCATATCTATAACTTGTCCAAACAATAGCTGTCCTGGTGCAACACTTATAGTAGCTACTGCTGTTGAAAAAGCCGATACACGACCTAGCATATCCCCTGGTACTTCCTTTTGTATAAAAGTTAGAGTCAGTACATTTGATAATGCTAAAGATAACATAATTGCCATTCCACTAATAGCAAAAATTCCAGCTAAAGCATAATTATTTATTCTTATAAGCCCCAAAACTGACATTAAAATAACCCCTACTACCATTGGAAAATATGTATAATGTAGCTTTTTCATTGTAAACATCTTTGGTTTCAAACTTATCCAAAGACCTCCCAAAATCATACCTAAAACACATACTCCTTCAACTATTCCATAAACCTCTGAAGGAAGCCCAAGGAATATATTTATAAAATATGGTGCAACTATTGATAATATTGGAACCAAGAAAATATTACAAAATGCATAAGATGCTATAATTCCTAGTACAATCTTATTTTTATTCTTTAAATAAATAAAGCTATTTTTCATATCTATAAAGGATTGTTTTACAAATCCTAGTGATAATAGCTTATCATTATCACTACATTGTACTTCTTCTGCTTTCTCTACATCTGGAATATCTAAGAATAACTCCATTATTGCTGCTGCTAAAAAACTAAGTGCATTTATTACTACTATTAATTTTATACCTAGTAGACCATATAGAACACCTGCAAATATGGGTCCTACAAAATTTACAACTGAACTCACTTGATTTATAATCCCATTGGCCGAAGTAAGTTTATCTTTATCTACCACTTGTGGAATTGAAGATACTACTGCTGGTCCATATAATGTATAACATATTGATAACATAAACATAACTGCTCCAACTATAAGTTCACTGTCTCTTCCTTTAAACAATATAAAAGCATAACAACCTATTAATATCGAAGAGAAAATGTCTAAGTATACCATTATCTTTTTTCTATTTACATTATCTGAAAGCCTCCCCGCAATTGGAGCAAATAAGATATACGGTATAGTTGATATTGCTAATATATTGGCAAAAGCAGATGTACTACCTGTAAATT
This sequence comes from Clostridiaceae bacterium, assembly GCA_902363375.1. Classification (GTDB taxonomy): domain Bacteria; phylum Bacillota; class Clostridia; order Clostridiales; family Clostridiaceae; genus Clostridium_J. Next base: position 23,888 of record CABIZX010000001.1, on the reverse strand, counting down.
CTAATAAGTATAGGGACATACTAAATCTTTGAATTGCATTTCCAAAAAGTGAAATAATCTGTCCTATAACTATTATTATGAAGTTTTTATTTTTCATGCACCCTCCCTAAAAAGTTCATACTCCATACATACTGGATATTCACCATTTTCACTTCTTTGAAGATTGGCATCTATACCATATATCTCCTTTAATGTCTCTTTAGTTATTACTTCCATTGGCCTTCCTTCACAAATAACTTTTCCTTTTTTAAGACCAATTATATTGTCTGCAAATCTACAAGCATTATTAAGCTCATGAAGAACTATAACTACTGTAATACGCTTTTCTTTATTAAGCTTTTGAAGTACTTCTAGTACCTCAAGTTGATAGGACATATCTAAATAAGTTGTAGGTTCATCAAGCATTATAATTTCTGTTTCTTGAGCTAAAGTCATAGCAATCCAAGCTCTTTGTCTTTGTCCTCCAGATAAACTATCAACTTCACGATCAGCAAATTCTGAAAGTCCTGTTTCTTGTATTGCCCAGTCAATTACTTCTTTATCATGGCTATTAAGTCCACCTATGATTTTTTGATGTGGAAATCTTCCAAAGGCTACAAGCTCCCTTACTGTAAGTCCGTTTGGGCAGACTGGTCCTTGAGGAAGAAATGCAACTTCTTTTGCTATGTCCTTTTCCTTTACCTTCTTTATATTTTTATTATTTATAAAAATATCTCCTTTTCTAGGCTTATTAATTCTTGATATAGTTTTAAGCAAAGTTGACTTTCCACATCCATTTGCTCCAATTATTATACTTATCTTTCCTTTTGGTATACATAAGTCCATATCTTCGATTATTATATTATTTTCATATGATACTGATAAATTCTTTACACTAATGGCTTCCATAATTATTTCTCCTTCATCATTAAATAAATAAAATATGGTACTCCAAATATTGATACTGTTATTCCAACGGGGATTTCAATTGGAGAAAATAAATTTCTTGAAACTGCATCAGCAAGAAGAATTATTATAACACTTATCATTGCTGATATTACAACAAAATTCTTATGATAAGGTCCCACTAATTTTCTTGCAATATGAGGTGATATAAGTCCTAAGAATCCTATATTTCCTGCAAAAGCAGTTGCTGTTCCTGCTAAAATAACAGCAAAGCTAAAAAATTTCTTTCTTTCTTTTTCTAAATTCAACCCTAAAGATAGAGCAAGTTCATCAGAAAGATTTAAAACATCTAATTTTTTATGATTTAATAAAACTAATATAAACATTAGGGCTACAATTGGAATAATTGCTTTTACATAGCTCCATCCTGAACCCCAAAGACTCCCTGATGTCCACACTAATACTCTATTATAATCTCCAACGCCACCTCTAAAAGTGAAGAAAGTTATAAAAGCATTAAGTCCTGCATTTAACCCAATTCCTATTAATAAAAGTCTTTTTGGTTTTATTCCATTTCTACTAGATAACATATATATCATTAATGAAGTTAATCCCGCACCTATTATAGCCATAATGGGCAATATGAATATGGAAAGCTGTCCAAGCTCACTATAATAATTTGCAGTTTGATAAGTTATAAATATTACAGCTGCTACTGCTGCTCCTGCATTTATACCAATTACTCCCGTATCTGCTAAGTCATTTTTAGTTACAGTTTGAAGAATTGAGCCTGCTGTTGATAGTGCAATTGCTACAAAAGTTCCAACTAAAAGTCTTGGCAATCTAATACTTAATACTGCTGTATTTTGAAGTTTAGTTCCATTTCCGAGAAGTGTATTTATTACTTCTCCAACAGAAATCTTATATGTTCCCCAACATAATGTAACTATAAAAGAGAGGATTAGTAAAATTAATAAAACTGTCAATGCCACTTTAAATCTTTTTTTCTTCATTATCCTCTCTCCTTTCTAGCTACCGCTATGAAAAATGGTATTCCTATTAATGCTGTAAATACTCCAATTGGAGTTTCATAAGGATCAAATAGCATTCTTGCTGCAATATCTGCATAAGTTAAAAGCACTGCTCCAAGTAAAAAAGAGCATGGTATATTCTTTCTATAGTCTTCTCCTAATAGCTTTCTAACTATCTGTGGGACTATTAGTCCAACAAAAGCAATATTCTTTCCTACTGCCACCGCTGCTGCACACATTGGTATCATAACCATTAAAGTAGCAAATCTTATTTTTTCTGGGCTTTCTCCAAGTCCTATGGCAACGTCATCTCCAAGATTTAATATATTTATTTTCGGTGATAATAACATTGCTACTATAAGGCCTATAATTCCTACAAAAAATACTAATCTAAAATCTGCCCAGCTTGCATTTCTAAAACCACCAGATACCCAAAACCCTATCATCTGAGATTGATTTGATAAAAGTCCTATTATTGTGGTTAATGAAATAAAAAATGTGCTCATAGCTGTTCCAGCTAAAAGTATCTTTGCTATGGAGCTATTATTTGCTTTTTTAGATATAAAACCTAAGACTATAATTCCAGTTATCATAGCTCCTATAAAGGAAGCTATCATTATATTTCTAGTATTTATTGCAACTCCTGTAGCATAAAAAATAGATATTACTAAAGTTGCTCCTTGGCTAACACCTAATATAGAGGGTTCCGCTATGGGGTTTCTAGTTACACCTTGAATCATAGCCCCTGTTACTCCTAAAATACCTCCTGTTAATAAAACAGATAATGCCCTTGGAATACGTACATCTCTAATTAGCATAAGCTCTAAAGTTTCACTATAATTAAAGATACTATCCCAAATATCTGAAAAATTAATATGGACAGACCCTAGCCTTATAGCTAGAATCAGTCCTCCTATTAAAAGTAACAAACTACAAATTACAAAGGTCTTTGTATGCTTCTTACTTTGTTTCATTTAACATTTCACCTATCTCATTCATTAATAATTCTCTTCCAATTGAGCTATATCCTTGGTTAAAGTATGGTGATGAATCTAATACAACTACACGACCTTCTTTAACTGCCGGTAAGCTATTCCAAATTGCATTACTTTCAAGTTGTGCTAAATCTTCGGCTGTTGTTATTAAGAATATATAATCACTTTTTATTGCTGCTAATCCTTCATAAGTTACAACTGGAAGACTTATATCACTTTGTGCTGGCATTCCCTCTGGTTTTGCAAGTCCCATATCCTCATATAACACACTACCAAAACCTGCACCATCAAATACAAAGAACTGTCCTCCACTTGCTAAAAATGAAAGATATGTTGTATCTTCTCCATACTCTGATTTCACTTTTTCACCAGCTTCTTTAACTTTTACTTCATAATCTGCCAGCCACTTATTTGCTACATCTTCTTTATTAAATACTTTTGCAAAGGATTTAACATCGTCTTTCCAATTTAAAGCTTCTAACTGAATCATAACAGTTGGAGCAATTTCACTTAATTGATCATACATTTTTTCTTGAACTGTTGATATAACTATTAGATCTGGCTTTAAGTTCATAACTGCCTCTACATCCATAGTATCTTGCATGCTATATCCTAAAATTTCTGCTCCCTTTAATGTCTCTTCCAAATATGCTGGAAATTTAGTATAGTCATAAGCATCACTATTTGCAGTTCCTACAACCTTATATCCTAAAATTGATAAAATATCACTATTACCGCTTAAATCTACTATCCTTTTAGGTTCCGCTGGTATTTCAACTTCTCCCTTTACATCTGTAACAGTTATAGTCTTCTCTGCCGATTCATTTTCCTCTGATCCACCCTTAACTCCACAACCTACAAGCATAAAAGCAGTTAGGCATGAAACTACTAATGTTTTTAAAAACTTTTTCTTCATCCATATACCTCCATATTATAAATAACCAACTGTACATTACTCTCTATTTGTCTCAATTGTATATGATATTCATTCTCACTTCAACAGTTTCACCTAATTTAACAATTTTATCACCTTTTAAGATAATTTTTGTTATAATGTATGTATTATAAATATATTATCTCCAAGATTAAACAAATAATTTATTATAAATAGACATGGAGGAACTACATTGTGACTTGTAAAACAACAAAAGAATTTCAAAATACAGTTTTAAATAAATTGAACTTTAAATCCTATCCTATGGAGAACTACACTGTGTACAAAAGTGAAAATAATCCTAAGCTTGGCTTTTTTATTAAATATACAAGGGAAGGTTATTACGACTTTGGTATTGGAGATTATACAATTCCTTTAGATTTTTCTCTTTCCTTTGAGCATAATGAACAGTTAATGCGTTTTGGAACTGTATACACTGGAGTGACTAAATTTAAAATTGAAGATAATCCCGTTTCTTCTTTTAGTCCATCATCGTTTTTTGTAGTTGAAAAAAATTTAAAAGGAGAGCAAGTATGGAAAAAAGGTCAGCATTTTCATGGTGCTGAAATAACAATTTATAAAAAGTACTTTGATGAGGTAATAAAACCCAACTTCCCTAATTCTATAGATTTAAATAGCTTTGTTAGTAATTATACTTATCGTTATCTGCCTCTTGAAATAGCCTCTATAATTCAAGAATTACGAAGTTTAGACGAAGCTAAAAGACTAACTCCAATTTACTTGGAAAGTAAGATTTTAGAATCTATTGCTATACTTTATAATGAGATATATTCATCACCAGAAAATGCTTTTACAAATCAATTAGTTTATGGTGATATTAAGATTGGTGAAAATCGATATGTCACATTAACTGCTGCAGATATCAATGCGATACAAAAGGCTCATGATATTTTAACTAAAGAAGCCTGCAATCCACCTACTATTAGTAAACTAAGTAAAATGGTGTTTTTAAATGAGCAAAAATTAAAGGCAGGTTTTTCATCCATATATCATATGTCTATTGGGCAATATACCAACTCTATTAGAATGACTATGGCTGAAAACTTACTATCTACAACGGAATTGAGTGTGGATGAAATATCTAAAATGGTCGGCTACAACTATAGCGGAAATTTCGTGAAAATGTTTAAAAAAGTTCATGGAAAAACACCTCTAGCATTTAGAAAATTAAAAAATTAGGTTTAAATACATAATAAAGGAGCCGCAATTGCGACTCCTTTATTTTTTAATTTACTCTACAGATTTTAGTGCATCAATCATATTTATATTTTTTAGCTTTATATGCATCATTATCATAACTAATATAGCAAAGACCATTGTAATTAATCCAGAAATCAAATAACTGCTCATATCTACAGTTGGTATCATCATCATGTTATCCATCTCTGCTGTACTCACTAAAAATACATATAGTATCTTACCCATAAATGATCCTGCAAGTATTCCTAATACTGTTAATATTATATTCTCTCTAAATATATACATTGCAACTTCACTATCATAAAAACCTAGTACCTTTATTGTAGATATCTCCCTTATACGTTCAGATACATTTATATTTATTAAGTTATATAATACAACAAAAGCTAAACTTCCTGAAGCAACTATTATTACTATCATAACTAGTCCTAAATCAGCAGATTCACTTAAGCTTCTCATTTTTGAAGCAAGGGTAACATTTACTACTTTATCATTATCCATAAGAGTAGTAGATACCTTATTATCATCTTCTCTATCTGAGTTTAACTTTAATAATTGTGCATTATATGTTATATCACTTTTAAATATATTATTGTAATAGGATGGTGATAAATATATATAATGCCCAGCATAATTTTCTGTTATGTTATCTACCCTAACCTTATGAGAATTATTATTAGAATCAGTTAAGGTTATATCATCTCCAGCGGATACTCCTAAAACTTTTGCAAGCTTTTCATTTATAATTACTCCATTATCAGATAGGACATACTCTATGCCACTTTTCCTATGATTTAATGATATATATTTATTTAACTCCTCTACCTTTTCTGGTACATACATAGTAGCAGTTTGCTTACTTATTCCTTCCTTGCTGAAGGTAACTGAGTCCTGATAAATATTTAAGCTACTTTCATATCCTTTTAAGCTATTTAAGCACTTCTCATATTCTTCATCTTCCTTTTTAGTACTGTTATCATTAAACACTACCATAGCATCATACTTTATTAACTTACCAAATTGGATATCTATAACTGAGGAATTAGATTTTTCAAGAGCCATTCCTGCAACAAGCATGGCCATGCATCCTGATATACCGAGTATTGTCATTAACATCCTCTGTTTATATCTAAAAAGATTCCTAAAGGTAACCTTTTGATTAAAGTTCATCCTTTTCCATAGTGGAGTAATTCTTTCTAGTAGTATCTTCTTTCCAAGCTTTGGAGCTTTAGTTCTCATTAAGTTAGAAGGATTTTCTCTTAATTCTTCCTTTAATACAATTAAGGCTGCTCCCACAGTACAAAGTATTGAAGCTACTACAGATTGAATTATATATGATGGATAATATTTTATTTTAACACCTGGCAGAGTAAATGCAGATGAATAAGCCTTACTAATTATATATGGAAGTATGCTGCTTCCAACTACAATACCAATAACACTTCCGACAACGCTAGCTAGGGCTGCATAAACTATAAATTTTCTAGCTATCTCTAAATCCTTATATCCTAAAGCCTTTAGTGTTCCTATTTCTATTCTATTTTCCTCTACCATTCTAGTCATTGTAGTTAAGCATATAAGTGCTGCAACTAGAAAAAAGAATACAGGAAATACTGAAGCTATTTTATCTAAGCTATCAATAGAGCCTTTATAAGTTGAATAACCGGGGTTATCTTCCCTATCAAAGAAATAATACTTGCTATCATCTAAATCACTTAACTTTTCTTTTTCCTTATCTATCTCTCCTCGCCCATCTATTAATTTTTCTCTATTTTCCTTGATTTCTTTTTCTCCATCAAGAAGTTTTTTCTCTGAAGCCTCAAGCTCCTTCTTCGCCTTATCAAGCTCTAACCGGCCTTGCTTTTTCCCTTCTTCAAGGTCTTTTTTACCTTTGATAAGTTCCTCTTTCCCTATGAGTAGTTGCTTTTCAGCTGCTTCAAGTTTTATCTTGCCTTCATTAAAACTTTTAACTTTCTCCTCATAGGCAATTATACCTTGTTGATACTGAGTTATTCCAGCTACTAAAGTTTCTACCTTAGACTTATTCTCACTTGCACTTTTACTAGCACCTTCTACTCCTTGTGCCATACTAATCACTAAAGAAACATTAGTTGGGTCTTTTTCTAAACTACTTACTAAACTACCTAATTCATTTAAACCTAAATCAGGATTAGATAAAGCACCTTTCCAATACTGAATTTTCTCCGTTGAAACTTTTTCACCTTCTTTAGTGTTCTTTGCTGTTTCTCTCATATCACTAGAAAGTGTATTGTATGTCCCAATTAAAATTTCTAAACTATCTATTTGATTTTCATACTCTACTGTACTCTCAGTAGGATCAATGCCTTGGTTTAAAAACCCTTCCTTAGCATTATCAAGTTGAATTTTTCCTACCTCTAGCTGTTTCTCACCCTGTAAAAATTGCTCTTTTTGTTTATCTAGTTCTTTTTTACCTTTGTCTAACTCTCTTTCACCTTCAATTAATTTCAGTTCACCAGCTTTAATTTCTTGCTGATACTTTTCTGCAAACTCTTCATATTGATTTTTACCATTAATAAGCTTTGCTCTACCTTCATCTAATTCTTTTTCAGCATCTTCAAGTTTTTTTTCACCATCTTCTATTTTTTTATAAGCCTTACTAAGCTCCTTTTCTGCCTCTAATTTTACTTCTTCAATTCTTTCTACCACTCTATTTGAGTATAAGTTTTTAAGATACTTATTATTTTCCTCCATTTTATCCTTATACTCATCACTATATGCTCCAAGATTAGCTACATTTTTAAATCGTACATATATTTCCGTATACACATCCATGGATATATCTAAGCTATTTAATATTGCAAAATAGTCTATACTTCCTTTTCCAACAGTAGTTGTTCCCCTAGATATATTTTCTATATACATAGGACTTTGTACAAATCCAACAATTTTAAAAGTTTTCTTCTTAAAATACTCATCTAGCTCTTCATCAGATTCTATGGTATAGGTATCCCCTATCTTTAAATTTTTATCTTCCTTTAAAGCATTTTCATCTAAAGCTATCTCACCACTATTTTCAGGCAATCTCCCTTTTGTAACAATAAGTTTATTTATATTACTAGAGTCCTTCTTGTCATATTCCATAAACTTAACCACATTATTTATGTTAGTTAAATTTACATCTATACTAGTTGCTCCAAAGTAATCTAAAATTTCATCCTTATTCTCCAGTAACTTTAAATCATTTTGATTAAGACCTATACTAGACACTATCTTGCTATCCATTAGATTTTGCTCTCTAAAAAATTCATTTATGGACTCTTTTAAATCTGGTCCACTGGATTTAATTCCAGAGTAAAAAGCAACTCCTAAAAAAATTATAGCAAATATTGATATAAACCTTGCTTTAGAAGATAATATTTCCCTTATTATTGATTTTTTATATGCTCCATTTTTCATCTTCTACCCTCTACCACTCTATGTCTTCAACTGAAACAGGATTTTTATTCACTTCAACACTTGTAACCTTTGCATCCCTAATTTTTATAACTCTATCTGCAATAGGCCCAAGGGCTGAATTATGGGTTATAACAATTACTGTTGTCCCTGTGTTTTTGCATGTATCCTGTAATGTCTTTAAAATCTGTTTTCCTGTTTTATAGTCAAGGGCTCCAGTTGGCTCATCACATAAAAGCAACTTAGGATTTTTAGCTATAGCCCTTGCTATAGAAACCCTTTGCTGTTCTCCTCCTGATAATTGAGATGGAAAATTGTTTTTTCTATGATCAAGTCCCACTAACTCAAGAGTTTTATCTACATCTAAAGCATTCTTTGAAATTTGTGTAGCCAATTCCACATTTTCTTTTGCAGTTAAATTTTGAACTAAATTATAAAACTGGAATACAAACCCCACATCATGTCTTCTGTACTTAGTGAGCTGTCTCTTGTTAAACTTAGATATATCAACGTTATCAATAATTATTTCACCTTCATCACAAGTATCCATTCCTCCAAGTATGTTGAGCACAGTTGTTTTACCTGCACCACTTGGTCCTAGAATAATAGTAAACTCTCCCTTTTCTATAGAAAAATTAATACCATTATTTGCTGCAATGGTAGTTTCTCCAACCTTATATCTTTTATATTCATCTTTTATCTCTATGTATGACATGTTGCCCTCCCTAATCAATACTACCTTTAAATACTCAATGTCATTAAATAGACACCTTGTTTAGTTAATGCTATAATTCAAGTATAAATAATATATGGATTAGTTACAATAATCACATATTTTCATAGTGTTATTAAATATACATTTTAACGAATTTTGTTTATTTAATAACATATAATTAATAATTGCTTTAATAAATATTAAAAAAGGATGAGTTAAATGGCAGGCGTTAAAGGAAATAGAAGAATTTTATATACTAAAAAAATAATAAAAGAAAGTTTAATTGACTTGCTTAAATATAAGAAAATTCATGAGGTTACCGTTACTGATATCTGCAAAAAATCAGATATTAATAGGGGAACTTTTTACACCCATTATAAAGATACCTATGACTTACTTAAATCATTAGAGGATGAACTATTTAATCAAATCTTAGAATATATCGAAGAAACCCCAGTTGAAGAATACAAAGATGTTTTATTACTAAAAGCTCTTGAATTAATTCAAGAAAACAAAGAATTATGCCAGATTTTATTCAGTAAACAAATGGAAAATAACATTATGGACCGTATTATTTACGTAGCAAGCAAATCTAAAATTGATAAGCTAGTTAGAGATTCAAAAGTAGATGATAAATTTTTAGATTACTTTATAAAATACTCTGTAGGAGGGGTTGTTTCAGTTGTTCAAACATGGCTAGACAATGATTTAAAGGAATCTCCTAAAGAAATAGTTAACATTATAAATAGTATTATCTCTTTTCGACCTTAATATTATAACTAAATAAATAAGCTAAAAAGCTAGATACAACTTAGTATCTAGCTTTTTAGCTTATTTATTATCTGCTTATTTATCTTTATCTAATTGCTCTTTTACTAGTTTCATAATTTCACTATACTTACTATTTATAAGCCCATAGTTATCTTTAACATGTGGAACCATACATCCACTACAGTCCTTTATTCCATCTTCAGTAATTTTGAAATTACCACCACATTTATCAGCTAATGCGTAAAGTGGGCAATAACAAAATAGGCAATTAAACTCCTCAGGTTTATTAGTTTTGTGACAAGGGAAATATTCACATTCCTTATTTTGATGAAAAGCATAATGCTTACCTTCCCAATATTTATCTATCATTTTTTCTCCCCCTACCCTTTATCCTTAGTGTAAAGTTTTTTACACTATTTATCTTATACTTTTTATTATACAGTGTGTGATTATAACCGTCAATTTCTAGCATCTATAACCTTTAATATAGAATCAGCTGCTTTCTTTGAACCTCCAGCATCTTTGAAACCTTTTGCTAATTTAATTGCATTTTTCTTATAATCATCATTATCCATAACCTGTAATACTGCATCTTTTATGGATTTAGGGTTATTACCTTTTAAAAAGATCCCAGCTTTCAAATCAGCAACCCGTTTTGCTACCATTCCTTGCTCTTCATGCTGTGGGTATAACACCATAGGAACACCATAATACAAGCTTTCATTAACACTATTCATACCACAATGAGTAATAAATACATCTGTATTTTGAAGCACTATAATTTGCTCCACACTATTTCTAACCTGAAAATTTTCTGGTATATAGCCTAAGTCTTCAATTACAGTATCTTTTCCAACTGACATAACCACATGAAAATCACAAGTTTCAAAGGCTTTTATACAATTTTTATAAAACTTTATATTTTTGTTATTAACCGTTCCCAAGGAAATATATATTTTTTTACGCTTTCTTTCCTCATATTCAACCTTAACATTAGATACTGAAGGTCCTATAAAGGAATATTTATCTGAAAAAGTCTCTACCATTGGTTGAAACTCCTTTGAAGTATATACAATGGTATTTGTATCATTATCATTTTGAATTATAGAAACAAAATTCTTAACATTATATCCATGGTTTCGTAAAAGCTCTATTTTCTTATTAATACGACTCATGCCTAAAATCATAGGTATAACTTCCTTAAAACCTTTCTTCATCAACTTTGCTGTATACTTATTAAATGCAAAGGTTGTTGTAGAACATACATAGGTAATATTCAATTTTTCTGCAAATAGCTTACCCCAAAAACATAAAGAGTCTGATACAATACAATCTGGATTAAACCCTTTAAGTTCACTACATACTTTTTCATCTAAAGCTATAGTAGTATCTGCTATCATCTCAATTAAAGCAGCAAAATCCTTCCCAATTTTTTTCTCATCCCCAGGCTTTAATTCTGGAAGATACTCATTACAGCTAATAAATTTTGCACCTGCTCCTTCAATCTTTTCTTTAAATTCATCAAAAGAATAGTACCATACTTCATGGCCTCTATATGATAATTCACGCACTACCTCAATAGTAGGATTCGTATGTCCATGTGCAGGAATGCAAAAAAATACTATCTTACTCATATTATAATTCTCCCCTTTTAACCCCTCTGCTTAAAACTATTACTCCTTAGTTACCACACCAATTTGTCCTACAAAATTTATAAGGTCACGTTGATGTACAATGGCAATTCCCCTATCTTCATCTCCTAATATTAATAAATTATCACCAGACTTAATATTAAATAGCTCCCTAGCTTTTTTAGGAATAACAATCTGACCACGTTCTCCAACCACAACGGATCCAAAGAAATGTTTTCCCTTAGGTGGTACAACAACACCTGAATCTTCTTCTGAATGATTAACTAAATCATCCATAGTAACGTTATACAACTTTGCAAGAGCAATACAACTATTTATATCTGGAGTTGACTCTCCATTTTCCCATTTAGCAACAGCTTGCCTAGAAACATTAATCTTCTCTGCCACCTCTTCCTGAGTATATTGATTGATTTTCCTTAATCTTTTCAAATTTATATTAATCATATTTATCATACCTTTCATATTTATTATATTTTTCTTACCCTTCAATGTCTATCAACCAGCATTAACATTCATGTATATATTTATATTGAAATTAAACCTTCCTTACTCCTAGAAGTAGTAGATATACAGAAGAGTTACTTGCTAAAAAGATGTTTATAAGAACTCATTAATATAAAAATAGCTACATAAGTTTAAACTTACATAGCTATAATTATTAATGATTTTATTTATTTTCCAACAATACTTTTGGTTTACTTTTGATTCCCTTTATTCCAAGATTACCGTAGATTTCACTAACTGTTCCCGCGGTAATAAATGCATCAATTTGTTGTTTTTTAATAAATTCCATAAGATAAGAAAATTCATTTCGTGTCATTAAACTTTCAATTTCATACTTGCCCTCAGCTTCTAATCCACCTTTAATTGGATATAGTGTTGCTCCACGCTTCATATCTTCTATTATAAATTTACGAATTAACTGATAATCATTAGAGATAACACAAACCCTTTTTCTAGAATTAAATCCTATCATAAAGTGCTCTAATATTAATCCATTGAGATAAGTTCCAATCAATCCTATGATTACCGTTCTTACATCATACACAAAAATTGCGGTACAACAAATAATTGCTCCTGCAATAGTAACTGATGAACCTAAATCAACGTGAAAATATTTGTTTACAATTTTGGCTATAATGTCTAGACCACCTGTTGATGCATTACGCCTAAATAAAATTGCTTGTGAAAAGCTCAAAATCAACACAAAACATATAAGATCTAACCACTGATCCTGCATCAATGATTGGCTCATTGGCCATAACTTTTCTAGTATGGCAAGGAGCGGTGACAAAATCAACGCTGAATATACAGTTTTAATGCCAAATTCTTTCCCAATAAGAAAGTAAGATAAAATTAATAAAAATGAATTTATAATAAAAATTAATACCGGCAATGGAATAGATGTAAGTAAATTAATTACTATTGATAAGCCAGTAATAGATCCAACAATTAATTTACTTGGAATCAAAAAGAAATGTACAGCTAATGCTCCAATAAACATACCTAAAGTTAATATAGGTATTTCCTTAATAAAAGATTTTACCCTTTCCCCCATTTTATCTCTCCTCAACCTTTAAACTAATCATTTATTTTTAAATACGATTAGTTTATTATAATTTAAATAATAAAATCGTTTACATGATTAATTTTAACATAAATACCTATATTTCGAAATGATAAATTTAACTTTTTTTAAAAATTTCAATTAATATTTTAAAGAATAAAATAATTAATTTTATTTTATAATTGGGAATTTTAATAAAACACTTTTAAAAAGGAGAGTAGATAGATTTGTGAAAACACAAATTTACCTGCTCTCCCTTTTAACTATTTAAATTAAGTTGATACTTTAATATTTCTCAAAGTACTAAAAAGGTATTAATTAAATTAAAACTATTAAAATTCTTAAAAAACCTGAAAACATCACAAATCACTATGATATTATTCACTTACTAGTCCATATGCAGTAATCTTACGTATGCGATAGGTTACAAGCATAGAAATTGCATAGGATACTATTACTATACCAACATCGAACAACATACTCCATAGAGGGGTTACAATAAAATTTACCTTCATTAAGCCCATAGCCTTCATGGGAACCGCCATTATTGCATTGGTTTGAGTCATTCCTAACAAACTTCCTAGGCACACTCCTGTAATAATCGGAGGCAAGAATCCCATGGAAAGCTGGTGCATAAGCTGCAGAGTTGTGAACCCAAGTGCTTTTTGTATGCCAAGATCATGCTTCTTCCTAATCACTGAAGAATTAATAACAAAATATAAAACAAGCATAACTACAAATATTGTAACTACCAATATGCTAATACCAACCTTGGATATTATACCTGTGTAAAGACCTATCCCCTGTTGAACCTCTTTGTCCAAATCAACTACTTTAAGAAAATCATCACCATAAAGTTTATCAATTTCCATTTTAAATTCTGAAGATTTAATATCCTTATCAATATATATTTGAAAATCCCGCTGCTTAAACTCTTGATTAAGACTTAAAATACCATCGCTCCTAATATAAGCAATATTAAATTTACCCATATAGGACCCTTGGCAATAACCGGTTATAATATACTCACTCTGTTTATCATTGACCTTCAAAATAATACTATCACCTATGTTCTTTTTCACCCTTTCAGCCAAATATCCTGAAATTGCAACTTCATTGCTGTGAAGTGGGTATCTACCCTCATAAATAGTATTGGTTTCTTTCATAGAATAGTCATCCATTACATATGTAGCTACTTCGTAGCTATCTGAGTTCATCATTACTATATCAAGAAACTGAGCCTTTCGTACTCCCTTCATATTTTTGATATTCTCAACCACAGATGTATTATCTACAATAGGATTACAAACTGCAATTACATTAGACAATTCGATACCTGGAATTTCTTCAAAGATTTTTGTGTCTATTACTGAGTTATAAAACATACTTAATGCAAAGGTACCTGCAAAGGAAACAACTAGGAATATCATACCTATCATTAGGCTCTGTTTCATGTTCTGTAACATCAACTTTATAGATAAAACAAAGGGAAGACTTCCCCTTGATTTGTGAAGGGGCATATAGTTCTTTCGAAAGCTATGAGTTATTATTCCGCCCCTCAAGGCTACAATTGGATTCAGCCTATTAATACGACTTGAAGACATGAAGGAAACCAATATCACCACCAATAATATAACAAACAAGGAAATGCTGCTAATCATACCGTCAAACCCCTGCACCCACATAAGACCCGACTGATGTGCAAAAACCTTTGATATTGCAGGAGTTGCCAGGTAAGACAGTGTTATACCCATCATGCTTCCAACCAGAGCAATTAATGAAAACTGTATAGTGATTGATGATATTATTTGCCTGCTGGTGTAACCCACTGCCTTTAATGAACCTATTTTAGTCATATCTTCCTCTATGCTATTCTCAATTCTAAACCTTACAACAATAAGACATACAACAACGACTATTGCAGCAAAGACCATCATCATTACGGAAACAATATTTGCCATAATTGAACGAGATAATCTCACAACCCCCTTATCTAAACTGAGAAATATGCTTACATCATCAGTTAGTATATTAGGATTTTCCTCCTTTATTATCTCCTTTATTCCATTTTCAACATCCATATTATTTTTTCTTACATTTGCAAATATAAGTGACGCTTTATATTTTACTCCTAGCTTTTCAACAACCCTATCATAGGTATCACTAGGTAAGTAAACCCCCATAACCACTGTATCTAGTGAACTGAAAAATATATCTTCTGTAAATCCTTTAATGGTAAAGGTGATGTCTACATCCTCAAAACTCACCTTAAGTTTATCATTCACTTTATATCCCCCATCAATATTCATTACATAGGGTAGGTATATGGACATTGAGTCAGGAGATTCATGCTCTCCAACGAATTTCCATTTTGAAAAATCTCTGTTTTTGTCCATATCATTGATGAGAAAATTAAATTCACGATTATCATTGTTGTAAGGAATGGTTCCCTTTGCCAATAAGGAACTTTCCTTTTGACTCCTTTTAATATTATCATTGCTTTTGATGTATTCACTCACCCTTTGACTATACAAGCTTTCCGGCATTAAATAATATTTATCAGAAGAATTTAGCTCCTCTGTTACCTTTTCAAAGTAGCTTCCGAAATTTACAAACACCAGAAGTCCTAGATTAAGCAGCATAGCTGCAATGATAAACATGAAAAGAATGGATACTGTATGCCCTTGGTTTTCTTTATATTTGCAAAACTCAGCATTAATATCTTTCTCAAACTTACCACCCCATTTCATTGAGAAATCCTTGGAGTTTGTTATGACGCTCCTTGTCACCGCTGACATAGCTTCCTAGGTCACATACTCCCTGAATAGCACCATCACGCATATATAAAATGCGATTTCCACGCCTTGCGGATTTCAAATCGTGAGTAACCATGATGATGCTTTGACCACTTCTATTCACTTCAGTTAAAACATCTAGGGCTGCCTGTCCTGCCGAAGAGTTAAGTGCTCCCGTAGGTTCATCTGCGAAGACCACCTTGGGATTATTAATTAATGCCCTTACAATAGCGGCACGCTGAGCCTCGCCTCCAGATAATTGTGATGGAAACTTACTCCATATGATTTCAGTTAGTCCCACTTGTGTAAGAAGCTCCTTTGCCCTTTCTGCAATTGCCTTTCTATCACTACTTATAAGGAGACCGCTTACAAGGATATTATCCAGTATGCTCATATTATCCATAAGAAACATTTGTTGAAAAACAAAACCGCAGTTTAATCTTCTAAAAATTGCAAGCTTATCATTTGATAACTTTGAAATTTCATTTTCCCCAAATTTTATAGAACCGAGAGTTGGTTTATCCATTCCTGATAGGGCATAAAGTAGTGTTGACTTTCCTGCACCAGAGGAGCCCATGATTACTGTAAAATTTCCCTGATATATTTCAATATCAAGGTTCTTAAGTACATGCTGTTGCATTCCACCGTTTGAAAATGTCTTGCAGAGCTTATTTGTTGATATAATAACATTCCCCATGATAACATCCCTTTCAATAAAAAAATAAGACTGTTTTACTTACAGTCCTATTATAGTTGAAAATTCCTTAACAGGTCTTTACCTAATCCTTAACTAATCCTTAAATCTTTTAAGTTCTTAAATTTTTAGGCAATTAAAAGTTTTAACAACACAGTGAATCCATCAACTGAGTTTTCACAGTAAATGTCTCCCTCCATTTTTTCCATCATATACTTAGAAATATAAAGTCCTAATCCAGTGCCTCCCTTTTCCTTAGAGTTTTTAGCCCTATAGAACTTATTAAATATCAGAGGCAGCTCCTCCTCTGAAACTCCTCTACCATAATCCTTAAATCCTATCTCAAGGTATTTCCCTTTAATAACTGAAGAAACATAAATAGATGTCCCTGCGTATTTATAGGAATTACTAATTATATTGTCAACAACCTGAGATAACCTTAACCCATCTGCTAAAATTATACACTCAGCAATGCCTCCAATATTTGCTTTACAATTATAATCTGCCGCCCTAATCAAATCATATAGAACCTGACTAGACTGCTCAGTGACTATAACCTTTAGCTCCTGCAATTCCTCTAGTGTGGCGCTGAACATATTTGTTATTAATGTATTTATCTGATCAGCCTTTGAATTAATTATATCCAGCTGCCTCCTTTGGTTTTCATCGGAAGTCTTTACATGCATAACTTCAGTAACAGCCTTTATTGATGCCACTGGGGTTTTGATATCATGACTCAGTGAAGCCACAAGTTCTTTTTTACTTTGATTAGCAATCCTTTCATTTTCCCTTGCCTTATTAAGCTCCTCCCTCATGAGGTCAAAGCTTTCTGTAAATGCACCGAAGAAATTATTTTTGTCCATATCTAGAGGCATATCCAAATTGCCCTCTGCAACATGTCGTGCAAAGCCTTGGAGTTTTCTAAAGGGATATAAGAATACACCTGTCAATAAAAACTAAATATAAGCTGCAAAATGCTGCAGCAACAATTATTACGCAAAGGGTAAAAATAAGGAGTAAATTTCTAAATTTTATCCATTCATTATTTGTATTATTATATATTATTACTTTTCCGAGTACCTTATCCTGAGATTTCACATCAACTATAGTGTCCCTATTACGTATTGCTGAACTTAAATCATTGTTTAATCCATCTCTTGTAGCTTTGATAAAACGATTTTCATTGTCCAGTACTACGTAATCTATTTTATAGCTCAAACATGGCAACTCTGCATATTCCAGGCTATCCCATTCCTTTGCAAGAGACTGAGCAATATCATTTACCTTAGGCACTTCAATTTCAGTTTTCCCTTTATATTTAAACGCAAAAAATGTGAGGCTTGTACAAGTTAAAAGAACAATGATACTTATAACTATTATTCTTTTAATGTTCATATGAAGCTCCTATCTCAAAGACATATCCAGTGCCCCAAACAGTTTTGATATACTGGGGTTCATTAGGATTTTCCTCAATCTTCTCACGAAGCCTTCTTATATGTACATTCAAGGTTCCTTCCCCTGTAATTGCATCCCCCCATACCTTTTGAAAAAGCTCATCTTTTGAAATGGTTCGGTTTTTATTTTTAACTAAATATGATAACAATCTATATTCCATTGATTTTAATTTTACTTCCCTACCATCTACCATAAGCTTTTCCATATCTAAATCAATAGAAAATCTACCAAAACTTACGGTACTCGCATAGTTAGACTTATACCTTTTTAAAACAGTTTTAACCTTTGCCATCAGTATATTTAGAGAATATGGCTTTTGAATATAATCATCTCCACCAATGTTTAATGCCAAAAGGACATCATCATCACTTGTTCTAGCACTGATAAATAAAATTGGTGTATCCATTATCGTTCTCAATTCTTTGCAAATTTCAAAGCCTGAGGATTGTCCTAGATTGATATCCAGCAATATCAAATCAACCTTATTCTTCAATAAAAAATCAAAACATGCTGTTCTATCTGATACCCAAAAGGTTTTTATACCGAACATGTTGAAAAACTCACAGGTACTTTGAGACAGTGCCTCCTCATCATCTACTATTAAGCAATCATATCTTGACATTTAGCTTTCCTCCATAAACACTATATTTTTCAATCATTCATTATTATACCAAATACAATAATATATTCCAATGAAGTGCCTTTTAATCATAATTACTATCAACTTCTTTAATTTTATAGCAATTATTCATTTGTTATAACCCAAAATGATTTTTATACCACAACTTTGTGACAAAAAAACACCCGCTATCCAGCATATGCTGATTTAACGGATGCTCTTATCCCTTCCATCTATTTACTTTATCAAAGTATATCAAATGGGGGTTATTTTACATGACTATGTTTGTTCCATCGCTTACCTTTTTAACACTTTACCTCTATTTTTCTTATTAATAAAGTACTCTTCTGTAAGCAAATCCTCTCTTACTGAATTTGTAAATATTATATGATTTTTATAACTTTCATTTTTATCTTTTCTTATCCAATAAGTATCTAAGAAACACATACCCTTTGAAGCTAAAAAAACTTCCCACTCATCCCAGTAATCTAGATTATAATACTCTAGATAACAATCCAAATTCATTCTATTATAAGGTATTATTCTGTCAACTATAAATTCTCTGATTACATCTGAAGGAACTTCTCTTAATTTTCTATTGAATAACCCATAAAATTCTGCTGGATAAAGACTCAAATCTTCTACCTCTTGGTTTTTCTTAAAACTATATTTTTCACTTATTAAATCGTAAGATATATCTCCTAAGTATGTATCCTCTTTCATTAATTCTACAACTTCTATTTTTGATTTTGGTATAAGCATTCCCTTACCACCTCTATTCTTTCCCTAAGTAGAGCTATTAATTTTAAAATCACTTACTTAATTTACTCACGTATAATTCCTCTATATTTCACTGTATTAATTATACTTTATATCAGAGAATTATTCACTTTCAACTTGTACTATTTATATTCTACAAATATACATAATAAAATAATTAATAGCCACTACTCTAGCAACTCTAACTGTATTTCACAATAATTAATTTAATTTCTAAAACTATAAATCATTTAAAAATATTCTTATCCACACCTCTTGCAACTTTTCAAAGTAATAATCCACAGTTATCACTTCAGCTGTTAACATTTTTCCTCCATACATAAGTCTTGCGAATATTTTATTTGTTTTTGCTGGTATATAACCTATCTTTTCACCCTTTACTGTAAATAATTCTATAGCATATTTATCATATACATTATCAGGTTCTCTTTTTAGCTTTATTTTATCTCCCTCTAATAAAATAAACCCATCCTTTACATAGTATTTCATTCCGGCTACCCTTACAGATTGAAGATATATAGTATTTTCAAAGGGCAATACTAGTCCACCTGTTTCAATTATGTTGGCTAACTTCCCTCCACCACTATAGGTTGTTATTGATTTATCCATAACTCTACTCCTTTAATACCTGATAAATACTCTTTTCAACCTGTGTAATCATTATTTCATATTCATGTATATCATCAGTTATATCCTGCTTTTTATCTTTAATATACTCATTATCATCTATAAGCTATTTTCTTCATTACAAACTTCTCCCTTCTAATAATAAGAGCTCCTACATCTTTTAAAATATGTAGAAGCTCTTATTATAAATATAATATATATTTATAAATTCACTTTATTTCAAGTAAGCTTATAATTCATTATAATCTCTTATAATCTACTTACATTTTTATTTAATTATTCAAACAAATTATGTCATAAGTATATATCCTATAAAATAACTATATGCAAACTAATACTTTTATTCTTTCGTCCAATCTTTAACAAATAGTGTATCTTTATCTGATAGATTAATCACTTTTTTTGCATATAAAAGACTTTGGCATTCATCAGTAAATTTATTAACCTCATCTATTGCTATAAAACATTGTTTTTTTTCACCATTATATATTTCTATTATTTTTGCTATAGGTACATTTCCTATATTTTTAAACATCACACTATCATGTATAATAAACGGAAGTATTGTTATTTTTAAGATACTTATATCAAATATAATTAAGTTAGCATATCCTCTGGCAGTACCTGTGTTATCAGGTAAAGTTAAAAAATATTCTCTTTCTTCTACTTTAAATGTAGGTGATTTATTCTCTTCACCATATATATACTTATTTAGTTCTTTCATTTTATTATTTATTTTAACTTCAATATTACATAGTATGTCTTTTTTATTACTTACTAAATCTGCCTCTTTCTTCTCCTTATCTTGCTTATTAGAAACATACTCTTTATATACACTATTTTCCTGTTCTTTTTCATTTAATTGGGTTATTAATTCTACAAGAGGTTCTATTAATTTGCTGGGAATGTTTTCTTTTATATCCGTATCTAATATCTTCTGTTCAATATCTTGAATTTGTTGCTCTATTTCTTTTAATTTCTTCTCTAAACTCTGCTTAGCTTTATGAAACTCTTCTAATAAAATATTATTTAAGCCCGTATGAAACTCCTCTATCTCTTGAAACTTCTTAATATTTATTTCCTTAAAATACTCTTGAAGAGGTTCAAAACTTTTCTTTTTAACTTGAATATTTCTTTCTATATTTCTATTTACCCTCTTCAATTTACTTGTAATCATTTCTTTTTGTTTCTTAGCTTCATATAGTTGATTTTGAGTTTCTTGATAATTTACATCTAAAAAATCATTAAAGCTCATTGAAAGATGTAATGCTATTTCGTTTAGTTTTATTGAATTTGTTTCTATATATTTTTTATTAGCCTCATACTGCTTAAATGTAGGCTTTTTTATATACTTATATCTGTTAGCGCTATTGACTATAGAAATTATTTTATTCAATTTCTTAATATCTTTTTCAATATCTTCAATTACTTTATACATGTTAAATAACTTTATTAACAAATTAATACCATCTATTTCTTTAGAGTTTACAACTGATTTTAATGGTTTTGAATTAAAAAAATTATCTTTTTGTGCTATTCTTGAAAATACACCTACACAAGAACGAAATTTAATCGAATCATTTTTCTTCATATACATTTTATGTAAAAGATTTTTATACTCATCTATGCTCCATATTTCTATATTAGTGAAAGTTTCATTACATACTTCAACTACCTTAAACTCTTCTGTACCTCTTCTAAAGTAATATAGCTCACCATTAAATTCTAATACAAATTCAAAAAAATGGTGCCCTAGGTTTCTAACTGTATCTTTATTCTTATCAATATATGATCTACCACCAAAAATAAAATCTACAATCATTAATAATGTTGATTTCCCAATAGAGTTAGAACCTTGGTTATCTCCTAAAACAGCATTTAATCCTTCATGAAAAAAAATAGATCCTTTTCTAAAAACACTACTCTGTATCTGCTTCAACATGTATTTTACCCCCTTCTATACATTTTATTTTATTCAACATATATAAAATATCTAACACATATATATATTCCTGCACTTCATCAAACTGATTTTCACATAATCTATAAATTTCTACTACATCTCTCTTCCCTTCTAAAATAATATTTAGTACTATTGGTAACTTAGATAGAATTGACTCTTCATATGATTTAAGTTTATTTGGAAATATCATTACGAAAACACCTCACAATTTTGCACAAAAAAACTTGCTATAATTGTACTAGCAATTCTACTTTTCCTTCCTGTACGCTGATGTATCCATTCAACAATTTGTTCAAATATAACAGTTTGATTTTTATTTATTTTTTTTAGCTGTAAATAAAAAATTTTTATTTGCAACGTTATACTCTCAAAAATACCTTCATCATCATTATCTAATTCTATAAATTTATTTTTTATCTGTGGGAAGAATATTCTAACATAGTTCTCTATAGTAATTTTGGTAATCAGTTCTAAGCTATCATCTGCTTTTTCATCTATCCTCATAGCTGACATCAATAACTCGACCTTAGTAGTATTGCTTTCTGAACAACTTTGAGCCAATAAATTTACTACACTATTTATCTCCTCATCTATAGTATAATTTCCATACAACTCCCTACATTTACGTTCTATAGTCATTTGCTTCTTTATATTTAATAAATTCCTATATTCCTCTACCGTTGTATATTTATCATGCTTAGTATGACAAGTTGGACACAACATTATTACATTTTCTATATCATCTACATCATCTGATAATCTTTCTTCATCTTTTAGTAACTCCACTTCATACTCTGATGGGCTATGTGGATAAATATGAGCTATTTCAAATAAATTAATAGTTCGTTTTCCCTTCTTTTTAATTAGTTTTTCCCAACAAAGTGGACACATTTCATCTACTTCAAATAACAACATTAATCTCTCATCTGGTGTATACTTTTTTCGTTTATTTTCTTCCTTATTTCTCACTTTATTCTCCACATACTTCTCCCCCTATTTTATAGTTGTAGTCTGTATATATTTTACCATACTTATTAACATAAAATTTAATAACTCCCTTTATTTAATAATATAATACAAATAAAGGTAAAAATTCAGCTCTTAAAATTATTAAATGCTAAGTTTAAATCATTGCTTGTGCCCTTTGATATCTTCTTGCCTATAGATATATTTATTATATGAACCCTCGAACTAATTATAAAATAATAACCCTCGACAACACAATCTGCATTGTCGAGGGTTTCATGGTGGAGATAATACATGACCTTTAAAGTCCACCATTTTTTAGTAAATACTTATTTTTATATGTATTACTATTTATTCACCTAGTCCTGCCACTAAACTTGAATTTATAGTGTTTATATTTTTTACTTATGTTAATAATTTTATATATATTAAATAAACTATATTAAATTAAATGCCTATTGGAGGTATGCATCTTGGAAAATTATATAACCATAGGAGATATTAATCGCTTAAGATATGCAATAAATAAAAGAATAAAAGATTTACACCTCTTATTAGAACAAAATGCAGATTTACATTCTGAAATAACTGAATTAATAAAAAAATATGATGAAACTCTAAAAAAACTTGAGTATATTGATATAATAAATAAAGACTAACAAAGTTCCTAAAATGGAACCTATAGAATAGACACTTTAAAAAGACTATTCATATAGGTTCTTTTTTGTGTACAATAAAAAACAGAAAGGTTGTGAATACCATGAGTAAAAAGTTATTCTCGAA